>NZ_JADGMV010000009.1 GCF_015234355.1 Psychrobacter sp. NG25 | reverse complement strand
CCCATGATGGCGATGACGATTGCTGATATGATGAAGGCTTGCTGAGAGGTGATATGGGTGAGGATTCTTGGAGGCATGATGCGCCCTTATGATGCAGGTTGGTTTGAGATATTTAAGGGTTTACTGGTTTCGTCTGTAGCCATACTCTCTACTGGTTGCTGGCTTTTTATTGGTACCCTGTACTTCTACTGGATTCATCGGCCAAATGCTTTGAATACGAATGAGTGGTTGTTTATAATCAGTCTCGACCAAATTTTATCCATAAAAAAAAGCCTCACTGTGAAGTGAGGCTTTTTGCGCTTTTTCAAGCCATATTTGGAGCGGGAAAAGAGATTCGAACTCTCGACCCCAACCTTGGCAAGGTTATGCTCTACCACTGAGCTATTCCCGCTGATTATCGAATTGTAGTGTTGTTAACAACAACTCCGTCTCGATAGGCTGGCTATTCTATCAAAATTCCTGAGTGTGTCAACACCTTTTTTCATATTTATTTCTAATATTTTCACTTTAAGTCTCTATTTCTAGAGAGTCTACCTATAAGTAATTGATTTTATAATAACTATCTCATTTAATAAAATCATCATTATTTTTTACTAATGATGAAAATATTATGTACCGTCATCATGAACTATGTTTAATCGCGTCTATGACCCTCAGCCAAACTGCTATTTTCGGAGTGCATCGCTACGTTATTCTATAAATAAACCTTAAAAATATTTTCCACTCTAATACATACGATAACTGTCAAAAATCAAGGTGTTCGATACAAACCAACCAAGTAGAGATAATACGTATAGCAAAGTTGATACAGTAGCAGAGCAAGCAATGTTTGATGATATTCCACTTACAATCATACGTTATGTTGTTACTGTTTCTACATTGGTTTTAGGCTATTAACATTATTATACTTATGGGCAATGCCAGTTCGGGTAGAATTTTACTATTAAGACAGATAAATCGAGTAATAAGTGCTGGCCACATACTAGCCAAGAATTATCATTTGACCTATTTTATAGATATATACTTTGTACAACTTTTACTTTTATCATTTACAGCGAGGATATTTTTATGAAAAAGCTACTGACCACTACCGTGATGGCAGTGTCACTGTCCACACTGACTTTAGCAGGCTGTACTAGCACGACCAACACGGGTGCCGTTGGTGTCAACCGTCAGCAGCTGCTATTAGTTTCTAGTGAGCAAGTCCTTCAGTTATCAGCGGAAAGCTATGCGAATACGCTGAAAGAAGCCAAATCAAAGGGCGTACTGGACAAAAATACAGCTCAGCTTAATCGTCTAAAGATTATTGCTAATCGTTTAATCGGCCAAGTTGGTACCTACCGTACAGATGCGGCAGCGTGGGACTGGGAAGTGCATACTATCCAATCTGATGAACTGAATGCTTTTGTTGTACCTGGTGGTAAGATTATGTTTTATTCAGGTATTATCGACCGCTTGAGCCTAACTGACGATGAGATTGCAGCGATTATGGGACATGAAATGTCACATGCGCTACGTGAACACTCACGTGAGCGTCTGTCGCGTGAATATGCGACGCAAACAAGTATTGGTGTGGCTGCCAGTATATTTGGCTTATCACAAGGACAGGCTGAGTTAGCAGGTACTGCTGGCAATTTAGGTTTGAGCCTACCCCATAGTCGTACTCAAGAGTCTGAAGCTGACCAAATTGGTCTTGAGCTGATGGCACGTGCAGGCTACAACCCACAGGCAGCGGTCAGCTTATGGCAAAAAATGCAGAAAGCAAGCGAAGGTGAGCCACCACAATTCTTAAGCACTCACCCATCTAGTAGCAATCGTATTTCTCAACTACAATCATTGATGCCTAAAGTAATGCCGTTGTATCAGCAAGCTCGTCGTTAGTCAGAACTTATTTGTAAATATCACGCTTTGAGTCCATATTTATAGATTATAAGAGCAGAGTTCACATTAAGTATTGTGCTCTGCTCTTTTCATTTTTAATCAGCAAAGATAGTAATTATTAAGCTTGGCAATTGAGCGTATCGCAATTAAGTGCTTTATCACTGATGACTATATTTTTTAGCCATATGAATGGCGAGTAAGAGCGATTGATTTGTCTACGGAGTTTAAGAGCACGCAGTTTAGATAATTGCGTCTGCTATAATGTACAAAATATATTATCTACACATTGCTAAATATTATTGAAAAAAATACTGTTAAGCAAAACATATGGAAGGATTGTTATGACAACTACACCCACTGCTGATGCACTTAATGCGGAGCTACAATCTTTACAGCCACAACATTTAGAACTATTAAATGAGTCAATGAATCATGCTGGTTATTTCGATGGTAAAGAAAGCCACTTTAAGCTCACTGTTGTCAGTGACGCTTTTGAAGGCAAGCGCTTGGTCGCACGACATCAGCTTGTATATGGATTGGTTCATGCACTATTGACCTCACAAGGTGGTCAAGTACATGCTCTAGCTATTCATGCTTATACTCCCGTTGAGTGGCAAGGCCAAAGCCCTGATAGCCCGTTATGCGCTGGACAAAACAAAGCTTAGAATGTTGTTGTTTAGATCACATGTTTTCATATAATAATTGAATACTATAAACAAGCTGACCAATGCAAATTTAAGGAAAACCATATTCAATGAAACATTTACATATGCTAATGGCATTACTGATCATTGTGGTATTTATATACCAGAGTTATTTAGTATTAAGCTCTAATAGACGAGCGCCACGTGCGGTGAAGATAGCGTCTCATATTCTCTATGCGCTCATTATCGTATCAGGCGCAGTGATGCTCATGCAGCTAATGAGTGTCAACGCCCCTGTCCAATGGGCATTCGCCAAAATAATTTTGCTCTTCACTGCTATTAGCGCTAGTGTAAAAGCATTCAAGAATCATGCAACACCTGCCCAAAGAAAAGCGGGTATTGTCATTGCGGGTATCGCGTATTTTGGTATTGTAGTACTGGCCTTTACAAAGCCTGGCAATTTATTTTGATCCGTCTGCCGTATTAAAGTTGCACATATAGCAAACATAATAAGAGGCAAAATATTGGATAATCGATGGACTTTCAATATCTTAATCACATTATTTTTGCTATCTTGAATACATACAAAGACAATAATTCAGCCTAATGGAGCCACCATGAAAACTCTTACTACAGCGACGTTACTAGCCACAGCTGGTATTTTGGGGCTCTCAGGCTGTGCTTCTACAGGTAATGTCACACCGCAGTATGTGCCGCCAAGCACCTATCAAAACTACGATTGCCAAGCACTCAGCCAAGAATATACTCGTGTTAATCGCTATGCAGACGCAGCACGTAACGAGCAGTCAAGCTTATCTGCCTCAGGTGTGGGTGTTGGAATTTCTGCAGGGCGTTGGGGTATCTCTCCTAACATCAGCTTTGGTCTTGGCAAAAGCAACAGTACTCAAGCACGCGATGCCAAGTTATCACGGCTCTATGGCGAGAGTGATGCCATAGTACAATCTGCACGTATTCAACGTTGTAGCTTCGTCAACGGTATCAAGATTTATGGTGAGTAGCATCTAAATAAGATGAGCTATATTCGATAGCTTCGAGTGTCCATAGTGTTAGACAGTTGTAGTGATTAAAAAAAAGCCAATACGTTGATCGCGTATTGGCTTTTTTATGACTAATTATCACGACTATAAACTTATCTGAAGCTTAAGCGCTCAAGCTTCGCACCCACTGGGCGATTTGGTCGCTAGGCAGCGCGCCTGACTGCCGCGCGATTTCTTTACCGCCTCTAAAAGCAACCATGGTCGGCAAGCTGCGGATATTATAAGGGGCTGCTGCTTGCTCATATTTATCTGTTTGTATCTTTGCAAAAACTACCTGCGGCAATTGACTGGCGGCCACTTTGAATTGCGGCGCCATCATAATACAAGGCTGACACCAACTTGCCCAAAAATCAACGATGGTCAACACATCATTCTTTTGAATGAATTTGCTGACCGTTTGCGCGTTCAACTCGTGAGGGCTTGCCGTCAGTAGTGGCTGACCACATTTACCACATTTTGGTTCAGCACTTAATCTGACTGCTGGTACGCGGTTGGTCGCATGACAATGTGGGCATACTAAATGAAAACTTTGTTCGCTCATAATTTGATTCCTATTCTAATTATTCTATTGTCTTAACAGTTCGTCTTGTATAGATTGATTATACAAGCAAATTTATTATAATTATTCATGGACATTTTCTATACCACTTGCGCTGCCACACCACTATACACATAACTCATTGGTCGTGGACCTGGCAAGTATGCTTCGCTTAACTCATCGATGACAAAACCACCTGCTCTAATTAGCGCTGGAATATCACGATCTAGATGACACCCTCCCGCCATAGGTTTCCAAAAAGGCGTCAATCGATGCTGCCAACGCTCAACAGAAAGATCTGGCGCTAAGCCATGCTCACAAAATAACAAGCGACCATCAGGTTTTAGCACTCGTGCCATTTCTTGAAGTGCCGATACCGGATCATTGATGCTACATAAAGTAAAGGTCATCACAATCGTATCAAATCGATCCGTATCAGCGTGAATGCCTTGGACATCCACTGCTATCACTTCAACTGGAATGCTAATGTCACTCGCCCGCTTACGTGCGAGCGTCTGCATCTGCGCCGCTGGGTCGATACCAATAATAGAAGTGACTCGTTTGGCATCATAATACTGTAGATTCAAACCGCTACCAATCCCAACTTCGAGTACTTCACCTAGCGCTTGAGGAACAATTTTAGACCGCGCTTTCATCACATTACCTGCGCTACAAGCGACATCGATTAGCTTGGGCAATACATAACGTTCGTAAGGGTTCATTGCTATCTCCAGTTATTACCGACCTTAGCGCTTGCAGGTATTCATACCAAGCATGCTGTACAACGGACAGAAGCGTGATAGTCCTGTTAGCAAAGGCACCAAGCCTATCATGCCCCACCAACTTCCATAATACATACCTAATCCGATAATCACCACGCCAGCAATAATACGTAATAACCGTTCAGTACTTCCAATATTCATTTTCATGGCTGTATCCTTTATGGTTTAATTATTAGGTAACAATGGTCAATCATGGCGCGGTGTGGTTTACTCACCGAGCGCATTAATCGGTATCTTTAGATAGCGGATGCCATTGTCTTCTGGTTTTGGAAAGTGACCCGCATCGATATTAACTTGTACCGAAGGAATAATTAGACGCGGCATATCAAGCGTAGCATCACGGCGCTCACGCATTTCTACAAATTCTGCTTCATTAATACCCTCTTTCACATGGATATTACCCAATTTTTGCGCTGCCACGGTAGTGGTTGGACAGTGTTTGCGGCCCTTGCTTGGATAGTCATGACATAGATACATCATCGTATCTTCAGAGAGTGCTAGCAGCCTTTTGATTGAATGATATAAGGTTTTGGCATCCCCACCTGGAAAATCGCAGCGAGCCGTACCCACATCTGGTGCAAACAAGGTATCTCCGACGAAGACCACTGTTTTTTCATTATCAGCAGCAACATACGCCATGTCAGCTCGCGTGTGACCTGGTACATACATAACCGTAATGGTGATATCGCCAAGCGCCAATGTCTCACCATCATCTGTCAAAATATCGAATTGACTGGCATCGGTGCGAAAACTGGTATCGAAATTAAAGATTTGCTTAAATATTTTTTGTACTTCGGTGATATGCTGACCTATGACTAGCTGACCACCTAGCAACTCTTTGACGTGGGCAGCACCGGAGATATGATCTGCATGGGCATGGGTTTCTATAATATAAACCAGCTTCCAACCATGCTCACGGACAAACTCAATCACCTCATCGACACTCTTAGTGCCAGTACGTCCTGACTTGGCATCAAAATCTAATACCGGATCAATGATGGCACACACTTGCTTCTGAACATCTGCCAGTACATGAGTATAGGTCTCTGTATCGCTATGTAAGAATGAATGGACTTGCATGGCTGCCTCTTTGCATTTTTATGAATATTTTAGTTTTTTATAGATTCTTAAGTATAATATGCGCTTGGTTCTCATATCTGCAGCGCCATATTAATTGACTATGCATACTAACATAGCAACCACTATACATTTTATCAATTTATATAATGTAAATAAATATAACTTGATAAAACTTGTAATATAATTGATAATCAATTACGTTTACTCGTAGTACTATTTATATTCTATATAAGGAGCTCGCTCTGAATACTTCAGCACTGAGCACATCTACAGCGAATACTGATGGCAATATGTCATACAGTGACGCAGATTTTGCCCCTCAAGATCTTGCCACACAAATGAAACAAGCCTCGATGCAGGCCAGCCAGTTGTTAAAGTCACTCTCGCATCCTGATCGCCTGTTACTGCTATGTCAGCTGACTCAAGGAGAGTATTGCGTCAGTGAACTGGAAAGCTTAGTCGGTGTTGGCCAACCAAGCTTGTCACAGCAACTCGGTATTTTGCGCAAAGATGGGCTGGTCTCGACACGCCGTGAAGGTAAGCAAATTTACTATAGCATCGTCAGCGAAGATGCTTTAGCCGTACTAGAACTACTTTATCAACGCTTTTGCGCCAAAACAGGCGTATAGCTTGCACGCTAGATGATAATTGCTTTTTTATTCTGACGAGGTATTGTTATGCCTTCTATTGCCACTCATCTAATTCCTGCTTGGCTGCGTCAATATAAGCTGTCTGCGCTGCCGACTGACGTCATCGCAGGATTGGTCGTTGGTGTGCTCGTGATTCCACAAAGCTTAGGCTATGCGGTGCTAGCAGGGCTGCCCCCTGTATATGGCCTATACGCCGCTATCGTACCTGTCATGGTCTATGCATGGATAGGCTCAAGTAATATTCAAGCGGTGGGGCCTGTCGCTATCACTGCGATTATGACGGCCAGTAGTCTGCATCCTTATGTTGCAGAAGGCTCTCAACAGTATGTGTTGATGGCTAGCTTGTTATCATTGATGGTTGGGGCGATGTTATCGCTAGCTGGTTGGCTGAAGCTTGGTTGGATCATGCAGTTTATCAGTCGCGGGGTTTCTGCTGGTTTTATCAGTGGTGCTGCGGTGCTTATCTTTGTCAGTCAGCTGAAATACTTAACGGCTATTCCCATAGCGGGAAATGGCTTATTTGGCTATTTATCCAGTATGCAACTGTATGCTCGTCAGCTGCATCCGCTCACCTTACTTATTGGTGTGATCGCTTTTGCTCTTTTGGTTGCCAACCGCTATGCAAGTAAATGGGTATGGCAATCTTGGTTACCATCTACGTATGCTAAATGGGCAGAGCGTTTGTTTCCGCTTATCCTACTCAGTATTGCGATTGTCATGAGTATGAGCTTACACTGGACCACAAGCGGTGTGGCAACGATTGGTAATATTCCGCAAGGGCTACCGACCTTTACCTTTCCCTATGTACCCAACTTCGATGTCGCCCTCAACTTATTACCTAGCGCAGGGCTAATGGCGCTGATTGTGTTTGTCTCAAGCAGTTCAGTCGCTAGCAATTATGCCCGTCTACGCGGTGAAAGCTTTAACGCCAATCGTGAGCTGACTGGACTTGGCTTTGCCAATATTGCAGGTGGGTTCTTTCAAAGCTTTGCAGTCGCTGGCGGATTTTCTCGCACTGCTATCAATGCTGACTCAGGTGCCAAAACGCCTGTTGCCAGCTTGGTAACGGTGCTGGTTATGATTGCAGCCTTGATCGCTTTTGGTAGTGCATTATCACCCCTGCCCTATGCGATATTAGGCGCGACCATCATGGCCTCTATTATCAGCCTCATTGATATCACGACATTGAAGTCAGCATGGCAACGTGACCGTCTAGATGCTGCTAGCTTTATGGCGGCATTTGTAGGTGTGCTGATATTTGGTCTAAATACAGGCCTAGTCATTGGTCTTATGGTGTCTTTTGCTAGCCTGATTTGGCAATCGAGCAAACCACATGTGGCTATCGTCGGACAGCTAGCCGGTACGGGGCACTTTCGCAATATCAATCGTCATGATGTGCTGACGTTTAGTCACTTATTGATGCTACGTGTCGATGAAAGCTTGTTTTTTGGTAATAGTGAATCCGTACACCGCCGCGTGATACATGCCACCCAACAATACCCTCAAGCGTACGAGATTGTCCTTATCATGTCAGCCGTCAATCACATTGATTTGACTGGACAAGAGATGCTCATCAGCTTAAATAAAGAGCTACTAATTCAGGATAAGCACTTAAATTTCAGCTTTATCAAAGGGCCGGTCATGGATATCATTGAGCAAACACCTGTGATCACCGACCTCTCAGGACACGTTTATTTGAGTACGATGGATGCAGTAGATGCGCTAAAGGATATATGAACCAACGCTTATAGGCTAAATCAATGACCATTATTGTCTGTGGCAAGATATAGCTATGATAAAAGCTGTGTTATGCTAGTCATTAAACATATTATAGAGAGACGGCACCTAGCCATACTTCTATCTTCAAATGCCTTTTTATACCCGTAACCGAAGCGACTTATGACCGATAACATCACTATCTATAAGCAAATCTATCCAAGCCAATGTCTCAAAATTGCTGAGCTTGGCTACCGCTCTGTGCTCAATATTCGTCCTGATGCTGAGACAGAAACGCAGCCGAATAGCTGTGACTTTGCCAGTGCCACTGCAAACGCTAATTTAACCTATCATCATCTGCCGTTTGATGATGAGCGCTTGAGCATGCTGACTGTCGAACAGTTTGCTGATTTTTATCACTCTATGCCCAAACCTATACTTATGTTCTGTGGTACTGGTGCACGCGCCAAACTGCTTTATCAAAGTGCCTTAATGCAAGGTCTGCTATAAAATCGTTGAATTTATAAAGACTGTTACGATGTTTACATAGCTCATCTTTAGAATTTTGCGCATTCAGCTTAGGCTTAGTACAGTCATTAAAGACCAAACACTTCATTCTCTCATATAAAAAATAACAAGGAGCTCCTATGAGCCATCAAGTTAGTTTTACTGGACAAATCACCCCTGACCAAGTACCGATGATTGCTGAAAACGGTTTCAAAACCATCATCAATAACCGTCCAGATGGTGAAGAACCAAATCAACCGACCAGCGCTGATATTGAAGCCGCTGCGAAAGAAGCAGGACTTGCTTATAAAGAAATTTCTTTTGCAGGTAATGAGCTAAATCAAACCCACGTCGAAACGTTTGCGGACTTTTTTAATCAAGCTGAACAGCCAATGTTGATATTCTGCCGTACGGGTAACCGCTCAAACGGTATCTATGAAGCAGCCAAGCAAATGGATTTGTTAGACGATTAATTCGTTGATTGATGCATTAAGACAATCATCATAGATCATTAATACTTGCGCCCATCCAACATTTGGATGGGCGTTTTCTGTTATAGCTATCATTAATAATGAGCTTGCTATTGCTCCTATACTAATAGAATATCGTACTAATAAGATTGTAGTGCTGAGAATATAATTAAATGCTACTTATAAAACTTAATAGGAAACCGTTATGAGACATTCACAAAGACCTCTACTCATTATTGGTAATAAAAACTATTCGTCATGGTCATTGCGGGCTTGGTTATTGCTAAAGGCATTCGACATTGATTTTGATGAGCATCTGATCGAGTTGCTTCATCCGTCATCTAAGCAAATTCTTGACGAGCACGCGCCAACGGGCAAAGTGCCCGTTTTAGTATATGGTCAAGGTGATGATAAGGTGACGGTATGGGATACTTTAGCGATTGCCATTCATGCCAATGATTACCTGACAGATATAGATATTTGGACGGGGTTGAGCAAATCTGACGCTGACACTACTGATGATAATAGCCACAGAATAAATAGCGCCTATTGCCAGAGTATCGTTGCTGAGATGCATTCAGGGCTGATGGGTATTCGTAGTGAGATGCCGATGAATATCAGAGCCACGGCGAAAATACAGCCAAGTGCTGCATGTTTGAGTGACATCGCTCGTATAGAAGATATCTTTGCAGATTGTTTAAAAAGTCGCTCAACAGACAGCTATCTGTTTGGTCAATTTACGGCTGCCGATGCGTTTTTTGCCCCTGTGGTTCTACGCTTGCAGACTTATGCGGATGCCTCAAGCGTAAAGTTAAAACCAATGACCAAGCAGTACTGCGAGGCAATGCTAAACAACCCTCATATACAAGCGTGGCGAAATGCTGCGCTTACAGAAACTCGCATCATTGAAGAAGATGAAGCGGGCCAGATAGTCTCATTGGTTGGTGCATTAGCGGAGTAAAACTGAATCGAACCCACATCAAACTTTAGGTGAAAGGTTTACTAAATTTTTAATAACACTTAAGATGATAGAGACACAAGGAATGTGATCTATTTAGAAAGTCATTTTAATATGGCTTTTAATTCAACAAGGAATGTTTTATGAGCGGTACTGCTCTGGCTTTACTCCCACTGGCTCTTGCCTACATTATGTTTACCTTAGGAACAGGGCTAAAACCCAGTGACTTTAAGGTTATCGTCAATTACCCCAAAGCTTTTTTTGTAGGCCTCGTCAATCAAGTTATTTTCGTGCCTTTGATTGCTTTGGCAGTGATTTTAGTAATGGCACCACCACCAGAAATCGCTTTTGGCATTATGCTGATTAGCTTTTGTCCAGGCGGCGTCACGAGCAACATGCTCACCTATTATGCCAAAGGCAATGTCGCGCTGTCAGTCGCCCTCACTGGCGTGGTCAGCCTATTATCTGTCATTACCTTGCCTATTCTAATCACCTTAGCTTTTAACCACTTTATGCAAGACCAAACGGGCTCTATTAGCGCGGTAAAGATTGGCGCTGTCATGTTTCTCTTGACAACGTTACCGGTTACCCTTGGTATGCTCGCTCGCTATAAATTCACCGATTTTATGGTACGTAGGAGCAGTGTTTTAAATGGCTTGGCCAGTATCTTTTTCATATTGATAGTCTTCGCTGCCATCGCTTCTAACTGGGAGCTGCTAAAGTCACAGTTGACATCAATGGGGCTTGAGCTTGTCCTTATCATTATGGCTTTATTTATATTTAGTATTTTGACTTCTAAATTATTAAAGCTGAGCTGGTTTGATACCAAAACCATCTCTATAGAGACGAGCATTCAGAACAGTACGACTGCGATTACTTTAGCACCTATCATTATGGGAACAGCTGTTGGCCTGCCTGCCATCGCTTTGCCTGCGGCGGTATATGGTGTGTTGATGTATGTGATTGCGCTACCAGTTATTGCGTTGATTCGGAATAAGAACTGATTTTAGTGAACATAAAAAAACCACCTCAAAAGAGGTGGCTTCTTAGGCTAACTTTAGTACTTTACAGTTTCTATCTAAACAGCTTATTGCATGACTAAATATTCAAACGCTGACAGTGCTGCTTTACTACCCTCACCCATCGCAATGTTGATCTGTTTAAAAGGAACAGTCGTTACATCACCACAAGCAAAGATACCTTTGCGATCCGTACGGCAGCGCTCATCAATCTCAATCTCACCGAAACGGTTCAAATCAACAAAACCTTTGATAAATCCAGTATTCGGTACTAAGCCAATTTGTACAAACACCGCTGCCAAATCTAACTCTTTGGTGTCACCCGAGTTGCGGTCTTCATAAACAATAGAGCTAACTTTACCGTCTGTGGCTTTAATTTCTTTGGTCGCCGCGCTGGTAATGATGTCAATATTGGCTTTTTCTTTGGCCTTGTTGATGAGCACCTGATCCGCTTTTAAGTCGTCAGCAAACTCGAATACCGTGACATGTTTCACGATACCTGATAAATCAATCGCGGCTTCAATACCAGAGTTACCACCACCAACGACCGATACATCTTTACCTTTGAAGAAAGGTCCATCACAGTGAGCACAGAACGCTACGCCTTTACCGATGTTCTCATCTTCGCCCGGTACGCCAAGCTTACGCCATTGAGCACCTGTCGCTAGGATAATACTACGAGTCTCAAACATCTCACCAGTATTCAGATGGATACGGTAGTTCTCATCTTCAGTTTCACTGATTTCTTTCACGCTCACGTGTTCTTTTAGCGTGATGTTGTATTCGTGCAGATGCTTAACAAAGTTGTTTGATAAGTCAGTACCGTTCGTTAATGGTACCGAAATCAAGTTTTCGATGTCTTGCGTGTCTTTGACCTGACCACCGATACGATCAGCAACCATAGTTACTTTTAGGCCTTTGCGAGCGGTATAAATAGCTGCCGCCACACCTGCAGGACCAGCACCGATGATAGTAACGTCTTGCTGCTCTAGTTGCTCAGCATCGTCTTCTACTTCTGACAATAAATCAGGGAACTGCTCTTGCAATTTTCCGATCAATTTAGCAGTGTCAATCAAACCATTAGCAAATGGCTTACCGTTTAAAAATACCGCTGGTACACCTTGGATATTGTTCGCTTCTACCTGCTCTTGGAACAATGCACCGTCGATCATCTCATTGCTGATGTCATCATTGAGTAGCGCAAATTGGTTTAACGCTTGGACCACTTCTGGGCAGCTATGGCACGACAGAGATACATAGGTTTGGAACTGTAAGGGCTTATTAAAACGCTTGATTAACTTCTGGATACCTTCATCCAATTTTAGCGTATGACCGCCCGCTTGCAAGATAGCCAAAATAAGCGAGGTAAATTCATGACCACCTGGAATACCGCTAAAGACGATACCCGTATCTGTCAATACGCCATCGATATGGCCAACTACTTTAAAACTGATTGGGCTTGGCAAACTGTCATCATTCGCTGTCGCATCAAAATTGATTTTATCCGTCGTACCAGCAATTTTAGTCAAAAAATCAATCAATTCGGCACGCTTACTATGCTCACCGCTACCCAATACAAAAGTAATAGGACGAGTCATGTTTTCACTGTAGCTCTTAATCGCGTCTAATAAACCTTGATCTATCATGTTTGTTCCTCTTCATTACTGGATATGTAACGGCAACTGTTATGTTGCGCGTTCAAATAGGGATTATTTAGTATTAATAATGTTGTCTAAAATATTATAGGCAATAAGCTTATGCCCTTTGATGTCTCTATTATCATAGGTTTGAAGGATTTGGGCAAGCTGAGAAACTCAAACCTTATGTTTTATAAAACCAATCGTAGATCATTATTTAAAATTAAATATTAATCCATATGCAGATTAATTATCATAGTATAGAGGTTGTTTTTTCGCTACAATCAAGTAAGGCCGATAAGAAAAATTCTTATTTGTCTCGTAACAGATTGGCTTTTTCATAGGTTTATCATGAGGCCTCTCTGCTGGTATTAAGCCTTATCAATATTGAGTGAGCGTTTTGGCTTAATAAAAATCAAGTCTCAAAATCATAACGACAATGCGCGGATGCTTATTGTTAGCTTGCGCTTCATAACAAGGATGAACACATGAGAAAGACTGATACTTTGCAAGACAACCGAGATGTTATTACTGAACTTAGGCAAAAAGACAGCCATTTTGCCAATATTTTTGATGAGCATACTCAGCTTGATCAACAGATTAATCATCTGGAAAAAGATTTGGTAAAGCATGCTAGCCGTGATGAAGAAATAGAACAAATGAAGCGGCGAAAGCTGCAACTAAAAGATGAGATTTATAAAATAATCGATAAAAACAAACTACAATCTCATGCTTAATACATCATTTATGATTACGCAATAAAAACTCTGATTAGTAAACGACATAAAAAGACCCCATCAACTTATGCTGATGGGGTCTTTATTCATAACACTGATATAACCAATAGCTTTATATACAACACTACAAATATCTAAATAATTTGACTGATTAAGCCATTACTTAGATTTTACCAACAAGATCAAGACTTGGTTTTAGCGTTTCTTGACCAGCTTCCCAAGCTGCTGGGCAAACTTCGCCATCGTTTTCACGAACGTACTGTGCTGCTTTCACTTTACGTAGCATGTCTTTTGCACTACGACCGATACCGCCAGCATGGATTTCAGCAACCTGAATCAAGCCATCTGGATCTACTAGGAACGTACCACGTTCAGCTAGACCAGCTTCTTCGATCATAACGTTGAAGCCACGGGTGATTTTACCAGTAGGATCGCCGATCATTGGATACTGTACTTTACCGATTGCATCTGAAGAATCATGCCATGCTTTGTGCGTGAAATGAGTGTCAGTTGATACTGAGTATACTTCTACGCCTAGGCCTTTTAGCTCGTCATAATGAGCTGCCATGTCTTCAAGTTCAGTTGGGCAAACAAAAGTAAAATCGGCTGGGTAGAATAAGAAAATAGCCCAGTTGCCTTTTACGTCTTCTGAAGTGATAGTTTTGAACTCACCGTTTACGTACGCATCTGCTGAAAATTCTGGGATTTCTTGATTGATGATAGACGCCATGATTGGCTCCTTTATAGTTAAGTTAATTGGAGTTTATTGGTATGAATGTTTCTGTTAAGCCTTTAGTACTTTGGGCTACCTGACAGACTATACGCGAATTCTATCGTTAATCCAGTTAAAAGTTTTTAATGTGATGTTTTGTTTTATTAAACTTGTTAAACTATTATCTCTATTTTTTATCATCAGTGCGTGATACGTCATTGACTATATAACACATAGATTACATTAAGGTGACACCAAGGTCAGATATCGAACGGATACACCAAATAAGTCACCACAGTGTACCTTGTTAAAAGCCCATTAATAGAGAGGTTTTATGATTACTTTACGTCAGCTTGAGTTTGCCTTAGCAGTGGCCAAACACCGTCATTTTAAACGTGCAGCGGAAGACTGTAACATCTCTCAGTCTGCGCTGAGCTTGGGTATTGCCGAGTTAGAAAAGCAGTTGGATACACAGATTTTTGAGCGTAACAATAAGCAAGTATTGATTACCCCTATTGGCGAAGACATTCTAACGCGGGCGCAGCGAGTATTTTCTGAGGTTAGTGATTTGACCACACGTGCCCACAGCCATCAATCACCGCTTGCATATCCGATGACCGTCGGCATCATTCCAACGATTGCGCCGTACCTGCTACCGAAAGTATTGCCTGCCCTGCGAGCTCACCATCCAGAGTTTCGCATGACCATCGTTGAGCAACAGACAGAGCGCTTGCTAGAGCAAGTACGTTACGGTCATATCGACACTGCTATTATTGCATTACCTTATGCGGTAGATGGACTACATAGCTTTGAGTTTTGGAGCGAGGATTTCTTTGCTGTATTCCCAAAAGAAGACGTGCATGCCAAGCTTGAAACCATCAATGCAGATGAGCTAGCAACTGCCAATCTCATGCTGCTGGGCGAAGGGCATTGCTTGACCGACCAGACGCTCTCTGTCTGTCATTTTGATCGTGCACAGATGAAATCAAGTTTCTCAGATGCCAGTTTGAACACACTTATTCAAATGGCACTTGCCAATATGGGCACAACGTTAGTACCAGAGATGGCATTAGATCAACTTCATCTACAAAACCAAAATGCCGTTGCGGTACCATTAGCTGAGCAAGGCCCTCATCGCCATATTGCCTTTGTCACCCGTCTGAATTACGCCCGTGTCGATGATGTCAATCTGCTTGGCAAAGTATTCAAGCAAGCTTTTGAAGATGCGGCCAATAAAGTATAAATGGTAGGTTATAAAGGATGAATATGAACGAGTTGTCGCAAATGAACACTGAGCTAGGCAATCGTTTCTATGTTCATCTATCTGCTATTAACAGGGATGTCACGCCAAAAGAAGCACAAGCACTCTGGCAAGATATCGCTGTGCGTTATAACGAAGAACAACGCGCCTATCATACCCTGCACCATATTCAGCAATTATTTGGACAGTTCGAACAGATTAAACCCCACTTTAACGAGCCAGATATTATCGCATTAGCAATGTATTATCATGATGTGATATATGAGCCGACACGCTCAGACAATGAGCTAAAAAGTGCAGAATTTGCAGTAGAAGTGTTAGGGCATTATTTAGACGCTGATCAATGCCGACATATATATGCCCTGATTATGATGACTGCTAGCCATGAAATTGACAAGATTGATGAATGGTCAGACATAGCTAAAGAGAAAAACAGCTATAGCGATGCAGCGTATTTATTGGATATCGATTTAAGTATTTTGGGTACCTCGTGGTCGGCATATGAGAAATATGCCAAAGCGGTACGCCAAGAATACCTGCATGTTCCGATAGCAGATTATTGCGCCGGACGAATGGCCGTCTTAAAAGGGTTATTAGCACATCCCAAACTCTATCTGACTGACTATTACTATGAGCAGTTAGAAGCGCAAGCTCGGGATAATATCAAGCGTGAGATTAACTCACTACTTCACGCGCAGCTTAACGAATAGCTCACTACCCTGCCGTGCAGAATGCGAGTTATAGCTCGGCTCCATTACTTCGATATCGAAAAGACTTTCAAAACGCTGTTGGTATTCTTCTTTCGTGCCACCGAATGGTGGTTCTTGTCGCCCAAAATCTCTATCAAATAGCAGACCGATCAGCTTACCTTTAGGTTTTAGCAACGCAGCCATTTGCTCGACATACTCATCACGGCGTGCTGGATTTATCGCACAAAAAAATGTCTGCTCAAGTACCCAATCAAACTGATGTTGCTCAGGCGATAAACCAAAGAAATCTGCGCAGATTAAATGCTCAGCTGGAAAGTCGGGATAACGCTCAGCAAATGCTTCAATCGGAGCAGGTGCAAAATCAACCAAGGTAACATTGGTAAAACCTTGCTCATGCAGATAACCTACTTCGTATGCATTGCCCGCACCCGGTACTAAAATCGTCTGACCTTTCGCAGCCTCAGGTAACTGATCAATATAAGCTTTGAGCGGTGGTGATACCTCTCCCATGTCCCAACCGATACGGTCTTGCTCATAACGCTGCTGCCAAAAATCAGCCTGATTGACATTGTTCATAGAATATCCTTATCCACCTGACTCTATCATAAACTCTAAATTTCATTTAAACGGTACAAAATACACCGTTATAATTTAGCATGTTTGGCTTATTAACGTTACAGATATTGAAGATTAGATTTAATCTAGCTTTCCCGTTTTACCTGCCAGCATATTATGCCAATGCTGATAATCTGGCATCGCTGTCGCTACAGTCTGCCAAAATGCAGAACTATGATTGGCATGATGCAAATGACACAGCTCGTGGACGATGACATATTCGGTGCATTCAATGGGATAAGCGGGAAGGTAGACAGATAACCAGACCCGACGCACACGCGTATTGCAGCTGCCCCAGCGTGTATGCATTTTTTTTAGGCGGACTTCATTGGCACGGGCACCAACGATGGGTTGCCATTTGTCAAACAAAGAAGGGATAACGTCGGAGAGCTGTTGCCGATAATAGGCGATTGTGTCATCAGGGCTGAGTGTAAAGGACTGTGCTATCCCCCATAATAACAGCGGGCTATTGGCAGTTGAGGACTCAGTTAAGGTGTGCTGTTTACGCTTATATTGTTCCAATACTTGTGCATGGTTAGCCACTGCCCATGATACGCGCTGAGCAATGGCCTGTGCAATCTGTGCTGTACTCATAGATACTGGTACAGACACCATCAACAGATAAGGCTTTAGACGAAAATTGATATTTTTGACACGTTTTTTAGTAACCTGTAGCTCAATGCCTGCTTGTGCCAGTTGTTGCTTAGCGAGTATTGATATCGATGTCGTATCCTGTGTCGCCATCGTTATCCCCTGCCTCTCTCACTTATCACAACAATGCCTGCAAGTGATTATCAAAAGACATTTTGTGTCGCTGACTGTCTTGAATAATTCGATCAGCTAACGCCATTCTCTCATCTCGTTTTTCATCTGTTTGGTTTGCTGCTTGTGTTGATGGAGCCACATTCAAAGTTGTCAGTTGCCCTTGCCCATCGCTAACGATAAAACCTAGTAGTTGATTGTCTGATAACTGCGCATTATACCCGTTAGACTCGTTATAACTATCACGAGAAGATACCGATGCCCCTGCACAATCTGGCAAACTTACTGTATCAATCAGCGCACGAGTGGTTAAATCATAAATAGCCGCACATCCACCAATAGGCGTCGTTACGCATAATAGATTGCGCTCACTGTCGACCGCCACACTGGCGATATATTGATGAAAGCGTTGCCATTGATTATTCGGCATCGTAAGCGGCTCAAAATCAGTATCGCCGCGCTTATGTGTGAGCACTAATGGCACATTAATATGCCTCTCACCTTGGAACTGGATACCAATCATCACCGTACCATCGTCATGCATGGCTAAATGGCGTACGCTCATCTGATTGTGTTCAGGAATGACCTGTTCAAGCAATGTGCCGTCATGACGGTTCAGATACACCAACGATGGTCGCATGGTATCTAAATTTAGCTCTTCACGAGAAGCTTGCTCAGTCTTAATACCACCATTCGCGATAACGAGCGTCTCACCATCTGGATGCATAATCAGCTCATGTGGACCGATGCCATGTGAGTCAAACTCTGCAATTTTTTGATAGCCTTGATTGATATCATAGATACCAACTTTACCTGCTAAATCAACCGTATTGTTTTCGGTGACATACAGCAACGTGCCGTCCAAACTGTAGCAAGCATGACCATAAAAATGACGATCGACAGATGCTTCGATAGCATACTTTACTTGACCAGTTGCCGTGTCCAACACCCAAAACTTTTCACTGGGACGGCGACCCATGACGACGACATCACGAGTTACTTGGCTACTAGAGTCAGCTAAAGATGGCTGAACGACAATATCATGTACACGCTCTGGCATCGTCGTCTGCCAAACAATTTGGCGATCTGCATCGATGCCGACCACCCCATAGCCATCGACGCTTTCCTCATCGCTCGTTAAAACGGCTGACTGTGGCATTGATGCGACACCGCTCACCCAACATACGGGTCGTACCAGCATGGTAGTAGTATGGGCTGCTGAAAAATCTGCAACCACGTCAGCACTATTAATATGACTATCAACATGACTATTAACACAACTATCGCCATCATAATCCATGCTCGATGAGTAGCTTTGATAAGCCTTATGCCAAGCATTCGTGGTCTGCTGATAGGCGTACTGTAGCCTTGATAGTTGTTGCGTAGCGGCTGACTGGGGTGACGTCAGTAATGATAGCTGTGATGACACCTTTAACGACAGTGACTGAAGTTGTGTTCCCACTCCTATTGCATAGTCTTGCAAACGCGCAGATGGATAACGCTGCTTACGGTAGCGATGATGTATTCCAACCAACGCTGCCGTACTAAGCACTGTCAGTGCCGACGTTTTCAGCACTTCCGGCTTAAAGCATCTATCCAAAAGACCTAAACGCTTGATACCGTTTGTTTCAGTAGCGTCTATTTCGGTAGTATCTTTTACTGTATCACCCTGTGTCTGCATAGCTTAATCACCATCTGTGCTATTAAATCCGACACGAATACCGAGTGTGGGAATCAATTGACGTTTAATCAGGCGTGTTATCGTCGTTAGATGGTCATACAACGCTTGCTGCGAGTCTTTATCTGCCGTCGCCAAATCCTCTGGCATTTGCGCCAATAGCGTGGTGGTTTCAGCCAGTTCGGTTGATAAATTATTACCCACTTCGCTGTCGTTATTACTGTTTAGTATTTCGGTCAATACTGGATCAGTCAGCACTTTATTCAATGTCGCAAGCTTCGCATTAATAATCGCGCGACTTTGTGCGGCAGTAGCAGCAGGTAGATGACCTTTCGCTTTACCAGTTAGACCCAATGGTTGATCGATGGCGTTAGACTTCATGGTTTCGACCAACGATAGCAAAGAGTTGAACCATTGATTCAGTCCTTGGTCGCTATCAGATACTTTATCGATTGCCAATAACTGCGTTGAATTCTGCTGCCAGTTTTTCTCAATCTCTTTTAGGCGTGTGCTCAACGCACTGCTTGCACTGATGACATAAGCACATTGACCAGCGTCTAAACTGTCATTCGCATATAGTGCTTCTTCTAGCCCTGGGACACCTTGGACAATCGCACTTTCGTTAGCGAGTTGCTCAGCGGTCAGCTGCGGGTTGGCAGTGATGAGATCTGCAACGCCACTATGTACCAAGCCACGTTCGTCAGGATAGTAATTGATATATAGATTACTCATGCTGGCAGTCGCAGGACCAAAGTTAATCATCTCAGCGCCCGCCCATGCTTGTGCTAAAACGAGCCATTGATCGCGCAGCGCTTGTAGTTCCTCACCACTGACTGGTCCTGACTGGCAATGCGTTTGTGCCAAATCATGCAGTAGGTCGCTTTGTTTGGCCACATCAGCATATGCTGGAATGACAATATCATTGGCCACATGGGTCAGATAAGCGGTTTCGGTATCGGTACTGATGTCTACTGCATTAATTTTAGCAGTAATATCACCATTCTCTTCTGCTGGGCTGCTAGCAGCAGCGCTGTCTTGCGCAACTTCTTGGCTGTCCGTCTCTGGTGCTTTATTGTCATCAGCAGGCTTAACACAGCTGATTAGCAATCCAGCGCTTAATGCAGATAACGCCATTGCCAAAGCATGGTTTATTTTCATAGGTTTCTCGGTATTTATATGAGTAATTATTTCAATCGTTGTATCTGTAATAGGGCAGATTGTATTATTAACATCTGCCCTATTTAGGTATTAAATGTAAATAAACAACCGCGCTTTTATAATGATTTTAAGAACGCATTCAATTCAGCACGCCCTTGTTTATCAAGTTTAAGCACTTCTTTCTGTTGTTTTTCAGACTCTCCACCATGCCATAGAACGGCTTCCATCAAGGTGCGAGCACGACCATCATGCAAGAACGTTGCTTGTGGATCCACAATCTGAGCAAGACCCACACCCCATAACGCAGGGGTACGCCACTCATAAGAATTGGCCAAAAATTCAACTTGCGCCTCTTTTGGTGGTAGCTTGCCAGCAATCGTACGATCAGCAAGATCATCACCCATATCATGTATCAGCAGATCCGTATAAGGATAAATCACTTGTCCATGCTGCTCAAGACGATCATCGTCGGTTTTTGGCAACTGATATCTTGGTGTATGACAGCTCTGGCAGCCAATGTCATAGAAGCGTTTTTTGCCAGCCAAGACCAATTCATCATCCGCATCACGACGATTTGGAACCGCTAGGTTACGAGTATAAAACTCTACAAACTTTGCCACGTCATCATTAACTTCAACAGGTGGTTTACCGTTACCTTGCTCATCAGCACCCGTCGTCGCATTCAGACAAGCGGTTTGCGTCGGCATACAAGACTCATTAGGGCGGATATTTGACGTTAGCCCCATGTCTTCATTAAAGGCACTTTGGTTTTGGGTAATCAGCTTGGTTTGTCCCGCTTTCCAACCAAAACGTCCGAGTGCATTTTTACCCGTTTGCGGATCCATAACCCAGTTGAATTTTCCGCTAATATCACCTTTTGACTTCATAGCTTGATTCTTGATAGCCTCATCTGGAATCTGCTCCAGTAGCCCAAGCCCAATCATAGGTAGAGCCACACGCGGTGATACCATCAATTCATCATCTAATTTACCGTAACCAGGTTGGGTTAGGTTAAAAGTAGGTGCACGTAACGTTTCGACGTAGCCATCAGCGAAAGTGACTGGCTTATCTGTCCACTGTACAGATATCCTAGCTTCAGCAGGCACACCTTGGATGCCACGATCCTGAAGCTGACCACCATACATGGGATGCACTACTTTTTCGATCAAAGAATCCCGTAACTGTTGACGCTGCTCATCAGTCGTCGCAGGCATAGCCAGACGAATGAGCAAGCTATCGGCATCATCATCGGCGTTCATAGGCGCATGACCACGCCCGTCTTTTACATGACAGGACTGACAAGCAGCAACATTAAATAATGCGCCCAGACCATCACGACTGTCTGTACTAGCAGGTGCGATGACCCACGGCTGCTTAAAGAACGCATTACCAATAAAAAACGAGCCTTTACGTGATGCCGTCAGATTGGATGAAGGCTTCGAGTAACTCTCTGCACTACTAATACTGATACCAGTATCACCGCCCTGTTTGATCTCTTGTGGGTCAAAACTTGCTAACTGCTGCATTGGCACGCCAGCGAGCGTTTCTATCGTCTCCATACGCTCAGGAACGACTGCCTGGTTTTCACCACTTTCGACTTCAGCTTGTTCATTAACATTAGCATCAGCGCCATCAGACGTACTGTCATTCGGCTGACAAGCACTGAGAGACAGCGCACAGAAGATACCAATTGTCAGTTTTGACGGTACATTTTTATTGATAAAAGAAGAATAAAATGAGGCAGGTTTTTTGACTTTTGAGACGTTTGCGGTGTTCATAGAATTTGCGGTGTTCATAGAAAAGGTACCTTAGTTCTAGCATAGAACCATTAAAATCGCGGGCTATAAAGTTCTTCACTTTTAGTCGATAAGGCACAGCTAGACACCGACCTCTCAAGCTATTTTAATACGGCAAAAAAACACGTTGCCAACTTGGTCGACAACGTGCGTATTATACCTAAATTATTTTGCTAGGAAAATAATTCTCATTAGGGCGCATCCTCATTTTAAAAATGGTAATAAAAATGAGATAAATTGCAGTCAAACAAGGAAAATAGCGCAAATAATATCGAGATATTAGTCAGCTATTTGACGCTGTTTGGCAAGATTTAGCCATTTTTAACCCATTTAGATAACTATCGATTGAATTGAGGACATGCCCTAGCTTATAGCGACTTATCAGGCATTATAAACAAATACAGTTGGGCTTTTGGCATACTGAGAATGTATAGCTCTCAACTTAAAATTGCGAACCTGCATCAGCGTCTAAATTATCGATACCAACTGCTTTTGCAGCATTTTCGATACCAACAGTCAGCTCTTGTAAGCTAGTGATACCAGCCTCAACCCATCCACGGCGAACGTTTTGTTCTTCAGCAGAGATACCTTGCTTGCTTACTTGACCTGCAGTAGCAATCATTTGATCAATTTTGATACCTTCTTTTTCGCCTTTTTCAACAATCACGTTAAAGGCAGCTTCTACTTTAGCAAAATCTGTAACCAATTGATCAGCAGCTGCTTTGTTATCAGTATCAACGAGGTAGTCTTTTAGGCCATAACCGCCAACCGTTTTACCAGCGACTGTCTTGTAGTTACCGTTAAAGACATTTTGAATGCCGCGAGCATTATTGGCATAGCTTAGATGTGTTAAGTCACTGAAGCACTCATGCTCATCTTCGGTAGAGCCAGTAACAAACGCAACCTGCATACGCTCAGAGGCAAGCTCGCCCAATGCTAGACTGCCCATTTGATACATAATCTGGCGTAGGCCATTGTCATATTTACGTGCCATCAGATCGCTACGCAGGGTGTTTTCGCTCTCAGGCTGCCACTCGGCTTCCATCGCGGTTAGATCGTCTACTAGTAACTGCGTAGCAGATGTTAAAAACTCGCCGCGACGCTCACATATACTAGCATCATCATTGACAGTATCACCACTGGTACATTGACCTGCTTCTGTTGCATAATCAGTCACAGGGCGATTACCAGCACCTTCGTTAACGCCATTGGTATCTTGACCCCATAGCATGAATTCGATGGCATGGTAGCCAGTCGTCACATTGGCTTCACTACCACCAATCTCATTCATCTCTGCTAACAGCTCAGGCGTAATAGTGCTGGTATCTTGATTGATGCTACCAACCGTAATAGTATCGCTATTGATGATGTTGTCTTGACTGTTGTACTCGCCTTCATAGCTGTCACTGACATAATCAATCAATGCTTCGTCAAGTGGCCAAGCGTTCATTTGTCCTTCCCAACCATCGATGCTACCAATAGCACGTTTGTCGTTTGCAGTCACAAAACCTTCATCAAAACGGAAAATCTCAGTTTGTGAGTACGGTTGGCGGGCAGCTTTATAAGCAGCTTTTGCTGCATCAAGGTTTTCTTGAGTTGGTGTTGCCACGTATGCTTCTACTGCAGTTTGCAACAATTTAGCCGTATCTAACGAGTCTTTGTATGCAGCGTGTGCCATGTTTGCATAACTGCTGATCAGTCTGTCATTGTGCGCTTTATCAGCAGCTGACAACTCTGTACTGTCAGTAGCTTCTGCGTTTTGCACCTCTGTTTGCGTATCCGCACTAGTATCAGTATTTTCTTCGGTTTGCTTGGTACAACCTGACACCAATAACAACCCTGCAAGCGCAGCAGCTAAAGTAGTTGGTAAAGTCTTGCGGCTCATTACGGTAGTAATCGTCATACATATCCTCAAAATATAGCAAAAAATTGGTTTTGATGAACAAGCATCAATGATATTAGTGTGTGTTGCCGCAAAACATTCTAACCAAGCACGTGAGCTATTTGTTGTGCAAGGTAAGAGAAATAGAATTACAACATTAAAAAACTTTACAAAGTATAGTAGTATTGATAATCATTATCAATATTTAATTTTGAACTGGCCTTCTACTAGCTTTCTAATTAACTAAAAAAGCAGTCATATTAAAAGTACTATTCAAGCGCCTGTCTACTATGTTGATTTTCTGCTATCAATGCTTCCTGGTCTAAAAAACAAATAATCAAATTTAACTCACAAAAAAAGACCAGCTTATCGCTGATCTTTTTTATGAATAATCCTAATACTTATAAAGATTATTTAAACAATCATTATATCGGACTATTAATTAGTTTACGCTCTGTGGAGCGTTAACAGTTAACTCAACACGGCGGTTTTGTTGACGACCATAGTCAGTGCTGTTATCGGCTACTGGACGTGACTCACCATAAGCAACAACATTAACACGGTTAGAAGCAACACCGCGAGCCGTTAGATAGTTAGCAACTGAGTAAGCACGATCACGTGACAGACCCATGTTGTAAGAATCTGAACCTTGGCTATCAGTGTGACCTGCGATAGTAATCGTGTTTTGATTATACTGGTTCATGGTAGTAGCAAGTTTATCAAGCGTTGGCTTGAAAGATGAGCTAAGAGTCGCATTATCAAAAGAGAATGTGATGCTACCTGGCATTACTAGATCGATGTTGCCTGTCGTTGGATTCTGTTCAACAGTTACACCAGTACCAGCCATTTGTTGCTCAAGCTGCTTAGCTTGACGCTCCATATAATAACCAACACCAGCACCTAAAGCTGCGCCGATAGCTGCATCACGACCAGTTTTATCGCCACCAGTTGCCTTAGAAATTGCTGCACCACCAACGGCACCAGCTAAGCTACCAATAGCTGTTTTATTCAGACGTTGTTGTCCGTCAGCAGTAGTAGTACAACCGCTAAGAACTAGACCTGATGCTACCGCTGCAATCATTAATGTATTACGCATAATATTTCCTCTTAAGTTTAAAAAATTGTGCTTTTTATAGATATTGTCTATTAATTGACGCTATGTAGTTACATACACTCTTCATCATTATGGCAATTGCAGTCTAACTATGTGTAATATTTTGTCACAACTGTGTACGAGAAGTGAAGACTAACTTTTCATAATTCTAGCGATCAACATGAGACCTTTTGCTACTGACTATAAGGTGTTATCACAAGTCACGTTTGTATTCGTACACTATGATTTGTTTCTGCTAAAATTATGCTGCAGCAATACTCAGAGCCAAAAATATGAACAACCTTGCTAAATAAACACCCATATTCGTCGGAATTTTAACTTTATTTATCTTTTTAAGCGTATCTGACGAAAGAGTTACTAGTGAAGCACTGAATAATTTATAGACCAATAAGACTGACCTAAAAGGATTAGCATGCGACTGACCTCCACTATTAAAAAAATACACAAACGCACGCCTAAACTAGCAAAAGCGATCTCACTTGCGACGGCAACTGGCGTTATCGCAGCCAATAGCTTCGGCGGTAGTATTCCTCTATGGTTGATGGGCGTTGGAAAGATTATCACTGGTGCTCCTATTGCGGATAAAACCGTGATAAAAATCGCCACTCACTGGATCAGTAGTAATAATGCTTTAATCGACAACATGTTGCCACGTAAAGATTGGCGTATTAACTTACCAGATGATGTTCATATCAATGGCAAATACCTACTGGTCAGCAATCATCAGTCTTGGGTCGATACCAGTATCGTGCAGTACATTAGCGAAAAACGCCTACCGCTGACACGGTTCTTTACCAAGTTTGAATTAATCTATATCCCCATTGTTGGTCAAGCTTTTTACTTTTTAGATTTTCCAATGATGCGTCGACATTCCAAAGAAGCCGTTGCGAAAAACCCTGCATTAAAAGGTAAGGACATCGAAGAAGCCAAACGTGCCTGTGCATTATTAAAAAACAAGCCTTTTACCTTATTAAATTACCTAGAAGGCACGCGCTTCACCAAAGCCAAACAGGCTAAGCAGCAGTCGCCTTATACTCACCTATTAAAACCACGAGCGGGTGGCCTATCATTAGCAATTAACGCACTGGGTGAAGATATCGATGGCATGCTCGATATGACGATTGTTTATCCCGATGGTGTACCGACTTATAGCGATCTATGGAAAGGTAATATTAAGCGCTTGGGCGTCGATGTACGATATATCGAGATACCTGACTCATTATTTGCTGGTATCCAAAACGGTGGCTACGAAAATGATGAGGCAGTAAAGGCGCAGATGTTTGATTGGGTTGAGCAGATATGGCACGAAAAAGACCAACTCATTACCGATATGCTGGCTGATTTTGACACCAACCCTAAAATCCAAGATGCTTCAAACCACTAAAAAAATAAAGGCAAAGTAGTAACCTTATTGAGCGCGTATTAGCGTCATAAGTAATCACTAGTTTTTTAAACACTGACCTTAAATGATAACTCGTAAATAGTAATGCTTAATTATAATCAAAGATGGGTTGTTTTTTAGCCCTATTCATTGATAATGTGAGCAGTCACTAGCGTATGAATTTCTGAACAGTAGCGACTTTCATAACGCTATATTAGGGCGTATCATCAATTAGCACATAAATATATTTAGTGGCCTTAAAATGGCTAAATTTTGCTAAACATCGTCAGTAATTTTGCCAATATGTTCATATTAACGGCAATTGCTTCCTTGTTTATCTACAATTTTTCTCATTTTAAGTCTCACAATCTAATTGATGACACGCCCTCGCTAAGCCGCTTACTTCTTATGCCATTTATCATTTATAAGGTTTGACTGTGCCCGCCTCTCCTACTACTAGCCCGCAGCTAGACTCAGCGTCATTACCGGACCAATCCCCTAATCAGTCGGATAATAAGCCGTCACGACCAAATAGACCCAAGCCAAATCGTCTAAAGCTGACTTACGATATCGTAATGATGATCATCATTAGTATTGATCTCTTATTGATTAGTATTGATGCTATTTTGATGAGTAATTTTAGTGCTCATATCGCAGGGTGGCTGACCATTGGTGAGGCTCTCAGTTGGTATCAAAACACCTTGCATGATCCTTTGCGTACTGCTGGTGGCTTCTTTACGATATTCTTAATCGTTGAGCTATCACTGCGTTGGATGATTGCTATTAAAGAAAAAGCCTATTACCGCTGGTTCTTTTTTCCCTTTGTACACTGGTATGAAGTATTGGGTTGCTTTCCGCAGCTGCGCGCTTTACGTTTGTTTCGGGCAGTGGTCATCGGACGACGCTTATATCAGCTTGGCTACCCAGTGCTGCCGCAGCCGTGGATTAATCGCATCAAGTTCTATATTAACTTACTGCTAGAAGAGTTATCGGACCGTGTCATATTGACAACCATCCAAAACTTTCGGCAAGAGCTGACCGACCCTGAAGCGCACAAATCATTTATCGAATCGACGATTTCACGAAATCGTGATGAAATCGAATCGGTGTTGTTGTCTTTACTACGTACAGAGCTAACACCCAAATTGCAGGAATTAACGGCAGCATCAGGTGGCGGCAGTATCTTAGCAGCCGAGGTTGGCAATGCCATTGAAGAAGGCTTGGCCAATACGCCTGAGCTACGTCGTTATCTACGCATGATTCCTATCGCTGGCAGTTTAATTGAATCACAGTTGCAACATGTTGGGCATAATATAGGCGAAAACGTCGTTTACGCACTGAATCAACGTCTCCTTGACCCTAAACTTCTCGATTCATTAATGGTCGCGATTGCCCGTGGTGTTGCACAAATAAATACGGATAATACAGCGCTAGACACTTTGATTTCGAGTATCATTGAAGACAGTTTGACTGAGTTTGAAGCGCAAGTAAAAGTGCAACAGTGGAAACACCAAGACATGCTTAACCTATAAGCCCTACTGCTAATAATATGCTTCGATGATAAAATAGTATGGCAGAGTTATAACATAGACTAAAGTCATAGCACAAAACAGTATGGCTCGATAATAAAAACAGCACCGTGAACACAGCGATAGAATGAATTTTTGAGGATTTATATATGACAGTTTTAGATAGTGACAACCAGACCTCGAACGCAGCACCAACGCCAGCACCAACGCCAGCACTGGCATTTTATGGCAAGATGCTGACCTTTTCACGTTTGCAGTTCAATACAAATGATTTGAGCGCTATTGAATCACAGCTGAATGAAACCTTTAGCAACAAATCTAGCAACATTCCCATTCTTATTGATAGTGAAGTCGAGCAAGATTTGTCAGCGTTAGTAGAACTGTTATGGTCATGTGGTCTACAACCCATCGGTGTAGTCACGGGTATGATGGATTCTCAAGCGCGCGCGCAACGGTTGGCAATATTTCCCGCCGATGGTAAACGTATCGAGCGTATCGTACCCACTAAAAAGTCCACTGCTCCAGTGAGTAAAGCTCTAGAAGACAGTGAAACAGATTCAGCCATTAACGACCATGCGACTTACGTCAGCGAGTCACCTACTGAAACAACCATATCTGATACCTCAACAGAGTCACTAGCAAGTGATGATCATATCACTAGCCTAATCTATGACCAAATGCTACGCTCAGGACAAAGTCTCAATCACGTCGGTGGCGACTTGATTTTGACCAACAGTGTCAATAGTGGTGCTGAAGCAATTACTGACAACAGTCTTCATGTTTACGGCCGTGCTCAAGGCCGATTGGTTGCAGGTGCTACTGGTGACAAAGATGCTCGCATTTTTTGTCAGGTTTTCAATCCTTCACTGGTATCAGTTGCAGGTACTTATTGCTTACGAGATAACTTACCGCCACATGTCGTTGATAAAGCCGTACAAGTAAGATTTGTAGAAGGTGAAGGCTTGGTGTTTACTGTAATAAGTGATACCTAATTTGAATGGCTTTTAAATAAACTCTCAAATGCTATAGTAAGTTTATTTAACAAAACTGTTCTATGATGAATCACTAGCTATGCCACTATTTGTACCTTTCATAAGCGTTTATTTTATTATTCATCATAGGCAGTATTGGCTAATAAATTTTAGGCAATATTACCTTGTAGCCTATATATGAGCAGTTTCCCTGCTTTAGTGCAGACTCGCTATAAATTTTTGTTTATTTATGCTAGGCTAGCTTCGCAGGTAGTGTATATATGCTATAAATGTAATATACAATTGCGCTATTCATATAAAGATATCTCATTGATTCATAGGAGTGTGCCATTGTGGCGAAGATAGTTGTAATCACTTCAGGTAAAGGCGGTGTGGGCAAAACCACTACAAGTGCCTCTTTTGCCGCTGGTTTAGCATTGCGTGGCTATAAAACAGTCGTTATCGATTTTGATGTAGGTCTACGTAATCTAGACTTGATCATGGGTTGTGAGAACCGAATTGTTTATGACTTTGTTGACGTTATTAACGGCAATGCACGTTTGTCTCAAGCTCTGGTTAAAGACAAACAGCTTGAAAACTTGTTCATTCTACCCGCCAGTCAAACGCGTGATAAAGACGCATTGACAGATGAGGGTGTAGCAGAAATAATGGCTGAGCTGTCTAAGCAGTTTGATTATATTATCTGCGATTCACCTGCTGGTATCGAACGCGGTGCTCAGTTGGCTATGTATCATGCTGATGAAGCGATCATCGTCACCAACCCTGAGATTTCTTCAGTACGTGACTCAGATCGTATTATTGGTATTTTGCAAAGTCAGACCAAAAAGGTTGAAGAAAATCAAGGCTCTGTACGTGAGCACTTGATTATTACTCGTTATAACCCTGAACGTGCAGCGGCTAATGAAATGATGGATATCGATACGATTTCTAATGATATTCTAAAAGTACCTTTGCTTGGTGTTGTTCCTGAGAGCCATACTGTGCTTGAAGCATCTAACCATGGCGAGCCTGTCATCCATTATACCGACTCGGTTGCTGGTCAGTGTTATGATGATATTGTTGCCCGTTTCTTGGGTGAAGAGCGTCCACTCCGTCATCTTGACGTGAAGAAGAAAAGTTTATTACAGCGCTGGTTTGGGGGTTAATGATGACTAAGAAAAAAGGATTTTGGAGTAGCCTATTTGGTACTGATGACAGCAACGGCACAGCAGGTAGCGCTAATTTGGCGACTGAACGCCTTAAGGTTATTGTTGCTAGTGAAAACCGCTTAAATAACCGTCTCACTGCTGATCGTATCGAAAAGATGAAGCGTGAAATTTTAGAAGTGGTCAATAAATACGTTAATGGCGTGCAGATTGATGATGTCAATATCAATCATCGTTCTGAAGATAGCCTAGACGTACTAGAGATGAATATCAGCTTGCCTGAGCACAAAAAGTAAAGTTATCGTCATTCCATTATAAAAGCATTACTGAGTTAACCTCGCTTGAAGTATTTAATATATATCTTCACTCGGTTGCTTTGTACTACTTTTAAATTGAATCGACTATATAACAGCAGACAGTTTCAGTTGATGCTTTTATGCTGTATTTCAAAAAAGCCCTCAGTATTATTACTGAGGGCTTTTTTAGTTTGAGTCATGACATTTCTGCTAGCAATATTTAAAACTTTTAGCAACACACAGCTATTTTACAATGGACTATTTCATACGCGCTATCAGATTATCTTTTTTGACAAACTGATGATATAAAGCCGCGCTAATATGAACAGCCGTAAACGCAATAATAGCTTGCCAAATAACATCAGTATGCAGGTTGTTATAGAAACGAGCCAAAGTTCTGTCTGGCGTGACAAATACAGGTATTTGAAACAAGCCAAAAATATCAACAGGTCGACCACCATAGACAGTCATCAACAAACCAACCGTTGGCATTGCTATTAGCAAAGCATATAGTCCAAAATGCGACAAGTGAGACAATAGTAACTGCCATTTAGGCATTGATATAGATGGCGGCGCTTTAGTAAATACACGATTAATCACTCGCGCTATCATCCAAAACAGTAAACTAACGCCAAAAGCTTTGTGCAGTCCGATATAGATATTACTATCAAGATTATTGTTCAACAGCATCATTATCCACGTAATCAATAATAAAACAGCACTGATCCAGTGAAAAATCCGGCTACTGACTGACCACTTTGAATTTGCATTACTCATGAGCTACCCTATTACCCTTATTACTAGTTATCTGTCATCAGCAATATAGATAAAAACAGCTATTTATTCAGGACTCAAAGGCCGTTGAGATAATTTGAACATTCAATTCACTTCATAGTAAACGAATAGAAAGTAGAAGCGAGTCTAGCTGCTTACATCAACCAACTGATGAGCAATTTTATCTAAGTCTGGTATTAAATATACTTTATCCTCAATCATAACGGTCTGAAAAAGGTAGGATAGCATAACGTTTTCATTAAAGGGTACTGCTGTTTCGTTGATATTTGTTTTATCGAAATTTTCAGGTACTTCTATATCTTTAACATCTGAAATACGTACTTGTAATTGGTGTAGCTCACCTGCCGTTTGTAACGCTAAGCGATGCTCTGAGGTATTACCTTCTAGTACGATTATTTTATCTCCTACCTCATTTTGCGGTAGCAAATGGAACACGGCAACTTCTTGTTCCTGCCAGTTATAAGTTGATATGTGCTCGTCATACTCATCCACACTCAAAATCAGACTACTTGGAATCACCCAATCAGGCTGGTTGAATGCCGGAACAATAGTAACGTCGAGCATCCCATTGGTAGTGGTCAACAAACTCACTGCTTCAAACGAATGTTTCAAAATTTGTTTCATACATCACTCACAATAAGTTAGGGTGGAAAGGCTTTGACTGCCCTTTCACTAATATAGTCTGTCAGTTTTTGCGCCAAATCTGTAGGACTACCAATAAAACCACAGTATCCTGAATCGATAATGGCCTGAGGTTGACTCGAACAGGCACTCATGCTGGGGTCTTGGACCCAAAGTTGACTATTATTATCTTGAATGAGATCCAGATACTGAGAGCCGTCATTACCCATACCTGAAAATATGATATTAATAAGCTCACTACCATAAACATCACTAGTGTTTTTCAGGATTTGACCAATTGCAGGCTTATACTCACCTTTCCAAGCTTGGTCTAACAGTATAACTCGACCTGTCGAATCACAGACAATCTGTTTATCAATAGGTGCTATGAGACACTGACCAGCTCGTAAGCGCTGCGAAGAAGTAATGACCTGACAATGCCAATCATTGTGACGGTTCAAAATACGTGGCAATGTATCAATCATGGTTCTATTAAAATGATGTGCTAATAAGATACAAACTGGCAGCGTAGCCGACAAGTTGTCTAAAAACTCTTTGATAGCACTTGGACCACCCATAGAGGCGCCCAGAAAAACCACATAATGCCAATCGGTATCAGTACTATCATGTTTATGAGCTGGTGCATCCATTAGCATGGGTAGTTTAAGCATATGTGCAAGCTTACGTTTGAGCTTACGCTGCCATTTCGCATACTGGGTGGCTTCATTAAGATAAGGTGCTTGACTAAAGCCCACCAACACTGCAGCGGGTCTAGAAACGGTAGTCGCAGTCACAATATTGTCATCGTATTCACTATCTATCAGCCAGATATCAACAACCACATCAGAAAGCACAGTTTTTGCTTGCAACTGCGCCTGTGACATACAACCAACAAGGATAAAGCCGCAACTGCGGACGGTATCCGAAAATGCCATACGCTGATGATGGTCTTCTGCCACGACCATCACCTTAATATCATTCTTGTTTTTATTCCTCAGTGCCACAACACCTGTATTATCATTCATGAGTGAGACTGACCCTCTGACCCAGTATATGCTGTATTTTATTGAGCAGTACTTGTTCTTGGAAAGGCTTACCCATGTAATCATTGACACCAATCTCTAATGCACGCTCGCGATGCTTTTCACCAGTACGCGATGTAATCATAATAATTGGAATATGCTGTAAGCGCTTGCTATATCTGACTTGGGTAGCCACCTCGAAACCATCCATGCGTGGCATTTCAATATCTAATAATATCATGTCCGGTATCATATCTTGTAATATCTCAATCGCATCGACACCATCTTTCGCAAGCGCCACATTGAACCCTTGACGCTCCAAGAAGCGCGACGTCACTTTACGTACCGTGACTGAGTCATCGACCACTAAGATAGTAGACTTAGACTCTAAACCTCTTCGTTTGAAGTCTATAGGTTGCGGTATATTTTGAATCATCTGTGCATTGCGCATTAAAGCGATCAGATCCAAAATTAACATTACCGAACCATCACCCATAATAGTAGCTGCTGAGATACCCGATAGATGTGATAGTTGTTGCCCTAAAGGTTTTACAACTACCTCAATACGTGAGCCTGCGATCTGATCAACTTGTAGCGCAATATTCTGTCCAGTACGGTTCTTAATAATAATTAGTGGTAAACTTGTATTGGTATTAACAACCAACTCGTTCAGTTTATTACCTGATAAAATCTCATTTAAGTAGCGCACCCGATAATCAACATCTTCAAAATTCAGCGTTGGAGCACCGGATTGATAGTAGTCGTACAGTTTTTCAGGATTAACGCGAACCACTCGTTCAATCTGTACCAGTGGTATCGCATAGTAACGATCCGCTGCACGTACAACTAGAGCATCAGATACCGCAACCGTCAATGGTAAGCGCATCGTAAAGCGTGAGCCTTTACCGAGCTCTGAGACAACTGACACAGAGCCGCCTAATTGACGAATCTCACTAATTACCACATCCATGCCTACGCCGCGTCCAGAAATCTGCGTCACCTGTTTGCTGGTACTTAATCCCGCATTAAAGATATATTGCATGATATCAAGGTCAGTTAGACTGGTATCGCTGGCATCAATAAGCCCTTGGGAAATAGCTTTGTTACGAACTGCTTCTACGTCAATCCCCCTACCATCATCCGTTAACTGGATGACAATCTCACTACCTTCGCGATTGACCTCTAGAGTGATGTGCCCGCTACGTTCCTTGCCTGCTCTGAGACGTGTTGAGGTATTTTCGATACCATGATCGACAGCATTACGTAGCATATGCTCAAGTGGTGAAGTCATACGCTCGAGGATGGTTCTATCCATCTCATCATCAGCATTGACGATCGTTAGCTCAACAGATTTGTTAAGTTCATTGGCTGTCTGGCGTACAATACGTTCAAGACGTGGGGTCAAGTGCGTGAATGGCACCATACGCGAGTTCATAAGACCGTCTTGTAGTTCAGTTTGTGTCCTTGATAATTGCAATAGAAGGCTTTCACTATCACGCGTTTTTTCTAATAACGTATGATTAATATCAATCAAATCCGATGCTGATTCTGTCAAAGATTTTGATAGTTGATTTAAAGAAGAGTATTGATCCATCTCGAGAGGGTCAAAATCTTCATTTTGAATCAATTCATCGTCTATCTGAGACAAGATTTGTGCTTCAAGCTCGATTTCCATTCGACGTAACTGATCAGCCAATCGCTGTACGGTAATACCCATATCTTCAAGGCTGTTAGTCAAGCTACTCATACCCATGTCAATACGAGCACGGTTAATGGCTGACTCACCAGACAAGTTAATCATATGCTCAATCAAACCACCTGAGATACGAATCATTTCATTGTTACTGGCACTCTGATCTTCTTCGCTTGTACTGATGATCATAGATGGCATTTCACTAATATCTTTTGCCAGATACTGTGAATCTTGATTTTCTCTAGCAGTCAAGAGTGCTTCACGTTGAGATTGTAGAGACTCTTTAGGTACTTGCTTTAAACTATCAGGATTTTTGCTAAATTGCTGTAATGCCTCAATGAGTAACGCAGGTGTTGGCGGGTTGACATGTTGTCTAAGAATAGACACCGCATCAGCTAGCCAATCATGACTAGCGACTAATAATTCTAATACTTTTTTGGTGGCAGGACGGCGGTTGTCCACAAAATCTTGATACACAGATTCCATTTCATGAGCCAGATCTGCAATACCACTAGCAGTAACCATTCGTGCACCACCTTTGATAGTATGCAAGTCACGCTGTAGGGCTTGTAGTGCTGTTCTATTGCCCGTATCTTCTAAGAATAATTGCAGATACTTATTACGATTGGTAAGCTCCTCTGCTTCTTCTAGAAATACCGCTAATATATCAGGATCAGGCAAACCATTAGCCCATGATTGTTTAATCATTCTATCTAGGCTTGAGCTATCTAATACGTCATCTCTACTAGGCGTATTATTAATAATTTTACTTTGCGTTTCAGGTTCAAAATGATTTTTTGGTACAGGTATGATTAGCTCTACCATTTCTGGCAAGACTTTTACTTTTAAAAGCTGTTGTAACTGCTCAATAAGCTCTGATGCAAAAAATGATTTTTTATAGCTCACGATATGCATGACTTGCAATGACATTGTGTCCTGCACCATTTGCATAACTTCAAGCCATTGGGCTGTCGGTACTCGTCTGTTTTCTACAAATGCTTCATAAACGCTTTCGGCTTCGTGGGTCAGATCACCAATACTGCGAATGCCAGCCATCCGTGCCCCACCTTTGATGGTGTGCAGATGACGCTGCAAAACCTTTAGAGCATTAACGTTACTAATATCCACACGCCATTTATTGAAGCTCTCATCTAATGCGGTATCAAGCTCTTGCGCTTCTTCCAAAAATATTTCTAATAGCTCAGCATCAGTATCGATAGACTCAAGTTGTAGATCGGGTGCTGAGATGGCTCGAACGACGAAAACATCTTCATCTTCACTGCCGTTATCCGCATGGTAAATACTTTGCAGATTCGCAAGAACTTTTTGATCTACTTTCAGTGAGGTACTACCCGCTAACGCATCAAACAAACCAACCAACTGAGCATGACCAGTATGTAAAATAGCTTGAATGTCTGTATCCCTTGCTTTTTCAGGATTGTCGTTTAAATAACCATAGGTGTTACCCAGCTCATCGAGAATTGAGATGAACTTTGGAAATGGTTGTGCTTTATTGGCCAAATATTTTATTTGTGAGATTTGCTGCTCTATATAGTCCTGAATATTTGCTATTTCAGCTTGGTTAAGCGCATCATCCAACTCCCATTGAGCATCTAGTAATTCATCGATATTATCATCTAATAATTGCTCTATCGTTGGTTTGTTATCAAACATAACCTCAGTATCACTAGCGACATGTTGTCCACCAAGCATCGCCTGTAATGAGGCTAGGTCTTGTTGGCTTTGTGCATCTTTTACCAATATATTTTTTGGTTGAACGTTTTGCTTGTAGCTGTTCAAATAACCATCCATGAGTGTAGAAGACTTCGCTAATGCCTCTAAATGTTGAGCATTCATGGCCGTATCTTTCTGCTGTAATAACTCTAAACTATGCTCTATGGTCGCACTTACCTCACTAATAGCAGCTAGAGCACTAGAACCAGAGGCCCCTCTCAAAGTATGGAATGCACGTACAATATCATCTGTTACTTCAATATGAGACTCATCTTGATGCTCATCAACGAATTGATCTATTTCCTGCAATAACTCTTCCGCTTCGTCGATAAAAATCTCACAAAACTCTTTCTCTTCATCGCTTTGAGGCGCTATGATAATAGACGCTTCTGCTATCATTTCATTGACAGAGTTAATCGTCTGCAGCGTAGCATCCATTTCTTTGTTGGCATTATCATAAGCAGGAGTAGCTTCACCTAGCTCAGAAGACAATAATGATGCTTGAGTACTCTCAAGGCCAGACGCATTGGATGCTTTATCATTCTGATATAAAGCAGAGTAGCTGAATTCATCACCTTGCTGCTTACTATAAGCATTGGCGCAGGCGATCCAAAGTGGTAGCGTAGTTGGGTAGTCTTGACTGTCATTTTCAAACACTACTAGCATTGAGGGGTAAGCAGCTAATACATCAGCAATAAGCTGACTCATATCTTCTGAGACCGTAATACTATTATCTAAGATACGATTGAGCATATTTTCTATCGCCCAGGCCAACTCAGCAGTATAGTTGGCACCTACCATGCGGCCTGAACCTTTTAAGGTATGGAAGCCTCGACGAATATCTGTCAGCCCGCTTAAATCATTTGGTGACTGGCACCAATGCTCATATAGAGGTACGATTTCAGCCAGTACTTCATTGGCTTCTTCTATAAATATCTCTTTAATATCGGGATCTGCATCGTTAGCATCAGCTGATAGTTGATCTGGGCCTTGCATGAATGGTACGAGTACCGCAGGAATCTTTATATCAGATAATGAAGCAGCTATATGTCTGCTTTCATCTTTATCATCTGTCGTTTGAGAGTCATAAATCGTGTCGGGAGTGACTCTCAACTCGGCTTCAACAGGCTCAGACACGTTTAGCCCAGCATTCATGGGTTGCTGAGTCATTAAATTATGACTTTGTAGAACCGTAACAGCAGGGTCAAAACTTGGCAATTGCTGCACTTCAAAATCTGTGACTAATGCAGGCAGTTTTTTTGCTGTTTCAATGACTAGATTGACAACATTATCAGTGACAGGCAATGTTTTATCTAAAAGACGATTAAGCAAATTTTCAATTGACCACGCCATCTCACTAATACTAAAAGCACCTACCATACGGCCTGAGCCTTTTAAAGTATGGAAACCCCTACGCACTTCAGTTAGTGGTGTTAAATCTTGTGCATCCTGCTTCCAAATAGGTAAAAAGTCTTCTAAGTCAGCGATGACTTCAGTCGCCTCTTCAATGAAAATGTCACGAATATCTGCATCCATTTCAAAGTTATCAGGCTGAACTTGCGTGCGGGCTTTTGCTAAAGCTTCACTCTCTAGACTATCACTCTCGACAGCACCTTGCTCCTGTATAAGAACATCGTCTACACGTGAATCAGTCAAAGATTCAGCATGAGTGGACTGAGCACTAGTAGGGGCCAATTCACCATTATCGTCATAACGAATTACATTAGTTGCGACTGGCTTTTGCGTGAGAAAGGTTTCATCAACGCTATCTGGTGCGGTAATATAGTTATTAAGTAGATCTGTGGCCTTAGCAGTATACTCATATGCCTGATTCAATAACTTTTGATCGAACACCTGCTGCGCAAGATAATCCAGTAACAGCTCAATAGATGTCAATCCCTCAGCCAATGCCTGAGTGACATCCCAACTAAGCGCGGCAATCTCATGAGCTGCCAACTGTGTAAATATGTTGGATAGCGCATTGATGGTTTCATGAATCTCTGGTAAACCCATCTCAACAAAAGCATCACCAATCTTTGAGAAATCGGTAGCCGTGGGTAGCAAAGTAATATCTTGGCGCTGTACATATTCATGAAAGCTTTGTTTGACGTCTTCTACTGTGATGCGAAGCTCACGCAAGTTACCATCGCTAGCAGTCACAACCTGAACACTTTCAGCTTGTGTATCGATATCATCAGGTATTGTGATAAAAGAGGCCGCATCTCCGATCTTTAGAGATATCGTCTGTTCGGTATTATACAAAGCATTATATAGCTCTTGAAGCTGACGCTCGATTTGCCATTGTTCTTGTGCAAATCCTGTTCTTGATGACAGTGCATGCTCTAGATCTGTAAGAATAGACTCTACTTGTGCAACATAATATATCCAGCCTCGATTCTCGAGTTGGCGCTGTATATTCTGTAAAGGATCTAAAATTGTGTCTGGCTTATCCAGATTAAAAATAAGCGTTTCAAGCTCACTGAGTATACGTGGTAAAAAACGCGATGCTGATGCAGCGCTGTGCGGCAAAATATTCAGTACGGACTGAGTGCTATTACTATTTTGCGCAAGGCTACTTAATTCGATATATACCCTGATGATCAAGCTTCTGACAGTACTCGATGATAGCTCGGTTTGCGCAGCATGCAACTCTATCACTTGATCCAACTGACTTAACAGTGGGGCATAATTCTCAGGTAGTGGTGTCTCATTATTTGCAAGATCGTTTAGCCACAAGTCTGTTAGATACCAGAGACGTTGCTCATCTTCATTTTGAGAAGCTTGCCATAAATATTGGCTTACTCTACCTAATACCGTTAACAAAGATGATTGATTGGTATTGGCCACCAATAATTTTTGTACTTGCTGACGCCAGACCAATAATAACTGTTGGTAGTGATAAATCTCTAGATATATGGTTTCTTTACTTTCTAGAAATTTTACTTCAATACTATCAATGATGTTGTCATCGATCGTATGACCATCTAAGACTTCATGCTGATTAGCCGCAAGAGTTTCTGTTGACTCTATCGCTATACCTAGCTCTGATAGTGCGCGTGCAAGGTTATTAGCAGCATTATTAATCAGCGTTGTGTTGTGACTAGTAGTACGCATATACTGATTCAGCTCACGCTCTAATAATCTATGAGCAGACTGACCGATACGACTGTTATTGATAGAAATACCATCGTGACCACTTGCCTCTACCAATAAACTCAGCTTATTGGCAAGATCTGCTAACAGGGGTAGGCGAATCATTGTTAGCGCGCCGCCAACTTGATGGTAGTTTTTCACCATCTGCTCGTGATTAGTACTGTCATTGACTAGTTGCCAGCCATCAGATATCTGTGATAGTTGCTGATTAAATAGTGGCAATAACCACTCGAGCGTCACTATGTCATTGGGCTGGTTTTTCATAGGGTCATCCTAACTCGTCTAAGCACTAATTTAGGCATTAATTTTTTGCCACACATTAACCTGTGGGTGCGCGATACGGCGCATATTTGAAGGACGCCAAAATAGCGCCTCACCTGGAGCCAATATAATATAACCACCTAATGCACATTGCTCTGATAGCCTTGCTAAAACATCGCGCTGATCAAACTTGCGGAAGTACAGCAACATATTTTGGCAAATGATGACATTTTGGAGATGCGGAGTGGGTGGTTTTTGTTTGATAATATTATGTAAAGCAAAGCTAACATATTGTTGCAAGCTCGGCACTATTTGCCAGTGTGCTTGGTTGCTTGCTATCATTTCTTTAGTAATAGTTGAATCACAAAAATTTAGTTTTCTAATCGCACTATTAGCACACAATGGCTGGATAAACTGCTGGCAACTGTCTGGGATTAACGATTTCTGCCGCTGATCATAATGCCCTGACTGTGCTCGCTTAATGGCTTGATGGCTAATATCTGTACCCAGTATCGTATAATTTTCCAATTTCTCTGAGGCTAAGCTCATTGCTAAGGACCAAACTTCTTGTCCACTTGCACAGCCGACACTCCAAATACGAAACAACTCATCAGAATCACGTTTAATACTATTATCAGTATTGGTAGCAGTTAACCGTGCTCGCTGATGCTGTACTGCATACTCTGTGACGAAATTGATAGAAGGTATATAACGAAAAAATCGACTTTCATGAATCAGTACGTTATCTAATAGCTGTTGACGCATCTCATTATTCGTTGGCAACCGATGCCATAGAGTTTTAGCAGTCAACCCATACGACGATGCAGTGTGGTCAATCGCATTGATTAACCACTGCAACTGAACATCTGGTAGCACAAAACCAATTTCTTGTTCTATGTATCGTCGCCATTGCTGTACATCAAAGCTATTGTTCTGCGAAGAGGCCTCAACCAGTATTGGTTTAATGTGCTTGTTACCATGGTCGTCTGTTTGAATAATTTTATTCACGTCAACTGCTACCTATGATTGCCAATGTAAACCACTATCATTTACATGGTATGTAATTAACATATTAATATAAAATACTGTAGAAACTCTAAATCTTAACTTACTAGTGCTCAAATAATGCCCAACATGATTATCATGCACTTGCTGATAATGCTTGCTCGTTATCTAGCAGCTCATCATCACTCAATACTTTAAAGCCTGTTACGGATTCTTGTAGTGCTGCAGCCATTTCGCTCAGCTCACCAATAGATCTCGCCGTTGCCATCGTACCAGAGGACGTTTGTGAAGTAATATCCTGAATGATATTCATGGTGTGTGAGATATGTCCAGCAGACTCGGCCTGTTGCAATGCAGCATTCGAGATGTTTTGAATCAAATCAGCCAACGTGTTAGAAACGCTCTGTACCTCTTCTAGTGCTTCACCAGCATCTTTTGCTAACCGCGCACCGCGCACAACTTCAGAGGTCGTTGACTCCATCGATACAACCGCTTCGTTGGTATCTGCCTGAATGGTTTTTACCAGTGTTTCAATCTGTTTTGTTGCATTGGCTGAACGCTCAGCCAGTCGCTGTACTTCATCAGCAACAACCGCAAAGCCTCGACCCGCTTCACCAGCCATCGATGCCTGAATAGCAGCGTTCAATGCCAAAACGTTGGTTTGGTCAGCAATATCATTAATCAAACTAACGATATCACCAATCTCTTGCGAAGACTCACCCAGACGTTTGATACGTTTTGACGTCTCTTGAATCTGATCACGAATAACGTTCATACCTTCAATGGAGCGCTGTACAACTTCTGCCCCATTATAAGCAATGGCAACTGAGCGCTGAGCAACAGTCGCAGACTCTGAAGCGTTATTTGAAACTTGGTCGATCGAGATTGTCATCTCATTAATGGCCGCTGATACACCAGCAATTTCTTGCGCTTGATGTTCAGATGCTTCAGCAAGCTCAACCGCATTCATCTGCGTTTGATCTGAAGATTGCGAAACGCGATCAGCCGTATTGTTGATAACCAGTACCAACTGACGGAGTTGGTCAATTGCAAAGTTCACTGAATCAGCAATTGCGCCAGTGAAATCTTCTGATACTGTTGCATTGACCGTCAAATCACCTTCTGCCAAATCACCCAATTCATCAAGCAAACGCAGAATAGCTACCTGGTTACGCTCGTTTTCTTCTTGAATTTGACGCGCACGCTCAGACTCAGCTTCTGCTTCTTGACGTCGACGTAGTGTTTCTTTTTCGATAAGTAATCGTTCTGAGCCACCACGCTGCTTAAGTAATTGGTACAGAGCAAATAGAATCCCCAGCACCCCTATTGCGAACACAACTACGGGCAAAACAACTGACTGAGTAAAGTCAGAAAAATACTGACTCACCGATGATAAGGAATTTACCAACCAAATCAAACAGGCCACACTTATCGAAACAAAAAGCACTAATAATAATTTCCACTCACTATTAGCGTTTGTGCCACCCGCTGTTGCATTAGGTGTACCAGCTACAGGTTTATTTATAACATCACTCATCATGCGTATTCCTTTCAAACAATCATCAAAGTCTTATCGTGACTGACTTTGACAATCTCATTGTTATAAAAACAACAGTGATTAACAAAGCCTGTGTGAATGCTGACATCCAACCGTATCGTATCGTGCGCTATTATTTGATCATAGCCCTAACAGTCAGATATCTGTTATCGATAGCTATATTGCAGCATCGGTATATTGCAAGTCTTGTGCGAGTAAACTGGGCATAAAAACATACCAGTCTTGTTCATTTTTAAAGAACTTACCATGATTATAAGGTGCAAAAGGCGAGTTAGACTCAATTGCCTCTGCACGGTATTGATCATGAGTAAATTGTTCGATACCAATAACTTGATCTACGACCAGTCCTGAAAAGAGATTGTCATGATCGATGACAATGACTTTACGTTGGCTCATTTGCGTTAAGCGACTAGAAACCTGTAGAAATCGGGACAAGTCAGTTATCGGTAGTAAGCGTCCACGAATATTGGCGATACCCAGCATCCAAGGCTTTACTAAAGGCAAGCTGGTATACTCTGGCATGGCTAATACTTCTGATACCTGACCCATCGGCGCAACCAAACGCTGTCCACCAATCTCAAATACAACACCTTGCCAATCATACTCTTGTCCACCGCGGCGACCACTTTTGCGCGCGCGTGCCAAATCTGCTAAACGCAGAAGCTCAATAAAACCTTTGGAAGCCACAATCTACTCCATTACTTTGCGAATGATATTAACCAAGCTATTTTCATCAACTGGTTTGGCGATATACTCTTTAGCACCTTGACGCTTTCCCCAAACTCTATCTGTTTCTTGATTTTTAGTACTGATCATAATCACAGGAATATGATCAGTCGTTTTACCACGAGTAATTTTTCGAGTGGCTTGAAAACCATTCATTTCAGGCATTACTACATCCATCAAGATGACATCTGGTAAATGATCAACTGCCATTTGACAGCCTTGCTCGCCATTTGTCGCCTCTAATACTTGAAAGTTATGTCTAGCAAGCATATCGCGAAATTTCGCCATCTCAGATGGCGAGTCGTCAATGACTAAAACGGTAGTCATAGGAATTTCCTTTATTTTCGAAAATATCCAAGAGGATATGTTGTTATATTATTGAGACAACTAGAGTAAAAATCATTTGCCAGAGATAAGCGGCAAAATCACTTTTTTAACAGTTGTTGTGAAATATTGAGCAATTATTATTAATTGTCACTCATGTTAAGTATTTTGACTTTGTAACTCAACCTACAAAAACATGCATAAATCATACCAACAATAATCCTAAACGAAACTTTATATTTGCAGATGTACATACTTTACTACTAGCAATGACACTTGCTGTATTAGCGGTACTGGTTGATTGCCTCAAACAGCTCGTCTTTACTAAACGGCTTTGTCAGATACTCATCAGAACCAACAATACGACCACGTGCTTTATCAAATAAGCCATCTTTGGAAGACAGCATAATGACTGGTTTGTTAGCATAGTCAGGGTTGTTTTTTATCAGAGCACAAGTCTGATAACCATCTAAACGTGGCATCATAATATCGACAAAAATAATGTCTGGGTTGTTATCAACAATCTTTGCTAAAGCATCAAAGCCGTCAATAGCAGTTACGACTTCGCAGCCCGCTTTTTGAAGTAAGGTTTCTGCGGTACGGCGAATGGTTTTTGAATCATCAATTACCATTACTTTCAAACCATTAAAATCATTTTCCATTATCATTGTCCTATAAACGACTATTTATTCGTAATTCTATCGATCAATACAAAATTTTAACGTGTCATATCACTTATTATCGGATTGATACGAACGGCTAAATTTGCATTACCATGTGTTATGACAGAGAACCTACTATCTGTCAGTATCGGCCCATCAAACATGCTGTCAACATGAGTTACTATACGCACTTTTTTATTAATAACCTTAAAAAAATAAGCCAAAAAAATAAGTTTTTCAGGTGAACTACTCAACTTTCAGTATCACTAATTAAGATAGGGCTCTTTTTATATCATGTAAAGCACTGCCCCACTGACCGCTTGAATTGTTATCTAAATAGAGACAGTTCAAATCAAAATAGTCGATAACTTTATGATATTTTTACATTATATAGAAACGATGAAAATATTGCTGAATAATCTTCTTTTGTTCTATAAATGTATCAATTTACTTTATTAGGTTTGTTTTTAGCACAATTATTGACCTCTTTCTAGTCATAATCAAGTCAATGTACGAACTGCCCAGTAATGTAAAGATTTTTTTTGCTAGCCATATTTGCTATTTTTAACATTATTCGGTCTGGTAATCGCATATTTATAAAATTAAGTAAGTGTTTAGCAGCCGTTTCACCGCACTGTAATTCACTATATAATAAAATGATAACTACTATGGTGAACGCGATGACAGTTTCCAAAATTTTAAAAAACAGCAGCTATGTATTGAGTGCCATACTCATTACTGCCTGTCAGCCACCATCGCCTACTGACGCAGCACTAGCCACCGAAAAAAGCCCAACAGTAGATACTCCCGTTGTCATTACCGATGATAGTGTAACCATTACACCTGATCATATATTGAGTATAAAACCTTCACGTTACCAGCCTAGCCTTGGCCTACAAGGCAACATTGAACCTATTAAGCAAACCCAATTTGTGACAGTACATCCTATCAATGTAGAAGAGGTCTTGGTTACTAAAGGCCAATGGGTAGAAAAAGGTACACCACTACTCGTTGTCAGACGATTGGAAACAGAAAGCAAAACGGTCAACTCATCTAATACATCAGACGATATAGCGACAGACTCAGGTAAGCCTGATCAAGACACTCAGGTGCAAAATGGTACTGATGTTGCCAAACAGACTAACGCTCAAGATACCAACGCAAACGCTAAACTCAATCAACCTACGCTAAATAATGATACAACCATTAAGAAAACTTCATCTGATGGCACAGAGCCATTAACGAAAAATGCAGCTATAGCTAGCTCAAGTGATGACGAGGTTAATAGTAGTAAGGGCATAGAGATCTCAAAGCCTCAGTATAAATTGATTACTATCCGTGCTAGCTTTTCAGGACGCGTAGAAAACCTGTATGCAAGAGCGGGTCAAAAGCTAGAAGCTCGAATGCCACTCCTAAAATTTAGTGATGAAACTAAATTACACTTTACTGCTATGCTACCTATTCAAGCTGAACCCCAACTATCGGTAGGTCAAACTGTCAACTTTACTGCTGAAAATATCTTAGAAAAATTTACGGGACAAATCAGTAAGCTGACTGCGACCAGTCAACCGAAAAGACTTATGGTCAATGTTGATGTTATTGACAATGAGGTCAGTCGTAAGCAGTTATTACCAAATATGAAAGTAACCGGGCGAGTCAATTATGGTCAGATAGATGTGGGTACTATTGTACCGAAGCGTGCGCTACACGATGTCGACTTGACAGAGTTGCAAGCGCCACCATATAAACCTCTCACGCCACTGACGGCTAATGTGTGGATTATCGGACAAGATCAGCATTTAAAACGCTACCCTATTGAGGTAGTCGAGTACAATCCCTCGACAGAACAATATTTAATTGCAGGTATTAGCAATGACAGTCTGATTTGTTTGGCTGATTTGCCGCTTGATTCTGATGGTAAAAAGGTCAATGTTTCGTAGTCATCCATACCGACAGTTACATTGTGTAGAAATATTAACAAAGCCTCTCTTGTTTTGTAACAGCCTAATTAGGCAATATAACAGTATGATATATCGCATTAGCCAAGTATTATAAATTACTAAGAACTAACTACTGGCTAGATAGTTTTTACTTCTGAAAGCAATTACTTTTGAAAGAAACTTTGAAATCTTAGAGGCTTGATGGTTTGAATGCTTTAGAAATTAAAATCATTGATGTATTTGTCATGATTTAAATATCAGAGCATATTAAACTTCTGATAAACCATAACAACAACTAGAGGATAACCCATGAGTAAGCAAATTTTATTGATTGAAGACGATCCTGATTTAGCTGAATTGATCAGCGATTATTTAACCATGAACTATTATGATGTGCATCATGCAGGTCTTGGTCAAGAAGGTCTTGAATTATTAGATACCAAAGAGCGTGATATTGACTTGGTTGTTCTTGATTTGATGCTACCTGATATGGATGGTATGCAAGTGTGTCAGAAAATTCGCGGCAACAAAAACAATATGACCAACAAAGTGCCAATCATCATGCTGACAGCGAAAGGTGATACAACCGATCGCGTATTAGGTCTTGAGATGGGTGCTGATGACTATATCTCTAAGCCTTTTGAACCGCGTGAACTGCTAGCACGTATTCGTGCTGTCATTCGTCGTCACGAGCAACCGAATCAAGCAGATAGCCAGTCAGACAGTTTGACCTTTGGTCGTTTGAGCGTATTCCCTGATAGCCATGAGGTAACTATCGATGATGAAGCTGTACGTTTGACGACGCATCAGTTCCAATTGTTGCATTATTTTGCCACACATTCTGGTAAAGTACTGAATCGTGAGCAGCTTTGGCAAGCTATGCCAAACGATGATAGCTCAGACAACATCGATCGTGCCATTGACGTTCATATCTCACGTCTAAGAGCTCTAATTGAAGACAATCCACGCCAGCCAAAACGTATCATCACGGTACGCGGTGTCGGTTATCAATTTGCCACTGATCAGGTTTGATCACAGAAAACAGCTGACGGATCGAAAAAACACTCATACTGTTGATTTAGTCGTATAGAATCAACAGTATGCATCGATATAAGCGTCTAATAATAGAGATGGTTTAATGCAGCAGTTGGGTTTTCGTTCCGTATTTGCCAAGTTGTTTGCCAGTGTCATGATGGCACTTATCTTATTTGCAGTGGCTATGGTGCTGTTGACGCAACTTGTGCATGATAAAGATGCAGGTATTCGCTCAGAAGTACTCGCTACACAAATCTTAGGACAAATAGACCCGTTCCTGCATGAACTAAATACCTCCATTAGCCGAGACAATCGCTTACAGTCTCGCTTTATGTTGGCAGTGGTCAAAAAAAGCTTTGATATCTTTGATGAGTCATTACAAGCTAAGATGGGCTTGTATGACAGCCAAGGTCGGTTGCTCATGCAAACAGACAACAGTGACCTACCGCTAGAGCTGCCAGAACCGCCTTCTTTGTTATCTCGTGTTTTCCCTTCATTTGCAGAAACGTCCCCTACCAAGCAAGCTCAAGTCTATAGCGCTACTGGCTATACACTGTTATATGAATCACGCTTACCACCCAAAAAACCCGTACTATCTGCTGCCTTGAATTTATTCACAGGTACTTTGTTGCTGCTATTCATTATGGCAGGTGTCTTATGGTGGATTGCTCGAACCATTACTTGGCGTATCAATCAGATGAGCCAACAGATGACACAGTTGGGTGATGGCGACTTTACGGTACGAGTGAATGCTCGTGGTAACGATGAGATTGCATCATTGGCACGCGGATTTAACCAAGCTGCACAAAAAATCGAACATCTTATCGATGCCAATAACTTGCTATTAGCACACGCCTCTCATGAGCTACGCACGCCCATTACTCGTATCCGCTTGCAAATCGAAATGATGGACATGCTGACTGGTACGCTACCAACCGATACCAAAGCAAAATTTGATAAACGTGCTCATGCAATCAATCGTGACTTGTCAGGGCTTAATGATTTAGTAGAGAGTATTTTATTGGTCAGCCGCTTAGATGCTGGTCATGCCCTCCAACAAGTTGAGCATTTAGATTTATACGACTTAGTCAATCAAGAACGCCAGCATTATCCTGAAGCTACTCTAATTGGTGAGCACATCGTCATTGATGGCCAGTCATCGATGTTGACTCATTTAATCCGCAACTTACTAACCAATGCAATGTTACATGGCAAACCGCCAGTGACAGTATTACTGTACGGTGTTCAAACGATCGATGAAGCTGATAACGTTCCTGACTATCTGCTACAAACCGTGTTATGCAAAAGCTTTGCTGATTATGGTAGCTCTGATTTCGAATCATATGATGCACCCATCGATGTCAGCGAAAATGGCACTCGCGACGCTTTAGATTTAGATGATTCGTTGAATACTATCGATAAGAGCAAGTCTGAAATAACAGATACAAAAGATATATTACCAGCACCGCCTATCTATAAAAACGGTACAAGCATTACGCCAGATACTGATGACGAAAACCTGGAAACTAGTGTTACTCTTATAGAAGACAATGCTAACGATAAACAGAATGATGCTGATATTACTAAAAATTCAACAAATCTCAGCGATACAGTTGAGACCAATAGCGAATCTTCATTGATTGCTGACTATTACAGCTTCACCAATGATTTGACCGACAGAATCAAAAAAGTTATTTGGAGAATCGTTCCCGATACTGAGGTGTCTACTGATAGCGATACAAGCATTCATTCAAAAGACGGTCAAAAAACGAATAAAGCATCTATTGATTCTGGCATCGTGAAAAATAACACCAAAACTGGCATGCAGAATGACTCTAAAGATAATGATCAAAATACTGTTGAAACTCAGAGTTCACCACGCAAAGAAAGCCTATTTGCCAAGCACATAAAGAAAGCCAAAGCGGAACCTGTACGCCCATTACCTAAATATGCAGTGCTGGCAGTGATTGACGAAGGTACAGGTATTCCTGAAGACAAACGTGAAGAAGTATTCAGTCCCTTCGTGCGTTTACAGCAAAAAAATAAAGGCTCTGGACTAGGCTTGTCTTTAGTGTCGCAAATTGTCACTGCACACCAAGGCCGTATTCTCACCGACACACTCAATGGCTATACTCGGTTTTTAGTCATCATACCAGTCGAGCATGATCCGCATTACCACCAGTATGATTAGTTGATCGTGCTATCAGATGCACATTTCCTATCACGCCTTCACTACCCTCTCGCTTCCTCAAAGTTCTCACTACTAATAGCTATTAGTCATAAGCCTGTCACGGATGTGCATATCCAAAGTGCTTGATAATATGCTATATTAGCGCCCCTTATTATAGGGTTGTTAACGGTTGTTTTTTAATTGGCTTCTTACACAGTAGTAGAAGCGAAACAACACGTTCATGACTATTAAAATATTATTGAATTTTGAGCCCTCCATGAATGACATGATTGTCTTAAACGATGTGACCAAAAGCTTCTTAAGCGACCGATCAATCAAGGACAAAAACGGCAAACCGCATTGGTTTACTGCCGTTGAGCCGACATCTCTCACTATCCAACAAGGCGAAATATTCGGCCTAATGGGATATTCAGGTGCCGGTAAATCAACCTTATTGCGTCTGATTAATATGCTGGAACGCCCAGATGCCGGTCAAGTCATCATCGATGGTACTGACTTAACGACGTTATCTGCCAGTGAGCTGCGTATCGCACGTCATAATATTGGTATGATTTTTCAGCAGTTTAACCTGATGTCTAATCAAACTGTTTTTGATAACGTTGCATTTAACTTAAAAATCTCTGGTTATCCAAGCCGTGACATTCATAAGCGAGTGATGGATTGTCTAGCAATCGTTGACTTAACCGACCGTGCAGGCCACTACCCTGCGCAGCTATCAGGTGGACAAAAGCAGCGTGTTGGTATCGCCCGTGCGATTGCACCCAGTCCAAAAGTACTATTGGCCGATGAGCCAACCAGTGCACTAGATCCTGCGACGACCCGCAGTTTGCTGACATGCTTACGTGATATCAACGAGCAACTTGGTGTCACCATTGTCATTGTGACTCATGAGATGAGTGTCATTCGTAGACTCTGTGATCGCGCTGCATTGTTACATCAAGGACAACTACTAGAAGTTGCAGATGTAAGAGACGGTCTGATTCAGGCAACCACCCCTATTGGCCAAGGCTTAGTGCACGAAGACTAATGAGGCAGGAGAAAAAACATGTTAACTGGTAGTGAATTATCCGCCTCGATAGATAAACTGTTGGTGCTGCGCAAAGAAATTATAAGTGCCTTTATTGATACGTTTATTATGCTCGGTATCTCTACAACAGTCGCCATTGTCATTGGTGGGCTGTTTGGCATATTCTTATTTTTGTCCAGTGATCGACAGTTTTTGCAAAATAAGACGCTATATGGCGTGCTTGGTGGTATCACTAACTTTATGCGCGCCTTTCCTTTTGTGATTTTAATGATTGCTATGAGCCCTTTTACTAAGGCAATCGTAGGTACTGGTATTGGTCCTATTGCCGCATCATTAGTACTCGCTATCGCTGGTTCGTTTTACTTTGCCCGTTTGGTCGAGCAAAACTTACGTGAAGTGCCGCGCGGTATCATTGAAGCCACTGAATCGATGGGTGCACGTCCCTTTACCATCATCAAAGTTTTACTCAATGAAGCCCGCTCAGGACTGGTATTGTCCGTGACCATACTTTGTATCAGCCTGCTCTCTTATTCAGCAGCTGCGGGTATGATTGGTGGTGGCGGTCTGGGTGATTTGGCCATTCGTTATGGCTATTATCGCTACCAAACTGAGGTTATGGTTTTTATCGTTATTGTATTATCGATAATGGTCATCTCAATTCAAGCTTCTGGTAACTGGTTAGCCACTCGCTTGGATAAACGCTAGAAATAGTATTAAGAAAGAATAAAACGAAGTGAAACAGTGCTTATATGAAGAATGCTCAAGGCTTGATGCCGATTCATACTAAGCAAAATGCTTGACTTTGTTACTGAGACCCTTTAATTTTGTTACTAAATTAGCAACCATTAACTCAGCAGCATTACTATTGATAATGTTGCTTTTTTTGATGGTCACTATTTAACCCTTTACTCCATACCTCTTATTAAGGAAGTTCTATGAAATTAACAGATATCAGCCGTCAGTTGGCGACTGCATTTGCCGCTGTTGGCGTATCAAGCCTAGTGCTAGTTGGCTGTAGCAATTCATCAGCACCAGAAGCGACACAAGAACCTGTGACTGAGGGATCAACTGCAGAAACTGCTGCTAGTGATATCGACCCTGAGCATACAAAAATCATTATCGGTACTACTGAAGGTGATTTTGCCGATATGGTACGTAACCAAGTAAAAGGCTCACTTGAAGCTCAAGGCTATGAAGTTGAACTGATTGCCTTTACTGACTATGTGCGCCCTAACCTTGCATTGGCTGAAGGTGATTTGGATATCAATATTTTCCAGCATAAGCCTTATCTTGATAACTTCAAAAAAGAAAACAATCTTGATCTAGTAGAAGCATTCCAAGTACCAACGGCGCCACTTGGCATTTACTCAGGTAAAAAGAACACGCTTGACGCTGCTTTCAAAGGCATGAGTGTTTCTGCACCTAACGATCCAAGTAACTTTGCACGCGCCTTGGTTATGATGAATGATCTTGGTTGGATTAAGCTAAAAGACAATATCGATCCACTAACTGCATCAAAAGCTGATATCGCTGACAACAGTAAATACGATATCGATATCATCGAATTAGAAGCTGCTCAATTACCACGCGCCCGTGATGAAGTTGACTTTGCCGTTATCAATGGTAACTATGCAACGGACGCAGGTATCGAGCTGACTGAAGCTCTATTCCAAGAGCCAAGCTTCTCTTATGTCAACTGGTCAGCGATTAAGTCTGCTGATACTGGCAAAAAATGGGTTGAAGACGTGACCAACGCTTATAACTCAGAAGCTTTCAAGAAGTACGCTCATGACACTTTCCCAGGTTATAAATATCCAAAAATCTGGGGCGCTGATCATGGCGCGCATACTGACGCCGCTGCACCTGCTGAAGCTGAAGCAGCTGCTCAGTAAGTAGACTAACACTCAAAAATGGTTGCTCTAAATAAACCATTTTTGAGTTTAAGTAGTAAAAGCCCATCATTCATAAATGATGGGCTTTTTTTGGTCTCAATTTTATCAATGATAAACAATTACTTATCGTCAATTCGATTTAAAAATAGTACAAGGCAACTGAGTGTAGACGCATATTGAATACTTCAAGCGAAGCTAACGCAGTAATATTTTTATAGTGGAATGATCTATATAGTGAAAATGACGTTACAGCCTGTTAGTCCTTTGTAGGAAACCGTCACTTGCTCTTTCACTTCACACTGATTTTTCTTATAGTAGATAAGCTTAATAGTTACTAGGTAAAATTAAATACAACTATTGCTGATAAATTAAATAATAAACTATAAGGATAATAATATGAGTGTTAAAAACTATAAAATTCGTACCGCTGGACAAGCGAACATCCCTGTACTCGGTCTCGGCACATGGCAATCAACCGGACAGGATTGCATTGAGGTCGTCAAACAAGCGTTAGAGATGGGTTACGAGCATATCGATACTGCACAGGCTTATGGCAATGAGAAAGAAGTTGGTCAAGGTATCAAACAATCAGGTGTGGCTCGCGATAAGTTCTTTTTGACGACGAAAATATTTCCTGACGATATGAAGTTTCAACCAGAAAAACTAATCGCAGCGGCCAAGCGCTCTTTGGAAGATTTAGATACTGATTACGTCGATTTACTGCTGTTACACTGGCCTGATGATCGTGTGCCACTGTCTGAAACCATTCCTGCATTATGTGAATTACAGAAACAGGGTTTAACGCGTCATATCGGTGTTTCTAACTTTAATATCGCTAACATTATTGAAGCTAAAAAGTACGCTGACGTACCAATTGTGGTCAATCAGGTTGAGTTTCATCCGTTCATCAAGCAAAACACATTGCAGACTTTCTTGAACAATCACCATATTTTATTAGAAGCTTACTCACCGCTCGCGCGTGGTGATGTGTTTGATAACGATACCATTAAAGAAATTGCAGATAAGCATAATGTGACACCAGCACAGATATCATTGGCTTGGATTTTATCAGATAAACATCGTGTCGCCATTCCGAAGACTGCAAACCCTGACCATCTACAAGGCAACTTATATGCCCTCAACGTGCAATTGAGTGCTGAAGAATTAGAAAAAATTGGCAACTTAGCTAGCAGAGCTGGTCGCAAAATTGAACATCCTGACTATAGCCCTGTATGGGATGACTAATTCTTCGTTGGATTCTACCGTATCCTAAATCTAAACGAGCAAAGCACATATTTGATTAGGATATATTCTAAAATCATATAAAAAAGAGCCGCTAATTGATTTTAGCGGCTCTTTTTTATGGTTAAATTCGTTCAAATACAGTCGATTCAGTTTAAAAGCAGTACAAGGCAACCGAGCGTAGATGTATATTAAATACTTTGAGCGAGGTTTACGCTGTAATACTTTTATAGTGGAATGAATATATTACTGCTGCAGCGTATCGGTCTCATGAACCTTTTCAGCAGGATTGTATTGCTCAGAAGAAGGTACGGCACCGCTTCGATTGTTCTCTTTCATTGATTTGGCTACTTCTGGAGGCATGTAGTTTTCGTCATGCTTAGCCAATACTTCACCAGCTACAAAGGTATCACCTTGCATTTTACCAGTGGCAACCACACCTGAGTTTTCAGCGAATAAATCTGGCAAGATACCTTGATAAGTTACTGGAACGGTTGATTCAAAATCAGTAATCGCAAACTCAACATTCAGTGGATTGTCTGCTGCACGCTGTACGCTACCCGCTACCACCATACCGCCTGCACGAATGCGCTTATCTTGTGGCGCCTCACCTTTTGCTATCGCGGTCGCGTCAAAATAATAATCAGTCTGTTGCCCAATAGCATAAATAACCAATACCACGGCGATCGCTGCACCTGCAAGCGTAAACATAACCCACATCAGTTTTTTGCGACGAACTGCGTTCATACCACTACCTCATTGATGAGTCGCTGTTTTACAAACCATAATCAATCTATAAAACAGAAAAATTTGAAGAAACTACCATTAGAAAAACTTTCTAAAAATGTCTTTCTAATCGTACTCTTCTAACGGCTATATGGTAGCATTTTTCGGACAAATCAATAGGCCTTATAGTGAGGTATGATGTTACCCATTGATAAATGGCTCACTGACCATTTATGCACTAAAGTCATGATATCGAAATGTTTTTTTAACGAGAGTGCTTGGTCGCAGATGGTGTTGCTTTAGTCGTACGCTGTGCCTGACGTGCTTGCTGAATTGTCAGCTGCTTGATAAGGGCTTGTCTCTGGCGGCGACTATAAGCAATAAAAATCAGCATCGCGCCAACCGTGATTGCCCAACATGACCAAACAAAAACACCATGCTTACCCATGGCGATGAACTCAGATACGCTATAAAAATAGGGCTGCATAATCGTTTCCTAGCCGTTATTTATGTTGACCACGGATGTATTCTTTCACCCATGCTTTGCCTTGGTCACGATACAATATCAAAGTATTGGTACGATAAATGGCTAATGTTGCCACCAGTAAATAGCTACCAATTACCATCAATAGCAATGGCATCCACATATCTGCCGACATCTTTGGCGCTGAGGTTAAACTAAAAGTTGAACCTTGATGCAACGTATTCCACCACTGTACTGAGTACTTGATAATCGGTAAGTTCACGGCACCAACAATCGATAAAATGGCTGCCGCTTTGCCGCGATTGGCAGTATGCTCAAAGGCTGCGAACAATGCCATGACACCGGCATATAAGAATGCCAAAATCAGCATAGACGTTAAGCGTGCATCCCAGACCCAATAAGTGCCCCAAGTGGGTTTTGCCCAAATGGAGCCTGTAATCAAGCTAATAATACAGAGCAAGAAGCCTATGGGAGCAATCGCCTGAGCCACCAAACTGGCTGTCTTAATCTTCCAGACTAAATAAATTGCCCCTAGTATAGCGAGCGCAAAATAAATAGAAATCGCAAGACCAGCAGCTGGTACGTGGATAAAGATAATGCGATAGCTATTGCCCTGCAAGTAGTCAGGCGGCGCAAAAGCAAGCCCCCAAACGCTACCTATCAGCAGGCAAATACTGGCTAATATGGCCAACCACTTAACCCAAGGTCCAAAGATACGGAAAAACTCCTTGGTACCCACAGTGGTCAAAAAGCCTTGCCAAATGCGCTGCCACAGGCTAGGAGATGAGACGTTATTCAGGTTGGGCATGGGGATAAACCTATTTGCGCAGCTCTTTGATCATAACAGACACAGCACACTATGAGCGCTACTATCTATTGACCTGCTGGCGTTAAACACTGGATAGAATCTACAAGTGATTGTTTGCGTATTAAGTTGGCTATTATAGCAAAATTACCCGTTTTCAACAGGCTGTTAATACAAAGGTTTTTTATGAGGACTGTTGATGCATCCTACTTGGTTTTTAATTAAGCCACGCCATTTTTAAGGTCATCGCAATCACCCATGGCATGATCAAAACTGAAATAATACTGCCTGCCAATAATAACGCTAAAATAGGCAAGCCATTCAAACCAGAAGCGAACAAATCAACGGCACCAGTCGCAAAAATCAATACCGGCAACTGCATTGGCAAGGCGATTAATGGCACGAGCACTGCGCCATTTTTCAATGATAGCGTCAAACTACTGGCAACTGCCGACAGCATCAAAAGCATGGGACTACCCGTCACAATAGAGGCCATTAGTATCCACGCCTCAAACCAACTAAGCTGAAACAATGGTACGGCAAGCAAGCTGAGCGCTGCCACAATACCACTACTAAAAATCCAATGAATCACCAAACGTATCAATACCCACAGTGGCAATGAAGCATTGGCGACGACTAATTGTGCGAGCGTACCATTATCAAGCGCGGGCTTAAATAGTCCATCAACGCCCATTACTAGTGATAATAGCGCGGCAATCCATACGGCAGACACACCGAGCCGCTGCAATAGCGCAGGCTCGCTACCAACTGCTAACGGAAACAAGGTTATAATGACTAGAAATAGTACTAAAGGATACAACCACTGCACCGCGCCCTGCTGCTTCACTTGCCATTCACGACGCCACAACTGCATAAAACCAATGCCGCGCACAGCTGATACGATAACGTTCGAGCCTTTATTTGTTGTTTGTACGGGGCTGTCTGTCATTATCCGTCCTTTTACCTATACTGCTTATAGTTATCACACTTATTGAAGCTATCGCACTTCTTATAGCTATCGCATTCACACCATATAATCTGACAAATCGAGCACTTGATTGGCAACGCCAACGGCCTGATGACTGGTCATTAATATTGAGCCACCAGCATTAGCAAAGTCACTCAATCTGTCTTCCATTCGCTCCACCATATCGACATCAAGCGCAGTAAAAGGCTCATCAAGTAACCACAAAGGTGTGATATCAGGGGTCAGTAGATATAATCTTGCGAGGGTAATACGGCGAGTCTGCCCAGCAGATAAATGACTTGAGCTAACGGTCTCAAATCCTTGTAATCCTACCCAAGCGAGCGCATCATCAATATCAGCCACACTGGGTGTGATACCATATAAATTCAGTAGAAAAGTCAGGTTTTGTGCCACGGTGAGATTTGGATGAATACCCAATTGGTGCGAGACATATAAAGGTTGAATAGGCAGACTTAAAGCCCCTTGGTAAGCAACCTCACCAGTAATGACTGGCAGTAATCCAGCCAGCTGCATCAATAGTGTCGTTTTACCCGTACCATTTGCACCAATTAAATGACAGATGCTACCTGCAGATAAATTGAGAGAGACGGCTTCACATAAAGGTATTTCACCGCGCTGGACTGTCAAACCGTCAAGCACCAGTAAAGGCGTATCCAAAGCTGTCATCAAAACCTCTCATTATTTATCAAACAGTAATCAATATTCACCACAAACAAATATGATGTTCATGGCATAATACTTTATGCTTACCACAAACACTCAGTATAACAAATTGTCGATTACTATGACCTCAAAACCTATGCAGACTTCAAAAGATAACCAAAACCTAGACTTAGAAACAAACACGTCGACGTTTACCATTAATAGCTTAATCAATGCCCAAGTTGATTTTATGCAGCATTGGTTACGCCAGCAGGCTGAGCCACTGAGTATGGAAGCTTGGCAATGGTTTGGCACACAACCACTTAACAAATACATCAGCCGTGATAACTTGCAGCATTTGATGAGTGATTGGCTACTAAGTCAGCCCATGACGGCGGTGATGCGTAAGGATATCCGTGATATTTTGCACACGGTTATTTATCACCCAGTCAATGATAACGTACCCCTATCCGAGCTAGTAGATGATACACAGGTTGAGACGCTAGCCAACTATGTAGGCAGTCATGAACAGCAGCGCAATGTTTTAATTCACACGCTAGTTGGCAATGAAACCTTTGCAGACTTACTGACCCAGACGCTATATCACGCGATCAACGACTTTATGGAAAGCACACTAGATAAAGCAGGCGGTGTTGGTAAATTGATGAAACTGGGACGTAGCTCTTTTGAAAAGGCGACCAACAGAAATCTTGACGAAAAGCTGCAAGCCTATTTGCACCGCAATATTAAAGATTTAACACGTCGAGCAGAAGCCAATGCACAAGCACATCTATCAAATGAAGAAGTGGCACGGTTATTAGTCACTGGTTGGGCGCGCATCAAAGAGCAGCCTGTCAGTCACTTGCAAACATATCTGCGTGACGAGCCTGACAACAGTAGTATTGATCATATCGAAGCCAGTATTCAGCAGAGCTATAACCGCCTGCGCGTGTCGCCGTATTTACATACGCTAGCAGCAGCAAGCATCGATACTTGGTATGACAATCATCAAACAGACACGATTGCGACTGTCGCTGCCAGTTTGCATATTGATGAGCAAGCCATGACACAGTTTAGTACGATGCTACTGCCTGTCGTACACGATGCGCTTGATAGTCCATGGTTTGTGGCACATATTCGTCAGATGTTAGAAGCGTTTTATGCACAATCGCATATCAAAGAAGGGTTGGCACTCAATAACGAGTAACTCAACATTTTGGGTTAAACAGCGGACACCATTATCATTCACTTATTGATCAGCAACATACATTATGAGCCAAACGACTAAACGCAGCTTGTGGCAAAAACTCAAACAGTTATTGACTGCTGCTGCACCGCAGGCTGTTGCTGATACTGATGTGCGCAATGATGATATAAGTAGCAGAGAGACTAGTGTCTTACATGACCATAATGATGACCATAGTGACTCGCATAATCATAATGAGAATAAGAGCAACTCTAACTCTCCCATTGAAAATGAAAGTGAGCAGGTGCAACCTGATGCTTTAAGCTTAGATAAACAGCAACCCGAGCAATCTGACACACTTATTATCGACTGTCTGAAGCAGTATCTTAATACCAAAAAATGGCACTATACTTATCATCGCCCGAAAGCCAATGATGACCAGCAATCACATCATTTGTCTTTTTCGATGCGTCACAAACAACTAATCTGTGCTTATCTATTTCGCTGGCAGGAGAAAAACAAGCTGCTGGCCATCTATGGTATTTTGCCATTTTCAATCCCAGAGAGTCATCAAAGCGCTGCGATGCTACTAATCACTCAAATCAATTACAATATGATGATTGGTAACTTGGAAATGGATGTTAATGACGGAGAAATACGCTATAAAACCGCCATCGATGTCGAAGCAGTTGATATAGACAAGGCACTGATCGAACACTTACTACAAAGCGTGGTTGCTATGACCACCGTCGCTCATGAGTTATTTAGTGATTTAATCAACAATCAAGATCCTGCAGAAGACATGCAAACATTACTTGCAGAGTTAAACCAACAAGCAGACGCTCGCACGTTCTTTTTGCCCACGCAGTTTGTACAATAGAGCCATCGTTAGCCATTATCCTACTATCCACTCACCCGTTTAGAAAACCATCGCCCTTATGCTAAAAATTGCTTACTCTGATATTTTTCGTTACTCAGTGCCTGAAAAGCATCGCTTCCCTATGCAGAAGTACACCATGATTCCTGAGCGCTTACTGGCCGAAGGGACTATCACGACCGATAACTTTTTTGCGCCTGCACGCTTGAGTGAAGACGAGATTTTGACCACTCATACGCATGATTACTGGTATCAACTGAAAACGCAGACATTACCGCGGAGAGAAGCACGTGCCATTGGCTTTGACATGACACCCGGGCTGGTAGAACGTGGTCGTTATATTGCCCATGCGACATATGAATGCGCATTATATGCACAGCAATATGGCGTGGCAATGAATGTCGCAGGTGGCACACATCACGCGTTTTCCGATCATGGTGAAGGGTTTTGTGTCTTTAACGATGTCTGTATTGCTAGTAATTTATTATTAGATCGCGGATTGGCACAAAAGATTTTGGTGGTTGATTTAGATGTGCATCAAGGTAATGGCAACGCTAGCATTATGTTAGATGAGCCACGCGTTTTTGTGTTCAGTATGCATGGTGCAAAGAACTATCCTTTTCGCAAGCAAATATCAGATTTGGATATTGAGCTAGATAACGATACGGGTGATGCCGAGTATTTACAGATATTAAAGGATACGCTACCACGCCTAATAAAAAAGTTTGCACCCGACATGATTTTTTATCAGTCTGCGGTAGACGTATTGGCCACTGATAAATTAGGGAAACTCGGTTTGACGATGGAAGGTTGTAAAGCGCGTGATGAATATGTATTGCAGCAAGCAAAAGCCACCTACATTCCTGTTGCTATCGTGATGGGTGGTGGCTATTCAGAAGATATTGAAGATGTGGTCGAAGCGCACTGCAATACTTTCCGTCTGGCGCAGCAGATATTCTTTGGTAAGTAAACTGCACCTATGCCAACTTAAAGACGTTGGCTACTACAAAAATGCCGTAATCCCCTGCCAACCCACACGAATACCAAGCACCGTGACAATCAATAAAATAAGCTGACGAAAGCGAGCTTGCGGCAAGTAACGACGCAGGCGAATACCAACCAAAAGAGTAATGATAGATATCACACTGAGTAAAGTAATCAGCTGCCACTCACCACTGGTCAACGCCATAATTGGTTCACGTAGTACGATAATCTGGGCAACTTTACCCAAGAAATAACACATATTGCCGACTTTCGCGATGGTGTTTTTATCATCGCTGGCAGACAGCAGATACATCATCAGGATGGTCGACATGGCATTGGTCGCACCGCCAATAACGCCGGCGCTAAAACCAACCATAATCAGCACAGGCTTGGTATCTGGTAGACGTATTTGTTTGCCAAGTAAACTACTGATGACATAAAAGGCAATAACCGCTGCCAATGTTAATAAAATATAAGCACTATCTATCCATAGCAATAACTTGGCACCCAATATACTGCCAAGTAAGCTGGTCAATGCCAGTAACCAATAACGCCGACCATAATAAGTAAAGTTTTGCCAAATCGTACGACCACCACCAGACAACCAAGTCATCGCATTGAGTAGTATAGAGGGAAAAATAACCAGCACAATAGCGTGTGGTAACGGGTAAATACTCGCAAGTGCCGTGGTTGTCACCAACGTCACACCTAGCCCGCTAATACCATGCAGCAGCGATGCCATTGCAAAAATCAAAGTCAGTATTAGCATCTGCATGCTATCGTTACCCGCCATTTCCATCATATGTCATACCACTCACGGCTTTATGTCTACATTTATAGCGACAGCACTAAGGCCTGCCCTAATTTCAATAATGGCAATAAAAACGCAATAGTTCTTAGTCCAGTAAAGCAACTAAGGACAGATAATATTTTCATATTACCTGTCCTTAATGCCGTTCGATGGGGACTTAGCCAGTTTCGTTTTGGCGCATCACATACTGTCTTATTTAGATTGAACGCATATCTTAGCTATTATGGCGCTGCCAAACTGTTTCACCGATGATGCTAGCCAATTGCTCAGCAATCTTATCTTTGCTTGCTTTTTCAAGCATGATGCTATCATTCTCATAATGCTCTGAGAAAAACACCTGCATAGCATTATCGTCACTAGCAAAACCAATATCAGCCCGTGAGACATCATTACAAGCAATCAAATCTAAGTTTTTGGAAATAAGTTTACCACGAGCATAGTGCTCGACATCTTGGGTTTCTGCGGCAAAACCAACGACAAACAATTCTGGATGAGCAAGAGAAATAGTCGCCAAAATATCAGGATTTTTAACTAAATTAAGCATCATTGCATCTTGCGTTTTTTTGATTTTTTGCGGAGCAGCCTCTTCCGTACGATAATCAGCAACAGCAGCCGTCGCAATAAAGATATCAGCGACTCTCACATTATCATCGGTGCTAACCGTGACATCATCCTGCTCGTCCCCGCAATCGCAATCACCGTGGTGGTCATGTGAATGTGAGTGGTCATGATGATCATGGTCGTGGTCATGCTCGTCTTCAGATATGTACTGTAGCTCGCTATGTGTACCATCCACACATTGTTGCGCGGCAGTCAGCATCTCTTGCGCAGACAAGACATCTATGCGCGTGACTTTAAGCGGTGTAGGCAGTGCCACCTTACCACCTGTGATCAAAATCACCTCGGCACCAGCAGCTACACATGCACGTGCCAAAGCAAAACCCATTTTTCCGGTAGAGTGATTAGACAAATAACGAACTGGATCAATTGCTTCTACTGTCGGTCCAGCGGTAATCACCACTCGCTTGCCTGCAAGTAGTTGCGGTGTCGTTTGCATGGCATTGAATAATAATACTTCGGCCAATAGCTGCTCAGGCTCAGGTAGTCGCCCTGCTCCCACATCACCACAAGCCTGTTCACCGCTTGCAGGCTGTATCACATGATAATTCATGTCGCCCAGCGTTTGCACATTCAGGTTTACCGCTGGATGTGCCCACATCTGCTGATTCATCGCAGGGGCGACAATGACAGGTGCGGTGGTAGCAAGACAAACGGTGGCCAGCAGATCATCCGCCATACCCATCGCAAGACGTGCGAGCGTATTGGCCGAGGCTGGCGCAATGACGATTAAATCTGCCCATTTAGCCAATTCAATATGCCCCATCCCTGCTTCTGCTTGCTCATCCAGTAGTGAGATATGCACCTCATTACCAGTCAAGGCCTGCAGTGTCAGCGGTGTGATAAAGGCCTGTGCACCTGTGGTCATAATGACGCGCACATTAAAGCCCGCTTTAATTAATAAGCGGGCAAATATAGCAGATTTATAAGCGGCGATACCGCCAGTGATAGCAAGCACAATATTAGACATAAGCATGGCAACAATAAAAAAGTTGAAAGATAAAATTGCGCTTATAGTAACAATTATGAGATAAGTTGGGTAAGAATTTCGATATTTACCAAATATCTCTAGCAGCAATCCATTTTCAAGGAGTGATAATGGCGATCAAAGACTGGCATGAAGATGACAGACCACGTGAAAAGTTGTTGAAGTTTGGTGCGGCTCATTTGTCCGATGCAGAAATATTAGCCATATTTCTACGTACAGGCACTCAATCACAGTCAGCGATTGAGTTGGCTCGTCATTTGATCGAGCAGTTTGGTAGCTTAGCAGAACTATTGGCAGCCCCGCAAGACATCGTTCTAGCCTGTCATGGTATCGGCCCTGCAAAATACTCACAGATGTTAGCCTCGCTTGAGATGGGTACGCGCTATCTAGACAGTCAACTCAAAACAGGCCAAGCGCTCGGGCGCTCTCAAGCAGTCAAAGATTATATCAGCACTCAATTGCGCGGTGAGCATCGCGAGGTTTTTGCTGTTCTTTGTCTGGACAATGCACTCAACCTGTTAAACTTTGAGATACTATTCACAGGCGGCATCTCATCATGCTCCGTCTGCATGAAGCACGTATTACGCCACGCATTAAGTCACGCAGCCAGCCAGTTAATCATCGCGCACAATCATCCTCATACCGACTCCAAGCCATCGACAGCTGATAACTTACTCACCTATGAGTTAAAAAATGCCTGTGATTTATTAGACATATCGCTAGTCGATCATATTATCGTCGGACGTAACGATACTCTATCCTATGCCGAAAGCTGTTTGGCGCCTTTTGGTTAGTTTTATCTGACTTATTTGGTCTTTGGTCGCACTAGCTATATACTTTATGCAGCTTGATACATATTATCGACACAGCGTAGCATTTTAACCGTTGATAGTCGCCGACAACTGTTTCATATTGATGGCTAACTTCGTCTTTTATTTGTCTTTTCCTAATTGGACTTCAAAGTCAATTATTGGTAGCTGGCTTAACCTAGCTATAAGACCACTAAACGTCCGAAAAATAACAACTATATAGATTCAAACATTTTTATACCTACATTTCTCACGCTTTTGGTTCAGCGTTACAAAGGAGACAGTCATGGCAATTGGCTTATTTATTTTGGCAATCATCATTCAATTAGCCATGGTTTTGGCCATCTTTTTGTTGTCCCTGTCACGTGTCACTGGCAGTATTACTGCTCTTGTTACTGTCATCGTTACTGCCGTTATCAGTCCATGGTCACTTATATTAGGTGTGCCGATAGCGCTGCTGTGCTTGGTACTACTCGTAGCCCCTCTTCGTCAGTCACTGATTACCAAGCCTGTCTATAAAGCATTGGGCGGCGCGATGCCGAGCATGAGTGATACCGAACGTGAGGCACTTGACGCGGGCACTAGCTGGTGGGAAAAAGAGCTATTTATGGGTGCGCCTAACTGGGATACTTTTGCCAATTATCCGTATCCAGAACTGTCAGAAGAAGAACAAAGCTTTATAGACAATGAAGTAGAAGTGCTGTGTGCCATGCTTGATGAGTGGAAAATTCAGCATGAAGATAAAGACCTGTCGCCTGAGGCGTGGCAATTTATTAAAGCCAATGGCTTCTTAGGTCTGATTATTCCTAAAGAATTTGGTGGTCTAGACTTTAGCTCGTATGCGCAAAGCCGTATCATGAGCAAAATCGCCTCTCGCTCTCCTACAGCCGCTGTAACCTGTATGGTGCCAAACTCGCTCGGCCCTGGTGAGCTGTTGATGCATTATGGTACGGATGAGCAAAAACAACGCTGGCTACCCGGTCTTGCTAAAGGTGAAGAAGTACCTTGCTTTGGTCTAACGGGTCCTGAAGCAGGCTCAGATGCGGGTGCTATTCCTGATACAGGTGTGGTTTGTTACGGCATGCATGAAGGCGAGCAAGTACTCGGCCTACGTATGAACTTCTCAAAGCGCTGGATTACGTTGGCACCTATCGCCACAGTCGTGGGCTTAGCATTCAAAATGCATGACCCAGAAGGCCTGCTCGGAGATTCTGAAAAAACCGATTACGGTATTACCTGTGCACTCATTCCTGCCAACCATCAAGGCGTCATCACAGGGCCACGTCACAACCCGATTGGCTCGCCATTTATGAATGGTACAGTCGATGGCAAAGATGTCTTCATCCCATTAGATTACATCATCGGCGGTGTCGAAAATGCGGGTCGCGGTTGGCGCATGCTGATGGAATGCTTGGGCGTTGGTCGCGGCATCTCTCTCCCTGCATTATCAACCTCAGCCAGTGAAATGACGTATCTGTCTGTCGGTGCCTTTGCTAAGGTTCGTGAGCAGTTTAAAATCTCTGTTGGCAAGTTCGAAGGCGTACAAGACGCCACCAGTCGTATGGCCAGTAATACCTATATGCTAGAAGCATTCCGCCATCTCGTTACGTGCGGATTGAACCAAGGCGGCACGCCATCGGTCATGACAGCCATGGCGAAATACTATGCGACCGAAACCATGCGTAGTGTGATCAACGACGGTATGGATGTCGTTGGTGGACGCGCAGTACAGATGGGTCCCCGTAACTTTTTAGCGACACCTTATCAAGCCATTCCGGTCTCTATCACGGTTGAGGGTGCAAACATATTGACCCGCTCATTGATGATATTCGGTCAAGGTGCCATGCGCTGCCATCCGTATCTATTTGATGAGCTACAACTGCTACAGAGCAAAGATAAAGAAGGTGCGACTCGAAAATTCGATACGCTTTTCTTTAGACATTTGGGTTATACCTTCAATCGTGGGGCAAAAGCCTTCGTCGCAGGGTATGTCGGGGGTAGCAATAATGCCCCAAATTTTGCAGACAGCTTTACCCGTCCCTACTACAAACATATTAACCGCCTAAGCGCGGGCTTTGCCCTAACGGCTGATATGGCGCTAGGACTGTTGGCTGGCGACTTAAAACGTAAAGAAATGCTCTCTGGTCGCTTAGCCGATATTCATAGTCATTTATTCATCGCAACGGCTATTTTGCAGTTTTATGAACATGGCACCAAATCAAAGTCTGAGCGCTTACATGCTGAGGTTGCCTTGCAAAACAGCTTATACACCATTCAAGAAGCTTTCTTATCATTCTTTGATAATTTTCCAAATCGTATGGCAGCCAAATTGGTCAGCTTTGTGACTTTCCCAAGTGGTCGTATCTTTACGCCGCCAAGTGATGAACTCAAACGCCAATTGGGTGATACCTTCATGGATGACTTTGAGGCCAACCCTTTCCGTGATTATCTAAAAACCATGGTCTACTACACTACCGAAGAAGACGATGTGACTGGGCGTATGGAGCATGCATATCAGACCTTGACCAGCATCGAACCGTTATGGCAGAAGTTTAAAAAAGCAGAACACAATGACAGCTTTGAAGGTCTTACCTTTGAAGATCATGTCGTGCATGCCAGCCAAAATGAAGACATCACTGAAGAAGAGGCCGAGGTACTTATTCAATATAATGCCATACGCTTTGACTCGTTATTGACCGATGTCTTCGATGAACATCTATTGCAGGCACAAGAACGCGCCAATCCACATAGCCTCGATAATGCTGTACAGCAGCTGACTGACTATGCTGAACTAAAAAGTGCGGCACAAGCTCGAAATGGTATTGCGACTGATAACGATACCTTAGTTGATGATTTCGATGTTCCTACTAGTGATAACGTTCATGCTGCCGATAATATTTCTGCTAGTGATAATGTTCATGATAGTAGCAATACTTCTGCCAATACCGATAAACCAACTGGTGATGCCAACCCAAATCATGGCTATGAGGTCGACGGTGATGTCGAAATGGTTGCTGAGCAGAATACTGTTGAAGAAATACAGGCGCAGACCGACTTTGAAGACTCCGATCCTGAGACAGAAGCACTTGATCCTCGTTACCGTGATGCAGAATCGCATTTAAGCGAACGCATGAGTAATAATCATCGTCTCAATAAATACAATGCTGAAAATTCTGACAACTTGGATAGCGCTGACAAATCTGACCATTTGGAAATCGCGAATGACAACGTACAAAAATCCAATTATCTGAATAGCACTGAAACTCCACAAGTAGAGGATAACGTAGAGAAACCATCTGTATCCGAGAGCAAGTGGCGAGATGGTCTGCGTCGTGACGAAAGCGATAATGTATAAGCACGGTAATATAAAAATGTGACCGTATTCAGGATGTAAAAATCTCAAATACCACATGACTATTGTTTAATTTAAAAAGACTGTCCAATTCGGGCAGTCTTTTTTTTGGTTACAAACAAAAACTTTTGCTTATCATTAGCGGAAAAAAGCAGTATTATCTGCTTTCTTAAAATCGTGGGTAGCCTTATAAGCCGATTTATTCTTAGGTTTATCTCGGCTGAATCATAAAAAAATGTTGCAGTAACCTTAACAATTATTTTATATTGTTTGAGAGCCTGACATAAAATGACCAATCAAAATTTATAGACGTAGCAAGATCGGGTGTAGAAACAGCAATCATTTACGCATTGATTTATTATCATACCTGCTATTGGACGTTGTACACAAAAGGATAGAGGTTATGTGGAAAAATATGGGACTGACGGGCAAGATCATGGTTGCCATGGCGCTCGGTATCATACTGGGTTTGTTTATAAACTATTCAGGACTAAACGCTGAAGGCGGCTTTGTTAATACGTATATTACAAACGGCTTTCTCGCTATTATTGGCAAGCTATTTGTTAACTCACTCAAAATGTTGGTTGTACCACTAGTACTTATCTCATTGATTTGCGGTGTGTGCGGTATTGGTGATATTCGTCTGCTTGGTCGTATTGGTACCAAAACCTTTATGATCTACATGTTCACCACTGCACTTGCTATTGCAACGGCGATTGGACTTGGCATTCTGTTTGGTATTGGTAAAGGTATGGACATCGGTACAGATGCTACCTTTGAAGCCGCATCAGCGCCGCCTTTGCTTGATGTATTCTCTAATATTATTCCATCAAACCCCATCAGTGCGATGGCCAATGGCGATATGTTATCCATCATTTTCTTTGCGATTTTGATTGGTGTCAGTATCTTGATGGTTGGCAAACCTGCTAAAGGCTTGGTTAAAAGTTTAGAGCTCATCAATGAAGTCATCTTAAAGATGGTGACCATCATTATGAACCTAGCACCTTATGGTGTCTTTGCGCTATTGACTAAAGCCATGGCAGAGCTTGGCTTAGATTTGATTTGGTCATTGCTTGGTTATGTGGCTGTATTGATCGGCTCATTGGCGTTCCATTTCTTTATCACCATGATGATTGTCCTAAAAGTCGCTTCAGGCTTATCAATCAAAACCTTTTTGGCAAAAATGCGTGAAGTACAGATTTTTGCATTCAGTACCTCAAGCTCGAACGCAACGATTCCTATTACCTTGCGTACCGTTACTAAGCGTATGGGTGTGAATAACTCTGTTGCCTCGTTTACCGTTCCTTTTGGTGCCACCATCAACATGGATGGTACGGCAATCATGCAGGGTACAGCGACCATCTTCATTGCCAATATTTATGGTATTGATTTGGGTGTGACCGAATATTTAACTGTTATCTTGATGTCAGTATTAGCCTCTGTTGGTACCGCTGGTGTACCGGGTGTTGGTCTGATTATGCTATCGATGGTCTTTGCACAAGTTGGCTTACCTATCGAAGGTATTGGCTTAATCTTAGGTGTGGATCGTATTCTTGATATGTTACGTACTGCTGTGAACGTTGGTGGTGATGCTGCTGTGACAGCTATCGTAGCAAAATCAGAAGGTAAAATGGATGTAGCCATTTACAACGATCCTAACGCTGGTGCCAAAGATGTATTCGACGGTCATATTGATGAAGACAATGAGCGCGAATTCTCAGAAGTCTTTAGCGATGGCATCATGGGTAGCGAGTACGATGATGTCGATCGTCGCAGCTAACCACGCTTGCTAAAGAGACGTCCATAAAATAAAAACCTCAGTCAAAATTGGCTGAGGTTTTTTTATAATCAATAACCAGTAAAACCAATAACTAATTAGCCAAATACGTATTTAGTAATCATCGCCAAACACACCACCACGATCATCGGACGAATCAGCTTACTACCGCCCTTGACCACCATGTGCGAGCCAAAGTATGCCCCTATCGTTTGTCCAACCATCATCGCCAGCCCTACTTTCCACAAGACATTACCGCCTATGATAAAAAAGATTAGCGAGCCTACATTGGTAGATAGGTTCAATACTTTTGCGGCACCTGTCGCTTCTATAATCTGGCGACCGCGCAATGCCACATTACCAAGCGCAAAAAACATACCAGTGCCTGGCCCAATATAGCCATCATAAAAACCAATGATTGGTGCAACGACTTTTTGCCATTTACTTTCGGATATGCGTGGTGCTGCCTCTACTTCACCAAGTCTAGGCGCAAACAATGTATAGATACCAATAGCGGCAATCAAAAACGGAATCAGCTTTTCGAGCAAATCCGGTGGTGACATCTGAACGGCAATCGTACCGATAACGGAACCAATAAAAGCAGCAATAATACCTACTTTTATACGTTGTGGCTTTACGACACCTTTTCGAATCATCGTAATAGACGCTGCAAGCGCACCTGATGCAGCCTGTAGCTTATTGGTACCTAGCGTGAGTACTGGCGGGATATTAGCAAGTAACATGGCTGGTATGGTCAGTAAACCACCGCCGCCCGCGATGGCATCAATAAACCCTGCCAACGCTGCCACAGCCGTAAGCATTAAAATGACTTCTAGTGAAAGTGATAAGTCCATGACACTGACCTGCAAAATTTATAATAGAAAAAGAAAGCCCTAAAAATCGGCTTTGGGAATTAGATTTAAAATACTGCTATTAGCATTTCTATTAACATTGTTATTAATACTGTTATTAAAGTTGCTATTGAAGTCGCTTTTAGGGTAGCTATTGGTTTTACTAATGTCGCTCATTATAGAGATAAAGGGCTAAAAAAAACCAAAAACATGGCAAAGTCTGTTAAATTTGTCTAACCACTTACCAAATACGCAAGATAAAAGCAGTCTGATTAAAGATTGTATCGACTGGCTGTATTTTTATCTATGACCTCAACTTTGTCACATCGCTATTACTAATGTGCTGAGCTAATGGTTTTTGATTGACGTATTTTGTTGTGTATATTAATAAGAGTATGAGAAACTGTTCTTGTCTGGCTACTATATCGTTGAGAGCAGTAGTATAGATATTTGAAGTTATTGAACTATTTAGTAAATTGTATTTAGCAAATGAGGATGATATGGCAATACGAAGGATTAAAGCATTTTTTGAGTTTGAGGCGGCAGGTGGTATTGTCTTAGCATTGGCTGCTATTGCTGCAATGATTATTGCTAACTCCCCTCTTAATACGTGGTATGAAGGCTTTATCCATGCCCCTGTTGCTATCCAAATCGGTGAATTTGCTATCGCTAAAGACGCGCATCACTGGATCAACGATGGTCTGATGGCGATTTTCTTTTTCTTAGTTGGCCTTGAGCTCAAACGTGAAGTCTTAATTGGCGAGCTATCTAACGTCAAACAAATCATACTACCAGCGGGTGCGGCATTGGGCGGCATGATTGCCCCCGCTATCGTTTACCTACTCTTTAACTATAATGAGCCTGAGTTCTGGAAAGGATGGGCGATTCCTGCGGCCACAGATATTGCATTTGCGCTTGGTATCTTAAGCTTATTAGGCAACCGCGTTCCCAACTCCCTAAAAGTATTCTTGGTATCGATTGCTATCTTTGATGATATCGGTGCGATTTTGATTATCGCTTTATTTTATACCAGTGATTTGTCCTTACAGTCATTGGCATTAGCCGCGTTATGTCTGCCTTTCTTATATATCCTTAATCGCCGCAATGTCACTAGTATCACGCCTTATCTACTCATCGGTGTGATTATGTGGGTCGCCGTACTCAAGTCTGGCATTCATGCTACCTTGGCTGGTGTGGTCTTAGCACTATTTATACCTATGTTTGACCGCACGGATCCTGAGCACTCTCCGCTTGAGGAGTTAGAGCACGATCTTCATAATACCGTTGCCTTTGGTATCTTGCCATTATTCGCATTTGCAAACTCAGGCATATCACTCAAAGGTGCAGGATTGGCGGAATTGTTCCACTCTGTCCCGCTCGGTATCGCTGCTGGTCTATTCATCGGTAAGCAAGTTGGTGTCATGGTCATGTGCTGGTTAATCTTTAAACTTGGCATCTCAACGATGCCTAGAGGCATGAACTATAAGCAGGTTTATGGCGCTGCTTTACTATGCGGTGTGGGCTTTACCATGAGTTTATTCATCGGTGGCTTAGCATTCGCTGGCGATACTGCCATGTTCGATGAGCGCTTAGGTATCATCATGGGTTCAATCGTTTCAGGTATTGCCGGTTACATCATGCTCAAAGTCAGTTTAAAAGACAATGTAAGTGGTACGTCAGTTGATTTGACTCGCCCGCATTGATAATAAGGTAAGCCACTTAAGAGCGATACAGCGAATAAGTGGCTCATTGCCCAAGCCTTTAAGGTGTTTTGGCTTAAGAGTTTTTTAGCTTAAGGGTTTTCTACTTAAAAATGTTCTGACTTCAGGATATTAAAATTCAGGCACATCGCTATAGGAGACAAGGGTGCGACGGTTTATAAAGCGACTCTCATCAAGTATGGCTATCATTGGTAGCATTTCTCTACTATCAGGATGTGCCACCCTCTCTAAACAAGAATGCCTCATCGGCGACTGGCAGGCTATCGGCTATAATGATGGCGTCGCAGGCTATCAATCAGACCGCTTAGCATCACATGCCAAAGCCTGTGCCAAGGCCAACGTGGCTCCTGACTATCAAGCATGGGAGCGCGGTCGCCAGTTAGGGCTCAAACAATACTGCATCACTGATAACGCCTATAACCTTGGTAGACGTGGACGCAAGCTCAATAATGTCTGTCCAGTCGCCATAGCGAGTACGCTACAACAAGCCAACCAGCGTGGTTTAGATTACTATACGTTAGAGAATCAACTAGATAGTGATAAAAGACTGTTAGAAGAATACCAAGAAGAATTCGATAAATTGGAAGGTGGTGCGATGCTAGGCTTTGCCAATGAAAAAGAGGCACGTGCACGTTTACTATTACTCGCTGATGAGCGACGCCAAATCAAACGTCGTATCGATAACACGCAAAGGCAATTGGACTCATTAAATCAGAAGAATAGACATTAGGGCGTGATGAGAAAGTCCAACCATAACGGCACTTGATAAATATGGATTCAATCGATATCAATAAAACAGTAACTGATAGCATCTCACCTCATAAGCAGCCGTCAGTAGAATCTTATCTACGTCATGGGCGTACCACTGCGATAGATGACCACAGCGACCTACAAGTCCTAAAGCGCATCAAACGCTATTTATTACCCAAAAACTTTGTCATCTCGCAAGACCTACTAGATGAGATAGTCGCAGGTTACGATGTTGGCGACCCACTGGCAGATGCATTGGCTAATGATGGTATCCGTTTTGCAAAGCCATTACAGCAACTAATCATCGATGGAAAAGTAGATAATAACCTTGTACAAAACCCCTCATTCAATACGCTAACGGCGCAATTTGGTAGCCATCCTGATTGGTTCGATCCCAAGCTGGCGCAAGTTGGTGCGGTTGCCTATCGCCGTTACCCACTCATGCTCATTTGGCTATTGCGCAATGTCGCATTGATGGCAGGCTATAGCATCCCTGCGCTGTCTTTACCACTGATTCAGACTGGCGCATTGATGCACGATGCCCTACCTCGCCTGATGCGCACCTATGCCTACATACTGGCCGTCTCTGAACATCCACGGTCGAGCATGAGCAATGACCAAAAACCTATTGATGAAGTGCTAGCTCTTGGCTCTGAAGGCTGGCGACAGTCTATCAAGGTGCGTCAAATCCATACCTTAGTACGGCAGAATCTACTGAAAGGTAAAGGTAATGCTGTCACTGGCGTCATAGCAGAGGTAGATCAGCACCGTAATCCTGATGGCAGCTGGAATACTGATTATTGGGGCATTCCCATCAATCAAACCGACATGATTGCCACGCATTTACAGTTCTCATTATTGATTATGCGCGGACTGCGACTACTGGGTGCACGCATCAGCACCGAAGAAGCGGAAGGGATTTTGCATTTATGGAATCTGGCCAGCTACTGGATGGGCGTTGATTTGGATCGCTTGCCAAAAGATGAGGCCGCCTGTTGGGAGTGGCTCTATACCTACCTCTCTATCCAACAACTTGATTTTAAGATGGGACAGCCACTGGCAAAAGCGTTACATGACTTACCACGCCAGCTTATGGGTGAGGACAATAGACGTGGACGCTTCGTTGAAATGGTCAATGCCAGCGTGACACGTACGTTGGTTGGTGATGATATTGGTGATGGGCTAGATTTACCGAAATCTAAGATACGTTTTGGTGTCTTGTCTTCAGTACCGATTCTTTTTGCGCTGGATACCGCACGTCAGCACAATCAGAGTGTTGCTAAAAAACTAGAAGCATTCCGATTCAAACGCCAAGATAATATGAACTGGTGGCTAAAGAAAAATGATGACTACTATAAGTAAATAATCACAATATAGTCGGTTCAATATAATTTGGATACAAGGAAGGCGAGTGAAAGTACTACAGCTAGTAGACTAAGCGAGACTGACACCGTATCCAATTTATAGAGGATCGACTATAACCTTGTGTCTTGTATACGGTAGTACCAGTCGAGCTGCCGATCAAAGCCTGTTTCTAATAAGCTAGCAATCACTCGACCTGTTAGACCCCATACCGTTTCACCATCCACTTGCCAGCTGGGCGTGAGAATGGTCGCCTTTTCATCTTGCATTGCATACTCCACTGCGTACTCCACAGTAGGCTGAGTGACTAAAGATTCAAAGTCTGCCCAAAAAATGCGTGAGATTTCTCCAGGTTCTGGCACCAATATCAGATCTGGGGCAATGAGCGCAACGATAGGTCTGACACTCATACCGCTTTTAGAGGTCTGAATAGGCAGTTGGCCGATCAGTTGGACTTTATTAGACGGTAGTGCCGTCTCTTCACAGGCTTCACGTAAAGCTGTGATGACATTATTGCCATCGCCCTGATCATGTTTACCGCCCACACAAGACACCTCGCCCGCATGACTGTTCATATGAGCAGCCCGAAGCGTCAATAACAACTTAGGACGACGCTCATGAGTAATGGCTACCAATACTGAGGCATCCGCAATCGGCGTTTGATACAGGCTGTCTAAGAGACGAGCACTGTGAGAACCCTGATAAGAGTCAGGCATTATTGAACCAGTAACGGTATTTAAAGTTTCACGTTGCACCCGCTCAGCCAGCCTTCTGAGCGTGGGATAACGAATAAAGGTTGGCACAGCGACTGAAAATTCATCCAAACTTACAGACTGTGGTGGAAGTAGCATTATAATTGCCCTATGTTTTTATCAGTATTCATAATCGTCACGATAAGTTTATCTCTTTTATTGTTAGTCGATGTTAGCGCAATATACGTTATCACTGCACATGCTTTATGTGACCGCAGCTCCTTATATAAGGTATTCGCAAGTACATAGTAAGAATATCAAAATTAATCAGCTACAAACGGGCTGTTTTTACGAGCACTGCTAGTACGACAAAATTTGTGTTATCTTAGACTGAAGCACGGCGACTATAAGCGAGTCCAAACAGTTTAAATAAAAGACAGCCAAATGCTAATAGTGGTGAACGCGATGATCTAGCCAATGTAAAACAGTTTGGCTATAAATGGTTTAACCATAAACGGATTGGCCATAAATGAAAACAAGATGGGCTATCAGCCTACAATAAGAATGATAATTCTTAAAATAATGACATCTTTTTCTTATCTATTTTTTATTCCTACTATCATTATACAAGGCAGTTGATATGAGCTATTGTCTCCAATGCGGTCATAAAGCAGAACGAAAGATACCACCTACAGATAATATACCGCGCTTGGTATGCCCAAACTGCAACTATATTCATTACGAGAACCCAAAGGTTATTTGTGGTTCACTTGTCGTACATAAAAACAGAGTACTGCTATGTCGCCGTGCCATTGAGCCTCAATACGGTTTATGGACGTTACCAGCTGGTTTTATGGAAAACGGTGAAACCATGGCAGAAGGCGCTGCACGTGAAAGCTATGAAGAGGCTGAAGCAGTCGTTATCAATCCACACTTATACTGCCTATATGATATTCCAGATATCGGGCAAATATACTCTATTTATTTAGCTGATCTCAAAGACGGTGCTTATGGAATTGGCTCTGAAAGCCTTGACTCGGCTTTGTTTGCCGAAGAAGATATTCCATGGGATGAGATTGCTTTTGAAGCCATACGTCGCACTCTAAAAAGCTATTTTGAAGACCGCAAGCAATTCGATGACCATGCTGACTTCCCTATACATCAAGATCATATCGGCAAAGACCAAAGTATCAAACGTTTTTAAACGTCGGCTCAACAACCCGTCTATCTGTTAAAAACCGCTATCTCGAATAGAAATAGCGGCTTTTTATTGCCTAACACTTTAATCGCCTTACAAAACTTATCATGTCTTCCACAACCTTTGCATGTACCACAAACTATAAAAAATGACGGCATAATGAATAATTAAGGTAACAATTCCCACCACTGCCATTACTTTATGCATGCCACTATCATGAATGTCTACCCATGTGATATTGATATTCATACTTGTTATAAGTACATTCATATTTAGTACAAACATAACCACTGATACAGCGGTAATCATCAGCACAGAGAGAACGGCAATACGACCACATTCAGCCTTGTCCAACCCTCGATGTTGACGCTTACGAAATAAAAACGTCACTGCCATATTTAGCACAGCAATGATAGCAACGGTTAAAAGCACACCGCCCACTATAAAATCCAGTTGATTCAAGACATACGTCAACAGCACATAGCTAAGTGCATAAAAAACAGCATACACTAACAAGCTTTTATAAGATTTGGTGTACTCAGTCACTTCTATGATGGGTTTATTTGCCAAGTTGATTCCTATTAATTAACTGCTAATACAAAATAGCCCCATCTTAAATTACTTGCAGCCAAAATAAAAGCAGACAATATTTTAGTATTGTCTGCCTGTTTAATGCTCACTATCAAGATCTGGCTTTCATTTAAAGATTTCTTATACAAAAAGCGATATTAGCTCTTTATTTTACAAACGTTAAAGCCAAGATTTTTAACGGCCTCTTCTTTATCATAAGGCGCCAATACCGCACGCGCATGCTTCTGCCCTTGCAGATATTGCTTGGCAACGCGCTGTAAATCAGCAACCGTCACTGACAATATTGACGCACGCATTTTACGCTGCCAATCGACACCGCGATGATGCAGATTCGCAAAGCACGCTTTGACAGCCTCACCAGCTGGAGAACCCGGCTTATCCATACCTGAGATAATACCTAAGATGGCTTCTTCTAGCTGCTCGTCGGTCTGAGGTTCATTCAATAACCATTCGATACTGGCATCAAAGTGAGCAAAGGTCTCAGCACACTGCGGATCACGATAGCTAAAGAATTTAAAGGCACACGCATTGGCATCGTAACCCGCACCGCCACCATAAGCACCACCGCGCTCACGAATCGCACTGTGCAAATAGCCGTTGCGTAAGTAAGGCGCCAATACCATCAATGCTGCCGTGTCAGGATGGTCGGCTGCTGGAACGGTATAAGCACTGGCATTATGATAGACGTTGGTTGGTACTAACCAAGCCAAATCCTCAACATCGAGCACGTCGTTTTTAACATCGTCGCCACTCTCTAACGCCTTAACCGTATCAGTCACACCATTCAGCGCTGTATCAAGTTGCAAGTCTGCAAACTCGCTCGGGATACTGTCTTCAATACTCGTATCAGAACTACGGAGCTGCTTGGCAATCTTTGGCGCTTGGCTGTCTTTCCAACTATCGACAATCAAACCGCTTAAGCGTTCGCTTTGCTCGGCTTCACAGATGATAACGGCGTGCTTAGGCAAGCTGATCAAACGTTGATGTAAATCCATCAAGCTGGTGGCCAATTTATCCCACTGTGCATCATCCGTACTGGCGTGGGTCAAGAAGTCTTTTAGCGCGTTTAATGCTGGTAGACCGCTGCGTACATATTCTAACTGTGCTTGACGACTCATACCACGACTGGCGGTTTGCATGGCATAAGAATGCCCAGAACCTGCAAGGTTTGACTGCCAACCTGCTTGACGCTGCTGCAAAATTTCTTTGATACGGTCATGCTCAGAAAAGATACTGTGCTCCATGACTTCTTTGAGCAAATCAATCGCTTCGGGCTTACGATTAAGCGCACGCGTTGCCACAACGAAATAACTGCTAATCGCTTGGCTATCATCAACATTGGTACGTTGGCTAATACGAGCGGTCACACCAGAAGAATGCGCCGCTTGCTTGGCTTGCATTTCATGAGCACTTAGCGTGTCCGTCCCTAACTCTGACAACAGACTTAAATAGATAGGCAATAATGGATGATTAATCACGTCATTGACTGGCAGCTCATCACTGTTAGCTTTACCAATCGCATCGGTCAACGGGATGATCACTTGATAGTAATAGATACCATTAGTACCCGCTTCATATTCAAATAAAGTGCTTTCTTGCCCGCTCAAACTTACCTGCTTTTGCGTACCTTGCTTAAAGCTAATATCCGTTGGTACGTCTTCTAGACCTACCTTTGGCAATAAGCTCAAATCATCTGGCGCGGCTTGACGTGCTGCTAAATCCAATGCCTGTTTGTGCAAGATATCTTTGTCATCGGCGGTCAAATCCATCTCAATAGTATCCAGACGCGTCTGCTCAGCGGCGGCAAGACGGGCTGTTTTTTCGCTATCAGGGGTCAATGTGACACGGACACGATGCTGATTGTCTAACAGATGGGTTTTGATTAAATTCGGTAGCCACTGTGCATCTTTTACTTGCTCGCGCAGCCACTGCAAATGCTCATCAACTTCCCATACATCGATAGGATTACCATCATGAATGGCGGTACTAAACCCTTCTAGCATCAAGTTCAGACCATAAGGAATGCTATCACCGCCGATATGACGCTGATCAATCTCGATTTGGTGCAAAATAGTTTCGATGGTTTCGTCATCGACTGGCGAGCTAGCCACTTCCGTGAGTAAATCAATAATGCCTTGTTCTACTGCTTCGGCATGCTCAGGGTTTGATCCGCGTAGACCCGTATAAAAGGCCATCTCGTAATGACTGTCATCGAGTCCCAATAGCGGGCTTGGTGCCTTACCCAGTAGATGGCTGTCAAGATAGGCACGCAGTGGTGAGCCAGCATGCTCAACCAATACGCCTTCTAATAAACGTAATGCCAAACGCTGCTTAGGATCAGTAATCGATGGTAATAACCACGCCACGACATGATGGGTTTGATCAGGGCCAGCTTCATCAGCTGTATAAGTATCTACCGCGCTAACGGGTGCAGACAAACGCTGCTCTGGACGCGATACGTGTTTTTTGCCCGCTTCAAACTGAGTCAAAGCATCTTCGTGTATTTTGGCTTGGGTTTCAGCAACTGGAATATTACCAAAGCTCATAATCACGCTGTTCGATGGATGGTAATGACTTTGATGAAACTCAACCAACTCAGTATGGGTCAAGTCTGGGATCTCGGCAGGATCACCGCCTGAATTATAGTGATACGTCGTCGTTGGGAACAAATGATGAGCAACCGTATGATACAACTGGTCAATCTCACCGCTCATTGCGCCTTTCATCTCGTTAAAGACGATACCCTTAAATTGCGGCTTGTCATTTTCATCTAACTCAACACGGATGCCCTCTTGAGCAAAGTCGAGCGGATGAATACTAGGGAAAAACGAGGCGTCAAGATAGACAGCAAGCAAGTTGAAATAGTCGTTTTTGTTTTGCGTTGCATAGGGATAAGCTGTCCAATCAGCAGCGGTCATCGCATTCATAAAGGTATTGAGCGAACGTTTAATCATTGAGAAAAACGGATCACGGACAGGAAATTTTTCAGAGCCACATAGCGCCACGTGCTCTAAGACATGAGCCTCCCCTTTTGAGTCCATTGGCTGTGTGCGAAAGCCAACCAAAAAAGCATTTTCGTCACTTGGATGCGCCAAATGATAATGCATTGCGCCTGTTTTGACGTGTTGGCTGATCAATACATCCATCGACAGCGCGTCAATGTGGCGGTGTTCAATCAACTCAAATGCAGGGTGCAAAGTTAAATCTGCAGTAAATAACGTGTCGGTCATAATTGTCCTTATGGATTGCCCAGTTTTATCTAAATATGCCATTTAACCTATCAATGAAGTCATCAGCGATAAAATAAAATTAGGGTAAACAATAGATAAATATTGATGGTGAATGTAATACTTATCGTAGGGTCTTTTTTATATGGTGGTCATATAAAAATATTGTGAGTATTATTGTGATTAACCTATGAGTAATATTCAAATTTAATGGCAGGTATCAATACATCATCTCAAATGACAGCGATACGCCTGTATAAATTAAAAAGAATTTGCCTAACGGAAATAGATGGGGTTCGCACGGTCATAAGTCAAGCCAGCCATCTGGCAATAATAGATAGCTTTGCCGACTTTTTACTAAAAGCCTTCTTGTTAAAGCCTCTGTGCTCAAATCTCAGTTATCAAAACTTTCATTGTTAAAACATTAGTTATCGAAACCTTTTTTGTTAAGACCGTTCTAACAAAGCGTTGTATCAAAACCGAAAGCACCTTATCCAGTCATTCCCACAATTAAATAGTGGTTTTAGCCCTTAACAAAGGCGTGCGTCACTGTTACTATAAAGTTAACTACTAATTAGGAGCACCTGATGAGCTACCGACATGTTTTATTAGTGACAGACTTATTGCCTGATGCGAACGAAGTTGCTCTAAAAGCCAAGCGCATCCTTGCAGGCTCTCCTGAAGCGAGACTGTCAGTCTTACATATCGTTGAGGATGATATGGTACGCTTTGGGTATGAGTTAGTACCTGCCTCTAGTCTATCGGGTGATGTCGATGGCGAGCACTGGCAAGAAGCTCGAGCAAAGTTAGCACAGTTCTTAGAGTACAATGAGCTCAATGCAGCCAACTCTGAGGTGACTGCCGCCATCTCCAACAGCAAAGGCATTGTCAATTACTGCCAAGAAAAGGCCGTCGATTTACTCATTATCGGACGCCATGAGCGCCACGGTATTGCCGCTTGGTTGATGGGAGCAACGGCAGACAGTATATTGCCAAACGTGCCTTGCGACAGTCTAGTAGTGAAGCTCGATCAGCCTGTACCAGAGTAGTCAATTATTTAGGCAATGACAGCCCAGAACTACTTAACAGCAACCATAGGTAGTGCTATAGTGAAGACTACCTGCCACGAGGAATCGCTCATGAGTTATCAACATATATTACTGGTTACCGACTTGTTATCTGATGCTGACGTGGTCGCCCAAAAGGCCAAACGTATCGTCGATAACCGTCCTGGCTCTAAATTATCGGTACTGCATATTGTCAAAGATACAATGGTTGGTTTTGGCTATGAGCTGGTGCCAGCCTCTAGCTTATACGATGAGATTGATGATGAACGCTGTCAAGAAGCTCGAGCCAAACTAGCAGAATTTTTGGAACGCAACCAATTAAATGCCGTTACGTCTGAAGTAACCACTGCTATCTCGAATAGTGAAGGTATCGTCAACTATTGTCATAAGCACGATGTAGATTTATTGGTCATCGGTCGTCACGAACGCCATGGTATTGTCGCTTGGTTAAGCGGTGCCACTGCAGATAACATCTTACCAAACGTGCCTTGTGATAGTTTGGTGGTTAGACTGGATAAACCTGTCTCAAAATAGCTTACATTTCAAAGTTTAGTTAATGAGGTTTAAACTAAGTGGCTTGTATTAAAAATAGGCCTTAATAAAGCGTTTCATAGCATATGTTATGGAGCGCTTTTTATTATCTATTTTCAACCTTTCAATCATTACCTTGCAGTCGTTACTCTGATGTCAAAATATCAATAAACGTCTGCCAAATAGGACTTTGATGGCGAGCTTTGTGCCAGACTAGCCACCATGTCCGTGACAGATCGATTCCTGCCACATTCACTTGTACTAATGTACCTGCTGCCAGCTCTGGATCAATCACATACTGCGACAGACAACCCAACCCAATATCGGCACTGACCATATGCTTGATGGCTTCTGATTGTTGAATCGCCATAATGACGTCCGCATCGGGTAAATGCTTTAGCAACTGCTCATCGATGATCTGCCGCGTACCTGAGCCTGTCTCTCGCACCAGTAATGGCAATCGTGCCAGTTGTTCAATACTAAGCTCGTAGCAATCGCCCGCATCATTATAGGATGCTATATCTACTAGCCACTGACTATCACGCTTGGCAAATATCATTAATTTGTCCGTTCGCCATTCTCGTTGTTCAATGGCTTTCATATCTGTCGGACGCGGCATCCCTTCTACTAGGGCAATATCGATATTGAGTTGCTCAACCTCAGCGACCACTTCTTGGGTATTGGCAATATAGGTGTTCACACTCGCATCTGGCAGTGCTTTATATAATTTAGCCAGCAGCGGTGGCAATACATAATTGCCTATGGTAGTACTCGCACCAATATGAATCTGTCCTGCTTGGTGCTTATGATAATGCTCAAGCGTTAATGACTGCCCCAAGATTGCTTGCGCTTGTATATAAATGGGATGGGCATTCGGGTGCTGATTGAGCCGACGACCAACGCGCTCAAACAACGGCATTTGCAATCTGGATTCCAGCTCAGTCAACGCGCTACTGACGGCTGACTGTGATAAATGCAGCTCTTCACTGGCACGGCTGGTGCTGCCCGTCTGATAAATACTCACAAATACCGCCAATTGCTTTAGCGTAATCTTCGGTAGCGTCTGCATCGCTTTTTTCATTAGTTCATGATGCCTTATGTCAGTTTTTAGCCTATTTTCTTTGCTATACCTATCTTGGTTCAATCTTAATATCTTTTTTATTAACCTTAGACAATCATAACTAACCCAAAAAATCGATAGTTCGTATCTTATCAATCTGTTTTTATTATAAATCAGCTTATCTTATACTGTCTATTCATAAGTTTATGCTTATTTCGATTAGCGATAATAGGATAGGTCTGTCATGCATACTTTTGCCCACTCAGTAAATCGTTACTTTCCAAGCAATCGGCACTTAGCAGGATTGGTCGTGGTGCTGGTCGGTAGCTTATTTTGTTTATGGCTTAATACTGGTCTAGACACTTGGTCGAACGGGCGCATCGTCGGATTATCTTCTTTAACATTGGCGATTTTGTTCGGTATGCTGTTGGGCAATACGGTGTATCCTAGTTTCGCTGAGCAGCTAAATGCTGGCGTATGCTTTGCCAAAGGTCAAATCTTGCGCTTAGCGATTATGTTTTATGGGTTTAAGCTGACGATGACTCAAGTGGCTAGCGTGGGTATGCCAGCGATTATGACCGATGCACTGGTACTGATATCGACCTTTCTACTGACTTATTGGCTAGGCACGAGATGGCTGAAAGTCGATAAAAAAACGACTCTATTGATTGGCTCAGGCGCTAGTATTTGCGGAGCAGCCGCAGTCATTGCCGCAGAGCCAGTGGTCAAAGCAGAAGCACATAAAGTCACTATTGCTGTGGCTACAGTAGTTGTCTTTGGCACTATTGCGATGCTGCTCTATCCATTTTTATATCATCTCGGTTGGTTGCAGCCTTGGCTAAATGCTCAACAATACGGCATCTATACTGGCTCAACCATACACGAAGTCGCTCAAGTCGTGGTCGCAGGTAACGCGATCAATCCTGAGGTCGGTAATACAGCTGTCGTGACCAAAATGATACGCGTCATGATGCTCGCCCCTTTTCTACTGATTTTATCTTTTGCGTTGACCAAAGGCAGCAACGATCATGGCAATAAGCCTTCCATCATGAGCCGTATTCAACAAGTCAATGTGCCATGGTTCGCCTTTATTTTTATTCTTATTGTTGTATTGCACACATGGATGCCGATGTCTGACAGCTTTGAGCGAAGCATGGTCAAGTTTGATGATATATTGCTGACGATGGCTATGTTTGCACTGGGATTGACGACTCATCTGAGCGCGATTAAACAAGCTGGCGTGAAGCCACTCATCTTGGGGGCTATTATGTTTGCTTGGTTAATCATCGGCGGTGGCCTGATTAATATTGGTATTAGCTCTATTTGATAGATTCACTTCTTCAGCGCTACGCTAGCCTCAATCTCTAACGCCCCATCCTTCACCACACTCTCTAAAAACAGAAATGCCTACGACTATCGAAATAGTACGTAGGCATTTTTGATTCTATATTTTGATGTAAAAGCCATTTGATATTTAATGACTCATATCAAATGACAAATGATAGACGAAAAAAAACGAACCCGAAGGTTCGCTTTTCTACATCTATTCATCTATCTGTCTATAAAGACAAATTAGATAGCAACGATGTTATGTGCTTGTGGGCCTTTTTGACCTTGAGTTACAGTGAACTCAACTTCTTGGCCTTCAGCTAAAGTTTTGAAGCCTGAACCAGTGATTTCGCTGTAATGAGCAAAAACGTCTGCGCCAGTTTCTGGAGCGATAAAACCGAAACCTTTAGCTTCGTTGAACCACTTAACTGTACCTTTTTGAACGTCTGACATAATATAATCCTACTTTTAAATTTATTAATGGCCTAGTGACCGGTAACGCTTGCAAATAGCTACTGAACGATAAATATTAAAACGAAGGATTATAACTAATACTACGAGGTAATGATTTGGTGCAGAACTGCTCTTAAGCTTGGGCATATTATAAGTCGAACATCCTGATTTCGCAAGTCCTATCTGAGATTTCGTGTAACTGGAGGCCTTTTTTCGCTGTTTTTTGTCCTATTTTCACTGTTTTTTAGGCATTTGGTAATCGGAACAAATACACCGCTACCCCACTACAGACCGCCGCTACCGCCCATGCCATCCACATCATATCAGCAGGTAAACGATAAAATAACATAGACGTCGATATTGCCATCATTATCGTCGCTAACCACTTGGCATAGTAAGGGACTGCATGATTATTTTCCCAATCACGGACAAACTTCCCAAAAAACTTATGATTAATGAGCCAAAAATGAAAACGTCTTGAGCTACGCGCCCAGCACCCTGCTGCTAGCAATATAAATGGCGCGGTGGGCATCACTGGTAGTAACGCCCCCACTATTCCCAATACAAAAAACAGCCAGCCTAACGTCAAAAAAAGCCAACGTACGGTAGGGCTCTTCGATTGATTGGTCTTGGGACGGTGATAAAACGTTTTTTTTGATTGAGTCATAGAAGTCATGTTTTTAGACAATACGGCGATAAAGGCAAGCAGCTACTGATTTATAAGATAGCTACCTATATAGGTAAGTAAGCATGCAATACCACCGAAAGCGATACAAGACTATTTTTGCGAGGTTTTTGCTATAAATAGGTAGGTTTGGTTAATGATGGGTAAATAAACAACCAAACCTATCTCTTGCGTTATCTTTATGGATACCTATCTAGGTATTTATCGACTGGTTATTAGGGCGTGTCTTCATTTCAAAAATGGTGATAAAAATGAGATAAATTGCCGTCAAATGAGGAAAATAGTGCAGATAATATCGGGATATTAACCAGCTATTTGACGATGTTTGACAAAATTTAGCTGTTTTTAGCCCATTTAGATAACTATCGAGTGGATTGAAGATATGCCCTAGTTACCGCCAATCACTATCCCAAGCTGCTTGGCTTCTTTTAGCCACATTGGGAACTCTTCTAGCATGTTTTCATACAAGGCTTCTTCGCTGATATCATCCAAATCATCTAGTTCAAAAAAGTCGCAATTATCAATCACGCGCCCTGCCATGTCGTCTAGTTTTTTTAGGATGCCATAACCACGACCACCCAAGCCCACAAACTGCCAGAATATCGGCAGTTTCGCGGCTTCCGTCATGACTCTAGTGATACCGCGATTGTCATTCACCCCGCCATCACTGATAAATAGCACGTAGACAGGCACATCCAAGCCGTCCTTTTGATAAAACTCAGTGACTGCTTTCATGACCTCTGCTTCGTTGTTGATGCGCGGGCCAAGTGCCCATTTGCGCCAGCCGCCATGAGCGTTGTCAATGAAACCGTCATAGTTGCTCAGCCCAATCTCACCCAAGTACTGCGGATCTCGTGCAAACGCCCAGCAGTCTAGCGCTTGGTCGTCATCGAAGCTCACTGCCAATGGCAATATGCGGTTGACTACCTCTTGCACGCGGCCTTTTTTGTACTGTCTGTTCATTGAGCCTGAGGCATCTAACACCAACGCTACCTTTGCCGTTAATTGCTGCAATTGGCGTTTTTCAAGCGATATTGTGGCTTTTTTGGCCAGATTGACGAGTTTAGGCGCCTTGTCTAGCATGACCTTTTCAAGCGATGGTTTTGCTTGAACTGGCGCTGCGGTCGGCTCGAGTACTTGTGGGCTGCCCTCTTCTACGTCACCACCGAAATGCTGCACGATGGCGGCAAGTCCACCATTAAATCCTTGCGCAACGTTGGATACTCGCCAAACGCCACTTTTACGATAAAGTTGCATCAGCATACTGGCTTGCTGCTGGGCAAAGTCTGCTGCTTGATATTCTGCCTGTGCTTTTTGCGATTGTTGCCAAATACCAATCTCTAACGATTGAATTTGATTCAGCGGGGTGTCGGCTGATAATACGAAAAATAAACTGTCTATATTCGCAGCCAATTTGGATAAATTGACTTCAAACTCGGCTTGGATACCTTTATTTGCCGTTGGCTGCGACTCGTAATGGGTGAGCTTGATTTGCCCGCATGGAGAGGTTGGCTGATTATAAAACACCATGTAATCATCGTTGATCAGTTTGCCCGCTGCGTCTAAGGCAAAGCAGCTAATGTCCATCTCTATTGGGCTTTGACGAGTGAACTTAAGCGTGATTGGTGCGGTATCGTCAATAGCAAGATTGCTTAGAGGCGCGCGTTGTCCGACGGTGAGATGGTTCATGGTGTTCCTTATACAAATTAAATATTATTGTTATAGAATTTTATACTACTGTTTAATGCTGCGTATTTCTTTTAACTGCAACAACTGTTTGCCAAATTAAGACTCCAAACCATATAAAGAAAAGTAGACTTATAAACTCAAAACCTTGTTTAGCTTCTAATAATTTATTAAAAGGAATAATCACCTTCGACCCTTCATTAGCATAATAAGTTACTGTATCAAACCAAGAGACAGCTCTATCACCTCCTATTATATTCACTAAATTTAACGTCTTAATTACCCATTCGTTTTGATGTATAAGAAGATGAACATATAATGCTACAGATGCACATAAGATTAATATCGGCCAAACATAATTGTTTCCAAATCCAGATATTACATAGTTAGCGTTTAAAACAAATCTTCTAAAAGGGTTTTTTATCCACTTTGTTTCTTTTCTATACTCCCTCATTTCATAGGTAAAAAAACGACTCGCCTCTATTTTTTTATTATTTTTTTCGAAAGAATTTTTTATTATTCTCAATGTCTCTCTATCTGTTCCCACTAAATTAATATTAGTATTTAAAAAATTAGGTTCTTGTTTTATGTTGGCACTAGAAAAATTTAAACCTGATTTAAATTTTGTATTTCTAAAATTAGAAAAATCTTTGAAGGTAGTATAGATAAAATCTGTTATATTTTCTTTTTTTCCATCACCAAATACCACATATTCAAATGCAGCAAATTCTTTGAAAATACTCTTACGAAACTTAGCTTTTATAAATGAACTTTTATATACATCAAAAATACCATCCACGTTAGAATTATCAAAATCAATATTTTTCACTGATGAATACTTTAACTCAAACTTCTTATTGAACTTACTATTCTTAATACATAGATCTTCTATAAACATAGAACTCTTTAGATTTGACAAATAATTTTTAACGTTAACTTTATCTGTACTTTTTTCTAAATCTATGCCATTTATAGAGAAATTAGAATCAAAAATACAGTTTTCTATTACTATTATTTTTATATATCTTATAGGGTATACACATAAATCATCATACTCTGTATTAGAGTAAAATTCTGAATTCGAGAAGAAAGGAAATTTGAAAGATGTATTAAATAGTTTCAAATTATTTATAAATACACAATCCAAAAATAAGCCTTTATAAATCTCCAACCTACCTATCGTCTCCCATCCAATTGTTACATCTTTCTCAAATACGCACTCAAAAAAAATAAAATTTTCATGATATGGTTTTACATTTATGCTTGGGATACTTTTCTGTAAGAAAATATCTTTTGTAAAACAACATTCATTAAATTCAGACCTTTCTATATATTTAGTTATATCAAATGTAATATTACAGAAATTCCACTTTACGGAATAAATATTTTTTATTATATCTTCAACTTTCTTACTTATTTTATAATTGGATGGAAAAGAAACTCTATCTATAATCAGCTCAACGCCTTCAATTAAAAGAAAATCTTCATAGTCAAAGTCTAAATTATTTTCTTTTAATTTACTTATGATCAAAAAATCAATGACATTAAACCTATTATTCTTGCATTCCCTGAAAGACTTATCTAAAGAATTACAGATAATTTTTATAAAAATATTTTCAAATTCTTCATTCTCATAATCTTCTGCAGAGCATTCCATGAATATCAACCTTTTATAAAAATCAGTATTTATAAACTAAAAAATAAATGATACCACACAATTATCTATTTAATGATTAAAAAACCAGCTGTCAACTCAAAAAAACACCCCCATCATGGAGGCATTTTTTTACTATCAGACTTCTTACTACATTGACTTACAACGCTTTCAACTGCTCCATCTGCGCTGTCATCGCGGTCAACCACCCTTCACACTCAGCCAGTTTAGCCCAACAGCCATACCACAGCGACCAAAGTAAATAGCAGCATACCAATATTGGCATGGAAAAAAGTCGGAATCACACTGTCTTTGATATGGTCATGCTGTCCATCCGCATTTAGACCAGCAGTCGCACCAAGCGTGAGTGTAGACGCAGGCGAACCAGCATCACCCAATGCCGCAGACGCACCAAGCATAGCCAGTGTCGCTAATGGAGAAAAACCAAGCGCTACGCATAATGGAATATAAATCGGCGCCAAAATCGGTACAGAGGCAAACGAATCACCAAAACCAATCGTGATAAACAAACCCACGATTAGCATCATTGCAGCACCGAACAGCTTATTATCACCTAAAATATGAGTCGCAGAAGCCACTAATGGATCGATGTCACCTGTAGCCGTTAATACCGCGCCGAAACTGGAGGCGATAGTAATAATCACGGCGATTTCAGCCATTAATCGAACGCCTTGAGTAAAGACATCATCCTGAGCTCGCCAGCGATAAATACCAGAGAAGCCAAGAATCATAAACCCTATCATTGCGCCAATAAACAATGAATCAAAATACATTTGGAACAGCAATACCACTATCACGGCCAATGCGGTAAATAGCAAAGGCTGTATGCCTATTTCTATTTTTTCTTGATCGGCTGATACTGACATTTCTTGTTTTTGTGATTCGATATAAGCGCGTGGCTTACGATACGTGATAAATACAGCGACCAGCATACCAGCCAAAATACCCATCACTGGAAAAAACATCGCTTTAGGCGCCATACTCGCTGTGGCAACAAACCCAGATGCCGCACCCACCGTATTAAAATTTTCTAATAAAATTTCGTTGAGATAAATCGCACCAAAGCCAAACGGTAATAACAGATAAGACGCACTGATACCACAAGCCAGAATACAAGCGATGGCACGACGATCAATTTGTAGACGATTCATCAATCCAAGTAATGGCGGGATAAGTACTGGAATAAAAGCAATATGTACTGGAATCAAGTTTTGTGAGAGTAATGAGGCGACAATGAACAGTATAAACAACATCCATTTGACCTGTTTGCGTACATGAGCACCTTCACGATTTAGGCTACGAGCCATTTTTTGCGCGACCCAATCAAGCACACCACTCCTCGACAGTGCAACGGCAAATGCACCGACCATGATATAAGTCATACCTACCTGCGCACCACTGAGCAAGTTGTCATTCAATACTTGCAAGATATCTGGAAACGCCATTTGTGCATGCAGACCACCTAGCAAAGCCGCTGAGACCAAAGAAACCGCAACAGGAATCTTGATAAGACAGAATACAACCATGAGTACAATGGCCAACACCACAGCATTGATCGGAATAGACAGCAACGACAACAGTCCATAAATAGCCGCTAAAGCAACCAGTACAGGTAACGCTCGATTAAGAAAAAACGTATCATCTCGATAAGCAGCTAACATAATATCCCTCAAAATAATGTTTCAAATAAATCAAATGGGTAAAGTGAACTCAAAAATAAAAAAACAGCATGCAATATACACCCCTTAACGCTGAGGAGTCATTCCTATTTGGCTACTAACGTATTACTACTCCTTAACAGTGTACGTTTGGACGATGCTATAGTCAGCGAACTACTAAACCGCTACGGTGTTACCCTCCCTAGAAGTACTATATGTACAATCTGCGGTCGGTTGCCTTGTAGCTGTTTTAGATTTCTTTGACTATATATGGGCATTTTACTGACCGTCATCTTGACAATAAAAAACGCCATCACAATTGTGATAGCGTTTTTTATTCATACAGCTATTGTCATAGCAATTACAGGTTCTTTAACTCTTCCATCTGCGCTGTCATCGCCGTCAACTGACCTTCTAGCTCAGCCAGTTTCGCTTTCTCAGCATCGACCACTTCCGCAGGCGCTTTACTCACAAAGCCTTCATTATCTAGCTTACGCGCGATGCCTTCTGCTTGACCTTTCAACTTATCATATGACTTACCCAAACGTGCCAGCTCAGCCGTTGGATCAATCAGACCTTTCATCGGTACGAGGACACGTAGCTGACCAACCATACTTGATGACGATAGTGGAATCTTTTGATCAGAGCCGTCACCACTATTTATAATCTCTAAGCTCTCGACTTTGGCAAGCGCTTTGAACTGGTTTTTGATACGTGACAGACGCGCATCTTCATCAGCAGAGATATTTTGTAGTAGCACTGGCAGACGTACGGCGTTGCCCAGTTTCATCTCACCACGAATGTTACGGACGCTAGCGATTAGCTCTTGTAGCCACGCCATATCCGCCTCAACCTGCTCACTGATTTGTGCCTCATCCGTTTTTGGATAGTCAGCGACCACAATGCTATCGGTGTTTTTACGACCCAGTAGCGGTGCGACCGTCTGCCAGATTTGCTCGGTCAGATACGGCATGATTGGATGGCTAAAGCGTAGCGCCGTCTCTAACACGTGCAGCAGCACATAGCGGATTTGCGCTTTACGCTCGTCAGACACCGAGTCATCATTTAGACTGGCTTTGGCAAGCTCAACATACCAATCACAGTACTCATTCCAGATGAACTCATAGATATCTTGGCTGACCATATCGAGACGATACTGAGCGAAATGCTGATGGATATCGGCAACGGTAGAGTTCAGACGACTCATGATCCATTTTTCTGGTAATTCCCAAACGTCAGGGTTTGCCGTTTGGTCGATAGACTTGGCAGCACCTTCACTATCGACACAGTTCATGAGTACAAAACGGCTGGCATTCCAAATTTTATTACAGAAATTACGATAGCCTTCGACACGCTTTAGATCAAAGTTAATATCGCGACCGGTACTAGCTAAGGATGTAAAGGTAAAGCGCAATGCATCCGTACCAAAGGCTGGGATGCCTTCTGGGAATTCTTTACGCGTTTGTTTTTCGATTTTGGCCGCATCTTTTGGATTCATCATATTGCTGGTGCGCTTTTCTACCAATGCTTCCAGATCAATACCGTCGATCAAATCAATCGGATCTAAGACGTTGCCTTTTGATTTTGACATTTTTTGACCATTACCATCACGTACCAGACCATGCACATAAACGGTCTTAAACGGTACTTGCGGCGTGCCGTCTTCGTTTTTCACGAAGTGCATGGTCATCATAATCATGCGGGCAACCCAAAAGAAGATAATGTCAAAACCTGTCACCAATACGCTGGTTGGATGAAAGGTATCCATCACGCGTGGATCAGCGTTGACGTCTGCCCAGTCAAGCGTACTGAACGTCCATAGACCAGAGCTGAACCACGTATCGAGCACATCATTATCTTGGCGCAATACGATATCATCGCTGAGACTATACTTGCTACGCACCTCGGCTTCGTCACGGGCGACATAGATTTCACCCGTCGCATCGTCATACCATGCAGGGATACGATGACCCCACCACAACTGACGGCTAATGCACCAGTCTTGCAGATCGGTCATCCACGACATATACATGTTTTTGTACTGTGCAGGGACGAACTCGATGCTGCCGTCTTCTACCGCGTCAATCGCAGGCTTGGCCAGCTCTTTGACAGCGACATACCACTGATCGGTCAACCATGGCTCAACGATCGTACCGCCACGCTCAGCACGTGGGGCTTTGAGTGCGTAGTCTTCGATATCTTCTAGCCAGCCCTGCTCGCCTGCTTGCTCCACAAGGAACTTACGAGCGGCAAAACGCTCAAGTCCTGCGTATTCGCTAGGCGTGGTCTCTAACTCTGGCTCACGCGTTTGCAGATCAGGATAGACTTCCATCGATGCTAAGATATTGGCGCGCTCATCGAGGATATTAATCAATGGCAAGCTATGACGACGACCCAATTCATAATCGTTGAAATCGTGTGCTGGGGTGATTTTGACACAACCCGTACCGAAGTCTTTTTCGACATAATCATCAGCGACGATAGGCACGACACGACCCGTAATTGGCAAGGTAATGGTTTTTCCGACTAAATGTGCATAACGCTCATCGCTAGGATTGACGGCGACAGCGGTATCACCAAGCAATGTCTCAGGACGTGTAGTAGCAACGACCAGATAGTTTTTGCCATCTTGAGTCGTTAGCTCTGCATCCGTGAAATGATAGCGGAAATGCCACAAGCTACCTTTCTCGTCGTGGTTTTCCACTTCTAAATCAGATAGCGCGGTTTGGAACTTCGGATCCCAGTTAACCAAACGCTTACCACGATAAATTAAACCATCGTCGAACAGGCGTACGAACACTTCTTTTACCGCGTTAGACAGACCATCATCCATGGTAAAACGCTCACGCGACCAGTCAACCGAGCTGCCCAAACGGCGAATTTGGCTGGTGATATTGCCGCCCGACTCTTCTTTCCATTCCCATACTTTATCGATGAAGTCTTCACGCGTCATATCACGGCGCTTGATACCTTGCGCCTCCAAACGACGTTCAACGACCATTTGGGTTGCGATACCAGCATGATCCGTACCTGGCTGCCACAGTGTGTTATCACCATCCATGCGGTGATAACGCGTGAGCGCATCCATGATTGCATTGTTAAAACCATGTCCCATATGCAGCGAGCCAGTGACGTTCGGCGGTGGTAGTGCGATAGAAAATGACTCGTCTTTGTCAAAAGTCGGCTGAAAATAGCCGCTTTCTTCCCAGCCCTGATACATGCCTGCTTCGACTTCCGCAGGATTATAGGCGTTTTCAAGTTGGCTTAAGGCCGCTTGGATAGAAGCGGTTAGGTTGTGGTTACTCATAATGGCATTATCTTTTATTGATTGAATGTGATCAAAGTTAATTGAATTAAAGCGAATATAAAATTAGGAAAATAACGAATAGAGTGATTTTAACGCAGATAGGCAGATTTTGTTAGATGGTAAGGCAATTTATAAAGCCTGAAGGCAGTTTTTGAGCAAATTATTAAACAATTAACAACAGCAATCGGCTCAATGCTAAACATAATCAGCGATCGTCGTACGATAGAATATAACTTCTGTCTCAATATAGTTTCTGTCTCTACGTTCGATACTTCTTATATAGCAAAACTATTATCTCTTAACCAGTGAGTTTACCGTGCCCCAAGATATTGATAGTCATACTGAACATCAAAAAGACTTGCAGACCTCATCTACAGATTATGAGCACTTAGCTGATGAAAGTCATAAAGAAGAATTTCAAAGAAGCCAGAAAAAAGACCAGCAAGAAGGCCGTCAAGACAGTCAGCAAAAAAGCAACCAAAAAGACTCTCAAGAAAGCAGTCCCAATGGCAAAGCTAATGACAATAATAATGACAATAATAATGAGAACACCAATGAGACAAACGTCACTGAAGACCTAAAAGATAATGATCTGCCAGAAGAAATCAGTGACGAAGACAAAGAAACCATCAAAAAAGTCGCCAATGATGACAATTTGAGTCATGCAAAAAGCTATGCCAGTATTTTAGTTGAGCAAGTCATGGATGCCAAAGAGACCTTTGAGCGCTCGCTTGGCTCGCTATTCACCAGTGCTTTTACCGCTGGGCTTGAGATTGGTATTAGCTTCTTTATGATTTTATCAGCTTTTGCGCTCCTCAGCAGAGTACTACCCAGTGAATACGCCCTCGTACTCGCCTCGTTACTTTACCCCATCGGCTTTATTATCGTTGTTATTGGTCAGTCACTATTGTTTACCGAACAAACATCCCTCTTGAGTCTACCAGTACTCAACGGTATTGAACCGTTGGCTAAGTTGCTGCGTCTATGGGGCATCGTGATCGCTGGTAACGTCGTTGGTGGTTGTTTATTTGCTGCGTTAATGATTGGCCTCGGTTTAAACATGCAGTTGTTCAGCGTCAGCGACATTGACGCGTATGCCGAGCATGTCTTAGGATTTGAATGGTGGGTGATATTTGGTAGTGCAGTATTGGCAGGTTGGATGATGGGCGTGACGGCGTGGCTGGTGACCTCGGCACGCGATACACTGAGCCGCATTGTCTTAGTTACCATCATTACGGGCAGTATCGGATTTTTGGGTTTACATCACAGTATCGTGGGTAATATTGAGGTATTTTCTGCCTTGCTTTATGGCAATACCGTCAGCCTATGGCGATATTTAGTCTTCTTGGCAGTGGTACTGGTGGGTAATACGGTCGGTGGCGTGGTGTTTGTCGCAGTACTGAAAAACCGCACGTTCTTGTTTGAAATTGAAAAAGTGAAAGAGCAGACAGCCAATGCCAAAGAAAGAGTAGATGTACGTCGTCGTTAAGCTCTGTCCTCAACCCTGTCTTGCGCTATGTTCTACAGACTGTATGTAATGAGATATAGTAGCCATAAATGCAAAAACCCCATAACAGACTTTGAAATATCAAGCTGGTTATGGGGTTCAATCAATAAAGACTTAGTCGCAATTTATAGAGCGGTTAATTAAAAAGCGACTGAGTAATTTATAATCTTCAGATTAAAGTCTACGTGCTGCCATCACACTACTGTCTATCTCAGTTTGCTTCGCCTTATTGTGTTGCGCACTGAATACTCTCACCATAATACCTGCGGTTAAGAACATGATTAGCGTATAAATAGCTGGCGTCAGCGACATTTTATAATTGGCCAATAATGTCAATGCCATAAACATCGAAAGCGTACTGTTCTGTAGGCCGACTTCCATGGTGATCGATCTTCTTTGTGCTGGATTCAGACCAAACCATTTACTGGTGTAATAACCAAGCGCCATCGTTGACACGTTCAATATCAATGATACAGGGCCAGTGGCTATCAAGGCTTCTACAATGATGTCTTTTTGCACATAGCTTAGGAATAGCACCAAGAAGCTGAGGAATATCACGCCAAAACGAGAAACCATAACCTGTGTCTTATCTGCAACCGTGGGCGCATAGCGTTTGATCAACATACCAACGCTCACAGGTAAGATAGTCAGAGCAATCAAGCTGACCATGGTTTTGACCACTGGCAACTGAAACTCACTACCCGCGCCCATGAAGTACACAAGCGAAAAACTGAGGACGATAGGAATGGTAAACACGGTAATGACGCTTGCAATAGCGGTCATGGTGACCGACAGTGCGACGTCACCTTTGGCCAAATAAGTGAATAGGTTTGAGGTGGTGCCGCCAGGACAAAGCACCAGTAACATAACCCCAACGGCATATTCAGGTTCTAGGGACATCGAGGTTGCCAAGGCAAAACCAACCAATGGCAAGAAGATCAGCTGATTGGTTAGGCCTATTGCGACTGCTTTGGGGTATTTGACGACTCTTTTAAAGTCATTGGTAACTAAGGACAGACCCATCCCCATCATGATCAAAAAAATACCAATGGGAATGACTTTTGAATTTACAAACGTGACTAACTCCACACCTTCCATAACTACATCCTTGTAGATAGAGCCCTTACATAGGCAGTTTTATGACAACTTTGTGATGCTAAATCAGCCAATCCTGCTGATATTTTGGGTAAAAGCCATCGCAGTCATCAACGTTTTGTATGACAACATTACTCGACAGCATTCCATGCCATCTTTCACATATATTCACTAATCGTAATAGAGCGGTATCATAAAGTATATCGTTGTACAGGCAGCTTTATCCATTTTATTCAACTACTCACCAGTCAGTATTCAAACGTAGGATATCCACCATATAAAAGTATAGAAAAACCTTAAGGTATACCCTTATTTATATTGTTAGGCCTAACACGAGTAGATTGGCCGCTAAGAAAGGAATCAGGCATCATATAATCGACCCTCTATAATTTCTTGTTAGACATTGATAGCAATGCAAGGATAATTAAGACAAGTGCTTATTTTGGGGATAAGAAAGAAGGTAAGATTAAGGATATATCTTAAATTGGCAGGACTTTAGTGACGGTCAGTACTGATGACTGCCGTACCATAGGCGATGGCTTCTACCATGCTGCCTAGTTGATTGACGTTAGTCACCTCAAGACGTAGACCATAAATATGATTACAACCTTTGGCATTGGCCTCGGTACGCATCCGTACGATAGCCTCACGGCGGGCGCGATCTAATAACGTCTCGTAGGTGGTGAGGTTTTTACCAAAGATACTTAAGACGCGGGCGATAATCATTTTGAAGTAATCTTGACCAATCACCACACTACCTAGTACCAGCTCACCCTGACTATTAGCCGCAATATTGGGACGATAAAAGCGCTCACTTGACACAATGATATGACTGAGTGCTTGCTCGTCGATGCTCAACTGTGCCAAATGCTGACGCTCGTGACGCGTGCCAAAAAACCAACCAGCCGCGAATAATAAAACAAACGGTGCATAGTTGATGAGAAATTGGGTAAGGGAGTTGTTCATAGCACGTCTCTTATCATACAAAAGCATCAATGCTTTAAGATTCGGTTATCTAACCAAAAGGATTGAAACGTGGCAATTCATCAGTAGGTTCTGATGATGGGGTTTGCGTACTTGGGTGTTGACCTGAGTGATGCGATTGACCCGTTTGATAATGAGAATCGCTTGGCGGGTTTTGAAGTGACTGCTGCGGCATCGGTATTGCTTTGACAGCAGTACCATAAACAAACAGCTCAGAGGCTCCCTGCGCGATACTAGAGGTCGAAAAACGCAAACCAACGACTGCGTCAGCACCCAAAGACTCTGCCTTGACGATCATGCGGTCTATCGCTTCTTGGCGCGACTCTTCTAGCAGCTCGGTATAAGCCGTCAGCTCACCACCGACGATGTTTTTTAGTCCAGCAAACAAGTCTTTACCGACGTGCTTTGAGCGTACCGTACTGCCGTACACCACATCTAAACGCTCGGTGATTTGATAATTAGGTAAGTGTTCAAGATTAGAGAGCTGTACAGTCATGTTACGACCTTATCAGTGAGTTAAAGAGGTGTAAAACTGCATGAAATATAATAAGCAGCGCTATTAATAGTACCGCTTATTAAATACAAAAATGTTAATCATTGGTATGAAACAACAAAAACAGCTCAGTCAAATTGCCTTCAATGCTATTGGCCATTTGCACCAGCTTATCTTCATCTTTACGCATCTCAGCAAGCTCTGGATCTTCGTCATCAATACCGCTCAATACGATCATTGGCAAAGTCAACACTGCCACGTCTTCTGCGGTTTCTTCATCTTCAAACCAATCACTGGCTTCATCACCATACATCGCATCGACAAAGCCGATTGACCAAGCAACGATATCTGAGTCATCTGAAAAGTCGACGGCCACTTCTTCATCACCAGCGTCTTCACCAAACGGTAGCTCGATAGGCGTCTCGTTTTTTAACTCAGCGATGATCGAATCACGCCAGCGTGTGATGCCATCGATCACGTTTTCTGGAATCTCACTAGTGTGGCCTTCAAACAATGCATCCATCCAGTTAGGCAATGGACGACCAATGACTGTCGCCGTCAAAAAACCATGCGCAGCGACACTGTCGAGCACAAACTGGCTCTCTTGATTGTCCATATAGTCTAGTAATTCGTCAAAACTTAATTGGTTACTCATGGTGTAGTTGTCCTTGAAAGGTGGATTGCGACAGTCTTAATAAATGCGCAATAAACGTTCAGTTACGTGCAAAATCAGTGATAATTTGAGGATAAAGGTCATTCGAATAAACATTCAAACAACCATTATAAAGTCAGAATTACTGCATAGAATGGGCTGCTGGCAACCATAGAAAAGTAATAAATAAGATATCATTAACCTAATACCATTAGGTGATGAGCCATTATTACGTGGCTTTAGTCGGCTTAAATGACTTAACTTTATTATATTGTGTGAGACCTTTATTCTAAAATTTAAAAGTCGTCATCATCCCAGTCATCGCCATCTTCATCGAAGTTATCGATGTCATCTAAATCGTCTTTTAGCTCTTTAGCCAACCGTTTTTCTTCTAACAAATTATCGATTAGACGACGTTTTTCAAGACTGCTTAAGCGCGTACGTACACTCGTCTCAGCCTCTTCCACCATCTTTGCATCATCATCATCGATGAAATCATCATCAAAATCGTTGTCAATATCAGCGTCACTCATGACAAACTCCTATCATTTTTGGCAAAGGTATTAAGAATACATTAATATATATATGCCTTATAAAGTCTCTACTGAACGTTGTCAATGCTTTTTATCACTATGGCCTATTTTGGCTGCAATACCAAGGTAATGATGTGGGCAATATAACAGACAATTGTGTACATAAAAACAGGAAAATTGCCATTAATTAAACATCATTACATAGATACTATTAAATATGTGACTCATCTTCATTTTCAATCATCAGTACCGAATTTCGGACATCCGCCAAGCGTTGAATCATTGAATCATTCCCACCATCGAATACGGCACATTCACGCTCATAAACGGTAGTTGGGCGCATGATACTCTGTACTTGTACATGATGGCTGATTTGCTTGAGTCCAGCATTCGGTAGCAAGATCAGCATCTGCTCTTTTTTGCCAACACTGTGCAGCAATTGCATCATCGCATCACTTTGTGCATCATCACTGACGCCCGCTTTGGCAGGTAATGCAAAGCGTGACAGCTCGATATGCTTGTCATGGATAATCTTATTAAGCATTAAATACAACTTACCAAGCATCACGCCTGCTAGTGCAACTTTGGCATGGCTGTTATCCGCTTTTAATAGCACACTCGCACCGCTGTCATCGAACTTAGGCTCATTTATCATGCTCACACCTAGCAACAATGGCTGCTTGAGTAGCTCAGTCGCTGCTTGGTTTAATAGCTGAGTACATAATGCCAAATAAGGCAAACGCTGAGCAGGTGCAAGACGCTCAAGCATATTGAACTCGTCATGGAATACAATCTGTACTCTCACGCTGTCAAATGCTCGTGTGGCAGACAATCGCGAGGCACTATTAGATTTATGAGTACTACTGCCGCTCATTTCATCTTGCGTGCTTTCTTCTACTTGGTCATCTGCCGCACCATTAATAGCCGTACTAGAATGAGTGGTATCGCTCGCCGCACTTTGATTTTGTTGTGTTCTTAAATACTGGTTTACTTCACTATTTACATCAAACTTACGAAGGTCAGCTGGCTTATGCTCTGCGCCGTCTTCATCCAAGCTATCCATTGTTTGAGAGTCATTTTCTTGGAGATCGTTTGTTTGACGGTCAGCTGAGCGGCGCTCGTAGTTACGGCTGCGCTGATCAATTTGCATATACTGCTCACGGTGCAAATCTTGAATATCACGACTGAGGGCATTGATTTGCTCTTTGGTAGGGCGAGCAAGATAGCCGTAAATTAACCAAAGTAATAAGTGCAATAACATAGTGCCGATGACAAATGGCCATTGCATGGCGATAATTTCACCTTTGCTAATGTCCTTTAATGTCAGTGCCACACTACCAATCACAGCATCGCCGTTGGTGGCAATTTGACGAATCGTATCACCTTGCTGCATAGGCGCATTGCCGACTGGCACCAAGATATCGTCGTTATTGTCTGTGATCAATATCTTCGTCACGTCTTGCTCGCTGGTATAGCGATTGGCAATCACGCTTAGACTGACACGGTCTTTATTCTCTAAAGACAACCTTGCCTCATCAATCAGCTGAGCAACCATCTGCTCGCCTTTTAACGCACGACTGTTGCTCAACTGTTGATCGGTGCTGATAACCAACAATAGAGTCTGCAAACAAAAACTAACCAGAAGAATAATGGCAAACAACCCTTGCCGCGGCGCTAAATACGTCATGATATGTTAAACTTTTTTGGATAAAAGAAATTAAAAAACAAGGCTATTGCTCATTTTTTGGCTATTTTTAAAAAACGGTAATGCAGGCATCTTTTTGTAACGCGTGTCTTTATAACGTATATCTGGGTAAACCATCACTTATAGTCGATTCAATTTAAAAGAAGTACGAGGCAACCGAGTGTAGATGTATATGCGATACTTCAATCGAGGTTAACGCTGTCATACTTTTATAGTGGAAGGACTATAGGATAAACGACCGCACATGAGACTTGTTATGACTAAACACATTATCATAAATACAACTCGCTTATGCTATCTACTATATCACCATAATAAACCTTATAGCGTTAGCAGCTTTATAAATTTGTCATAATAATAACATTCAATTTCAAACGCTTTTCTGTCTGGTACAGCCCTTTTTAGTTAACCATGATACTTTGCATGTCATCTATAGGCGCTGCCAAGGAAAGCTGCTATTATTCCCAATCTTATACGAGCATACAAGGGACAATTAAGCCATGCCAAACAATACATCTTATTCGTTACCAAAAGACAGCAAAGCATGGCAACAAGCCGTTGACTCTATTGCCTCGCTCTTACCTGATGGTACTGATCTACAGGATTTTGACGCGCTACAGTCCCTACCCGTTTTTGCACTAATTGTGGTGCTACCTACTAAAGTATCAACCCTTGATATTCATCAATATGTGCAGTCTTGGGTCGATGAGCAGCCGAACTGGCATCTGGTCACTGTCGCTGAAGATACCGATGCAAGTTTTGTGAATATCACTGTCTCTGATACAGAGCCAACAGACGGAAATGCACAGCGACTGCCCTTTACTCAGGCACAGGTATTCCGCTATCTGCTGGTACCGGTCACCGATACGCTCATGCACCCCGCCAAAAAAACCGCTGCCGCTCACATCATTGATGACCAGCTGACCAGACGCTTGCGTCATGATTTGGCTGAAGCGTATAAGAGTACGAGCAGTGCTGACAGTACGGATAATTTGAATGTCGTTGATTGCCATATCTTATCTGTTGGTCATATGCTACGTACCCACAAGCTTGCCTGCTTCGATATGGACTCCACCTTAATCGAGCAAGAAGTCATCGTTGAGCTGGCCAAAACAGCAGGTATCGGTGAAGAAGTTGCCGCCATCACTGAATCGGCGATGCGCGGTGAGATCGATTTTGACGAATCTTTTGCCAAACGTGTGGCACTATTAAAAGACATTCCAATTGACGTACTGGATGATATTTGTAGCCGCTTAACCTTATCGGTAGGCGCACGCACCACGATCAGTGCGCTCAAAGCATTGGGTTATCACACCGTATTGGTATCAGGCGGATTTACCTATTTTGCTCGCTATATCGCAGAGCAGTTGGGTATTGACGAAGTTCATGCCAACTTTTTAGATATTGACGAAGGCATGGTGACGGGCCACGTGCAATTACCTATCGTCAATGGTGCCAAAAAAGCCGCAATCGTTGAACACACAGCAGAGCGCTTAGGCATTGATATGTCACAAGTGGTCTGTATTGGCGACGGTGCTAATGACTTGCCAATGATGGCCATTGCTGATCTAGGCGTTGCTTATCACGCAAAACCTATCGTCCAAGCACGTGCCGATGCCGCGGTAAATGTGACTGGTCTTGAAGGCACGCTTTATGCACTTGGCTATCCAGCGCTTGCTCCTACTAAATAAGTGCTAAATGCTCGCAATCGTACGAAAAGCTAGGTTGATGTTTTATCATTAATCTGGCTTTTATCTTTCTAGCTTTTATACTTCGTTGCCACTTGGTCATGATGCTATTTTAATAGAACCATTTAAATATTACTGCCTGGGCATTACTTTGGTCTAACTATACTTTAGTCTAACTGTTGTCACTCACCTTCAACGCTCATCTTAAATCAAGGACTGTCCATGACGGCACCCCAATCCCCCAAACCAAGCGAGTCGTCAGCACCGCAACCATTAGATACCAGTGTTACTACGGACAACCCAAAACAGCTATTAGGTGTCTATATCAAAGGAATGGCCATGGGTGCAGCCGATATCGTACCTGGCGTCTCTGGCGGTACTATTGCGCTGATTGCTGGTATTTATGAGCGATTGATTAATGCGCTTGGCAGTATTGGCCCCAAACTTTGGCAGACATTCCGAAAGGAAGGTGGAATCAAAGGTTTGCTTGCTGTGTGGCGACAGGTCGATGCGACATTTTTATTAGTTCTATTATTAGGTATCGCTACCAGTTTTGCTACTTTGGCTGGCATGATTAAGTACTTGCTGGACAATCAACCACTGCTGATTTGGTCGTTCTTTTTTGGATTGGTCGTTGCCACCATATTTATATTATTAACTGAAATCAAACGTTGGAATATAGGACGTATTGCCTTGTTTGGCATCGGTCTCGTTAGTGCAATGGTTATCAGTAGTTTGCCACTACTCACCGGCACACCAAGCTTGCCTTATTTGTTTTTTGCAGGGGCAATCGCGATTTGCGCCATGATATTGCCGGGTATATCAGGTTCCTTTATCCTATTATTATTGGGCGCTTATGACACGGTATTAGAAGCCGTGCATACCCTTAATTTCACGGTTATTTTGACGCTTATGGCTGGTATGGTCACTGGACTTTTACTGTTCACCCACGCACTAAAATGGCTATTGGCTCGCTACTATCAAGCAACGCTAGCATTGCTCACCGGATTTATCGCTGGCTCTTTGATGAAGATATGGCCGTGGAAAGTAGATATCTTAAACACTCTAGATAACGAGGCAATAAACAACGTCATGCCGTGGCACTACCCTACTGGTCCACACTGGCTCAGCACACTGGGGTTAATGCTATTAGGTGCTGTGTTGGTGTCGTTACTATCGTGGTGGGGCAAGCGTAATAACCATCATTAACAACAACGTTTAGTTGTTATTGATTAGTAAAACTATTATTTCCCTCTAAAAATAAGCGCCTACCCTTACGGCGCTTACTCTCCAAATCTGCAATAGAAAACCATCAAAATATACTAAAAAACCAAACGTCATCGGTTGTCGCAAACTCGCCTGTACCCTCTTTAGCTTTGCCTCACAAACTTTCATAATGGTCTTATTGGAATTCACCTTATGAATAGCGAGATGAATGATGTTACTAACTATATTTTCTTTTATCGACATAGCGGCATGGAGCAATGCGGCTTTACTTGGTTACGGCTTATTGGCAGTGATAATAGCGGCGCTCGCCTTCTCGTCTCAGCGCTGGCTGCTCTTATATCTATTTGGCGGTATGGCGTATTGGCTGAGCGTGGAAGTCATTCACAGTATATTATCGAGTCGTCTGATGCTGTCAGAGTTATCAGACTTGCACAGCTATATCATCGCCATGGGCATCAGCTGGTTGCCTTTAGCGGCTTGGGTGTTGTATCGGGCGCTACGTTACGAAGATGTCAGTCAATCGGTTCAGCTGCAGCGTGAATTAGAGGCCGCACGCTATATCGAGCATACGCCCGTCTACGATGATGATTACCAACCGCGCTTTCACTAATGCAGTCAACCCTGTATCAATCATGCTGACGTCATCGAATGTTACAAGATACTTAACGCTCTCTACGTAACTCCTAAAGAATAACAACCCATCCATCGTTTATAATGTAATTATATATTTGTCGCAAAAATTGTTATAAAGTACGTATTATTTTGCGTCTCATTTTTTAGGAGTTCGATTATGTTTACTATTCCTGTTCTAGATATTAAGTCTGATCCTTTAGACGTGTTATTGGCTGTGATCGGTTATCGTTTATCTATGCTAGCTGATAGCGACGATGAAGCTGTCAAAAAGCTATTCGCTGATCGTAATGTTACGATTGAACTTGCTAGCACTGAAGCGGACATCGCTCGTTATTTTGTCTTTGATAATGGTAGCTTTAGCCAGTCTAGTGGTCATGCAAAATCAGCAGACCTCACTATCAACTTCAAAGATTCTATGACTGGTGTTAAGCTTTTGACCAAAGGTAACCTTCCAGCATTTATGACAGCGGTTCAAGAAGGCAATTTAAGCATCGAAGGCGACTATAGCCTCATGATGTGGTTTAATAAGCTTGCAAAGCATATCGTTCCAGCGGTGCCAGAAGAGTGCAAACCTTATCTGGACAAAGCCAAGCCTTACGCTTATAAAGCACAGAACTTTGCAAACCATTGGATTGGTGTTGCCAAGCATAAACTGGGCAAATAGCCAGATACAAATAATTAGACCGTTAAATAGCAAACTGAATAGCAAACTGAACAGCAAATAGTTACTATTGACCTACTTTATTGTATTCAATATAAATACTATTTAATAGCACTCTGATTTTCTAAAAAGGTTACGGTATACTATATCGCAGCCTTTTTTATTATTTTAAGAACACAAAAACATTCAGATATACCCAATACCGTTATAAAAGGATTTATCTCATGGCAGGATTACTTAACATCTCAGAACCCAATGCCGATAGCCACACTGAGACACTCAATCATCAAAACAGTAGCGATGATTTTTTGGCCAGTTTAGCCACCGATGCCAACCAACCAACTCCACATAAGCATAGCCGCGAAGAAATCGCTGCACTGTTTGATTTGCCTTTGATGGATTTGTTGTTGCAAGCACAAACGATACATCGGGCGAATTTTACTGCCAATGAAGTACAAATCAGCACCTTGTTGTCGATTAAAACAGGTAACTGCCCTGAAGATTGCGGTTACTGCTCGCAATCAGGTCATCATCGCGATACCACCAAACTACAAGCAGAAAAACGCATAGAAGTGGACAAAGTCATTGCCGCTGCCAAACGTGCCAAAAACAGTGGCTCGTCACGCTTCTGTATGGGTGCTGCATGGAAGCATCCAAGCGCCAAAGACATGCCTTACGTGGTTGAGCTAATTAAAGAAGTCAAGGCATTGGGGCTTGAGACCTGTATGACGCTTGGTATGTTAGATACCAATCAAGCGACGCAATTAGCGGATGCCGGATTGGACTATTACAATCATAATCTAGATACCTCACGCAGCTATTATGAACAAGTTGTCAGCACGCGCAGCTATGATGAACGTCTGGATACGATAGACAATGTGCGCAACTCAGGCATCAATGTCTGCAGCGGCAATATCGTCGGTATGGGTGAAAGCCGTGATGACCGCATCGATTGGGTACACGAACTGCTAAAAATGCCAAAAGCGCCAGAATCTATTCCAGTCAACTTGCTCGTCCCTATTGCAGGAACTCCTATCGGCGACAAAGTATTGGCCGAAGGTCAATTGTCTGTGCTTGAGTGGATTCGTACCATTGCCGTGTCGCGTATTTGCTGCCCAACTAGCTATGTGCGTCTATCTGCTGGCCGCGAAAGCCTATCTGACTCTGAGCAAGCCTTAGCCTTTATGGCGGGGGCCAACTCGTTCTTTTATGGCGACAAGTTATTGACGACCGGAAACTCTAGTCAATCAGGCGATGACAGACTCATGCGTGAGCTTGGCTTAACCAAGCAATTTGCTGCACCAAGAGCTCCTAAAGTATTGCCTGTATTAGACGCTATGAATGGTCATCAAACACAAGTGGTATTGGCTGACTAATTTGACTGTGTGCAGTTAGTATTCATCAATAATCTGCATTGCACTTGCGTTTGGGCTGTGTCGTAAATTAGCCCTTATAACAAGCATATGAAAATAAGCCTAATATTAAAGAGCTAGTATTAAATGGCTGATAACAAGAGATTAAGTAATGGCAGACTATTTTAACTGGATTAAAGCAGCACATATTATTTCTATGGTTTGCTGGTTTGCGGCGATTTTTTACTTGCCGCGTCTGTTTGTTTATCATGCGATGAGTGATGACACCATTAGCCAAGAGCGCTTTACCATTATGGAGCGTAAGCTGTATCGCGGCATCATGACCCCATCGATGATAGCGACATGGGTATTTGGTCTATGGATGTTGGGGCTGGGCTGGGATGTCTATAAAACTCAAGGTTGGCTACACGTCAAGCTCTTATTAGTGGTATTACTATCCGGCTATCATGGTGCTTGCGGATTATATCGCAAAAAACTGATTGATAATCCACACTATAAATCTCATAAGTTTTGGCGTTGGTTTAATGAAATACCAGTTTTTGCTTTGGTGATTATCGTCATCTTAGTTGTGGTAAAACCTTTCTGAAATTAGCAAAATTACTAATGCCTACAAACCAAAAGCGTCCGCCACTTTATCAGTGACGGACGCTTTTTTTATCACACTATGTGATGTTGATAATACCTAGACGCTAGGGCGCATTATTTGATAGACGTTGCTCAAATCATAAACACGGTAACGAGCAGGTTCTCGGCGGTTTTCGCCAGCATAGCTTAATATTAATGCTTGCTTCGCGCGCTCATCGACCCAACCCACAAATAGCCCACTGTGTTCGACGCCATTATAGCCATGGTTGATATAGTAAAGCCAATCGCCTGCCTCAATCTCACTACTATTGGCATAAGGACCTTGCCCATACGTGCCTTTATGTATGGTATTGCGTGTCACCCCTGCCCGATTAAATACCGCATTTAAATAGTCCCAGCAGCCACCTTGAATGATGGTGCGCTCATTTAGCGCCATCTTGCGAGCAGTACTGACGACCTCACGGGCAGCGGGACTGCTTTGTATCTCCGCATTACTCAGTAACGGTAAGTATTCACTATCGATATTGTCATAATCACCGGATAAAAATGCAGGGAGTACTGTGCGCGCTTGACGAGATACGTCTGGATAGCGATAGGAAGTAGTTGTTGTTAATTGGGCAGATTTTTGAGCGATCAGTGTGCTCATACTATCTGCATGAGCTTGACCTATTAGGCTAACGGTAAATAATAGACTGCATGACGCTGTAATTGATGACATCAATGTAGGCAAACGCAACATGACTGATTCCTTGTCTATAAGATATAAATAGTGACATAAGCAACAATAATAGACGCTTTTCAAGTTTACTTATAAACTATTTAGACATGAATCTGCAAGCACTATTCATTTTGAATAGATGGTAGAAGGTATTAAAATACAGATTGATGGTAGCGTTACAATGCGAATTTAGAAGGGATAAATCAAGATAGCACTAAAAGCTAGGCAGGTAATATATATGCTTTTAGAAAAATTTAATTTGGATAGGATATGAGAGACAGCTACTAATTATCACTCATTTTGATATTAACATGCCGCTTAGATAACGCTTGGCCTTGTAGGATAGCTTTAGCAGCAGTGGCTTCTTGGATACTTTCAAAGCCACTAATATGGTACTTACGTGTGTCACTGCTATCGACAATCTGTAACTGCTCGCCGATCAGCATTATCTTGTCACTATCGATCAAATGGATATGCTCGCGCTTACCCTGATTGTCATGTACCATCTCACCAGCACGCACCCACAGTGTGCCACCACTGATAGCGCCCACCATGGCTTTTTTATGTTTTTGGCGTTGTCGATTAAAAACAAAGCTGCCAATAATTAGCAACGCTAACGCACCGATAGCCAAGCGCTCAGGTAGCACACTCATGGCAAAGGCGACTGCAACTGCCCCGACCAATAAGGCAGAGCCAAACCAAAACATACCGTTATCAGTCGTTTGGGACTGACCTTGTAAGGTGATTTTGGCGCCATCGTCGGTCAGCTTAAGCATGCATTATTACCTGTTGCGAGATATCTGTGTGGCAACAGATAGTCGGCTATTAAAAGCCAACTATCTGTCAGAGGTCGTTGTAGTGTTAAAAAACTAGCACCGCTTATAATAGATCAGAAGCAGACTACCAACCTAAAGCGGTTTGCTGCATTTTGATCAATTCGGCAATGCCTTTTTCGGCAAGAATCAACATGTCATCAGCTTGAGCGCGAGTGAATGGTTTTTCTTCCGCAGTACCTTGTAGCTCGATAAACTCGCCTTTTTGAGTCATTACGACATTCAAATCGGTATCGCAACTAGAGTCTTCTTCGTAATTCAAATCTAGATATGCTTCACCATCTTTCATACCGACAGACACGGCAGCAACCAATCCAATCAATGGATCTGCTTTTAGTTTTTTGGCTTTTTGAACCGTCTCTAATGCGTCAATCAGTGCAATCGCTGCACCAGTTACACTAGCAGTACGAGTACCACCATCAGCTTGCAGTACATCACAGTCAAGATAAATGGTGTTTTCACCCAACTTGCTCAAGTCAATCATCGCACGTAAGCTACGGCCAATTAAACGCTGAATCTCTTGGGTACGACCTGACTGCTTACCGCGTGCCGCTTCACGTTGATTGCGGGTATTGGTCGCGCGTGGCAGCATACCGTATTCAGCTGTAATCCAACCTTTGCCTTTGCCTTTCAACCAGCGTGGTACGCCAGACTCAACACTAGCAGTACATAGTACTTTGGTATCGCCAAAGCTCACTAACACTGACCCTTCGGCATGCTTAGTATAATGGCGCTCAAAGCTGATAGAGCGAAGTTGGTCAAGCTCACGATTGTCATTACGCATAAAAATTCCTAGTACAATGTTTGAAAAGCAGGGTGATAAAAATGGCTATAAAATAAAATGTTGTCGCTACATGGCAGACCAGTCTTCATTAAGCTTATATTTATTCACGAAAATTGACATATACGAATATAACTCGAATACAAATAGCGACTGGGAGCCTTAGTAGACGCAAATATGGAGATATCCTAACGTGACAGCGGCGCAATAGCAAGATTCACCCACGCTATTACGCCGCTGTTTTAGTAAAGTGTGGTGTTGAATTTATTCTAAACCTTCCATCTTACGCAATTCTTTACGTAGGATTTTACCTACGTTTGACTTTGGTAATTCATCAACAAACTGGATGCTACGCGGACGTTTATAGCCGGTCAGTTGTTTTTTGCCAAAATCGAGTAGCTCTTGCTCTGTCACTTCACCTTTTTTGACCACAAATAACTTTGGCTCTTCACCGCGGTTTTCGTTAGGAACACCGATCGCACCGCACTCCACCACTGCTGGATGCTCACTCATAGCCTCTTCGATCTCATTCGGATAGACATTAAAGCCAGAAACCAAAATCATATCTTTTTTGCGATCAACGATTTTAATAAAGCCTTTTTCATCCATGATACCGATATCACCAGTTTTGAGATAACCATTCGCAGTAAAGGTTTCAGCTGTTTCGTCTGGACGGTTTTGATACCCAATCATCACTTGCGGACCTTTGACACAAATCTCGCCACGGTCACCCAAAGCAACTTCTTTTTCATCATCATCAATCAGTATCACATCTGTGCTAGAGGCGGGAATACCAATCTTGCCAGTGAATTCAGCAATGGTCATTGGGTTAAAAGCAACCACTGGTGAGGTTTCAGACAGACCATAACCCTCAACGATAGGCAAGCCTGTGATTTTATGCCACTCTTTTGCCACGCTTGGTAGTACCGACATACCACCGCCGATAGAGGCTTTTAGATTAGAAAAATCTAAATCCGCAAAGCTGTCTTTGTGTACCAAGCCATTGAATAACGTATTTACCGCAGGGATAAATGATGGTTTATATTTGCCCATCTCTTTGATCAGACCATCAAGATCACGTGGGTTCGGGATAAGCAAACCCGCATAGCCTTGGTACATGCCATACATACCACAAACCATAAATGAGAACACATGATAGAGCGGTAACGCCGTCAAGATAACCTCATCGGCATCAGCATCATCGTCAAATGCACTGTTCATCAACGCACTGATCTGTAGCATGTTGGCCACTAAGTTACCATGCGACAGCATTGCCCCTTTAGCCACACCCGTAGTACCACCGGTATATTGCAGCAACGCCACGTCGCCTAAATTCAAATCAGGACGTTTGTACTTACTAGCAGAAACAGCATTCAAGGCATACTTGAAGCTCACACTCTCTGGCAAACTATAAGCAGGAATCATTTTTTTGATATGGCGTGCAACGAGGTTGACCACGGCTCCTTTGATCGTGCCTAACATATCGCCAATCTTACAAACGATGACGTGCTCGACCTGACCTTTATCTTCTGCTTCTTGATACGTTTTTGCGAAATTCTCTACGATAAATAAAGCTTTTGTGCCACTATCATGCAGCTGATGTGATAACTCGCGGCTCGTATATAAAGGGTTGACGTTGACCAACACCATACCTGCGCGGATGATACCCAATGCAACCACTGGATACTGCAGGAGATTGGGCATCATTACCCCAACCTTATCACCCTTAGCCAATCCTAGCGACTGTAAGTAACTGGCAATTTGACGACTAAATAAATCTAATTGCTTAAAGGTAATCGATGCACCCATACAGATATAAGCAGGCTTTTGGCCATAGCGGCTAAAATTACGCTCAAACACCTCCAATAAAGAAGTACTATCATCCGGCATGTCGATAGTAGCCGCAATACCATAGCGCTCATAAGTACCTAACCATGGACTATCACTCGGTATCATCGGCATAGTAGGAAATCCGCTGTCGTTATTATTGGTCGCAGCATTATCGTTTGTGGTCTTTTTATTAGTACTGTCGGTCATAACTTTCCCTAAATGTTGCCGTTAAAAACGTAGAATAATCTAATGGAAACACCATTATTTTTTGTGGTTGATCAATGACAGCAAAAACCTGTGGATAAGAAACGATGATAAGACAGTAGCATTCGTTATTCACAAGACTTGTAAATCAAAGTGCAGTGTTAGACCCATAATAAATGGTTTAACAGCTCAACAAGAATAAATCAACAATCACATATACAAGGTTGATTTTATAAGAAATATAGAGCGAAAATCATATCCTGTTGTCGTTAAATATAACAATACGCTGATGCGCACTATAGCAGTTTTGCCAAAAATTCTCTATCTATACTAAAGCCTACCCTCAACTCAAGCGATGACTATCTAACTAGTCTAACGATGGTTAGGCTAATAGTGGCTAAGCTAATGATAGCTAGGTTTCGCCAAACCGTATCGCATAGCTGATGAATATCTCGATATTGTCGGCGTCATTGTTTTATTTTGACTTTAACATCTATTATTTGATTATTGCTTTTGAAATAAAGACTCGCCCTAACGACATCTTAAAGACAAAATAGACGCAAAAAAATGACAAGATAGCATATACGCAATCTTATCATTTTTAGTAAAGACCTTACCCTGTATTACGATTAGTTATGAGCGTTTAGTCTGTATGAGCACTGAGTCTTTGTAAGCACTCATAACTAGCTTTCGAGTATTGAGTATTGAGTATTGAGTATTGAGTATTGAGTATCAATCAATTAGCCATGGTTCTTTTCTTCAAGCAATCTCAAATCTTTGCGTAGAATTTTACCCACGTTAGATTTTGGCAATTCGTCGATAAACTCAACATGACGAGGACGTTTGTAACCAGTTAGGTTTTCTTTACCATAAGCCAGTACTTCTTCAGCGGTCAGGCTAGGATCGTTGCGCACGACATAAATCTTAGGAGTCTCGCCGCTCTTTTCGTCACTGATACCAATGACACCGCACTCTAGAATTTTAGGGTGACCGGCCATGACTTCTTCGACTTCGTTAGGATAAACGTTGAAACCAGACACCAAAATCATATCTTTTTTGCGGTCAACGATCGTCACGTAGCCATTGTCAGCCATGATACCAATGTCGCCTGTACGGAAGAATCCGTCTGCTGTCATCACTTCGGCAGTGGCATCTTCACGATTCCAATAGCCTTTCATAACCTGTGGGCCACGAACACTAATCTCGCCGCGCTCACCAAGCTCAACTTCATTACCAGCATCATCTAAGATAGCAACATCAGTCGCTGGCATCGGTACACCAATGGTACCTGTGAAGGTTTTACTATTGCTAGGGTTAGAAGTCGCTACCGGTGCTGTTTCAGACAATCCATAACCTTGGATAATGATATTACCCGTTACTTGGCGCCATTTTTCAGCGGTTGGGCTCAGTACTGCCATGCCGCCACCCATCGATTGACGCAGCTTGCTATGATCCATCGCGATAAATTCTTCGTTATTGGCAAGCGCATTGAACAACGTGTTGACCGCTGGGAAGAATGCTGGTGGATTGGCTTTATATGCTTTTAATAAGCTATCAAGATCGCGTGGGTTTGGTACTAGTAGCACTACACAACCGCGATATAAACCAAACATACCGCACACAGTAAATGAGAAAATATGATACATCGGCAATGCCGTCATAATGACAGGCTGCTCACCTCTTTGATCGAAATCATCAAAAGCAGTGCCCAAAAAGGTATTGGACTGAATTAAATTTGCGACTAAGTTTTTGTGCGTTAGCATCGCGCCTTTTGCCACGCCTGTCGTACCACCGGTATATTGTAAAACGGCGATGTCATCGAGCGTGATATTGCTTGGGCGTTTATATTTACTCGCAGCGCTATGACTCAGCACACTTTTGAAGGTGATGCTATTGCTAATGCTATAGGCGGGCACCATTTTTTTCACATGGCGAACGACCGTATTGACCATGAATCCTTTGAGCGTACCCATCAAGTCGCCCATACCTGTAATCACGACTTTGTCGACTAGACTACGGCCGATGTCTTGATAGGTTTTGGCGAAGTTTTCGACCATAATCAGCACTTTGGCGTCTGAATCGGTCAGTTGATGCTCAAGCTCTCTGGTGGTATATAACGGGTTGACGTTAACTAAGGTAAAACCTGCGCGAAGTACCGCAATGACAGAAATTGGTAATTGCAAAATATTGGGCATCATGACCGCAACTTTGTCACCTTTGACCAGTCCTAACGACTGTAGATAGGCAGCCATCTGGCGACTGTATAAATCCACTTCTTTAAAGCTTAATGATGAACCCATGCAAATATAGGCAGTCTTATCACTATTCTCAGCAAAGCTTTTCTCAAAAACATCAATGAGTGAGGTGTCGTCAGCTGGCATTTCAATGTTGTAATCCAGCCCAAGCTCTTCATACGTTTTTAGCCAAACTTTATCGTCACGACGGGTAAAATTTACTTGATTTTCCATAATCTTTTTTCTCCTAGTAATAGTACATTACCGTCAGCGTATACTAATCACAGTGTGATAAACATACGAAATGCCAAGCCTTTGCTGACCATTACGGTGGCAAGCAAGGCTATGGCGTAATCGTACAGTGCTGAGCAAACAATATAGCGGTAAATAGCCCTTTGTTTATTAACATACACACTTTGTACAAACTACTCAATATAAAAGATTGCTGCTTGAGTTCGCAAACAAGCTTGACGGAAAATAAAACCTTTTACATCAAATACTTAATAATAAATACCAATGAGTTTTTAGCATTCTATTGTCGAACTTTTATCTATAGAAATCTTATGGTTTGTTACCCGTTCATTACTTTGTGCTGTCAAGGGCGCTAGCCAGTTCTGTTAAGGTTACAAAATGACGGCGAGTACCATCTTTAGCACTGCTCGGCTGACGGGTAATACTAATTGTCGCTAGCTTTACCTGTTCTGTAAAAGCCATCAAGCAAAAGATGTTAAAGAAACCTAATGAAGCGCGTCACGACCTGTCGTCTATTCTGACTTATACCTTTTTAATTCTGCCAATTTCCTTTACGATAGCACTATCCTATTTGTACGCTTGCACCAATTATCTATACCTATTAAAACTGATAAGTGAATCCTATTTTATGTCTGATGTTATTGATAATACGATTACCCCAATCATTCCCACTGAACCGATGGATACTCGCTCAGTCGCAGAGTTCACTGAGCAAGCCTATCTCAACTATGCCATGTACGTCATCATGGATCGGGCACTGCCCAATATCGCTGATGGTTTAAAACCTGTACAGCGCCGCATCGTCTATGCCATGAGCGAGTTGGGGCTAAAATCTACTGCCAAGGCCAAAAAATCGGCACGTACCGTCGGTGACGTCTTGGGTAAATACCATCCACATGGCGATAGTGCTTGTTATGAAGCTATGGTACTGATGGCGCAGCCGTTCAGCTATCGCTATCCGCTCATCACAGGTCAAGGTAACTGGGGTAGCCCTGATGATCCCAAATCCTTTGCGGCGATGCGTTATACCGAAGCCAAAATGTCTGCTTATGCCAATACGTTGCTAGCAGAACTTGGACAAGGCACAGTCGATTGGCAAGACAACTTTGACGGTACGATGCAAGAGCCAACCACCCTACCTGCCCGCCTGCCCAATATCCTATTGAACGGCACAACAGGTATTGCAGTCGGTATGGCAACGGATATCCCGCCACATAATCTCAATGAAGTAGTACGCGCTGCCATTCGTCTGCTCAAAAATCCTGAACTGTCGGTCAAGCAGCTTACCCAATCAATACCAGCACCTGATCTGCCAACACCTGCTGAAATCATCACCAGTAAAAAAGACTTGCAAGCGATGTACGAGTCTGGACGCGGCAGCTATAAAATGCGTGCGACATTCCATGTTGACCCTAAAGAGAAAAACCTCGTCATCATTGATGCGCTGCCTTACCAAGTTTCAGGCAACAAAATCCAAGAGCAAATCGCCAAGCTCATGACCGATAAGAAACTGCCTTGGATTACCGATATTCACGATGAGTCAGATCACGAAAATGCCTGCCGTATCGTGCTTGAGCTAAAATCAACCCGAGTCGATGTCGCTCGCGTCATGAGCCATCTGTTTGCTAGTACGGAGCTTGAGAGTAATTACCGCGTCAATATGAATATGATTGGCCTAAACGGTAAGCCACAGGTCAAAAACCTAAAAGAAATATTAGAAGAGTGGCTAGTCTGTCGCCGCTCAGTGGTCACGCGCCGCTTGCAATATCGTCTTGATAAAATTGATAAACGCTTGCACATCTTGGCAGGCTTGCTGATTGCTTATCTCAATATTGATGAAGTGATTCGCATCATTCGTGAAGAGGAAGATCCGAAAGCGACGTTAATGCAGGACTATGACCTAACGGACATCCAAGCCAATGCTATCTTGGATATTCGTCTGCGCCAATTGGCGAAGTTAGAAGAGATTGAACTGCGCCGTGAGCAAGATGAACTGGCTGCCGAACGTGCGATTATTCAAGAATATTTAGACAATCCAGACAGTCTGACCAATCTGATGATTGACGAGCTGACAGCCGATATGAAAGAACATGGTAATGAGCGCGTATCACCACTGGCAGAGCGCGAAGAAGCGCAAGCATTAAAAGAGTCAGACCTCGTACCTAGCGAGCCTATCACCGCTATCCTATCAAAAGCGGGCTGGATTCGTGCTGCCAAAGGCCATGATGTCGATGCTGCCGGTATGAGTTACCGCTCAGGTGATAGCTATCAAGCGCACGTGCGCGGTAAATCCAATGAAAGGATTTACGTGCTCGACAGCACTGGACGCAGCTATAGTATTGACGCGCATAATTTAGCGTCTGCGCGTGGTCAAGGTGACCCACTGACCAGTGTGTTAAAGCCACCAGCAGGTGCTAGCTTTGAGCAGCTATTAACGGGTGCTGACGATCAGCGCATCATCCTCGCCAGCTCGGCAGGTTATGGCTTTATCAATACCATTGGCAATCTCGATAGCAATCAAAAAGCGGGTAAAAATGTTATTAACCTAGCAACTGATAGTCGACTGCTCCCTGTTGCACGTATCGATGCGCCAGTAGATGCGACTGCCAATACTGACGGTGAGAATAGCAATACAAGTGTGGCACCTGACCACGTCGCCGTCACGACCAATGCAGGATACCTATTGATATTTGCCCTTGATGATTTGCCGGAACAGGCTCGCGGTAAAGGTAATAAGCTTATCAAGCTAAAGGACGGCGAAGAAGTACTTACTATCACGCCACTTAGTCAGCAAGATAGCCTTGTCATTACCGCAGGCAAACGCCATGTGACACTCAAGCCAAATGATTTGGCTAACTATACAGGTGTGCGTGGTAATCGTGGTGGGCAGTTGCCAAGAGGCTTTCAGAATGTGACGAGTGTTGAGGTTGGATAGTTTGACTATTTAAATTTTGGAAATCCTAGTTCGGAATCTGGCTGATAAAATTAAACAGCTCCTATCAAAAAGCCGTCTATACGCAATGTATAGACGGCTTTTTTGCGCCAATCAGAATAGAGGAGCTATCTAAGGCTTATTGGATTCGGTATCCGCAAAGATCGCTTTCAAAAAACTTGTAATCTGAGTACTTTTCATTAGATAAGGATTAAAGTCAGCACCTGCTGAGAAGCTTTTTAGGGTATATTCTTCGTCTTCTACACTAGATGTCAAATATTTTAATAAAAACCCCTCCCACCTACGTTTCTCTATTTCCTCAATCTCACTGAGGTGCGGTACTAGGTAAGAATACTCATTGATCAGTTTTGCCAATATTTCATTGATAAGAGGTCTTGGACCTTCGATATTTTGAATGAAGTAATTATCATTAACGACAAGCGCCGAGGTTACACCACTTTTTTCATTATTCCTTCGCCACTGCTCAAGCAGACGAGCCAACTCTATTCCATTATTACTGTCACTATTTTTGCCAATATACGTTAGGCTGAGAATAATATGCTCACCCTGTCTTTTTCTATTTTCTGAAGGTGGGCTGGTAGCGATATGCATAAGAAACCTTATTTATAAAAATTTATCTAAATCAAAAAATACTTTATAGACGGCTTTTTTATGCTAGCTAGAATAAGTAAATATTCTAGAAAACAAATACTACTCACTTAAAATTTATCGGCTTCAGCATCTTCAAATATCGCTTTTAAAAAGCTTTCAAACTGAGTACTTTTCATTAGATAAGGATTGAAGTCAAAACCTGCTGAGAAGCTTTTCAAAGCATATTCCTCATCTTCGACACTTTCCGTCAGGTGTTTGGTTACAAACCCATCCCATCGAAGCGCTTCTATCTCTTCCACCTTGACAACATTAGGGAGGATTTTGAAGTGCTCATCAATTATCTTCGCCAGAGCAGCATTAACAGCTGGTCTTGAGCCTTGAATGTTTTGAATAAAGTAACCGTCATTGATCACAAGCGCTGCAACTAACCCACTCTCTTCAAAGTATCTTCGCCACTGCTCAAGAGCACGAGTCAATTCTATACCTGTTTTCATTTCGATGTTTTTACCGATATACGTTAGGCTAATCAGAACATGCTCGCCATGTCTTTTTCTATTTTCTGAAGTTCGACTTGTCGTTATGTGCATAAGAAAATCCATTTATATAATAGTTATATAAATTAATATACACTCTATTATAAGGTGTAATCAATAAAACTATTGGTAATTGACCAGTTTCTTATCGTCTACACCTTAAAATGATACGACAAAAATAGGAATAGCCAAAAAGCCGCCTACACACATATATATAGACGGCTTTTTTAGTATAGCTATAATAAGTGACGGTCCTAAGAGACAAATACTTAAGAAATAAATATATAGGAAATAAATGCAACGAATTTAAAATTTATTAGATTCAGCATCTTCAAATACTGCCTTCAAAAAGCTTTCAATCTGAGTGCTTTTCATTAGATAGGGATTGTAGTCAAAACCTGCTGAGAAGCTTTTTAGAGCATACTCTTCATCTTCAATGCTTGATGTTAAATGTTTGACTAAAAACCCATTCCATTGAAGCGATTCTATTTCCTCTATATTAACGATATTAGGAAAAATGGTAGAGTGCTCATCAAGTATTTTTTCTAAAGCAGTATTGATAGCAGGCCTTGTCCCTTCAAAACTTTGAACGAAATAACCTTCACTAATAACTAAAGCTGAAACTATATTATTTTCTTCAAAATATCTGCGCCAATACTCAAGTGCGCGAGTCAGCTCAATTCCCGAATCTAGGTCGACATTTTTGGCGATATATGTCATATGGATAAGAATATGCTCGCCATGTCTTTTTCTATTTTCTGAAGGTTGGCTTGTCGTTATATGCATAAGAAAATCCATTTATAAAAAATTAATCCAAATTGATAGATACTTTAAAATTAAATACAATCAATAATATTTTTAGCTTCCAATGACTCTTGACAATCTATCATGACTTTTTTCTGTGATGACATGGTTCTGTGATGACATGAGATTTTAGTGAGATAATATACCAGCATCTATCAGAGTACAATTGTACTATAAAACTAGACACAACCAGTGCAATATCATTATTCTAATAACTATAATGTCTAATCTATATTTTCCTATAGCCCTGCCTCTATCCTAACATACGACTGACCCACACTCATGGATTGCGTCAGATGTTGCAAGTATCAGGCCAATCTTCGCCTATTCACTAAGCTAGCACATCTTATAGATAGATGGCTCTTAGCTTACTACCATGAAAAAGCCGCCTACACACTACATAGACGGCTTTTTACGCTGACTAAAGTGCCCAATTGACTAATACCGACCCATCTCAATTGTCGTCTCAGCAGTAATCATATCGCCCTGCCATGACTGTACGTCTACCGTATACAAATGATCTTTACCGCCTGAACAGGGTGGCTTGTATGCGCCGCGGATATCGCCCTGACGGCTACGGTATTCAGCCACCATCTCTACACCGACTGGCACTTCATAAGTGTGACCGAACACGCGTGGCACCTCGACACTGGTTTTACCTTCTGACAATGCGTAGCTGATAATTCCATGCCCGCCCTTTTGCATGCGTTTGTTACTCACGTCGTTGTAGACAAAGACTAAGCTATCAGCTCCATCAGGAATGTTTGAGACCTTCATACTCGGCGTGGCTGGACTTTTGCCACCGTAATCTAGGCATTGTTGGCCTTCAGGTATTTGATCAGCATTCCACGTCTTATCATTGAACGTGACATCCATCGCAAAGGTACTAGTAGACAAAGCGAGTGCACTTAAGGCGACCACTTTTTTTAAGGTGAAAACTTTCATAAGCATTCCTTTAGACAGTTGGTGTATTAGCGCAGACAAGCGATGTCATTCTTTGATCAATCATAAAACTTGTAAAAGGTAATTAATGATAACTTTATAATAGATAATTATTGTTAAGTTGGTTGTATCTTTTAAAGAGTTTTGTTAATCCTTTGAATTAAAAAGAAATAAGATTCAGAATAGTAGACTTATCTCAGCTCACCAAGCAAGATCATCTATGGGTACGTTACCTTATAGCTATGGTCTTCCTTCACGTGGTTATAGTAGTATTTAAACCACTGACCCCTGAATAAAAAACAATAGGATCATCATGTTTGTTGAAGATAAAACTGCCACAGAGATTATGGCTCAGAGCACACCCATACCTATGCCCAAAATCATATTTTTTGATATCGATGATACGCTCAGCCGCAACGGTATTATCGCTGAGCATAACCAAGCGACGTTGAAGCAGCTTGCTGAGACTGATATCAAGCTGGTGATATCAACAGGACGATCCAAAGCAATATTGCCAGATGACATCTTAGCGTTGCTAGAGTCAAATGTGTTGGATGCCATTATTTGTATGAATGGACAATATAGCTTCGACAATAGTGGCCGAATTAGCCATTACCCGCTGTCCGCAGAACAAACGGATAAAATTGCAAACCTGTGCCTAAAGGGTGACTTTATCCATAAATTTGATTCAGCGACTCATATCGCTTGGTCAGGTGAAAACGAGCGTTTGCGTGAGTTCAACGCTATCACGCCCAACTCTATCGTTGCCCCTGATTACTATAAATCAAACACGGTGTATCAATGTTCTGTTTTTTTTAATAGTCAAGAAGACAAAATGCAAGATATTGACTTTGCTCAATACGATTTAAAACTGGTACATTGGCATCATATTGGCGCCGATATATTGCCGATAGAAGCATCCAAAGCACGAGGTATTAAAGATGTGTGTAAATACTATGAAGTGGCTGCAAGCGAGTGCATGGCATTTGGTGATGGTATGAATGATCTAGAGATGTTTGATTTGGTCGGGTTTGCTGTAGCCATGGGAGATGCACAACCAGCGCTGATAGAACGTGCTGACTTTGTCACTGGAACGATTGAAGAATATGGAATACAGATAGTACTTGATCAGTTGAAAACAGCGTCATAAGAATGCTTTCTAGAACCATTAAAAAACCCTTGTCAGTATCTGACAAGGGTTTTTTGATGACGTTCTTTTGTGAAAGGCTTTTAGAATATTTACAACTTATCCGCTATCAAAACATAAATCCAGCTGCCAATTTTATAAAACCCTACAACGATAAGAATAAGCACTACTGCTGCTAGCACGTAAGCCAGCCAATTGGGTACGCCACTAAACCAGCCAATCGTAAATGTCAGACCCATATAGGTCTCAACTGGCCAATTCACCATAGGTGTCGGTGAGCCATAATTAAGCAATGTCATAAAGGCAATGATAACCAGCGTAGCGGTGACGACTCCAACACCTTGACGAATATTCATTTTATCCCTTCTACAAACCTAATCAAACGTTAAGGCATCGGTTAAGGCGTCAGTTAAGGCATTGTCAAGCCACCGTCAACAGCGATGGATTGCCCTGTGATGGCTGCACTCAAGTCAGACGCCATTAGCAGTACGGAATTGGCAAAGTCAGCTACTGAGGTCGCTTGACGTAATGGTGTAGTCGTTGCAATATAATCAAATACCTCTTCTGTGGTCAAGCTGCTCGCATCAGTCGTCTTTAAGAGTCCGCCTGCCAGCAGATTGACACGGATACCATACTGACCCAATTCAGATGCTAAGTTACGTGTCAGCCCGATTAGCGCTGATTTAGCAGTAGTATAGTCGTAATAAGTGACCACCGGATTGTAAATAAGGTTGGTTGAGATATTGATAATCTTACCCATTTTCTGCGCTTTCATCTGAGGTAATACCGCTTGCACTGTGTTGACTGCACCTTTGACGATGCCATCCATCTGCTGAGAGAAGTGCGCCCAATTCACGGTTTCGATACTCGTATAATCCGCACTAGGATTGAACTGGTAACTAGGCAAGGCATTATTGACCAATATATCAATTGCACCGAAATGCTCAATCACTGCCGCTGCCATTGCTTGCATTTGAATTGCGTCAGTCACATCCCCTTGATAAGCAAAAGCTTGCCCACCTGTGGCTCTAATATCAGCCACTACCGCTTCGGCAGCATCTTTACTGTTCAGGTAATTGACACATACATTGGCCCCTGCTGCTGCCATATGTTTGGCAATTTGTGCTCCGAGGCCGCGGCTAGCCCCTGTGACAATAGCAACCTTGTCTTTGAGAAGCATTGGAATCACTGCATCTGCTGAATGGCTCTGAGTCATATTTTACATCCTTATTATTATGGTATGGTTGAATCTATGCACGATAAAAAATAGTAGCAAGACACACTAAGCTCTTAATCATAGCATGATTATATACTGTCATTAGGCTGACCAAATCTAGTACCAAACCCTGTATCAAATCTCTATGATTGACGGAAAATCAGTGCTTCATCACAACGACTCACATCGATTGCCTTAATTGCCCTTTAAATCATTGAAACAAATAGCCATAATAGTGTAACTATCTATATTAAGTAGCATTTATCAATCGGTACTTTTCACTGATTGGCATCATTCTTTGTTTAGGAGAGATATTTTGACACGTTCATCAACCCATTTGTCATCGAGCATGTCGGCTCGTATTGGCCGTATAGTACCAAAAGCACTATTGACCATGGCGGTCGGATTCGTACTTGCCAGCTGTAGCAACTCTGATAATGCTGCGGCTGATGGTAGTGCGACTGCGAACAATGAGACGCTTAATTTATACAACTGGTCAGAATATATGCCGCAAGAAATTCTTGATGGTTTTGAAGAAGAGACTGGTATTTCGGTTAATTACACCACTTTTGATTCTAACGAAGCGATGTATGCCAAGCTGAAACTTCTCGATGATTCTAGCCAATATGATTTAGCAATTCCGTCGACCTATTATGTCGAAAAGATGGCAAAAGAAGGATTATTGCAAGAGTTAGATAAATCTAAATTGAGTAATTTTAAGAATCTAGATACCTCATTCACCAATACCAAAGTAGATCCTGAAAACAAATATTCTATTCCTTATATGTGGGGCAGTACAGGTCTAGCAATCAATGGTGACAGCGTCGACCCTGCAACCGTCAATAGCTGGAATGACTTATGGAATCCCAAATACAAAGGGCAGGTCATGCTTACCAATGACCTACGTGAAGTATTTGGCATGGCGCTACTCACGCTTGGCTTCTCAGGTAATAGCACCAATCCTGATGAAATCGAAGCAGCTTACAACAAACTCACCACCTTGATGCCCAATGTCAAAACCTTTAATTCAGATGCCACTCGCATGCCTTACATTGAAGGTGAGACCTCACTTGGTATGACATGGAATGGTGAGGCGGTCATGGCTAATGATGAAGGTTTGACCAGCTTGGTTTATAAGTATCCAACGGAGGGGGCTATCCTGTGGATGGACAACTTTGTTATTCCCAAAAATGCCAAACAGGTTGATGCTGCACACAAATTTATTGATTACTTACTACGTCCTGAAAATGCCAAAATCGTTAGTGAAGAAATTGGTTATGCCTCACCAAACATAGCAGCACGCGAGTTAATGGACGAAGAGGTACGTAACAATCCAACAATTTACCCTTCAAAAGAAGTACTAGCAAAAGCTGAGTTCCAAGAAGATGTCGGTGATGAAGCGTTGCAAGTGTATCAGCAGTATTGGGATAAACTAAAAACTGGTCGTTAATACCAAAGCAATTAACTACCGCTTTAAAGAAAATAAGCCTCCATAAATAAAAACGCTGACTTTAGGTAGTCAGCGTTTTTTTACTATACGTCCAAACCGCCTTCACCGCCCTGCTCTTTCATTCTGCGCTGCTCACGGCGTTGATAGCCAAGCCCAGATGCCGCATACCATTGTGGCTTGGTCGTTTGTAGCAATTCGCTTAGCTGCTGTAGTTGGGTCTGTAAAGTTTGGGTCAGCCAAAAATATCCTTGCCATTCAAACGCCAGATGCTGGACACTTGGATATTCTGAAACGGCAATACGAGTAATGGGCCTGAACACCTCATCACTCGGACTACGCAATACCGCTGCTATATGCTGCATGGCTTGCGTCAGCTCGCTTTGATAATGTATCAATAAGATATGATTGTCATCATCGATTTCAATGTTTGCTAAACGTGGTGCGGCACTTAGTAGTAAGTCAATGGTGCCGATGATATTACGGTGAGTACGTTGGATAGTCTCCAGCGTTGTCTTGTTAATACCTGACTCACTGGCAGTCGCCGCAATATGTGGGCGAACGGCTAGCAGACGCTTATTAATCTGTTGTAACGCGGTGACCAATGTCTTATTTACAGGTACACCGTTATCAGGAAAGACAACTGAGTTGAGCTTTGTATTCACGCTGACTGGCGTGTCTTCAGTCATATCATCAGTCGCGTCAATATGCTTGCCCACACCAGCATACAAGTTGCTACAAGCATCAAGGTTGCTGCTCAGTAGAAATCGCCACATCAATGTCGATTTCAGTGGCAAGATGAGCGTGACAGCGACAGAAACAGCCGTACCTAACAAAATATTCAACGCACGATAAATCCCATCTTGGCTCATATCACCTTGACCCAAATTCGAGACAATCATTAACATTGTAATACCAGTCAATAATCCAGTATAACCCAGCTTTCTAACGGCTAAATAGCCAATAACACCACTGACTAAACCAATGAGCGTGTAATAAACCCATATCCAAGCAGTCACATTATCGTTAAACCACAGAATACTAAAAGCCGCAACAATACCGAATATGGTACCAAGTATGCGCTCTTTGGCCTTGGTATAAATAGCACCTTGATACTGCAATAAACCCAAAATGATGAATACGGTGATGGTTGTCCATTCACCATGTGGAAAACCAGTAAGGACATTGACTAGCAAGGCTAATATTACAGCCACACCTAAGCGTATGGCATGCAAAATATCCGCATATTGATAACGAACATAAGGCTCAACAAACGGAGCAGACACACGCTGCCAGAGGATTGATTTCACGCAAGGTTACTCTTTTTAGTTGATAGGCAGGATGAATAATGAAAACCATAGTTTCCTAACGAACATGCTAGCAGCCGCGACTCTATTTACAAAGTAATAATCAAAAAAAACGCCTCTTGCCTATCGAAAGACAAAAGACGTTTACGTTCAGAATCTACTAACAACTAACTGCACTTAGATAAAGTCAGTTAAGGTGTGTCCTCATTTCAAAAATGGAGATAAAAATGAGATAAATTGCCGTCAAACGAGAAAAATAGTGTAGATAATATCGAGATATTAACAAGCTATTTGACGCTATTTGGCAAAATTTAGCCATTTTTAGACCAGCTAGATAACTATCGCTTGAATTGAGGACATGCCCTAGACTTCCAAGAAATCCAATATACCTTCAGCAGCCTCACGACCTTCCCAAATAGCAGTCACGACTAGGTCAGAACCGCGTACCATATCGCCACCCGCAAATATTTTAGGATTGTTGGTCTGGAACTTAAAGGTTTGCTTTTCTGCTGCCAATACTCGACCTGAGCTGTCCATTGAGACTTGCTGCGTTTCAAACCAATCAGCAGGGCTAGGACGGAAGCCGAATGCCATAATAACCGCATCACAAGGGATGATTTCTTCTGAATTAGGAATCGGCTCAGGACGTTGACGACCACGGTTGTCTGGTGCCCCTAGATGCGTAGTGACAACCTTTACTCCGTTGACCTTACCGTTCAAGCCGATAATTTCAGTTGGCTGACGGTTAAATAAGAACTCAACGCCTTCTTCGCGAGCATTGACCACTTCACGGCGCGAGCCTGGCATGTTTTCTTCATCACGGCGATACGCACAAACCACTTTTTCAGCACCTTGACGAATACTAGTACGGTTACAGTCCATCGCTGTATCTCCACCGCCTAGCACGACCACTTTTTTGCCTTTGAAATCGATATACTCTTCAGAGTTCTTTTCCCAATCATTACAGCGATTCACATTGGCAATCAGGTAATCTAGCGCATCATATACGCCTTCTAGCTCTTCACCAGCAAAACCGCCACGCATATAAGTATAAGTACCCATACCCATAAACACGGCATCGTACTCGCTTAATAGCTCATCAATGCTGATATCAGTACCGATTTCTGTCTCAAGACGGAACTCCATCCCCATGCCTTCAAAGATGACACGGCGATTGCGCATGACATCTTTTTCCATTTTAAATTCTGGAATACCAAAGGTAAGCAAGCCACCAATTTCAGGACGCTTATCGAACACAACTGGCCGCACACCGTTTCTTACTAAGATATCTGCACAACCCAGACCTGCTGGCCCTGCACCAATGATCGCGACTTTTTTGTCTGTCCAAACCACATCAGACATATCTGGACGCCAGCCAAGGGCAAACGCTGTGTCATTGATGTATTTTTCTACATTACCAATCGTCACAGCCCCAAAGCCATCGTTCAATGTGCAGGCACCTTCACACAGGCGATCCTGTGGACAGACACGTCCACATACTTCAGGCAATGTGTTGGTACGGTGACACAATTCAGCAGCTTGAAATATCTGCCCTTCTGTCGCCAGTTTCAGCCAGTTAGGGATGTAATTATGTACTGGGCATTTCCATTCACAGTACGGGTTTCCGCACTCAAGACAACGATGTGACTGCTGTGCCACAGCCTCATTTTCAAATGGTTTATAGATTTCGACAAATTCTGTCGAACGGGTTGCGATGTCTTTTTTAGTTGGCTCAAGACGTGGTACATCTAAAAACTGAAAACTATTTTCTAAGCGTTTTGCCATGATGCTATCTCTCTATAGTGGCCGGTGACAGCCTTTGATGACTGATTCATTTAACATATAAGACATGAATATCATTGCTGTCACGTACCTGCTTAAAACTTGTGAGTTAAAACGTATCTTAAAATATATCGGCTATCGCACTATTGCGGATCCGCCATTGTCGTTTTAAGAAGGCTCGCAATGTTCGCCGCTTTTGGTTTCACCAAGTAAAACTTACGAACGTAGTGTTCAAAGTCATCTAATATCGTCTGACCCCATGCACTGCCTGTTTTATCTACATGCGTTTCAATCACTTGTTGCAAGTGAATGCGATGTTGCTCAGTTTGCTCACTTGAAATACGGTTAAGATCGATCAGCTCATGGTTGCAGCGATCAAAGAAATCGCCATCCATATCTAGCACATAAGCGAAACCGCCCGTCATACCTGCCCCAAAGTTGAGACCTGTACGTCCAAGAATAGTGACGATACCACCTGTCATATATTCACAGCAATGATCGCCAGTACCTTCGATGACAGCATGCGCGCCAGAGTTACGAACACCAAAGCGCTCGCCAGCTGTACCCGCAGCATACAACTTACCGCCAGTTGCACCATATAGACAGGTGTTACCAATGATGGCTGTGTCTTGCGCTGTAAAGACTGAGTCTTTCGGTGGATAAATGACAATCTCACCGCCTGCCATGCCTTTACCGACATAGTCATTGGCATCACCTTCAAGCTCAATATTTAAACCACCTGCATTCCAAACACCCAAACTCTGCCCTGCAGTACCGGTTAGATGCAATCTTACTGGCATATCACTCATGCCAAGATTACCCCATACCTGTGCAATTTCACCAGAAATACGGGCGCCGATAGAGCGATCACAGTTACCAACATAGTAACTGTAATCACCGCCTATTCCTTGGCGAATATTGAGCAGCATATCGCTAACCATTCTTTCAGCTAATAACCCTTTATCAAATGGCTCATTTCGCTCCACTTGACAGGTTTGTGCTTTGCCAGCGCTTGCTGGATGACTAAACAATAACGGTGTTAAATCAAGATGGCGCTGCTTGTCAGTGTTGCCTTCTAGCACTTCAAGTAAGTCAGTACGCCCGACCAGCTCTTCCATACTACTAACACCAAGTGCCGCTAGCCACTCTCGAGTTTCAGTCGCCACAAACTTAAAGAAGTTAATCAACATCTCAGCTTCGCCAATGAAATGCTCATCGCGTAACTTGGCTTTTTGAGTAGCAACGCCTGTTGGGCAGTTATTCAAATGACAGATACGTAGATATTTACAACCAACCGCAATCATCGGCGTAGTACCAAAGCCGAAGCTTTCTGCACCAAGAATGGCTGCTTTGACCACATCAAGACCTGTCTTTAGACCACCATCAGTTTGCACACGTACTTTATCTCGTAGCCCATTGACCCGTAGCGACTGATGAGTCTCTGCCAGACCTAGCTCCCATGGTGAGCCTGCATGATGGATAGAAGACAGCGGAGAGGCTGCTGTGCCGCCATCATAGCCTGAGATAGTGATTAGGTCAGCATAGGCTTTTGCCACGCCTGTAGCGATAGTACCAACGCCTGGACGTGATACCAGCTTAACCGATACCAAGGCATCAGGATTGACTTGTTTTAAGTCGAAAATCAGCTGTGCCAAATCTTCAATAGAGTAGATATCATGATGCGGCGGCGGTGAAATCAATGTGACACCAGGCACTGAATAACGCAAGCGTGCAATCAGAGCATTGACCTTACCACCAGGTAGCTGACCACCCTCGCCCGGCTTAGCACCCTGAGCGACTTTAATCTGCATAACTTCTGCTGAGCGTAGATACGCAGGTGTTACCCCAAAACGACCAGAGGCAATTTGCTTGATCTTCGAGTTACGTAACGTACCGTAACGTACTGGGTCTTCACCGCCCTCACCAGAGTTTGAACGACCACCGATGGTGTTCATCGCCATGGCAATTGATTCATGTGCTTCAGGTGACAATGCCCCTAGTGACATGCCAGCAGAGTCAAAACGTGTCAAGATTTTGGAGATATCTTCGACATCATTTACATCGATAGAGTTGTCAGTTTTTAACTTTAACAAATCACGTAAAGTGGCGACTGGACGGCTATTGACCAGATCCGCATAGCGGCGGTAGTTTTCATAGTCACCAGTACGTACCGCCGTATGTAGACTATTGATCACGTCTGGGTTAAAGGCATGGTACTCTTTATTAAAGACAAACTTGAGCAAACCACCTTGATCGAGCGGTGCACGACGCTTGAATGCATTGGCTGCTAATTGCGCTTGATCTGCGGCCAAATCAGCAAAGGTAGCGCCTTTAATACGGCTTTGCACACCTTTGAAACACAAGCTAACCACTTCTTCAGAGAGGCCAACTGCTTCAAATAACTGAGCAGCACGATACGAGACAATGGTAGAGATACCCATTTTTGATAAGATTTTTAGCAGTCCTTTATCCAAGCCTTTACGGAAATTAACCCGCGCCTGAATTGGATCACCGAGCAGCTCACCAGTTGCCACCAAGTCATCAATGACATCGTAAGCTAAGTACGGATACACGCAGGTCGCGCCAAAGCCGATTAATACCGCTACTTGATGCGAATCACGAGCTAAGCCCGTCTCAATGATTAAGTTAGCATCGGTACGGATACCTTGACCAATGAGATAATGATGCACTGCACCAGTCACCATAATGGCATTAGCCGGCACTTTATCTACAGCAATATCTTTGTCAGACAACACGATTAAAGTGTTACCGGCACGAATAGTAGTCGCTACTTGCTCACAAATAGCGGTGATGGCTTCTGATAACTCTAGAGTACTATCGTAGTTCAAATCAATACGAGCCATCTTGAACGCTGGATCATCCAAGGTTTCGAGCTGCTGCATTTTACTAGCTGACAATACTGGCGATGATAAGATAATACGATGAGCATCTCGCGCTGATGGCGCAAACACATTGGTCTCAGCACCCAAGCAAGTCTGTAGCGACATGACAATGGATTCACGTAATGGATCAATCGGTGGATTGGTCACCTGCGCGAACTGCTGACGGAAGAAATCACCTACATGACGAATTTGCTGTGACAGCACTGCCATTGGCGTATCATCACCCATCGAACCCACAGGCTCTTGACCGTTTTCGGCATTAGGGCGAATGATTTCGGTGCGCTCTTCATTGGTAATGTGATACATTTTTTGCAATGTTTTTAGCTGATCACCGCGACATGATTGCGCTGCTAGCTCTTCTTCTAGGCGCTCGTCATCACGGATACGGGTCGCTTCTTCACGTAACCACTTACGATATGGATGCGCTTTTTTGAGCAAGGTAGCAATGGCTTTAGTATCTAAAATCTGACCCGTTAGCGTATCAATGACCAACATCTGACCTGGACCAACACGACCTTTTGCCAACACATCCTTAGGATCATAATCCCAAACGCCAACTTCAGAGGCGACAGTGATATAGCCATTCTTAGTCGTTACCCAACGTGATGGGCGTAGGCCGTTTCTGTCAAGCATACAGACAGCATAACGTCCATCTTGAATGACTAGACCAGCAGGGCCATCCCACGCTTCCATGTGCTGCGAATAGAACTCATAAAATGCGCGCAAGTCCATATCCATGCTATCGACGTTCTGCCATGCTGGCGGTACGAGTATCGACATCGCATGGAACAAGTTCATGCCACCTGACATCAGTACTTCAAGCATGTTATCTAAGCTTGATGAGTCAGAACCACTGCTGTTTACCAATGGTGTCAATTCATTCAAGTTAGGCAGCTTGTCTGATTTTAACTTTGGTGTACGAGCTTCAGACCAGTTACGGTTACCCGTGATGGTATTCAACTCACCATTGTGAGCAAGATAACGGAATGGTTGTGCCAATGGCCAGCGTGGCAGCGTATTGGTCGAGAAACGCTGATGAAACACCACAATATGTGACGCCAAACGTGCATCTTGCAAATCTAAGAAGAACGCTGGCAAGTCTGATGGCATCACCAAACCTTTATAAATAATAGTCTGACAGTTCAATGAACAAACATAGAATAGCTCATCATCAATCAACTGCTGTTCTGCTTTTTTACGTGCCACAAACAGCTTACGGTTAAAGTCATCCGCAGCCAAATCATCAGGAGCATTGACGAATACCTGCTTGAAATCCGGTAGCGTCTCACGGCCAATCTCACCCACAATACTAAGGTCAAGCGGCACATCGCGCCAGCCAGCAACCTCTAAACCTTGGGCTGCAATCTCATCACTTAGCACTTGTTGGCTATGCTTGGCTTTGGCCTCATCTAAATTGACGAATACCATACCAACGGCAAAGTTTTCAGTAATGGCTAATTGTTGCTCAGCAGCAATCTTTTCAAAAAAATCAACAGGCGTGGCTAGTAGTAAACCACAGCCATCACCAGTTCTACCATCAGCAGCAACACCGCCACGGTGAGTCATACAGCTTAAACTATGAATAGCTGTTTTTACCAAATCATGACTGGCTTGCCCTTCAATATGAGCAATCAAACCAAAACCACAGTTATCAGAAAAGTCATCTGGTGTAGCCAGGTGAGTTTGCGAGGAGATCATTGACATAGCTGGTCCTTTTGAGTAAACGGGTCGCCTATATATCCAATGCGGCACATAAGCTGATCCCCGTAAGCAGAACGGGCTGATAATTAATATTCGTATATCGGATTCAATAAATGATGCAACGCTCATAGACATCATGCTCTAAGAGTAAGGTAAAACCTTCAACTCTTTTAATTTTAGCAGATGTCTCAATAAATAATTAGCGTCTTAATAGATAGTAAGTAATTGCCCTTGGCACGGGAGAAAGCACTGCCCTGTATACCAATTACTTAGTTACCAATAACGTAATATCGTTATATTGAGTATCGCTCGTTATTAAACACTGTACAGCACTTGAAGCCAATTAGCTGAACAGTTAATAACAATGCATTTGATTAATCTTGAATATCTGACGCTCTGTATTCAAGCGCGTTATCAACCTTAATAAAGGGAGATAATAAGAGAGGTTGCTCCACTTGCGGTCACTTGAATGTGGATAACAAGTAGCAGCGCTTGAGCCAAAATAATTAGTAACCTATTTTATAAATAGTGGGATTTTACTAATTGACTGTTAAATAAGTAGTTTTACGATAACTATACAGAACGTCGCCCACAGTTATATTAGTTAATGATGACTAAAAAATCTAGTCTTTTCTACGGATTCATCAACCATATTTTGTAAGAGAACTTATTACTATTGGTTATAAGACAACTAAAAACTGTATGCAAAACTTAATGTGAAGTAGCTATTACCATGTTTGGCTGAAATAATTGATTTAAGCTTATCCCATCAAAGCCCTTATTCTTGACGTTAATAAAATGCTATATGATGCGCCATAAAAAAACCTACTAATGAAGTCATTAGTAGGTTTTTAAATGATGATGATAATAAAATATTAATTACTTTTGGCTTCTATCAGTGCTTTTATGCTGTCATTACCATTTTTGGGAGTGTTGGCATTAGCAGTTGTGTTACTAGAATTTGCGCTATTAGCCGTACTCGGTGTCTTAGCTGCTGGTACTACTGGTGACTTTGGCGTAGCAGTTGGTGGTTTCGGTGTTGGCACTACTGGAGGTTTTGGAGGAGTGGTGTCAGCACCTGATGCAGGCTTTTTGTTATCCTGCTCAGCTTTGCTAGTAGAACCATCATCTTTCGTCGTCGTAACCGATGATGACTGCTCTTCGTTCACCACAGTACGCTGCTCATTAACAGATAAGGTGTCAGAGGTATCCGCTGACTGACGAATGCTTTCATTGCCATTTGTATTGCTTTCTGCGGTCTCAGCAACTGGTTTTTTCTGACGCGCCGGTACTTCACGCTTAGTCGGTTCTAAATCAATAGAGCGAGTACGTTTGGTGCTCAAATCTTTCATTGGATCAGCACGCGTGTAGTTATCGATAATACCAACATATCGATTGATTTCTTCTGGTAACACACGCACATCAGCAGGTAATCTAAAGTCGATAAGCTTGGCCGCTCCAACTGCTTCTTGTGGGCTGCTCATCAGTCCATAAGTCAGCATATAGCGCACTTGCTTTCCATCATCGAGATAACGGAAATAAGCGAATTTATTACGGTCTTTGCGACCTTCTAAATAACTAATAATCACATCATTTTCAGCGACATTCATCACCTGCACAGTCCATTTACCCTTGTTGGCTAGTAAATACCCCTTATCTTTGAACTCATCGGGATAATTACGCAAGTCTTGAATCGCTGCATCAAAACTGAGTGGCTGTACATCCGTATCTAGCTCATGCAACGATTCAATTTTTAAAGGTTGCTCTAGCTCAGTACTCAGTGTTTCCGGTGCGGATATCGGCGCATTTTCAATTTTGGCACCCATCGCTGGCGTTTGACTAAACATCCAAATCAGAGCCGTTAGCACGCCTAACAGCAAAGTTACTACCAGCCAGATCAATGCTTGACGTCGATAAGATTGGCTAGCGCTATGCGGCGTCAGTCTTGATGCTGCCATGGGAATATCCTTGGTAAAAATAAAATTGACTGCATTAAATAGATGCACAGGTAATTAGTATTACTGTGAATCAGCTCTTATAAGCGCTTAATTTTAGCATGCACTTATGAAAGCTGATTTTTTGCTACACTATACGCTCTGTTGCGATAACACTTCTGTCAGAAGCTGGGCATCAAAATCATCGGTCAATACAGCCTTACCCAGTGATTTTAACAAAATAAGGCGAATTTGTCCTTGTTTCACTTTTTTATCATGCCCCATCAGATTTAAAGCAGTCTGTGTATCAATAGGTGGTGCGGTAGTGGGTAAATTTGCCAATGTTAGAATATGTTTAATACGAGCGACTTCCTCGACCGTTAACCAGCCAATTTTTTGTGACAGCTCGGCAGCTTGTAACATACCCGCAGCAACAGCCTCACCATGCAACCAATTACCATATCCTTGATGCGTTTCAATCACATGACCAAAGGTATGACCAAAGTTCAACAGCGCACGCACACCGGACTCTCTCTCATCTTGTGCAACCACATCCGCTTTATACTGACAACAACGCTTGACCGCTTCGCCAAGTATAGCCAAATCTAATGCCATCATTGCAGGTAAATTTTCCTCAAGCCAAGTCAAAAATGCCTCATCCATAATGAGCGCATATTTGATGACCTCAGCCAACCCTGCTGATAGCTCACGAGCAGGCAAAGTTTTGAGCGTACTCATGTCAGCCAGTACCATTTGTGGCTGCCAAAAAGCGCCAATCATATTCTTACCCTGAGGATGATTGATACCCGTCTTACCACCCACACTTGAGTCTACTTGCGACAGAAGCGTTGTTGGGATTTGAATGAAATTCACTCCACGCATAAAGCTTGCTGCAGCAAAACCTGTCATATCACCAATGACGCCACCACCTAACGCAATAAGCGTAACGTCTCGATTGAAATGCTCCGCCATCAATGCATCATAAATTTGGTTGATACTGGCTTGATTTTTATATTGCTCACCATCTGGCAGTACACAGACTCTAACCGTAAACTGCTCTATCAACGCTTCTTCTAACGCACTTAGATACAAAGGCGCCACCGCCTCATTGGTGACAATCAGTACTTGGCGGCCACTAATATATGGCGCTACCTGTTTTGCCATGCTGCTATTATCTATCGCAGTGTTTTCAGTAATGACAATTGGATAGTCATGACTTTGCGTATGAACGGTCAAACCATCATGAAACAGTGGCATTGCCAACACTCCTTAAGCATTGTGAATGAGATGAAAGTCGCTAAATGTGAGTAATCATAATTTAGGTGCTATTGGTCTCTTATGACTTATGATTCATTTTCGTTATGTTCTGGCGTTATCGTCGCAGAGTTATTAAACGATGCTAATTGCTGTAAGAGCTGACTGACCATATGACGAGGATAAGTATGTCCGGTTGGCATAATAATATGGGCGACTTGACGATATAGTGGATCGCGTTTGCTATATAAGTCTTGCAGTATTTTTCTAGGATTAGGCTGCTGTAGTAATGGGCGTGATTTATCTTTAGCAGTACGGGCCATCTGCACATCGACGGGCGCATTTAAATAAACCACAATACCGCGTTGCTGTAAAAACGCTCTATTTTCAGCACACATAACGGCACCGCCGCCAGTCGCTAATACGATTTGGTTTTTTTGGGTCAGCTCATCGATAGCTCGTGTCTCACGCTCACGAAAGCCCGCTTCACCTTCTTTAGCAAATATCCAAGCAATATCAGCGCCTGTTTGCGATTCAACATACCAATCACTATCTACAAAGATGCGACCTAACTGCTTAGCAAGCAATTTACCGATAGTCGTCTTACCTGCTCCCATCGGTCCTACTAAAAACACCGATGGCAATTCCTCAACCATAATACTTACTCAGTTAAATTAGCTATCATACAACGTCATCGATATTCTGGCTAGTAATGAGGCTTTATTATTACCAGTAAAACTTGGCTAATAATAAAAATAGGGCAAGAAAAAAGCAAGCTCTTAGGCTTGCTTTTTTCTTTTGTGAGATAACAAAGTATTAATTTTGCTTTACACACATAATATCATCATTAGTCTAAACGACTAACGCCATCATTAATCAGTTTAGTCGTGATGAAAATCAATAACTCTTCTTTTTCGTTACTACGGGTATCTTTGCGGAATAAACGACCAACATAAGGCAAGTCACCTAAGAATGGGACTTTTTCCACACCGTCAGCGATACGGTTTTTGAAAACACCACCAAGTACCACTGTTTGACCATCTTCTACGATGATATTGGTAGAGATAGAATCTTCAGAAATGGCCACAGCACCATTATAAACCGTTGGTGAGCCATTTTTGATGTTTAAGTTTAGACTAATTTTGCCATCAGGTGTGATGTTCGGTGTCGCCTCTAAACTAAGTGCAGCTTCTATAAAGCTAGTTGTGGTCGCACCACTTGCTGATGCTTCTTGATAGGCAATTTGCGTACCAGAAGAGATTTTGGCCGTTTGCTTGTCTGCGGTCAAAATCTTAGGTGTAGAAATAACTTCACCACGATTATCCGCTTGCATGGCTGATAGCTCAAGATCAAGCGTATAACCTGACAAACCAAGGAGACCAAATGCAATACTACCAGCAGGGTTGGAAACTCCAAGATCCACGTTTAGGTTATCAGGGCGAGTGATATCGTATGTTACCCCGCCAGTATCACTATCTGTATCAAAATCTCTGAGGTCCCATAAGGTTTGATCGCTACCACCAACCAATAAGCTGCTGTTATTAGCGGCACCATCAGACAAGATACCCCAACTTACCCCAATTTCTTTGCTAAAGCTATCCGAAGCACTGACAATACGCGCTTCAATCATGACTTGACGGACTGGAACGTCAATCTTTGCAATCAGTTTATGAATATTTTCAATGCTGTCAGCCACATCTTTGATAATCAAAGTATTTGTACGGCTATCTACCGTTACTGTACCACGATTAGACAATAGACTATTACTATCACTAGAGTTTCCAGTATTGCTACCACCCGATGAGCCACTACCTTGAGAGATCAGCGTCAAAACGTCTTGCGCTTTAGCATAGCTTAGACGGATATACTCAGTACGCAGTGGCGAATATGACTCAACCGCTTGCTGTGCTTCAAGCTCTTTCGCTTCTTGCTCAGCCAGTTCAGTGGCAGGTGCTACCAAAATGACATTGCCATTTTCACGCTTACCTAAATTTTTACTTTTTAAGATGATATCAAGCGCTTGATCCCACGGTACGTTGATAAGACGCAAAGTGATATTGCCAGAGACTGAATCATTAGCTACAATGTTCATTTCAGTAAATTGAGCTAGGATATCTAAGACACTGCGAATCTCAACGTCTTGGAATTCCATAGACAAAGGCTCACCACTATATACTCGCTCTTCAAGCGTCGGCTCACGTAATAATGCTGGCTTATTGATGCTAATATTTAATTGGTTGCCCGACTGATAGGCTTGATACTCATAATCTTCAGTCATATTGATAGTAATGACACCATTTTGACCTTGGTTTTTGGTATCAATACTATTAACAAGACCGCTATTAATATTCAGACGGCGTAATAAGTTTCTGGGTACTGTACTACCAGTTAGGTTTACTACCAATTTATTGCCTTGGCGTTGTACGTCAACTGGAATGGCCTCATTAGTCAGGGCGATACTGACGTTACCACCACCATCTTTTCCTGCTGCAAAATTAACCGCACTCAAACCATCATAGCTATATTGTGTTCTTACTTGCGAAGCAGCAAGTTGTGGGCTTAATAACGGATTAACTCTGACAACCATCGTATCGGCTGGTACTTGATTTTTAGCCACAGTCTTATTAGTTGTATCAACAGCGGTATATGCGCTACTAGTCTCTACAATCGGTGTCGTTGTGATTGTATTATTAAGTACGTCTTGGACAGGGTCATTAGTCCTCACTGAACGACTAGGATCAGTAATGGTCAATACTAAATCATTACCGTCAATCGTTGTCGTATAAGTACCTGTCTGTTTTAAACCAACAATAAGACGCGTGGTACTGTCACTACTTAAGGTAGTAACATCATTTACCATACCGATATTATATTCGCTAAAGCGGCTTGCAAGTCCATTTTGCACTTGTTCAAAATCTAGTACCAAGCGGCTAGGATCATCAAGCTGATAGGCTGCAGGCAATACTGGCACACCTGCAAAGCCTAAACGTATTTGCGTCACTGCTGGAGCAGTTTGTACCACAGAGACATTATTAATGCGCTGTGCAGCATGGGCACTGTTACTCACTGCTACCATGCTGATTGCCAATGCTGAAATGGCAAAAGCAGAAGTTACGCGGTTGCTCATCATCATTACCTTGTTATTGCGTACTGTCATTATTTATTCCTCAAAAATCTGCCGACTTAGCTTATAGGGGAAACCAGCGACTGGGGTTTTTCAACAAACCCTGCGCGGCTGTCTGGCACAATTTCAATCAAGTTAATCTGAGTCGGCGTGATTTCAACAATACGGCCGTCATTTACTCCAAGATAATCACCTACTTTAACGCTCGCGACTGAACCATCAGGGCGTTGTATTAACGCATATCGCTGACCTTCAGGTGAAACAACGACGCCGCGAAAAACCAGTTGTGACAATTCATATTGCTCAAGTGGCTCTTTTACTCTGGTAATGTCAGGACGAACACCATCGATAGAAGTGCTAGGACCTTGTGTATTGACCAGACTAGGTGGCAAAAATGGGCTGCGCTGTGCATTGGCGCTATAGACAAAGTCTTCTACAAGCTCAGCTTTGGGCGGTGGATCGATGGGCTTTGCAGGCTTATTACGGATGTCCGTCATTGCCTGCTCTGCCATACCAATACGATCAGCACATCCTGTCATTGATAAAACAGTAACGCTTAAAGCCAGTAGCATAGGCAGTTTTTGAATAGTCATTAGTTGCCTCCTGCATTATCAGTAGCGACCGTATCAACAGCCTCAGGATCAGGATCAGCTTCTTTCGAGCGATACGTCTTTGTGTTCAGTACCAAATTAAGTTCTGGTAAGACATCTAAGGTTGGCTGCGGGTTACTGACTTCAAAATCATGCATAGTGATGATTCGTGGTAGAGCAGCAAGACCACTGATAAAGCTACCAAACTGATGAAACTCACCTAAAGCTGCAATACGAATAGGCTGCTCAATAAAGAATTCATTTTCAATTTCAGGCTCTACAGAAATATCTTGGAAACGTATGTTGCTGCCAACGCCTGTCATATTGATACCCTCTACCAACTCTGACACACGAGTATCTTTTGGTAACTGATCCAATAAAGTATTGAATTCTGTTTCCATTTGAACAACTTGTGCTTTATATTCTTCTAAGTGACGCGCACGTGATTCTTTTTCACGGTAGCTCTCAAGCAACGTATTTTGCTGGCTTTCAGCAGCGGTTATCTCATCAATTTTACTACTAATCGGTAGCGACCATGATAATGCTGCTATAAGTATAATAATAAGCCCGATTACGGTAACTTTTACTGGTAGCGGCCAGCTGCCATAATTGTCAGAATCTAACGATTCAAAACTGCGGCGAAATTCCTGTAAATCAAATTGTTTCTTTGATTTCGAAGCAGTTTTTTTGGTTTTGATTAGGCTTTTTTTACGGCTAAGCTTCATAACTCACCTCCAGGCCCAGTACTAGCATCATCAGGTGCGGCTGTCTCCGACTGAACTTTAGTCGTTACCACAAACTGAACATAGCTATCTTCAGGATAAACAGGACGTGACTGCCCACCACTAGTGACTGTATTATTAAGCACTGGTGCGGACTCATAAGCGCTGATATTCTGTTGAATATTACTCACTGCTGAATCACCCATCCACTTACTATTATCAAGATTTAGAATCAACCTTGATACGATATAAGGGTTATCAGCACGACCTGTTAAAGTGAGTGTGTCGCCTTCACGTTTTAGATTATTTAAGTAGAGCGCAGGCGGCATAGCTTTAGCAAGATCGTCCCATAGACGTACAGGTACAGGACGTCGACCTTGCAAGTCCTGAATGACCTGCATACGTGAAATGATGTCTTCACGGCGCTGCTCTAAGCTATCAATTTCAACCAATGCTGTATCCAAAAGAACGTTTTCTTGTTCTATCAAGGCATTCGCATCACGCTGCTCAGCAAGTGCATTGTTAAAGTAGCTCCATGAAGCAAATGCAGCCAGGAGGCTAAGCAAAATCACCGCAACTACCAACGTTATAAATTCTTTGTTGCGACGTTCGCGTTCTTCTTGTCGCCAGGGTAAGAGGTTAATACGAGCCATTAGTCGAAGCTCCTTAACGCAAGACCGCACGCGGCCATTAAGCTTGGTGCATCAATTGTTAATTGCTCATTATCAATATTTGGTGCAATAGTCATATTGGCAAAAGGATTAGCAATACTAACCGTCACCCCCAGTTTTTGTTGTGCCATACCTGCAAGACCAGCGATAGAGCTGCTGCCACCAGCCAACACTACATGATCAATACTACTATATTGACTTGAGGAGAAATAAAACTGTAATGAACGAGTGATTTGCTGAATGGTATTTTCCATAAAAGGCGTCAGCACATCGAGGTAGTAATCGTCAGGTAATGTACGCTCACGTTTACTAATCGCTGCCTCTTCAGCAGATAGTCCATAACGATTTTGTATCGCTTCTGTCAACTGAACACCACCAAACAACTGCTCACGACTGTATATGAATTCACCATTTTTAGCGACATATAGAGTCGTTTGATTATGCCCAATGTCAACCAGTGCAACCAGTTCTGGGTTACTTGGTAAGTTATCTACCATAAGCCCAAAAGCACGTTCAATGGCGTGAGACTCGATGTCCATAACCTTAGTTTTCAAACCACCAAAGGTTAATGCGTCAACTCGTTGGTCAACATTTTCCGAGCGAGATGCGGCAAGTAATACTTGTACCATCTCATCACTGGCCAAAGAAGGACCTAAAACTTCAAAGTCCAAGTTAACATCTTCTAACGGATAAGGCACGTATTGATCAGCATCTAAACGTATTTGAGCTTCACGCTCAACATCGCTCAATGCGGTATCCATATCAATGATTTTGGTAATCACGGCTGACCCTGAAACCGCCGTAGCAGCATCAGCACCAGTGACATGGCAACGTCTGGCTAAGCTAGTAATAATATTACCAACCGCTTCCGTATCTAAGAGAAGTTTATCGACGACTACACCTTCCGGCAGTCTCTCAATGCCATAAGATTTTAGATGAAACATGCCTTGTTGGCGCTGTATGTCAACCAACTTCACTGAAGTGGCACAGATATCCACACCAATCAAATGTTGACTTTTGGAAGTAAATAGCCTCACAAACTCTATACCTTATATTAAGTGTACAATCTGATAGTTATTTGTAATAATTGAATACAATACTTTACTTAATAGATAGATTCAAGCATTTAAATAAGTTATTCAGTCTAACTTACACATTTATTATGACCTGCCTATTTTGTTCAAGGTATAATACATTATCTGTTGCAAATTTTAATTGATAAGTCTTCTTATGATCAAAAAAAATGCTACCGCCCGACTCATTCATTTTTTGGTAGGGCTTTTTGTCGCCTGTTTAGCATTAGCAGTTATCTTAGCCCTTGCTGTGCCTATCGGTTTTTACGGTATGGCGATGTATTTATCGCCAACGTTGCCTAGCACTCAAGAGATTAAGACGGCGAAGTTAGAAATGCCACTACAAATATATAGTAGTGATGACAAACTAATTGGTCAGTATGGCAATCGCTTATCACTACCGATTACTTTTGAAGATATTCCTGAAGACCTTACTCATGCCTTTCTAGCAGCAGAAGATGCCTCTTTTTTTCAACATAGTGGTATTAGCATCAAAGGTTTAGGCCGTGCTGTGACTGAAGCGGTTACCGACGATAATAGTCAAACAGGTGGCTCTACCATCACAATGCAAGTCGCCAAAAACTACTTTTTAAGTTCAGAACGTACTTTAAATCGTAAGTTAACTGAATTGTTCTTAGCACGTAAGATTGAAGACGAGCTCAGCAAAAACGATATTTTGACGCTTTATGTCAACAAAATCTATTTAGGTGAAGGTGCCTACGGTGTCCGTGCCGCTGCTAAAAAATATTATAGTAAATCACTAGAAAATCTCACTATTGCTGAGACGGCAATGTTAGCTGGTCTGCCAAAAGCACCTTCTAAATACAACCCTGTGGCCAATCCTGAACGTGCATTAACTCGCCGTAACTGGATTATCGGGCGTATGCATGAGTTAGGCTATATTACTAAAGTACAGCGTGATGAAGCGATTGCCTCTCCTATTGGTATTAACCTTTATAAAGAGAAGCTGGACGTCAATATGCCCTATTTGGCAGAAATGACGCGCTCTACTTTAGTTCAACGCTACGGCAAACAAGTCATGCAAAGTGGTTGGCGTGTACGTCTTACGGTTGATAGCAAAGCACAAACAGATGCGGAAGCGGCAGTCCTCAAAGGTCTCGTTGCTTATGATCATCGTCATGGGTGGCGAGGTGCTGAAGCCAATGATGAACCGCTAGAAAACTTCCGTCGATATAGCAGCATGTCCCCCGCCAAAGTAACCAAGGTAAACTCTCGTAGTTTTGAGGCGCTAATGCCTTCAGGTGAAACGGTAACCGTTAATTGGTCAGGCATGCGCTGGGCAAGTAAATATATCTCTGCTAATCGTATTGGCTACGCTCCTAGTAATGCTAGCCAAATAGTCAGTAAGAACGATATTATTCGCCTAATTCCAACCAGTAATAACAATTGGCAGTTGGCACAAGTACCTAAAATACAAAGTAGCCTCGTTTCATTGAATCCAGCGACTGGTGCCGTTAATGCCTTAGTGGGTGGCTTCGATTTCAATCACAGCAAGTTTAACCGAGCGTTACAAGGCTGGCGTCAACCAGGCTCAACGATTAAGCCACTTGTCTATACAGCGGCTCTAGAAAAAGGCTATCGTCCCGATAGCATTGTGTCAGATAGTCCTATTCAAGTCGGTGAATGGAAGCCTAAAAATTCTGATCAACGCTTCTTGGGTGATATCACTCTACGCCGCGGCCTTTATTTGTCTCGTAACCTAGTATCTATTCGTCTATTGCAAGCCATTGGTATTGCTGATACCCGTAACCTATTAGATCAGTTCGGCCTCGATAAAGAAAAGCTTCCAACCACTTTATCGTTAGCACTGGGTGCAGGACAAGCAACACCCTTACAGATGGCGACTGCCTATGCAACTTTTGCCAATGGTGGCCATCGCGTACAACCCTATTTCATTGAACAAATTTATAATTATAGTAATAACCTATTATTTCAGGCGAACCCACAACAAGCATGTGCCAAATGCTTCAATAAAGATCTCGAAAAGCGTAATAAAGAGTCAATCGAAAATTATAATCAATCGATTGAAGACGAAAGCAAAGCTGTTAACAGCGAAGTGATTGTTATAGAACAAGATGTAGAAGATACTGAACAAAATGATAAAGCTATCGACTTAAGTGTCTATGATGCTAGCCCACAAGCGGATCGTTTAAAAGCACCTGCAGTTCAGTATGCATTGGCCAAACAAGCGCCTCGAATATTGAAACCAAGAGTTGCTTTTGATATGGCAGATATTTTACGTGACGTTGTTCAGCGTGGTACAGCAGTACGTGCAAAAGCACTAGGACGCGATGATATTGGCGGAAAAACAGGTACTACTAACGACGCTAAAGATGCTTGGTTTGCAGGCTTCCACCCTACCAATGCAACAGTCGTATGGATGGGTTTTGATCAACCAACGACTATGGGTCGTCACGAATATGGTGGTGTAGCAGCATTACCTGTTTGGATGGATTTTATGAGAGCCCAGCTTAAGGATACACCTCGTCAGTGGGTGCCTAATGATAAAGGTTTTACATCTACCAGACAAAAGAAAAAAACGGCAAGAACCAGTAAAGCTGACGACAATACATCTGAGAAACCAGTTTCTACGCAAACACAACAGCGGACGCAATTGTCACCTGAACCTGCTGCAGAATCAAATAACTCACAGACCTCAAGAACCGAAAGTCGCCGTAATACCGAAAGTCGCCGTAATAATGATGTGGTACCGCAAAACCCATTATCAGTAACGCCAGTTGAAACGCTTCCACCGATGCCAGAGTAAACTATCTAAAATACTAACTGATGTTGAATATAAAAAAGCCTGTTTAGACAATTCTAAACAGGCTTTTTTATGTCTGGAAATTATAGCAATGACCTCCTACTTCACGAAGCTTATCAGTCGGCTTTTCTATCAACACCAAACTTACACCACCCTACTGGTAGATTTGCTAAAACTCAACCATTCCAGCACGAAGCTGTTCAATCAGCTCTAAAAACTGCTGACGCCATTCGCGTATCGTCGATTCATCTGGTAACCATTGGTTTGATAAAGTAACCACATTAACGATGAGATCCGACGACTGCTTCGTGTCATTGCTTAATTTTTCATCAACGACTGTATCTGGTGGTACCGCATAAAGACAGCGCTGATAAGCACGCTCTATATTGGCCAAAAATCCTTGCTGCTGTAGCTGCTGGAGACGCTGAACCTCAGGAGATACTTGCGTACTTTCACTCAAGGCTTGTTCGATATCTGATAGTGTTGGTGCTGACATATTCAAATTATAGAAATAACCAAGCTCTTGAGTAAATGCAAGAAAAGCACCGTATAGATGGAAAATAGCAGTCTCACAATGTGCTTGATACAACTGCTTATCGTTGGTACTTCCTGCTGATTGGCAAGATAGACGGCAAAAATAAAGTTTTTGATTGGTTCGATCTGCCTGATATTTGGCAACACGTGTTTTACCTGCCATTTTCTACTTATCCTTATATTAATAAATATGACCAGTGAAAAGAGCCACCACTTATGACATGACTTTTTGAGTGTACTACTAACTGGAACAATCTTGCTAGAAAGTATATCAGCTAAAAAATAGCGGCGCTATATTAAGACTTATTAGCTTACCAGATATAGCCTTAGACGAATTATTCTCATTACTTTACTTATCTATAAACGTAAAAAAGCCAGCATCTAAGGCTGGCTTTTCTATCAAACTAACAATGAATCAAAAATGTCTAATACTATTAGTTATCTTGGTTCAGCTCTTGTGCAAAGGCTTCATCAAAGCTAGCAAAGTCTTTACTATCAGTGCTAGCAGTCATATCAAACGCTGCATTAAGATCTTTATCTTGTAGCTTTTGGTCTGCTTTTTCTTTACGTGCTTTATGATAAGCAAGACCAGTACCTGCAGGAATCAAGCGACCAACAACCACGTTTTCTTTCAGGCCGCGTAACTCATCCACTTTACCAGTAACGGCAGCCGCAGTTAGTACACGTGTCGTTTCCTGGAATGACGCAGCTGAGATAAAGCTTTCTGTTGCCAGACTTGCTTTAGTGATACCTAGCAATTGACGCTCAAACTGTACTGGGAATTTATCTTCCGCTTCCAGTTTTTCATTCAATGCTTTGATATCAGCATACTCTGCTTGATCACCTTTGAAGTGACTTGAATCGCCGCCGTCGGTGATTTCAACTTTACGCAACATCTGACGAATAATAACTTCGATGTGCTTGTCGTTGATTTTTACACCTTGCAGACGATAAACGTCCTGTACTTCGTTAACGATGTAATCAGCAAGCGCAGTTTGTCCTTTCAGACGTAAGATATCGTGTGGGTTTTGTGGACCATCAGCGATAACTTCACCACGTGCTACTGTCTCGTTTTCAAAGACGTTGATTTGACGCCATTTCGGGATTAGCTCTTCATGAATCTCACCATCTTCATTGGTGATGATGAAGCGATTCTTACCTTTGGTCTCTTTACCAAAGCTTACGACACCTGTCATTTCTGCCATGATGGCGTGATCTTTTGGACGACGTGCTTCGAATAAATCGGCAACACGTGGCAGACCACCGGTAATATCTTTAGTTCCTGATGACGCTTGTGGCACACGACCTAGGATCGAACCAGCTGCTACTTTTTCACCATCGCTAACGCGAATGATAGTTTCAGCAGGTAGGAAGTAAACCACTTCTTTACCTTCATCAGTATTCAAGATAATAGCAGGACGTAAGTCTTTTGCTGAGCTTGAACGGTCACGAGTCGCCAGAATCTCAAATGAGCTCATACCAGTCGCATCATCAACTTTCACTGTAGCAGTCATACCATCAGTGATATCACTGAAGCGTGCTGTACCAGCAAATTCTGTGATGATTGGATGCGTGTGCGGATCCCATTTAGCGATGGTCTGACCGCCTTCAACCTGATCTTCGTGTTTCACAAGAACGCTAGAACCATAAGGTACTTTATAACGTTCACGCTCACGGCCAAGATCATCGGTCAATGCAATTTCAGCTGAACGCGATACGATAACCAAATGGCCATCTGTATGCTGAACGGTTTTCATGTTTTCGAAATGCGCTTGACCAGCATTACGTACAGAGATGCTATTGTCCACAGATGCAGAGCTTGCAGCCCCACCCACGTGGAATGTACGCATGGTTAACTGAGTACCAGGCTCACCGATAGACTGTGCAGCCATAACACCAACTGACTCGCCGATGTTCACTTTATGGCCACGAGCCAAATCACGGCCATAGCACTGTGAACAAACACCGTGCTCAACATTACAAGTAATAACTGAACGTACCCAGATATCATCGATAGCGTTTTCGTCAAGCACATTGACCCAATGCTCATCGATCAACGTACCTGCTGGAATCAATACTTTATCAGCATCATCGTTATAGTTGACATCACGTGCAGTGACACGACCAAGTACTAACTCACCCAACTTCTCAATGATTTCGCCACCTTGAATATGTGGTTTCATGAGCAAGCCTTGCTCAGTACCACAGTCATCAGTGGTGATAACCAAATCTTGTGCCACATCAACCAAACGACGAGTCAGATAACCTGAGTTAGCCGTTTTCAATGCCGTATCCGCTAGACCTTTACGTGCACCGTGAGTTGAGATGAAGTACTGTAGTACAGTCAAACCTTCACGGAAGTTAGCTTTAATCGGTGTCTCAATAATTGAGCCATCCGGCTTAGCCATCAGACCACGCATACCAGCCAACTGACGAATCTGTGCCGCACTACCACGAGCACCAGAGTCTGACATGATAAAGATAGAGTTGAATGACTTCTGCTCTTCTTCTTCACCTTTGGCATTCAAGATCTTATCTGTTGCCAAGTTATCCATCATCGCCTTAGCGACTTTGTCATTGGTACGTGACCAGATATCAACCACTTTGTTATAACGCTCACCAGCAGTCACAAAACCTTGCTCGAATTGATCTTCGATTTCGCGAACTTCGCCTTCTGCTACTTCGATGATTTGCTTCTTCAATGGTGGGATGACCATGTCATCAATACCAATAGACACGCCAGACAATGTCGCTTGAGCAAAACCAAGATACATCAATTGGTCAGCAAACATAACACTTTCTTTGACGCCTACTTTACGGTAGCAAGAGTTAATCAAACGAGAGATGTTTTTCTTCGTCATTTCTTGGTTACATTCATCAAACGTCATACCTTTAGGCATGATGTTCCAGATAAGTAAACGACCAGCAACCGTATCTTTGATACTGATTTCTTTGGTTTGGTTACCCTCTTCATCAATATGCGTCTCAGTGACACGCACTTTGATTTTAGCGTTTACATGTAGATCGTTTGAACCAATCGCACGCAATGCTTCATTGACGGTAGCAAAAACCATGCTCTCGCCTTTGGCATTAATAGACGAGCGACTGATATAGTACAAGCCCAATACAACATCCTGTGATGGTACGATGATTGGATCACCGTTCGCAGGTGACAAGATGTTATTGGTAGACATCATTAGCGCACGTGATTCTAACTGTGCTTCTAACGTCAATGGCACGTGAACGGCCATTTGGTCACCATCGAAATCGGCGTTGAAAGCGGTACAAACTAATGGATGCAATTGAATTGCTTTACCTTCGATTAGTACTGGCTCAAATGCCTGTAGACCCAAACGGTGAAGTGTTGGTGCACGGTTAAGAAGTACTGGATGCTCACGGATAACCATGGCTAGCATATCCCACACTTGTGGCTCTTCACGCTCTACCATCTTTTTGGCAGCTTTAATCGTTGTTGCCAAACCATGAGACAATAGCTTGTTATAAGTAAATGGCTTGAATAGTTCAAGTGCCATTTTCTTCGGTAGACCACACTGATGTAGACGTAGTGTCGGACCTACAACGATAACTGAACGACCAGAGTAATCGACACGCTTACCAAGTAAGTTTTGACGGAAACGACCTTGCTTACCTTTGATCATATCTGCCAAAGATTTCAATGGACGCTTGTTACTACCAGTAATTGCACGACCGCGACGACCGTTATCTAACAATGCATCAACTGACTCTTGCAACATACGTTTTTCGTTACGTACGATGATATCAGGTGCACTAAGCTCAAGTAGACGCTTTAGACGGTTGTTACGGTTAATCACGCGGCGATACAAATCGTTTAGATCTGACGTCGCAAAACGGCCACCTTCTAGCGGTACTAGTGGACGCAAATCTGGTGGTAGTACTGGTAAGATGTTCATTACCATCCACTCAGGCTTGTTATTAGAATCACGGAATGCTTCTAATAGCTTAAGACGCTTAGACATCTTTTTAAGCTTAGTTTCAGAACCTGTCTGCGGAATCGCTTCACGTAGCTCATCAATTTCGATATCTAAATCGATATCTTTTAATAAGTCTTGAACCGCTTCAGCACCCATTTTAGCAGTGAATTCATCACCAAACTCTTCAAGAGCTTTGAAGTAATCTTCATCATCAAGCAACTGATATCTTTCTAAGCTGGTTAGACCAGGCTCAGTCACGATGTAGCTTTCAAAATATAGAACACGTTCGATATCACGTAGCGTCATGTCTAACAATAGACCGATGCGGCTTGGTAATGATTTTAAGAACCAAATATGTGCAACTGGGCTAGCCAAGTCGATGTGGCCCATACGGTCACGACGAACTTTAGCAGTCGTAACTTCTACGCCACATTTTTCACAGATAACGCCTTGGAACTTACGGCGCTTATATTTACCACACAAGCACTCAAAATCTTTTACTGGGCCAAAAATTTTGGCACAAAAAAGACCATCACGTTCAGGCTTGAACGTACGATAGTTAATAGTTTCAGGCTTTTTCACTTCGCCATGTGACCATGACTTGATGACGTCAGGTGAGGCTAAAGTAATTTGAATGCTATCAAACTCTTGGTTACCGTTGCCGGTAGGGCTTTGCATGATATCGAGTAAATCTTTCAAGTTGCTTCTCCGTTATCTTTATAATCATCTGATAGCGCATTTTTGACGCAAATAAGATGAATGAAGGCAATGAATAGGGTTGAGACAAATCACTAAAAGCAGCAGCTATGCGCGTACTGCTTTTAGATTGACCACTAAGGATAATAATTAACTGAAGCTATGTTAAAGGTAGCTTCAGCCAGCCGTGCTTAATGGGTTTGCTTTAACTCAATATTAATACCCAATGATTTGATTTCTTTGGTCAGTACGTTGAACGATTCAGGCATACCTGGATCCATATACTGCTCACCATCAACGATGTTTTTATACATACGTGTACGGCCTTCAACGTCATCCGACTTCACAGTCAGCATTTCCTGCAACGTGTAAGTCGCGCCATAAGCTTCTAGTGCCCAGACTTCCATCTCACCGAAGCGCTGACCACCAAACTGAGCTTTACCGCCCAATGGCTGCTGCGTGACTAGTGAGTAAGAACCAGTAGAACGTGCATGCATTTTGTCATCAACCAAATGGTTAAGTTTGAGCATGTACATATAACCAACGGTCACTTTACGGTCAAACTTCTGACCAGTACGACCATCATACAATGTCTGCTGACCATCACGGTCCATACCAGCAAGCTCTAGCAAGTCTTTGACTTGGCTCTCTCTTGCACCATCAAACACTGCTGTACCCATTGGTACACCGCCGCGTAAGTTGTCTGATAGCGCCATGATGTCGTCATCACTCAAGCTATCAAGGTCAACTTGCTCGCCGCCTACTTGGTTATAGATTTTGTCCAAGAAACCACGTAGCTCTTTGATCGCCGCTTGAGATTTGAGCATACCATCGATTTTCTCGCCCAAACCTTTAGCTGCCATACCCAAATGCGTCTCTAGAACCTGACCGATGTTCATACGAGATGGTACACCAAGTGGGTTCAATACGATGTCAACGGTATTACCATGTTCATCATAAGGCATATCTTCGACTGGCATGATGCGTGATACGACACCTTTGTTACCATGACGACCAGCCATTTTATCACCAGGCTGAATACGACGCTTAACCGCTAGATAAACTTTAACGATTTTTTGAACACCATGTTGTAAGTCATCGCCTGCCGTTAATTTGCGTTTTTTCTCAGCAAATTTAACATCGATGTCTTTTTGCTTATCAACTAAGTACTCAGCGATTTGCGTTAGACGCTCAGAGATTTCTTCTTCAACTGGCTGAATGTCAAGCAAGGTCTCAAGGCTCATATCTTTCATATCAGCCAAGGCCATAACTGTACCGGCTTTTAGACCCGAACCACCACTGACTTTTTGGCCATCTAATAGATTACCAATACGACCACGTGCTGCTTCTTCAAAGATACGTAGCTCTTCTTTTAAATCTTTGCGATAGCTATCAAGCTGTGATTTTTCAATCGCTTTTGCACGTGCATCTTTCTCGACACCATCACGAGTAAAGACTTGTACGTCGATAACCGTACCTTTGCTTGATGTAGGAACACGTAGAGACGTGTCTTTTACATCAGCTGCTTTTTCACCAAAGATAGCCCGGAGTAATTTCTCTTCTGGCGTTAGTTGCGTTTCACCTTTTGGTGTCACTTTACCAACTAGGATATCACCAGCGTCAACTTCAGCACCGATATAGACGATACCTGCTTCGTCAAGACTTGATAGTGCTGCTTCACCAACGTTTGGAATATCAGCAGTAATCTCTTCTGTACCTAGCTTGGTATCACGCGCCACACAGGTCAATTCTTGAATATGAATGGTGGTAAAACGATCTTCTTTAACCACTTTCTCAGATAGCAAGATTGAATCTTCGAAGTTGTAACCATTCCACGGCATAAATGCGATGCGAATGTTCTGACCTAGTGCAAGCTCACCAAGATCCGTTGACGGACCATCAGCCAAGATATCACCCAAAGCAATCTCATCGCCTTGGTTAACGATGATACGTTGGTTGATACAAGTGTTTTGGTTAGAGCGCGTGTATTTAACTAAGTTATAAATATCGATACCCGCTTCACCAGCAGTCATCTCGTCTTCGTTTACACGAACAACGATACGTGATGCATCAACATCTTCGATCACACCGCCACGTTTAGCGATCACACAAACACCAGAATCACGAGCAACATAGCGCTCCATACCAGTACCTACTAACGGCTTATCAGCACGTAGCGTAGGAACAGCCTGACGCTGCATGTTCGAGCCCATCAAGGCACGGTTAGCATCATCATGCTCTAGGAACGGAATCAAACCTGCTGCGACCGATACTACCTGACTTGGCGACACATCCATATGCGTCACTTTTTCTGGCGGCATACGGACGAATTCACCATAGCTACGGACACTGACCATTTCGTCACTTAGTGCACCATCTTCAGTCAATGGTGAGTCAGCCTGTGCAATGACAGTACCGACTTCTTCAATGGCTGATAGATACTCAATGATATCTGTTACTTTACCGTCAACCACACGGCGATATGGCGTTTCTAAGAAGCCAAAGCTGTTGGTTTTAGCAAATGTTGCCAATGAGTTGATAAGACCAATGTTTGGACCTTCAGGAGTCTCAATCGGGCATACACGGCCATAATGGGTATCATGTACGTCACGCACTTCAAAGCCTGCACGTTCACGAGTCAGACCACCGGGTCCTAGTGCTGATACACGGCGTTTATGGGTAACTTCAGACAACGGGTTGTTCTGATCCATAAACTGTGACAACTGGCTTGAACCAAAGAATTCTTTAACCGCAGCAGCAACAGGCTTAGAGTTAATCAAATCTTGTGGTGACAAGTTATCAGATTCCGCTGAGCTCAAACGCTCTTTAACTGCACGCTCTACACGTACTAGACCAACACGGAACTGGTTTTCTGCCATTTCGCCTACAGAACGAATACGACGGTTACCTAAGTGATCGATATCATCGACTTCACCGCGGCCGTTACGAATTTCAATCAATTCTTTTAATACGTTGACGATGTCAGCATTGGTCAATACGCTGCGTTCGCGTTGAATATCTGGATCATCTGTATTATCAAAATCTAACCCTAGACGACGGTTGAACTTCATGCGGCCAACGTTTGACAAGTCATAACGATCTGCATTGAAGAACATGCTTTCGAATAGTTTTTCAGCAGTTTCGACCGTTGGTGGCTCACCTGGACGCATCACTTTATAAATCTCAATCAGCGCTTCTTCACGGCTTGATGTGCTATCAGCACGTAGCGTATCAGCAATGTAACTACCCTGATCGATATCATTGGTGAATAGAATGCTGAATTCTTTGATAGATTCACTGGCTTCAAACGCACTCAATTTAACCAATAATTCATGGTCAATTAAGGTGTTAGCACGAGCGATAACTTCATCATTAACCACGATATCTTCGGCTAAGATACGCTCATATAAATATTCATCAGGCACAGCAATTTTCGTCATACCAGCTTCTTCAAGCTGACGGATACGACGTGCATTGATACGTTTGCCCTGCTCTACGATAACGTCACCTTCAGGCGACACAATATCAAACTGAGCCATCTCACCGCGCAAGCGATCAGCAACCAGATCAATCTCAAACGTCTCTTCGCCTTTATATACAGCTACTTTATCAAAGAAAAGATCTAAGATTTCAGAAGTGGTCAGACCTAGTGCACGTAGAATGATTGAAGCAAGTAGCTTACGACGACGGTCAATACGAGCAAATACTAAATCTTTTGCATCAAATTCAAAATCTAACCACGAACCACGGTAAGGAATGATACGTGCGTTATAAAGCACTTTACCACTTGAATGCGACTTACCTTTATCATGGTCAAAGAATACACCAGGTGAACGATGTAGCTGTGATACGATAACACGCTCTGTACCATTGATAATAAAGGTACCGTTAGCAGTCATTAATGGCATTTCGCCCATATAGACGCTTTGCTCACGGATATCTTTGATTGCAGCTTTGCTGTCTTTGTCTTTGCTGTCTTTATCTTTGATGATCAAACGGATTTTGACACGCATCGGCGCAGCAAATGTAGAACCACGTAAGATACACTCACGCTCATCAAATTCAGGCGTGCCTAAATAGTACTCAACAAATTGTAGCTCTGCGTTACCAGAGTGACTCTCAATTGGGAAAATAGAGGAATACGCAGCTTGCAAACCAGTATTCTCACGAGCTTTCGGCTTTTTGTGCTCTTGCAAAAATTGCTCATAAGAATCTACTTGAATAGACAATAAGTAGGGAATGTCCATCACAGTGGGCAATTCAGCAAAACTTTTGCGAATACGCTTTTTTTCAGTATAAGAATATGCCATCGAGAGTCCTTACAGTAAACGTGGAAACAAATTAAAATCGAAGCCAAGATGCATAGATATTATGTATCTTGGCGACGTAAACGATAATATAAAACGGGTGTTGGTGTTCAGTTCATGTCTTTTGGTCAATTACTACTTTACTAGTCAATGCTTGGTTAGCACACTTCATTCAATCTTAGAATTGGTGTCTAGGTCAGTCTATATGCCTACTCAAACTGACAATTTCAATATCATATGGTCTACAATACATTGCCCTTATGGCTCAATTTACAAATATACTTACAATATCTTGTACTGCGGTTTAAAATTCATCATCAAAACTGTTATCGTCGCTGATATATACCGTCTACGCGCCTACATACTGACAGTAAAATCATGCTAAATGGATAACCTAAGATCAATAGCTTTTCAGAGATAACAATAATCGGGGTAACTATAACTTTCAGAATCAGTATAAACTATAGTGTTAATAGGAAAGCATGCAGACACAAAAAAATGCCAAACATCTACGGACGTTTAGCTCATATCAACTGATTTTAATAACTGGCATGTGTGCTTGCATGTATATCGTCTGTCCTTTTGATGGGTATCCACCGTGTTGTTGCATACGTATGTTGGCAGACACAAAAGGTCAAGCTACGAATTATAGTAAAAAAAAGCTGGCAATGCAAGGCATTACCAGCTTTTTTTCGTACAGCTGCTAAACTTATTTTAGTTCAACAGTTGCGCCAGCTTCTTCAAGTTTCTTTTTCAACTCTTCAGCTTCAGCTTTGTTAACGCCTTCTTTGATTGGTGCTGGAGCGCTTTCAACCAAATCTTTCGCTTCTTTCAGGCCAAGACCAGTAGCTTCACGTACGGCTTTAATTACGCCAACTTTCTTCTCGCCAAAGCTGGCAAGAACTACGTCAAACTCGTCTTTTTCTTCAGCAGCAGCAGCAGCAGGGCCAGCAGCAGCAGGTGCAGCAGCAACAGCAGCTGTTACGCCGAATTTTTCTTCCATAGCGCTGATTAATTCAACGATATCCATTACTGACATTTCAGCGATTGCGTTTAACACATCATCTTTAGATAGTGCCATGAGAACTCTCCGTTATCTGATAAAAATTAATTGATTTTAATATCGCTTGGATTGCTTGCCAAATTTTCAAATAGTGTTGGCAATAAAGTGCAATCAACGATGTCAAAGTTACGTTAAAACAAGCAATTAAGCAGCTTCTTTTGCGTCTTTGATTGCTGCGACAGTGCGAACGAACTTGCCAGGAACTGCGTTCATAGTCTGGACAAGCTTGGTCACTGGTGCATTCATAGTAGCCATCAAGATAGAGAGTGCTTCGTCGCGAGTTGGTAGCTTCGATACGCGCTCTAGCTCTTCTGGACCATAAACAACACCACCAACTGATACCAATTTGGTCTCTAAAGCTTTGTTTTCTTTGCTGAAGTCGAAAACGACTCTAGCAGCAGAACCCAAGTCTTCCATAGAGAAAGCCAAAAGTAGTGGACCAGTCATACGGTCTGACATGCTCTCAAACTTAGTGCCTTCAAAAGCGCGTCTTGCTAGTGTATTCTTTACCACTTTCAAAACAACGCCTTTTTCACGGGCTTGTTCGCGTAGCTTAGTAAGCTTTGCAACACCAATACCATGATATTCGGCAGCTACTGCTGAGTAAGCATTAGCAGCAACTTCAGACACTTCAGCCACAACTTGTTGTTTTTGCTCTAGCGTTAATGCCATAAGTTGACTCCTTTAATCTTATCAATCTGCTCAGTATTTTAATTCTTAAAAACCGAAATTCTCAATTATTAAACGACTAAATTAGACTGACTTGATACGACACGTTACTTCTAAACTCTATAGCAATAGATATTATTAGTAACGACTGATTACGGCACCGTTATCAGAATGACATCAAGTGATAGATTGAACTATCGGCTCTTATCAACAACTGGGTGGATCACCGTCTGCGTAGGACAACTGAGATTTTCATCTGTAGTCGATTAAAAAAAGCAGCTTGTTATCATATTTAGCCATTCGAAAATTGCTATCTATGATGCTAGACCACTCTCTACCTACGGTCTTAGACAGCGTAGCATATGCTACGCTGACCTAATGTTTTAGAATTCGTTTGTACTCATTTTTCAAAATACTTGAAGAGCGAATACTTAATTATTTAGCAGTACGATAAGGAACAGCATCAATAGAGATACCTGGACCCATAGTGCTAGACAAGGTGATTTTTTTAATGAAAGTACCTTTAGAAGTAGCAGGCTTAGCACGTTTTAGATCTGTGATTAATGCTTCAGCATTTTGAATAACTTGCTCAGCAGTGAAACCAACTTGACCAATAGTAGTATGAATAATACCTGCTTTGTCTACACGATACTGTGCTTGACCAGCTTTAGCATTTTTCACAGCTTCAGCAACGTTTGGCGTTACTGTACCGACTTTAGGGTTGGGCATTAAACCACGTGGACCTAAGATAGTACCTAATTGACCAACAACACGCATTGCATCAGGAGCAGCAATAACGATATCAAAGTCCATGTTACCGGCTTTGATTGATTCTGCTAGGTCTTCAAAACCAACGATGTCTGCACCAGCTTCTTTAGCGGCTTCAGCAGCAGCACCTTGAGCGAATACAGCAACGCGTTTGGTTTTACCAGTACCAGCAGGTAGGTTGGTAGCGCCACGAACTACTTGATCAGATTTACGTGGGTCAACGCCCAAGTTTACTGCGATATCAATAGACTCTTTGAATTTTAGCGCAGGCAAATCATTTAAGATTTGAACGGCTTCTTCCATAGTGTATTGCTTTTCGTTATCAACACGGCTTTGAATTTCTTTTTGACGTTTGGTTAGCTTGCTCATTTACACACCCTCCACGGTAATACCCATTGAACGTGCAGTACCAGCGATGGTACGAACAGCAGCGTCAAGGTCAGCTGCAGTTAGATCTTTATCTTTGGTCTTAACGATTTCTTCTAACTGTGCACGGTCAACTTTACCGACTTTAGCAGTGTTAGGTGTACCTGAACCTTTAGCAACACCAGCAGCCTTACGTAGTAAGTATGAAGCTGGTGGTGACTTCATGATGAAGGTAAAAGACTTATCGCTATATACAGTGATCTCAGTAGGAATCGGTAGACCCGGCTCTTGATTTGAGGTCGCAGCGTTAAATTCTTTACAGAACGCCATGATGTTCACGCCTTTTTGACCCAATGCTGGACCAATCGGTGGTGAAGGATTTGCTTTGCCTGCAGGCACTTGCAGTTTGATGTAACCATCAATCTTCTTAGCCATGATACTCTCCTAAATGGGTAATAACGCTAAATCAATATGCTATGTAAGCTTATTGACTAAAAGCTCCCCGGTTGATGAATTTGTGTGGGCTTAGTCTAGCTTTTCAACTTTACTAAACTCAAGCTCAACCTGAGTCGGTCGATTAAATACGTTTACTGTCAAATGTAGTTTAGACTTTTCGTAATCGACTTTTTCCACCATACCTTTAAAGTCAGTGAACGGACCGTCGATAACCAATAACTCTTCGCCCGGCTCAAATAGCGTTTTAGGACGTGGATCGGTTTCAGTCTGATTCAAACGATTCAAGATACGATCTGCTTCTACTTGCGTAATCGGCGCTGGTGTTTCAGGCGTACCGCCGATGAAACCCATAATACGTGGACACTCTTTAACGATGTGCCAAGTATTGTCATTCATTTCCATTTGGATCAAAACGTATCCTGGAAAGAATTTACGCTCACTCTTACGCTTTTTGCCGTCTTTCATTTCGACGACTTCTTCAGTAGGAACTAATACGTCACCGAATGATTCAGCGAAGTCACTACGATTGATACGATCAGTTAATGAACGCTGTACTTGCTTTTCATATCCTGAAAACGCTTGGACAATATACCAACGCATATCACGCTCCTAATCGTTATAAGTAAAATTTTGAGTTACAATATTTAAGTTAGAGCGAGTCGTAATACACGATAGTGTGCTCAACTTCAAATATTTAACCGATAAATATGCCAACGAACCAATTGAAAAAATTATCTAACAGCCAAACAAAAAGCCCAGCAATACCAATCACGACAATAACTTGCCATGTGTATTGAAAGGTTTCGTCTTTACCTGGCCATGTTACTCGGCGTAGCTCAACAGCGGCATCTCTTAATAATATTTTAAAAGCGCGGCCTTGATGCGTTAATGCCAAGCATACTAATGCAAATACAATAAGAGCGACAATGATACTAATACGTACCCAGACATCATTGGCAGGTTGCCAATAGCCGGGTAAATACTGGTTGACCAAAGTCGCGCTAATTAAAACTGCTGCAGCAAGTAGCCACAAGATCAAATCTTTGATTGAGCCAGTCTTAGCAACTTCAACAGCAGAAGTATTGACCGCTGAGATGTGCTTATCTTTAGACAGCATTCCACCAGCAACCGCCTTGGCATCAGATAACTTAGTCTCGAGGTTATCTTGATTATTGCTCATAAAGAACTCGCTTCGGAGATGGTGGGGTACAACAAAGATGTGATAAGAAGATGGCAGGCGATGTAGGACTCGAACCTACAACCCTCGGTTTTGGAGACCGATGCTCTACCAATTGAGCCAATCGCCTATGGGTGTAAAGGACAGCATTATACAATATTGAGCATAAAATGCAAGCCTTTAGCGGTAAAATTGTTATTTTTACCTAGTTTTCTCTTATTCAGCACACCTACTCCATTAACTGACCGTTTAATTAGGCTGATAATGTGAGTAGCTGATAAGAAGCTGCGTTAATATATCAAGCTATACTACAGATTACAATAGTCTAGATTAGAAATAAATTAACTCTATAGTTGATAGTCTTTATTTAGAATTTTAATCCTATAATGAGTATGTCTATATATAGCTAAACCCATAACTTTTCTTGAGTTATAAACCCCCATAAAAAAAGCCGTTCTCAATAAAGAGAACGGCTTTTGACTAACGCGTTAAATACTAGAGTCAGTATTAAACGTTTACGTTAGCAACAACACCAGCGCCTACAGTACGGCCGCCTTCACGAATAGCGAAGCGAAGACCTTTGTCCATAGCGA
>NZ_JADGMV010000008.1 GCF_015234355.1 Psychrobacter sp. NG25 | reverse complement strand
GTCCAGTGTTAGTATTTCAACTAAACAGTCATAGCCAATGTGGCTTATCCTATTTAGCGAGCTGACTATCATATCATGTTTTAATAGTCTGTCAACTTCTTTTTTTATCTCGTTTCAATGAGTTAACCACGTTATTTTAGTGTAATTATACACGTCCTAACTACCAGTTCTCCCTGTTGAGGGGCGTATTATAGACGCTTTAAATCTTGAGTCAAGAAGTAAATTTTATTAGTTTAAAACTAATTTATTTAAAATATTTAATAAGTGATTGTTCACTTCCTAAATACCCTCCCCTTCCGACTGGGTGGCAGTATACTCGGTTTAAAGTGAGGGTCAAGGGTGAACTCATAAATAAGAGTGTTTATTTTGCCTTAATAACAGCAAACCTCTTTAACTGTTTGTTATCACTGATAATTAACTGAAAAGTGACTTTTTCATTTCTTTCTTTTATCGTGCTGAGTACATAAATAGTCAATGCTATATATAAAGCGCATAAAAAAAGGAATTTACTTTGCGGTAAATTCCTTTTATATATACAAAAACTGCAAATAGCGTTAACTATTGGCTTTTGCTTTGACCGTAGTAACGATACCAGACAACGCATAGATAATACCAATCGCTAAAAGGCCGACAGGGATATCATAGAGTATGATACTCATGACCAGCACACCGATGATAAGGACGACGAAAGGTACTTTCTTTTTATCAAATTCTTTGAAGCTATAGTACTTGACGTTGCTTACCATTAGTAGACCACAGGTCACGACCCAAGCCGCAAACAAGAACATGACCGCTGTATCGTACTGACCAATCCACTCATTATGATCGACTGCGACCATGACAGCAGACGTCACTAAAATAGCGGCAAGTGGACTTGCTAGGCCAACGAAGTACTTTTTATCGACAATGCCAACCTGCACATTGAAACGTGCGAGGCGAAAAGCGGCACAAGCAGTAAAGACGAATGCACAGCCAATCCCGATACGGCCTAACGGCTCTAAAGCAAAGCTATAAATCAAAATAGCAGGTGCGACACCAAACGCTAGCATATCTGCCAAAGAGTCGTATTGCTCACCGAATGGGCTCTGCGCATTGAGCATACGTGCCACGCGCCCATCAGCCCCATCAAGAATAGCGGATAAAAATATAGCCAATGAGGCTTTATAAAACTCGCCTTGAGTACTGGCCAAAATCGAATAAAAGCCTGACAGTAGCGATAAAGTTGTAATTAAGTTGGGCGCTAAATACACGCCACGACTGACCACTCGCTGACCTTCGGCTACTTCAGCTTCAATCACTTCAAAGGTCAAACCATCATAACTGTCATTTTCCGCTAGGCGGATATTGAACTCATGCTCATCGATAAATGGTGGCTGGGTTGCTGCACTGTCTTGTAGCAATCCATCATTTAAAGCCGTATCCTTTGAGGAAACGTGGTTTGATTGACCTCTAGATGATGGTGTATTGGTCATCTTAATATCCTTATTTGCCGACATTGCTACTCATTGAACCAGTTATTCACCGACTAACCAGCGCACATTGGTCGCGCTATCAGGTGTCAAGTCTGGAGCATCAGCTACTTTTAGGGCAGGCTGCAAGAAGCGCACGATCTCACGCGCATGATTGTCAAACTGCCAAGGTGGATTGATAACCAGCAGACCCGTACCGTTAAGGCCAACCGCAACATCATTTGGATAAATATTCAACTCACACACCAGCTGACGGCGCATTTCAGTACGCTTAAGCTTTTTATAGAACAGTTCTACAGCTTCGACGTTCTTAATAGGGAACCAAAGCGCATAAGTACCTTGTGGCCATTTATTATAAGAATTAACCAACAAATTGATAAGGCGTGTAAAGTCTTTATGCTCTTGCTCATAAGGAGGATCAAGAAAGATTAGACCACGCTTCTCTTTTGGTGGAATAACTGCAGTGATACCTTCAAAGGCATCACGGTGATGGATACCGATTGGTAATTTATGTAGCTGATAGTTCAACGCATCATATTCGCTGGCTTTGGCTTCAAAAGCCTCGCCACGTACGCCCGCTTCCGGGTTTTTTTCGACATGATGGGCAATCCACCAAGGAGAACCAGGATAGACTTTACTATCATAAGTAAATCTGGCTTGCTTGATGCCTTCCATATAATCTTTGACAGCAGCAGGTGCCTTTTCAGTATCGGCATTCAATAAGGCTTGAATACCACCTTTGGCCTCTCCAGTCTTGCGTGCTTCTTCACTGCTCAGTGAATAAAGTCCGCGACCGCCATAAGCGTCAAGCACATAAAAAGGTTTGTTTTTTTGCCCTAGTTGATTGAGCAGTTGTACCAATAAAATGTGTTTGACCACATCAGCAAAGTTACCAGCGTGGTAGGCGTGTTTATAGTTCATAATCTCAAAAGTTTAAATAAGAAAAATTGCATCTATGGTAGCATAGGCAGAGTAAAAGATAATGTGGTTTTGGTAAGTGCTTTCAATAAAAACGCATTGAATGACGGTATATCGACAGCTGATCGACAATAATGAGATGAAATGACGCAGATTATTAGCAACCTTAACGTGACAGAGTTGATAGCCGATCAGCCAATAGGTCCGGATAATCCTCCATTGCTGTTTCCAGACGGTCATAGTGACACCCCAGATATCCCAACCCAACATGTATTACAAGCCTCTGATTTTGCTGTGAGCTGGGAAGACAATCTGGCTGAAGTACAGCTCGATAAGTTCGTCAACGATGGTTGGATTATTATCGATGATGTCTTTAATAGTACCGCGTTGCTAGCCTTGCAAGCAGAAAGCGGTTTTATTGAATATCGTGATGCACAGCTCACTGCTGGTATTCGGGTAAGCGATATTCGCGGTGATAAAATACGCTGGATCACCGAAAACTTCTTTGCAGGCTTTTTTTACTTAGAGAGTATCAATACTCTTGCTGCCCTATTCAATCGTAGCTTGTTCGCGGGTATTCGTCATAGTGAAGCACATTATGCCTGCTATCCGGTAGGTTTTGGCTATCAATGGCATAGTGACAACCCTGCTGGGCGTGACGAACGTGTTATTTCAGCCGTGTTTTATCTGAATGATGAATGGTCTACAGGCGATGGTGGCGCATTAGAAGTTGTCGATAAACATGGTGTTCATCATAATGTGATGCCTATGGCCAATAGACTGGTGATATTTGACAGCGACTTACGACATCAGGTACAGATCGCTCATCGTCAGCGTTACTCTATCGCTACTTGGTTAAGACGTGATGACGCTGTGGTTTTGTTTGCTGCGCCCTGAATATATTTGTCATTCACTATGGCTTTAAATAAGGTTTGTTAATTAAGGACAATGGTAATGCGTAAAAATTTATTCAGACATTCTATTTTAGTTATTATGTTTCCTTTACTTGCAAGCTGCGAGACGACTAATCATCAAAACTCCGATCAAAAAGTCAGTAAGCCTTTCTTTACCTATCACTTACTAAAATCCACTCCTGAAAAACCTATGATAGTTACACCAACAGCTATAACCACTGAGTTTAAGTATGAAAATGGGTGCGTACTTGCCTTTGATGGAACAAGATGGATGACGCCAGTATTTCCAGAAGGACATGCAACTTTTGATACTACTAACAAAACTCTAAACTTATTAGGCGTAACTTATCAATTGGGTGAAGTTGTTTTTGCTGGCGGCAATGTGACTCCTTACGATAGAGACAACACTCAATTTTATAGTCATATCCCAGCCGAACATTGCATTACAGAGTATTTAGCAAAGTTTTATGGCGATTACGAAAAAATCTACTTAGATAGAAACTAAGATTCTTTTAGCCATAAAACATTCAATCTCTATATGTTTGTAGTACATCGTTAAATGATGATGACTAGAAAAACCTGATAAAAATAAGCTCGATTTTATAGCAAAAAACATTAATTCAACTTAACTAGGACCGTCATGAGTTCAGAAAATCATAGCAAAAACCACCAACAAGAAACCTTAGAGTTAAGCATCGAACTGCTAGAACGTCCTTCAGTGACACCCGATGATGATGGCTGCCAAGATATATTGTCAGAGCGATTGGAAAAAGCGGGCTTTGACTGTGAGTTTATGTATTATGGTGATAGACAGGCGAAAGGCGAACATGCTGAAGTCAAAAATTTATGGGCGCGTCGCGGCACTACCGATCCAGTCATTTGCTTTGCAGGTCATACCGATGTCGTACCAACTGGGGACGAAAAAAACTGGACTTATCCTCCATTCACTCCCACCATCGCTGATGGGTATCTGTGGGCGCGCGGTGCCGCTGATATGAAAACAGGTATTGCCGCCTTTACTGTCGCAGCAGAACGTTTTGTCGCCAATCACCCTGAGCACAATGGTTCGATTGCTTTTTTAATCACTTCAGATGAGGAAGGCCCATCAATCAATGGCACAGTCAAAGTCATCGAGACCTTAGAAGCGCGTCAAGAAAAAATCACCTATTGCTTGGTTGGTGAACCATCAAGTACCGATACGCTAGGTGATATCATTAAAAATGGTCGTCGTGGATCATTAGGTGCAGTGCTCACAGTGACTGGTAAGCAAGGTCATGTCGCCTATCCGCATCTAGCGTGCAATCCTATTCATGCTGCAATATCAGCATTGGCTGAATTGACCTCGACTGCATGGGACAATGGCAATGACTATTTCCCAGCGACATCACTGCAAATCTCAAATATCAATGGTGGCACGGGGGCAACCAATGTCATTCCTGAAACGTTAGAAGTTGTGTTTAATTTCCGCTTTTCAACGGAAACCACTGAAGATGAACTGAAGGCAAAAACGCATGCTATCTTTGACAAATACTTTGCCGATAGCAAGGCGAACTACGATATTCATTGGAAGTTATCTGGTCAGCCGTTTTTGACCCCTGAAGGTAAATTAGTTTCTGCCTGTCAAAAAGCGATCAAAAAGGTGACTGATACTGATACGACATTATCTACTTCAGGCGGTACTTCTGATGGACGCTTTATCGCACCAACAGGCGCGCAAGTAGTCGAGCTAGGTGTGCGTAATGCCACAATTCATCAGGTTGACGAAAAGGTAGAAGTCGATGACTTGGGTAGATTGGCACAGATTTATGAAGGGATCTTAGAGAACTTGCTGCTAGATTAACGTCTTATTAGCATTAAAAAAAGCGCCAAATCTTAATTAGATTTGGCGCTTTTTTATTATTTTGACTGATTTATTCAATACTAATCTTACTCAATACCGATATAGACATCTACTTGACCATACTCTAGATTGCCATCAATATAATGCTCAAAATCAACATCAAAAGTTCGGGTATGCTCACAGCTGCGATCATTAAAATAAGTCCAAGCTTTTTCCCAAGCATTCATCACAGTGTAAGGCATTCTACCCTCTTCAGAGAATACCATGTACTTCCCTGCAGGAATATCTACTGTTACTAGGTTTGTAGACTTAGCAGTCTTTTCAGTGTCTGATGGCTCTTGCTCACTGACTACTTTCCAACTGGCAACCACATCAAAAGCGCCGACCAAATCATCGCTCTCATAGTTATGGTAGACACCATAAATATCTTCACCTTTAGGCAGATCACTGGCATGGTTTTGGTAAAACTTCTGCCATAAACGACCCAGTTTGGCCGTTTCTTCGCTAATCTCAGCGTTGTTAGTAGTACGAACGCTAATGCCACTGCAAGCTATTGCTTCTGGTAGCTCTTTAATTTGTGAAGTCATGATGCGGTATATCCTGTATATTTATACGGTTTTTTATGTGAGATAGTATTGAAATAAGCACGTACTAAAAAAGCCATTAGCGTTGCAAAGTAACTCTAATCTGCTTCATCAATCCAATTCATCTGAATGGCTTCTAAAATGCCCTCATTTGACTTTTGTGGATCATCATCAAAGCCTTCAAGTTCAGTCACCCAACGATGCAAATCGGTAAAGCGTATATATTGTGGATCGGTCTCTGGGAACTTTTCATACAACTCAATAGCGATATCTAAGCTGTTCGTCCATTTTAATTTTTGCGGGATCATAGCGGCTCCTTATCTTTTAAACGATTTTGATAAAATGGTTTTGACGATTTGATAGGCGCTATTTTACCAAAATTCATCAGATGATTATAGACAAGTTAATTTTATATGGCAGCTTATGCTATCTACGCCGACTTGGCAGACTTCAAAGCAGCCTGATGATTGTTCCATGTGGTAATAGTGTCGGTCAAATGCTCCCCCACCATATCCAATACTTCTGGCGTACACTTACCTTTTTTATCTGTAAATATGAACTTTGTCATACCCATACTCATCAGCTGATTTTTTACAAAGAAACGATGCTCAAAATACACATATTTTTGATCCCATCCTGCAACCTTGCTACTGAGCGTCACTTTATCCAAAAACTTGATTGGTTTCAGGTAAACCATCTCTTGCATGGACATTACCCAATTCAATTTCTTAATGCCTTTTTGATGACAGCACGCCATTACCCAGCGAGTGACATTTAATTCAATGAATGACAAATAGCGGTAATTAGGCAAATGGTCACGAAACCCCATGTCATGCGGTAATACTCGATAGTTACGGATAGTCGGTGCAGTCAACGTCTCTATGCTAATGCGCTCGCTCATTGATTGCTGTTTTAGTTGTTGTTTTAGCAAGCTAACCATAATAAAAAAACGGATCAACATGTTCATAAGTAACTCCTTTAACTCTTATTTTGTATAAATATCGATGATATATAAATGCTGCTTACTTTAACGCAAAAAAAGCCACCTCAGTGACTTTCTTTACTTAAAAATTTATAGGCAAAAGCTAACAGTTAAACACATATTTTAATGATTAATGACCTGCGCCATTGATACTGCGAACCATCTCTTCAACCATCTTCTTGGCATCACCAAAGATCATCATGGTTTTGTCCATGTAGAACAAACTGTTATCAAGCCCTGCATAACCCGTATTCATTGAACGCTTGATGACCATGACCGTTTGCGCTTTAGTGACTTCTAGAATCGGCATACCAAAGATTGGTGATGTCGGATCGTCTTTCGCAGAGGGGTTTACCACATCATTTGCACCGATAACCAACACCACATCTGTACTCGCGAAGTCTGAGTTAATCTCATCCATCTCAAGAATGTCGTCATAAGGTACGTCAGCTTCAGCCAATAGTACGTTCATGTGACCTGGCATACGACCAGCAACTGGATGGATAGCAAAGCGAACGTTAACACCTTCTTCTTTTAATAGCTCATATAGCTCTTTTACCGCATTCTGTGCACGGCCCTGTGCCATGCCATAACCCGGTACGATGACCACACTGCTGGCATTGGCCATTAAGAAACCCGCATCTTCTGCTGAACCAGCCTTGTAGTTCTTCGGTGCGCCATCATCGCCGCCCGCTGCTACAGCTCCTGTACCCATACCGCCAAATAAGACGTTGAGTAATGAGCGGTTCATGGCTTTACACATGATATAAGACAAAATCGCACCGGATGAACCAACGAGCGAACCTGCAATAATCAGCATTGAGTTGCCCAGAGTGAAACCAATGCCTGCTGCCGCCCAACCTGAGAATGAATTCAATAGCGATACCACTACTGGCATATCACCGCCACCGATTGGGGCAATCCACATCCAACCAAAGATAACGGCAATCACAGCCATTGCATAAAATGCTGGTAATGAGTCAGTAACGAAATAAACGCCACCAAAACCAATCATCGCAATGAACAATAGCGCTTGGACAGGTTTTACCCAACCGCCAACCAACGTTTTAGCCCAGCTTTTAGCTGCTAATTTACCAAAGGCAAAGACGGATGCTGAGAACGTAATCGCACCGATGAAACAACCGATAAATAGCTCTACACGGGCAACAGCACCATGCTGCTGTTCAGTGTGTAATACCGTCGCCAATGCAATGGCAACTGCTGCTAAACCGACGAATGAATGCATCAAAGCAACGGTTTCTGGCATTTGGGTCATCGCGACTGTTTTTGCCTTCCACATACCCACGAGGGCACCTAAAATCATCGCGCCAATAATTAACCAAAGGACAGGGCCTTCTGCTAAGAAGAACGTCGTAACGACAGCAATTGCCATCGCTACCATGCCAAAGCGGTTACCACGAATAGCCGTCTTTGGGCTGGATAAACCACGTAAGGTTAAAACGAACAGAATCGCGCCGACTAGGTAGAACCAATCTGCATTTGCCGCAATCATTGCTGAGAAATCATTCATGCGTCACCTCCGACATCAGTGGTTGCTACTGATGCTTTTTTTACTTTCGGTTTAAACATCGCAAGCATACGCTCGGTCACGGCAAAACCACCGAAGATATTGATACTGGCTAAAAATACGGCAAAAGCGCCAAGTATACTGGTCGGTGTAAAGATAGAACCATCAATGGTGACGGTCTGTAGCATGGCACCAACGATGACAATACTTGATAGTGCGTTGGTTACCGCCATCAATGGCGTGTGTAGTGCAGGCGTAACGCCCCAAACCACGTAATATCCGACAAAAATAGCGAGTACAAATACGGTAAAAATCGCGACAAATGGCGTACTGGCCATGGCGGCACCGGCGGGTGCTGACGCTAAAATAGTGGCAATCATCTAATCCTCCTAAAATTTATTCATGTCTGGCAAATGTATGGTGACAAAGTATGTCGTAATAGACCGTCAAACTAGCGTTTGGCCAGTCGTACCTGACTGTCATGTGTCACTGCCAGTGCACCCTGAATCTCGTCTTCCATGTCTAAGTTAAGTACCAAGTTAGCTGATGCGTCACTTGCTGAAGTGTCATCACCAGCAGGCGCAATTAAGGTCGTGATAAAGTTAACCAAGTTGTTGGCGTATAAATCTGAAGACTGCGCGGCGAGCTGTGAAGGGATATTGGCAGCACCAACGATACGTACGCCGTTGTCTGTAGTGATGGTTTCGTTCGGCACACTGCCCTCGACGTTACCACCTGTACCAGCAGCCATATCGATCAGTACGGAACCAGCCTTCATTTTGGCAAGGGTTGCGCCGTGTACCAGACGCGGAGCATTACGACCAGGAATCTGTGCTGTGGTAATAACGATATCCGCATTGCTGAGCGCTTTATCCACGACAGCTGCTTGATCTTTGACATATTGCTCGGATGGCGTCCACGCATAGCCGCCTGTAGACTTGGCTGTCTCAGCTTCCTCTGCACTCATCGGCACATCTAGCCATTTACCACCGAGTGACTCCACTTGCTCGCGAGCAGTTGGACGTAAATCACTGGCTTCAACGACGGCACCCAAGCGCTTGGCGGTTGCAATGGCTTGCAGACCTGCCACTCCGACACCTAAGATGACAACTTTGGCTGGCTTAACGGTACCGGCTGACGTCATAAACATAGGGAAAGGACGTGAGTACTCATTGGCTGCTAGCAATACGGCTTTATAACCCGCAAGGTTGGCCTGTGATGACAAGACATCCATATTCTGTGCGCGTGACAAGGTGCGGGGCAATAATTCCATCGCAAAGACTGTCGCACCTTTAGCCGCATAAGTATCAAGCTGAGTGTTACGATACGGATCAAGCATGCCAATGACGATCTGACCAGATGACAAGTCATCAATGGCTGCTGCTGGTAGGTCATTGACGATGGTAATAATCTGAGACTGAGTAATGACCTCGATGCTACTACTGGCAATGTCGGCACCAGCAGCCTGATACAACTCATCAGCGTAGTACGCTGCTTGACCTGCATTTGACTGAATGACAACTTCAAACCCAAGTTTACGCAGTTTTTTTACTGCGTCTGGGGTTATGGCTACACGGCTCTCGCTCGCGCTATCTGCACTGATTACACCGATTTTCATACCGTCTCCTTACTTACGTCTAATGACTATAATTATAGTGACTATAATTATGTCTCACGACTACTTTTAATACCCTCAACGCACATCTAAAAAGCACAGGGGACAAAAAAACCTTTGGTTTTGATTAGTTCAATGTTGTGACCAAAGGTTTATCAATTTAATAAATGATAGCGACTTTGCCATCATGCCTTTTTATTATAGGTATATCGTCCACCAACTTTCATTGTTTAATGATGACCCATAAGTAAATAAAAAGTTAATTATTTGTACCATCTATATAACTTTTATTGTTATATTAAAAAAATTTACTTTTTTAACACCCTTAATGCTTTGCAAAATATAACCTTGTATAACTAGTCCGCCCCCACATCATAGACCATTGCCTCAATAGACAAACAGCATCAAACAGCTGATATGTCCCTCGATATTATCTGTGCTGTTTCTCTTGTTTTGATGGTTATATTTAAAATGAAGGTAAGCTCTAACAGTCACTATTGATATATTCTAGAATCGTGTAAAAAAGCAACGAGCCGATTAAGTTCAAGCGATAGGTATCGTATAATAGGTAAGCTTGACGCGGTAATTGAATCGTCAATGACTCACTATAATAAGGAATAACGATGTATTTTTTACTCTCCCCTGCCAAATCTTTGAACGAAACAGACGCTATACCGTTAAATATAGGTAACTACTATAGTCAGCCTGAGCTGATTGAACATTCACAAGTATTGATGCAAGTAATGAAGTCTAAAGAACCGATTGATTTACAAGAGCTGATGAGCATTTCTAATGATTTGGCACAGCTTAATGCGGCGCGCAATCAGCAATGGCATTGGAGTAAAGAACAACCATTCACTGATAATACTAATGCAGCAAAACCTGCTGGGTATTTGTTCGATGGTGACGTTTATACCGGTCTTGATATGTATCACATGGATAAAGACACGACTATCTACGTCAATGAGCACTTAGGCATTTTGTCAGGGCTCTATGGTGTGTTGAAGCCGCTAGATTTAATCCAACCATATCGCTTAGAGATGGGTACCAAGCTGAAAAATGAGCGCGGTAATAACTTATATGAGTTTTGGGGTGAGGAAGTGACTGAGGTTATCAATACCCGTATGGCTGATAGCGACGATAAAACATTGATTAATCTGGCTTCTAATGAATACTTTAAGTCCGTAAAGAAGAAATCATTGAAGGCTGACATCATCACACCACGATTTGAAGATGAGAAAAATGGTCAATATAAAGTGATTAGCTTTTATGCCAAAAAAGCACGTGGACTAATGGTTAAGTATGCAGCAGATAATAAGCTGACCAATGCAGAGCAGCTAAAGCAGTTTGATCTAGCGGGATATTATTATTGCGCAGCCGCTTCTGATGATAAGACGTGGACGTTTAGACGGGATGAAGTGAATCAGTAAATTTGATTTTATTCTTAGTTGAAAGATACCAAACGTTTATAATAAAACTCCGATAAGCTAAGCCTATTGGGGTTTTTCTATGTGACACCCACTATCCTATTAAACTAGATACAAAAAAGCCCTGCTATCTTGCGATAACAGGACTTCAATGATTAAACAGACTTTATGACGTTGGTAATACTTCTAGCGAAAAGCGATTTGTCGAGGAAGACGAGCGAAAATAGTACCTATTGTACATTGAGCGCGTCTGACAAAGAAAAATCGCTTTGTAGCAGAAGTAAAATTACATCATGCCGCCCATTCCACCCATACCGCCCATTCCACCGCCAGCACCCATGCCAGCCATACCGTCATCACCTTGTGGCAAGTCAGTAATCATAACTTCAGTGGTAAGCATTAGGCCTGCAACAGATGCAGCGTTTTCTAGTGCTGAACGAGCTACTTTAGCTGGGTCAAGAATACCCATCTCGATCATATCGCCATATTCACCAGAAGCAGCATTGTAACCATAGTTACCGCTACCGCTTTTCACTTCGTTTACCACAACTGACGCTTCTTCACCTGCGTTGGTTACGATTTGACGTAGTGGTGCTTCCATCGCACGACGTAAGATATTGATACCTGCGTTTTGATCGTCGTTATCGCCTGTTAGTTCAGACAGTGCGTTCATAGCACGTACTAGCGCAACACCACCACCAGGTACAACACCTTCTTCAACCGCTGCACGAGTAGCATGTAGCGCATCATCAACACGATCTTTCTTCTCTTTCATTTCAGTTTCGGTCGCTGCGCCAACTTTGATAACTGCTACGCCGCCAGCTAGTTTTGCAACACGCTCTTGTAGCTTTTCTTTGTCGTAGTCAGAAGTAGACTCTTCGATTTGACGGTTGATAGACTCAACGCGGTTTTCGATATCAGCTTTGTTACCAGCGCCATCAACGATTACTGTATTTTCTTTACCAACAGTCACTTTCTTAGCAGTACCCAGTTGCTCTAGAGTAGCAGTCTCTAAGCTAAGACCAATCTCTTCAGAGATAACCGTACCGCCAGTTAGCGTTGCGATGTCTTCTAACATTGCTTTACGACGATCACCGAAACCTGGTGCTTTAACCGCACAAGTTTTCAAGCCGCCACGCATGTTGTTAACAACCAAAGTCGCTAGCGCTTCGTTTTCTACGTCTTCAGCGATAATAAGCAATGGTTTGCTTTGCTGCATTACTTGCTCAAGTAATGGTACGATTTCGCGGATATTGCTGATTTTTTTGTCAACTAGTAAGATATATGGGTTTTCAAACTCAGCCGTTAAGCTGTCTTGCTTGTTCGCGAAGTACGGGCTGATATAACCACGATCAAACTGCATACCTTCTACAACTTCTAAGGTGTCTTCGAAGCTTGAACCTTCTTCAACTGTAATAACGCCTTGCTTACCGACTTTTTGCATTGCTTGCGAAATCAATTCACCGATTTTGGTGTCTGAGTTAGCAGAGATAGAGCCTACTTGTGCAATGGCTTTTTCGTCGTCAGCTGGTGTAGATAACAAATGGATTTGCTCAACAGCAGCACGTACCGCTTTATCGATACCGCGTTTAAGATCCATTGGGTTCATGCCAGCAGCCACTGACTTCATGCCTTCTTGCAAGATTGACTGAGCCAATACCGTCGCAGTAGTTGTACCGTCACCAGCGACATCGTTGGTACGGCTAGCAACTTCACGTACTAGCTGTGCACCCATGTTTTCGAATTTGTTTTCTAGCTCGATTTCTTTGGCAACTGAAACACCATCTTTAGTGATGGTAGGTGCGCCAAATGATTTATCGATAACAACGTTACGACCTTTAGGGCCTAGTGTTACTTTTACTGCATTTGCTAGAACGTTTACGCCGTCCATCATTTGTTTACGGGCATCAATGCCGAATTTTACGTCTTTTGCCATGTTAAATTACTCCACTATTATAAGTATGAGAATACGGTTGAATGATTCGATAATATGGTTATAAATGTGCTTCACTAACAACTAACTTAGCCAATAGGCCTCGTGAGCAATTAGCCTTCTAGCACACCCAATACATCAGATTCTTTCATAATAAGCAGTTCTTCGCCGTCAACTTTTACCGTTTGACCAGCATATTGACCGAACAAAACTTTGTCGCCAGCTTTTACGTCTAACGCGCGAGTTTCGCCGTTGTCACGAATCTGACCGTTACCCGTAGCCAGTACTTCACCTTGTGAAGGTTTTTCTTGAGCTGAACCAGGAAGCAAGATGCCACCAGCCGTTTTTGTTTCTTCTTCTATGCGGCGGACGACAATACGGTCATGTAAAGGACGAATGTTCATCGATATGACTCCAAAAGTTGATTATTAAAATTGAGGGTTTATTTGAATTAATAGTCTTAATGCCAGTATCTACAGGGTCTACTACTTAAAAGCAATATTCCGAAGATAAGCATTAAGCTTGTATCAAAAAGTGGGGGCAACGTGTGTTCGCTTCAAGTGTAAAGCCTAAAATTTTACAAGAATTATCTCAGGGAGCCGCTTAGTGCTGTCATGATCTCAAACTGTTGTACTAATCGACTATTATTTCTTCTTATTCAGGGTGTTTTTATAGCAACATTGACTACAAGAGCAACACACCATAGACAGCAAATACTCTTGAAAATGTAACCAAGTATGACCATTATAGTGCTTGTAAATACAATAATAGTGGTAGATAGAATCTGATATACCAACACTATATTACTTAAGGAACATCTATGATTTTTTCATCATCGAATAAAAATTCTAATAACACAAAACGTAGTAAGTCAAAATTTTTGACCGCCTTAACCTCAGGCGCCAGTATTGCTGCTATCGGAGCATTAAGTATGACTGCACCTACCGTCGCCAGTGCAAAGACCATCCAAGCATCAAGCGCTAACTATAGCTTTACGGTCGAAGACAAATATAAAGGCACCGCTACTCGCACATTAAGTAAGTCAGGTGATACTTGGAAATACAATGTCAATGCACGAGTTGCAGGTGTCGCTAGCGCCTCGCAAAATAGTACCTTTACCATCAATGGTAATAACGTCACGCCAACTCAAGCCAGCACGACTTATAAACTCTTGGGCGTTGGTCGCACACACAAACTAGATTTTAATCCAAGTAGCAAAAAAGTCGTGAGTAACTATCGAGGCAAATCAACGACAATGAACATGTCGCAACAAGCCTTTGATGACTTGAGCCTCGAAGTACAGATTCGTCAGGATTTATTGAATGGTAAGTTCTCTGGTAATTACTACATGGCGAAAAAAGATAAAATCGAAAAGACCCCATTTAAGAAATCTGGCAACACCAAAATAACCGTACCAGCAGGCACCTTTGATACGGTACGTGTCGACCGTGTCCATGATGACGATAGCCGCTCTACTAGCTTTTGGTTAGCACCAAGCTTAGACTACCTACCAGTTAAAGTAAGTCAGATTAATGATGGTAAAAAAATGGATTTAGAATTGACCAAGGTTAATTAAACCGTTTGTTAAACTGCTGAAAGAATATTAAAAAAAGCGGCGCTCTAATGTAGAGCGCCGCTTTTTTTTAGTTTTATACTGATAACTGATAAACATTACTTGTTAAGCATGAGGCAAGTTAAGCATTAAACAAACTGGATTATTGACGGGGTTTCTTGACGACATTGTTCATTGAAGGCAGACGTTTCAGTAAAATAAACAACCAAACATTGATAAGCAGCAATAGTAAAAAATCCAGTAGATAGACAACTATCTCTGCCCAACTACTGCCATAAACTCGTGTAAACAACACCACGCCACTCGCACCTAGATATACAAGTATAAACATACTGCTTATTAACAATGCATAAGGCGAGCGTCCACGTAGTATCGATGGTGTCAGGATAAAGGCTGGTACCAACCATAGCATTTGCCATGCGACACCGCCGACGATATCAGGACTACTTGGATTGAATACATTAATAAAGATAGGCAGTCCAAGCAATCTATAGACAAGCCAAATCAACCACGTAACCAGCAAACGCTGACGGATAGGCGCAATAGGTTTATTCACTTTGGCAAGCTTACCAGTTTTCTTTACTGGTGGTGTAGCATTCATCTCACTATCGGAGCGGTTTGTAGCCATTAGATATATTTACTTCCTCATTAATAGCGTTAATAACGCTGTCGCATTTTAGGCTCAATGATTATTGTAGGCTCAACGATACAAAGGCCGCTTAGCGACTCCAGTTAGCTTGAGCCAATGCTATAGCACTGATAGCCAAACGACGACCTTGGGCAATACCTAGCTCACGCTCATCAGATGAGATAGGCTGATCATGTAATGCCCCACTGACATGGCTAGCACCATAAGGTGAGCCGCCACGTTGGGTGCGATTGAGTGCAGGCTCCGCATAAGGCACGCCAACGATAATCATACCGTGATGCATCAATGGCAACATCATCGTCAGCAATGTCGTCTCTTGACCACCATGCATCGAACCCGTTGCTGTAAATACGGAAGCAGGTTTGTTTTGCAAATTACCTGCCAGCCATAGTGTCACCGTACTGTCCCAAAAGTATTTCATGGGAGCCGCCATATTGCCAAAGTGCGTTGGGCTGCCGAGCGCCAGACCGCTGCAGTTTTTGAGATCTTCCATGGTGCAATACAGATCGCCCTCATCAGGTATCGCAGGCTTGCTCGATGTCGTCTCAGGAGCAACCGTTGGTACCGTACGAATACGCGCCGTCAAGCCAGCGTCTTCGATGCCTTGCGCGATAGCGTATGCCAATGTCTTGGTTGTACCATGATTAGAATAATAGAGTACCAATACATAAGGGGCAGTCTGACTCATTAGCAACACTTCCTTAAATCATTCACGTGGTTAATTATATTGTCAGTTCAATATAACTTGAATACAAGGAAGCCGAGTGAAAGCACTACAAGTAGTAGAGTAGACTAAGCACCACTAACACCGTATTCAATTTATAGAGGATTGAGTATAGCAATATGTAGCCAACAGCTGACACTATCAATATATCTGCACATTATGCCCGAGTCATTCACTGACATGCAAACAACCTCGTTGCGCATTGTCGTGAGAACACTCTATCGCGTTTACCAATGTGCATTTTGACACAATTAAAGGGCAGATGATAACCGTCTATATTTGTTACACTATTGTCACTCTAATACCTGCTAGATGGTCGCCATGGAAAAATTATCAAAGAAACTCCCGTTTTTACACCAGCGCTGGTTTCAGTTTTTACGATTTTTGGTTCGGCATTTCTTTGAAGATAATTGCCAGCAAAAATCCGCCTCGCTGACCTACACGACTATGCTATCAATTGTGCCTATGCTGACCGTACTTTTGATGATTTTGTCTTCCGTACCAGCACTATCATCGGTTAGAGCACAAATATATGAAGTCATTTATAACAACTTACTACCGCAATCTAGCATGCAGGTTAGTGAGTACATCAACAACTTCGCTGAAAAATCATCCAACCTGACCATTATTGGTGCCATGGTACTGTTTTTTACAACGATTATGACATTGACGACCATTGAGCGTGCTTTTAACCAAATATGGCGGGTAGAAAACCGGTCTGGCGGTATTAAAAGCATGCTGCGCTACTGGACCATGGTTACTTTAGGGCCATTAGTATTGGGCACGGCTTTTATCGCCTCAAGTGCGATACAAAGCATGAGTTTTTTAAATCGGCAAGTCGCTGGTTACGGTATTGATTGGTCTATCTGGATACAAGCCGTCACGATTGGCATCACGGTCTCAGGCTTCATCGGTATGTACTGGTTCATTCCAAAAGCACGCGTGCCGGCAAAAAATGCAGCCATCGCTGGCGTGTTTGTGGCGGTCGTTTTTGAGCTAATGAAGCACCTATTTGGTACCGTGATGGCAAACTTTACCAGCTATGAAGCTATTTATGGAGCCTTTGCAGCATTACCAATATTTTTGCTATGGATTTATTTATCATGGAATTTGATTCTATTAGGCGTTGAAATTAGCTATACCCTGACCATTTTTGGGACCGAAGAAGTGGAGCCACGCCATCCATTACTGAGCTTGCTAGATATGCTTAACTTAGTATATACGCACCATTTAAAAGGTGAGGCCGTCAGCGAACAAGCGCTTCGTAACATGCTAGGACGCAAAGAGCTGCCGAAATGGTATACCTATATTAACTATTTACAAGACAGCAACCTCATCACCATGACCGATGATGACGACTATGTACTCAAAAGAGATTTGAGCAAAATGACGTTATGGGATTTTTATCGCACCCTACCTTACCCATTGCCCATCAAAGATGAGTTCAATGAAGTAAGAATAGAAGACCAAACATCCTGGATTAGGCTACTGATAGAGCGTTTTGAGCATACCGAAGCTTATGCCAAACAACAACTAAATCTACCATTAAGCGCTATATTTACCAATACTGAGCCACGTAAAAAAGCCACGTCTGATAAAAATGGTAACGATAAAAATAATGATGCCCATTTATTTAGAAGAACCTCGGCGCCAACGATGGAAGCATTGGCAAATGATGACTCACACAAAAAAGAAACACCGCACTTTGAGCCCATGTCTTATGACAAAGACAGCAATATAGAGTTTGATGATCATAATAATGAAATTCTTATCCCTCAAGATATGATCGATGATAAGGAACAAACTCAGGCCTATAGTAAGGGCGATATCATTACTGAAGCGGATAATCCCAAAGTAAATTAACCAAGATAGAAAATACTAAGGTGATACTGCTAACATGATAGTTCTAAGACAACAGTCAAAGCCCTATCTGAAAGTTATAAAGACCCATAACGCTGTAACTTAATATGATGATTTTTGGATACCTCAAAGCTGATGATAGTGAATAAAGATGATAAAAACAGCTTATGGATACGTACACTTGATATAAGCCAAAACAAGTTAAAACAGTTTGCCCAGTTATGGTCGTTGCAGACTCTAACTGATCTGCCCGATCGCCTGCGAAACTTGTGGCAACAGCTGATTGGCTCTTACTGGTTTATCCCAACGGCTTGCGTCATCGTCGGTATATTACTGGCACCTTTATTAGTAACGATTGACCAGCACTTTGACCGTGCCACTGTCAGAGAGATTACCTTTGCCTTTACAGGTGACGATGATGCCGCACGCGCTATTATGACCGCGATAGCAGGGGCTGTCTTAGGGGTCGCGGGCACGACCTTTTCAATTACGATTGCCGTACTGTCAATGGCCTCCTCACAATTTGGCCCACGATTGTTACGCAATTTTTTGACAGACACACCCAATCAACTGGTACTGGGCGCGTTTATTGGTACCTTTAGCTATAGCCTGCTGGTATTAAAGTCTATCCATAAATACGACGTCGCTTTTGGTGTACCCCAGCTGGCTGTTACCTTTGCCATTATTATGGCCATTGTCTGTGCGCTGCTGCTCGTGTACTTCGTACAGCATATGGTACATGCAATCCAAGCTTCACATGTCATTCAGAATGCGAGTAACGATGCCATTCATAATATTCGCTATTGGTATGGCAGTCATTGTGATATCCAACATCAGCGTGATATTGAGCATCATGATGTCGAACAGTTTCACAAATGGTCATCAATGCCCATCTATCCGCCACGCTCAGGTTATATCCAACAGATTTACCTTGAGTCACTTATTACTCTGACACAAGATTATGGTGGCGTGATACAGGTGCATGTCAATCTGGGCGAATATGTGACTGATAGAAACGTCATTGGTTATTTTTACCAGCGTCCAACTGAGCACCCAAACAACCGAAAGAAAACATCAACACCGCAGTTGGCCGTTGTACCACGCACACCTGATGGTGTTTTTTGGCAACGCTTCGCAAACTGTATCCGTATCGAACAGCGGTTGGTGCACTCTAATGATATTGCTTATAGCTTAGGACAAATGACTGAAATCGCTGTGCGTGCATTGTCTCCTGGTATCAATGACCCAAAAACAGCGGTCAACTGTGTGCAGTCACTGACGAGCTGCTTGAGTATTATGATGCGCTGTCAACCACCCAGCCCCTATCACTTTTATACACCAGCACCAAATGATGATGCATCAAACACCGAAGTTAAGCAGCAACGACTGGCTATATTAGCCGTGGTCACTCATACGCCAAAAATTTCTGACTTTATTAATACATCACTTGGCGAAATACGTCGCTATGCAGCCGCTGATTTGATGGTACTAAAAGCACTATGTCAGGCAATCGTCAATCTCAATTATGCGCGAGTCAATAGCGCACAGCAGCAGACACTATTGCATGAACTAACATTAATTGAACGCGCAGGTGAGGAAAACCTAAACTATCAAGAGTTGACTGATGATTTAATCGCTATGTCCAAGCAAGCCAAGCAGTTTATTCTTAGCAATGATGCTCAGCATCGATATTTTGACTACGTGAGTGAATTTGACGCTCATATCCGTGAAGCTTTACAATCAAGATAATCGTATTACAACCTATAAACTTGATATCCATCGCTAGTGTCAAAGCGAGAATATAACTACAATCCAAACCATATAATTCTTATCAGCACTCAGCTTAAGAATATTTTTCATCATTATTTGAGACTTTTTTCATGGCCCCCACAAGCAGCCTGACCGTACTTGAAATCAGCGCGATATTTTTATCTATCACGGCCTTACTGACCTACATTAATCATCGCTTTATTGGTCTGCCGACGACGATTGGCGTGATGGTCATCTCTATCTTATTGTCTATTGCCGCCATATTTTTAGGATTTTTGGGCTTTGATCAGCTTATTGATTACGAAGTGAGCTTATTAGCACAGCTCGATTTTACCGAAGTGTTATTAGATGGCATGCTCTCTATGCTTTTATTCGCAGGGGCTTTACATGTCAATATTAGCGATTTAAGACGCTATAAACTTCCCATTGGTATTCTTGCCTGTATTGGCACTATCGTATCGGCGATGCTTATTGCCACTGCCCTGTACTTTATGTTGCCGCTGCTCGGTTTTGGCTTGCCATTTCTGTGGTGCCTATTATTTGGTGCATTAATATCACCGACTGACCCCATTGCGGTGATGGGTATTCTTTCTTCAGCAGGCGCCCCAAAGAGCATCGAAACGGTCATTGCCGGCGAGTCATTATTTAATGATGGTATCGGCGTAGTTATCTTTGTGCTGCTACTTGGTATTTTATCGAGCGGCGACATTCCGACAGCCAATTATGTGGCGCATACCTTGGCCGTTGAAGCAGGTGGCGGCATTGTCTTTGGTTTGGTACTCGGGGCGATTTTATATTACATGCTCAAAAGCATCGACAGCTACCAAGAAGAAGTGTTGTTAACGCTTGCAGGTGTAATAGGTGGTTATGCGTTGGCCAGTCATTGGCATTTATCAGGACCACTCGCGATGGTAATGATGGGGCTGATGGTTGGTAATCGCGGGCGAGCATTAGCAATGAGCGACAAGACTCGTCATTACATTGATTTATTTTGGGAACTAATCGATGAAATTTTAAACGCCATTTTATTCGTGCTGATTGGTCTAGAAGTCGTCATGATTGCCTATTCAAGCAATCTGTTTATCGCCGCTGGGTTGACGATTGTAATCGCCCTGCTTGCTCGATTTATTGTCGTGGGTATGACCACTAAGACCTTGAGTCGCCAGCTTGATTTACCGACTGGCGCATGGAAAGTACTGACATGGGGTGGATTGCGTGGTGGTATCTCCGTTGCTCTGGTATTGCAACTACCTATGGGCACTGAGCGTGATATCTTATTGGCACTCACTTATGCTGTCGTCATATTCTCTATATTGGTACAAGGCTTGAGCGTTGGCAAGGTGGCGAAAAGCATTCGTACGGATGCCGCAGAAACATAAACGGTAAATGTATTCAGTAATACAAAGGCCAGCATAAGAAGATGTCTTATGCTGGCCTTTTTTATACCTATATATCTTGTCGTACGCTTTTATATCAGACCTTTTCGTTTCATATTACGGTAAACCACAATGACGATGAGAATATTTAAGATCAATATGCTCAGTTTAAACCAGTCAAATGGGCGGACTATTAAGTAGTAAACCTCAATAGGAATAAATATTCCATAGCCAAGCACACCAAACCAATAAGCCCATGTTCTGTCTTGCCATAGGCCATATGCTTCAAGAAAGCGCAGACTGGCATAGGCAAAAATCAATAATAAAAACAATGGCCAGTTCTTGCTAGCTTGCTGAGCAATTCGTATCACACTGTCAAACTGCGGAGCAAACAATTGACCAAAGCTCTGTTGCCAAGAGACTGTTGCCGTCGTCAGCCAACGCGCAAGATTGCTATGCCATGACCATAACGCAACAGCACCGAGCAATGCACCCAACCCTTTTACCATCTCATAGATTGCCACTGCTTTGATAGATTCACTAGAAGTGCTTCGTGGCTTTTGTTTCCGGCCAATTAAGGCCGTAGCATTATCTTTTGCAGATGGTGGCGGACTGTCATTCTGTCGGGGCAAATTAGCCAAAGAATGTCTCCACAACGCGACCTTGCAACTGCTGGTTAAAAAACGGTGTGTTTTTACCGTTTGATAGCATAGATTGCGCTGTCACCTGCCACTCTAGATTAGGATCGACCAATACCGCACCGCCGATGCTTTCATACTGCTCACCAATACCAGCGATTTTTGCAGGATTAAGGCAGATTTTATCGACGAGTTGCTCTAAAGTTAACACGTCATCATGTACTAGCTGACATGCTAGCGCCATAAAGGTATCGAAGTTTGAAATACCTGGGGTACTCTCAGCAAACGGCGCTTTTTTGGCCGTACTGTTTAGCGGTTCATGATGGCTACAAATCGCATCAATCGTACCGTCTTTCAATCCACGACGAATAGCCTGTTGATCAGTATTACTACGCAGTGGCGGTAACACATAGGCTTGGGCATTAAAGCCTTCTAAGTTATCATCGGTTAAGTACAGTTGATGCATCGCTACATCACAAGTCACTGGCAGACCTTTATCTTTTGCCCAGCGCATCAGCTCAATTGACGACTTGCAAGACAACTGGCTGAAGTGAGCCGCGATACCTGTTTCTTCGACCATTAGTAGCTGAGTAGATAAAGCTACCGTCTCAGCAATCCATGGTATGCCTTGCAGCCCATGATAAGAAGCAATATAACCTTCATGCGCTACCCCATCTCCAGACAGACTTGGCTCATCAGGATAAAAGAATACTTTCATACCAAAAGTTGCTGCGTACTCTAATGTACGCAATAAGACCAAATCGTTGCGAAAAGGTCTACGAGCGTTAGATACTGCAATACAGCCACCTTTTTTCAATCCCGCAATGTTTGAAGGACGCTCTCCTTCTAGTCCAGCCGTCAACGCACCCAATACATGTAAGTAGATACCACCATCATCAAGCGCGCGCTCACGCAACCCTTTGAGCAGTGAGCCATTTTCTAGAATAGGATTGGTATCAGGTGGAATCACCACATGCAAAAAACCATTGCCACGAGCAGCGAGTCCTTCTGACTCCAACGTACCATGCTGCTGTTGGCCTGGTTCACGTAGGCGTGCGCATAAGTCAACCAATGGTGGTAGCAGCCACATTTCATGTCCAGCTTCAAGCGAGGCCAGTTTCTCTGTTACTGCGGTTGGCAATGTATTTTTAATGGCTTTAGGAAGATGGTCAAATATCGGTGCATCAGTGTTTATCGTATTAGACATGAGCGTTATTACCGTATCAATAAATGAAATAATGAAGAATAAAACAGCGTGGCGACAGGTTAATTACCAGCCGCTTGATGAGCGCGTTGACCTTCCATCGCAAGAGAGAGTACAGCCATACGAATGGCAATACCGTTATTTACCTGCTTTAAAATGACAGATTGCGCGCCATCAGCCACGCTTGAAGCAATCTCAACACCGCGGTTCATCGGTCCTGGGTGCATAACCAATGCATCGGGCTTTGCAAGTGCCACGCGCTCTGGCGTAATACCATAGTGTTTGTAGTATTCACTCGATGACGCTAGCAATGGCGATCCGATACGCTCGTTTTGAATTCTTAGTCCCATAATGACATCGCAGTCGGTCACACACTCATTCATATTTTCATAAACACTCACACCGTAACGCTCAATGCCTTTAGGTAGTAGAGTGCGTGGCGCACAGACACGGATGTCTTTGACCCCTAGTGTTTGTAGCGCATTGATATCAGAACGTGCCACTCGTGAGTGCTTAATATCACCCACGATAGCCACTGATAACTCTTCAAAAGGACGAGGCGCTTCCCGATGAATGGTCAACATGTCGAGCATACCTTGGGTTGGATGTGCATGCCAGCCATCACCGCCATTGATAATGGCAATATTAGGCGTGACTTCCGTTGCCATAAAATGAGCAGCGCCTGATGCTGAATGACGCACCACAAAGATATCTGCTGTCATGGCTTGCAGATTCCACAGTGTATCGCGTAGACTTTCGCCCTTTTTAGCACTAGAGCGCTCGATATCGATATTCAATACATTGGCACCCAGGCGTTTTTCGGCCACCTCAAATGTCGTACGTGTACGCGTTGATGGCTCAAAAAACAAGTTCATCACCGTATAGCCTTCAAGCTCAGGCCGATTGATTAATTGTCCATTGTTATCAAAGAACGTTTCTGCTTTTGCGATAATCGCCTGTAATTGCTGTTTATTAAGGCCTTCTACACCCAAAAAGTGACGGATACTACCATCGGTATTAAGCTGTGGACGACTCAATGATGTGTTGAGCCTTTGATGAATGGTACTGGGATCGAATTTTGCGTAGTCAGTCGGCGAGATCGTATGTAGTGAGCTGCTATCGAGAGAATTTGACATAATGGCAAGTCTTCATTGTGGGTTGGTATGTGTCTATATTAATCATTTATTCATCTTTGTTCGAGCATTTATCGTAGATATACATAGATACAGGGACATTTTGGCGCTTATTTGATACAATTTACCCTAATGACACCAGTCCTATAAACACACTCAGCCACCTGCTAGGCAATGTTGGCGTAGCGACTGCGCAATATCAGTGTAGCGATCATGAGCGAAAACAAGCTTACCAAAGATATCAACGAATAATAATACATATAGTGTAGCTGATTTTACGGTCAGGACAAAGACGCGGTCTCGCTATTTAAAGATTTGCCTCTCTAGAATGCGCTTATCACTGCTTATTCTTTTACTCTCAACACCATTTATCAATATCACTTATCAATACCATCTATTAGGAAGCTTTATGACGACTCTAACCAGTTATCTAGACCAACATTCAACCAGCACTGAACTGAATGACGTGATTACTACTGTTACTAACGTGGGCAAAACCATTTCACAGCTACTTAGAAAGGGGGCTTTAGCCGACATCCTAGGCGAAGCTGGTAATCAAAATGTACAAGGTGAAGATCAGAAAAAATTAGACGTACTGGCTAATGACTTATTGTTAGATGCGTTGGCAAAAAACACGCATTGTGCAGGTGTTGCGTCAGAAGAATTAGACAATGCCACCCCTGCCAACGCTGATGGCAGTCTACTGGTATTGTTTGATCCACTAGATGGGTCATCAAACATCGATATCAATATGGCCGTCGGTACTATTTTTTCTATTTTACCGTACCAACGCCAAGGTCAAACAAGCGAAAACAGTGACTTCTTGCAAGCAGGTAATCAACAGTTGGCAGCAGGTTATTTGTTATATGGTACCTCTACCGTACTCGCTCTAACCATAACTGAAAATGTTGTGATGTTCAGCCTAGATCCAGATACGGGTGATTATGTACTCATAGAAGACAATGTGCAAATTGACGCTGATACCAGTGAATATGCTATCAACAGCTCAAACTATCGCTACTGGCGCGCACCGATGCAACAATATATCGACGAGCTGATTGCTGGCGAAGCCGGTGTGCGTGGTCGCGATTTTAATACACGTTGGGTCGCTGCCATGGTTGGTGATGTGCATCGTATCCTATGCCGCGGCGGTCTATTTACCTATCCGTTTGATACCAAATATGCTCACAAAGCGGGCAAGTTACGCTTGATGTATGAAGCCAACCCAATGAGCTTATTGATTGAGCGTGCTGGCGGTGGGGCTACGGATGCTGTTAACCGTATCTTAGATATCGAACCGACTGACATTCATCAACGTGTTCCTGTCGTACTGGGTAGCAAAAATGAAGTCGATTATGTTAAAGACTTGCACGTAAATTATTCTGAAAAATAATTGATTTGAGTACATATTAAAGACAATCAGTAGAATGCTAAATCAATCATAAGCATTCTGCTGGCTGTTCAAACGATTCCTTCAGTCTATTCTAAGCGATCCACTATGGTAACAAATCCCACCGAGCTGATTACTTCAGATAAAAATACAACGGTCAAGTTGGTGAAAGCCCTGTTGACACAGTCTCGCCAGCGTAACAAGCATGGACAGACGGTCATTGAAGGCATACATCTCATCGATGCTGCCCTACGTAGTGACTATCCGTTCGCCCAAATGTTACTAGCAGAGTCAGCACACAATAATCCTGAGGTTCAGCAAGTATTGTCTCGCTTGCCAACCTATACACCTATTATGACGCTTTCAGATTCGCTCTATGAGAGCATTCGAAGTTTAGGTACAGGCATCGATATTATGGCGGTTATTAAAGTGCCAATGCCGGGGCTATCGATGATCAATGAAGACTGCCTAATTCTCAATGACGTACAAGATAGCGGTAATGTTGGTACGTTACTACGTACGGCAGCAGCAGTCGGTATTAATAATATTCTATGCACCAACGCGACTGCGCAAGCTTGGTCTCCAAAGACGCTACGAGCAGGTATGGGTGCACAGTTTGCACTCACTATTTATGAGGGTTTGAGCACACAAGATATCTTGGATTATGTACAAGTGCCACTCTTAGCCACCAGCTCACATACCGACACTTTAATTTATGATCACAATCTAACCACTCCAACGGCTTGGATTATGGGTCATGAAGGCCAAGGTGTCAGCGATGAGTTAATGCAATGTGCCACGCCTATAGCCTTACCACAGCCGAACGGTCAAGAAAGTCTAAACGTAGCGATTGCAGGCTCATTATGTCTATATGAGACTTTGCGTCAAAGAAATTACGCTTAGCTTTGGTTTATAACTGCAAACAAAAATCTTTCTATAAAGCATAAAAAACCCACTATCATTTAATAGTGGGTTTTTTATTACTGACTATAATCATATGTCCAAGAAATCTAAAACGGATACAAGGCAGCCGACTGCAGATTGTACAAGTCGTACATCTAAGGAGGGTGACGCCGTAGCCGTTTAGTAGTTCTGTGACTATATATTAAACCTTGCTAGTTAACTCAGGTAGCGCTTCAAACAAATCCGCTTCTAGGAAGTAATCAGCAACACTAGCGATAGGTGCTTCTGGGTCATTGTTGATAGCAACGATAACTTTAGAATCTTTCATACCTGCTAGATGCTGAATCGCGCCTGAAATACCTGCGGCGATATATAAGTCTGGTGCAACAATTTTACCTGTTTGACCAACTTGCATATCGTTTGGTACATAGCCTGCATCTACTGCAGCACGTGATGCACCAACAGCAGCGCCCAATTTGTCAGCCAATGGTTCGATATATTTAGTGAAGTTTTCACCGTTTGCTAACGCACGACCACCAGATACAACGATACTTGCTGACGTTAACTCTGGACGATCAGACTTAGCCATCTCTTCATTAACGAAGCTTGCTTTACCAGTCTCTTGTACATTGTCGATAGTCTCAACAGCGGCTGATCCACCTTCACTCGCTACTGGATCAAATGCAGTAGTACGTACAGTCAACACTACTTTATCTTCTGAAGTTTTAACCGTTGCCGTCGCGTTACCTGCATAGATAGGACGTTCAAACGTTTGAGCATCTACTACCGCAGAAATCTCTGACAACATACTAACGTCAAGTAATGCTGCAACACGTGGCATAAAGTTCTTACCAGTCGTTGTCGCTGGTGCGATGATATGACTATAATCTTTAGCAACATCAGCAACCAATAACGCAACGTTACCCGCTAGTTGATGCTCATAAGCTGCATTGTCTGCTAATAGTACTTTAGAAACGCCTTCAGCTTTAGCAGCTTCATCAGCAACTGCTTGTGCACCACTACCAGCGACCAATACATGGATATCATCGCCCATTTGCTTAGCAGCAGCGATAGTATTCAAAGTTGCCTTTTTTAGACTGGCATTGTCATGTTCTGCATATACCAAAATTGCCATGGTTCTAATCCTTTATTTATTCGTATCGTCTATTCATGTCATGAAGTTGTCTGTGTACAAAGTTACTGAGGTGGCAAATACTGAATCAGCCAAAGCAAACGTGTAACTTTGTACATGATATGCCGTAGCGAAGTCTTAGATTACTTTAGCTTCGTTCTTTAGCTTATCAACCAACTCATCCACTGAACCTACTGTAATACCAGCTTTGCGTTCAGCAGGTGGCACAACTTTAATAATCTCTTGCTTAGATGCCATATCAACACCGAAATCAGCTGGTGTCTTTTCATCAAGCGGTTTTTTCTTCGCTTTCATGATGTTAGGCAGTTTTGCATAACGTGGCTCATTCAAACGCAAATCAGTCGTGATGACTGCTGGCAAATCAAGCGCAACTGTTTGTAAGCCGCCATCGATTTCACGAGTTACGTTTACTTTATCGCCTTCAACTTTTACTTCTGATGCAAACGTACCCTGACCGATACCCATCAATGCTGCTAGCATCTGACCAGTTTGGTTGTTGTCATCATCAATCGCTTGCTTACCCAATAAGATAATATCTGTAGCTTCAGACTCAGCGATACTTTTTAGTATCTTAGCGATTTGTAGTGGATATGGCTTCTCGTCAGTCAAAACTAACACACCACGATCAGCACCCAATGCTAGAGCGGCACGAATCTGCTCTTGCGATTCTTTTGGGCCAATTGATGCAACAATAATTTCATCAATCACACCAGCTTCTTTTAGACGAACGGCTTCTTCTACTGCGATTTCATCAAAAGGGTTGATTGACATTTTGGTGTTTGATAGATCAACGCCAGAGTTATCGGCTTTTACACGAACTTTTACGTTATAATCAATGACACGCTTGACCGCTACTAATGCTTTCATACGTTCCTCGTTTATTAATGTTATGAATTAAAAATTATCAATTAAGAACCAAAGGTTCATTGTTGTTCAAATTGTCGTTCAAAATACTGCTTGAGGTTATTACTATATCAACAGAGTATTGTTCACTAAAAAGATGAGCCAATATCTAACAGCATATTAGCATTGTATTCCTTACTAATGAAACCTGCTAAAGCTAAGCCAACCGTTATTATCAGACCTATGTATCTTGCGTCAGCATGCCGATAAGGTCAAGACAACGCCGTGAATAACGCGTCATAAATTTGTCAACATTCTATAATAAATAGTCTATAAGCACATTTTTCTATATTAACAGTATTAAATGCTCTACCTTTATAGCACTCTCATTGCTATGTTTATTTAATATTTTGTTATTATTTATCTCTTTAAATTAATAAGTAAAAATACTAGGGCCTGTCTTTAATTCATTTTACAATGAACGATAGTACACGCCAGATAGAGCATTGACTTAAAATTACGAGCCAACTTCTCATATCTAGTAGCGATACTACGAAAGTGCTTGAGTCTTGCAAACATATTTTCAACAAGATGACGCAGTTTGTACAAATAGCTATCAAACTCTGGATTAGGCTGTTTGGCGTTTTTTCTTTTGGGAATGATGGGTATCATATCGTGACTTTGAGCTTTATCCCTGATCGCTTGTGAGTCATAGCCTTTATCAGCGATGAAGTAATCAGCTTGTCCAATCATTTCAATCAATTCACCTGCAACTTGACTGTCGTGGACTTCACCCCCAGTGATTTTAAAATTGAGCGGATATCCATCGGCATCACAGGATAAGTGTATTTTTGTAGTTGCGCCGCCACGACTTTGTCCAATTGCTCTATCTTCACCAAGCCTAGCTCCACTTGCATGCTGATGACAGCGAACATAGCTTCCGTCTGTGAATACCCATTCCGTATCAATTTCTTTTCGTAAGCTAAAAAAAAATTTGCCCATAAGCCAGTTTTCGACCAGCGGTTGAAACGACTATAGGCTGTTTTCCACGAACATAATTCTTCAGGTATGTCACGCCAAGGCGCGCCTGTACGGAGTTTCCACAGTATGGCTTCCATAATCTCTCGGCTGTTTTGAGTTTGATAGCAGCCGTACTTTATCATCGTCGATTGCAATTGATCCCAAAGCGTATCTGTTAATGCTTTTCTTGCCATAGCTTGTATTTCTCGCATCGACTCAATAGATGCGGTATTGTAACTATTATTTATGGCTTATCCAATTGAAGACACGCCCTAGTAGTTCAAAAACTATAATATCTTATTTTTTAATAGAGCCAAGCAACAGTTCACTATCACGTATATCATCAAATAAAGCATGATCAGGTTCTACATCATTACTTTTAATAACACTCATATCCCCTGTTGTTTCCATAATAACGGCAAATACCTCAGTTCTAGCCTTGATACCATTCTTGCGCAGAACTTCTTGAACATCGCTGGTACTGAGCTTGGCTTCTTTCAAATTATCTTCTAGATACTCACCATGTGCCATCAGGATAATGGCTTGATTGTCTATCAATGACTTTAATGGTTTTATTTTTCGCCTAACAACTGATATAACACCCTGAATCAAGAATAATATCGCGACAGCAAATAATCCTTGCAGTAAAGAAGGTTCATCTGACAATACAGTCGACGCCAATATACTACCAATACCAACGGTCATCGCAAAATCATGGCTCGATAACTTGGAAAAGCTGCGCAGCCCCATCAATCGAGTAAATAACATTAATCCTGCATAAAAACCGATTGCAGATAAAGAAATCCCAAGTACTTGTTGCCAGTCTATTGAAAACCAATTCTCCCACTTCATGATACAACCTCATTTATTGTGTTTTTATTGAGTCAGTGTTGATTATTACCTGATGATGTTAGCCAATAAAATCAATAGTACCTGATATTAATAACACCTTGTCATACCAAAAAAATCCCATAAAAAAAGCAACCTGATAAGAGGTTGCTTTTTTTTAAAGTTGAAACAGTATTTTTATTGTTTTAACAAACAAAGTAATCAATGCATATTGATAATTTCATTGCAATCAAGCTTACTAAAAATCAGTCTACTCAATCACTATAGAAATTAGATAGCTTCGATTTGCTCAGCTTGTGGGCCTTTTTTGCCATCACCTAAGATGAAAGACACTTTTTGGCCTTCAGCTAGGGTCTTGAAACCGCCACCTTGGATAGCGCTGTAGTGAGCGAATACGTCTTGTCCGCCATTGTCTTGAGCGATAAAACCAAAACCTTTAGCTTCATTAAACCACTTTACAGTGCCTTCAACTTTATCTGACATAAATTTTCCTAACTCTTTAACTGTTGGCGAGACGTGTGTCGTCACCGATTAATTGATATATACCCAAATATTTTTTTGCAGAATGCGGCAGTAAAATCCACTGAATCATCCTTGGATGACTTGAAGTTTTTACCTAAAATATTGTAAGTACAGCTTGATTATAGCAGCTTTTCATAATGACAACAGGTTAAATTGATGATTTTTGTAAATAATTAAAAGCAATTTTTTGAAGCTAACTCAAGCACTCATTAATCACATAACACCTTGATATAAAGACTATTTTTTATTCATCTCTATCTGCAACTAAAATAAATAACCCCAATAGATTAATAAATCGCAAGGCCAAGAATTGTTAGCAAGCCCTAATTTAAACAGGTCTTTACGGAGCTATTGGTAACCACTGTGCGCTTAATACCAGTAGGCATAGTGCAAAAAATACTAGGGAAAATGACTGGCTGTAAGCGATATATTTAGCTGGTATTACTAAGTCTTTTGGAGAGTCAGGAATACCCTTACGTTTCAGCAGACGCGTTCCATATACCCAACCAAAAGTAGTATAGAGACCATAGGCAGCAGGTACCGCAACCGCTAATGGGGTCAGATCAATCACATACAACATGACCACGGAAATAAAGAACCATGAGGTATCCAAAAGCGAACTGATTTTAAAGAATTTAGATTGAGGCAGTTTGCCATCTGTTGTTTTGAGCATCTCCCCTTCTATCCAAATTAAAACAGCTACCACAGCACTAAGAAGAACATATATGAATTGTGGCGTTAGCCAGTCAGAATAAGATATTTGCACAACATACAACCTGTAATCTATAGAAAAAGAAGAACGGAAATTATTTGCTTTGTTTCATAGCTCAAAAACGAACAGAAATTATAATAATTGTCTAACCAAACAAACCATTCGTTAGTGTGATAATGCTTGTCTATATTGGGGGCTACCATTGGTTTTCAACCCATAGATAGCCTACCATAAAAGCATTAAGCAAATAGAGTGCATTAAAAAACCCATGCTATCAGTTGATAACATGGGTTTCTTTAAAACTAAGCAGTCTTTTTATAAATTAATACTGTCTTAGTTCTTTTCTTTATCGATGATTTTATTACCACCAATCCATGGCATCATACCACGTAGCTTAGCACCAGTAATTTCGATTGGATGCTCTGCATTGTTACGACGACGGGCAGTCATTGATGGATAGTTGGTAGCGCCTTCAGAGATGAACATCTTCGCGTATTCACCAGACTGGATGCGTTTTAGTGCATTACGCATCGCTTCACGTGATTGCTCATTGATAACTTCACTACCAGTCACATATTCGCCATACTCAGCGTTGTTACTGATTGAGTAGTTCATGTCAGCGATACCGCCTTCATACATCAAATCAACGATAAGCTTAAGCTCATGCAAACACTCAAAGTAAGCCATCTCTGGTGCATAGCCCGCTTCTGTTAGCGTCTCAAAGCCCATTTTAACTAGCTCTACTGCGCCGCCACAAAGTACTGCTTGCTCGCCGAATAGATCGGTTTCAGTTTCATCTTTAAACGTTGTTTCGATGATACCTGAACGACCACCACCAACACCAGCAGCATAAGATAGTGCTAACTGTTTGGCTTGACCTGAAGCATCTTGATAGATAGCGATCAAATCTGGGATACCGCCGCCTTTTGCAAACTCTGAACGAACGGTATGACCTGGTGCTTTTGGTGCAATCATAATCACATCAAGATCACCACGTGGCACAACTTGGTTATAATGAATCGCAAAACCATGAGCAAAGGCCAATGTAGCGCCTTCTTTGATGTTTGGCTCGATCACGTCGTTGTAAAGCTCTTTTTGGAACTCATCAGGCGTCAAAATCATAACAACGTCAGCAGCTTTTACCGCTTCTTCTACTTCAGAAACTTTAAGTCCAGCATTTTCAGCTTTTTTCCACGAGCCTGAGTTTGCACGTAAACCGACAGTCACATCGACGTCTGATTCTTGTAGGTTAAGCGCATGCGCATGGCCTTGTGAACCGTAACCAATAATAGCAACTTTTTTGCCTTGGATAATTGATAAATCACAATCTTTGTCATAATAAACGTTCATAAATACAGTCCTTTTTCTCAATCATGGTTTGCCATGGATAGTAAACGCTTATGCAATAGCCACTATCGTAAAATGGTCACTAAGATAAGCGTTTTGTTGATTTTAAATCAATATGATTTAACTAAAGCATTCTGTTATTAGACACTCAACCGATTAAAGGCTAAGCGTCTTTTCACCGCGTGAAATACCGATGACGCCCGAGCGTACCACTTCCATGATACGTTCGCGACCAATCACATCAATAAAGCCATCAAGTTTGGCTTTGTCACCGACGATTTGAATCGTATATAAGTTAGAGTTGACGTCAACGATTTGTGCACGGAAAATATCTGCACTGCGTTTAATCTCTTCACGTACACTACCAGACGCTCGAACTTTTACTAGCATTAATTCGCGTTCAACGTGTACGTTTTCTGATAGGTTCAGCACTTTAACCACTTCAATCAATTTATGCAATTGCTTGGTGATCTGCTCAATTCTTTCAGGTGAAGTAATAGTCGTCACAGTCAGACGTGAGATACTTGGGTCATCAGTTGGCGCGACGTTTAGTGTTTCGATATTATAACCACGTTGTGAGAACAAACCGACTAAACGCGACAACGAACCCGCTTCGTTTTCCATTAATACCGAAATCAGATGTTGTTGTTGCATTAGGTACGCTCCCCTTTTGTTAACCACATATCACGCATTGTCTGTCCAGCAATTTGCATCGGATATACATGCTCATTACGATCGACATAAACGTCAATAAATACCAGCTTGTCTTTCATTGCCATCGCTTCTGCTATCTGTGCTTCCATAGTGGCAGGGTCAGTAATTTTGATACCGACATGACCGTAACTTTCGGCCAATTTAACGAAGTCTGGCAGTGAATTCATATATGACTGTGCGTGACGACCTTCATATAGCATGTCTTGCCACTGCTTAACCATACCCAACTGGGCATTGTTTATATTCAGAATTTTGACTGGTAAGTTATATTGTAAGCAGGTCGATAGCTCTTGGATATTCATCTGAATAGAGCCTTCGCCAGTAATACAAACCACATCACGCTCAGGATTGGCAAGTTTGGCAGCCATCGCATATGGCAGACCAACACCCATGGTACCAAGACCACCTGAGTTCAGCCATTGACGTGGCTCATTATAGGTATAGTAAAGCGCCGCAAACATCTGATGCTGACCGACGTCACTCGTGATAATAGCATTACTGTTAGTCACTTTATCCAAGGCTTGTACGACACTTTGTGGCTTAATACCATTATCTGTATTGGTGTCATAACGCAAACCATGACGCTTACGCCACTCATTAATCTGTGACCACCAGTCAAGCAATGCATGTTGCTCAAGTTGTTTGTCTTTACCGATGATATCCAGCATATCAGTCAATACTGACTTCACATCACCAACGATTGGAATGTGAGCAAGAATCGTTTTTGAAATCGACGCAGGATCGATATCAATATGAATAATGGTCGCATTAGGACAGAATTTTTTGACATTATTGGTCACGCGATCATCAAAACGCGCACCCACTGCCAAAATCACATCAGCATGATGCATACTCATGTTGGCTTCGTACGTGCCATGCATGCCAAGCATGCCTAAGAACTGACTATCAGAACCAGGGAACGTACCAAGACCCATCAATGTGTTGGTCACTGGTAGGTTTAGACGATGCGCAAGCTCAGTTAACTCTTCGTGAGCCTTGCTCCAAATCACACCACCACCAGCATAGATGATAGGACGCTGTGCGGCTAGTAGCGTCTCTACGGCTTTCTTAATTTGACCACTATGGCCTTTTAGTGACGGCTGATATGAGCGTATAAATACTTCTTTTGGATATTCATAAGCGAATTTTTCGCTAGGCGCCGTCATGTCTTTTGGCACATCAATTACGACAGGGCCTGGACGACCAGACTGTGCAATATAAAAGGCCTTTTTAACAATCATTGGGATTTCGCTAGCATGGCGTACTTGGAAGCTATGCTTAACGATAGGACGTGATACGCCTACCATATCTGTTTCTTGGAAAGCATCTTCACCAATGAGGCTGCTTGGCACCTGACCTGCGATTACAACCATTGGTACAGAGTCCATGAAGGCAGTCGCAATAGCTGTCACAGTATTGGTCGCACCAGGACCTGATGTTGCCAGCACGACGCCAGTATTACCAGTCACTCGCGAATAAGCATCTGCCATGTGACCCGCTGCTTGCTCATGACGCACCAAGATATGCTCGACATTTTCTTGTTGGAACAAGGCATCATAGATATGAAGAACCGCACCGCCTGGATAGCCAAAGATATATTTGACACCTTCATCCGTCAGCGATTGTACTAGCATCTCAGCGCCAGACAGCATTACAGGCTGTGCACTACCTTCAGCAAGACGTTGTTGCTTTTCTTCAAAATTTTTGGCGGCATTACCCGTTTGGGTATGTCCAGTCATGTTTGGACTTTGCGTGGTTTGCGTCACTGTCATCACCTTTTTTTTTGGTAAGCAGTAGCATTAATTTATAAAAGAAAACAACGACGTTTGCACATGGTTATTGAGCTCGTAAAAATGAGTGCTAATACTTATCCATATCAAGAATGTGTGCCCGCTATATTTCAGTCATGCTGTTTTATAAGACAACATAGTACTTAAACACAGCAATATATGTAGGGTCAGCTCTGTGATAGGAGTTTATCGATATACAGTGACAAGATGCGAGTGCATCTATAAAAGAGGCTTATTATTTATGATTAATACGAACCAGTATTAATACTCGATTGATATATACATAGGCATTGAAGTAGACAGAAAAATAACGTTCATAGTCAGTAATACATCGTAATACCATTAGATATTACAATAGGCTGAATGAAGATATCTCGTCCCTAAATCTTGAGCCGTGTTTAATACAATCGCTAAAATGATACTTAGCGCATTTCAAATAATAAGTTTATCTTAGTCATTGTAGACAGATAAGTCCGGAGACAATATATAAAGCTCTCAATAGATATCGTTCTGAACGACTACTATCGTTGCTATATCATTATCACAAAGAAAAAAGAACTGTATAAGTTACTGATAAGTAACCCGTAGTCCTCGTTTTCAAGTGCCACGGCAATATCATAAAAGCCGCTCACTGACCAATCAACTGCTATTATATTCGACGGTTTGCGACCCATTGTCAAGAAAAACTTCTAAAGCCTATCCCTAACTATTAGTTATTAAATAATATACATTCATAAGAATTATTTGCTAAAATCAAACGCTGGTACATTTTTAGTACCATTCAAACACTAAAATGTTATATTGACACATATATAAACATCTGTTTTTTACCAAATAAGAGGATTGCTACAATGGCATATGCATCTAAGATAAATACTGCTGCCAAACTGCTTGTGAGTATGAGTACGGCGTGTATGCTAATGCTGTCCATGAATGCCAGTCACGCTATTCAGGTTTATAAATCTATTGGTGCGCATGGCGAAGTAAAATATAGCCAACATTCTCCGCAGAATGGCAAAAACATTGAACTGATTGAGTTCCGTAGTGACGGCAGACAAAATAACGCAGGACAGCTAGCGGGCAAAACAGATCCTAGTCAGAACAATACTCCAAGTGCAGAAGAACAAAGAGTTGCAGCGCTTGAGACACGTATTAAAGAGCAAGATGCACAAGCCAACGCACAGCGTTGCCAGTCATTACGCAACAACTTGACCAATCTAAACGTCGGCGGACGTATTTATGAAATGGATGCCAGTGGTAAACGTGAATATCTAGATGGTCGCGAGATTGAGCTGAAGCGTGAGCGCGTACAGCAAGCAATTGACCAGTACTGTGGCAACCCTACTACCTAGCCTCAACGCTAGTTATAGGTATTCATCATCAACTGCATAACATGACGAATGGCTACTGGCATATCTTGAGCCTGTAGCCCTCGTTGCCCTATCAAAAGATTGCCATGATCACTATTATATTGATTCGTCTGACTAACCAATATATCCCCTGCTAATGCGTGTATGACAACCGCTTGATGCAAGCTACGCATCTCCGATGCTAGATCTTGTTGTGCTAACAAGCCAGCAATGACACCAGACAATACATCACCCATACCAGCCGTTGCCATGCCAGCATTGCCCACACCACAAACATAGACCTGCTCTTGATCTATATCAGACTCTAAAACCAAAGACCCTGCACCTTTGAGCACCCAATTGCCACCATACGTCTGCGCACATAGTTTGATGGCTGATAATCTATCTGACTCTATCTCCTGTATTTTTTTATCTAGTAACTTAGCAGCTTCACCACTGTGCGGCGTCAAAAAAACCTCATTATTAATACTATACTCTCGTAGTTGAGCGATTAACGTATGGCTTTGCCTCTGTAACGATGCCAAGTGATAAAGCCCGTCAGCATCTACAACTATTGGCTTTTCCGCTGTCATAGCAGTCTGTATATAATTTACAAATAACGCTTGTGCTTTGTTATCACGGCCCAACCCCATACCAATAGCTACCACACTGGCTGCCTTGATTAAATGCTGCACACCTTGGGTATCATGCAAATTGATAGTCATTGCATCTGGTAATGACGTCAATAGTGCGTTATGAAAGGCTTCGTGGCAGGCAACAGTGATTTTACCCGCTCCTGCCGCCATCGAACTTGACGCAGACAATATCGCTGCCCCGCCCATACCTTGTGAGCCATCAACACGATTACCACCGATAACCAATACGTGGCCGTAGCTCCCTTTATAGCTATTTTGGCGCCGTGGACGGAGATCTTGTCCAGCAGTAATCAATTTGGCTACTGGCTCAAACTCTACATTGCCTACCTGATAAGGTATCAGCGGTATATCGGTTACCTGCCCGCTATAATCTACCCCGTCTTTGGTATGCAATCCAAATTTCCGCGCAATCAAGCACAAAGTTTCATCCGCTTGTATCGCTATACGGTCGAACACTTCACCAGTCGAAGCTACCACACCACTTGGAATATCAACGGCAATGGCCAGCCCATTATTTTGATCAACTAATTCATTAAAAGCCCCAATTGCCTGCTTATAAATACCATAAGGTGTACGATCTAATCCTATCCCAAATAGTGCATCGATATACACATCAGCCTGTAGCGCTGTTGATCTCAAATCATTTTGGCTATCTTCAAAGCGCTCATAATTGCAATTAGCAGATCGTGCTATCTGTAAAGCCTTTTGGGCATCCTTTATTGAGCTTTTACTATTAGAAATTGCTGTTGTATCACTTTTATCAGAATTAACCTGATCAGAGTCACTATAGTTAAAGTCACTATCCTCAAAACCCACTGTGACTATCTGTACCTGCCAGCCAGCTTGCTTGAGATAGTAGGAAATCAGCCAACCATCACCGCCATTATTACCTTTGCCTACCCATATACTCACTCGATACTGGTGGTTGTGACGATGAGAGAAATTAACCGACGTTAATGACTGACGGTTTAAGTACTTTTTCTCATAAAGCTGCTCAATATGCTTCGCCATTTGCCAAGCCGCTTGTTGCATTAGTCCAAAACTATCATGACCTTCATCAAACCATGCTTGCTCCATTGCATAGAGTTGTTTACTGCTATATAGCGATATAGGATGTTTTTTATTTATGGATAAATGATTATGTATTTGCATGATTTGCCCTCAACTGTTTTTATTAGATTGTTTGATATTATTCTGAAGCCTGATGATTCCTCATTGATATGAGGACACATCCTAGCTTAGCAAAAGCCAACTTTGACTTGTGTATCAATATGAATGCGAATTTATTTTCTTTTATGCTTGCGCTATTGGCTCACTCGCTTATCATAACGGTATTCACATTAACGCTTACTATTACACATGAACAACTCATCTACACCAAGCCTACCAATATCTTCTATTAAACAAGTAGCTGGCCAACAGCGAGCCGCTGCAATTGATGATGCAGTCGCAAACAAGATTGCACTCAATAACACATCAACATTTTCTACCACAACAGACGTCAAACAATGGATCAAGACTCAAGCACAGGCGCTAGGGTTTGCTGACTGCGGCTTTCTATCCGTGCACCATCCTTTGTTTGCTAAACAAATTGTACAACTGCAGCAATGGCTAGAGAAAGGTTACGAGGGACAGCTACAGTTTATGCACAGCAATCATGAGCTACGGGCGAACCCTGAGCAATTGGTCGATGGTGCAAGGACTATCATCAGCGTTCGCATGGATTACCTGACTCAAGCACCGAAATCTCGTGCTGTCACTGACAATGACATCCCCAACCAAGGTATCATTGCGCGTTATGCCAGAGGGCGTGATTATCACAAGACAATGCGTAGTCGTTTAAAGCAATTGGCATTAAAAATAGAAACAATGCTTCCTGAATGGCAACATCTCAATATTGGGTCAGAGCGAGATTTTATCTTTCGGCCATTTAGCGACTCTGCCCCTATCTTTGAGCGCCCTATCGCTGATGCTGCTGGCCTTGGCTGGACAGGTAAGCACACGCTACTTATTAATAAACAAGCAGGCTCATTTTTTGTGTTGGGCGAGCTATTTATTAGCCTTGAGTTGCCAGATGACAAACCTATCAAAGAACATTGTGGCAGCTGTAGCGCTTGCATTGATATTTGTCCTACTCAAGCGATTGTTGCACCCTATGAGCTCAACGCTTCGGCCTGCATCTCCTACCTCACTATCGAGCATAAAGGTAGCATTGATACCAAGTACCGCCGGGCGATTGGTAATCGCGTCTTTGGTTGTGATGACTGTCAGCTTATCTGTCCTTGGAATCGATACGCCAATATCACTCCTGTAGAAGATTTCGCACCACGGCATAAACTTGATAGTAGTAGCCTACTTGAACTATGGCATTGGCAAGAAGCCGACTTTATGAAAAAGACGGAAGGCAGCCCACTCAGACGCACAGGTTATGTTAGCTTTTTACGCAATATCGCTATTGGACTTGGAAATGCCAATGCAAGTACAGATACTATTACTCAATTACAGTCAAAACTGGGTGTACACAATGAGATATTAGATGAGCATATCCTTTGGGCAATAACTGAGCAGCAAGGTAAATTAAAGGCTATTAAGTCTTAGGCTTATATTTGTCTAAACAAAAAAATGCCTCTTATTTATAAGAGGCATTTTTGTTAGCGCATATTTTTGTACTATTCATTGCTAATATTATGGCTTAGGTATACGTAATACTTGGCCTGGATAAATTTTATCAGGGTCAGAAAGCATTGGTTTGTTCGCTTCAAAAATCTTCATGTAGTCACTTGCTGAACCATAAACATCTTTGGCAATCTTAGATAAGTTATCGCCAGACTTAACCGTATACATGGTTGACTCAGGAGCATCTTCTTCGATATCAATATTATCGATGACTTTTGCAACGTTCTGTACGTTACCAATTGCGATGATTGCTTTTTCGCGATCTGCTTGTGTTTTGGCTTTACCACTGATCTCAGCAGTATCCGTTGAGCCATTATATTTAATCTTTAGATCGCTGATATTTAGATTTTGCTGCTGAACACGACGAAGCAAGATATTAGCGACTGACTGTGCTGAAGTCTCACTACTCTGTACTGGCGTATTAGCATCTGCTTTGGTTTCTGATTTAGCATCATGCTCGGCTTCATCACGATTGAATATCTTATCACCGATGTCTTTTGCAAAACTGAACATACCCATATAATTGCTCCTTAAAATATTATTATTAATCATTATTTTCGATGACGCATAAAATCAGATAGTGAGGTAAACACCTGAATTTCGTCATACTTTATTACTGCTTACCAAGATGAGTATAGACAAAGGTAGTTGAACTGGCTAGTAATAGTATGTTGAATAATGTTGAATTGACGTAGCTTATGTTAATAAATACGATTCACTCATATGGAAAGCTCATTTTGCAAGACATAAAAAAACCGCTTATCAATTAAGATAAACGGCAATACAAAACTTGCTAAGCTAATATAGAATTATAGCTGTGCTTGTACGTAATCAATTGCTTTTTGAACAGTCGTTAGCTCTGCTGAATCTTCATCAGGAATAGTGATGCCAAAATCGCTTTCGAATGACATAACCAATTCAACTAGATCCAATGAATCTGCACCTAAGTCTTCCATAAATGAAGCGTCGTTGCTGATTTCTTCAACGTTCATACCCAATTGCTCAGCTACTGCAGCTTTAACTCTTAGCTCGGTATCATTACTCATGTAGATTTCTCCTTTTTGATCTATTATTTTGACAAACTACTATAGTTCTATTATTAGATTCTACAGCATTGTATATAAGTGAGACTTTCAGATTAGTATCGCTATCTGAATGCTTTATAACGGATTATACGTTTTGACTAATGTCTGGTAAAGCTCTGCTATCATACAGTGCTTTGGCCTAAAAGTGTCCGTCATTATAGCACTCTTTATTATAGTTTACACTCGTTCACACAGTTTTTTATTATCACTATGTAACACTTGTGCGTCACTTACATATACATGCCGCCATTGACAGGAATAACAGCGCCTGTGATATAGCTGGCCTCATCGCTGGCCAAGAAATGCACTGCTGCTGCAATGTCTTCTGGCTGACCTAAACGGCTAATAGGGACAGCATCTAACATCGAGTTTAGCAGACGCTCATCAAGCTCATCCGTCATGTCTGTTTCAATCAAACCCGGAGCGACACAGTTGATAGTTACTTGGCGTGAGCCAATTTCACGTGCTAGGGTACGGCTAAACCCTTCTACGCCTGCTTTGGTTGCAGCGTAGTTAGATTGGCCTGCATTGCCCATTTGCGCGACTACAGAGGTAATATTGATGATGCGGCCACGGCGTGCTTTCATCATACCGCGTACAGCGCGTTTGCTCATGCGATATACTGACGTTAGATTGGTGTCAATGACATTACTCCAGTCATCATCTTTCATGCGCATTAGCAAACCATCTTGAGTGATACCGGCATTATTGACTAGCACCTGTACCGCACCATAAACGCTTTCAATCTCTTCAAACAGCTTATCAACTTGCGCCGTATCACGTACATCTAAAACTCGGCCTATACCACCACTATCATGAAGATAGTCATCGATAAGCTCAGCGCCTTTTTCAGTCGTCGCTGTACCAATGACAAAATGCCCTTCTTTGGCAAAACGTTTAGCAACGGCTTTACCAATGCCACGGCTCGCTCCTGTTACTAATGTAATCGTACGGCTCATGATAATAACTCCATTAATTTCTCAAGGCGGGCAGGTTTGTCAGTAGGATAGCTGGTAATTGGCTGGGCTTGACGCTTCGCCAAATTACTCAATACATTACCACTGCCACATTCGATTAAAATATTAATTTGTTTGTCAGCCAGCTCTTGCATGGTTTTTGACCATAATACAGGTTGGCTTAACTGTTCAGTCAATGCTTGCTTGATACCCAACGCACTGGTTTCGACACGTGCATGACGATTTTGAATAACAGGAATCGTGGCTTGCTCAAATTTGATGTCTGCCAATATTTCAGCCAAAGCACTACTCGCTGGTTCCATCAGCGCACAATGTGAAGGTACGCTCACCTTTAGCGGAACAGATTTCTTACCGGTATTTTTTACTTTATCAATAACAGCATTAACGCCATCGGCATTGCCTGAGATAACGACTTGGCCTGGGCTATTAAAATTGGCTGCACCAACAATCGCGCCATCAACATGTTCAGTCGCTTGCTCACATAAATTTTCGACCCGATTGTCTTCAAGACCTAATACTGCTGCCATCGCTGTATCAATGCCTACAACAGCCTCTTGCATCAACTGACCACGTTTATGAACCAGTCTTACTGCATCAGCAAGCGATATCACATCAGCTGCACAGAGCGCGCTATACTCACCTAGAGAGTGCCCTGCTAAGTAACAAGGTGCTGTGACTACTTTCTGTTTCAAGATTCGCCAGATAGCTATGCTAGCAGTCAGTAATGCTGGCTGAGTATAGTGGGTTTGATTGAGTTTTTCTTCATCCTGACAGATTGCCCATAAGTCTTCACCAAGTGCGTCACTTGCTTCAGCGAAAGTATCACGAATCTCTGGATAGGTTTCAGCAAGCTCACTCGTCATACCAACGACTTGTGATCCTTGACCAGGAAAAATTACCGCGATCCGCGAAGGCTGCTTTTTTGCCATATCGGGTACAGAGGCCATAACCAATATTCCTTATTCAATTGGAAACATCCCTAAAAATAATGGGATTTGTTATATTATTAGGTACGACACAGAGCCGTTGCGTTCGTTATTTTGTGAAAAACTAACTGTTAGTGAACTATACACTGACAGGCTCTATTATCATAGCGAGTGCCACCTAAACCGGTGCAGCAGAAAATATCGCTAAGATTGTAATGATAGATTGTATCAGTTCACTTTCATATTTGCTAAAGGCTAAAAATAAAATGTTTATTTTAAAAAACCATAGCAAAAAGCCAAGTTATCTAGCCACATAATATATGATAGCGAAATAACTTGGCTTTCTTTAGCTCAAAACTCATTGCTTGATACGGCTATGCAAAAGCAATCATAGTCACCAGTACTATCACTACTCTTGCATTAGCTAACAAACAACTTAGGCGTCTTGACTTACCTTGAACAACTGGCGACCACGGTAAAAACCATCTTTAGTCATGTGATGACGACGATGTTTTTCACCAGTAGTAGCATCGATGCTCAGCTCAGCCACTTCCATACGATGGTGTGAACGGCGCATGTCACGACGAGAACGGCTTTTACGACTTTTTTGAACAGCCATGATATAGCTCCTATACTTAAAAGGGATAAGCTTGAAATTCAGCTTTAATCGATACTGACAGAGGCCATATAATCACAACAACCTAAGTCTTACGCATCATTAGTTAAATAGATTGCCACTCACATAAAATGCTAACTACGTCTAAAATCTATAGTAAATTTGCATAGTCAGCTTCTATCAGCAAGCAACTTGTTGCTAGAATGCAATAAACCGGACATTATACGCATGTTTAATGGATTAATAAAGCCCTGCATCTCACTCTTCTGTAGAAAGCTGATGAAAGGTATCACAAATTCATTAAGTAGTACATTTATATGTGAATTGCTTTTAATGAAACTACAACTTGCCTTTTAGCGAGGCTAAAGCGGCAAAAGGATTTTCTGCTTCTTCTTCTTCTGGAATCTCACCAAATTGCTCTACCGTCATCTCACAGTCATCATGCTTTGGTGACATTGGCGTCTTGAGTAATATCTCGTCTTCAACCAATTTTTTGAATGGCAATAGCTTCTCTGGTGATTGCTCTGTAATGATTTCTTCAAGCAACAAATAATCTTGCTCTTCATTCACTAAGCGCACTTGGCTCTCTTTTTCGAGCAAAGCAATATTAAAGTCATCAGACAAATCGATAGCCACTGGCTGCAAACAGCGCTGACAAGTTAGCCAAACCTGACCAGTCAATGTAAATGCCAAATGTAAGACATTATTACGGCGATATAAGCTAGCACTCAGCTGTATTTCTTCTTGCTCATGTTCGGTAGCTAAGATAAGCGCCAGACGTTTAAAAGCACTTGGCTCTACTTCTCCTGACCATTCATAGCCAGTGTCTGCCCACTTATCTAAGGAAATAGACTCGGGCATGCTGGTAGATAGTGGCACTTTTTTATTATCAGTATGCATTGCTGACGGTTTACTTTCTGGAGTGCTTGACATGCGCGGCCTCATTCATCAAAACGGTGTATAATATTGCCTGCCATACTAACGGAAAGCATTGAATGACGCTAGCGCTAGTATGTTAATATTTTTGATATTGGCACGATTTAACATGACCTGTTCTTCGCCTTTGTACTAAGGTGATAGTTTTCATTTTTACCACTTATCTGACCAGTATTTCACTTATGAATTCGTTTAACAATAAAATTGACTTTGCTAACTTACTCTCATCCTCTAAAGCAAAAATACTACTGAAATGTCTTACTGAGTTGGCCAGTGATATGAACTCTACTTCTACCGATTCATCAAATTTTGAGAAGAATAGAGTGTTAGAGCACCTGAGAAATGAATGGCAAGGCCTAGCTACTACCGAAACTGACGATAACGACCAACAATTAGCTGATAATAATGAGCGAGTAGCTACCGACTGGCTCATTCAATTATTCAATGCTTTATTTGCTGATCAAAAGGTCATATTGGTACGTAGTGAAGGTGAACCCGAATACTTTCCTGCCCAAAACAATGAACCCGCAAGAATTGAATTTGCTCATGGTTTTTTTGCTAGTGCATTGCATGAAGTCCACACATCTCTTTATAGGTTGACATGCTAGAAACCTCTTATTCTAATAGTGTACATCGCTATATTATCTGTAGGCATCTAGAGTAAAACTATCACTTCGGTGATTATTACCACCTATCAGAATAAATCACTTTTACTTATCCAAAAGATAATGATCGTTCTATCAATTAGGTATCATAATAATTAAGTTTTTCAGATATCTTTCACATCTTTAGAAATATCCTTTCTAATGTCATCCTATCCAAGCTCTAAATGCGGACATGGTGCGCTTCGCTACGTCTATCTATTGATGGTTACTTTTGATCAATCGTACCATCCGCTAACCCAGTAGATTCTATTTATGTCGGATAGATAGAAGTAAAAGCAGTTTTCTGCTATTCATGTTTATCATTAATGCCTTTGCACATAGTATTGTCAGTTGCAAGATATCGAATCATATGAACACGGATATGATGATGGTAGTGTTAAGGCAAGCGAGTGTAGATAGAAGCAGACCCAAGGATGTAGTTCATCACAGTAATATCAGGTTTTAATGCTTATCTATTCACTAAGCGAATAAGCTGACTAGCTATAGAGTTATTATGTTTGTGGGCAGGATAATTATTCTTTATTTCGGAGATAGCTGGACGAGAGTTAGTAATGCTGGTCTGGTAATCTTTACATAGGTGAAATGATTTAACAAATATGATTGAATAGCACAATTAATTATGTGTCATCTTTCGATACTGGCTTTGAAAAGCGATACTATAATAGTTTAACCACGTCAGGTAGCAACGTCGGGCTCAAGCTACAAGAGCTAACTATCTTCAAGCGCTATCTTAGTATAATGAGCGTGTAGTAGCGCTTTTACTTCCTTACTAGTTGCAATTTTACCTTCTTCAAAATCTTTAAAAATATGCTGAGTATCTGGGTTAACAGGAATGTTATCGACTGCGAAACTGGCCAAAGTGGACGCAGTTATACTACGTCTCTTTTCTATCTCTTTCTGACTTACAAGAATAGGACGATCGTCAATAATCGGTGTTTTAGATTTAGAATCCACCATGCTAGCTCCTATCAGTAGCAATAAACTTGTTCAAAAAGCCGTATAATCTTCTATCTAGATAACTTTTCTCTCACTAATATGGCTTATTCGGCTGATTTAATGGTATTAACTATTTAGATATCGGTAAATCATGATTGTTTGATATCAAGAGCTATTGTGACTGAATAATTAGTGCTTCTAGCATTTCCTAGAGCTGCATAACTGACTTGCTCTAAAGCTCTCTGGGACCTATATGGACTAAATAACTCATCAATAGTGTAGTGAAAACCACCATCATCTACTACAAATACATAATCAAAAAATATTTTGGCCATCGCAGACTGAGGATGACTAAAGTCGCGATAAGAGCTATTGTGACTCCAACTACCACTATATATTTTACCAAATACTCTTTCTATATTACCAGAGATAGAGTTTGAAGCGTGTTTTCGAGTAATACCTGGTTTTTGCAAGTATGCAGCAGCATTTTCAACAGCTTTCCAAATTATATAATGCATGGTCGATACAGAGCATTTAGCTAAACATGCTCTGAGAATGCTAATTAGCTTGTCGCCAATAGGTGGTGCTAGATCGTTCAGTCTTGACCTAGTCATTAGATAGCTTAAACACTCTCCTAGCTGTACCTTTTCACACCAGCTCTTAAATTGACTATCCGCTACTAGAGCACTGGTATTTTTTTTAGATTTAGCGTTTATCAATATTTCAGTAAGATTCTCAATACTATAAGCAAACTCAAAGATCGCTTGATAGAAATCTATCTCTAGCTCTTTTTCTTCGTTGATAGTTACGTATTCGTAGCTATTTTCAGGAGTTAGTATAAGCAGATTTCGCTTAAAGAGGTGATGTAGTATTTCTTCATCTAATTTAGAGAACGGTGATAAAGGTAATGATAAATTGTCACGTAGAGATACTGTATTCCTTAAATTGTCTGCTCCTATACTCTCTACAGTCGCTGCAAGTAACAGCTTATCCACATCGCTAAGCTCAGTGAATGAAGGAATAATGCTCAATTGAATGCTTCTGCACTGATTGATGTGCTCTAGAGCAGTCTGTCTTCTCTCTTCTGCTAAAAGGTCTTGTTTAAGACGATACTCTAAGAACTCTTGATCCCTTCTTTTTTGAAGCGCTTCCCAACAATTATCACACCGCCATCTAATAAGATCCAATCGAATTAGCTGTGAACGGGTATAGCAAATCTTAGTTGTACCGCAGTCTATGCATTGACAATCTAGTACGACAAGATGAGCATTTATTTTAACGATACTAGGTATATCCTGATGCTTAACATCAAACTCTTGACCTATCTCTCTACAGGTATATATAAAACCACTTCGTTTGTCGCTCTCACGTAGCCAGTACCTCTCACAGATCAGCTTATTAGTTTCTGTTATATCTGGCTGATACTCTAGTTTAGTTTTCACGCTTACCTCTCAATACCGACTATATCCCGTGGATATTGTAGCTTACCACTGTGAGTATTGCTATCTTTAGCAGTGGTTAATGAAATGACAACAGATGAGCGTATGATTGCCTTTGGAAAGCGTGTCCGTGAGATGCGTAAAAGTAAAGGAATATCCCAAGAAAGATTAGCAGAGATGGCAGGTATTGATCGTAGCTATATGGGTAATATAGAACGTGGTGAGAAGAATATTACGTTGAAAAAAGCATATGAGATATGTGATGCATTAGAGGTAACTATACAGGATTTGACTTGATACTCTTAAACTCTAAAAAACCCTTGTGGTTAGAAAATTTTTTAATAGTAATAAACTTACCTGTATTGATTGTATAATCTTGATAGCTCAATCTAAAATTTAACATGGAGTCACTAGTGGATATATGGGAAGCTGATAAGCTAATTTTATTCATTGCATTTGTAATCCCTGGTTTTGTTAGTATAAAGGCCTATCAATTAATCTGTCCAGGAAATGAGCGGTCGACTTCAGATCAACTAGTTGATGCAATAGCATATAGCTCTATAAACTATGCTTTGTTAATTTTTCCTATAATTTCAGTAGAGTCAGGAATACTAAAAGAAGTACATACTTCACTCTATTACCTTTTCTATATTTTTGTTTTATTCATAGCTCCAATTATTTGGGTACTCGTATGGCGATATTTAAGAACCAGAGAGTTCTTCCTACGTAATGCACCTCATCCTATCGAAAAACCATGGGATTACCTGTTTTCTCAGCGGAAACCATATTGGGTCGAAGTTTTTCTAAAGAATGGTAATGTAATAGCAGGATTATATTCCAGTAAATCGTGTGCTTCTAGCGCTCCAGCACCCGAACAAATATATCTTGAAGAGACATGGGTATTAAATGAGAATGGTGGATTTGTAAGAGCGATAAACAATACAGCAGGTGTTTTAATTTTATCTAGTGAAATCTCACACATTGAATTTAGAAATATTTCACCCCTAAACTAAGGAAAGCTTATGTCTGATCAAAGAAAATCGCTAAATGAAAGTTACATTCCTCGCTCAACAGAGAAAAGCTATCAACCAACGACCAAACCTAAACCTGAAACTAGTTATGTTCCTATAACTGATAATGGCAATAACCCAGCTAATAGACCTACACCTCCAGGTGATAAATAAATTTATACCAAAGCCTCTATCTATATAGAGGCTTAACATTTTCAATTATGGAAAATAGTAAGTTTTTAATCGGATAGTTCTAGCACTCTTTTTGCTTTAACTATTGTTAGTCTTTATTCTAATAATCGTTATTCTGAATACATAGCATTCTAATTAATTTCTTTGTAAAAGTGTCATCTTAATAATTTTAGAAACAAAGTATCAAAGTATCAAAGTATCAAAGTATCAAAGTATCAAATATCAATGAGGCTTAACTAAGACGTCTAATAAGTAACAATATAAAATACTTTAGCTAAAATAAAGGTGGTCTGAGAAGTCATTTTTGACTTCTTGTAATAAACTATCTTTGCTTATATGCACACCACCACCCCCTTGTTGCAGTATTCGAAGAGCAGAAAACCATTGAGCACGCCCTGTCCCTCTCAGTTTCAGACGTGACGTATCCCCTCCTGCTCGTTGCCATATCTCCTGATCTAAAGGACCTTCTGGATATAGTTCAGGAAGCATATCTTCCAAATTTCTATCACGAGTGGTATCGATTGAGTTTTTACTAAGTTGATTACCGCTCTCTTCAACACAAGCTACTGTCTTTATACCTCCACATCGTAGTGCAACAGGAAAATTACTCTCCGTATTACATTTAAAAACGGGATGTTGCTCATGATTTATAGTCGTAGCCTCTGCAGGAACTTTTTCCGATATATATTCAAATATATTAAAGACTTTAACAACCTTTTCATTGAAAGGGCCTGCTGCTCCTTTCAAAGCAGACAAAAAATGCTTAGTGAATAAGCTATTTTGATCGCCGGGCATAATTATAGACTGCTCCGAATATTTTGAGGAAGCTAGAAGCGCATTTCCACGCCCTTTCGCTAGCTTCTCTAAAGACTTCTCAGTAAAACCCGGCTTATAAATTTGATTCTGTTCGAGTGATTTAAATCTGACAGCTCCAGCGGAGTGACAAGCATCTATAACAAACAACAGTCTTTCCGATTTAATTTCAGATAGTAATAATGATAATTCCGCTTCAGGTAAAATACCTCCATCAGGACTATTAATATCTACTGGTGCTAAAAAGCAATCGGGATTTAATTCATCACCTCGATTACCACCATGCCCAGAGAAATAGATGAACACCGTATCATTTTCCTGAACTTTGGTTGCCAACTTATTTATTTCACTGCGTATGTTGGAGAGCGTTGCTTCATAATCTAGCAGTAACGTCACATTTGACTCTTTATAACCACATAACTCTGGAGTCTTAAGTACAAGGGCAATATCATTAGCATCTTTCGTCACTGTCTCAGGAAGTTCATTTTTTCCTTCATACTTAGAGATCGCAATTACAAGAGCGTGGGCTTGAGAAAAAGGTTGCATAAGTTCATTCATATTCAATTCTCAAACAATTTATATAGAATATTGACGTTTTCGTTATTAGAAAAATCTCTTTTAGCTTTATCTAACAATTTTATTGGGTATGGCTTGCTACCACTTTTGATATGTCGCATAGCGTGTGCCCATTTTTCTAGTCCTGTTCCAGTAGTTAGCATTGCTTCTGGCTTGCCACCCGATCTTACCCATATCTCATTCTCTTCAGGTCCATATGGATATAGTTCGTGCATGAGTTCTGTAAGCGCCTGCCATTTCTGGCTACCATTAGAAAAACCCATACTAAGCTTGTCCCACAATGGCAACAACTCCTTACAACACATCAAAATTTTTTTCATATTTTGTAGTGATTTATGGCGATTATCAAAAATTAATTTGGCAGAATCTTCCCAGCGTTTATCCTGAATCAGTTGCCCGACGACCATCATGTTATTGATATTTTGATGATTGATATTATCGATATAGCCTTCTAACCATATTAAGAAGTCAGACTCGGTAAGAGATTTAACTTGACTAAATATATTGATTGTTATTCTGATATTAGCCAAATCAGCTTGATGAATTCTTTCAAGCAAAGCAGGTGTTTGAGAAACAGCCTTATCTAACTTGCTATCTAATTCTAAAAACTCTTGCTGCAATGCGCGTTTGTACCATCCTACTGCGGTCATATTCAAATAGTTACTACGACTATTACCTTCAAGTAAATCCCAAACTATTGAACGTTGTGGAAAATCACATAAGTCTGAAATAGGAGTTGTAGAGAGCAGTTTCAAAAGCGACATATTCGTGGAGACGCCTGAAGTTATAAGTGTATGTAACAATGAGAATAGTATACCTTGTGGATCTTGTGGTGCATTCCATACATTCAAATTTCTAGCCATTACTTTGGCCCAAATAAACAAAGAATCTTTTGCATCAGAACTGACATCTTTGAGTATAGAAGGGTTTGCTACAGCCTGTTCAATGGTAAGTTCGGTAATAAGTGTATTGTTAAGGGAAAGACATGCTGCTAACAACTCATCGGGGCGGCTTTGATTTACAATGAAAGCCAAGCCTTGTGTAGAAGAACTATTTCTATCAGCTTTCAATTGCCTTAACAATGCTTCATTTACTGGATAAATTTGCGCTAAGACCAGTGCATGAAGCAGAAAAAACTTCTTTTTAGCAAAAAATGACAAAGCAATTGCCGCTGTCTCCTCAGATATTTGGTTTGGCGCATTACTCTTAAGCCTATCTTCAAGAAAATCTACCGAAAAAGCATGCAGCTCTAGAAGCTGCTCGGTTACCTCGAAATTAAAAGGTAGCCATCTCCAAATAGCTGAGTAAATTGTTGAGTTTTGGGTTGAAATTATTTCAGGAAAAGCTGCATGAACTGAGTGTCTCCAAGCGTCTACAGATTTCTCCTCATCAAAGGACTTGTTAATAATTTCAATCATTATAGAGTCATCTTGACTAGAAAATTGGAACAACATTAAACGCGAACTAACTGCATTCCAAAGATTTTCAAGCGACGGGAACTCTTGTTCAGACATATTCCTAAGTTTTAATATTTTGCTGATATGAGCATCAGGAACTGAGTTTGCTAATTGCGATATTAGTATGTTTTTTTGATCAACACCTTTTGTTCGATCAGGTGAAAGAATTTCAATAAGCCTTACTAAACTTAGGTAAATATCAAAATTCAACTGTTGCTCATTATACGAATGTATATCGAAAGCTTGGGCCATAAGACCTAGCATTGAAGGCGTGTCTAATTTTATCCCAAAAATTCTACAAAAATCGCTATATTGCTCATACCCAGTAAGAATTGCTTGGGCTCCTAATGAAGGTGGTTCAGATAGTGCTACTTGGTCAATCACCTTATAGTCTCCGTGCCAACGAGAAGCCAGCGAGGCTGGTATACAAACCAGACTTGGCACATTAGGTTCAATACAGTCTTTAGGACTCAAGCTTAAGCGAAAAGAAAATTTACTACGCATACTTGGCCATAATTTAACCCATATTGATGCGACTTGCTCGTCAAAGTCTACTAAACCAATATTAATAATAGGACCGCTTTTTTTGCTAACTAGTAACTCCGCAACACTATCATTCAGAGTTATGATAGGTTGGAACGAGCCATTGGTTAGCTCTATAGTACTATGCTCATTACAAAACTCACGGTCAATAACTGGTCTATCCGGGAGAAGATTTAATAATAGTTTAATATTATCAAGGTGTTGTATATCATCAATAGACACTGCTATAGCATATGAAATTACCATACCAGGTCGAGAAGCAGTTTCGTCTAAAAAAGTTTTAGCAACAACATAATTTCCTTGTGATGCAAAACCTGAAACATAAGAAGAGAAACCTGTACCAGAAGGAAAAGCATCAGGTAAATCTAAAGATTGGGATATATTTTTGAAAAATTCACTATTTGAACTAGAACATCGTAAACCGTGGCCTCGATCACCTTCTCCAAATATCGCTTTATCAACTTTCATAATAATGTCTTTATAATATCAAGCAAACAAATATTGAATAGGTAAAGTAACGTCTGAACTTATTGTTCCGTCAGACTTCACAACATAACCATTCTGCTCTGGACCAGTGCGACTATATTCATGATCCTTTTGTGCTTTTTCTAATGCTTTTCCAAGTGCAGACAACCCTAATATCAAAGGATTAATCCAGTGTGAATGAATAAATTCAGATAACATAGGAAGCCGATCATATAGCAAATCAGCAGGAGTAGCCTCTGTTTCCAGTTCATCCCAGCAACTGATTAAAAAGCATACTTTTGGGCTCTGACCAGTATATGAAGTCGCACTTTTATGCAAATAGAGTAATATTTGTAATAGCTCTATTAGACGTGGTTGATCAGCAACTTCTGGATTATCCTCACTACTATTAGCATGTTCAGGTTCCGTACCAGATGGTTTGGAAAGTATGTCCTCAGATAACCTATATTGACTCGGGCGAATCATAAAAATCCAAGATGAGCTTTCAGTCACACGTTTACACCATTGATCTGGAATTTTTCGAGAAGTAACCATGTTTAATATTTGTTCACCACCATAGTCAGGCCAAACTAAATTTTTTCTGAAGCCAAAAGAATCTATAATAGGCCATATACTTTCAACGTAAACATTGGCTGGTGTATGACTTGCAGAAAGTCCATCGTTCAATGAACCTATCGTTTCCGAAAACGGTTCAACGTTAGCAGGCATACCTTCCATAGAGAGCCCATTTGAGCTTTCCAACAGGCTCATGAAAACTTTTGCACCATAATGTGTCTTACCTACACCAGACTCACCAATAATCAATATTGAATCATTGTCGTTTTTCATGTTACATCCTTATGTTGGATCATAAAGAAAGGGTCTGGGCCTACATAATCATATTCTGGCAAACTAACTTTGAGAGAATTTTGTTTTAGAATCCATTTCAACAATATTAAAAGACCGTTTTCTGCAATGTTATCGGTATCGCTTTCAGAATTTATTTGTACCTGAATGTGGAACTCATTTATTTGTGGCAGAATCGAGAGAACAAAATCTCTAATACCATCAATTACGGTTTCATCTTCTACTATATCTGCTTTGGTCCAAACCAATGCTATAGGCCTACCCTTAGACTCTACGTTGAGCCTGCGAGTCAACAGTTTGAAATCTGATCTGGCTCGTCCACTTTTAGAAATTGCATCTCTATCAGCGATAAGAAGTAATACATTAGCATTATTAACTAACCAGCTAGCACCTTCAGCTTCTGGAGACTCAGTATTTACAGCCCACTTTCCGAACCATTCACCAGGAGAGTCTGCAAATAAATAATGTTGAATTATATCTTCAGCCTGACTATAAATCGCTGTATGTAGTAATCCAGGCGATCGTCGAAAGCTACTAGGAGTATGTGGAGGAAAGCAAAGAGGCCGTCCTGGCTCCCACCTAAGATTATTAGCAATGGCTTCCCAACCGATTAGAGAATAAGATCCTGCAAATCGTTTTTCTATTTGACTGAGCCCACCTTTTGACATCAGTAAATACCAAGCTGCTAACATTGAGGTTTTTCCTGCATTTTCAGCACCAATGACTCCGATAATTTTGGGTTTAGAGCAGCCGCTAATAAATTCAACGTCAGTCAACCCCAAGGCCATACTTGTCCACGGAAGAAGAACTTCAGACTCATCATCAATAACTATATTTTCTTCTGAATTACTATCTGAAGGCCAGTACTTACAGTCCGATAAATGTGTTTCTCCAAAAGAACATTTAGTATCTGGTGCATTACATCCAGGTTCTTTACATTTAGTCACCAGTATCACCTCCTTGTAAGACTGCTCTAGTAGCCTGTAACTCTCTAAATATCCAAGAAGCCCAATCTGAAATAGATTTCTCAGTATTTGACCCAAGACCTTTTAAGTTATTGAATCCTTCTTGATTAGGCTTCGAAGTACGGGAATTGTGTTTTAATAGTGGTAACAAAAGCCCCTCTCCTTGAAAATCACTAAAGATATCATCAAGATACATACAAAAGGAATTAGTATATTCTGAACTCTGTACTTCTGAAATCAAATCGGCTAATTCTATACTTTCTGTAATTGTATCGACTGAAAGGGATGACACTATTTCATTTAGAAAAGCCGTAACACTGGCTGGCGAACAAGTTGGAACCTGACTAAAAAGGTCAAATGCCATTACTGTGGCAGCAATATTCAAAGGCATTTCTCGATAACTACAATAGGCACTCGGAGAATAAAAAGACTCTTTCCACCAGATCAGACTGGTTCTTCTTTGCAGCCCTAAAATAGCGCTGCTCACTGAATTCAAAGCTGAATCAATATGATTACCTACCGCAACTGATAAATGTTTCAACGGTTTTGATACATCCATTTCAATTTCGGCAAAGGCATTTTCTATATCAGTAGCAATGGCTGTGGTTAATAAAGGTGCAAACTCATTTACCCATGTGGCTCCTTGAGTTGGCAAATGAGGATTAGCGCCTGTCGCCTCACCATTAGCTCGATTAGGTCCACTAGCCTCTTCTATTCCACTTTGAAGAAACTCACGGTCTAGCGTCACTTTTGGAAAAATCAGCTTAGTTGATTTTGAAGAAGAATAAGAAAAGTCTTCAACAATAATTTTTGGAGGCGTAGCCCATTCTTCTTCAGCTTGATTGTTCAGTTTCAATTCAATAGTTTTGATTAAATTATTCCATATTTCGCTTTCTCTACCAACCTCTATATGAGGTAGAATATTGCGTGTGATTAGTGCAAAAGCAATTGCTATTTGCTGATTTTCTTCAGCTCCATTAGCTAAGGCTTGTAGTAATAGTGCACGAACCACCTGAATAGGTTTATCGAAAAACGTATTAGCATAGGTAGCCCAATTACCCTCAAGAATAGAAAGAACCTCCTGAACAACTGGTTGTTCTACACTCTCTTCTGGATCAAGCACAACCAAAATATATGACAAAGCTTTGGATGGTATTTTCTTTAAAGTATTACTCAATTCATTTGATGTAGATACTAGCTTTGAGAGCTTTTCATCACTACTATTAAGATCAATAAGTTGTTTACTTAAGAACTGTATTAAAACCCTGTTTTCCACCGGAAATTCCTTTTGTAGTTGGTTGCATGTTAACTTGACTGTAAGTCATTATGTAAATAAATCTAGTCAGAAAAACTCTTTTTATTTTGCATTGGTCATTTGAAGAGTCATAACCACTACAACCGCCAAATTTTCCTGTTTGTAACTTTATCGTACGACCATACTTTGAACTGATCCAACTACGTCAGAGGTCGCTTGATTACGATTTACCCGATCTAATGATGGCTAGTTGAGCCAGTATTATACAAATATTTACGCTAATCAAAGTGATGTTGAACTTAGTATGGCATACTTATTTTATCTCAAATTACTTTATAGATATTTTAGATAAAATCTCATGTTCACTAATATAAAGTTCATTAGACATGCACATCTCACTCCATCCCTTCCAGTAACTATTAGCTTTCTTTGAATACATTGACCTATCCCAAATATCTTCAATCCAAGGATTGTGACGATACTTATCAATTACTTTGATCGGATTTTGTCTGGCCCAAATTAATTCGTTAAAGTCTGGTTCTGAAACTATTGCTCCTCTGATCTTTGAGATATGGTACTTACAAAGATACTTTAATGTTAAGGATAGGAGCGCTCTGTCTTCAGAGCCACCTATACCTACCTTGGCACTGACATGCACACGAGAGTCTAGAATCGAACCATGCCAACTATCGTAATGCTTGATAATAACTAGTTCACCGTTTTCAGTATTGTTCCGAGCAAACCAGACCAACTTAACCTCATCTTCATTATTACCTTTTAATAAGCTTCTAGCATTCTCTTCAATGTCATAGCCAAACTCAAATGTTTCTTTTGCGAAAGGCCTTCCTTCATCATGAGCGAGCCAATTCTTTTGGCACCCAAAGTATATGGCTAATTTTTCTAATTCGTTGAACGATGGCTCTTTTCGCCCTTCAAACCAATCCTCAGTAACGCCCACACTATTGTATCCAAGCGCCTCAGCAACTCTAGAAATACTTGGGGTATGAAAACTATCAGCTGCCTTAGCTTCACTTAAGAGAAAATTTAGTTTACCAGATAGTAGATTTAAGCGATCGCTACGTAAATGAGCATCAAAAAAACTCTTTAAATCGTCGATAGCTTCGATATAACTTCCTTCTTGACCTTCAAAAGATTTTTCTAGTCGATACTGTGCCTCGGCATTAATTGAACGTCCACTAACTTTTGAGGCGTCGGAGATCAGGGCTTTCAATTCAGTAGGAATTCTTAAATTAAACTGTACATTTTTTGACATTTTAAAGCCCAAATAGAATATTGAATTTGAAACAAATAATATTACCATAAGGAACTTGCGGTGATGATAGCATAATGCTATCATCTTATGTAACAAAAACTGAAGGGGTGAATACATGTCAAATCAGAAGGTTCAGATGAACGTCCGGGTACCTAAAGAACTTAAGAGGTTTGCCATGAATGATGCCAAGAACCAGTTCCATTCGTTATCTCAATATATAGAAAAGCTTATGTTTAAAGCCAAAGAACGCAGCGAACTAGAAAAGAGATGAAACCTTCTCTTAAAGACCTTTTTGACTCTAATGCAAAAGTAATTTATCTAAAACGGTTTAGATTGCAGAATGCAAATTGGTCAAAGACTGCTCAGGCTAATGATTACGATTACATTTTTAGCTCTTTAGCTAACTCAGATTATCATTTCAGAATGCCTGTTATCATTCAGTCAGATGGTTTACCTTGGAAAATAGGCAACCTATATCTCATGGGACAACTAGACACTCCAGCTCTTTCAAATATGAAGACCTTATCCGCAAGAGCTATCCACCTAAAATACTATCTACAGTACCTAGAGCATAGTAACCAACACTTTTTAGACTTACCTACCCAGTATCAGCAAAGGGTTCCTCGCAAATTCAAAGCTTTTTTACAGGTTGTAATAGAACAGCACGACTTTAGCTCTCAATACATTAATAACATTCTGTCCTCTATTGCTCATTTCTATAATTATATACAGCATCAATCACTCGTATCTCAGTCTGATATAGAGAATAAGCCCTTTAGAGAAAGAAAGGTTTCTATACCTATTCATAATAATGTAGGAATAATGAGAAATATTAGTGTTATTACAAATGATCTCAAGCTAAGAAGCAGCAGAAAACCTTTACCATCATTAGGTAAATTGAGAGATGGAGGCAGTCTGCGTCCTTTAAGCTCTGAAGAACAAGAAATTATTTTCAGGGCATTTGATAAAGACTATGCGTCAATAGAGTTAGAACTAATGATAAGAATAGCTCTCGGAACAGGAGCTAGACAACAAAGCATATGCACTCTCTCTATTGCTTGTATTAGAACTGCTCTTGATTATCTAGAAAGACATTCTGTCTCAGGTCATGCTGTAATAAACGCGGGATACAGATACAAGACAGACTCAAAGGGCGGACGATTAAACCGCTTAATATTTTCACGTAACCTAATCGATCATTTAGCAACATATATAGATTGCGAAAGGGCGGAATATAGAAGAAAAAATATAAACAGCTTTTATGCAAATACTGACGACAACTATGTGTTTTTAACTCGAACTGGAAACCCCTATTTAACTGCTGAGAGAGAAATTATAGATCGCAATAATCCTAAACCAATTTGGAACACTGAAGCGCCCGTCATGATGCCTAAAAATGGCCAGTCTCTGAGAAATGAATTAAAAAAATTCATTTCCAAGGTTCAAAAATTTGAACCGTGTCTTCAAAATTTTTCATTCCATGATTTACGTGCTACCTATGGGATGAATATCGTAAGAAGCCTTAGAGCTAAGGACTACCCTGATACTAAAATATTCGATCATGTCAGACAGAGATTAAATCATAGAAGCTTAATAACCACTGAAGCATATCTAAAATTCGACTCGGAAGTAAAAGAATTCAACGATATACAAGATACTTTCGGCGTAACATTTGATAAGGACAAATATAATGTCTAATTCTTTCAGTGACAGGCAGCTTATTGAGATAAGCACTAAGCAAATAGAAGATATCGTTGATCCTCAATACACAGTAATTGTAGGTTCAAGATCTGATGGTGCGTCCTTTAAAGTCGATATTGGTAGAGTCTGCTATATCAATAGAGAGAACGATTCTGGTCATTTCCGAAATAAGACTAAAAGCTATATTACGGGTCTAGTTGACAAATCAACGTTGTCTATAGAACGTGTAGAATGGTTGAGAAGGTACCTTAGGGAAATCCTTCAAAAAGGGTTGAGAGATGAAACGGTGCGAGGTCACCTTCATAATGTAAGATATTTTTTTGATTTTTGTGATTTTGAAGGCTCTAAGCCTCTTACTTTAGATGATTTAGCATCTAATTATAAATATTATCAAGTTAATCTCTATCAAAAGGCGCGCTTAAGTGGTGCAAAATCTATAAGCGCTACAACTCTTTACAGCAAACTCAATACTGCAAGAGATTTCATAAAAATTGCTTATAACTTATCTGATATCGATATACTTAGTATTATTCCCAAGCATCGTCACATGGGATATAACAGTAAAGAGAGAGACTCCTCATTAGAAGACTTCAAAAACTTCTTACAAATCTGCATTACATACTTTAATGAATTCTCATACGCCATATTAAATAAAATCTACCCCATACCTATTACTTTAGCAAAATCATCAGGTAACGATTATTATTGGGATTCAACTAGAAGCTCTGGCATAAAGAAACTACCTAGTTGTTTCTACAATAGTGGAGAACCCTTACCCTTTGAGAAGGTAAAAAATATTTTATCGAATTATTCCAATTGTGAATATGCTAAGAAAAAATTTTATCAAAACACATTAATAAATAACAGAAATATATGGATAAATGAAAATTTAGACTCTAGAAAAATTTATGCTTATAACCTATGTACATACTGCTTTTATTACATTTACCTTGCTTTTACAGCTGCTAATATACAACCCACACTTGATTTAAAAATATCTGACTTGAATTTGGAAAATCTTGGCTTATCAACTTTTGCTAGAAAACATAAATATCGAGCAGGTAGACAGATTGAATTTTCCGCTCCTTCCCATTTAAAGCGTTATCTCATACAGTATTTGAAACTTAGAGAATGGGTCGACAGCCTCCATCTTCTTGGAGACTGTGAAGAATACTTGTTTGTACGTATTGGAGAATATCGTCAATTAAAGCGTTTTGCACGTGGCTCTGTCAGTTCTATTGACAACAGTCCACTTTTTAAAGGGATAAAAAGGGTTACTGCTAGGGACATTAGAAACCTATGTGCGGAATACTACATAAAACATTCTAAAGGAAATTTGTCATTAGTGGCTAGGAAGTTGAATAACTCTTTAACTACAGTAGCTAAATCTTATACTTCGATCGATATTGAGTCTCAAGCAATAGAGATGAATCATTATCACGAAAAAATGATTACTGCAATTTTTCGGTCTAATCGAAACAATAAACAAACTATATCCATCAGGACTTCAACTCACTACGATACGGAAAAAATACCAGCAGGGTCTTGCTCTAACCTATCAGATAACGACCCTGTTAAGGCAGTAGGCTTCAACAACGAGGCTCCCAATCCTTCTTGTGCTACATTTGAAAGTTGTTTATTTTGTGAATTTTTTGCAATCCATATAGATTTCGAAGATATACATAAACTATTAAGTTTGAAAGAAGCTTTACTGAAGTCTTCAATGATTCGTAATGACCCTGAACACTATCTCCTATCTATAGAACCATCGCTATTTAGAATTGACGAGATTATCAATATTCTTAAAGGAAAAGATAATAGAGTAATTGAACTCGTTGATGATGCTGAACAAAAAATAAAAATGCGAATTTATAATGAGTATTGGGATGAGCATATAAACTTTCTCACTGTAGCCTCAGAATTTAATAGAAAAAGCTTAATTTTATGACCAAGACAATGACGCGTGAACCCCTTGTTAAAGAGATACAACCAATATCTAAAGACCTAATCAAAAACCCATCATCTGGTTTGATTGTAACGCTTTCCAAGAGTGGAGATGCTTTATCATTATTCTCTGACGATATTTGGGACTATAGTGCTACTAGCAATTCACATAAAACTATTAATTTTAGAACTAAAATTCGGAAGCTATCCTCATCTATTAATACCGACAGCAAAGAATTCAAATCAGCAATTAATTTTTTGAAGGTATTTACTCTCAATTGGAATTGTGAGATGAATGGATGTTCTATGTCAAAATTGAATAGTGATATAGTCGCTATATCTTTCCTAATTAGTTACTGTGTAAACAATAATATTGACTTTAATAATATATTTACTGCCAGTAGTGCAATCGATTTCCTAGTAACTAATAGTTCGACGGAGAAACAAATAGGTTTGTATTTAGGCAAGATACAAAGGTTTATTGATACAGCATCTGTTTTAAATCAAAGTAGTTTTTGGTGCAACATGCAACCTTCAAAGGAATTCTCAGACAAGCTAGAAAAGGCTAGAAAGGTTTTCCCTGAAACTTCTCAATCCTTACAAACCATGATTATTCCTTCACGCATCTATCAAAACCTTCTAAAAGATACTATTGAAAGTTTGCAGATTTTTAATAAACATGTTGATAAGATAGCATATGTTTTTTCTGCACGTACTAGAGTAAGAGACGATACATTAAGACTAGATGAGTCTGTGCCTGTAAGCAGGTGTAACAAGTCACAAACAACTTTAGTTAGCGCTTACTGGAAAACTGCTTTAGAGAAAGATACGAAGCTAACCAGTATTTTAATAGAATTAAAGGATTTAAGCATTATCAAGGATGCTAGTTGGTTAGGCTTAATAACAACCTTGAGTCAGATACAAATGAAAAGCGCTATAATAATAGCAGCGTTCACAGGTATGCGAAAAAATGAATTAATATCTATTCCCTTTAACGGATTAAGTTATATTCATTCTGATACTGGTGATATACCCGTAGTATGGTCCACCACAACAAAGCTTGAAAGCAATGGAGTACCAAAATTTACAAAATGGGTTACAGGCTCTATCGTTGAAGAAGCTTTCAAAGCAGCTAAGTTTATCACTCAAGGGGCTTTAAAATGGTCTGGGAATAAGAGCCAGTTAGAAGCAGATGATAGTAAATTACCATTATTTCTTTCAATTGAGAATGGAAAATTTGGCTGGCCTCATCCACGTTTTGATTATGCAACTACTTCCTTAAATACAAGAGTTTTACAACAAATGTTGTCGTCAGAACATCTATTAATATCAGAACAAGACTTAAAAGAGATTAGCAATTTTTTATATGGTGGTGAAATATCTAGTAAAGTTAAATTAGGTAAACCTTGGCCTTTAAGTCTCCATCAGTTCAGACGCTCTCTAGCCGTATATTCTGCCGCTAGTGGCTATGTTTCATACCCTACTCTCAAATCTCAGCTAAAACATATTAGTATGATGATGACAGTCTATTACGCGGACTCGAGCTCCAGAGCCCTAAATATTTTAGGAGATGGCTCTGAAGTAAAGGCCATGCGAAAAGAATGGCAAGATGCTAAAGCGAGAGTGGAATCAGATAGCTTACATGAATTATTAGATAGTGGTGTAGCTCTAGCTGGTGCCGCTGGCAAAAGTTTACAAACAAAAAGATCAGAGAATAAGCTCCCGAATTTTCTAAAAGATAGAAAAAATACTAAGAAAGCGGTTAAAAATGGCAAGATTCGTTATAGGTCTACTTTAGTTGGCGGATGTATGTCCCTTAAATCTTGTGATAAAGGTGCTGGTGTCTTAGCATCTGCTTGTATTAGCTGCGAAAATGCCGTTTTTCTACCAGAATCTAGAAGTAGTTTGCTACAAACCAAAGATTTTTATGAATCACAACTCACTCTAGACATTCCAAAACGTGTCCATCACGAATACAAAACGAGCATTAAAAAAATCGACAGCCTTCTTTCAGTATTAGTATTAAAGTAAGGAAAAACAACATGAAAACCAGTCAAGCAGAACGGGTTTATTGGAATGCCTTGGAGCGTCTCATAACTAATACAGCTAAAATTGTCGATACGAAATCGTCTCGATTCAAGATCACTAAGGACGCTGTAGGTAAAGAAGCAGGCAAAGGGAAAGGGTATGTTCGCAATGAGAGGTATCCAGAACTATGTGAAGCTATAAAAAAAGCGGAAGAGGAACGCAAAAGTCTTGCTAAAGGAGTGCCTAATAATACTGCTAAGCTACAGCACGAAAAAGAGCTTAAATTAAAAGCAAAGTTGAAGTATGATACGCTTAAAAAAGAATATGATCTTCTAGTGCAGAATTATCTTAATATTCTAAGACAGAACTTTGAACTTCAAAGAGAGCTAGCAGAATCTCCACATATAAGTTTAGTGAAAAGATCTAATAAATAGCTTAATATTGTTCCTGTTTAGCTCAAATACAATTTATGAATATAGCTTATCTAAAGCTTTCTTTCTCATGTTACGGCTATTAAGATGCCTTAAAAGTATTCCTATGAATGACGATCATTTGTGTAACAAACTAAAAATTTTATTTGAACACCTATTTCGAACGCTAACCATAATTGGTGGAGTAGATGAACCCTACTATGAAGCGCCAAAAGCAAATACAAATGCGAAGATATTTTTTAAAGAAAACTACCCAAGAAGCCTATTACATGAAATTGCTCATTACTGTTTGGCAGGGCAGAAACGACGCAAATTAGATGACTATGGTTACTGGTATACTGAATGTGGTAGAACAAGTGAAGAGCAAGAGCTATTTCAATTGGTTGAAGCAAGACCCCAAGGCTTAGAAAAAGCTATGTGTGAAGCTATAGGTATACATTTTTCACCTAGCTTTGATGATTTTTCAGGTCGACCAATATCAGAGGTGTTTCTAAAAAACTTAGAAGTCAATTATCAAGAGATGATTACGAATCCTCCTCCCACGGCTAGAATAGCTTTAGAAGCACTAATGCATACAGATTTTTCTACGTTGACGGATAATTAATTTACTAACTACATCTTGCAAATTTATACTTACCTAATCTTAAAATTTCAAAGCAATCATATGAAGTATATTCATCAGGCTACTATTCAGCCGATGATAACTATAGTAAATATTCTAGCCTTCCCAATTTTATTGATAAAACAAAAAATATCTATTAATAGAAAGATCAATAAAAATCCAGATCAATCCATCAAAAATTAAATATTGATATGTCTCAATTATATATACACGGCTAATATAAGCTTCTTAGTGCCTTGAAAAGTAGTAATTCCAATGATTCACTTAATGTACAATATCTCCTTTTATCAGGAATATTGTACATTTTTCTATCAAAAATCTGATTTTACGTCATTACGACTACTTCTTTATCAATCAATATCTTAACAATGTACATTTATGAATAAGAGTTTACTAGGGTTCAGCCATTGGTGTGTGGCCGGAGAAGCTCGTAGAAGGTTGTCTGACTTTGGCTACTGGTATGCACCAGATGGACGATCAGCAGCTCAGCAGCAGTCTTTTGAGCGCGTCGAAATTAAGCCGCAAGCATTGGAATGTCTATTTACTTTAGCTTGCGGGCGACCTTTCCAAGTATCGCAGGATAATTTATTTGCAGAGTTTGATACGAGTGATAGCACCTTCGAACATGATGTTTATCGACAAGCAGAACAGTATATTACTGAGCCTCAGACACTACCACGTGATGCTAAAAAATTATTACTTACTTTACTTAAGGTTTCCACACCCAATTAGACTAAACCAATGGCAATATAACTCTCAATGATATGATTTTTATAACGTGAATGGTTAAGGATCTTATACGAACAATAACGCCTTGCCACTAAAGTTACATGTGCTATGCGCTATACTAATAATCAAATCCATATTTTAAACCAATAAACTTTATTAACGTTTAAAATATACTTTATGAATTATCCTCTGTAGTAAACAAACTTAACACAGCCACCGAAACACTTATTTAAATGAAGAAAAACCTCATAATTATAAGATAAGGAAGCACTATGCAAGTATTCTATATTCACCCAGACAATCCACAGCCTCGATTGATTGAGCAAGTGGCTGACCTGCTACGTAAAGACCAACTGATCATCTACCCTACCGATACCAGCTATGCCTTTGGTTGTCGTCTGGGTGCCAAAGATGCGTTAGAAAAACTTAAACAAATTCGTGAGCTTGATGATAAACACCAATTTACCTTATTATGCCGTGACTTAAGTGAGATTGCCAATTACGCTACAGTAGATAATGTGCAGTTTAAACAGCTAAAAGCACATACCCCAGCACCTATTACATTCATCCTAAACGCAACAAAAGATGTACCAAAAAAACTGTCTCATGCCAAGAAAAAAACAATCGGTATTCGAGTACCGAGTAACGCTATTGCTCAAGCACTTTTAGAAGCTATGGATGAACCCATTTTAACCAGCTCATTAATTCTACCTAACCGTGATGACATACTTGACGATCCATTCGAGATTGAAGATATCTTAGGCAATCAAATTGATGGTCTGATCAATGCAGGTATAAAAACAACCAAGCTAACCACCATTGTAGATATGACCAGCAGTCAACCTGAGATTATCAGGCAAGGTGCTGCTGATGTTGATTCACTACTGCTCTAATAAAATGAATAATGTGATCAACCAAATTCAAGACATAAAAAAAAGCTCCAATCAATTGGAGCTTTTTTATGAATCATATATTCAGTATAAAACTAGTCACGATCAACTAATTCTACATATGCCATTGGCGCATTGTCACCATCACGATGACCGCATTTTACGATACGCAAATAACCACCTGGACGAGTCTGGTAACGAGGACCTAACGTGCCAAATAATTTGCCTACCATAGCTTTGCTACGCATACGGCTGAATGCTAAACGACGGTTAGCAACGCTGTCTTCTTTAGCCATAGTGATTAATGGCTCGGCAACGCGACGTAGTTCTTTAGCTTTTGGTAAAGTTGTTTTAATCAGTTCATGCTCAAATAATGAGTTAGTCATGTTCTGAAACATTGCCTTACGATGACTGCCGGTACGACCCAGCTTGACTCCACTCTTACGATGGCGCATAGTCAAAAATCCTTAAAGTTTAACGGCTACGATAAGAAAAGCGATCATCAACACGTAAATCAGCTGGTGGCCAGTTATCTAGGCGCATACCGAGCTCTAAATCTTTAGACGCTAAAACGTCTTTGATTTCAGTTAATGATTTCTTACCAAGATTTGGGGTTTTTAGAAGTTCAGTCTCTGAACGTTGTACCAAATCACCGATATAGTAAATGTTTTCAGCTTTCAAGCAGTTGGCTGAGCGAACCGTTAGTTCAAGATCGTCCACAGGGCGTAATAGCACCGGATCAACCTCTTCTTTCTCTTTCACAGGCTCAGGCGCTTCTTCAGCTTCTAGGTCAACAAAGATAGAAATCTGTTGTTGTAAAATAGTGGCTGCTTTACGAATTGCTTCTTCTGGATCTATAGTGCCATTAGTTTCAAGCTCAATGATAAGACGATCAAGATCAGTACGCTGCTCTACACGAGCGTTCTCAACCTGATAAGCAACACGAAGCACAGGACTAAAACTTGCATCAAGCTTTAAGCGTCCAATTGCTTTAGTATCACCATCTTCACGGCGCTGGTTTGCTGGCTCATATCCACGACCCATTACTACGCGCAAACGCATCTTAAGATGACCACGATCACTCAATGTACCCAATACCAATTCTGGATTGATGATGTCAACATTGTGCGGTAACGTGATATCTGCAGCAGTAATAGTGCCTGGACCTTGTTTATCCAAGGTCAAAAATACTTCATTTTGGTCATGAAGTGTAATTGCCAAGCCTTTTAAGTTCAAAAGCAAGTCAAGTACATCTTCTTGTAGCCCTTCAAGCGTAGAGTATTCATGGTCAACACCATCAATCTCGGCTTCAATGACTGCAGCACCAGGTAATGAAGATAACAAGATACGACGTAAGGCATTACCTAGGGTATGCCCAAAGCCGCGTTCTAACGGTTCGAGCGTGACTTTCGCAATCGTTTCGTTAACCGTATCCACGTTAATGGCATTCGGCGTTAGAAACTCAGTTGCATTTAGCATCATGATGTCACCTCGATTTATTAAACTGGTTTAATTAACGTTAATTGCTCAATGCCATTTTCATGACATCGAGCAGTACGTCATTTACTTAGAGTATAGCTCAACGATCAAGCTTTCGTTGATTTCAGCAGGTAGATCAATACGATCAGGCGCATGTTTAAACGTGCCTTGTAGTTTGCTGTGATCAACATCTAGCCATTCTGGAATACCACGTTGTGTCGCTAGTTCAATAGCGTTTTTAATACGTAGTTGTTCGCGAGACTTCTCTTGGATAGCGATGACATCACCATCTTGAAGCTGAATTGATGGAATGTTCACACGAACAAACTCATCACGGCCAGCTTTCTTTACCATAATAGTACGATGACTAACTAGCTGACGTGCTTCTGCGCGAGTTGAGCCAAAGCCCATGCGATATACAACGTTATCTAGACGGCTCTCAAGCATGGCTAGTAGGTTTTCACCTGTAGCACCGCGCTTACGAGCAGATTCTTTATAGTAATTAGCGAATTGACGCTCTAGTACACCATAAATACGCTTAACTTTCTGCTTTTCACGCAGCTGTAGAGCATATTCAGAGGTCTTGTTACGGCTTACGCCATGTTGACCTGGTGGACGACCAGCTTTTTTCGTTTTTACGTCGTATGGTTTAACGCCAGACTTAAGGCCTAAATCCGTACCTTCACGACGTGATAATTTGAGTTTTGGTCCAATATAGCGGGCCATTGTTATGTCTCCTATAAGCTTTCAATATAAAAAGCTTCGTCTTTAATATTAGACGCGGCGCTTTTTCGGCGCACGGCAACCATTGTGTGGGATTGGGGTTACATCAGAGATGCTGTTGACTTTATAACCCAATGCACCTAGTGCTCTTACCGCAGACTCACGACCCGGTCCTGGTCCTTTGACCAAAACGTCGATATTCTTAACACCATATTCTTGGGCCGCTTTACCAGCGACTTCAGCTGCAACCTGAGCTGCAAATGGTGTAGATTTACGTGAACCACGGAAGCCTTGTCCACCTGAAGTGGCCCAAGCCAATGCATTACCCTGACGATCGGTAATCGTAACAATGGTGTTATTAAAAGACGCATGGATATGGGCTACGCCCTCCGATACTGAACGGCGAGTCACCTTTTTGCGACTGCGAGTGTCTTTTGCCATCTTTTAGCTTCCTAAGTTAATTATCTTTTGAGAGGGCGTGTCGGACCCTTACGAGTACGAGCGTTGTTCTTGGTGTTCTGACCTCTAACTGGTAGGTTACGACGATGGCGGATGCCACGGTAACAACCAAGATCAACTAAACGCTTAATATTCATTGAAACTTCACGACGAAGGTCACCTTCAGTCATGTAATTTGCAATTTGTGCACGGATAGCATCTAACTGTGTATCATCTAACTGACTGACTTTAGTAGTAGGGGCAATGCCAACTGCTTCTAAGATTTTCTGAGCAGTGGTACGACCTACACCAAAGATGTAAGTTAGTGAAATAACAGCATGCTTATTATCCGGAATGTTTACGCCGGCAATACGAGCCATTGATTTCTCTCCATTAAAGAAAAATAAGCGTTATCTAACGATAAGGCATTACTTTTCAGATTTGTTGCTGTCAATACTAAAGCCTTTGTAATCTCAATCTCTGCTTTGGTCTGATAACAGACTTATTCTTCGATAGTATTATAAAAGTTTTTGCATAAACTACGGCAAGTGGCGGATGATATCGCATCCGCCGTTATTTTTCAAGTATTAATTTAAATAGTAACAAAAACCTAAGGCTTTGTGATACTAAGTATTAACCCTGACGTTGCTTGTGGCGAGGTTCTGCTGTACAAATGATATGTACACGGCCTTTACGGCGCACAACTTTACAGCTACCACAAATCTTTTTAACTGATGCTTGAACTTTCATAGCATGCTCCTTGAAATATCGTACCGCTCATTTAAGATTGAGTGGGCGATTGAATTAACGTCTGATCATGATATTGATGGGTCATCAAATGCGCCTGAATCTGCGAGATGAAGTCCATTACCACAACCACCATAATCAGTAAAGACGTACCACCGAGTTGAAACGGCACACCAAACGATGACTGGACGACCATTGGCATTAAACAAATAACCGTCATATACATCGCGCCAATAAAGGTCAATCGGTTTAATACATGATCGAGGTAACGCTGAGTTTGTTGTCCTGGGCGAATACCTGGGATATACGCACCACTACGTTTAAGGTTTTCAGCTACTTCACGTGGGCTAAATACTAGCGCCGTATAAAAATAGCAGAAGAAAATAATCATTGCACCAAACAATACTAAATATAGCGGCTGCCCTGGAGACAATACTAACGCCATATTCTGCAATATTTTTTGTGTAAAGGTAGGATCGGTTGATTGACCAACCCACTGCCCTAAACTTGCTGGAAACAACAACAGAGAACTCGCAAAGATAGCAGGAATAACCCCTGCCATGTTTAGCTTCAACGGCAGATGAGACTGCTGCTGAGCATAAATTTTACGACCCTGTTGCTGCTTTTGTGCGTAGTTTACGGGAACACGGCGTTGAGCACGTTCAATATAAACAATGCCAGCAGTAACCGCTATACCTAGTAACACAAAAATAAATAGTACAATCAAGTTCATCTGACCTTGATTGACCTGTTCGATAGATTGCGAAATCATACCTGGCGTACCAGCCACAATGCTTGCAAAAATGAGCATTGAAATACCGTTACCTACACCACGCTCTGTAATCTGCTCACCAAGCCACATCAAGAACATAGCGCCTGCTACTAAAGAAGTAACAGCTGGAATATAAAAAGTAAGACCAGAAGATAAGGTAAGGTTTTGACTGATTAAGCCAGCACACATCCCTAATGACTGTACTAGGGCTAAAGCAAGCGTTCCCTGACGGGTATACTTGTTTAGCTTGCGTCGTCCCGCTTCACCTTCTTTTTTGAGGGCTTCAAGCGATGGCAATACCGCAGACATCATCTGGACAATAATCGATGCTGAGATATATGGCATAATACCAAGTGCCATAATAGACATACGCTCTAGTGCACCACCTGAGAACATATTAAACATGCTCAGGATGGTGTTTTCGTTGCGCGAAAACAGATCAGCCAAGTTAACCGGATTGATACCCGGTACTGGAATATGTGACCCTAAACGATAAACAATCAATGCGCCGATTAAGAATAATAAACGCGTCCATAATTCGTCATACTTGCGTATAAATGCAAATGGATTGAGCGGTATACCAGTCGATGACATTGATTGTTTTGACACGTTATTACTCCTCGATGCTACCACCAGCAGCTTCGATTGCTAGCTTAGCGCCTTTAGTCACTTTGATACCTTTAAAAGTATAAGCTTTAGTGACTTCGCCTGATAACATAACACGGGCACGCTTCATATCATGACGGATAAGGTTAGCAGCTTTAAGTGTTTCAATGCTAACAACATCGCCTTCAATTTGGTTTAGTTCAGACAGACGTACTTCAGCTGTCTTCATTGCCATTTTACTGGTAAAACCAAATTTAGGTAGACGACGATATAAAGGCATTTGACCACCTTCAAATCCTGAGCGTACGCTAGAACCTGAACGAGATTTCTGACCTTTTACACCACGACCACCAGTCTTACCAAGACCTGAACCGATACCACGACCACGACGTTGTGCAGTTTTCTTTGCACCAACACCTGGTGATAATTCATTTAATCTAAGACCCATTACGCTTCCTCCACTTTTACCATGTAGTTAACGCGATTTACCATACCACGAGTTGAAGGAGTATCTTCTACTTCAACAGTATGGTTAATACGGCGTAAACCCAATCCTTTCAAGCTCGCTTTGTGGCTCTTTAGGCGATGGGCACCCGATTTAAATTGAGTGACTTTCATTTTTTTCATCGTAACTCACCTAGTCTAAGTTAACCCAAGATTTCGTCTACAGATTTACCACGTTTAGCTGCCATCTTCTCTGGAGTTGACATATCACGTAAACCGTTAAACGTTGCGCGAACAACGTTAGCAGTATTGGTAGAACCATAACATTTAGTCAAAACATCTTTGACACCAGCAACTTCTAACACAGCACGCATTGCGCCACCAGCGATTACGCCGGTACCTTCAGATGCAGGCTGCATATAAACTTTACTAGCACCATGACGTGCTTTGATCGGATGATACAAAGTTGCATCATTTAGCTCAACAGTAATCATATTACGTTTGGCAGCTTCTAGTGCTTTTTGGATAGCAGCTGGCACTTCACGTGCTTTACCGCGACCAAAACCTACACGACCGTTGCCATCACCCACTACAGTTAGTGCAGTGAAAGAGAAAATACGACCACCTTTAACAACTTTTGCAACACGATCAACGGTAACTAAGCGTTCTACTAGACCGTCAGTCTGTTCATTTTTATCATTTTTATCATTTCTAGCCATGATTAAAACTCCAATCCGTTCTCGCGAGCTGCTTCTGCTAAAGCTTTAACTCGACCATGATATTTGAAACCACTACGGTCAAAGGCAACTTTAGTGATACCAGCTGCTTTTGCGCGTTCTGCGATCAATTGGCCTACAGACGTTGCTGCATCAGCATTACCAGTAGCGCCTGAGCGCAAGCTGACGTCTAAGGTAGATGCCTGAGCAATCACTTCACCACCGTTCGGAGAGATAATCTGGGCATACATATGTTTTGGCGTGCGGTTAACCGTTAAGCGATTAACGCCTAAAAAACGGATATGCGCGCGGGTTTTCTTAGCTCGACGCAGACGAGCTGCTTTTTTATCAAACATTTCAACTCACCTTATTTTTTCTTGGCTTCTTTGCGAATCACATGCTCGTCACTATAACGAATACCTTTACCTTTATAAGGCTCAGGTGGGCGGAAACCACGGATATTAGCCGCTGCTTGACCAAGCTGCTGCTTATTGTTTGATTTCAAAACAATTTCAGTTTGCGTTGGGGTTTCAGCTGACACACCTTCAGGTAACGTATATTCTACCGGATGAGAGTAACCGACGTTCAAAGTTACTTTGTTGCCAGTAACTTGTGCGCGGTAACCAACACCAATTAACTGAAGACGTTTTACAAAGCCTTCATTCACGCCTGTAACATAGTTGTTAAGCAGAGCGCGCATGGTGCCAGTGTGCATCATAGCTTCTTTTGAATCGACTGTAGGTGAGAAAATGATAACATCATCTTCCTGTTTCAGCTCGACCAATGCATGCAGGCGTAAAGACAAATTGCCGTTCTTGCCTTTAACTTCGACCTGCCGATCGTTCAAAGTAACGCTTACGCCATTTGGCAGCGTCACTGGGGCTTTAGCCACACGAGACATAGGAATATTCCTTAAAAAATTAACTTCTTTATATTAGCGAAAAAACTAACAGGCTAAAAAGCGTGTTAGTTTAGCATAGTTGACCGCGTTAGACACCTAACAATGTTAAATAATTCATCATTACTACATTGATAGAAGCCCAACAGCGTCAAATAGACTTTATCGTCGTGTAACTTACGCTACAAATGCGACGATTTCACCACCGATACCAGCAGCGCGTGCAGCACGATCGCTCATGATACCTTGGCTAGTTGATACGATAGCAACACCCATACCTTGCTTAACAGTAGGGATAGCGTCTTTACCGCGGAACTGGCGTAAACCAGGACGGCTAAAACGTTGAATAGTTTCGATGACAGCACGGCCTTCGAAATATTTCAGTTCAATAGTAAGGCTTGCTTTGTTGTTTGCTTCTTCAGTAACAACGGCACTAGCCACATAACCTTCGCTAACTAGCAAATCAGCAATTGATTTACGTAATTTAGAGCTCGGCATTGCTACCGATACTTTGTTAGCCATTTGTGCGTTACGAATACGGGTTAGCATATCCCCAACGGTATCTTGCATACTCATATAGTTACCCCTTACCAGCTTGCTTTACGAACACCAGGCACATCGCCTTGCATGACACGCTCACGCAGCATATTGCGTGATAAGCCAAACTTGCGGAAGTAACCGTGAGGACGACCGGTGATAGCACAACGATTGCGCAGACGTACTGGTGATGAGTTACGTGGAAGAGCTTGTAGCTCTAACATCGCTTCCATACGAGTTTCGTCACTTGCAGTCATATCACTGATAGTTTCTTTTAGCTTGATACGCTTATCAGCGTATTTAGCAACCATTTTTTCGCGCTTCAATTCGCGGTTAATCATGCTCTTCTTTGCCATAACGTCTTTACCTTATTTAAATGGGAAGCCGAATGCTTTAAGCAACGCACGACCTTCTTCATCAGATTGAGCTGACGTGGTGATTGTCACATCCATACCGCGGATACGATCAATCTTGTCAAAATCTACTTCTGGGAATACAATTTGTTCTTTGATACCCAATGAGTAGTTACCACGTCCGTCAAAGGCTTTAGGTGAAAAACCGCGGAAATCACGAATACGAGGAATTGCAATGGCAACGAGACGATCTAAAAATTCGTACATTTGCTCACCGCGTAGCGTTACTTTACAGCCAATTGGCCATTCTTCACGAATCTTAAAGCCAGCAACTGATTTACGCGCTTTGGTGACAACAGGTTTTTGACCAGCAATTGCAGTCATATCAGCTACAGCACCTTCAAGTAATTTCTTATCTTGAGACGCACCGCCTACACCCATGTTAAGTGTGATTTTAGTGATTTTAGGCACTTGCATCACATTCGCCAAACCAAGCTCTTCTTGGATTTGCTGCTTTAATTTATCGTTATATAAAGATTTTAATCTTGCCATTACCATTACACCCTTAGTGTCTTACGCAGTCGCCACTACTTCACCGTTCGAACGATAGACGCGTTGTTTCTGGCCGTCTTCGCTGAACTGATAAGTAATACGATCAGCTTTTTGGGTTTGCGCATTTAATATTGCGACATTTGAAATATGTAGGAAAGCTTCTTGCTTAAGAATGCCGCCTTCAACGCCAGCTGCCTGATTTGGCTTCTGATGTTTAGTGACAATGTTAATGCCTTCTACTTTAATACGATCATTTTTTACAGCTTGTACAGTACCTTGCTTGCCTTTATCTTTACCAGCAATCACGATAACTGTATCGCCTTTACGTAATTTTGACATGGATTACCTCACAATACTTCTGGTGCTAGTGATACAATTTTCATAAACTGATCACCACGTAGTTCACGAGTTACCGGTCCAAAAATACGAGTTGCAATCGGTGCTTTGTTTTGGTTCAACAATACCGCAGCATTGTCGTCAAAACGTAACACAGAACCATCAGGACGACGAACGCCTTTTTTGGTACGTACAACTACAGCATTCATCACGTCGCCTTTTTTAACACGACCACGCGGAATGGCTTCTTTAACCGTTACTTTAATAATGTCGCCAACTGATGCATAACGACGATGAGAACCACCCAGTACTTTAATGCACTGAACTCGTCTTGCACCGCTATTGTCTGCAACTTCCAGCATTGACTCAACCTGAATCATAGCGTTACTCCACACGTATGAGCAATAAAAACCAGTTGCTGCCGCTAGCACAGTATGAGTAGACGGCATTGTAATATAAATAACCGCGACTTACTCTTAATGTGAGTGATATACGCTCGGCGCAATCAGCATCCTTAAAAAGGCGGATATTTTAACAGCTTCTGGCTTTTAATGCAATTTACTTAGATTTTTTCTACTTTTTCAACCACATCAACCAAAGTCCAAGACTTGGTTTTTGAGATTGGACGCGTTTCTTTGATACGGACAAGGTCGCCTTGTTGGCAAACGTTGTTCTCATCGTGTGCTTTGATTTTCGTAGAACGACGAAGCTGTTTGCCATATAGAGGATGACGAACCAGACGCTCAATCAAAACTGTGATGGACTTGTCCATCTTGTCGCTGACAACTCGTCCTGTCAATACGCTAGCATTGGTAGCTGTTTGATTGTTATCGCTCATGAGTCGCCTCGTTGTTTCTCGTTAATCAAAGTCTGAAGCTGTGCAATCGTACGACGATTGCCACGTACTTCATGGGTATTACCCAACTGACCAGTTGCTTTAGCCATACGAATACGGAAAGCATCAAGTTGCTTTTCATCAAGTAACTGGGTCAGTTCTTCTAATGATTTATCACGTAATTCACTGATCTTCATTACATTATCGTCCGCTTAACAATGGTAGTTTTAAAGGGCAATTTTGCTGCAGCAAGCGTGAAAGCTTCACGTGCAAGCTCTTCTGGTACCCCTTCAATTTCATATAGCACTTTACCAGGTTTGATTTCGCATACCCAATATTCGACTGGACCTTTACCTTTACCCATACGTACTTCTAATGGCTTGTTGGTAATTGGTTTGTCAGGGAATACACGAATCCAAATCTTACCGCCACGCTTGATTTTACGAGTGATGGTACGACGTGCTGCTTCAATTTGACGGGCAGTCATACGACCACGAGTCAAAGATTTTAGACCAATTTGTCCGAATGCAACGGTGCTTCCACGATGAGCTAGCCCAGTGTTACGACCTTTGTGCATTTTACGAAACTTGGTACGTTTTGGCTGTAACATAGTTTAACCTCTGTCTGAGTTTCGACGATTTCCGTTTCCACGACCACGGCGTTTTGGCGCACGAGCCTGCTCTTCTTTAACGGGATTATATACACTGTTCATACCGTCAAGGATTTCGCCACGGAAAATCCAAACTTTAACACCGATAGTGCCGTAAGTTGTCTCTGCACGTACTGACGAATAGTCAATATCAGCGCGGAGTGTATGCAGTGGCACACGACCTTCACGGTACCATTCAGTACGAGCAATCTCAGCACCGCCAAGACGGCCAGACAACTCAACTTTAATACCTTTAGCACCAGAACGCATGCTGTTCTGTACAGCGCGTTTCATCGCACGACGGAACATAACACGACGCTCAAGCTGGCTACTGATACCGTCTGCTACCAAACGTGCATCAAGATCAGGTGACGTGATTTCTTCAATGTTGACCTGAGCAGGTACGCCCATAATTTTGGTCAATTCTTTTTGAAGTCTTTCAATATCTTCGCCTTTTTTACCGATAACAATACCAGGACGCGCAGTGGCGATGGTAATCTTAGCAGCGCCAGTGGGACGCTCGATCATGATGTTGCTGATCATAGCGTTGTCTAGCTTTTTGCGTAGGTATTCACGAACTCTAATGTCGTTGATTAGGTATTCTGAGTATTGTTTAGGGCTAGCATACCAGTTTGCGTTATGCTTTTTTACAACACCAAGACGAATTCCGATTGGATGTACTTTTTGACCCATAACTTATTCCCCTACCTTAATAGTGATGTGACAGGTACGCTTACTGATACGATCAGCGCGGCCTTTGGCACGTGGTAGGATACGTTTTAGCGTAATGCCTTCATCAACGTAGATAGTTGATACTTTAAGAGTATCGATATCTAAACCGTTGTTGTTTTCGGCATTGGCGATGGCTGAGTTAAGACATTTCTTAACAAACACAGCGCCTTTTTTATTACTATACGTTAGGATATCCAAAGCACGCTCGATAGATTTGCCACGAACTTCATCAGCAACGAGTCTAACTTTTTGTGCCGATATGGCGGCACCGCGTAATTTTGCAGTTACTTCCATGATAAGCACCTTATTTCTTAGCTTTTCTGTCAATGCCATGACCACGATACGTACGAGTCGGGGCAAATTCACCTAGTTTATGACCAACCATCTGTTCGCTCACGATAACCGGTACATGAGTACGGCCGTTGTGAACAGATAAAGTTAGGCCAACCATTTGTGGCAAAATCATCGAGCGGCGCGACCAAGTCTTAATTGGCTTGCGTGAGTTGGTGTCTAATGCATTCTCAACTTTAGCAAACAAATGCGCGTCTATGAATGGACCTTTTTTCAATGAACGAGGCATGAAATTCTTCCTTTATTTCTTCTTGGCGCGACGGCGGATGATCATGTTGTCAGTACGCTTATTGCTACGCGTTTTAAGTCCTTTAGACTTCTGACCCCAAGGGCTAGTTGGATGGCGACCTTTGTTACGACCTTCACCACCACCATGTGGGTGATCAACCGGGTTCATAGCGACACCACGAACTGAAGGACGAACACCACGCCAACGTGAAGCACCGGCTTTACCAAGTGATTTCAAGTTGTTTTCAGTGTTAGAAACTTCACCGATAACAGCACGGCAATTCACGTGTACGCGGCGAGTTTCGCCAGAACGCATACGTAGAATAGCATAAATACCGTCACGACCTAATAACTGAACACTAGCGCCCGCTGCGCGAGCCATCTGTGCACCTTTACCGATTTTAAGTTCGATATTGTGAATCACAGTACCCAATGGGATGTTTTTCAGTGGTAAACAGTTACCTGGACGGATTGGTGAAGTTTCACCTGACATTACTGTATCACCAACTGCCTGTTTTTTAGCAGCGATGATGTAACGGCGTTCGCCATCAGCGTACTTAAGTAGTGCAATATGCGCAGTACGGTTAGGATCGTATTCAATACGCTCTACCGTGGCTGGGATATTGTCTTTAGTACGTTTGAAATCGATAATACGATAATGCTGCTTATGACCACCGCCAATGTGACGAGTAGTAATGCGGCCATTATTGTTACGACCACCGGTCTTGCTTTTTGATTCTAGAAGCGCTGCAAACGGACGACCTTTATAAAGGTGTGGATGCACTACTTTTTCAACAAAACGACGGCCTGGTGATGTTGGCTTTGCTCTTACGATAGGCATGAGTGTAATCCTTATTCGTTATTCGCTGTTTCACTAGTAGAAGCAGTAGTGTTAGCTACGTCTTCACCAGCATCAGCCATTTGTACATCTTGACCAGCTTTTAAGGTAACATAGGCTTTTTTGTAGTCATTACGACGGCCAATGCTTTTACCAAAACGCTTTGTCTTACCTTTAACATTCAAAGTGTTTACTTTTAAAACTTCAACACCTTCAAACATCATCTCAACTGCTTTTTTAACTTCAAGCTTAGTAGCCTTAGAGTCAATTTTAAATACCTGCACACCAAGTGAGTCGCCAAGCATTTGAGATTTCTCTGAGAATACAGGTCCTCTTAGGATCTGATAAAGTCTTGCGTTATTCATGCTAGTGCTTCCTCAAATTGTTTCGCAGCTTCAACTGACATGATTACTTTATCAAAAGCAATCAAGCTCACTGGGTCAACTTCACTTGTATCAAGTACGTTGACATGTGGAATGTTGCGAGCGGCTAAGTATAAGTTTTCGTCAACTTCTTTAGTGACGATCAATGCACGAGGTGCACCAAGCTCATTTAACTTTGCGATCAGCTCTTTGGTCTTAGGACCAGAAACGCTCAACTCTTCTACCAAAATCAAACGCTCTTGGCGAATCAATTCGGCTAGGATGCACTGCATCGCACCGCGATACATCTTACGGTTTACTTTCTGTGACCAATCTTGTGGTTTGGCCGCAAATGCACGTCCGCCCCCACGCCAGATTGGGCTACGAATAGAACCCGCACGAGCACGACCAGTACCTTTTTGGCGCCATGGCTTAATACCACCGCCAGAAACTTCGGCACGGGTTTTTTGTGCGCGTGTACCTTGGCGAGCACCAGCTAAATAAGCGGTGACGACTTGATGCACTAGTGCTTCGTTGAATTCACGACCAAATGCCGTATCAGAAAGCTCAACCGCCGCACCTGTAACTGTTTTTAAATCCACGTTAATCCCCTTGCTTAGGCTTTGACTGACGGACGTACGATAACATCGCCACCGGTGGCACCTGGGATAGCACCCTTGATGACAAGTAACCCTTTTTCGGCATCAACCGAAATCACTTCTAGGCCCTGAACGGTAACACGTTTGTTACCCATCTGACCCGCCATCTTTTTGCCTTTGAATACTTTACCTGGTGACTGGTTCTGACCAGTTGAACCATGTGCACGATGAGATACTGAGTTACCATGAGTCGCATCTTGCATACTAAAGTTGTGACGCTTTACAGGACCCTGGAAACCTTTACCTTTACTGTTTCCTGTAACATCAACCATCTGACCTTGTTCGAACAAGTCAGCTAGAATCTCGCCACCAATCTCACGACCTTCAAGATCGCTTTCGTTAGCACGAAATTCCCAAACACCACGACCAGCGGCAACGCCAGCTTTAGCGAAGTGACCTTTCTGTGCAGCTGTTACGCGGCTGTCACGACGGGTACCTGTGGTAATTTGGATGGCTTGATAACCATCTACATCAGTATTTTTTACTTGAGTAATGCGGTTTGCATCGACCTCAACCACTGTTACAGGGATAGATACACCTGCTTCAGTGAAGACACGGGTCATGCCGCATTTTTTACCGACTAAACCGATCGCCATTTTAGACCTCTTTATATCTTATATTAATGGGTTGGGTGTGTAATGTGCATTAACCCAAAGCAATTTGAACGTCAACACCCGCCGCTAAATCTAATTTCATTAGCGCATCCACAGTTTTATCAGTAGGCTGAACGATATCAACCATACGCTTGTGAGTACGGATTTCGTACTGGTCACGTGCGTCTTTGTTAACGTGTGGTGAGGTTAGAACGTTGAAGCGCTCAATGCGAGTCGGCAACGGTACAGGACCACAAACTTGCGCACCGGTGCGCTTTGCAGTATCAACAATCTCTTGTGCAGATTGATCGATCAGACGATGATCAAAAGACTTAAGACGGATACGGATTCTCTGGTTAGCCATGCCAGCAAGCTCCTAATATGTGCTTTTGTCATTCTTGCTTTGCAAAGATATGATCAAAAGCCGTTTGGTTAAATATTCACTTAAAGCGGCATTCTGTTCTTAACCAGAATATGTTCTTTATCAGAACCAATAGCGTGCTAAAAGCGAAATAGTTTAAAGCCCCACCAACCCTTCCATTATCGGATGTTAGTAGAGGCATAATGAAATAGTGCTAGAAACGATGCTCTAGCTGTCATAGCGCCAGCTGTTTGATTGGCTGCGCATATATAATTCAGTGGTGTATATTATACATAGTATTTCGTTCATTGCAAGAGCTATATCTATAGCGAATCCAGATATTACGCTTTATAAACAAAGCTATCTATTTCTAATAATTACCTTTATCTCTGTCAGTAGTAGCAAGGGTATCAATCCAAAACGATGTCGTATTGCTCTTGAGTGTAAAGATTTTCTACATCAAAAGTGATCACTCTACCTAGCAAATACTCTAAATCTGCGACTGTGTCCGACTCTGAAGTTAGTAACAAGTCAATAACAGCGGCATGCGCCACTACGGTGAACTTTTTGGGAGAGTTATAAGTACGAGCACAACGCATAATCTCACGGAATATCTCAAAACAGACCGTCTCGGCAGTTTTTACAAACCCACGACCCTGACAGGTCGAACATGGCTCACAGAGCTGCTGCCCCAATGACTCTCGTGTACGTTTACGAGTCATCTCTACCAAGCCAAGCTCACTGACTTGCGTAATCTTAGTTTTAGCATAATCTTGCGTGAGCTGTGATTGTAAGCTCTCGAGTACATCATCTTTATGCTGCTGTTCAAGCATATCGATAAAGTCCAAGATGATAATGCCGCCTAGATTCCGTAAACGTAATTGACGGGCAATAGCATGAGTAGCCTCTAGATTAGTTTTATAAACCGTGTCTTCTAAAGAGCGACCACCAACGAAAGACCCTGTATTGACATCTATCGTCGTCATCGCTTCGGTCTGGTCGATAATAAGATAACCACCCGACTTTAGGTCGACACGGCGCTTCAAAGCATCTTTTAAGTCATCTTCAACACGGTGTACATCAAAGAGTGATTGCTCAGCGGTATAGTGTACGATTCGGTCATACACGAAAGGAACAAACTCTTTGGCAAAGTATCTGACTTGCTCATAGATTTGCTCATTATCGATGATAACTTTTTCGGTGTCGGCATGTACCAAGTCACGGATTGAGCGTAATGGTAATGCTAACTCTTGATAAATCAGCTCTGAACTTTGATGATGATTGATTTCTTGGCGACGGGCACAGATAGTACGCCAAAGCTGTAATAGGTAGTAAATGTCTTCTTCGAGCTTATCAACAGGGACACGTTCAGCAGCAGTACGAGCAATCAATCCGCCTTTTAGGTTGACCGTCTGCATCAAGCTAGTCAGTTCAGTCTTTAGGCGAGTACGCTCTTCTTCGCCATCGATGCGCTGAGATATACCGATATGTTCACTCGATGGCAGATAAACCAAGTAGCGTGACGGTAATGATACATTGGTGGTTAGACGAGCGCCTTTACTGCCTAACTGGTCTTTCGTCACTTGTACTAAGATGCGTTGGCTTTCGTGTAGACGATGCTGAATGAGTGTTTTAGAAGTCGGTATGACTTCCATGCTATGAGTATTGACTACAGGTGGTGTAACGTCCAAATCATCAGTAGCACTTTCTATCGCGCCATTGGTTTGATTTTTGGCAGTATCAGTCGCTTTCTTTGCTGCACGAGGCTCACGCTGCATATCATTGACATGTAAGAATGCGGTGCGCGACTGACCGATATCAACAAATGCTGCCTGCATTCCAGGTAAGACACGTACGACTGTACCCAGGTAAATATTACCCACCAAACCCAGTTTATGATGACGTTCAATATAAATCTCGCCCAAAATGCCATTGTCTAATACTGCGACACGGGACTCCATTGGACTAATATTAATCAGCAGCTCTTCGGACATAATGTTTTCTCTTATCTCTCAGCTTTCTTGTTAGACGTTCATCGCCTATTATCTTTATAGTGTAACAAATGCGACTTGCTCTCGCCCATTACTCTCACGTGTCATTATGTGCAGAGAGTTGACGACTGATTTCTCGCTAATAAATCCTCTCTACAAATTTTGTCTTATCTATTTAATCGAGATTCGCATCGGTAAGCGTTTTAATTAATGCCAGTGTTTGCGAAAGTGGTAAACCAACAACATTGGTATAGCTGCCATTGATACGGCTGACCCATGCCGCACCCAAGCCTTGAATACCATAACCACCTGCTTTATCAGCAGGCTCACCACTATCCCAATAGTTACTCATCATCTTTGGTGTCAGTGGGATAAAGTTTACTTCTGTACGTTCAGTGATTTGCTGCTGCTTGATAATTTGGAAAGCTGGCTTTTGCATTGATATATTATGCGTTGATGTATCGTGCTCTGATGTTGTGGGCAACAGCTGTACGTGAGTTGCTTGAACCGCTGTCCATACTTCATGGACACTATCAGACATTTGCTGCCACATACTATAAGCGTGCTCGCGATCGACTGGTTTGACCAGTACCGTTTTACCATCTGGCAGTACGCCAATGGTGTCAGAAGTTAAAATGATAAGCTGCTCAGCAAGATTATCTTTATTTGCATGACTCGCCTCATTTAGCTTTTGTATCGCAGCCTCGGCTTTGGTGACGACCATACGCTCGATATAGTTTTTCGGCGATTCGTTATCGTATTGCGTTTCATCAATATCCACGCTCAAGATACTAAAATCCAGTTGCGCTCTTTCTAATAGCTCACGACGACGCGGCGAACCAGATGCTAAAACGATATCCATCGCAACTCTCTTTATATAAGTTCATGTGTATTGAATACTAAAAATTTTTATTAATAGGCGTGTCAGAATCGGCCTGAACAATCGCTATCGCTCTATGAGTTGTGAACGAGCATTATTATTCATAAGCACTGTTGTTCATAAACGTAGTGATTAACGCGCAAACTTACGTAGAGCGAATAGAACCAGCGGCCAGCTCAGGATGCTCATTAATAATGATAGGGTGGATTGAGCGACAAAAACATTTTGGATGAACATCTGTAGCACCCACAAGTTCAATTGAAAAATAATCAATCCAAAACTGGCTACTAGCCATGCGCTAGCGGTGTTCATTTGTCTGATATATACACTGGTAATCTTGATAAAGAGGGCGACGACCACTGCGGCAAAGGCCTGCTCTCCCAAGTGGGTATCCATCAGTAGATCAGCAATAATACCGATGGTAAATGCCGTAAAGATGCCAACATAGCGCGGTTGAAACAACAACCAAAAAATCAGTACCATAATCATGACCATAGGACGCAGCGTGGCCATACTAGGGCTCAAAGGATAGACATTAAGTGACGAAGCCACGATAAAGCTGAGAATAATCGTAATAATGAGTACTACCGTTGCATTCTCAGAATCAGGATACGACATGAGTACTTACCTTAGCGGGTGTGTTAGCGGCGGCTATTAAAGATAGCTAGGCATTAATGGGATGAATACTGTGATTGAGTAGGTACAGAAAATAGGCTGTTCGATAATTATCAATGAGTGGTTAACTGAATCGCACTTACTTAGCGCTCATCGAGAACAATATCATTGCTGTTGGCTCGCTTGTCTTGCAGAATGAGAACATACGCATTGTCAATAAAGTTGGCTGCTGGCGTGACTTCTATGCTTCTAAAGTTGTCCGCTTGTCCATCTTTGACATGAGCGACACGGCCGACACGGTAGCCCGCTGGAATACGACCACCTAGCCCTGACGAAACCAACTCATCCCCCACACGCACGTCTGAGGTTTTGAATACGTAATCGAGGCTCAATGACGTTGGTATCCCTTTTCCTGTAACGATAGCGCGTTGACCTGTGCGCTTGACAGTAACGGCAACTGATTGCTGTTCGTCAGTAATCAATAGCAAACGACTGGTATTAGGATAAACGTTAATAATTTGCCCTAAGATGCCTTTTTCATCAATGACTGTTTGTCCTACTTGCACACCATCTTGTGCGCCTTTATTGAGCATCACAATTTGTCTGAGCAAATTGGTATCTGTGCCGATAACTTGTGCGAGAGTAAGATCAAACTGCTCAGGCTCGGTGGTCGACAGAATACCTTGCAGCCGCGCGTTTTGTGCCAGAATATAGTCTTGCTGCTGGAGCTTGGCTTGCGCGTGTATCAATTGAGATTTCAGCTGTATGTTTTCGCGGCGTAGAGCTTCTTTAGATTGTAAGCTTCCACTCGCCCAATGCTTAGCATAGCTCGGTAATAACGACAACTCATAGATAGGCTGCATAGCAGCATGGCTAGTATTACGTATTGGCTTAAACCATTCTGAGTTTTTGCTATCGAACCACATCAACACCAAGGCTACTATCAATACGATGGCAGTCTTGCGAAGTGCTAATGGCTGGCGCGCAAAAATACTTGGAATCATAAGTTATCTAACTCAGGGGTTATAAAATAAGCGGTAGCCAGTACGGAATTCTAGCATTGAATAATGTAATTAAAGGTAGCGCAGCGGGCTACCTTTAATTTTATATCTTTATAACCTGTTGCTTCATTTTAGTTTAAATAATTTAAACAAAAATCATGTTTAAGCTTTTGTTGTTGATAAAGTCAAGAGCAATACCACCACCACGGCTGACACAAGTCAGTGGATCTTCGGCAACCGTCACAGGCAGACCTGTCTCTCTTGAAATCAACTTGTCTAAATCACGTAATAAAGCGCCGCCACCTGTCAATACAATACCGCGCTCTGCGATATCCGATGACAGCTCAGGTGGAGTTTGCTCAAGTGCTGCTTTCACTGCGCTAACGATACCACTTAATGGATCACTCAGTGCTTTTTGTACTTCTTCTGAATTGACTGTGAACGTTTTTGGCACGCCTTCTGCCATGCTACGACCACGCACTTCTACTTCTAACTGGCCTTCTTCGTTCAGTGCAGAGCCAACTTCTTTTTTGATGCGTTCAGCGGTCGTCTCACCGATGACACAACCGTGAGTACGGCGTACATGAGTAATGATCGCTTCATCAAACATATCACCACCGATACGGATAGACTCAGCATAGACGCAACCAGATAGCGCAATAACGGCAATCTCAGTCGTGCCACCACCAATATCAACAACCATAGAACCACTGGCTTCGTGAACTGGCATACCAGCACCAATTGCTGCCGCCATCGGCTCCTCTAGCAATAATACTTTGCTAGCGCCTGCTGATGATACTGCCTCACGAATCGCTTTACGCTCAACTAGGGTAGACTTACAAGGCACGCAAACGACCACGTTAGGCTGCGCCATAAAACGCTTAGCTTTTACCTTCATGATAAAATGCTTCAGCATCTTTTGGGTCACTTCAAAGTCAGCAATCACACCGTCTTTTAGTGGGCGAATCGCCGTGATATTGGAAGGTGTACGACCAAGCATCTGCTTGGCATCGATACCAACAGCAGCAACAGTAGGGTTTTGCGTACGATTACTTCGTAGCGCCACTACCGTAGGCTCGTCAAGTACGACACCTTTATTAGGAATAAAAATGAGGGTGTTCGCAGTACCGAGGTCGATAGCGATATTATTTGATAAAAATCCAAACAGGTTCATGACTAATATATCCAGCGTCTTACGAATGAGGCGAATGAGATTGACTGAGGTGTTACTCGTCAGTGTTGAGCAGGTCGTCATTAGACATTACCTGAAGCGAAATCTGAACATCGCAACAAGCCAAACCTAAGCAATAATGATGAAATGAAAAAATCGAGCTAAATTATACCTATTTAGCTCAAAAAAAACACAGGTATTTGCATCAATAAGTAAGGATTTTAGTCTTAAACGCTAAAAGTTGTTTCAAAGTTTGAAATAGCAGACTCTATCGCTCAATCTAATGAAACACCATTTAATTCAATAACTAACAAGGGTTCTACAGGCAGATGAGGTTTTGCTTAATAGCACAAGTGCATACTGTAACGTATTTCAGAACATAATGGTGAAGCAATTGAAAATCAACCATGAATTATTCAGTCAATTTTGCAAATCGTTTGATCTTAGTTGATATTGTGCATCAATCAAGCGTCATGCTCTGTAAACTTAGGTCAGATGCTTTATAATAACGTAACTCTATATCAGATTTTATCTTATTACCTGCCCAATACCCAAATTAGTACCTAAATCTAACAAAAACTGTCCTTCACTGGAGAAACTATGTCACAGCAGCCAACAACGTCTGACAGCAACGTCAGTCGTGAAGAAATCCTAGAAGTTGCCAGCCTTGCGCGTTTAGGTGTCGATGAGACTACGGCCGATAACTATGCCGACGACATCAGTAAAGTACTAAAGCTTATGCATACGCTTGCTAACGTGGATACCACTGATATCAAACCATTATCGAACATCCATGAAGCTTGCCAAGAGTTACGCGCTGATGTTGCCAAACACGATATCAACCGTGAACGCAATCAATCGGTCGCGCCAGCCGTTGAAGATGGTTTATATCTGGTACCACAAGTGATTGAATAAGCGGTCGGTTACCTCTCTTCCTTTATTTCATTCGATTTTATGTTATTAACATTTTGACGGACGACACCTTATGTCTGAACTTCATTTATTAAGTACTCAGCAGCTGATTACGGGCTTACAAGACAAACAATTTAGCAGTCTTGAGCTGACTGAACATTATATCAAGCGTATCGATGCGCTAGACAGCAAGATTAACAGCTTTATCACTCATACCTCTGAGACTGCACGCGCGCAAGCAAAAGCGGCAGATGAGATGCGTGCGCAGGGCGATCAACGTCCCCTACTCGGCGTACCGATGGCGCACAAAGACATCTTTTGTACCCAAGGCGTGCTAACGACTTGTGGCTCAAAGATGCTGCATAACTTTGTATCACCTTATGACGCGACTATCGTCTCTAACATCGACAAAGCTGGCATGATTAGCTTGGGTAAGCTCAACATGGATGAGTTTGCGATGGGCTCAGACAATAGTAGCTCATATTACGGCACAGTACAGAACCCTTGGAACCTAGAGCGCGTCCCTGGTGGCTCGTCAGGTGGTAGTGCTGCCGCCGTTGCCGCTGGTTTCGTCCCAGTTGCTACCGGTAGTGATACGGGTGGCTCTATTCGTCAGCCTGCCTCTTTCTGCGGCTTAACGGGTATCAAGCCTACTTATGGCCGCGTGTCACGCTTTGGTATGATTGCCTACGCTTCAAGTTTGGATCAAGCTGGCAGCATGGGACGTAGCGCTAAAGATTGCGCTTATTTGCTACAGCCAATGATTGGTCACGATCCACGCGATGCGACTTCTATCAAATATGACATGCCTGACTACGTACAAGACATTAATGAAGCTGAAGCTGCCGCTGGTGACAAACCATTTGCCGGCTTGCGTATTGGCGTGGCTAAAGAATACTTTAGTACAGGGCTTGATAGCGAAGTTGAACAAGCAGCACGTGTGGCTCTGAAGAAGTACGAAGAGCTGGGCGCAACGATTGTAGAAGTGAACATCACTGATCCTGAGATCACGCTTGCTACTTACTATATGCTAGCGCCTGCCGAAGCATCATCGAACCTATCACGCTTCGATGGTGTACGTTTCGGCTATCGCTGTGAGAACCCAACTGATCTGATTGATCTATACACACGCTCACGCTCTGAAGGCTTTGGCTCTGAAGTACAGCGCCGTATCCTGACCGGCACTTATGCGCTCTCGGCAGGCTACTTTGATGCTTACTATACTAAAGCACAGAAAATCCGCCGCTTAATCGTCAAAGACTTCGATGAAGCATTTGCGAGCTGTGATGTGATTGCCAGTCCAACCGCACCAACTGCTGCCTATAAATTAAGCGACAATCTTGACCCTGCGACCATGTACTTAGGTGATATTTATACCATCGCAGTCAACTTAGCGGGTCTGCCTGCGCTTAGCCAACCGGTTGGTTTGACTACAGAAGGTCTACCAATTGGCTTGCAATTAATCGGTAAGCACTGGCAAGAGAGTCAATTGCTCACGACCGCGCATCTGTTCCAGCAGCATACGGATCATCATCTACAACACTCTGCCATCGCAAAGGAGACGGTATAATGAGTACAGCTACTACTGATAACAATGCCGTCCGCGAGCATGCCGTGCGTAAAGAGCTATTCGTCGATGGCTATGAAATCGTCATCGGCATCGAGATTCACTGCCAGCTCAATACGGAGAGCAAGATATTCTCAAGTGCGCCGACTGACTTTGGTCACGAACCAAACAGCCAAGCGAGTATCGTAGACTTGGGTCTACCTGGCGTATTGCCAGTACTGAATGCTGGCGTGGTCGATCGCGCGCTAAAATTCGGTATCGGCGTCAATGCTGAACTGGGTCTGTTTAATACGTTTGATCGCAAAAACTACTTTTACCCTGACCTGCCTAAAGGCTATCAAATCACCCAGATGGCCAATCCTATCGTGGGTGAAGGCTACATCGATGTCGTAGTCAATGAAGGTGAAAAGAACGAATATCCGAAACGTATGGGTATCACCCGCGCGCATTTAGAAGAAGATGCTGGTAAATCTGTGCATGATGCCGTCGATGGTATGACGGGTGTCGATCTCAACCGTGCAGGTACGCCGCTGATCGAAATCGTCTCTGAGCCTGACATGCGCTCTGCTCATGAAGCACTTGCCTACATCAAAGCGATTCATCAGTTGGTCACTTGGCTGGGTATCTCTGACGCTATCATGGCAGAAGGCTCGTTCCGCTGCGATTGTAACGTCTCTGTGCGCAGACCAGGTGATGATCTCGGTACGCGTACCGAGCTAAAGAACTTGAACTCGTTCCGCTTTATCGAACGTGCCATCAATCGTGAAATCGAGCGTCAAATCGACATCATCGAGGAAGGTGGTAAAGTCGTTCAAGCAACTATGCTGTATGATCCAGAGCGCGATGAAACTCGTGTGATGCGTACCAAAGAAGATGCCAACGACTATCGCTATTTCCCTGATCCTGACCTGCTGCCTGTCCGTATCGAGCAGCATACGGTTGATGCGATTAAAGCAGCCATGCCTGAGCTACCTGTAGCACGTCGTGCGCGCTTCGAAGAAGCACTTGGTCTATCAGAATATGATGCTCGTATCCTCACTGGTAGTCGTCAAATTGCCGATTACTTCGAAGATGTGGTCGCAGAAGTGGGTCAGTCAGATGCCAAAATGGCTGGCAACTGGGTCATGGGCGATTTGCTGGGTGCGCTGAATAAAGACGACAAAGAAATCACTGACTCCCCTATCAGCGCCAAGCAATTGGCTGGTATGCTAAAACGTATCAAAGATGACACGCTATCTGGCAAACTGGCCAAGAAAGTCTTTAGTGCTCTATACGAGCGTGAAGGCGGCGATGCTGATGACGCAGCCGATAAGATCATCGAAGAAAAAGGCCTCAAGCAAGAAACCGACACTGGCGCTATCAAAGCCATCGTTGAAGAAGTCATTGCGAAAAACCAAGCGATGGTAGATGAGTATCGCGGCGGCAAAGAAAAAGCCTTTAACGGTCTGGTCGGTCAAGTCATGAAAGCCAGTCGCGGTAGTGCCAATCCGCAACAAGTGAACCAAATCCTAAAAGAGCTTTTGGGTTAAGGTAAACGACTAAATGGCTATGCTGATGGCTATACGCAAAATTGCGCGATAGAGTTTGAGCAAAATAAATAGCTCTTGCAATATGTGCAATTTTGCGTAAAATAGTCAGTCATTCGGGGCGTAGCGCAGTCTGGTAGCGCACTACACTGGGGGTGTAGTGGTCGCAGGTTCAAATCCTGCCGTTCCGACCAAGAAATACTAAATAACTCAACGGCTTAAGTCGTTGAGTTATTTTTTTGGCACAAATTTGGCACAGATCAGCAACTCATACCCCAATTCATTACTAGCTGCTGAAGAAAGCTGTTATTACACGCTGTCTCTAAGAAGTTCAGCGCAATAAACCCCATCATAATTAGAAATGCTGTCACTATTACTATCATCAATGGCCAATTGGTCAAATTCTGATTATCACAATCTCCGCAATACCAGTAGTAATGCTTCAACCTTGCCCCGCAGTTTGGGCACTGCTTATGATTAATTAACATCTCACCTACTCCCTGTATTTAATTTAGCAGTCTCACTACATGCTTTCGACACGTCTATCCAACGTGCATATCTAGTCCCAAGCATTCTCACGCTATGGCCAGTTTGTTTGGCTACAAAGTATATATTCAATCCATCAGTTGAACAGTTAGTTATAAAGGTATGTCACGTCGTGTAAGTAGCGCGATGTCGTATACCAGTCTTTTTCATCGCTTCAGTCAATGCGCGTCTTGGCGTCTTATCTGTTTGCCAGGCACTATTTATAAAACGTGGCGACATAAATAGTCGATCACTCCCAGCTGATTTAATACGTTTTAATCGTTTCAGCGCGTCTTCACTTCTCGCATTAAAAAACACATCACGATATTCAGCGGTCTTGGTACGATTAACCATCTCCCCTTCACTCATGACTTTACTACCTTTAGTCAGTCCCGCGTCCCAATCTATATCATCCCAAGTCAGTGCAATTAATTCACCTGTGCGTATCCCTGTCCAGAACGCTAATTCAAAATATAACCAGTATACTGCTTCGTCTTTCCCGTGTTTGTCATGCAACCAAGTAAGCAGACACGCTATCTAAGTCTACGTAACGATAGTTTTCATCTACGATCTCAAACTCTGCAAAATACTTATCCATAGGGTTAAAACCATTTGCATTGGTAGCAGATGTAAAACCCATCAAAACAACCGTGTATAACCATTTTCTCATAATATATAACCTTTAATAATTACTTTTCACTCTAGAAAATAATTAAATAAAAAAACGTAAAGCAGGCATGAAAACTCAAAATTAATTTACATTATGGTATCACTCTACCATTCTCTCTACTTAAAGCAGTAGTTAGCATTCTATTGCCTTACTTGCTATCACCGCCTGATATCAGCATCCATATCCATCACATTAATATCCTGTTTTAAAGCCAAAAAACTGAGCACTACCCTAGCAGATACTCGTGTCCTATAGACTTTTATAGAGCGAGCCGTTAGGGTAAATGCTACACCTTTACACTGGTTCACCTTATGTCAGAGCCTATCGCTCAGCCCACATCTAACCGCCTAATAGATAATGCCCCTTGGGAGCGTTACCGCCGACCTTATGTGCGTGATTTGGCTTATGCATTGGCTTGTCCTAATGTCTTAACACAGTGGATAGATTTCGCACCGCATGAGAATACACATGCTATTTCAGTTCATAGCGCTCACTTTTGGCAGGCGCAGTTTGATGCGTATGAGCAACGGTTAACAGAGTTGGATACCACTAATGACTATCAAGCGCTGACTCGTTATTTAATCAAGCGCCCAAGTCCTAATCGATTAGGATTTCATTTTGAAGGGTTATTATCATTTTGGTTAGAAGACGGGTTTGCACGCAAGCTGCATCCGTACGAGACGCTCGCTAATAACGTACAGTTATTTAACGGTAAGCAAACGACTGGTGAAATAGATTTAATTTTGTATAACCATCAAGACAAGCTGGTTGAGCATTGGGAGCTGGCGATTAAGTTTTTTATGGGATCATCGCCTTTTGAACCTGTGAGCTGGGTTGGCATTAATGCCAATGACAATTTACAGCGCAAGATGACACACATGCAGACCAAGCAGTTTCGGGCGGTGTGGGTAGATACGGACAATCATGGGCAAGTTAAAATTGATAACCGTTATGGCATCATAAAAGGTCGATTCTTTTTGCCCATAGGCATCAATAACTTTAACTACCCTGCTTGGCTAACACCCAACTTTCCGATGCATGAATGGTGCGATAAGAATAATATGGCTAATCTCGTTAGCATCGACATGACACAATTACGAGCCGCGCATTATATAGAATGGTTTACCAAGCGCGGCTTTTATGATGCGTGTCAAACGCAAACGGTTTGGTCAGATAGTGAACCGCCTGCGACAGGGTTATATTTTGTGGAAGATAGACCAATCGTGATTTGTCCCAATCAACCAAACCAAATAGATGAAGCGTCTTAGCTAACCTAGATACTTAAAACAAAGAAGCTTAATAATTTTCAATCACCTGCATTAGCTCATATCTAAGCATATCTGCACTGGGCATACGCTCCGCATGAAAGCGCACCATCGCAATACCTGCACTGGCAAGGGCTTTGTCTTTCTTATCATCCGCCTTTTGCCGCGCTTTACTACTATGCGTCCAGTCATCCAGCTCGATAGCCACCAGCGTGGTCTGTGCATCGACATTTACGATCACGTAGTCAACGCTCTGGCGACAGATACGATTGAACCAAAAGCTACGCTCAGAGGTTTCGCTGCTATTGGCTTCAATGATTCGTGATAGCTGAACTTGGACAAATATATGATATTCAGGCAGCGCTTTTTTTAACTTATTAAAAAATATCACCTCAGTATCCGTCATAATCGGCATCGGCGCAAACGGCCAAATAGCCAACTCATCACCGCGTACTGGCTTTGGATGAGGCTCAACGACGGTGCGTTTTTCTAACAGTTTTGGTACGGTAATTAGCCCTAAAAACCCAACGGCTAAGATTAAAAATATAACACCAAATGACATGGTTTTACCTTATACATGATTAAAGCGGTCAGATAGTTATGGTGACTCTGTGAAGAGTCGACACATAACTGACCACGGCAAGGCAGCCCTTGTAGACTGACAGGTTATAAAAAGAGAGATAGAGAAAAACGGTGCTTATCGTAACCAAGCTGACCTAAATCAGCAAACAATAAAACAAAAAACACGACAATAGATGTCGTGTTTTAATGATAACGGTATGGTCAATTCTATACTTCTATATACTAGAATACAGACTTAGCTATCAAGCTATCAAGCTATCAAGCTATCAAGCTATCAAGCTATCACCAGTATAAGACCCAAGCACCCGTTGTATTCACTTTAGGATCACTATTAATCTTATCTTTTAGCGCCAAGGCTGCGATTTTACCACGCTCGGGACCGACGACGACTCGGACACCGCGACTGGTACGACTGGTTTTAACCTGATAGCCTGCTGCTTGGAACTTTTTTACTAAATCATCAGCTCTATTCTGATCATTCGCCAAGGCCACTTGTACCCCAAAGCTACCTTTGGCATCTGTCTCTTTGACTTCTTTACGAGCTTCGCTGAGTTTCTGCTGTGCTTCACGCTTGGCTTCTGCTGTTTTCTTAGCCAAGTCAGCTTCTTTTTGACGAGCCTGCTCAGCGGCGGCGGCTTCACGTTCTAAGCGCTGCACTTGAGCACGTGACGGAATCGTTATACTTTGACCCAATTGTAACGAGGCCAGCGGCGAGATATTATTGGCTTGAGCCAATACTTCTACAGGCATATTGTATTGCCTTGCTAGCTTAATGAGACCATCACCTCTTTTGACTTCATAATCAGAAGGTGACTTTGGTGGCTCTTTCTTAGCCGCTTCGGTAGCTTCTCGCTTTTGTGCTGCCAGTGCTTGTGCTTCAGCCTGCTTTTTGGCCTCTGCTTGCCTCTTTACTTTCGCTTGCTCGTTTGCTTCAGCTGCTTTTTTACTATCCGCTAATTTTTGAGCAGCGGCTTCTGCTTTAATGGCAGCTTGACGCTGGGCTTCTAGTTGCGCTTGAGCAGCCTTTTGCTTTTCAGCATCACTAGTTTTCTTGGCATCAGCAGCCAACTCACTATCCGTACGAGGCTGAACGGTCAGATCTTGAGCGACATTTTTTGCCGCTTCTGGAGTCTCAGTATCTTCAACAACGGGTGCACTGTTGGCTACATATTGCTGACTTTCAGCACGTGCTTTCGCCAATGCTTCGGCTTCAGCAGCTTCTTGTTCTGTTAAAAATTGCTGCGCACGCTTCTCTTGTTCTGCGACACGAGCAGCACGCTCTTTTTGTTTCTGTGCCAAGATGCGTTTTTCTGTCTCGATATCAGTTGTCAACGGTTGTGCAGCTGCTTGCTCAGTATTTGGCGTATCTACCATCGCTGAGGTTGGTGCAGGCTGCTCATTGCTATCGCCTATCTGTTGCACCATAGCGTATAGCATCACGCTACCGCCTATAATCATCCCAATGCCCAATAAGGCTTGTCTCGAAAAGTTCATCCGTTTACGTCTCTTAGTTGGTAATAAGGTTGATTGAGCGGCGCAGCTGTCGTCTCAAAGTTATATCGTAAAGCTATGATGACTAGCGATTGCCGCGGGTTACATGTATCAGTTTTCAAATGCACTATCGATCTTTTAGTATCAGTGCTCTTAGTTTCAATGCTCTTAGTTTCAATGCTCTGAAGTATTTTGATTATAAAGCATATTTTCTATACTGTCTGCCATCACGCTACCGTTAAGATTAACATTAAATAGCGGCAGTTTTAACTTAAATTATCGGCATCTAATGCAGATAGAGCTTCTCCTATTGTATGGAAAGAGCCACATACTACGATTAAATCTTGCGGCCGACTGGCCTCTCTCACTGCATAGGTTGCTGCTTGCAAACGCTCAAACTCATGTACTTGCGCACCATCGACATGATTTTTCAGTATACCTTGCAAATGCTCAGTGCTGGCTGCTCGCGGATAGTCAATTTCAGCGATAAACCACTCACTAATTGGCAAACCTGCCTCGGTCAAGCGCTGTACAACTTTTTCAATGTCCTTATCAGCTAACATGGAAAACAGCATTTTAATGTTGGCAGGCGCGCTATCAGCATGTTCAGCGGTATTTTGATCTACGACATGCTGCTGCCAAAGCGGTAATAATTGCGCCAATAAAAACGCAACACCTTGTTCGTTATGCGCCACATCAAATAGCCAATGACGATTATCTATCTCGCGATAATCAAAGCGACCTGCCAATTTAACCGTTTGCAATGCTGCTTCGATAGCATGGGTATCGACATTCAATGGACTTGCAAGTACCGCTGATAATGCATTAGCAGTATTGGTCAATGACAATGCTGGGCGTGGCAACTGCATGGTAATAGAGGCATTGCTATATTGCCAAGTCGTTAAATCAATATCACGATGGCTAAAGTCTTGCCCCACTTGATAACAGTTTGCTTGATGCTTATCAATCGCTTGCTGAACGCTGTTGGGTATTTCGATAGCACCATAGATTAGACTAATATTATCACGCAATATACCTGCTTTTTCTGCGCCGATATCTTCCACATTGTCACCTAACCAGTCGACATGATCGATTGCAATATTGGTAATAACGGCCATATCAGGATCAATAATATTGACGACATCTAGACGGCCACCTAGCCCCACCTCTAACACCCACACATCACAATCTGCTTCAGCAAATATAAGTAATGCTGCGAGTGTCGTCATCTCAAAAAACGATAGCGTCAAATCGCACTGTAGACGTGCCGCTTCTACTTTGCTAAAGGCAGCAATCAAGACTTGGTCACTGACCATTTCGCCATTAATGCGCACGCGCTCATTAAAGACACTTAAATGTGGTGATTGATATAGGGCAGTCTTATAACCTGCCGCTTGACACATTTGTGCGATAACAGCGGTCGTCGAGCCTTTGCCATTGGTACCTGCCACCGTAAACACATAAGCATCGTCTTTGGCTGACTGTACCACGCCTAACGCTTCAGCGACTGGCAACACGCGTGACAATCCCATGTCTATCGCTGACACGTGTATCTGCTGCATATAATCCAGCCATTCGGTCAAATTGGCATTGTCATTGGGGCTATTCGGGTTAGAAAGTGAAGTGTCAGACATAGATGAAACCTATATTGAAATATTCGAATAGAAAATTGGTGATTAGAAAGTCATCGATTAGAAGATAAATAGAGGGCATATCTTCATTTCAAAAATGGTGATAAAAATGAGATAAACCGCCGTCAAACAAGGAAGATAGCGCAGATAATATCGAGATATTAACCAGCTATTTGACGATGTTTGGCAAGATTTAGCCATTTTTAGCCCGTTTAGATGACTATCGAGTAAATTTAAAATATGCCCTAGTATATAACTACCTGACCAAAACCAAAAATAGCATTTACCGTTATATGACGATAAATGCTATTCAAGAGTTCTGCATATTTAGAAATAGTAGCACGCTACTAGGCAGTTATACCAACCGCCTGCTCATCTAAGATGAAGCATCCACACTGTATTAAGCATCAACGTTAGGCATGCGGCTTAATTTTGCCAACAAACGATAGATAGTCTCAATCATCTGATGACGATGTACCACTTCATCTACTACGCCATGTTCTAATAAGAACTCTGCACGCTGGAACGGTTCTTCCAATGTCTCACGTACCGTCTGCTCAATCACACGCTTGCCCGCAAAGCCAATCATCGCCTTTGGTTCGGCTAAATGAATGTCACCAAGCATAGCAAGTGAAGCCGTCACGCCACCATAGACAGGATTGGTCAAGACGACAATATACGGAATACCCGCAATTCTCAATCGCTCAATCGCAGCAGCCGTGCGTGCCATTTGCATCAATGACAGTAGGCCTTCTTGCATACGTGCGCCACCAGAAGCGGCGAAACACACTAGAGGTACTTTATCTTCTAGGGCTTTTTCGGCAGCTTGCACAAAACGATCCCCAACAACTGACCCCATAGAGCCACCCATAAAGCGGAAATCAAACGCACAAGTGACCACATCGAGATTGCGCAGCTTGCCATATAACACAATCAGCGCTTCACTCTCACCTGTTTTTTCTTGGGCTTCAGCCATACGTGCAGGATACGGCTTACTATCCACAAAACGCAGCGGATCTTTGGCAATGAATTCTTGTCCGAGTTCACCGTTGACCTGATCAAGTAGCCAGTTTAAGCGCTCACGAGCACTCATTGGTAAATGATGATCGCAATGCGGGCACACATAACTGTTGAAAATCAGCGATGTATTGGTAATCATCGAATGACAGTTACTGCATTTGGTTGATGGTTCAGTCTCTACCGCGCTCAATGGTGCGGTCAATTGCTGCTTAACGCCTGGTATCGGGCGATTAAACCAAGATTGCCCAGCGACGTTGTTATTAGGCTCAGCACTACTAGAAGTAGTCATATCAGGTTTTGTTATCGTATCAGTCATATTATTCGCCATTATCAAAGGCTTATCGACAAGCTGGCTCATTCACTTGTCCCTAAGAGTAAATTTAAAAGTCACATACAGTCATAACATGAGCAGTTATAAGGCACGCCTACGCGAAACTGTAACAATTTATGTGTGAGGTTAGTTTACACACGTAAACTAACTTTAGCAAAGTCATTTGACAGTGTCTTTATAAACATTGTTATTTATAAAGACTACTGTTTATAAATAACGCTATTAGTACTATAACGAAAACTTAAATAACGATAATTTAACGTTGCTTAAATCAGGCACTCAAACTATCAAGCGCACTGCGTAACTCGTCCATTTTTACCATGATTTTTTGCTGAGCAGCTGCAACAGCATCGGCATCATTGGCATATATATCAGCAAAGTTCTGTACCAACGCACTGCCAACAATGACGCCATCCGCATGAGTACCAATTGCTTTGGCAGAGGCACCATCACGGATACCGAAACCAACGCATACCGGCAAATCCGTCTCTGCTTTGATTGCTTGAACTTGAGTCGCAACAGCGTCAGTATCGAGCGTCGCCGAACCTGTCACGCCTTTTAATGACACGTAATAGATATAACCGCCACAATGCGTCAATACTTGCTCACGGCGCTCGGGCAAAGTCGTCGGCGATAATAAGAAAATCTCATTCATTGAATGATCGGTCAAATGCTGCGTAAAGCTACCCGCCTCTGCTGGTGGCAAATCAACCATTAAGATACCGTCAACGCCTGACTGCTCACATAGCGCAACGAAGTTATCATAACCAATGATTTCAACTGGGTTGAGATAACCCATCAGGATAATTGGCGTCTGCGTGTCTGTTTGACGGAACTCTGCAACCATTTTTAGTGCATCACGAGTGCTCGTACCTGCTGCTAATGCCCGCTCACCAGCCAAAGCGACCACAGGGCCGTCAGCCATTGGGTCAGAGAATGGCAGACCAACTTCGATCATATCTGCGCCATGCTTCACTAAATCATGTAGCAAGCCTACTGTCGTCGCTGGATTGGGATCGCCTGCCATTACATAAGGAATAAGGGCTTTTTTATTTTGTGATTTTAAAGTTGCAAAAGTACTTTCAATTCTAGTCATAGTGGTCTCTTAATTGTTATAAACCGACTCATTTAACCCCTTATTAAATAATCTCTATTGAGTAAATTAAGTAATAAGGGGAACTGAGTCATTTTTCTTATAAGATGTAGATTAATAGCATATAAAAGCTACTACAACTCAATCCCTTCCGCCTTCATCACTGAATGCAAATCTTTATCACCGCGACCTGACATATTAACGATGATCGTTTGATCAGGCGTCATTGTCTTAGCTAGCTTTAGTGCATAAGCAACGGCATGAGCAGATTCTAATGCAGGAATGATACCTTCTTTGCGCGTGACTTCATGGAAGCCTTCCAACGACTCTTTGTCAGTACAGCCGACATATTCAACACGCTTCATGTCTTTTAAGAAGCTATGCTCAGGGCCAACACCAGGATAATCCAGTCCGGCTGAGATAGAATGGGTTTCTTGAATCTGACCTTCATCATCTGCCATTAGGTAAGTACGATTGCCATGTAGCACACCGATACGACCAGCAGCTAGTGGCGCTGAATGGCGACCTGTTTCGATGCCATCACCGGTTGCTTCGACGCCATACATTTTCACATCAGTATCATTTAGGAAGTCAAAGAACAGACCAATCGCGTTTGAGCCACCACCGACACAAGCAACCAATGCATCTGGTAATTTACCTGTTTTTTCTATATGTTGAATGCGTGCTTCTTTACCAATAATCGCTTGGAAATCACGAACCAATAGCGGATAAGGATGCGGGCCTGCAACCGTACCGATGATGTAGTACGTGCTATCGACGTTAGTGACCCAGTCGCGCATGGCTTCGTTCATCGCGTCTTTGAGCGTGCGTGAGCCAGAAGTCACCGGCACAACTGTCGCACCAAGCAAGCGCATACGATAGACGTTCATTTTTTGGCGCTCGACATCGTCCGCACCCATGTAAACGATACACTCAAGTCCTAAACGGGCTGCAATCGTCGCCGTCGCTACACCATGCTGTCCTGCGCCAGTCTCAGCGATGATACGTTTCTTACCACACATTTTAGCAAGCAGTGCTTGTCCGATGGTGTTATTAACTTTGTGTGCGCCAGTATGGTTTAAATCTTCACGTTTGAAATAAATCTGCGCACCACCAATCTCATCACTCAAGCGTTTGGCGTGATATAGCGGCGTTGGGCGACCGACATAGTTGACCAAATCATTGTGGTACTCTTCCCAGAATGCAGGATCGGCTTTTACCTTGGTGTATAGCGCCTCTAGCTCTTCTAGTGCTGCCATTAACGTCTCAGAGACAAAGCGACCGCCGTGTACGCCAAAATGTCCACGGGCATCAGGGTATTGGTTAAAATCCTGTACGTCCGCTGGATTGGTAAAGGTATTGATAGCTTGTGCGGTAGCAGATAAATTATTGTTATCGACATGACTCATGGTAATTCCTACTATATTAAGTGGTATTTTTTAGAATAAATAAGGGAGAAATAGTTTAAGTAACGAGCTATTGAGCTGATATAAAACTAGCTACTTGTGTTCGAAGGTTCGCTAGGCGTCGCGTTTTGCCATCGATCGCGTTTTACTGCTTTCATAAAGGCGCGCATTTTTGCAGGATCTTTTTTACCTTTATCTATCTCAATACCGCCGCTGACATCGACTGCATAAATAGGCAACTCTAAAGTAGCCGCGATATTTTCGGGATTTAGTCCACCCGCTAAGATAATTGGTAGCGAGCTGTCTTGCGGTATGAGACTCCAATCGAAGCGCGCACCCGTACCACCGTATTTATGCTGATGGTAGGCATCTAATAAGATACTGCTCGCTCCTGCTTGGGCAAACTCATCAATCTGAGCGCGCACACTAGCAGCACTATCCGTATCGGCATTGACACGTAACGCTTTAATCCAGCGTTTATTGACTGTGCTCGCCAGCTGTTGGCATTGCTCAGCACTCTCATCACCGTGGAATTGTATGATGTCAAAAGGCACAGTATCTGCCAGCTCAACCAACTCATCCTGTGGCATATTGACCACCAACGCCACCACGCTCACAAAAGCAGGTACAGCAGTACTTAATATCTGGGCTTGCGCTAGCGTCACGGCACGAGGACTGGGCGGATAAAACACCAAGCCGACCGCATCAACACCTAACTGTGTCGCAGTCTGTATATCACTAAGCTGAGTAAAACCGCAGAACTTGACGTGCATTTCGTGACCTTGCATTTCATGATACTAAATATGACACCGATTATAACGGCATCAGATAGATTCAAGCTAAAGGTAAATCGTTATATGTGATGAGGTTTTGTTAATCAAACAGCAAAGCCGTTGCATCCAAAAACTTATCCTAGCATACTTTTATTCCCAGTTTTGTTTATGATTGCGATTGATTAATACAGGAATACTCGAATGTCTAAGACTGCATCGGCAACGGCCAATCCAACTGACTGCAACGACAGTGATAGTGGCAAGGTCACTGGCGCAAATCCGCCGCATTACTTGATGTGGTTTCGCCGTGACCTACGAGTTCATGATAATACCGCCTTGGCTGCGATTTGTGAACGGGCAAACGAAGATAATGCACTGGTCAGTGCCGTATTCTTTCTCACGCCTGAGCAGTGGCAAGCGCATGATACGTCGCTTGTGCAAGTCGATCACATCGCCCGTACCTTGCCTATCCTCGCAAAAAAACTGCAAGAACAGTTAAACATCACTTTAACAGTACAGGTTTGCCCAAACTTTTCTGACTCTATTGACGCGCTATTAGCTATCTGCAATGCCAATCATATCAGCGCTATCATGGCCAACCATGAGTACGAAGGTAATGAGATCGATCGTGATGAACAATTAACTGAGCAACTGGCGAAAAGCGATATTGAGTTTGTACGCTGGCATGATCAATGTATCTTGCCACCGCAAACCATTACGACCAACGATGGCGACAGCATGTATCAAGTATTTACGCCGTTTTATAAAAAATGGCGGCATACGTTGGAGGTGAGTGATATACAAATGCATCAAGCACCCGCTATACATTCGAATAATAGCGTGACTTTCGAGCTAGCAAAAAACGCTGCAAACACGGTAAAAGAGATAGAAAGTCTCAGTACAAAAACGGTCAACGCCTATCAAAAACAGTCAAACAGCAATGAAACTGATAATAATACAGATACAAGTGCCCAACTCGAACATGCTCGTGACGCCTATCCTGCTGGTGAAACAGCGGCTTGCCAACGTTTAGAAGACTTTATCGCTGAGGATATCAATAACTATGATGTGAGTCGTGACGTGCCTAGCTTGCATGCGACCAGTCAGTTATCGGCTTACCTCACTATTGGCGCAATCAGCCCCAGACTATGCTATCTACAGGCAAATAAAGCACAAGAAAAACTGCATGGTAATGATAGCGACAACAACGACATCAATCGCTGGATAAGCGAGCTGGCATGGCGCGATTTTTATCGTCATATCTTGGACTATAAGCCAGAGCTGATTCGCCATCAGGCATATAAGCATGAGACTGACATCAAAATTAGTTGGTCGTATGATAATGATGACTTTGATGCATGGTGCAAAGGCATGACAGGCGTACCGTTGGTTGATGCCGCGATTCGCTGTCTAAATGCAACAGGATTTATGCACAATCGCCTGCGAATGGTGACGGCGATGTTTTTGACCAAAGACTTACTGATTGATTGGCGCTGGGGCGAGCGATACTTTATGCAGCAGCTGATAGATGGTGACTTTGCGTCTAACAATGGCGGCTGGCAATGGAGCGCTTCTACGGGCACTGACTCAGCACCCTACTTCCGAATTATGAACCCTTTTAGCCAAGCCAAAACTCATGATGCAAAGGGCGAGTTTATTAAGACTTGGCTGCCTGAGCTAAAAAACATCCCTGCTACTATCCTGCACTCAGAAGAGAAAATGCGTAAAGCACTCAGTAAGAAAGGAGACTTCGCCGATACAGACTACCCTGTACCAATGGTTGAGCATAAAGCAGCACGCCTATTGGCAATCGCTGAGTTTAAGAAAGAAGGCTAATTTGAAGGAAAATAAACAGTGGATTAGCCATTCGTAACCGATGGAAACTGACATGCGCCTGCACCTTGTGTGGTCACCGTAACGACTGCACCAGTCAGCGCAAACAGTTGCTGCAACTGTGTCTGTGAATTTTGTAGAGCCATCGTCATTACATCACCGCGGCACGCACGCTCTAGGACTTCTTTTTTGGCCATGCTCTGCGCTTGGTCAAATATCTTTGGATCGACTTGCATCATACCAAACGCACCAGTCTGCCAATCATAAATCTCAATATCGTCTAAATACACCGAAAATATCTCTGATGGTGGCAAGGTGATATTGATTTGTGGCATGGTCGATGCCGTCGTGTTAGCCTCCGATGTTTGGTCATCATTTACATCAGAAGCAACAGGCTGAACCACTTGTACCATCTCAGGTGTCAAGGCGCTCAGATCTACCCCTGCCTCAACACGTCCATGCGCAATAAATAATCCTTTTTGCTCATCTTGCCACAGCTTTTGCCAACTACCACCACGCTGGCTGGTAATAACGGTATCGACACTAAACGACACCGTTTCTAAACGATTTAGGTTTTGGATTTGAGTAACCACGCCTTCACGAGTAATAGTTTCTATTGGCGCTTCCTTGGTACTGTTTTGAACACTATAAATCGCAAAAACGATAGCTATTAAACCGATAAGCAACACAATCCACGACATCATTGCGATGGGTTTTTTACCTTGTGGATTGGTCTTATTAGCATTAACAGAAGATCGATTATCAGGACTATTCATATAAGCATCCTCAAGGTTTTGTCGTATGAAGCACATGGCAGATTGGTATATAAAATATAAATGCTATGTACACGGAGTAACTTCAAGTAATAGCTACCAATACCCTACATAATTACTGATGCGTTGTTAGTCAAAAAATTCTTCAAGATTTTCTAAAAATAGGCTTAGAACTGGTAAATAATCGAGTTATAACAACCTCATCGCTACCTTTATGCAATGTTCGGTCTTAAAAAACAGAAAGTCATTGCGTCTTAGGCAAACTTTACCTAACATAGTCAGATTGTATGAATAAAATGTCAGTATCAAAGTATTTATCAGGCTTTTGGCCTGAATATTTTGTATTTCAGCATACTGATGCATCAATCAAGATTTCCCCTCTTCTATATTATTAGAGCGGTTTTACTAAGATGCTCTTTATTATGAGCATTTTATTCACTGAATGTTAGTCACTAGGAAATGCCCTAGATTATTGCTAAGTTATAAAGGTAAGCTTGCGGCGGCCATGAAACGATTAGCCATACGCTCAACATCCTACTATTTCTTCTTATTTTTTATCGTTGATAAGGTTACGCTTTATTTATGAAAGCCAGTCAATTTTTATTTGCCACACTAAAAGAAACCCCAAGTGATGCCGACATCGCCTCAAGCCAATTGATGGTGCGTGCAGGTCTTATCCGAAAGATTGCTTCTGGGTTATATATTTGGCTGCCCATGGGGCTACGCATCTTGCAAAAAGTCGAGCGCATTGTTCGTGAAGAGATGCAGAATATCGGTGCACAAGAAGTGCTGATGCCGATGACTCAGCCTGCTGAGCTTTGGCAAACGACCGGACGTTTTGACGATTATGGTCCTGAGCTATTACGCTTCAAAGACCGTCATGATCGTGATTTTGTGCTTGGTCCAACGCATGAAGAAGTCATTACCAATCTTGCCCAAGGTGAGCTACGTAGTTATAAACAACTACCGATTACTTTCTTCCAAATTCAAAACAAATTCCGTGACGAGATTCGTCCACGCTTTGGTGTGATGCGCGCGCGCGAATTTACGATGAAAGATGCTTATTCATTCCACGTTGACCAAGCTTCATTGGCCAAAACTTACCATGATATGTATGACGCTTATACGCGCATCTTTACCCGTTTGGGTTTAGACTTCCGTGCAGTACAAGCGGATACAGGGTCTATCGGTGGTTTTGCTTCTCATGAGTTCCATGTATTGGCAGACAGTGGCGAAGACGATATCGCGTTCTCAGATTCTTCTGATTATGCGGCTAACGTTGAGCTGGCTGAATCGGTAAGCACTGCTGAGCGTCAACCGCCAAAAATGGAACGCGAAGACGTTTTAACGGAAGATATGACCAGCTGTAAAATGGTAGCTGAGCATCTAGATGTGCCGTTAGAGAATACAGTCAAAACCCTAATCGTCCACGGTCATACCGAAGACGATGAGCCACAACTGATTGCTATCGTGTTGCGCGGTGATCATCAGCTCAATACCATCAAAGCTGAAAAAATTGAAGAGGCCAATGTGCCACTGACATTAGCTTCTGATGAAGAGCTAAAAGCAGCTGGTTTGCACAAAGGCTATATCGGTGTTGACCTAGATATGCCTGTCTTTGTCGATCGTTCAGCTGCTACGTTGTCAGACTTTGTGTGCGGTGCTAATGAAGTCAATAAGCATACTATCGGTATGAACTGGGCTCGTGATGCTCGTATCACACGTATCGTCGATGTACGTAATGTACAAGAAGGCGATCCATCTCCTGATGGTAAGGGCACGCTGAAAATCAAACGTGGTATCGAAGTCGGTCACATCTTCCAGTTGGGTGATAAATACTCGCAAGCCATGAATTGCCGCGTTTCTGGTGAAGATGGCAAACCCGTCACGCTAATGATGGGTTGCTACGGTATCGGTGTGAGCCGTATCATCGCTGCTGCCATTGAGCAGAACAACGATGAAAACGGTATCATGTGGCCGAAGACGCCAACGGTTAATGATTCAATCGCTCCTTTTGAAGTCGCTATCATACCGATGAAGTCAAAAGAAGAGACCGTCATGCAGACTGCTACAGCACTGTATGAAGAGTTAAAAGCTCAAGGCATTAACGTGTTGCTAGATGATCGTAACGAGCGTCCAGGCGTTAAGTTTGCTGATCTAGAATTGATTGGTATTCCACATCGTATCGTGGTTTCAGACCGTAACTTGGCTGAAGGTAAGTACGAATACGTCAATCGCCGTGAAGCAGAAAAGCAAATGCTAAGCCGTGAAGAAGTCATGGCAAAAGTAAGCGGTAAATAGTTTTAATCTTAAAAACTATGCCATAAAAAGCGCCTATTTCATTTAATGAGATAGGCGCTTTTTCGCGTGTGATTTAGCTAAAAAAACTACTTAATATTATATCTTTTAGCAATCACCTTGCTACGCTTCTGTGTCTCGTTAGCGGTACAAACATCAGAATTAATCATGGCATATACCACGGTATTGTTCATGGGGCCATCATGCTCAAAGTCACACTGCTTGCTGCGGGCTTTTAGCCAGGTAATCTGCTCTTTATCAAGCTGCTGCTTTTGGGTAGGTGATAAGGTGCGATACGCAGTCATGTATATTTTGTTAAGCCTATTTTTTTCAACTTGGACCGCATCCTTACCACAGTCATAAGCCACTTCCATATAGGCATCTTCACAAGTGTACTCACTTTCGGCGGATGCCGCTTGTGCTGATAACATCGTAGACAGAGATAGCACAGCTACGCCCACTACCGTTACAACATGAGTTATCAATTTCATACTGGTATCCTTACCTTAGATGAATAAAGTTGATTAATTATAGGACGTAATCGCAACTCATAACATCGATATTTATTTACTGACGAATTAAACGGCTTGGCTGTGGTAGTAGATTTATATCACTGACACGGCAAGGATTGATATCGATACCGCCTCGGCGCGTGTACCATGCGCGAACCAACAATGTGCTTGGCTCGTAATACCGACTCAAATCAGCAAATATCTGCTCGACACATTGCTCATGGAAGCCATTATGCTGACGGAAGCTTAAAATATAGCGCAATATATTAGCTGTATTAACGGGCTTATCCGTCGTAATCGATACTGCCAGTGTTCCCCAGTCTGGCTGATTGGTCACCGGACAGTTACTACGCAGCAAATTAGAATAAAAAGTATAAGGCTGAGTGCTGTCACTTATCATGCTCTCGCCACTCGTTTCTGCTTCATTATCACTCAGCAGTGATGCATCAGGATGCTCACATAACGCCACTTTCTCATCGCTATTTGCCAAGGCATCATCAATACAGACGCCTTCAGGCTGTGCAATCAATAACCCTGACTGCTCATTGCCTTGCTCATCATCTAAACCAAATAGCTCAACGTTTACTTCTGCTTGTACGCAGGCTGATAAATCTTTGGCAATCAGCGCTTGCACCTCTGCCCAGCTAGCAAATTCGGTAAAATTGATACTGTTTAAATACAGCTTAAGCGATTTTGATTCTACGATAAACGGTGAGCTGGCAGGAATCGCAAAGCGCGCGATGGCTACTTGTGAAATACCTTGCGTATTCAACCAAGACATCTCAAATGCCTGCCACCAATCAACGCCAACCGTTAACTTATCATCTTGCCAGCCAATTACATCGCGTCCCATACTACGGGCGATAGGATATAGCGTCTCTGGGCTATATTCAGTTGGATAGTCCGTGGTTTGCTCACCTAAAATACCGTGGATACTCATAAATTACCTTCTAAGCTATAGAATACGTTCGAATCATAAAGGGGTTATTTTACAGTAATAATACGCTGGTCGATAATGAATTTGGCTTAAGCAAATATCAGCACTCAACTGACCAGATTTTTTGTTAAAGCCACTGTCTCAAAAGACTGTCTTAGGTTACAGACCACCTCAACCTTTAAAAAGGTGCCATAAAAAAGCCCAACAATGTCAGGCTTTGATAGTAAAACGGTTTATTTATTTATAACAATTTTGACTACAAACGTACACGTGAGCCATTACTGAGTAAGCGATAGGCGATAGTATAGAATATTGCACAAAAAACAAAAATAGCGGCCATCGAGTACCAAACATTGACATCAGAATAGCCAAGGATACCGTAACGGAATGAGTTGACCATATAAACAATAGGGTTTAATAATGAGATATTTTGCCAAAATGGTGATAAGTTTTCCATCGAATAAAATACACCACCAAGATAGGTAAGCGGCGTCAATACAAAGCTTGGAATGATAGAAATATCATCAAATGAGCGAGCAAAAACGGCATTGATAAAGCCGCCAAGCGAAAATAAGATAGACGTGCCTAGTACCGTAAATATGGTCACAAATAAATGCTCAATGCCCAAGTCGGTAAAAAACAGTGCGACTATCGAAACGATGACACCAATGGCCAGTCCACGGAAAATACCGCCACTGATATACCCCATCAAAATCGCATGTTTGGATACAGGCGAAACCAATAGTTCCTCGATACTAGAAGTGAATTTAGCACTAAAGAAGCTCGACACCACGTTGGAGTAACTGTTGGTAATAATCGACATCATAATCAAACCAGGCACGATGAACTGCATGTACGGCACCCCGCCCATCTCACCCACACGTGAGCCGATCATTTTACCAAAGATGACAAAATAAAGACTCATGGTGATGACTGGTGGCAGTAATGTCTGTGGCCAAATGCGCAAAATCCGGCGAACTTCTTTTAACAATATAGTGCGAAATGCAATCCACTTTTTGCTCAATGACATGGTTTTATTAGGATCTATCATTTCTTGACTCATAATCCCGCCTCCTTCATGCTGTCTGCACTTTGAATATTTTTATCTACTAAGCGCATAAACAACTCTTCTAATCGATTGGCTTTGTTACGCATGCTTCCCACAGTGATGCCCTGCTCCGATAACTGGGCAAAGACATTATTCATCGACTCACCTTCTGTCAAGGTTACTTCGAGTGTCTGATCATCCGGCTGGGTTATCCCTGTCACACCTGTCAAAACCAGTTGCCTAGTAACTGGCACTTCCAAATCAAAAACGAATGTTTCCACCGATAGCTGTGCCAACAAATCTTTCATTTCCGTGTTAATACGAATCTCACCATGATCCAAGATAGCGATACGCTTACACAGCTGCTCTGCTTCTTCAAGATAGTGAGTGGTCAGAATGATAGTGGTCTTTTCTTCGATATTAATCTGTTGCATAAACTCCCACATAGAGCGGCGCAGCTCAATATCGACCCCAGCCGTTGGCTCATCCAAAATCAATAATTTTGGCTTATGAATCAATGCGCGGGCAATCATCAAACGGCGTTTCATACCACCCGATAGCTCACGCGATTTACTATCACGCTTATCCCATAGACCCAGCGCTGTTAGTAGTCGTTTCGCACGAGGCTTCGCTTCTTTGGCAGGAATACCAAAGTAACCTGCCTGTGTAATCAAAATATCTTCGACTTTTTCGAACATATTAAAATTAAACTCTTGCGGTACGATACCGAGGTACTGTTTCGCGACAGAAGGGTTTTCCAACAAGTCAGTGCCAAAGATATGCACACTGCCTGTAGTCGGCTTAAACAGCGAACTAATGATACCAATCATGGTTGATTTACCTGCACCATTGGGACCCAATAATGCAAAAAAACCACCTTGTGGCACAGTTAAATCGACTCCTTTTAGAGCCGAAAACCCATTATCATAAGTTTTGGATAAGTTTTTTATCGTAAGTGCTGGTACTTCTGACATGAAGACCTCTTTGTTTGTTATAAATGTATGTAAAAATATTTTGAAATGATGAATAGTTAGAATAGATGCTGTAAAGTCATAAAATGAGGCTGCTGCTGACGAATTTCAACTACATTGCAGCTGAAGTTTCATATTGATAATATTTATGATGAAAAAAGCGCCTATCCCATTGAATGAGATAGGCGCTTTATAGATATCTATCGTAAAAGCTTGGCAAAACACTTGGGACAGATTAGCTTGCTGCTTCAACCATATAATCTACGGCATTTTGAACTTCTTCATCAGGGATATCCGCGCCACCTTTGGCAGGCATTGCGTTGAAACCATTGATAGCATGGGTATATAGCGTATCTGTACCTTTTGCTATGCGTGGTCCCCAAGCGCCGGCATCAGCAAAGACAGGAGAGCCTAGCAAGCCCGCTGCATGACAAGTATGACATACAGCATTGTATACAGCTTTACCATCGCGAGGTCCATCACCAGGAGCTGGGCCAGCAACACGTGCCGTAACATCACATACTTCATCATCTTCAAAGCAGACGGTAGCAACAGGATGAATACGAGCAATCAGGTTAGGATATAGCGCAATCAGTTTTTGTACTTGTGGCGTATCTTGTGGAATCGGCTCTTCAACAGCAGCAGGTGCTGCAGCGGCTGTTTCTTCAGCACCTTCACCATCTACAGGTGCGGCTTCATCAGCAGGAGCTGCGCCATCTGTTGCATCTGCAGCGGCTTGTGCATCATCACCTGACTGCTCAGGCGCGTTTTCTACCACTTCCTGTGTGTCTGCTACAGCAGAGACAGTTGCAGGCGTTTCTACAACACTTTCAGCTTGGCTCACCGCGATACTAGCGATTCCTAGAATGGCAGCTGCCGATAACATAACTACTTTTCTCATTCGTCACGTTCTCTTATTACGTATACAAAGGCCTGCACAGCTCAGACATTCTGCCTATCCTCCTTTGACAACCTTTGGTTATCAATAGCAAACAGCCATCCCGCGTGCCAGCACACTTGTAATCGGTGATTATAAATATGAATTCTCCATGACATTATAAGGGAAAAGACAGGTAAATTGCCATGCCTGTTTAATGACTATCTTGTTTTTTCTTAAAAAACATCAATCGCTACCGTCATTTATTGGCTTTATGGTTTTTATTTGTTAGACTAAGCGGTCTTTATTTTTCGACACTTATTCGATACTTAAGAATACAGCTGATTATTCATACCATTCATTGATATGTCTTGTTGGTTAGCGCAGCATTCATCCATTAAGTGCCCTTGAATAGAGTCGTTGGTTCAGCATATTATGCGCTCGTAGCTCAGTTGGATAGAGTATCGGTCTCCGAAGCCGAGGGTCGTGGGTTCGATTCCCGCCGAGCGCACCAATCATTATTTTCCAACATTGCTCCGCCCTTCCTTAGTACTACCCCAAATTGCCCATACTCGTCAAAATTACACTTCAAAATGTTTGCGGCTTTTCTGTGCTCGTATACTTACGAACCCCTCACTTATCGCAAAAATTACTCTGCGTCTTGCAAGTTAGCAGTCAACTGAGCGCGACTAGGTACACGGTGGTAGTTAATCACAGGGACATCTCCCAAACGACGTTGACCAACGTCTATTTTTTTATCAATGGTAATCATCGCAATTTTTTTGTCTTGCTTGCTGAGCAATAAATGATTCGCTTTACGGTTTACTCGATAATCAGGGAAATACTGCTTCAATAGTGCTGAGGTTTTTTGTAGGCTATCATTAATAGGTTTATTCGCCTTTGCACTCGGTTTATGGCTGTGTTTTTCGCCCGCTTTAGCACCACGCGCCTTTGCCAACAGCCATAAGACTGCGATAACGGCAAACAGTATGACAAGCCACCAAATTCCATCTATCATAAGAAAAAATATCCATCATTAGCAAGGGTTGGCTCATGTTAGCAGAATTATCACCAGCGTTAATAGTAGAAGTAGCACTTGCCACCAAGTTATTGAAGTCGAAACAGCGTATTTGCATTTTGACAGGGGCAGGTATTTCTGCAGAAAGCGGTATCCCAACGTTTCGAGACAAACAAACAGGGTTGTGGGAGAACTATGGCGTAGAAGACTTAGCCACGCCAGATGCGTTCCTTCGCGATCCAAAGCTAGTATGGTCATGGTATCAATGGCGCCGGCAAGTGGTCGCCGATAAAAAGCCAAATCCAGCACACGACGCCTTAGCACAGTGGCAGTATCATGCTCAGTCTTCCGATCAACAAGTGACACTTATCACCCAAAATGTCGATGACTTGCACGAACAGGCTGGTAGCACAGTTACCCATTTACATGGCAATCTGTGGTGCAATCGTTGTAGTCAGTGTGAGATGCCCTACCCAAACCAGGTAAGAAACTCGTATAGTAGCGAGAACTCTCTTAGTTTCGATGAAACGCTAATAACCTGCGAGCATTGCGATGGATATATCAGACCAGACATCGTATGGTTTGGTGAAGCATTACCTGTAGAAGAATGGCAGACAGCTGAAAATGCTGTAACGAACTGCGAGGTATTTATAAGTATTGGCACATCAAGCCTCGTCTATCCTGCTGCAGGACTATCGCAGTTAGCCAAACAAAATGGTGCCAAAGTTATCGAGATAAACCCAGACCCGACACCAAATACACTCGTTGATATTACGTTAGCAGAAAAAGCAGGGATCATCCTACCAATATTAATACAAGGGATTACTGCGCTGTAGCCACAATGGTATAACTGATACTGACATTAGATATAAAATACAATTCAGTATTATTTCTCTTGATTGCTTCGTTGACGGCGCTCCAATGCCACAATAAAAAAGGCTTAACGATTCATAAAAACCGTTAAGCCTTAGATACTAGAACCTAATCATAGTTGATTTACTGTAGTGCCAGATCAACTTTCGCTAGATATTCCGCTTTTAACTCATCATCTATAAAAGAAGACCTAAACGAATTCTTTACTAAAGTAACGATGTCGTCTTCTGTTAACGGTAGGTTTTCACAGATATTTATAAAGTTCTGATTGATATAGCCTTTGAAATATGCTGGATCATCAGAATTGACACTGATATTCAGACCGTAATCTAGCAGCTCTTTTATATTGTGTTCTTTATAATTCCCGAAGACTTTTAGTTCGATATTAGAGTTCGGGCAAACGGTCAGCGGCATTTGCTCATCTTTAAGCCTTTGCATGAGTTCTGGGCTTTTTATAGACTGCACGCCATGATCGATTCTATTGATATTCAATAGATCTAATGCTTCATAAATGTAGGAAAAATCTGCCTCTTCACCAGCATGTGCGACCAACTTAAATCCTGCTTCTTCTGCCGTTTTAAAGACACCTTTGAACTTCGAAGGAGGATTGCCTAACTCTGAAGAGTCAAGACCAACGCCAATAATATCGTCTTTGAACGCTATCGCTTCTTCTAGCGTCTTAAAGGCTTCTTCTTGTGATAAATGTCTTAAAAAACACATGATGATGCAAGAAGTAATGCCATACTTTTCTTTGGCATCAGCAAGCGCTTCTTTGATACCGGTGATTACCGCTTCAAAAGGCACGCCTCTTTCGGTATGGGTTTGTGGATCAAAGAATATCTCTGTGTGAATGACATTGTCTTCAACACACTTCAGAATGTATTCCCATGTTAAATCATAGAAGTCATCTTTGGTGATAAGGACGTTTGCACCTGCATAGTAAATATCTAAAAACGTTTGCAGATTAGTAAAGTTATAGGCGTTACGCACGTCTTCTATGTCTTTATACGGAATCTCTATCTGGTTTTTTTTTGCCAATCTAAACATCAGCTCAGGCTCTAATGAGCCTTCGATATGTAAGTGAAGTTCGGCTTTCGGTAGTTTCTGTATTAAATCAATCATAGTGTTCCAGTAGTGACTTTTCATATTAGGATGTTATCGAGAAAGGCTTTTATAAATGCGGTATTTGTATATATGCTTAAGTTATATCTCAATCGCTCTCTTTCTAGAAACGCTATTATATTTCAATTGAGGGTGAAACCATAGAGAAGCGATAGAATCTAAAACAACAGCTATTAGATACGATGATAAACATTACTTTAAAAACACCACAGTATCAGACAATTCGTTACCCGCTGGATCATGCTCAAGATGATAATACTGGCGCATTACTTGCCCCACTTCATCCAATAATTCAGCCAGACTTTCTTCTGTTTTTTGATTGACAATGCCTGACACGGCTTTGTCGCACATCGCGCGCCAGACAGTTGGACTGACGTGAGCACTGATACCACGATCCGCAACGATCTCTAGCTGATGCTCGCAAACATTGACGTAGATTAAAACACCTGTATTTTCTTCAGTATCCCAAACGCGATATTCACTAAACAAATCAATCGCACGTGCCCGGCAGCCAACGTGATAAGCGTCTTGAATAGGCAGATTGTTTTCTACAATCAAAAACACCTCACCACGATGCCCACGCTCTGCTTGTGTTACCTTTTCTGTGAGACGAGCTTTGGCCTCTTCTGTCAGCCACTTACTATGCAAGAGAGGGACAAACAAAACTTGACGCCACCAGCGAGCAAAACTGGGATTTGAAGTGTTGTTTTCTGCCATTATATTATTTCCTCAAGTACGTCATTGCTAATGGAGATTTAGTATCTATTTTTATCAAGAGCTCTAGTTTTATCAAGAGTTCTAGCCAGCGTCTACCATGATCCGCCAGCACCACCGCCGCCAAATCCACCACCGCCGCCGCCAAAGCCGCCGCCACCGAAACCACCACTGCCAAAGCCGCCACCGCTACCTCCAGGTAAGAAGATCATTCCGCCTCTGCGTCTACGTTTACCACCGCCTTTACCGCCTCCACCACCACTAGCAAATATCAAAAACAGCCATATAAATATCGTCATAATAGATGTCATAATGAAGCTGCCACCCAAGGCTAATGATCCCACAAAAAAACCACCAGCGGTTATAGTAGAACCAAACACGCGCCCAAAGATACTGGTAATAACACCACCAAATACCAATGCCATAATAAATAAGAAAGTAGGTGATGGTAGCTCATTTGAGCCTTGTTGAGCAGTGCGCTCTGCAGCTTGCTCATCAGCACGAGCCAACACATCAGGATCAGCAGTCAAGCGTGCCTTTAATGCCCCGACACCTGCCAGTATCCCAGCACCATAATCGTTTTGCTTAAACAACGGCGTGATATCTTCACGAATAATTCGGCTGACCGCAGCGTCTGGTAACACACCTTCTAATCCGTAACCTGTCAAAATATACATGTCACGGTCATTAACAGCGACTACCATCAGTAAGCCATCATCGATATCTTCATTACCTAGCTGCCACTTTTCAGCCACTTCTAATGCATAATCAAATATTGGCACACCATTCGTGGTAGGCACGATCACCACTGCGGCTTGGGCAAAACCTTGCTGATAAATGCTTCTAAGCTGTGCCTCTAATCGCTGTTTTTCTTGCGGGTTTAAGATATTAGCTTGGTCAACCACGGGCGAGTTCAGTATCAGCTTATCAGCATCGACACTCTCTGCACTTGACTGTATTGGTGCTTGAGCGGTTGGCTGCGAGCTTGATGTCGCTTCATCGTTAGCCGCATTAGGATTAATCGCCTCGTTGCCAAGGACGGCATCATTGATAGCGTCATTACCCAACACGGCATCGTTGATGGCTTCATTGGACTCACCTGCTTTAGCAAGTGCCACCAAGTCTTCGACACTACGATCTTGCAAGCTCGACGTGCTATTGGCCGCAGCAACTTCGTTAGGCGCAGCGTGTAGCATAGGCGCACCACTAACGCTGAGTGTGAGCAGTAATACTGATAAGATTGCTTTTGAATGATTCATCTAATCTATACCACCTCAAGTGACATCTGTACTATAGTCAATTCTATATAAATTGGATATGGCGTCAGGCTCGCTCAGTCTACCATCGGTAGTACTTCCACTCGCCTGCTTTGTATCCAAGCTACCTTTGACTAACTATAAATTGATAGGTATTCATACTTATCAATACCTTTAAAATAAATCTGGCTGACTACTCTAAACGTATAGAGCAGCTAATACTGCTCTATCAACAGCTTCATTCAATGCGCTTTATTGAGTACTCGCTGCATCGTCATCACCAAAATCAACAGTCGGCGCCGTTGAAATAGATTCTTCGTTCGCCACGCTAAAATTTGGCTTGGTATCCATACCAAATACTTTGGCGGTGATATTGGTTGGGAACTGGCGCACCGTCGTATTATACGATTGTACTTCTTGAATATAACGGTTACGAGCGACCGTAATGCGATTTTCAGTGCCTTCTAACTGCGCCTGTAAATCTTGGAATAGCGCATCTGATTTTAGCTCAGGATAGCGCTCAGACACAGCCATTAGACGTGATAGCGCACCAGTCATCTGCTCTTGCGCAGCTGCATAACGCTCCATCGCTTCTGGATCATTGAGCACTTCTGGCGTTACCGTAATGCCACCGGCACGTGAGCGAGCTTCTGCCACCTGAGTGAATACCTCTTGCTCTTGCTCAGCATACTGCTGAACCACTTTGACCAAGTTTGGCACCAAGTCAGAGCGGCGTTGGTATTGGTTGACCACTTCTGACCATGATGCCGTCACTTGCTCATCTTTCGCCTGCAGGTTGTTATAGCCACAACCGCTTAGACCAACGGTAGAAGTCGCTAATACGGCTGCCAACATAATGGGTTTTACAATGGATTGACGCTTCATCGTTGTTTCTCCTAATAATGATAAATAACAAAATACTTAGTAACACATTTTTTAATAATTTTTGGGTACCGATTTTGAATGCTTATGCAGCTTTATGTTACTGATATCACTTTATAAAGATTGATAGAGGTATCGCTAGCGTATCAGTCATCATACCTTTACTTATATCTCTCTATTTATGTATCTCTATTTATAAGTGTCATATGATCGTCTATAAAGTATTCTAACAATGATGATGCTATCACAGCACTTTTACAATTCATGATTACCAAAAAACAACCGCCACCTGCTTTCGCCCATTTGCTTTTATTACTGACTATCAAACGATAGTACATCGCAAACACCATTGGAAAGCCAACTATTCTATGAGTTGAACCTCATCTAGCTATAAGCCTTTTTGGGCTATTAGAGAGCCTACTAACCTATAAATCAATCTATATATCCTTGTATCTGAATCTAAGATTTACAAAATGGCGATATATGTGATGTTTTATACTTGACCCTCACTGTATTCAACGCATCAAATATACATATATATGCTTATATAAAAAGAAAATTCTAGTAATTGGTACAAAAATATGGCAAATTGCAGTTACGTAGCCGTACGGTTTGAATACATTTGGTAGTGGACTTATAGTATGATTAGTATTAGTGAATTTCTGATTTCTATATAAATATCAGTTAACTACTAGCTAGATAGTTATAGTAAGTATTTATAAATAGTCACTCGCTAAACTTAATCAGCCATGCCAATAGTGTAGTCAATCGGAACGGCTCATAGCAAATTGAATACTGTCACTACAATAAGTATTTAATTATATAACTGCCTGTTTTATCCGTTGATACTAATATTGTCAATAGCAAGCACTATATAAACGGTCAATATTGCTATTAATATACGCGGATAAACACAGAAAACTACAGTCCATTCTTAGTGGCTAAGCACGTATGAGACTCAAGTAATATACATGAGTCGATGTAGCTAATTTAACTGCTTAACTTAAATAAGTAAGTTAACCAGTTAGCTTACTCCTAGCATACAGAGCCACTTTGAGACAGTACTAGGAATATGAATATGGAAGGTTTAGTTAACTTAGTAAACGGAATTATCTGGAGCCCTGCGCTGATCTATCTGTGCTTAGGCGCGGGTCTATTTTATTCCATCTTAACGCGTTTTGTGCAAGTCCGCCTATTCGGTGAAATGATCAGGTTACTGTTTAAGGGGAAACCTGATAATGATGGTATCTCGTCATTTCAGGCACTAGCCGTTTCTCTAGCCGGTCGTGTAGGTATGGGTAACATTGCTGGTGTTGCTGCTGCCATTGGTTTTGGTGGTCCAGGTGCCGTATTCTGGATGTGGGTTGTGGCCTTCTTAGGTGCTTCAACCGCTTATGTTGAATCTACCTTGGGTCAGATTTATAAAGAGCGTGACGTCGTAACGGGTGAATACCGCGGTGGCCCTGCTTACTACTTCGAGCGTGCGCTTGGTCAAAAGTGGTATGGTATTTTATTCGCCATTGCTTCTATCGTTTCTTGTGGTATCTTCTTACCTGGTGTACAGGCGAACGGCGTTATCAACGCTGTGGCTCAGGTCGCCGGTGAAGGTTCAGTCATGAACTTCATGGGTATCGAAACTGGTACGACTCGTATTATCGCTCTTGGTATTATCTTAGTGGTATTAGGATTCATCATCTTTGGTGGTATCAAACGTATTGCGACCTTTACTGAATACGCTGTACCATTTATGGCAGTTGGTTATATTATTTTAGCCCTGCTTATCATGTTCTCTAACTTCAGCATGATCCCTCACGTATTTGGTTCAATCGTTGGTGATGCATTTACTGCTCAAGCAGGCTTTGGTGCTGCTATCGGTTGGGGTGTGAAACGCGGTATTTACTCAAACGAAGCTGGTCAGGGCACAGGTCCTCACGCTGCCGCAGCTGCTGCAGTTGACCATCCCGCACAGCAGGGTTTGGTACAAGCATTCTCAGTTTATGTTGATACCTTACTTGTTTGTTCTGCGACTGCCTTCATGATTTTGTCTACAGGCATGTACAACATTCAAGGCACACTACCTGATGGCCAGTTCTTGGTTCAAAACGTAGCAGCGACTACTGAAATCAATGCGCCTGCATTTACCCAAATGGCGATGGAATCAGTTTACGGTACTTTTGGTAATACGTTCATTGCCATTGCTGTATTCTTCTTTGCCTTTACGACTATCTTGGCGTACTACTACATCGCCGAAGTCAATATCTCGTACCTTACCCGCTCTATGGGCAAAGGCGCTAGTAAAGCTGGTCAGTTCGTTGTTAAGCTTATCATCATGTTTATGGTTGCTTATGGCGCACTAAACAGCTCTGGATATATCTGGGGACTTGGCGACGTTGGTGTTGGCCTGATGGCTTGGTTGAACATCGTTGGTATCATCGTGATCTTCTTTGTCGCACGCCCTGCTATCGATATCCTACGAGATTACGAAGCACAGCTCAAAGCTGGTGGCGGTACTACTGCCAAACGATTCGTGTTTGATCCTAAGAAATTTGGTATCAAGAATGCGACTTATTGGGAAGAGCGTCATGCAGAAGAGCAACAAAGATTGGCTGCAAATCCACTTAACAAAGAAGCTAAGTAATACGTTTACTAAAACTCTCTAAAGTAGTGGTTCTTTAAGCCTCTAAAAAAAGCCCAAGACAAGTGTCTTGGGCTTTTTTATTTGTGCAGTCTCAATGAATAAATATAAAACCAGCACTGCTAAAATATAGATACAACAGAGTTAATCATAAGACGCGTACCTACTCTCTTATGTACTTATACAGATGTGGTGTACCTCTAACTCTACGCACTCATGAGACATCCACTCTACTACCCTAGCCGCAAGTCTTAATGCGTAAAGAATATTGTCAAAATAGTGATATCAAAAAGTGCTAACGTTGATCTCGCTGAAAAGTTCGATATCTATGCCCTTGTAATCAGCTATCTAGACTCACGGTTGCGTTGAATCAGCTATCAATTTCATACGATAGACTTATACCAATGCTACGATGAACTGATGATAGACAACCTTTAAGCACAAAAAAGCCCAGCTAAAAGCTAGGCCTTTTCGATATCATTGATAAAGTATAAACGAACAGATTGAAAGCTTACTCAGGCATTAATACTGCATCGATAGTGTGTACTACACCATTCGTTGCCATGATGTCTGTACCAGTGATATTAGCAGTGTTACCAGTAGCATCAGTGATGACGTTATCTTCACTAATAGAAATAGTTGCACCATTGGCTGTTTCGATATCAGTACCATAAGGAATATCAGCAGCCAATACTTCTGACGCTAGCACATGGTAAGGAAGTACTTTTTTGAGCAAATCAGTGTTGGCCAATAGCTCTTCTTTAGTTACGCCTAGCTTCTCTAATACAGGAGCAAACGCATCATCAGTTGGTGCAAATACTGTATGCTTGGTTTCTTCCATTAGCATAGTATCAAGACCAGCTGCTTGTAGTGCCGCGGTTAGAATCGTTAGGTTTTCGTTGCCTGCTGCGATTTCAGCGATGGTTTGTGTAGCCATCGTGTCTTCCATGCCATCAGTTTCAGCCATAGGATCGGTTTCACCCATTGCATCAGTTTCAGCCATTGGCTCTGCTACAACTTCTTCAGTAGTCGCTTCTGGTTCTACTGGATCAGTAGTGGCTTCTTTGTCAGCACAAGCAGCGAGTGACATGGCAGCGGTAACAACAGCGATAGATAATAGGTTCTTCTTCAACATAGGTATTTCCTTATCAATGAATGTTCAATTAAGTTATTTGATGAACAAATAAGTTCTCTCAGTTAATGAATATAACAGTTAACAACTTATTTATTGCAAGCGATACCAATTGGTTGGAGTCGATCACATCAAATCTGCTATACCAATAACTACGATTCTAACTGATTAATTTTGAATTAATGCTTACTTAGGTAGCAACACTGTATCAATCACGTGTACGACACCATTATTAACTTGTATATCGCCCACTATGATATTAAAGATACGGATGACTTTAATAAAACGAATGCTTTTAATAAGATGGACGCTTGTAATAAAACAGCCATCTTATGACAGATAAAAGCTGGTATTCATACCAGCTTCATCATATATAGGTATACGGTTATCACATCTTAACTAAAGCTATTTTATAGTCGTACTTTATTTAGGTAATAACACTTTATCGATTACGTGTACAACACCATTGGTAGCAGCAATATCAGTTTTTAGGATGTTAGCTGTACGGCCGTTTTCGTCTTGCAGCTGACCTTTCGCTGTCACCATTAGCGTGTCTTTGCTAAGCATGGCGATGTTGCCTGGCTTCACATCTGCTGCATATACTGGCGCCGCACCATTAATTACATGGTAGCCCAAGATTTTGGTTAGCAATGGCTTGTTGGCAAACAGTTGCGCTTTGGTCATGCCTGTTTCTTGCAACACTTGTGCAAACGCTTCATTGGTTGGTGCAAATATCGTAAAGTTGGCGTTAGGATTAGATAGTGGTTCTGCAATACCAGCTGCTTGTACGGCTTCAACTAGCAATGAGAAGTCAGCATTGCTCTGTGCGACTTGTACCACGTTCATATCTGACATTGCTTGACTGCTAGTAGGCGTTTGCGTCGCTGCATTTGTGCTGTCACTTGGCGTCATGTTATTACATGCACTTAAGCCTGCAACTGAAAGTGCTAATGTACCGATTGCAGCAATTTTAGTAAGTTTCATAATTGTATCCTTGACGGTTAAGTAGTAGTAATTGAATATTTTTAGACGATGATAGTCTTGTCTCATTAACTAACTTGTATTTCGTAGGCGATCATTACATCGATATAAATATTCATATCTGATAAAAGCGATGAACACTCATTAGTAAGTATTGCTTACGAAATCCCAGTTCTTCTGAAATCAAATTAACATCTCAAAAAAGTTTATCAAGATACCTTTACCCTGTTTTTGTAGCGGCGCTGTAAACTCTGTCTTACTTTTAAGAGTAATGTCTGATTTTTGAGAGTAATGTCTAACTTTAATTTACAAAAGCAAAGCTTTATGTAATCGATAAGCGAATAGATATTCATTTGTGCCTATCTGTTTTATGCAATAAACTCTAATATTCGTATCGAATAAACAGACAATATAGTCCATCCTCTATAAAATATTTACAGCGTTAACCTCTCTTGGAGTATCACCTATACCTCTACACTCGGTTGCCTCGTATCTCTTTTAAACTGAATCAACTATATGTTGATGATATTGCCAAAGAGGAATAAGTACTATCCCTCGTGCTGTGTAATTTTCATGCTAAAATAATGCGACTTTTTCGACGCCTTTTATATACATTTATACCCTATTTGTTATTCCCTCCTTTTATAATATTGACGATATAAGCAGCGCTCCTATGACCCAAACAATGACTTCAAACACTGATGCCACTTCTATCTCATCACAATCTGCTGATGACTTTATACTGACGCCACCTGCCGTGTTTCCATACAAAAAGCAGCAGCTAACAGCACGTGCCCGTATCACTGAGCAAATGGCCTCAAGAATTTTGATGTTAGACGGGGCGATGGGTACGCAGATTCAAACCTATAAATTAGAAGAAGCGGATTATCGTGGTGAGCGTTTTGCGGATATAGACCAAGACGTACGCGGTAACAATGACTTGCTAGTGCTATCACAACCACAAATGATTGTAGAGATTCATCACGATCATTTGGCGGCTGGTGCCGATATCATCGAGACCAACAGCTTCAATGGTACGCGCTTGTCAATGGCTGACTATGACATGCAGTATCTGGTGCCCGAATTAAATAAAGAAGCGGCTAGACTGGCGCGCGAAGCTGCCGATGCCTTTACTGCAAAAACCCCAGATAAGCCACGTTTCGTTGCGGGTGTGGTTGGCCCTACCTCACGTACTTGCTCGCTATCACCTGATGTCAATGATCCTGCGTTTCGTAACATTACCTTTGATGAGCTGGTACTTAACTACCGTGAAGCGACATTGGCCTTAATTGAAGGCGGTGTCGATCTTATATTGATTGAGACAATCTTTGATACGCTCAATGCCAAAGCAGCAATCTTTGCCATTACTGGCGTGTTTGATGATATTGGTTTTGAATTACCGATTATGATTTCGGGTACGATTACTGATGCCTCAGGTCGTACCTTATCAGGGCAAACGGCTGAAGCGTTTTACAACTCAATTCGCCATGCCAAACCGTTATCGGTTGGCTTCAACTGTGCGCTTGGTGCTGATGCGCTACGCCCACATATTCAAACGCTATCTAATATTGCCAATACCTATGTGTCAGCGCATCCAAACGCGGGCTTGCCCAACGAGTTTGGTGAATATGACGAAACCGCTGATGAAACCACTGCGCTGCTAGAAGGCTTTGCAAAAGCTGGTATCTTAAATATCGTGGGCGGCTGTTGTGGTACGACACCAGAACACATTCGCCAAATCGCGAACATGGTAAAAAACTATGCACCGCGCGTGATTCCTGAAATCGCCCCTGCCTGCCGTTTATCAGGGTTAGAGCCATTTACCATCAATGCTGACAGCTTGTTTGTCAATGTCGGTGAGCGTACCAACGTGACAGGCTCTAAAAAGTTTTTGCGCTTGATCAAGACGGAAGCCTACACCGAAGCGCTCGATGTCGCTCGCGATCAGGTTGAGGGCGGCGCGCAAATCGTCGATATCAACATGGATGAGGGCATGCTCGACTCCAAGCAGGCGATGATTCACTTCGTCAACTTGGTATCAGGCGAGCCGGATATCAGCCGTGTACCGCTCATGATTGACTCCTCTAAATGGGACATCATCGAAGAAGGCCTAAAACGCACGCAGGGCAAATCTGTCGTCAACTCTATCTCGTTAAAAGAAGGTCATGCTGAATTCGTCGAGCGTGCCAAACTGTGTATGCGCTATGGCGCCGCCGTTATCGTCATGGCATTTGATGAAGATGGTCAGGCCGACACTTATGAGCGTAAAATCCAGATTTGTCAGCGCAGCTATGATGTATTGGTTAATGAAGTTGGCTTCCCTTCTGAAGATATTATATTTGACCCGAATATCTTTGCCGTTGCCACTGGTATCACTGAGCACAATAACTACGGTGCTGATTTCATCAATGCCACTAAGTGGATTACGGATAACTTGCCAAACGCCATGGTATCGGGTGGTGTGTCTAACGTGTCGTTTAGTTTCCGTGGCAACCCTATCCGTGAAGCCATCAACTCTGTTTTCTTATTTCATGCGATTACCAATGGCCTGACCATGGGTATCGTCAACCCAGCCATGCTTGAGTTATACGATGATATTCCAAAGGAAGCCCGTGACGCGATCGAAGATGTCATGCTCAACCGCAATCAGGGCGAAACAGGTCAGGACGCAACTGAACGCCTGATGACAGCTGCCGAAAACTATCAAGACGGTGGCAAGAAAAAAGAAAGCACAGTTGATATGAGCTGGCGTGAAGGCACCGTCGAAGCGCGTATTGCTCACGCACTGGTAAAAGGTATTACCACCTTTATCGAAGCCGATACCAAAGAAGCGTGGGAGAAATATCCCAAACCACTAGAAGTCATCGAAGGTCCACTCATGGACGGCATGAATATCGTCGGTGATTTATTCGGTGCTGGTAAAATGTTCCTACCGCAAGTCGTGAAATCTGCCCGCGTGATGAAGCAATCTGTTGCGTGGCTAAACCCATACATCGAAGCCGAAAAAGTCGAAGGCGAAGTCAAAGGTAAAATCCTGATGGCAACTGTCAAAGGCGACGTGCATGATATCGGTAAAAACATCGTCGGCGTGGTTCTTGGCTGTAATGGCTACGACATCGTCGATTTGGGTGTGATGGTCCCTTGTGAAAAAATCCTCGATACCGCCATTGCAGAAAAAGTCGATATCATCGGATTGTCTGGTTTGATTACCCCGAGCCTCGATGAAATGGTCTATGTCGCCAAGCAAATGCAAGAGCGCGGCATGACGCTACCATTGATGATTGGCGGTGCCACCACCTCTAAAGCGCATACCGCCGTCAAGGTTGAGCCGCAGTATCAAAACGATGGTGTCATCTACGTCACTGATGCCTCACGCTCAGTCGGTGTGGTCACCAAGCTGCTATCAAAAGAGCATCGTCAAGCGCTGATCGATGAGACACGTGAAGAGTACGTCAAAGTACGTGAGCGTCTGGCCAAGCGTCAGCCAAAAGCAGCCAAGATCTCTTATGCGAACTCGGTCAAGATTGGCTTTCAGTACGATTGGGAAAACTATGTGCCACCAGTGCCTAATAAGTTAGGCCAAGTGATATTGGATGATTACCCTATCACCAACCTACTGCCATATATCGATTGGACGCCGTTCTTTATCTCTTGGGGACTGGTCGGTAAGTATCCGAAAATATTGCAAGACGATGTGGTCGGCGAAGCCGCTCGTGATTTATTTGAAAATGCCAATGAGCTGATGCAAAAGATGATCGATGAGAAGTCACTCGTGGCCAAAGGGGTGTTTAAGCTTATGCCTGCGCGCCGTACTGGTGCTGATACGGTCACAGTCTATGACGATGCACCTACTGATGGCGGCAAACCAACCTATCAGTTTGAACACTTACGTCAGCAAAGCGACAAAGCCAGTGGCAAGCCAAACTTTAGCTTGGCTGACTTTATCTCAACATCAGAGACGCATACCGATCACTTGGGCGGCTTTACCGTCTCAATCGTCGGTACAGAAACACTCGCTGAAAAGTACAAAGCAGCAGGCGATGACTATAACGCCATCATGGTACAGGCACTGTCTGACCGTTTAGCTGAAGCATTCGCTGAACATCTACATGAGCTCATCCGTAAAGAATACTGGGGTTACCAACCGACTGAGTCACTCACCAATGATGAGATGATTAAAGAAAAATACGTCGGTATCCGCCCTGCACCTGGCTACCCTGCCTGCCCTGAGCACACCGAAAAAGGCAAATTGTTTGATTGGCTCGGTACAGTAGATGCTATCGGTACGACTTTGACCGAAAGCTATGCGATGTGGCCTGCGTCATCGGTCAGCGGATTCTATTACTCACATCCTGATAGCGAGTACTTCAATGTCGGAAAAATCAGCCGTGATCAGTTAGAGAGTTATGCTGAGCGTAAAGGCTGGGATATGAAAACAGCTGAGAAGTGGTTAAATCCGAATTTGTAGCGGTAAGAAAATATAATAATATAATAAAAAGGTATTCCCAATATTGAGAATACCTTTTTATCTTTTCATGCCTATAAACTGTTGTAAAAACTGCGTAACACAACAAATATCACTCGATCAAAAACTCGATCCTAGTTTCACTATTATCATTAGGAACAAGCTCAATCATAAAAGAATCAGTATGAGCAATTCTATGAGCTTCTGCATTAAATTTGATAAACTTTATCTTACGATTTGGCAACTTGAACGTGTTATCGAAAACTTTCAGATATTCTGCATCATGACTTGTATATTCAAGCTCGAGACTTGGGTTATCTACCAACACCTTAACTTCCTCTACACTTACACCACTTAATTGCAATGTTGGGTTCGACTTAATATCCTTTTTTAGATGAACCTTATTTTCAAAAATGGTTTCGTAAACTTCAAGTGTTTGTTCATAATCTTTCTCTGAGATTAAAGTATCTAAACAGATGAAAGCTTCATAGTTTAAATAATCACAAATTTTATAAGACTTATAAATATAATTTAATAACCACTTAATCTGTTTAATATCATCATTGTCTGAAGCATTATTTATTTTAGCTTTAGCAAGAAAAGTATGGGTTTCGGAAGTAAACAAACCAATACTAGCGTTCTCGTTGTCGCAAATCTCATTAATTAGGGTGTGTAAATCTTCTAATTTTTCTAGTGACCTTATATTCTTACCATTCCAGTCATCAAAACAAAAACTCATATTAACATTTTGAACAGTATCATCAATGAGTTGATCGGATATAGCCATGACAATAAATTTAATATTAAAATAATTTTCTAGGCCTCCTATAAAACTTACCGTTTTTAACCCATGAGTAAGATAGCCATGAATTTTTACAACAGTTTTATTTGTATCTGAGTCCTGATATGGGGTTTTTATATATGCATCAACTTTATTTATTCTTTTAATTGACGCTTTTTTGAAATCAATACCAGTGTCGTTTAGCAACTTATTTATAAGATTAGAGTCGCTTGAAAAATCTATATCTCCATCAATCTCGCAATCTAAACCGTGCAAAATTAAGTCTTTATATCTTCTTATATTACTCTCATTTAAAAAGTCTTTAATGCTAATCGTTGGCACATAAGAATCATCCTTCGGTTCTACGCTAAATACTGTTGCTGTATCATCGAACTTGGTCGATAATTTCAACCTGTTATCCAAAACTCCTAAGGTTTGAACAACACTCCCATGAACATTGCTTAAAGCATTACTTATCGATCTTAAGGGCATGACACTCAATAATGACTGTTGAGATTCCTTGATATCTTCATCTGTTCTATATTTCAAGCCAAGATTCTTGCTAGCATATTCTTCAGCCTCAGCTTTCCAACGTTCAAGAATTTCAACAGAATATTTTTTAGGCTCTCGGTCAATCATTCTATGGCAGTTTTTGCATAACCAAATACCATTATCTATCGACTTTCTTTCATCATGACTCATGTCATCATCGAATCTGGCTCCCCCAGCTCCAGAACTTGCTGCCCTAATATGTGCTGCCTCCCCTATAATAGTTCTATTATCAATAGTCTCTAAATTTGCAGCGACAGTATTTTTTCTGCACTGTGGATTTGAGCAAAGGTTAGCTACCCTATCTCTTAATTTCATGATGGTTAATTTTGTAAAATCGTTTTCTTTAGCTCTAGACATTATATGATCCAAAACTTCCAGTAAAAGTTACTGAGTTTTATTCTCAGAGTTTTTCCCCCGCCGACACTTCTCAGAACAATAAATCACCTGTTCCCAATCCTTCTCCCACTTTTTGCGCCAAGTAAACGGACGCTGGCAGACTGGACAGATTTTTTGTGGTAGATTTACCTTTTTATGTGCCATCTTCTGCTCCCTTTTCCCGTACACCTCTAACTGAATACTAACGCCTATTTATCTTCTTTTTGATGATCCAGCCCTTCATACTTTTTAACGCGGCGGCATTGGTCGGAGCAATAGACCATGCTCTCCCAGTTTTTATCAAGCTTCTTAGTCCAGCTAAACTCGCGCTCACAGACAGGGCAGAGTTTTTTGCGGACGTTCTTCTTTTTATGCGCCATAATTCTCTCATTGGTTTGTTTAATCTATAGTCGATTCACTACCATCGGATACGGTATTAGGCTTGATTGACCTACTATTTGTAGCAACTTTATTCGCCGTCATCGTACCTAAAGTAGCTGTTGCCGACTATATTACCACTGTCTCTTACTCATCAGTCCTATTTATAGTGCTATTCATAAGTGCAAGTCATCAGCATTGCTCATAAGCCTTAATAATTAAGCATTAACGCTTAATCGTTAGCCATCAATCATAGCTGTTAACCAGTAGTGACTAATCATCAGCTATTAATCAGTAGTTATTAATCATAATCATCAAAGATTTTATTAAGTCTGTTGAGGCTATTAACGATGAGCTTGCCAGATTGATCGGTACTGGTATCAATCGCCAGCTTCTCATCCATCCGCATCGTCAGCGGTGCAAGCGCCTCTTTTAATGCGTTTGCCATAAGTGCGGTCTGCTGAGTGATGTCAGGCGCATCGCTATCTACGGTTTGATGCTCTTCATTTTTAATCAGGCTCTCAGTCAGACTACTAGACAAGCTATTCGCCATTTTCTGTGCTAGCTCTTCAACGGCATTGACCAGCTGCACCATCAGTGCTTTTTGTACGTCTTGGTTTTCCTTAAGATACTCGCCTTCTGCCTTTTCAGCATTGTGATCATGCTTATATATTTGCATCAGCTGATTCAGACTTTTCTCAAAGCCATTATCGATACTATCGCTGACGACTTTGGCATTACTGAGCACGCTATCGGCAAGGATTTTCTGTGCTTCTAACTGAGCGTTTAATTGGGCATCGAGTTGCGCTTGTTGTCCTGCCTCTCGTAAGCGAGCGATTTGTTCAGGATCATTTTTCGTTAAGTATGTCTCAAACTGGCTACTAATGGCATTGAAGCCACTGGCCAAATCGACCAACTGAGCGACGATACGTGCGCCTGTATCACCATCTTCTCCGCCCATGGCTTTGTTACGCAAGAAGTCGGCTTTGATTTGCGCCCAACGCTCCATTTCTGCTTCGGACAAGACACCACGCATCTCGCCAAGCTTGAGCAGATTGCTCTCTGCACCTTGAGTCAGTAGCTGTGACTCGCCCAGATAGTGATCATCTATCAGCTGATTTAGCTCGCTTTCATTCATGACCGCCGACAGTTTTTCGGTCATCTTATTCATATTACGATAACTACCTTGCAGCTTAAATATCGGCTCAACGCGGTACTTGTCATCTTGCGAGGCAGAAGCAATATACGCTTGGTTGACGTCTAGAATAACCTCTTGAACCCTAAACATATGACGCAAAATCGCGACAATCTCATTAATCTCTGAGGTGCTATACGGATACGTCAAATCACCGCTTTGGGCTTGGGCAAGGTTGGCATTGTCCGCTTTTGCCATTTTGATGAGACGATGGACATCCGCTAGGTCACGGTTGGCTAGTGGCGCAAGAACGGTGTTAGAAGTAAGCGAGTTTTCGATATAACTGAGCGCAAACACTTCTTCCATGCCGCTCATGATATCGCCTAAGTTGTAGATATCGGCACGGTTGGCAAGCATGTCTGGTACTTTGAATGCCTCGCCGCTTTCGGTGTATGGGTTACCTGCCATGACCACGCAGAACTTTTTGCCACGCATGTCATAAGTCTTAGTCTTACCTTGCCAGACGCCATCGATACGGCGTGTGCCATCACCCAATGAGATAAACTTCTGCAAAAATTCCGCATGCGTATGCTGAATATCATCGAGATAGAGCATGACATTATTGCCCATCTCAAAGGCTAAGTTGATTTTATTCAGCTCTTCTCGTGCAGTGGCATTGGGCGCTTTTTCGGGATCTAAAGACGTCACATCATGACCGAGTGATGGACAGTTAATCTTCATAAAGATAAGGCCGAGACGGTTTGCCACGTACTCCATCAAGGTGGTTTTACCATACCCTGGTGGCGATATCATCATGAGAATACCCATCAAATCGGTACGCTTATCTTCACCGACCGTACCCATCTGTTTGGCAAGATTGTCACCGATAAGTGGCAGATAGCTCTCATTAATCAGACGGTTACGCACGAATGAAGACAATGGACGCGGCATAAATTCGTCCAGTCGCAACGTCTCTTTTGAGTCATGCAATATCTCTGAGCGCATGGCCAGATAACGTCTATAGGCAGGGATAACTTGGGTATCATGATGATGCAAACGATTTAAGAAATCATCGACGGCAAAGGTTAAGGTCTGCTGATGGATACGTATATGCTCACCCAGCAAATTATTGACTTGTATCTCAAGCGATACCTTACCCGTGCTACGCTCAAAGCTCTGTACTTGATTAAGCGGATTATTAATACTGGTCAATGATGTAGTCGATGAAACTGGCGACGAGGTGATTGAAGAAAATGACAAGGCCGATGGCGTGGTACTTGCGCCTTGATTGCCTACTCCTTTAGCACTTAGCCCTTTATTAAAAGCCCCTTTATTAAAAGTAGCACCTGAATCAATCAATCGTTGCACCAAAGCTTCACGCTGAGCATCATTTAATTGGGTAAGCAAGACGGCAATGGCTTCTGGCACATAATGACGGCCGCTCTCTAGCTGTTGCTTGCGTAGCGCTTCTTTTTCTTTACTCTCAGCAAGCTGCTCTTCACTGAGTGCCTCACCTGCTTCATTGGTGCCATCAGTCGCTACGTTAACCGACTCTGTCCCACCATAAGTCTTATCAAGTAGTGCATGAAACCATGTGGCTAGTAGCTCATAGGCTGATTTGGGTTGGAATCCAAGCTTACTGATAGAAGACTGTAGTTGATCAAAACTGGCGGTATTTTGCGTGCTACCTGACGCGCTATTCAATGTTTGGCTTAGTTGATCACACAACTGCTGCGCTTGTTGACTGGTTTGCCATTTTATTGTGTTATGTGCGCCTGCATTCGATTCAGCCGACTGCCCCATGACGCTCACCAAATATTCACAAGCAAGCTGAACGTAGCTTGGTTTGAAGATGTTAGCGCCTTTATCAACGCTACCCTCTTTATCAACGCTAGCACTGTCATCATTATGAGCGGCGACGAAGTGACGCATCACTTGGCTCATGTCCTCGACCAATAGAGACTTCGCAGTATCGCTGCCCAATGCACGGCGCAATTGCTCGGCGGTCGCGGCTCTATCTGTCCAGTTATTTGCGCGTGTCAGCACTGATTCATTCAGCCATTTGTCATAACCAAATTGACGTAAACTGTCTAAACCAAGCGCTTGCACGATCTTTAACTGCCAATAGAATAATTGCGCCAATGCTCGTACTTGCGGGGTATAAATCAGTAGCCCTGCCTCACGCAATGTCGGCAGTATTTGCATCAATAATAGCGTGGCATCATGGTCATGAATGCCTTTGTCATAACCAAGCTGATAGCGAGGGGTGGCGTAAGCTTTGACCAGTTTGGACAATGGGCTGTCATTATCAATATCGCCATTAACATCTAGGGTAATGACAGTCGCCTCGTATGCTTGATATAGGCGCGCTTCAGTCAAACGCTCCTGGCTGTTTTTGGCACTTTCGATAATGCTATAGGCCAAGTACTCGGCGCGGTACACCTTGTCAGACTCGGAGGCGATATTCATATCCCAATACGGGCGCAAGGCGTTTAGCTCAGCATCATTAAGCACTTCATAATAATCTGTACCCGTTAGATGCAAATTCAGCACGCGCTTGCCATCTGACTGCTGACGACTCAATAAGGTCAAATCTAATGGCTGAGTATTAACCGAAAAACGGTGCTTACCCAGTTTGATGATTTGACCACCATCTTCAAACAAGTCCGACTTGTCTTTTAGACTCTTATAGCTCTCGATTTGAATGGCTTTTAGACGGGCATCGATGTCATCGGCTTTAACACTAAAGCCCATCGCTTGCAGCTCTTTTGCGATGTTACGGACTTTTTGCACCAGACCATCAGCCGCAAAATACGTATTTAACGCTTCTTCTTCTGTAAAGCCCGTGACACCTGTGCTTTGCGTGCGTTTTTTAATACTCTCAAGCATCCGCAGCGCACCATCACCTAAGTTTTGCGCTTTGCGATTACGAGCATCAAGCAGTTGCTGCTTATGGTTTTCAAAAGTTTCGTAAATCTCTTCACGTTTACTAATAATATCGGCTAAAAACTGATCGCCACTATTGGTCTCTGGATCAGCAAACTGACTCTCCAACTCTTCTAGCTGTACCAATAACTTTGCCATTTGCTCGTCTGATTTCTCAGGCGTATTGGCAATGGATAATGCATTGGCAATGGACTGACCAAACAGCTTAAACTGAGCACCAAATTGCGCAACGGCCTCAGCAGAGCCTAGATTTTTGCGTTTATGATTGAGCTTGGCTTTGCTCTGATTTAGGCTGGCATAAATGGTCGATATGTCATCGATGATTTGCGTACGCACTGTGGCATCGGCCACATCTAATGTGCCTAGCAACTCGGTTAATAGATCTAACCCTTGCGCTGTCTCATCGATTTTTTCTAGTACGGGTTTTAGCTCAGCATTGGTTTCTGCGGTGTTTAAGCGCTCACTGACATCGACCAATATGCCTTCGTAGCTTGATAGCGCCTCTTCACCACTTAAAAACAGCACCGTTTTTTCGGCAAGCTCGCTCTCTGCTTCTTCTAATTGCTTTTGCAGCGCTTGTAACTTATCGGCATCTAGATAGCGCAAATCCTCCAAGCTGACCAAACGGCCTTTTTGGCGTCTTAATGCTGACAACTGATCGACATAATCACTGGCAGACTCAAAGCTAGTAACCCGTATCTGCCGCAAAATCTCACTTTGCTGCGTATCAGCATCGGCTAGCGCAGTTTGAGTTTGTTTCTGGATACTTTGTACTTTGGCGAACTCGTCAATAACCAGCTCAGCCGTGGCCGTCACTTCTTTAATACTACTGGCGACTTCGCTCAGCTCAGGTTCAGACAACCAGTAATAGCTGTCAAAGAGTCGGCTGGTATTATTGGTAAGCTCTTCATAGAGCTTTTGAGAGACGCTTTGATTGTCAATCAGGCGGGTAATGCTATACAGGTCTGAGATACCACGTACCAGTTCTTTATTGCCAATTTTTCCATAGAAACTCGTACTCTCTGGCAGCTCACTGACATACTCGTGTGAGGCATAAGGCGTGTGCCATATTTGCATTGGGTGAATACGAGACGGCTCACTTTGGTCGCTAAACAACACCAAGCGACCATTCTCAGCCAAGGCCATACCGTTGCAATAGATAGGGTTTGCCAATTGCTTTTTGATCAAATTATAAGGAAACAGCCCCGTGATACCCAAGTCTCTATCATAAAATAAGAATAAAACGTCTTCACCATTTGGCGATATGATTTTGCGTTTGAATTTTAAGTCTTTGGCGTCCACGTTATTGGCATCAAACAGCTTATATTCGCCCGTCTGTAGATAATAACCACCCGGAAATATGATGCCGTGGTCTTCTGGCAGCTGCACACACGATTGTCCAATCGCATCCAAACGTAATACCGCTTCGGTCAAGGTGTTATAAACAAAATAACGGTAGTCCTCTTCACGATAGGGCAATATTTTGAGCAGTATTAGACTGCCCACTTTGGCATACGCAATCTCAGCATCCGTCAGCGACTGGGTACGGTCATTGACCGGTTCGCTATAAATACCCTGACCGGATTGCGTATTGTCCTCAATCTTGATGGTCAAATCACCACCGACGGTTTCCACAAATATCGTGTCTAAGATATTCATATGCGGATATTTACCATTCACCATTTGATCGCGTGTGGTATCAATCCAGTCAAAGTCATAAGCAGGCGGTAGTTCAATGTCACGCTCGCCTCGATTGTCCACATAAGCGACTTGCGCTGACTCTGGTGTGCCTTGGCTAAAATCTAACGCAAAACGGAATACTCTAATATCAGTGATTCGCTCGCCAATCTGAAACGCCAACAGCAACTTGCTGTCTTTCACCGTTATTTGAATCAGGCGCGTTTGTTTGTAATATCGATACAGCTCATTGAAGTCTTGGACAAAAGCGTCTTGAGCCAAAAAAGTGCCTTTTAGGTCAACCTCCTCGAGCTGATACTCTTCTTCATTACTAACTGGCTCGTTCAGACGATATAACGACAATACGTCTTTAATATTGCTCGCGCGTTTGAGCCCCATAAAAACGTTGTAGCCAAACAGTAAATAATCGCCAACCTGCACCATGTCTTGTGCCACACAGTTGTACTCGGTACGAATACGCGTGCGGGCGATGACTTGCATTTGAGTGCTGCCGAACTCTTCGAGACGCGCATTATTTAGTGTCTGCGTCTGCTGCTCTAAACGGCCGCCTTGTTCCGTCAGACGTTTTTTGATGAGCTCATAAGCATTGCCTGAAGCAACGGCCTGATCGGTTTGGTTGGCTTGGTTAGCGTTAGGATCACTTTTACTATCTGAATTGGTTTGGTTTTGCGTGTCCGCCATCGTTGCTCGTCCGTTTCTGTTTTTACTAAATAAGAGAATTTTGGGCAATAAGGAATAATTGAAGGTAAAGAAGCACTTGGCTAATCTAAAAAAACGAGTGGTCACTGCTATTTTTTTAGATTAGCCAACTCATTATTAATATTAAGTTGGCTACTGCTCTATTAAGATGTGTAGAGCAAGTTGACTAAAACTATCTGCCGCCTAAGCGACAGATAATTTGTTGATATTAATGTTGCTTGCTAATGCTGGATATATAAATATCAGTCAATTTGACCTGATATAGCATTAAACCGCTTTATCATCATTTTTTTGGTTTGATTTCATGGCTTGACTGGCCATGACACCGTTGATAATACCGCTCAATGTGTCTGACTTACCCGCTAGGCCATCAATGGCTTTACCGATAGACAGTGACTTGGCGAAGTTATCAAAGAAATGCGCTTCGCCGCCAACAATATCGATTTTGGCTTTCTGTAACGCAACTGCCAATACTTCAGCATTTTCTTTCGCAATCTCTTTACCAGCATCAATCGATGCCAATGCTTCTTGCAATGCTGTTTCAAGGCTCATGCGGAACTCTTCATGCTCGCGTGCTTCCTTGCTCATGCTACCCATCGCATTGAATTTCTCGACCAGACCATCTGCTTCGGCTTGGAAATGTGCGCGAGTAACTTCAGCTTTTGCCAATCCAACTTCGCGTTCTGCTTTGGCATTTGACTCACCGCGTGCTGCGATAATTTCAGCATCTGCCATACCTTTTTCACGTTCAGCCTTGGCAGTAGATTGACCACGAGCAGCAATAATCTCTGCATCGACCATACCAATGTCACGCTCAGCTTTCGCCTTAGATTCACCGCGAGCCGCGATCACCTCAGCATCTGCCATACCTTTTTCACGCTCTGACTGAGCTTCAGCTTGTCCAGTCGCTTTTATAATATTGGCTCTAGCAATGCCTTCTTTTTCCATAGAGACCGACTTGGCTTCTTGGATAGCAGCTTCAGCAAAGCCATGTGCAGACTCTTCGGCTTTAATACCTTCAGCCATTCTGATTTTGGCTTCTGACTCTTTGGCAGAGGCTTCAAGATTAGCGGCAGCCAATGTGGTGATTTCGACGGCTTTATGCTTGGCAGATAGCTCTTCGGCTTCGGCTTTTTTCACCTGACGTACTTTGATTTCTTCAGCATCCGCTTCAGCAGCTAGCACGCGTGTTTGCTTAGAGCGCTGCGCTTCACTAACTTCGCGAACTTCTTTGATACGCTCTTCTTCTTGCGCCACTGTTTTGTCGACCGCAATACGCTCGCGGATAACATTGGCGATTTCTTTTTTCTCAAGTTCAATCGCACGTTCAGCCTCGATGCGTTGCAAGTCAACTTCACGCTCACGAGAGACTATTTCTAAGTCACGGGCACGCGTAACCTTCTCTTCTTCGATGACAACTGCACGCAGACGATTTTGACCTGCTACTTCAATTTCACGTTGCTGATTCTCTCGCTGAATCGCTAAGTCCTGCTCAACCATGATGACGGCTGTTTCTGACTTCTTACGCTCTTCTTCTTCAATCTTACGAGTTTCAGCCGTTTCACGGGCAATCACTGACGATATTTCACGCTTTTGCTTGGCTTCAGCATCGGCTTGTTGACGCTCAAGCTCTAGCATCGCCTCTCTGGTTTCAACGTTCTTTTTCTTAACCGCTAGCTCTTCGTCACGCTCAAGCTCATTGGTAATAACGTTTTGAAAAGCCGTTAGTTGAGTAATCTTTTTGATACCTTCAGCATCTAGGATATTACTTGAATCCAATGACACTTTTGGTGTTTGCTCTAGATAATCGATCGCGACATCTTCTAAGACATAGCCGTTTAGATCGTTACCGATTTCTTGAACGATACTGTCACGAAACTCGCTGCGGTTTTCAAACAATTTAACGAAATCTATTTGCTTACCAACTGTTTTTAAGGCTTCTGAGAACTTAGCATTAAACAGCTCGTTGACAGCGACTTTATCTGACGCACGCTCTACCCCAACCGATTTGGCGACTTTTAGCACATCCTCTTCGGTTTCATTGACGCGTAAATAAAATGCCACGGTGATATCAGCACGCATGTTGTCTGCGCAAATCAAACCTTCTTTACCGCGTCTGTCTACTTCTAAGGTGATGAGCGAGATTCTCATCAACTCTTTTTTGTTAATGACCGGCCAAACAAAACCACCATCAAAACGTACGGCAATTTTACTCACACCGTTAATAATAAGTGCTTTGCCCTGCTCGACCTTAAAGTAAAAGGCCTTGAGCATCAGTAGTGCGACCATCATAAAAACAAACGCCAGCACTACAACCACGCCGACGATAATGAGTGTGTCCATATCCATTCCTTTAATTAAAACATTCCATAATCAATTCTATATAAATCAGATACGCTATCAGGCCTGTTAAATTTACTGTTTATAGCACCTTTTATAGCACCTTTTATAGCACGTGCGCTTTATAGCCCTGTCACGCACTATTCGTATATCTGCATTATTCTGAACCGACTATCACCAAATTTAAAACCTTTTAAATCATTGCTAAAAATATTATGCCTAAACCAGAGACTCTTCTAAAACCTCTGACTAAATCGCTATTCATTCTGTGAATTTATTCTGTGCTAATAGCGATAATGATGTGCTAAAAATAACGATGGCGAATCATCGTGACTAAATTACTTACTAGTGGCTAAATTATTTATATAGTCGATTCAATTTAAAAGTAGTACAAGGCAACCGAGTGTAGATGTATATCAAATACTTCAAGCGAGGTTAACGCAGTAACACTTTTATAGTGGAGTGACTATAGTGGTTATTTATCTTTTACAGGGGTTACGCGATAGGTATTGGCTGCCTCTAAATACTCCACCAACATCACTCGATCGCCTTGTTTCAGCGAGCCATCATTGATGTCTGAGCGAATTTTGAGTATCAATCCTGCACCACCATCATTCAATTCCACTTCGCCATGTTTGTCCGTGACACTAAGGGTACGTACAACCGCGATTTTGCCGATATTGCTAGCAGCATTGCGTCTAGGTATTTTGGCTATTTTGTTGCGGATGGGAGCGATGATGATACCTGTCAGCCACATGGAGATGACCAATACAAAGATTAGCGCACCAGTACCGAATAGGTAATATAAGATGCCCGAGTCAAAATTTTGATGTAAAAAACTGGTATAGAAGTAACTTAATAGCCAACCAATTAAGCTGATTAGGCTAAGGATAACGATAAGCGGCACGCCATACAGACCGAATTTGAGCAGCAGACCCGACACAAAACCTGATGAGGTCAAATTACTACCCTCGCCACTTGCATCGCCAATATCTACCGTATCCATATCTGCCATACCAAGTAGAGAAACCATCCAATACAAGGTCACAAACATCACCAATCCTGTAAAGACTATCGTCGGGTACAAGCTGATTTTGGTAATGAATATCAAAAACGACTCTTGCATTACGTACTTTCTCCTTTTGCTCACCTAATCCAGTATTTCTATATACAGCATGTTTATATACAGTATTTTGATACGTAGAATCTGGGTGAGCCGTTATAAAATTTATGTGATGTTCATGAAAACTTAAGTCATAGAATCAACTTATGTTTCTTTATTAATTATATAGACATCTCACCCTATAATACATAGATTTCGCCATTAGCGTCCCCAAATCGGTGAACGCACCATCCCGCCAGCGTCACTATTAATACTGTAGCTTGTGTTGCCAGATAACGAGTGGATGACGAGGCTGCCTATATTTCTAGTGCCTTGGCTACTCACTTGCGAGCTGCGCATTGGATAAACTGCATACTGTCCAGACGGTGATAACCGTGCAGGCTCATCGAGTCCTGTCTCTGCGAGATCGATGGTTTGACGGGTAGCCAATGTCATAACCGCAGCCTTGCGACCGTTGAGATACGCTAACTGCTGACCGTCTGCACTGAGCTGAGGACTCGCGACATAGCCACTAGTCGACATAGGCATCGCATTGCCAGTGGCAAAGTCATAGCGATAGATACTTGGGCGTCCAGCACGAACTTTATCACTGGTATAGACAAAGCTTTTGCCATCAGACGCATAGCTTGGCTGTACCTCAGTGCTTGATAGTGTAGTCAACTGTTTGGTATTACCATCGTTTAGACGCATTTCATAAATATCTGCATTACCGCCGACAGTTGAACTATAGAGGAGTTTTTGACCATCAGGTGAGAATGACGCTGACATATTACTGCCTTCAGCATTCACAATGAGACTTTGGGTTTTATTTTTTCGGTCATAGATATAAATTTTTGGGTTCTGACGTGGTGCTTGTTTACTATAGGCAAGCCATTGACCATCCGCAGACCATGCAGGCGCATAAATATAGCCATTTATCTGATCAATTAACTGACGATCGCTACCATCAGGACGGATGCTATACAGTGTCGATATTTTTGCGGCACCTGCACCCTGCTCATCCACATAGGCTATGTGCCCTTGACGATCCATCACAGGCATACGCGCAGTTAGTGGATTATTCTCGACAGACGTATTGGCTGGTTTGCTAGGCAGCGTCTGACAGCCAGCTAAAGCGCTGAAAGCTACTATAGCGACCGTGCTGCTTATCATACGTACACTGATCGTTGGTTTTAACAAATAGGTTTTTAGCATAAGGTAAAGTCCAATAGGTACGCTATGAAGGATACGTCGCAAAATGTTGGTTAGACGCAGCGTGGCTCAGATGCAGTGTTGGTCAAATACAACCTGTTACACTAGTGTAACGTAAATTGGACTTTAGTTTTGAACAAAAAAAGCCCCACTATAAAGTGAGGCTTGATCAAAGTACTACTTTGCTTTGAAATCTTACATTGCAACACAGCTTGCAGAGGGGCTCAATCGCTTAAAGATTGGATTAGTTATAAACAGCTTTACTTAGCAATGGCTTTGAAATGTGCGATTTGACTGTCACTCTTAATGGTCAAAATAGGGACATTGTTGGCATTTTTATTGAGGCTATACTTACCTTGTACGGTTGCCAAAGCCGCTGTGTCAAAGCTGGCTTGTGGCTCAGGACACGCCATCATAGTACTGATGCCGTTTTTGATTTGTACATCGCCATTAACAACGCTATAGCCCGCACTCATATTATTGCAGGTGTTCATAAATGCTACGTAATCGCTGCCGTTGTTATTCATAAAATTTAGCGTTAACGGTTTGGCAGGATCAAAGAACAGTTTGTTAATTTTATCACCGTTGGTGAGCTTAGCATCGACCAACTGCCAGTTATATGCCTGTAGAGCAGCGGAAGTTACTGGTTGAGTGACAGGTGCCGCAATATTTGTGGTTTGACAACCAGCAGCAAGCGTACCTATAGCAAGTGTTGCAGCCATCATTATTTTAGTTGTGTTCTTCATATAAACTCCTATATCGATTCGATTCAAAACTTTAAGTACGAGTAAACGTGACATCTCGTGTTTTACATCAATGAGTTTTATTATTAATAATTATCAAACTTGTCAATCTGCATAGCGCATTCTATTGTGCATAATTAATACCTGATTGTCATCATAGCTTCAGTATAGTCATTCCACTATAGAAATATTATTGCGTCAACCTCGTTTGAAGTATTTGATATACACCTACACTCGCTTGTAAACCATGCTGATAGCGCCTGATATGTAGGTAACTGTTAGCTAATCCGAACACGATACTCATCAGTACAAAAATCTTGAAATTTTTGAGAACAGGACTATTAATACCAGTGTACGGATAATATAGCGCCAGACTTGCTCGCCACTCTCTCAAAACAGTCGCGCCTGCATTTATGCTATAATCCACCACATTAATTCCATAACTATAAGTACGATTATGATGACTAAAAAATCCTTGATCCAATCTCCAGAAGCCATAGAAAAAATGCGTGTCGCCGGTAAACTGGCCAGTGATTTGCTGGTTATGTTAGACGAACACGTTAAAGTGGGTGTCAGCACCGAAGCATTGAACCGTCTTGCTCATGATTATATCGTTAATGTACAAGACGCTATCCCTGCACCACTCAACTATAATGGCTTCCCTAAATCAATCTGCACCTCGGTCAATCACGTGGTTTGTCACGGTATCCCAAGCGAAAACAAACTGCTAAAAGATGGCGACATTATCAACATTGATGTGACAGTCATCAAAGATGGCTATTACGGCGATACGTCAAAAATGTGGATTGTCGGCAACGGCTCTATTATGGCCAAGCGTATCTGTAAAGTGGCACAAGATGCACTCTATGCAGGTATGAGTGTTGTCAAAAATGGCGCACGTCTCGGTGATGTAGGTGCTGCGATTCAAGAAGTGGTCGAGCCGGAGCGTTTCAGTATCGTACGTGAGTTCTGTGGGCATGGTATCAGTAACGAATTCCATCATGAGCCACAAGTCATGCATTATGGCAAAAAAGGCACAGGCTTTGAGCTAAAAACTGGCATGACGTTCACTATTGAGCCAATGATTAATGAAGGCAAGTGGCAGACCAAAATCTTGCCAGATGAATGGACGGCGATTACCAAAGACCGTAAACTGTCTGCCCAATGGGAGCATACGATGGTCGTGACAGACAATGGTTGTGAGGTGTTTACCGCCCGCCCTGAAGAAGATTTAAGCTTTTTGACTCAGTAATATAATAAAAGATCGCCTAGGCGGTCTTTTTTTTGGACTATAATCAAGGTGAATTGAGTATTATGCTTATTGATCTTTTATCTTTATACTTTTCATACCCATACAGTTTTAGTACATCCTGATTTTTGTAGTACGCTACATATAGTCGGTTCAATATAATTTGAAAGGAAGCCGAGTGAAAGTACTACAGCTAGTAAACTAAGCGAGACTGACACCGTATCAAATTATATAAGATTGACTATAGCACCCTAGTTGTCATAGGCTTTAAGCTTAACGAGCTATCTTTAAACTCTTAATTGGATAACACTCATGTTTAATTGTGATATCACCTCTATTGACCTAACGCCATTACCGTTGCTGTCGCATGATATAGCGACCAACACATCACTATCAGATAGCGATAACGCCGAAAAACCACTACTTGGTATTCCTAAGTGGTTGACTCAAATTAATGAAGACATCAGTCGTGCACTTGAGCGTGGTGTTAATATTCGTCAGTTAGTGACCGTTCGTGCCTGCGCGATAGATGAGTTACTGATTGCTTTGTTTAAGTGGTTTGAGCTAGATAAAACCGACTTGGCATTCTTTGCCACGGGTGGTTATGGTCGAGGTGAGCTGTCACTTTATTCAGATATCGACATACTACTACTCTCCCCTGATGAGATTAACGCTGAGACTAGCGGTAAAATCGATCGCTTGGTCGCAATGTTATGGGATATAGGACTGGAGCCTGCGCTCTCGGTACGCACCGTCAATGATGCGCTCGAAGCTGCGCTTGATCATACGATTGCTAGCGCACAGCTAGAAGCTCGGTTACTGATTGGCAATGAAGCACTGCAAGAGATGCCCGTTAAAATTGTCAATGAACAGTGGTCGCCTCGTAGGTTCTTTGAGGTAAAAATTGAAGAGACCAAGGCGCGCCATTTACAGCACAATGCTACCGAATACAATCTTGAACCAAACATCAAAACTGCCCCTGGTGGCTTACGCGATATTCATATTATCGGTTGGGTGACCAAGCGTTACTTCCGAGTGGGCAAGTTGTATGACTTGGTACAGCAGAACTTTTTGACTGAAAAAGAATTTGATGAACTGAGTTTTGCAGAAGGTTATTTATGGCAAATACGTCATTATTTACATGTATTGACGGGTCGTAACGAAAACAAGCTGCTGTTTGACTATCAGCGTGAAATTGCTCAATTAATGGGTTATGACACCCAGCCAGATGATGAACCTAATGCCGCTGTTGAACGCTTTATGCGGGACTATTATCGCTGTGCCATGCAGATATCGACTCTGTCTGAAATGCTCACCAATCATTATTACGAAACGATTATAGAGCCAAAGCTATCAGATGATGAGCGCCCTAAAAAACATCCGATCAATGCGCGCTTTAACCAAGTTGGCGATCAAATCTCTATGGCGCATCATCGGGTATTTGCCCAGCATCCAGAAGCCATCCTCGAGATGTTTTTATTGATGGGTCAGCACAATGTCAAAAACGTCCGTACGCATACCCTGCGCGCACTAAAAATCGCAGCACGTGGTATCGATCAGGTCTATCGTGATAACCCTGCTCACCAAGCACTGTTTTTGGCAAATTTAAAAGAACAGAATTATCTGTTTCACCGTCTACGTACCATGAACCGCTATGGCGTATTAGGGAATTATATCCCTGCTTTTGCCCAAGTGACTGGGCTCATGCAATACGATTTATTCCATCGTTATACGGTTGATGCGCATACGTTGTTTTTGATTCGGATTTTGCACCGCTTTACTGATTCGCGTTTTTATGAAGACTTTCCACTGGTCAGCTCTATCTTTCAGCGTATCGAACGCAAAGAGATATTAGTACTGGCAGCGATGTTCCATGATATTGCTAAAGGTCGCGGCGGCAATCATAGTGAACTTGGTCAAACCGAATCTATTGAGTTTTGCTTAGCGCATGGCATGAGTTTGGCGGATGCCAACTTGGTCGGCTGGCTGACTCGTTATCATCTATTGATGTCGATGACCGCTCAGAAAAAAGATATCTCAGATCCTGAGGTTGTCACGTTATTCTCAGATCTCGTTGGTAATGTCACCCATCTCAACCATCTATATGTGCTCACCGTGGCAGATATGAACGCCACCAATCCACAGTTGTGGAATAGCTGGCGCGCCACACTCATGAAACAGCTGTACTCACAAACTCGTCGTATTTTGCGCGCTGACATTGATGCTCCAACCAACCGCCAAGATATGATTAGTGCGACACGCACGCAAGCTTTAAATATGCTGGCCAATGTGAATAATCAGCACATGAATCGCGAAGAAGTACTGAGACTATGGGATGACTTGGGCGACGAGTACTTCTTACGAGAAATCGCTGAGGATATTTTGTGGCATACCGAAGCTATCTTGAATCATCCACCGATTGGTCTTGCCTCCAACGCTGATAGTCCGCCATTGGTCGTACTGCGTGAGCATAGAGAGCTGGCACTGGATGCCGTGCAAGTCTTTGTTTATACCCAAGATCAGATGAATCTATTTGCCGTCACTATGGCAGTGTTCGATCAAATGAATCTAGATGTTTTAGATGCACGTATTATTACTGCCACGCGTGATTTTGCTTTGGATTCTTATGTGCTGCTCGATCCTACTGGCACTTTATTAATCGATGAAGAGAGTCAGCAAGAGCTTAAGCAGCGGTTAATCAGTGCCTTTAAAGATCCAACAGTGCTAAAGATTACAAACAAGCGCATTCCGCGTCAGCTTAGAAACTTTGAGGTGACTACGGTTATTAAGTTTGAGTTTAATGAGGCCTCAGATCAGCACGTGATGAGCTTAGAGACACTCGATCAGCCAGGTTTACTCGCACGAGTTGGACAAGTATTCTTGCAAGAGAAGATTGAGGTTCATGCGGCTCGCATTACCACCTTGGGTGAGCGTGCAGAAGATATGTTTTATATCAGTGATCAGAACGATGAGCCACTATCTGCTGACAGACTAGAAGCCTTAAAATTAGCATTGATTGCCAGTCTTAGTGTGCAGAAAGACTGCCCGCTTTATTAAATAAAATGTGATGCAGTAGGTACGTCAAAAAAGTACCATAGAAAAGCAGAAAGCATGCCATTGATAGAATTATCGATGGCATGCTTTTTTTATATCTAATAGCGAAGCGGTTGTTTATAAAGTGCTTTTGTATATCATCTCACTAGCGTGCTCATTGAGTTCATCATCAGCGAGGTCTGGCGGCAGAATATCTGCCTCGAGGTTCTTTTGCGTCAATATTAAACGCCCAGCATCGACCTCTATTTTTAGCAAACAATGCAAGCTTGCTAAATGAAAGCTTTTGTCAAAGTACTCATACATTTCTCTGAGGGAAAGAGGGGCATGAGCATGCACATCTGGATAAAGACTGTCTTTTGCCAGAATAATCATCTCGTTCATAGCTTCTTCACGTAGCAACTCATCTTTGTCAATTTTGCGTTGTAAAGTATTCGCCATTTGACCTTTGGCTGCCAACATGACCACAAATATAATTGTCTGTAAGGTAAACAGAGCAACATATTGCCATAAAGGTAGCATGATACCCAGCAATTTGCTGAGCAACATCAGCAGCATCGCTACAATGACATAGCTGACCAATTGCCATAAGAACCACATCATCAAGCTGTTTTCACCGTACCAAAACATTTTTCTTTCTTTACGGTTAATCAGTTGCTGACGCGATTGCCACCAGCTGTGCTCACGTTGCTTAAGTCGCTCGTACAATTTAGCACGCGGCAAGCTACCATTAGATTTTTCATCATTGATATCTTTAGCGTCAAGACTATCGGGCTTTGCAACACTAGGCATATCAAATTATCCTTACCATGAACTATCATTGAGACTGATAGAGATTTTTGTATTGTTATAAGTTATCAATTGATAAGATTTTCTGAGCATTTTTTAGCACGTTACCTCTGTGTCTGTTTTATCACTTATGCTTCAATAGCTTGGCAGTCTGAGCATGAAAAGAAGAAAAAGACAAAAAACAAGAGAAGTGCTACACTGCTTAAATGTAAATTTTCTTTATAACTTTATTATTAATTGTCTATTATAGTTACCCTACCTATGAATCACAACTTAACGTATCTGCATCCTTACCCTTTCGCAAAAATGGCTACCCTACTGGCCGATAGCACTCCAGCCCATAACTACAGTGAAATCAAACTGGGTATTGGTGAACCAAAGCATGAGCCACCCGCTTTTGTACTGGACGTACTACGCGAAAATTTGGACAAAATAAGCCGTTATCCAACGACCAATGGCCTGTTTGAGCTACGCCAAACCATTGCACACTGGTTAGAGAAGCGGTTTTTCTTAAATCATGTCGATGCTAATACACAAGTATTGCCAGTGATGGGAACACGCGAGGCTATTTTTAGTTTGGTACAAGCGGTTGTCGATCACAAAGTCATCGATACTAGCAATCATTCACTGTCTGTATCTGGTCAACCTCCTACCGTGGTCATGCCCAACCCGTTTTATCAAATATATGAGGGTGCGGCCATATTGGCACAGGCGACGCCTTACTTTGTCCCTTGCACACTAGATAATGACTTCAAAGGTGATTATCGCGCAGTACCAAAAGAAGTTTGGGCACGCACGCAGCTTTTGTTTGTCTGTAGTCCGAACAATCCGACAGGTTCCGTCATGACGATGGATGATTGGGAATATCTCATTCGCCTATCTGATCAGTACGGTTTTATCATTGCTAGTGACGAATGCTATAGCGAGCTGTATTTTGATACAGCGCCGATTGGACTATTACAAGCCTGCGCGACACTCGGTCGTCATAAATTTAAAAACTGTATCGTCTTTCACTCTTTATCTAAACGCTCAAATCTGCCTGGTTTACGCTCAGGATTTGTGGCGGGTGATGCCAATATTTTGCAGGCGTATCTGCAATATCGTACCTATCAAGGCTGTGCTATGCCGATACCGCATCAGCTTGCCTCTATCGCTGCTTGGCAAGATGAAAAGCATGTGGCGCATAATCGCGCACTGTATCAAGAAAAATTTGCCTTATGGATGTCTGAGCTTGGCGACCTATTAGAGTTACGGATGCCTGAGGCTGGATTTTACTTTTGGATAAAAGCGCCTAAGCAATTCAATGGTGATGACGAGCTGTTTGTCAAAGCACTATATGAGCAGGCCAATATTCATGCCTTAGCAGGTCGCTATCTATCACGTGAGGTGAATGGTAAAAACCCTGGGCAAGGTTATGTACGTATTGCTTTGGTCGCTAGTGTCGATGAGAGCCGTGAAGCAATAAGCCGTATTCGAAAACTGCTTATTGATGCATAGAGTACATAGGGTGCATAATCAGTCGCTTTACACGCATTAATTTTCAAAAAAACATCAACCTCTAATAGCCACAATATAAATGTGGTTATTGGAGGTTTTTTGCTGTAATAGTGCTATAGTAAAGTATCTTTTACCTAGGGCGTGTCCTCACTCTGAACAATAAACTTTGAATGGTGACACTCCCAATATGCCATCAAGGATGATGCCATGGCCCATCTTGATTTTACCCAGCCGCCCTTTGATGTATTAAGTATGGCTGAACGTCAAAGTATGAGAAAAAACACCCAAATCCGCTATCTTGCCAAAAGCGAAAGCCTGCTAGCAGAAGAGCTGCAATGTCTGTATGTGGTCATCAAAGGACAGATCGAGCAGTCACTTGATGGCGAGTTTGTCGGCTCTTATCTAGGCAGTAACCATTCTGATCATCTCAATAATAACGACTGGTTCGATAGTCGTCGTCTGCCCGAGTCATCGGTAAACGGCATTCCTAATACCGAAGCCGTACAGACCTATCAATTTACAGCTGCCGAAGATACTTTACTACTACAAGTCGCTGGTAGCGCAGTCGATAAAATCAGCGCACAAAATCATCTAGTACGCCAAATGCTATCTGACAAACTTCCTGAACGATTAAAAGCCTTACAGCAGCGACGTAATCACAAAGTAACCAATCCTAACGCCTATAACGATCAGCAAGAAGTTCAGCAAATCATGCTGCAACCAGTGATAGATGTCAGTTTATTGCCTGTACATATTGTGGATGCCAGTAACAGCTTATATGACGCCGCTTGCATCATGACTCAAGTAGGGTTAAAACACGTACTGGTGCGACCATCAAACCCTTTAGAAAACACTGAAAACGAACATCATGGCACAGGGCATCTATTGGGGATTTTAACCGATACCGATATTTGCCGCGCGGTGAGTGAGCAGCAGAACCCTGCCACGACTACCTGCCAGCGTTATGCTAACTTTAATCTGCGTACCATCAACGCTACTGATGAAATTGGTGATGCTCTATTAACCATGACTCGCTATCGTATCCATAGATTGCCAGTGATTGATCAGAATGGTGATGTGGCAGGCGTACTCGGACAGAGCGATATGCTCGCTCATATTGGTCATCATTCACAACTCATTAGTATTCAAATCGAGCAGACAAAGGATCTATCAAGCCTAAATACGGCTGTCGAACTTATCGGTCGTTATATTCGTGTGCAACATCAAAATGGTGTCAAAATCGGCAACATCAGTCGCATGGTGCAGACGCTCAACGCACAAGTATTTACCAAACTCTGGCAACTTATCGTGCCTGATGAAGTCATGGCAAATACCTGCCTCATCGTCATGGGGTCAGAGGGTCGCGGTGAGCAAATCATGCGTACTGACCAAGATAATGCGCTCATCATGCGTGATGGTTACACCCATGATAATCTGGCACAGTTTGCTGATACTTTTAATAGCCATTTGGCTACCCTAGGTTATCCTTTGTGCGACGGCAATATCATGATGACCAATCCCATGTGGCGACAGCCGCTAAAAGCTTTTAATGCGCAAATCAGTTTATGGTTTAAAAACACCGATCCGATGCATGGTATTTATTTGTCCGCCATCCTCGATGGTGAATACGTCTGCGGTGATGAGTCATTATTGACTCAGGTACGTCAACATCTAAAAGTGGCGCACCGACAGTCAGACCCTATGTTTGTACGCCAGTTCGCACGCGCCGCGCTACAGTTTGGTGATGTGAATCAGTGGTGGCAGAAATTTGTTCCACTACTAGGTGGTAAGGCAGATTCGCACGATATCGACCTAAAAAAAGCCGGTATCTTTCCACTGGTTCATGGTATTCGCACCTTGGCATTAGAAAATGACATTTTAGAAGTCCCTAGTACCAAAAACCGTCTAAAGGCTTTAGTAAAAACTCAAGTATTAACCCAAGAGCGTGCAGACAACTTGTTAGAGGCTTTGGAATTCTTTATGGCGCAGCGTCTATCAGTTGCTCTGTCTACCGATGACAGACACGCACGGCAAGTAAATCCAACGACGCTGACGGCGCTCGAGCGTGACTTGCTAAAAGAGTGTCTGTCCGTGGTCAAAAGCTTTAAGACACAGCTACGCCAGCACTATCAATTAGAAATAGCATAAACAAATGAGCACGCATATGAGTTGGCTAAAGCAGTTGTCTTGCACTTGGCAAAAGACGCAATTACAGCGTCCAGAGTTAGCCTCGATGTTTACCCAACCGATGGCTGAGCAGTGGGTGGCGATTGACTGTGAGATGACAGGACTCAATCCTAAAAAGCATCATGTACTGTCTGTCGCAGCGATTCATATCAATGGCAATACCATCGATACGGGTAATGGCATGCACTTGGTCTGTAGACCACCGGTGATGCCTGATCGCGATACCATTGTCATTCACGGCTTGCGTACCGCTGATGTCGAGCATGGTATGAGCTATGATGAGATGCTAGCGCTACTGCTACCATTTATAGATAACCGGCCTATTATTGGATTTTGTACGCAACTAGATACTGGGTTTTTGAATCCTTTGGTCAAGCGCTATATGGGTACCACGCTACCCAACGAAATCATCGATGTGCGGCATTTGTACAGTCGTCGCATGAGTGGTCACACCCAAGGCCTCTCTGGCCAATCGCAGCATTTGACCAATATATTAGCGCATTATAATATTCCTGATCTGGGCGCTCACGATGCGTACAACGATGCCATTATGACGGCGATGGCCTTTTTGCACATGCGTTAATATAAATTATAAACAACAAAATCGAGCTTTTAACAAGCCTCTCCATCTACGCGAAAACAGCAACTCATGTTAGTATAGTCGGCTTTTACCACCGACTAAAAGATGCTCATGCGACCTACTTCCAAACGCTCTCGTTCTCCTGCCCTTGTTGCCAAACTTTCACCGATTTTTCAACATCTACGACCGTTTAATCAGGTGAGTAAACGCTTAGTCGTACTGGCATTAGTCGCAACGCCGCTATATGCACAGGCAGCATTGCCAGCAGCTATTCAAGCGGCATTATCACGAGCTGATTTAACGGAAGCTAATATCAGCATTGTCATCACGCCAGTCGGCGATAAAAACGCCAGTCACCTGCCCGCTCCTATTCAGGTCATTGACAGCCAGTCGGATAACTCTTCTGAAAGTACCTCGCAAACAGCGTCAACGACTAATGCGACGTCTAACACCAATAACAGTGGCCAGAGAACAACGCCGAGTGATGCTCGCGATGAAAAAAGTCATTTAGTGCAGCCAAACACATTGGTTACGATTGAAAAGCGCACGATTAAAAAGCGTGAGCAAGCACTGCATGCTTATACGGATGACCCTTATACTTACCAAAGTTTAGAAAGTATCCCAACCGTACTGGGTGACTCATCAAAGCCAACGGTCATTGACGATCATAATAATCATGAAAGTGGTAATGGTAATGCCGATGGCAGCACGGGCACACCGTCTATAAAGATGTCATTCTCACCACTGTTGAGCCATCAACCTGATATCGCTCGTACGCCTGCCAGTACCATGAAACTCGTTCCCAGTTTTATTGCTTTAGATACCTTGGGGGCGGGCTTTGTCTGGCATACACGTGTCTACCATACTGGCCTTATCATCGGTGATCGTCTACACGGTGACTTGGTTATCCAAGGCAGTGGCGACCCAAAAATGACTCACGAGCGTCTGGCACAACTGCTCTATAAGATACAGTCAGCCGGTATTCATCACATCGATGGAGATATCATCATCGACAGCGCTGTCTTTAAAAATATCACTAAAGACCCCGCCGCCTTTGACAACTCACCACTGCGTCCTTATAACGCCAGTCCCGATGGTTTTTTGGTTAACTTCAGTACTATCGGTATCAAAAGCTACCCATTAGATAACGGTCAAGCCAGCCTGACTTATACGCCGCAATTAGCAAACTATCAATTACCTACTACCATCAATACCCGCTCAGCGAGCTGTGGACAGGCAAGCTATAGCCTCTCGCCGCAGTGGCAAGCAAAACAACTGCTATTGAATGCCGACTTGCCAAACAGCTGTGGCGAGCATGTTTTTTATGTTGCGTATCCTGATGCCAAAGACTTTGCTGCACGCATCATCGCCGAAAAATGGCAAGCACTAGGCAATACACTCATTGGTGATGTCATCACACAAGAAGTGCCTTATGCTAGGACAAAGTCTCTAAAATCAACACGAGGTCTCACAGCCTTGTCTATGTCACCTCTGCCTATTGTCAGCTATCCCTCTTTGAACCTTACTCAGCAAATTTATGATATTAACCACTTCTCCAATAATGTGATGGCGGAACAAGTGGCTCTATCGATAGGGGCTTATGGCAATGCCAATGGCGTTAAACCTCATGACGAAACGCCTGTAAATACATACAATAACGCAAGTAGCCTATACCAATTTGGCAAACCTACTACTACCGACTATCCAGCGGCACTACAGAGCATCAATCAATGGTGGCAAACCAATCTCAGCACGCCACCGCCTCACCTGACCAACGGCTCAGGACTCTGCCGCGAATGCACCATCAGCGCGGCCAATCTAAGCGAACTATTAACATACGCTTATGATAGTCCAAGCTTCGATGCTTACGTCAATTCATTAGGTGTGGCAGGTGTCAGTGGCACCATCACCGCGCATGGAGAACGTTTGCCAGAGTCTGCAGCCATTGGCCGCGCATGGATAAAAACGGGTACTCTAAATAATGTGACCTCGATGTCAGGTTATGTCAAAGGGTTGTCAGGACAGGATTATGTCGTCGTGGGACTTATCAATAGTGAGCAGGCTCTGAACGCTTATACTGCCAGACCAGTACTGGATGCGATGCTCGATTGGACAGCTGAGCATTGATTACTTTTATCAAAAATACTTTGTAATGAATAGTTGATAATATATTAACTCCAACCTTATGTTTTTACCTTTATAAAGGTCAGATTATGCCACGCAAGATAACCAATCTCAGCAAGCCTATCCCTCAGTCGGGTCGTGATGGGCTAACGAAAAATCATGGATTGGCTCAACCCAAACTGTCGCAGTATATTGGTTTTTTTGCGATTGGTTATACGCTTGCCAGCGCAGTCTTTATGATGATTCAGACCCAGCTTACCTTGAGCTCACAACTGGTCACGGTGCTGTCTATCATTATTGGTGCTTATATCGCCGTCAGTAAATTCGTCAAGCACCAACAGCGAGCATTGGATAGAAGTGAGATTAATCGCATTATGCTGAGCGGAGTTGCTGTTATCTGGCTGGTGACTGCGCTTTACTTCGTAGCCATATGGTTTTGGTTATTTGATACAGTGAGCCGTGAAGTCTTAATCGATATGGCAATGCAAAAACCTTTACCACTGCTCTCAGCACTCGTTATGATATTGGTACTCACATTGGTCAGTGCTCGAATCAGTCTTTGGGTACTCAACAGCCTACTTGACCCCAAACGCAAAACTCGATAGACAACTGGCAAGCACAGAAAAACTATAAGCAGCAAAAACCGTCTCATTTATCGAGCTGTATCGCCTATAAACCCTATTGCGTTAACGCTAATGAGTAAAATTTTGAACAATGACCTACTTTGAATAGGAGCGAGCATTATGGAAATGTTATTTTTTGACAACATAGACAAGCTTGGACGTATCGTCTTAACGACCGTTATGATTTACGTGTTCATCGTGCTGATTACCAAAATCTCTGGCAAGCGCTCCACATCACAGCTCAACAACTTCGACTGGGTCGTCACCGTGATGATCGGCTCATTAGGTGCCAGTACTATTTTGCTCAAAGACATTCCTTTTGTCGAAGGGGCTTCATCGATTTTAGTACTTTATGTGTTGCAGTTTTTGGTCACCAAATATGCGTCTATTTCAACGCCCTTTAGTAGTTTTATTTTGTCTGAGCCGCGTATTGTCTTTTATCAAGGGCAGTTTTTGCACGATGCTATGCGAGATGAAAGACTGACCCGTCAAGAAATCGAATGTGCGATGCGCTCTGAAGGCATAAACAGTTTTGATGATATTGAAGCCATTGTCTTTGAGTCTGATGCCCAGCTCACTATTATTCCAAAGCCAAGCACGACTGATGCGAGCAAGGATAACCCAAACACAGAAGCAACTGTCTCAGATACTATTGCACCGCTAATGTAAAATATATAGTCGGTGAACTACTAAACCGCTACGGCGTTACCCTCCTTAGATGTACTACTTGTACAATCTGCAGTCGGCTGCCTTGTACCCATTTTAGAGTTCTTTAACTATAGAGCATCACATTTTTTCGTTTTATCAATTATTGAAATGGTAACTACTATGAAGGTAAGAATTTTAACCGTCGGTAATAAAATGCCTAAATGGGTACAGACGGGTTTTGATGAATATTTTAAACGTATCCAACCTATGCTCAGCACAGAGATTGTAGAGCTGGCTGCTGCAAAACGTGCAAAAAACCCTTCAGATGCCAATTTGGCACAGTACCGTGAGCAAGAAGGTCAGGCGATATTAGCTGCTCATAACACGTCAGGTCGTGAGCAATTATGGGTACTGGATGTCAAAGGTAAGATGATTTCGACAGAAGGACTGGCTGAAAAACTGGCTGATGGTATGCAGCAAGGCGATGATATCGCTCTCGTCATCGGTGGTGCAGATGGTGTCTCGCCAGAAGTATTAGCCAAAGCCGATGTAAAACTGTCACTATCAGCGCTGACATTACCACACCCGTTGGTACGTGTGGTGCTCATGGAACAGTTGTATCGGGCGATGAGTATTAATAATAATCATCCTTATCATCGTGGAAACTAAGGCGTGTCGAACCTTCAAAAATGATTACGATTTTTTGATTAAACCACTCAAAACATCAATCGTAGAACAGATTGAAAAACTGGTGCATGCCCTAATACATAGAACATGAAATATCCAAAAACTGCGACACCTGACGCCTCTCATCCAAGCCATCAACACGATGAGTCCCATCCTAATGCGCCAACGCCTATCACTGCGGCTGGTGTTTGGGCAGATGCACCTGAGGTAGCACCCAATGCTACCAAGTTTGCAAAGCTACCAGCGGTGTTTATCTCACATGGAGCGCCCACGCTTGCTATCGAGCAATCGTCTACGACCAGCGCGCTAGCACGTATCGGTCAAAACTTACCAAAGCCACGTGCTATCCTTATTATGTCCGCGCATTGGCAGTCATCCAAACTTGAAATCAGCAGCAATCCACAACCGAAGACGTGGCATGATTTTTCAGGGTTTTCGCCTGAGTTGTACGAGCTACAATATCCAGCAGCTGGTCATCCTGTGCTTGCGGAATCACTCGCACAGCAGCTCACCGCACGCGGTATTACTTGTAGCGTCAACCCTGTACGTGCGTCTGACCATGGGGTGTGGGCACCTCTCAGACACCTGTACCCAGAGGCAGACATACCTATCGTACAACTATCTTTACCGCGGCACTATGACAGTGTCGCTTGTTATCAATTGGGTGCACAGCTAGCACGACTGCGTAATGAGCAAATACTTATTATTGGCTCAGGTAACATTACACATAACCTGAGCGCCATGCGCTGGCAATCTGACAGTATCGATCAAGCCGCCAAAGACTTTAAGCTATGGCTACTACAGCAGCTTAAGACAGATATACCCACTGCTCTAGACTGGCAGCAATACCCTAATTATAAAAACATTCATCCGAGTGATGAGCACTTGCTACCGCTGTTCTTTGCACTAGGTACTGGTCAGCGCGTCTCAGTCGTTCATCAAAGCATGGCACATCATAGTTTGGGTATGGATATTTATCGCTTTGATTAACATGTACTAGGCCGTGTCCTCATCATAGCGCTACTGTTGAAAAGCAGCTTTCGTAAATAATCCAGCACGCTCAAACTCACCTGCCACACTAAACAGCGTGGCTTCATCGTTCATACGCCCAATCAACTGCATACCAATCGGCAAGCCTTTTTTGCTCATGCCCAGTGGCAATGACATAGCAGGTAGGCCTGTAACATTGCCTAATAATGTAAAGGCCATTTTGCCTAATATCGGTTGGCTAAGCTTTTCAATCATGCCAGAGCGAAAAGCATACTTACCCATATCAAAACCTTTATTGAGAAACTCTGCACTACGCATCAGCATTTCATCCGTGCGGCTGGGTGGCAATATCCCATGCTTAACCGCAGGGGTGGGTACGGTCGGGCACAAAATCATATCGTAGGTTTCAAGCAACAAGCCAGTCTGATATTGGCTATGATGCCAGCCATGTTTGGCATGAGCCAGATCAACCGCCGATAGCGAGCAACCTAGCAGTGCCATATTATAAGTTTGCGGCTCTAGATTCTGGATATGCTCGATACCAAAATCACGCTCGAGATTGTCAATGGTAAATGCGGTATGAGCACAAACCACCACCATAAAATCATGCCAAAATTGTTCAATATCAATATTAGGTTCGGCAGGTACTACTCGGTGACCCATGGCTTCTAGTTGTTTGGCAGCTTGCTCGAGGACCGCCAGTACTTCCTTGTCCACCACAGTATTGGCAATCAACGGCTTCTGATGCAAAGCAATGGTTAATTGTCTTGGCGCTCGCATGGCTGCTTGTAAAAAAGTACCGTTTGGTGGTGCGATGACATACGGAGCACCGATTTCCACACCGCTTGTTGCATCGAGCATAGCAGCACTATCACGCACGCTACGCGTAATCACATGATCAGCGACTGCTCCCTCCCACCCTTCTCCAAATGATGGGCCCATTGGGTTACGACCACGGCTAGGTTTGAGTCCAAACGCGCCGCACCACGCAGCGGGAAAACGTATCGAACCACCGCCATCACCTGCGCCTGCCATCGGTACGATACCACTTGCCACGGCTGCTGCACTGCCGCCAGAGGAACCACCAGAGCTATAACACTTCTTAAATGGATTGTGAGTTGCGCCATGAGCTTTGGGTTCAGTCGTGATAATCAAACCAAATTCAGGCGTATTCGTTTTGCCAAAGGTATTGACGCCAGTGGCTTTCATCCGTTTGACGATTTCGCTGTCTTTTTCTGAGATGATATGGACGCTACGACTGCCCATCGTGATGGGTTCATCAGCGAAACTAAACGATAAATCTTTTAATAGATAAGGCACGCCATTGAATACGCCAGAGGGCAATCCTGCCTGTGCCGCACGATATGCACGTTCATCAAAACGGTGGATAATGGCATTCAATTTAGGATTTAATTTGTTTGCCTGACTGACCGCTGCATCTAACAATTCCTTGGCGCTGACCTCACCTGCATTAACCAATGACGCTAATGCGAGACCATCGTACTGGGTATACTCTTTAAACATAGCCGACCTTCCTTGGAGAGTAATTGGAGTGAGAATTTTTAGAATTAACAAATATTTATCGATAAATAACTGTCAGTTTAGTATAAAAAACCACTACTTATGACCGATAAACGAACTCATTAGTACTTAGGTACTGAATTAACTATTATTTATGCATAAATCTAAACTTGAATAATTAGAGCCTGTTTAATGACAATATTTCAGTATTATATGCCTAAGCACTTAATTCCTCACTAAAAAAATCATTATGCTTACTCAATAAAAAAAGCGAGCCACTTTCGTGACTCGCCTTCTTATATCATAAAATCTAAACGCTACATTAACAGCTCACGCTTGCCACTTTTACCCATCGAGCTGACCAGTCCGGCTTCCTCCATCGAGTCGACAATACGTGCTGCACGGTTATAGCCAATGCTAAATTTACGTTGGATACTAGAAGCAGAGACTTTACGTGTTTCCATGATAAAGGCAACTGCATCGTTGTATAAGTCATCATCCTCACCAGAGGCATTGCCTGAGCTACCACCACCGCCTGAGCTAGATAACTCAAAATTCCCTGCCATATTATCAATATAGTCAGGTGCACCGCGCTCACGCCAAGCGTCACACACACGGTTGACTTCTTCATCGCTGACATACGCACCATGCACACGATCAGGCTCAATTTGCCCAGGCCCTAAGAACAACATGTCACCATTACCCAGCATGTCCTCAGCGCCGCCACTATCCAAAATCGTCCGCGAATCGACTTTTGAGTTAACACGCAATGCTGCACGTACTGGGATGTTGGCTTTAATCAGACCTGTAATGACATCCACCGATGGACGCTGAGTGGCTAACATTAAGTGAATACCGGCTGCCCGCGATTTTTGTGCCAAACGCGTGATGAGTTCTTCAGCTTGTTTTCCGACCTGCATAATCATATCGGCAAACTCATCCGCAACGATGACAATCATTGGCAACGTTTTGAGCTTAGGCGCTTGGCTAATACTCACGCTATCATTCGGTCGCCATAATGGATCAAGCATAGGATTTCCTGACTGTTCGGCAGCTCGCACTTTTTTATTGAATTCATCAAGCTTACGAACTTTCAGTAAGCTCATTAGTTGATAGCGGCGTTCCATCTCTGCCACACACCATGACAAGGCACTCGCGGCTTCCGTCATATCTGTCACAACAGGCGTTAACAGATGCGGAATATCATTGTAGTTGGCAAGCTCAAGCTGCTTGGGATCAATCAAGATAAGGCGCAGCTCATTAGGCGTATATTTGAGTAGCATCGACAGTAGCATTGAGTTAACCAGAACCGATTTACCAGAACCTGTCGTACCAGCGACCAACATATGCGGCGCACGTGCAAGGTCAGTAATGATAGGTTTACCGCCAATATCTTTACCCATCGCCATGCTAATTTGCGCTTTTGGGTCTTTAAACTTTTCAGTATTTAGCAGCTCTATCAAACGTACCATTTCACGCTTTGGATTTGGTACTTCAATACCAATATAAGGCTTACCCGGTATCACCTCAACCACACGCAGAGATGCCATAGACAGTGAGCGTGCTAAGTCACGCGAAATGCCTGTTACCTTGCTAGCCTTTACCCCTGCTGCCAGCTCAACCTCAAAACGTGTTACGACTGGCCCCGGAATCGCATTGACGACCGATGCTTTCACATTGAACTCTTGTAGCTTGATTTCTAACAATTCTGATAGCTCAACCAGTTTTTCTTCGGTATAACTCGGTTGGCGATTTGGGTCTGGATTGTCCAAAATTGACATCTCAGGAATCGGCGTCAAACTACTACGATAAGCCGCCGTTTGCATTGAGCGTGACTTGGTACTAAACGCTGCATCATCGCTAATATGCGGCATAACAGGCGCGATAGTATCAGCACTCACATCTGGCATCATATCGGTAATATGATTGCTAGAATCTCCTTCAGGTATGTCAAAACTCACATTGGCTTTAGGGGCAACAACTGGCTCAGATACAGCCGCTGGTGGTGCTTTTGGATTGGCAGGCGGTGTATTGGTCGGCGTCATATCGGCCATTTCTGATATTGGCTGAATAGCTTCTGCTGCCAGTTGAGTAGCTGACTTTGCAATCGCAGCCGACGACGCAGCATTGTTCAATATTTCAGTTTGATTACTAGTTGGTTTATCGACAGATGGACTCGTATCACTAGCAGCTGAAGCAACAGGTATATTCGAAGGCTTATTATCCGAAAGCTTGCTATTAGGAGACTGTGTATTAATAGCATCACCACTGGTCAAATCTGGTGCAGGCTCTACGAGTGCTTCTCGTACTGGCTGCTCCGCGACACTGCCAGACTTAAGCGTTTCTATAGACTCTTCAGTAGTAGGTACTGAAATATCTGCATGCTCTGCTAGCCAAGCATCTGCCAATGTATCAATATTATCCACGGGTACATCAAGCCCAGAATTTGCCGTATCTTGGTAAGCTGTCTCACTATACACCAACTCATCAGTTGGCGACTGAGTAACGTTTGTTGCTTGACTCACCGTTGACTGAGTATCGGATATCTCTGCGGTCGATACGGTCGGAGCAGATGGCACAGCTGATTCAAGCGACTCAGTATGAGTATGACTAAATTCAGTATGATTAGGTACTGGTGCAGTAGCATCTGAACCATGACCGTTCATAGTATTGGTGTTGTAAGCCATCTGCTCACTGGCCAATAAATCATCAACGGTATTTGCATCATTCCAAGCAAAGCTCGGCTCTACTTTACGGATAGGCGTCATTACAGAGCTTGACGTCGGCGATGTATTCGCATGATTGACGGTATTATCAATTGTACCGCTAGGTGTCGCTGGTGCCGCCTGTAAATGCTGGCTATTTTCAGTGTTAGACATAGCACTTGAATTAGACATAGCGGCTTGTGTCGCTGCTGCCATCGAGGCTTTTACGCTATCAGCAAGCCCTGACGTCGACAAAAAATCTGACAAAACATTGCTGAAACGACCACTATTATCTACTGCTTTTACACTATCTTCAGAGTGTAGTTCAAGTGGTAACTGCTCCTGTTCTAAGATTTCTTTAGCTGTCTTATTCGTTGCTATACTTTCGTTATTTTGCTCTGAGGTAATGCCTTCTTGAACAGAAATATTATCAGGCGCCATGCCTTTGTGTTTGACCCCTGAACCTAGCCATGACAACGCTGTCACTTTTTGATAAATCGCAAGCCAATGAATATTAAAGGCAAAAGTCGCTGTGATAATAACGAAAGCCGTTAAGAAGAGCACACTCCCCCACTGCGATAAAAGTTGAGCCAATCGAGACTGTAGCTCCAACCCTATAATACCGCCAGCAACTCCTTCTAGCCTTGTCGCCGCAGGATCAGTTACGTGCTGAACCAACGCAACCAATTGTGCAAATAAAGCACTGGCACTTAATAATAAAAACACATAAGCAATCAAACGCATCAGCCAAAATGTTGGCTTGTTGTCCCACCAGATAAGGATAGACTCATAAACCAAAAATGCTAACAGCCACCATGCACCAAAACCGAAGAAGCTATAGAGCAAGTCCGATAACCAAGCACCCGATGCACCACCCACATTATTAATCGTGGTCATATCACTACTGATATGCGACCAGCTAGGGTCGTTACCTGTATACGTCATCAAGATGACAAAGAGATAAACGGCCAATATTAACCCAAGGAGGGTAAATATTCCCTTTTTTAAATACTCAATAAGCGGTGCTGATATCACGTAAGATCTGCCTTGTTATTAATACTAAATGGTCGTCAACGCATGACTAAGCTTAATCATGCTGACATAAAGTGCTGACATAGAGATACTGATATAGAGGTGCGGATATAAATATCTCTGGCAAAGTGTTCAGAACGCATTGTCTGTCATAAAGATGCGTCATAACAGCATTCTGTTTGCTTTCCAATACACTTGGCATAACTTCTTATAATAACAAATACATAGGTATAGTGGCGACAGTCTTCTAAAGAAAGAGTGCAAGAAAGTTAGCTAATATGCGATTTAGATAAAAAACCCTACTTTTAGCAATATGGCTCACAGAATAAGGCTAACAATCTTATATAGACCTTATAAAATAACCGTCATTTATGGCAATAATACTTCAAGATTTAAGTGCTTTAATTCTAATGATATCCATGTTGATTTTAGCAAACTTGCACTTTGCACGCCTTACCCTTATGTTATTATCACACAGCAATGAGAAAAACCATATTAGTCGTCATTTTGAAAAATTTTATTAGGGCGTGTCCTCGTTTTGAAAATGGGAATATGCCCTATATTAATCACTCCTATTTTTAACTTTTATATTTAGCAAGGAATTACCCATGGCAACTGAAAATACAGCGCCACGTCACGAAAAACTCATCATCCTAGGCTCAGGTCCTGCTGGTTATTCTGCTGCCGTTTATGCGGCACGCGCCAACCTAAAGCCTGTCATGGTTACAGGCATGGAAGTGGGCGGACAGCTAACCACCACTACCGAAGTCGATAACTGGCCAGGCGATGCTCATGACTTAACCGGCCCTGCATTGATGGAACGCATGAAAGCCCACGCAGAACGCTTCGGTACTGAACTGGTCTATGACCATATCAACGAAGTAAACCTGAATGTACGCCCTTTTCAATTAACGGGTAATAACGGTAACTACACTTGCGATGCCCTAATTATCTCAACAGGTGCCTCTGCCCAGTATCTGGGGCTAGAGTCAGAAACCAAATTCAGAGGCCTTGGCGTTTCAGCTTGTGCTACTTGTGACGGTTTCTTCTATAAAAACCAAAAAGTCGCCGTCATCGGTGGTGGTAATACGGCTGTCGAAGAAGCTTTATACCTATCGAACATCGCTTCTGAAGTAACCCTAGTCCATCGCCGTGATAGCTTACGCTCTGAAAAAATCCTACAAGACAAATTGTTCGAAAAAGCCAGAAATGGCAACGTCAAAATTGAGTGGGATCACAGTGTTGAAGAAGTGGTTGGTGATGACATGGGCGTCAATGGCGTTGTTATCAAATCAACTATTGATGGCAGCACCAAGCAGCTAGATGTATTTGGCATGTTTGTGGCCATCGGTCATAAGCCTAATACGGACTTGTTCAAAGGTCAGTTAGACATGAAAGATGGCTATCTTACTGTCCAAAGCGGCTTAGTAGGTAACGCTACGCAAACCAGTATCGAAGGGGTGTTTGCAGCAGGCGATGTCGCCGATCATGTCTATCGTCAAGCAATCACATCTGCTGGCACTGGCTGTATGGCAGCACTTGATGCTGAAAAATACTTGGATGCATTGGGAGCGACCGTTGCTCGTGATCATACTTACGATTCAACACTAACTGCAGATAAAGAAGCCTAAATGGGCAACTCTACTCAACAGAACGATAAACACATCACGCCTGAGACCTTAAAAAGTCTTGGGCGTTATGACTTTCCTGATCCTATTTCTATTGACCCTGACGGCATTGGCATCGTCGCTATGGGTGGCGATTTGGCACCAGAAACCCTCATTTCTGCTTATGCACAAGGACTGTTCCCTTGGTTTAATGAAGATGAGCCGATCGCTTGGTGGTGCCCTGAACCACGATGTGTAATAGTCCCAATAGACTATCAGCCAAGCAAGTCACTACGCAAACAAGCGAATCGCGCCCGTTGGCAACTGACACTCAATCAAGCATTTGATAATGTCATACATGCCTGTAGCTTACCGCGCAGCGACGGCCTTAATGACAATCAGCTTGAAGGAGAGCATACTTGGATTCATGATGAAATGATTGAGGCCTACACCAAACTACATGCGCAAGGGTTTGCACATAGTGTGGAAGTTTGGGATGATAAAGGGCAATTGGTCGGCGGGCTTTATGGATTAAAAATAGGCAATATCTATTTTGGCGAGTCGATGTTTCACTGTGCTTCCAATGCATCAAAGTTAGCTTTTTGGGGTCTAATGCGCTTATGTGAACAAAGCCATGTAGCGCTAGTTGACTGTCAATTACCAAACGATCATCTTATGAGCTTAGGCTCAACCACTTTACCACGCGTAGAGTTTCTCACTCAGTTAGATTCATTAATAGCTGGTAATGCCGTCACATGGCATGGTGACTCGCACAAACCGTTGCCAGTATCGCAACTCGATAATGAAGAACCTTGGCAGCTCAATTTATAATGAGCATTATGGCTATTAATAAGCACTTAACTATAGACCTATGAGACCATTATGGCATCTGATAAATCATTCTTGTTAATTGGAGAATTAGCAAAAAAAGCCAATACTACTAAGGATACCGTGCGACATTATGACCAATTGGGTTTGCTAAAATCGCGTAAGCGTCAAGCAGGGTCACGACTGTATACTGAGTTTCATCCAGAATGTGTAGAGCGCATTGAGCTAATCAAGAGTGCACAAACGGTAGGCTTTACTCTCAATGAAATGAAAGATGGCTTCAATGATTTTTATGCTGGGAAAATTAGCCTCGACGAACAATTGAGCTTTAATCAAAAAAAGCTGGATCAAGTTCAAAAACAGCAAGCCAATACTAGCATCATGATTGAGCTCTTGAGCGAACGAATTAAAGAGCTTAAAGCTATGCAAGCAAACAGCGACTAAAATCATCGTATAAAAGCTGATCAACAAACATCTTAAAACAATAAAGCCAATTCATCCCATATGTCACTACCGATAAACATGCTGCATAATTAAAGCATCTACTGCCGGCTGATGTGGTAGCTGATAGTAGCCTTTGCGTTTATGAATTACTACAAACTCTTGTCTTGCATATAGAGCTATCGCAGGAGCGTTATCTGCACGCACTTCTAATAACAGATTGTCCACCTGATTGTCTTTTAATACTGTATTTAATCTAGCAAAAAGCTGCGACGCAATACCTTGGCGTTGATAGTCAGGGCGTGTGCCAATACGCAGGATTTCTGCTTGTTCAAACACCACTTGGTATAAGCAGTAACCAACCACTTCATCAGTCTCAGTACTCATAACAACCATTAAATCTATACTATCTTGTTCAAGAAAATCGTTCAGAGCCTGTTCAGTCCATGGCTCTTGTAACTGGACAATAGCCTCAATAGTCGCAACTGCTTGGATAATCGCTGCTTCTGTTTTAGATTCTAGTATCTTTATATTAATCATCTGCGCTCTTCTGTCTCTTTTCTTAAAATACACGTTATATTATCGTCAATTATAGGTATATCACCACAGTTTTCTTTGGTTATAACCACCCATAAAAAAAGCCGTTCTCAATAAAGAGAACGGCTTTTGACTAACGCGTTAAATACTAGGGTCAGTATTAAACGTCTACGTTAGCAACAACACCAGCGCCTACAGTACGGCCGCCTTCACGAATAGCGAAGCGAAGACCTTTGTCCATAGCGA
>NZ_JADGMV010000007.1 GCF_015234355.1 Psychrobacter sp. NG25 | reverse complement strand
GTCCAGTGTTAGTATTTCAACTAAACAGTCATAGCCAATGTGGCTTATCCTATTTAGCGAGCTGACTATCATATCATGTTTTAATAGTCTGTCAACTTCTTTTTTTAATTCGTTTCAATGAGTTAACCACGTTATTTTAGTGTAATTATACACGTCCTAACTGCCAGTTCTCCCTGTTGAGGGGCGTATTATATAGAGTTCTCACACCGTGTCAATGCCCTAATCAAAGGTTTTTTATCTAATTTTACTACCCTTTTAATAACTGATTATTTTCAATGGGTTGAGATAAAGTTAGCTACTCAAAATTTTAGACACTGCTGTTGAAACTCTTATGATTTCCTACTTCTTTAGAAAAGCACTTCTACTTTAGCAATGATATATGATTGAAATCTCCCTAATATACCAATACTGCTATACCACTCTTTTCTATATAACTGCTTATAACTTACCCATCTTTTCAAAGAACGATTTATAGGCAGCGGCTTTTTTATCTAATGATAAAGGGTATGCCCGTGAAGTTGAAGGCAACCTATATAGGGTTAGATTATTCACATCAGCTTTGTTACCTGTACTTTGCCATTCATAAGGATAATCCATACTTTGATTGGTCTTAGGATACTTGGACTTAATAGGTGGCTCGCTTAATAAATTCAGTAGTACCTCAGTTGCCTTACCACCTGTGGTAAATAACGTTTTAACTTTTGGCACTTGTAGCAAGATATCATCTAAATCAACAGGCGTTACTACCGTTAAATTCTTGTCAGACGCATTACCCGTCTCACGAATGGCTTGTTTTACCGTCGGACAAGAAGCGATACCTCGGTCAAACATAAAAGCGCGAATACGTTCAGGATCAAAGCGCTTTTCGTCACCTACTCTGAAGTAATCTGCATCATCAAAAAACACGCGACCATATATCCGCCACATATCATTATAAAAATTGGGATAGTGAAAACTCATGGCCCATTTATCGATAGTGGGTGGAAACGTTCCCATCATCATAACAGTGGCATTGGGTGGTAAAACAGGCGGAAATGGATGTGTTTCTATTTCGGCGACGTGCGTTTCAGATAATGTTGAGTTGCTATCGGTCTTATTAGTATTTTCACGCGCATGAGATGGGTATGTAGTCATAAGATTCTTCGTCAGAAAAGCGGTTTTTTTGGTATCATAGCAGGCCTAAACCTTACTTCACTTATTATAGTGCTGCGATAGTGAAATATAGTCGGCTTAATAGGTCAATGGCTTAAATATATAGAATGATGCGGTGTTTGATTCGAATAATTGTGGCTTTAATTATTGTGACTCTAAATGTAGGTTATGAATAAAAGCACTGTAAATTAATTAAGGTTAGGACCTTTATATAAACATTGAATGTATTCAGTTGGCTTTATTATTAATATCTTAAGCTTACTATTTGTGTGCCAAAAATATAGTTAAAGTGAAGTAAGTGTTTGTATCTTTTATACTAATAGCAACCGCAGTGACTGCGCAAGCATCAGCCCCAAAATCAAGAGAGATTCTATGAGCGACCTAAATAGCGGTTTGAAAATTACGGTAATCGATCATCCACTAGTTCGTCATAAGCTTAGCCTTATGCGTGAAAAAGATTGTAGTACTTATAAGTTCCGTACGTTAACCAAAGAGCTTGCACGCTTGATGGCGTATGAAGCAAGCCGTGACTTCGAGATTGAAACATTCCCAATGGCAGGATGGTGTGGCGAAATCACTGGTGAGCAAATCATCGGTAAGACAGCAACGATTGTACCGATTTTACGTGCAGGCATCGGCATGTTGGACGGGGTGCTCGATCTGATTCCTACTGCAAAAATCTCTGTCGTAGGCTTGCAACGTGACGAAGAAACCCTGCAGCCAGTGCCATTCTTTGAAAAATTCGTCAGCCATATGGACAAACGCCCAGCACTTATCATCGATCCGATGCTAGCAACAGGCGGCTCTATGGTTGCGACTATTGATATGCTGAAGAAAAACGGCTGTACTAATATTAAAGCACTCGTGTTAGTGGCTGCGCCTGAAGGTGTACGTGTGGTCAACGAAGCACATCCTGATGTGACTATTTATACTGCCGCATTGGATAGCCATTTGGATGAGCACGGCTATATCATTCCAGGTCTTGGCGATGCTGGTGATAAAATATTTGGTAAGCAACTAAATCAGTAACCTTTAAACCAAGTTATTCGGTCATCTTAGCAAGGCATTCGGTTATCTTAGATAGTCATGACAAAAGCATACAGTATCAATGATAAGGATATAACATGAACGTATTGATTACAGGCGCTAGCGCAGGTTTTGGTAAAGCATTGGCTGAGCGTTTGGTGGCAAAAGGCCATCGCGTGATTGGCTGTGCTAGACGCCTCGATAAGTTACAAGCTTTGGCTACAGAATTGGGCGAGGCATTTTTACCTGTGGTCATGGATGTGAGCGATACAGCTTCTATTCCACAAATCATTGCTGACTTGCCTGACGGTTTTAACCAAATCGATGTCTTGGTTAATAATGCAGGATTGGCGCTGGGCGCTGGACCTGCACAAGAGTCCAATCTAGATGACTGGATGCGCATGACCGATACCAATATCAAAGGGTTGATGGCGCTGACCCATGCGGTCTTGCCAGCGATGGTGGCTCGTGATAGCGGTTATATCATCAATGTTGGCTCGATTGCAGGCAGCTGGCCGTACTTTGGTGGTAACGTCTATGGCGCGACTAAAGCATTTGTAAAACAGTTCAGTCTAAACTTGCGAGCTGACTTACTTGGCACGCAAGTACGCGTGACCAATCTTGAGCCAGGTAATGTAGCGGGCACTGAGTTTTCAAATGTGCGCTATCATGGCGATGACGACAAAGCTGCCAAGGTTTATGACGGCTTCAAAACCATGACTGGTGACGATGTTGGCGATATTTTATTATGGTTGATTGAGTCGCCTGCACATATCAACGTGAACCGCTTAGAAGTGATGCCAGTTGCGCAAACGTATAATGGCTTAACCATTGCAAAAAATGATGGTTAGTTAACACAAGTAAATAGTAGGTTTACCATTAGGCGGCAATACTTTATCGATAACAGATACGGTATTGCCGCCTAATTTTTTGCTGCTTTATCATTATGAGTTTTATCACTACTATAGACGTAGGATGGTCGAGTATTAACTGTCATAACGACTTTTATTTTATGCTATGGTCAGCTCTCTTATTCTTTGACACTCTTTGACACTCTCAGACACCGAGAGGCTAAACCATCAAAACCATCGCTCATCAATACTGTTATTTATTAAACTATAAGGACATTTTATGGCTAATACGCCGCTCACTCTGACACTAGAATGGTTTTTAAATCCAGATCACCTGCCTTTTATTGCGGGCATTAATACTGGTGCCTATTCTGAGGCAGGGCTTGATATCAAAATGATAGAACCAACTGAACATTACGATGGTTTTGCAGAATTAGAAGCAGGCAATATTGATTTACACGTGAACGAACCGATTCACTTATTCGAGCATTATTTTGAAGATTTAAAAGCATTGGGCTGTTTTTTTGTGACGGATGGTGGCGTGCTTATCAAGCAAAGTAGCCTTGATAAACTGCATCAGAACCAACCGATTCGTATCACAACACCAGCAGCCAACCCTATTACCAATAAAATTGGCTTTGAGATTTTAAGCCGTTATGCCAAGAAAAATGGTTTTGTGTTAGATGCCGCTAATGTCAGTTTTGTAGAGACTGACTTTCAGCACTTAGAAAACCTACAAAAGGGTGATGAAGCAGGCGAATTTGATGGCGCATGGTTATGCTTTTATAACTTTGAAGGTATTGAGGCCAATCATACGGGGATTGACTATACCTTTATTGATCAGCACTTATCACCATATCCCAACTTTTCAGCATTGGAGCTGATGACCACCCACAGTATTTGGGAAGAAAAGTCAGAAGCGTTGACACAGTTTGTATCCGTCAGTACAGCAATGGCGCAGTTGTGTATCGACAATCCCGAACAAGCACGCACAATTTATTACGCCTATACAGGTAAAACACCATCGGCATTGATGGACGACATTATCAACGACACTTTAAAACGCTTGATAGCACCTATCCAACCAGATGCCGAACGTTGGACCGCCCTACGTGAGATGTTAGCAACATTAGACATTGCTAATATCAGCGATGCCCACTACGCCAAACTCTGGCAGTAGTATAATCAAATCCATATAAATCCCATATGTTCAAAGCGACATTTAAAATGGCATTCAAAATACCTGAGCAATACCAATTACAGACCACTCATGTGACAGCGACTGACGGCACGCTGATACCGATGTCTGTGATTGGCAAAGGTCAACCCGTAATACTATTGCATGCTTTTGGTATGGACGCGCGACAGTTTCTGCCGTTTATACTGTCCCTGACCCGACAATACTGCTTTTATTTGCCACATTTTCGTGGTTTTGGTTTGGCCAGTGATTTGACGTTACCAACGTTTGATTTTATTGAACAATATGCAGAAGACACACAGCAAGTGGTACAACATATTCGTCAGAAAACAACCGTAGACGCCTTACCTATTGCTGCGATATCGATGGGCGCATTGGTCATGTGGGCGTACTTTAAGCGTTTTGGTTATGACAGAGTCAGTCGCTATCTGAATATTGACCAAGCACCTCTCATTCATAATCAGCCCGACTGGCAGGATGGCGGCGTCTTTGGCACACGTCAAACAGAATTATTTGCTCAGTTCACGCAGTTAATTTCTAATGCTGAGCCATATATGCATGTTAATGATTTTCGTCATCTGCCCTATCGATTAAAAGCAAACTTATTAGATATAGAGCGCTCGTTTTCACTGCTTTCTGTCAGCACCAAGCCTTCACAGATATTGACGAGAACCTTGAGCTATCAAGCACCGCATAAAATCTCATTAATGGAGCATGCGACATGGCAACATAAACTACGCTGTCTATCTGCCTATGTTGCACTGCCCTACGATTATCGTGATGTGTTGCCAACGGTAGTGATTCCAACCACCTTGTTAATTGGTGGACGCTCACAGTTGTATGATCCAAAACGGCAACAACAGTTGCTTGAGTTACTGCCCAACGCCACTGCAACCATATTACCAAAATCTGGTCATGCGGTGCCAATGGATGCGCCTGTGGCTTTTTATCAGGTGTTAAAGCAGTTTTTGCATCATTAACCCTTAAGATATTGGTCTAAGTAGACATAAAAAAGCGACTTTGAAAGTCGCTTTTTTGTTGAGTCAGCTGTGAGATGTGTTCGCAGAAAACTGAAACTAATCGTTTAAGTCTTTGATTAATTCAAACCGTGGCACTTGCTTACCATCTACCATGACGGTTTCAGTAAACATCGTTAAAGGACGAACCCACACGCCATATTCACCGTATAGGCAACGATAAACCACTAGCAATTCTTCGGTTTCTGAATGCTGCGCGGTATGCAAAACTTGGTAAAGGCTGCCTTTGTAATGGCGGTAGATGCCTTGGGCGACAGTGGCTTGATTTTGTTGGGACATAAACAGCTCATTCATATTGATAGTTTAAGGATTAATAAACGCTTTGTAATTTCCCTGCTAGATTGGGCTTTATCTGTGACCATTCAGAACTGACCATACTATACATGACTGTATCTGAAATGATGGCATCACGGCGTACACGATTGCCTCGAATCACGCCATCTTTTTTAGCACCTAAGCGCTCAATGGCTTGTTGTGAGCGATGATTGTCAATATCTGTACGCCAGCCTACGGTTTGATACTGTAAGGTTTCAAATATATAAGTTAGCAGCATGAGCTTGCAAGTCGTATTAACATGCGTTCGCCAATACGATTTAGCATACCAAGTATAGCCAATCTCTAAGCGTTTGCTGATAGGTAAAATATCATGAAAGCTCGTTGTACCAATCGCTTTACCGTTTGATTCATCAATAACGACAAATGCTTGTCTATCAGGCATTGAATCTGCGGTATTGATATAGCCAATAACCTTGTCCGGCTCAGGTACCGACGTCTCGTTTATGTTCCATAGCTCACCATCTTGGCAAGCCTCCATTAAGTCAGTTGCATGACTAAGCATCAATGGCTTAAGGGTAATACCATTACTGGATAATGTCGGTAAATCTAGCATTTCTTTTTCCTCAAGCCACTCTCAGTTTAGGCAATAGTCACTTAGACAATAGACACTTAGGCAACCGTTACTTTCGCATAGGCTTTTTTGCCTGCTTGGATAACCACGGTTTGCCCAGAAGTTAAGCTAAAGCCACCGTCTACTACTTCGCCATCTACTTTTACCGCGCCGCGTTTTACCATGTCTTTGGCAGATGAACTGTTTTTCGCAAGCCCAGATTGGTTCAGTACTTGAGTGATAAATAGTGCATCCTGACCTTCTAGATCTAACGTCACTTCTGGTAAATCGATTGGCAATTCGCCATCAGCTAAGACGTTACCAGCTGATTTATGTGCATTGGCAGCCGCATCGGCATCATGGAAACGCTCGATCAACTCTTCAGCCAAGATACGTTTGATTTCTTGTGGGTTACGACCGTTTTCCATTTCTGCCAATAAACCTTCGACTTCGTCCATCGGTTTAAAGCTTAAAAATTCAAAGTAGCGGCGAATTAACGTATCTGGCATAGATAAGATTTTTTGATACATGGTGCCCGGTGCATCATAAATAGCAACGTAGTTATTTAAAGACTTAGACATTTTATTAACGCCGTCTAACCCTTCCAAAATTGGTACGGTGATACATACTTGTTGCTCTTGACCATAACGGCCTTGCAACGTGCGTCCCATCAATAGGTTAAAGGTTTGATCGGTACCACCAAGCTCAACATCGGCTTTTAGCGCGATAGAATCATAGCCTTGCACGAGCGGATACAAAAACTCATGGATAGAGATTGGGGTCTGTGAGGCATAGCGCTTAGAAAAATCATCACGCTCAAGCATACGCGAAACCGTTTGCTGACTAGCAAGCTGAATCATATCAGCGGCGCTCATGTCGTTGAACCACTCAGAGTTAAAGACCACGCGAGTTTTTTCTTTGTCCAAAATTTTAAATACTTGCTCAGCATAGGTTGTGGCATTGGCTTTGATTTGCTCATCAGTCAATGGCGGACGTGTGCTGTTTTTGCCAGAAGGATCACCAATCTTGGCCGTATAATCACCGATTAGAAAATAAATCTCATGACCCAAGTCTTGAAAGTGCTTGAGTTTATTAATCAGCACGGTATGACCTAAATGCAGGTCAGGTGCGGTAGGATCAAAGCCTGCCTTGATACGCAATGGACGGTTTAGCTTAAGCTTCGCCACTAAATCCTCTTCAGATAGGATTTCTTGTGTTCCGCGCTGGATAAGCGCAAGTTGTTCTTCTAGGGTGTACGTTTGCGTGGTCATGATGATCTCTTTATTGTCTTTATTAAGGGTTAAACGTTTGGGCTATTTATACTAAATCATACCAAACCAAAAAATACGATGAGCGGTGGCAAACTCGTGTAGCGTAATAAATGCAGGACTTACACTCGTTTTCCGTGCTGCTCTGATTTTGGGAATGGTATTAAGGTCTCGTAGCCCGCAAAAGATGTTAGAATTTGACGGATATACTAGCGTTTTTTAAGGTAAATTGCCATGACCAACCCCGCATCGATTGCTGATACTCAACACAATACTCATCCAGATTTAGAGATGGACAGTGATTTGGATAATAGCTTGGAAAATATTGACGATTTAAATTATGCCACACTTACTGAGGCACTCGAGCAAACAGTGTTTGAAAACTTCGATGATGGCTTATATATCGGCATGATGTCGGGCACCAGTTTGGACGGTATGGATGCCGTTCTTTGTCAATTCGGTACAGATACTGGTAATGGAGATGAGGCTCAGCAGCCCATGCGTTTGTTAGCCTCTTATAGCCAAGACTTCCCACCGCGACTGCGTGAAGTGCTTTTAGCATTATGTCAGCCCAACGGTGTTCAGACATTGACACCCACGGCTGATGAACCAAACAGCGAGCTGGACTGGTTCGGCTGGGCGAGCCGCGAGTATGGTGAGTTTGCAAGTGAAGTGGTCAATACGTTATTAAAACAAGCCGATACCGATGTAGAGTTAGTGCTAGCCATTGGCTGTCATGGACAGACTGTGCGCCATCGTCCGCGGATGGGATTTAGCTTGCAGTTGCTCGATGCCAATATCATCGCTGAGCGTACAGGTATCAGTGTGGTTAGCGATTTTCGACGCCGTGATATGGCCGTTGGTGGTCAAGGTGCTCCGCTGGTTCCAGCCTTTCATCAAGCACTGTTTGCCAAGCCTGACAGTACTCGCGTGTTATTGAACTTGGGCGGCATTGCTAATATCACTGTCTTGCCAGCAGCTTCTACTAACTCATCAAATCAACCAGACAATGTCATAGGTAATGTTGTAGATAATGCCGTTGTAGGTTACGACACTGGCCCTGCCAATTTACTATTGGATGCATGGACAGCGTTGCATACGGATAAAGATTATGATGCTGGTGGTGCATGGGCGCAGTCTGGCCAAGTCATTGAGCCGTTACTCAATCAGCTGTTGGAACATCCGTTTTTTGCAAAACCTTATCCCAAGAGTACTGGCCGTGAAGACTTTAACTTAGCATGGCTGCAAGACGAGCTACAAAAATTCGAACAGGCCTCTGCGGTCATTCGTTATTCGTCAGCGGATGTACAGGCCACACTCACCGAGCTAACAGCCATCAGTGCGAGTGCGCAAATCAACCAATTTACCGACGTTGATAAAAACACTTCGGTGTACGTCTGCGGTGGTGGCGCATTGAATAGCTATTTAATGACGCGCTTGCAGGCACATCTCCCTCATTGCACAGTAGAAACGACTGCGAGCTTAGGACTGAATCCAACATGGGTAGAAGCCGTTGCTTTTGCATGGCTAGCGAGACAGACGTTGATGGGTGAAACAGGTAATTTGCCAGCAGTGACAGGCGCGAGTAAAAACGTGGTGTTGGGGCAGGTGTGCTTCGCTTAGTAGCACTGATTACCATACTACTGGTCTCACTAGCACGTGTTGCTATCGCCTGTACCATAAATCATGGATATATTGATATCCTCGGTACATTGATATAAATAAATCCAGTATAAGTGATACATGAGTATATTTAGCGAGGCAACAATACAAGGTCTTTACCTTAGATAATAACGGCATTATCGTGGATAAACTGCATAGTCAAAGTATAGGCAGTCATCAGCAATACCGTTATACTATTAAAGCAATAGATACCTAGAACAGCAGGTAGCTAAAATAACAGATAGCCTTTGCTACACTCGTTAGGCTTCGCAAGTACACTACACTTAAGTTTACATATGTACACTTAAGTGTTTTATAATGGTTGTAAAAATGCATGTATGACGCTATAAAGAGTATAACGCGACAGTAACAAACGATATGACGACAGCGCAATCAAATAATATCAGAAAAAACCATCCTTTTAGGAACGCAAGTACAGGACATATAGCATGAGCCAAGACATCAATACAGCCACATCACCGACGACGACTGGCACAAAGCGCCGTCCAAAAAAGCCTCATTATGAGCGCGACGATGACACTCGAGTGGTCGTTACCGGTATGGGAGCCATCACACCACTGGGTCTAGATCTTGAGAGTACATGGGCAAACCTGCTGGATGGCGTAAGTGGTATCGCACCTATCACTCATTTTGATGCCACAGAATACCGCGCTCAAATTGCTGGTGTAGTCAAAGACTTCGATGCCAAGCAATATATGAATGCAAAAGATGCGCGCCGCTATGATGAGTTTATGCATTATGCCATCGGCGCAACTACCATGGCCTTACATGATGCTGGCTTCATCGATGAGATTGGTGCCGCTGATGCGCCCGTTAAAAATGTCGACCAAGAACGTTTTGGCGTGATTATTGGATCAGGTATTGGCGGTATTCAAACCATCGAAAACAGCTGTGCGACCCTCAATGCTCATGGGCCAAAAAAAGTATCGCCTTTTATTATTCCTGGCTCTATTGTAAATATGGCAGCCGGTCTGGTGGCCATCAAACATAAGCTAAAAGGCCCTAACCTTGCCACATCAACAGCCTGTACGACCTCAACGCACGCCATTGGTTTAGCAGCGCGATTGATTGCACATGGTGATGCCGATGTCATGCTGGCAGGTGGTAGTGAAAAAGGCTCAAGTCCTTTAGGTATGTCTGGTTTTGCCGCGATGCATGCATTATCAACACGCAATGATGAACCAACCAAAGCCTCTCGTCCTTTTGATAAAGACCGTGATGGTTTTGTACTTGGTGATGGTGCTGGTGTAATGGTATTAGAAAGCCTTGCTCATGCTAAAGCACGTGGTGCGACGATATTGGCAGAACTGGTTGGGTTTGGCATGAGTGATGACGCCAGCCACATTACCTCGCCACCAGAAGACGGTAGCGGTGCTGCACGTGCCATGCAAAATGCAATTCATGATGCGGGTATCGAGGCGTCTTGCGTGGGTTATGTCAATGCACATGGTACCAGCACACCCGCTGGCGATGTCGCCGAATCACTGGCTATCGAAACCGTTTTTTCAGCAGTTAAAAACACCATATTGGTCAGCTCAACCAAGTCTATGACAGGCCATTTGCTTGGCGCTGCGGGCGGTATTGAAGCTATTTTCACTGTTATGGCGCTTCAGCATCAGCATGTACCACCTACCATTAACTTGGATAATCTCGAAGACAATTGCAACCTCGACTATGTGGCCAACCAATCACGTAAAGTCGACAACTTGCAATATGCGGTATCTAATAGCTTTGGCTTTGGTGGCACTAACGGTTCGTTGATTTTTGCAAAATGGTCATAAAAGCAGTCGATCATAATGTCTTAAGAGCGAAAATGTAACGATACCGTCAGACTGACTACGTTTGTCCACTTGCAGCCCCTTATTATACTTGCGTATGATAAGGGGTAATTTTTGGAACATTTATGGAAGATACCATGTCAAGCTACTCATTTTCCCATCAGTTTTACCAACGCTGGACGTGTGCGCCTGAACCCATCCGCGCAGCTATTACTCAAGAGCTAAAAGACATCACTACTTTATTGCAAAGCGATACACCTTTTGAGAGCTTTGAATTTCAAACCCATGATTTAGATGCTCATATCGATGAGCTCTACGAAAACCACGAAGCCGAGCAAGCGATTGCGAAGGCCATTGCCGATAAACAAGAGCAAGCGCGTGCAGCTGCTGAACAACAACGTATTGAAGAAGCACAGAAAATAAAAGCGGCAGAGGATGCCAAGCTCAAAGAAGAAGCTAAGTTGAAAGAAGAGGCCAAGCTGCGTGAAGAAGCAGAGTACGCACAAAAAGAACAAGAAAAGAATACAACGTTAGCCGCTGATAAGCGCAATGATGACAAGCCAGTAGCGATTGAGATGAAAACTGCAGACAAAGCAGATAATAATAGCATTACTGATAACTCTGAAAAAAATAATACCCAAAGTGTGGCTACTGAAAATCATATGGTGAGCCATAAAACCATCAGCGAACATGCGAACGCTGTTGAAGACAATACGGTTGGTAATGATAGCAGCGTTAAAAATGATAGCGCTATTAAAGCCGTTAACGATAAAGCCAGTACTGCCATCAAGTTGGCATTAAAAGACGCCAAACTGAGTGCCACGCATCAAGAACTGATTCGTGAGCTTGAGATGCAGATTGATGATTACCTCAGTGAGCAAATGATGCTGATGTCTGAAAACTTAAAGTCTTGGCTACATGCTGAAGTCATCCAAAATCTGAGCGAGCAAAATAAATCACAGACCAATAAAGAATCATAACGAAGCTAAATGCTGTGTTCCAATAGAAAAAGCCCTGTAAGTAATTTACAGGGCTTTTTCTATTTTAGATTCGCAGATATAGGCCTTTACTTTAAATAGCCTGCGTACGCTCAGTTAGCCACTCAAGTGCTGCGCCGTCGACACGGTCTTTTAGCTCTGCATAAACTTGGCTGTGATAATCGTTGAGCCAGTCAATCTCTACTTGATTTAACAATGACGGCTCAATCAAACGAGTATCAATCGGACAGTAAGTAACGGTTTCAAAGTTTAAGAATTCACCAAACTCTGTCTCGGTAGGGCTTGCCACACGCGTATTAACCATTAGATTTTCTATGCGAATGCCCCACTTTCCTTCACGGTATAGACCTGGCTCATTACTTGAGATCATACCTTCTTTCATCGCACGCTCTTTTGGCGTACTGGCACTATAGGCAATGACTTGTGGACCTTCATGAACGTTTAAGAAGTAACCAACCCCATGACCGGTACCATGACCATAGTCCATCTGTGCCTGCCATAGAGGTGCACGGCAGATAGCATCGATTAAAGGTGAAGCGATACCGTCAGGAAAATGTGCTTTTGCTAATGCAATATGAGCTTTTAGCACTGTGGTAAAGTCACGCTTATGCTCAGAATTGACTTGTCCGATACCGACCACGCGAGTAATATCAGTCGTTCCGTTTTGGTATTGCGCGCCTGAATCAATCAGTAGTAATCCACCCTCGCCCTCGGCCACATCAAGGTAGCTGAATTTTTCTGGTGTTGCGCGGTAATGTGGCAACGCACCGTTTTCATTAAAACCTGCAATCGTTGGAAAGCTTGGCGATACATAGTGTAGCTGCTGACTACGTACATCGATTAGCATGCTATCCACGTCTAACTCACTTAAACGCTCACCGTTTGCTAGGCGCTGCTCAAATGTCGCAAAAAATTCAGCTAAGGCAGCACCGTCTTGACGCATGGCTTCACGCACATGATCGATATCAGCATCAGCTTTAACAGATTTGAGTAACGTACTTGGCGCCATTTGCTCAATAAAGCCGATACCGTCTGCCATCTTCGATAGCGTACCGACTGCAACCTTACTTGGATCTAATAACAATAAGTCTTCTGGCGTCAAGGCGCTCAATGCCTCTTGTACGGCATCATAATCAGCAATCGTGATACCGCTATCTTTTAGGGCTGTGGCGATATCAGCACTGACTTTATTGCTATCGATAAACAACGTCGCGTCATTTTCACTGATGAGCATGTGTGACAAAAACACAGGGTTGTAATCAACGTCAGCACCGCGTAAGTTGGTCAACCATGCGATGTCATCTAAACTTGAGAGTAAATGATGCGTCGCTCCTGCCTCTGCCATACCTGCACGCACAGCGGCAAGTTTTGAGGTGGCAGACTGAGCAAGAAATTGTTCATCATGTTGATACAAATTAGCGGCTGGTAGTGCCGGACGATCTGACCATATCTCTGTCAACACGTCACGCTCAGTAATTAAAGTAATGTCATTGGCATCAAATGCATTCAACAATCGATCCTGCTCAGCGATAGACAACACATTGCCATCGACTGCGACACTATCACCTTCTTGTAAATGCTCAGCTAGCCAATCAATATGATTCGGCTGACCTGGCGCAAGCTTCTCTAAAGTAATACCTGTGCCTTCTAACTGATCCGCAGCGTGTACCCAATAACGACTGTCTGTCCACAGACCAGCAAAGTCAGCAGTCACGACAAGCGTACCGACCGAACCTGTGAATCCTGACAGCCATAAGCGTGCTTGCCAATATTCAGGCAAGTACTCAGATAAATGTGGATCAGCAGACGGGACGATAATCGCCGTCAGGTCTTGTGCCGCGATTGTCTGACGCAGACTATCGATACGATCATGGATGGTTTGTTTATTCATTAAAGGTGTCCTTATTAGAGGTAGAGCAATTAATTTTGGAGAAATTAGATTTAGAAAGTTATTACTGTGCGGCGACTATGGATAATCGTCTTATTCGAGTGGAACCATTTTAAGCATTCATTGACCGATTATTATTAGAATTAGAGTCAGTTACATTCAATCGTTTAAGAGTTAAAGGTTTGCCAATAGCCAGATACAGGAAGCTACCTATGGCTAAAGCAGAATCGTATCACAACAGCACACCATTAGATGTTTGGGCAGATAACAGGGTTTCAATGGCGCAAGAGAAATACCTCTCCAATTAAAACAATAAAACGTGCTACCAATTATGGTAACACGTCTCATCATACGTCACTTGTACTGTTGTTATTCACAAATGTATATCAGCCTATAGTTAATCCAAAATAATATCGATACAAGAAAACCGAGTGCAAGCTATACATTCGTATGGTTAGCGAGGTTGACGCTGTAGCGGTTTTATAGTGGGTAGACTATACCTTATTGTTTGGCTAGCTGTTTCTCACGCTCACTATCTTTAAGCATTTTATTGATAGGTTTTGCTAATATCAGCAAGAATATCGCGGTAACCACCAAAAATATTGTCATGGTTGTAAATAGACCTGGCAACCCTTCGATTTTGTCAGCAGATACATGACCACCAAAGAAGGCCGCAACCAAGTTACCCATGGCAATAGAAGCAAAGAATAGGCCCATCATTTGACCTTGCATGCCTTCTGGCGCCAGCTTCGTCATCGCAGACAAACCCACTGGGCTTAATGCTAACTCACCTAGCGTCAATAATAATAAACTACCTACCAACCATAGTGGCGATGCCAAGCCAGCACCAGGCGCTAAGATGCTTTTTGAAGCAAAAATCATTAAGGCAAAACCTGCCGCTGCGAGCAGCATACCCAGTGCGAACTTGGCCATACTGCTAGGCTCAAGACCTCTATTACCAAGCTTGACCCAGATGATACTGATGATAGGTGCCAATATTAAAATAAATAGTGGGTTCAATGACTGGAACCAAATGCTAGGTACTTCAAACCCTAATACATTCAGATCAGTATAACGATCAGCAAACAAGTTAAAAGACGTCGGCTGCTGCTCAAAGCTCGACCAAAACAGCGTCGAACCAATAATTAAGATAAAGCAAATCAACAAACGCAGCTTATCAGTCTTATCTAGCTTAGGTGAAATGAACATAATAGCAAAGTACAGGATGACCACCGCAGCAATGATATAAGTCATATACTCTGCGACCATCTCAGGATTGAACGATATCATTCCTGTAGAAATCAATAGCACTACGGCTACTAATAACGCTAAAAAACCACCAACCCAGCGACCGACATTTTTGTATTGATCATTAGATTTTTCCCACTCGGCAGTGATACCTTTAGCTCGTGCATAACGCGTCAAGTTCTTTTGCGCGACGAAACGATATATGAGCAAGGACACGAGCATCCCTAAACCACCGACGCCAAAGCCGACATGCCACATGCCTTTTTCTTTGAAGACACCAACGATCAGTGCCGCCAATAGCGCGCCGATGTTAATACCCATATAGAACAAGGTAAAACCGCCATCACGGCGAGAGTCACCTTTAGGGTATAAAGCCCCCACCATCACTGAGATACAGGTCTTAAATAATCCTGAGCCCAAGACGATACAGATTAAACCGACAAAGAACAGTGTCATGCCAAACATAGAGGAGAGTGCAATACACAAATGACCAAGGGCAATAATAATACTGCCCCACCACAGTGCTCTCTCCTGACCTAGCCAGTTATCCGCTAGCCAGCCCCCAGGTACAGCAGCCAAGTACAACGAACCCGCGAAAATACCGTAGATAGCAGAAGCGGTGACTTCATCAAAACCAAAACCACCACTACCTACCGTCGCCACCATAAATAAGACCAGTAGCGGGCGAATACTATAATAAGAAAACCGCTCCCACATCTCAGTGAAAAACAATGGCCGTAGCGGCGTTGGATGCCCCATAAAGCCAGTATCTAGTGCGTCTAATTCAGCAGCATGAGCCCCCGATCGTGTTTCTGTGCCCATAACTTTATTCCTTTAAAGATCATATTGGTAATGACCAAGCCCCTATTTATTGCGATGAGCGGTCATATAGGCGAAGTATTGTTGCACTTGGTTATATTCAAGTAAAGAAAAAATTGGTTAAAAATTACACAATTACCCATAAAAAAAGCCCGTTCTCAATAGTTGAGAACGGGCTTTTTTTATGGGTCTCGAAGACACTACTATTATACTTATAGCACTGTTGATAAAGACTTCATAATGCTGTCACTTGAATATCTGTTACTTGAATACCTATCACTTGATAGCTAAGTAGCACTATTAGGTCAAAATGACCATGCTACAGACTACTGTGCCGCTGCCGTATCATCAGCTGCGTCGCCAGCTTCCAAATCACCGTCCGCTTGCTCTGCGGTCAAGTCAGCATCAGCCACAGCAGTTTGGCTTACGGTGCCAGAGGCAGTCGCGGTACCTGCTTCGGCAGTCACTACTGCGCTGTCAGTAGAACCTTCAGCAGTAGAATCTCCAGCATCTGTGGCTGGCGTGACAGTTGCATCTGCTGCAGTGTCAGTTTCTGCTGGTGCTGTTTCATCAGCTGGCGCAGCAGCGGCTAATTCTTCAGCAGTCTGAACAGTAATGTGCTGTCCTGCTGGACGTAAAAATCCAGAAACACCAATAAGTAAGACAATACCTAAAAACAAGGCAATGCCACCTAAAGTGTATAACAGCTCTTTTTTTGGATTGTTATTGACGATACCTTCTGACATACCTGATCCACCTTGCACAAAATATTTGAAATATTGGCCTATTATATCGCAATTTGTACCGATTTGTTAAAACCCTTAAGTATTTAAAGGATTTATTATCGACAAATTTTGCCAGTCTCTTTTATAGTCGAGCACCATCTCTTATTTGCGTGACGCGCCCAAACGCAGTTGAGCAACCCCACGCTTGCCAAAATAGCTTAATAGCAATAGCAGCGCCATAATGAACAAAATAGGATAATTACCGAAGCGCATATAAGGCGTACTACCAACTCGCGCTTGGACATTGCCTCGTAATACGGTGCGCTCAAACTGCGGCGCACGCTCAACGATATGGCCTTTGTGATCGATAATAGCCGTGACGCCTGTGTTGGTCGCACGCATAAACCAACGACCATTCTCTAATGCACGCATCTGTACCATCTGTAAATGTTGCAATGGACCTGCCGACTTGCCAAACCATGCATCGTTTGAGATCGTCAATAAAAAGTCCGTACCGACTGCATTCCTACGGGTGGTATCAGGATAGGCCACTTCATAACAGATTGCCGTACCTAAGTTATGACCACGTACACGCAGTGGTGACTGCTCGTCATTGCCACGGCTATAGCTCATGATGTCTTTACTACCAGCCAAGTCAGGTAACACATCTAGTAACCCTTGGAATGGAATGTACTCACCAAATGGTACCAAGCGCTGTTTTTTATACAACCCTTCTCCCTGTGCACCTAAAGCCATCACACTATTATAAAAAGGTGCATATTTATCGGTGCTGGCATCATAAGCAGCTTGGTCTACATACGGTATACCAGTTACCCATGTCGTATCAGTCTCATTGGCCAGTTTTGCCATCTCATTAATAAAATCAGCCGCGGCTATCTGAGACATGGGAATCGATGATTCAGGCCATAACACAAGATCACTTCCCCACTCTGTGCTCGTTAACATTGCATAGATGTTAAGGGTTTCAAGTTGATATTCATTCAACCATTTTAGGTCTTGAGGGATATTACCTTGAATCAACGATACCGATAGATCAGGCGTACCTTTTGGCTTGGTCCATTGTGGATTTATCAGCCATAACGCGCTGCTAATCACTAACAGAGCGATCGAAGGAATCATATAACCGCCACGGCGACGCAACAGCTCGACCAAGCTGGCTGCCAATAATACAGCAACGAACGAGATAGCAAACACCCCAGCGACTGGTGCGAGCGATGACAGCCAAGCTTGATCTGTAAAGGCATAGCCAACGAACAGCCACGGAAATCCAGTGAGCAACCACGTCTTCATCCACTCTTGTAGTATCCAAAGCGCGGCAAAGGACAACGGCTGACGGCCGACCACTCGATTGAAAACCAGTGCTAAAAATCCATGGAACAAGCCCATGCCTAGCCCCATAATGGCAATCATCAGTAGCGCAAGCCATACTGGAATGGCACCATACGTATGAATAGAAGTGTAAAGCCAAAATGCCCCAACACACCATAACCCTGTGCCATAAGCTTGACCGATAAGAAAAGCACGCTTACCACTCATATCAGGCATCAATAGTGCATATAAAATAGCAGGCGACACCAATGCTACAGGCCACACACCATAGGGCGCGAGTGCAAAGATAAACACCGCACCTGCCAGCAAGGCAATTAGCACGGTCAATGCTAGAGGTAAGCCCTTTGGTTTCTCGGGGTTCAGGCGTTTTTGCAAATCAACAGTAGACAGACGCATAGCAGGTATCCAAAACCATATTTTTCAAAATTTTAAGCGTCAGCATTCAGGTAAAAACCAAGCTGAAACTGACCGTATAATATTCCATACCGTATCTAAAAATTAAACCTGCCCATAATACCAGTCTCAACCCATTAATAGGTAACATTGCGTAGCATGCACTAATCACAGACCAAAAAAAACACGACCGCAATCGTGTTTTTTTATATTTCTCGATAAGCTTTTAGATGACTAGGGCGTGTCCTCATTTTAAAAATGGTGATAAAAATGAGATAAATCGCAGTCAAACAAGGAAAATAGCGCAGATAATATCGAGATATTAGTCAGCTATTTGACGCCATTTGGCAAGATTTAGCCATTTTTAACCCATTTAGATAACTATCGATTGAATTGAGGACACGCCCTAGCACCAGATCAATGACTGCCTATCAAAACTTGCTGATTAACATCTGTTTTGGTCAACTCTAAGTTTTGGATAAAACGTCCTTCGACATCAGTAATGGTGATTTTCCAATCATCTATTATGACGCTCTCACCTTCTAGATCACCCACGAAGCCAAGTGCTTGCATGACCAGGCCGCCCATCGTATCGACATCGGTATCATCAAAATGACAGCCAAGCTCATCATTACAGTCTTCTATCACCGTAGACGCCTGCACACGCCACGTATTTGGCTTTTCAGGATCGGCGATAATGTTATTAATATCGCTGTCTTCATCAAAGTCATCATGCTCATCGACGATATCACCAACAATTTCCTCGAGCAAATCTTCCATGGTGACCACACCGCCAAAGTTACCAAACTCATCGACGACAATTGCCATATGTACTTGCGTACGCTGTAATGAGCGTAACAAGGTATCAGAACGCGCAGTTTCACTAATGTATAGCGGCTGACGCACCAAATCTCTGAGACGTTTACTGTCTATTTTATCTTCTTGGTCACGCACCATATGGACGAGAATAGGTATCAAATCTTTTGCCAATAGGATACCAATGACGGCATCATCATCTTGACTGTCAAAAACAGGATAGCGCGAGTGTGTGGTCTCAAGAATGATATCCATCACTTCGGCAAGACTGGTACTTTCATGCAGACCAACCACTTGCGGACGTGGGGTCATGATTTCACGCACTTGGGTCGCAGGCAGGTCGAGCACGCCTTCTAACATATCGACAGTATCAGGCTCTAAGAATTGACGCGAGTCTTGTACCAAACGAATCAATTCATCACGGGTTTCAGGGGCGGTCGATAGCCAGCGTTTTAAGCCGCGCATCGACCAACTACTCGGGCTGGGAGTGTCGTCAGACATGGTAGTGTGGTTTAACCTCTTTAGTTAATAAAAATTTAGTTAATAAAAATCAAAGTAAGAACAAACAACAGGTAAAACGTAGATGGGGATAAAAACTGTAAAAAAAATAAGTCGCGTATCATTAATTCAGTATTAAATCATAAACAAACCACGACAAATTAGCTTCACTTTATCTTATGACTCACCGACATTCAACGACAAATTCACTCAAATTGTATTGTCAGTGTGTTATGAATTTTGCTATGGTCAAAGCCTTTATCTACTAAGAAAAACGCTATGTCGCTACGTTCTGTTTTTTCTCGCCTGCTTTCGCCGCGCTCAAATCATCGTCGTTCAGATAATGACTTGGCTCGTGGTGACGTAAATAATAGCGGCCTAGATAACTGTAATGTAAATAATAACAACGTAAATAACCATAATGTAGAAAGCAACTCTCTGAAAGGCACTCCGTCAAAGTCTACGTGGCGACATTATATTGTGCAGTGTCTAATCATCATTACCCTGTTACTATCAGCCATTTGGTTGCTGCTTGCCATTTGGTATCAATTTGGCGAGCGTTCGGCGATCACTTGGTTAGCAGGGATAATGATTATTGGCGTACTGACAGCATTGCTCAAAAGCCGCTATTGGTCGAAAAGTGCTAAGCCATCAGATAGCCAACCCTTGACGAGTCAAGCAAAAACCAGTGGCAAAACCAGAACTAAGTGGTTAACGGCTTTATACGCTGCGATTTGGTTTTGTGGCGTTGGTTGGTTTTTTTCTATTGAGCCGCAGCAAGAACATGACTGGATGAGCGAAGTCAGCCAGCGTGTCTCTTATGAGCGTGATGCAACCAACCCTGATTTGATTACCTTGACCAATATTCGCAACTTTGATTGGCATACCGCCGAAGATGCCACCGCGCATTGGGATACTCGCACAATCGATATGTCCAAACTCTCTGGTGTCGATGTCATCAACTCTTATTGGATGGGGCCACTGATTGCCCATACCTTAGTCAGCTTTCGCTTTGAAGATGATCGACCACTCTCCTTTTCATTTGAGATTCGTAAAGAAAAGGGTGAGTCATTTTCTGCCCTCGCTGGGTTTTTTAGACGCTATGAGCTCAGCCTGATAGCTGCAGAAGAGCGCGATATTATCTACACACGTAGCAACGCGCGCGGCGAGCAAGTTTATCTATTTCCCGTTAGCAATTTGCAGCAGCACGAGGTCAAATCACTGTTTGAGTCTTACTTAACTGCTGCCGATGAGTTGAATGCAAAGCCTGCTTGGTACAATACGCTGGTCAGCAACTGTACCAATATTATTTTTTATATGGCGCGTATCGTCAGTGGCGATCGTCTGCCGTGGGATTATCGCATTTGGGTCTCTGGCTGGCTACCGAACTATCTATATAATGTCGGCATGTTAGATGCCGATCCAGAAAGCAATGGTCAGCCATGGACAATGGATACATGGTACGAGCATACCTATATCAACCCAAAGGTTAAAGGGTTTGATAATCAAGTAAATCTAGCGTCAGGTATCAATGGTCGCGAGTTCTCTGAGCAGATTCGTCAGGACATTCCTATCCCGCCACTGGCTGATTCACAAGATAGCGCGGAGGCCAAAGCCAAATCTGCGGCTCATTCTGCTAACTAGGGATTAATCCAGTTAACCACACGATCTTCCATTTCTTCATCAGACATGCCTGTTTCAGAGACACAGCGCCCTGCCACTCCGACATTGGCAACGCGCATTTTTTGCTGCGTCGCCATGGCATTTTGTGTCAATAATAAGTGCCAGCTTGGTAAGTTTTGTCCTTTATACAGACGCTTATACGCACAGTGCGATGGTAGCCACATCATTTGCGGCAGGTTGTCCATGGTCAGTTGAATACAATCTGGCACATGCTCTTGGCGTGTCGCATAGTGACCACAGTATCCCGTCGCACAGTCCATCAACTGACACGTGACGTCGGTGTACTCGACCAGCTCTTCGTCCACAGCTCCATTCTCATCCTCATCGATGTACTTAATTAAACAGCAACTGCCGCAGCCATCACATAAAGCTTCCCATTCGCTATGGTTCAACTCATCTAGCTTAAAGCGTTCCCAAAACTGTGGGCGCAATGTTTCAGACGCTTCATCCGATTCGCTGTCAGCAAACAGGCTCACGATTGGTTTAGTTTCTGATTTCACCTGCGAGACATAAACATCAGGTAAGTTATCAGCAGATTTGTTCAACAAATTCATAGTCATAGCGTCGCAGTAGCATTTTGATAAAGAGCGTTACACTATTATAGCTGTTTTTGCTGATTATGGGCGTTAAGGTAGTACAAGTTAGAAAAACGAACTATTACAATGACAAATAAATAAAACTCACAACATAAAAAAGGACAATAATATGTCAATTAAAACATTTGAATTAATCAGTACTACTGAAAATGGCATCGAACTTATCAGCTATGTCGCACTGCCAGAAAATGCATCAGACGATGCCTCAGTACCAGGTATTTTAGTGGCTCCAGAATGGTGGGGCGTGGTCGATCATCCGAAATCAGTAGTCGAGCGCTTGGCAGAAGCAGGTTATGCAGCAGTAGCGATGGATGTCTATGGTGAAGGTAAGCTGACCACCGATGCAGCGCAAGCCAACATGTGGATGGAGCAAGTACTTGAAGATCAAGACATGCTCATGGCACGTTGCCGTTTGATACTCAATGACTTTAGTGATCAATTAGCTGTTGATGGTGACAACTTAGCAGCGATTGGCTATTGTTTCGGCGGCAAAATCGTCCTAGATATGGCACGTGAAGGCATGCCATTGAAAGCGGTTGCCACATTCCATGGTAATCCATCACCAAAACAGCCAGCAGACAAAAACTTCAATGCAAAAGTATTGGTCGCCCACGGCCGTGATGACTCAATGGTCTCAATGAATGCCATCGAAGGTCTAAAATCAGAGCTAGATGCTGCCGATGTGGACTACACTATCGATGTCTATGACAACGCTAAGCATGGATTTACCAACCCGCATGCCGATGAGCGTGCTGCCAAAAATGAAGTAGATCTTGGCTACAACGAAGTCGCTGCCAAACAGAGCTGGGAAAACATGCTTGAGTTTATGAAAGCTAACTTGGCATAAGTTGCAATAACAGAGAAGTATAAAAGCTCTCGGTATACCGTAAAGGTTAAATAGCAAATAAAATAAAAGAAGGGCCGCTTAATATTTGAGCGGCCCTTCTTTTTGAGTAGCTTTTCATAAATGACCTTTCAAATATAGTCAAAGAAGTCTAAAACAGATACAAGGCAGCCGACTGCAAATTGTACAAGTAGTAAATTTAAGGAGGGTAACGCAGTAGCAGTTTAGTAGCTCTCTGACTATAAGTCGCAAGGACAGTATTGTACTTCTTAGCAAATAACGTCATTATCACTGCATTATAAGTTGTATTGAGTGATGAAGATGTTTTATCTATTGATAAACCAACTGGGTTGGTTGGCTTTTACCGCCCTATTAATTGTGGTGGTCGTACTCTACGTCAGAATTAATCGGCAGATTGGGCAGTTGCGCCGTGATGTGGGCAAACTACAAACCGAGCTTGGGCAGCAAAAAGTCAGTCACGCCACTCCCTCACGTATTCAATCAACCGAAAGCAACGCTGCTAGCAATAGTGATGCTACGAAAGAGAACCTGAGTGAAAGTTCAACTCTCAACACAATAGATGAAACGAATACAACAGCACAGACATGGCCACCATTATCGCCAACAACTGCATCACCAACAACTGCGACGGTCTCAAATCTACAAGCAAACCCTTTATCAAATCCGTTATTAAACCCTTTGACAAATTCTTTATCAAATAAGGCATCGAACACCTCTGACAATGAGCCTACCGAAACATTAGGCTTGATAAAAAACAAAACGCCAACCACTGCGATTCAACCAGACGAAAGCTCCTTACCTATCGTCACCTCACTGTTCCACTCTGTTAAAAACTGGTTTTTCGGTGGCAATTTAGTGGTGCGTGTCGGCGTGTTGGTGCTACTCGTGGGCGTGGTATTACTGCTGCGCTTACTCAGTGATTATATTGAGATTCCGATTGCTTTCAAACTCATGGCCATTGGTGGCACAGGGTTGGGGTTAGCAGCACTGGGGCTGAAACTAACCGAAAAACGGTTTTCTTATGGCATTACGTTACAAGGCGCAGGTCTAGCTATTACGTACTTGAGCACCTTTTTTGCTTATAGTGTCTATCAAATTATCCCAAGTTTACCGAGCTTTATTGGGCTTGGCATATTATCTGCCGTCACTGTTGCCCTCGCCGTCCGTCAAAACGCTTTCCCTTTGGCGTTGCTAGCCTTGTCTGGTGGTTTTTTCGCACCGATTTTGACCAGTGAAGATACAGGCAGTCTAGTTGCCTTGTTCAGCTATTATCTACTGCTAAATGTGGCCATTGCCATCATTGGACATTACCGCCCGTGGAAAATTTTAAATTTATTCGGTGTGACTGTGACCTTTGGCCTCGCCTATTATTGGGGAATCAGCGGAAATCTAGACGCTGTCATTGAGTCACAGCGTTGGTTATTGGCTTTGTTGGTTGCCTTACATTTGAGTCTTTACCTGTTTGTCGTGATTCGCTACGCACAACAAATCATCGCTTACAACACCGATAACGAGCAGGCAATTAATCAGGCCAATCGTACCAACTCTGACGACACCGAAAAACCAGATACTGACCAGCATACCTATCTATTTCCTATCGACACGGGATTATTATTTTCAGTGCCACTGATGGCATTCGGTTTATTTGCTGCGATATTAGATGGTATTCCTCATGCCTTAACCATCGTCAGTGCGATTTTAGGGACGATTTATCTTAGCTTAGGCTGGCTATTCGTCCAACGCAGTCAGCGTTATGCGTTGATTACCGAAGGCATGTTGGCACTCGGGTTCGGCTTTTTAGCCTTGGTCATTCCTCTCGCGTTGGATGCTGAATGGATTGCGTTTGGATGGTCAGTCCAAGGACTGGCTCTCGTGTGGTTCGGTAGGCGCTCCTTACGTGCATGGTCAGTATTACTTGGTCTGTTATTACAGCTCGTCAGTATCGGTATGTTAGTGCTTACTCTTATATTCTCTGGCAAAGACTATCCTGTTTTAGCCTTAAGTATTTCAGCTATTGCTTATCTAACCTCTGTCTTTATTTTACGTAGTAGCCACTCGCCAGCACTGTTAAATGATAGCTTGCGCGACGATTTATCCGATTCAACAATACTTAAAACGTCTACCACGACCTCAGACCCGATAGATACTTATGCCAATGCATTGGGTATCAGTACTGATGCCGCGCGCCAGTGGCTGACATCTATCAATAGTCGAAGCACAGCGTTCAATATCGTGTGGCGCAGTCCTAGATTCATACAGTTTTTGACGATGACTGCGATGGCGTGGGTACTGCATGTGCTGCTGCTTGATTTTCATCAGTGGTTTACCAGTTGGCAGCTGGCCACATCAACCATGATTGCGCTCGCAGCACTGATTACCCTTAGCATTTACTGGGTCATTAATCGTTATCATGCATGGACGGAAATCAGACAGCTTAGCCATGGCTTGTTATCACTGTTTTATCTGATGCTGATACTACAGCTACCACAAAAATTTGAGCAGCACTTAGACTGGACGACTGCAGACTGGTTGCTATTTGCAGGTTTACTCATTGGCTGGTTGGTTGTTGGACAGTTGTGGCTGAAAACATGGCATAAAACATGGCATAGCGATGAGCGTTCATCACATTATGATAATACGAGCTGGCTAAGTGCTGGCATCTTGGTTGTCGCAGCGGCGGCACACTACGGTCTGCCTGCCTCTGCTGGCGTGATGGCTGTCTTGATTCCAGCCCTATTCATAATCCTTGGGTTATGGGGTGGTTATCGCTATCGCCGTGATGACCAAACAGATAGACAGGCAAATGAACTGATAACTGAAACTACCACACAAGGGTTGTTGTACTGGTTTGATTGGCAACGGGCACTGCTAAATAGTGCAGCTATCTTTGCGCCAATTGCCCTATGTTGGGTCATCATTACCAACTGGTCTTATGATGGCGTGATTTGGGGTATGTCCTATTTCCCACTGTTGAACCTATATGACGTTACCTCAGGGCTGGTGCTACTCGTTGGTTTTAGCGTTTATTACCTGAATCAGCAATATCATAACGAGCAGCCAAACCAAAAGAATACGGCCATCCAAAAGAATATTCAGAAAGTATTTACCGCTAATAATTTGCTAATTGTTTTAGGTCTTGTTGGTTTTTGGCTGATATCCAGCATCCTTATCAGGACGCTTCATGCCTTTATTGGTACTCCACTATGGAATGACTATCAAGGCGGCGCGTGGCAGAGCGAGCAAGTGCAGACTGGACTGACCATGTTGTGGACGCTTTTGGCATTAATCGCCACTATTATGGCCAGCCGCTACTGGCAGCGTGCGCTTTGGTTTATGGGTATCGGACTATTGGGTGTGGTTGTACTCAAACTGGTGTTAGTCGATTTATCACAAACTGAGGCGATTTGGCGAGTCATTTCCTTCCTTGGCGCAGGTAGTTTGATTCTACTCATTGGTTATTTGGCACCGTTACCGCCGGCGCACGATGAGATAATGGATAAGACGTAATCATGACCTCACATGATGGTTAAGTGAAATTGTGGCGTGAGCAATGTGGTTCTGTAGTAAACTGGACACCATTAGAAAGTAAACGTAAATGGTTTTACTTTTAGCATTTTTTATAAAAGGTTATGAAAGCAGATGGATAAGAGAGCAAGTATTCAGTGGTTCCCTGGGCATATGAACAAAGCCCGTAACGAAATCAAAGAAATCATGCCACAGATGGATTTGGTCATCGAGGTCATCGATGCACGCATTCCTTATAGTAGTGAAAACCCAATGGTCGCGGCATTACGTGGCGAAAAACCTGTTATCAAAATCCTGAACAAAGCTGATCTTGCTGATCCAGAATTGACCCAAATATGGATGGATTATCTCGAGCAACAAAGCGGTGTCAGAGCCATTGCTTGTGATACCGAAAAAGCCAACGACGTAAAACGCATCATCGCCATCTGTAAACAACTCGTTCCTAATAAAGTCGGTACGGGTCGTCAAATCAAAGCCATGATCATGGGTATTCCGAACGTTGGTAAATCAACGTTGATTAACACTTTAGCAGGGCGCGCTGTCGCAAGAACCGGTGATGAACCTGCCGTGACCAAATCGCAGCAGCTGATTAAGCTGGACGATGACATCATGCTCTATGACACACCTGGCATGCTGTGGCCAAAAGTTGAAAACGAAAACTCTGGCTATCGTCTCGCAGCGACTGGCGGTATTCGTGATACGGCTTTTGACTTCGCTGATGTGGCCAGCTATACCGCTGAGTACTTAATGCATGCTTATCCTGAGCTGCTGAAAACTCGTTATAAAATTGAAGAGCTACCAAAGACCGATTGGGAGTTTTTTGAAGTCGCTGGGCGTAATCGCGGCTGTGTACGTTCGGGCAATCAAGTCGATACATACCGCATGTCTGAGATTCTGATTAACGAATTACGTAGCGCCAAGCTTGGACGTATTACGCTTGAGACACCAGCTATGACTGAGGCTGAAGAAATTGTGGTCGCTAAACAGCGTATCGCTGCTGAAGAAAAGAAAAAAGCCAAAGAAGAAGAAAAACGCTTACGTCGTTTAAAAACGCGGAAGAATCGGAAGTAAACGTCCACTAGGATATTTCATAGGGTGCGCCTAGCGCACCTGTTGTGTTTTTCTTAACCACCTCTAACATACCTAAAAATACGCTTAGATTTTACTTGGCAAACAACAGAGTCAATTGCCACTTTATCCAATAATACTGACGACAGAGCTCACCTATCTGCATCTTGTATCAATCGTATTACACCCCATAAATAACCTTAATATCAAATTTATATATCCCTGTTCAATTTACAAGGAATACTCTTGCCTACTCAATTTTCTCAGTCACCTACTGCCCTAAACTCCTTCGCCCCACGCCTACTAGATTGGTTTGCCGAAAACGGTCGCCATGACTTACCTTGGCAACAGCACCAGACTGACACGCCCAACCCCTATATCGTTTGGTTATCCGAAGTGATGCTACAGCAAACACAAGTAACCACTGTTCTGCCCTACTTTGCGCGATTTATGGCATCGTTTCCGACAGTGCAGGATTTAGCAGCAGCAGAATGGGATACCGTAGCAGAGCATTGGGCAGGACTTGGCTACTATGCACGCGCGCGTAATTTGCATAAAGGCGCTAAGCAGTTGGTCGTGGTCATCGATGAAACAGGCGAGTTTCCGCAGACGCTTGCAGGATGGGAAGCGATTTCAGGCGTCGGGCCGTCGACTGCTGGCGCGATTATGGCGATGGGATTGCATCATTATGGCGTCATCTGTGATGGCAACGTCAAACGAGTCATCACGCGCTGGGCAGCGATTGACGGCGATATTATCAAGTCTGCTACGACTAAAGAGCTGTGGGCACTAGCGGAACGCTTAACGCCTAGCAAGCATTCAGGATTATTTGCACAAGCGATGATGGATATGGGTGCAACCTTATGCACTCGTAGCAAACCTGCCTGCCTATTATGTCCACTGAAAGAAGACTGTCTGGCTCATGCACAAGGGCGCGAAACGGATTATCCCGTCAAAGCAAAAAAGCAGCCCAAGCCTAGTAAGTTTAGTAATGCACTATTAATTAAAAATACTGATGACGACATTTTATGGCTACAGCGTCCTGATAATGGTATTTGGGGTGGATTGTGGAGCTTACCTTTGCAGTTCGTAGAAAAAATTGAAGGTAAAGCGAGTGGCAACACTGCGAAAAAAGTAGAGGCTAACGATGACAAACCATCGGATATGCCAAATGACGTACGTAGTAATGAAAAAGTATATGAGACAGAATTTACCACCGCTGAGCAGATTATCAATGAGTGGATGATAAAAAATAAATTAGTAGCAGCGCCTATCAGTAAGACCTTATTAGATGACGCCCCTATCAAGCATTCACTGACGCACTTTCACTGGTATTTGACTCCGCAATCAGTAACTCTAAATGCTAAGCAAACTGCTGAAATAACTAAAGCACTGCAAGCTGCCGACATTAATATTAACTGGTTGAATGCTAACGATGCTCAAGCAACACTTGGATTACCACGCGCGATGGTCAAGATTTTAGAATAATCTTATAATCTATATTTCCGCACTATTCATGCTCAAACCAACTGATTAAACAACCATCTCGTATGCCATAAAAAAAGCGGCTCAGAATAATTCTAAGTCGCTTTTCTTCAATGCGCATAGTAAATCTATAAAGCGCTAAGACTTCGGCACACGTAATCGCATCAAGCCTTCTTGTTGTACCGTGGCAACCAGCTTACCATTTTGCCAAAACTGACCATGGTTCAGCCCTTTAGCATTAGACGTGGTATCACTCCACATATCGTATAGTAGCCAATTATTCAAATCAAAGTTACGATGAAAATGCATCGAATGATCGATACTGGCTGCTTGCAAACCACTGGTCATAAAGCTCACGCCATGTGACATCAATCCAGTACCCACTAAGTAAAAATCAGAAGAGAACGCCAATAATGCCTGCTGAATAGCCACTGGTTGATTGCCCAGCTCACGGATACGCAGCCAGTTAGCCTGCTTTGGTTTCATTGGTTCTGGATTGATAGGATCACGTGGTTTAACCGGTTTGATCTCAACATGACGACGACGCATAAAGCGTGATTTCAGCGCATCTGGTACTTTACCGATATGCTCACCTTTCAGGTCCTGCTCAGCGAGCAAGTCTTCAGGTGGCGGATAAACAGGCATGTCTTCCTGATATTCCAAACCTTCTTCCATCGGTGAAAACGAAGCAATCATTGAAAATATCACTTGCTCAACCGGTGGCTTACCACGTGCTTCTTTATATTGAATCGCCGTCACTTCGCGTGCAGACAGACTACGGCCATCGCGCAATCGACGCACCTGATAAATCACTGGCTGGTTGATATCACCACCACGCAAAAAATACCCATGCAACGAATGGCAAGGCTTGTCTTTATCCAACGTATGAGCCGCTGCCATAATCGCTTGTGCCAGCACTTGCCCACCAAAGATACGACTGCCGACATAGTCATGGCTCTTACCCTCAAACACATCAGGGGTAACTTCAATAAGCGCGACAGTAGCCAGCAGCTCATCTATCAGTTGCGAATAATCGGACATGACGATATGTTTCCTTATTTTTATCAAAAACGCTAACTATCTGAAGACAAGTGCCCAATCATATCAATATGATACAGCGACAAATCCTTTGCGTTTGAATTCAAAATAATATGAAATCACTTGCTGAAAGTACACAAGAGAGATTGTAAAACAAAAATACAGTCATAGCAGCGCTATCGCTAGTATTTATTATAAATAGAAAAAGGTAATCATATTACCCAATATCGATAGCTTTGGCTAGGTAGCGACAGACTACTTGGGAGTATCCATTTGATTGTTCGACTACGACGATAGATGACCATACATTGGTAAATGTCGATATTAGCCATAGAGAACGAGGCTTTTGATATCACCTCGTTCTTTATCTTTATCTTTATCTCAAAATTACGGCTTCACGGCTACTAGCACACGGATAGAATCAGGTACTAATGACAAGTTGCTTAATGCTTGCTCACCTTGTGCTTTTAGCTGCTCTAAGCGCTCAATCTCTGCAGGGCGCACGTTAGGGTTGATGGTTTGCAAATGTTGTAGGCGTTTGATTTCACGCGACCATTGCTGGCTAAAGCGCGTACTTGCTTGCTCACCAATCTCAGCCAACTGCTGACGGGCAATATCCTCAGCTTCATAATAACGCTGCTCAATCACGTCGCCACGTACTTTAATCACTTGGCGTGCACGGTTTTTATCCAAACGCTCAATATGCGGCATGATCATCTCAGCGCTGATACGTGCTGATAAATCACTGCCCTGCTCACTGATAAAGACGCGAATGTTTTGGGTGGTTAAGGTCGCTGGCAAATTGAGCATTTTTGGTGCAATGGCTTCTACGCGGAAATTCACTTCTAGCAGCACCATGCCTTGTGGTACAGCAGCGCTTTTCAGCATCGCAACTGTGGTATTACCAAAGGTACTGGTACTCGCCAGCTCATAGATAGCACGCATCAATGGATGCTCATGAGTGATAAATTCGATATCTTCACGTTGTAGCGCTTGGTCACGCTCAAAGGTCAATGTCATGCCATCTTCATCACCAAGTGGCAAACCATCGATATAGTCACTAATTTCAGTGCTATCAATCGGTGCGATAACCCACGAGCCATCACGCTGAATATTATGATCAATATTGGCCGAGGCAAAGAAACGCTCAATGAATTGCGGCAATAGATTATGACCATCAAAATCACGCATGGCATCAGCGATACGCCCAGCAACACGCGGACGGCATGAGTTATACTCAAGTAAGCGATCGCGACCAGCTTGTAGCTGTGCTTCTAGTCCCAATCGCGTCTGTAGCGCTTCGTCGATGATACCTTGTAAAACAACCTTGTTTTCGGCCGTATCTGCACCTTCTAGCATTGGCTTCAGAACTTGAATATATTGCTCTTGTACGCTCTGCGCTGTTGGTGAAATCTGATTGAACATATTGAGCGCATCGTTATACCAACGATACAGACGCTCTTGCGCCGTGCCCTGTACATAAGGCACATGCAACATGATTTGTTGCGTCTGACCAATACGATCTAGGCGACCAATACGCTGCTCTAAAGTATCTGGATTCGCAGGCAAATCCCATAGTATCAACTGACTCGCAAACTGGAAGTTACGACCTTCTGAACCAATCTCTGAGCACAATAGTATCTGTGCGCCTTCACTGTCTGCGAAGAACGCTGCCGCTTGGTCACGCTCAAGTAGCGTCATCTGCTCGGTAAAGATAGCGGTCTTGATACCTGCATGCAGACGTAATACCGCTTCTAAACTTTCAACCGTCGCGCCACTACGGGCAATCAACAGCACCTTTTGATGTTTCAGTTCGCCACGCAAGATATCAACCAACCAAGACACACGTGGATCATCTTCTAGCCAGCCACCATCAGGTTGGTTCTCTTCGCCCCATAGTTGCTCACGCAGTTTACCCGTGGTTTGATAGCTGTTAACCCATGCATCAGGTAATGGCAGCGGATAAGGCTGGCTGCTACGACCATAAAACCCTTTGACACTCTCACGAGTATTACGGAATAGGATACGACCAGTACCATGACGATCTAGCAGCTCGTTAAGTGCATAGGTACGCAGTTTTTCGTCGTCATTAATCCCTGCCAATTCATCAGCACCGAGCGTAAGCAAGCTACTTAACGCAGCGATTTGCCCGTCACTCAATGGCTTGTCTTCTATCAGTACACCAGCGACCGTTGCAGTCTCAGCAAAAGCGGCCTGACCATCGATAAACTCATCTAAATCATCGAAACGATCCGGATCGAGCAAGCGCAAACGAGCAAAGTGACTTTGTGCACCAAGCTGCTCAGGTGTCGCCGTCAATAGCATGACGCCTGCCGTCTCTTCTGCAAAGTCTGCGATCAAGTCATATTTATCGTTGCCGCCCTGTGCCTCATCCCAATGCAGATGATGCGCCTCATCGACGACCAATAAATCAAACCCTGCATCCATCGCTTGATCATACAAGTCAGGATGGTCAAGCAATAGATCCATACCAGCGATGATACATTGCTCAGTAGCAAAGACGTTCTGCTCAGGATCGTGCTCTTTAATCGCTGCCGTACGTACCAAGTCAAACAAGGCAAAATTTAGATTAAAACGGCGACGCAGCTCAATCATCCACTGGTATTGCAGACTGTCTGGCACCAAAATGAGTACGCGCTCAGCCTTGCCAGTCAATAGCTGCTGATGAATAATCAAGCCAGCTTCAATGGTTTTACCTAGGCCAACTTCGTCAGCGAGTAAGACACGTGGTGCAATGCGTTTACCGACTTCATGAGCAATATAGAGCTGATGCTCAATGATATCGACACGCGCACCCATCAAGCCTTTGAGTGGATGGCCAGCCAGCGCTGATTGCATACGCAAGATATCTTGACGCAGCTCATACCAATCACCACGTTCGATACGGCCAGCGAGCAGACGCTCAAGCGGCTTGGCAAGCGTGATGTTGGCAGCGAGACGAGTTTCCATAATGCCGCGCTCGTGTTCATCGACACTATATTTGAGCACGCCCATTACTTCATCGACAGCATTGACCGTGTAGCATTTGCCGTCTTGGTCATAGATGCTGTCACCAGCCTTGAATACGACGCGCGATAGTGGCGCAGAGTTTTTGGCATAGACGCGCGTCTCTTCGCTTTGCGGGAATAAGATATGCACACATCGGTCGTCAACATCGATGACCACACCCAAGCCAAGCTCAGACTCCGTATCAGATAAATAACGTTGACCAACGGCGAATTCAGTACTGTGCAATGAAGCGATAGAGATAGTCATAGGGCGATGTCTTTTGTACTCAGGTAGTAAGAAATTAGATAGATAGCTTAGAAAACAGCAATGGCGGCTAACAACCGCTAAATAAGGTTGTTCACACCGTAAAATGTCAAAAAAACATAAACGAAGTGCCACAACATTAATCAAGCCAGCAGTTTAGCCGACCATTATATAACGTTAGCGGGTAGATGAGTGCGTTAAGTTGACTTTTCAAGAGCAGATTCATGCAAGATTATGTCAATGCTAAGCATAAGTTGGTCATATAAAACAATAAGATAACGACTCGCAAGTATATAAAAAACATTTACATCATAAAATTGTTTCTATACTGTTACTTTATGAAAATAGATGTCTTTTTTGTTACGTTGGTTATTCATGTTTATTATTAATAAAAATATTTAGTGGCCCAATATCTAAAACCAGTCTTGTTCAAAACTGCACGGATATCACTGCTTTTATAGGTACTTAACTTTTAGATAAATATGACAGTTAAGTGCTGAAGCTATTCGCTTTACCTTTTCTTTTAGCACATTCAAAGTTTGATATTCGAATTGAGGACACGCTTTAATAATCACGGCTCTTTTTCTACCCAAAAATACTGCTGTTGGTATTTTTCGTACTTTATATAATTCAAGGATGAATACATTTATGAGTGCCTCCAAAAAAGTTGGCTTGCTCAACCAAGTCAGCACCCAAGTGACCGTTATTTTGTTTCTTGCTTTTGCCGTTGTTCTTGCCGTTGTCGTCTATATCGTCGAAAAAGAAGGTTATGAAAAAATCCGACTTGAGTCCGGAAAACTAGTGGCTCAACGAGGCAATACGGCAGTCAATAGCATCTCCTCAGATGTCAACCGTGTGATGCGTAGTGCGTTGCAGCTACAGCAAAGTGCCCAGACACTACCACTACAAGAAAACATTCTACAAGCCAGTACGGCCAATGCTTTTGATAAGCGAGACTATAGCTTGCTAGGCAGTGGTGGTATTTGGCCTGATATTGGTGCGCTTGGTGAGGGTGCAGCTACTCATCCATTTTTGATGGTACGCCAAGAGGGTGATTACCGAGCCATCCTAACAGATCCAAATCCTGCTAATCCTTACTATAAACAAGACTGGTTTAATAAGGTAAGAGCCCTCAATCCTGACGGTTGTATTTGGGCTGATGTGAGCCCCACTCAGACCAAGGGCGAGCTTGCTATGAGCTGCGGCGTGGCCATCGATCGTGATAATCAATTTTGGGGTGTGAGCACAGTTAATTTTACACTCAATCAATTACAAGAAAACATCGTCAATCTGAGTGAAAGCTCTGGTTCAGGCTATATTTTATTGCTTGATAATAGCAATAAGGTCATCGCCTCATCCAACCCCGAAAGCCTAAACTATATCGATGAAGAGTCTGGTACACCGCTTGATATTAAGCAAGTCATTGATTCAGACCCTGCTTGGCAACCTATCTTAGATTTTTTAGATACTCAGCATAGCGATATCATCAAACAAGTTGCGGCGAAAATCTCTCCAGAAGCCCAGCAAATCATTGCAACACTTAATAAAACGGAATCAACTGCTGTTAGTAGCTCTGAGCTTATCAATTATGCAGCTTATGTGAATGCCAGTGAAAACCATCAAAGTACGATGGACAGTCGCCTATTGCAGAATTTCGAGTTGACCAATGACAACTATTATAATGGTAGTCAGGCGTATGTTTTCCAGATTCCTGAAACCTACTGGAAACTCATCGTGGTACAGCCCGACTCTGCCGTCAACGCCATTGCAGATAACTTAAGCAAGAACCTGATCAGATCAATCATGTTAGCGTTACTTATCACCGTTGTGCTGATCTATTTCATGCTGACATTCTTGGCATTTAAACCATTGAAAGAGACCACAGACAAAATCTCTCTCGCTGAAAAATTGATTGATGACAAGCAATACAACAAGCTCAGCGAGGTCAAATTTGCGGGTGGACGTAATGAGATTGGTCTAGTTAACCACTCTATTAATGAGCTACTTCATCGCATTCAGTCTAATGAAGGTAAGCTTGCCAATATTAATCAACAGCTAGAAGTGAAAGTCGAAGAGCGTACCGCTGAGTTGCAAGACACCTTAAAAGAGTTAAAAAACTCACAATTGCAATTGATACGTTCTGAAAAAATGGCCACGCTCGGTCAGATGGTTGCAGGCGTTGCTCATGAAGTAAACACACCTTTATCCTATGTGCAGAACAACCTCGAAATCATTGGGCAATTGACAGCACAATATGAAGATTTGATTACTTTGGTGCAAGGGTTGAAGTCACTTAATACTAATGAAGCAGTGCCTACCACTGAAATCGAGAAATTATTGGCAGATATCGTTCGTGCCTCTGATGAAATCGAAGAAGATGACCTATCAGATGAGCTCAAAGAGCTGATTAAAGATTCCTTATTCGGGGTAGAACAGATTACCGAGATGGTACTCAATTTACGTAATTTTGCACGTCTTGATGAGTCAAAAGTCAAAACGATCGATGTTCGCGAATGTATAGAATCTTCGCTAAAAATCGCTGGTAATTCTATTAGACATCAAGAGATTGTCACCAACTTTGGCACAACGCCTGAAATCAAATGCTCACCATCACAAATCAATCAGGTGCTGGTCAACCTATTGAACAATGCCTCGCAAGCCATGGATGGCAATCCTGATGACAAAATCGAAGTGCGTACCTACGCTGATGATATCAACGTTTATATTGAAGTCAGTGATAACGGTAAAGGCATGAGCCAGTCCGTATTGGATCAAATCTTTGAGCCGTTCTTTACCACAAAAGCAGCAGGTGAAGGTACTGGCCTCGGCATGGCTATCAGTCAGCAAATTATGGAACAACATAATGGTGCGATTCAAGCCACCTCAACCGAAGGCGTTGGCACGGTATTTACCCTAACCTTACCCATCGATAATAATTTAACAGAACAAAATATGTAAGCATAAGCGAAGCGTTAATTATATTGTCAGTGCAGCGCATAACCGAGCTGCACTGATAAAAGGAACAATACCTATAATTTAGCCCCTACTATTCATCGTAAGGATACGAACATGAATGAGATTGAAGACAATATACAGCCGTCTGTTCTAAGTACTGAACCTAAACCAAAAATTGCGTTTATCGATGATGAAAAACGTATTTTGCGCTCAATGAAACTGCTCTTTCGCAAAAGTCATGATGTTTTCATTACCACTGACCCCAACGAATATATTGATTACATCAAAAATAACCACGTGCACGTGGCCGTCAGCGACCAACGTATGCCTGAGCGTGTTGGTGTTGACATATTACGAGAAGTCAAAGAAGTTTCACCATCGACCATGCGTATTCTGCTTACTGGGTATGCCGATCTGAACGCTATTATTGGCTCTATTAACGACGGCGAAATTTATCGTTATTTGACCAAACCGTGTAAATCTGAAGAGCTTCAATCAGTTGTTGGCCGTGCCACCGAAATTGCTTTGACGTACAACCCTGATGAAAATGCAGATCAAATCGACAGCTCAGATAATAAGCAAACACTGTTGGTCATAGATGAGAACGACGAGTTGATTGAGCAAATTCGTAAGCAGTTTTCAAACAGCTACAAAGTACTACATGCTACCAGTTTAGAAACTGCCTACGATTATCTTGCGAACTATGATATCGGTGTTTGTATCACAGATATTAATGTTGCCGGTGAGAATATCGCTCCTATTATCTTCACCTTAAAGCAAGATGCACCGCACCTAGTGGTGTTAGTACAAACACAATTTCAAGATGCCAGTTTATTGATTGATCTTATTAACAAAGGTCAGGTGTATCGTTGCTTACCAAAACCGATGCGTGCCAGCCTGCTAGAGATTAGCGTCAACCGCGCGTTTCGCCATCATAGCAATCTCAAAGCCAGCCCTGAGTTGGTCAAACGTCACGAAGTAGAGCACGACCCTGAAAATGATATTCGTATTGATTTAAGCAATCGGGTACGTAGTTTTATTGGCAAATTGCGCAAGCGTTTTTCGCTATAGCCTATTATTTATAACCAATAAACACGGCGAAACCCTTATAAAAAACCCTTACATCAATTATGGCGTAAGGGTTTTTTATCATTTTATCTCTCACGTTAAAAACGTTAAGCACCAGACAGCTCATTGATAACTGATACCTCGCAGTTTTGACTCATAGTCACTCAGTAGGTCAGCTTCAATTTTCCACGCATTATTTTTGATTACTGCTTCTGATCATCGTTTTAATACCATGATTTTTAATCAACCGCTTTTGATTGACTAAGGCAACATGCTACATTACCTCGATAATCATTAAAACTAACTTTAAAATACCCATTCGATAAGGAATAACCATGCAAGCGGTTTTTTTAGATAAAGGTACTTTTTCTGAGGGCATCGACTTACCTGCCCCAACAGGCATCAGCGACTATGTCACTTATAACGACACTCCAAAAGATACTGCCGTTATTTTAGAGCGCTGTAAAGACGCCGATATTATCATTACCAATAAGGTGCAGATTAACGCTGAAGTAATAAGCAAACTGCCCAAGCTCAAGCTCATTCAACTAACGGCCACTGGCATGAACAATGTCGATCAAGACGCTTGTAATGAGCACGGTGTTGCGCTTTTTAATGTCGCTGGTTATGCAGTCAAAAGCGTGCCCGAGCATACGTTTATGCTCATGCTAAACGCAATGCGCGCAGGCATTCATTACCATCAAAAAGTCTCTGATGGCACGTGGCAAGCGAAGGGTGATTTTTGCCTGCTTGATATTCCGCTAATAGATTTGGAAGATAAAACGTTAGGTATTATTGGGGTTGGCACCATCGGTAAACGCGTCACCGAAATCGCGCGTGCCTTTGGTATGAATGTATTGTGGGCGGAGCAACAAGGACGTGCGCCGCGTAATGATGAATATACAGCGTTTGAGGACGTACTTGCTCAGTCTGATGTTCTAAGCTTGCATTGCCCATTAAATGCACAAACTCAGCACCTTATTAATGCAGATACCTTAGCAAAAATGACAAAGAAACCACTCATCGTCAATGTCGCTCGTGGTGGTATCGTCGATAGCCAAGCGCTGACTGATGCGATTAATAACGAGCAAATCATTGGTTATGCCAGCGATGTGTTTGAGCAGGAACCTATTGCTAATAATGATCCGCTATTGAGCTTAAAGAACCATCCGCGTGTTATCTTTAGCCCGCATAACGCTTGGGGCAGTAAAAGCGCTCAAGAGACGCTGTGGCAGATGCTAAGCAAACAAGTCGCGAATTTTATCGATACGCATTAAAGGACAACCACTCATCCAATCTAGCGACTGAATCGTAGCCAATCGTCCTTTATTTTACGGTATTTGAGCACTATTCGGTCGCTGAGATAGTTGTTTGTAACCCGCCAAGGATAGATATCACCTTGCTTGGGTAGCTCGTTTTGAGCGCGCTTGACATATCCTGAGGATAGCGCGCCCATCACAGTCTCTGATTGGACATGGGCAGTGCCATGCTCACTCTGCGCTTCCGCTAATACTACTTGATAACCATGCTTATCCATATAGCCAAGTAGTCGCATCACATACTGACAGGCCAAATCAATCTTTAGCGTCCATGAGGCATTGGTATAACCGAACAGCACTGCCATATTGGGCACATTTTCAATCATGACTGCTTTATAAGTCATGCGTGTACCGATATCTACTACCTCTCCATCGATATATACTTTTGCACCACCCAGCATTTGTATCTTTAGCCCTGTTGCTGTCACGATGATATCTGCATCGAGATGTTTGCCAGAGTTGAGCATGATACCTGTCTTCGTGAAATGGCTTATTTGGTCAGTCACTACTGCTGCGCGTTTACCCTGTAACGCTTTAAATAAATCACTATCTGGTACTGCGCATATCCGTTGGTCCCAAGGATTATAATCGGGTACAAAATGCGCCACATCGACATCGCTGCCTTTTAGTTCTGTTTTGACGCCACGCTTTAGTAGCGCTTTCATAAATTTGGGGGCTACTATAGCCGCTCGGTAAGTACCTTGTTGTATGAGTACATTGCGGGTACGCAATACCATATAGGCCTGCTCTTTTGATAGAGGTGAAAACTTGCCTGACAGCCAATCAAGCGCATAATCGTCGCCTGGCACACTTGCCACATAAGTGGGTGAACGTTGCAGCATAGTGACGTATTGTGCGCACTGCTCAGCTTCTTCATCTACTAACGCTGGCAGCAACGTCATCGCCGTCGCACCACTCCCGATAATGACTATCTTTTTATCTTGATAGTCGACATTATGCCAATGCTGCGGATGGACTATCCGGCCTTCAAACGCTTCTTCTTGATCAAAATGAGGCTTATAACCTTGCTCATAATCGTAATAACCAGTGGCACCGACGACGAACTTAGCTGTTAGAGTAAACACTTCACCGCTAACGTGGTTTTTTACCATAGCCGTCCATCGTTGGCTGCTACTTGACCAAGAAAGCTGCTGCACCTCATGCTGATAGCGAATATGCTCAGTAATACCAAACTCCTGCGCCGTATCAGCAATATAACGCTTAATGTCCCCACCTTTTGCCAAAATCCTATGGTTCAACCACGGCCTAAAACTGTAGCCAAACGTCAATGCATCAGAGTCAGAGCGAATGCCGGGGTAAGTAAATAAATCCCATGTACCACCCAAATCTGTACGCTTTTCTAAAATCGCAAACCGCTGCGAGCTTTTCTGCTGCTGTTTTGATGATTGACGTTTACGTTGACCTGGGTTTTTATGACCAAACAGCCCTTTGTGTTTTTGCTGCTGCAATCGGCAAGCCATACCTATACCAGCAATTCCTGCGCCGATGATAAGTACTTCATAATCTACTGGCGTGTCTAAGCGCGCCTTTTTAGATTGAAAGCGTCTTTTCACTGCCTGCCTTGACGCCTGCTTTGCTGCTATGATATCAAGCATAATACCGTCCTTGTTTTTGCATGATTTATCTAAAAAACTTGGTTAAAAAGGGCTTGGGCTTTCCCAGTCCATCCATGCACCCAATACGGGATGCTTTAGACGTAAGTGTTGTGCATGCAGATTGAGTCTTGGCGCAATCCCTAACGCAGTCCCTTCAGCATAAATGGGGTCGCCAATCATCACGTGATCAACATGCACCATATGGACACGTAGTTGATGGCTACGACCGGTAACCGGCTTTAGCATCACTCGTGTCACTGCATGACCATTGCACTCTTCATGAGCCAATATTTCATACATAGTTAACGCATGCTTTGACCAATCGTGGTCGACGATGTGGCGCGGTTTGGTCGCAGGCTCGTAGCGTACTGGCACTGATATTTTGCCAGTTGCACCAACACTCTCCCACTGTCCAAAGACACGGGCTTGGTATTTTTTTTGCGGTAAACGCTCAATAAACTGCTTACTGATATGGGTTTGTGCTGCTGCGTTTTTTGCGAAAATGAGCAACCCTGAGGTATCCATATCCAGACGATGAATCAACTTGACTGCTGGATTGACGCGCTCAAGCCTTGCCAGCAAGCTCACATTCAGCGTTTTACCATTGACGCTTAATAGCCCCACGGGTTTATCCACCACCCAAATATCATCATCTTCATAGACAGTAATATCTCGTGCAAATGCTTGAAAAAACTCAAGCGGACGGGCGTTCTCTTGAACATTAAGAGCGTTGACTTCTTCATCAGTAAAAAGCATAAAAATGGGCTACTTATATTAAGGCGTAAAGGTAAAAAACAGAATTATTTATGGACTAAAATGTGAGACAGCTGGCGATTTCAAGTATAAAGGGGATACGTCAGGCATGGTAAATAGTGGCAATAATTCAATAAAAGATACGAATAGCACAATCAACTGCCAGGCAAAATATAATCTATATTATTGTGTGTCGATTTATTGTGCTAATGGCAATTGTTAAACAATTTAACCAGCCTGCATCTGTCAAGTTTGAGCAAACATGTTAATATAATGGCACATTTTCACCACTTCTAAACGATTCTTTGGTCACTCATCACGCTACTATCTAACCAAGATATAATATGATGCATGACGATAGAAATAATAAAACAAGAGAGAAAACTATGTCAGATCTTATTTTCCATACCACCGATGCAGACTTTGATAAAGACGTACTAGAGTCAGACGTACCAGTATTGGTAGACTTTTGGGCCGCTTGGTGTGGTCCTTGTAAAGCCATCGCTCCTATTTTAGAAGATTTAGCCGCTGACTACCAAGGTAAAATCAAAATTGTTAAGGTAGATGTTGATAGCAACCCACAAGCGGCTAGCCGTTTTGGTATTCGCAACATCCCAACCCTGTTTGTATTTAAAGGTGGCGAAAAAGTTGATTCAGTAATGGGTTTACAGCCAAAAGCTGAATTGGCAAAAGTACTAGACAAGCATCTATAAGCTTGTGCTAGCCAAGCATATGTTAAAAACTGCAATGCAGTAGAAGAAGCCATTATCTGACTAAGATAGTGGCTTTTTTGCTTATTTTTTATGCAAAAGACTCGATTATACGACTTTTTTGGCAAAATTTATTGACAATGCCATTGTGAAGACCGTATAGTCTGCTGACAACAGAAAACTAATTGTTTTCATAAGTGTCTTATCGCTATTCTCCTCGTGTTTATCAACAAAAACACAATCGTCGTTATAAACACCATTGCTGAACGAAATGACTAAACACAATTACTGATATTGAGTTTTTGACGCAGACTCTTATGTAGCCTTCTTTATATTTATTTCTTATTACCTTGCATCAAACGACTGCAATTCGTACATAAGCTGACATGTAACACCCAAACTACATAAATCCTAGCTCTGTGCACGCACCCTCTATCGCCATATTATCGTTGTTTTAATCAATGTCGTGACTTGTGCTGCTAATGGCATCTCTCATCTGATCACTTGCTAATGACCTATCTATGAATCTTACTGAATTAAAGAAAAAATCAATCGCTGAGCTATTGGCTATCGCAAAAGAAATGGGTCTTGATAATATGGCACGTAGCCGTAAGCAAGACATTATCTTTGCTATCCTAAAAACCCATGCCCGTAACGGTGAAGCCATCTATGGTGACGGCGTCCTTGAGGTTCTACCGGATGGTTTTGGCTTTTTACGCTCATCAGAAGGCTCTTATTTAGCGGGTCCTGATGATATCTACGTCAGCCCTAGCCAAATTCGTCGCTTTAGCCTAAAAACGGGTGACAGTATCGCTGGTACGATTCGTCCACCGAAAGATTCTGAGCGTTATTTCGCGCTACTAAAGGTTGGCGAAATCAACTTTGATACGCCAGATCGCTCACGTCATAAACTTATCTTTGAGAACTTAACCCCACTATTCCCAACTGAGCATTTAAAACTCGAGCTGGGTAATGGTACAACCGAAGATTTGACGGGTCGTATCATCGACTTGATCGCACCAATTGGTAAAGGTCAGCGCTCTATTATCGTTGCGCCGCCAAAAGCCGGTAAAACGATGCTACTACAGACCATCGCACAGTCAATTACTCGTAACAATCCTGAGTGTTATCTCATCGTACTATTGATAGATGAGCGCCCAGAAGAAGTCACTGAGATGGTACGTACGGTACGCGGTGAAGTCGTTGCCTCTACTTTTGATGAGCCACCACAGCGCCATGTGCAAGTGGCTGAAATGGTCATCGAAAAAGCCAAGCGTTTGGTCGAGCATAAGCAAGATGTGGTCATCTTACTTGACTCAATTACACGTCTTGCTCGTGCTTATAACACCGTCATCCCTTCATCTGGCAAAGTACTTACGGGTGGTTTGGATGCCAATGCGCTTGAGCGTCCAAAACGCTTCTTTGGTGCTGCACGTAATGTTGAAGAAGGTGGTAGCTTGACGATTATTGCCAGTGCCCTTATTGATACTGGTAGTAAGATGGATAGCGTTATCTTTGAAGAATTCAAAGGTACAGGTAACCAAGAGATTACGCTTGAGCGTGATTTGGCTGAAAAACGTGTCTTCCCTGCGATTAATATCAAAAAATCTGGTACTCGCCGCGAAGAGCGCCTGCTTGATGAAGATAAATTGCGTAAAGTTTGGATTTTACGTAAATTGCTACAGCCGATGGATGGCGTACAAGCAACTGAATTCTTGTTGGATCGCCTAAAAGAAGCGAAGACCAATGACGAATTCTTTGAGCAAATGAAACGTAAATCACAAAACTAATGCTAGCGCCGAGTTGCTTTAGCTTATTAATAAGCAAACATTTAACTTAAATAGAAAAGACCGCTTTCGAGCGGTCTTTTCTATTTAAGCTAAAAATGGTAATCAGTAGTCTCAACCGACTTACTATCGATACAAGTACAATAACTTCCAGAAAAACATCCGTCAAGGACACAGTGGAGAAACATCCTTTACAGGATATTTGCAAAGAATAGCGCTTTTACTACGCGCATAAATTATTAGTTGGGTTAGTATAGGCATACTCTGCTACACAAATCGACAGCAGTATCAATTTTTGATACATTTAATGCAGTCTTTATTAATATAGACCATGATATGTCTTGCGGTAACACAATAGGTTATTTTAAGACTATTGCCCAAGTATCTTGATACTTTATACCAGTACCAAAATACTTGGACAATGCAAATATCGTGTTTTGATTATGATCAACCAACTTGATAACTTAACAGGTGATATTATGAAATTTGCTAAAACTATTGCGATGACAGCCCTTACTAGCTCTGCTCTTATCATGGGCGGCTGTGCAACTAACGGATACAACAGTGGCTTGAGCAATACTGCTAAAGGTGCTGCTGTTGGCGCTGCTGCAGGTGCTGTTCTTAAAAGTAACGGCGACAGCAAAGACATCGCTCGTGGCGCACTTGGTGGTGCTGCTGTAGGTGGTGCTGGTGCTTATATTCTTGACCAAACTCGCTAATTGATCTTATCAAGGCTGAATATTACCTTGATAGAATTTTAGCTAGACACAAAAAAGCCTGCAATTGATTGCAGGCTTTTTTGTGTCTAGCTAAGGCGTATTGAAAATAAATACGCTTATCATGATATCTAGTACCCTTATAGCGCTCCACTAAACGTATCACAAGACTGTACGCTACCACTCTCTAGACCACGAGTGAACCATTGCACACGCTGCTGACTGGTCCCATGGGTAAAGTTATCGGGTACAACTGCACCACCACTGGCCTTCGCTAAACGATCATCACCGATTTGACTGGCTGCATTGATAGCTTCATCGATATCGCCCGCTTCCAAGAATTGTACACGCTCTTGATTACGCTGCGCCCAAACACCTGCGAAGCAATCTGCCTGCAACTCTTGTAGTACTGACAATTTGTTGGCTTCTGCACGCGTGACCTGACGACTGGCTTCGTTGACTTGCTGACTAATACCTAGCAACGTCTGCACATGGTGACCAACCTCATGCGCGATGACATAAGCTTGAGCAAAATCACCCGCTTTGCCTTCGTTACCTTCATCACTAGAGCCTTGCTTATCACCTGTAATACCAAGATTTTGACTCATTTCTACAAAAAATGATTTGTCTAAATAAACAGTCTGATCTGCTGGGCAATAAAACGGACCTGTCGCAGCGCTAGCGCTACCGCAAGCTGAACTCACTTGACCATTAAACAAAATCAATGAAGGCTCTTTATAGGTACTACCTGCTTCATTAAATATTTGATGCCACACTTCTTCTGTGTCAGCCAGTACTACTTTTACAAACTGTGTATCCCGATCCGTACTGGTTGCAACTTCAGTAGAGGTATCACTACTTCCACCGCCAGTAACGGCTTGACCTGTCTGCAAAGCCGTCATTGGGTTTACCCCAAATACTAGCCATAAGATACCAGCAATGATAATACCACCGATACCACTACCAACCATCTTTCCACCGCCACCACTACTGGTGCGTACGTTTGAACTACCACGTCGACCTTGCCATTTCATAATTTTATTCCTCAAACATACGATAGGTACTGCTGCTCGTATTGATAGTTATTCATATAATATTACAGCCAATACTGCTTTTTATCTTGGTGCTTTAGCCTATTATATTAAAAATAATAGGCTATATATGCCTTTCGATAGATAACACCTCCTTAATTTACTCACATTACATCAAACGTTACATTTATTTACTGATTAATCATCGTGAAAGCAGTAAATTATTGCAAGTAAATTTAGAAGTTAATATCCAAAAAAACTTCTTTAAAAACAATCTGATGTCATTGATTGCATTTTTTTTGATATCCAACAGGGTGTTAAAAATTATAATCAATATACGAAGTAAAATTAAACTTACAATTTTATTGTTACTTAATTGTACGGACTATTTCCATTTAGATAGAAAACATATAGAATGCGTGCAAGCTGAGTAGCTGTAACTGGAAGTCGTTGAATACTGAGAAATCTCGGATTTCAACCCATGTTGCTGCTATTGATCATTTCATTTTTCCGGAGAAAACACTATGAAACTTAAATTACTTGCTCTAGCTGGTATCATGACTGCAACTATGGGCCTAACTGCCTGTGACAGCAGCAAAGAAAACGCTGCTGAAGATTTATCTGACGCATCAGAAGAAGTGCAAGACGCTTCTGCAGAACTAGACGAAGCTGCTGCTGAAGGCGAAGTAACTGCTGATGCTGACGCTGCTGTTGCTGGCGCTGAAGCTGACATCGCTGATGCTCAAGCTGCAACTGCTACTGACGAAATGGACGCTGAAGTTCCTGTAGACGGCGAAGCAACTACTAGCATGGATGTAGCTAGCGAAACTCCAGCTGTTGACGCTGCTGACGAAGTTGTTGTTGAAGAACCAGCTCAGTAATTTTATCGTTTATACGATGAATATACTGTAGTAAAAAAAAGAGAGCCTTAGCTCTCTTTTTTTGTGCCTGTCATTTATGATGTATAACAAGCTAATACTGTAATGTTCACTGATATTGCTACTCATATATAGTTCAAGCACATCAACATGCTTAGCTTATATACTTAGACTATATAACGAGTATCAATCGACGACCTAAACATAAAAACTTAAGCCGTCATCATCAATACACACATCTAGATTAGGCATCAAATAAACGTTCGTCAACCTGCTGGCGAAATTTCTGTCCTGTTTTAAAGGTAACCACACGGCGTGCTGATACTGCAACGGGCTCCCCTGTTTTTGGGTTACGGCCTGGTCGGCTATTTTTATCTTTAAGCTCAAAATTGCCAAAGCCTGAAAGCTTGACCTCTTTGCCATCAATCAAACTCTCTGACAACTCATCAAAAAAGTTCTCAACCAAACAGCGTCCTTCTTGGCGTGTTAGGTTAAGATGACTCATCAAATGCTCGATCATGTCAGATTTGGTTAAGGTGCTCACAGTACAACTCCTATGCTATGTCGTGATGTCGAATATCATGGTTTAGCGGTATGAGGGTTAATGTTAGCTATTATAAAGGTTTTTGGACGTTTTTTTAATAAAAAGCGCATGAAAGTCCTTTATTAATAACCACTTAACGTATTTTAGGGCTTTCTATTAATAGCAATGCCCCGTAGCCTTATGAATAGAAAAGCTACAGAGCATCGTTTATTGTCTATATTAAATATTAGCTATCGCGTAACTGCGCAGAGTGCTGTTCTGTTAGCGCTTGCACAACCTGATCAGTAGTCGTTTTTACTACGTCATCAGATAAGGTTTGCGTACTGTCTTGCCATACGAGTGCAAATGCCAATGAGCGCTGACCTGTCGGTACTTTATCACCTTGATAAACATCAAATAACCACAGATCTGTCAATAGCTCGCCTGCGGCAGCACGAATCGTAGTTTCTAGTGTCTGCAAACTAATATCACTATCGACTAGAATGGCAATATCGCGGCGTACTTGTGGGAACTTACTAGGCGTGCTGATAGCATGCTGCTCACGAGCGACCGTCAATAATGGTGCAAGTGATAGCTGCGCAACCCAAGTGGCTGGTAGGTCTAACTGTTTTGCAGTATTAGGGTGCAATTGGCCAAGCCAACCAACGTACTGATCATCGATATATAATTTAGCGCTTTGACCAGGATGCAAAAAGTTTAGTCCACTACGCTCATATCGGATACGAGCACCCTCTATTTGCGCAGGTAATAACTGCTCGATATCATGTTTGAGGTCATAAAAATCTAAAGCACGATTCTGATAGGCTTGCTCATCCCACACATTACCGACTGCGACCAACGCAATACTTGGGGTCTGTACTAATTCGCTGATGCTCTGGCCGACAAAGCTAAGACCTGTTTCAAAGAAACGCACACGTGGTTGCTGACGGTTCAAGTTATATTGCACACATGGTAATAAACTTGACAGTAAGGTGCGGCGCATAACGGCTAAATCACTAGAGATAGGATTGGCCAGTGCCAGTACCTCTCCCAGTGCTTCGTCATCGAGCAATGCTTCTAGTTTTGCATCGCTAAAACTAAAGCTAATCGCTTCCATATAGCCAGTATCGACCAATGCCAGCTTCATCTCATGAGTCAAGTCAGCGGTATCGTCATAATCCATGCTTACTTGCAAGTGCGGCAACACACTTGGAATATTGTCATAGCCATAGATACGGGCAATCTCTTCGATAAGATCCTCGCGGATACTCATATCAAAACGATAAGATGGTGGCTTACAGACTAACGCATCTGCTTGTTGCTCCACTTCAAACCCTAACTGAGTTAAGATACGCACCATCTCTGTTGGCTCAATATCGATCCCGATGACATCACGAACTTTAGTGATTGGCAAAGTAATTGGCGCACGTGCTGGTAAATGCTCAGCACTCTCAGCTTTTACGATAGGACCCGCTTGACCACCAGTGATGCTAATAATCAAATCACAAGCACGTGCCAATGCTAGCGCTGGTAATTCAAAATCTACCCCACGCTCAAAACGTTGCGACGCATCAGTATGTAGACCAAAGCGGCGTGCGCGAGCAGCGATAGCAAGCTGACCAAAGAAAGCACTTTCTACAATAATATTGGTCGTGCTGTCAGTGACGCTACTACGCTGACCACCCATGATACCAGCGAGCGCCAGTGCACCTTTATCATCAGCAATCACGAGCTCATCACCCGTTAGAGTAACCGTTTGCTCATTGAGTAAAGTAATGGTCTCAGCAGGCTGTGCCAAACGCACAACGATATCACCAACGATGGTATCTGCATCAAAAGCATGTAGCGGCTGACCCAACTCCATCAATACATAGTTGGTCACATCAACCAGGAAGTTGTGTGAGCGTAGTCCTGATTGAACAAGCGCATCCTGCATCCACTTTGGTGTCTCAATGCTACGATCAATATTGCTAATCGATTGTAATAAGTAGCGTGGACAGGCTTCAACGGCATTTACCGTTACGGCTGGCGTTGCACCATTTTCGGTAATAGTGATGTTTTCAGCGATGGTTGGCATTTGCATTGGTAAGTCGTTGATGACTGATATTTCACGTGCAATACCACGTACACTAAAGCAATCACCACGGTTTGGTGTGATAGAGATATCCAATATCTGATTATCTAAGCCTAGATATTCACGGATATCTGTACCGATCGGCGCATCTGTAGGTAATTCAAGCAAACCGTCTATGCTATCCGTTAAATCAATTTCGGAAGCACCACAAAGCATACCGTTAGAGGCCACGCCGCGTAGGTTACCGTTTTTAATTTTAAAACCTTTTTTGTCATCGCTTGGGAGCACTGCCCCAACGGTGGCAACAGGTACTTTCATACCAACGGTGACATTAGGTGCGCCGCATACAATTTGTAGCAGCTCAGCTTCACCGATATTTACCTGCGTGACTCGCAGTTTATCCGCATCTGGATGCTGCTCAACGCTGACGACTTCACCGACGACCACACCACTAAAGGCACGAGCAACCGCATAGCGATCATCAATTTCTAGCCCTGCCATGGTTAACTGTTCGGCCAACTGTTCGCTGGTATTAGTGGGGTTCACCCATTGACGTAGCCACTGTTCGCTAATTTTCATAAATATCTCGGATCAAAATTTTAGAGTAAAGGTAGGCGTATTAGTATCAAAAACTAAAATCTAGCCAAACTGCTTTAAGAAGCGTACGTCGTTTTGGAAGAACAGGCGCAAATCGTCAATACCGTAATACAGCATCGCAAAGCGCTCAATACCCATACCAAACGCAAAGCCAGTGTATCTTTCAGCATCAATGCCGCAGTTGGTTAATACTTGTGGATGCACCATACCGCAGCCCATGACCTCGAGCCATTTACCATTGTCATCTAAGATATCTACTTCTGCAGAAGGCTCAGTAAACGGGAAGAATGATGGGCGGAAACGAACGGTCAATTCTTTGGCAAAGAATGCTTCTAAAAACTCACTAATCAAGCCTTTTAGCTCAGCAAAGGTGCTCGACTCCGTAACCATAAGCCCTTCTAACTGATGAAACATCGGCGAGTGGGTTTGATCTGAGTCATTGCGATAAACGCGACCTGGGCAAATAATGCGAATAGGCGGTTCATTCTTTTCCATTGTGCGAATCTGCACAGGACTGGTATGCGTACGCAGCAGATAGTGCGCATCAAAATAGAATGTATCGTGCATCGCACGTGCTGGATGGTGCGACGGAATGTTTAGTGCTTCAAAATTATAGTAATCGCTCTCGACTTCAGGGCCAGTCGCGACATTGAAGCCTGCTTGAATAAAATATTGTTGCATACGCTGAGTAATCATCGTTACTGGATGCAAATGACCTTTTGGGCCACCACGAGCAGGCAAAGTAATATCGATACTTTCTGCTTCAAGCTTGGCATTTAATGCGGCCACTTCCAATTGTTGTTGCTGATCAGTCAATGCTTGCTGAATACGGCTACGAACTTGATGCAACCAGCCACCGTAGGTTTTTTTGTCATCAGCACTGAGTTTACCCATTTGCTTTGACCAGCCAGTTAATGGGCTCTTTTTACCTGTCAATTGCACACGCAAATCTTGCAACTCACGCGCATCAGTAATCTGTAAAACCAATGCTTCAGCAGCACTCGCAAACTCAGTCAGTTGAGCTTCATTCAGCTCACTGAGCTCTGAGGATAAGGTCGGTAGCGCCGACAAATCGTTGATAGCAGCAGGGGTAGTCATAAGACGCATTATTCCTGATTTAAACGGACTATTAATAATAGTGATTGGTAATTGTAGGGGTTTGACCAAATATTGCAAACCATTTACCCATTCATTTTAAAATAAAGGCTAATAATATGAATGGCTTGAATATTTAGACAACGAAAAATTCACTTCCACATCAAACGAACTTTATCTGAGTACTGATAGCCCAGATAAAGTCAGCTCTAAAATATTTTAATATAAAAAAAGCCACCGACCAGCGGTAGCTTTTATTAATATCGTACTATTAATCAATATTAGTTCTATTCATTTAGATAGGCTAATATTTATGCTAGTTCCGCTTTTGCTTTTTCAACCAATGCAGTGAAAGTCGCTGCATCATGCATAGCGATGTCAGCAAGTACGCGACGATCGATTGCGATGTTAGCTTTTTTCATGCCATTGATAAAGCGGCTATAGCTTAAACCGTTTAAGCGTGCACCAGCATTGATACGTGCAATCCAAAGACGACGGAAGGTACGTTTTTTGTTGCGACGGTCACGATAAGCATATTGACCAGCTTTGGTCACTGCTTGTACCGCTACACGGTAAACACGTGAACGGGCACCGTAGTAGCCTTTTGCGCGTTTTAAGATTTTTTTGTGACGACGATTCGCCTGTACACCACGTTTTACACGGGCCATAAATTACTCCAAGATATTTTTAATCATTATTAAACGAATCACGATGTCATCGAATAGTAGACATCGTTATCAGATTGCAAGGTCAAATATTTTTAATTAAGTGGCTATTAATTAAATAGCGCTTGATTAAATGCATATGACGATAGGCTATTAGATGTATGGGCACATACGACGAACTGCTGCTTCGTCAGACTTGTCCACCATCTTAAGACCGCGCAACTGGCGAATACGCTTAGCTGATTTCTTGGTCAAGATATGGCTTTTGTTTGCTTGCTTACGCTTGAAGCCGTTTGCTGTTTTTTTGAAGCGTTTAGCTGCACCGCTTCTGGTTTTCATCTTAACTTTCATGATGATTTGCCTCTTTGTCTTTGATAGAACCTGGTCGTCAAATAGTACATAACGAATAGTGGCTTTAAAAACAACCACTAAACCTCTATTTGCCTTGAGGTGGGAGGCCGTATTTTAGCAGATAGCACGCTGTTTTGCCAAGGAAAGTTTTAATCATGCCCCAGTAAACCATCATAGTAGATAACGAGTATGAACCGACTGCTAGCCTTTCTCATAAAAACACCAATAAAACAGGGAAATCCTCTGCAAATAGATTGAATGTCAGCTTAAGCTGTGCTTAAGTAGAGAGTGAGTATTGGTATAGTTTAGGCGCTAATAATACAAGACTACTTATCACACTTATTAGCCGTATATCATATGGTCGGCATCGTTACGATGTTACCAATCTATATCAAGCTCAGCAGAACTCATCACCTGCCGTCAACCTAGGAAATAATGTGTCAAGAAAAGAGTTGGATTTTGATAACGATTTATTTGTCTTTGAAACAGTCATGCGTGTACGTCATACTGAGGTAGATATAGGCCAGCATCTGACACTTGAGTCATTGACAGCCTTGGTGACTGAAGCGCGCGCGCGATTCTTATACTCCAAAGGGATTAAAGAGATCAATGCCGACTATCAGGGCTTAATTATTGATGAGTTACAGTTAAACATTGATAGTCGTGTACGATTGCGTGACCAACTCCTGTTTGAGATAGGCGTCGAGCCGTTGTATGATGACGGCGGAAATATGGTGATAAAAGTCACGCGTATGCATACGGGTGAAACAGTGGCGAAAGCACGACTGCATTTTCTCAGTTACGACTTCCGGCTAAATAAAGTGACTGCGCTCAACAACACTTTAAAAGAAGCGCTATACCCACACTTAGTTAATCTTTAACATTGTTTTTCTTAAAATACTGTCTTTGCTCGAAGAGCCTTTTCACTCTCCATATCAAGAGAGTGAATGGCTATGATGCATTGACCATTCCCTACTTCATACTTACAAGATGACAGATATATTATGACTTTACCTGCTTGGCTGGCTGCCATAAAATTTAATGACGATGGTTTGATTCCTGCGATTGCTCAAGACCATAAGTCTGGGCGTATTTTGATGATGGCATGGATGAACGCGGAAGCGCTCCAACTGACTGCACAAACGCAGACAGCCGTTTATTTTTCGCGCTCACGTGCCAAATTATGGCACAAAGGCGAGTCGTCAGGTCACACTCAAACTGTCCACGATATTCGCTTGGACTGTGATGCAGATGTGATTGTACTTGATGTCACCCAAGCTGGTGGTATTGCTTGTCACACTGGCCGAGAGTCTTGTTTTTATCAGCGTTTAGATTTATCTGGACAAACGCCTGAGTGGGAAACCGTTGATAAAGTACTAAAAGACCCTGCGAATATTTATGCATCAACTGAGACGGCGGATAGCAGTCTACAAACCAATCTGCAACCCAATAACACCACTGCTAAAGATGACACTAACGCTGAGTCTAATCAAACAGAGAACGTCTCTATTTTGCAGCAGCTTGATAATGTATTGGCTGAACGCAAAAACGCTGACGCCGATAGCTCTTATGTGGCCAGCTTGTATGCTAAAGGGTTAAATAAAATATTAGAAAAAGTCGGTGAAGAAAGTACCGAAAGCATCATCGCTGCCAAAGACTTTGCCAGTTGTGACGAAAGCCTAGACAAAGCGCAATATGATGAGGCACGTCATGAGCTCATTTATGAAGTAGCTGATGTCTGGTTTCATACGTTGGTTGGACTGGCATGGTTCGATATAGAGTCGGACGCTGTATTAAACGAGCTAGGACGTCGCTTTGGACTCTCGGGCATTGATGAAAAAGCGTCACGATAACTTGTGATGTTGTAAATTTAATCTCGTGAAGGCAGCTTGTGAAATCGTAAGATAATCAACTACCCTGTTTGAATATTTTGCGATTTCACCCTTTTGTCACAACTGCAGGTTATAATATAGCTCTTTTAACGTCGCATTATATGTCGATACTTTTTGTTTACTATATTGCTATGTGATAAACGCAAAGATATAAACGTAAAGTATTCATATATAGACTGAAAACCAAGACATGAGGATAGCTTTATGGGCAGTTTTTCTATTACGCATTGGCTGATACTATTGGTTGTGGTGGTCGTCGTATTTGGCACCTCTAAACTGAGAAATGCTGGCAAAGATTTAGGCGGCGCAGTTAAGGGCTTCAAAGAAGCGGTCAAAGACGAAAATACAGAGCATGCTAAAAAGCACGCCGTCCTTGATCACGATAGCAATACCCGTACCACAGATCGCTCAGCTACTGACAACGTCAATAATAGCGATATCAACGCAGCCCCTACTGACGATAAGCACAACGTATAATGCCTATAGCACTTCGCCAGCCTGTAGTTCCTAGATAGTGACACTCAACCATTATGTTTGATATTGGGTTTTCTGAATTACTCCTCTTTGGCATAATCGCCTTGATTGTTCTGGGTCCAGAAAAACTGCCTCAGGCAGCGCGGACTGCTGGGCAATGGTATGCCAAAATTCGCCGCACGGTATCTACCTTACAGTCAGAAATAGAGGCTGAGCTAGATTTGGCTGAGACACGGCAGCAAATGCAAAAAGAGCTGGCCAAAATTCGTCAAACTGAGTCGGATATGAAACGCGAGCTAGCAGAAATGCGTGGCAATATGAAAGATTTCGAAAACGCTCAAAACCAGCATTTTAATGCCGCGAATGATACTGTCGGTAAGGCTGCACATGTCAGAGCTGATGACAATAATGGTGAGCAAAATAGTAGTGAACAAAAAAGTCAGTCAGTCACGCCTAAAGCATTCGATTACGCCTATGGGCAAGATACGACACTAGCAGATACTAAGCAGCCATTAGAAGCAGACGACTGTTTACACGGCTTTCCCACAGGCAGTACACCCCAAGATAATACTCATCAAGTGGTTCAAAACATCACGACCAAACCTTGGGAAAATATGTGGTTCCGTCTTGGTGCGTATGACAAAGCTCGCCGTTTACCTATGCCTCCCTACCTGCCGAATTATAAAGCCGACGTTTTATTAAACAGTCCTGTAAGCATGCAGACTTCTGACAATAAACAGGAGTCTGATTGATGGGATTATTCAAACGCAAAAAAAGCCGCCAAGAAAAAGTTGCTAGTTCAGACAAAGAAGCAACTACCGATGCGATAGATAAAAATGAGCCTACAGATGCATTAAGTGCTGTGGCTGACATGCCTATCACAGAGCATTTGATTGAGCTACGTAGACATTTAATCAAAATATGTGTTGCTGTACTGGTCATATTTTTAGCGTTAGTCGGATTTTCACGCGAGCTATATAATCTGTTGTCAGATCCATTGGTTGCACAACTGCCAGCCAATTCAACCATGATTGCGACAGATATCACCTCCAACTTTATGGCACCGATACGTCTGACTGTTTTCGTCGCTGCATTCTTTGCCATGCCTTATATTTTGTATCAAATCTGGTCATTTGTAGCGCCTGGTCTATATAAAAAAGAAAAGAGAATCGCAATACCAGTACTACTATCTTCGATATTCTTATTTTATTCTGGCGTAGCGTTTGCTTACTTTATCGTACTCAAAGGGGTGCTAAAGTTCTTTATCATGTTTGCCCCGCAAAACGTCCTACCAATGACAGATATCGACAGTTACCTGAGCTTTGCACTCAAACTGTTTATGGTATTTGGCTTAACTTTTGAGATTCCAGTCGTTACCTTGCTATTGATATTGACTGGCATTGTCTCCATTCAAAGTCTAGAAGATAAACGTCGTTATATCATTGTCGGCTGTTTCGCCGTGGCGGCAGTCGTCACACCGCCCGATGGGGTGTCAATGCTGATGCTTGCCATTCCGATGTGGTTGTTGTTTGAGCTTGGTTTATTTTTAGCCAAAATCTTGATCAAAGAAGAGCCTCGTGCTGCGCTAGCTGCTAAGACGGCCTCGCACAAAAAATGAACTTACCAGTTAATTCAAAACAGGCCAACGCGCTAATCTGTTAATATGGCTACTTAAGCCTCAAGTAATCGTCGATACCTCTTTTGACTATAGTCGGTTTAATATAATTTGGATACAAGGAAGGCAAGTGAAAGTACTACAAATAGTAGGCTAAGCGAGACTGACACCATATCCAATTTATAAAGGATTGACTATATTATCATTAATCAGCCATTGTCTATGCAGTGGCTTTTTTTACCCCCATCATTTTTGACCATGTTTTATTCTTTTAGGTAACTTTGTTATGTCCGCATCTATGCCAGCTTATATGAGCGATCCCACTGACGAGCAATTAAATGCGCTCAATATGGCGATGGATCACAAGTCATTCAAAGTGGTGGCTTATGCGGGTGCTGGTAAAACCACAACGCTAAAACTCATCGGTGAGCGCCTGCGCGGACGCGGCTTATATTTAGCTTTTAATAAAACGATTGCCAATGATGCTCGTTCAAAATTTCCATCACATGTGGAATGTCGTACCTTTCATTCGCTTGCCTATCGTCATGTTGCACGTGATATCACGGCCAAACTATCCTTACCAAGATTCTCCCCCAAGCGTCTTGGCGATGATTTGGGCCTGCAACCTGTCCAAGTACGGCGGCAAATGGATGGTATAAACAAATATATTACGCTCACGCCAGCTCGATTATCGCGCTTCGTCAGTGACGCCGTGAGCAACTTTTGTAGTACGCATGCTAGCTACCCTGCCCCTAGACATATATTGTTTCCGAGTTGGCTCGATGATTCAGATGCAGAGCAATTACGTGAGATGCTCTACCCTGCCGTAGAACAACGCTGGTTACAGTCGATTGATGCGCGTCATCCTGCTGGCATCGGGCATGATATTTATCTAAAACTTTGGGCATTGTCTAAGCCGAGCATTCCAGCAGATTTCATTTTGTTTGATGAAGCGCAAGATGCAGATCCGCTGATGATGGGGATTTTGACTCAGCAACCGAGACAGGTTATCTATGTAGGCGATGCGCATCAGCAGATTTACGAGTGGCGTGGTGCGGTCAATGCCATGAAAAAACTGCCGCTGCCACAAACCTTATTGACGCAGTCTTTTCGCTTTGGTGAGCCAATTGCAGAAGTTGCCAATACATTGCTGAAAGCACTGCAAGAAGACGTACCGCTTAAGGGCAATCCTAATAAACAATCCTCTACTGAAAAAGGTATGGTACACAGCAAAAAAGACGCCATTCTATGTCGTACCAATGCCGCTGCGATGTCGCAACTATTGACCGGTCTCAAGCTTGGGCACCGTGTAGCATTACAAGCAGACACTGACCGTATGCTCAAATTCTGTCAGGCCGCCGAAAATTTAAAAAATGGTAAGTCTGCTTATGGTGTGCCTGAACTGGCATACTTTTATAATTGGGGCGATGTGCAAGAATACGCCGAAACCAATGAAGGCAGTGATCTCAAAACTCTGGTGAAATTGGTCGATGATCATGGCACCAACGTATTGAGTCAAGCGGTCAATAGCTTGACCAGTATCGAAAATGCCGACTATGTCATCTCAACTGCTCACAAAGCCAAAGGGCTTGAATGGGGAAAGGTTCAGTTAGACGATGATTTCTATTATGATGTCACCACCAATGCGATCAAGATAAGCCCAGAAGAGTTACGTTTGCTCTATGTTGCTTGCACTCGTGCCCAGAGTAATTTGGACATTCATAATATTAAAGATCTGATATCCGGCTTACAGACAGGCAAGAAAGTTATTTTCGGTAATACCTAACTTTCCTCACTTAGTCACTCTTCGTATTTGCCATTCTAAATTCGTAGTCTATCTTCCGTTATAGCAACCTTTTAGCAGTGAACAACAAGCATGAATAATAGTCAGCAACTTCAAGCACGTCAAAACACCATCCATCAGTTATTTGCTAATCCCGTCCGCTTACTTGCGCCAATGGAAGGACTGACCGATCCATTAATGCGACAAATTCTAACGCAAATTGCGGCAGATTTAGGTCGTCCCTATGATTGGTCGGTGAGCGAGTTTATTCGTGTGACTCAGCATGTCTTGCCCGCGCATGTGTTTTATAAATACGTTCCAGAATTACGTCATGATGCCAAGACTGCTTGTGGCACATCGATTCATTTGCAACTTTTAGGCAGCGAAGCGCAACTCATGGCAGACAATGCTGCTTATGCTGCCGAGCTTGGTGCACCTGCCATTGATATCAATTTTGGTTGCCCTGCTAAAACGGTAAACAGCCATCGTGGTGGTTCAGTATTATTGGATGAACCCGAAACCATATATCAGATTATCAGCGCAGTGCGTCAAGCGGTACCTACTGACATTCCAGTCTCGGCCAAGATACGTTTAGGTTATACCGATACCAGTCGCATGGATGATATTCGTGGCGCGATTAATGATAGTGGTGCTGATTGGCTAACCATTCATGCACGAACCAAAACCCAAGGCTATAAGCCGCCCGCCTACTGGGACAAGATTCAAAGTTTTAATGCGCTCGATATTCCTGTCATCGCCAATGGTGAAATATGGAATGCAGAGCATGCACAGAACTGTATGACGCAAGCAGGTACAGAACATTTAATGTTAGGTCGCGGTGCGGTTACCCGTCCCGATTTGATTGCGCAGGTTGATAGCAATATTAATAATACGGGAATGATGACTGCCTTAGCATGGGAAGATTTAATCGCACATCAGATTAAATTTTTGGAAGGTCAAGCTAAAACTGAAGTCATATTGGTTGGTCGCTACAAGCAATGGCTCGCCATGCTCACCAAAGGCTATGGCGAAGCCAAAATAGTATGGGATAGTATGAAACGAGAAAAAAATAAAGCAGTTATCATTAGCGCACTGCAAGCCAGTGTACGCTAATGATAACTGCTTTTATCTAACAGCTAAACTGTCTTAAAACTCATGCACCTGAACTTAATAAACCTGACGAACCGTATTAAATACTCACTCGAATCGCTAAATAGAATAGCATCAAACAGCAAGCCATTGATAACGCCCAGAGTATTGAGCGAAACGTTGCCAAATTGGTGATATAAGCCACACAAAAGCCAATACGAATCAGCACATATAGCCAAGCCAATACATTGATAATCGCCTGCGGCACGAAGAACAGCATTGCCGTTAGGACAGCCGCCAAAAATATTGGCAACGTCTCATAGCTGTTTTGCTGTGCAGCATTAGCACGTGCCGCCATTCCTGTCGCATTTTGAAAAAAATCGCGAGGATGTGCATTATTTCTGAGCTTAAAACCGCCAGACGCTTTTGCAATGATTGATACTAACCATGGTAACAAACTTGCCACCACCATTGCCCAAATGGCAGATGCTGCGGTATTAGAGACCAACTCCAAAAGTGCATTCATTAATATACTCGCCTCTACCCTGCAATAACTTCAAAATCATGAGTAACGTTCACGCCGCCCTGTACCAACATTCTACTGGCTGAGCAGTATTTTTCTGCTGATAAATGGATGGCTTTTTCGACTTGTTTTTCTTTAACATCTTGACCCGTCACCACGAAATGCATATGAATATCGGTATATACCGCTGGTACGGTTTCAGCACGTTGTGCGGTCAATTCACAACGCACGTCTGTCACTGCTTGGCGTGATTTCTGTAAAATCTCTACCACATCATAACTAGCGCAACCACCAAGTCCTAATAGAATCAGCTCCATTGGACTGGCGCCTTTTTCTTTGTCTGCATCGATTTGCACGTTATGTCCTGACGGTGACACGCCCATAAATGCTTTGTTTTCTTGCCATGTAACACTTGCTTTTGACTCTGACATTTCGCCTGTTCCTTATTTCAATTATTAGTTTTCAATTAGCAGGTTCTCTGCTTTTTATTTTTAATAATACCCGTTGCCTTAATACTGTATGGGTAGTTATATCACGTTGCTAGTGTAGCATAAGCCAAAGCGAGATTTTATATCCCCATTCTCGTTAACTGTCGTTGACTACTATCATGACTCTAGTTACATTCAGCTAGCCTAGCTTCTTTAATTCATGATTTATTTATAATGATCGTTTTTAAATCATAGCTGAGTACTAATACACTTATCCCACCGCCATTACTGAAACTTGCCCTCGCTGTAATACCCCTCAAATAAACTTACAAAAGTTTATTTATAACCACTTGATTTTAAACAGCTAAACTCGTGAAACATTTTATAGCAAAATACTGTTACACATTTTGCTTGTTTCTTGGTTTAATAACGGTAATGAATCTTATTTTGACCTAATATCGACAATAATCACCTTATAATAATTATGATTGTTGTCATGGTTTTAGATCGAAATAAGCTATTTTAAATAAATTAAAAAGGTTTAGTCATGATAGATGCAGACGGCTTTCGCGCCAATGTCGGCATCATCTTGGCAAATACACAAGGGCAGGTTCTGTGGGCAAAACGTATTGGTCACAACGCTTGGCAGTTTCCGCAAGGCGGTATCGACCGCGGAGAGACGCCGATGGATGCGATGTATCGCGAGCTCTGGGAAGAGGTCGGCCTACATCCGCGTCATGTAGACTTGTTGGCAGTGACGCAAGATTGGTTGCGTTATCGTCTGCCAAAACGCTATGTGCGACATGGACAACACCCTTTGTGTATTGGGCAAAAACAAAAATGGTTTTTGCTGCGCTTAGATGAGGCAAATACTCAACATATCCGCTTCGATGAAGGGAAGCCAGAATTTGACCATTGGCAATGGGTCAGTTACTGGTATCCACTCGGACAAGTGATTCATTTTAAACGAGGCGTTTATCGCCGTGCCTTGCAAGAACTGGTGCGCGAGCTTCCCTTAAAGCAAGAACTGATTATCCCTGAGCAAGAAAATCATTTGATAGTGTAATAAATCGCTCGATTTATAATGTAATAAAAAACACCCTTGGTAATTGCTAGAGTTTTTAGCCATTACCAAGGGTGTTTTTTATTGTTTTTCAGCTATTGGTTTCAGTTACTTTGAATGATGATCAAACTCTCGACTGGTAATATTCGCGGTGAAGTTTGCGCCCGTATCGCCCTCTTTGCGCAACGTCAAAATACTTTGGGTACGAGTCCCATAAGTGGGTACATTGTTTTCTGTATTGCCAAAAGCCACTGGTTCAATATAAATAGAAGACAGCATCTGCTCCACCTCAAGCGCCACGCCAGTATCAGGCAGCTTATCTGCTGGTGCTGGCGTATTATCAGATAACACATCAAAGGCAGCCTCTTGCCAGCACTCAGGCGAGCTGTCCTCAGCAATCAATGGCAATACTTCTTGACGTAGCCTGCCACGTAGACGTTCCGTCTTAAACCAACTGTCCTCTGGCTGACCGTTAGAAAGCACATGTAAACCTGCATACAATGGTGTCGGCGCATGACCGCGATTATTAACGATGACAGCTTGTGCTGTATCACCAATAATAAGATTAAAGCCAGCGTAATCTTGCAAAGTAATATTTCGGGCAAAATCCATTGGGCTAATAGTACTTGTCAAAAAGTCAGTCACTAACGCACCGCGCGAACGCTCGTCTGTCCCTGCCTGCACACCATCACGAAAGTTTAATACCGCAGCCCAACGGCCGTTTTGCTCAAAAAAACTCGTCTGTTTTTCTTGATGAATACCTAGCCATGTGCCACCGCTTTGCTTATCACGTCCAGCATAAATAGGTTGATCAGACCATTGATGTAAAGGCTCAGTTGGACGCTCCAGAAACTCATCACGATTGGACAATAATACCAATGGCAGCTCATCAAATAACTGCCAAGCAATGGTGACGATACACATAGCATTCCTTTTATAATAATCTTCTGTTATAGCAATACTTTTTAGCAAAAAAAAGCGCATCGTTTGAGGTTTTACTTACTAATCGAGTAGCATTTATCGATTGCCAGCTAATAGCTTATTTGCAGGATAGCTAACCTGAGACGTCGAGCGTATCACGTGTGACTGCTTACTTGGCAAATCGAACTCCCATGCTACTATGCCTTGATTGTCATTCCAATCTCGTTCGGTTACAGGCGGCGTATGAGTGACCGTAACTTTCAGACTGTCATCACGGCTGATAGGCTCACTGCCCAATACTTGCAAACGTACACTGCGATTATGCTGATTGGTAAACTGATAGGCGTTGGTGGTCGTTATGGTTTGCGTACGGTTTAGCACACCTTTCTCACCTTGCTTGTCTTCATTGGTCAACTCTTTCACAAGCATGTTTGGATCACTACCAAAACCGATGCCTTGCTCTTTTAGCATTTGGTAGCTATAACGTGACTGACCTACATAGTTGTCATCGCGGTACAGCTGTAACGAACCATCTACCCAGTCTGGTGTTAGAAATGGCGCTGATGCATACCAGTAGGCGGCAGTCTCAGCGCTTGGTGTGCTGCGAATCCATAGCTTACTGCTACCAGATTGCTCTCCAATCACTGTACGTACCCGTCTGCCATCACTAGGAATGCTCACTAACTGCGGTAAGCGATACTCGATGATGCCATTTTTATTTTGGCTACTAACGGTAAAGTTCGGTAGCGGTGCCATAGGTGCTCCTGCTCCTTTGGTGTAAGCCGCTTCTGCCATCATCACAGGAGCAGCATCCATCATAGGTGACTCACGCCTAACATTCGCATCTTGATTCTCTTCATATAATGACAAACGCTGCACATAAGGCAGTTGCCCTGTCGTACTCTGATTGGGATTAACGGTACTGAGTGTCACAGGTACGTTTGTCCAATTCTCACCCGTCTGCTGGGCGATAATCGCAGAAGCTGTGATACTTAACTGCTCACTAGTTGTATTTAGGCGAGCTTGATATGCAGGTTCCCAACCTGCGCCGCGTACTTGGTAATGCAATTTAAGGGTACTTGGCGAGCGACTGGCCGTGCGTACACTCACCTGTGTCACATTATTAAAGGTTGATGTCGCGCTGCCTAACATAAGCTGATTAAGTGCATCTTGCGCGCGCGCCTGACGCTGTTGAATCTCTAAAATTCTTTGGTTAATACTGGTCGCTTGAGTTTCTATATCACGCGCATTATTAGCAATCGTACTATCCGTATTGACCTGAGTGGCTTTGGTCAAATTCTGTAAATATGCTTTTGCTAAGCGTGCAGCCTCTAACTCAGCATTGATATTAGCTAAAGTACTTTGCTGTGTCTGTACCTTAGCATCACCTTGATATTGGCATTGCGCTGCTTGCTCTCCAGTCAATTCTTCAATACTGATTTCACCGACGTTGACGTTACCCATCGCCTGTACACTCAAGCTCTCTTTATCCATATGAGGTGACAAGCATGAAAATACAACGGTTTGCTCACCGTTGCCTGCGATGGGCAGCGCCCGTGTCACGCTCGCCAAACCTTGATAAATAGTGACTTGTTCAACGTTGCTCATTCCCGCTTGCGCCGAAGACAATCCCAATACGGCACTACCACCAAACATAAGCGGCAAAACCAAACATCTAGTCACTTTATTAAGCGGCGGTGATGCGCTGCCATGATCTGTTGAAACAGACGCCTGTATTACATGAGCGTTCATACATCATTCCTTAGAAGTAAAATCCATTATGGCAGCAGCGCACTTTTACTATCAGACTTGCCATCATATAAGCGCGCAAGACAATTTCTATCAAAAATAATATCTCTCAAAGATATAACCGTAGCGTTTTTGACACTTTTTAGCAACAAATGTCTCTATCAAAGCTAACGTCATATTTTTATATTGTGCACGGTTTCTCTATTTATTCCCTTTTATGGTGCAACCTACCAAAATCTATGCACTAGATTAATGAAAAAACGCCACAATTTTTAATTATTGTACTGTTATTTCCTAAATAACGGCCTTTTTAACTTGGCACGGAACTTGAACTATTAATCACTGTTAAGTAACAATATTTTATTTTTTGTATTTACTTAGGAGATGTACATGTTTTCGTTACCAATTTTAGCCAACCCTCAGTTTGTTGAGTCGAATATTCACAGCAAACTCAAATCACGCGTTTCACTATTGGCGATAGCCGTCATCAGTAGTTTGAGTCTCGCTGCCTGTCAAAAACCTGCAGAAACTGCGACATCGACAGAAACTACAGCCGAAACGACTACAGAAACAACGACTGAGCCTGCCGCTGATGGCGATACCATCAAAGTAGGTATCTTGCATTCATTGTCTGGCACCATGGCCATCTCCGAAACCTCTCTAAAAGATACCGCATTAATGACCATTGATGAAATCAATGCGAATGGCGGTGTACTGGGCAAGCAGCTAGAGCCTGTGGTCGTTGACCCTGCCTCTGATTGGCCATTGTTTGCTGAAAAAGCTCGTCAGCTATTAACTCAAGATAAAGTGGATGTTATTTTTGGCGGTTGGACTTCCGTATCGCGTAAATCAGTATTACCCGTGGTTGAAGAGTTAAACGGATTGATGTTTTACCCAGTGCAGTACGAAGGACAAGAGCAATCAGAAAATATTTTTTACACTGGTGCTGCGCCAAATCAGCAAGCCATTCCAGCGGTAGAGTATTTAATGAGTGAAGAAGGCGGCGGTGCAGAGCGCTTTGTATTGCTGGGTACTGATTACGTCTATCCACGCACCACCAACCAGATTTTAAAGGCATTTTTGAAGTCAAAAGGCGTGGCTGATGCAGACATCATGGAAGAGTACACACCATTTGGTTTCAGCAATTATCAAACCATCGTATCTAACGTCAAAAAGTTCTCAACGGGTAAAAAGACAGCGGTAATTTCTACTATCAACGGCGATTCAAACGTTCCGTTTTATCGTGAACTGGCCAACCAAGGTATCAAAGCGTCAGAAATTCCAGTCATGGCATTCTCAGTCGGTGAAGAAGAACTGCGTGGTATCGACACCAGTCTACTGCAAGGTCACTTGGCGGCATGGAACTACTTTATGTCAATCAAAAATCCAACCAACAGTGAATTTACCAAACGCTATAAGCAATATGCATTAGACCAAAACCTACCAAATGCTGAAAAAGTCGTGACCAATGATCCAATGGAAGCCACCTATGTCGGTATCAATATGTGGAAACAAGCCGTTGAAAAAGCAGGCACTACTGATGTTGATAAAGTACGTATCAGCATGGCTGGTCAGACGTTTGATGCGCCTTCTGGTTACACATTAAAAATGGATGACACCAATCATCATTTATGGAAGCCTGTGATGATTGGTCAAATTCGTGCGGATGGACAGTTTGACACGATTTTTAAAACGCCAGAGGTCATTCAAGCTCAGCCTTGGAGCGAGTACATTCCTAAATAGGCTGTCCAATGAATAAATTTGTGCTGACAGGTGCATGAATCGACGACCCAGTACCTACTCTTCACATTTATTTTCAACGCCTTATATATCTATACACCTTATCTACACCTCTATTGCTTAGTACGCTAAGCAGTAGAGCTAAGAATTTGTTGACCGTGGAACACAGGGAGCCGCATATGCAGCGTCACACTTTATGCCCCATTGCAGGGCAAATATCATCTAAGAATGGTAATGATCAGCAAGCACCAACAAGCAGGTTCATGAGGCACGCTGCGATTTTTTCAATATCTATACCTATGCGGCTACTTGCTCTGACTGCATTATTCATAACAATTTTCACCACCTCTGCGCATGCTGACCATGATGGCCCAGCACATGATCATGATACAAATACCGCTCATAGTGAGCCATCATTGGTCACAACTGCGAACGTAACCACTTCTACTCAAGCCAGCACCTCAGATACCTCAAATATTTCAACAGCAACTTCTACAAGTTCAGGCAATGCCATTCAACAATTTGTAGCGGGTGATTTTAGCCAGCGTCAAGCCATGTTAAGTGATTGGCCGGGATCGGTTGAAAGTTTAGATAGCTTGGTTGAATTCATTGCAAATGATGAACTGTATCAAGGCAACGGTGGGCAGACGTATTTACTGAATAAAGACGATCAGCTATTTACCTATCCCAATAAAGAAGAGACAGCCGATTGGCCTAGTGACTTATCACAAATCACCTTGACCAATGCGCTGCGCTCGGCGCTGATTTTTGGACAAGCTAAGGTCAAGCTAGCATCTGACAAACCTGCACAGCGACTACAAGCAGTTGATATTTTAGCCAACAACATTGACCAAGTAAATCCGGCCATTATTACCGCAGCAGCGGCAAATGAAGACAGTGCTAAAGTCAAAAAGGCACTAACCGCATTACAGGCTCGTATTGACTTTAAAAATGGTGACCTACCCACTCAAATCGCAGCCGCAAAGCTACTTGCTGATAGTGATAACCCACAAGTTTTGGTCGATATTGAATCTGCTCTCGCGGCTGATGGCTTAGATGCCTCGCTTAAAGCGGCGCTTATCGATGCTGAATCCAGTGTGTCACGGCGTATTGAAATAAGCACATGGATGGGTCATATTTTCACCGGTATGAGTACCGCCAGTATTTTACTGCTAGCGGCTCTTGGCCTTGCCATTACCTTTGGCTTACTTGGCGTGATTAATATGGCGCATGGTGAGCTGATTATGATTGGGGCTTATACCACTTATATGGTGCAAAACTTCTTTCAAGCTTATATGCCAGATATGGCAGGTTGGTATTTGCTTGCTGCTATTCCGGCTGCTTTTTTAGTCAGCGCTGTCATAGGCATGATTATTGAGCGCATTGTCATTCGCCCACTATATGGTCGTGAGCTAGAGACATTGCTGGCAACATTTGGGGTGAGCTTAATATTGATGCAACTGGTGCGGATGATTTTTGGTGCGCAGAACGTTGAAGTTAGTAACGTGGCATGGCTCAGCGGCGCATATCAAGTGTCATCAAGTTTGGTACTTCCTTACAATCGCATCGCCATTATCGTATTTACGGTCATCATCGTGGCGCTACTGGTGTACTTACTTAATAAGACCCGATTTGGATTATTTATACGAGCAGTCACACAAAACCGCCAAATGGCAAAAGCAGTTGGTATTCCTTCTGCACGTATCGATATGATGGCATTTGGTTTGGGTTCTGGACTTGCAGGCATGGCAGGCTGCGCGCTTGCTCAAGTAGGCAATGTGGGTCCTGACTTGGGTCAAACCTATATCATTGATACGTTCTTGGTCGTCGTCGTCGGCGGTGTCGGTCAAGTATGGGGTGCAGTACTAGCAGCCTTAGGACTTGGTGTGAGTGGTACGGTACTCGAGATTGGTATCGGTGCGGTATTGGCAAAAATAGTATTGTTGGTTCTTGTGATTCTGTTCATTCAGAAACGGCCACAAGGTTTATTTGCACTCAAAGGCCGCTTTGTCGAATAAGGAGACTACTATGATACTGACCAAATTACTGTCTGATACACCGCGTAGTGCTGTCTTAATTGGCTTATGTTTTGCCGTACTACTGATACTGCCTTGGCTACATCTTATGCCGGAGAGCTCACCTTTTTATCTTTCGGCCTACTGGATTACCCTGATTGGTAAGATCATGGCGCTGGCCATGGTGGCATTGGCACTAGACCTCGTATGGGGTTATGCTGGCATCTTAAGCTTGGGGCATGGCTTGTACTTTGCGTTGGGCGGTTATGCATTTGGCATGTACCTAACACGCGAAACGGCAGGCGATGCGCTTCCTGATTTTATGCGGTTTTTGAGCTGGACTGAAATGCCATGGTATTGGGCTGGCACGCAAAACTTTTGGTGGGCAATGGCATTGGTGGTACTGGTACCCAGCTTAGTCGCTTTCATCTTTGGTTTTTTTGCGTTTCGCTCCAAGATCAAAGGCGTTTACTTTTCTATCATTACCCAAGCCATGGTCTATGCAGCAGCCTTGCTATTCTTCCGTAATGAAACGGGCTTTGGCGGCAATAACGGCTTTACTGGTTTTACCACCTTACTCGGCTACGACATTACCGCTGCCTCTACTCGTTCAATGCTGTGCTTTGTCACTGCCGTAGCATTGTTAGTCTCTTATATGGGTTTGCGTCATTTAATGAATCAGCCGTATGGGCGAGTGCTTGGCGCTATTCGTGATAGCGAAAATCGCTTGCAGTATTTGGGTTATCGCACGTTGTGGTACAAGCTATCAGCTTGGGTGCTGTCCGCAGTCATCGCTGGTATCGCAGGTGCGCTATACGTGCCGCAGGTAGGCATTATTAATCCAAGTGAAATGAATCCTGTGAACTCAATTGAAATGGCCGTCTGGGTAGCAACGGGTGGTAGAGGTAAATTGATCGGTGCAATTCTAGGAACTGGTGTGGTCAACTCGGTCAAAACTTACTTCACTGTCGCCTACCCTGAATTTTGGCTACTGATATTAGGTGGACTGTTCGTCGTCGTGACGTTGTTTTTGCCCAATGGCATTATGGGCTTGTTCGATCGATTCAAAAAGGAGAAACAGTAATGCTAAATGATAAACCGTCAACGACTGAGCAAATTATTAATGAGTATGGACGTAATCATGGCGGTACTGGCCGCAGTCATCCAAAGCCATCAGGCGTCGATTTTAGCCATGGGATTGCATTGTATTTAGAAGATTTGAGTGTTTGGTTCGACTCTTTTCGCGCACTCAATAATTTATCGTTATACATTGAAGAAGGTGAGCTACGCTGCATTATTGGCCCTAATGGCGCTGGTAAAACCACGCTAATGGATGTCATCACGGGTAAAACTCGTCCTACCGAAGGCAGCGTATTTTTTGGTCAAACCCACAACCTTGCTAACTTATCCACCGAAGAAATCGCCGAAGCTGGTATCGGACGTAAATTCCAAAAACCTACTGTCTTTGAGAACTTTACGGTGATGGATAATTTGTTACTTGCTGCGCCGAAAGACAAGCGTGTGGTCAAAAGCTTATTCAACAAACTCAATGCCGATACTCGCGATACCCTCGACGCTACCCTACAACAAATTCGCCTGACAGATAAAACTAACAAGCCTGCTGGCTTACTCTCACATGGGCAAAAACAATGGTTAGAGATTGGCATGCTACTGATGCAGAGCCCCAAGCTGATTTTGCTTGATGAGCCTGTGGCCGGTATGACCGATGCAGAAACTGAACATACCGCCGAGCTGTGTTTACGCCTCAAAAAGAACCATACCTTGGTGGTGGTTGAGCATGATATGACCTTTATCGATGCCATCAGTGAAAAAGTCACGGTATTGGCACAAGGGGCGATTTTGGCCGAAGGTACATTAGCGGAAGTACAAGCCAATGAAGCCGTGATTGAGTCCTATTTAGGTCGATAGCTGGATTGATAACTGAGTTGACAACTGAGTTGATAGTAATATTGACAAACTGCTATGCCATTTAGAGATTAGGAAACGATTCGAATGTTAGGAGACAGCCATGTTAAAAGTTAACGATATCAATCAATACTATGGCGGCAGCCATATTTTACGAGACGTCTCGCTTACAGCCCCCATCGGCGAATGCAGTGTGGTACTTGGTCGTAATGGCGTGGGCAAAACTACGCTACTTAAATGCCTAATGGGGATATTACCGATTAAATCAGGAGAGATTTTGCTCAATAATAAAGACATCAGTAAGATGTCATCCGAGCAGCGGGTACGAGCAGGTTTGGCTTATGTGCCACAAGGTCGTGATATCTTTTCGACACTGACCGTAGAAGAAAACATCTTAATTGGTATGGCCAAATTTTCACGTAGCAAGGCAAAACACGTACCCAAACATTTATACGATATTTTCCCCGTACTCGATGAGATGAAACATCGGCGTGGTGGTGATTTATCTGGTGGTCAGCAGCAGCAACTTGCCATTGCACGCGCCTTAGCCTCCGAGCCGACTGTGTTGATTTTAGATGAACCGACTGAAGGTATCCAGCCCTCTATTATTAAAGATATTGGCCGAGTTCTACGTGACTTGGCTGACAAAGGTGACATGGCCATTGTGCTGGTTGAGCAGTTCTATGAGTTTGCCGAAGAGCTGGCTGACAATTACACCGTGCTATCACGCGGCAAAGTAGTATCACAAGGCGCTGGTGATACGATGGTTGAAAACAACGTACAGGATCTGGTCGCTATCTAGCTGCATTTATTTATGCGCACTTGGTAGCATCCGCTTAATATCGCTAAAAATGGTGTTTTTATCCTAAGCTGTTAGCTACCAAGATTGCATACCGTTACGAAACCTTTTCACGATTACAGCTATTTGTCCTGTTTCATTCAGCATCTTACTTGCTTCCTACCCTATGTGTTCCGAACTGTATCGACCGTTCAACTTCTCAATGCTAACTGATTGGCATCATAGCAATTGTGTATGCTCGACGAATGAAATTTGCTATTATAGTCAGCACTTTATTACCAATATTATGATGCCCTTATGATGATTCATCCTCAGTACGATCCTGTAGCGTTAGCCATTGGGCCTGTTGAAGTCCATTGGTATGGGCTGATGTATTTGCTGGCATTTGCTGCCGCTTACGGCCTAGCGTGGTATCGCAGCACCAAACGCGATAACTGGACCACCGACATGGTGTCCGACTTGGTATTCTTTGGTGCGCTTGGCGTTATTTTAGGTGGCCGTGTTGGCTACGTCTTGTTTTATCAGTTCGGTGAATTGCTACAAAACCCTGCCTATCTTTTCAAAGTCTGGGAAGGCGGCATGTCATTCCATGGCGGCTTGATCGGCGTCATGCTCGGTATGCTATATTTCGCTCGTAAGTATAAAAAGACACCATTCCAAGTGCTCGATTTTGTTGTGCCGTGCGTACCAACTGGCTTATTGTTTGGCCGCATTGGTAACTACATCAATGGCGAGCTATGGGGCCGTGTGTCTGACGGCGGTTATAATTGGTTGACGTACTTCCCGCAAGCAGCTGCTGCTGATATGCAGCAATTACAGACCAACCCTGAACTCCAAGAGCTAATGACTGAAGTTAATGGTCAGTATCTGCTGCCTCGCCATCCTTCACAATTATATGAAGCGCTTGCTGAAGGCCTATTGCTGTTCTTATTCTTATGGTGGTATTCATCAAAACCACGTCCTCGGATGGCAGCGACCGGTATTTTCATGTTGGGTTATGGCGTTAGCCGTTTCATCATCGAGTTCTTCCGTCAGCCAGACGTCGACCAAGGATTTATCTTGTTAGGCTGGATGACCAAAGGGCAGATGCTAAGCGCCCCGATGATAATCATTGGCTTTATCCTATTAATCTATGCCTATAAACGCGGCATCTATGACTGGGGTAAGCAAGCTGCTTATTAAGCTATATACCAATCAGTGTACTAAACAATACCGACGAGCATTTTTATGATTAACAGCAATAATGAGCAGGGCTATTTAGACTTGCTCAAACACGTTTTAACCACAGGCACTGAAAAAGGTGATCGTACTGGCACAGGTACGCTGAGCCACTTTGGTGCGCAGCTGCGTTTCGACCTATCGTCAGGTTTCCCGCTATTGACCACCAAAAAAGTCCATTTTAAATCCATCGCCTACGAGCTATTTTGGTTTTTAAGTGGTAGTACTCATGTCGATTACCTGCAAGCCAATGGCGTACGCATTTGGAATGAATGGGCTACTGCAGAGCAGACGGCGCGTTTTAATCGTCCTGCTGGTGATTTGGGCCCTGTCTATGGCCATCAATGGCGCAATTATGGCGCAACCAAAGATGAAGACGGCAATTACCATGCTGATGGTGTCGATCAAATCACCCAAGTCATCGAGCAAATAAAGACCAACCCCAATTCACGCCGTTTGATTGTGTCTGGTTGGAACCCTGGCGAAGCAGATCAAGTCGCCTTACCGCCTTGTCATACCATGTTTCAATTCTTTGTCGCGGACAATAAACTGTCTTGCCAGCTCTATCAGCGCTCAGCAGATTTATTTCTAGGTGTGCCGTTTAATATTGCCAGCTATGCCCTGCTTACCCATATGGTCGCGCAAATTTGTGGTCTAGAAGTGGGTGAGTTCATCTGGACAGGTGGTGATTGCCATATTTACCAAAATCACCGTGAGCAAGTTGAGTTACAGTTGACGCGTTCACTATATACACTGCCAACATTGACGCTTAACCCTGATGTTAATGACATTTTTGCCTTCAGTTACGAAGATATTAGTATTGAAGGTTACGAGTCGCATCCTGCTATCAAAGCGAAAGTTGCGGTATAGCGTTGGCTGATTGACTGATTGACTGATCTAAATAAGCTTAAAATTGTAAAAGATAATAAAAAGGATAGATTATGAGTTATGCCCACACCGAAGTTGCCCAAATCGCTGCTATCAGTAGCAACCGTTGTATCGGTAAAGATAATGAGCTGCCGTGGCATATCTCAGCAGACTTGCAGCACTTTAAGAGGATGACGACCAAACAAAATGACGGCGATATACAAGGTATCGTCATTATGGGTCGTAAGACGTTTGAGTCGATGGGCAGCAAGCCTTTGCCAAAACGCGTTAGCTTTATCATCAGCAGCCAGTTGGATTATGCTAAGCAAAAAGGCCTTATCGGAAAAGACAATGCTTATGTAGTACACAATCTGGACGATGCTTTGACACAAGCAGCCAGTCTGGCGCATGGCGCGCATCTAGATACTATTTGGGTCATTGGCGGTGAGCGCGTCTTTAGCGATGCTTTGATGTACACCGACCGTATTGAACTGACCCATGTAGACACCGAAATTACCGATGGCGATGCATTCTACCCTGAGTTGCCAAGTGAATTTGAAGTGGCAGAAGAGTCTGAGAAAATGCACGATGAGAAAAGTGCGTTGGATTTTAAATTTGTGACTTATAAAAGTAAACAAGGCTAATGCCATTTAGTGTGGCCATTTGTCATTTATAAACTATTACTAAGGAGAAACCAAATATGCAAAATTAAAAAAGCCCAGCAAAATTAATTGCTGAGCTTAAAAAACTTTTAGATACGACAACTGTGGAGCTAGGCTCCCTTGTTAGCATACTAATAAATTTTATTTACCTTGCAGGGTTCATATATTTTATAGTAAATGCTAATAAGTGTCTACGTCTAGTCTCCATGGTTATGAATTCCTAATCATAATTGTGGAGGTCACTAATGGCTATTCAATGCGGTTATCCTAAAGCTGTGCATGTTCGTTGGTATTTACGCTATCGATTTAATCATTGGGAGCGCGTTTGCGAACACTGCCGTAGCTATCCAAACCAGCAGCTAAGTTTTGATTTTTAGAGATTAGAGGTTTTAATCTGCTAAATATTACTAACGTTAAAACGACAACAGATTGGGTTCTGTTGTCGTTTTTTTAATATGTTCAGCTACTCATGCAACACTTTATAAACCGTTTTTGCAAGCACTGGCCCAATACCTTGCACCCCTGACAGCTCTTGTTGGGAGGCGCCAAGCAATTGCTGCATACCGCCAAAGTGATTGAGCAGGTCGCGACGACGCTTTTCTCCCAGCCCCGGTATGACTTCTAGTACTGACGACGAACGACGCTTATCACGCTTTTTACGGTGCGCTGTAATTGCAAAACGATGCGCCTCATCGCGAATATGCATCAATAAATGCAGCGCTTTACTATCCATCGGTAGATCTAGTGGCTCATGGTCAATAAAGTGCAACACTTCAAGCCCAGCCTTACGCCCTTCCCCTTTTGCCACACTAATAAGTAAAGTATCACCAAGAATACCCAACTCAGTTAATACTTCTTTGGCAATACCAAGCTGACCTTTACCGCCATCAATAAGCAATAAATCCGGCAACGGTTGCTTTTTATAACGCCGTGTCAACACTTGTTTCATCGCTGCATAGTCATCACCGCCTACGATGTCATGGATTGCATACTGACGATAATCACGGCGACGCGAGCCACCTTGATCAAATACCACGCAACTACCAATGGTCGCTTCACCCATCGTATGTGAGATATCAAAACACTCAATCCGATCAATGGTTCGATCGGTGACATAGGCCAATACATCTTTTAATGCACCAAAGCGTGCATGCAACTCTAAATAATCGCCCAGCTTGGTTTTTAGCGCGTTATTGGTGTTCAGTTTTGCCAAATCCAACCACTCTGCACGATGTTCACGTACATTGGTTTTGATAACGACTTTACTACCAAAATGCGTGGCTAATGCTTCGCTCACCGCTACCTGATCTGGCAACTCATGAGTTAGCATAATTTCTGCGGGCAAATCATCCGTCACCTGAAAATAGAAAGACGTAATAAAAGCAGACAGATTATCCGCGAGCGATTCACTGCTGTCGACATCAGGGAAATAGTTCTTACCACCCAATACGCGACCGCCACGTACGGTGAGTACGTTGACACACGTCATGCCTGCCTGACTCGCAATAGCAATCACATCGGCCTCACCTTGCACAGTATAGACAGCTTGCTTGGCCTGCACTTCACGGAGCATAGAGAGCTGATCGCGATAAAATACCGCTTTTTCAAAATCTAACTCTTCAGCTGACGCTTCCATTTTTTCAATCAGCGTGGTGTGAATATCACTAGAGTCACCCTTTAAAAAACGAATGGTATTGTTGACGTCCTCTGCATACTCTTCTGCTGATACCAAGCCAACACAGGGTGCACGGCAACGCTTAATCTGATATTCAAGACATGGGCGCTTACGTTGATTGAAGAAAGTATTGGTACATTGGCGCATTTGAAACATTTTTTGCATCAACACCAACGTCTCTTTTGCCGCATGAGCAGATGGAAATGGCCCAAAGAATCGACCTTTTTGATGATTACCTTTGCCGCGCCCATACGCCAATCTCGGATAGGGCTTGTCGGCTGAGATAAACACATAGAGGTAAGACTTATCATCACGCAATAGCACATTATAGGGTGGACGATATTCTTTAATCAGGTTTTGCTCAAGCAGCAGCGCTTCAGTCTCACTACGCGTGATAATGGTTTCGATATCATGGATACGCGCCACTAATGCTCGTGTCTTTGGATGATCGATCGTCTTTGCAAAGTAGCTGTTTACACGGCTTTTAAGCGATTTAGCCTTACCCACGTATAAGATATCACCATTTTTCCCCAGCATCTTATACACGCCTGGCAAATTTGGTAGGCGCTGAATTAAATGCTTAAGACGGGCTTTTTTATCATCGATAGGGCTCGATTCTGAGACATTAACCATAGAATTCATTGCTCTTAAAAGTCTTATAATACTGCTAGTTATGGGGCGGGAGTCATTGTTTTACAAGCCAATTATTATCATAGCATCATCCATAAAAAAGCCAGCTTTCGCTGACTTAGTTTGTTCTATTATCGTTTATTCAGCAACATACTACTAATGACGGAAGTTAGCCATTAAAGCTGGGATACCCGGCAGCATACCAACGATAGCCATCACACCAGTCAATACGACAAACATAATACCCGGTATGATCCAGCGGCTCATTTTAGTCAAATTAGCACTGCGTTCTTTAGAACCAATCAAGCCCAAATTATCAAGTAATAACGTGAGTGACCAACCAAATGCAGGATTCACTAGTGCAGAAGCAAACACCACAATAGCGGCAGACTGAGTGGTTTTTCCTTCGCGCGTCATTTCCATGCCAGCTTCAAGCAGTGGGATAAACACACCAACGATCAATGCCACACACATCACTGGCTGCCAAATAGCCAAATCCATCGGATAGCCCCAAATACCTGCGATAATACAGAACAATGCTGTCAATAAAGCACCGGCAGGAATCGGACGCTTGGCAATCGCTGCTGGGACAATATAGGTGCCCCATGATGACGCAAAGTTAGCACCACCCAATACAGAGCCGACTACCTGACGAAACGAAGCGCTGGTCATTGTGTCATCGATATCCATGAGTACTTTTTCAGTACGTTTAGGATAGCTGATTTTTTGAAAGACCTGATGGCCTAAAAAGTCTGGTGACCACATAGCAACTGCCAAAATAGCAAATGGTAGTACGACAATAAAGCTCTCAACTGTCGGCAGACCTAGCATCCAACCGGTATTTTCGCCCCACCAATACATTGGATTCATATTCGGCAAGCCTGGTGCCGTTTTAAACTCAAAGGGCGCGCCCAGTGCAAAGGCGAGACCACCACCTAAGACACAGCTGAGCGGTACCGCAAGCCAACGTTTTTGCCAGTGTTCAAGTAATGCATATAGCAGGATAGTTGCCAAAATAATAAAAAAGGCAACATGCGACATGCCAATACCTTCTGCCCAAGCAAAAAGGTTTTTGACCTGTGAGGTGGTTCCGATAAACCCTAAGTAAATCAAGAGACCACCGCACACGCCTTTACTGGTCAGATTTGCTAGCAGACTGCCCCCTTTACTGATTGCCAATAGCAAGCCAAAGGCACCGATGAGCAGACCAAACGCCATTGGGTGACCACCAGCGGCTACCACAATAGGAATAAGGGGAATAAGGGGGCCGTGAGTACCTGCAAGGTTGGCTGTCGGCAGTAGAAATCCTGAAAACAAGATAATAAAAAATGAAACAATTAATAGCTCATAACGAACGTTTTCTAAAACAAACGCATCGCCCAAACCAAGTGGACCTGCAAATGTTGCAGCAATCGCACCTACCATAACCACTTTGCCTATCGTCGCCGCCATTGCAGGAATAGTATCTTCATACTCAAAGCGATAATCACGAAACGGTAAATTGGGACGCCAGCGTTTGGGCTGCATGATTTGTAATTCATGATTGAGATAATCATCACGACTCTCAAAACTCGAACTTGGTTTGTGCAACTCAATATAGCTACCTGATGACTCTGTGTCGTAATCGGACGGGTTAGACGGCTGTTGATTAGACCCTGGAGAAGGGATCTGAGTGTTACTCATCACATTTCCTTGTGTCGACTGAGACTTTGATTAACTGATAATTTAATAGTGAAACTTTATATGACTAAAGCGTTCATTAAAAATTGCAAGCTATTGTATGACATGAGAACTCGAAATGCGAACTTAGAACCACTTAAAAACACCACGCATAATTATAATATATAAATTAAAGTTTCTATTTAATATAAAATTCAGCTCAATAGAAAACCATAAGGAAAAAGTGCACTTAATATAGGCTTTAAATTGAAATAAATGACCCTTTTCTTAATAATCATCTATATCTAGACATTTGTTATCATATAACTAAATATCAAAGATAGTTATAATAAATAGCTTATTATACCTTTTAAGTAACTATAGAAAATCCATATCAGTTACGCTTTAAAGCTAGCGGTCTTGGTGTTTTTTACTTATGATAAATACCCCCTAATGATTATGCTCAATATAGATATCTTTCAAACAACAGCTGTATCAAAATAAATAGAAAAACTTAAAAGCAATAACAGGATAAGTTCATGCGTTTACTACCATCCAATTTTGAGACCTTAAAACGTCGAGCGAAACAAAGCATCATGCCATTACTGACACCGCATTTACTCAAGCTGCGCATCAACACCTACGCGCCTTATGTCGGGGCAGGTATCAAAATCGACCATATAAGTCTGGATCAAGGTCTGTGCGTCGTCAGCATGGGGCTGAATGCTTTGAACAAAAATATCGTCGGTACTCAATTTGGGGGTAGTTTATATTCAATGGTTGATCCGTTTTATATGATTATGCTAATGCACCAGTTAGGTAGCAGCTATGTTGTGTGGGACAAAAGCTCAAATATTGATTTTATCGCGCCGGGTTATAGCAAAGTTACCGCACGCATGAAGATTGCCAGCTCCGAAATTATTACCATTCAAGAAATGGCGAAAGATGGTGATGCGGTCTTTCGTGAATATAAAGTTGATATAGTCGATGAGCAGCAAAAAGTTATTGCGGTCGTCACAAAGACGATATATATCCGACTACGTAAGTACAGCAAATCTAAAGGCCAAAGCAGTCGTATAGATAATTTTGATGACGAAGATTAGAGCGTACTGAATATGTCATTCTTAACTCAAATTTAAACCCCCACATACAAAAACCCCAACCTAGCTTTCGCATAGATTGGGGTTCCGTCTTTTTTGGTATGGCCCGCTTATTTATATGATAAACCTATGAATAAGGGCTTGTATCTACTTTTGCGTAGTTGCCTTGCCACTTCATTAGCAGCTCAGCAACCGTAGCAAGTTTAAGCAGTTGCTCAAACTTATGCTTTAGCGGCAGCTTTCTTTGGAGCAGTTGCACGCGGAGCAAGTTTTTCGCGGATACGTGCTGATTTACCAGAACGCTCACGTAAGTAGTACAATTTCGCACGGCGAACAGCACCACGGCGTTTAACTTCAATGCTTTCAATGATTGGTGAATGCAATTGGAATGCACGCTCAACACCAACACCGCTTGAGATTTTACGTACGGTAAACGCTGAGTTTAGACCGCGGTTACGCTTAGCAATTACAATGCCTTCAAAAGCCTGTAAACGCTCACGCTCACCTTCACGTACTTTCACTTGAACCACAACGGTATCGCCGGGTGCGAAGCTTGGGCGCTCAATCAATTGAGCATTTTCGATGACCTGAACTAATGGATGCTTGTTGCTCATGAGAGTTATCTCCTCACATTAGATAATAGAGGCTTAACGCATATCACCTGTTTGTAATAATTAATCGCGTCTCTTTATGGTGAGACACAACGTAAATGGGTTATAACCAACGGCCACTATGCTATGACCTGTTTTATTATTGCTCAAAATTTTGTTTCTTAACTGTTTATCGAATCTGTAACTTATAAGATAGTTTTTTATCAATCCTAACCTTATAAAGTCTTATTTTTCTCTGCTTTTGCCAATGCTTTTAACCACTTTGCTTGCTCTACCGTTGGTGTAAACGCTTGCCACAAGTCTGGACGACGCGCTTGCGTGCGACTGACTTGCTGACTAAAGCGCCACTTAGCGATATTGGCATGGTGACCTGACAGTAAAACCTCAGGAACCGCCATACCAGCAAAATCATGTGGCTTAGTATAATGTGGACAATCAAGCAATCCATCGACGAAGGAGTCTTGCTCAGCTGACTTGTCATCACCCATAATGTCAGGCAGACGACGTATCACACTATCCATTAGCACCATTGCTGGTAGCTCACCACCAGTCAAGACATAATCACCTAGTGACACTTCCATATCGACATATTGTGACAGTAAGCGCTCGTCAATACCTTCATAACGACCGCATAATAAAATCATGCCATCGTAATCAGTCATACTGACCACACTACTCTCACTGAGCGTCTGCCCTTGTGGCGACATATAAATCACCGGACAGTGCTCACTATCGACACGGCAGCCATATTGACTGGCTCGTAAGCGCGCATCCTCAATAGCTTTTGACAATGGCTCAGCCATCATCAGCATTCCAGGACCGCCACCATACGGGCGTTCATCAATACGGCGATAGTTATCAGTGGTATAATCACGTGGATTAATGCATTCTATCGTCACTTGCTCCTGAGTGACTGCCCGCCCCGTGATACCAAAATCACGAATCGTGGCAAACATCTCAGGAAAAATACTAATAACGGCAAAATACATCTGATGTCTACTTGGCGTAGTGGTTAATAATGGTTAAATGAATCGGTATAATTATCGATGACACTTAACAATAAAGCCGAAACTTATATCGTTAAAGCTGATATCAATAATCACTTGGCCAAGACACAAGCACTGTTTTTTCAGTCATATTGACCTTCATTACCGTTTGCTTATGCCATGGAATCAGGCGCTCTTCATTATCCAAACTGTCTGAGTTTGCCGTTACGCGCATGATGTCATGGGCACCGGTCTCAAACATTTCAGTGATATTGCCTAGATATTCATCTTGCTCGTTCATCACGCGCAAGCTGACCAAATCCGACCAATAATATTCGTCTTCAGCTGTCTCGGGCAAAACGTTTTGTTCGACCCAAACGGTAACACCGTTCATGGTCTCAGCAACATTACGATCAGGAACTTGCTCAAATTGAGCCACGATTCCTGTTCCTTGCTCACGCCAAGCTTTAACAGTCAAAGGTTTCATGCCTGTGGCAGTTTTCATCCACCACGGATGCATGTCAAATATTGCCGTACGATCATCTGTATCGCTAAAGACCCAAAGCCAGCCTTTAATACCATAAGGCTTTTTCAGCTGACCAATTTTCATAAGGGCACTAGCGTTTGGAACTGATGACATAACGGCTAACCTAACAATGATTAAAACAGAAATTATAATTACATTTCAATCAAAAGCGATAAACGCAATCAAAATCAATAAACAGTTAATGGCGCACCCTGGTTAGACCAGTTACGCTATATTTGCTAAAGTCTACTGAGATATGCTCATGATCTTGCTATCAGCATCTCAGTAATAGTAACGAAAACTTAAGCAGTTGCTTCAGTTTGTGCTACAGACTTGTTGTAAGCTTTTGCTAATGAAGCAACGCGATCTGAAGGTTGTGCACCTTTTGCGACCCACGCATTGTACGCTTCCATGTTTAGGCGCACTGCTTCTTCTGAATCTTTAGCGAGTGGGTTAAAAAAGCCGATGTTTTCAATATAGCGACCGTCACGCGCGCGGCGTTGATCAGCAACAACTACTTGATAAAATGGGCGTTTCTTGGCACCGCCCCGTGCTAAACGAATAACAACCATGTGAATTCTCTCTTTCGCAGGTATACCAAAAAGGGCATAATTATATCACAGTCTTTATTTATTGAAAACATAAACTGTGCTTATTTAATTATTTATTAACAATAGCTTAAATGCACATCGATGTAAAACATAATTACTCATAACCTTTTATTTTCAATCAGTAATTTGACTGTCTTCAATCTACTGAGCAGCTAAAAGACAAGGTCACCTTATCCTGATTCTCACACGCATTTTAGAAGGTCATATGGTTAGATTATCGAGTAAAAGCGACGTCGGTACCTTCCACTGATTATGCTATAGTTGAATTTAAATAATTTCGATACAAGGAAACCGAGTGCAAGTTATATATTAGTATGCTTAGCGAGGATGACGATGTATCGGATTTATATGGATTTGACTATATTCTATGATATGTCTAGCGACCTAATATGCGAGTTACTCAGTATACGTATCAAGCCATATATGCTTACCAAGTTCGATACCGTCATCTAGCTGATAGCGCCCAAGTCTAAAAAGCAGAGTTCATCCTATAAGCAGTATAAGAACGGTTTGGCTCAATAGTCGATTTAATAAAATACCTCTCTCAATATGTTGGATTCATATGACCACCTCACACCCAAAACCACGTCGTAAAGGTTGGCTACCACGCTCCTACTCCAACACTTGGCTGACAACCTTGATGGTCTCTTTTATTGTCCTTATCAGTGTTGGCTTGTCGATTTTGTTTTTTTGGCGAAGCTTGTATTTACCAGAGCTAAAAAACCATGCTCGCTATTTAACGAGCGAGCTACAGCTGATGAACAGTGTCAATCAAGATTGGAAAAACCGCCCTGAGGTACGCCGATGGATTTATCAGCATTCTCATGTGGTGGTGGTAAATAATCCGAATGATTTTCCAGAAGTTTCTGACAAGGCATTTGTTGGTGTCTTTACTGATGTGTTACAACGCGAAATCTGTGCGCAGTTAGGTAGGCCTGTTGAGGTGTATTTTAAATTTAAACCAACACCGCAGCTTTGGATACAAGATAGCCAAGACGACAGTTTTTGGATTCGTGAGCCAGTGGTCTATTATTCACAGTACAGTCCAGGATTGTTGGTACTATTCCTCATTGGGTTACCTATTCTGTCGCTGCTAACCATTATCTTACTGGCACGACAATTGAACCGCCCATTGCGATATTTACAGCGTGCTGCAACCAACTATATTCGCCTTGGGCACGCAACTACTCTACCAACGCAAAAAGGTCCTACAGAGATACGCCAAGTCAATATGGCATTCAATCGTCTATTTACGACGTTAAACCAAGCGCAAAAAGAACGCACAATTATGCTTGCTGGCATCTCACATGATCTGCGAACACCATTGACTCGTATGCGATTAACCGCTGAGATGCTGCCAGACGACTTCTTTCGAGAAGGGTTGATTTACGACATCGAAGATATGGATGCAATTTTAGAGCAATTTATTTCATTTATGAAAGATGGTTCCGATGAGCCAGTGAGCCTGACTAATTTGAATACCATTTTTAATGAAATCATGGTGCAGTTTGCTCCGATGGAATTTATTTACCAATCAGAGTGTCACAAAGTTGTTCCTATACGCCCCATGTCTATAAAACGCCTCATTATAAATCTGGTAAACAATTCGAAGCGTTATGGCAAGGGACCTATTTACCTATCGGCGACTGTGATGCCGACATTTATAGAGACTATTGAAGACGAAGATAGCGACGTGGTCAGTGAAAGTGCTGTCAATCAGGAAGCACAAGAGCAACTGATGATATGTGTAAGGGACTGTGGTGACGGTGTTGCGGAGGATCAATTAGAGCGTATCATGCAGCCTTTTGAACGGGGGGAGACAGCACGTACCACACAAGGTAGTGGTTTAGGTTTGGCTATTGTAGATCGTATTGCAAGATTGCATCATGGCACAGTAGAAGCTATTAACCATCCCGAAGGCGGTCTACAGGTTTGTGTACGTATACCTTTGCTTTCTAGAGTTGCTGGAGATAAAACAGTCGCCGCCGATACTGAAGAGAATTCTGGCTCTGATAACAATCTATTGAATAAAGACGACTAGACTGAACCTGACTAGAGCTAGTAAATACCTCATTGCAGTTCTTGCATGAATAAAAACTAGTCTCTAGTTCCGATGACAGGAGGGATATACTGGGCGCTATTGGTAAACTCTAATGGCTGAGCAATACTTTCTTGCGCTGATTTTAATGTTTGAGTAGTCGAGGGCTGCTGTAAGAACAAGTAATACCCTAGCGTTATCGCGTTTAAAACCACCAAACCACCAAATAAATATGGCATCCTTTGCCCTCCTCTACTTTCAAAAAATCTACTTTTAAAACCATTATTGGTACTGCAGTACTGCTGATGATTACAGCTAAAAAATGGGTAGACTGGTAGTAATTTATAGCCTATTAATTTATGTCTCAACTACTCTTTAAGAGTAGCTTGAACATCATTACTGCCTTTATTTATCATCACTTATCATCGAAACCACGCTCACTTTTCTCTTGCGTCAACTCATCTGCAGCCAGAATTTGTGTCAGTGGTTTAATCGGCCATGTCATAACAAATCGGGCACCACCAAGTGGCTCGCTCTCATCGACTTTCATACTACCATTAAACCAAAAAGCAATACGCGATACAATAGACAAGCCCAGACCATAGCCACCTGATGCTCGCGTACGACTATCATCTAGGCGTGAGAATGGAATGAATACTTTCTCGCGATCTGCCTCTGGAATACCATGGCCATCATCTTCAACACTCACAAAAGCATTGCCTTTTTTGACGCCTGCACTAATGACAATCGTGGTCTCTGCATAACGTAATGCATTGCCTGCAAGGTTTTGAATCACACGATGTAGATAGCGTCGGTCGGCAATGGCAGTTACTTTAGCATTCGGCAGTTTGGTCACTATCTTGATTGGCTTACCTAGTGCATTGGTCTCACGTTCAATCTGCTCAAGCAATTCTCTGAGATTGACTGGCTCCAAATCTAGTTTTGGTGAGCCTTCCTCAAGCTTGGCATAGGTCAAAATCTCATCAATCAAACCGTTGAGCGATTCAATATCTTCATCGATATAGTCGCGCTGCATAAAGCGTGAGTCTTCATCATCAGTATCAGCAAGCATATCGACAGCAAAGCGAATACGAGCCACAGGCGTACGTAACTCATGTGACACTGCTCGCGTCAGCTCTCGCTGCGATTCAATCAAACGTTTGATATGTGAAGTCATCGCATTAAAAGTCGCTGCTAAACGGGCAATTTCATCTTGCCCAATCACTTGCACCTGACTTTCAAGATTACCTTTACTGACTTCATTGACACCGACTTGAATCAACTGCAATTTGCGTTCAAGTGGGAAAATCAATGCATATACACCCAAGCTGATCAAAAACATGCTAATAAGAATCATACTTATAATTAAATTGAGCGGGAACCAGTTAAATAAAGGTACGGGACCGATCAAAATTGCCATGTCATTGATTTCGGAAGGTACGACTATCTGGATAGCTGAGTTACTTTTACTGCTATTAGTATCTTGTAGTGAGATAACAACCTCATCACGACGTAAGCGCCCCATCTGATCCGTATCTAAATTCAGCGTGTTGACTGCTTTGAATTCTAATGGGAATGAAAATTTCTCTTCTAACTGAGCCAAGCGTGCACGCTTATCAGGCAGTGTCACGTGATAGGACAAATCATCTAATAAGAGTACGGCTATTGCACGTACTTGCTGTTCAGTAACCTGCGTAACCCTAGCTGTCAGGACATTTTGATTGTCAGGTAAACGATAATAGACATCAGCGTGCACAGGCTGAGTAACATAGCGTACGACTGTGTTGCCATTTTCAAAACGTCGCAACTCGCTGGCATTAAAATCCACGTCAGTAATAGGCACAATACTGAATTTTGAGCCAAACAAACTACTCGCATCAGACAGCCAATACTCACGCTGCTCGTCACTCTCCTGATGCGAAATGCCTTCGCTCACCAGATGAAAGGCACCCGTAGCCATATTTTCACGATAGGACTGTACACGTTCTTTATTGATTGTATCCATCAATAACTGAGCAAATAGCGCCACACATAAGCAGACTATGAGTAGTCCAGCATAGATACGAACAAAAATACTGTGTTTTAAAGAAGAGACTAATGACATACGTGCCGTGACCAACTTGATGAATAAAAATTGCTGATATCATGCAGCATAGAAGTGCTACGAAACAAATAATATCAAACACTATGGAGTGAAAACTATCCTAGCTATTATGTTTTTTATGTTGAGCCAACACCTAAAACACGCGGTACCACGTGTATGGTCTCAGTCACTATAATAATTGTTTAATTAAACCACATAACACTATGATTAAGTTTAAAAATTCGGTTTTAGCCATAAAAAAACCAGCATAGTTGCTGGTTTTTTATATGACGACTATCAATAGTAAATAATTACTTCAAAATAATGAGAATTAGTTACCTTCTTTCACGAATAAATAACCTTTGCTGCGTACGGTTTTGATACGTTTAGGGTTTTCTGGATCATCACCAATCTTTGGACGAATACGTGAGATACGTACGTCAATTGAACGATCTTGACCATCATACTCAATGCCACGTAGACGCTCAAAAATATCTTCACGAGATAGAATACGACCAGCATTAGAAGCCAACAACCATAAAAGATCATATTCAGCACTGGTGAAATCAACTAGCTCATCACCTAAATTCACTGAACGACCACCATTATCGATGACCAACTCACCAAATTCTAAACGCTGTGGCACATCCTCTGATGGTGCATTTTCTGAACGGCGTAATAATGCACGAATACGTGCAAGCAAGACACGTGGCTGAGCAGGTTTGGCGACATAATCATCGGCACCCATCTCAAGACCTAGTACCTGATCCATATCTTCAGTACGAGCGGTCAACATGAGGATTGGGTTTTGATAATGTGGGCGAACTTCACGACAAACCGTCAATCCATCACTACCAGGAAGCATCACATCAAGCACAACCAAATCTGGTTGCTCATTGACGATACGGCGAATAGCACGATTACCATCTGTTTCAATCGCTACTTCTAAACCGTTTTTGACCAAGTAATCTTGGGTCAGCATGGCCAGACGCTCATCATCCTCAACAATCAAGATTCGGGGGGTGTTGTCTTCTTCATTCGTTGTCATTGTTATATCCTCTAATACATCTAATTTAAAAGTAGTAAAAGTAAGAGCGGTAAATTAATAGCACCATCACGTGGCGCAATTGATGTTCGTATAGCTGTTACAAACTTGGTAGCACAGTATACTATTAAATATACAGCTTCCTATACTATAGCTTATAGTCGTTAACAAAACCTATAAACTACACCTATTAAAACGTTAGTTTACGTCCAAAAAATATGCGATTTACGCAAATAACAGCAGACAAGTCGGTTTTATCACTCCTTGAATGCATAAATATTGGTAAGTAAACTAACCAAATTAGCTTTTCAAGGAACTTCTAATCGCTTTACTCTCACTCAAAACTTACTCTCTATGACATACAATATAGCGACATATTGTTGTTGTCGCCAGTCACTTTTTAGAAATTGTCCAATATTCTTTGATTCATATATATTTGATATGGTCACTCTAAAAACAGGCATAAAAAAACAGCCCATAATGGACTGTTTTTTTATTATTGAAAGACTAAGAACAAAGCCTAGCCTTTCAAACAAAGATTTTAAGCACGGTTTTTGTACTTACGGATAGTCTGTAGCTGTGCCACAGACTCTGCTAATGATGCTAAAGCTGCATTAGTCTGTACAGTATCCGATTGATTGACAAGCATCTGCTCAGCCTTTTTACGTGCTTCAACAATTTTGCTTTCATCAAGGTTGTGTGCACGCATGGCTGTATCAGCCAATACGGTAACCATCTTCGGCTGTACTTCTAATACACCGCCTGATACATAGATCACTTCTTCTTCACCGTCTGGTGTTTGCACTCGCATCGCACCCGGTTTTAACAAAGTAATAAGCGGTGTGTGACCTGGCAATACACCAATCTCGCCTTCGGTACCCGTAGCTATTAACATGCTAATTTCGCCTGAATACAACTCTTCACGAGCACTTACGACGCGACATTGTAACGTTGCCATACTTAACTCCTTACGATCAAAACACAATCAAAACTGCGATGCGTTACTTAGTGGTGAATAGACTTGTTATAAGCTATTCACCTTTTAGCAAATGCTAGCTAGCACAACTTACGCTGCAGTAGATTTCATTTTCTCTGCTTTAGCAACTACTTCTTCAATGCTACCAGCCATATAGAAAGCTTGCTCTGGTAGGTCATCGTATTCACCAGCGATGATTGCTTTGAAGCTAGCAATGGTATCGCGTAGTGGTACATATTTACCAGGTGCACCAGTAAAGACTTCAGCAACATGGAATGGCTGTGATAAGAAGCGCTGAATCTTACGAGCGCGATAAACAACTAGTTTATCTTCTTCTGATAACTCATCCATACCCAAAATTGCGATAATGTCTTTAAGCTCTTTATAGCGCTGTAGGATTTCCTGTACGCCACGAGCAACATTGTAATGCTCTTCGCCGATCACTTGTGGATCTAGCTGACGTGATGTTGAATCCAATGGATCAACCGCAGGATAGATACCTTGTGAAGCGATATCACGGCTTAGTACAACTGTTGCATCCAAGTGAGCAAACGTCGTAGCAGGTGATGGATCGGTCAAATCATCCGCAGGTACGTAAACAGCCTGAACTGAAGTAATAGAGCCTGACTGAGTTGACGTGATACGCTCTTGAAGCATACCCATCTCTTCAGCTAGCGTCGGCTGATAACCAACGGCTGATGGCATACGGCCTAGTAGTGCTGATACTTCAGTACCGGCTAGTGTATAGCGATAGATGTTATCAACAAATAGCAATACGTCACGACCTTTGCCAGTAGCAGGATCTTTAGTATCACGGAAGTACTCAGCCATGGTCAAACCAGACAGTGCAACACGTAAACGGTTACCCGGTGGCTCATTCATCTGGCCATATACCATCGCAACTTTAGATTTGCTAAAGTCTTCAGTGTTTACAACGCCGGCTTCTTGCATTTCGTGATAGAAATCATTACCTTCACGAGTACGTTCACCAACACCAGCAAATACTGACAAGCCTTCGTGCTTAAGGGCGATGTTGTTGATCAATTCCATCATGTTGACGGTTTTACCAACACCAGCACCACCAAACAGACCAACTTTACCACCTTTTGCAAACGGGCAAAGTAAATCAATAACCTTGATGCCTGTTTCTAACAGTTCAGTACTGTTTGACTGCTCTGCATAGCTTGGGGCTTCACGGTGGATAGACCATCTTTCATCAGCAGCAACAGGACCTTCTTCATCGATAGGACGACCAAGAACATCCATGATGCGACCTAGTGTACCAATACCGACAGGTACAGAAATAGGTGCACCAGTGTTGGTAACTGGTAGGTTACGCTTTAGGCCTTCAGTTGAACCCATTGCGATAGTACGTACGATGCCATCACCTAGCTGTTGCTGTACTTCTAGGGTGGTTTCGGTACCATCTACTTGCAAGGCATCAAAAATTTTAGGAACTTCGTTACGGTTGAACTCAACGTCAAGAACCGCGCCAATAATCTGTACAATACGACCGCTACTCATTGCGTTCTCCTTGAACTTCTATATATAGGTGTAGTCAATTATGAAACAGCAGCAGCACCGCCAACGATTTCCGAGATTTCTCGAGTAATCGCCGCTTGACGCAGCTTGTTATAAACCAACTGTAAATCGTTAATAAGGTCACCAGCATTATCTGTAGCCGCTTTCATCGCAACCATACGTGACGACTGTTCAGAGGCAATGTTTTCCATTACCGCTTGATAAACAATCGACTCAATATAACGGCCAAGCAATTCATCAATCAAAGTCTTGATGTCAGGCTCGTAGATATAATCCCAACTAAGTTCAGTCTGCATGCCGCTGTCTTCATCAATAAGCGATCCCTCTGGAAGAGGTACTAACTGAGTGACTGTCGGTTTTTGAGTCATGGCATTGATAAACTGGTTATATACCACGTAGATACGGTCTAAATTACCGTTACTATAGTCCTCAAGCATCGCCTGAACAGGTGCATTTAATTGCTCAAACGTTGGCTTATCACCATAATCGGTCACGGCCGAGGTAACTTTACCACCAAAGTTTTTGAAAAAACTCACACCTTTAGCGCCAATGGCTGCAAACTCAGTCTGTACAGACTGGTCTTGGTATTGCTGGATACTTTTAGTTAAAGCTTTAAATAGGTTGACGTTCAAACCACCCGCTAGACCGCGGTCAGAGGTAATGACAATATAGCCAACCTTATTGACAGGGCGCGATACCATATACGGATGTTTGTAGTCTGATGAAGCATGCACCAAATGTGAGATAACCCGGCGCATACTATCAGCATACGGGCGACCCACTTCCATGCGCTCTTGTGCACGGCGCATTTTACTTGCCGCAACCATTTGCATCGCGCGAGTAATTTTTTGGGTGCTTTTAATACTGGTGACTTTGGCACGTATCTCTTTTAAGCTTGCCATAATGATTCCAATATAAGAGGGTTAAAAAGCATTGGCGCAAGCGACAATCATTTAATATACAACATTAATCTGACAGAGTAATATTTTATATCTTGTGCATTACGCGATCTAATACCGTTAATGGTTAAAACAGTGGCGCAAATATCTAATCAGACAACGCGCCACTTTATTAGCTATCACAGATAGCCGTAACCAAATCCGGCTTAACCCGTTAAATTAATAACTGTGATTTTGTTTAAATGTCTCTAGAGCTGACTTTAAACGACCTGCGATATCATCGTTGTAGTTCGCAGTGTCATCAATCTCACGCATCAATTCACTCTGCTCATCATGCATATAGCGTAAGTAAGCTTCTTCGAAAGAACCAATTTTTTCAACAGGCACGTCAGATAAAAATCCTTCATTCGAAGCATAGATAACTGCCGCTTGCTCAGAGATAGACATTGGCTGATACTGCTTCTGCTTCATGAGTTCGGTAACACGCTCACCATGGTCAAGCTGTTCACGAGTCGCATCATCAAGATCTGAGGCAAACTGGGCGAATGCTGCTAGTTCACGATACTGAGCTAGTGCGGTACGGATACCACCAGATAGCTTTTTGATGATCTTAGTCTGTGCAGCACCACCAACACGAGATACCGAAATACCAGCGTTGACTGCTGGACGGAGACCTGAGGCGAATAAACTAGCCTCTAAGAAGATCTGACCATCAGTAATCGAAATCACGTTAGTCGGTACGAATGCAGAGACGTCACCAGCTTGGGTTTCGATAATTGGCAATGCAGTTAAAGAACCGGTTTTACCAACAACTTCACCATTAGTGAACTTTTCTACATAATTAGCATTTACACGTGATGCACGCTCAAGTAAACGTGAATGTAAATAGAATACGTCACCAGGATATGCTTCACGACCTGGCGGACGACGTAGCAATAGTGAAATCTGACGATAAGCAACAGCTTGCTTTGATAAGTCATCAAATACAATCAGAGCATCTTCGCCGCGATCACGGAAGTATTCGCCCATCGTACAACCTGAGTACGGTGCGATATACTGTAGTGCTGCTGGCTCTGATGCTGATGCAACCACAACAGTGGTGTACTCTAATGCACCAGTTTGCTCAAGCTTACGTACAACGTTAGCAATAGTAGAACGTTTCTGTCCAATTGCCACGTACACACACTTAATGCCAGAGGCTTTCTGTGCGATGATTGCATCGATAGCCATCGCGGTTTTACCCGTCTGACGGTCACCAATGATAAGCTCACGCTGACCACGACCGATTGGGATCATAGTATCAACGGCTTTGTAACCAGTCATGACTGGTTGATCTACTGACTGACGATCGATAACACCTGGGGCGATCTTTTCGACTTTGTCAGTCATTTTGGCATCGATAGGACCTTTGCCATCGATAGGATTACCCAAAGCATCAACAACACGGCCTAGCAGCTCAGGACCTACGGGTACTTCAAGAATGCGACCAGTACAATAGGCTTTTTGACCTTCTTGTAACTTTAGGAAGTCACCTAGTACTACCGCACCAACAGAATCACGCTCTAAGTTAAGCGCCATTCCATAGACTTCACCTTCAAACTCAATCATTTCGCCGTACATGGCATCTTCAAGACCATGAATCTGCACGATACCGTCAGATACTTTGACAATCGTGCCTTCATTCTTTGCAGTTGCACCCGCATCAAGGTCTTGAATACGCTGCTTAATCAGGTTACTGATTTCCGCTGGATTCAATTGTTGCATTGCCTTGTTTCCTTTAATTTATGATAACCCGCCCACTGACTTAAATGCTCTTACTATCACGCAGATATTAAATGACTGCGTTGATAAATGGCATTAGGCAGTTAGCTGTGTTTTTAACTGTTGTAACTTGCCGCGCATCGAATCATCAATGATTTTGTCACCGACTTTGATCGTAGCACCTGCCAATAGACTTGGATCAACTGATTCGTGAATCACCACACTAGCATTTAGCGAGGCAGCGAGACGTGTTTGAATCATTTGACGTTGGTCATCCGTTAATGGATAAGCAGAAGTCACATATGCGTCAAGCTGCTTTAAGCTTACTGCCTTGTGATGGCGATAATGCTCATAAACTTCAGGAAGCAGCGCCAGACGCTCTTGTTCTGCCAGCTGCTTAATAAAATTATTGAGCGCTGGTGATACTTTAGGATAGCTAATACTATTACCGTAGCGAGAACCTTTGTTCTCACCTAATAGCTGTTTAAAAGCAGAGTCGTTATCACCAGCCACTTGTGAGTCATAAAGATCAACCAAAGCAGCTGACTTATGCTCAGCCGTAACGGCTGGATTTTCTAGCCAAGTACGGAACGCTTTGTCATTGACAATTGCACCAGCGATAAACAAGAAATTTTCCCACTCGTCTACGGCCCCGTTTTCATTGGCATAGTCAAACGCGGCTCTAGCGTAGGGTCGTGCTAAGGTTGATAAGTCAGCCATTATATCCTCACAGTTACAGCTTCGCCGCCAGTTGGTCTAGCATACTGGCATGTTTTTGCACATCGACTTTGTCTTGCAAAATCTTTTCTGCACCAAGTACAGCCAGTTCAGCAACTTGAGCACGTAATGACTCACGCGCCTGATTGATTTCTTGGTCGATAGACGCTTGCGCTTGTTGACGAATGCGCTCGCCTTCCACTTGGGCCTGCGTTTTTGCATCTTCGACAAGCTGATTGGCACTCTTGTTCGCTTGCTCGATTAGAGCAGCAGCTTTAGTCTTTGCAAGAGTAAGCTCCTGCTGGACATCTTGCTCCGCGGTCGCCAGGTCTGCTTTTGCTTTTTCTGCGGCATTCAGGCCTTCAGCAATTTTACGCTGACGCTCATTGATGGCACCAATAAGTGGTGGCCACACGAATTTCATGCAGAACATCACAAAGATTGCAAAAGCAATGGCTTGACCGATGAGGGTAGAATTGATATTCACGTGATCACCTCTTTGTTAATGAAAAATCAGTTTCATTGATCATATTTGATAGCCAAACTTTGGCTATGGTTAAGATACAAACTTTGACTACCAAACATTTACAACTGAGCTTTCTGATTAACCTGCTAGAGGGTTAGCGAATAACAATAGCATAGCAATACCAACACCGATCATCGGAATAGCATCAAGAAGACCTGCTACGATGAACATACGAGTTTGTAGCTGTGAGCCTAGTTCTGGCTGACGTGCTACGCCTTCTAGGAATTTACCACCTAGAATAGCAAAACCAATACCTGTGCCAAGTGCGCCAAGACCGATAAGTAGCGCTACTGCGATAACTGTGTAACCACCTAATACTGGATCCATTGATGTATCCTCATTTACCTATTGAATGTCTAATTAATGTTCAGTTGATGATGCGAGCGACATATAAACTATCGTCAGCATCATAAATACGAACGCTTGAAGTGTAATAACTAAGATGTGGAAGATAGCCCACGGTACCGATAACGCCCATTGAATCCAAAACGGCATTAGAGCAATCAGTATGAAAATCAATTCCCCAGCATACATATTACCGAATAGACGCAAACCAAGTGATACAGGTTTGGCTATTAGAGTAACTGCTTCTAGGATGAAGTTGATGGGAATCAAAATCGCTTGTACGATTGGGTTTTTGGCGCCAAACGGATGTAGTGTTAACTCACCGATAAAGCCGCCTAAACCTTTTTCTTTAATGCTATAAAAGATAATCAGTGCAAAGACAGAAAACGACATGCCAAGCGTGATGTTAGGATCAGTCGTTGGAACAATCTTAAAGAAAACGTGATGCGGATCATGGCCCATTGCAGCACCAATTTGTCCCGCGATACCTGGAACGAAGTCGACAGGTATTAAATCCATCAAGTTCATCAAAAAGATCCAAACAAAGATGGTCAACGCCAATGGTGCAATCAGTTTTGATGTACCACTGTACGAATCACGAACGTTGTTATCAACAAACTCAACGATCAATTCAACTGCTGCCTGCATTTTACCTGGCACGCCTGAAGTGACTTTTTTGGCAACCATCCAAAAGATGGTACAAAATAGAATGCCCAGACCAATTGACCATAGCATAGAGTCAAGATGGATAGCTTTAAAGCCCATTAGCCCTGCTTCTTCAGCAGTATAGGCAACTTTCCAACCTTCGCCCGGCAGATAGCCGTACGTCCAATTCGTTAAGTGGTGAGAGATATATTCTGATGATGTTTGCTCGGATGCCATAATGTAAGCTTCTTATTAATCAACGATTTAATCAACTACCAAAAATATGGTTGTCATCTGATGAGGTTTAGTGTTTTATTTGACGTGCTTATAAGCAAGCAAATAATTCATGCTAAAGCGCTCATGTAATCAATAACATCCAACCCATAGTTCTATTACTAATATGCAATAATCGATAGCTTGAGATAAATTTTAGCTATCAAAAAAGGGCTTATGATGAATCAGTAATAGCCCTTGCATTTTTATACGCAAAATTATTATATATGTGTCTGCTTATTTGCCATATATTAATGGCAGGCACTCAATGTGGTAAACATAAGCAAAATATTTAGCTGCCTATACTAATGCAGCGTTGTATTCGTGTAAAGTCAATTGTGATTTTTTTATCCATTGTATGAATAAGTTAACTGCCTAGTAACATTTTAATGTCAGTATGCATAATTCCACATACACCATTAGATGACGACAATTTACTTGTCTATGATATCGGTGGCTAAATCTGCCCTACCCTATCACCATATTAGTGTGTGCTGAGCATAAAAGCTCATTTGGCAATCTTTATAATCACTATTACTGTTTTAAGACAGTTATTGTACTTCGACTTTTCGAACTAGTCATAGAGAAGTTGGACGGCAGGGTGACTTGCCAGTGCTATTAACAAAATATCTAACCAATCATATAGCGATTTTCATTAACACTAGCGTATATGCCACAACATCCAACTGTGACTAATTTGCATTACCATAAAACCGATAAACAGCGCAGGCGCAGATAGGGGTTGTACGGTAATAAAAATTAGTGCGAAACCAAACACGGTCAACAGCCATTTTGCCATTTGACCTCGATACAGCTGGCTAACAATATGTTGGCGCGCGCGATATCCAGTATGCCAAAAGATAAAAAAAGCAAATACGGCTTGAGTAGTAAAACTTAGCAACGCGCCAATTGCAGCGCTTTTCGTTACAGTAAGCTCACTATCTAACCAAATAGCATCTAGAATCCAAACAACAATAATCAGGATAAACAATATCCAGGCTTGGCGTTTGATGTAGATACCAATCTTATCTTTCTGCGTGCGTTTGGCAGGCTTGGTCATCGATATTCCTATAGCCTTACAATATTGGGATAATCTAGTATCCTTGTGACACTTTTATCCGTGAATCGCTCACTCTACAGGTAATGCCTTTCAACCAAAATTAAACGCCACTTATTATAAGGAGCATGTGAGTTTTAAGCAAGCATAATATGAAATTTGTCAACTATTTAGCATCAAAACACGACTCAAACTAGGCCGCACTTAATTTGAAAGCACTTAGTTTGAGGCATGGTAACATTTATTTGATAAATACTTTGTTTTATTCCTACTTACCATCCACACAATTGTTAATTTGCTGTGCCATATTGGTCCACCCTTTTACAAAATCTTGACTGTCGCTCATGTCTTCGATTTGAGCAGTGGTACTGATTGGTTGCAATTTAGCAAGTAGTCCCTTAGAAACTGCGCCTTGATTAACCATACACATTTGCTTAACAGGACGGTTCTCATTCAACCAACGCAATTGACTGGCTTTCGGAGAGATATGGTGGTCTGGGCTTAAACTACCTGCTAACTTTACATGAGCAGCTTTTTCAATATATTGGTAGGCATCATGATAAGCCCAGTAAGGACGGCTTTTCTGTGACGCTTGTTGTACAGTGTTTACGGCTTTATCCATACGTGCAGCAAACTTTTTAACGTTGGCTTGATAGGTATTTGCGTACTCTGGATTAGCGCGACTATGTATCACTGCCAATGCACGGGTAATGGCTTTGGCGTTTTCAGGATCTAGCCAAATATGCGGATCAAGTGTGCCTGCAATCGGCTCGCCTTTCACGTCACGAAGCGGATAACGGTTGAAAGCTTTGAAGTCAAACATAGCAATGGCATTAGGTGCTGTCTGTAAACTGCCAGTTAGGCTGTTTTCTAATGAAGGTCCAAACCAAACGACGAACTTGCTGTCTTTAATCGCTTTTATATCGCTTGGACTGACGCTTCCATGATGCCCTACATCACCTGGCTGTAGAATCCTATTAGCTGATGGTGTTCCTTCAGTCACCGCTTCACTGAGTAAAAACATCGGGTAGTTGCTCACACTAACGGTTGCTGCTTGAGCATTTAGCGTTAAAAATCCTAGTATTGCTCCAGAAACTAGCAGACGTTTCATTTTGATAATTGGACGTAGTAACTGATTGAAAGCTGAGTTCATAGTAGGTGTCTTTGGTATATGATTGTTTGATATATAATTGATAGTGTTGAGATATCATGTTTAATGAAGAGTGACGATACAGTAGATAACTGAAGACAGCTTATCTGCTTTTCATTTTATTATGTTATACTATAACAATAAAAAATATAATAAAACAGCCATTTTATTTTTAGGAGTCCGCACCATGTCTACCCACTCATCAGTTTGTGAACACTTACATGATGCGCAAGACTTTACGCCGCATGACGTACTAGAACGTCTGGCAGCAGCAAAAGAGCAATGTCGCTTAAATGGTTCACGCTTTACGGCTTTGCGTCAGCAAATATATCAGTTGATATTAGAAGCCAATAAGCCTATTGGTGCTTATGATTTAATTGCTCAATTACAAAGCATGCGCCTGTCAGATGCTAGCAATAGTGACGAGACAAAAGAGCATCTTGGCAAAAGACAAACTAAAAAGAACGTCGCTCCACCAACGGTTTATCGCAGTTTGGAATTTTTATTGAGCGAAGGTTTGATTCATCAACTAACGTCTATTAACGCTTATGTTCCTTGTTGTCACCCGAGAGCACAGCATACGGCGGCTTTTTTGATCTGTGGTCAGTGCCAGCGAGTACAAGAATGCAGCAGCTTGCCAGTACAAGAAATGATGAGCTTTGCTGAGCAAGATGTTGGGTTTGTCGTGGAGCATAGTGTCATCGAGCTTAGAGGTCGGTGCCAAGCTTGCCAATAACCTATCAGTCTTGTTTTCATTATTTTTAATACTTTTTATTGGTTTTTAATAGCAATATTCTGATTATTTTTATCCTTTACTTATCCATTCGTTGTCATATTATGAGCCTGTCTACCTTACCATCTAATCAGCCTGTCCTACCTATTGCTGATGGCAATACTGCGGACGATGCTAGCCAGCTGCTGAGCCTACGCAATATCAGCTACTATATTGGGCAGCAACGCCTGCTCTCGAATATCGATATTGATATTTCTGTCAATGAAACGGTTAGCCTCGTCGGACCTAACGGTGCTGGAAAATCAACGCTTGTCAAACTCATCTTAGGTTTGATTGAGCCGACCAAGGGTAGTCTAATCGCACACCAACCATTGCAACTTGGCTATGTGCCACAGCGATTTACGATCCCACCAATATTGCCATTGCGAGTCAGTGATCTACTGGGTCAAGCAAATAAAAAACGTCTAACCGCTGAGCAGCGCCAGTTCATATTTGATAATTTATCATTGACGCACTTGCTATCACGGCAAATGCTGCATCTGTCAGGTGGTGAGACACAGCGGGTATTATTAGCACGTGCCTTGCTAGATAAACCCAATTTATTGATTTTAGATGAGCCCATGCAAGGGCTTGATCCTGATACCGAGGTCTGGCTCTATCAGTTCATTGATAAGCTACCAGATTTCTTGCGTTGTGCCATGCTAGTGATATCGCATGATCTGCACTGGGTAATGAGAGGTAGTCGACGCGTTATTTGCCTCAATAAACATATTTGCTGCGAGGGGCAACCAAGTGAAATTGCTATTAGCACCGAATTTAAAAAGTTATTCGGTCATTATTATGAGCAGCCATATGTACATCAGCCACATGCTTGCCAGCATCACGCACCGAATGATATCGAACAATAACCCTCAAAACCAAATATGGCACAGCTATGTTCAGTAAAGTGCTTTTGACACTTACTGATACTGTTTTGAGCCTTTATAAAAATTTTACGGATATTTATTATGACCACTTGGTTAGCCATTATCGCTCCTGCTTGGATCGCTGGCAGTATTTTAGCACTACTATCAGCGCCTTTGGGTTGTTTAGTATTGTGGCGCCGTATGGCATTCTTTGCCGATGCTCTAGCACATGGCACTTTACTTGGTGTCGCCTTAGCCGCTTGGTGGCAACTGCCGATGGGTATTGGTGTTTTGTTAGTCAGTATCGCGGTAGTGTTAGGACTGGTACTGATTGACGATGAGCGTCTACCTGCTGATGCCGTACTAGCTGTCGTTGCAGTGTCATTATTATGTTTAGGATTATTGACCTTAACCCAGCTGACAGATCAGCAAGCCAATGTACTAGGATTTTTATTTGGTAATTTATTGGAGCTAGATTGGGCTGATTTACCTCTACTTGCGGGTAGCGTACTAGTGGGTTTGGGCTTACTACGCTATATATGGCCGGCGCAAATCAAGCTTGCTACTCATGAAGCATTGGCACGTATCCAAGGTATCAATCCAACACGCCAGCGATTGTTCTTTATGGGAATATTGGCAGGGTTCTGCGCTGTTGCGCTACAAGCGGTCGGCAGCTTACTCATCAGTGGTTTGTTGGTATTACCAGCACTAACCGCACGCTTATGGGTGTCATCACCAAAACAAATGGTCATTATATCTTTAGTTATCGCGCAGTTAGGTGTTACTTTAGGAGTTTGGGGCAGCATTTGGCTAGATATTCAGACAGGTCTCTCTATTGTATTAATATTAGCCATTCTGTTTTTTGTCGCACTTATTTGCTCAAAATTAATCACCGCAAAGTTTTGGTCAGCTCGCCACTAATGGCTGACAATCTATTGTAGATCATGATTTAATTCAACTTTATTTGATTAATACTGCTAGAGCTTTGTTTTACTTTGTGTTATAAACTTTCCTCATCACTATCAGTATCATTAATAATAGAAAACTGCCTATAATAGCTATTGAAAATATAGTGTATTAACTTGGACTAAATATCGTATATGATGGAAAAAAGTAGTGAAAACAGATAATAGTGACTCGTTTACTTATGGTCATGTTGACAGCGTCAATTGCTCTGTTTTAATAAGGGACTGACCCAATGCCAAGCAATACTATCAGTAGAATCAGTACGCCAGATGAGCAAGTTAATATCTTACAAGTCACCGATTTACACTTATTGACACCTAGCACTTTTATTACGGATAACGATAATATCGACAGTGATGAGGCCGTCATTTATCAACATAGCTTTGAGAAAGTGCTTCAACAAGCACTAAATGAAGATATTCGCTGTGATCTCATTCTCGTGACAGGTGACTTGGTCAATAAAATCATACCTACGATTTATGACCATATCTTTAAGGTATTACAAGCGACCAAAATTCCTTTTGCTTGTATTGCTGGCAATCATGACGTGACTGACGAAGTTGGCTGCCATTTACCATTTTTGCAGCGCACATTGGTTGCTCAGCCTGCTGATCCTCGTTTATTGAACCAACATATTATTGAAACTGAGCATTGGCAGCTACTGCTATTAGACTCATCTATTAGTGGTGAAGTCACAGGCGAAATAAAACCTGCCGATATGGACTGGCTATGTGAGAGACTCGATGCCTGTGATAAACCTACGCTACTCGCCCTACACCATCATGTTATACCGGTAGGCTCTGCCTGGATTGATGCTCACATGGTAGGAAATAGCGAAGATTTTTGGCAGCATATGAGAGCTTTTGAGCATCTAAAAGTAATCATTAGTGGACATATTCACCAAGACCAAGTCCGCTATCGTCAGGGCGTTTCTGTCTACACCACACCCTCTACCTGCTATCAGTTCATGCCCAACGAAGATGACTTTGCTTATGATGAAGACGCTCGACCTGGTTACCGTTGGTTGCAATTAGCCAACAATGGAACGGTTGCAAGCTGGATTGAAAGACTGGATACTTGATGGCCATAAATATTGGCATGAAAATAACTTTAACCCTTATATATTAGGCATTTAGCTTAAACTCCTCGGGTTAATATAATGTGGCTAGCAAAGTAAAATAGCCTCCAGTGTAAAAAATAACTTCATTATTATTAGAAACAATGATACAACTTATAAAATGAAGTCCGCCTAACATCTGCCATTAGGTACTATCATAACGGCTAGGATGGCTGAGTAGACCTCAATTGATATTTTAATCATTATTGGTTTGCAGTGTTTTTTAGACAAGACTGTTTAAATAGAGATAAGCGTAACCATATATTTGACCATCGCTATGCTGATGTCAGCCTAGCAAGATAGCTATATTATTAGATCAGCTGTGTTACTTGTGTTACCAAGTGGTAAAACGTTTTATAAATGGAAAGCATTATAGCGTTCGTAAAATTAATAACGTCTTATCTGTTGATACGTCGTTTTATTGAATTAATTTGAAAAAGTAGGATACCCATATGAGCACCGTGACCACGAATCCGAGTGAAGTGAAGTTTACTCCTTATGTGCCAGCCAAAGACGAAGAATATATGTCTGATGCTCAGCTAGAGCATTTTAAAGCGATTTTATTGAACTGGAAAAACCAACTGATTGGCGAAGCAGATCGTACCAAGACTTATATCCAAGACGAGTCAAGTGCCATGCCAGATATCAATGATCGCGCGACCCAAGAAGAAGAGTTTGCGCTAGCTTTGCGTACGCGTGACCGTGAACGCAAACTCATTCGCAAAATTGATAAATCTATGTCAGAAATCGAAAATGATGACTATGGCTTTTGTGAAACTTGCGGTGTAGAGATCGGTCTGCGTCGTCTCGAAGCACGCCCAACAGCGACTCAGTGTATCGACTGTAAAACATTATCTGAAATCAAAGAACGTCAGAATCAAGGCGCTTAGATGAGATAGCTTCAATCAAGTATAAGAAGACCATATTTAAGTACGAGCGACCATATTATTGGTCGCTCGTTGCGTTTTAGGCTATCGCTTTTTTGTTCAATGACTTGTAGTCAATCTATCACTATAGCTCCTAACGATAACAGTCCCTAACGATAAGTGTTAAAAAACCAATTTTATTTTTTAGAAGTAACACCTCTAACAAATTATCTCATTTAATAAATATCTTTTTGGACCCAACTTTATTATTCTATCTGAATAACGCTATCATCGATAATCACTTATTTTAAAAACGATCAAGAATCCTATGCCCATTCAACCTCTACCACCTCAGCCTATCGGCCGGTTTGCACCTTCACCTACTGGTGAGCTGCACCTTGGCTCTTTAACGACAGCACTTGCCAGCTTCTGCCATATCAAATCACTGGGCGGTCAATGGCTATTGCGCATTGAAGATACCGATACTGAACGCTGCGATCAGCAGTTCACTGAGCAAATTTTGATTGATTTAGAAGCGCTTGGTCTACACTGGGATGGCGATGTGATTTACCAATCTGAGCGTATTGATATCTATAATGATTACTTAAACTCTGCCTTGCACTCACTCACTTATGGCTGCCAATGCTCACGTAAAGACTTAGAACAGTATTGGTCACAAGAAGAACAGAGCCATACTCATAATGAAAACCAGCCAAATAGAAAGCGTTATCCTCGCTGCTGTGTCACCGCTGATCTTGATAGACAGCAGCACAAACTACGCATCCAGTTACCAGATTATAGGATTGGCTTTAATGACGGCATCCAAGGAATGCAATGGGATAACCCGCAACAAACCTTAGGCGATATGGTGGCTCGTCGCCAAGATGGCATGATCAATTATATTTTGGCTGCGAGTCTCGATGATGGTCTGCAACAGGTTACTCACATCATGCGTGGCTTGGACATATTACCCATGACCACAGCGCAAATCAGCATCATGAATGCTGCTCACTTACCCGCTATCGATCATTGGTATCACTTGCCACTGATATGCAATCCAGATGGGCAAAAACTCTCCAAACAAAACCTCGCACAGCCCATCGATACACGCAATCCAAGTCAGTTAATCGCTCATGCACTGAAACTATTACAACAACCAGTTGTGGACAGAGATACCCCTGAAAATATGCTTAAGCAAGCCATTGCGCAATGGGATAACACGCCTCTACAGAACCAACAACAATTAAACCTGCCTAACTTATAAGAAATGACACTCAAACAAGAGGTAACAAAAAGCGCCACTCATCAGCGACGCTTTTTTAAAGGAAACCAGATACTAGTTACTAAGTACCATGTTATTGAACAGCATGTTATTAAACATTATGCATAATAATAAACTGCTAATAATAACGACACTGGCTTTTTTCGATCTCAGGGCTTTCTTTATAAATTTTCAGCAATAGCGCGACCATCACTAGGCTAATCAACATAGATGAGCCACCATAACTGAAGAATGGCATGGTCAAACCTTTGGTCGGAATCGCGCCCATGTTCATGGCTGCATTAATAATCGTCTGTGCGATAAACACCACGCCAATACCAAAGGCAGTATAGCTCATACGCATCTGCCGACGTTTTAACGCGTTATAACTGATACGCATCGCACTACCGATAATCAGTGCTTCGAGCACCAACACCATAGTGACCCCAACAAAACCTAACTCTTCACCCGTAATTGCTAGTAAAAAATCCGTGTGTGCCTCTGGCAAATGCGATAATTTTTGTACGCTCTCACCATAGCCAACACCCGTAAACTGCCCACGACCAAAAGCAATCAAACTACGTGCTAACTGGTAATCGGTGTCTTGCACATCATCAAACGGATCCATGAACGACATCACACGTACCAATCGATACTGCGCTGTCGTGACCATCAATACTGCACCACCAACGGCAGCCGCAGCCAATGCTAAGAAGTGCTTATAAGGCGCACCAGCGATATAAAATATCGCAAAGATAGTACCCAAAATCACGACAAAAGAACCAAAATCTGGCTGCGATAATAACAGCATGGTTATCAATGCCACTACCAACATAATTCGCAAAAAGCCATCCAAGCCATTACGAACTTCGAAAGACCGGCGTACCACAAAGTCAGACACAAAGACAATCATGACCAGCTTGGCAAGCTCTGCTACCTGAAAGTTAAATACCCCCAGATTCAACCAACGCTTAGAGCCATTAATAGGCGTACTAAACAATGTTGCTACTAATAGCACACCCGTAATACCGAGTAGCATAAACTGGGTTTCGGTTTTATATAGCCTTCGTAAAGACACGCTATAATAAGGAATAGCCGCAATAACCAGACCAATCGTCATATACAGCAGTTGGTTATTAAAAAAGTATAGCTCTGTCATACCGCGACTGAGCGCAAAAGGAATAGACGCAGAAGCGACCATTAGTAAACTGAGCACCAGCATACAGCCGACGCTCGATATCAAAACAGCACGTGCTGACGGCATAGAAAGAATACCATCAGAGCCAGCGGCTTGTTTTGATTGGGATGAGGAACGAAAAAAAGAAGGGAGCGCCATAATTTTATATACACTAACGAACGAAAAACACGGCGTCTATGAAACGCCACCGTTTAAAAAATATGAAGAAGATAATACCAAACAAATCACTTGTCTGGTTATGATTGACAGTAGCAGCAATCTATAAGCAAAACAATCGTTTATACAAAAAATGCTTTCTGCGAATAAACACCAACTAAATAACATCTTACTATTCGATATTGTTGTTTATTCTCAAGACAATTAGTTATCAAGCCAATTAGCCTTTATGCTAGTTTCATTGCACACATTCTAGCTGGCTGACCAATTGACTAAAATGCTCACCGCGAGCAGCGTAGCCACTATATTGATCAAAACTGGCACAAGCAGGAGACAGTAGCACCGCTTGTACTTGCGATAGGCTACTTGATGTCACCTGCTGAATCGTAGCAAAAGCTTTTTCTAGCGTTTGGCACTGATGTAATGCCACATCAGCACTAATCTTCGCTGCACGCAAATGTTGCTCAATCAGCTGAGCATCTTCACCGACAAATAGCACTTGACTGACATATTGATTGATGAACGGCGTCAGTTCGCCAAATGCTTGACCTTTACCCTGTCCACCCAGAATTAATAACAGCTTACCGTCTTTTGGCGCATAGACCGCACCTAGCCCTTCAATTGCGGCCATGGTTGAGCCAATATTGGTACCTTTGGAATCATTAAAATAATCAATATCGGCAGCATGAGCGACATATTCACAGCGATGCTCAAGTCCAGTGAAGTGCTGTAACGTGTCTAGCATACTATCAAGTGGTAAACCGGCAAGCTCGCCTAATGCCAACGCTGCCTGTGCATTGAGCAGATTATGACGACCTTTAATCAACAGTTTGTCTGCCGATAGTAGCAGTTCTGTACCACGAGCAAGATAAATCTGACCTTCAGGATCAACGATAAGACCATACTGGCCTTTATCAGGAGCATGAATACCTGTGCTCACTCTGGTTAAATTATCAGCGACTAACGGGCGCGTCAGTGCGTCTTCACGATTAATAACGATGGACTTAGCACCCTGAAAAACACGGTGCTTGGCTTGATGATAACCCAACATATCGCCATGACGGTCTAAATGGTCAGGTGACATATTGAGAACTGTCGCTACCTGCGCACTCAAATTGGTGACGGTCTCTAGCTGAAAACTAGATAACTCCAGTACAGCCAATGCCATTTCAGGATTATCAAGTAGCATGAGCGCTGGCACACCAATGTTGCCACCGACACCCACATTGATACCAGCATCTGCGGCCATTTGACCGACCAACGTGGTTACGGTGCTTTTAGCATTAGAGCCTGTAATAGCCACGATCGGCACCGTACAAGCTTCACAGAATAGCTGAATATCACTGACCACTGGAATGTGAGCTTGGCGTGCAGCAGCAACGGCTTCTGTAGCCAAAGAGATACCAGGGCTTATAATGATACGTGCTGCTTGCTGCAACAGCTCGGCATCGATTGCACCGAACTGACGAATATCAACTTCAGCTGGTAATTGATCCGCTAATTTAGGTGCTTCTTGTGCATCAGTGACTGCTACCTGATAGCCTTGCTTGGCCAGATAGTGCGCAACGGATAGACCAGATTGCCCCAAGCCAACCACGACTTGTAGACCACTGCCTTTATGAAGTAAGGCATCTGTTGCAGTGTTGGTGGTCATATATATTCCTTCTATTTTACGAGCAAAATGGCATCAAGCAGACCTAATCTATAAAGAGTCCAAATAATGCCTTCAAGATGAGAAGCATCATAACGGTATCGTTCAGATTTCGGTACTGGTTTTTTATGACTTTATGCTATTATGCGCCTGTTTTTATATTAAGTGGCTAGTGCTATAATAGTCGCCCTGAGCTGTGAATGGTTGGGTATTCCCTCAAGCATTTTAGTTTAGCATGTTGCCACAGTTAACGTGCTATTCGCGTGTGATTGTCACTTATCTTTAACAGAGATTGGTGTTGCGGTCATGCTCTATCAAGCGACTGTGTTTGTTTGACAGATTATTTACCACCCTCTACCGCACAAAGTCATTACTGACTCTATTCATTATTGTAGGTGCTATTTTACGCAACCTATTTTAAACAATGTTTTTTAGGTAATCTCACTGAATTTATCATCGTATTAGTAATTGGTGAGCGTATTAGCGATACCAATCATAAATCAGTAGACATACTTATTATCGACCTTTAATAATTCAATGCCACCACATGATGCAATGCGTGTCGTGGTAAAAGAAAGATGGATAGCTACTTTTGTAGCGACGCGATCATTTTATTAATGAGTAATGATTACTTTTTTGCCTCTAACCCTATGCAGTTTACTTATGACATCTTTTATTGATAACTTACGTGACGAGTGGTTTTCCAACGTTCGCGGCGACGTCTTATCAGGTTTGGTCGTCGCATTGGCACTGATTCCTGAAGCTATTGCTTTTTCTATTATCGCGGGTGTTGACCCAAAAGTCGGCTTATATGCCTCATTTTGTATCGCTGTCGTGATTAGTTTCGTCGGTGGCCGTCCGGGTATGATTTCGGCGGCAACAGGAGCTATGGCCCTAGTGATGGTTGATTTAGTCGCCGATCATGGTCTGCAATATTTACTGGCCGCTACCTTATTATGTGGCGGTATTCAGGTTGTGATGGGCTTACTAAAGCTTGGCAATTTGATGCGCTTTGTCTCTCGCTCAGTGGTCATTGGCTTCGTCAATGCACTGGCTATATTGATATTTGCGGCTCAGATTCCTGAGCTTAACCCCATGACTGAACGTGTTGGCATGACGGTTTATATCATGACGGCAGCAGGCCTAGCGATTATTTACCTATTTCCGCTTATCCCTAAGATTGGGCGTGTAATTCCCTCGCCACTTATTTGTATCGTTGGCTTGACGGCTGTCGCGATGTATATGAATCTCGATATCCGTAACGTCGGTAGCATGGGTGATTTACCAGATTCATTGCCAATGTTTTTATTGCCTGACATTCCATTGAATCTCCAAACCCTACTGATTATTGCGCCCTACTCTATCGCGTTGGCCATTGTTGGTTTATTAGAATCCATGATGACCGCGACTATCGTTGATGAATTGACTGATACGCCAAGTGATAAAAATAAAGAATGCCGTGGTCAAGGTATTGCCAACGTCGTGTCAGGTTTCTTTGGTGGCATGGCAGGCTGTGCAATGATTGGTCAGTCGATGATTAACGTCAAATCTGGCGGACGCACGCGTCTATCTACCTTGATGGCAGGTGTTGTCCTACTTATCATGGTTGTATTCTTAAGTGAATGGGTCAGCCAAATTCCAATGGCAGCGTTGGTCGCTGTGATGATTATGGTGTCTATTGGGACGTTTAATTGGCAGTCAATTCGCGAGTTTAAAACGCATCCAATGTCATTTAACATTGTCATGCTAGCGACTGTTTTGACGACGGTATTTACGCATAACTTAGCGTATGGTGTGGGCGTGGGCGTTCTACTATCTGCCCTAGCATTTGCCAATAAGATTGGTCAATTCTTAACCATCTTTAGTGAGTATGATGATAGCAGCAACACCCGCTATTATTATGTGCAAGGACAAGTATTCTTTGCATCTACCACACAATTCCTAGGCAGCTTTGATACCAAAGAAGCACTAGACAGCATTGAAATCGATGTTAGCCAAGCACACTTCTGGGATGTCAGTGCCGTAGATACCTTGGACAAGCTGGTCATGCGCTTGCAACGTGAAGGTATTGATGTCAAAGTGGTTGGACTCAACAATGCAAGTCGAACACTGATTGATCGCTTCTCTGTCCATGATCGCCGAGATATTGGCCTATTGGATTAAGTAAAGCTGCGTCTGCATGATAAATGCTGGCGTTGCTTGATAGCATCTAAATAGACAATTGAATAAATAGTTTAATACACAGCTGCAGTGGTTGAGAGAATTGGGTATCAGCATTACCATCCAACTCTTAAACCAAGCAGCTGTATTTTCATTAGAATGATGTGGTGGTCTTATGAGTAATTTAAAACCAGATAGCGTAATCGCCTGCTTAGACTGCCCTGATCATGTGCAAGCAGTGTTAGAGGCCAGCATGTGGGCCTCTACTCGCCTACAAGCGCCTATCGGACTGTTGCACTCTGTACCGAGCTTACAACAAAAAGCGGCGGTGAATTATTCTGGCTGTTTGAACATCGATGATGAGAACATGCTGCTCGAGCAATTCACAACCAAAGAGCACTTGAGTAATTGTGAGCTGAAATCACAAGGCAAGCTATTGCTACATCAAGCCACAACCTATTGTGAGCAGCAGCGTAAAAGGCTGAAAACTTATACCTTGCATCGGCACGAAAACCTCAATGAGAGTATCGATTATGTCGATGATAAGGCGCAACTCATTATTATAGGCCATAATGTTACCTGCAAAGCAACATTGAGCCAGCTGGTTAGAGTCAGTCACTGCCCCATTTTGGTGACTCATGCACCATTTTTGCCCCCTACGACTGCGCTATTTGCGTTTGATAACAGTCCAACGTCGCATAAATTGCTCAATTGGCTCTGCAAAACATCGCTTGTACGTGCATTAACTGTGCATATTGTCATGATCGGCAAAGAAAACTCAGAAAACTGTGATGCCCTACGTGAAGCTTATGCGCGTCTCAAACAAGCAGGTATTAAATCTAAAAAAGCATTACTAGACTGCCGTGATGTCACAGCTGCTCTACATTATTATCAGAATGAAAATGATATCGGACTGCTAATGACAGGTGCCTTTGGTCAATCTCGTATACGTACGCTATTACAAGGTAGCGATACCAAAAAACTCCTAGGCAGTACTAAAACGCCTTATCTTCTATTTCCTAAAGCGTAGGCTCAAGCTAGCCTACAGCCCTTTATATGTCTATTATTATCTTGTTTGATGCAGAGTATGAGTACTAATACCAAGCTCTGCGCCTATCTCTGCTATATATCAACATGCTCTCTAATACTTTTCCACAATCTAGCTCTCAATGCATTTCCACACATTAAATCAATTTAGCAAATCATCACATGAAATACATGGATAGCCTCCCCAAGCACCTAAAAAGTTGGTTATAATAAAGTTTTCGTTGATTTAACGCTAAAGGTTTATACAGGTTATTTATGCCCATAGTGACAGTGCTTACCGTGGTAGCATAGTCAGTACACTTTGCCTTGAATGTGAGTTTTTTGAGCACAAAGTTCCAATTTTACCTATTCCCCTTGAGTAAATTGGCACAGTTCTTGAATAACTTATGATAAGCAAGGCAGAGATACGATGTACCACAATGCCTCTATCAATCTGCAGCATCACACAAATAAGGAATATTTTATGAAGCTAATCACTGCGATCTTAAAACCGTTTAAGCTCGATGATGTACGTGAAGCGCTTTCTGACATCGGTGTTAAAGGTGTAACCGTTACTGAAGTTAAAGGTTTCGGTCGTCAAAAAGGTCATACAGAGCTCTATCGCGGCGCAGAATACGTGGTGGACTTTTTACCTAAGGTAAAAGTTGAAGTGGCTGTGATTGACGAGATGGTCGAACCTGCTATCGAAGCCATCACTCGTATCGCTAGCACTGGCAAGATTGGTGACGGCAAAATCTTCGTCACTGCTCTTGAGCAAGTTATTCGTATCCGTACGGGTGAAACTGGTCCTGACGCTATCTAGATTTGAGGCCATATCTATAAGCATAGATTTATAGATACAGGCTCTTACAACATTCTTATCTATCGGTCATACCGATATCTATATTGTAAATTCAAGGGGAATTTAAATGGAAAGTCAAATCTTTGAGCTCCAGTATGCGCTCGATACGTTTTACTTTTTGATCTGCGGGGCGTTGGTCATGTGGATGGCAGCCGGCTTCACTATGCTCGAGGCCGGACTGGTCCGATCAAAAAATACGGTCGAAATCTTAACTAAGAATGTCGCGCTATTTGCAACGGCCAGTATCATGTACATGGTATGCGGCTACGCTATTATGTATGGTGGCGATCTGTTTTTAAGCGGAATTGCAGGCGGTGACACCTTAGTAGAAGACGCATTAGCAGCCTCTGCCGAAAATGGCTTTGGTGGCGACTCCGTCTACTCTGCAGCCTCAGACTTTTTCTTCCAAGTAGTCTTTGTAGCGACCTGTATGTCAATCGTTTCAGGTGCAGTTGCTGAACGTATGAAACTATGGTCTTTCTTATTATTTGCTGTCGTCATGACTGGTGTTATTTATCCACTAGAAGGTAGTTGGACTTGGGGCGGCAATGATGTATTTGGCATGTTCAACTTAGGTGACATGGGCTTCTCTGATTTTGCAGGTTCTGGTATCGTCCATATGGCAGGTGCTGCAGCTGCATTGGCAGGTGTACTACTGCTAGGTGCACGTAAAGGTAAGTACGGTCCTAATGGCGAGATACGTGCCATTCCAGGTGCTAATCTACCATTAGCAGCACTTGGTACACTAATCTTATGGATGGGTTGGTTTGGCTTTAACGGCGGTTCAGTACTAAAGCTTGGCGACATCGCCAGTGCAAACTCAGTTGCTATGGTCTTTTTGAATACCAATGCAGCAGCAGCAGGCGGTGCAATTGGTGCTTTAATAATAGCACGCATCATCTTTGGCAAAGCTGACTTAACAATGCTCTTAAATGGTGCACTTGCAGGGCTAGTCGCTATCACAGCAGAACCCTCTACTCCATCTGCATTACAAGCCACACTATTTGGTGTAATCGCTGGCGTTATCGTTGTTCTATCTATCTTAGCATTAGATAAAATAAAAATAGATGATCCAGTCGGTGCTATCTCAGTTCATGGCGTAGTTGGTCTGTTTGGTCTGCTTATTGTACCAATTACCAATCCAGCGGCATCGTTCGTCGGCCAGATTGCTGGAGCAGCTACTATCTTTGTTTGGGTATTCGGTGCCAGCTTAATCGTTTGGGCAATTATTAAAGCAGTTATCGGCCTACGTATCTCTGAAGAAGATGAGTATGAAGGTGCAGATATAGCAGAATGTGGTATGGAAGCTTATCCAGAGTTTGTGAGATGAATACTTTGAAACCATACTAAACTATAAGCATTAAAAATCCCGCGATACCTTTTGGTAACGCGGGATTTTTTTGATCAAAATCAATATCGTTTGGGCAATTATTAAAGCCGTTATTGACCTACGTCTCTCTAAAGATGAGTACGAAGGTGCAGATATAGCAGAATGTGGTATGGGAGCTTATCCCGAGTTAATGAGATAAATACTTTGAAATCATACTAAAACATAGGCATTAAAAATCCCGCGGTACCTTTCGGTAGAGCGGGATTTTTTTGATCAAAATGAACATCGATAAAAGAAAAACTATATTAGATTACTTCTTTTTCCATGTTTGACTGCGAGAAAATGGACCGATATAACCTTTTAGGTTTAGGGTGCTACCATTTAGGCTGGCAGTCATACGATAATCTTTACCCTTCTCAGGATCCGTAATCGTACCACCGCTATATTTACCACCACCGTCAGCTTTTAGACCTTTGATGACTTTCATACCAACGTGCTTTTTACCTGTTGCTGAGTTAGTAGCGATAAGTGTCCCAGTTAGCACACCATTTGACTCAGTGATTTTTACTGTGCCTTTTGGTTTACCTTCATCAAATGTCTGCCAAGTTGTATTGGCGAGCGGATCAGCGGCAAATGCCATAGTGGCTAGACTGATACCTGCAACTGCTAAAGCGGTTTTTGTAAATAATTTCATAAATTGACTCCCTTCATACAATGATTACTCGAAACATTATGTTTCTGATATTCCATGCTTATCCGTTGCTAGAATACTTTCTTACAAGCTTGACGATCTCATACTAATTGAAAGCCGATTACTACCATTGCTTATCAGCCTCTTCAAAGCTTTGAGTGATATAAGCAATGTCTTAATTCATTATAAGCAATTTTCGGACTTTGCCTAGTAGTTTTTTACACTTTATTATTTCTGTAAAAACAAAACTATATCAAAGAGTTATAGAAAAGGATTATCTATATCTTTGCCCAATTGGTCATCCTTTTCTTTTGACTTACCTTCATTCTTACTATAGGTGTCATCAACTTCAAAAGCTTGGATAATTTTAGTGGTTAGTGCATGTAGCTGCTGGGCTTGCTCATATCCAGATGCATCTAAAGTCAGATCAAGATCGCCATAAATAATGATTTTGTCTTCTTGGTTTTCAATTACAAGCTCACCTATCTGCATACTTTGGTGGTTATTGGCAAAAGGTTCAATCATTTGGTCATCCATCCTATTAATAACATCTTATATTATTTCCAAATATCATTACTTTCAATTATATGCCTATTTTTACATATAAATCTCTATGCTTGCAGCTGACCCAATAGCCACTCAACAATCGCCCAAACAAATAGCATCCAAGTAGGCTCTTCTGCTGGTGCGTCAGGTAAGTCCGAGCTCTCACCCGCTTTTAAGGGCAAGTCAAATGCTTGTTTTTTGGTTTGAGAGTCCAGCATTGGTAAGACGTCGATACCAGTTTCGGCAGCCAACTCATTAACACTGATGACTTCTATACGCTCTGACTCATCGTTTGGTGCGTAGTATACCCCTGCTTGATTGGTCGCTGGAATATAGACAGCTTTGAAGAAATGACTGGGTACGAGCACACGGTCAGCGAGCTGCTTGGTTTTTTTATTCGTAAATGAAACCCCTGTAATCGTATAGATTTCGCCATACTGCTGAGTCAGATAACGAGTCGCCGATTCAATGTTGCGCCAAATATAACGATTATTGCGGGGTGACTGTGGGGCAATATTGGCCAAACTGAAGCTGTCATATTGCTGGCTGCGATTGGCCATATCTGCATTGGGTGCTAAATGTCCGCGATCATAGCCAGAACCTGAATAGTCTGATAATGAAGCACGTGCTGAGTCTGGAAGCTTGCTTTCCTCATGGAAACTGTCTTCACGATCAATCTCTTTGGCTTGCTGTAAGCGCTTGCGATCTAGGTGTTCTGCTGACCATAGCGGTGTACGCGATACACCTGAATACATGACGGCAAAACCATCCATACATAGCGCTTGCGTCTTACTACTGAGTTTGTCATTGGTAAATTCGGGGTAAACACCACCATAAAAAGACTCACTACACTGAGTAAAATCATCAGCGTGCGCTGAGGTTATGCTTACTACAACTGTCATCATGGTCATGATGATGCTGTTTTTGAAATTATATTTGAGCCTACCAACACTTATCATTCAGTCTTCTACCGTCTTTGCTTATTGTTACGTATACGCTATCCTAGCAGGCGTCTGCAAATAAAGAAAGATAAGGTGTAAGTGGTGACATTTTAAATGGTATCCGCTATACTGAGCCAGTCAAAAAACGGTGAAGTGGGTGAGTGGCTGAAACCGCACGCCTGGAAAGTGTGTATGCGTTAATAGCGTATCGAGGGTTCGAATCCCTCCTTCACCGCCAATCTTATTCTGCTTAATCCAAGCATCAGCTTTCCTATCTTGTTCTACCTTCTTATATATCCCTTGCTTCCTTTAGTAGTAGGACTTTCTGTCTATACTTATTACCTTTTGCTGTCCGAAATATTCTTGTTTGACTTACTTTATTTTTTCACTCTTTTTGCTTATTTCGAAGTAATACAAGCCATAAATAGATGCTTACTGTCAAACCCGTATAAAAACTGCTGATACTTTAGCTAAACCATTTTTAGCATTATTCCTAAACCCCAGTAGAACACTTATTCAATGAATAAATGCGTATTTTGTTGATTCATATCAATTAGCTTGTCACTAACAATAAATGATATGATTTAATCAAAATAAAGCCTTAACGTGCTCTATCAATATTGGGAAATACGATGTCTCAAAATGGTAATGATACCGATCAAGTAATAGTCAACCTTCAAGCACTCACAGCATTTGGTAAAAACCATGATGATCTCAACCCAATCATAGCTGAGCATAAAGCTAGTCAATTAGCACTTAATGATATTTGGATACAGAAAATTTGGCGTTGGGCAGATAGTTTTGAGATTAATGATGATGCTATACCTCGTGATAAAAAACCTTTGCTAGCATTAAAAAGTATCGTTTTGGAAGCTCAAAATTTTACCGAATTACCTGAGAGTATCGGACAGCTTAAGAATTTAGATCGGCTTGAACTTAATTATAATAGTCTTAGAGAGTTACCTGAAAGCATTGGAAAACTTCACCACTTAGCTCAACTTGGTCTTAATGGCAATAATCTTAAAGAACTGCCTGAAAGTATTGGACAGCTTAGTCACTTAGCTCAACTTGGTCTCACTGGCAACAATCTCAAAGAACTACCTGAAAGTATTGGACAGCTTAGTCACTTAGCTCAACTGACGCTTGGTAGTAATATCCTTAATGAATTACCTGAGAGCATCGGGCAGCTGCGTAATTTAACTTATCTTTCTCTTTTTGACAATAATCTCAGTTCTTTACCCAACAGCATTGGACAGCTTAATAACCTAATTTATTTATTTCTTGCTAATAACCATTTGAGCGCATTGCCTAAGAGTATTTGTCGGCTTAGCAACTTGGCGACACTGACGTTTAGTGGCAATAAAATTAGTGCACTACCCGAAAGCTTTGGTGAGCTTAATAACCTAACTCAACTGACTCTCAGTGATAACAATCTTAATGAATTACCTACTAGTATGGGACAGCTTGATCGTTTAGAGATACTGAATCTTGATAACAACAACCTCAGTGAGCTACCTGAAAGTATCGGACAGCTTGGCAACTTGACTAAACTGGTGCTTAGCGACAATAAGCTCAGCGAATTACCTACCAGCATTGGACAACTTAAGCATTTGGAGATACTTGATCTTTCCAATAATAGTTTGACTGAATTACCTGAGAGTATCGGGCATCTATGCCACTTAAAAACGTTATATATTGAAGGCAATAACATTCAGAAACTGCCTGAAAGTATTAAGCACAATAGCAAATTGTATATTTATGACGATAACGACCTATTAGGTAAGGCGCACTACTAAATAGATATTTTTTCCGAAGATGATTAAAAATATAAACCGAAGTCCTATTTGAAGACTACCATACGTAGCAGATGTCATTACCCAAAAATTGAATTATAGTAGCTACTTATAGTATTGAATTGAACCAACTGAAGGACTAAATCATGAAAACACTAGGATTGTGTATCATAGCAGGGCTCGGGTTAAGCGCTTGTGCTAGTAGTATGAACAATGGAACGATGGGCAATAATCAAAATAATGATACTGATAAAATTGTCATGCAATACCCTATTGAGACTGCGATGCTCAACATCTATACCAAACAACGTAGTGAAAAGTTGGTTGCTATTGTAGGCAATCAAAGTGCCTCAGCGGACATTCAAATCACGCCTAAGGGCAGTATTCAATTCAACAATAAAGCGGTGCAAGGTACCGAAGTAAATACTATCAATAAAGTGAATAATCGAATTACTGATCAGTCAGTCGCTATCAATTACTTTACCCTGAATCCATTAGTGTTTCATGGCTTCACAGATAGCACGGGAAAATACTCACTATCAAATCAGACAACTATCATTCCTAAAATGGCTACAGTCGGCGACTCAAATAAGCTGATTACTGAAACCGTCTATGCTGACAGCAGTATGCGTAAAAAAATAGGGTCGTATGAGCAAGACTGGGCTCTTACGCGAGACACTAATAATACGGCATGGCTCTGTATAGAAAACTCAAAAAACTTATTATTGAGCTCTGATCCTATGGGCACTTCATCCGAATGCTACAAAATCAATGCTAAAGGCGATATCTTAGCGAGCAAAGTCATACTAAGTCAGCCATCTGCTAATGGTACTAATACGGTGACGTTTGTTAGTCAGTAGTTTATGCGCATATCGTTGTATGTAGAGTACGTATTGTATACTCATACACGTAGTATGCTTACTTCTAAAATATGACCTGTCTTTAGGTTGTAGAGCAAGCTAATATTAAAGCTATTTGCTGCTATTGATAGATAGCAATTAGCTTCATCAATTTTAAAATCGCATGGTCATCTTAGATCATTTTCAGCTATCGTTTGAGACACTTTACTTCTTTAAGAGCGGTAACAGTCTTAGGAAGATACCGTTCTATGCCAATTATCGACAAGCTTTCCATCATTTTATTTGTCTACCAGTTAGATAACATTTACATCGCTATTCCTATCTGGTGAGTCGTTGCGCTCAAATTGGCATTGTTGACTACTCTATTTTGACGGCTTCTACTTTGAACTCCGAACTATAACTGTACTTCTCATTAGTCATAACACCCTCATCATCACATCATTATTTAACCAAGCTTATCACTACCATTTCTTCAGCATAACGTCATCTTACTTTTCAAAGTAAACCGCTAAGACCCTCTAATGACTATTAAGATTTAATAGTTGATATTTATTTACATGTCTGTTAGATTTTAACTTGATACATAATGTATCGTTTTATTTATATTTGTAGGTGGGTAGCAGATAATGACTTGATGATCTTACCTAACCTCGTCTACAAAAGTTGTGTAAGTCACATTTGGTTCATGCTAAGGATAGCTATTATGAACAATCATTCCCTAAGTTCGCTCTTACAAGCCAAAACTTTTCTAATACCGATCAATCAAATAGCCTTAGCTCTCGCTATAAGGTCTTAGCTATAGCTATTCATTGCTTTGAACACTCTTGGATAGATAGAACAGGTCGAACTGTATTCAATATCGTAAATATATTAAGCACTAATCGTAATATTCTATCTGCAAAATGCTTAGATATCAGTACCTCTCCCTTGACGCTATGACATAAGGTAATTTTATTCATTTGTCATTCATCACGATATCTTATCGTCTAAATAGCAAATACTAGAAAACTCGAGAAAATCTTATTGAATAATAAGTAGACTAAATTCTGTTTACAAGAAGAATCACCTGACTCACAAATTATAATTTAAAGCATATTTTTCCATGGAAGGAAATTGAAACTATGAGCATTTTTGCTATTTTTTTGTCTTTATCACTTTTGATATATTTTGCCTATAGAGGTGTCAGCGTATTAGTCTTAGCGCCCTTACTCGCTATTTTAGCCGTTGTGTTAAGTGGCGATAGCAGTCAAACAATGGGGATTTATACTGAAGTATTTATGCAGGGACTTGGCGGCTTTGCTGTGAAATATTTCCCACTATTTATCTTAGGTGCTATCTTTGGCAAGTTGATGGAAGATTCTGGTTACGCCTATAGCATCGCACGTAACATAGTGGATAAACTGGGAGACAAACATGCTTTGTTAGCCGTCGTCTTAGCATGCTCAATCTTAACTTATGGAGGTGTGTCAGCCTTTGTCGTTACTTTCGCAATATATCCCATTGCTGCCGCCTTATTTAAGCAGACGAACATACCTAAAAGACTAATACCTGGATCCATCTGTATTGGCGCTCTAACCTTGACCATGACGGCATTGCCAGGTTCACCTGCCATTCATAATGTTATACCGATGCCTTATTTTGAGACCGATGCATTTGCAGCTCCTGGTTTAGGTATTATTGCCTCGATAGTCATGCTAGGCGGAGGTATGTTGTGGATGAATCGCCAAACGCGTATTGCAAGTGCAAATAATGAAGGTTATGGAAATCATACGTTAAATGAAAAAGAGCCTCACTCAGGTATCGACATACCCAGTTTTTGGCTCGCATTATCCCCTATTCTCATTGTGATAATAGGCAACTATGCTTTCTCAAAAATTATAATACCGTTATGGAACAACAGTTACTTAGCTGACGAAAAGTTTGGTGATGTAGCGTTAAGTTCAGTTATTGGCATTTGGGCCATTATTTTATCGTTGTTTTTAGCTTGTGTGTTTGTTATTGCTTCGAGTTTCAAAAGAATAGATAGTGTGGCAGAAAGTTTAAACAAAGGCGCTACCGGATCTTTACTGCCTATTTTTAATACAGCTTCAGAAGTAGGTTATGGTTCCGTAATTGCAACTCTTGCAGGTTTCGCTATTATCAAACAATCTCTTATGGGCATCTCACCTGGAAACCCTCTTATATCAGAAGCAATTATGATTAACGTTTTAGCAGGTATTACTGGGTCAGCTTCAGGTGGTTTGGGTATAGCGTTAGAAATTATGGGTGCAAGCTATATGCAATTGGCAGAACAATATAATATTGACCCCGAATTAATGCATCGTATTGCTTCTTTGGCTTCCGGCGGTTTGGATTCATTACCACATAATGGGGCAATAATAACAATGCTAACTATTTGTGGTTTGACTCATAGAGAGTCCTATAAAGATATATTTGCTACTGCTGTGGTCATTCCTTTAATTGCTTTAGTCCTAGTAATAATACTCGGTACCGTATTTGGGTCTTTTTAAAGAGAAAAGCTAATGTCTATATCATAGAAAGGAGCACTGCCACTTATTGGAGTTATTATAGATAACTATGGAAATTTGCCATATGCTCTTAGCTATGTTTATTCTTTCGAATACAGTTCCACCATACCCTTAGAGGCAGGCTTGATATATGTTTTTCTAGCTGAGCATTACTCGTGTCAATAGGTAAGTAATGGCAAGCACTTCATCAGAATTTTATGAGATCAATGCTAAGGACGATATTTTGGCAAGCAAGGTAATACTGAATCAGTCAAGTTGTAATGACACGATAGTACCAAGACGGTAACGTTTAAGAGTCGGTAGCTTACTGGTATCTCATTCAAGTAGATTACTCCCTAAATACTTATAGAGACAGATGCTCAGCTTTTCTAAAATAATTCCCGCCAACCTAAATATGTGTGTTGTCAGCTCGTTTGGAACAACACCAATATTTTTCCAGATTTTATGATCCATTTACTGTGTAGCGTACGATAACTTCATTATCGAGTACTACATTGGTTGACCAAATGAATTCAGCATCTGCTTTTTCATTATCAAAAATATCTATGAAATTGGTATAAGCTGATTTGTTGTCTACCCCAATGGTTTGGTTACTATAGGTGGTGGCATTCGGCCAACTAGAGTCATCAAAGTCTGCTTGTTGCCAGTTGGTAGGCAATTCCCAGTGCAGGCCGTAATCTGCCGAACTATCTTGCACATTAGCTGTGGTAACACAATTACTAGATAGTCGCTCGTTACCTGACTCACTAACACAGGACAAGTCTCTAATTGGCGCGGTATAAAAGGTTTGTGCTTTCCAGTTTTCATCGGTCTTGGCGATGATGTTGTTATCTTTATCTTTGATCACAGCGACTAGACCACCGTCTCCTGCATGAAACTCTGAGCCTTGATTACTCTCTGAACCAACACCTAAGTTTTCTTCCCAATCCACCAAATGCATAGCAACGGTAAACGGTGCTTTTGCTTTGAAACGTACAATGTTTGAATTGAACTGAGTAAACGGTACATTGTCACGCCCGACGGCTACGCCATTGACGTACATCTCAAAGTAATTATCTGCAAAGACATAAGCGGTATACACTTCACCATCTGCGTCTATTTCAATGATGTCCGAACCGTCAAGTTGAGCTAAAGCTTCACTTGCGGTGCGATAGTCGTTGCCTGTACAAGGATTGTTTAAGTCAGATGCCACTGGGAAATCTGTATTGAGCAAATTGGTTGCTGCTGGTACTGTCCACGATTTACCATCAGTTGACTGGATACTGCCGATGTTGGTTTGACGACCGCGGTCACATTCATAGGCATTTGTCACGTCAGTCTGAGCAACACCTTGAGTTAAGCTAGCGGTGCCAGTATAGCTGCTGGCATCTGCACTACTATTTACTGATGCTGTCGTTTGCTCATTGGCATCGGTAGCCGCTGAGTCTATCTGAGTTTGGCTACACGCCGCCAGCAATACAGCAGATACTGTCGTGGTTAGCAAAGCAGGTATTAAAATAGGTTTCATTAGGATTCCTTAGCTTGGATGTCTGTATGGCTGATGATGATTATTAGATGCACATTATTTTTTCTGTATGTCATCAGTGCGTTTATAAGTCTGTACGGTCGTACCCTCTGGATCAATAAACTCAAAAGTATAAGTATCTTTGGTCGCTTCAGTAGCGCCCCAACCATAGTTAAGCTTATGCTCTTGACCGTCATGGGTATACGTTAGACTGTATTGAGTCGGACTTATAATCTTGTAATCTGTGATCTCGGCTCCGCGCAAAGGCGTCAGCGCTGGGCGAACGCCATGAGTATGTGCTTGCGGTGAAATTTCATTTTCTGGCGCTTTCGTATCTGGGTTTATAGTGACTTTACCGCGCAAACCTGCAATTAAATACGGAAACTCTGAGGTAGCATGGTATTCATAGCTGCCGTCTTCATTGAATTTGCCTAAATATTCATCAAGCTCATCATCCGTTTCACCATAGACAGGAAAGCCGTCTAGTGCATAAGCAATGGGCTTACCTTCACCAACTTGTGACTGTAGATGGGTTGGTGCAAGATGATAATGGTAATCATCAGCGCGTCCAGAATGCCCGCCCCAATTGTCTAATTCTCCGAATGCTTTGGCATCCTCACCACGATTGTTTAATGGGTTAAATATAGGAATACCATTAGCTGCAATAGCGATGGCCCCTTTCATAAAATTGTCTTTAGCCATCAAAGGCTCATCGGCAAGCTCAGGCTGTAAGGGAATGACCCAACTGTTCTCATTGGTATAATCCTGGTCAATAGGTACTTGCTGTTGCCAACTGGTGATACCTGTCATCATTTCATGGCTTAGAATACCATTTGATTCGACATACAGATATTTATCATCATGGTGAGTACTGACGTTATCGAATGAGCCAAATACTGACGTCATAAAATCAATATCATTGGCTGGTACTGGCAAATGAGCAACCGCCTCTTTAGTCTTTTCACCGATATTTTGGGCCGTCTCAGTACTGCTACAAGCCACAAGCAAAACAGCTGAACCCAATACACCAAAAACTGAATAAGCTACTTTTGACGGTCCGTTTTTCTTGTGGCGTATATTCAAAACATAGAACAAAACCAAACCACTCGCTAAGACCAAGCCACCCAACAGGTAGAAGAACAAGAGAGAGCGTGTGTCACTGTTACTCGTCATAACAGAGGTTGCCGCATCAGCTTTATTTAATACAGTTTCATTGTCATTGGCGATAACAGCAGTATCGCTTGGATTTTGGATAGCCGTTAATTGATTACTACTTACCAGATTTTCAATCACTGCTAGCTGATTGATCGCTTGAATATGGGCGTTTTTTTCCAGAATATAGGTTTGATCATCGGCTGAAAAGTTCGACAAATCAAAAGAAAGCAACTGATGGTGGCTATCCGTTAAATAAACAGTACCGTCTTCTAGTTTGATGAAATCAGCAGCGACACTAGGCTGACCGGTGATCTGCCACTCTTTGGCAGGCATGGTATGTTCACTAAGGTCATGGGCGTAGGCAGAGGTCAGTGATGAAACTTGTATGGCAGTGACAATAGCAAGCAAGCTGAAAGCTTTAGCTGTTTTTGTAAGGGTCATAACATGCTCTCGTTTGGATTGATATTTGAAAGTTAGTCATAGTCAGACAGAGGTACTTATGCGCACCTGTCTAAACGTCGTAGCTACTTATCATTACTCACTCAAAAATTGTAGTGACCAAATAATAAATTCATTGTATTACAGCGATAATATCAATTATTACTTTAGACAAAGTTTAAGAAGTGTTAAGTCCTATTGCGTTTTTTACTATGGAAATCCCATAGACTATATCTTCGCCTGATCTACTATCATTAATCGCCATGCAACGTATGACGATAACTAGCAGTGTTCTTATATAGGACAGAATCGTGCAAAATCAAAAACGCATCCCGCTGTCTTCTAAACACTGCAGCGGATTTTTATCAGACGCACAAGGTTGGATTTTTTTGAGTTCATCAAGCGATAGATATTCAAAATAGTTGGTCAGTGCAACACGAGCATCGGGGTCGTTTATAAAATAACCATCATCATATATTTTATTTTCCCAACTTGGATTCACTCGATACAAATAAGACTTATAGTCTATATTAGCTAATGCCTCGTCAGGGAGCTGATCAAAAGGGCCATCGTAATAGTTATTTTTATAAACATTATTGGCATCAACGCCTACTAATATGGCAAATTTCTCTATAGGCAGGTAGACAAATTGAGTCCTAGCACCCACTTTAAGCACCTCGCCAACAGGATAATAAAACTCATCATCTCTGGATAAAGGATTAATATAATAGAAGTTATTGGTAGTAGGATGAAATGCCAAATAGAGTGTGACTCCCGAATCATCCATCATGGGTAGGTTGACTTCAAAACCTTGACTCTCAAGCGTCTTTACAAAATCAGCATCCGGCTCTATCTGATTAATCTCAATATTTTTTTTGATATTTTTGAAGGTCAATTGATATAAGTTAGGTTGATACTCTTTCAGGCTAAATATTTCTGATGACTTATATAGTTTATGATGCGTTTTAAATTCACCCCGTTCTTTGCCGGCTATGTCATAAAAATATATAAAGGATAAGCTGCCCTGCTGTCTTAACTTATGACCTACCAACATATTGCCTTTTATTAAGTTGCCCTGATGGTAAAAGTTAAAGTAATAATAGCCCTCTGAAGGGTAAATAGTGAGGGTATCGTCAGTCTGTGATAGCACATATTCAAAAACGTCATCTACATTATCAATATCAAGCTCAGTATCTTGATACAGTTCATTGATCATTTTCTCGTTGGTATTTAGGGCAGTGGCTTGAGCAGAATACAAAAAAAGCAGACTCACCAGTAGGTAACAAAAGGTTTTCATGAATACTCTCCAAAATGTGGCTTAGTACATAAAAAATGACAGCTAAATGCTTAACTGTCACTCTGCTTTACTCATAGGTAGCATATGTAGCATTGCTCAATTATTTTGTTAGTTTCATAGACTCAAGTTCAACGTTTTCATCGTTGATCCCTATTTTAGTGGTAATACAGTTATGAGTTTTGCGGGTTTTACCAAATAGATGACCTGCGCTTTGCGCCAGTTCTTCTTCACCACCCGTAAATTCACGTGCTTTAAAAATCTTAAATGATTTTTTGGACCAATGCGAATCAGACTTGCCCCAACGATGCCCTTGGGATTTAGTTTCTGTCATTTGGCTTTCCATAAAAGCGCCACAAACGTCACCATAGCTTTTTTCAATCATGTTATTGTCTTCAGCAAACTTAGTAAGAGCTACTTGCGAGGCGGTTTCTTCCATCGGTGCACTCACTTCAACGGTACTACGTTTACGCTTATGCTTAGGTTCTCTATTCGTTGTACTCCAGTTGTGGTTTCTGATACTCACGTCACTATTCTCAGTTAAAGTACTACCACTTTTGGCACCTGCCATATCATCGGCGGCATGGCTAAGCCCTATTAGAGACATGCTCAGTGTCAGTATCGTTATTTGCTTATAAATATTCATAATATACATCCTTGTGTAAAAGTATTTAATATCAACAAACCACTCTGAATAGCTGAAACTACTGTAAGAAGCTACGTTAGGTTTACCATCAAATGATCCACATGATGGATTTTCTCTCTGAGCCTCTTCAGGGTCTTGATTGATTCTTAAAGTCTTCGATAGCTTCAAGAGCCTTGTCTTTTCTTCTTTGCCAAGGCCATCTAAATCCCTCTTCCTTATCTACTTCAACATCATTTGAATTATTAATGGCACTTGAATGATTACTGATCTGCATTGCTTCTTTTTGCTGCATACTTGAGGGTGTGGCTTCATTGACACTCATCATTGAGGTTTCAGAGATACGCAAGTTTTGGGTATTGATGTCCTCAGCATAGGCGATGGTGGCTAACGGTAGAATACAGATGCTAGCTAAGATGGCTTTCGACAGTTTCATGATTGTAACCCTCTACAGTTAATGAACTAACAGCACTTTGCTCTCTCAGGCGTTGCTACTTCTTTGTCCTTTTTCTGCCAAGGCCAGCGCCACGTTCTTTCTTTGTCCACTTCTACATCGCTGCCGTCTTGAATGGCTTGCGGTTTTTCGCTCATGTGGTCATTTTCGTTGTGCATTTTCATGACTGATGGTGCTACTTCATTGACACTCATCATTGAGGTTTCAGAGATACGTAAATTTTGGGTATTAACGTCTTCAGCATAAGAGATGGTAGTTAACGGTAAAATACAGATGCTGGCGAATACAGCTTTTGCAAATTTCATAGTTATCGTCCTTTACGGTTGCTTAACTCCAATATGTAAGATTGAAAATCCATACAGCCAATTAATTTGATTAGTATAACTAACCAAATTAATTAGTATAACTAGGTATAGCAGAAATATTCATCATTTTCCATGAATATATTCTGTGATAAATATGAACATCTTATTTAAAAGGGTATGCCAGAATACGAGCTCAACTATCCAATTAACTACTGCTCGCTTTTTATCAATGAATAACCAGTGTGGAATGAACTGATAGCACAGCGTGGTGAGTAAGCTTAGGATAGGAACTGGTTATATCTGTCAAATTGATACATAGTGTTTATTTGGTTGTATCGATTGCAGACGAAAACCTATATAAGAGATTCGAAAAAGCCAATGAGATACGAGGTTAAATGTATGACAGCTGCGAAGATACGTTTGGTGAAAGCGCCTATTAGAAATATCTCTAATCAATAGTTAAAGGAACTGAAGATACGTTTTAGATTCATAAAATAAAAAGGATACCGACAGTCATAAAACCTTGCACTCGCTAACAAAAAGCCAACTTCATTGTTGAGCGTTTATTTGTAGTATCGGTACTGATCATATTGAACGATCAATCAAATTCAACATAAATAATTTTTTAATAAAACGATAAGGATAAAAATAATGTCAACAGACTACACTCAAAAACTTCATGCCGGCGTAAAATTCCCAGAGATAGACGTAACCATGCTAAATGGCGAAGTAAAATCACTAGGTACGCCCGAAAATGGCCATGACTGGAAAATGGTCGTGATTTATCGCGGTAAACATTGCCCAAAATGTACTCAATACCTCACTCAGCTTGAGTCTATAAAAGAGTCGTTTGCTAAGGTAGGCGTTGATATCATCGCCATCTCAGGTGATAGCAAAGAGCAACTAGACGCGCACCTAGAAGAGTTAGACATTAACTTCCCTATCGCTTACGGTCTAACTGTTGAGCAGATGCACACGCTAGGTCTATATATCTCTGACCCACGTTCAGAGAAAGAAACCGACCATCCATTCGCTGAGCCTGGCTTGTTTGTCATCAATGCAGAAGGTGATATTCAAATACTTGACATCTCAAATGCACCATTTGCTCGTCCAGATCTAGAAGTGCTTGCTGGCGGCTTGGCTTTCATTAGAAATCCAGAAAATAACTACCCTATCCGTGGTATGCATCGCTAGAAATTGCTTAAGTAGCAGCTTTATATATCTTTCAAAAAAAGAGCTCCCAATTAGGGAGCTCTTTTTTATTTGATGATTGATGACCCGCCTTAAAAATTCATACCCTATCCATCTATCATAATGTACGACTGTGATAATCTTAGACTCGGCACCTTTAAAACCACTCTCTCATATATCGGTTATCTACATACAAGCGTATTATTTCTATGTCAAAAGTATTATTTACCATCACTCGCGTCATCTTATTCACTATCGGTATCGTGATCATCGTTGACTGTGTTGCTTTGATAGCGGTTGGTAAAATTAATTTTGGCTCGGTAGTACCCTTGCTATTAGGGATAGTCTTTGTCGCTCATGGGCTATTTTGGCAAACTATTCGCAGATATTGCTGCCAGAACCTTTGGTTGAACCGACTCTGGTATGGACTGTGGGCTGTATTTACGATTTGGCTCATCAGCTTTATGATCTTTATCTACTCCTTACAGCAGCAGATTACGCTTAGCACACAGCCTGCATCGACCGTGGCAGCGATTATTGTACTGGGTTCAGGGACGGTAGCAGGCAAACCAACACCGACCCTCGCCAAACGCTTGGACACCGCTGTACCACTGATCGAATCACAACCTAATGCATTGATCATAACCAGTGGTGGTGTGGGCTTTCAACGTACACGTAGCGAGGCCGATATTATGGCAACGTACTTACATGAGACCCACGGCATTGCTGTCGAGCATATTTTACAAGAAGGTAGAAGTACCAGTACTGAAGAAAACTTAGCCAATAGCCGAGACATCTTAGAAGCAAACGGGCTGTCTATCGCTGAGCCCATTGCTATTGTGACCAGTGACTTTCATACCATTCGCGCAGCCAGTATTGCCAAGCATCAAGGCTATCAGCAGCCTATTACTGTCGCCAGTCCGACCCCTTTATCCATCCGCTATAATGCTTGGTTCCGAGAGTATTTTGCTTTTGTGAGTGGTTGGCTATTGGGAGAGTATTAATGCTAGCTATATTCTCGTTATCAGCACTATACAGCTATATAGGCATACTGATATAAGCAGCTACTGATCAGTCGTTTTTTGCAAAACATAAACCACAAACTTTGCCTCAGTATTAAATAGCTTTGTTTCAACCGCTGCTAGTAATGCCTGTTTTTTCTCGTTACGTGCACGATACGCATAGGGAGTCATGGTCATCAAATCAGCCAAATCACCTGCTGATAACGTTAGCTCTGTACTGACACGATGAGTATCTAATAGCGTAAAGTAAGGTGACAACTCTGTTAAAAATTTATCAGAATCATGCTCACGAACATCATCAAATAAGGCATCACGCATCGTTGCTAAATGACCTGCATCCGGCTTGGCAATGATTAGATAGCCTTTATCAGCCAGCACTTCAGCAAAAGCCTCTGGCAAAATGGGACTAAAAATACTACTGATGCCCGTCATACTATGAGCGCTTAATGGTAGGTGTGCGGCGCTAGTGACTAACGGATAAATCGCTGTCGTCTGAGTAGATGTCTCTTTATTTTGTTGAGACCACAATTGAGCTGCCATTTTGCTCATTTTAGCCAGCTCAACCACAGCAGGCTTACTGATATCAGCAGCAATGAGAGTATCGATAACTTCCGTGCCCAGTTGCGCTATTGACTGTGTGTAGTAGCCTTCTCCGCAACCAATATCCAACCAATTTACCTGTTCATTTGGCGACAATAACGCCACCATTTTTTGGCAAATTAAATCATTCAATGGCTGATAATGCCCAGCATGCAAAAACCGCTTGCGAGCCTCAATAGATTGCTGACTGTCGCCTGGGGCTTTAGATTTTTTTTGCTGGACTGGTAGTAGATTGACATAACCCTGACGCGCCACATCAAATGGATGTACCGTTTGCTTAGGGTGTAGGCTACCATCACAGCGCCATGTATCCTCAGCAGGCTGTAAAGGGGATTGACAAAGGGGGCAGATAAATAAGGACACAGGTTTCTCAAAGTCATACAAATATGACTGACATTTTAGCAAAATTTGCACTCGTTCATGCAGAAAAGAAGCGGTTAAAAACATGATGACTAGAAAACGAAAAGCCACCTCAAACAGATTTGAAGTGGCTTTTTAGTCAATAATATTGATATTGATTCAACGTCAATCAGAATGACGGTATCGACATAGCTTTAAAGTTAACGAACCTTTAAAGTTAACGTAGCTTTAGAGTCATTAGACCTAAAATAACGAGGATGATAGCGATAATCCAAAACCTTGCCACCACTTGCGTTTCTTTCCAGCCAATTTCTTCAAAGTGATGATGTAATGGTGCCATACGGAAAACGCGTTTTTTGCGCAGTTTATATGAACCAACTTGCAGCATAACAGACAGTGCTTCAGCGACGAACAAACCACCCATAATGGCGAAAGCAATCTCTTGACGGGTCATAACCGCAATTGTACCGAGCATCGCACCGAGGGCAAGTGCGCCGACATCACCCATAAAGACCTGTGCCGGATGCGCATTAAACCATAGGAAGCCAAGCCCTGCACCAATCATCGAGCCACAGACAATAATGACTTCAGAGTTGTAAGCGATATAAGGCACATGTAAGTAATCAGCAAAGCGTACATCACCTGATACATAAGCCATCGCACCCAAACCTGCCGCGACTAAAACCACTGGCAAGATGGCCAAGCCATCTAAACCGTCGGTCAAATTGACAGCATTAGAAGCACCATTAATCACAAAATAGGTAAAGATAATAAAACCAATACCAAATGGCACTGCCGAAAATGGAATCATCCAGTCTTTAAAGATAGGCAATAACAAATCCTGCATCTCGCGAGTAGTTGCAATATCTGGCTGTAACGTCGCGATATAATACAAAGATATACCGACAAATAATGCACCCATCGATAGCCAAAAATATTTTTTGCGAGCGATTAGGCCTTTGGGGTTTTTATATTTAATCTTGAGCCAATCATCTGCCCAACCCACTGCCCCAAAAATAACCATGACAACGAGCAAAATCCAGACATAAGGATTGTTTAGACGTGCCCACAATAGCGTCGATACCCCAATGGCACTGAGAATCAGGACACCACCCATAGTTGGAGTACCAGTCTTAGCCAAATGCGACTGAGGCCCATCGTTACGAATCGCTTGACCGTACTTGAGCGAACGCAGATGTCGAATGACAGGTCCACCCAATGCCATACTAAAAGCAAGCGCGGTCACGACCGCAAGTAATGCTCTCAACGTCAATGAAGAAACCGCAGAAAACGGCGTATAATACTGGCCAAGCCAGCCAAACAACCAAACTAACACCGCCTACTCCTCGACTAGCGCATTTATAAGGGTTTCCATTTCCATGGAACGAGAGCCTTTGAACAACACAGTACAAGGCTTCGCTTGTTGCGCTTGCAAATACGGCTGTAAATACTGTAATAAACTATTTTTATCCGCAAATGCATGGGCGCTGATATCAGCAATCTCTTTCGCGCCAGCTACAGTATAAGGGGCATACTCGCCAACACAAAGCAGCACATTGATGCCTGTGGTCGCAATAGTACGGCCCAAACTTTGGTGCTCACTCACGGCTGCTTCACCGAGCTCACCGATATCACCGAGCACCATCACTTGCGTACCCGTTTGCGCTGCCAATACTTTAGCAGCTGCACGTACCGAATGAGGGTTTGCATTATAAGTGTCATCAATTAGGCGATGCATACCCAGCAACTGGCTGTTCAAACGACCTTTGGCTGGACGGGCATTTTCAAGACCAATCACGATGTCACTGACAGCAATATTGAGCGCGTGTGCACAGGCAGCAGCGGCCAAGGCATTATTGACATTATGCTCACCAGCAAGTGGCAAGTTGATATCATGAACTTGGCTGCCAATATGCAATTTAAACTCACTGCGCTCAGGCTCTACATCGAGATGGCTAGCACTAACGTCCGTATTACCAAAGCCAATTACATGAGACGTCTGCTTTTCAGCGATACGGCGCAATTGATTGGTAAAATCATCCTTGTCAGGAACAATCGCAAACTGGTCATTGGTTAATGTGCTATAAATCTCTGCCTTAGTTTGGCAAATACCTTCACGACTACCGAACTCGCCCAGATGCGCGGTGCCAATATTTAAGATACAAGCTACATCAGGCTGAACAATCTCAGTCGTATAGGCAATCTCACCAATATGATTGGCGCCCAACTCTAAGATAGCATAACGATGATGATCCGACAGCTCAAGCAGCATCATCGGTACACCCAAGTCATTATTTAGGTTGCCACGGGTAATCAGTGTCGGCGCCAATCTACCAAAGATACTACCAAGCATTTCTTTGCAAGTGGTCTTACCGCTAGAACCAGTGATTGCAATCACAGTCAGATCTTTGTGCTGCTGACGACGATAAGCGGCCAACTGACCTAGCGCTAAGCGCGTATCACTCACTACTAACTGCGGAATGCTATTTGGACTGGTGATAGGCCGCGATACGATAGCAGCGATAGCACCTTGTGATGCCGCCATATCGATATAATCATGACCATCAAAATTGTGGCCGCTCAGCGCTAAAAATATATCACCCGGCTTTATCGTGCGGGTATCAGTAGCGATACGATTGCCAGTAACAGCATCGTTGGGCAACGCGGTTTGTCCTGCATTTATTTGTTCTGGTGATAATTGCCAATGACCATCAAGAGATGCTGTCGCAGCAAGCAGATTATCTACTTGCCAGACATACAGCCCTTGCGACTGAGTGGCAGTATCGTTGTCGGCTGTCATAGTGATTACCTTATATGATGACTACTTAATTTTTATAAATATTAGAAATATTTGTGACGTAAAAGCTATCCCATCTGATTGCCTATACTCGGCCCGCTTGTGCTAGCGTTTGCTGCAATATCACACTGTCATCGAAATCATAACGGACATGATTAATCTCTTGATACGTTTCATGGCCTTTACCAGCGATAACGACAATATCATCGGCAGCAGCATGACTGACAGCATACTCAATAGCGGCTTGGCGTGCAGGTTCGATATGCGTACGCTGGTATTGCTCTGTATTCATACCAGCTTGCATGTCTTGCAAAATGACATTGGGGTCTTCAGTACGCGGATTGTCAGCGGTTAAAACAACTTGGTCGGCACCCGCTAGTCCCGCTTGTGCCATCAACGGACGCTTACCAGCATCACGATCGCCACCACAGCCAAACACCGCCCACAGCTGTCCCTTACAATGAGTCTTGAGACTGGCCAGCACTTGGCTCAATGCATCAGGCGTATGGGCATAATCCACGATGAAACAGCCATCATTGGACGGTACACGCTGCATGCGTCCAACAGCACCTTGTAATTGCGGTACAACGGCGGCTATACGCTCAATCTCACTATATATACCATTATCAACATCGTCCGAGCTCACATTAAGCGCCACTGAAGCAGCAATAGCCGCGAGCAAATTAGCGACGTTAAAGCGTCCTAGTAATGGACTCACGATGTTTATATTACTTATATTATGATTACCAGAGCTATCACTTTTAATGCTACTACGCAGAGTAATTTCGACACCTTGTAGGCTTGGCTTAATGTCAGCCGCCACAAAAGTAGCCGTCTTTGATGCATCCAAACTATAAGTCCAAACGATTACATCACTGGCCTGCGCAGTATCGATCATAACCTGCGCATACTCGTCATCGATATTGATAATGGCATGCGTCAAATCAGAAAAATGCGCTTTATCAAACAACTTGGCTTTTGCCGCAGCGTATTCGGCCATATCGGCATGATAATCGAGGTGGTCACGGCTCAAGTTGGTATAAATCGCCACAGACACTGGCATGCCTTGCAAGCGCTGCTGATCTAATCCATGAGAGCTGGCTTCTAATGCTAATAGTTCAGCACGCTCTGTGCCCATTTGATACAAGAACTGCTGGGCCGCTAAGGCATCACCCGTGGTATGGCTGGCCTGTACCAATGCACCAAGTCGACCATTACCCGCTGTACCCATCACTGCACTACTCATGCCAGTTAATTGGGTTAATTGCGCCACCAATTGGCTGATAGTGGTTTTGCCATTGGTACCCGTTACAGCAACGACCCTTGGTAAGGTCACTGACTGCTGATATTGCAAACGAGATTGGATTAAGCTGCCTAAAAAGTCACGAATATTGGGTACGTATAATACTGGACAAGGCAGCGCAGCTAATTGTTGCTGTGCGTTCGAGACACTATTCCCTGATAAGGCGATATCAGTAAAATTTGATACATTCGCCGTAGCAAACAGCGCGATAGGATCGACTTCCGATACAATAAAAGCCGCATTCTTAGCAGCTTGGGATAGATAGTCTCGGCTTTTTTGACAGTTTGGTGTTTGGCTTTTTAAAAGAACAAATGCATCATTCATTTCAAGCTGACGACTGTCTAAACGGAACTGATGAAATGGGATATTAGCGATTACATTTATATGATTCGACTTCTCTTGAGTCGCCGCCTGATTATCCGCTGCCGCTACCATCGTCGTCCATGCCTGCTGCAAACCCTGTTTATGACTGCTATTGGCTTCAAGCAATTGTTGCAAGGTAACAGGAGCATTGCTCGGCGATGAGATAGTCATTGGCAAATCCTAAATAGTTAAAACAAATCGAATAATTAAGCGCTAAACATTCAAAAACGGTCAGTTACCCTTTTACTGCTATGGCTCTTCCGTTTTTAACGGCTTGTCCAAAGGTACATTATATAAACGTAGCGCCTCTTTCATGACGTTATGGAACACAGGGGCTACCGTCAAGCCAGCATAAATTTGACCGCGTGGATCTTCAATGAGCATCACACCCACTAACCTTGGATTAGACGCTGGCGCCATGCCAGCAAAGACGTTGCGGTACTGGTCAGTATAATAGCCACCATCTGGATTGATACGGCGCGATGTACCTGTTTTACCAGCAACACGATAACCATCGATAGCGGCGGCTTTTGCCGTACCACCTTGCTCAGTGACACTTTCTAGCATTTGGACAATCGACATCGCCTTTTCATGCGCCATGATACGCTTGCTCGGCAGCGGCTTATCATTTTTGATAAGAGTCAATGGATGCATGACGCCACCTGCCGCTAGCGCTGAGTAAGCTTGCGCCACCTGTGCCAGAGTCACTTGTAGACCATAACCATAACTGACAGTTGCACGTCGTGCCGTTTCTTTCTCTTTTGGTGTCACGACCAGACCACTGCCCTCACCAGGGAACTTTAATGGTGTCTTCGCACCGAAGCCAAATTGCCTTTGCATATTACTAATAGCATCGGCTGGCAGTGATAGCGCAATCTTGGTAGAGGCCACGTTACTAGATTTCTGTAATAGCGTTGCCAGATTGATCATACCCAGATTATTGTGATCGCGAATAGTATAGCCACGAACACGGATAGATCCAGGATTGGTATCGATTAAAGAAGTCGGCGTATATTTACCAGAATCTAAGGCAGCAGCAACCGTAAATGGCTTCATTACCGAACCTGGCTCAAACACATCAAGGAGTGCACGGTTACGCTGGTTCTCCCCCGTCATCTCATTTAGGTTATTTGAGTTAAATGATGGCCATGTCGACAGTGCAAGCACTTCACCCGTTTGCACATCGACGATCATACCTGTCGACCAACGTGCTTTTTGCAAACGACCTGCTTTTTCTAGCTCTTTATAAAGCAAATACTGCAAGCGCGAATCAATGGTCAACGCCACATCTTTGCCCGGTATTTCTGGTTCAATTTGCTTAATTTCTTTTAGACTATTTTGTTTGGCATCTTTCAATACCAATACCTTACCATCATCACCTGCCAGCTCAGTTTCATACTGACGCTCGATACCGGCACGACCTTCGTAACCACCTTCAGGGTCGCTAGCACTTTGTCCCATAAAGCCCAATAACTGCGAATTTGGTTGCGGCTGCGGATAATAGCGCTGAAAGAAATTCTTTTCATAAATACCAGGGAAATCAAGCGAGCTGACACTCTGAGCAATCTCAGGCGTTACTTTATTCAACAATGGCAGATAATGCGAGCCTGCGCCCGACGGCAGTGCGGCTTTTACTGCTACTTCGTCAGTGACATCAATACTGTCATCAATGGCGGTGACTTTTTTTAACTCGTCGACTGAGATGTTGGCAGCAGCAGCAAGCGTGGTCAGATCCATATTATCTAGACGCTTTTGCATACGCGCCTGTAATTGTGGACTGCTAGGGTTGGTAAGAATAATCCGCTTTAGTTCATAATATTCGCGCGAATAATCATGTGGACTAAAAGACACGGTGGCAAGTGGTGCGCTGACGGCTAATGGCAGGTCATTGCGATCGGTAATCATGCCACGATAGGATTTTTGCGTACGCACACTGGTAATAAGCTCATTACCTTTGTCTTGGTAGAACTGGGCATTAGCGACTTGTAAATAATACGCACGAGCTATGAGTAATCCCAATACGACCAGTGCGATACCCCAAATAGTACGGAAGCGATTCTTATCATGCTCAAAGCCGCCACGAGAGGAAGCGCCAGACGCCTTACCCAAAAATGCTCTTTTGGCTTTTTGATTTTTGACGCTGGTATAGGCACCCTTATCTTCGTTCTTTTTTAGGCGATCAAACAGTTTGGCTTTTCGATTGCCAGAAGATTGTTTTTCAGGCTTGCTGCTTGTTTGTCCAGATTTAGCCGCGCTAGCAGGGCGTAATGGCTTGGTGACCTTGCCACTGGCCGGTTTTTTTCTGGTAGTTTTGACAGTTTTTTTGCCACCAGTATTAGGTTTTTTATCACTCATTGTCCTGCCTCCGCTTCTGCAACATCAGGAGACAAATCCGTAGAAGCCCGTGGTCCAACAGCATATGACTCTTCGTCATCTGAATCAGTAGTGTCCACTGGTACCAATACCGTAGCGGCCCCTGGCTGGATAATGAGCTTGTCTTTAAGGGTTGGTGAGAACATACCCAACTCAGACACAGCACGACTGGCAATTTGCGGTGTCGCACTAAATGTCTGTTGTTCAATGAGCAAGCGCTGGTGCTCAACTTGTAGCTTACGCTCTTGTTTTTTCATGTCTTGCAAGGTTTTATAGTCCTGATGATATTGCTGAACGCCTTCGGCTGTTTTGATACCGCTCCACACGATCGCGGCAGCTATTATTAATAGCACTGCCACATAGATACTGACCACATTAAATCGGCGCACGAATAGTTCGCCGATATCGTTATTATAGGGCGGTGCGGCGCGACGTTTTGTCGGTTTGTCAGATATTGCCATGACGATCTCAAAAATTGAACTTCAAAATATAAAAAGCGATAACCGTCTATGAGTGATGCAACACTCATGAGCCATCAGCACCATCAGAAAAAATAAAGGTAAAGATAAAGGTAAAACCAAACAGACAAAAAAGAAAGCAACTGTCGAGCCTAGCAGAGAATGTTTACAGGTTTTTAACAGCCACGTAACCATTAAAACATCAGTCCTATCTCATAAACAGATAGCTGACCAAATACCATGCCCGAGCGTTGAAACATCTAAGCACTTATATTTCTAAGCACATATATATCCAAGTACTCAGAATAAGTAGATATTTATGTACCAACTATCTAGACTCTACTGGTCGCTGACTGGCAGATAGTCGATATCCGTACGTGTTGCCATACGCAACCATGCACTACGCGAGCGTGGGTTTTGACTGGTTTCAGCTTTGCTCGGACCCACGCGTTTAGGCTTGCTAAAGTAGCGTGGACGATTAGGCGGCATCGGTAGCTTTTCGTCTTCTGGATACTGCCCTTTACTATGACGCTGCAAAAACTGCTTAATACGGCGGTCTTCTAGCGAATGAAAGCTAATGACAGCCAATTGTCCGCCTGATTTCAAAATCGGGATACTTTGCTCTAAAAAGGCATCGACGTCGCCAAGCTCATTATTAATAAAAATACGCATTGCCTGAAAGCTCTGAGTCGCTGGGTGCTTGCCACGCTGCCAGTTAGGATGCGCAACTTTGATTACTTCTGCCAACTCAAGCGTCGATTCATAACTGTCCATCTGCTTGATCGCACGCGCAATACGGCGGCTGTGACGCTCTTCGCCAAAGTCATAAAGCACATTAGCCAACGTTTCATCATCGACTTTCATCAGCCATTCAGCGACCGACTGGCCACGACTGGTATCCATACGCATATCAACCGCACCATCACGCATAAAGCTAAAGCCACGACTGCCATCATCAATCTGCGGTGAGGAAATACCCAAATCCGCCATCAAACCGTCAACTTGCATGATACCCATGGCTGCTAGACTGTCCGTCAATGTCGCAAAGCTGTCATGAACCACTTTCACGCGGCTATCTGTACTTGCCAGCTCTTGAGCCACACTAATGGCTGTCGGGTCTTTGTCAAAGACAATCAACTGTGCATCATCGGCAAGTTGACTTAATAGTAGTCGACTATGTCCACCGCGCCCAAAAGTCGCATCAACGTAAATACCGCTTATCTGCAAGCCGTTCTGGTCGTCATTGCTTTGGTTGATACTGTTTTGAGCATCATTGCCTGTTTGCTTTGGCAAGGACTTGACGCCCAGCACCGCCGCGACGGTTTCTGGTAGAAGCACGGCATCATGAACGAAACTTAATTCGTCAGAGTGGGTATCGTCAGCAGTTTCAGGATGATTTACGTTAGATAGTGGCTTATTTTCTGGCTTATTATTTAATAGTGACACAAACGACTCAGTAGATGGCGACCATATTGGCCAGTAATAGTAAAAAATCAGATGAAAATAAACAAGTTATGCCTTGCTTATCATTATTATCGCAAGGATATATCTGTAGTCAAGCGCTAGAAGGGCTTTTCATTAAAAATATCCTATCTCTCTGTTATACTAGCGCTATATTTTACGCTATTTTTCTACTTTGACGACTATTGTTTCATCCGTATTTTTCATTCAAATATTTCATTCAAATATTTCATTCATATTTGTCATTGCGATTTTTTATTACCCTCTTTCACTGCTAAATTCATTAACCAACACATTCATTAACAAACGTATTCTGAGATTCCTATGACCCAAACATCGACCCAAGCACCAACACGCCCTGTTCGTACTCGTATCGCACCCTCACCGACTGGCTTTCCTCACGTAGGGACAGCTTATATCGCCCTATTTAACTTGGCCTTTGCTAAAGCGCACGGCGGTGAGTTTATTTTGCGTATCGAAGACACTGACCAAACCCGCTCAACCGAGCAATCTGAACAAATGATTTTGGACGCCTTACGTTGGGTCGGTCTAGATTGGAGCGAGGGTCCAGATATCGGTGGTCCACACGCCCCTTATCGTCAGAGCGAGCGTAGCGACATTTATACCAAACACGCCGAGATGCTCATAGAAAAAGACCATGCGTTTCGCTGTTTTTGTACCAGTGAAGAGCTAGACACCATGCGTGCTGAGCAAATGGCCAATGGCGAGACGCCACGTTACGATGGTCGCTGTGCTCACCTTGCACCAGAAACCACTGAAAAACTGGTCGCGGAAGGCAAGCCTCACGTGATTCGTATGCGTGTGCCTACCGAAGGTATCTGCCAAGTACATGACATGCTGCGCGGCACGGTTGAGATTCCTTGGGCCCAAGTCGACATGCAAGTGCTGCTAAAAACAGACGGCATGCCAACATACCATTTAGCCAATGTCGTCGATGATCACTTGATGGATATCAGTCATGTGATGCGCGGTGAAGAGTGGTTAAACTCTGCGCCTAAGCATCAGTTGCTTTATGAATATTTTGGTTGGGAGATGCCAGTACTTTGCCACATGCCATTACTGCGTAACCCAGATAAATCAAAACTGTCTAAGCGTAAAAACCCAACCTCTATCACCTACTATCGTGATGCGGGCGTACTACCTGAAGCATTGCTAAACTATCTCGGTCGTATGGGCTACTCGATGCCAAATGATGCTGAGCAGTTTACCTTAGAAGAAATGATTGCCAGTTTTGACATTCAGCGTGTATCACTGGGCGGCCCTATCTTCGATATCGAAAAACTAAACTGGCTAAACGCAGAGTGGCTACGCGCCCTAACCCCTGAAGAGCTAAAGAACAAAATCCTCGAATGGGCAAGCAATAGCGATAAATTAACCGCTATCGCAGCGGCGATTCAGCCACGTATTGAGTTGCTGTCTGATGCGGTGAATTGGAGTGGCTTCTACTTCCAAAACCTACCTGCTATCAATGCCGAGAGCTTTACGCATAAGTCACTCACCCCTGAGCAAATCATGGACATGCTACAGCTGTCATTATGGCAGTTAGAAGTCTTGCCAACTTGGTCTGAAGAAAACATCTACGCCACCTTAAAAGGTCTGGCCGCTCACCTCGATATCAAGATGCGTGACTTTATGGCGCCGTTCTTTATCGCTATCGCTGGCAGCACGTCATCGACGCCAGTCATGAACTCTATGGCGATTATCGGTGCTGACATGACGCTAACACGCTTGCGTCATGCGGTTGATGTATTGGGTGGCCTCGGTAAAAAGAAACTTAAAAAACTTGAGAAACAAGCGGCTGAGTTACCAGATTTTTTGGCTGCTGAATAGTTTAGCCACTGAGTACTAAATTAACTGAAATTTTTGAATGTAGAAGGGTCAGGCCAGTTCTGACCCTTTTTCATTCTTAATCAGTATTACTACCCTCATACGATTAAACCTCTTAATTGGAAATAAACATGGCCACCAAAACCGTCACGATAGAAAGTAAAGACTATGTCTTTAACACCCTAAAAGAAGCGCAGAAATATTATGATGCCATCGTAAAAGAGCTTTATGATGCAAAGCTTACCCTGACAAAGGGGCAAGACTTTGAAGATTTGAAATGGATATATACTACTTACTGTGGTTATACCAATAATAATCTAGATAAATTAAGTAAGTTTGACATCATTGGCTTCAAAGGTATCAGAACCGTCAGAGAAAAAGGGGGTCAATATGTCCCTACTGAGTGCTGTGTAATTATATTCTCTGATGGTAACTCTAATTGTACCGAAGAAGAGTTTTATACGGATAAAGCCATCAAAGAGATCTCTCTTAAGCAAAATCCACGCTAATTTGGCATTGTTAAGCTATTGAAATAGGCTAAAACACTTTTTTTTGCATATTTATGGATTATTTTTAAAATAGTAGTTGACAGGACTGTCGGTCTTGCATAAAATACGCACACTCTTAGCGAGGGGCTATAGCTCAGTTGGTAGAGCACTTGCATGGCATGCAAGGGGTCAACGGTTCGACTCCGTTTAGCTCCACCATACTATTTATTGCAATGCTCAGTACTACTGAAATTTATAATAGATACTCGCTAGTAGGACGATATCAGCACCTAGGCAATGCTTACTTGTAAGCTATCTGATATTGTGAAGTACCGTTGTAACCATTGGTTATAACACTCTATGCGTCCCCATCGTCTAGAGGCCTAGGACACCGCCCTTTCACGGCGGTAACGGGGGTTCGAATCCCCCTGGGGACGCCACTATTCGGCGTCACTTATTAGCACTGTTGCTTAGCATCAGATTAGACTAGTAAGCGAACAATAAAAAAGCCCAGTCATCATACGGTGACTGGGCTTTTTTATGTCTGTTGGTTTTTATCTAGCATTAATCATAAATCAACACTGTACTAGAACTCTAATAGCAACCAGCTTGTTGTCTAGAAAACTTAGGTATAGCAAATCATCACTCGTCTTTTCACGGACAGAATACATAATGTCATAGGCTTCTTTTATATCGGTAGACTCTATGCCAACGGTATTGTCTGAGACAGTTGCCTTATTTTCATGTACTTCAAATTTTTCAAGGCTTAAACTTTTAGGGCTGAAGTTGTTATCGATTAATATTTCATTGTATTTAATATGAAGCCCGTCAGGAATGCCCACTATTTTCATGATAGCGCCCTGATTATCTGTGATATCAACTTCCATATTGCCATACTGATAAATCGCTTCTTCTTCGCTCTCTCCTATTTCTTCTTCAGTAAAAAAACCGCCACACTCAATGTCACTAAGTTTCTTAAATTCACCGTCGAATATTGTCATGCTTTTAATTTTATCTAAGCTAAACGCTTTACCAATCTCGATTTCTCTTATATTTGCGTCAGAATATTTCTCGATTTTTATATTACTATCGGAAGCTTCTGCATCTGGTGTGGTAATGCCACTGCTACACGAGCAAATTAAAAAAGATATAGCAAATATGAACACATACTTATCAATCACATGACCACCCTCTGAAACTGAAAAATCTTCATACTAACGATCATAACAAGAGACAAACTCTCTAATTGCCCAGCCCCATTGCCTATACTCGCCCTTATAGTAACCTTCTAGATACACCCACGGACGGTTTCTACTATCATAAGTGACCTCTGTGACATACACTTCGCGATCATTACGCAGCTTATTAATAATCTTGCCATTAGGTTCATCGCGGATGTTTAATGGTGTTTCAGTCGGATCTGTTACTTTGCAAACTCTCTCGGCATGCGCGGCACTTATCCCCACAGTCGTCGCAAACAAAGATACAGCAACGGTATAAGCCAAACGTTTCATCTCAAATCCTTATTATCAACAAATGTTTTATCTAATTCTGACATATTATCAGAGTTTAAACTGCCATATCTGCGATTTTTATAAGATATTGACGTTTTATCCATTTCACAGGGACTGAGCGTAAAGTGTGTCTTATGGTTTTCAAACATCTCTTAACCTTACTCTAACTATCAAATGGCTATTGGCACTATTGCTAACTCACTCAATGCTAGATACTATCCACCTTATAAGAGTTTTATAACTTCTATACAGACTGTATGACACACGGATAATTAGGGTTATCAAAACAAAGGGATTTGCTATGTTCGGTATTGAGAACTATCTAGGGTTTATTTTGGCTGCTATTTTATTAAACCTAACTCCAGGCACGGATAGCATGTACATCATTACCCGTAGTATTTCGCAGGGGCAAACGGCAGGGTTTTATTCTGTGTTGGGCATTACTTCGGGCATTCTGGTGCATACGCTACTGGCTTCACTAGGGTTGTCCGTATTGCTTGCCAACTCTCCTACGGCATTTATGCTCGTCAAATATATTGGTGCCGGTTACTTGTGCTATTTGGGTGTCAAAATGCTAATGAGTAAACAGCAGCCCTTGATAGCCAGTAGTTTGCAGGGTAGCGAGAAGCCGAAATTCATCAAACCTTTAGACTATTGGCAAATATACAAGCAAGGTGTACTCACCAATACCTTTAATCCAAAAGTCGCATTATTCTTCCTCGCATTTTTCCCGCAATTCATTGACTCAAGCTACGCTTATGGCATGCTGTCATTTTTAATGTTAGGACTGACCTTTGCTGTTACTGGCTTTATATGGTGCTTGTGTTTGGCACTGCTGGCGTCAAAGTTCAGCAAAAAACTAAGAGAGAATCCAAAAATTGAATCAATGATGAATAAAATAAGCGGTGTCGTATTTATGGGGCTAGGAATTAAGCTGTTGACTGAGAAGAGTTGATAGAATTGGAATACACGGTAGAAGACATAATAATGAACGATGATACTAAGAAAAAATTTACTTTGCTACTTGAAGAGTTACTGAATACCAAATGCTCAGAGCCAAGACAAATAGAAATAAACCTTGAACTAAACAAATTATCTCCCGATCCGTTTTGGAGTGACTATATATTCTGGAGTGAAGAGTATGTACACGAAGATGGGAATGTAAACTACGAGGAGTTTTTTGATAAAATTTCTGAGTACCCAAATTCTTACGAGTATAAAACAAAGAGTCGTATTTTAGAACTGGCTCAAAAGCTTATTACTAGAGATTTTTCTGAGATTAGTGAAGCTGACATAGTAAATGAGATCAATGAATTGTCTCCTGATATCAGTTGGACGAACTATCTTTTTGTCGATAAGACTTGTTTGAACGATGATGGTAGCATCGATAAAGAAATGTTCCTAAATAAAGTGTTTAAAGAGAGCTGGAATGAGAATTTCAGATAAGTTAAGTAAATAGATTTTCAGTTATTTGCTTTCCCTTTTCTCAAACAATAAAAAAGCCCAATCCTCTACTTTGTCGAAGATTGGGCTTTTTGTCATATGAAGCTTAACTAATTACTAGCCTGCTTCTTTACTCTCAGCAGCCAGCTGACGTAGCACATAGTGCAATACGCCGCCGTGACGCACATATTCACGCTCTTTTGGCGTTTGTAGCATGACATTAACATCAAAGCTTTCAGTTGAGTCATCAGCACGTGTAGCCGTGACTGTCGCTGTTTTGCTTTCACCATTATCTAAACCAGTGATGCTAAACACTTCAGAACCGTCTAGGTTATAGGTCGCTGCATTTTCACCTTCTTTAAAGGTTAATGGCAACACACCCATACCGACTAGGTTTGAACGGTGAATACGCTCAAATGAGCTGGTCAATACTGCTTTCACACCGAGTAAAATCGTACCCTTCGCAGCCCAATCACGGCTAGAGCCAGAGCCATATTCCGCACCACCCAATACCACGAGCGGACGCTTGTCTTCTTTATACTTCATTGCCGCATCATAGATGGCCATTTCTTCGCCATCTTGGAGAGTGGCTTTATCACCATTAAAGTAATAAGTATAACCGCCCTCTTTGCCAGCCATCATCGTGTTTTTGATACGGATATTGGCAAAGGTACCACGAGTCATAACCGCATCATTACCACGGCGTGAGCCATAGCTGTTGAAATCGGCTTGTAGCACGCCACGCTCTTGCAGATACTTGCCTGCAGGTGAGTCTGGGTCGATATTACCCGCTGGTGAGATGTGATCAGTAGTGATTGAATCACCGAATAGACCTAAGATACGTGCGCCTTCGATATCAGGGATACCTTCTGGCTCCATGGTCATGCCATCAAAGAACGGTGGGTTTTTGATATATGTCGACCCTTCATCCCATGGATACAACTGACTATCTGCAGAACTAATTGCATTCCATGCTTTGCTACCTGCAAACACTTCACCGTAGTTTTTGCGGAACATATCTGCGTCGATATTATTAGCAATCAGCTCATTGATCTCTTCTGACGTTGGCCAGATGTCTTTTAAGAACACATCATTGCCATCTTGATCCTGACCCAGCGGATGCGTGGTCATATCAATATCGACCGTACCTGCCAACGCATAAGCGACAACCAACGGTGGTGAGGCTAAATAACTGGCTTTGACGTGTGAGTGAATACGACCTTCAAAGTTACGGTTGCCTGATAATACGGCAGCAGCGACTAGGTCGTTTTCTTCGATACCTTTTTCGATACTTTCAAGCAATGGTCCTGAGTTACCGATACACGTGGTGCAACCATAACCTACTAGATAGAAGCCTGTTTTTTCTAGCTCATCCATCAGCTTGGTTTTTTCTAGGTAATCGGTCACGACTTTTGAACCAGGTGCTAATGACGTTTTGACCCATGGCTTGGCTTTCAGGCCTTTAGCTGCTGCTTTTTTGGCGACTAAACCTGCACCAATCATAACCGCAGGGTTTGAGGTGTTGGTACAAGAAGTAATGGCGGCAATCACGACTGAACCATCACGTAGCTTGTGGTCTTTCTCATCGATACTAACGGTCGAGAAGACCCCATTTGCAGGCTGATAACCATCATCTTGGTCATCGTTCATTTTTGGCTGAGCTGCTAAATGTTCAGCTTGTTCTTGCTCACCGCCCTCTTGGTCAAAGCGTACTTTGCCTTCTACTTCTGACTTGCGATCTTTGGTCATTTTTTCTAACGTTTCACCGAACTTCTCATGCATATCAGACAGATTGATACGTTGCTGTGGTAAGTTTGGACCAGCAAGTGCTGGCTGTACAGAAGACAAATCTAACTCTAGCTTGCTTGAATAAGTTGCAGCTGGAGTATCAGCATCATGCCATAGGCCTTGCGCCTTGGCATACTTTTCGACCAACTCAATTTGTGCTTCATCACGACCAGATAGGCGCAGATAATCAATCGCCATTTGGTCAATTGGGAAGATACCACAAGTCGCACCATACTCTGGTGACATATTGGCAATAGTGGCACGATCAGCCAGTGGCATACTGTGCAAACCTTCGCCATAGAATTCGACAAACTTACCAACCACACCATGCGCACGTAGCATCTCGACCACACGCAATACCAAATCTGTCGCAGTGACACCTTCAGTTAGCTTGCCTTTCAACTCAAAGCCAACCACTTGTGGAATTAGCATTGAAGATGGCTGACCGAGCATGGCCGCTTCTGCTTCGATACCGCCCACACCCCAACCCAGCACGCCGATACCATTAATCATCGTGGTATGGCTATCTGTACCAAACACCGTATCTGGATAAGCCGTCAGCTCACCATCTACATCAGCAGCCATCACGACACGGGCTAGATACTCAAGATTGACCTGATGCACGATACCTGTGGCTGGTGGTACGACGACGAAATTTTCAAAAGCATTACGACCCCAATGTAGGAACTCATAACGCTCATTATTACGCTTAAATTCTATTTTTTCGTTGAGATCTAGCGCGTCTTCGCGACCATAAGCATCCACTTGCACAGAATGATCGACGACCAGCTCACTAGGGATGAACGGATTGATTTGCTCGGCCTTTCCGCCCAGCTCAACCACCGCATCACGCATCGCAGCCAAATCGACCACTGAAGGCACACCAGTGAAATCCTGCAACACCACACGTGCTGGCATAAAGGCGATTTCTTTTGACGCTTCTGCGCCTGCATCCCAGTTGGCAACGGCTTCGATGTGGTTTTTCCCGACTGATTGACCGCCGTCTTCATTACGTAATAGGTTCTCTAGTACGATTTTCATGCAAAATGGCAGTTTACTGATGTTTTCGTAGGTTTTGGTTAGCGCTGGCAAGCTGTAGTAGGCGTGTTCCTTGCCATCGACCGCAATTGTGTCTTTTACATCAAAAATATCGCTCATAGTAGCTTCCTTATCGTTGTTATATATCCTGAACATAAGCAGTCTTACGCTTGTGCTGATAATTGGTGGCTAGATAAATCCTTCATCATTATTTATTAAAGTTCATCGTTATTTGAAATGAGGAGATATAAATCTCAATAAATAAAATGGCTAAATACTTTTTAAATACTTTCTCTATCATTTAATAATAACGTTCTTTTACCATAACAAATATATCAACCTTTGTTAACGTCTAGACGTAGTCAAATCGTGGCACAATCGTAAACGTAACAAAGGCTTAGCCACTGATCCACCACTACCTTCAGTCATTTCACATTAATTACTTTCGTGGCGACGACCACTGCGAAAAACATAGTCATCATCGTAAAAACTCGGGTCAGTATTGTCTGGCCAAAAGTGTGGCACACCCAAAATAGGCAACGGTGCAAGCTGGCGCGGGGTAACATCATCTTTTGATAATAATGTGTCCATGTATTCAGCAACTTTTTCATCCAAGCAATTCATCCGCTCAGACAGTGATAATGCAAAAAAGTCCTGAGCGACATTGATAACTATACTGTGCGCACATAAGGGTTTACGCGGCTTTATCAACTGCTCAAGTAAGGCGTGACCAAAAATATATACCGCTGCTTGTGCATGGCTAGTGGGCTGTTGTGGTTCGTCCCACTTAGGGCGCGGTGTCACCAAACTTGCCTGCCAATCAAACCCAATTAACGCTTCACCAATATTTGGATCTGCCGTGACGAGCACTGCACCATTTTCATCAAATACGGTAATGGTATCGCGCACACGCCCTCTACTCGCATTGATACCTTGCGCAGCTATTTCTAGCATATGATAATAATTGAGCAACGCCTTAGTCTTCGGAAACGTCAGCCAAATACTGCCGTTAAATAAATCATGCAAATTATCACGCGTCGGGATATTGCCAGTCGTCGCAATAAAGCTTTCATATGCTTCGCCTTCAGGTAGCGCATCCTGTGAGACGAACTTTAAGGTATGGGCTTGATTATTATGAGTAGGCTTAGTCGTTGGTAGTTCTGCTTGCTCATGACTGCTCTGCCCATAACTGCTTTGCTGATTAAATGCATTGTTTAATACACCCGCAATGACATCTATCGGCTGACCCTCATATGCCATAGCATTGTTTTGTTCACTTGATGAACTTAGGCTTTGAATGGTTGCGCTGATGATGTTCAGCTGATTTATATGGCACATCCATGGTGCTTGCCAATTAATGTCAGCGAAGTTTTTATCCAGCATAGATGAGATCTCAGAAGAAACATCAGCATCAAGGGTAACGGGGGAATCAGTGGTAAGCATAGGAGCGTTCTCTGTTAAGCATTTGGCTACGCTATGGTATCATGGTGCGCTTTTTTACTGCTAGATACGCCGCTCGAAAGGTCTTTTTGAGCGCTATGGATAAATGATTTTATGGCAAATTTTAATACCCATTTAAACGTCGCATTTATGGTCAGCGGCACACTGAGTTTGACGGTTTATAAAGCTGGATTGATTGATGATTCAGGCTTTTTAGTGTGCGTGGCGCTTGGTACTATTGGTGGGTTATTACCGGACTTAGATTCTGATAATTCCACACCGATTAAGCTCGGTTTTAATATTACCTCGTTTATATTTGCCTTTGGCCTGGTCATGCATTGGCGTAGTGATTTGAGCTTACTGGCATTGATAGTATTGTGGCTAGCTGGCTACGGTTTTATGCGTTATGTGGTCTTTCATATTTTTACTACTATGACTGTGCATCGCGGCGTCATACATTCTGTGCCGTATATGGCGATACTGGGACTGGGTTTGACGTGCTTGAGCTATTATGGGGCGCAGCTGCCACTGACGACCAGCTGGTTTTACGGTTTATTCTTATTCGGCGGTGCGATGGTACATTTATCACTGGACGAGCTGTATAGTGTCAATTTATCCAATATGAAAATGAAACGCTCATCGGGTACGGCGATGAAGTTTTATAAACATGACGACAAATGGTGGTATTTATTGCTATATACCTTGCTCGCTATACTGGTCTATATGGCACCGCCTTTTGAGGCGTTTTGGGCGCAGCTACGTGACCCAGCACCATGGGCACAGCTCAAAGTTGGCATATTGCCAGAGTTAATAAAGAGCATGCTGCAATAAAAGCACCTTAAAGCCGTAAAATCCAAACGATAATTAGAGTAACCCATGCAATCTTACCCAGATACTTGCCCTTGCCAAATCAGTCCAGCATCACAATCTGTCAGCTCAGCGCTACTTTATAAAGATTGTTGCCAACCTTATCATGATAGTCTTTGTCATGAAGAAGTTGATCAATCAGATGGCATATATGCAGACTCTGCCGAGCGATTGATGCGCACGCGCTATAGTGCGTTTGTGTTGGTTAAGCCAGAGTATATCGTCAAGACTACGCTACCCGCGCAGCAAAACTTGCTTGATATTAATGCGATTGAGAGTTGGGCAAAAGAGACGGACTGGGCAGGATTGGAAATTGTAGAGCACATGCCAAAACTTGGTAAAAGACATGCACAGGTTGAGTTTAAGGCTTATTTTAAAAGCCATGAGGAAACAACTAGTAGTTTAGAAAAGAACATACAGGCACACCATGAACTGTCTGCCTTTGTAAAGGTTACAAATAAAGCCAATAATGATACGCGCTGGTACTTCTTAGATCCAACGGTTGCGATGACTGTCAGCCAAAAGCAACCGTGCATTTGTGGTTCTGGAGATAAGTTTAAACGGTGTTGTGGAATGTATATTTAAACAATATTAAATATTTGCCACTCCCTAAACACTCGCCCCAACCGCTCGTGCAATCGCAATACCTTCATCAACGGTCAAAAACTTGCGCTGGCTTGGGCTGTCTTTATAAATGACATCGCCATCTTGAAATATTAAGCATTCATTGACCGCTAACTGTTGCCATTTCTCATTTTCTGTCAATGGTACAGTGACCAAAATAGTGACTTTATCTGCATCTGTCGTCACATCGCCAAAGTTAATCGCCAAGTCATCGTCAGCCAATTTCGCTTCACCAAATGGTGCTTTACGCGTGAGATAAAATAATAAGCTACCCGCATAGGCCAGTTGCCACCTGCCATTTGATATCAAACAATTAAATAAGCCATTAGCAGATAAATAGCGGCATTGCGTGGTCAAAAAGTTAAACAGTGTCTGATCATCAGGACGAGTTTTAAAGCTGCTTTTTAGACGATTGACCAAATAACAAAATGCCATTTCGGAGTCAGTTGAACCAACTGGTTGGCAATGTGAGCCATTACCATTGTCTTGTAAGCGCTGACAGCGTTTAATAAATTCGCTATTCATCTGTCCATTGTGCGCAAACACCCACTGCTCACCCCAGACTTCACGGACGAATGGATGCGTGTTCGCCAAGCAGTTTTGCCCTTGAGTAGCCTTGCGAATATGCGCAATGACGTTCATGGCTTTGATTGGATAGTTATTGACCAAGTCGGCCACTGGTGATAAATGGCTTGGGCGATTGTCATGAAACAGACGCAGACCTGTTGAGTCATTTGCCGCTTTATCACTATTCACACAGTCACTGCGTTCAAAAAACGCAATGCCAAAGCCATCTTCGTGGCTGTCAGTCATTCCGCCGCGCTTGCGAAACCCTGCAAAGCTAAAGCCAATATCCGTTGGGGTGTTGCAGTTCATTCCTAAGAGTTGACACATTTAATCGTTACCGCCATTTTTATTATTAAGCAAATCATCATTTATTATCGGGTTGCTTTGAGTAGAGTTACTTTGAGCGTCAGATAGCGCATCAAAGTCCGCATCACTCATCTCATCCAGCAAGGCCGCGCCATCAGCTGGAATGGTCGCTAGGATACGCTGAGCTTCTGCCAAATCCGTATCTTGTACCCACAGCACCGCCCCTGAGTTCATACCAGGAATGCTACTCAGCGCTTGCATAGATACCGTAATGTTATTATTTCTCAGCAAATTGGCATGCAGCTCGCCTTGCATATTCGTGTCGTAGCGTGCCAGTTTGTGCCAGTTATCAACTTGATCGGTCATGGGATCGCCTTATGGTTTTGGTACCAGAATAAATGAATAAGCAATGCTTACGACAATTGATCCAGCGTATATTCTTTGATTGCGAACTCACTACTATTGCTCAATTTTTCACGGGCTTGCTCAGCTTGCCTGATGCTGCTAAACACACCGACTATTTGATTGTCTGATGTAGTTCTAGAAAGCACAAATACGGTGTTTTGCGATTTTTCAACATGCGCCCAGTGATAAGCGGCCAGACGTTTCATCAAGTCAGGGTTTTTGACCATGATGTTATCACCTGTACGACCTTCGGTACGGTTGTAATGGATAACATTTAAGCGTAAAAGCCAAAATATCACTGCCGCTTTGGCTAGCATAACAGGCAACGCACGTTTTTCATCAATGCCAAGTGAGCGTTTAGACTCATACCCTTGTAAGAATGCCGCCATTTTACTACGGTCAAAATTCACTGACTCGCCTTGCTCAGCCATGCCCCACGTAGTACAAAAGTCATTGATGGTAATGGCAATATCCATCACATAATGCTCAACACTGACCTCGGTAAAGTCCAATAGACCTGTAAGACGCTCTTCCCCTTTTTGCAGATTCCATAGGGTGTTGTCCGCAAACATATCCAAATGACACAAACCATTTGGCAACGTTGTCAGTGGCAACTCTGTGTAAGAGCGCCAAATATCACTCATTAACTTGGCTTCGTCACCTGGCATAAACTGCATTTCACGGTCGCGTACGTCTGCCCACGGGTATAAAGGCACGCCATACTGCTCAGCAGGTTGTAATGCTTGCAACGTCTCATGCAACATCGCTAGCGCAGCACCGATATCATGGCACATCGCTTGCGTGGTTTGTTCTGGATGCGACCCTGCTAGGCATGGCACTAGCGTAATCGCTTTATTTTCATAATGAATCACATAGCGTTTATTACTATTCGTGCCAGCATCCGAATCAGTCACAGCCAGTGGCGCGGCAACTGGTAACTTGCCATCTAGCTGATTGAGAATGACCGCCATTTTTTCGATATCAGCAGGTGGACGCTCTTCGAATAAAGTTAATACATAAGAGTATGCGCCATCTACATCGTCAGTCGTTTGAATAAACCAGTTTGAGTTTTTTATCCCTTGGGTAATCGGAATAGCACGCACGAAAGACACGCCAAAGCTCTGGCAAAAGGCGGCAAACTGGTCATCGGTTAACTGGGTATAGACGGACATGACATCTCACTTTTGGCAATTGAATAAGAAGTTAAATAGAATAAATTTGGGCGGTAATCACAGCAATTGTACCGCGCATGAGCAAACTATGGCGAAATGCATAATAATCTTACGAAAACCTGCCTGAGACGGCGGTGTTTTTGCTAGACTAGCGCCTATAGAATGAATTGATTATAAGGTGAAAGACCCTATGTTAGCAAAGCGTATCATCCCTTGTTTGGACGTTGATAATGGCCGTGTGGTCAAAGGTGTACAATTTGTCGATATTAAAGACGCAGGCGATCCTGTCGAAGTGGCCAAACGCTACAACGAACAAGGTGCTGATGAGATTACTTTTTTAGACATTACGGCGACCAATGATGAGCGCGATACCACTTATCATACCGTTGAGCGCATGGCTGAAACGGTATTTGTACCGTTAACAGTTGGCGGCGGCGTGCGTAAAATCGCAGATATCCGCAATTTGCTCAACGCGGGCGCGGATAAAGTAGCGATTAACTCAGCAGCAGTGTTTACCCCAGAGTTCGTTGGTGAAGCCTCACAGAAATTTGGCAATCAATGTATCGTCGTTGCCATCGATGCCAAGCGTGTCGCAGATATCAATGTTAATGGTATTGTCGTCCCACGTTGGGAGATATTCACTCACGGTGGTCGTAAGCCAACTGGCATTGATGCGGTTGCTTGGGCGAAAAAGATGGCGGATCTGGGTGCAGGTGAATTATTAGTCACCTCGATGGACGGCGACGGTACTAAAAAAGGCTATGACTTAGCTCTAATGCAACAAATTACTAGCCAAGTAAATGTACCAGTCATCGCCTCAGGCGGCGTCGGCAACTTACAACATTTAGCCGAAGGCGTATTAGAAGGCGGCGTCGATGCGGTACTCGCAGCCAGTATCTTCCATTTTGGTGAATACACAGTACAAGAAGCCAAAGCCTATATGGCCGCGCAAGGGATACAGATGCGTTTATAGTCAATCATATATAAATTAGATATAGCATTAGGCGTGGTGAACCTAGTATTTTTAATGTTTTCACTCGCCTACCCTGTATTTAAATGTGATTGAGCCGACTAGGGTGTATTGAAGATTCGACCATGGCAGTACCCATTTATAAATGTCTAATACGCCCCATATAACACACTGGTAAAATACAAATAAATTAGAAAAAAATGTTATCATAGAGCTAACCACTTATTTTCGTTCATTTAACTGCCGATTTCTTTGATTATCAGTATCTATTGAATAACAAGCTAAACAATCGAACCTGTTATTTGAACGCATCACTATATTTAGCGACTCATTTACGCCCACATCTTTATTAAAAGCCAAATAAGCAAAGGATTTTTTATGTCAAATCTACAACAGCAACGCAATGACGTGACTCATATAGACGGTAACTTACATCAAAACAAAGACGTTCGTATTGGTATCGTAGTCGGTCGTTTTAATGGTTTTGTGGTTGAATCATTGGTAGATGGTGCAATTGATGCACTACTACGTCATGGTGTATTGGGTAGCAATATTACTGTTATTCGTGTGCCTGGTGCTTTTGAATTGCCATTGGTTGCCCAGCGTGCCGCTGAGTCTGATCGCTTTGACGCCATCGTTGCGTTAGGTGCGATTATTCGTGGTAGCACGCCGCATTTTGACTTCGTCGCTAGCGAATCTGCAAAAGGCTTAAGTGCTGTAGCGATGGATTACAACATTCCAGTCGCAAACGGCGTATTGACCACTGATAGCATTGAACAAGCCATTGAGCGTGCTGGCACGAAAGCTGGTAACAAAGGCTCAGAAGCAGCAATGGTTGTCATAGAAATGCTTGCTGTCTTATCACAGTTAGATATTGACGACGAAAGTGATGACGCTTAGTTTTATTGACTGTTAGTATTGACCACTAGACAGTATCGATTCGACTGTCTATCGGTTTTATTAGCACAGGTAAGCAGTGCTATTTAAGCAGCATTTATAAGTAATATTATTTATGAAGTTGATGGGGTTATGGTTATTACGATAGCCCTCACCCTGTAACTCCAGTATCCAAGACTGACTGGCAAAACGCGCCAGCCGACCACTATTTAACATTCTATTTCAAAACTCAGGTATTGACCCCTTATGACTGACCAACTCAAGCACGCTATTAATGCTGCGAAAACCGCACAAATCAACGATAAACAAGCGGAAGCTACTCGTATAGCGAGCAGCAGTGCGGGTGATCAAACCTTCGATATGAGTGAGTCTTCTTATAAGACCAGTCACACTGCCATTCGTAAGGCGCGCCGCTTTGCGATGCAAGGGCTATACGAGTGGCTCGTCACTGATCGCCGTTTTGATGTAGACGGCAAGCTTGGTTGGAAAGCCAATGCACCGCATGATATCGCTGCCCGTACGCGCGCGACTAATGCCATGCACACTGTGCATATCGGCTACTATCACGAAATGATGCGTGATATCCCAGAGCAAATTGAAGCGTTGGATGCTCTAATTCTTCAGCATCTTGATCGCGACATTGATAAGTTGGACACCGTTGAGCACGCTATTTTGCTTATTGGTACTTATGAGCTGCAGAATCGCTTAGAGATTCCTTATAAGGTAGTACTTGATGAAGCGATGAAGCTCAACAACCATTTTGGTGCCACTGACGCGCATAAATTGATCAATGCGGTATTAGATAGAATGGCCGTTGAACTACGCGCTACTGAAGTAGAATCAGACACCAAAGCCAACCTGCGCACGTCACAAAAATCAGCGGCTAAACAGGCTCAAGCAAAACCAGCTGATAGCACAGAAGCTACAAATGAAAGCACTATTGATGACAGCCCAACTGCATCAAACAAACCTCGTATTAGCGCAAATAATACTAGTGTCAAACGCAATAGCGCCAGTAAAGCCAGTGCAAATATTAGTGATTTTAAGGCGAGCAAAAAAGACGCTGACGATGCTAAAAACCAAGACTAGCCATGAATGAATTTGAGCTGATTAAGCGTATATTTTCGCAAATACAAGCGGCAAATGCACCATTAACGGGTATCGAAAAAGGTATCGGTGATGATGCAGCTGTCATGGCCTTGCCAGCAGGGTCACGATTAGTCAGCTGTATTGATACATTGGTTCAAGGTCGACATTTTAATGCTGATTGGCAGCAAGTCAACGAGCTGGCATTTGCGATCGGTTATAAATCGGTCGCCGTCAACGTCTCAGACATTGCCGCGATGGGTGCAACCCCGCATAGTATTCTATTGGCATTAGCATTACCTAAGCAACTTGCCAATGAAAAATGGCTCACCGAATTTGCCAAAGGCTTATTTCATGCCTGCCAGTTATTCGGTGTTGCCCTTATTGGCGGTGATACCACACGCAGTGATAATTTAGTACTGAGTATCAGCGCGCAAGGATTGCTTGCCGCAGACACGCCGGCTGTATATCGTTCAGGTGCACAAGTTGGTGATAAGATTTATGTATCAGGGACGCTTGGCGATGCCAGTTATGCCCTGCAACATCCTGACAGTACCCAAGGTAAAGAGTTGGCTCACAGGTTACATATGCCGACTCCACGTATTGCGCTAGGCGCAGCATTGGCCAAACTTGGCGCAACGGCGATGATAGATATCTCTGATGGTCTCTATCAAGATATCGGCCATATCTGTCAACAAAGCAAAATAGGTATGCACATTGATGTGGAGAAGCTACCTACTAGCGAACCATTGGCAACTATTGATTTATCTGAGCGCTTGTTGTGCCAACTAGCAGGTGGCGACGATTACGAGTTAGCTTTTACTTTACCTGCCCATATTGAACCACCTATTGGCAATACACCTGTTACCTGTATCGGTGAGGTAATTGCACTGGCAGACGGTATAGAGATAGATGCAAACAGGTCTATAGCATTACACCCTACACTGTATTATCAAAATCAGCCAATCACACCCACTCAGCATGCGCCATTTGCCACATGGCCCAATCTTACTGGTTACCAACATTTTACAGGTTAGCCCATGACTGATCACGATTTATCCAAGCCTGATATCAGCAAAGCCAATGACTGCCCACCATTGCCTAAAAATGCCAGTGCTCTTGACCGTATGGTCTATTGGTTAGGTATTGGTTTGGGCAGTGGTCTGCCGCGCCGTGCACCTGGCACTTGGGGTACTGTTGGTGGGTTAATCATCGCCATACCGCTGATGAGCTTGGGCTTCATACCTTTTCTAATTCTGACAATTCTATCTTGTATTTTTGGCGTTTGGATCTGCGGACGTACTTCTGAGCTGATGCAGGGTCATGATGACCCGCATATCGTCTGGGATGAATGGTCTGGTATCTGGATTACCCTGCTGCCTTTCTCTTACATGGGTGTCGCAGCCACAAACTTTTGGCAAGATGTCTCTCAAGAGCTTTCTATTTTCGCCATTGTTATCGCTTTTATACTCTTTCGGTTTTTTGACATTATTAAGCCACCGCCGATTGGCTGGGCCGATAAAAAGGTCGCTGGTGGGTTAGGTATTATGCTTGATGACATCATCGCAGGTATCATGGCAGCAGTGTTATGGGTAGTGGTTATGTTTGGTGTGCTGTTATAAATAACCCTAGCCGTATGATAGTGAGTGACCACAACGTAACCTCTTATGCTAGCAATTTGAATGCTATCCTCTTGCATAGAGAATTTATTTATCGTTATTAGATTCTATTACAAATGCCTGCACATTCCAGCATTTTTTTAACTGAACATTTGCGTTATAATCCAATATTATACTTTGTTACATTTGTAGGGCTACTATGACATCTCCTCTCTCGGTAATTATCCTCGCTGCTGGTAAAGGCACGCGTATGCAATCAGCTAAGCCAAAAGTCCTTCAGACCTTGGCAGGTAAATCTTTGCTGAGTCACGTCTTAGACACGTGTCATAAGCTAACTGTCAACGAGACCATTATTGTTCATGGCTTTGGCGGCGACCAAGTTAAATCGGAAATTATCGACCAGTATACGCAATCGCCAATTACTTGGGTTGCGCAGACTGAACAGCTAGGTACAGGCCATGCGGTCAAAGTGACGCTGTCTGATTTACCGAAAGAAGGACAAAGCCTTATTCTCTATGGTGATGTGCCTTTGGTGAGCCATCAAACCCTATCAGCACTGAAGACAGCCAATACTAATGGCATGTCTATGCTGACTTTGACGGTAGACAATCCATTTGGATTAGGCCGTATCAAACGTGATCATGTAGGCAATATCACTGCCATCGTTGAACAAAAAGATGCCAGTGCTGACGAACAACAGATTCAAGAGATTAATAGCGGCATTTATTGTGTCGATAATGCTCTACTGCATAAATACTTACCCGAACTGTCTAACGACAACGCGCAACAAGAATACTATCTTACCGATATTGTCAAAATGGCAGTCGCTGATGGCATCACGATTGCGGCGATTGAACCTGAGCATACCTTTGAGATTGAAGGTGTCAATAACCGTCAACAGCTTGCCAGCTTAGAACGTACATGGCAAACTAAACTAGTATCTGACTTGCAAGAAGCGGGCGTGCAGTTTGCTGACCCTACCCGTGTCGATATTCGTGGTACGTTGACAGCAGGTCAAGATGTGTTTATCGACGTCGGTGTTGTATTTGAAGGCAACTGTACGCTAGGTGACAACGTCTATATTGAAGCAGGCTGTGTTATTAAAAACTCACAACTCGGTAATGCTTGTCATATAAAGCCTTACTGCGTCATCGATCGTGCTGAGATTGGTGCGGGTGTCGACGTTGGTCCATTTGCCCATTTGCGCCCTGAGACAGTGTTGTCTGATAACAGTAAAGTCGGTAATTTTGTAGAAATTAAAAAATCGACCATCGGTCAAGGCAGCAAAATAAACCACTTAAGTTACGTCGGTGATGCCACCGTCGGTACGGGCGTCAATATCGGTGCTGGTGTCATCACTTGTAATTATGATGGGGTTAATAAATCAAAAACCATCATTGAAGACAATGCCTTTATCGGTTCGAATGCTAGCTTAGTCGCGCCAGTAACGATTGGTGAAACTGCAACAGTCGCGGCAGGCTCTGTAATTACCAAAAACGTGGACGCTAGTGCATTGGCATTTGGTCGCGCGCGACAAACACAAAAAGACGACTTTCAACGACCAACTAAAAAGTAATCGATGCGCCAATCGTTAAGTCAGTAGCAGTCAGACTTAAACAAATTAAGCAGCGCGGCAATCTTTGTGGTGCTGCTTAATTATATCTAACACGCTATAAAGTTAACGGCTTATCCGCCAACCAGCTTGTTGATTGGTAAAGCACCTCTATATAGAAAAGTTAACATCTAGAAACATCAAAAATTAAACTTAAGGAATAGCCATGTGTGGAATTGTAGGGGCAGTTGCTGAACGTAATATCGCCAATATCTTGCTTGAAGGTCTTAAGCGTTTAGAGTACCGCGGCTATGATTCTGCTGGCTTAACTGTCATTCGTGATGGTGAATTACACCGTGAGCGCCAAGTGGGTAAAGTACAGGCGTTGGTCGATGCGGTCGCAGTCAGTCCAGAGTTTTTTGATGGCCATATCGGTATCGCTCATACACGTTGGGCGACGCATGGCGAGCCAGCACAGCGCAATGCACACCCGCATGTCTCAGGCAAAATCGCTGTGGTACACAATGGTATCGTAGAAAATTATGCTGAGCTCAAAGAAGCGCTGATAGCAAAAGGCTATGAATTTACCTCACAGACAGATACTGAAGTCGTCGCGCACCTGATTAATGACATTTACAAAGCAACGCCTGACTTGCTAGAAGCCGTTCGTACTGTTATTCCGCTATTACATGGTGCCTTTGCTCTTGGCATCGTACATACCGATTATCCAGATGAGCTTATTACCGTGCGTTTAGGCTCGCCATTGGTGATTGGAGTGGGTATCGGTGAAAACTTTATCGCCTCAGATCAGTTGGCACTATTACCAGTCACTAACCGCTTTATGTATTTGGAAGAAGGTGATATCGCTAAATTGACTCGTAACAGTATTCGAGTCTATGCAGATGGAGTGGAAGTTACGCGTCAAATACATGAAATTGATGCAACCCAACACAATGCTGACAAAGGCGAATTCAAACATTATATGCTCAAAGAAATCTATGAGCAGCCAGATGCCGTCGCACGTACCCTTGAAATGGGCATAGATAAAAGTGAAACCTCTAAACTGCGTGATGATTTTTTGCAACGTCATGAAACGCAGCTAGCAGGTATTCGTCAAGTTCAAATTCTTGCTTGTGGTACCAGCTATCACTCAGGTCTGGTCGCAAAATATTGGTTTGAAAGCCTTACCCGTATTCCCTGTTCGGTTGAGGTAGCCAGTGAGTTTCGTTATCGTCATCCCGTAGTGGTTGATAACTCACTAGTCATTTGCATCTCTCAGTCTGGTGAAACTGCCGATACATTATCTGCGCTCCGTGACATTCAAAAGCATACACCAGCGGGTCTGGTAAGCCTGGCATTATGTAATGTTCCTACTTCATCATTGGTCCGCGAAACCGATATTTTCTTGCCGACACTAGCAGGTCCTGAGATTGGTGTCGCATCGACTAAAGCATTTACTGCTCAGCTTGCAGCACTCATTCTATTAGTCATGAAGGTCGGTGTCATTCAACAGCGTATGACCAGTGATTATTTAAGTACACTGATTGGCGAGCTACAACTGCTGCCGGGCCAACTACATGCTAGCTTAAACCTTGATGCACCTATCAAGACGATGAGTGAAAGCTTTGAAGATAAAAGAAGCTGCTTATTCTTAGGCCGTGGCTTACAGTTCCCTATTGCATTAGAAGGCGCATTAAAGCTTAAAGAAATTTCGTATATTCATGCAGAAGGCTATGCCGCAGGGGAGCTAAAACATGGCCCATTGGCATTGGTTGATAAAGACATGCCAATCGTCGTACTAGCGCCTAAAGACAGCATGTTTGATAAACTCAAAGCCAACATGCAAGAGGTACACGCGCGTCATGGTGAGTTGTTTGTGTTTGCCAGTGAATCTAGTCAGATGATTGCACAAGATAGATTGCATGTGGTTTATGTACCGGATGTTTGTGAGACACTAGCGCCTATTGTCTATAGCGTACCTGTGCAGCTATTGTCGTATCATGTAGCCGTTATGCGTGGTACTGACGTCGATCAGCCACGTAACCTTGCTAAATCGGTGACTGTGGAATAATTGTTGCCAAGATATAATTATGATTTGTCTGCGAGTAATAAAGTATCATACTGAGTAATAAAGTATCATCGTATTGATTATGACGTTTACCCCTGCTGTTGCTAATTCAATAGCAGGGATTTTTCGTTCAACAACATCATAAATTTGAATAAAAAAATAGCGATATTCTATCTATAAAATAGAGTATCGCTACCATGATTGAATATGATTGGTTTTAATTATTCTTGGTCTCTTTCTAATACTACTCTATAGCGAGCATTGCCACTTTCTAATCTTGCAAACGCTTCGTTTATCTCAGACATTTTGTACGTTTCAGTCACTGGCTGAATATTGTGACGTGCGGCAAAATCTAACATTTGACGAAGGGTAGACGGTGACCCAGCTGGCGAACCTGACACGCTATTTTGAGCCATAATCAGTGGTGCAGCTGAAATCTCTAGCGGGGCAGCCAGCAGTCCAACAAAATGCAACCGACCTTTAGGTTTCAAGGTTTTGATAATGGCGTTCCAATTCATGTCAACGTTCACAGTCGAGATAACCAAATCAAAAGAGCCTGCCGCTGCTTCAATGTCGCTCTCATTTCTTGAATTTAGGCTATGGTGCGCACCCAATTCTTTTGCTTCTTCCATTTTTGATTCGCTGGTGAATGCTGTTACTTCACAGCCCCATGCATTGGCAAATTGTAGTGCCAAATGACCTAAGCCACCAATACCAATAACCGCCACTCTAGAAGTTGGTTTGATATCGTATTGCACCAATGGGTTAAACACTGTGATACCGCCACAAAGTAATGGCCCCACTGCATTGAAGTCCAAGCCTTCTGGAATTTTAATAACACTGGTGTCTTTTGCACGTACTTTATCTGCAAATCCACCGTGGTTACCAATAATAGTGCCTTCTTGCTCAGCACATAAATTGTGGTCACCACTCATACACAAATCACAAACGTTGCAATAGCCTTTGTGCCAGCCCAAACCGACTTTATCACCAAGCTCTAAGTGTGTAACATGCTGACCCTTTGCCAGTACTTTACCTGCCACCTCATGGCCACCCACGAACGGATATTGGGTCATGCCCCACTCATTTTCCCACATAGATAAATCACTGTGACAAACGCCACAGCTGTGTACTTCAATTTCTACTTCGTGATTGCCTAGCGTGCCAGGGTCGTATTGGTAAGGGCTGAATTCTCCGCCTTTTTCTTTTGCTGCATATGCATTAATCATGGTTATTCCTTATTATTAGAATCGGTCAGCGCGTTTTTATCAAGTAAAAAAGGCACTCATTATCGAGACTGTCTCAGCACTTGTTTAAACAACGGTTTCAACAGTAATACTCACAAGTAGACCGCTCAACTTGAACAAGCTAAGATTACCATAATACCGAGACATATCGGCAAAACGAGACGAATCACCAACACGAGTATAAACAGAACTCATCATACAAAATAAAGGTTGTGAGGCTTTATGGTGTGAGTATCAATAGAAAGGTCATGATAAAAATCGATATAAAAAACTAAGGGTCAAAGCAATAGTTGACTATCACTTTGACCCTCGATTCATTATTAGCATTCGTATTTATGAGTTGATAATCTGATTCTTTATACTCAAACCAGTCCTTTATAAAGAAAATAGCATCCCACTATGGTCAACAATACCGCAAAACACTTTTTTAATAATTGTGGTGATAGTATATGAGCCACTTTCGCACCTATCTTTGCGGTAAAAAAGCTCATGATACTGATACCTAAAAAGGCATAAATGTGGACAAAACCAATCGTATTGGGTACATCTACTTGCTGCTTCATTCCAAAAAACATAAACCCTAACGCACCTGCAATGGCAATAGGTAGACCGCACGCTGCTGACGTACCCACTGCTTTTTGCATAACCACACCGTAGCGCGTGAGATAAGGTACGGTTAAACTGCCACCGCCGATGCCAAAGATGGCAGAAGCAATACCAATAACCCCGCCTGCCGCCAGTTGCTTAGGTTTTGAAGGCAATACTGTATGAATATTACCAGTATCGCTAGTGGTTTTCTTTTTACCACCCTTAAACATTTTAAAGGCAACCCAAAGCAGAAACACACCAACGATGAGCTGAAGATATAATCCAGATATCTGTCCTGCTATCCCTGCCCCTAAAAAACACCCTATCGCTAGGCCTGGTGCCAGATTTTTAAAGACAGGCCACATAACTGCGCCTTTTTTATTGTGCGCCATTAACGAGCTGATAGACGTGATAATAATGGTCGCAAGCGAAGTCCCCAAGGCCAAATGCATAATAGTGTCAGCAGGATAGCCCATTTGGGTAAAGACAATGAATAATAGTGGCACGATGATGGTTCCACCGCCCACACCGAAAAGCCCTGCAGCAAATCCTGCTAGAGCACCTATGATTAAAAAAATGATTAATTCCACGGATTATTTACTTCTTAGTTAGATTTGGTGAAATGCTTACTATATTTTTTTGATAATGAGATAGCTGACTTAAGCAATGTCTACTTGAGCCATCTGCCCCACTTGGTGATAAGCACGATTAAAATAAACCAAGCTTTCCTCTCGTATACCTTGTTGGACAGATTGTTTGATAGCGACAACGCGACACATAAACACACTGTGTGTACCAACCTCTTGAATATGCTCTATCTCACAGTCAAAACTGACCAACGCATCTTCTAATACAGGGGCGCCTGTTTGCAATTGCGTCCAAGCGCCATATTCAAAGCGCGCTGCTGAATGCAATTTAGAAGCGAATGCATTAGATATCTGTTCATGCCGTGCACCCAACACATTAACACTTAAGATTTTATTTTCAATAAAGTAGCCATGTGATCGAGACGTCTGATTCATACAGACAAGCAAGGTCGGCGGCGTATCTGTGACGCTACATACTGCAGATGCCGTAAATCCATGAAGACCAGATGGGCCTTCTGTGGTGACAACACTTACTGCGGTTGTCAATAAAGACATGGCATCTCTAAAGTCAGTTGCTTCAATCATATCTTAAGTCCTAAATTTCAGATCAGTAAACACTCATGTGTACCAATAAACGCTAGGCAGTCAGCTCTTGACGAACAATCTGTGCGCCTGCACTTAATGCATTTAGCTTGCCTCTTGCAACTTGGCGAGACAACGGTGCCATACCGCAATTGGTTGCAGGATACAGCTTGTCAGCATCGACAAATTGTAGCGCTTTGCGTAGCGTATTTGCTACCTCTTCTGGTGTCTCAATAGTATTGGTTGCCACATCAATGGCACCAACCATTACCTTTTTACCGCGAATCAATTCAATCAAATCCATAGGCACACGTGAGTTTTGACACTCTAGTGAGATAATATCGACTTTCGACTGCTGTAATTTGGGAAAAGCTTTCTCATATTGGCGCCACTCTGAACCCAGTGTCTTTTTCCAATCGGTGTTGGCTTTGATGCCATAGCCGTAGCAAATATGGACAGCCGTTTCACATTTCAAACCTTCCAGGGCACGCTCTAAAGTGGCTATACCCCAGTCATTCACCTCATCAAAAAACACGTTAAAGGCAGGCTCATCGAATTGAATGATATCAACACCAGCAGCCTCTAGCTCTTTCGCTTCTTGATTAAGGATTTTGGCAAATTCCCAAGCCAGTTTTTCACGACTTTTATAATGACCATCATACAGTGTATCAATCATCGTCATTGGCCCTGGTAGCGCCCACTTGATTGGCTGATTGGTCTGCTGACGTAAAAATTTAGCATCTTCTACAAATACTGGCTTTTGGCGACTCACTGCGCCAACAACAGACGGCACGCTCGCATCATAGCGATTACGGATTTTGACCGTCTCACGCTTTTCAAAATCGACGCCATCCAGATGCTCAATGAAAGTGGTCACAAAGTGCTGACGGGTCTGTTCGCCATCACTGACGATATCAATCCCTGCGTGTACTTGTTCTTGTAGTGATAACCGTAGAGCATCTTGTTTGGCTTCAATCAACTGCTCACCTTCTAATGCCCAAGGTGACCAGATTTTCTCCGGTTCTGCTAGCCAAGAAGGTTTCGGTAAGCTGCCAGCGGTTGAGGTCGGTAATAATAATTTCATGTGATTCATCTTCTTATTTATTTTTTATTATGTTAATTAGTGAGGATCAGTTAGGCAGCTTGTTGTTTAGCCACATTTTTTTTGGCCCCTTCACTTGTCACATCGTAGCTTGCAGCCCACTCTTCCAGAATAGCTTGGTGAGGCTTAATGAACTGTTCTTCAGTGAATTTGCCTTGTGTCACTGCCATCTGGCTACGCTCGGCGCGGTCATACACAATTTGAGTCAGTGAGTAATCTTGGTACTTTAAGCTCGGTTGATACACTTCACCTGCGCTCGAGTTGGCATTATAAATCTCAGGACGGTAGATTTTTTGGAACGTCTCCATCGTACTGATAGCGCTTATCAGCTCAAGATCAGTGTAATCACTTAGCAAGTCGCCGGCAAAATAAAAGGCTAAAGGTGCCGCACTATTTTCAGGCATAAAGTAACGAACGGTTAAGCCCATCTTATGAAAATAATCATCAGTCAACGAATAGTCATCTTGTCTGTACTCAACGCCTAAAACAGGATGCTGGTTGGCTGTACGATAGTAGGTTTTACTGGTTGAGACACTCAGACAAATCACAGGTTTTTTATGAAAACTAGCGTTGTATGCTTCTGAGTTCAATAAGTATTGGAACAGTTTGCCATGCAACTCACCAAAATTATCTGGCGTTATTGATGCTAAATTTTTATCACGATGCTCTGGCAATACCACGCTAAAATCGTAGTCACGTACATAAGAAGAGAAGCTATTACCAATCATACCGTCAATACGTTTGTTATCTTTATGATCAACTATCGTTGTTTGTAACGTCTCAATAATTGGGAATGTATGACCATTACCTTCGACATCCATATCGACAGAAATGATATCGACCTCGACAGAATAACGGTCTGCTGTCAGGTTATCCCAATGCGCCAACGCGTTAAAGCGGTTATTTATCATGCGTAGCGTTTTACGTAAATTTTCTTCGCGGTGCTCACCACGTGCCAAATTCGCAAAGTTAGTCGTCAAACGCGTGCTGTCTGCAGGCTGATAGTTTTCGTCAAAACGAATGCGCTTAATTGAACAGGTAAATTCTTTACTCATGGGGATCTGCTACCTTAATCTATTCTCATTATCTGAGACAAAACCAAATTTGTGTATGGAATAGATTATGCCCGAATCGCAACATGAATAAAAACGACTTAATTTAAATAAAAGATGAATTTAATTCATTTATATAGTTTAATAGTATAAAGAGTATTGGATAGTGTCAGTATTGATTATCTATTCAACTAAATAGTTGAATCTCTAGATGCCTAATTTAACTGAGCGTATAGACATAAATAGGCATAACCATATTGCTTTCATATTATCGTAAGCCACATTGACCATCCTATTCAGCGTGAGTCTTGATGTCATTAAACAGACATACTTCATAGCCATAATTTAATCTTCTTGATTAACGATCAGCAATAATAAATTGAAGAATTGGAGAAAAAAATGTACACAAGAAGGGCTAATTTTTTGAGAATAAGTATGGCTATCATCGCCACAACTGGTATTGGTCAGTTAGCAACAGCAGCGGATGCCTACCCTGCTGAATTGGTCTCACATGCCCTACTACCCTCTCAAACATTTATCTCTGCTCCAACTGATGCGCCCAAAGATTTGCAAGTCAGTGGTAAATACACTACGGGGCAATTGGTTGAACAACTTGGCAGTGTTGAAGGTAAATCGGCAGATCGTCCCACTGGTATCAAGCTGCCATTTCCAGGACAACCTGTGCAAGGACATTCTGGTATTAAATATATGCCTGATGGCAGTTATTGGATATTGACCGATAATGGTTTTGGTAGTAAAGCCAATTCACCAGATGCCATGTTATTCATGCGTCAGTATCGAATGGATTGGGATAAAGGGGTTTTTGAACCTATACAAACTATTTTCTTTAATGATCAGAATAAAGTGATACCTCACCGAATTACGCATCAAGACAGTAATCGCCGCTATTTAACAGGATCTGATTTTGATCCAGAAAGTTTCCAAATCATTGATGGTGATATTTGGGTCGGTGAAGAGTTTGGCCCATGGTTACTAAGATTTGACAGCAAAGGCACACTTAAAGCCATATATGACACAAAAGTAGATGGGGAGACCGTACATTCTCCAGACCATCCCACCTTACAATTACCAAGCAAACCCGATGACAATCTACCGTTATACAGTATTAAACGCTCTAAGGGCTTTGAAGGTATGGCATCAGCCCCAAATGGACGTTATTTATATCCTATGTTAGAAGGCGCTGTTTATAACCAAAAGCGTCAAGAATATGATTCAGTCGATGGTCAGAACTTCTTGCGCATCTTACAGTTTGATACCAAGCGTAATACCTATACTGATAAGAGCTGGAAATACATACTTGATAATAACGAGTATGCGATCGGAGACTTTAATATGATCGATGATACTTATGGTTTGATTATTGAACGAGACAATTTAGAAGGTGTAAGCGATAGAGCGTGCCAAACAGCAGCTGTAGATAAAAGTCAGTGCTTTGACAAACCAGCCGTATTCAAACGTATATACAAGGTCAAATTAGACCCTAAAAGTCAGATCGCTGAAAAAGTGGCGTACATTAATTTGATGGCTATTAAAGATACCAAGGGCGTGGCTAAAAAACCTTTAGTAGGTGATAAATTTGTATTTCCATTTTTTACTATTGAAAATGTAGACATCATCGATGAAAGCCACATCGTGGTAGGTAATGATAACAACCTGCCTTTTTCCTCTAGCCGAGACCCAAATCGAGCAGATGATAACGAACTATTATTGTTAGAGGTCAAGGATTTTTTACAGGCGAAATAAATTGCCATTAGTGCTTGTAGTAGATCATAACTAAACTAGAAGTTAGAAAGGCTTCAGCTATAAGACACCAAAATAAACCCCTGCTATTTTCAATATTAGCAGGGGTTTTCTATGCATTTAAAGAACCATCATTAAGGTACTTTCAGTTCATACATTAATACTATCCATTAGAGTGAGTCTTTTAAAGCATCCTCAACGAAATTCAAACGATCTTGTCCAAAGAACATTTCATCATTTACAAAGAAACTCGGTGCACCAAATACACCTCGCGATACAGCTTCCTCAGTAGTCGCTTTCAAACGCTCCTTGATCTCAATATCGCTTATACGTGTCATAAAATCAGTGGCATCAATACCAGCTCTAACCAAAGCTTCAGCGACTACCTCTGATGATTCCATATTGAGCTTTTCAGCCCATAAAGCATTAAAGATGGCCGTCAGACAACTTGGAAACTCAGGTTCCCCTAGGTAGGCAGTAATACCTCGCATGAGATGCATGGTATTTAACGGAAAAAATGGATTGAAGTTAAATGGTACCTCGTAAATATTCGAGAAGCGCTTAAGGTCTGTGAGCATATAAGCACCTTTCGCAGGTACTGCAGCTGGTGAGGTATTGCCAACCGCTTGAAAAACGGCTCCAAGCAACATAGGTCGCCAAATAATTTCAGCATTGTGACGCTGTGCTATGCTCTCTAATTGTGTCCATGCCAAATAACTGGCTGGACTGCCCACATCAAAGAAAAATTCTATTTGTTTACTCATCTTTGCATTCCTTGCAATGTATATTAAAACCTTGGGGATTTATCGTTAGATAAATGTTAGAAAGTTTCCATCCACGGGCGTAAATCCAGCTCATGCGTCCAACTGTCTCTCGGTTGACAGTGTAATTGCCAATACTGCTCAGCGATATGCTCAGGATTCAAGATGCCATCTTGGTCTTTAATTGCATAGCGCTCCGGAAAATTGTCACGGATAAATACCGTATCAATAGCACCATCAATAATAGGGTGCGCCACATGTATACCTTTTGGTCCTAACTCACGTGCCATGCTTTGCGCCAAAGCACGTAACGCAAATTTAGCGCTAGCAAAAGCCGAAAAATCTTTACTGCCTCGCAAAGAAGCTGTTGCTCCAGTGAAAATAATCGTGCCTTTTCCACGTGGAATCATAACTTTTGCAGCTTCTCTACCTGTCAAAAATCCAGATAGTGCTGCCATTTCCCATACTTTTCGAAAGACTCTTTCTGTGGTATCAATAATTGAGAAGTGTACATTTGCACCGATATTAAATACCACTACTTCAATCGGTCCAATATCCTTTTCAATATGAGCGAATAACTCGACCATCTCTTTTTCTACACGCGCATCACAACCAAATGGGTTGGCTACTCCACCAGCTGCTTCAATGTCACCAACTAACGTGTCAAGTTTATCAACACTCCTTCTAGTCACGCATAAGGTAAAACCTTCTCTTGCAAAACGTTTTGCAACAGCACTGCCAGTGGCATCGCCTGCCCCAATGACAACCGCTACGGGTGCTCTATGCATGTCTATTTCCTTATAGATTTCTTTTTAGAACTAACAAAAATGTAGCCTTATTTATGGATACTGTCAAGCTAACCTATTATTCAATGATGAAGGAAATAGTATGTGCGTTGGGATGAACTTGCTAAGCATTTTTGCTCAATGCCTCGTACGTTAGCCATTTTTTCCAAAATCAAGCAAAAGAAAACCCCCAACGCGTGAGCGTTGGGGGTTTAACTTTGAATAGAGAGCTGACGATGACCTGAGCGCCGTAAAAATTGCATGCCAATTTTAGGCAGCGCAAGAGCAACTCCTTTAAATAGGATTTGCTACGTAGGTCACTAGGAATAAAAGATAAAAAAAAGAGCCACCCAATTAAGGATGACTCTTTTTAAGTATAAGAAGCTGACGATGACCTACTCTCACATGGGCGAACCCACACTACCATTGGCGCTACGATGTTTCACTTCTGAGTTCGGGAAGGGATCAGGTGGGGCCATCGCGCTATTGTCG
>NZ_JADGMV010000006.1 GCF_015234355.1 Psychrobacter sp. NG25 | reverse complement strand
GAAGATGCAATGAGAATTGCCAACGATACACTATATGGTTTAGGCGCTGGTATTTGGACGCGCAGTGTACATAAGGCGTATCGCTTCGGACGTGGTATTCAGGCGGGTCGCGTATGGACGAACTGTTATCACATTTATCCGTCGCATTCTGCATTCGGTGGTTATAAACAGTCTGGTATCGGCCGTGAGAACCATCTGATGATGCTGGATCATTATCAGCAAACCAAAAATATGCTGGTGTCTTACGATCCTAAAAAAATGGGGTTCTTTTAAGCCAACGTTCGAAGCACGTTGCAATCGAGGTTGCAACGTGTGTTAGGTATATTCACAGATTATTTTTATGCAGAAAATCTAACAAGGAAGAACTATATGAGCAATAAGATGAAAGCGGCCGTATTACATGAGTTTAATCAACCATTACAGATCGAAGAAGTTGATATTCCAACGCCAGGTGCTGGTGAGATTGTGGTTAAAATGCAAGCCTCCGGTGTCTGTCATACCGACTTGCATGCTATCGAAGGTGATTGGCCAGTCAAACCAAGTCCGCCATTTATCCCTGGACATGAAGGCGTTGGCCTGATTACTGCCGTTGGTGAAGGTGTGACCCATGTGAAGGAAGGTGACCGCGTTGGTGTGCCTTGGCTCTACTCTGCTTGTGGACACTGTACCCATTGTTTAGGCGGCTGGGAAACCTTGTGCGAGCGTCAACAAAACGCAGGCTATTCAGTCAATGGTAGCTTTTCAGAATACGTACTGGCCAATGCCAACTACGTCGGTATCATCCCTGAAAGTGTTGACTCGATTGAAATTGCACCCGTTTTATGCGCAGGCGTCACCGTGTACAAAGGTCTAAAAATGACCGACACCAAGCCTGGAGATTGGGTCGTTATTTCTGGCATCGGTGGTCTCGGCCATATGGCGGTACAGTACGCCATTGCGATGGGACTCAACGTTGCGGCAGTCGATATCGATGACGAAAAGCTCGCATTTGCCAAAAAACTGGGCGCGACCATTACCGTTAATGCAAAAAATACCGATCCTGGCGAGTATCTAAAAGAAGAAATTGGCGGTGCCCATGGTGTGCTAGTAACAGCCGTATCTGCTATCGCGTTCGATCAAGCGTTAAGCATGGTTCGACGTGGTGGCACGGTAGTCTTTAACGGCTTACCAACCGGTGATTTTCCTGTTTCTATCTTTGATACGGTGCTCAACGGTATTACCATTCGTGGCTCCATCGTTGGTACGCGTCTCGACTTACAAGAGTCGCTGGACATGGCAGCAGCAGGCAAGGTAAAAGCCACCGTTACTGCGGAGCCACTTGAAAACATCAACGATATCTTTGAGCGTATGCGTAACGGCAAAATCGAAGGTCGCATTGTGATTGACTATAGTATGTAGTTATAGTTGATTCAGTTTAAAAGAGATATAAGGCAACCGAGCGCAGATGTATATGTGATACCTCAAGTGAGATTAACGCTGTAACTCTTTTATAGAGGGTTGACTATATTGCTTGTGAGATTTTGATATTGTCTTAATGCGTCACACATTTAATCACAAACCATCAGTCGTATCGTCTTCATTCACATGCTATAAATGATGTGAGTGAAAATGATACGGCTTTTTATATTCTCATCCAATATGGGTATGAGATTTATGAGTAATAAGACCCTTATGGTTCATGAGACACTCATACTTAATGAGACGTCTTCTACAATCATATTTTAATGATAAGGAAATCATTATGAACGTTACAGCGACAGAATCCTGCATAGACTTGATTGAGCTACTTAAATCCAAGCACGGTGAACTGATGTTTCATCAGTCTGGTGGCTGCTGCGATGGTAGCTCGCCTATGTGTTACCCGCTGGGTGAGTTTAAGGTAGGTGGCCAAGATGTATTGGTCGGTGAGATTGCTGGTTGTCCATTTTATATGGGCAAAGCGCAACACAAATTATGGCAAAATACGGATTTGACCATTGACGTGGTGGACGGGCGCGGCGCCAGTTTTTCGTTAGAAATACCAGAAGGTAAGCGCTTTATCGTACGTTCAAAAGTTTGCTCAATATAAATGTGCTAATTGATAACACGCTCTAGGCATCGTCAAGACATCTATCAATAGGCTCCTAGTGATAGTTGATTTTCTCTATCTACACGCTCTAGTCATTTTTATTTTATTATTCTGGCAAAATAGTAGATATTGTAAAGAGTAGCTTACTTTGAAAAGCTCGTTTTGATTAGCATGGATGCTATAAGGAAGATAAAATGGAACTTGATAAAACGTTTGACTACGTCATCGTGGGCGGTGGCTCTGCAGGCTGTGTACTTGCCAGCCGTCTCACCGAAAATCCAGAAATCAGTGTCTGCTTATTAGAGTTTGGCGGCGAAGGCAAAGACCTTGCCATTCGTGTGCCTGCTGGTCTGATTCTGATGGTACCAGGTAAGCCATTAAAGTTAAATAACTGGTGCTTTCACACTACCCCTCAAACTCATCTTAATAATCGACGCGGCTTCCAACCACGTGGGCAATGCTTAGGTGGATCATCCGCTATCAACGCCATGATTTATACCCGCGGCAGTGCGCTAGATTATGAGCGCTGGGTGGAGCAAGGCTGTGATGGTTGGGGGTTCGATGATGTCCTACCTTACTTTATCAAAGCAGAAAACAACGTCCACGGTAGCGATGCACTACATGGTGATAGCGGACCGCTGCACGTTAGCGATTTGCTCAGCCCACGCGATATCTCAAAAGCCTTTGTAGAAGCCGCGATTGCCAATGGTCTTGACCATAACACGGACTTTAATGGCGAAAAGCAAGATGGTACAGGGTTGTATCAAGTCACCCATTTTCATGGCGAAAAGCAAGGTCAACGTTGCTCTGCCGCTGCAGCCTATCTACATCCTGTTCAAAGCCGCTCAAATCTGACCGTTATTACCCATGCACAAGCCAACCACGTCATCATTGAAGACAAACAAGCGACTGGTGTGGTTTATGAAAAGGATGGCGTCAAACATACCGTCATGGCAAATCGTGAAGTCATCCTATCAGGTGGCGCTTTTGGCTCGCCTAAAGTGTTAATGTTATCAGGTATTGGCCCAGCCGAGCATTTGCAATCACATGGTATCGATGTTGTGGTAGACGCACCCGACGTGGGTGGTAACCTACAAGATCACCTAGACGTGGTCTTTGATTATGAAGTTAATACCACGGATGTCATCGGTATCGGTATGGCAACGATTTCTAGCCTAACCAAAAGTATTCGACAATGGAGAAAGGACGGTACAGGATTACTGTCTACCAACTATGCCGAAGCAGGTGCGTTCTTCAGTGTCGGTGATGCCCCAAGAGAGTGGCCAAACACACAATTGCATTTTGTGATATCTCGCGTGATTGAACACGGTCGCGATCTCAGACGTGGCTTTGCCATCTCTTGCCATAGTTGCTACCTGCGTCCTGAGAGTCGCGGCACGGTCAGGCTTGATTCTGCCAACCCCTCTGATGCTGTATTGATTGATCCAAACTACCTGTCTCATCCAAAAGATATAGAGTGCATGGTGGCTGGTGCTGAGCGTACTAGAGCCATCATGCAAGAATCAGCACTCGCTAAATACATTACTGAAGACTACCCTGCCCCCTATATCGAAAAAGATGGCATGCTTGGCTATATTCGCAACAAGTCAGATACCATTTATCATCCGGTAGGCACTTGCCGTATGGGCTCAGACGAACGCTCAGTCGTCGATTTAGAATTAAAGGTGCGCGGCGTAAGCGGACTGCGAGTCATTGACGCGTCAATCATGCCAACGTTGATTAGCGCCAATACCAATGCACCAACGATTATGATTGCTGAAAAACTGGCAGATATTATCAAGGCAACGCATAACCATGCCGAAAGCACTAGCACACAAAATACTGGTACGTAAAACACTGGCACATAAAACACTATCACATAAAAAATTGTGCTATAAAAAATCGTTGTATGCACAACCATTCTAAGAACAGTTGATAAGTGGTTACGCCAAATACACGTAACTATATTATTTCTTTTCGTCTGTATTTAGTCATAGAACCATACCTGAGTGATTTCATACCACTTAATATCCCACTTTAAATGTATAGACAAAAAATAATAAAATTTCGCATATTCCACTAAATTCGTGCTGTAAGCAGCATATTTGTCTATTTTTTATCAAAATCAGTTTATTTATCACTTGCGTTACTGCAGATTAAAAGAGTATATTCGAACGACTTACTTATATTTTTAGTTTCTAACGATATAAATTAAAGTTATAACAACCCATAATATGTTTCTTTTTGTATATATGGAAATCATATAAATAGACGTTTTCAAGGTTATTAAATGCTTGCTCATTATATTCATGATCGAGTACGAACATGTAGATATACGAGTAGCTACCTATCACTACATAGGATGTAATAATGCAAAAATCCCTCTTTAAACTTACCATGTTGACGACACTTATCTTAGGTATTAGTGCCTGTGGCGGCGACAATAAAACCACCGACGATTCTGCTGCCAGCTCAGACGCTAAAGCAGCTAAGACCTTGCTTTATTGTTCAGAAGGCAGTCCTGCTGGTTTTGATCCAGCACAGTATACGTCGGGCACTGATTTCGATGCGAGTGCATTTCCTATTTACAATGGCTTGGTAGAGTTTAAAAGAGCGGAGACTGAAATTCAGCCTGGATTGGCTGAGAGCTGGGATGTCAGTGAAGATGGCAAAACCTATACTTTCAATCTACGCAAAGGGGTCAAATTTGGTACAACTGACTACTTTACCCCGACTCGTGATTTTAATGCAGACGACATTGTCTTTACACTAGAGCGTATCACCAACCCAGAGTTTGAATTTAATAAAGCCTACCCTGCTGAATTCCCGTATTCGGTTGGTATGGGATTACCAGATATCATCTCAAATATCGAAAAGGTGGATGACTATACGGTAAAAGTCACGCTAAGCGAAACCAACGCGCCGTTTTTACAGAATTTAGCGATGCCTTTTGCTTATATCAACTCTGCTGAATACGCCAACAAACTAATGACTGATGGCAATGCGGCTGATATCAATACCAAGCCAGTGGGTACCGGACCTTTCGTCTTTACTTCTTATCAAAAAGACGCACAAATTCGCTATACCAAAAACCCAGACTATTGGAACAAAGACGATATCTATATCGACAACCTCGTCTTTGTCATCACAAAAGATTCAGCCGTTCGTGCCCAAAAGGTCCAAGCAGGCGAGTGTCATGTCTCTGCCTATCCAAAACCTGCTGAGATTGAAGCGGTTAAAAACTCTGGTAAGGCTACGGTACTTGACCAACCTGGCTTTAACGTCGGTTATGTCGGCTATAACGTCGAAAAACCTAAATTGAGTGATCTGAGAGTTCGTCAAGCATTAGACATGGCTATCAATAAAGACGCTATCATCAATGCGGTCTATCAAAGCGAAGGCTTAAAAGCCACCAATCCGATGCCGCCAACGCAGTGGGGTTACGACAAGTCTCTCAAAGACGCGCCTTATGACGTTGAGAAAGCAAAAGCCCTTATCAAAGAAGCGGGCGCAGACAACCTTTCTATCGACTTATGGTATATGCCAGTTCAACGCCCGTATAACCCTAACGCCAAACTGATGGCTGAAATGCTACAAGCAGATTGGGCCAAGATTGGCATTAATACCAAGCTTGTGACTTATGAATGGGGTGAGTACCTAAAACGCGCGGCTAAAGGTGAGCCTGATGTCATTCTAGCGGGTTGGACAGGTGATAATGGTGATCCGGACAACTGGCTTGGCTCATTATTGTCTTGTGACGCTGTCGGCGGTAATAACTACTCGCGCTGGTGTAACAAAGACTTCGATAATTTAGTCACCAATGCCCGTCAGATCAATGATCAAGATGAGCGTGTGAATGAATATGTACAAGCGCAGCAGATATTCAAAGAGCAACTGCCTTGGACAACGATGGCGCATTCGGTGGTAACGGTATTCACCGCACCAAATGTGGTCGATTATAAAATCAGTCCGCTTGGCTCAATACGTTTCGATGGCGTCAAGGTCGAATAACCCTGACTGATTACGTTCGATACGACATACATAATGGTTTAATTTATATTCGGCTGGATCAGGTTTCCTGCACCAGCCGTATTCATCTGCATTAAACGCGTTGTCGCGAACCCTCATATCATCGAAAGCCCTCTTATCATTGAATCACAACTATTGAGCAGCCCATGCTACTTTATATTCTGCGTCGAATCGCTATTCTCATTCCTGTCTATCTTGGCTTAACGCTATCGACCTTCACTCTGATTCGTCTCGTCCCTGGAGATGCGGTTGAGATTATGATGGGCGAACGTATGGTCGATCCAGAGCTACATGCTCGTGCCCTAGAGCGACTGGGATTAGACAAACCTCTTGTAGCCCAATATTGGGATTATCTGACTGGCATCTTGACGGGTGATTTTGGTGAGTCCTTTCGTACTCGAACCCCAGTATTACAAGATTTCTTTGCCCATTTCGTCCCAACCTTAGAGCTGGCTCTATGCGCCATTGTTATTGCTAGTGTCATTGGCGTGAGCTTGGGCATCTTTGCCGCGCTGCGACGTGGTACTTGGATTGATTACACCCTCATGTCAGGTGCGCTGGCAGGGTACTCTATGCCTATCTATTTATTAGGGCCAATCCTCACAGGGATATTCGCTCACTATTTAGGCTTGTTACCTGTCGCTGGGGTGATCTCTGTCGCGCAGTTCTTAGATGTACAGCCCTTATATGGCTCATGGCTACTCGGCTCTCTCACATCGGGAGAACCTGGCGCATTCTGGAACGTGGTCAAACACTTTATCTTGCCCTCTATTGCTTTATCGACTATTCCGCTTGCGATGATTGCACGGATGACGCGCTCGGCGATGCTAGAAGTACTGGATGAAGACTACGTACGTACGGCTAGAGCTAAAGGCTTATCACCAAGCCGCGTAATCATGGTACACGTGATGCGCAATGCCTTAATTACGGTAGTCACTGTCGTTGGTCTACAGATGGCGACATTACTCGCAGGTGCCATTATTACCGAGACCATCTTTAGTTGGCCAGGCGTTGGGAATTGGCTACTCGATGGATTTTTCACTCGTGATTATCCTATCGTACAGAACGGTATTTTATTGGTCGCTACCGCCCTGATTTTGGTTAGTTTATTTATTGATATTTTGTATGGTCTTATCAACCCACGTATTCGACATACTTCTTAATCTAACATTGATAAATACTCATATTATAAGTAGTGAAAAATAGCGATTGCCTGGTTTTGAGTCGTTTTCAGCACATTCCTGAATGATTGCTAGGAATGGTTGCTAGAAATGGAACTCTACACACTTGTAACGCGTTAGCCACTATAGGAAATGCTCATGAAGCCTTCTGCTGTTCCCTCTGATCTTAAGCTTGCGGCACTCACGCCGCCCTCGTCTTGGCAGCTATTTTTATCGACGTTTTGTCGCAATAAAGGCGCGGTACTTGGTTTTATTGTACTGGCTTTGATGGTCCTTATTGCCATACTTGCGCCTACCATTGCTCCCCATGACCCTTATGAATTATTCACCGGTCAAGAGCAATTGCCACCTGCCTTTCTAGATGGCGGCAATACCATGTTTTGGCTCGGTACGGATGATGCTGGACGAGATACGCTGTCTCGGGTGATGTATGGTGCGCGTTATTCACTGTTTATCGGTCTGAGCGCCACGACTCTTGCGATGTTGGTTGGTATCTCCTTAGGATTGAGTGCTGCATTTTGGCCAAAAGTCTGGGGCAAGGCCGTCATGCTGGTCAATGACATCTTGATGTCCTATCCGAGCTTGCTATTGGCGATCATCATTGCCGCTATCTTAGGGCCTTCTATGACCAATACGATTATTACTATCGCTTTGGTCTGTACGCCGCCCTTTATTCGTCTGACTCGTGCCACTGCAATGGTAGAGCTACAACGTGAGTACTTTATCGCTTCACAAGTAATGGGTGCTGGCGTGCTGCGCTTATTGTTTATCACCATTTTACCCAACTGTATGGCACCGCTTATCGTACAGGCGACGATGATTTTCTCTTCTGCTATTTTGGAAGCAGGCGCGATTGGTTTCTTAGGCTTTGGCGTACAGCCACCAGATGCCGAATGGGGCGCCATGCTAGGTACAGCACGTCAGTACATTCAAAGTAATGTTTGGCTCGCTATTTGGCCGGGTGTCGCTATTTTCTTGGCTGCCCTGTCGATTAACTTGACTGGTGATGGCTTACGCGATGCACTAGATCCCAAATTAAAGCAGGTGACCTAACATGACTGATCCATTAATTAAAACGCCTATCAACCATACCTCTATGAATGGCGCATCAAAAAAAGAATCACCATTGTTATTAGATATCGAAAATCTTTCGGTTACTTTCGGTCAAGGGATACGCGCCTTTCGTGCAGTCGATGATGTGTCGTTAAAGATTACACAAGGTGAGGTCATCGCCGTCGTTGGTGAATCTGGCTCAGGCAAGTCCGTTACTATGATGGCGCTAATGGGACTGTTACCACCCTCTGCGACAGTGCGTGCTCAGCGAGTGGTGTTTGACAACAAAGATATGCTTAGCATGCCAGCCAAAGAGAAGCGCGGCATCATTGGTAAAGACATCTCTATGATTTTTCAAAATGCGATGTCTTGCCTAAACCCAAGCTTTACCGTTGAAATGCAATTGGGCGAAGTACTACGCAAGCATCTTGGTTTGCGAGGCGACGCAGTACAGACGCGCATATTAGAGCTGCTAGAGTTGGTTGAGATGCCCGATGCAAAGAATCGTCTCAAGGTATATCCGCATCAGCTATCAGGTGGTATGAGCCAACGGGTTATGATTGCGATGGCGATTGCTTGTGAGCCCAAACTACTTATCGCCGACGAACCAACTACGGCGCTTGATGTCACGGTACAAGCACAAATTATGGATTTACTGAGCCGATTGCAACGTGAAAAACAAATGGCGATGGTATTGATCACCCATGATTTGGGACTGGTCGCACAGAACTCACGTGATGTCGCGGTCATGTATGCCGGACAAGTGGTGGAAACCAGTACTGTGCCGGAGATTTTCCAAAATCCTGCTCACCCTTATACTGAAGCATTACTGCAAGCCATCCCAGAGCTCGCTATCGGTCAAGACCGTCTAAACAGCTTGCCCGGTGTCGTGCCGAGTCAATACGATCGTCCAAGTGGTTGCTTATTGTCTCCGCGTTGCCCATATAAAGAACCCGCTTGTGAAGTACCACCACCTATTTTAGATACGCCTACTGGCAAGGTACGCTGTATTCATTCTGATCCTTCTTCTCGCAACTTTACCTCTCACGCTGCTACCTTGGAGTCACAAGTATGAGTAATAAAGTGGTCTTAAAAGCAGACAACCTACACAAGCACTACCCAGTATCACAAGGTCTGGGCAAAGCAAAAGCGTACGTGAAAGCGCTCAATGGTATCTCATTCGAGCTTGAAGCTGGCAAGACATTGGCCGTCGTTGGTGAGTCAGGCTGCGGTAAATCAACCCTTGCCCGCCAGCTGACGCTGATCGAAGCGCCTACACATGGTGAGCTATTTATCAATGATGAAGGCACCACTGGCTATAGTAGAAAAGCGCTCAAAGATCTGCGTACCGAAATTCAAATGGTTTTCCAAAACCCTTATGGCAGCTTAAATCCGCGCCATACTATCGGGTATCAGTTGACTGAACCATTGGATATCCATACCAAACTGTCCAAAGAAGAAAAGCGTGACAAAATCAACGAGATGATGAGAAATGTTGGTCTACGTCCCGAACATGCTGGTCGTTATCCACATATGTTTTCGGGTGGTCAGCGCCAACGTATTGCTCTCGCCCGCGCGATGATGCTCAACCCTAAAATTGTCGTTGCTGATGAACCGACTTCCGCCCTCGATGTCTCCATTCAGGCGCAAGTCTTAAATCTATTTATGGATTTGCAGGATGAGTATCGTACCGCTTATGTCTTTATCTCGCACAATTTGTCGGTCGTACGCCACGTCGCTGACGATGTGATGGTCATGTATTTAGGTCAAGCGGTCGAACACGGTCCCAAAGAAGCGATTTATAACGCGCCAAAACATCCGTATACCATCGCGTTATTGGCTGCTGCACCAACGGTAAATGGCCATAAAAACGATTTGACCCTACAAGGTGAACTACCAAGTCCGCTTAACCCACCAAGTGGCTGTGCCCTACATAAACGCTGCCCCTATGCCAAGCAGCAATGCAGCGAAATAGAGCCACAACTGCGCGAATGGGATGGTCGATTGGTGGCTTGTTTACGCTTGGAAGAAATATATGGATAAGAGACATTTTGTGTCTAGCGGTACGTTAGCTTGTGCTGTGCTGATAACGATGACTACTGCCCAAGCAAATGACTCTACTGGCTATGTCGGTGCAGGCGGTGTTGAGTATCTGAAAAATAAAAACATCAGCATGCATAGTGAAGATTTATATATCTCAAAAGATGAAGTTCGTGTCAATTATGAGTTTAAAAATCTCAGTAATAAAGATATTACTGAGACGGTTCTTTTTCCTATGCCAGCGGTGCCTAGCTTTACAGACTCAGATTACGCTGATACCAGTGCCACTTATAATAACTTTAAAATTTGGGCCAATGGCAAACCTATCACTCCCACCTTACATGTCCGTACCTTTATGCGTCCAATTGTCGTCAAAGATGGTGATAGATCCTATGCAGACACCTCTATTGATACGACTGCAATATTCAAATCTTGTGGTCTTAACGAGGCTGATATGATGGGACCTTGGACATATCAAGTTGATACCGAATACGTCAATCAACGGCTTTTGGATTGTAATAGTAAGGCACTCAATAACTTTATCGATGATAGAGAAGATCCTAATATTCTTTGGGACTCGCAAGTGATTTATAGTTGGGAGCAAACCTTTAAAGCCAATACGATTACCAAGGTCAAACACACGTATAAACCGTTAGTGGGTGGCTCGGTGCATCTAGGTGAGGAAGAGTTTCCAAATTTTTGCGTAGATGCTTCAACTCAGAAAGGGTTTAACAAGAATGGTGGTCGTCCCTATCATGCCTTAAGCTATATCCTGACTACGGGAGCCAATTGGGCCAAACCGATTGCCAACTTTAAGCTGGCTGTAAAACGCGACCCTAACGAACTGGTATCGTTCTGCTGGAAAGGTAAGGGTAACGTTAAGAAGATTGGATCAACAACGTTTGAAATCAAAGAAAGTAATTTTGTGCCAACCCATGATTTTGACGTCGCTTTTATCATGAAATAGCTAATGGATATTCACCACACCGCGACATTTAGGAAATTTGCTACAACCAAAAAAGGTCTGCCCTTGATTCAGGCCTTTTTTTGCAACACGTTTAACCATTGTTCCCTGACATCTTGGACAGGCAGGTATTTGCTCTGCCACAGCAGTATGACTGGTTTGCTCAACAGCTTTAAGATTGCTGCTATCAGACGTGATAATCTCACATTCAGCCGCTTTAAAATTATTGTCCGGCAACTCAGAATCTATAACCTCAAACGGTGTAAGAAACACTTTATTAGCCATATCATATGGTGTACTAGTCTGCTGCGTATTCAGACTATCAGTTGATAAGTCTCTAGAATCAATCTCAGTCTGACCAGACCATTGCAGTACTTCTCTACTTTTCAGCGTGGCTCTTTTCGCGGTTTCTTTTACTATTGTCTCTGGTTTAGGCTTATTAGCCACTTTATCAACTGGTTTATCAGTAGCGTTACCGTTAGGCTGCTTGTTTGACAGGCTATGCTTGTCTTTTAGATAGGCTTTATGCTCTCGATTGGTGCGCCAAGACTTACTAAATCTGTTGCTATTAATCTGCTCAACGATGGACTTAACCTCGTCTTCAGTCAGTATTTCATCCTGCTTTTTCTTCACATAAGACACCATACCACCTGTCAATACGTGCTCGGGCAACTCATCACGGGTTTTCAGCTCGCACTCACCGATGAAAGCAATCATCGAATGGAAGTAGCTCAACTCCAATCCTAATAAATCTGCGAGCGTCTTGATATGCAGATAATTCTGATGTAATGGGTTCTGGAATTTGAATTTACTTCCATTCGGGAAAACTTTCGTCCACTGCTTTTGCTTCTCGCTACCATATATCCAGCCTTTATAATTTTTGGTTTCGATGACAAAGATGCCGTATACAGAGACGATGATATGATCGATTTGGGTACTACCACCGTTGGCTCTTGGCAAGGTAATACCGTTTAATCGGTGATAGACATTTTTTTCTAGTTTTAACCACATGGCGACGTTGATGACGGTTTCACCTAGGAAACCTTTAAAGCTGGATTTTAGGGACATAATAGCGATCTTTAGAATGGTTATAGAATGTGCTAGGCGTACTAACGAAACTCTTTAAATTTAATTAATTAGCACTCATTCTCTTACGACGCTTTGCAGACTTAGCGTAATTAGAAGAGCATGATCTGATATGTTTATAAAAACTCTTATAAACCCGATCATACTCTTCATCAAACTGTTTAAGTACCTCTAAAGTACTATCGCTAGGATTGGTTTCATATTCCTGCTGTGCATTTATCAGGTTTCCCCCTGCATTTAAAAACAACTCATATTTTTTCTCAAGCTCTGGAAAATATAAAGCTATCAAGATTTCTATCTTGCCACCTTCTCTGTAAAATTCATCCACATCTAAAGCTTCATCGCCATTGCTTGAAAAACTTTTGGATTGAATTTCCTGAATAATGGCTGCAAAGTCAACCAGTCTAAAAGCCACTTCCTCAAACTTTATTCTCAAAAAGGCTTCATACTCCCTTTTGCGTTTAGATTTCTGAGTAATGAGAATACCGCATAGTCCAAATATTCCGATTATGCAGGCTGCTATCAAGCCTTCACTTAGTCCAATCTGTTTTAGCCATGTGATAACTTTTGCCAGTTCGATACTATCCATCTAATTTTTCCAATTCTGTAGTCATATAATTTATTTTTATATGAGAGCTGCACAAGAAGTAGAATATAACTTTGTGAGCAATCTATTCTAATTTACCACTAAATCATTATATTGAGGCACAGAATTTAGTACTGATTGCAGCAGTTATTTTACCAATCACCATGTTGATGAAAGCAGACCAAAAGAAAAGCCAAAGATTAAGCCCTAAAAAGAGCCACCAGATTTCTCTGGTAGCTCTTTTTTTAAACGCTAATTAAGTTAGGTTTATTACACCAAACTATTTACCGCTTCAACCACAGCGTCAGTCGTGATACCAAACTCTTTGTATAACTGATCTGCAGGAGCAGATTCGCCATAAGTGGTCATGCCAATGACTTTGCCATCTAGACCAACGAATTTATACCAGTAATCTACATGAGCTGCTTCGACTGCTACGCGAGCACGGATATTGGCACTCACATCAAATATTCATTTAATATAACCAATAAACTAACCTTTTAACGACTCACTCCATTGTCTGATATAGTCCATTTGCTTATTTACTGTGGTTAATTTATCTTGATCATCGCAGTAATCAAAAGTCCTAACTCGGTTAGTACCTTGCTTTCCCATTTCAATTATATAGCCAACTTGTCCTCGTGACATTTGCTGACCCATACTTGAGCACACAAAATCTAATCTACATCCATTAATACATATAACGATGTTTTTAGGCTCTAATAGTGCCCTTAGTCCAAATAAAGCTTTATAAAAATCACTGCCTTGAAATTGATACCTACCAAATTCAGCCAATACAAGAGTTAGCCCAACATTTTCAGAAGAAGCCGAATAGCTTTCAAATATTAACTCAGCACTTTCTTTAATTTTATTGTTATAGATAACTATTTTTTGACGCACGATATTCATCTTCGTATTCAGCCTATATAATTTTTTCTTTCAGATTATCGACATCTTTTTCAAGCTTTAGCCACATGGCGACATTGATAACTGTCTCGCCTAGGAAACCTTTGAAGCTGGATTTTAGAGACATGGTGGCTTTCTCAAAAAATAATTCATTAGGTTGATATCTATTAAGTAAAGAACTTAAACCCATATAAGACAGCTATAAATATAATTACGCCAATGACAATTTTCATGAAGCTTGTACTTTCTTGTTTTGCTTCTGCAAAATTCTGTTGAATCGATTCTGTAACGAAGTCCATATCGGTTGAAGTAGGCTTATAACTGTTAAAAGATGCTTTATTAGCTAAGCTCGGAATATCATCAATAAGCTCAGTCACTTGTGGCCGAAGGTGCTTCTCATACTTTTTCCAAGAATTGTCACTCTCATAAAGTTTTCGTACGCCGTAATACATATCTTCTTCAAAATAACTGTCTTGAATCCATTCATCATAATAAGCTTGCTCCCAAAACTTGGCAGGAAGTACAGTAACCTCAGCTGTTTCATCACTGATTAAAATAGGAAATGAGCTTTGCAAAATACCATTGGGTAAATGTAATCGCCAAACGAACAGACTGGTAGACTTTAGTGGTAAAGGCGTAATGCTATTAGGGATGTCAAAACCAAGCATTCTAGTATGTTCGTCAGTTATGTGCTCAGCATACTTTAATATTTCTATATCATCTGTATCAGGAATGGTATTTTTAAAAGTATAAAGTTCATGTGCAATTTCTGCTAGATAAGAAACTGGTGTTCGCCCTGTCGGATCGTATACTATTCCAGCAGGACAAGAGTATGCCTGATCAGAAGACCATAGCATTTTATTTGCTTGAACGACATGAGCCCATACTACTTTGCCTGTTTTATATAACTTGGCCAATTGGTTGATCTGTTCATACAAGACGTCGTCTTTCATCCATTTTGGAGGCATCATCTGTAAGTAAGCTAAATCCGCTCGATCTAAATTAGCAAATTCAATCTCTCTATCAAACTTCAACTCCATAGTGGGTACGGGTGGCAAAGGCTGATTTAAATCTGTATTACTTAATATAGTAGATGGAACTAACTCCAGTACACTTTGCCAAATTGTTTGGTCTTGTAATGCCCCATCGTCACTAGCTATTATCAATGCTTGGTAAATCATTTGCTTAGGAACGAAAAAATCACACAAATCTTGGATATCACTATCAAACTCGACAAACATGTTTTCAGTCAATGCGGTCTGATCCCCTATACAATGATCCCTTGCATCAGGGTACCAAACTGGGGCTTCTCTACGAGCTCGTCCAATGATTTCACCTAAATAGTAGCTCAATATCTCAATAGTCGAGCTATTGTGCAGCGAGTACTCTGAAGAAAATATTCGATGCTCTGTAAAGTCAGGCAGTCTTTTTTTAACCGTTAGCAACCACTCATCAATTCGCTTGAGACTATTTAGTGAATAATCAAGATTGCAGTCACGAAGCTCTTTTTCATATATAAAGTCATGATGCTTGGTCAAATCACCTAACTTATTAGAACCCACCTTTTTTGACATGTCAGAAAAGAAATCATCTAACGCTAAGAGCACATTTACTGTTTCAACAGTCGGTTGATTAGACTTAAGGAATGGCTTTTGCGAGTTAATAGAATCAGTGTAATTTAGCATGTTGTTGTCTTAGAAGATGTGAGATTGAGTGACATGATTTTATCCCAGTGCAATAACACGACAAATCATAGCATTTAGCTAATTTGTCGTACCGTTTTATATATGCTGATTTTCTCTTTCGTTTGCATAGCGATATTATAAACATTTGTTATGATTATTACATCTAGATTAAGCTGTAAATAATTCCTCTCTAATCCACGATTTTAATATTGATTTTTATTATGAAATAGATGTTAGTTTTCAGGGTACGCCCAGCGAACCTATAAGATAAAAATTACGATGAAATTCTGAATAGCTCCTCATAGCATTGACAAATGACTGCCAAACATTTTTCTAAAAAATTGTTATCCACGTAAACCAGAGCTTCAATCTCTGATACATCACCTTCATTTCTAAATATTGAATTAGCTGGTGTGATTTCAAACGGTAGACTATTTCGTTTCTCTAAAAGTTTTGTATAGGACATACCTTTTCCATGCTTTAATACATTAATTGCGCAATAGAACTCTTCAAAACTTTCAAGTAGTTCTATCTTATTATGACTTTTAAGCTTTTGTTTTAACTCCTTAAAGGCTGAACCTTTCTCAATCTTGAGTTCCTTTTGAACTACTGCCTCAAATAGTGAAAACATTCCTATAGCGAAAATACTCCTCTCCCACTGCATCTTTTGAAGTGTTAGCACTAACCTAGTTGAGCCTAAATTTTCAAGTTCATCACGAGTTAACTCTTCAACTCGATTAAATTTTTCAATATTTGACTCTGTACTTTCAGATATGATTTGAATAAATGTTTGCATAATTTTCCTTGATCCACTTAGCAATAATATATTGTATTCCATTTTATTCATTCGAGTGCTCATAGCACACTATCAAAATGGTAACTTCAGTGTAAATTACATTTACCATCAAATCCTCAATTTGAAATACAGCTCCATACTGATTGCAGCAATTACCCTGTCGATGCCAATACTGATGCAGGTGAATCAAAAGAACTGCTCCAAAACTAAAATCCAAATATAAAAAAGAGCCACCAGATTTCTCCGGCAGCTCTTTTTTTTAAACGCTAATTAAGTTAGGTTTATTACACCAAACTATTTACCGCTTCAACCACAGCGTCAGTCGTGATACCAAACTCTTTATACAAGTCGCTAGCAGGAGCAGATTCGCCATAAGTCGTCATACCGATGACTTTGCCATCTAGACCAACGAACTTATACCAGTAATCTACATGCGCCGCTTCGACTGCTACGCGAGCACGGATATTGGCAGGCAATACGGCTTCACGATAGCTAGCATCTTGCTCAACGAAAATCTCCGCACATGGCATAGACACTACACGGACGCCAACACCATTTGCGCTTAATGTCTCGTACGCTTCCATCGCAAGGCCAACTTCTGAACCAGTAGCGATGATGATAGCTTGTAGCTCGCCCTGCTCTTTCGCAAGTACATAGCCACCTTTGGTGATGTTGGCTACTTGCTCATTATCACGTGCTTGATGTGGCAAGCTTTGACGGCTAAAGATCAAGGCTGATGGGTTATTTTCAGACTTGATTGCTTCTACCCAAGCGCTTGCAGACTCAGTCGCATCACACGGACGCCATGTGCGTAGATTTGGCGTAGTACGTAGGCTAGTCAACTGCTCAACTGGCTGATGCGTTGGGCCATCTTCACCCAGACCGATAGAGTCGTGCGTATAGACATGGATGACGCGCTGCTTCATGAGTGCGCCCATGCGTACCGCGTTACGAGCATATTCCATAAACATTAGGAACGTCGCTACGTAAGGGATAAAGCCGCCATGCAACGCGATACCATTGGCAATCGCGGTCATACCGAACTCACGTACGCCGTAATAAATATAGTTGCCGTCAGCGTCTTTTTCGATGCCTTTAGCGCCTTTGAATAGTGTCAGGTTCGAGCCAGCTAAATCCGCTGAACCGCCTAGCAATTCTGGTAATAATGGCTGTAAGGTATTGATAGCGTTTTGACTGGCTTTACGGCTAGCAACATCGCCACCCGCTTCTTGCGTTTGCTGAATATAAGCTTGTGCTTGACTATCAAAATCAGCAGGCAAATCACCATTTAGACGGCGTAATAGCTCAGAAGCCAGTTCAGGATAGGCTTTCTTATAAGCGTCAAAGTCAGCTTCCCAGTTCTTTTGCTGGACGTCACCTTTGGCTTTAGCATCCCACGCTTCATAGATTTCATCATCTAATTCAAATGGAGCATGCTTCCAAGACAGCGCATCACGAGTCAAGGCGATTTCGTCATCACCTAACGGCGCACCATGACTGGCTGCTAGACCCTGCTTGTTCGGGCTACCAGCACCGATCGTAGTTTTGCAAATCAGAAGACTTGGTTTGGTAGTCTCTTTAAGCGCTTGTTCAGTTGCTTGAGTGATCGCATCAGCATCATGACCATCGACTTTGATAACCTGCCAGCCGTAAGACTCAAAACGTGCTTGCGTATCATCAGTGAACCAGCCTTCGACATTACCATCGATAGAGATGCCATTGTCATCATAGAAGAAGACTAACTTACCAAGACCTAACGTGCCAGCCAGTGAGCACACTTCATGACTGATACCTTCCATCAAGCAACCATCACCTAAGAATGCATAGGTGTTATGGTCAACGATGTTATGGCCGTCACGATTAAACTGCGCGGCTAAAGTTTTTTCTGCAATTGCAAAACCAACGGCATTGGCAATACCCTGTCCTAGTGGACCAGTAGTTGTCTCAACACCTGGTGTATAGCCAAGCTCAGGATGACCTGGGGTTTTTGAGTGCAACTGACGGAAACCCTTAAGATCATCAACGCTGACGTCATAACCAGATAAATGCAGCAATGAGTAAATAAGCATCGAGCCATGACCGTTCGATAAGACAAAGCGGTCACGGTTGTGCCACTGTGGATCGGTTGGGTTGTGCTTCAAAAACTTGCGCCACAGAACTTCAGCAATATCAGCCATGCCCATCGGAGCACCTGGGTGACCAGAGTTGGCTTTTTGTACCGCGTCAAACGACAGTACACGAATGGCATTGGCTAATTTACGTTCGCTAATTGGAGCTGGCATAGAGTGTCCTAATATTCAAATGAGGGGTATGGCTGATAAGAGGAGAGTTTACTCAAAGGAGTATAAGCATAAGGACGCCAAATGCGCCCCTAAGTTATAGACTATAAAATCAAAGTGCAATATTAACATATTTGCTATAAGGCTAGCTAAGAAATGGTATGACAGAATCGTTTATGTTTCATATCAGTTTTATTAAACTGCCCTATATTAAAAAGCTGTGAGTCATCTTAGTAGCTCACAGCTAGTATAATAAGCAAGGTAGCTATTAAACTGAAATCGTCTCAGCACCGCCCATAAACGGACGCAATACTTCTGGAATCGTGATGCTACCATCTGCGTTTTGATGGTTTTCCATGACAGCCAATAGCGTACGACCAACTGCCAAACCTGAACCGTTCAAAGTATGAGCCAAGCTGGTTTGCTTGCCGTCTTTGACACGAGTTCCCATACGGCGTGCTTGGAAATCACCGCAGTTAGAGCAGCTAGAGATTTCGCGATAGGTATCTTGGCTCGGTAACCATACTTCGATGTCATAAGTCTTTTGTGCTGCAAAACCCATATCACTCGTACATAACTGAACCGTGCGGTATGGCAGATTAAGCTGCTGCAAGATATATTCAGCTTGTCCAGTCATTGCCTCTAGCAATTCGTCAGACTGCTCAGCCGTGGCAATACTGACCATTTCAACCTTTTCAAACTGATGCTGACGGATCAGGCCACGAGTGTCACGGCCATGTGAGCCTGCCTCACTACGGAAACAAGGCGTATGCGCGGTAAACTTAAGTGGCAGCTCGCTAATATCCAAACGCTCGCCACGTACCAAGTTGGTCATTGGCACTTCGGCGGTAGGAATCAAATAAAAGTCCATATCTTCGTTATTAGTATGATTTTTCAATTTAAATAAATCATCTTCAAACTTAGGCAATTGCCCTGTACCTTTGAGGCTGTCTGAATTCACAATATAAGGCACATAGGTCTCAAGATAGCCGTACTTCATGGTATGGGTATTGAGCATAAATTGAATCAGTGCGCGATGCATCTGCGCCAACTGTCCTTTTAGCACATTAAAGCGACTGCCAGTCAGCTTGGTCGCCGCTTCAAAATCAAGCATACCAAGTGTCTCACCAATATAAGTGTGATCTTGAATCTCAAAATCAAACGTACGCGGCGTGCCCCACTTGCGCACTTCTACATTGTCATCTTCTGACGCACCCACTGGCACATCAGCTGCTGGAATATTAGGGATTTGCATGCCAGCTTTGGTGATGCGTTCTTGCAAAGTGCGCAGTTCATCTTCAGCCGCTTTAATCTCACCGCTGACACTTTGCATCTCAGCCAATAGCTCACGGGCGTCTTCGCCTGATTTTTTTAGCGCGCCTACTTGCTTGGCACCAGCATTACGTCGCGACTGCAACTCTTCAGTTTTGATCTGCAAAGATTTACGTTCTGACTCAACCGTTTGCCAAAAATCCATGTCAAGTGCGTAACCACGAGTGGCCAACTGCTGTTGTAAGTCGATTAAATCGCCGCGTAAGAGTTTTGGATCAATCATAATGGTTGCCTGTAACGCTAAAAGTGAGTGAGAAGTTTAAAAGTATTATTTTTAAAGGTGCTATTTTTAAAGATATTGTCTTTAAAGGTACTGTTTTTAAAGGTGCTGGTTTTATCAAAATAAGTGGTAGCCGCTATAATACCAAGACCCATCTCATTTGACCATGTTTTGGCGATACTTTCATTCATCGCTTTGATGATTAATGGCATGCGATTTTTAACTTGATAACCCGCTCTGAAAATCGACAAACCCTCATAATAAGGCTTAATGGCAATAATATGACAACTATCAACATTCATAGCTGCTTATATGTTTCATTTGAGAGCGCTTTTCGGTAAGATAAGTCCATACCTTTTTCCCACTTTCAGCCAAGTGCCGTATAGCTACTTCACTTTGGCGATTTAAACCCAACACTTTTAACACAAGTATTTGAGAAACCTTTATGGCCTTGTACCCCTACACGCTGCAACCTGTCGCCTTAAACCTTACTGAGGCAGAATTTCACCAAGCACAATATGAGCTATTTTCTAGTGCCAGCCCTTCTTTTGGTCTAAAAAGCATCAAAACGAAAGAGTGGATCATTATGGCAGTAGTCGTGGTATTAGCGATTGCAGGGTTGGTCTTTGTCACAGGCTACTCAACCATTATTTTTTGGTTGATGTTGGTTTCAGTGGTGGTTTACTTACTGGTTCGTACCCTTGGTTTTAAATGGTATGTTAAAAGAGAGTTCGAAAAGCAAGTGGCCGATCAAGAAATGCCAGATGAAATGCGCCAAATGAAGCTCGGCGTACAAAAACATGGCCTCGTGATGGCAATGCCCGTCAATCAACCTGATTTGATGAAAAACTCGCAGATGCGTGGTATGCAGATGCGCGCGAGCAATACTCAACAAGCGGTTATCCCATGGTCTGCGGTTAAAAGCTGGGATGAAACTGACGACTATATATTTATGATGTTTGAGATGAAAGGTCAACAAGGCAGCCAAATCATACCTAAACGCCTGCAAACACAGAAATTTCCAGTTGATACGGTTCGCCAACATTTGCAAGAGGTCGTTGCTGTTAAAGGTTTGAACCCTGAAAACTTACAGCCACCAGCATAAAATAGAACAGCCCTTTATCGCTCGTCCAACTAACGATAAAGGGTTTGGCTCTTTTGGTAAACCAATCGCATTATTGTATTTATTAAACTTAACTTGTCTATAATGCTTTGTTATTATAATAGGCATCAGAAGAAAAGTTGTAGAAGCGCTAGGATATATAAATAAGTTAAAGTTATAACTTTCTTCATTTAATTTTTATATCAACACTCACACTATAAGGATAATATCATGAGTAATAATGAGACTAACCAAATCGGTCTAGAAAGAGCAGACATGAGCGAAGTAATTGCTAAGTTAAACGGCCTATTATCAAGCTACCATATGTTTTACATCAATGTGCGTGGCTATCATTGGAACGTTAAAGGTGAGCATTTCTTTACCTTACATCCACAATTTGAAGAGCTATATACGTCACTACAAATTCAAATTGATGAAATCGCTGAACGTATTCTAACGCTAGGAGGTACACCACTCCATGCTTATAGCGACTTTGCTCAGCATACCAGCATTAGCGAAGACAAGAACGTTAAAGACGGCACGACTTGCGTTAAAGGCGTGGTCAAAGGTTTGCAAGAGCTTATCGAAGAACAGCGTCAAGTATCTACTCTAGCAGCAGATAGCGAAGACCAAGGGTCAGCTGATCTTGTCGACGCTTATGTACAAGAGCAAGAAAAGTTAGTATGGATGTACAACGCATTTTTAGGCTAATATAGTCAGTCAAATATATGCCTGTCAAAAACCACAAAATTTAGAACAAAAAAAGCACCTAATTAGGTGCTTTTTTATTATCTATACATTTACGAAAATGGTAATTTATTTTTGTATCCACTGGCTCATTTTTTCACGCTCAGCAGGCGTTGCTTGTAGCCAAATCTGCATAAACTGATCTAAATTACTGTTAGATGAATTAACGCTTGTCGTTTGCTGTACAGTATTCTGATTTGCTACAGCTGGCTTGTCTAATGATGCAATAACACGTTGGTTTTGTAATTCAGCATCACCCGAGCCACCAAACACACCGCCTATTACGTTACCCAAACCTGAAAACAATCCGCCTTGGTTATTGGCCATACTTTGCTGGCTAGCGATCACGGTATTATCCTGCTGCACAGCTAACGTTGGACGTTTGGCATATTCTCTAGCCGCTTTATACTCTTCTGGTTGACTTGGCATAGTCAAACGATAGGTTTGATTATCAGCCAATTGTGCGGTCACACTGACGTTACCTGAACGCAAATAATCATGCTCATCACGAGGCAGGTTATACAAACGGTCATACTTAGCAGTAATGGCATGTTGTCCAGGCTGTAGTGTAAATGTTTTTGTCGGCGACTGAAAAATACTCTGCTGGATTTCCTGCCCATTAATCGCAGTAACCTTGATGTGGTCATCAACTAACAGAGTGACCTCTGCTTGCGACAACATAGAGACGGAGCTTGCACCAATAAGTAACGTACCGATAGTCATTTTTTTTAGCAAAGAAGCATTGAGTTTCATAAGTGATTCCATTAATAGTAAAAACGTTTTTGATAAAAATATTCGTATTTTTAGGACTAAAAGTCGAATGGCATAGTATGTTGATCTTGATCTGCAGCGTCATGATCTACTTGCGTCTCTTGCGCAATATCAGCTAGCTCTGCCGCTAGTGTCTGTTCATCAATAGTACGTAATGCATCACTTATGACTGCTTTGGATATATTGTTGCGGCCAAGATTGGAAAACATTGGCTGAATATAGTTGAGCACGTCCATCATCGCCCCGATACGGTGCGGGCCTTCCGTAAGCAAATAGTCAATAATCCTATCGTCAAACTGCCAGCCTCGTCGACGCAGGATAGACTGCAATAATGCCTGACGATCTGCCAGATCATGGCCATTCGGTACTTTGAACGTAGGCGCTTGTGCCAAACGGGTCAATAAATCTCTCAACTGGAAAGGTAAATCATCAGCAGGTTTATTGGCTGCAAACAGTAACTGGCGCTGACCTTCACGACTACGATTAATCAAATGGAATAAAGCCTCTTGCCACTGACTGCTTTGCTCAAGGACTTCTAAATCGTCGATTGCGATCAGATCAAAGTTCTCTAGAGACGAAAGTACGTTGACATCAGCATGAATCAACTCGTTGAGTGATAAGCAAATCGCGGATTTATCCATCTCAATAAACGACTCACAGATTGCTGATAGCAAATGAGACTTACCAGTAGCAGGACTACCAAATAGATACAGCTGTCCTATCAGGCCGACATGTAACTGCCGCACTGCATCAATAATCGACATCCAACCAGGACCGGCAAAGTCGCTTAGACTTGCATCATGCTTAATGTCCAGATTGAGACTTAGCTGTGCTTCTGCCATGAATCATCAACTCGTTTTACGTAACACAATGGAAAATAGGAGGCATAACGGTCGTAGAACTGACTTTACTGTATTCAATACGACTTAATATAAACTTATGGCGTTGGTCTGCCGTGTTCTTGGCTATGGACATATCGTTGAACTACCATTATAAAAATGGCTCTTGCCAACGAATAACCACTGATACCATCAACACTGCGCCTATATATAACATATTTGCAAAATGACTGACAAGTCTTTTACCTATTAAGCCTTATCAACCACCTTTTATCACTCCCATAATTCTACTGCCAATTTATGATAGACACGTTAATCTGACAGTAAACTATCTAATTCTTTTCAAACAAAGCCAGTTGCTTACGGCCTTTATAAAAATCAGTCGAACGATAGTAAGCGTATAAATGGCGGAACAATACATTAAGCACCGCTGAGACAGGCAAGGCTATCAGCATACCAACGAAGCCTAACAAGCTTGCCCCTGCCAATACCGAAAAAATAACCCATAGCGGTGATAGACCAATCTTATCACCTAATAGCAACGGCTGCAGTACATAACCCTCAGCGGCCTGCCCAACCAAAAATGCACCAGCGATTAATGACAGATAAGTCCAGTCTAGTCCAAACTGGAAAAGGCATGCAGTAATGGCAGCGATGAAACCGATACCAAACCCCAAATAAGGAACAAAGCTAGCAACCCCCGCAACCATACCAATGATAAGTCCAAGCTCAAGACCAATGAGCTGCAACTGCACCGCATAAATCATACCCAACAGCACCATCACCAATAACTGACCTTTAATAAAAGCCATCAATGCACGATCACACTCTTTGGCAATCTGAACAAACTTTTCATTATAAGCCGCTGGAACCGCCATTTTCCACGTATGTAAACGCTGATCCCAATTGAATAAGAAATAAAAGGTCAGAATAGGCACTAATACGATGAGTCCTGCATTATTAATAAAGCTCATACTTGAGGTAATAATATGACTCATCATCGTGCTGGCATCTTCGAACTTATAATTCGTTTGCATGTAATCGACCAACGTCTCAGAAAACCCTTTTGACTCCAGCTCTGGCAAACTAATACGGCTGTTATTAACAAACCATTCTCGCACCACTTGGTTATACCAGTTCAACACTTTGGGTAAGTAGTCCCACGCCGCTTGCAACTGATTCCACAATGTCGGTATCAACCACCATAGTAGCAGCACCATTCCTAGCGTAATAGTCGAATAGACAATGATAATCGCTATCCAGCGTTTGATATATTTCGACAGACGTTTAACCAGCGGATTGAATAAGTAAGCGAGTACGAAAGCAAAGACAAACGGTATAATGACGGGCATCATTAAATACAATAAAAAGACAACCACCACCATAGCAACGACGATAAATAAGCGTCGAAAAAAGAGGTCGATTGGTTGGTTCATCATAACAAGTTATCCTAGGCTTAGGCTGATTTAAGGTTGCGATATGATTGCTTTTAAATAGGTGTTATTGAGTAACAACTCCTTAATAGCAAACAGTTATTGACAGTAGATTTAGATTCCCATTATCGCAGAGTACCGTTAAAAATCAGTCATTTTTTGTTTCTTGACGTTTTATTTGCCACTTAAAGCAAGTCTTCACTAAATATCAGTCAAATATCCGCAAGTTGCTTTGCGAGTGTGGGTCGTTTTTGGGTATAATGCGCCCACTATATTCAGAATTAACACGACCAACTCGCTTTTCTACCGATAGACCTTCATTCCCTATAAAATTTGTGAGATGACCATGAGTAACAAGCCTTCTTTAAGCTACAAAGATGCCGGCGTTGATATTGATGCAGGCGATGCGTTGGTTCAACGTATTAAATCAGTGGCAAAAGCCACCTCTCGTCCTGAGGTTGTGGGCGGACTTGGCGGTTTTGGCGCGCTTTGTCGTATTCCGACCGGTTACACCTCACCTTTATTGGTTTCGGGCACTGACGGCGTCGGTACCAAGCTTAAACTGGCCTTGCAACTGAATCGTCATGACACTATCGGCATTGATTTGGTCGCTATGTGCGTCAATGATCTGTTGGTTTGCGGTGCTGAGCCATTATTCTTCTTAGATTACTACGCAACAGGCAAGCTCGATGTTGACGTAGCAGCGACTGTCGTTACTGGTATTGGCGAAGGTTGTAAACTGTCAAACTGTGCGCTCATCGGTGGCGAGACAGCTGAAATGCCAGGCATGTATCAAGATGACGACTACGACCTAGCTGGATTCTGTGTGGGTGTGGTTGAAGAAGCCGAAGTAATCACTGGTGAAAATGTCGCAGAAGGTGATGTATTGATCGCCCTTGGCTCAAGTGGTGCTCATTCAAACGGCTATTCATTGGTTCGTAAAGTCATCGAAGTGAGTGGCGTTGATGTCACTACTAGCGATGCACAATTAGACGGTCAGCCTATCCAAGACGCACTCATGGCCCCTACTCGTATCTATGTTAAAGCCATCAAAGCTTTGCAAGACACTCTTGGTAGTTCAGCCCTTCATGCCATGTCACATATCACAGGTGGCGGCTTAACAGATAACTTACCGCGTGTATTGCCTGAAACACTAGCCGCTAGCATCGATACCAATAGCTGGCAGTTTTCAGAGCTATTCACTTGGTTACAAACCCAAGGTAACATCGAACAGAGTGAAATGTACCGCACCTTTAACTGCGGTGTCGGCTTTGTAATTGTCGTGCCTAAAAATAAAGCTGAAGCGGCTATCAATATATTGAATGACGCTGGCGAAAAAGCATGGCAGTTAGGCGAAATGGTCAGTCGTGAAGTGGATGCAGTGGTGTACCGTTAATGCTAACCAATAATACCAGTCACGCCAACAAGCCATTACGCATTGCCGTTCTGGTATCAGGCAGTGGTAGCAATTTGCAAGTATTGATCGATGCCATGCAAGCTGACGCACTACCGATTGAAATAGTAGGTGTCATCAGCAATCGTGATGACGCTTATGCCATCACACGTGCCAATGATGCTAATATTCCAGTCGCGGTACTGTCACACGTTGCTAACGGCAAACGCATGGGTATCAAAACTTTTGAAACTCATGCAAATGCACAGCTTGTTGAATGGCAACCTGATTTAATAGTATTAGCTGGTTTTATGCGTGTGTTAAGTGGCCCATTTATCGACAATGCGCCAGCGCCTATGATTAACTTGCACCCTTCTCTATTGCCTGTTTACAAGGGACTTGATACCCATCAGCGAGCGATACAAGCAGGTGAACGTCATCATGGTTGTAGTATTCATGTCGTCACTGCTGAGCTCGATGCAGGCACTGTTTTGACTCAAGCGCTGTTAGAGATCCATCAAACAGAGACGGCTGATAGCCTACAAGCACGTGTACAAAAACTTGAGCATAAATTGCTGCCTTGGACAATTTTGCTATTAGCAAATAAAGTATTGTCGCTGGATACTAATAATGAAGTCAGCAATGAAACCTGTAATAAAACTAAGGCAAGTTACTTGCCAGCCTTGCCATTACAGCTGTTTGTAAACACGTAAAAGTTTCAGCTTATCAAGTTGCATGTTTTACCATTCTATTTGATGCAATAAAAAGCCCAGTCACTCGTTATGAGCGACTGGGCTTTTTTTATTCAATGGTCATCTAATGACGACCATCTCAATATCTAGTAGTGATATCAACCGCCATTAAAAAACATGAACCGCTTTAATGTTTACAAACTCTTTGATACCAAAGCCGCCATGCTCACGACCATAACCTGAGTTTTTAACGCCACCAAATGGCAATGCAGGGTTGGCAAGACCGTAACCATTGATATAGACCATACCAGTATCAAACTCTTCACGTGCTAGACGTACCGCTTTGTCTGTATCTTTTGAGAAGATTGCACCGCCTAAACCATAGCGACTATCGTTAGCGATACGTAAGGCATCGTCTTGGTCTTTTGCGCGAATGAGCGAGGCGACAGGGCCAAACAACTCATCATCATAGGCAGGTTGACCTTTCTCAACGTTTTCTAAAATAGTGGCTGGATAAAAGCTGCCTTTGCTATCAGGAACTTTACCACCAACAGCAATCGTTGCACCTTTAGCCACGCTCTGCTCTACTTGCTCATGTAGCTGCTCTTGTAGATCTTTACGAGCCAATGGTCCGATGTCTGAGCTATCATCCATAGGATCGCCATATTTTGCACCTTCAAACTTCTCAACAATACGCTTACGGAATTCATCGTATACACTATCCACTACGATGAAGCGTTTTGCGGCAACACAAGTTTCACCGTTATTGATTAGGCGTGCTTGTGTACAAGTTTCTACTGCTATGTTTAAATCAGCATCTTCTAATACGATGAAAGCATCGTTTGAGCCAAGCTCTAACACGGCTTTTTTGATGGCTTTTGCTGCTTGTTGACCGACGATGACACCTGCTTTATCGCTACCTGTGAGCGTCACACCGCGTACTTTGTCGTTGTTGATTAATTCTTCTGACTGGTCGTGACCGATGATAATGGTACGGAAAAGATCATTTGGCAGTTCAGACTCATGAAGTATTTTCTCGATTAATAAACCAGAGCCTGTTACGTTAGAAGCATGTTTTAGCAGGATACTATTACCTGCCATCAAGTTGGCAATGGTATAACGGAATACCTGATACGCTGGGAAGTTCCAAGGCTGCATACCATAAATGATACCAATAGGTTGATAGCTGACTAATCCTTTTCTCATGCCCTCAATGTCACGTACGTCATCAGCCAGTGATTCAACACCGTTTTCAGCAGTATAATCACAGATTGCCTTACACAGATCAATCTCCTCTAAACTTTGGCTGTATAGTTTACCGCGCTCTTCTGTCATCAGCTTAGCCAGCTCTTCTTTATACTCAATCAGTTTGTCGCCGATAGACTTAATCGCTCGGCCACGCTCTTCATGGCTAACAGTGCGCCATGCTAAAAATGCTTCATGTGAGGCATCAACAATTTTATTGACTTCGTCTACGCTCATGTAATCGTAATTTTTGATCTCTTCACCCGTGGTTGGGTTGATAGTAGTGATATCTGACATATTATTGTCCTTATTATATTTTATTTTATGTTTAGTATTTTCAGTTTATAAAATAAGCATCGGTACTGCTTTTTGGCTCAGCATACTTGCCAAACGTTATGCAATAAGTTCTTGTTGTATCGTAAGTTCTTATAGCAACCAATCACTCAAATAGGTAGCAGCTTGTTGGTGCATTGCTTTCTATCTGTGGCCATCATAACAAGGTAATTTGGATGATAGGTTTACAAGATATAGAGAAGTGTGCATAAGATGTTAAGAGTGTGGCTATCTTATTAACTACGCTTAAGTTGTAAGTAGTTTGAGTTATGGACGAGGTATTTGAGTAAGTTTAGACCCATAAAAAACCAGCCCTGCGGCTGGTTTAATAAAAAACTTATCTGTCTTGAAAAACAATCAATTTAAAATAGATGATTCATCACAGGTATTTCTTGTGGTGGGTTTTCTTCCTCATCAACGATTTGACGCGCCACATGCATGATAAGTTGACGTAACCAGCGATGGGCTGGATGATGCTGCAATAAAGGCGACCATGCCATCGTTAGCTCAAACTCAGGAATGAAGAATGGCGGCTCTTCCATTTTGATACTGTCGTTATTTGCCTGCATTTTTGCCACACGAGTTGGCAACGTTGCTACCAAATCTTTGTTAGCAGCAAGCATGGCTGGCATCTGATAATGACGAGTAAAAACACTGATTTGACGTTTTTGTCCTAAACGTTGTAGCGCTTGATCGATAGACCCCAAACCACCTGATTTTTCTGGATTGACACCGAAGCCCACACCCATACCCGTTTTCGATACCCAAACATGCTGCGCTTTCAGATAGTTTTTTAAATTAAAACGATTGGCATAAGGACTGTCAGAGGATAGCAGACAACTAAAAGTATCACGCCACACCAACACTTGGTGAAAGCTCTGTGGTATCTCATTAAAGCGGTTAATTGCCAGATCAACACGTCCCTGCTCCATATCACGATAAGAGACGTCTGATGGTGTCAAGAAATCCAAGATAACATTGGGTGCTTCTGAGCGTAGGGCTTTGACCAGTTTAGGAACTAGCGTCGCTTCCGCATAGTCTGACGTCATAATACGAAAGACGCGAGAGGTACTATAAGGACGGAATTCAGTACGTGGCTCTAACACTTGTGTCAAATCCGCCAGTATCTCACGAATACGAGGTTGCAATTCTAAAGCCCGCTCCGTTGGCGTCATACCTTCAGATGATCGAACCAATAGAGGGTCGTTAAACAACTTGCGCAGACGGCGCAAAATGTTACTCATCGCAGGTTGGGTAATACCAAGCTGCTCAGCTGCTCGAGTGACATTTTTCTCTCGTAACAACACATCTAGATGTACCAATAAGTTTAAATCTACCCGCTGCAAATTCATATATAGTTCTCTTGGCCTTTGGATAAGTGCCGTTATAAGCTTGGCATTTTTGGTGCTGTTCTAATAATTTATGGTCTATAGCAATGTAATTCTGCTACTTTTTATCTGATTTCATCCGATATCTGCTAAGTATAACCCAAACCGTCTAACGTAAGGTACTGTTATATATGAATTATAACTTAAGAAAATACCCAAGATAATAATCATAAATTAGATAAATCTTGGTAAGGCAGTTATAGTAAGTCTCATAGGATGACTTGTAACGCAAACGATACAGCTTAGTTTTATAGACTGGCTACATTCATTTGACCGACATAATTATATAGTATATTGATGGTCCATATCGGTAGCATCATACGATGAATTGACTACCTGAAAGACCGTTATAGTCGTTAGAAAATGACTAAATCTATCGCACAAACTGTTTATTATTGTAACACCTCTTATCACCGATAATGACATTGCCATTCAATAAAGAACGCAAGTGCCTTAGAAATATATGAACAAGCTCAGCAACCTTTTATACATTACCTATTATTTTTCCACTACCAAGTTCTAGTAATTCTCTTGTATTAGTGATTAAGTTTGTTTAGGGTAAATAAGGCTTTAACTGATGGCTTGTAATTCTGTCTGACCTTATGAGATGTCAATAGCACTAATATAAATTCTAAATGTATACCTTTTCAGTCATACACAATCGTCATTATTTTAGCACTTAACTTATTTGTTTTTACACCCCACCAAGGAGACATAGATGTCAACTGCATATAAATCAGCGATCGACCTAGTACGTGAATTGAAGCAAAAGCACGGTAACTGGCAGAATATCAGCGAAACCGATGCGGCACGTATGATGTCACAAAACCGTTTTAAAACGGGCTTGGATATCGCAAAATATACTGCAAAAATCATGCGTCAAGACATGGAAGACTATGACAATGATACGTCTCAGTACACACAGTCTCTAGGTGCATGGCATGGTTTTGTTGCACAACAAACTATGTACGCTAAAAAGAAATATTTTGGCACTACTTCTAAAACTTACATCTACTTATCAGGTTGGATGGTTGCAGCTCTACGCTCTGAGTTTGGTCCACTACCTGACCAATCTATGCACGAAAAAACGTCAGTACCTAAGCTAATCGAAGAAATCTATACTTTCCTACGTCAAGCCGATGCTAAAGTATTGAATGATTACTTCCGTGAGCTAAACGCTGCTGAAGAAGCTGGTCAAGATACTTCAGCTATCGTAGAAAAAATCGAAAACTTTGATTCGCATGTTGTGCCAATCATTGCTGATATCGATGCAGGTTTCGGTAACGAAGAAGCTACTTACCTATTGACTAAGCAAATGATCGAAGCTGGTGCTTGTGCCATTCAGGTTGAAAACCAAGTATCTGATGCTAAGCAATGTGGTCACCAGGCTGGTAAAGTAACTGTACCGCACGAAGACTTCATCTCTAAGCTAAACGCTATCCGTTATGCATTCCTAGAGCTTGGTGTTGAAGACGGCGTTATCGTTGCACGTACCGATTCTGAAGGCGCATCACTCACGCAAAAAATTCCAGTATCAAATGAGCCAGGCGATCTTGCTTCTAAATACATTGACTTCATCGAAATGGAAGAAGTAACTTTAGAAAATGCAAAAGAAAACGACAGCTTACTTAAGCACAATGGCAAACTAGTACGTCCAGTTCGTCTGCAAAACGGTCTATATCAGTTCCGTGAAGATACAAACATCGACCGCGTTGTACTTGACTGTGTGACCGCTTTAGAAAACGGTGCCGATCTACTATGGATCGAAACACCAACTCCAGATGTAGAACACATCAAAATGATGGTTGACCGCATTAAAGAGCAACAGCCTAAAGCGAAGCTTGTATACAACAACAGCCCATCATTTAACTGGACGCTTAACTTCCGTAAGCAAGTTATCGCACAGTGGGAAGAAGAAGGCAAAGACATCTCTAGCTACAATAAAGATGACTTAATGAGTGCTGATTACGACGGTACTGAGCTTGATGCAGCAGCTGACGTTGCCGCTAAGAACTTCCAACGTGATGCATCACGTGAAGCTGGTGTATTCCATCACTTAATCACGCTACCGACTTACCACACCACTGCTCTTAGCGTTCATGAACTTGCTAAAGGCTACTTCGGTGAAGAAGGTATGCTTGCTTATGCAGCTGGTGTACAACGTAAAGAAATCCGCGAAGGCATCGCTTGTGTTAAGCACCAAGCAATGGCTGGTTCTGACCTAGGCGATGATCACAAAGAAATCTTCTCTGGTGACAACGCACTTAAAGCCGGCGGCGGCAAGAACACAATGAACCAGTTCTAATCACCGACTCTCTATAAGTCATTGCTAAAAAAGCCGCTCTACATTATGTAGGGCGGCTTTTTTCTGGCTGTTTATTGACACTCTGTTATTGTGAGCTTTTTAATTTTCCATTCTAGGGCGTGTCCTCATTTTAAAAATGATGATAAAAATGAGATAAGTTGTCGTCAAACGAGGAAAATAGCGCAGATAATATCAGGATATTAACCAGCTATTTGACGATTTTTGGCAAAATTTAGCTATTTTTAGCTCATTTAGAGGACACTCGTTTGAATTGAGAACACGCCCTAATGCTTAGCATCCTTGCTATCATTCTCTTTAGCACTGTCGGCATTATCACCTACCTGATTGCTCTTTATACCCTCTGAATGATGGACGTCTTGGTTTTCACCCATCAGATTACGTCGTAAGTGTTCTACACGAGGGCTGTGTTTAAAAAACTTACGATAGATCGCTTTTATCATTCTATAAATGAGATAAAAAACACCACCAAGCACCACTAGCCACCACAATTGTATAATGCCAAGTGCAAATGACCTGAGCATACTCCAACCATCTTTGAATGATTTGTTGACTTCGGTGCCAAAACTCGGCCGCTCAGCATCTATCAAAACGTCTAGGTTTTGCGTGGTTTCTTTATAACTGACATCTGGCTGCATAAAGCTCAGATTGATGGTGCTATATTTAACTTTATCGGCGATATCCATTTGCTCAAGCTTTGCCAATTCTTTTTGGCGACGTGCTGCATAAGTAGCGGTGATAGCATCGACATTACTACCCTGATCTTTATCATTTTTGCTCTCGAGACGCTCTTGACTGAGCTCATCCGCCATATCGCTATTTAGCTGACTTGCCAGCTGTTCACGATAAATATCCAAAGTAACGTCTTGTGCAGTGAACTCCTGACCATTCAAAAAAGCCACTTGCTGCTGCATTTGCTCCAAGAACTTATTGACGTTGACACGAGGAACCCGAACCGTCATTTCAGCTTGGCGATTATAGGTTGTGATTGTAATATTTTTATCACCTTGGACAAAGGTTCTATCACTACGTGGATAGTTGCTAATATTACTGAGCGCTACATAGCCACCCTGCTGCCGTGTCAATGTCTCAATAGCAGCGCTACTCTTGACCACGTCTTTGACAGTAAAGTTTGCACTGGCATTGATTAGCAGCTCTTTACCTTGTATCTGGATATTAGCGGCCTGACTAGCAAGTGTCTGCTCACTACTCTCTGATAAACTCTCAACCGTCAGCTCATTGGCTTGATTGTCAGCCTCTGATTCTAGCTCTGCAACAGCTGATTGTTCAGACATCACGGTATTTATATCAGCACTAACGTCTTGTTCATTCACATAATCGCTTGGCTCTTCTGAGACACTTTCTGCATATTCCTCAGATTGACTACAGCCACTCATTAGTAATACAGACCCGAGCATTACCGTAGCTATAGATAATGACAAACGATTGGGTGGTAATGATGTTTTAAGCTTACTCATCATAGAATCCTGCTGCTGATCAAAACTAACCTGTTTTTTCAAAAGACGGCTTTCAGATACCATAAAGATTTTTCTCATATTAAATATACTTTTGTTCAATATTTTCTCAATTATAGCGACAATAAAACAAAAGTGTATTTTTTATAGAAAAAACACCTAGGGTGTGTCATCAATTAGATTGTGAGGCTTAAAATGAGAAAAATTGTAGATAAACAAGGAAGGAATTACCGTTAATATGAATATATTGACAAAATTACTGACGATGTTTAGCAAAATTTGGCCATTTTAAGGCCACTAAATGTATTAATGTGCTAATTGATGACACGCCCTAGGCAGTTCTATAGAATATTACTTGTTATTAAATGATAGCTTTCATACGATAGAGTTGATTCAATCTAAAAAAGCACAAAGTAGCCGAGTACAGATGTGTAGTACGTTCACTCGACTTCCTTGTATCCAAATTATATTGAACTAGCTATAGATTGACTAAAGTACTCACTTAACGTTTATTAAAATAATAGGGAGCCACCATGCAAGAGATAGAGTTGAAGTTTTTGGTGCCAGAACCACGGCTAAAAGGCTTGATGCGTCAAGCTCAAGTCAAATCCTCACAGCTGACGCAACTGGCTGCCCATTATTACGATACGCCCGATCAACAGTTGGCACAGGCAGGTATTGGCTTGCGGATTCGTAAAGAAGGCGATTCGTGGGTACAGACCATCAAAGCTGGCGGCGATGGTATTGCAGCGCGCTTAGAGCACAATGCGGTGTTAGATAACGAACAAGTACAAGCAATGCTCGATACCAACTCCCTCATGCCTGATTTGACCATTTATAAAGACACACCAATCGCTCCTGCATTGTCTGACTTTAAGCTCAAAAAGCTGGCAAAAAAATTGACGCGACTGTATGTCACGGATATACAGCGCACCACTCGATTGCTAGTAGAAGATAATGGCGATCAAATGGAAAACAGTATTGAGATTGCCTACGATCATGGAGAGATTATTCATGGTAACGATGATGCCCAGCGAGAAGTCATTCAAGAGATAGAGTTCGAGCTGGTATCAGGAGATTTAGATTTTCTGTTTATGACAGCCAAAACTTGGTGTCAGCGCTATAAGCTGTGCTTATCTACCGTAACCAAAGCTGAACGTGGTGGATTGCTCATCAACGGACAAAATCATAGCCCAGCCGTTAGCGCTGATCTTAGCCAGCTAAACATCAGAAAAAAAGTTAGCATGCCTGCCTTTGTAAGGGCTGCCGTACATAACTGTCTGCTGCAAATACTACCGAACAGCAGTGCTATTGTAGCTGGTAGCACTGACAGTAGCCACATCTTGCAGTTACAGATAGGCATTCGCCGCTTATGTGCTGCCCTAAATGCATTTGCTAGCTTCTCTGATGAAATCAACCCTGATTGGCAGCCAATCCTAAACCAAACGGCCACCTTACTTGGCGATTATCAAGAGCTGGATTACCTAGCAAATTATATCGAACCTAAGCTGCAAGAATATGGCGCGCCTATAACTAACTGGACGACGGGTATTGATGCTCTCAAAATCAAGCCTATCGATGCCATCAGCGTCCCTGATTTTCAGCTGACCTTATTAGAACTCATTGCTTTTACCATGAGTGATCCAAGCCTTGAGCCTCAAAACAACAAGCTTGCTATCGATAAAATCATAAAAATCCTATCCAAGCAATATGAAAATCTGCTCCAAACCAATGACGAGCTTGGTGAGGAAAACAATGTTGAAAGCGATAGTATGGATTTAGAAGACGTTGATTTAAAAAACATTGATTTAGAGGATGTTGATTTAGAAAGTACGTACTCAAACCTTGATACTGATGACCAAGCAGACTTTGAATTGCATCATCTAACAGATTTGCGCTACATCACTGAGTTTTGTGCGCCTCTGTTAAGTAAGAAAGGGTCTAAAAAACGCACCGAACGCCAGCTAAAATATTTGATCAAAGCGCAAAAATCATTAGATAAACATCATAGCTATGCACAATATCAACAGCGTTATCAGATAAAATCAGCTGTAGATAATAATGCATTATATGGTGCAGGTTGGTTTGCAGCCCTACTCAAAAAAGACACGAAACGCAGCGATAAATGCTTGGCCAAAGTTAGAGATCGTTCGATATTTTGGTAAAATATTCATCGTAAAATAGCAAAAACGTAGAATAAAAAAGACAGCCTTCATAGAGTGAGCTGTCTTTTTTATAACTTTTAACTCAAGCAAATTAATATAGATTATGGTATCAATATGTTTGTACTGTCATTCTATTTCATTCATCTATACCACAGTCGGTTCAATATAATTTGGAGACAAGGAAGTCGAGTGAAAGTACTACAAACAGTAGACTAAGCGAGATTGACACCGTATCCAATCTATAAAGGATTGACTATACTATTCAGCAGCAATAGTCACAAACGTACCCTCGCTGACTTGCTCAAATAACTGAATGATATCCGCGTTACGCATACGTATACAGCCATGTGAAAATGGTGCGCCCATTGGCTCAGTATCTGGTGTGCCGTGTATATAGATATAGCGCTCATAAGTATCGCAGCCACCTTGGCTGTTACGACCTTTATTCACTCCTTCCTCGAGACCACTTAGCCATAAAATACGACTTAATATCCAATCGCGTTCAGGATGAGACTTACCGAGCTCCGCATCATATATCTCGCCTGTAGGTACACGACCTATAAACACGGCGCTGCTAGAAACACTACCCCCTATTTTTTCGGCAATGATATGTCTGCCAAGCGGTGTACAGCCACTATCTTGCTGACTGCCGATACCATTTTTAGCAGTCGATATCGAGTATCGTGCTATTTCTTTATTCTGCTGGTGTAATGTTAAGTGTTGCTGAGCGACGCTGATGACTATCTGTATATTAAGATTATTGCTGTTTGTCATAAATGCTTCCAACTATCAGTTATTCGTAAAAATACTGTTAGGGTAATTAGGACATATTGAACTTTCAACTAGGTCACTCACAGTGACTATATTCGGATTATTCAACACATCCTCGTAAAATGATTGAAAATTTCTATTATCAAGGGATTGTATCAAGGCATTGGGCACCGTAATATAGGGGCACACTTTTTGATGCTAGCAGATTATGACGACTATTTCACCGACACGTGTGTCGATGTATGATTTTCTATATCAAGATACCATACCGATGGTGTCATTATTGGCAGATGCCGCAAAGCTTTCATTACCACAAGCCCGCTTAGCAATGGATGCCAGTTTGCAGGCAATTATTAGTGCCCTTCTCGCTTACCAACAGCGTTACGATGGTCAGGCAGTAAGTAAGAAGCTATTTGGGCGTGGTGCTGTCAAAGAGCTACGACAGTATAACTCTATGAATTTTGCGACCATCAGTGCGACGTTATATCACCGTCACGATGCGGCAGATGCCATATTCTCTGATAATGCTCGGGTCATAAAAGCAAGTGACCATATTGCTAGTCAAATTGACGCAACGACACAACAAGTCCAAATTTTATTGACCTCTTTATGCGTGGTTGTACTCCGTGAGCTGGCTATATTGGCAGAATACAGTCAACTCGATAATAACGAGATTAACAAATGGTTTGCTCTACAACCACAGTTTTTGTCATTAGCACGTTTTACAGTCAGTGAACCAAACACTCTATCAGCCGAACTGGCTGACAACAATGACGAAGTGCCTGTTTCAGCAGCCGAAAATACGGTAAATATGGGAACAGAAAGTCCATCAGAGGTTGGCTTATTAAGTACTGAGCAGCTCTCAAACAACCCACCTCCTTTCAATCCTTACTGGTACGAACTGACGGCATTCAAACCTGAAAGCTATGAGCCTGTTCAAGACATGCAACTGGCTACAGGTAACTATCTAAAAGCCATTGGCCGCTCACCTGATAACTTGCAACAAGGACGCCATAACGACATGCTGGTGTTTGCTGAAATGCATGATATTGCATTACCACATCAACGTTGGTTACTACAACTCGCAAAAATATCAGACATCTATCTCAGTCGAAATCGACTGCGCGTAAATTCCGAACCTGCTACCCCGCCCAAGCCACCTTTGGTTAGCTTAGGACTCATCGGTGGCAATAGCGACAACACGCCAGCAACGATCAGTGAAAAACCGATTGAATACGAGGCTGCCACACCACTTTGGAAAAACCCCGTTATTCTCATTATCATTTTGGTCATTAGTATACTGGGTGGATTGGCAACCCTCAAATATCAGATGCAAAAGTCTGACGGTGCTATGTTGGCAACAGAAGAAGTGCTATTAGAACAAAAGACTCTCGAAGAACGCCAGCAGCAGGATGTCGCAATCGTGATGGTAGACGATGAAGATGTTGCAGAAACAGCTGAAGCTGAGTAGACGTAAACAACTATTTAAACGTAGCTGTTGTCATAAGTATTCAATCACAAACTATCAGCAATAAAAAAGAGGCCCTATATCTAAGGCCTCTTTTTTGTGCGATTTAATTTTCTAATTGATTACGAATAATCTAACAATCTTACTTCGATAAATCGCGACCACGGCTGGCTTCGATAGCTAGACGTAGACCATTAAGACGGATAAAGCCTTCTGCATCTTTTTGATCATAAGCGCCTGCATCATCTTCAAAAGTTGCGATTTTTTCGTCAAATAACGAATCATCAGACTTACGTCCAACCACGCTCACCGCACCTTTATATAGCTTCACGCGAACCGTACCGTTGACGTATTCTTGTGATTTGTCAATCAACGCTTGCAACATCATACGCTCAGGACTGAACCAGTAGCCGTTGTAGATAGTTTTAGCATAGCGTGGCATTAGCTCATCTTTTAGATGCGCGGCTTCACGGTCTAAGGTCAATGACTCAATACCGCGATGTGCTTTTAGCATAATCGTACCAGCTGGCGTCTCATAGCAGCCACGTGACTTCATGCCAACATAACGGTTTTCTACGATATCTAAACGTCCGATACCATGCTTACCGCCAATCTCATTGAGCTTGATCATGATTTCGAAAGGCTTGAGTGCTTCGCCATCGATAGCAACGATGTCGCCTTTTTGATACTCTAGCTCTAGATATTGTGCTTCGTCAGGCGCTTCTTCTGGGCTGACTGACCAACGCCACATATCATCTTCTGCTTCAGCATATGGATCTTCTAGGATTCCGCCTTCATAAGAGATATGTAGCAGGTTAGCATCCATTGAGTATGGAGATTTTTTCTTGTTACCTGCATAGTCAATCGCAATGTTGTGCTCTTTCGCATATTCCATCAAGCTTTCACGGCTAGACAAGTCCCACTCACGCCAAGGAGCAATGGTAACTACGTCTGGTGACAAGGCGACAGCACCCAGCTCAAAACGTACTTGGTCATTACCTTTACCAGTAGCCCCATGGCTAATGGCATCAGCATTATGTTCTTTAGCAATCTCAACCAAACGCTTGGCGATTAGCGGGCGGGCGATAGAAGTACCGAGCAAATACTCGCCTTCATAGATAGCATTGGCACGGAACATTGGGAATACATAATCACGGGCAAACTCTTCGCGCAAGTCTTCAATATGGATATGTTTGATGCCCATGGCTTCTGCTTTAGCGCGTGCTGGCTCAACTTCTTCGCCTTGACCAATATCTGCGGTAAAGGTAATAACCTCTGCATCATAAGTCTCTTGCAGCCATTTAGCGATGATTGAGGTATCAAGACCACCTGAATATGCCAATACGATTTTATTAATATTTTTCGGATCAAGTTGAGCCATGAATAACTCCTATTATGAGAATTTAATTTTGGTAAAAGCGCTAAGATTCAATCGAAAGGTAAACTACTTACTCAGTGTACATCATATTTACTATAGGCAAAAGTGCCACGGCCATAAGGAGTGAGCTTTTGGTTGAATGGTGGACCAATGGATATAAGCTATCTCTATGAGATTGTTATCTAATCATGATAAACAAGACCATTTTATACATTTAGAAATCATTACTCTCCATAGAATGCTAGCAGAACACTCAAAACCTTCTACAGTACAATTAATGAATTATGTACAGAGCGTTAGTCGCATATTTAGTCAAGTGGGCAAATCTGTTATGATATCCACATAACACCACTCCGTTTTATTCCCATATATGACGACACAGAGCGCTACGACATTATGACTGATTCGATTAGAGAATTGACCATCCTTCAACCAGACGACTGGCATATCCACTTACGTGATAGCACAGCATTGAGTACAACAGTACCGCATGCCGCAAATAGCTTTAATCGTGTGATTTGCATGCCAAACCTAGTACCACCCGTCAAGAATGTCGACGATGCACGTGCTTACCGCGCGCGTATCATGTCGCATCTAGAAACTAGCGATTTGAGCACAGAGCGCAAAACGGCGTTCGACCCCCGTATGACCTTATATCTGACGGATAAAACGACTGCACAAGACATCGAGATGGCAGCAAAATCAGGTATCGTACAGGCCGTTAAGCTCTATCCTGCTGGAGCAACCACCAACTCTGCTGACGGCGTCACCAATATTAATGCTTGTGTCGATGTCTTCGAAGCACTAGAGAAATACGACTTGCCCTTATTAATACATGGTGAGGTCACTCAAGATCATATTGATATTTTCGATCGTGAAAAGCGCTTTTTAGATGAAGTGTTGGCACAAATTATCGTAAAGTTCCCTACCTTGAAAATCGTAGTCGAGCATATCACTACCAGTGACGCCGCAGACTTTGTACTGGCGCAAGGCAATCATGTTGCCGCCACTATTACACCGCAGCATTTGATGTTTAACCGCAATCATCTATTGGTCGGTGGTATCAAACCGCATTTTTATTGCTTACCTATCCTAAAGCGTGAAAGCCATCAAAAAGTATTATTAGACGTAGCAACTAGTGGCAATCCAAAGTTCTTCCTAGGTACTGATTCTGCTCCGCACGCGACAGACAAAAAAGAAGCCGCTTGTGGCTGTGCTGGTTGTTATAGTGCTGCGACTGCCTTGCCATTGTATGCCACTGCTTTTGATAGCGTTGGTAAAATAGACAAGCTAGAAGGTTTTGCCAGTCGTTTTGGTGCCCAGTTCTACGGCATGCCATTAAATGAGAGTACGATTACGCTTGTCAATACGCCTATGCAGGTGCCTATCGCTTATCCTTACTTCGATGGTAGTTCTCTCACCCCGCTCATGGCAGGTGAAACACTACCATGGTCTCTTAAAGACTAGAGCACGCTAAGGTATTTCATCATTTAGAGTGTAAAATTTAAGAGTGCTAAGTGCTAAGTGCTAAGTGCTAAGTAAACTAATTGATGACATACCTGACATAAAGCCCTCTATATTTCATCCTATAATACCTGTCATATCTTTGCCTAAGGCGATATGACAGATAACATCACATGCTTATTTTTTAATTCAATATAACAATACGACTGATAAAAGCGATTTTACCTGATATGACCACTCAAAACGATGCCACCTTGCCTAACGATACTGACAACGATTCTTCAAATCATACAGATAATAATCTGAATACGGCTACAAATACTGGCGCTGAAAATACTGCTACTGAAAATACCGCGACAGATGAGCAAACACCTATGCGCTTAAAAGAGCGCTTTCGTAAATTTTTACCTGTCGTCGTTGATGTAGAGACAGCCGGTTTTAATGCACAAACCGATGCTTTGTTAGAAATTGCCTGTATTCCCGTGCTACTCAATGAGCAAGGTGTATTTTATCCAGGGGAGGCTTTCAATGCTCATATCGAACCTTTCGAAGGGGCAAATCTAGAGCCAAGCGCACTCGCCTTTACAGGGATTGATCCTAAAAACCCACTGCGTAAAGCCATTGCTGAAGATGAAAAAACTGCCTTACGCCGGATTTTTAAGGGTTTAAAAGAAGTACGCCGTGAGGAAGACTGCCGTCAATGTGTATTGATCGGACACAACGCCCATTTTGACTTGGCGTTTTTGAATGCAGCTGTGCTACGTACCAATAATAAGAGCCACAATCCGTTCCATAACTTTTCAGTCTTTGATACCGTGACGCTATCAGCGCTCGCATTTGGTCAGACTGTACTAGCACGCGCCTGTAAGGCAGCAGGGCTAGATTTCGATGGTAAAGACGCTCACTCAGCGCTATATGATACGCAAAAGACTGCCGAGCTGTTTTGTCATATTCTTAACCATTACCCTATGCTGGCTAATGCAATGCACAATGAAGCAAATACAGATGAGTTGCCTGACGGCGATAATAAATAAGCCACATATCCTACATTGCCCACTTCTCCTAATAGTGCTATTTTTAATACTTGATGACTTTGGCATCTTGATTTCGCAATCAATAGGGATATGATTGATATCATGATAGACAAGCCACTCGTTTCACTATTGAGCATGTTATGGCAATCATTCAAAAGTAACAAACGAGTCGACGACCTGTGATTATGCACTTTAAAATGGTGTTGTCGTATCCTATAGATGGTTTAAGTTACCCACACTGCCTGATAGCGTGACATTGCTCATACTATCAGGCTTGATAGGAGGGACTTTATCATGGATCCACAACTCAAATTATGGGGAACAATCATAGGCTATATGCTGCTAGCTTTAACTATTAGCGCCTGTACTTCTTTATGGATTCGCTATCATTTAAAGCGTAAAGACTTACATCCTCGCCGTGCAATCAAAAAAAGATATTTAATTTTAAAAAGACGAAGAAAAAGGCTTGACAGAAGGCGCAGACACTATTAGAATACGCACCACTTCAGCATAAATGGTGAAAGCAGCTGAGGTGTTGTGTTACTAGTCCCCATCGTCTAGAGGCCTAGGACACCGCCCTTTCACGGCGGTAACGGGGGTTCGAATCCCCCTGGGGACGCCACTATTTGGCGTCACTCGTTAGCAAATTTGCTGCAAAGCATCTATTAAGACTAACAAGCGTACCATCTAAAAGCCCAATCACATTGTGATTGGGCTTTTTTTATGCCTGCCTTTTGACTTTCTCAAAAATAATGCTTAAAACCTTCGAATATCTATCACCATTAATTAAATGCAGCTCGTAATGTGTACTATGAATACGTGAATTGATTTACTGCTGTATTTATATTAAAGATATTATCAAAATTTACTCACAAAAAAGCCAACATCAAATGCTGGCTTTTCAGATCAAATACGATTTTTTATAATAATCTACCAGATTTTATCTGATAACATCAACCACAACAATGTCATGACAACCATCACACCAAGTATGGTCTGGATCAAAAAGAACGCTTGGTGCTGACCGACTACCTTACTTAAGGTCACCCCTAATGTACTGTACTTAATAGGTGGCGTGTCCATATTGCCTGTTCTTGCCTGCTCTTCATAATACCCTTTTAGGATATCTAAAAACTTTGGCCATTCACTAGAATCCCAGTCGTAAGGCTTAAACGGCATAAACTTTTTCAGTTCAGGTTCTTTAGTCATCCAACGTTCAAGTGTGATAGAACGTAAAGACCAATTCGTAAAGCGGCGTTGGGTAATTTCTGAAAAATCTAAAATTTGTAGTTCTTTATGTCGATCATCTATTAGTAATCGATTCTTTAAATTAGTGAGAGCTTGTTCTGACCCTTCTACACACTGTAAAAAGTAACCATTGCCATAGCAAAGAATACCTGTGACGTTATCGGCTTGGTTCTGCTCAATCGAAGTCTCTGAAATATCATTAAGCGTACTAGGGCCTGAAAGACCAGTCGAAGTGATTTGACTGATATATACAAGCTGGCAGAGGTCGGTTGTAACTGGATTTGTCGAATCATTAATTTGTGACAATTCGATTCTCCCTATTTTTAGATAAATGGAGCTAAAACAACCATACTAACTTTAGAAAAAACATAGAGACAAGACTTTTAAAAGCATCAAATTGGTCTGGTATATTATTGATTTTATAAATGTTTATATTAATTGTATTAAGTTGGTTACATCATAGGCTAGTTTGGTCATCAAAGCAATATATGTTTAATAATACTGTTTATTTTCCACGATAAAGAAAGACTCAAAATGAGTGAAGTAGCCTATGTTTTTATTTTTTCATAGATGTCAGCTGAGATATGCAAGATATAAGCATACCTACATCTCTACACCTGTATTAAATAGACGTATTCGATACGATGTGAATAATCACAAATGCATAGGAAAGGACTATGGGAAATATTTTAGAATAATCATAATTGGGCTTTCAGAATCGCTGCAAGAAAGATGGCGTCGTCGGGATAAGTGAGCTTTATATTTTGGCGACTGCCAGACACTAAACGAATGGGGAGATCCAAGTACTCAAACGCACTGGCTTCATCAGTAATAGAAAGGTTATGGGTACGAACATAAGCCAATACCCTCTTCAATTCTCCGAGTCGAAATACTTGTGGGGTTTGCGCTTGCCACATGTTACTGCGGTCGATAGTACGTTTGGCATAAGAGTATGTGCTGCTACTGATAGGCTTATTTGCAAGCTCAGACTGAGCCGTAGAATAGATATGCGACTCTTTTAGCGTATCAGCTACAGGTGTTGCTAGAATAGCACCATATAGCTCTGTCATCGCCGCTTCGATCACTTGATCAATATCATTACTGGGTACAGCAGGACGCGCAGCATCATGAATCAAAACTAAGTCTGAATCGTCAGCACCTGAATGACTGATTGCCTCTACACCTGCCTGCACTGATTGCCAACGCTCAGCGCCGCCAATGGCATAATCTATAGGAAGTGCAAAATCGAGCGTTTGAGCGGTGGTGTCATTTGCTGCAATGACCAGCAAGCACTTATCAATATAATCACTACAGGCGAGCCTTGCCACACTATGCTGTAGCAATGTCTGTCCCTGCAACAGAGTGTATTGCTTAGCAACAGATGCACCAAAACGACTACCGCGACCAGCAGCGACGATCATGGCATGTATATGAGGGGTGGTATTCATAGGATAGTACTCATCAAACAGCTCTCATGGTTAAGATCCATGACAATATGGCTAAGGAAAGGTAAGTGCTAAGAGAGGTAAAGAGATTGAGGTAAACCGAATATCTATTCTAGATACTAATAGATAGTATTTCTTCGAAAATTAAGAACAATTAATAATTGCTGTGTGTAGTAGGTGCCGTAGATACTTGCACGAATGTCTCGTTTGGTTTAATCAAACCCAAATCTAAACGAGCATGTTCTTCTACTGCTTCGAGACCATTTTTTAAATCATATACGTCGGTACGTAACAAATTATTTGCTGCTACTTGGCTTTCATTCAAACGCTGTTGCTCTTCTGTCTGAGTCATCAGTTCGTTGTGCTCGAAACGACCATTTTCGCCTAGCCAATACTGATATTGCAGCCCTAAAAGAACGGCAACGGCTAACGCGAGTAACATAAATTGGCTAAAATATTTCATAAGAGGATAACGCCAAACGACAGAGATATAGTAAAAATTAGCTAAAGCAGCTAAGCAATATATAAACATAATAATGATTACATAATGCTCAGCTTTAACATTAAGTCCTGATTAACTTGGACTTATTAACCACGTAGACCGATGAACTCTTCACGGCCACGATAGCTTGCACGTACTTGCTGTTCGATACGAAGCAGTTGATTGTATTTTGCAACGCGATCTGAGCGGCATAGTGAGCCAGTTTTGATCTGACCAGCAGCAGTACCAACTGCTAGGTCTGCAATAGTACTGTCTTCCGTTTCGCCAGAACGATGCGAGATAATCGTCGCATAACCATTTTTCTTCGCCAGATAAATTGCATCTAACGTTTCTGATAGCGTACCAATCTGGTTGAACTTGATCAAAATCGCGTTAGCAATCTTCTTATCAATCCCTTCTTGCAAGATAGCAGGATTGGTTACGAATAAATCATCACCAACCAATTGCACTTTATCACCAATTTGCTCAGTTAAGTACTTCCAACCATCCCAATCTGACTCATCAAGACCATCTTCGATAGAGATAATAGGATATTGACGTGCCAAACCAACTAGATAGTCTGAGAAACCTTGGCTATCAAAAGATTTGTTACCTTCGCCTGCCAAGATATACTGACCATTTTTATAGAATTCACTCGCTGCACAATCTAACGCAAGATGAATGTCTTCACCGGCTTTATAGCCGACTTGCTCAATCGCTTGCATAATCACAGTGATGGCTTCTTCGTTGCTACGTAGGTTTGGTGCAAAACCGCCTTCGTCACCGACCGCTGTATTCAAGCCTTGTGATTTTAGAACAGACTTTAAGCTGTGGAAAATCTCTGTACCTGCACGCAATGCTTCTGAGAAGCTCGTAAACCCAACTGGCTCAATCATAAACTCTTGGATATCAACGGTATTATCAGCATGCTCGCCACCGTTTAAAATATTCATCATTGGCACAGGCATAGTAAGCGACGTCTGATTGCGCAAATTAGCAATATACTGGTGTAATGGCAAGTTCTTTGATTTGGCAGCCGCTTTAGCAGTGGCAAGTGACACCGCTAGCATAGCGTTGGCACCAAGGCTGTCTTTGTTTTCTGTACCGTCTAGCGCAATCATTGCATCATCAATGCCTTGCTGCTCTGTAACGTCTTTATCCATCAAAGCGCTACGGATTTGGCTATTCACATTGGCAACGGCTTTTTTCACGCCTTTACCCATGTAGCGATCTTTGTCGCCATCACGCAGCTCAAGCGCTTCACGTGAGCCAGTTGACGCGCCACTTGGTGCAGCAGCACGGCCAATCGTACCATCAGCCAAGATAACATCGGCTTCAATCGTTGGGTTACCGCGTGAGTCTAAAATCTCACGAGCGCGAATGTCTTTAATTGCGGTGACGTTGTTGGTTTCTTCAGCGTACATAATGTCTGTTAATTCCTTTGGTCATGCCAAGTTTATGGGGTAAATAACGGCAACTAGAATACAAAAAATATAAAGCAAATTATCGTATAGCCTGTGCGCTTAAAACAGCCTTGCCTATTTGTAAAATCGGCCCATTCTAAGTACGATTAAAGGTTTATTTGGCGTATCGACAGCGGGCTATAGTGCTTGGCATCATAGCATAAATTTTGCCAAACTTCCCTTATCTTACACCAACTTGCGCCCATAAAATAAAATATGAGCAGCAATGTCAGCCGTTATCGAATCCTTTTATTCATGACGATGTAAAAAGCGAATGGATGTTTATACGTTAGACAAACGCTCTGCGTCAATATTAGTGTTAGAGACTGTATTATCCAGCTCCACCTCTGTCTTAAATCGTGTCAATCGCAGTGCATTCATTAATACTGAGATGGAACTAAGCGCCATGGCTGCCGCTGCAATCATAGGATTTAAAAACCCAAAAGCAGCGAGTGGAATGCCAATGCAATTATAAATAAAGGCAAAAAACAAATTTTGCTTAATATTACGCAATGTTGCTTGTGCGATTTTTTGTGCCGCATCGATATGCATCAATGACTCACCCATCAATCGTGCTGAGGCACTGTGCTGTGCCACGTCAGTGCCTTCAAACATAGCAAAACTAGCATCGGCTGTTGCCATCGCTGGTGCATCATTGACACCATCACCTGCCATAGCGACTTTATGACCCGCCGTTTGCAATTTAGCAATTTGGCTCGCCTTATCTCTCGGGCTCATCTTGCCGTAAGCAGCCTTGATACCCAGTTTCCCTGCGACATAATCGACGACTGACTGCTTGTCACCACTCATTAAAATCACATTAATGCCCGCAGCCTGTAGTGCAGTAATTGCTTGTGGTGTATCCGCTTTTAGGTCATCCGCTAAAGCAAAAGCGCCTAGTGGTTCGTCATTAATACTAACTGCAACCGTACTGGCCACTTGCCATGCTTTTGGCATAAACTTTGGCAGCGTCAAGTGAGCAAACTCTGCCGTACCAACCTTAATAAGACCAAGGCCTTCAATATTTGCTTGTATACCCGCGCCTTTGATCACACTGATATCAGTAACACTCATTAATGGCAAATTACGATTTTTAGCAGTGTTAACCAACGCTGTGGCGAGCGGATGGCTAGCATGTGCCTCAACGCTCGCTGCAATCTGCAAGACATCATCAACAGCAAGCGATTTGTCCACCATGACATGGTCAACGATAGTAGGTTTGCCAATAGTCAATGTGCCCGTCTTATCCAAAACAACGGTATCGATGTCGCCCGCTGCTTCGAGGCTTTGTGCGTCTTTGAACCAAACACCATGACGAGCAGCAACGCCCATACCCGCCATAATTGCAGCGGGTGTGGCCAAGCCAAGCGCACAAGGGCAGGCAATAACCAATACAGATACTGCGTGCATTAGTGCTGTATCCACCATACCTGTCAGCCACCACGTGACCCCAAAAGTAACCAATGCAATAGTAACCACAATAGGAACAAAAATAGCTGTCACTCTATCAGCCAGACGCGCTAAATTGGCTTTTGAGCCTTGTGCATCGCTGAGTGCTTGCACCATATCACCTAGCTTGGTATCGCTACCTTTAGCACTGACGCGATATAGTAAGCTGCCGTTTTCGACTAGAGCGCCTGCTAGTAGACCATCGCCTTCTTCTTTTTTGAGCGGTACTGACTCACCAGTTAAATGACTCTCCACACACCAACCATTACCACCTATAACCATGCCATCGGTGGCTACTCGGCTACCTTGCTTAGCGCGAAGAATATCACCAACTTGCACATTTTGGAGTGCAACATTATGAAAATCACCATTTGACTGCTGCTGCTCTACTTCATCAGGCGTCAACGACAGTAATAAATCGATACTGTTTAGGCTGTGCTTTTTGGTACGCTCTTCTAAATACTTACCCGTACGAACAAAAGCAATAACCATCACTCCTGCTTCAAAATACACGGCTGGGCTATTACCTGCACCATAACCACCCATGTGGGCATCTTGCAGCAAGCTATTTAGAGTGCCATCGCCATGTGTCAGCCAAAGATAAGTTGAATATGCCCAAATGGTGACCGTACCGATAACGACCAATACGTCCATATTGGCAAGACCACCTCTAATCGATGCCCACGCACTCTTATAAAATGGCAGTGCCAGTCCAAATTGCACAATCGTCGCTATGAGGAACTGTATCCAAACCGGTGGCATCCACGCCATACCAAAACCCGTCAGCATGCCTGCCATACCCACTAAAAAGGGTACTAAGCAAACCCATAGCCCAATCAAGCGCCAAGGATACTCAGTTGCTGTAACCTTGTCTGTTCTTTCAAACAAGCTCTCACCTACTTGTAAATTAGCCACAAAACCAGTTTTATTCACCCATTCTGCAACCTGCTCTGGTGTGGTCTGAGTCGGATCATAATCGACATTGGCAGTCTTACCTGCAAAATTCACACTCACATCGTATACCGATGGCTTTTTGTTAAGTACCTTTTCGATTCGTGAGGCACAAGCCTGACATGTCATACCATCAATCGCCAGTTGTAGATGCGCACGCTGCGGCGTAAGTGACGTATTTGACTGAACCTCAGTTTCAACATCGTAGGATTTGTCATTAGTGGTGCGGGTAATATCATTCATAAAGAAAACTCGGTATGGCATTTATTCGTTATAGCGTTTGTAAAATTGGATGAACCATAAAAATATCAGTGGATAGATGAGTCTAAATTAAAAAATACTCAGGATTACTATCCATTCAAATCAATCCATTTATTTATAGCCATCTAGAAAGCAATCTAATATCTCTACTCTTCAACCATTAAAAAACCAGCCATAATAGCTGGTTTTTTCGAATGAGGGACGGTACTTATGAGTTAGCGACGGTCACATCAAAGCCAGCGTCATCAATGGCTGAAACAATGGCTTGTATATTTGTTTTACTATCGTCAAAAGTAACGGTTGCTTGATTGTCTATCAGCTCAATACTGATATCATCTAGGCCATCAATATCAGCAGTAGCGTTATATATACTGGCTACGCAGCCACCGCAAGTCATGCCGTCGATTTTGATAATACGAGTTTGGTCTGTCATATGAGACTCCTTATTTTTATTTATTAATATAATACTGTTTCAAATGAATGATACGCAGATCTTATCTGAGATATCATTCGAAGAATAACACCCGCTATCAAAGACTAATCACTATGATGTGGGTTTTGTGGTGCATCGATAGGAAATGGCTGAGTAACATAATCAACCATACTAATCGCTGCCGTCAGAGCATAGATACTCGTATCGGTATCTTCATAACGCACAGTGGCAACGTGGCGAGTAGTATCCAAATCGATAGCTGTTACGCCCGTAATGTTCTTTAATGCCGTCATCACACTATCTAGTCCTACCGTATCATCAATGTTTTTAATACTGACTTGCGCCATTTGAATCGCCATTACATTAGCCTCCTATCCTTACTCTATTAGCGTGCACTGCTAATGAGTGTCTAACGTTTCAAAACCTTTGACCAAATCATCAATCTGCTTAAGCTGACATAAAAACGGCTCTAACTGACTCATACGTAGTGCACAAGGACCGTCACATTTGGCTGTTTCTGGACTTGGGTGCGCTTCTAAAAATAATCCTGCCAACCCTGCTGCCATACCCGAACGTGCAAGCGTCGTAATTTGCTCGCGACGACCGCCTGCACTATCACTACGTCCGCCTGGCTGTTGCAAACTATGAGTCACATCAAAAAATACAGGAATATCCATCTGCTTCATGGTATCAAAACCAAGCATATCGACGACCAAATTGTTATAACCAAAAGCACTGCCACGCTCGCACAATATCAGTTTGTCATTGCCACCTTCTAGGCATTTATTAACGATATGACGCATCTCATGTGGTGCTAAAAACTGGGCTTTTTTGATATTGATAATGGCATCTGTCTTCGCCATCGCATGGACCAAATCAGTCTGACGTGACAAAAATGCAGGTAACTGGATGATGTCAGCCACTTCAGCGACAGGTGCTGCTTGATGAGGCTCATGAACGTCAGTAATGATTGGAACTTGGAACTTCTCTTTGATTTGACCAAGCCAGTCAATGCCTTTCGCCAAACCCGGGCCACGATAAGAGTGCAGGCTTGAACGGTTGGCCTTGTCAAAGCTGGCCTTAAAGACATAGTCGATGCCCAAACGTTGGCATATCTCAATATACTGTTCAACAATCTCAAATGCTAACTCTTTAGATTCCAAGACATTCATACCGCCGAACAATACAAACGGCTGATCGTTACCAATATTAATAATATTATTGTTAGGCGTATTAAGCTGAATATGTGATTGTGCTTTTAATAAATTATCCATTAAACAACTATCCTCTTTATTGTTATCCGTAGTTCTATCGCATATTGTAACCGATAGCCCAATTAATAAAAGTATCCAAGCGTAATCATACCATTCCTAAAAATTAGAATAGTGAGGGAAATGAGGGCAACTACCTCATTTAGTAGACTAAGCACTTTTAACGTGATTAATTATATTTTTTGGGTTTGATATTATCTATAATCAATCGTCATATTAGCCATAGCCATACTCTCCAATCCTAATCCTAATCCTAATCCTAATCCTAATCCTAAAATATAGGCTCAAAAAAAGACCGATTCGAAAATCAGTCTTTTTTATACATGTAAACATTGAATACGTTGATAACGACTGGGTTTGAATTATCTAGCTTCGTTATGGTTTTTCGCCGCTTTTACAAAGCTGTTAAACAGTGGATGACCACCGCGTGGTGAGCTAGTAAATTCAGGATGGAACTGTACAGCAACGAACCATGGATGCTCGCTAATCTCAACTGACTCAACCAAATGCTGCTTGGCAGAATAACCAGATATGGTCATACCTGCTTGCTCTAGTGGTTCGATATAACGGTTATTCATCTCATAACGATGACGATGACGTTCCGTAATATTGCTCGCGCCATAGATTTGGCTTAATTTGCTACCAGCAACTAATTCAGCTTGCTGTGCGCCTAGACGCATAGTGCCACCAAGATCTGAATCATCACTACGAATCTGTAGCTCACCGCGCTCATCTAACCACTCAGTGATGAGACCGATGATAGGCTCAGCAGTCTTGCGATCAAACTCAGAAGAGTTGGCATCAATATTAAGCACATTGCGAGCATACTCAATCACTGCCAGCTGCATACCAAGGCAAATACCTAGATAAGGTACGCTGTTTTCACGTGCATAAGTAATGGCTTTCATTTTGCCATTAGTACCACGCTCTCCAAAACCGCCTGGTACTAAGATAGCATCAGCATTATTCAACTGCGCGAATAAACTATCATCACTTTCCAAGCGCTCGGCATCGATATAATCAATCTTCACGTCTGCTTTATGTGTGATGCCAGCATGAAGTAATGCTTCATTGATAGACTTATACGCATCAGGCAGTTCGACATACTTGCCAACCATCGCTACGGTAACAGTCGTCTCAGGATTAAGCTGAGCTTCAACGACTTTATCCCAATCGCTCAAATCTGCTTCAGGTACATCAAGACCAAAACGCTCACAAATCAAGTCATCAAGGTCTTGCTCATGTAACGTACGCGGTATTTGATAAATACTTTGAGCATCTTCACACATAATAACCGCACGCTCTTCCACATTAGTGAATAGCGCAATCTTACGGCGGTTGTCTTGTGAAATATGATGTTCAGAACGACAAATCAATATATCAGGCTGCAAACCAATAGAACGCAGCTCTTTTACAGAATGTTGGGTAGGCTTGGTTTTGGTCTCACCAGCGCTAGCAATATAAGGTACTAGCGTTAAATGCATCAGCATGGCTCTATTACGGCCAAGCTCTACTTGCATTTGACGTACTGCTTCCATGAAAGGCAGTGACTCGATGTCGCCGACTGTACCACCAATCTCGATGATAGCGATGTCATAACCCTCACCACTGGCCAAGATTTTACTCTTGATTTCATCAGTGATGTGCGGGATAACCTGCACTGTACCGCCGAGATACTCACCGCGACGCTCTTTGTTTAAGACGTTTTGGTAAATACGACCACTGGTAAAGTTATTGCTTTTACTCATCTTTGAATGGCGTAAAAAGCGCTCGTAGTAGCCCAAATCTAAATCTGTCTCTGCGCCATCTTCAGTAACGAAAACTTCGCCATGTTGGAATGGGCTCATCGTACCTGGATCGACATTGATGTACGGATCCATCTTGGTCATCGTGACTGTCACACCACGTGCTTCTAAGATAGCGGCAAGCGATGCTGCGGTGATACCTTTTCCTAGTGAGGACACTACCCCACCGGTCACAAATATAAACTTGGTCATAGTACTCTTTCGGTAATTGGTAAAGAAGGATTTTACTAAAAATACGCTATAAAATATAGGGCAAAAATGCAAACTGTCAGAAACTATTATGTTTTCGTGTTGGTAATCAACATTTTTCTATAATTTAAGTACTACACAATAAAAAACCCACCCCGAAGGATGAGTTTTTTTAATCAGATTCTAATGCTTAGATTAGAATTTGTATTCTAGACCACCACCAATTGCGAGTAGATCATAATCACTGCCACCAAGGTCAGCTGAGTTTTGACCGGCCCAAACATGAGCAATCATGTTAGGTTTGTAATTGTATTCGCCACCGACAACGATCTGATCAGAATCAGCATCACTGAAGCCGAGTAAGTTGTCAGTATTGTTATACTGAATATAAACAGCTGCTGGCTTAGCAAAGTTGTTTAGACCCATCTTAGCACTAACGACTAGACCTTTTTCTTTCTCACTACCTCTAGTGCCCATTTTCTGACTGGCATCGAAATCAGCAACTTGGTACATCGCGCCCACAGTTACAGGAGCTGCCATATACTTGCTTAGATCAACAGCAGCAGTGGCACGGAGTAAATCACCATCTAGGTTGACATCGTTGTCATAAGCAGCACCAAATGTAATACCAGTACCGGCATCATACATAGCAGAAGCAGCAAAACCTGCATCAGCATCGACAGTAGAGTCATCTAGTGACTCATTTGCCTTATACATAAGTGCAACATCTAATGGTAAGTTGTTGTATTTAGGTGCCATCCAAATGACTGAGTTATCACGGCGACCACTATCAGTCATGTTATAACCGTTCTCGTTTTCATCAAGCTGATTCGAGCCTAGGTTGTCCCAAAAACCACTACCAGAAGTTACAACATTATTTACATAATCAACAACTGATGTGTTGCGACCAAAACGGAGTTCACCGTAGCTATCATTTTTGAAACCTAGGAAAGTATCGCGGCTTTTAAATGCGATATTATTATCGTCACCTTCATTACCATCAATATTGATACCTACTTCATATTGATAGATCACATCAGTATTAGCAGTGATCGCCTCAGAACCTTTGAAACCTAGGCGTGACGAGTATGAGTTGATTTGCACTGAATCTTCATTTTTATTGCTCCATTCATCATCTATATCGACATAGTCCATACCAACGAATGCTTTACCATAAACAGTTGGAGCTGCGTTGGCTGCAGAAACAGATAGGGCAGCAACTGCTGTAGCTAAAAGTAGTTTTTTCATGGGGTATCTCCACTTTACAATTTTAGTAATAAGCTAGCTATTATTAGCTGGTGCTCATAATGGTATCGTCACAAATCCTCAAAGATATAATGTGTAACTGGCTACCGAGATTAGTCAGAAACAAGTGTGGCGAATTTCTATTACAGTAAGATGAAAAAAACATGATTTACATGACTGGGATCTAAAGCGTAACTGCCATGTAACCTTTCGTCTTTATCACTCCATTGCGTAACATCCGTTACCAAACTCATACTTCGAGTACAAGCATATCAACTTTGACATAATTTGCAACATATTTCTTTAGTTTTTCGATACATTCATTATCGAGTAAAAAGTATTTGGTATTATTTGAGCAATCACTAAAAAACTTCTATCGACTCAATGAGATATAGAAAATATTGATTAATATAATTACTAAGAAATTGAAACTTTTGTAATGAATGTAGTGTGATAACCAAAAATAAAGCGATACTTGCTTACACAAGTATCGCTCATAAAAATGATTAAGCTCAGTTACAAAGCTAAATTGCAGGAAGAAATATAGTGATTCAGTTATCAAACCAAATCACTAAAAAAAGCTGCTAGTAGTAGCCTTTAAAACAAACTAGTGTACCTAGTGCTAGTTACAAAGTTAGGTGTTTGCTTTTAGATCAAGACGTGCCTGATGCAACAATGGTTCAGTGTAGCCACTAGGCTGCTCACGTCCTTTAAACACTAAATCACATGCGGCCTTGAACGCATAAGAGTTTTCGAAGTCACTGGCCATTGGCTGATAATCACTGTCACCAGCATTTTGCTCATCAACAACTTTTGCCATACGCTTCATGGTCTCAAGCACTTGCTCCTCAGTGATCACATTATGATGCAACCAGTTAGCAATATGCTGGCTTGAAATACGTAGCGTGGCACGATCCTCCATAAGACCAACATCATCGATATCAGGTACTTTAGAGCAACCAACGCCTTGGTTTACCCAACGTACGACGTAGCCTAAGATACCCTGTGCATTGTTCTCCAATTCTTGCTGTTTTTCTTCTTTAGACCAGTTGATGTCTTTCGCTAATGGAATGGTCAAGATATCATCCAAGCTTGCACGCTCACGCGATTTCAAGCTGTCTTGTACTTCTGTCACATTCACTTGATGATAGTGCATGCTGTGCAAGGTTGCCCCTGTTGGTGACGGTACCCATGCCGTACTAGCACCAGACTTAGGATGCGCGGCCTTGGTGTCCATCATCTCTTTCATCTCATCAGGCTTCGCCCACATGCCTTTACCAATCTGAGCAACACCCTGTAGACCTGTCTCAAGGCCAACATCTACGTTCCACTGCTCATAGGCTGGCTGCCACGCTTGTGACTTCATCTCGCCTTTTGGTACAAATGGGCCTGCATTCATACTGGTATGCATCTCATCGCCTGTACGGTCGAGGAAACCAGTATTGATAAAGATCACACGCTCTTTGGCTTGGCGAATGGCTTCTTTTAAATTGACCGTCATGCGACGCTCTTCATCCATAATGCCGATTTTAAGGCTGTTGCGCTCAAGCCCTAGCAAGTCTTCTGAAGCATTAAACAAATCATTGGCCATTTTGACTTCTTCAGGGCCATGCATTTTTGGCTTAACGATATACATTGAGCCTTTGCGTGAATTCGATAGTGGGTTTTTACCTTTTAAATCATTTAAAGACAATAATGGTGTGATTAAGCCATCCATCAATCCTTCAAAGATTTGTTCTTGACCATTACCCAAATCTACTAAGATTGCTGGGTTTTGCATCAAGTGGCCGACGTTACGAATGAGTAGTAACGAACGACCAGGTAGGATAAGCTTGCCACCATCTGGCGTGGTGTATTCGCGGTCTGGGTTTTGTTTACGAGTACGTGTCTTGCCACCTTTTTCGAAGGTTTCTTGCAGGTCAGCATTCATCAAACCAAGCCAGTTGCGATAGACTTCAACTTTTTCTTCCGCATCAACCGCAGCGACTGAGTCTTCACAATCTTGAATGGCTGTAATCGCTGACTCAAGTAAGACATCCTTAATATTTGCAGGATCATCTTTACCGACTGGATGGCTAGCATCGATTTGGATTTCGGCATGCAGATTGTTGTTCTTTAATAAAATACCTGTTGGTGCTGCGGCATCACCCACAAAACCGACAAATTTTTCAGGGTCTTTTAGCGAAGTGCTGCTATCACCTTGAACAACTGAAAGCATGCCATCAACTACTGCAAAGCCTGTCGCATCATTGTATGATCCTGATGCTAGCGCAAAATGTTCATCTAAGAATGCTTTTGCATAAGCGACGACCGCAGCACCGCGAGTTGGGTTATAGCCGCCTGTTGCTTCTTGACCATTATCATCACTGATGACATCGGTACCATATAAGGCATCGTACAAGCTACCCCAACGTGCATTGGTTGCGTTCAGTGCATAGCGAGCATTGCGCACGGGTACAACCAGCTGTGGCCCTGCGATATGAGCAATCTCATCATCAACGTTTTGTGTGCTAACTTTAAAATCATCGCCTTCTGGTAATAGATACCCAATCTCTTGTAAAAATGATTTATAAGCGGGGTAATCGATTTCGCCATCTTTGGCAGGGTTGTCTAGATGCCACTGATCAATCTGTGCTTGAATTTTGTCACGAGTCGCCAGCAGTGCCTTGTTGCGCGGGGTAAATTCTTTGATGATTTTTTCGAAACCTGACCAATAACTGTCTGAGTCAACACCGACTTTCGGTAGCACTTCGTTTTCAATAAAGTCATACAATTGCTGGTCGATGGCAAGGATGCCTTTTTGAATACGATTGGCGTTAGAAGACTGGCTCATGTTGTTATCCTTATCTGTTCGTGAGAGTGTAAATACGAAGTTGCTACCGCAATAATTGGACATTGTCGGTCTTAGACATCTATTCCAAGTTTAGATGCAGTACGAATCAAAACTGTTGTTCTATCACATAAACTTGTCATGAATAGCGATTTAAACATTTGTGCTATGCTACTAGCATACATTTTTTGCGGCATTGAAGCACGCTTGTGAAAACATTAGTAAAAAACAATATAAATCATAGATACAGCCATTTAACGTAAAAGGCTACACCTATTCATCGGTTGCTTTATGTCGCATCAGCATGGGCTATAATGTCTACCATCCATTGCCAAGCGATGACTGATATATCAATAGTAAGAAAGATTCTGCTTTAGCAAAATCTTATCCTACTATCAAATACAGAAATAAACAAGAAAACATCATTCACCAAGTAAATGTTGGGGTTGTACAATAATGATGACCTATAAGCTGTCGAGCCTAAGGCCTATTCTCAGTACTTTTATATGCACAGACAATTAGGCCCAGATAAACAGTAAGTAATCATTACTGTATTGACTTATAATTATTAGTTATCTATCCCATTTTTATGTTTAGCCAATACGTACCAAATACTAAACCATGACAGAGACTATGAACAAAGAAAATATGAAACCTATTAATAGCAGTGATAACGCCTTAAACGATGAACTTATGAACGACAACGATATGGCAAAAGACGGCATAGAAATAGAAAAAGACAGTGCTGATATCACTCAACTACGGACGCCTATAAAGGTAGACCTCTCCCCTGTCTATAATTTCTTGGGTACTCAAACCACTCAAGCATGGGTTGATGCTGCCATTAATAACTTGCCGTTAATCATTCAGGACCACGCCAATTGTGAAAAGAAAGCAGCAGGCACAGCCATGAATCTCATATTCCGCTATGAGTTTTCCTATGATTTGCAGTGTAAGTTAGCGCAGTTGATACGTGAAGAAATGCTACATTACGAGCAGGTACTAGGCATCATGAACGAACGTGGTCTGGAGTGGAAATACCTCAGTGCGGGACGCTATGCTAAAGGCATGTTGAAACACAAGCGCACTTACGAGCCAGCAGCGATGGTTGATGTGCTAATCATTGGAGCATTCATTGAAGCACGCTCTTGCGAACGATTTGCGTCGTTGGCTGAGGTTATCGATGATGAGCGCTTGGCAAAGTACTACCGCTACTTACTCAAATCAGAAAGTCGTCATTTTGAGGATTACTTGGCCTTGGCTCAATCACTGTCAGAAGATAATATCGATGAAAGAGTGGCTTTCTTTAAAGAAGTGGAATCAGAGCTGATATCCAGTCCAGATACTGAATTACGCTTTCATAGCGGTACACCTGCTTAGATATTGTTGATAGTTGTTTAGATACTGGTAATCGTTTAGACAAATAAAAAAAGGTTATACTAGGGTTCAAGATATTTAGCTTGAACCCTAGTATAACCTTTTCTGATTCTGATTAGATCTGTCTATTGACGTTTTTGCTTATGACATTTTTGTTAAATCCAGAACCGTCACAATAAATCACTATTTGTCGTCTTTCATTAATGGACTGTCATACTGTTTATGGTTTTTGGCAATATTATGTGGGTCGTGATCGTCCGTGGCTCTTTCTGCAGCAGCAGGATTAGCTTTCTGTAAGGCATCATCAGCGACAATGCCATTGTTATCATCTGCATCTTTTAATTTATGACTCTCACTCACTGCCTTATCATCTGGCATGCTCATAATGACACCTCACTCTCGTCGCTATTATTGTTGTTTTATCTACATATAAATTACTGAGTAAATACTATCTGTCTTTTTCATCAGGGTTCAACACACGTGATTGCGCATTATCAGCGTTTGCATAACGGTTTAGATTATTGATACCTTCACTTTTAGAAGGCTCGCTGCCAACTGTATGCTCATTAATACCGTCATCAAAAGCATTGCCTTCTTGGTCACGGCGATCAGGCTGACGGGCAGGATTATCATTGTCATTTACGTGTTCTGAACGAACAACCCCTTCTTCAAACGTGTCCGTTCCTTTGTTCTCAATGATATTCTCTTCTATCTGGTCATCTGATAATGCTGATTTTTTGTTTTCCATGGTCATATCCTTATTATTTTTATTCGTCTCTTTTTAACGACTATGTCAATTATCGTTAGAAGTTATTTATCATTAAAAGCTGTTTATCAAATTCATCCGACATCAGCCAATCTTTACTCGTTACCTTTTTGGCTCAAGTCGTGGACATTTAAGTCCGCAACATTTTTGCCACCCGCTGGTAAGTCTTCTTCTTTGCGTGGATCAGCGTAGATTTCATCTGTTTCTTGTGAGTCTTGCTGTGGACCATCAATGTCCGGCTCATGTTTACGGCCTTCGTAACTGTCCTGCGCATTATTTGGATGTGATGCTGCCAAATCATTGACTACTACTTTTTCTTCATTGTTTGACTGACTATCAATTGTCATAGCATGTCCCTCTCGTTGATATGTTAACAATTAAATCAAAGCATTTCTTAACGTGACTATTTGTCAGTGCGTAGTTCATCTTCAATGAAAGGGGTTTTCTCTTCTTCACTCAACGATTCAGGCGCATCTACTTTTTTATCACTCTTGAGATTTTGTGCAATTTGTTTGCTGTCAGCATTTTCTGCTGCTTGTTTGATATCTGAGCTGTCGTTGTTTGTCGTACTCATAATGATTTCCCTATTTTTATAATTCATTGGTTTTACTTGCTCTTTTATGTAGCTGCCTATCTATTAGGACTGATATTGATTATAAGTAGAACGTTGCGCACCTCACCAGTGTACTGCCGTATCAATATGTGAATAAATGTGAGGTTACAAGACAGTTTGTAACTTATACAGATCATTTGCCCAAATAAAAACCAAGCGCCAGTATCTACCAGCGCTTGGTTTTGTTCATTCATTTGCCACTTTTAATGCCATCAAAGATGTCATTCACAAAATACGCTAGACTGAATCTCCTACCCCATTAATAACCTTTAATAGGTGTTCTTGGGCAACATACGGTGTTTCACCCGCTACTGGTTGCAGATGAGTCCACACACCATTACCATCCAGTGTCCAAGCTTGAGTATTGTCTTTTAGATAACTGAGTAACCCATCTTGATAGACTTGCTTAAACAGTTTTTTGTCTTCAATGGGAAATGCCACTTCTACGCGATGAAACAAATTACGATCCATCCAATCGGCACTGCCACAATATAAGCGCTCATCACCATTGTTATAAAAATAATAAATACGCGTATGCTCTAAAAACCGGCCGATCACAGAGCGTACTGTAATATTTTCAGACAGACCTTTTACTTGTGGACGTAGACAACACATAGAACGCAAAATCAGCTCGATTTTGACCCCTACTTGCGAGGCATCGTATAACTTAGCAATCAGTCGACGCTCAGTCAGAGCGTTAACTTTCACAATAATATGAGCGCGTTTACCTGCTTTTGCATGTGCAATCTCATCATCGATAAAGCGTATTAATTTATCATGTAACGTAAATGGGGCATGCAGTAGCTTTTTAAGATTGGCGGGTTTACCCATCCCTGTCAGCTCTTGGAATATTTTATGAACGTCTTCAGAGATGTCGGGATCTGCGCTAAACAAACCATAGTCGGTATAGACTTTTGCGTTGGCAGCGTGATAGTTACCTGTACCTAAATGCACATAACGGCGGATACGGTCATCCTCACGGCGTACGATAAGCATAAGCTTGGCATGGGTCTTATAACCGACGATACCATAGACCACGACCGCGCCCGCTTCTTGCAAATAGTTGGCAACAGCAATATTAGAGGCTTCATCGAAACGCGCGCGCAGCTCGATGACGGCAGTCACCTCTTTACCATTACGAGCAGCAGCGGCAAGTGCTTTGACGATTTCTGAATTGGTGCCTGAACGATACAGCGTTTGCTTAATCGCTAGCACTTTTGGATCACTAGCCGCTTGCCACAATAAATTGATAATTGGCGAAAACGCATGAAAAGGATGATGTACGAGCACATCTCTTTTGCGCATAGCCGCAAACATACTGGTCGCTTTGTCCAGCTTGTCCATCTCACGGCGGAACTCTTTCGGTATCACATGCGTAAATGGCTCATAACGCAGCGCTGGAATATTAAAATCAAACAGCAATCGTGTTAAGTTGACCGGACCATTGACGCGGTATAGCTGATTGTCATGCAGCTCAAACTCATTGAGCAGATAGTCACTGATATGTGTCGGACAGTCCATTGTAACTTCTAAGCGCACTTTATCACCAAACCGGCGATTCTCTAGTTCACCCTCTAGCGCTTTGGCAATATCTTCGACATCATCAGCCAAATCTAAATCAGCATTACGAGTCAACCTGAACTGATGACACCCTGTCACACTCATACCAGGAAATAGCTCGCCGATATGCTCATGAATGATGGCAGATAGCATGACATGATGCTCTTTGCCACCTGTCAATTCATCAGGTAGACGAATCACACGTGGCAGGCTGCGCGGCGCTGGCACAATCGCAAGATTGATATCACGACCAAACGCATCTTTGCCTTCTAACGTAGCGATGAAGTTTAAGCTTTTATTGACCAAACGTGGGAACGGATGCGCAGGATCAATACTAATCGGCGTCAACACTGGCGATACTTGCTCAGTGAAATAGCGTTTCATCCAAGCCGACTGCTCAGCATTCAGCTCATCGCGCTTTAGATAACGAATGTCTTCCTTGGCAAGCGCTGGCAAGACAACTTCATTAAGGATACGATACTGCTCATCGATAGCATCGTGCATCACTGTGGATATCTCGTTCAGCACCTCACTAGGACGCATACCATGGATGCTGGTCGAGACATCACCAATATTGAGCTTTTGCATCAGGCCTGCAACCCGAATCTCAAAAAACTCATCGATGTTTGAAGAGAAAATAATTAAGAAAAACAGGCGCTCAAGTAGCGGATGACGAGGGCTGGCCGCCTGCGCTAGTACACGTAGATGAAACTGCAATAAAGATAGGTCACGATTGATATAGCTGCTCGGCGAGTAGCTACCGTCTTCTGAGCGCTGCCATGCCACTGTGGTCAAACTCTTATTATTGCCCTCTATATAAGCTTTATTATCAACAGCCACAATGTCATTTACATTGCTATCACTACTTTGCTCTTTATTCATATCTAACACGTCATTATTCCTTTTACTTTATCGATACGCCATCATCTTTTGTAGGTTAATGAAACTAGCGCGACTATGGTAACACTGCGTTTTTCATACGCTTTTTAACGACACTCTGTTTGTTACGTAATCGTCTGTCACCTTGATTGTCTTCGTAATATTTTGGGTTGGTCAGCATGGAAATAAGCAAAGCTGACTCATCACGGTTGAGATTGGCAGCCGACTTATCAAAATAATGATGCGCCGCCGCATCGATACCATAAATACCATCGCCAAACTCTGCCACGTTGAGATACGCAGTCAAGATACGCTGCTTGTCCCATAGCGTTTCAATCATCACGGTAATCACCGCTTCTTCGCCTTTACGAGCGTACGAACGATGCGAGGTCAAAAATAAGTTTTTTGCGAGCTGCTGAGTAATCGTTGAGCCGCCAGCAGACGCCTTACCTGTCTCTTCGTTTTTCTTACGTGCAGCTTTAATACCTTTGAAATCAAAACCACTATGTTGGCTGAAGGTCGAATCCTCACTCACTATCGCCGCTTGTTTGGCAGATTTTGCAATGGCATCATAATCGGCCCACGTCTGCGTGACCGTTCCACCCGTTAGGCGATGCGACAACATAAACATACTGTTATTGATCGGCTGCGTTTTCCAAATTAACAGCAGTCCAGCGACTAGCACGTGAAATGCCACGACTAACAGTATCAATACCAATAATAGTCGTTTGAGAAATTTGCCAAAACTTGCCATGCGCGATATCCAAATGTTAAAAAAGGTAATAAGATGAAGTAATAAGTCAGTAATGAAAAGCAGCAGGTCATCTTACCTAATCTCACAATCGCTGTCATTATTTACCCTACTTCTTTATCATGTCATAACGGTGAAACACTATGTTAATTTTTGATTAAAATTCTAAGAAAAGCTTTTTGTGACAAGTATTAAAACAAGAGAACAACTATGTACGATGATAATAATATAAAAGAACTACGAGCACGGATCATTGAAAAATCCCCTAGCCTTAATGCCTATCAAGATAAATGGTGGTTGCTAGGCACGTCTGGCTGTCATCTATGTGATATCGCCGCGCAACTGCTGGCACAGTTTCAAGCAGTACAGCCCATAGATTATCACAATGTCGATATCGCTGATTTTGATGAATCTCTGATGATGGAGTTTGCCACCACGATTCCCGTTATCTTGACACCGTCAAAGCGATTAAATTATCCATTTTCGGTACTGGACTTACAGCAACTGCTCAGTCAATAATATTAAAACAGTCATAAAAATCAGATAGTGGGAACGCCATGAGAGACTTAACGCCTATTTTAAAAAAGATTACTGAAATCGAAGACTTGCGCCGAATCGCCGAACGCAAAGTGCCGCGTATGTTTTATGATTATGTCGATTCAGGCTCATGGACCGAAACCACGTATCGCAGTAATGAAACTGACTTTGACCGTATCAAATTGCGCCAGCGGGTCTTGGTCGATATGGACAATCGCAGTCTGGCGACACAGATGATTGGCGAGTCCGTCAAGATGCCAGTAGCCATCGCCCCAACAGGATTTACCGGCATGATGTGGGCGGATGGCGAAATTAAAGCTGCTCAGGCGGCCGAAAAATTCGGTGTGCCCTTCTCACTCTCGACCATGAGCATCTGCTCTATCGAGGATGTCGCTGAAAACACCAGTGCGCCGTTTTGGTTTCAGCTGTATGTCATGCGTGATCAGGATTTTATGGCCAATCTGATTCAACGGGCAAAAGATGCCAATTGCTCGGCACTGATATTAACTGCCGACTTGCAAGTCATGGGACAACGCCATAAAGACATAAAAAATGGCTTATCTGCACCGCCGAAACCCACGCTCGCCAATATCATTAACCTAATGACCAAGCCGCAATGGTGCATGAACATGCTGGGCACCAAACGCCACAATTTTGGTAATATCGTTGGTCATGCAAAAGGCGTTGAGGATCTGTCCTCATTAAGCTCATGGACCGCAGAGCAGTTTGATCCGCGGCTGAGCTGGGACGATGTCGCTCGTATCAAAGATGCATGGGGTGGCAAGCTCATCATCAAAGGTATCATGGAACCTGAAGATGCCATCATGGCCGCTCGTAGTGGCGCTGATGCACTGGTCGTCTCCAATCATGGAGGCCGTCAATTGGATGGTGCGCTGTCTTCCATCTCTGCGCTGTCTGATATCGTGCAAGCTGTCCATGCCGAAAATAGCGATATCGAGGTCTGGTTAGACAGTGGTATTCGCTCTGGTCAAGATGTATTAAAGGCTATATCACTGGGTGCGAAAGGCACGATGATTGGCCGAGCATTTTTATACGGGCTTGGTGCTTATGGTGAGGATGGCGTACGCCGCGCACTTGAGCTCATCTATAACGAATGTGATATATCGATGGCGTTCTGTGGTCATACCGATATCAATAACGTCACAGATGATATCTTGGTAAAAGGCACTTATGAAAACCTCAAAATTCCTAATTATTAGAAACACCATGTTTATCACTAAAGCTGTCAATCATTCACTTGCCAAGCTTTAAAACATACTGGCAGGTTGATGCATAACATTATCTGACCATACCCTTTATACTCTACTCATAACCTTTCATTAGTAGTTAGCTTTTATGACCATTCAACAGTTATTCAAAACAGCGCCCGTCACCACGTTATTGTTAGTCAGCTTTATTGGCTTATTTATTATGCAAGTGCTGACAGGCGTTGATGCCAACAATCCATCGACGGAGGCTTTGCTCAACTGGGGCGCGAATGCGTTGCCTTACACTATGCAAGACCAACCATGGCGGCTAGTCAGTAGTGCGTTTTTGCACATTGGTTTGATGCATTTGTTGTTTAATGGCTTTGCTATGTATTTCTTTGGGCAAGTTGCCGAGCCGATGTTTGGCTCAGCCAAGTTTTTGGCATTGTTTTTATTGTCTGCAATCGGTGGTAATTTACTCAATAGTTATGTGACATGGCAAAGTCTTTTAGATGGTACGGGACAACCTGGGCTGTCGGCTGGTGCTTCTGGTGGTATTATGGGTATTGGTGCAGCATTATTAATCACTGCCCTGTTTAAGATATCAGTAAATGGCATGGTGCTGAATCTAAAAAGCCTGATATTCATCATGGGCATTAACTTGGTTTATGGTTTTGCTGTACCGGGAATTGATAATGCGGGTCATATTGGTGGCGCTATGACCGGACTGGTGATTGCACTGGCTTTCGCGGTTGCTTACCGTCAGCGTTTGGCTGTCGCGCTACAAAATGCAGCTATCTATCAAAACCAAACTTCACACCGTTATCAAACGACCTACATCAATCAACCGCCTAGCATCGATAGTTACTCAGCTCGTCAGGCTACTGATTTAGATATAACCGATTCACGTAGCGATGATGCTTATACTCAAAGTAATACTGGAACGGATGCAGGGTCAGATATCAACACTGTTCATGCCAACAGCATCACAGCAAAAACACCTATCAAACCCTCCTTTATCTGGCAGTTATTGCCATGGCTAGCGATGTTATTGATCAGCATTGGCTTCGTCTGGTGGTGGCAAGATATTCACTATCAGATACTACAAATATTAAAAGCTATTGAGTAAACGCCCATACTTATCTATCATGGCTCAACGGCTTCTTAGTTTGGTTTTCCCTACTCGCTTATTGCTACCTAACTGTTTTACCTTATGACGACCACTCCTTTACGAGATTCTCTTATGTTTACACTTGCAGCGCTACCTCATATCTCTACGCGTACTATGTTCAATGCGTTAACCGCTACTGCGCTATTCAGTGTGGCTAGCCTGTCTAACGCTGCGATTTTTAATGACAACTTACCGACTGACAAAGATGCCGTACTCAGCGTCGGCGTCAACGTCATGGCGGTCAAATCAGCTTATGATCTGGAAGACGATACCGAGGTCAATGTGTTGCCAGGTGCATTTTATGACAATAACAGATTTTATGTACGCGGCGCGCAAGCGGGTGTCTACGCGATCAATGATGGTGTCAATCAGTTGTCTGCCTATGCCAAACTCGCTGGTTCTGAGTTTGATCCTGATGATGCCAATGGTGCGCTTCAAGGTCTTGATAAACGCAAATCATCAGCAGAAGCAGGTCTGAGCTATCAGCGTCGTACATCTGTTGGCGGCATCCGTGCTCAGATAGGGACTGATGTGTTAGATCGTAGTGGCGGCAACACGGCTCGCTTGACGTATCTTGCCAGAATCACTAAAGGCAAGCTGACGGTCTATCCAAGCATTGGTTTTGAGTATCATGATGCTGATTACAATGAATATTACTATGGCGTCAGTGATGAAGAATCAGCGGAAACAGGCGTTGACGCTTATAAATCTAATTCGAGTGTGAACCCATATATTAATATTAGTGCCAACTATGACTTCAATGACCGTTGGGCAGGATTTGCCAATCAAAGCGTGAGCTATGTCCCAAATGAGCAATACGATAGTCCAATGGTTGACTCACGTACTGAAGCGGCGACGACGCTTGGTTTGCTTTATAAGTTTTAATTAAGCTTGGATTTTTGATAACAAAAAGACCTTGCCGCGTGATGTGGTAAGGTCTTTTTTATATCATTAAATTAAAAGGTTTCCTACGTATTCTATTTTGGTAATTAACAGTATTTAACTTATTCACGTTACCTTTTTGATATCTATTAACTGTCATTTACTGGGAGTATGATTATTATGCTTTTTCAGAGTCTCACAAAGATTAATAACAAATTACAATCTACAGATATAAACTACTACTCGTCATACTCATTACCCCAATCTGGCTCAATGAACCCAAAATCCACTCTTCCTATAGAATCTAGAACTTCAACATTACATACCTCTAAACCCTCAAAGTCTTCTGAAAAGTTACCAGCAAGAGTAACGAGTATATCCGTTTCATACTCATCTGAAGTGATGCAATAATTACTACTCAGACCAATATAGTCTTTATCTATAGAGTCCTTAACATAAAAATTAAAACTTGCTTCTATTTGAATTTCAACGCTAGCTTTAACACTGAGAAGAATACATTCCGTATCAATACTTACAACATGAACATCAACTAAGCCATCACGGTTTAACTCTAGCTCATGACTGATATAGCTAACTAACAAATCATCCCAGTCATAATGAAATGCACTATTGGCTTCTACATCAATCATTTCATCATATAGGCTATTACAAATTGAATCCTGAATTGAGTCCAGTACGTGATTATTACTCTGTAAAAGTGCATCCTCTCTAATTTTCTTGATAATTACACTAACTTTATTATGTGGCTGGAATTTTTCAAAAGCTTGTGCAAGAGAGTTAATAATAGTTATTCTATTAGAAGATTTAGCATAGTTAGACCATCCTTTGTCTTGGCTAACAGCAATAATATTAATATCGTTTTCCTCCGCCCAATTTTCTAATGTAAGTAAAGCTATTGCATCAGGAAATTCATTTTTCTTATTCGCACTTTTTTCAAAAGGAGCTTCAGTAGAAAAGTAAGTTTGCATCAACTCTTCTATATCAACATGGTTTTTAGCTTCTAACTTTAAACAACCTGTTGATTCATAAAATTTGTTCAAGCGGCTCTCAGCTATCTCAAATTCAGAACCTTCAATTGAGAGCAAATTACTTGCTTGCTCAATTATTTTTTCAGCAATTTTTAGCTGCTTATCAGCAGACCTTATAGCTTTAAATATTGAGCTACGCGCTTGCTCTAACTCCTGGCCAATGTGTTTGATGGCTTCATTATGGACAATATCTGTCTGAACCAATTTTACTGGACTATCTTTAAACTGGACTAATTGAGCTAAAATACCCTCATCAAATCTATATCCATCGCTTTTAAAGGTTGAGTTGTCTATTGATATTGCACCAAAATCTAATTCTATTAATGTTTTATCCATTTTAACTCTTCTATGCTTATCTGGTTAATAAGAGGACATATATTTGATATACTCTAGTTCGTTGAACAATATAGCAAAATAGGAACGTTTGGTAGTAGAAAAACTGCTATAAGAATACAAAAAGACCTTGCCATATTGCATGACAAGGTCTTTTTATTTCTAAATTCTCAGTGGAATCTAAGCATTACTTTTTAAATACGCTAACATAGTGTCTGCATCTGATACTTCAAATGGGTCTATTGGGCAGTTGTCGCCAAAATCAGCTTCCTTAAACACTTTTTTAACTTCTTTATTGTCGACTACCATCGAATAACGCCATGAGCGCATACCAAAGCCAACATTACTCTTGTCAACAAGCATGCCCATTTTACGAGTGAACTCACCATTACCATCAGGAAGTAAGAAAACGTTTTCACGGTTTTGCTTTAGACCCCATTGATACATGACGAACGCATCATTGACAGAAATGCAAACTATTTCATCTATGCCTAATGCTTTAAACTCATTATAAAGCGCTTCATAACGAGGGAGATGGCTGGTCGAACAAGTTGGCGTAAAGGCACCTGGTAGAGAAAACACAACCACTTTTTTATTGGCAAATAATTCATCTGTGGTTAGATCATACCATGTAAACGGGTTGTCTCCTCCAATAGAGTCATCACGAACACGAGTTTTAAAAGTCATATCAGGTACATGGGTAATCATTGTTTACTCCGATTTAGGTTATTGTCTTTTTTTCCAAAATTCTGCATGTATATGATAATAGTTATAGTAGTCCATAAGCAATCTTTGAGATTACATTCACTATATAAAATATAGAGCTAGCTTTAAAAATATAAACCAAAAAAAGACCTTGCCACATTCTCGTATAAGAAGTGACAAGGTCTTTTTTTACTAAATTTTCAGTGGAACAAATATGATGCTGCTACTAGAAATACGAGTGCAACTTGTACTGCTCGTACATTAAGCGAGTCTGACGCCGTAGCAGGTCACTACTTGATCTACTGCTTGGTCTGCTGCTTACTTAGGATTTACCATATCAGCAGGAATAACCCACTCATCAAACTGAGCTTCAGTTAATAGCTCTAGCTCAACCGCCACTTGCTTCAACGTTTTGTTTTCTTTATAAGCAGTTTTAGCGATTTTCGCAGCATTCTCATAACCAACATGACGGTTCAATGCAGTGACTAGCATCAATGAGTTGTGCAAGAAATCATCGATTTTGTCTTTTACTGGCTCGATACCAACGGCACAGTTTTCATTGAAGCTATTGCAGCCATCGCCCAATAGTTTGATAGATTGCAACAAGTTAAACGCGATAACTGGCTTATACACGTTTAGCTCAAAGTTACCTGATGCACCAGCCATGCTGATCGTCACATCGTTACCCATGACTTGAGCGACCACCATCGTCAATGCTTCTGACTGAGTTGGGTTTACTTTACCCGGCATGATAGAAGAGCCTGGCTCGTTCTCTGGAATCGTCAATTCGCCTAGACCACAACGAGGACCTGATGCCAACCAACGTACGTCGTTAGCGATTTTGTTTAAGCTAGCTGCTAGCGTTTTTAGTGCGCCTGACGCAAATACTTCAGCATCACGAGCCGCTAGTGCTTCAAACTTGTTTGGTGAGGTGACGAATGGCAAGCCAGTCAATGTCGCTAACTGTTCAGCAGCGGTTACTGCGTAATCAGGATGCGCGTTTAGACCAGTACCAACCGCAGTACCACCTAATGGCAACTCATATAGACCTTGTAGCGCGTTATCAATACGTACCAATGAGTAATCAAGTTGGCTAACATAGCCGCTGAACTCTTGACCCAACGTCAAAGGCGTGGCGTCTTGTAAATGCGTACGACCGATTTTTACGATGCTATCAAATTCTTTGGCTTTAGCCGCTAATGTGTCGCGTAGTGCATTTACCGCTGGAATTAACAAGCTATTGATTTGACGAGCAGCCGCCACACGAATCGCCGTTGGGAAGCTGTCGTTGGTAGACTGTGCATGGTTTACATGGTCATTTGGGTGAATTGGCGTGTAGCTACCACGCTCAGAACCAGCGATTTCGTTGGCACGATTAGCCAATACTTCGTTCATGTTCATGTTTGACTGCGTACCAGAACCCGTCTGCCATACAACCAATGGGAACTGATCCGTTAGACCACCGTTGATAATTTCGTCAGCAGCTTGCACGATTAAATCGCGCTTGTCATCTTCGATACGCTCAAGGCTAGCGTTGGTGATTGCAGCGGCTTTTTTGACCAATGCCATTGCTTCAATCATCGGACGTGGCAAAGTCTCGCCACCGATTTTAAAGTTCTCACGGCTACGCTGGGTTTGCGCACCCCAATAAGCGTCAGCTGGGACTTCCACGTTGCCCATGGTGTCTTTTTCGGTACGAGTTGCCTGATTCTGTGTCGACATAACTACCCTCTTTGATGGTTTGTTGTTTTATGACTGCTTCGTAAAAAGTGCAACAGCTGCTGCACATAAAGGAGAATACGATGTAAAGTGGCGTTATGATAGCATGACTAGGGCGTGTTGAATATTCACAAATAGCCATTGCTGACGTCTAAAAGCACCAGTAACCATCAACTTAATACATTATTGGATAGTATAAATATGCATCCTGAACCAAAAAACGTAGCGTCAGAGGAATCGGCAGTTAGCAATCCGCCCAGACGGCACTTTACTCGCCAGCGCCGCCAGTTAAGTGATGGCGCGCGTAGGAATATGGGACAAGCAGCGAGTGTACATTTGACGAAGTTACAGCAGCGATTACCAGCACATGCGCGTATTGGCTTATATTACGATGGCTTTGGTGAGCTACCCACTCAGCCAATATTAGACTGGTGTCAACGCTTAGGCTATTTACCTTATTTACCAGTCGTCGGCTCACTTGGTCGTGCTAGCAATGGCAGCGATGATAAACATCTACGCTTTGTACCTGTTTATCACTCAAAGCTACTCAACATACCGACACGTATACATCGATTAGGCATGAAGCAAAACCATCATCGTCGTCTACTTTGGGCGCGAGAATTGGATGTCATTATTTGCCCACTGGTGGCAGTCGACCTAAACGGCAATCGTATGGGCATGGGTGGTGGGTTCTATGATACGACGCTTGGTAACAGCTATCGCTCAGGTGCGAAAAAACCATTAAAAATAGGCTGGTGTTATGACTTTCAAGTGGTTGAGCAATTAGAGCGCCAACCGTGGGATGTGCCATTAGATGGCTTAATTACGCCAAGCGGCATAAGGTGGTTTTAATGAAAGACGATAAACAGTTTGAAAAAGACTCTAGCGCTGAACATGTGGATGAGTATTTGCAAACATTAGGCAATGAGGACGCTAGAGAGCTGCATTACTACAGTCAAGAGCAGCCTTTTAGCTCTGAGGAGATGACACGGCTAGTCAATGAAGAGCGTCTAAATAAACTGCTGGCGCAAAGTGATGAGTTTTTGAGTAGTTTAAGCGGTGAGTTGAGAGATTTTGATGATTAGGTATGACACATGAGCACAAAAAAAATTTCTATGAGGACAGTCGCTAGCTACTTTAAAGCTCAGAAACTACGAATATTTTTCGCTATTTTATGGGCTTTGTTTGTCGGTCTTATTATTACTTCAGGCTTTGAGCCAAACCCTCATGAGCTACAGATGCTTGATGCTCCTGAGCCGCATTCATATGATATAGAGCTCATCGTCATATTGGTGGTGGCGATGCTTTTTCATTTAAGCTTTCTCGTTACTATCGATGTATACATGCGTAGCCGGTGGAAGTTTTTTACCATGCTGATTATTACCACGTTATTTTTGCTTTGCTTCGGTATGGTGGCAATGCATGCACCACCGTCACTAGGCTGTATGATTTTTTGGACTTTCTTATCATTTTTACTGTTTTTAGTTATTTGCTTTTGTCAGGCTTGCTCATTCTTCTTACGTTGTGTATTCCGTAGAACGTAACAATGAATATAGGAAATTTCATACCTAATTAAAAATACAAGTTACCCTACAACTGCTGACACAAAGCGATGAGTTTTTGAGTAGTTTGAGTGGTGAGATTAAAGATTTCGATGAAGATGGTCTCTGATTTGAGTAGGGTGCGCCCAGTGCACCAATAACTATCATCAATTTTTTTTGGTTCGCTAGATTTTAATTACACTCAGTCTGAGATACCTACATTGTCAATATTCATGTTATACCCCTACAAATTCAATGATTGTGTTGTCTCTAGTCATACATTCAAGTAAAAAAATGTCTGCATTTTCGACAATGTCAAATAACTGGTTAACGACTTCCTTTTTATCTTCATCGGTTGGTTTGTTAATGTTGTCATGAAAACTTAATGTTACGGAGTAGGAACGATTACCTCTTATGTCTACATTTACAACAAAATTTTTATTCAAAAATACGTAACTTAAGGAAGATATCGGCCCTTGTATTCCATAGAAAATAGCCTCTTCTGTATTAAAGATATAGTAGGCCTCTTCAAATATTTCAGGTGGAGTAACATCTTGTGCTTTCTCTTCAAGAATCCTTAGAAGTGTCTCTAATTTCTTGGGATTTAAATATTTTCTTTCGTTTAATATTTTTTTAAGCTGAGTTGCACTCATGTGCTCTTTAACTTTCATTATTTCATCCTTTTTGATGCGCTATTTACTATCCCCACCTTAAAACAAAAAAGCCATCTATACGATGGCTTTTTATAGAACTATGTTTTAGCTAAAGCAACCTACAGCACCATTGCCGCTATCCAACCAAATATCAATAATGGAATATTATAGTGAATAAAGGTCGGCACCACACTGTCTTTGATATGGTCATGCTGTCCATCGATGTTTAGACCAGAGGTTGGCCCCAATGTCGAATCTGACGCAGGCGAACCCGCATCCCCAAGCGCGCCAGCCGTACCGATAATCGCCACAGTCGCCAATGGAGAGAATCCTAACGAGATACATAGTGGTACGTAAATCGCGGCCAGAATCGGAATCGTCGAGAACGACGAGCCAATACCCATGGTCACAATCAGGCCAACCAATAGCATAATGAACGCAGCGATCGCTTTATTACCTGCAAACAATGACGCCGCACCATCGACCAGCGGCTGAATTTGCTCAGTTACTTTCATGACTTCCGCAAACCCTTGTGCCGTAATCATAATAAAGCCAATCATCGCCATCAATTTGATACCATCATTAAAGACCGAATCGGCTTCACGCCACTTGACCACACCAGTGGCCATAAAGACACCGAAACCAAACATCGAACCTAGTAATAGCGAATCGGTATAAAGCTGTACGACAAAAGCAGTCACAATCGCTGCCAGTGCAACCAACGTTTTTAGCTTGCTTTGTGACTGTGCATAGGCTGCCGTCTTGCTCAAGGCATCACCCTCTACGACCGCATCATGTGCCTCTTTATCTATGGCAACTTGTTGATACGCGCGAGGCTTGCGATAACTGATAAAGACAGCAATCAGCAAACCAATAAACATGCCTAGAGCTGGTATCGCCATCGCTTTAGTGACAGAGATATCACTAATATCAATGCCCGCCTCACCAACGTTTTTGAGCATGATTTGATTGAGGTAGATATCACCAAAACCATATGGGATGAACATATAGGTCGTGACCAGACCGAAGGTAATCAAACAAGCAATCAAACGTCTGTCAATGTGCATGCGATTGAATGCTAGTAACAGTGGCGGTACCAATAAAGGAATAAAGGCGATATGAATAGGGATTAAGTTTTGGCTAAAGCAGCTCATGGTAATGAGGCCTGCAAACAGCATGTACTTAATCATGCCACTGGTGCCGCCTGCATCAATGCGCTTGATGACGGATCCTGCCAGTGATTGCGGCAATCCCGAATGAGCAATGGCGACCGCAAACGCCCCTAGTAACGCATATGACAGTGCAATCTCTGCACCATTGCGGATACCTTCTTGAAACGCCTCTAAAGTCTCAGTGATACCGAGACCGGCTATTAGTCCACCAGCCAGCGCACCAATTAATAAACTGAGCACCACGTGCACTCGCGCAAGTGACAACCCCAACATGATGATGACTGCCAGCAGTACCGCATTGATTGCCATGTGTTGCCTCGTATTCTATTTGCTTTGGTTCAATTTAAACTTATTGATATCTCATAATGTATGGATATCGCCATCGTCTCAAAAATGCTTTTTCTCGAATGTATCTCTAAAGCGTTCTACTCTAAAACACACCGTTTAAGACGCGCGACAGTTTACCTTATTTTGCCTATAAAACCTATGTGTAGAACCCAATAGATATTTGATAGCTGCTATTTATAAGTAGTCTATAAACAGTCGTTATAACTGCTTTATGCCATTTTTTTTATGGCTATTTCCGATATACTAATTCTCATCAGTGACGCATAAAATTTATAACCGTATGACGCTCTGTATTCAGTTAGATATAAATATTTTGCAAAGTTAAGCAGGTGAGTATGAGTACAAGCCTTGCAATTTTATCTGCGAGCACCATTTATCTAAACATGAACCACGAACTTGACTTTACAAGTCTGGTGAACGAGGAAAAATATATGAGTGAACATAAAATAGCCCAAGACAATATCGACATAGATGTCGACGTTTCATCTACTGTTGCTGATGATAACCAGTCAGACACCTTGTCTAGTCATGCGTCAGAAAGCGAATTAGATACCGCGTCTGACAGTATCGAAGATATTACAAAAGACGAAGATACTGCCAAAGACAACGATAGCGAAGACAGTACTAGTGAAGACGACGATGCTAAAGACAGCGTTGAAGACGACACCTACTTACCGTTATTGGCATTGAGAGATGTGGTCGTCTATCCACATATGCAAATTGCCTTGTTCGTAGGCCGTGCGCCATCGGTCAAAGCCGTTGAGCTGGCACAGGCTGAGTACGGTAATAAAGTACTGGTGGTGGCACAAAAAGACTCGCTGACCGAAGATATTGATCAAGACAACTTGTATCAATACGGTACGGTGTGCCGCATCGTCAGCACCATGCCACACGATAGCGATGAAAACTGCATCAAGGTATTAATCGAAGGTCAGTATCGTGCACGCGTTGACAATATAGAAGACCACGACACGCTATTGATGGCGAGATTTGAGCGTGCTGACCTCGATGTCAGTATGGATGAGAGTCAGCAAAAGAACACCATTCAAGCGCTGACTACACTGTTTGAAAGCTATGCTGATGCACGTCTACGTAACGCCCGTGAGCTAACTCGTGTGGCGAAACGCATCGATGACCTACTTGAGTTGGTGTACTTTATCTCAACTCGTGTGTCGATGGATCTTGATATCAAGCAATCGTTCTTAGAAAAAGACGATATCAAAACGCATATCAATACCTTGACTGAATACTTGGTCAAACAAAGTGCTGAGCAAAATATCGAACAAGATATCCAAGAAGCTGTCCGTCAGCAAATGGAAGAGAATCAGCGCGAGTACTTCTTAAACGAAAAAATGAAAGCCATCAAAAACGAGCTGTCAGATATGAATGACGGTGCGTTCGATGGTGATGATGATGTCGCCGAGCTTGAGCAGCGCTTAGAAGATGCTGACTTGCCAGAAGATGTCCGCAAAAAAGCAGAGCAAGAGTTTAAGAAACTTAAGATGATGCCACCTGCATCGAGTGAATCGTCAGTCGTACGCAACTATATTGAATGGATTTTGGACACGCCGTGGAATGCGACGACCAAGGTTTCTATCAATTTAGACAAAGCTAAAACAGTATTAGACGAAGACCATTACGGATTACAAGATGTAAAAGATCGCATCTTAGAATACCTCGCCGTGCAATCACGTGTGAAAAAACTTCGTGGCCCGATTCTATGTCTCGTCGGTCCTCCTGGTGTTGGTAAAACCTCATTGGGTGAGTCGATTGCACGTGCCACTGGTCGTAAATTCGTGCGTATGGCGCTTGGCGGCGTGCGTGATGAAGCGGAAATTCGTGGTCATCGCCGTACCTACATCGGTGCGATGCCGGGTAAAATCGTCCAATCACTGGCTAAAGTCGAAGTCAAAAACCCGCTATTCTTATTGGATGAAATCGATAAGATGGCGCAAGATTTCCGCGGTGATCCAGCATCAGCATTGCTTGAAGTGTTAGATCCCTCACAGAACGATACGTTTAACGACCATTATTTAGATATGGACCTAGACTTATCGCAAGTGATGTTTATCTGTACGGCTAACAGCATGGATATTCCAGCGGCGCTGCTTGATCGGATGGAAGTTATCCGCTTACCGGGTTATACCGAAGAAGAAAAGGTCAATATCGCACAGAAATACCTAGTGCCAAAAGCGATTAAGCAAAATGGTCTCAAAGAAGGTGAAATTGAGATTGTTGAAGCAGCATTGCACAGCATCGTTCGTAGCTATACCCGTGAAGCTGGTGTCCGTAACCTTGAACGTGAAGTGAATAAAATCTGCCGTAAAGTCGTTCGTGGTTCAGTCGAAACACATGGCGCACGTGCTCCGAAAAAAGCAGAACGTGAGCTAGTGACAGTCGATGACAAGAACATCGATGACTATCTCGGTGTCCATCAATATGACTATGGTCTGGCTGAAGAAGAGCCTGAGATTGGTCGTATTACTGGTCTGGCGTGGACGCAAGTCGGTGGTGAGCTACTCACTATCGAAGCAGTCGCCATGAAAGGTAAAGGCGAGCTTAGCTTTACAGGTTCGCTCGGTGATGTCATGAAAGAGTCAATTCGCGCAGCTATGAGCGTGGTTCGTGCTCGCGGTGAAAGCTTAGGAATCGACTATGAGACGTTTAAAACCACTGACGTCCATGTGCATATGCCTGAAGGCGCTACGCCAAAAGACGGCCCATCAGCTGGTGGTGCACTGACGACAGCGCTAGTCTCTGCGTTGACGGGTATTGCCATTCGCCCAGATATTGCGATGACAGGTGAAATCACTTTACGAGGAAAGATCCTACGCATTGGTGGTCTTAAAGAGAAGCTACTCGCAGCGCATCGCGGTGGTATCAAGCATGTCTTGATTCCAGCGACCAATGAGCGTGATTTGGCCGATATCCCTGATAACGTGAAAGAAGGCTTAACCATTCAACCAGTCGCCACGATTGAAGAGATATTGAAAGTTGCGTTGGTCAGTATGCCAATTCCAATCAAGCCTACTAAGGTGACAGTTGATAAAACTAAAGGTAAAGCATTGCACAGCTAATTGACTAGCCATTAGCCAGTTCTTGAGAAATAAAAAGCCGCTCATCATATGATGGGCGGCTTTTTTATGCATGTTAACTGCTCATGTTTGAACGTTCATACACTATTCAATATGCATTTCTCACACACCCAGATTAGTTTACTCCCACAAGGCTTTTAGTTAAGTCTGTTTTTCAAACCCATACGATACTTACATTTATTAACCGATTGTTGCGCATTTGATGAATAACTATAGGGTTAGCTTGGCTATACTAACTCCGATGTTAACGGATATTGATACAAGTCTTAATAGAACAATAATCATATATATTCGAAATTTAATGACGACTAAAAATAATGACTAAAACAATTGGAGAAAATAATGAATAAGACAATGCTTGCAAGTGCTCTATTATGTGGTTCAGCTTTAGCGATGACTGGTTGCCAAACCGTAGAAGGTCAAATGCAAACAGGCAATCCTTTGAGCCAACCTACCTTAAAATCAACCATACATACTGTAAGTGGTGATAAAAAAGAAGTTGGCCAAGTATTCTTACGTCCAGTTGATGAGGGCGTACAAGTATACGGTAAGCTAATGAACCTACAGCCAGGTCAGACTGTATCATTGCATATCCATGAAACAGGTAACTGTGCCGATATGGGTAAAGCGGCAGGTGGTCACTTCAATCCAGATAATAAACCACACTCTAACCCAGACGACATGAATGGTCATGCTGGTGACCTACCTAATCTAACGGCCAATGACAATGGCGTAGCGACTATCAACTTTGTAAACAAGAAAATATCTGCGGCTGAAGCAGGTAAATATAGCGTGAACCGTTTAGCATTTATCGTACATGGTGGTACGGATGACTATACCAGTCAGCCAGCGGGTAATGCCGGTGATCGCGTCGCTTGCGGTATCATAGAAACGATGTAATAACATTTGATAAAGATTTATTAGCAGCATAAGAAAGCCCCTCTTGGATAATCCAAGAGGGGCTTTTTATTGATGATAGATATTGAAGCAAATATAGTGCTATTACATGAAATAAATCTGACGTTGTAATAGCACGATAGTTGATTTAATATTGGCTACTACTCTTCTACCCACTCACCTTTACGCCAGTACACACCCCAACGCGTGGCTTTGCCATTTTTCTCAGAGCCGATATACTGCTCTTTTTTCTTACGTGACCAACGCAAAATCGTTGCATTACCCTCAGGATCTTCGTCTGGACCTTCAAAGAGATATTGAAACTTATCTTCCATTTTATCTTTGATTTTTCTTAGCTCAGCGAGCTTAGGTGCACGTGTCTCTCTTACTTTCGGGAACTTAGATGCTGCCAAGAACATTCCAGCTGCGCCTTCACGCAAGATGAAATAGTCTTCATGCTTGACCGATTTTAGCTCTGGCAAGTGAATAGGATCCATGCGCGGTGGTGCTGCTTCGCCTGTTTTTAGTACTTTGCGAGTGTTGTCACATTTTTGACAAGCGAAGTAAGGACCGAAACGTCCAGTTTTTAGCTCCATTTGCCCATCACACTTATTACAGTCGATGGTAGGAGCATCTGAGCCTGGCACTTCGAACTTACCTTCTTCTAGGATATAGCCGTCGCAATCAGGGTTGTTACCGCAGATGTGTAGCTTCAGACCACCATCCACGATATAGCCGTTCATCGCTGTACCACATTTTGGACAGCGTTTTTTCTCCATCAAATCTTTGACTTCGGCCGCTTCGTCTTCTTCACCTTCGGCATCATCGAGATTGGCAAAAGCTTCGACTGGCATTAAATTTTTAGTGCCTTTGCAGCGCTCTTTCGGTGGTAAGTTATAACCAGTACAACCTAAGAACACACCTGTCGATCCCGTACGCAGCTGCATCGGACGGTCACAAAGATCGCAATGGACGTCTGGCACGTCGGTCGGATCATTTGGACGCATGCCATCTTTTTCTTTAGCACGATCTAGAGTCGTTTTGAACTCGCCGTAGAAATTATCAAGTACGTCTTTCCAGTCTTGCTCGCCCTCTGCCACGTGATCCAGCTTGTCTTCTAATGCGGCAGTGAACGTATAATCCATTAAATCTGGAAAACTTGCTGTCAATCTGTCAGTAACGATATCGCCCATTTTTTCGGCAAATAAACGCTTATTCTCAAGCTTCACATAACCGCGATCTTGAATGGTCGAGATGATAGAAGCATACGTCGATGGACGACCGATACCTTTTTTCTCAAGCTCTTTGACGAGACTGGCTTCGGTGAAGCGAGGTGCAGGCTTGGTAAAGTGCTGACTCGGATCTAGCTTATCTAGCGTTAGCTTATCGCCTTTTTTAACATCAGGTAATAGCGTGTCGTCAGTCTTGGCTGGTGGCATAACTCGCGTAAAACCATCAAACACCATGGTACGACCACGGGCCTTTAGCTCGACATCATCAGCGCCAACAAACAAATTCACTGACAGGTATTTTGCTGGTAGCATCTGACACGCCACAAACTGACGCCAAATCAGCTCATATAGCCGTATCGCATCACGCTCAACCCCTTTAAGCTGGGTTGACTTCATATTGACGTTGGAAGGACGAACGGCCTCATGCGCTTCTTGTGCGCCTTGTTTATTACCATAAAAGTTTGGCTTTTCTGGCACATATTTTGTGCCATAGCTATCTTCGATATAACCACGTACCGCCGTCAGGGCATCACCAGACAAGAATGTCGAATCGGTACGCATATAGGTGATATGACCAGCTTCATATAAACGCTGCGCCAAAATCATGGTTTTCTTAACCGAGAATCCTAAGCGAGTACTGGCCGCTTGTTGCAATGTTGAGGTGATAAATGGTGCACTAGGCCGTGACTGTGTTGGTTTTTCTTCACGTTCTTTGACGATAAAGTCATTTGCATTAAGGATGGCTAGTACTTTATCAGTCTGCTCTTTATTCACCAGCTTAAGCGTTTTGCCACCTTGCTTGGTCGCTTCTAGGCGTATACCAATTTGCTCAGCGTCTGAAGTTTTTTGGGCATTGCTATTAGCAATATGGGTGTCTGCATGAATCTGCCAGTATTCTTCTGGAATAAAGGCGCGAATCTCATGCTCACGCTCAACCACCAAACGCATGGCGACTGACTGTACACGACCTGCTGACAGACCTCGCGCAATCTTTTGCCACAATAGTGGTGATACCATAAAACCAACGACACGATCCAAAAAGCGACGTGCTTGTTGGGCATTGACTCGGTCAATATCGAGTTTGGATGGCTGTTTGAAGGCATTTTGGATAGCAGATTTGGTAATCTCATTGAAGACCACACGCTCATACTTGCTATCAGCACCGCCAATGACTTCTTTTAGATGCCAAGCGATTGCTTCCCCTTCTCTATCCATATCCGTTGCGAGATAGATTTTGTCAGCATCTTTGGCTAGCGCTTTTAGCTCTTTTATGACTTTGGTTTTGTTTGGCAGTACTTCATAGACTGCTGCCCAATCGTGCTCTGGGTCTACACCCATGCGCCTTACTAAGGCTTGCTGAGTTTTTTCTTCTTTGCTTAGGCTCTCATCTTTTTTGGTCGTTGCTGCTTTTTTGGCGCTCTTGCTCGCACCAACTGGCAAATCACGAACGTGACCAATACTTGAGCGTACAATAAAGTCATCACCAAGGTATTTATTAATGGTTTTTGCCTTGGCTGGTGATTCTACGATCACCAAAGACTTACCCTTTGGGCTGTCAGCAGTAGTTGCTGTACTTTTTTTGGCTGCGGTTTTTGCCATATTTTACGACACCATAATATAAGTAAATTAAAAGTAAGAATAAATTCAACGACATGGCAATTTATAATAATTGGTTATAATAGCTCAGCGAATTATTGTATTGAGGCGCATTAAACATTCGACCATGGCGCTGATAGTTGCTCATAAAAACAGTTATAAAACAAACAATAACCATAATATAAAGATATAGTTATAAAGACGTTACACTGCTAAGCGCTAAACTGTCAACTGAAAATGACTGGGAGTCTATCAAAAGTGCTTGCATATTGGTTATTAATGGAGATTAAAAAATTATTTACTACCTTGCTTAGGTTTTCTGTACTTCTATTGCCCATTTTTCCAAATTTTCTTTCAACGCTAACAGGTCTTTTTCTATCAGTGAGTGATGATAAGCAGGGTTACTCAATGGACGCACATAAGCGATATCTTCCCAATAAATAATAATGCTATTGGCTTTGGTCCATAAGCCTTTTATAAACGGCTCAATACTGACTGGTAAATCGAGCGGTACTTTATCCAAGCTAAAATTGGTTTTTTTGACCGTGGTATCCGCATGACCATAATTGGAACGAATGGCACTTGGGATACTGAGTTTGGTCGTATCTCTTGTCGTATCGACAAAACTACTATCTGGACGCCACTGACCATCAATCACTTGATAACGCGTATGCGGTAATTGCGTGTCGTCTAGCACTAAGCAATATTGACCCATCATGCCACGGCCATACTCGTTATCTTTACCTTTAATCCAATCAGGACAAGCCACCAGCTTTGGATTGAGCTGTAACCGTCGCGCCGTCATGCGCAGTTTGTCCAAGCGCTGATCGATACCATTCGGTTTGAGCGCCATCATACTCCCTAATACAAATAGTACAATGATAACGCCAATAAATATGCCCATGATGGTCTGACCTTTTGACTAAATTAAAGTAATACTATATAGATGCTTATAATGAGCACGAACCACGAAAAATCAAGCGCCATGAACTGGCAGCCATTCAACAACGACTCATTTAGACCACCATACAATCGCTATATATATTGATATATCAAATACTTAGCGGCACTAAAAGCTAGCCTGATAATAAGATAGAAAAAGTAGTCAGCCGTAAAAAGTGCTATGATAAACCATAATTTTAAACGCGCGCAGGTTTATTATGAATTATCTTATTAAGCGAAACTCATCGACTACCGATATTTCTAACAATTTGGTCAATAAAGTCATGAGCAAACCCGGTATCTCCATATCACTGATCAGCGCGGCATTACTGACCTTGTCAGGTTGTGCAACCACTCAAAGCCTCACACTGCAGCAATGCCAAGCCAGCAACTGGCAAGAAGTCGGCTATACCGATGGTAGCCGTGGCCGCTCAGGCGCTTATTTCGGCCACTATGCAGGTAGCTGTGCAAGTATAGGCGGTGCCACGCCCAATCGGATACTGTGGGAACAGGGACGTCAGCAAGGGCTCAAAAATTACTGCACCGAGCTCACGGCTTACAAACTCGGCCGCGAAGGTTATGAGTGGCAAGCGGTCTGTCCACTAGAAGGTATCGATAAGCTAGAAGAAGCCTACTCACAAGGGCGCTACTACTATATCCGCCAGCAAGATTTGGACTATTTACGCTCACCTTATCCTTTCGGATATGGTCCCTTTGATCGCAGATATCGCCCACTGGGCCATCGCTGGTAAAAATAAGGCATTATCGATAAAAATAAAGCATCGCTAGTAAAAAAGAAAACCTCACTGAGTACTTAATTTGAGGTTTAAGTACTCAGTGAGGTTGGAGAAAAGTTTATTATTTTTATTTTATTATTATACTAGCTACCTATCTTTCTACCTATCTAATGGTTGGCTATCCAGCAATCGTCATATGACAATCTCACCCCACCTTTTATATACCCACCTTACTCATTGACAAAAGCTATCTTGGTCAGCCCTGCTTCGCTAGCAGATGCCAGTACTTGCGCGACAGTGTCATACTTGCTTTCTTTATCTGCACGCAGTTGAATAGAAGGGTTTTTGCCTTGCGCGCTTTCCTGCTGTAGACGCTTATCCAGCTCCTCTATCGTGATCGGATCACTGTCCCAAAACACGCCCGCATCCTGATCGATACTGATCTGAATGGCTCCTGGTGGCGGCTCATTGACTTGTGCACTCGTCTCCGGTAGGTTAAGCGGAACAGTCGGATTAAGAACGGTCGCAGTCAACAAAAAGATAATCATCAAAACTAGCATGACATCGATAAGCGGAATGAGGTTCATCTCATTCATGCCTTGGACGTCATCATCACCTAACTGAAATGCCATAATTACTCTCAATATATGCTTGCTATGTGTGCTTAGTCAGTACTTGTCTTCACTGTTTGTTTCATCGTTACTTATACAACGATAGAAATCGCTGTTACCCGTTAAAGATAACCATCGCTATCTCACGATGCTGTCTATAACTGCGAAGTAGACACATTACGATACTGTTTATTAGTATTGCTTTGTTGGGTGTCAGCTGAGCTTTTCACTGAAGTTACTTGCTCGGTAGGCTGCGTGTTTGCTACTGCTTTTATATTCGCAGAATCAGCCAGTAAGTCATGCGCTCTGTCATTTGCCTGATACATTACACGGCGATTGATACGTACAGCGAGGTTATAAAAAACCACGGCTGGAATAGCCACTGCAATACCCAAGCCTGTCATGATAAGAGCCTCGCCGACTGGCCCTGCTACTTGACCCAATCCTGCTTGTCCGCTCGTACCGATATTGTGCAGCGCATGAAAAATGCCCCATACGGTACCAAACAAACCAATAAACGGTGCAATCGCTGCCGTCGTACCAAGGATAGGCAGGCCACGTTCACTAGAAAAGCGATAGCGTCCAATATGCTTGAGTAATGCTTGCTCTATCACCAATCGACGAGTGGGTGCATCCTGCTCTAACAACCCAGTCTGTTTGGCTTGGACTTGATGAGTTAAATCATCGGCAACCGTCGCCGCCAACTTACGGCTTTGTAGTACACGAATGATACCCGTCACCCAAGAGATAAGGGATAAAGCGAATAGTACAAAGAACAAGGTTTTGGTCACCATGTCACTATATTGCCAGTATTGCATAAAGTCCATGTCAGACTCCTTCGTCTTTTGTGTTATGGCTTAAGATATCGATCATCGTTTTTTACAAATTTAAATTCAAATAATTAATATATTCAAGGTAGATCGTAACGAACCGGCAAAGACACCGTACCTCTCACCGCTACCCCATTACGTATAAATGGTTTCAATTTAGCTTTCTTTATAGCTCTTTTAATTTTATTATCTACGCTTCTGATATCGGTTCCTGGAGAAATAGATACGTTCGTAATATTACCTTTTTCATCCACTGTTATTGCTGCTGTTACTGAGATACTTCCTTTATCTCTAAGGCTGCTTTCTTTCGCTAGAAAGCCAAGTCTAGGCTCACGTCCGCTTCGCCAGCTGGCTTCACCAGCACCGAGACTTACTGGACCTGTATCTACAGGTGGTGTTGTTTCTTTTTGGTTAACACCTTCATTACTACCTCCAGTATTTTTTTTACCAGCTCCGGTACTAATTGGACTATTGCTACCTTTGTTATTGTTTGTACTAGTGTCAATTGTAGGTTTCTTGCCTAGATTAGTCTCTACTTGGACAACAGTAGTTGTACTATTATCTACAACTCCTCCCAAATCTGTTTGGTCATTATTATCCGTCGTATTATCTGTACTCTCAGGTGGAAGCTCATCTGGTGGATTGTTATTGCTAGGTGATGCTGCTGCTGGTTTATTTATACTTGGATCTTTGACTGGTTTTGTTGACTTTTTTACAACAGGTGCAGTAACAGGCTTCGCCTTAAGCTTAGTATCCAGCTTTTCAACTGGTTTCGGCTTTTCTTCAACCTTTATTTCTTCAATCTCCACAGGTGGCGGAGGCGGTGGAAACGTAATCAGCTCTATTTCAATAGGTGGCGTCACTTTTTCTGGTTCTACTTTCATCTCAGGCGTTTTGACCGCCGCTAATGCTACTGCCGTCAGCACATGCAATCCCACAACTACCGCAATAGTCGCAAGCGTCAACTTAGGTGATGGCGCGTCTAAATTCGTTGAACTCATAACACCCTAATATTAATTAACTGAGATAGAATGGCGTAGATAATAATGCAAACGATAATTATTATCAATAATAAACTGAGATAATTGCTCTTTTATTAATACAATTATAACAAACCAAATCCACCTTGTTAATAAAAATCATTATCATTTATATTGATAATGAATCTCAATTGCCTTATCATTGCGGTTCTCTAACAGCTTATAGCACTTATAAAAAATTACTTATCGAACCCTATCTCTTATTTTACACCATAAGATAATTAAACAATTTAAGTTATAAGTGCACAACCACCTCATAAAAACTATAACAGTTAAATAAATACCGCCGAGCATTGTCTGGTATATACATCACATTGGACAAACTCATTTCATTTTTATATGGGTAATCATTTTTTTAACAATCTACCCAAACTGCTAATATACCGAGTTATTTATGTCTATCGCTTTATTGTCTAACCGCTCTCCTAGCGCCTTTTTTAAACGCCCATTACTGACTGCTATGACGACCGCACTCGTTGCTAGTATCAGTGTGGCAGGCTGTAGCTCACCAGAATCAACGGACTCTGAGCCAACAGATACCACGACTGAAAATCAAACTGCTGATAACAGCGCTGCTAGTACTATCACAGTGGATACCGTAAAAGGAGACGTCGAGTTAGCGGTAAACCCATCGCCAATCGTGGTGTATGACATGACATTGATGCAGGATTTGGCAGCGCTTGATGTTGCTATTGATGGCGCACCAGCCACAACACCTCTAAATAACTTACAAGCCAAAAACCAACCAGCACCTGCAGGCGTCGGTACGGTATTTGAGCCAGATCTTGAGGCATTGAATGCTATGCAGCCGCAAGCTATCTTAGTTGGCTCACGTATGGCTGAAAAATATGACGAGCTCTCTAGCATTGCACCAACACTAGACATGTCTATCGATACGGCCAATATTTATGAGTCAAGCAAACGCCGCTTGGCCGATTTAGGCGCATTGTTTGGCAAAAGCGAACAAGCCGCTAAATTACAACAAGACATTGATGGTTTGATTGAAGAAACCAAAGCCGTCACCAAAGACAGCGGCACTGGCCTAGTGGTCATGGTCAATGGCAATAAAATATCGACATATGGCGCTGAATCACGCTACGGCTTTATTCATAACGTCGTAAACGTCCCCATCGCTGATGATCAAATCAAAGAAGGGCGTCATGGTCAGCCAATCTCTTTTGAGTATCTGCAAAAAACAAATCCAGACTGGTTATTTGTGATTGATCGTAGTGCGGCTATCGGCGAAGACAGTGTCGGTGCAAAAGCAGTATTAGACAATCCATTAGTGGCGCAAACCACCGCATGGAAAAAAGACCAAGTGGTTTATCTAAGCCCAGATTCTTACCTTGCATTTGGCGGCTATTATCAGTGGATACAAGATTTGACGACCATCAAAAATGCCTTTACTAACGCTAAGTAAACGCTGTCGTTGCTTAATTAACTGTTGATGGCCGTTTTTAATGACCGTTTTTATACCTCATCTGTATGCCAGTAGCCGTTATGTCGTTATTTTCACATCGTGCACAGCCCAGCGTTAAAACCAGTACTTCTTCGCCAGCCGCATCAGCGAGTTGGAAAAGAAGCACTGGCAACAGTCTCAATTCTAAACATTACCGTGCCACCATGCCACCATGGTTAATCAACACGGGAAGCCTCATTATTATGGGGCTTTTGGTGTTATTGAGCTTATCTATTGGTGTCGCAGATTTTTCGTGGTCCGGTTTTCTACGCAGCCTTATCAATCATAGCGCCAACTCTGATAGCTCGCTATTTTTAGTCAGCCGACTACCCCGCACTATTGCGATTATCTTGACCGGTATCTCGATGGCAGTTGCAGGGATGATTATCCAAGTAGTGCTAAAAAACCGCTTTGTTGAACCTTCAATGGTTGGTGCCACTCAGAGTGCAGCGCTTGGATTATTGGTAGTCAGTCTACTATTTCCAGCCAGCGCACTCATTATCAAAATGGGTGTGGCGACCGTCGCAGCAGTATTTGGCATGATGCTGTTTATGCTGCTTATTCATCGGATTCCACCGACTGATTTTTTGATGATTCCACTAATCGGCATTGTCTTTGGTGGCATTCTCGAAGCAGTGACAACCTTTATCGCTTATCAAACTGAGTCATTGCAGATGCTCAGCGTTTGGCAGTTTGGTGATTTTTCTGGTGTGCTAGCAGGTCGATATGAGTTGCTATGGCTGACCGGAGGTCTGTGTATATTGGCTTACATCATCGCTGATAAGCTCACCATCGTAGGATTGGGCGATAATATCGCACTGAACTTGGGTATTAGTAAACGGCAGGTCACCTGGCTTGGTGTCGGCATGGTCGCAATGATGAGCGCTGTCGTCGTGGTCACTGTTGGGATGATTCCTTTTATCGGCTTAGTCGTGCCCAATATTGTCAGCCGACTGATGGGAGATAAGTTACGTCGTAGCTTGCCAGCAGTCGCATTGCTCGGTGCATCCGCTGTCCTACTCTGCGATATCATTGGTCGCTCTATCCGCTATCCATTTGAAGTGCCCGTCGCGACGATATTTGGCGTGGTCGGTACGGTGCTGTTTTTATGGCTACTATTGCGCGCTCCGGCTGATCGATAAGCTTGACACTACAGGATTCCCGCATGTTTTCACCGTCTACGCCTCGCTCTGAAAAAACGACCATGGCTAAAACCAATACAACAAAAGACAGCTCGATAGAAAGCGGTTTTTTAGGAAACAATACTTTAGAAAACAGTGCTACTGCCACAGCTTGGCAAAGTCGTCTAGCGCAACTTTGGGCATGGATTGTAAATCATCCAAAGTCGATTGCCACCGCTATCTTGGTCATCTCGATGCTATTGTTTTTGACACTCAACGTTAATGGACATTGGGACTTTGCCCTACCATTACGCGGTAAAAAACTACTGGCATTAATGGTGGTCGGCTATGCTATCGGAGTGTCGACACTACTGTTTCAGACTTTAACGCACAACCCTATTCTCACACCTTCCTTGTTGGGCTTTGATTCACTATATATCTTACTGCAAAGCCTACTGGTGTTCTTTTTGGGTGCGATTAGCTTTACCAGTATCGATCCCCTTGCCAAATTTACACTTGAAATTGTCTTGATGTTTGGCGCGTCATTATTATTATTTAAGCTACTATTTTCAAAAAGCAGTCAAGATTTGACGCGGCTAATATTGGTCGGTGTTATTTTTGGCGTGCTGTTTCGTAGCTTATCAACCTTGATTGCTAGGCTAATTAATCCTGATGATTTTGTCATCGTACAATCTAGCAGTTATGCGCAGTTCAATACGGTCAATCCACAACTGCTTGGCATCAGCCTAGTTATTTGCCTCATTAGTGCCATATTTATCTGGCGTTGGCGCTATCAGTGCGATGTATTGATGCTCGGTAAATCACAAGCCATCAACCTTGGTATCCATTATCAACGTCTCGCATTTGGCCTGTTGACCGTTATCGCCATATTGGTCGCCACTGCCACTGCTCTAGTCGGTCCTGTGACTTTCTTTGGCTTATTAGTATGTGCATTGACCAATCGTATCGCCCGTCATATGTACCACAGCGAGCGACTGATATTGGTCAGTCTGGTCGCTATGATTTGCTTGGTACTCGGTCAGACCATCTTTGAGCAATTACTGGGTATGGCAGGTGTGTTATCGGTCGTGATTGAACTGGCGGGCGGCTTGGTATTCTTATTATTAATCTTTACGACACAACGTAGATAAAGACAAGAAGCACTATGATTAAACTAAATAATATCTCATACCATATTGGCAAACAGCAAATCCTACATGACATTACGCTGTCCCTGCCAAGCGAACAAGTCGTTGCTTTGATTGGTCCTAATGGTGCCGGTAAGTCCACCCTATTTTCCGTTATGGCACGCTTGCAGCCGCTACAGTCAGGGCAAGTGTGTTTTGGTGAGCATGATATTGTCAGTTGTCATGCTCGGACGTTGTCCAAGACAGTGGCCATGCTTGGCCAAGACAACCAAGTGCAAGGGCGACTGCGTGTGCATGAGCTACTTATGTTTGGACGCTATCCCTATCACCAGGGACAACCGACTACTTACGATCAACAGAAGGTACAAGAGATTATCGAGCGATTTGAGCTGGAGCTATTGGCCGACCGCTTCTTATCGACATTGTCCGGTGGTCAACGCCAGCGCGTACTGATTGCTATGATTGTTTGCCAAGATACGCCGTACTTGTTGCTTGATGAGCCGCTGAATAATTTGGACATGTATCACGCTGGTCGCCTGATGCGTGAGCTACGAGATCTGAGCCACAGTCAGCAGAAGACCGTCGTCATCGTCTTACATGATATCAATCAAGCCGCACAATTCGCTGATACCGTGGTCACGATGAAAGAAGGCCAAGTGATGGCTGTTGGTCAGCCAGTCGATGTGATCACACAAGAAACGATGAAACAGTTATACAATGTCGATGTGACCGTGCTAAACCATCAAGGTCGTCCAGTGATTGTTGATGCGGTTTAAGTACAGAATTTTGCAAACGAAAAAAGGAATTGTCGATGCATAAAGCTTTATTAAATAATCGATGGATAAACTATAAAAATCTATCTATATTAATTTTAGTAATTAGCTTTTGCTTATTCATTTTTAATGCTTTAAATAAAGAGATATCAGATACCTTTTTTTGGTTAGGAATAACTTTATATGCTCTAAGAGTAGTGGTTATTCCTATGGATTTTACTCAAAACATTTCTTCAGTAGATTACACAAAGAACTACGATGAAAATAATAGTTGGCATAAATGGGTCATGCTAGGTGAGACTTTTTCTTCCTGTATTTTTACAGTCTCGATAGCCTACAGCATATTTTTGCAATTAAAATTATAGCTAGGGCATGCCTTTAATTCAGTACATAGCTATTTACTGAATTAAAAGCCTACCTTAGAAATCTGGCTATATCACCTGCCCTTTTGCAATGCTTTTAATCGCTGTTGACGCCCTTTCCACCACAGATAAATGCCAGTAATGGATAAGACGGTCACGGCCAAACCTATCAGTGCTAAAAATATTTGATACAGTACATGGCCAATACCTTGACTGATATGCCCCATGTGTAAGGTCGATAGCCATTGATCAGTTTTGCTACCGAATGATGAACTTTGATAGCCAAAGTTGACGCGCTCGATGCTACCCGTCCTTGCATTGACAGTAATGGACGAAGCGCCGCCTTTTTTACCGATATCTCTATCCGTTTTAAAGCGCAGCTGCCATTGACCTTCATCCTCTACCCAGCGTACGCCCAATAGCTGCTGTACTGTCATGCCCTTACTTTTGGCAGCGATATCCGCATGCTCACTAAGATAAACAATGCTATTGGCTTTGTTGACGATATCAACAGTATCGACATTACTAGCCTCGTTACTCAAAGCCTCACTCTTTGCAGCGCTAATTCTCGCACCCCGATCTGCATTAGCAGCCTGCCCAACTTTTTCACGTGGTTTTTTCGATTTTTCTTGTTTTTCGCCTCTGCCTTCGAGCCCTACTACTGCCTGCATGACAGGGCGATAGATTTGCTGTAAATTAAAACCAACGCTCGACCAAGCGATGACAAACAACATGCCCCAAAGCCACAATCCAAAGGCATGGTGCAAGTCATAATTAAGTTTAAACAGATTACTCTTGGTACGAATTTTCCACGCTGGCAACCAACGCCTAATAAAGGACGCACGTTTTTTAGAAGAAGGTTTTTTCTGTGCATTTTTCTTTTTAACTGCTCTCGGAAACGTTAAGTAAAAGCCGATAAAGCAGTTAATCGTCCAAACGACAGACACGATACCTAATACCCATTTCCCGATATCGCCAAGCAATAAATCGCGGTGCAACCAGAAAACTTTCCACATGGTATTGTGCAATGCCCATTGGTCTTTATCACGAGTTCCAATAATATTACCGTCATAGGGGTTCACATAAACTTCTTGAAACGATGCTTTCGGTTGATTTTGGGCGGCCTTGCCTCGGACTCTATCTACCGAAAATACTGCCGACCTGTCTGTCACTATCGACGTTGGCATACTAGAAAAATTATGTTCTGGATAGGCACTAAGAACCCTATCATGCAGCACCGCAATAGGAAGATGCGGCGTGTCTTGGACATCAACCTGGGCCAGTTTATGATTGAACATATCGTCCAGTTCGTCATGAAATGCTAACAACGTTCCAGTAATACTGGCGATAATTAAAAATGCTGCCATGGCAAGCCCCGTATAACGGTGAATCCAGAGGCAGCTGAGGCGAAGATTGAATGACATAAATAAATCTGCTGTTATATTGTGATAGTTATTAAAAGAAGTTTGTTTAAAAAACTCATTTAAAGAGCATTACTTAAAGATGCTCATTAAAAAAAGTTACTGACAGCACAAAAGGTCTGAACCAATAGCTCAGACCTTTTTTAATCGAACAAACCCTGTATCTACCTCTTAAAAGTCAACGCTAACGTCAAACACATAAGTACGACCCGGCTCATTGAATGTACGTGCACCAGCATTGGTACTAGTACCTTCGCGATAAACCCCCGTATCAAACAAGTTTTTGACACCCGCACCAACAGTAATCGCTTTTGTCAGATCATAGCGAGTACTCACATTAGCAATGGCGTACGGATCACGGTCAAGCAACAATGTATCGAGTTCATCATCTGTGGTCACTGAACGCTTGGGGGCCTCAATCGTGCCATAGTAGCTCACATCAACGTTAGCATTCCAACGCGGCGTAATGTCCCAATCGACACCCGTGTTCACAGTGAACTTAGGAATCAATGATAGCGGCTCGCCATTGTCTTTTCGCTCTGAGCGCAGAATACCTGTTATGTTAGAAGACCATGACACCGTATCGGTAACAGGCACTTTTACAAACCCTTCTAAACCTTCGATAACAGCCTCGCCTTGGTTTTCCCATACGAAGATCGAGCGGCCTGTCGCCGTATCTAATGCCACACGGTCGACACCAGCGCCGATTCGGTTGTCATAAGCGTTATGATAGTAAGTCAAGCCAGCATTTAGCCCAGTACCATCATCATAAGTAAAGGTCAGCTCTTTATTCCAAGAGGTTTCATTTTCTAGGTCGGGATTACCCAATACATGACATCCTCTTTCGTCAGCAGGTACCCAAGATGGACAGCCATTACCACCCGTGTAGTAGATGTAATTTGGATCAAATTGATATAACGAGGGCGCCTTGAAGGCACGGCTGACACCGCCTTTCACTGACCAATCAGGACTAAAGTGCCAAGTGCTGTTGATACTAGGCGACCAGTTACTGCCAGCCTCGCTATGGTAGTCAAAGCGTAGACCTGGAGTGATATACCAGTCAGGTGTAATCTCATAATTGTCTTCTAAATAAGCACCGATGAGGTAGGCATCAGAGGTTGGGTCGCGCTTTTCAGGGTCGGTCTCTACATCACCAAAATCAAAACCATCTGCAAATGCCAAATCAGATACCACAGGGTTATCTAGCTTTTCACCACGGAACTCAGCACCGGCTGTTAAAGTATGACGGTCAAAATAGATATCCCACTCTGATTTGGCATTGAGCGTGTCGTAAGTGGCTTCTGTCCACTCAAACGCCTCTCCGTCATCAGGTATCTGAATTTGACCTTCGCCACCACCAGCACTGCCTACAGCCAGACTTTCATTCACCGTCCGACTATACTCGATAAAGCTGTTACTACTAGCGTCATCATACTCACCGCGATGCGTGATTGCCGCGCCATAGCGCTGCATTTTACTCGTTGTTTCACCTTCTAACTGATCTAATAAATCTTGGTTCACGGTTTGGAACAATGAATCACCTGCCCAGCGATTCTCTTGGCGGCTATAGTTCACTTCAAAACCGACGGTATTCATCGCATCCATTGCATATTCGAACAGCTGACGCACATCGATATTTTCGACACCTTCAGTGCCTGCTGCAATAGAATCGTCTTGCGCTTCTGCTGCATTAATAGAAGGATCGTCCGCCTCACTATCGTGGTAACCAAGAGTGATACGCGAGGACAGCTTGTCGGTCAATGCGCCAGACATATTGACGTTGGTACGCCAGCTACTGCCTTCTAGATCACTTTCTGGTGCTTCGTAATGTCCACTGACAGAAAACTCCGTTTCTGTTGGGCGCTTGGTAATGATGTTTACCACACCGCCCATACTACCAGAGCCATAACGGGCTGCTGCTGGGCCACGCAGTACTTCGATACTCTCAATAGCGCTTGGTGGCACCCATTGTGAGTCACCGCGCGTGTCTTGCTCACTACCACGGCTAGGACGTACAGAGTTACGAGAGGTCACAGGACGACCGTCGATTAAGATAAGCGTGTTGTTTGGACCCATGCCACGCAAATCAATTTGACGCTGATTACCACGTTGACCCGAAGTCGATGAACCCGATAGATTCACACCCGGCATTTTACGTACAATCTCTGAGATATCATTAGAAAGCGAGGCTTTTTCGATGGCCTCTTCGCTAATGATAGACAACCCTGCCGCCTGCTCTAACTCCTCTCTCGCCGCTCGCACCACAATCGTGTCTAGTGTGGCTGTAGGCACTGCTTCCTGCTCAGTCGCTGCTTGCGTTACCATCTCATCGCTTTCTGCTGCAACAGCCGTGCTACTAAGAATAGAAGCCACAGCGATACTGAGCAAAACTTTGCCCGTTACTAAGCGTTGAGCGTTCTTTGGAGAAGTGAGGTATGAATGATCAGAGCGACCTGATTGGTTTAACATAAATAACGTTCCTTGAAGCACTTAGGCTCATTAGTATCTTTCAATTGCACCGACAGCGAACATTTTTAGCCACTTCGTAACAAACATGTCATGAAGTATGCGTATGCAAAGTGTGACTAAAGCATGGCCAAGTGGCTTAAATATCGATGTAAGGCAAATTAGTAAAGGTAGGTACTGAGTAGGGTTAAAAGTTTGGTAACGCGACAACTGGCATAGACCAACTGCTTAAAATATGAATCACGATAAGTTCTCTAGAATAGGTACAGCAAAGAATCTTTAACTATTCTGTAATGAGCGGAACACACTTTAGCAAGATAGAAAAGATAATGCAAACATTAATGATACTTATTCTCATTAATGTTTGCACACACCACCTAATAGCTGTTTTAAATGCGAAATCAGTGCTCAATATACCTATAGAAACGCCTCATAATGCCGTCTGTATAAGCTAAGAAACGCCAAACTTTATCAGTACCTTCAAGTTCTATCAGAACCTACAAAACCTTCAGTGATAACTTACACCGTTATAAACGCTATGAATCAGATTCTGCATCTTGACGCTTAATCACTTTATGCTCATCTTCGCTATTGTCCAGTTTCCAATAGCTCGAAATATACAAATGGGTTTTAGCCACATTTCGATCATGTTTGAAGTACTGACGTAGTGCTCGCATACTATTGAACTCACACGCTGTCCATACGGCAGCCTCGCCCTCTAACCAAGTCAGTGCTTTGACTTGCTCTAGTAAAGGATAGTGGCTATCACTTGCCGCTGGATTGATAACCCAATGAACCTCTAGGTTTTGCGGTTTTTTAACAGACTGAATATCAGCGTCGCTTAGCACTTCTATGACGGCATAACCTACTGCGTCATCAGGTAGCTGTGCTAAATTCACCGTGATAGCTGGCAGTGCCGTCATATCGCCTACCAACAAAAACCAGTCTGCCTGATGATTGATCAGCTTTTTTTCACCAGGGCCGCCAATCAAAATCTCATCTCCTATGGCAGTTGTTTTTGCCCAGTGCGATGCCAGTCCTTCGGTACCTTGATGATTGAGACCATGTAATACAAAATCGACATCGATCTCACTGTCACGCTGTTGGACAATGGTGTAAGTGCGCATAATCGGTTTACGCCCTTCACCCTGTGGAAACATCAGCTTGATATAACCGCTTTCCTGATCGGCGGGAAAGCCGTCAAATGCCTCTCCGCCTAACGTAATACGGCGCATGTTGGGCGTGATATCGACAATACTTTTAACCTCTAAAATTCTAGGCGTTGGTTTGGCCATTTTTGCATCCTTTTTCTATAAAGTTATCTCTAACGTTTAGTGTCTGATAACAACTCAATCAATAGTTCTTTAACAGGGGTAAAAATAGAACAGTCAATCTCATATAAACATTAAAAAGCCAGCCACCTCAAAAAGGTAACTGGCTTCTATTAGCTGTCAAATTGACGTGTTAAACATGAATTATCAAATGCCAGTTGTCTAGCTATCAAGTCTAGATATTAATTTTATCTATTAAAATTGATAGGTTAGAGAGGCTTTCACATTTCTTCCGATCGCATAATCCGTATAGTCCGAATCGTCTGAGTAGCGTGATGAATGATTTGCATACGTTTCATCAAACATATTGTAGACGCCTAGCGTCGCTTTCACGCCCGCTAACTGCTGAGGCGTGTAGGTCATGAATATATCATGTACGTCATAGCCTTCTTTTTCGGTATCTGTATCATCATCTGTATTAGGGTTGATAGAGGTCACGTACGTACTGCGCCAGCCTAAATCAAGTGTGTCAGTTGGGGCATATCCCAAGTTAACCATATACTTATCACCAGAATCGTTTTCATCTCCAGTGCCTTGTGACAGACTATAGCCAGATTCTTTGCCTTCGCTACGCGCGCGTGCATAGCTCAATCCCATATTGAAGTTATTGGTACGGTAATCAGCTGAGAGCTCTACCCCTTTAATTTCATAATCTTCATCTGCATTAAATGAGCCTGCGCATGTGCCCGTATCAGAGGCAAGTCCTGTGGTGCAATCAAGGCCGCTTTCGTAAGAAATCCAGTTTTCCAAATCTGTCACAAAGTACTTACCAGAGAGGCGTAACGAATCATCTTCAGTGGTTAAGCCACGGAAAATAGTTGATACGCCAACTTCAGCATTGCTACCAGTTTCAGGCTCTAAATCAGAAGAAATATATTTATCTTTACCATCTGTATTACGGATGGCTTCCTGTAAGTCAGGGCCATTGAACAACTGGGTATAACTTGCAAATACATTGGTACTTGGCAACACTTGATAGCTAGCGGCAAAAGCGCCTACTACATTGTCGTATGTTTCACCATTTGCCACTTCTTCTGGTGCTTCGTAATGATCATAACGGACGCCAGGTGTTAGCGTTAACTTACCGATTTGCCACTGGTCTTCTAAATATACAGACGTGTTTTTTGCCTCATCACTTCCTCCAATGATACCTAGACGAGATACCTCAGATTCTTTTGTATAATACTCAACACCAGTAATCAGCTTATGCGATCCTAACTGACTTGCTATGCGACTGGTATTTTCGATCTTGCCGCCTTTGGTGATCAAATCAACTGCAATAGATCCATTGTCTTTATCAAGCTCTGTTTCAGACTGATAAATGTTGGCTTTGATATCAATTAGGTCATTGGCTGGTTGGTAGCCATACTCTAATGTATAGGTATCACGGCTTTGTTTCCAAGGTACAGCAGGGTTCCAACCATTCTCATCAGTTAGTGGAAAATCTGCTCGGTTTGCATACATGCCTTCATTTTCTGTACGGCTAAAGCTACCACTGACGTGATGATTATCACCTAAGTAAGTACCAGCCTTTAACAAAATGCTTTCGGTGTCACCGTCTGACGTTTGAATGTCGCGACCATCGCCATCTTCACCTGCTTCGGAGGTGCGTTTGCCATAATAAGCCAATAAATCAACATTTTCTGTCGGTGCAGCAAATACGGTCGTTGATGTTAACAGCTCGTTATTATTGCTGGCGTAGCCGGTATAGACTTTTGCACCAATCTTTTGATCGACATCGAGCAAGTCCACAGCATCAACTGTCTCAAAAGCAACCGCACCACCAATCGCATCATTACCTAGAGTGACTGAGTTATTACCAACTGAAACTTCCGAGCGCTTCAACAAGTCTGGATCAATGACCAAATCTCCAGCGTGGTGGAACGCATAGCCTTCTTGACGAGCACCATCAACGGTCACTTTTAGATTCGTATCATCAAAGCCACGAATGCGCACACGTTGATTGATTGCCGTTGTACCGCCTACCGAAGCGCCTGGTACGCCATCTAAAAAGTCACTCAAAAGACTCGCTTGTGCAGCAGGTACATAGTCATCTATATAAACAGAATCCGACTGTACTCCATCACGTACAGAGCTATTGGCTGTCACTGTGATGGTCTGTAACGTGACGTTTGGCACCTCTTCTACAGGAGCTGCATTAGCCGCTTGCGACCACAATACCGCAGCAACACCCATAGATAATACCGTTAATGGGCTAGAGAGCTTTGATGATTTTACTTCACGCATAACGAACTTACTCACTTTATTTACTGTTAGGAATTAGAAGTTTTAAGACGATTTACTTAAACGTTGATCGTTTTGAATAACCGCTTCTATTAATGATTAATAACTGCTTTTTGCATGATAGGCATTCAGATAAATGGCCATTTTCACAATGCCAAATCTGTCTCATGAATAAAAATACTAATGATAATTGTTAGCATTTATCGAAGACAGGTATCCTAACTAAATATTAACAATTTAGCAATAATTACTATGATTAATTTCATATTTAGGCAGATTTGAAAACTTAACCCTTCATCAAAATATTCTAATTACTTATTAATCAAAGCCTTATATAACAGCGCCTCCAACGTAAAATCCATATCCACATTCCTATAATAAATAACCATTATTTTAGAAATAAACATGCTAATGTTAGAAAAATGTTGCAATAACTAACCCTTTCCCTATACCCTTAGGTAGTTGACCAATTAGTCAGGTTCGTAATCATGGCTATTTGCTAGACTCACAAATAACTAATAGCTACCTACTTTTATGTATTCACATAAAAATAAGTGCGACTCTTTGTGAGATGGCTAAACAATACGACTGCTTCTCTAAACTAGAATCAATTCAGTTGGAAAGTATGACAGGGCAACCGAGTGTAGAGGTATATTGAATACTTCAAGTGAGGCTGACGCTGTAACGCATTTATAGTGCATTGACACTATGTATCATCGCATTGCTTAATAATCTCCATAGAGCTGGGACTGAAAGTCACCTTAGGAGGAAGCCAAGATGAGTGAGCACACTCAAGGGAACCCCGATTTATTGTATGGACTGCATGACCGTCCTGCTCCTGCAAAAGCATTTTTAGGGGCAGTACAACACGTACTTGCCAGCTTCGTTGGTATCATTACTCCATCATTAATCATAGGCGGGGTCTTGGGTTTGGGAGAACATATCCCCTATCTCATCAGCATGTCATTGATGGTTTCAGGTATTGCAACCTTTATCCAAACACGTAAAGTTGGGCCAGTGGGTTCAGGTTTAATGGCGTTACAAGGCACCAGTTTTGGCTTCTTAGCCGCCGTACTAGCAGCAGGCTTTGTGGTAAAAAACAGGGGCGGTAGTCCAGAGGAAATTCTCTCTGTCATCTTTGGGGTGTCATTTCTTGGTGCCTTTGTCGAAATTTTCTTGAGTCAGTTCATCACCAAACTCAAATCATTGATGAGTCCAATCGTGACAGGTTGTGTGATCGTAACTATCGGTCTATCACTAACTAAGGTTGGCTTGACAGATTTGGCAGGCGGTGTCGGTGCAGAAGATTTTGGGAGTATGCAAAACTTACTACTAGGCGGTGGTGTATTGGTCAGTGTGGTACTGATTAGTATCGTCAACAATAAAGTCATTCGCTCAAGTGCGATATTTATTGGGTTGATGCTTGGTTTGATAGCTGCTGTCTTTATGGGACGTATTGATTTTTCTCTAGTCTCTGAAGCCCCCCTATTTACAATGCCTGTACCTTTTAAATTCGGTTTTGGTTTTGACTGGCAGGCTTTTATCCCTATCGCCTTTATGTATGTCATCACCAGTATTGAGACGTCAGGTGATTTGACGGCAACTTCGATGATCTCAGGTGAGCCAATCAAAGGCCCAGTATACGAGAAACGTATCAAAGGCGGCGTACTAGGTGACGGTGTCAACTCATTGATTGCAGCGGTATTCAACACCTTCCCAGTGACGACTTTTAGCCAGAACAATGGTGTTATTCAGATGACGGGGATTGCCAGCCGCTATATTGGTTTTTATGTTGGTGCTATCTTATTCACCATGGGCATGTTCCCTATCCTTGGCGCTATCTTTACTCAGTTACCCAAGCCAGTCGTTGGCGGTGTGACATTGCTGATGTTTGCAACGGTAGCGACTGCTGGTATTCGCATCCTATCAACAGTGAACTTCACCCATCGCAATATCTTGATTATCGCAACCTCTCTAGGTCTATCAATGGGTGTGGCTTTTGTACCTGATGTATTCGCACAAGCGCCGCAGCTATTCCGTAATATCTTTGGTTCAGCGGTGACCATGTCGGGTATCGTTGCCATTGCACTTGATATGATTTTACCCAAGAACTACGGTGTCGAATTTGATACAGCAGAACAGCATTTGGATGACGGTCTAAAGCCGCTTAGACAAAAAATTTAACCTTTCCTAATGAAAATAACGCTAGCGCATTGATAATGCACTAGCGTTATTTGTTTTTATAATTCGTTTTTATGAAATGATAATAAACAATCGTTATTCAAGACCACAGCCGCGTAAGATAAACGGCACCAAGAAATCAGCGGCACGTGTTTCGTCCTGCTGGTCATAATCAGTCTTTTCCATCAAGCCAACGATTTCTGTTTCAAATTCAGCATAGCGTTGCGTTGTTGCCCAAATCAAAATCAATAACTGTAATGGGTCAGCAATGCCAATTTTGCCTTGCTCATGCCAGACTTTCATGACCTTTGCCTTATCAATCGCCCACTCTTTCATCGTCGTCGACATAAAATTATTCAAATGTGGTGCACCGCCGATGACTTCCAGCGCAAACAGTTTATGTCGGTTTGGATTAGCAAAGGCTTGATGTAGTTTGGTACGAACAAATTTTTCGATGACCACTTTAGGATCACTATCAACTGTCATGGTCACTAGACCATCGTTCCACTCTTGAATAATAGAGTGCAACACCATCTGATACAGATTCTTTTTATTTTTAAAATAGTAATGAATATTGGCCTTTGGCAGCTTGGCTCTATCAGCGATACTTTGCATCGTCGCACCACCAAATCCTTGCAGCACAAACTCCTCTTCAGCTGCCGCTAGAATAACAGCCTGATTGTGTGCACGAATGCCTTGCTGGTTATGCGGTGTCGCCGCCTCAAACGTCTCTTGTATGTTTATATCGGTCTCTTGGGCCATGTGAGTTATACCTGTCGTTATTATGATGAATAAATAGCAGGATTCGAATAAGTATCTCTATTTAATTTCTAATTTTTATGAAATATAAGCCACTTAAATAAAATATCCTGATAAAGTAGTTGACCAAATGGTCAGGTTTGAGCAGAATAGTAATATTAAACCAATTATTATTCGATAAATACTATTTCAGTATGTGATTTTGTATCTAGCAGTATGAGCGTATCACCATAAACCCAATGCTCGCCCATTCTAATCCATCACTGTTAAATGAAAAGGAGATTACTGTGAAATTATCTTTACAGCAATTTAACGAACTCTCGCTAGCTGACGCAACCTCACATCTATTGACCTGTTGTACCAGCACTCATTGGGCGCAGACATTAGTAAATAAACGTCCTTTCATCGACATGCACGCCGTGCTCGCCCATAGTGATGACGCTTGGATGCAATCTCAAACGGATGAGCAGAATCTATTAGAAGCGTTTGATGGGCATCCACAAATTGGCAATGTCGATTCGTTAAAAGCAAAATATCGCAACACGCAAGACAGTGCAGCACACGAGCAATCAGGTGCCAATGACGCTGAAGACGATGTCATTGCAGCATTGGCACAAGGCAATCAAGATTATCTCGATAAATTTGGTTTTATCTTTATTGTATTTGCCACCGGTAAGAGCGCTCAGCAAATGCTAGATCTACTGTTAGCGCGTCTACCAAATGATCGCGATACTGAACTCGTCAATGCCGCTACCGAGCAAAATAAAATCACGCGTTTACGGTTACAGAAACTGCTGAGCGCCGAGTAAACCTCATCTGCCCCACATATATAAATGGAGTTATTATGTCAGCCACTCTCTCATCACATATTTTAGACACTCACCTTGGCAAACCAGCGGCTGATGTCGCCGTGACCCTACATCGTATTACCGATAGCGGCGAGGCTGTTCTATTAGCAAACGGTATTACCAATGCAGATGGCCGCGTGGCTCCTGATAGCTGGCAGTTTGGCTCAGAAATTAATAGTAGCGAATCTGATTTGAGTCATGGCCGTTATACGCTGACTTTTGATACGCAGTCTTACTTTGATACGCAGCAGCTCACCGCATTTTATCCGCAAGTCATCATCGATTTTATGGTGCGTGATGCCAATCATTACCACATACCGTTATTGCTTAGCGCACATGGCTATAGCACTTATCGTGGCTCGTGACTGTATTTAATGGCATTTGATTTGATGTCATGACGACGAAATGATGGTGCAAGAGCACATCGCAGTACAACGGTATATTAAATACCAAAGCATATCGAACAAAAAAACGCTGACGACAGAATATCGTAAAAAAGGACATTTGCCACATGGGCGCTTATTATCTCGACTGGTTAAATTTATTTTTCCGCTGGTTCCACGTCATCGCTGGCGTAGCATGGATTGGGGCTTCATTTTATTTTGTTTGGTTAGATCTCAGTCTACGTAAACCACCACAGTGGAAAACGGACAAAGGTATTTCCGGTGACCTATGGGCGGTACATGGCGGTGGCTTTTATGAAATTGCCAAATATAAGCTCGAACCTGAACAGATGCCCAAAACGCTACATTGGTTCAAATGGGAGGCTTATACCACTTGGCTGACGGGTATGGCCATGCTGTCTATCGTCTACTATGCCAATGCTACGGCGTATCTGATTGACCCAAGCAAAGTTGCCTTTGGTAGCAGTGTTGGTGCTATCTCGACCAGCTTGTTGTTCTTATTCGGTAGCTACTTTATCTATGAAGTGATTGTCCGTAGTCACTTGGGCAAAAACTCACTCATCTTTAGTAGCATTATTTTTATCCTATTGATTATCGCTTGCTGGGGTTCGTACCAGTTATTTAGTGACCGAGCATCATTCATCCATATTGGTGCCATTTTAGGTACGGTCATGGCAGGTAACGTCTTCTTTGGTATCATGCCCGCCCAACGAGCGCTAGTCGATTGCGTGAGGCGCGGAGAGAAACCGGGCAAGGAAGTAGCCGATTTGGCACTACAAGCCAAAAACCGCTCATTGATGAATAACTACTTCACCCTACCGCTTATTTTTATCATGATTAGCAATCACTATCCGATGATGTACGCTCATGCGCACGGTTGGTTGGTGTTAGTCTTTGTGTGTATCATCACTGCAATAGTACGTCATTACTTTAATCAAAAGCATTTAAACAATCATAAGCCGCGCTATTTGGTCTTCCCTGCGGTATTAACGGTTTTGTTAATTATTTGGATGCGTCCTGAGCCAATTGAACCATTGCCTGTTACTACTGCTGCAGTCGCAGCTGAAACAGTAACACCTGACAGCGTGCCACCAACTATTGAGAGTGCAGTCGCCAGTTCTGCTGTGAGTACTGATGCCGTTTCTGATGAAGCTGTCTCCAATGAAAGTGTCACTGCCGATGTCGTACCAGTAACTGCTTCTGCTGACGATGCCATGATGAATGTCGTGCACACTCGCTGTAGCACTTGCCATGCAGCACAGCCTACTCAGCAAGGATTTGCCGCACCACCAGCAGGGATTATATTACAGACACCAACAGACATGAAAATCCACAAAGCTAAAATCATTACTGCCGTACAAACGGGCTATATGCCATTAGGCAATCTCACTCAACTGACGGATGAAGAACGTCAGCAGATGGTTGCTTATGCGTCAGGATTATAAATGAGCATTCTCAACACAGCTGAGTAAACACTAATCAAACAATTACCTTGACCAATAACCTATACATCCTTAAAGTGTTAACAATAAACGTTTTAAAGTGTTAACAATATTATTTTTGATTGATTCCAATCTGAAAGGAGAAAAGGATGTCCGCTGCGAATGAGCAAGGAAGTCAGCTCGGTAACCAATCTAATAACTCGCTCTATAATTGCAATACTTTCAATCCAGAGCGCAAAAACTCGAGATTATATAATGAAGATCTTGCCCCATTACAGCCTGAACAACGTAATTGGGGATGGTTTGCAATATTTAATGTTTGGTCCAACGACATTCAGAGCTTATTCGGCTATACCTTAGCCGCCTCCTTATTTTTGAGTTATGGACTAAATGGTTGGTGGGTCATGGCGGCGATTATCTGCTCAGGCCTCATCGTCATGCTGATGGTCAACTTGACAGGTAAGCCGAGCGTCAAATATGGCATTCCTTTTCCAGTACTTATACGAGCAAGTATGGGAATCAATGGTGCTAATCTTCCGGCTATATTACGCGCCATTATCGGTATATTTTGGTACGGCGTGCAGACCTACTTTGCCTCCACTGCAGTCACCATATTGTTAACACTAATAATGGGGAGCTCGGATGAAAATTTTTTAGGCTTAAATGGCACTGCTTGGCTCGCTTTCGTCATCGTTTGGATATTTCAGATTATGCTTTTTTGGGCAGGGGTTGAACCTATCAAGCATTTTTTAAACTGGGCAGGTCCGCTCGTTTATGTGGTGATGGTTATCTTGATGGGCGTGGTCTGGTATCAGTCCGGCTCAGAGTTATTACCGGCTATTAACTCCATTTTTACCAATGGCAGCGACTATACAGGTAGCTCGTTCCAAGCCTTTACAGCTATTGTTGGTACGATGGTTGCTTACTTTGCCGCAGTGGTCATCAACTTCGGTGACTTTTCGCGGTTCTTGCGTAGCGAGCGTGATATGAGACTGGGGAATTTACTCGGTTTACCGATTAATATGGTTTTTTTCTCCTTTATCGCTCTAGTCATCACTGCAGGTACTTTAGTTTTATTTGGTGAGGCCTTAACAAATCCATCAGATATCGTTGATCGAGTGAACTCACTACCACTAACTATCGTCGCTGCCCTAACGTTCTTTGCTGCAACAGTAGGTATTAATATGGTCGCAAACTTTATACCACCAGCTTATGATTTGGCGAACTTATTTCCCAAACATATTAGCTTTCGTAAAGGTGGCTTAATTACAGCAATTATCGCCTTTTTCGTCGGCGCACTCTGGTTATCATTTATCAGTAAAATCGGCATCGTTGGCTTCGTAAATGCTGTTGGCGCAATCATTGCACCGTTTTTTGGTATATTAGTTGTCGACTATTATTTAATCAAACGTCAACATATCAGCATCAATGATTTATTTTCTGATCAACCAGACGGGGCTTATTACTACTATAAAGGCTGGAATATCCGTGGCTTAATTGCTTTTGTTATTGGTGCTATCTTTTCTGTTGCAACCGTATTAGTGCCTGCACTAACGAAGCTTGAAGGTTATGGTTTCTTATTAGGAGCTGCATTAGGTGGTCTCGTTTACTGGCTATTTATGCGTCCCTACGCCGTACAACCTAATTAAGTATAAAACTTTTAGTTAATAAAAAATCTCAACTGTAATAAAGGAAGATCAAATATGAGCAAAAGCATAACCAGTGATTTCAATCAAGATGCCTACCCTCGTGACTTGAAAGGCTACGGTGACAACCCGCCAAAAGCCAACTGGCCAGGCGGCGGCAAAATCGCTGTTCAGTTCGTCCTAAATATCGAAGAAGGCGCAGAAAATAGCGTCATTCATGGTGATGGTCAGTCAGAGCGTTTTTTATCGGACGTCTTGGGTACACCAGAGTTTGACAATCGCCACCAATCGATTGAGTCAGCATTCGAGTACGGTAGTCGTGTCGGTGTGTGGCGAGTATTGGATACCTTTAAAGAATATGGTTTGCCTATTACCACCTTTACTTGTGCTGCCGCTGCCGAAAAAACACCTCACATTATCGAGCGTGTATTAGAAGATGGACACGAAATCGCCAGTCATGGTCTACGCTGGATTACTTATCAAAATATGTACCGCGAAACCGAACGCGAACACGTACGCCGCGCTACTGAGATATTCGAGAGCATGATTGGTGGTCAGCCGCTTGGTTGGTACACTGGCCGTGATAGCCCAAACACTCGTGAGCTGGTCGCTGAACAAGGTGGCTACATTTATGACTCTGACTCTTACGCGGACGAGCTGCCATACTGGCTCAATGTTAAGGTAGAAGACGGTAACAAAATCGCACGTAAACCGCATCTCGTCATTCCTTATACGCTAGAAACCAATGACATGCGCTTTGCGTCTAGTCCCGGGTTTACCAATGCTGAACCTTTTTATCAGTATTTAAAAGACAGCTTCGACACCTTATATGAAGAAGGCGAACATACACCTAAAATGCTAACCATTGGTTTGCATTGCCGCATCATTGGCCGTGCTGGTCGCATTACCGCCCTCAAAAAGTTTTTGCAATACATCACTAGCAAACCTGACGTGTGGGTATGCCGCCGCGATGACATTGCCAAACATTGGTATAAAAACCATCCAGCCACTGCAGACAACACGGCAAACTGGCTGTAACCCTACGTTTAGACACCAATTTATCGCGGCACACCATCATTATCACCGCACAAAGTCATTAAGGAACATTAATAATGTCAAAAAAAAGCACCTATTACGCACCAACTGGCGGCTTACCTCCACAAACACAGCTACTATCCGATCGCGCTATCTTCACCGAAGCTTATGCAATTATTCCCAAACGTGTACTAACCGACATTGTTATTAGCTACCTACCATTTTGGGAAGGCATGCGGATGTGGGTAATTGCACGCCCTTTAACTGGTTTTTCAGAGACCTTCTCTCAATACATCGTGGAAGTAGCGCCAAACGGAGGCTCACAAAAGCCTGAACTGGATGCTAAAGCTGAAGCGGTATTGTTTGTCGTTGAAGGTGAAATGGATATTACCATTGAGGGCGAAGCGCATCATTTAGAAGCGGGCGGCTATACTTTCTTACCACCAGAATGTAAATGGACGGTGAAAAATAACAGTGATAAGCACGTTAAATTTCATTGGATCCGCAAAGCGTATCAGTTTGTAGAGGGTATTGATGCGCCCGAAGCTTTTGTCACAAGCGATCATGAAGTTGACGCTATTGAAATGCCGGGCACAGATGGCGTGTGGGCAACCACTCGGTTTACAGAGCAGTCTGATATGCGTCATGACATGCATGTGAATATCGTTACTTTCCAGCCAGGTGGCGTGATTCCATTTGACGAAACACATGTGATGGAACATGGGTTGTATGTACTAGAGGGTAAAGCCGTCTATCACTTAAACGGTGAATGGGTCGAAGTGGAGGCCGGTGATTTTATGTGGCTGCGCGCATTTTGCCCACAATCTTGTTATGCCGGTGGACCGGGTCCATTTAGATACTTGCTCTATAAAGACGTGAATAGACATATGCCATTTATTCGTCCAGAGCGATAAACCATCTAGAGTAATAAACAATATAGACGCATCATCGTTTATTTGAGTATGTCATTTATTCTCAAGTGGTGATTTAAGTCGCGTACTGGTTTATGATAAATTAGCTCATAATAAGTATAAACAGTGATTATAAACAGTAATCACCAAAAGTAAGGCAAGTCATGAGTACTCTTATGAAGACTACGATCGTTGCAAAACCTTTAACCAAAGCTGATTTTGCGCCCTACGGCACCGTTATCGAACCCTATGACAAGGATGAGCAAACGCCTGAAAACAGCTACCATATCAATAAAGGCTACGCATGTCGCCATCATGCCATCGCCGAGGCTAAGCTCGATGGTGGTAATGTGGGCATGAGTATCTTCCGTGCCAAAAAACGTGATTTCCCTATCTGCTTATCGGTGATGGAATACCATCCGTTTGGCACGCAGGCGTTCTTTTCAATGAATGCTCAGGACTATGTCGTTGTCGTTGCTCCTGCAGGTACGCCACCTCAATCTGCTGATGATTTGACGGTGTTTTATGCCAAATCTCATCAAGGGGTGCAATATGACGCCAATGTTTGGCATCATCCCCTACTCGCACTGGGTCATGACTCTGACTTCTTAGTGATTGACCGTATCAATGGTGAAGGCAAAAATTGCTATGAGCTAGATATAGACGGTTGGCAGGTGCAAATTGAGCTTGCCTCAAAGTAGGTTTGATCGGTATTAATAACAAATAATAGACAGGCCAGCTAGTCACCATTAGCTGGTTTTTTACTTTGGACGAATTGAATATTATAGAAAGGTTTAGTGAAAGTAAGACAGCATTTTACGACTCTACTTGTATTTTACGTACTACTGTACTAGAATACTGAAACAAGATTAAGGCTGACATTAGCAAGACAGCCATCTACCCTTTTATTAAGATTGAACATTATGAGTACTGACCCTTATCGCAGTTTATTAAAGCATCTAGCGGCTTGTCATGACAGCGCTGATATCGAAGTGCTGTTCAGTGCGCTATTGACCGACAAGGAACAACGCGAAATTGCCAATCGTATCCGTATCTTTGATTTGTTAGAACACAATATCACCCAACGTGAAATCTCTGAGAAGCTAGGCGTCGGTATCGCTACTGTCTCGCGCGGTGCTAAAGTCATGCAAAGTCATGATGTTAGCGCCCTATTAGCGACTCACAGACAGGACTCTTGATAGAGTCAATCTACTATACCTTACACTATATTATTTGAATTCCTTCTATTTTTAACTGACACATATTTGAACTATTTTGGACTTTGTTATGACCTCTCCTACATTACAGCATAGCCAACCTGCGGCGATTGATATCCCTAGCAAACCACAGCGTATTAAGCTCACTCAAGATATTGATTTTTTTGCGCTATTTAAACGCATCGAAAGCACTTTTGACACCTGCTACTTGCTCGAATCCTTGGGTGAAGATAGCCATATCTCACGTCATCATGCCATTGGTTTTGATCCAGTTATGACCATCGCAGCATTAGACCGTACTACCCTTGCGATTACGGACAACAAGACGGCTGAAACTAGCCATTACCAAACTGAAAACCCGTATCAGCTACTACGTAAGATTACTCCTCAGCATGTCATCGCTCGTGATCAAAGTGGTGGTTTGGTCGGTTATCTAGGCTATGACAGTGTGAATTTCTTTGAGCCCAGCCTCAATGCCAAGTCTAGCGACGACTTTGAGCCATTTAAGTTTGGCGTATATCTAGATGGCTTGACGCTCGATAAGATGACGGGTGAAATTTTTTACTTCTACTACCCAACCGCGCAGCAAGAAAATCGTATCGAGCAAATCAAAGCCTTATTTGATATTGCTATTCCAGACTATGAGAAGCCTACGGTTGAGTTTTTGGGCGATGGCATGAGTCAAGAGGAACATGCCAAAGTAGTAATGAAGGTCAAAGAAGATATCATCTCTGGGCGCATCTTTCAGTGTGAGGTAGGGTTTAAGTCTAAGTATCGTATCGCTGGTGATAAGATGCCGATTTATGAAAAACTGCGCGCTGTTAATCCTTCACCGCACATGTACTTTATGAAATTTGCTCAGCAGTGCATCATCGGTGCCTCACCTGAGCTGCTATTTCGCTTACGTCAGGGTGAGATGGAAACGTATCCACTGGCAGGGACAGCCAAGCGCGGCGTCGATGTGATCGAAGACCGTAAGCTGGCCCGTGCATTGCTCAACGATGACAAAGAGATTGCCGAACATAATATGTTGGTTGATCTACATCGTAACGATATTGGCCGTGTGGCACGATTTGGTACGGTAAAAGTACGTAGCCTCATGGATATCAAACGCTTCTCACACGTGCAGCATATCTCCTCTGAAATCGTCGGCATCCTACATCCTAACGAAGACATGTTTAGCGCCCTTGCCAGCAACTTCCCTGCTGGTACGCTGTCTGGCGCACCAAAAGTTGAAGCCATCAAAGTCATCAATGAGCTAGAGCCTGATGGTCGCGGTGCCTATGGTGGGGCGCTTGGGTCATTCAACTTCAATGGCGACTGTATCTTTGCTATTCCTATTCGCAGTCTCTTTATCAGTGGCGAATCTGCCTATGCACAAACCTGTGGTGGCAACGTTTACGACTCCAATCCTGCCGATGAATACTTGGAAATTCAGCGCAAACTGTCTGCGATGAAAGTAGTACTAGACAGCTTTATGTAGCTGTAACTTGTACCAGCCATAATTCGTAAATTGACCACATTTTACCTAGCTATATTTTTACAAAAGAGTTTATGACCCATGAATGTTTTAATTATCGATAACTACGACTCGTTTACCTTCAATCTTTATCAATATATTGGTGAGATTTTACAAACCATGGATGGCGATGAAGAAGCAAACGTCATCGTTAAACGCAACAATGAAATTACGCTGGCTGATGTGCAAGCGATGAATCTTGATCGCATCATTATCTCACCAGGCCCTGGTGCACCTGATGATCCTGCCTACTTCGGTATTTGTGCTGAGGTCATCGAAGTAATGGGTAAGACGACACCGCTATTGGGTGTTTGCTTAGGTATGCAAGGCATCGCTCATGTATTTGGTGGTGACGTGATACGTGCCAATGTACCGATGCATGGTAAGGTGTCATCAATTAGCCACGATGGTGCAGGTGTCTATCAAAGCCTGCCGCAAGAGATAGAAATCATGCGCTATCACTCACTAATGGTCAAAGCAGATACCTTACCAAACTGCTTAACCGTCACCGCCGTTGTGACTAATGATGCACATGTTGAGCATAGCTTGGCAGAGTCATCATTGTTAGGTGATGAAATTATGGGTCTTCAGCATAAAGACTATCCGATTCAAGGCGTACAGTTTCATCCGGAGTCTTTTGCTACCGAAGGTGCCAAGCGCTTGCTCAGTAACTTTTTGATGCAGGTATAAACCGGTCATATTAGGGCGATTATATTTATATCGATGACATTTCTAAGCGACTCCATAATATTTTCGTGATAGACTCAAAAAACAAACAAAAGACAGCCCTCAATCGGGTTGTCTTTTCTTATTTCAGTATTGTATTACGTCAGACCATTCACAAAATTTGAGCAGTAAAGAAAACGAGTTCAAGCGCTACTTTTGGTAATGCCTGAATATAGTAGTGCCTGAATAAATTAACACAGTTAACTGTAATTTTCGATTTTGGTATATCATCAGCCCGCAATATCGATATAAGAAAATCTTATTAACTATACATTGGTATGGTTAACGAAGTTGCTGCCGTAGCAGTTTTATAATGATCAGATTTTAGTTACCCAAGAGGCTTGAACAGCCTACAAATTATAAACATTGCGACACTCAAATAAAAAAGAGAACGATATGGCAAACACTGATAGCGCAATGTCGGCGCGGCAGTCATGGATAGGTACCATTCAAATTATTACGGCAGCGGTCTGTTGGGGTACCTTAGGTATATTCTCAACCTACATCAACCAAATGGGCTTTAGCGGTTGGCAGATTACGATTTTGCGTATCGTGACCGCCGCTTTTCTAATTCTAGTTATGCTACCAAAATTATGGCCGCATCTGATTAAGCTCAAACCCAAGCAATGGCTCGGACTGGCGCTCCAGTCTTTGATAGGCGTGCTTGGTATGTCTGTCTGCTATTTCTTTGCGGTGATCTACGTCGGTGCTGGACCAGCTGTCGCTTTGCTCTATACTGCGCCAGTTTTTAGCTTACTGTTCTCAGCATTTTTGCTCAATGAATCTATCACTCGCCAATCAGCATTATTGGCACTCATGGCGGTATTTGGTGTCGGTTTGACGATGCTAGGCGAGCAAGCACAAGTCAACTGGGGTATTTTATTGGGCTTGTCAGCAGGCGTGTGCTACTCCTTATATGGCGTACTCGGCAAGCGTGCTATGCATTATGCTCACCCTGCTCCATTGGTATTTTTCACGTCTATCATCATCAGTGCAGGCGTGCTGCTGCTATTACCAGAGACCTATAATACTTATGAGCAACTATTTAGTCTGCCTCTGCTGACTTGGGGTTATGTCTTAGGGCTGTCTTTACTCGGAACCGTCGTACCTTTTGGGTTGTACATGAAAGCGTTAGAGAAGCTCCCTGCCAGTCGCGCTTCAGTGTTTACGATTTTTGAGCCTCTGACAGCCATTGCCCTTGCCATACTATTACTACATCAATCACTATCTTTGATTCAGTATGTGGGTGTGGTGCTTATTTTACTAGCAGCTTTGTTCAATGCTGTGCTAAATGGTACTGCTATTCGCGTACCAAGTTGGTTAAGGTTAAAGAAACGACAAAAAGTTTAAGCGCTCTGTCTCATTATTTAACATCGCCTACTATCTACGGTTATAAAAAAAAGCCCCAACCATGACATCATGATTGGGACTTTTTTCGCTTAGAACGTCAGTTGATTGTCATAACGCTATGACTTTTCGATACGCTGTAAAAACGCCTGCGTACGAGGATGCACTGATAATTCAAACATCTGCTCAGGGCTGCCTTCTTCGACCACGTGACCATCTTCGATTAGTACCACATGATCTGCGACATCACGAGCAAAATTGATTTCGTGGGTCACAACAACCATCGTCCAACCTTCAGAGGCCAGTTGCTTCATAGTGCCTAAGACATCTTGAACCAGTTCTGGATCAAGCGCAGAGGTCGGCTCATCGAACAACAGCAATGATGGCTCGATAGCAAGCGCACGAGCAATACCGATACGCTGCTGCTGACCACCAGATAGCTGAAACGGATACAAATCTGCTTTATCTGATAGACCAACCTTCTCCAGTAGTGCCAATGCCTGCGTACGGGCTTGCGCTTTGGTCTGACCCTGTACTACTGTAGGCCCAAGCATTAAGTTTTCAATAGCGGTCTTATGTGGAAACAAGTTATAAGACTGAAACACCATGCCAGACTTACGCTGTAGTGCGAGCAACGTTTTCTTTTTAGGCTTAGTAGCAAAGTCTACTGTCAGACTACCATCATCAAAAGCAATGACACCTTGATCAGGAATTTCTAGCGCATTGAGACAACGCAAAAACGTCGTCTTACCTGACCCTGATGGCCCTAATATCACCACCACTTTACCTTTATTGATAGTCAAGTCGATGCCTTTGAGCACCTGATTGCCACCAAAGGCTTTATGAATATTAGTGACTTTGATCATAAAAATTCCTGTTGTACTGGTCTCTATTTGCGACTGTTTATTCTTAAGTGCCCGTATTACTAATGGCTATGTAGCTAATGGTCGTGTAGCTAAGAACTATTCAACCATCACTTATTTTGCCACGTAACGATCTAGCCTAGTTTCAAGCTTGCCTTGAATAAAGGTCAAGAACAGACAAATACCCCAATAAATAATCGCCGCCTCAGTATAAACCAGCATAAACTCATAGTTACGTGCTGTGATAATCTGAGCTTGTTTGAATAGCTCAGTCACCAATACAAGTGAGGCCAAAGAGGTGTCTTTTACCAAACTAATAAACGTATTGGATAGTGGTGGTACTGACACCCGAAGCGCTTGCGGCAAAATGACATGGCGGAAAGTCTGTAGATACGTCAAGCCAACCGTCGAGCCTGCTTCCCACTGCCCTTTTGGAATCGACAAAATAGAAGCACGCACCGTTTCCGATGCATAAGCGCCAATATTGAGCGAAAACGCAATAATCGCTGAAGGAAAGGGATCGAGCTTTATACCAATACTTGGCAAACCATAGAAAATAATAAATAGCTGCACAAGCATCGGTGTACCACGAATCGCCGACACATACACGCGCGCAAGTCGATAGATTACCTCATGGAACCAACTGGCACGCGGTACGATACGAATCAATGCTACTGTCAACGCAATGGCCATACCAATCGCAAATGAGATCAATGCTAGCGGTATCGAGTAATAGATACCGCCTTTGAGCATCGGCCAAAATGATGAGATGACAATCTGCGCTCGATCAGGACTCATGAATGGCAATACTGCCAATAAGTCCGCGAACCATGATGCTGACATTACAGAAGCTGGCATGATAAAACCTGACATTATTTTTGTTGACTTATATCAGCACCAAAGAACTCTTCGCTAAGCTTGGTGAGCGTGCCATCTGCGGTCAATTCTGCCATCGCATCATTTAGTTTTGCTACGACTGCATCATCACCTTTAATCAATACTAAACCTGAACCACGCATCTCGCTAGCAGGAGCCGTCAGTTTGATCTCAAGATCTGCATCTGGGAATTTTTTCAGATAGTCCAATACGGCCAAGTTGTCATTCATCGTAAAGTCAGCACGGTCTTGCTTAACCAATTGAATCGCTTGCGCCATACCATCGACAGGAACGATTTCTGCCTCATAACGTTCTGCTAGCTCACCATAGTTACTGCTGAGTGATTGTGCGGTACGCAAACCCTTTAAGTTATCCCATGAGCTATAACGAGTTTCGTTAGTCGGTGCCAATACTACTGCACCTGACCAGCTATAAGGACTGGCTTTGTCATACTTAGCAAGGCGTTCAGGCGTGGTCAAACTGACTTGGTTGGCAACCATATCGAAACGTCCTGAATCCAAACCTGCCAACATCGCATCCCATTGGGTTTCTTTGAATTCAACGTCTACGCCTAGTTTGTCCGCAACGGCACGTGTCACTTCAACATCATAACCTGTCAGTTTGCCACTCTCATCGTGATACGTGAACGGAGGATAAGTACCCTCTGTACCGACATTGATGGTGCCGCCATTATTGATACGCTGTAGCAAATCAGAACCACCAGTCGCAGTGCTGTCAGTCGCAGTAGTATCGGCATCATTGGTAGTAGACTGATTACAAGCGGCAAGGAACATAGTGCTGGCGGCAAGGGCTAAAAGAGTACGACGTTTCATAAGACGTCCTTATAAGAGTGAATGAATAAAGTGAAAACACATAAAACCAATCAATAGGGAAAAGCCGATATAAGAGACCAGTACAATGACTGCCCTGCAATATTCGGCTTTGGCTGCTCAATTTGAGGTTGTTTAGCCTATTTTTCAATACTGTTTCTGGTTTATTTTTGAATTTTTAACGACTGTTCAATTATTATAGCGCATTCAGTCAATGAAAATTGCTGCTCATTAAATAGCAGCTTACAAACATAGTATCTCAATTTAGACATAAAAAACGTACAAAATCCGTGAGCATGCGAAAGGTAACACCTACAAATCACCCGAAAACTGGTAGCGATCGCCAGCATGCCACATTTTGACAAAGGTGACGACTTGACCAGCCGAATAGGTTTGGCGACACAATACAAGCGTTGGTGACTGCGGTAAGACTTGTAGAAAGTTAGCAATCTCATCAGGTGCGGCCAGCGCTCGGATGGTATAACTACCCCGCTCCAGTGGGCTTTTAGCGATTAAATAATCACTGGTATTGACCACACTAAAATCTTGCTCAATGAACGCTGGCACTTTTGCCGCATCGACCCAACGCTCTTCAAACTGAATAGGCTGACCATCCGCAAAATGAATGATTTTTACTTCATATAGCACAGAGGCTTCACTACTATCCGTGCCAAGACTGCTCTCAACCTTATTAATACCAAAATCACGCCGTAGTTCATCATCGAGCATGTCGGCCGTAATAGCACGCTTACTCACAACCTCTGCTCGGTAGTCACGATTGGCCGACTTCAAGTCCTGTGCGATATTGCGCACTTCAACAAACGTATGGTTGAACTGCTGCTGCGCGACAAACGTTCCCGACCCTTGTCGACGCTCTAATACCCGCTCCTCGCTCAACTCTTTTAGGGCGCGATTCACCGTCATTCGTGACACACCGAACTCTTCAGCAAGTGCCATTTCTGTCGAAATCGCGTTACCTGCTTGCCATTTACCAGAGTGAATATTGTCCAATATGGCATTTTTTATTCGTTGATACGCCGGAACTGTCTTTGTCATATCCGTTTTTAACCGTCAGCTTTACTAAAAATAATAGCCTCATAATATCACGAGACCGCCATGCAGGCCTTAGTCAATATGTCTAAGCGTTTAGTCTTGATCGAGTTAATAACAAAAATAATGCGGCTATCCATAAAAAATACTTGCATGAAAAAAATATCTTTGATAATTTGTATATACAACTTTACGGCAGTATCGATAATCTAGCCAATTTAGCAAGCAGTTAAGTGCACTCTTAGACTGATCGTAAACCATTCACTTTAATTGCCCAATCGACTTAAAAGATTTCACAAGGATTTGACCATGACTACTGATAGCAACAGCAACAAACCTACTCGCCGTGATGAAAGCCGCGAAATCGCCGCGCCCACTGGCAGTACCTTACATTGCAAAAGCTGGCTGACCGAAGCCCCTTATCGCATGCTGCAAAACAACCTGCATCCTGATGTGGCAGAAAACCCAAAAAGCCTAGTTGTTTATGGTGGTATCGGACGCGCAGCCCGCAACTGGGAAAGCTACGATCAAATCTTAGAGTCACTAAAAGAATTAGAAGATGATGAGACGTTGCTAGTACAGTCTGGCAAACCAGTAGGCGTGTTTCAAACACATGAAAACGCACCGCGTGTATTGATTGCTAACTCCAACCTTGTGCCTCGCTGGGCCACGTGGGAGCACTTCAACGAGTTAGATCGCAAAGACCTAATGATGTACGGTCAAATGACCGCCGGCAGCTGGATTTATATCGGTACGCAAGGCATCGTCCAAGGTACGTATGAGACTTTTGTCGAAGCAGGTCGTCAGCATTATGATGGCAGCTGGGCAGGTCGTTGGATTTTGACCGCTGGTCTTGGTGGTATGGGCGGCGCACAGCCACTAGCCGCAACTTTCGCGGGTGCAACCTCATTGAACATTGAGTGTCAGCAGTCTAGTATCGATTTCCGCTTGCGCACTGGTTATGTCGACAAGCAAGCAGACAATCTTGACCACGCTTATGAGCTAATCAAACAACATACTGATGCGGGTGAAGCTGTCTCTATCGCCTTACTTGGTAATGCCGCAGATATATTGCCTGAGATGGTCAAGCGTGCGCACGCTGGTGGCATGAAGCCGGATTTGGTCACCGATCAAACCTCAGCACATGACCTGATTAATGGCTATCTACCAAGCGGCTGGACCGTAGAAGAATGGAAAGCCGCACAAGAAGATTCAGAGCAACATGCAGCACTCACCAAAGCAGCAGCTAAATCTTGTGCCGTACACGTACAAGCGATTTTAGACCTACAGGCGATGGATATTCCAGCGACCGATTACGGTAATAATATCCGTCAGGTTGCTTTTGATGAAGGGGTTAAAGATGCCTTTAACTTCCCAGGTTTTGTCCCCGCTTATATTCGTCCATTGTTCTGTCAAGGTAAAGGCCCATTCCGCTGGGTAGCATTATCAGGTGATCCAGAAGATATCTATAAGACCGATCAAAAAATCAAAGAGCTATTCCCAGAAAACCAACATATCCATCGCTGGTTAGATATGGCAAAAGAGCGCATTCAGTTCCAAGGCTTGCCTGCCCGTATCTGCTGGTTAGGGCTTGGTGAGCGTGATAAAGCAGGTTTGGCATTTAATGAAATGGTAAAAAACGGTGAGCTAAAAGGCCCTATCGTCATTGGTCGCGACCATTTAGACACAGGCTCTGTTGCCAGTCCAAACCGCGAAACCGAAAGCATGAAAGATGGTTCAGACGCAGTATCTGACTGGGCATTATTAAACGGCATGCTCAATGTGGCAGGTGGTGCCACTTGGGTATCACTACATCATGGTGGCGGCGTTGGCATGGGCTACTCACAGCACTCAGGCATGGTCATCGTCGCGGATGGTACTGACGCCGCAGCCAAACGCTTATCGCGTGTATTAGTCAATGACTGCGGCTCAGGGGTTATGCGTCACGCCGATGCAGGTTATGAGTTAGCAATCAAAACAGCGAAAGATTATGGATTGAATTTGCCAATGATTAAAATGATTAAGTAGTTTGAACTACCTTAATATTATAAAAACAAACAATTATATGACTATGCAACTAGGATTACCCCTATGAACGACATCAAACAACTAACCCTACACCCTCGCCAGCTTAGCTTTAAGATGCTACGTGATATCTACGAGCAGCCTGTCATATTGACACTACCTGAGAATGCTTATAAGGCAATAGATGCTTCGCACGAAGATGTACGAACCATCATTGCACGAGATAAAAGCGCTTACGGTATTAATACGGGTTTTGGCCTATTGGCAAAGACGCGTATCAGTGATGACCAACTTGAGCTACTTCAGCGCAACCTAATTGTTTCTCACTCTGTGGGCACTGGTGAAGCATTACCAGATGGCGTGGTACGACTGATTATGGTGATGAAAGTTGCCAGTCTGGCGCAAGGTGTCTCTGGCGTACGTCGCGAGGTAGTAGATAGTTTACTGGCCTTAATCAACAATCAAATCACGCCAAATATCCCAGCCAAAGGATCAGTTGGTGCATCTGGTGACTTAGCACCGTTGTCACACATGACACTTGCGATGATGGGCGAAGGTGATGTCTTTGTCGCTGGTAAAAAAGTGCCAGCTGCTGATGCCCTAGCGCAACATGGACTTAAGCCTATTACTCTTGCAGCCAAAGAAGGCCTTGCGCTTATCAACGGTACGCAAGTCTCAACTGCGCTAGCGTTACGTGGTTATTTTTTAGCACGTGATTTACTTGAGACTGCGACCATTGTAGGCTCACTATCAATTGATGCTGCAAAAGGCTCGGATTCACCATTTGATGCGCGTATTCATGAAGTACGTGGTCATCATGGTCAAATTGAAATCGCTAAGGCACATCGTCAGCTAATCAAAGGCAGTGCCATTCGTGCCTCACATGATGGCGAGCAGGATGATCGAGTTCAAGACCCTTACTGTTTACGCTGCCAGCCGCAAGTCATGGGTGCCTGTCTTGATATCATCAACCAAGCAGGTAAAACGCTATTAATTGAATCTAATGCGGTGACAGACAACCCACTTATTTTCAACAACGAAGATGGTCCTGTCGCCATATCAGGTGGTAACTTCCATGCTGAGCCTGTCGCCTTTGCCGCTGATATTTTAGCCTTGGCAATCGCCGAGATTGGCTCTATGTCTGAGCGCCGTGTGGCTTTGCTTATCGATGCGACTCTATCAGGTGGTCTGCCACCATTCTTAGTAGATAACGCTGGGGTAAACTCAGGCTTTATGATTGCCCATGTGACCGCCGCAGCACTGGCTTCAGAAAACAAATCTATCGCTCATCCCGGTAGCGTCGATAGTATCCCGACTTCTGCCAATCAAGAAGACCATGTGTCAATGGCCACCTATTGCGCACGCCGCCTATACGAGATGGCACAAAACACTGCCACCATTATCGGTATTGAACTATTAGCTGCTGGTCAAGGTATCGATTTCCATCGCGGATTAGACACCTCAGAGCCGTTGACAGTCGCACATCAGAAACTACGTGAGCAAGTGACTTTCTATGATAAAGATCGCTACCTTGCCCCTGATATTGAAGCAGCTAAACAGTTGGTATTAGACGGTACGCTTGCTGAACATTGGCAGTCACTACGCAGCGATTGGTACGAGTCTAAATAAATATTAATGTGCAGAGAGCAGCGATGACAATAGCGAGAGCAACAGCAACGACTGCCACTCACATTAGCCATACACCTGCTAATATGACCAAGTGGACAGGCCGTGCAGAGCCTTTTGAGACGGCACGCGCCCGCTATTGGTATCAGCTTGCTCAGCCTTACGAGGATCAGCATATTGGGCTAATTGGTTTTGCCTGTGATCAAGGCGTCAGACGTAATCAAGGCCGCGTGGGTGCTAGAGCTGCTCCGCCATTGATTCGTCGAGCTTTTGCTACGCTGCCAGTCATTGCTAATTTACAACAACGTTTTGATGGTCAATTATCAACCTTATTGGGTGATGCTGGCGACATTCATTGTGATGATAATGATGGCTTTGCCGAGAGCATCCTTGAGCAAGCTCAGATCAAATATGCCGATGCAGTGAGCAATGTTATCAAACAGGGTGGTCTACCCATCGGGCTTGGCGGTGGTCATGCCATTGCTTATGGTAGCTTTTTGGGATTATGGCAGGCATTAGAAAATACAAGCGAAGCAAATATCAGCACGAACACAGTGCCTACTATCGGAATTATTAATTTTGATGCCCATCTTGATATTCGTCAGTCTGATGTAGCGACCTCTGGGACACCATTTCGCCAAATTGCCGAACATCTTGACGCACATAATCAGCCTTTTCACTATTGTTGTATCGGCGTCAGTCGGTTCTCTAATACGGCAGCGCTTTTCGATCGTGCTGAGCAATTGGGCGTACAGGTTATCAGTGATGAAGACTGTCATTATCAGCCTTGGGACACACTTGCTGAGCGGGTCAAAAGCTTTGTAGATCAGGTCGATATAATATATCTAACCATCGATATGGACTGCTTACCATCTAGTGTCGTCCCAGGTGTGAGTGCACCTGCCGCCTTTGGCATTGAGCTGGGTTTCGTTGAGCGTATGGTTAAAACCATCATGGCTACTGGCAAAGTAAAAATGGCAGACATTGCTGAGATTAATCCTACTTTTGACATTGATAGTCGTAGCTGCAAAGTTGCTGCTCGCTTACTAGCCACTATTGTAGAGCAGCACTTACTTAGCGCTTAGATCTTGCCAACAAAGATCACTGACCTCACAAAAATCAGGAGCATATTATGAATGAATCAAAGAACTCCGTATTGAAAAACCCTACAGAACAGACGCTCGACGAATCTACTATGACATCATTTGACCATGTCATTATTAACGCCAATATCGCCACCTTTTCAGCGCGGCATGGTTTTGGTATTGAGACAAGTAATGATGAAAATGAGCATGCTGATAGCATCCCATACGGTCAGTTAGAAAAGGCGGCTATCGGTATTAAAGACGGTAAAATCGCTTGGGTTGGCACGCACGATCAAATCACTGCTCATTTGTCTAAATATCAAGCTAGCCAAATCACAGATGTGGATGGTCGATGGATAACCCCAGGGCTTATCGATTGTCATACGCATATCGTTTATGGTGGCAACCGTAGCAATGAATTTGAAGCGCGTTTGCAAGGCGTTAGTTATCAAGATATAGCTGCACAAGGCGGCGGTATTGTCGCGACGGTCAGTGCTACCCGTGCTGCCAGTATTGAATCGCTATTTACACAAAGTGAAAAACGTTTAATCGCACTTATGAAAGAAGGTGTCACCAGTATCGAAATCAAGTCTGGCTATGGCTTGGACTTAGACACTGAGCGAAAAATGCTCACGGTCGCCCGTCAGCTAGGAGAAAAATACGACATTCATGTGAGCACCACTTACCTAGCGGCGCATGCCCTACCACCTGAATACAAGTCTCACATGCAGGACCGTGCGGACGACTATATCGAGCAAGTTTGCGAGTGGCTACCGATATTGCATTCAGAAGGTTTGGTCGATGCGGTTGATGGCTTTTGTGAAAACATCGCCTTTAGCACAGAGCAAATTAGGCGTGTTTTTGAGGTAGCTCGCTCATTAAGTCTACCAGTGAAACTACACTCTGAGCAACTGTCTGATATCGGCGGAAGTGCTTTGGTCGCTGAATATAAAGGCTTATCTAGCGACCATCTAGAGCATTTATCAGAAGAAGACATCAAAAAAATGGCCGCGAGCAATACGGTTGCCGTGATATTGCCAGGGGCATTTTATACGTTACGTGATACCAAGCTGCCACCCATTGAAGCATTACGTAAGCACCAAGTCCCTATAGCGATTTCAACCGACTGTAATCCTGGTACCTCACCGTTAACATCCCTTTTACTGACGATGAATATGGGCTGTACGTTGTTTTACCTGACGCCCGAAGAAGTATTGGCAGGCTCGACCGTCTATGCGGCACAGGCTTTAGGACTATCTAATAAGGGTAAAATAGAAATGGGCTGTGATGCTGATTTAGCACTATGGGATATCGCCCGTCCTGCTGACTTGGCCTATCAGATGGGGCTGAATCCTATCCAAGGCATTATGGTTCAAGGTAAATGGCGCGAGACAATGTAATCAACCTACCTTTATTTATCGCTATTAAAAAAGCCACTAGCTGATATGTTCAGCTAATGGCTTTGGTTTGGTCTGTTTGAACGTTGCTATTCACGTTGTTATTAACATTGCTACTAGCGCTTATATTTGTTGGCAAACGTCTCGCCTGTATTGGCGTCGATGTTAATACTGACGATCTCATTACCTTTTAATAAGTCCACTTTGTAATATAAAGGATGATCACTGTAATCACGATCTGCTTCAAACTCGACTTCTAATGTCATACCGCCTATTTTTTTCTCAGCGATACCTATCGCACTCATGACGTTTACTTTCACAAGGCGCTGTACATTGTAATCGTTGATATCATCACGATCTAACCGTTCAGTATCAGTGCTGACAACTTTCCCCGTAATAGCATCAACGATCACTTCATAGCTATCGCTAGCCGTGCTAAATTCTATTTCGTATACACCGTTTTCTGTATCATCGTCGTCCTCATCATAATCAGCGCTGATGAGCATACCTGATACATGTTCGGTTGCGATAGTGATCGCTTGCTTTAAGCCAACCTTATTACCTTTTGCTGCTTTCACTTCGGTAGATAGATTTGTTTGAGCGGCTATGACAGTCGTGCTCATGACACCTGCGGTTAGTGCGACTGCTAGGCCTGCACCTAAAGTGGTCAACTGCATCTTTTTAGACAGTTTTTCCATTATCTTATCTCCTTCACTGATGACTTACTTTTTTAGCCAAGTGCTTACTTTTCATTATCAATAGACGTTGGCTTCGTTATTCGTAGGTACATGTTAGCGAGGTTTTCTACTCGCTGTAGGATGAAAAAGTATCAAAGTGTAATTACTTTGTTTGGACAATCAATCTAAATACATCACCTATAGAAACGTTTACTTTCGAGTAGTCATTGCTATTTTTTCAAAAAAAATACTGCGTTTGTCTCAAGAGGATAAACGCAGTATTGGTTATTGCAATGATCAGATGAGGCTATGAGTTATATAGTAGAGCCTTAGTTCAAAATACCAAAAGCGACCAACGCATCAGCCACACGTTTGAAACCAACCATATTGGCACCAGCCATATAGTCGACATAACCATTATCAGTTTGACCATATTGTTCTGAAGCATTCGCAGCACTGTCGTGGATATCTTTCATAATACCTTTTAGACGCTCATCGACTTGCTCAAAGGTTTGATACTGACGGACAGAGTTTTGCGACATTTCAAGCGCAGATACTGCTACCCCGCCAGCGTTAGCGGCTTTACCAGGTGCATAATGGACACGGTGCAAACGGATATGATCAATCGCTTCAGCAGTGAGCGGCATATTAGCGCCTTCAACCACGTACTTCACACCATTTTCGACGAACAGTTTGGCATCAGATTCATTGACTTCATTTTGAGTAGCACATGGAATCGCAATATCAGCCTTAAACTGCCACGGTTTTTGTTTAGCAAGCCACTCTCCACCATAGACTTCAACATACTCTGCCAATGGTTTGTTCTGCTGTTTTTGTTTTTTGAGCCAATCGATTTTTTCTTGATTGAAACCTTTTTTATCATGCAACGTCCCTTGTGAATCAGAGACCGTTATTGCCATACCACCAAGTGCATTCACTTTTTCGGCAGCGTGCAATGAGACATTACCTGCCCCTGATATCAGAACCTTTTTGCCCTTGAGCGTGTCATTTTGAGCGAGAAGCATATTTTCTAAGAAATATACCGCACCATAGCCAGTCGCTTCTGTACGCATCAAGCTGCCGCCGAAGCCAACGCCTTTACCAGTGATAACACCTGTTGATTCGCGTGTTAAATTTTTATACATCGCAAACATGTAGCTGACTTCTCGACCACCGACGCCGATATCACCGGCAGGCACATCCATATCTTTGCTCACATAATGATGCAGCTCACGCATAAAGGCGTAGCAAAAACGGCGAATTTCACTGTCCGTTTTACCTTTAGGGTCGAAATCTGACCCACCTTTACCGCCACCAATAGGCAGTCCAGTTAGGGCATTTTTAAAGATTTGCTCAAAGCCTAAGAACTTTAATACCGACTGATTGACGGTAGGATGGAATCTAAGACCGCCTTTATAAGGGCCTAAAGCATTGCAGAACTGCACACGCCAGCCACGATTGACTTGCACGTCGCCTTTATCATCTTCCCAGTTGACACGAAAACCAAATACCCGATCAGGCTCCACCAAACGCTCAAATACTTTCAATGCACTATATTCAGGATGAGCATCATATAAAGGTTGAATCGTAATCGCCACCTCTTTTACTGCTTGAATAAACTCTGGCTGATGCGCATAACGTGCTTCGATTTTTTCGATGGCCTGACTGATACTCATACATCTCTTCCTTAGGATAAAACTGGGGATCATATTTACTTACGTCAACGTCGCGTGATGTCACAACGGATAATGAGATTGCGAACACTGATGTAAAACTGAAATCATCCCTACAACACGTTAGCGTCTGTAGAGACAGATGGGATTAAAAAAGCTGACTGGATTTGTATATCTATATCGAATTGATAAGTGTCAATATTTTTCGTCTTATAACTATATATCATCCTTAATATACATAAGTCTAGTAAATACCTCCATCATAGAAACATATAAGCAATTTTCGTTAGCTAAATCTAGGCTGCACTGTTTGATAGAAACTCTAGACACCGATTGATGGTTATTCAGATAGTGTTTCTGATCAAAAATATAAATAATTAGGCCAACTCTTTCATCATTTCCTTACTGAAGGTAATGGATTACTATCAAATTCCTTTAGAAACCAAGGATAAAAGGCAGATATTCGATGCTAAACGGCAAAAAATTATAAAAATGTCATTTTTTATTGAGCAAATGTATATCAATATCATTAGTAAGGAGTTAGAATACCTTTCTTAAAGCAAGGATATAGTTAACCAGTTTTTTTACTTAAACAACCCACCACTTATCATAGAGAAAGCGATATGCGTACAGACTCATTTCAACAGATATTGGAAGACTTAAACAGCTCATCAGCAGATGTTGAAGCATCTGCCCTAATCTCTAACGATGGTCTGATGATTGCTTCAGCTCTACCAGCTGGCGTTGATGAAGACCGTGTGGGTGCTATGTCAGCGGCATTATTATCGTTAGGTGACCGTGCAGGCCGTGAGTTGGCACGTGGTAGTATCGATCGTATTATGATTCAGGGTGAAAAAGGCTACGTTATTATGACGTCATCAGGAGATGAGGCGGTACTCACTATTATGGCAAAACCAAATGCCAAGCTTGGTTTGATATTCTTAGATATCAAACGTGCCTCGGAAGCCCTTGCAAAGCTCATTTGATCGGCGACTGCTTATTGAATTTATTAGCCTTTTAATTACTATAAACATAGTCGGTTCAATATAATTTGGATACAAGGAAGCCGGGTGACAGTACTACAAGTAGTAGACTAAGCAAGGCTGATACCGTATTCAATTTATAAAGAATTAACTACATAACGACCAATGAAGGAGATGACCATGGGTTCTCCAATCCCTGATGCACACAAGCCTGATATGCCTGCCGAACAGCTTACCTTAACTTACCACGATGGCACGTCGCGTACTGTCTATGACACTGGTATCGAACGCCCTTATCCAGATGGCAAATTGATTGTATCGCGTACCGATTTGGATGGCATACTGACACACGTCAACGATGCTTTTGTTGAGATTAGCGGTTACCATGTCGATGAATTGATTGGCCAGCAGCATTATATTTTGCGCCATCCTGACATGCCAAAAGCGGCTTATAAAGATCTGTGGGACACTGCCACAGCAGGACAAAAATGGCATGGCTACGTCAAAAACTTATGCAAAGATGGTAGTCATTATTGGGTCTATGCAACCGTCGTACCTAACGTTCGTCATGGCGAAACCGTAGGCTATACCTCCGTACGACGCAAGCCATCACGCAGCAAAATCGAAGCGGCAATGGTGCAATATGCCCAAATGAAACAAAATGAGGAAGGCTAAATCATGACGACACACAATATGTTAATCGCCCCAGATTTTTCGCCTGAGCGTTTTGCAGGCTGGCACATGTTCAATACGTTGATTCAAAAACGTGCCAACTTAAATATGCACTTGAATATCCCCGCATCACATGCTGAACAAGAGCAAGTCATTCATGCTGGTGACATTCAGGTCATTTACGCCAACCCTTTTGATGCAGCCACCCTAATCCGTGAGCAAGGCTACCGTGCCATCGCCCGCCCTATCGGAAAGTCTGATGAGATGGTCATTGCCGCTGCTGCAAATAGCGACATTAACCACTTAGAAGACATTAAAGCTGGCGCTACAGTCGCCATGGCAGACAACCGAGATGTCAAACTGATTGGCTTACGATTACTAGAAGCCGTTGATATCGAAGAATCTGATCTGACATGGGATGTCACTGAAACCTATCAGGCAGCTGCCCGTAAAGTCATTAAAGGGGATGCCCAAGCTGCTTTCTTCTTGGCAGAGATTTTTCATAGCCTTTCGCGGTTGACCAAGACTCAGCTCTCCGTACTTATCGAAAGTGACTTGGCTGACATCAGCCACGTGCTACTTATTAAAGACGACTTCCTTGATGCGAAAATCTTTATAGAAGCCATTCTCAATCTGCACAATGATGATGATGGTAAAGAAGCCTTAGCCGAACTTGGTATGCCTCAAGGGTTTGAAGCGATGACTGAAGAAGATGCCGAATTTATGATAGATTTGATGCAGACGTTGCTGGACTAATTACTGGGCTACATACGCAAGAGAGGACAGGTAAGAGCACTACAAGTAAGAGCACTATAAACAGTAGACTGAACGGGCCTGACAATCTATCTGATTTATATGGAACTGAATGTAGTTGAATTCAAATAATTTCGATACAAGGAAACCGAGTCCAAGTGATACATTAGTACGCTTAGCGAGGATGACGATGTAGCGGATTTATATGAATTTGACTATGTAGCGACCGTGACTCAAAGGATATTGTTATGTCTGATTCAGATCTTATTAAAGAAAACGAGATGGAAGCGCGGCGAGTATTCCGCTTATACTCGCGTAAAGTGTTTTTGGCACCCAACAACCGTCATTTTCATGAACAACGCATCAATGCGGCGCTACTATTGACCGAGAGAGAGCCGCTGCAAGGCGCTGTTGCAGACTTCTTTTATGGCTGCTGGTATGACATTCCTTATGATGTGAATAACCTGTTCATTCGTGTCAAAGATCGCCTGTATCCTCATATTCAACAAGGGTTCCGCGACTGTATTGACAAAAAAAGATATATTCAACGCAATAGTATGCTCGCGACCCGTTGGAGTGTATTGATATCACCGTCTCTCAATGAGAAAAAACAACGACTACGTATCAGTAGCGATGATGCCAAGGAAATCTCCAAAGAAATTACAGCCGAGCTGATGCAAGCACGTACTAATGAGGATTGGGGTACGATTGAGCAAGTCGAAAACGAGTTCTTTGCACACTGTATCGCTCGCAATGATCGACTTGCCTTTTCCTTAGTGTGGTTTCGCTTGGGTAAAAGTGACTGGCAATTCGATGCGCGTTGGAATAACTGTCAACAGCGCCTTGATCAAACTATAGTCAAATCCATATAAATTCGCTACATCGTCTTCCTCGCTAAGCATACTAATGTATAACTTGGACTCGGTTTCCTTGTATCAAAATTATTTGAATTCAACTATATGAAAACCTAATTTATCGCCACTCTATAACCTTCATCATAATGGTAGCTGCTATGTCTTCTTATTTAAATGCTGATAAAACGTATCTGACTCTAACCCCAGCCGGTATTTTTGAGGCATTTTCACAAGGCGAACCCACTGAGGAGCAGCTATCACTACAAGACTTGTTATCCTATGCGCAGACGTTACTCGCTGCCGACTGGCTCGAACGTTACTCTGATGAATGGCTGCAAAATTTCATAGAACAAGGTTGGATTGAGAAACTGTCTCTCCTGTTACCAGCGCCCAATCTGCCACTAGATCAGTTTTTGCCTTATGTGGTTGCCAGCTTATCGGGCAAACGCCGCGCTGCCATTGGCTCTGATGAAGGGTTTTGCTTGGCACGTATTGGCTACAGCCAAGAAGAAGCAGATATGCTTAGTGTCGCGGCGGCTGATTTTTCAGGATTTATGCTACGACAAAAGCAACGCGGATGGGCCGTAGAAAGCCAAGCGATCTCATTCTTTCAGCAGGTCGACCTGCTCATCCCTGAGACCAGTTTTGTATTCTTATGGATTGATAGCTCAGGCTATGTGCTCATAATTGATGGTGAGCCTTTGACGAATAGTCGCGCCTTTGTAGAGCTAGTATGGGCACTCAAAACCTCTGGATTGAGGTTTCTTAACTAGGGCGCGTCCTCATATTTAGCGCATCCTACACTACTTATTTTTTCCACTTTTATTATGGGTCTATTATTTACTAATTCTCGTGTGAAAAAAACATACTGAGAATAAGCTTACGATCTTTGCTCCGGAGTAATCTTATACAAAACGTGCTCAGCAAGTCGATGATTAGACTCAAGCATTGGATGGTAAAAGTTTTCTTGTATATCACTCATCCCAATGCGCTGCATAATCAGTTGCGAGTGCTTGTTAATAACAGCCGTAAAGGCAACGACCTCCTCAAGTTCTAATACCTCAAATGCAAACTTCAATGACGCCCGTGCTGCCTCCGTTGCATAACCTTGTCCCCAATAATCTTTGTGTAATCGCCAAGCAATCTCAACAGTAGGTGCAAATGGCATATCAGCATGCGCTTCATTTAAGCCAACCATACCAATAAAGGTATATGTCTCTTTTAGACTGACCGCCCAAAAACCCCAACCTTTATCTTCAATAAGCTGCGAGCATTTATTGGCTATCGCCTCGCTCACTTTTGGTGATAACGGCTTAGGGAAATACTTCATTACGTCAAGATCAGCATTCATTTCAGCGAATATTGCAAAATCACTTGCTCGCCACTGTCTAAGATATAAGCGTTCTGTTTCTATCGTATTTATAATTTGATTTTCTCGCATTTCGTTGTTCAAAATTAATACTGTTCAAAATAAATTAGGACAATCAGGCTAGCTATCAAGCCACCCTTGTTTTTTGGCAAATGCTAGCTGCTCCGGTGTGTCAATATCGTAGCTAAGTTGGTCATTATCAACCCTACCTATTTTTTCAGCGGGCAGTCCTCTAATTAGGTGACGAAGTCCCTTATCTCCTATCAATTCTGACTGCCATTGTTTGAGCAATTTATAATTGATAGCTAGAGGCAGACCAATGATATCAGATACCGTTTCATCCCGTTTTCGATGTCTCTCTAAACCTTGCCAACTGTGATAACGACTGGTCACTACCGTCTGCTTGCCCGCTAGCAATGATGTTAAATGTGGCTCATCTAATAATACTTGATCCACTCCCATGATGAGCACTTGATCGATTGAATTCGATTCAAAAGCAGCAACTGTCTCAATACCCAAACGTAAACTATGTGCCATACCCGTTTCAGCTTGTAAGTTCACCACTATTTGAACCGTTGGGTATTGATTAGCCAACTCTATAATCGCACTAGCAATCAAACAATGACTATCAGGAATGACAACGACGATGGCTTGCGGATTGGTAGTTGTTGCCAGTCGAGTCATATAAGTAATCAACGGCTCGCCATTCTTAACGAGCAGCTGCTTAGGGTGACCAAGACGCTGACTTAGTCCGCTTGCCAAGATGATGACCGCATGGTTTTGGCGCTGTCGTTCAGTACTTTCTGTAAATGCACTCTTGCTCATACGACACTCTGTACGATAGCAGGATCTGTATCACTATTCTCCGCTACTATATCTAAGAGATTGTTATGCGATCCATCTACTGAAACGGTTTGATTGTGCATGACGGCATTTATCTCTGCCATAATGCCAAGCGCCAGTGCTTCAGGGCCATCTCCACCTAGCTTATAACCAATCGGATAATGCAACTTATGGATACCAGCTTCTAACATAGCAGGATTGCTAATATTCATGCTAATCTCACTAATTAAGCGTTCGGTACGATAGCGTGGCCCCAATTGTCCTAAGTATTTATAATTGTCTGAATGCTCGAGCAGTATCGCTAGGCGAGCGCGATCCTGACTCAAACTATGTGACATCAAAGCAACTGCTGCATTATTGCTTAGCTTAAGCAAAGTCTCGCTGTCATCTAGATGTAGCGACATTACAACATCCGCTTGAAGAAAACGCATGCGCGTCGCATATTGTACGCGACTATCGATGACCGTCACATGCCAGTCCTGTAGCTTGGCCATGGTCACCAGTGGCATCACATCGTTACCCGCCCCGCAAATCAATAAACGCACTTGTGGTTGCAATCGTTGCACAAGCCATTCTGTTGTTGCCTTACCGTTTTCCACTATCACATATTCGGCATTTTTATCAGACAGATTATATTGTGCTAACTTTTCTACAGTATCGGCAATTATACTTGAAGGGTTTATTTTATCTTGTTCTGAGGTACCTCCCAAACTTAGATGTTCATCTAAATTAATACGCATCCCAATTCGCAAGTTATCACTTTTTTGCGATATAGAATCTTGATGCTGATAGTCGTTAGCACGAATCAAAGTCGCCACTGTGATCGGCTGCTGAGTACGTCGAACGTTACTGATGATATCTAACAATGGCTCAGCCGTCGCCAGTCGCTCAAATAATACATGCACTCGTCCATTACAGCCCAATCCAAAATTCAGCTCATCAAAGTCCGTGTCATTTAAATCACTATCTGGCTCATCATATATATCAGACTCAGTTTGCTTCACGCCCGCTTTCGCTTGGCCATTGTCAGCATATTCAATGTCATCTCCCGTCTGATAAACCTGCACATTGGAACCGTCACGAGTAAGCCAAAAGGCACGTTTGATAATGTGCGGCTCCAAGCAGCCACCACTAATCATCCCAACTGAGCGACCATCCTCACAGATAAGCATCATCGCGCCAGCGCGGCGATATGCTGAGCCCTCGGTACGTACGACTGTTGCCAGTACAGCATCAATGCCTTGCTGCTGAGCCTTACCTGCCAGCTTAAGAATGTCAGCTATCTGATTCATAACACCTCTTATTTGCTACTTAACAATACTGCTGATTGAGTTATAAAAACCCGCTCATTAAGCGGGTTCCTGTCGTACATATGGCTTGAAAAAATTACTCTGGCATCTCGTAAAGCAGCTTATCGAGCGTAATCGGAAAATCATAAACACGTACACCAACTGCATTATAGACAGCATTAGCAATCGCAGCAGCAGCACCGGCAATAGCCGTCTCACCAATACCCTTGATATGCATTGGGTTGGTATAAGGATCATCCTCTTCGACCAATATCACATCCAACTGCGGCACATCAGCATTAACTGGCACATGGTACTCAGCGAGGTCATGGTTACACAGGCGACCATCACGTTTATCGTGGATGACCTCTTCCATCAACGCTGAACCAATACCAAATACCATGCCGCCATAGCATTGCGAAGTCGCTGTTTTATGATTAAGAATACGACCTGCGGCAAATGCACCTGTCATGCGTTTCACTCGAATCTCACCAGTGACTTTATGCACAGCTACTTCAGCGAAGTTTGCACCAAACGAAGACTGACGATATTTCTTGCCATTTTTACCTGGCTTTATCTGTCCTTTGGCACTGACTTTTTGCTCCTCATAGCCTGCGATCACGTCAGCAAGCGCATATGATTCTGTATTGTCAAAATCATATTTTTCTGATTCTGACTGTTTTTCTAATACATTCTCTGAAAATGAGACTCCTGTGGTTTCTGATATTTTATCAATCGTGCTATCAGCGAACGCTTGACCATTCTCTTTAGCTGCCTCTACCGCTGTTAAATCGTGCTTGCCTACTTGCTTAATTTGACCGTTGTCTAGCTGAATCGTATCAGGATACAGGCCAACTTTTTCTGCTAGCATTTCACGCAACTGCTCACAAGCGAGGTAGACACCGCTACCTGCACTCGCCGCACCCCAACTACCACCAGAACCTGATGCAGGTGGTAAGGCACTATCACCCAGTTTCATCTCTATATGGTCAATGGGCAGACCCAATAAATCTGCAGCTACCTGAGAAAATACGGTATAAGACCCTGTGCCAATATCCGTCATATCTGTCTCGATAACAGCTTTGACACCGAGTTCTTTTGACTTGTCTACTTGCAAGGTGGCGCGTGCTTCAGAAGACTGTAACTGATTACCACGTGCGGCGGCAGCCATGCCCGTGCCTATCCACCAGTCACCTTCCAATTGACTAGCAGGCTTCGCGTTGCGCTGACTCCAACCAAACTGCTCAGCACCTTGTTCCATACAAGCGATCAGCTGACGTGACGAAAACGGAATATCTTTGCTAGGATCTTTCTCGGGTTCATTGCGGCGGCGCAGTTCTATAGGATCAATATCTAATTGTGAAGCCAATTCATCCATCGCACACTCAACCGCAATCATACCGACCGCTTCACCAGGTGCCCGCATCGATCCTGATAGCACTTGGTTCATGTCGACCAATTCATAATTTACACGGCGATTTTTACCACTGTATAGATAGTGCGTAGACAAGGCAGTTGGCTCAAAGAATGCCTCGTCTGGCAAATTACTAGAAATGGTATCGTGAATCAACGTATCGATAACGCCATCTTTATCGCAGCCAATTGCAATGCGCTGACGAGTATTTGAGCGTCTGACCGTTGCTTCCATCACTTGTGGACGCGTCATGGTAATTAATACTGGACGACCAAGCTCTTTTGACGCAATGGCAGCGGCAATAGATTCAGGGGCAATACCGAGCTTGCTACCAAACCCGCCACCGACATAGTGCGCGATCAGCTGAACTTGGTCTTTATTTAAGTCTAGCGCGTCCATAACTTGCTGCTTACAAGACGCCAGCATTTGATTTGCCGTATAAAGAATAAGCTTGTCGTCTTCCCAATGGGCCAATGTCGCATGTGGCTCCATAGCAGAGCTGTTTTGACTTGGCGTATGATAAAAGCGATCAAGCGTCACCTCGGCATCAGCTAGACCTTGCTCTGGATCACCTTGGACATAGTTTTTGTCAGAGCCTTTTTTCTCATCGACTGCATGGGCGTTAGACAACTCTTTAGTAAAATTCAATGCCGCTTGGTCAGTCTCATCTTTATAAGTGACTTTAAGCGCATTTGCCCCTTCTGTTGCTGCTTCGAAGGTTTCAGCGATGACCACCGCAATAGGCTGACCATGATAAAAAATCTCAGTCGCTCCCTGCTTCGGGGCTTTTTTCAATCCGCCTTGCTGAGAGTTACGCAAAAAGTGCTTAGGGTCTGTCACGACCTTGATAATATTAGGAATGCCGTCTAAAGAACTACTATCGATATTCTGGACTTGTCCTTTGGCAATGGTTGCACCGACCAAGACACCGTACGCTTTATTATCTAAATGGATTTCAGCACTATAAGGCGCTTGCCCACTAACCTTTAGCGAGCCGTCAACACGGTTAATTGGCTTACCGACTAGTTTGCTCGCTGTTGTGCTAAACAAAGACTCAACAGGCTCATCCATGGTCACTTTTTTGGTCGGTTCTGACTGAGTGATTGATTCAAGTAATGACATGATTATGCTCCCTCGCCCGCTAGTGCGCGCTGAATGACTTGTTTTAGTAGGCGACGCGTCAACGGTATCTTAAAGTCGTTTTGACCATTACCTTTAGCATCATTCAATAGCAGATCGGCGGCTTGCGCAATAACGTCATTATTGCCATCGGTACCCGTTAACAGTGATTCAACCGCTTCGTTACGCCACGGCTCAGTACCAATACCACCAAATGCCAATCGTACCGTTTTCAGATTGCCGCTATCCCCAGCGTCTATCACTGCGGCACAGGACACAAGCGCAAAGGCATAAGAGGCGCGATCGCGAACTTTGTCATAGGTGTGCATACCCTTGATAGGCGCAGGTAATACAACGTGAGTAATTAACTCGCCTGCCTCTAATACGTTTTCGATATGCGGCGTATCTTTTGGTAAGCAATAAAAGTCTTTCACATTGATAGAACGAGTCGATCCGTCAGCTTTAACTGTCTCGATAGTGGCATCCAGCAAGCGCATCGCCACTGCCATGTCAGATGGATGCTGAGCAATACAGGCATCGCTCGTGCCTAAAATAGCTAGCGTACGGTTCTCGCCATTGATAGCTGGACAACCTGTTCCCGGTTCACGCTTATTGCAGGCGCTGTCTGTTTGATAGAAGTAATAACAACGAGTACGCTGTAAGAAATTGCCGCCAGTCGTTGCTTTATTACGCAACTGACCAGTCGCTCCTGCCAAAATCGCTCGGGATAATACTGGGTAATTGGCAATAACCTCAGGATGTGCTGCCAAGTCACTATTGGTCACAAGCGTGCCGATACGCAAACCTCCGTCGGCAGTGGTTTCGACCTTTTCTAACTCTAAACGGGTAATATCGACCAATTTAATTGGCGTCTCAATCTCTAGCTTCATTAAGTCTAATAAGTTGGTACCGCCTGCGATAAATGACGCATCTTTGGTACTGGCGGATATTGCCGCTTGCTCTGGTACATCAGCACGACTATATTCAAAGCGTTTCATGAGCGGCCTCCTGTTGTAGCATTTGCTGTCTTATTATTCGCTGAGGTCTTACCAAGTTGCGCCTCGCTCGGTGGTGGTGACCAGATACCTGTCACGCTTGAATTTTGCACTGCGTTGTCTGTTGGTTGAATAGTAGACGCGGATACTTGACCTTCTGAAACCTGACTTTCAAGCACTTGTGAAATGGCTTTAATAATATTGGGATAAGCAGAGCAGCGACAGATGTTACCGCTCATGCGCTCAGCGATTTCTTGTACAAGGCGACCATCAGGATTTTTTAAGTCTGTGCTGACATGGCTTGGCCAGTTTTGCTTTACTTCCTCTATCAACGCTGTTGCTGAGCAAATCTGACCAGGCGTACAATACCCACACTGAAAAGCGTCATTGTCTTTAAATGCTTGCTGCAATGCCGATAATGACTCTGGCATCCCAATGCCTTCAATTGTTGTAATGTCATCACCATCATGCATAACGGCGAGTGTCAGACAAGAATTAACCCGTCGTCCATTGATGAGCATGGTACAAGCCCCGCATTGACCATGGTCGCAGCCTTTTTTGGGTCCGGTGATTTGTAAATGCTGACGACAGACATCGAGCAGTGTCGTACGTGCGTCAAGATTCTCGAGCTGATAATCCTGCTTATTGATTGTTAACGTCAAAGTAGACATGCTGGCTTCTCGCTGGCAGATGGACATAATAGGATGGTGAAAAACGCCTCGTAAATACAGCGTTAATCAATTTATTATGTCTTATCAAAAGGGGATATTTTGTTTTAACTTTGTAGGGATTCCAGTGTAGTTTCTAATCTGCGAGAATGTCGAAATGTTAGCACTGCTAATAGGTGATATGCTGTTTATCCTCAGTTTCTAACGTTACTTCAAAGGGAATCTTGATAAAAAAGCCCCATAAACGGTCAGTTTATGAGGCTCTTAAATAGACTTTTTATATAGAACTTGTTAGCTATATATCTTGAATACGTTCTTCGCTTAGATGAACACTGGCTAGGCTTTCGTGATGATTGTCTCTTCATCAAAGCGTGATTTTGGCAGCTCAGCGTTAAAGTCATCTTCACTACGATAGCCAAGCGATACGACCGCAACAGCCGTATAGCCCTTGCTACGTAAATCAAACTCTTCATCAAGTGCTTTCAAATCCGCCCCTTCCATCGGCACAGCATCAATACCCAAGGTCGCAGCTCCTAGTAGCAAAGCGCCCATATTAAGATATAGCTGCTCTATCAACCAGTGCGGTTCATCTTTTTGCTCATAACGGCGAATGTCCAAAAACATCTTACGCACTTGGTGCATCTGCTCTTTAAATTTTGGTTCCGCAAAACGACCATCAGCTTCCTCTTTGTCTAGTATTTCATTCAAGAACTCATCATCAGCATAGACACGACTACAGAATACGATGACATGTGAGGCATCTTTTACTTTTGCCGTATTGAATTCATACATGCCATCTGTGCCTTTAGCGATACGAGCTTTACCAGCCTCATCATCAGCAATCACAAAATGCCAAGGTTGGATATTGGTGCTCGAAGGACTGAGACGTAAAATATCCTTTAGACTTTGGAAATCTTCTGCTGAGATTTTCTTATTGGTATCAAATTCTTTGGTGCTGTAGCGCCAGTTCATTGCTTCAGTAATGTTTTTCATTTGTGTATCCTGTATCGAATATTAAGTTTTTATTATTTGCTAAATACTTGGTGTTAGCATAGGTTATAAGTCACGACTACCAATGTCGGCAAAGCTACTGTAAAGAAAATCCCATTTCATGGCCATGACAGATTGGTTAAATATTCATACGTTTTGTTATCAGAGGTTGATTTTTGACTGCCTTATCGCAAAAAAGCAGCTATGAATAATAGCAATCCAGTGAGCAAAATGAGTCACTCAGAGCGCATTGTATTCACCTGATTATGCTTTGAATGTTCATTAACGCTTGATGTTTAAGGCATGATTATTACTGAGGCTTCTTGGTCGACGACTATCTCTAAGCAGACACATTTAGATGAGATATATGAGCAATTAGAAGCCTTAAATAAAATACAAATAACAATCCCTGCGAGGAAATATGAGCACATCAGAAAAACCACTCCGAATAGACATCGTCTCAGACGTCGTCTGCCCTTGGTGCGTCATCGGCTATCGTCAATTGGCAGCAGCACTTGAGCAAACTAATACTGCTCACACTATCCACTGGCATCCGTTTGAGCTAAACCCCAACATGCCAAGCGAGGGGCAAAACCTACGTGAGCACATCATCGAAAAGTACGGCTCGACCAAGCAAGAGTCAGATGCTAGCCGAGTCAGAATGACTGAAGCTGGACAGGAAGTTGGCTTTGAGTTTAATTTCAATGATGACACGCGCATGCACAATACTTTCAACTTACATCAGCTTCTGCATTTCGCTGATCAGAAAGAAAGTATGCATGAGTTAAAACAAGCATTGTTTGCCGCGCATTTTACCCATAACAGAGATATTTCAGATATCAACGTGCTTGCTGATATTGCAGCAGAGACTGGACTTGATCGTAGTGAAGCGCTAGCAATATTAGAGGGTCAGCTCTTTGCTAAGGAAGTACGAGCAGAAGAGCAGCATTGGCAACAACAAGGCATTCAAAGTGTACCAGCAATCATTTTTAATGAGCGTCATCTTGTTAGCGGTGCTCAAGGGGTCGAAAACTACATAAGTATTTTAGAGCAATTGGCTAATATGGCTGAGTAAATGGTTTTGTAACCATACATATAAAATGATGATGTTATAAGCTTTAAAAAAGGCCGCTTCGAAAACGAAGCGGCCTTTTTATTTTTAAAACCGTATTTTCAGAACAGTCATTCTAACGTTACTGTCAGATATTGCTCTTGCACAATATTTTTTAGAAATGGATGACCGTACGAATACTCTCACCTTTATGCATCAAGTCAAACGCTTCGTTGATATCTTCTAATGGCATAGTATGGGTAATGAAGTCTTGTAGTGGGATTTCACCCGCTAGATAACGCTCAACGTAGCCTGGTAATTCTGAACGACCTTTTACTCCACCAAACGCTGATCCACGCCAGACTCGACCAGTCACTAACTGGAACGGACGAGTAGAGATTTCTTGTCCGGCACCAGCGACTCCAATAATGACCGACTCACCCCAGCCTTTGTGACAGCATTCAAGCGCCGAACGCATGACATCGACATTACCGATACATTCAAATGAGTAATCTACCCCACCATCGGTCAATTCAACAATCACTTCTTGAATTGGCTTGTCGTAGTCTTTCGGGTTAATGCAGTCAGTTGCGCCTAACTTCTTAGCCAGTTCAAACTTACTTTCGTTGATATCGATAGCAATGATACGACTGGCTTTTGCCATCGCCGCACCGATGACCGCTGACAGCCCAATACCGCCCAGACCAAAGATAGCAACGGTAGCGCCCTCTTCGACTTTGGCAGTATTCATGACTGCGCCCATACCGGTAGTCACGCCGCAGCCAAGCAAGCACACTTCTTCTAATGGAGCTTCTTTATTGACTTTCGCTAAAGATATTTCTGGTAAAACCGTGTACTCAGAGAAAGTTGAGCAGCCCATATAATGATAGATTGGTTCGCCGTCTTTATAAAAACGTGTGGTGCCATCTGGCATTAAGCCTTTACCTTGAGTTTCGCGCACTGCCGAGCATAGATTGGTTTTGCCTGACGTACACATTTTACAAACACCGCATTCTGCCGTGTATAACGGGATGACATGATCGCCGACCTGAACGCTGGTCACGCCTTCGCCGATTTGCTCAACGATACCGCCACCTTCATGACCCAAAATTGCTGGGAAGACACCTTCTGGGTCTTCACCAGATAAGGTAAAAGCATCGGTATGGCAAACACCGCTTGCCACGATTTTTACCAATACTTCGCCTTTACGTGGCAGCATGACATCCACTTCTTCGATAGATAGTGGCTGGTTTGGCCCCCAAGCGATGGCGGCTTTTGATTTAATAAATTTATCTGACATAAGAATTTCTCTTTTTAATTCGTTATTATTTACAGCCTATAAAAAGCAGGCCACTATTTCTAGGACACTCATTCGCAAATGATTGCAGTCCGCTAGATTACAACCAACTATTTGAGTAGATGCTTACCATTATAGTTATTTCTAGGGTGATAACAATATGCTATATTTGCAAATATCTTTTACATATTGGTAATAATCATGCGCTGGGATGGTGTTAGCGAGTTCGTTTACGTCGCAGAATACGAGAGTTTTACGCGCGCCGCCAAAGAATTAGGCATCTCGACCGCTCAAGCTAGCCGGCAAATAAGCGCCTTAGAAAAACGCCTTAATATTAAACTCCTCTATCGTACGACACGCAAAGTATCATTAACAGAAGAAGGTCGCGTGTTCTATCAGCATTGCCGTAGTGTGCTCGATGGCTTGGATGCTGCTGAGCAGGCTGTCAGTAATTTGCAATCAAAACCGCAAGGCAGGATCAAACTGACTGCCCCTGTCACTTATGGCGAACAACAATTGCTGCCGTTGGTCAATGACTTTATGATGCAGTATAGCGATATCGAAGTGACGGCTTTTTTGAGTAATCAAAAGATCGATTTGATTGAAGGTGGTTACGACTTAGCGATTCGTATCGGCAAATTAAGCGACTCCACGATGATGGCAAAAAAACTCAGCCATCGCACCAACTTTGTCTGCGCGGCACCCTCTTATCTTGATAAATATGGCACACCACATGCTCTGAGCAAGCTGAGTCAACATAACTGCTTACTTGGGACTCGCGACTACTGGCACTTTATAGATACTGACCCACGTGCTAGTGACGCAGGTAAAGAAAGGAATTTGCGCGTCTCTGGGAGCATTCAATATAATAGTGGTCATAGCCTAGTTGATGCTGCCCTAAAAGGTTTGGGCATCGTCCAGCTGCCAGATTATTATGTGCAAAAATACCTAGCGTCTGGGGAGCTGATAAGCTTGTTGGATGACTATAGAGAGCCTGAAGAAAGTATTTGGGCCATTTATCCGCACAACCGTCAGTTATCACCAAAAATCAGGCTACTGGTGGACTACTTGGCAGAGCACTTGGCTTAGTAATTGGCTTGGTAATTTATTAAGGCAAGTTGCAATGTGGCTCTTTACTATGCGCAGTTTATTACGCACAATGTAATGACACAATAAATGTCCGATGTTGCCAACTATCACTGATAACCTATAGGTAAATTTATGATTAAAATTGTCTCTATCGCCGCTCTAGCTTTGACCATGGCCTCTTGTGCCAGTGTTGAAAATATTTTACATTCACCTAGCGACACGTCCTCGGTGAAAGCAACGATGACTGCCACCAATGCCGAAAAAGGCTTGATAACCATGCAAAGTCACCACTCTGTCCAAGAGACTGCTGATAAACTGGCAGCCATTATCGAAAGTAAAGGCATGAAAGTATTTGCACGTGTCGATCATCAAAAAAATGCACAAGGTGTCGATTTAACCTTAAGACCAACACAAGTTATTATGTTTGGTAACCCTAAAGCGGGTACACCATTGATGAATTGCGAGCAAAGCGTCGCTATCGATTTGCCACAAAAAATCCTCATCAGTGAAGATGCAGATAAAAAAGTATGGCTATCGTATAACGATCCTCAATACTTAAAAACCCGTCATAATATTAAAGGTTGTGACACCGTCATTGATAACATCTCAAAAGCCCTAAATGGCGTCAGTACAGCAGCAGTGGCAAAGTAATCGTCAAAAAATCCAAACAAAAAAAGGTGAGTTAGCGAAAGCATAACCCACCTTTTTTATTTGCTTATGCATTTATTAAACATTATCAGACTGTGCTATTTGTGCATGTAACTCTACTTTTAGCTTTTTAGCACACTCGATAATTTTTCTGCGATCAGCAGGAATAGCGCCGTACTCAATCGCGGTTTCTCGCATTTGTACAGTGACGTCATAATGCGGATAACTGGCGTTACGGTGGAACAAACGCTCATCTAATTCAATGAACGCCGCAAACTCATGCAGCTCTTGCAACGTATCGGCCAGCATGTGGCACCACTTATAACCTTTAAATTCTATCTGCATAAAATCTACATATATTGCCATATAGCTGGCTCCTTAATACGTTCTGCATATTTGGATAAAACCACCATTAGCCAGCTTCAGCAATAGGAAAAACTCTATCGTAAATCCAGTTATACACAAAAGCATATACCAAATAGAATGTCGCCATGGCAATATCCATTTTAAACGCTTCCCACAGACTGATATCCAGATACCAAGCAATCGCTGGCAAGAATAACACTAGCAGGCCACCTTCAAATAGCGTGGCATGTAGCACTCGTATGGGAACGGTCTTTTTCACCTCACCACGTAGTTTAAGCATGGCATTATCAAATAAGACATTATAAAAATAATTCCACACGGTCGCGACAATAGAGCCAGCGAGCGCTATCACACCCATTGAGTGCAGCTCAAAACCGAACACCCAACTTGCCAGTGGTGCGAAAATAAGTAGGCCAATGATTTCAAACGCTAAGGCGTGGCGAATACGATCTTTAGTGCTACGCATTGTTTGTTCCAAATCTATCTGTCATTTATCCGCTCACTATTGCTAATAACTGCTACTGGCTAGGGTGTGTCACCCATGAACTTACAACAATTCGTGTAAGTTTTTCTTTAGCTGCTTAAGCACTTTCTGGTACTCACTATCACTGATTTCAACAGTGCTTAAGCGTCCATAGCGTAGATGACGATAGTCTTGTTTGATTTGGGTGATTTTATCCTGAATAACTTTAGGGTGATCACTGTCTGTTAATTGACTGGTATTGCTCGCATCAGTGTCATTTGAGGCACTAGAATCAATGGCCATCGCTAAGCGCTCAAGCCACGCCAACTGACCTTCATTATCAGTACGAGCCAGTGACTTATCTTGCTTACCTATACGCTTCGACAACTGAGCAAGTGGTAAATCTACTGGGTGCCAGCGTTTACGGCGACGTTGCCAAATGATAAATACCAAAATAACCATGACCGTAATAGCACTCGCGGCTAACCAAATAATTTGTTGCGTGATGGATCTGATATTGAACCATTTGAATAACGAGTCTGCTTGCTTGTCTTGATCGTAGCCGACGACGTCTTTTTGCCAATAGTAGCTCGCTTGGTCTGAGAGACGACGTAAGGTTTGTAGCATTTGATATTGTTGATAGTCAATCTGTGCGCCAGCGCCTTCACCAAACATCGCAGCACCTTGTGACTGCGTCATCGCGTCCATTCCCTGCTCGACGCGCTCGGGCGCTACAAAAGCAGTTGGATCGACACGTATCCAACCTTGCCCCTCAATCCAAACCTCAGTCCACGCATGCGCATCCATCTGCCGGACTTCCCACACATTACCACCACGGCTCGGCTCACCACCTTGATAGCCTGCGACGACTCTGGCTGGAAGACCTGCTGCCCGCATCATAAAAGTAAAACTTGAAGAGTAATGCTCACAGAACCCCGCCTTGGTCTCAAACAAAAACTCGTCAATACGATTGTTATTCAAACGTGGTGGCGATAACGTATAGCGAAAATCTGTTTGATTAATCCAGTGCTCGATAGCCGCTATATAACGCGTAGGGTCTGAGCCTGACTGCGCAAAAAGCTGCTGAGCCAATGCTCTTGCTTTCGGGTTACCATTATTTGGCAGTGCAAGATTCATCCGCCGTGAATCATCCGTAAGGATAGGATCGATATTCATCGGTGAAAACTGCAATACGTCATAGCGCAGCTGCTGAGTGACAGGCTCGTCTTTTAATAACGTAAAATCTGAAGTAATGCTGACATCTCGCCGCTGAGCAAAAGGATAATCGAGACCAAATAGCCAGTTTTGCTGAGTAGGCTCTAAGATGATTTGATAGTTATTTGGTGCAACTTGTGCCTCTTCGGGAATGGTAGCAAACGCATTGTCAATCCAAGCAGGACGTTGTTCTGAAGGCTGCCACTGTTGTTGTTGCGAATTAGGACGCCACGTGACTCCATCAAAATCGCTAAATACCAAGCCGCGCCAATAGAGCTGCTGCTGTGGTGGTCGGTTATTTTCAAACTCTACCCGAAATGCCAACTCCGTTGATTGTCCTAAGTTAGCAAAGTCACCAGGTGACATGCTGTCGGAGACGCCTGTGGTCGCTTGCTGACCTGATAGCTGTACCGACCATAGCGGTGGTAGCCTAGGGAAAAATAGAAATAGCACCACCAACAATGGCAGCGCACCAATGCCTAATACACCCAAAGTGCGCAAGCGACCGTCACCCCAATCATTGCCATCATCGTTTAACGCAATAAACGTCAGTAATACAATGACTGCTCCAACCACCACCTCTAAAGTAGTAATCAGCCCTTGATCCATCAAAAACAGTGCTGCCAGCACGAATAACGATAAATTCAATACCACATAGGCGTCACGACGCTTGTACAATTCCCAGAGCTTACTAATGAGGCATAGCACTAAAAATGCCACGCCCATATCTAGCCCAAATGCCGTATTGTAGGTCAACCACAATCCCAAAAGACCCAATAAGAAGCCTAGCATTTGCATGCCTTGATAGACACGCTTTAAATGAGCTGTCTTTTGAAATCGAGCCTTTACACGGGGTAGCTGGGCGATAATACTCACCACAGCAAAGCCCATTAGCCATAGTGGTAAATGGGCAGCATGCGGCAAAATAACAATAACTTGCGCAATTATTATCCAATAATACGCTGGCAGTGCAAGTAGCTTGCGATACCATTTATTATTACTACCAAGCGCAACATGAGTAGTGATGTTTTGACCCAACGCCAACTGCTCAAAGCTTGCAGATTTGATAGAGTCTGCTGTAATAGCATTGATAGATGCTTCTACATCTTTACTCGAAGATAAGTGTTTAGAATTAGTCATGGTGCTTTTGCCAACCTTAGCAAGCAATCTTGCGCAAATTCATCACCTTCACCCATCTTTGTGACAAAAGGTGCATCATTGGGTAAGCACATATTATATGGTACACCTAGCTGACCCAACGTCATCGCACCATACGCCAGTTGTGATAGCTTTTGTTCATGTTGTGCAGCAGGCATATCGGCATAGTCTAGCGTCTGCTCATGACCAATAGGATCAGCGAAGTGTTTGGTAAGCATTCCTTGACCGCGCGCTACATGCCCCCAAGAGACACGTGCCAGCGACTCACCTTCTATGTAGTTATCGAGCCGTTCAAAGTCATCTTGGCCTTGGCGATACTGCCCACCTGTTGGCAAATCCTCCAAGCTTGCAATGGCATACTGCGTTTCCCAATCAAATGCTTCAGGTTTTGGATATACCCACGCGGTACGGGCAAAATAGATATAAGACCATGCTTTCATAATACCCAAAGGATAAACTGTTTTTATTCTGAGACGTGGTAATTCAAACTGTCCACGGGCATTGGTCTGGACAGGTAACCGAATGATTTTCTCACCTTGCAACCTTGTGACCAAGACAGAGCTTGGAATGTCCACACTACTCTTAGCCTTATTATCCACATCCTCAAAGCCAAATAATAGCTGCCGCCTGGGTTGACGGCTCTCACTACGTAGTTGCAAGGTAACCCAGACTGGAGCACCTACCTCTGCCATGGTGACTTCTAATAAATGCACTTTCAACCCTGAAATATGGGCAAAGGTCACATGAAAACTGATAAGCCAAATGCTGATAAGATAAAAACATAACCCCAACACCAGATTATTGCCATAATTGATACCAGCGATAAAGGTGATGATTAATAACACCGAAAACAGCATACCTTCGCGGCTAAAAAAAATATATACGTTGCGCAAATTCAGCGTAGCACTGTCACTTTTGGGTGCACGCGAGGCAAACCAGCCGCTTAGTTTTGACTTGGTTGGTACGGTTAAGGCTTTTGGCAAAAGACTCATGACTACCCTATCCTTACCATAGAATTGATAATATCGTCGGTATTGGACGACAATTTTGACAACAGATGCCTCTCGAGTATTTACTTAGAAAGAACACAGTTTCTGTTAAGTGATAAGCTTTCAACAGCCAGTGATTCATTGATTGATACATTGCTAAATAACTCAACCACTAGAACCTATGATCAATTAACTAACTTTTACTTAAACGGCTTTTACTCAAAAGGCTTTTAGATAACGACTGGCACTTCTGCCAAAATACGTTGTGCGATAGTCTTCGTCATTAGACCACCCGTCACATGCGCCGGTACAAAGCGTTGACCAAGACGATGATCAGTGACTGCTGCAAACACGGCTTGGACATCTTCAGGGGTCATCTCCATGTGCCCTGATACATAAGCATGAGCCTGTGCTGCACGTTGTAGCGACAGTACTCCACGCGGTGATAACCCATGATATTCTTGGCTTGCTCGTGTTTTTGCAACCAGTCTTTGTATGTAATCCAAGACCACATCTGCCACATAAACCTGTTTAACCCCTTGCTGTGCTAATAAGACAGCCTCGGTATCAAGTACCGCATCTAAACCCTTCAATAACTCACGACGATCCTGACCTTTTAGCAGCTCACGCTCAGCAGCTGGTGAGGGGTAACCCAACGATAGACATAATAAGAATCGATCAAGCTGCGATTCAGGAAGCGGATATACACCAGCTTGCTGCAATGGGTTTTGGGTTGCAATCACAAAAAATGGCTGAGGCAAACGATAGGTCTGACCATCCTGCGTTACCTGTCGCTCTTCCATGGCTTCGAGTAGCGCACTTTGTGTTTTAGGACTGGAACGATTAATCTCATCAGCGAGCAAAAGCTGAGTGAAAATAGGACCGAGACGAAATTCAAATTTCAGTTTGCTTTGGTCATAGATGCTCATACCTAAGATATCTGCAGGTAGCATATCATTAGTGAATTGGACTCGACTAAAACTCAGCCCCAATAATTGTGCCAGCCCTTGAGCCAAGGTAGTCTTACCCATGCCGGGCAAATCTTGCAATAGTAAGTGCCCACCTGCCAGTATGCCGCTAAGTGCCAGATTCACCACTTGAGGTTTGTCCAATACAATTTGATTCAGCTGTATCATTAACTGCGTAATTTTTTGCTGATTAGCGGCGTAGTCGGTGGTTACAATTGTCATAGTGAATCATCGGCTCATTTTTATGGAAATAATGGGGCATATTGAACATTTAGTCATAGAATTAAAATAGACATTATTTGGTCAGTATAAGGCAAAAATCATGTCTTTGGATAAGTCTCAATTTATGGACTCGAATACAGGCTTTTATTATAAATGAGAAGCTACTTTTCTTCGCTTTCAACGACTGGCACTGACTCACGGAGTGTTGATAAATAGGCAATCACATCAGCACGCTCTTTGGCATCTGGCATCGGATTTGACAGCATCTTTGAGTCTGTCATGACTTTTTGCGCGTCAGCAATATAAGGATCGAGCGTCTCAGCATCCCATACCCATTCTGATTGCTTCAGTCCTTTACTATAGGTGTAGTCTGTTAGCTGAGCAGCATGGGCACCATAGATATTCATCAGCTGTGGACCTTTTTTATTGAGTCCAGCATTGAGCTGATGACATTGCCCACAGGCATCTTGATAAATAATGGCACCATTATCTGCATCACCGTCAGTATATAGCGGCAATGTCACAGAAGCACGGTGATCAGGTGGCGTACGATCGCAAGCACTGAGTAATAAAATAGCGGCAAGCAGACTGCTCATTTGATATTTACGAGTGTTAGGCATTTTGGCAATCTTTGAGTAGAGAGTGTCAGCCATGTATGAACGACATATATAATGAGACCATGTTAAGAAACACAGAGTACTATTAATTGTCACGTATACATAGCTGCTTATAGAAATACAGCACTATTTATGAGAGATACACTTACAAATAATACTTGAATGACGGATATGAAGAAAAATATTATGCAGTGTCTAGGTCGCAACTTTCATTATTTTACTAGGCGCTTCCAAATAATAGCCTTGCAGGTAGCGCGCACCTACGCTCCAAGCGACAGACATGGTCGCTGCATCTTCAATATAAGGCATCAGCACATCTACTTTAACTTCGTTGGTACGTATGATAAGTGATTTGACCGTTTCCAAATTCTCTGCCGAATCGATGTTTTCTACGTAGCTACGCGGTAGACGTACCATATCTGGCTGCACAAAACTGGCAATTTCTATGGATTTGGCAGAAGAGCCAAAGTTATTAATACCCATCTGACAACCGGCTTGGCCAAGCGCTGCAAACTGAGTTTTCGCGATCGTCAAATGATCTGCAATGTCTTTTTCATTAAACTGCAAAGTAAGCACGCCCACTGCACCGCCCACTGCTTTGATTAGCTGGCTAGCCACGCTAGATAGTTTTTTATCTATTAATGAGGCACTCGTCAACTGTACTAACAGCTTAGCTTCAGGATATGTTTTACGTACATCGTTTACTTTTCTACAGGCATTGATCAGTACCCAGCGATCTATCTTTTCGAGCAACTTATGTGTTTTGGCAACGGCCATAAACTGGTCAGGTGTCAGCACTGTGTTATCAGCGTCTGACAATGGCAAGCGTAAATACACTTCAAAGAAGTCACTGCGATCATTATTAATATCATATATTGGTTGGAATGTTAGCTCAAAACGATTATTAGTAATGGCATCAACTAATGATTCAGCCAGTGCATGATCATCACTATTAGCATGTTCACTCGGATCGTACAAATGGTAAGTAGCCCCGTTATTTGCTGTCTCCAGCATAACCTGGTTGATGGCGTCCATCGCACGCTCAAGCAATATATTTGGCTCTGCTGTATTTTTTTCGATTTTGACAATACCGATACTAACTGTGGTACTAGTCGTGCGTTTGTCCACTTCAATGAGCATACCATTAATACGCGAACCGATTTTCTCAGCCAGCGTTTTAAGCTCTGCTGTTGTTTTATCTTCTACAATGATGGTAAAAGCCGTATCACTAAAACGGCTCACAGTCCCATCTGCTACCAGTTCATCTAACGCATAAGCGACCTGTTTGACAGTAGCGTCTATTCCTTGCAAGCCTAGACTGCTTCTGATCTTACCAATATTGTCGAGTTGGACGTATAACAATCCTGCTGTCAGCTCTCCTTGGCGGGCTTGCTGATATATTACTGCCATTTTCTCTTCAAAGCCGCGGCGATTGTTAATGCCTGTCAGGCTGTCTTTACATTCAGCCGCTGCCAAGCGTTTGGCCACCTCGGCGCTATTACTGTTATCTTGTTGGATGATAACCTGAGTAACCGGCTCACCCTCTAGAGTCGCGGCAGCCAGTTGTAACTTTGCTTCAAAAGTACTTCCATCCGTCCGTAGGCTTTCAAACTTAAATTCTACTTCTTGACGATTTCCTTTCGCAAACTGACGTAAGAACTGCTTAAAGCCCTTGACGTTATCACCACCTGCAATAAGGTCAATTATAGGCACGCCGATGGCATCATTCATCGATGCAAACCCAAAAAGTTGAAGATAAGGCTCATTGGCGAAGATGTGGATGCCTTGATCTATGTAAGCCACTGCACTTTTAGAGTTTTTAATCAATACATTGGCGCGCTGCTCCGCTTCAGAGAGTACATGCCGTAACGTTTTAAGCTCGCGACGACTGCGTAAGTTGTCATGCTGTAAACAGATAGACATCACAACGGCCATTTCTTCGTCTACTTTGAGCGCCTTGACCATTGTACCGCTAATAATGTTGGGTAATCCCTCATCATTATGGGCTGTCGCTGCCATCTCCTCATTTAATAAGCAGATCATAGGTAAGTCAATACTTTGTTCTTGGACGAGGCCCACTACATCCGTAAAATTCATATCGTAGGCATTACCGAATACCAAAACATCCCATGGTTGCCGCAGCAGTTTTAATAGCTCTTCTTTATCATCCAAAAACCCTAAATTCACACTGTCATAATAACAGCCTAGCAAATGTACTAGACGTTCAGCATAGAGCTGATCATCATCGATGACTAATAGGTTTAAGATAGATTGATTACGCATAATAAGCCTTTTAAACTTTGTGATCTTATTTTTATATATTGCTGTTAATACCCTACATCTGTTCCAGAAATCAACCTAATACAGAATGCACTATGGGAATAGGCTTAGCGGTCTTTATGATACTGGCATGCTTTTAGGATTAAGATAATATACTTTTTAGCCAATGATACCGTATAAATAATAGTAATAATATCGAACATTATAGACAATAATTTTAATGATTGCTGACTAACTTATCATTATCTAACGTGCTGATCTACCTTAATTATTGAAACCGAAGTCAAGTAAACAAAGTCTATTCAATTCCGTATTTATATTACTACTTTTCTATCTTTGATAATCCTTTAAAAAGTCTACAACTGCACCACCTCATACTGGCTAAATTCATCCGTAATCAGTAGCCGCTTCCCCAAACGTAACAAAGTTTGTTTGGTGTTGATACGCATAATGACTCTGTCATCTGTCTGGAAATAAGATGTTGGTACTATTAGAGTTCCTGTGGTTTGCAGATGCGCTTCCCGACCAAGGATGAATGCTGGTATAAAATGTTGGCTGCGCGTTGCTGTGCCTTCTAAACGCAGACCACAGGCCACTAATTGATGTCCCAATATTTGCCAATCAACCTCTGGGTTTTCAATATCAAGACTCAGCCAACGCACGACACCAAGTGACCAATCGGGCGGTGTGGTTGTGTCAGAACGACAGACCAAAAGAAGACTCATAACATGTAATGGCGGTGGTGCCGTCATAGCGACATCATCGTCAGCAGTCACTGCATCTTTACTATGACTTTCTTTTGAGTTTTCTTTATCTAACTTGTCTGCTTTGGCCGATAAACTTAGCGTGCGAAATAGTGACAAACCACCTTTACGATCGAATATTTCACTGGCCAATATCTCGCTACTATCTTGTTTTTTATTAAAAGTATCATAACGAGGTTGATGCTCATCTGGTAATTCATTTTTAGCAATCACGATTGCAAAACTTTGTGAATGACTCACACGATAATGAATATTATTAAAACCAGTAATCAAAACAGCCTCTTTTTCTGTATAGCGTTTTGGTGCTGCTGCGAGAGGCAATTTGAGATAGCGATAACGAATCGTCGTTGCTATGTTTTGGAGCAAGTAACTCTCTAGCCCTTCACTGTCTTCTCTAATCAAAGCTTGGCTACGTGAGTCAAAATACTCAAGCATCGGATCCAACTCTATAAACAAGCAATGATAGCGATCTTCGTATGGATTGATTATAGAATTGGCAGTGAGATAAGAAGGCGGCTTGTTACTTTGTAAATCTACATATATCCGAGTCTCAGTTTGTGGTTCTATTGTCGCAACAATATACTCAGCCCATCCAGACAATAAACGTTGTACTACCAGAATATTAGGACGACGCATAGCACGCACGTTTAATAAGCTGTGTAAACAAATTTGACAGTACAAGCGGTGTATATTATTAGCATACTGGGTATCTATCACTTTACTTAAATCAACTTCAGCAGCATGATACTGATAAGCAAGGTAATACAGCTGATTAATTTTGGCCCATAAATAAGAAGATGGTTTTTGATAACAAAGCGCTTCTGTAAACAAGAGTCTTTGATACATCAGTAACGTCTGATAAATAGCGATGGCAAGTGTCGTTGATGAAGATTTGTCACCATTAAAATAGCGTTGCCAACCGTTACTTGCCGTGTATTTCTGTTGGCTGTTTAACAGTGATATTTTGTAACGTGTAACTCTGTCATAGGCCATAATAATGAGATAGTACAGTGACTTTATCTGATTCACATAACCTAGCTGAACGCTATTAAGTGCTTTTGGCTCATAAATAAAATGCTGCCGCAGTGCAGCAACTAATTTATCTGAAGCACCTATCACCGCAATCATCAGTTTAAGACGTTGCTGCTCATCTATATTGGCCACGCGTAATACCGTCAGCATCTTCTCTAACTGATTAACCTGCTGTATTTGCGTTTGCGAAGGCAAGTTTTCCAATAGTTTAAGCAAGTAACTCTCTTGACCACTAGCCGCTCGAATCAATAGTGGCGGTAGTGATTCTGCAGAAGATAAATATTCTTGAAATGCCGATAAAGTTATCATCATTCTTCCTAGTAACTCTGAGTAACTTAGCAGAAGGCGACTACTTAGCCATACCATCCGTAATAATAAAATAATGCAAAGTAGCTGCCACTCTCAAAAATCGACAGTATAGTTTTAGCTGTCATTAGGGTATCCAACACCTATTTGTCAGCACGTAAACCTTCAAATAAAACACTCTTTGTTTACTATTTCTAATATCCTATAGTGCCTATATTAATTTACATTGTAAATGTTAATTGGCACCTTAAAAGGTTTGTTCGGTAGCTCTCTTACCAGTTTTGGCACGAGGTAGCCTGGTAATGCGGCCAGTAGTGACCAGTAAAGCTCGATTGACGACCGCTCGTCTCTATCAAAATGTGCGGCGCCAGCAACCTTGTCTAATAAGTGCAGGTAATAAGGTAGCACCCCACATGAGAACAAACGTTGGCTTAACTGAGTTTGAGTCTCAACACTATCATTAATACCTTTTAATAAAACCGCTTGGTTTAGTAAAGTCACGCCAGCTGCTCTAGCACGTTGCAAATATTCTGACGTCAAGGTATCTATCTCATTGGCATGATTGCAGTGAATCACCATGACAATGTGACAGCGACTTTGAGACAATCTAGCCAGCAACGCATCATCTAAACGTGCTGGAATGACCAAGGGTAAGCGAGTATGCAGTCGAATCGTGGTCAGTTGCGGGAGCGACTCTAGCGTATCCAGCCATGCAAACAAACGCCTATTTGTCACATTCAATGGATCACCACCACTCAAAATCACCTCATTAACTTCCGGATGCTCCGTGATATAACGAATAATATTTTCTTTTGCATCGGCCGTTGGCATATTAGCGCTGTAGTCAAAGTGCTGACGGAAGCAATAACGGCAATGAATGGCACAAGCACCTGTAATGGTAAGTAATACTCTTGACTGGTATTTATGAAGCATACCCTTTACTGGGTTTTGAGCATTCTCGTGTAAGGGGTCAGCCACATAGCCCGTTACTTTGATTTGCTCCTGTTGATCTGGCAATACTTGCTTCAATAAAGGGTCATTACTATCCCCAACAGTCATTTTTGCCACAAAACCTCGCGGTACACGCAGCTCAAAATGCTTAGGCACATAGACACTGGTACGTAGTGATTCAAGCTGCAAGAGACTTAATAGCTCATCAATAGAAGTAATGGCTTCGGTTAATTGCGTTTGCCAGTTTTTTTGTGTGATTAAATGGTTTATCATGACAACCTGTTACCTGTGCCCAAAAGCCGATATTATACGCTCTTAGTGCGTCGCCTATCAAAGCATACGACCAATCTTGTAAACACTTAGCGTAATAAACGATTTTGATGCAGCAAGCCCCATACCCCATTATCTATCATCATATTTACAACCCCTAGGAGTCTCCTGTGGCAAATTTTTCTACTAATGAATTTAAAGCTGGTCTAAAAGTCATGCTCGATGGCAATCCTTGTTCTATTCTTGAGAATGAGTTTGTTAAACCAGGTAAAGGCCAAGCCTTTAACCGCGTCAAACTACGCAATCTTCGTAGTGGCAAAGTGTTAGAACAGACATTTAAATCAGGTGACAGCTTAGAAGCTGCTGATGTGATGGATACTGAAATGAACTATCTGTATAACGATGGCGAGTTTTGGCATTTTATGGATCCAGAAAGTTTTGAGCAGATCCAAGCTGATAAAACATCGATGGGCGACTCAATACAATGGCTAAAAGAAAACAGCAATGCATCATGTACCATCACTTTATTCAACGGTGCACCTCTATCAGTAACACCGCCTAACTTCGTTGAATTGCAAATCACTGAAACGGATCCTGGTGTGCGTGGTGATACATCAGGTGGTGGTGGTAAACCAGCTAAGCTAGAGACAGGCGCTGTCGTACGTGTACCTCTATTTGTACAGCAAGGTGAAGTCGTACGTGTCGATACTCGTACTGGTGACTATCAAACTCGCGTTAACTAATAACATGTAAAAATAATAGGCAATTTATATTATTTTGATCACGTAATAAAAAAACTGAATCCCTAATCGAGGGATTCAGCTTTTTTTGTATTTATGCCGACAATCAGAAATAATGATGTGTCAATCTCAGTAGTTGTTTCCCACACAACTATTCTGCTGATTGTTTTTGTATCAACCAATACTGTACCAATGCATTCAACTGCTCCTGCTTAAATGGCTTGGTGCAATAGTCTTGCATACCAACCTTTAGATACTTTTCGCGTTCACCATCCATCGCGTTGGCCGTTAAAGCAATAATAGGCGGCAATGATTGTGAATCATACATTTCATGCAATTTAATGGTCGCCTGCACCCCATCTAAAATAGGCATATGGTGATCCATCAAGATAACATCATAGCGCTCAGGTGACAGCGCGAATGCTTCAATGGCTTGCTGCCCATCAGCGACATGCGTCACAGTATGACCACTATTGGTTAGCGCTTTTTTGGCGATAATCGCATTGACGGTATCATCTTCAACCAACAGTATATGACCAGTACGCTCTTGCGTCGGCTTCATCATAGTGAAGTCATTTTCTGCTTGCCATTTTTGGTAGTACTCTTCACCAATTGTAGGTAGAGGCAATAAAACAGTAAAAGTGGTGCCAACACCCACTTCGCTACTGACATCAATATGGCCACCCATCAAATCAACCAAAGATTTGCAAACTGATAGTCCAAGACCCGTACCACCATAGAGACGATGTGTGAATTGATTCGCTTGGTCATAAGCATTAAATATCGCATCTAATGACTCTTCTTTAATACCAACGCCAGTATCTGTGACTTCGATACATACTGTCATTCCTTCAGAGGAGATAGAGTCTATACCCGTCTCGTGAACAGTAATTTCATTCAAAGTACTGTTTGGCATTGCTTGAGAACTTGGCATTGCTTGAGAACTTGGCATTGCTTGAGAGTGGTCTTCATCTGTACCATGCCTTTCAATACTATCGCACTGACAGTTAGGTGCGTGTTTAACATTAATACTGACTTGACCACCTTCACGAGTGAACTTAATCGCATTATTAACGAGATTCGCAATTATTTGTTTAATACGTACTGGGTCTCCTTGCACATAAGGCGATAACGACTCAGTATAATTATATTCTAACGCTAAACTTCGCTGATGTGCTTTGACAGAGAAGAGGCTGATAACTTCATTACACAATTCAGATAAATTTACCGGAATATGATCAATCGTCATTTTTCCAGATTCAACTTTCGATAAGTCTAAAATTCCATTAATAATGGCCATCAAATGCTCATTGGAAACTTTGATGTTGTCGACACAATCCTGTTGTTCTTCGCTAAGTTTGGTATCCCCTAGCATCTCTACCATACCAATAATACCGTTCATCGGTGTGCGGATCTCATGACTCATATTGGCCAGAAAACTCGACTTCATCTCATTGGCATGTTTAGCATCACGCTGCTTGTCCTGGAGTTGCAAAGCATCGGCTGCCATCATTGCAAATTGTGCCAATACCTGTGCTTGCTCCTCATCAAAATCATGCTTGGGCTCTGTATCCATCAAGCACAAAGAGCCTAAACGATAACTTTTATTGTCTTCAATGAGAATAATTGGTGCACCAGCATAAAACTTTAAACAAGGGGGCTCTGTCACCAACGGATTTTGGCTAAAGCGGCTGTCTGCTATCAGATCTGGCACCACAAAAACTTCATCAGACATCACAGTATAATTACAAATAGCGACTTCACGTGTCACTTGGCATACATCGTCTAGGCCGTAGGCAGATTTTAGATACTGTGTCTCTTCATCCATAAAGCTAATAGTAATGATGGATACATCAAAAAACCGCTTGGCCAAATTGACCAACCGATCAAATGCAGGCTCATTATTATCATTCAGTACTCTATACTTTTTGAGCTTATGGATACGTTCTACTTCATCCGCTGCTACTGGATAGCTGTGTTTCGGTGCGTTAGATATAGACAAAATAGACTCCATTAAATAAGATCAGACGCTTTGATTGGTGCCCGTCTGTTTTATTAATAATTGTAAAGCTTCACTCACCATAATCATCGCAACGACTGATGTGACAACAACTGCTGAGCCGTAACCACCACAGTGTAACCCGCCAGTTTGACAGCTTTTATCTACCCGTGGTGGCTCTGTTGAATAGACACATTTAATACCGAATTTTTCTTTTAAGGCACTATTGATGCCTTTTTCATGGCGCAGTTTATTACGTAATTTAGCAAGCAACGGGTCTTGATAGCTATCTTTCAAGTCACTCACTTTAATTTGGCTTGGGTCTATCTTGCCACCTGCACCGCCTGCACAGATCAGTTTTAGTTTGTTAAAACGACAATGTAGCGCAATGGCCAACTTAGCACTCATATCATCTACACAATCTAAAATAACGATAGGTTTGCCTTGAGCCGTAGCCGCTTTTGCATCCTCACGACTTGGTAATAAATTTGCTACATTTTCTACTGTCAAAAAATCATCAATTAAATTGAGCGTGACCTTTGGGTTAATTTCATAAACACGAGCCGCCATTGCCCCAATTTTACTTTGACCAAAAGTACTATCTAGTGCCGGTAACTGCCGATTGATATTAGAGGCAACCAATACATCCAAATCAATTAATGTGATAGTACCCACTGCCGTCCGAGCGAGAGCCTCTGCTACCCAAGAACCAACACCCCCTACACCTATAACATAGACATGAGAAGCAGCGAAGATGTCGACTGCTGAGGCGCCATAGAGTGTTCGTGTTCCTTGAAAACGACGTTCATATTGATCATCTTCCTCAATCACCTCTTCTACCACTGCTCCTACTATAGAATGTTCAGTAGTAATTGATTCTGCCTCTATTGGCTCAAGTTGTTGTGTTTCATTCATAACAGATTAAGTGCTCTTTTAAATTGTCTTGTTTATATATGCTGCGGTTATTTATGGTTATATCAATTGCTAGCAATGAATAATAATGGCCTAAAATTAGTGTGGTTATACTAAGGGATAATCCCATGTCTTTTGTAAAGCGCTGCAACTGTTGTGCCATAATTGCTCAGCAAGTCTGTCTGGCGACACGTTGAGCAACTCACTTAAGCTTGATAGTACCCATGGCAGGTTAGCAGGTACATTACGGTCATGTGACTGCTTATCAGGCCAACTATTATCTGACACCTGGCACTGGATGGGCGTCATGTCTGGGCAATCTGTTTCTATCACCAAACATTCTATACCATGGCTATCGACAGCAGCACGGATGGCGCGACGCAGTTTTTTGGCATTTGGATTGGTAACCTGACCAGTAACACCTAATTTAAATCCTAACTTCACAAATGCTTTTGCCTCTTGTTCACCACCGCTGAAACTATGAGCAATACCACCTAATTTGTGAGCATCATAATCGTGTGCCTTCAGTATTGCCAGTACTTCTGCATGTGCTTTTCGAATATGCAACATCACTGGCAACTTATGAACCACTGCCATGTCTAATTGCGCCTTAAAAAACCGTTTTTGTTTGGCAACGACTTGAGGCTCTTTCATAGATTCCGTGAAAGTATCCAATCCAATCTCACCAATTGCTATTGGCCGCTGCTTAGCAATCATGCTAGCCATACTTTTTAGATGATCTTCACTGTGCTCTTTGATATAAAAGGGATGTAAGCCTATTGCGGTATGACCTTTAATTTGTGATAGATTTAAACTATCAGTGTTTTCAGCAGTCAACGGTACCAGCTTGTTCAATAACTGTTCGGTAGTGTACATCCTCTTAAAGTACTGATATGAGTACCCCACCAATACAAGATGACGTATACCACTCTCATAAGCCTTCTGTACTAGCAATTCTCTATCGCTATCAAATACTGGAGCATCAAAATGAGTATGGGTATCAATGAGAGGATAAGTCTTGGGGAATGTCTGTTTAGATATCATATAGTCACTCCTCTAGAAATTGGATACGATGTCAGTCTCGATTAATCTACGACTTGTAGTACTTTCACTTGGCTTCCTAATATCCAAAACCTATTGAACCGACTATAGATAAAACGATAGCGGTCATTAATAGACTCCAAAATTAACTTTTTTAATTGAGCGCTCTATTGTTCGGTTTTTTTAACTGATTGCTATTCTATCAATGACTGTATAAATAATCAGAATAACTTATATTAAAAGAATTTAACTTTTAATTTAATCCTTGTTTCATTTACCTACAGTTATTAGCATTTTGAATGCTACTAACATTACTGTCAGGTTTTGTATTTTTATTATTATGTGGGTTTATATCAGTTTTTCGACTACTGCGCCGAGGGACAAGCAAAAGAGCCGTCGCAATGATTCCCAAAGAAATCCATTTTTTTGCTTTTATACTGTCTGTCATTTGACCTACCTTATACCTTTATATCATTATTCGTTCATTTTATCAGCAATTGTTCATAAGTGATATTCATTAACGAATAGTTATTCTTTAGTATACTTGGATATGATGAGATCTATGTTTATCTGTGTTATGAATACGCAAGCTAGTGTATAGCTGTTCTCTTTTAGAACACTGCTACTATTGGTTTCAGTTAAATTAATAAATCATCAACGCCCTAGTGGCACTAAAAACATGACGTACGGAAGATGCAAAAAAGCCAGTAGCTTCTTACCAAATAATGATAAGAAAGATACTGGCTTTTATTCAGTGATCAGGGATATCGCTATCAAATTTAATAAAAAATCTTATCAATCATATTGATAGTTAAAATAGCACTGCCACCATACTTTGACGGGTTAATGTCAATGCTTTGCTAAAGTGCGTACAAACTTGTTAGTGAGTACATACTTAAATAGCAAAACCTTCAATATCACGACCCGCTGCTAAGGCTTCGACCAACCACGTAGGCTTGCGACCACGACCAGTCCAAGTTTCTTCGTTGTTGTCAGTATTACGATATTTAATACTGCGTTTCTTCTCTAACGTTTCACCAGCTTTCAAAATTTCTTCGATAGAAGCATTGCTTTCTTCTGCAATTTTCTCGAATTGCATATAAGCATCATACAGGCGCTGATGTTGTTTTTTAGCAATAAGCTGCTGAGCATTTTCAGTAATAGCTCGTAGCTCGTCGACGTTCAGATTTTCTAAATCGATTGCGTTATTTTTGCTCATAGTAAATCCAACTGTAAAATAAAAGGTACAACCTTAATAGAGATAATATTCACTATTAAGAACCGAGATGACTTATTCATTATGAGATAAAGTCATGAATAGATATTCTTTGTAATAAAAATATGGTTAGCCAACATATCTATGGGCGGAGACAATATAAACAAAAAGCAATGCTATCACAACCGCAAACTATCATATCTTATATATCAAAAGTCAACGGATAGTAAAATTTGGTAAATGAACAAATTTTCAGAACTTAAATGCTCGTTTATAAATCAATATTTGTTTATATTTTTGATTGAAGGCCTACTTATAAAGTGCGCTTCAAAGCTAATAGACCGCATACTTAATAAACATAAATCCATATATCAATATAGATTTTGAGTTTTGAAGATTATTTTTTATTTATAATATCTGAGTATAGTCAATTAATCCCGTTGGTCACTAAGCTCATTCATCAATTCACGGGCTGATTCAGCACTTAATAAGTACGGATTAAAATCAACGGTGGTAGAGTATTTTAAATAAATCGCAGTGTTTTTTTCAGTCGGAGTGGCATAATTCATAGACCATTTAGACCACGTTCTATACTTTAATTCGCGTGTCTCAATAATCTGTAAATCATAATGACGTTGGTCAGCAATCAAGCTATACAATAGACGATTGATTTGCGCTCTCGGACCTTCCACCGTTTGCAAAAAATAATCTTTATTAAATGTCAGCATACCAGTGATACCGTTGGCAGCATTATTTACCTGTGCTTGTTTTAATATTTCATTGAAATCTTTAGCTGATACGCCCGGATTAGCACGGCTCGCGTATGTCATGCTCATTAAAATGGGCGCATCTTCCATTATTGATGTCATATCGTATCTCTTATAATAAAGTCATAGGGTCTGATAGTTTTCCAAACGTCAATCAATTCAAAGAAAACCAAGGTTTTTTCTTTTTAGAAGCATTGATTTCTTCTTGCTCTTGAAGATCTGATAACGTATCAATCAGCATCATAATTTGATTGGTATTCATCAAATACGGATTGAACTGACTGCCTGTCGAAAACTTGAGTGCCAGACCCTTGTTTTCATCACTTGGGATTAAGTATTTCATTGACCACTTACTCCAATGACGCTGCTCAACTTCACGGCACTCGATAACTTGTAGTGCATAATGTCGATCGTCTTTGACCAACTTTCTCAGCAATGCATTGATAACAGGCCTCGCCCCTTCAATACTTTGCAAAAAGTAATTGTGGTTGAACACCAACGCACCCGTAATACCATTGCGCTCGTTATTTTGCTGCGCTTGAGTAAGAATACGAGTCACTTCACCAGTAGGATTATCGATGTTATAACGGCTAATATAAGTTAAACGTAAAATAACATGCTCACCATGACGCATTTTTAGACAATTTAATTCCGATAGCTCAGCTGATTCCACAAGAAACTCCAATTAGTTTGCTAGATTTTTCAACAATGACAGCACCGTTATTTTTCATAACCAAATATTTGTCATATCCGTTGTTTACTACATGAATACCGTCAATATTAACGTTCAATTCTTTTGATAAAGTCATTCATACCACGCGCTAAACTACCGCTACTCGTATTCTGTATTTCTTTTGCTAAGATCAATAACTGCGTCCTATTGCCGCATTGCTCTAGACTTAGTAAATAACCCCAAGCCTCTATAGGTTCTGCATTTTTTTCAATAAATGTGGCTAAATCAGATTTTATCGTTTCATCGCTAACACTAGATGGCTTGGCTTTGAATATACTACTGAGTGATTTCTTTTCTGACTCTTTTACCTTAGTCGTGCTTTTACCATTAAATGTATTATTGAATTCTATTTCAGACTTCTCATCAAAAGCTGGTGCTGCTGGTTGAGATTGAGTCGTGACAGGTATAGATGTAATTGTCGTCTGTGAAAGCGTAGGTATTTCGGTCTCAGCACTGCCAGCCGACGCTACTTCAATACACTCAAGGTCTAAAAGCAGCTCAAACAGCGGTGCAATACCACCAAATTCAGCAAACATCTTGCTACTGTCGAGCGTATTAAGATAACTCTGATACGTGCGTCTGCCATCAATCATAATAAGTAACGTTCTAGCTTCTCGCGGCAATACACCTAGACTTTGAGATTTAATCTCTTCTCTACCTAAATCACTTTTTCGAAACACATCACCATAATTCATTGTATATACTCAATACTAGCAGTGAGAGGCAGGCATTCTTATTTTAAGCTACCGACCAAGTAAGTTTTTATGTTTTAAACCATTAAATGGCCAAACCTTGACTTTTCATTTGCTAATAAAAATTACTTTAAACGAAAGTCTAACCTTTAATATCGTATAAATCATTGATTCAAGTAAATTATATCAACCTGTCTAATAGACTGTTAGTATTAATTAGATTTAATAGAACAGACGGTTGATATAGGATATGAAAGGTAATTTTTATCATTTTCGACATGAAAATTGACGAATAAATAAGCGAAGTAGATCTTTTAAACTTAATAATTCTAACCCATACCTATTCGATTATTAATTTCTATAATTAACCCAACACCCCATTACTGAATTTTTATTCTTTGAAAATTGAAGTTTTGGAAACCTTAATTACAACCAAAAACAGACAAACGTTTTATTTTATTTAGGTAATTAGTACCTATATAAATAAAGACCATCTTCATAGTTTTTACATGGCTTTTAGCAATACTATAAAATGACGTTTTTTAAATTATAGTTAATTCAGTTGAAAAGAAGTACAAGGCAACCGAGTGCAGATGTACATGTGATACTTCAAGCGAGGTTAACGTTGTAACTATTTTATAGAGGATCGACTATATTTATCGTCGCATATAAAAAACCCCGCTATTAGCGGGATTTCAAAGCATACACTTTAGACTATTTTTATTCTATAGATAAAGGAAAACCCGCTAGTAGCGGGTTTTCTAAAACATATATTTTACATTAAAGTCTAAAGTGTATCCTAGAACGGGATATCGTCATCTACAGGGCCATCTGGCATTGCCGTAGGCTTAGATTGAGCAGGCTTTTGAGCTGGTTGATTAAACTGGTTTTGTTGAGCAGGTGCTTGATTGTTATTGTAGCTGTTCTGACCACCGCTAGCTTGGTTATAGCCACCTTGTTGAGCTGGCTGATTGTTACCTTGCTGACCAAAGTTGTTTTGACCATTTTGGTTGCTATAGCCCTGATTTGAGCCACCTTGATTGCCATAGCTGTTTGAGTTCTGACCACCAAAGCTATCTCCGCCTTGACCACCGCCAGTTGCACCGTCTAGCATTTGCATTTGCTCAGCACGAATCTCGGTGATATAACGGTCTTGGCCATTGGGGTCTTGATATTTACGTGTACGCAAGCTGCCTTCGATATAGACTTTGCTGCCTTTACGCAAATACTGTGCCGCAATTTCACCTAAACGGTTAAAGAGTGCAATACGATGCCATTCAGTGGCTTCTCTTTTTTCACCGCTTTGTTTGTCTGTCCATTGCTCTGATGTCGCAACCGAGATATTGGTCACGCCGCCACCATTATTGAATTGACGTGCCTCAGGGTCTGCTCCAAGGTTACCGATGATGATAACTTTATTAACTCCGCGCATGATACCGTCCTTTTACTTATGAATAATTTGATAAAGCTTTTTAATTTTTCGTTAGTAGTATCGATTAATACTATTAGTATTATGATTTTACTTTAACTAATTTTGGTTCAAATATCTATAGCCTACTTACTACAAGCGACAATGCATGTCGCTTAGATCCTGATGCTTAGTTCCTAGCGCTTAGTTTCTGGCACTTAGGTATAGTGGTTATGATTATAGTCAAAAACAATGTGACTATTTTGCCATTTTCATAAACGGATTAACACCGTAAGCTTTCGATATAACCTTTTCATACCACTTTTTACTTAGCTTCAGCGCGATTGCGGTGCATACTTAAGGTGACACTACCCAACTCTACGCCGAATTTTTTCATTACAGATCGATTTAGCATGACATCTTCATTGATAAGATACATCCAATCATCGAAGTTGACTTTATAGGTCTTGTCTTCAACAGGCAATTCTAATAAATAATTCCAGTGGAGCGTATTACCAACGACTTTCCCTGTCGCCTCACCGATGACATCGCCTGCCGTCCCTTTCCAACTACCATCAACTTGCTTGGTCAGTCGCCATATACGCTGCGATTTTGACCCATCTGACCATGAGAACTTCTCATCCAAAACGATAACATCGTCACCCTCGTGAGTGGCATCGATATCGACATAAAAACGTTTTTTAACCTCACCATTGCGGCCCTGAAACATTCCCCAACCATCAATCTGACCTGAGAAAAACTCATGCATATTGAGCGTTGGCGTGGTATTTTGATAAGCTTGAATATTTTGGGTGGCACAGCCAGAGATGAATAAAGTGGCTGACAGCCCTGCACCTAACACGACCTTAGCTATTGATCGAGGCACCAAAGACAAAGAGGCAGATGGCTCAGCTACTCGAACAATGTCTTTGCTAATAACAGTACTACTAGACAGCATCGTAAACTTACTCATATTAATTCCTTTTAAATAGAGATAGATTTAAGTAAAGAGGTTTAGATTGCCCCTCATAATAGTGGCGGTCTATACAGTTGTTGTCTACTCTGTTTTTGACTACCCAGACCTTTTCGACCAACCTAATAGCATTATGTATGGCCTATTATATATCTAGCGGGCTCTGTGCCAAGCTTGATAGTTGCTGCCTTGAATCGTCCGTCAGCTGGGTTTTATCCAATTTGAGATAGGCCACTTTCTCTTTTGCCATCACGACTAGCTCATCGACACCATCTACTGCTAGCATCTGGCGTGACCAGTCTTGCATATTGACATTTTTAGGAATACTAACGGTCGTGCTTGATAGGTATGGTGGCTGCGCAATAGGTATAATAAGCAGCAGCGCGATGCCCATAATGACTGCCAATATACCCCATGCCAAGAGGCTAGGCTGACTCAATAATAGCCCGCCCATTGCCCCACCCACAAACGCACCAAAAAACTGGCTAGATGAGCTTATTCCCATGGCTGTCGCTTTATTGGCCACTGGCGCGCGCTTAGAAATCCATGAAGGAATGGTCGCCTCAATGAGATTAAAGCCCATAAAGTACAGCAATAAGCCTAAAATAATACCAATACCCGCCTGACTACCCAGTGCGAGTATGGCTAAAGCTACGGTTATTAATGCCAATGCACCCAAAAATACCTGGCGCATCTTGCGTTTCTTTTCAGCGATAATAATAAAAGGTATCGCTACCGCAAAACCAATAAATAGTAGGGGTAAATAAACCAAGCCCTGCTGGCGTACTGATAATCCCATCACTTCATTAAGCTGATGCGGCAAAATGACAAATATTGCAGTCATGGTCAGATGTAGCGCAAAAATACCGATATGCAAGCGGTTTAAATCACCAATTTTGAGTACTGTCGCTAATTGCTCACCGATCGATTTATTGTCCAGATTATGCTTAAGCACCCTTAGCGGCGTCGGTACTATCATTAAGAGCAACATCGCCAAAATAGCAAAGCCTGCTGTGAGCCAAAACAGACCAGAAATGCCAAGCGAACCAACCAACAACGGGCCAAAGGCAAACGCAAGCATAATGGAGGTCGCAATGGTCAAACCCATCGTAGCCATCGCTTTGGTACGCATCTCTTCGCGAGTCACATCAGCCAGTAATGCCATCAGTACGGCAGAGACAGCGCCACTACCCGCCAGCGCGCGACCGATAATGACTTCATAGATATCCGTCGCATTGGCCGCGATGATACCGCCGAGAGCAAACAAGACTAAACCTAAAAATATAATAGGTTTGCGCGGGAATTTGTCAGCGGCAAGGCTCATCGGTATCTGAAAAACAGCCTGCCCAAGCCCATAAATACCAACTGCCAAACCAATCAAAAATGGCGTCGCATGCGCATAATTGTTACCGTATACAGAAAATACTGGGACAATCATAAACAAACCAACCATCCGTAAGGCAAAGATACCACCGACCCCGAGGATTGCCCGTTTTTCTACGCTATTCATACCTGCCTCACTGATTGATCATTAGCTGGTTTATCACTGCTGCTTTTATCGAGGCATCAGCCTATAAATCAAGCCCACTAGTATAAGACATTCGCCATTTGGTTGCCGAGACTTTTGCTTTATATGCTGATGCTTAACGATAAATATGATGTCATTAATTTTGTTACTAAGTGCATCTGATAGCAACCGTACCTTGAATAATGCCACTATCATGACAATAAAGTAAGACGGCGCAAACATTACCAGAGCAGCACTATATAGCTTAGACAATACCTTATACAGAATTGACCCTATAACGAATACCTCTCATAAAATGACATTGTTTGGCAAAATCTATAACAAACCTTACCTGTTACTCACTGCTGATTTGATTTAGATTTACTTATCAAAACAAAAACTTAAAATCAGAAACTAAAACAAGGGCACACCGACTGTCGTTTACATCGTTTCGTTTGTATCGCTCTATAAAACTATCCACGCCTTTATAGAGCGATATGAATGACAGCACTATCTACAATTTTAATAAACCACTGCAACTTCATTTACGCTTTTAACGTTTAGACATTTTTTAAATACCAATTTTAGCAAATAGGAAACCTATCACCGATGGCACATGACCATATCGCAATACGCGGCGCACGTACGCACAATTTAAAAAACATCGATTTAGACATACCACGAGATAAATTCGTGGTCATCACTGGTTTATCAGGTTCTGGTAAATCATCATTGGCATTCGATACATTATATGCCGAAGGGCAACGCCGTTATGTCGAGAGCTTATCGGCCTATGCACGTCAGTTCCTATCACAGATGGAAAAGCCTGACGTCGATAGTATCGAGGGCCTATCCCCTGCGATTGCTATCGAGCAAAAATCGACCAACCATAACCCACGATCTACGGTCGGTACGATTACTGAGATTTATGATTATCTGCGTCTGCTGTATGCACGTATTGGTACGCCGTTTTGCCCTGAGCATGGCGAGCCAATGGTTGCACAGTCAGTCACCGAAATGGTCGACCAAGTCATGGCTTTACCAGATGACACCAAAATCATGATTTTGGCACCCGTCATTCGTGAGCGTAAAGGTGAGCATACGGTCTTGCTTGAGCAGCTCATTGGTCAAGGCTTTGTGCGTGTGCGCGTCGACGGCGATGTCTATGATACTGACGAGCTACCAACACTCGATAAGAAGAAAAAACATACCATCGAAGTGGTGGTCGATCGCTTCAAAGTTCGTGATGACTTGGGTAACCGCGTCGCAGAGAGTTTAGAGACTGCCCTACGCTTAGGTCAAGGTCTGGTCACACTGCATTTCATGGATGGCAATCCAAAAGAAGGCGGTGATGAAAACCAAGTCATGTCAGCCAAGCATTCTTGCCCTGTCTGTGATCGTGCCGTCTCTGAGCTTGAGCCACGCATGTTCAGTTTTAACAATCCGTACGGCGCTTGTCCAAGCTGTGACGGTCTCGGTAAACGTCAATACTTCTCTGCTGAGAAACTGATTACCCATCATGAAAAATCGCTCAATCAAGGAGCCATCAATGGTTGGGATAAGCGTCATGCTTATTACTTCGGTCTGCTATCGACTGTATGCAATCATTTTAAAATTGATATGGATGCGCCGTGGCAAGATCTACCAAAAGAGCAGCAAGACCTCATTATGAATGGCTCTGGTAAAGAAAAGCTCACCTTTAACTTTACCGATGAGCGCGGTCGTAAAACCAATAAGACCGTACCATTTGAAGGCGTGCTTCCTTATCTAGAACGTCGTTATGCTAAGACGCAAAGCAATCTCGTACGTGACGAGCTGGCCAAATACTTGGCTGATACTACTTGTAACGTCTGTGATGGTGCGCGTTTGAATGAAATCTCACGCAATGTCCGTGTTGATGATCAAACCATCGCTGAAATCGTCAAACTGTCTATCGGTGATGCTGCAGAGTATTATAAAACGCTAAAGATTGGCGGTCATAAAGGTGAAGTCGCAGAAAAAATCTTTAAAGAGATCAATGAGCGTCTGAACTTCCTAGTGAGTGTCGGACTGGACTACTTATCCCTTGCCCGCTCTGCTGAAACGCTATCGGGCGGTGAAGCGCAGCGTATTCGTCTTGCCAGCCAAATCGGTGCCGGCCTAATGGGTGTGATGTATGTACTCGATGAGCCCTCTATTGGACTCCATCAACGTGACAATGATCGCCTGCTCAAAACTCTGACGCGCTTGCGTGATTTGGGTAATACGGTACTGGTCGTTGAGCATGATGAAGATGCGATTCGCCAAGCGGATCACGTCATCGATATCGGTGTCGGCGCAGGCGTACATGGCGGTCATATCATCGCTCAAGGTACCGTCGATGACATCATGGCAAATAAAGAATCGCTGACTGGACAATACATGTCTGGTAAGAAAAAAATCGAAATTCCAACCATTCGTCATCAACCAAAAATGATGGATGTGGAAGTCAAAGGTAAAGCTAAGCCCAAACAAGTCCCAATGACGATCGAGCTAAAAGGTGCCTCAGGCAACAACTTGCACGATGTTGATTTGACGTTACCAATCGGTGTCATGACTTGTATCACTGGGGTTTCGGGTTCTGGTAAATCGACCCTGATCAACCGTACGCTGATGCCACTAGCTGCAACGCAGTTGAATAATGCCTCCACGCTGATAGCAGACAAGTTTGAAAGCATTAGCGGACTTGAGCATTTGGACAAAATGGTCGATATTGATCAAAGCCCAATTGGTCGTACACCGCGCTCAAACCCAGCGACTTATACAGGCGTGTTTACCCCAGTACGTGAGATGTTTGCACAAACGCAAGAAGCGCGTGCTCGTGGTTATAAAGCTGGTCGCTTTAGCTTCAATGTAAAAGGCGGACGCTGTGAGATGTGTCAAGGTGATGGTCTCATTAAAGTTGAGATGCATTTCTTACCAGACATGTATGTACCTTGTGATACTTGTGAAGGCAAGCGCTATAACCGCGAGACCTTAGAGATTCACTATAAAGGCAAAACCATCGCCGACGTACTCGATATGACCGTTGAAGACGCGACTGAGTTCTTCTCAGCCATTCCAGCGATCTATCGTCGTCTGCAAGCCTTGATGGATGTTGGTCTGAGCTATATTCGCTTGGGTCAGTCTGCACCGACACTGTCAGGTGGTGAAGCACAGCGTGTCAAACTGGCTCGTGAGCTTGCTAAACGCGATACGGGACAGACGCTCTACATCTTGGATGAGCCAACCACTGGTTTGCATTTCCATGATATCGATAAGCTGCTCAATATCTTGCATGCCCTACGTGATAAAGGTAATACTATCGTGGTCATCGAGCATAACTTAGATGTCATCAAAACGGCGGATTGGGTGATTGATCTAGGCCCAGAAGGCGGCAAAGGTGGCGGTATGATCATCGCAGAAGGTACGCCTGAGCAAGTGGCGGAAGTCAAAGAGTCATATACAGGTATATTCTTGAAGCCGATGCTTGAGCAAGGCATGAAAGAAGTAAGCTAATTCAAACCAGTGAATCGTCAATGAAAGGCCACTCTTTATAGGGTGGCCTTTTTTGTTGCCTATCATCATGTCGCCAACCTTACTGAATTAAAGTGCACTAAGTATCGGATTTACCACTATTTTTATAGTATCTCTATTTGTACTTACTCATTACGTTACCTTTCTTAATATTTTGTTAAATGTATTTCAACTTCAATTGCATTATTATTTGAGCAGTTCAACGGTATTCGTGAACTTCGGCTATATATAAATATCTCATTGAGGATTTCGTATGAAAAAATTATTGTTCATTATCTTAGCATCTACTGTTGGTGTTAGCGCCTGTGCATCAAGCGGAACGTCAGATAGCAGCCATAGTCACGATCAGCAAAAGCCAGCGATATCAGCTGACATGAAACAAGCCATGGATGATTGCGCTAAAAACACTGGCGTAAAAATGTCTAAAGACAGTCGCCCAAGCCAAAGTGATATGCAGAAATTAGATGCATGTATGACTGCAAAAGGTTATAAAAAACCTGAAGGCCAAGGTCAAGGCCGTCCGCAATAATTAGCATTTTTTAGTTAATTGTTGATAAAAGGTCACTCTTTAGTGAGTGGCTTTTTTTGAGAACTATAAAATAAAGCATAGCGGCTATATTTTATTTTTCAAAAGCTCAATCGCTTTTAAGATTTGATCACGATTCTTAGCTGCTTTCAGCCACTTTGGCAAACGACTGGCTAGTGAGCTATTTATCCAAGTATCAATATCTGGATTGCGTTGTCTATGTTTAGCTGATACAAAACCCTCTAGATATTCTAGATGACGCTTATTGAACGCCCATAGACTCTTGCCAACACATTCTATTTGTAGCCATAGATTTGCGCCAAAATAACCATCTGTTGGATTATCTACGCCCCAATAAAATGTTCTTTGCTCAGCTAATGTTTCTTGATGATAGCCACAACTCGGACAAGTTAATCTCGCTTTATCATTATGTAGTGTAACGACGGCTTTAGAACTGCATTTCGGGCAATAAACTAGCGTAGGATCCTCTTTGCTAGGCGTACTAATAGACAGTCTATTTTCTTCATTTTCTTGAAAACGTTGTGTAGTCATGTCGTGACCATAATGAAAGATGGATTAAGCGTTTTAATATGTAGTCATATCCTCTATAAAGGAGTGACGGCGTTGACCTCGCTTGAAGTATCATAGTTACATCTGCACTCGGTTGCATTAACTCTTTTTTAAACTGAATCAACCATACAGTCATTGGGTATTATAACCTTCGCCCAATATATAAATTTCAGAGGAAGAAATGGGTCCTGATACAAGTGATGGCATCATTACTAATATAGATAGTATCTTATACAAAGCCTATATTCGAGATGCATATGAAGATACTATTTTCTACTACGACTTGTGTAAATATACAGGCAAGGATATATTGCTAGTAGGTACTCAAGTCACATACTATAAACTATATTATAAAACCCCAATTGCCGTTGGCTTATTTACTAAAAAAGAAATATGTAGTGCTAAATTGTTCAAAAGCTATGATAAAAAAAGATATTATTCAAGTTGTTCTGGACAGGGGTTTGAAATGTCCACGTATAAGACTTTACTTCTTGGTATATGTTTTTTATTGGGTATTACTATAGGCTTAATCAACTTGTTTTGATTTCGATAGGTAAGCTGATGCTGGAAATTAGAGGCCTGTATGAGTGCAAAAGGGTATAAAAACCTGAAGGTTAAGGTCGTCCGCAATAATTAGTATTTTCAGATGACTGATGATGAAAGGCTACTCTTTAGGGAGTGGCTTTTTTTGTTTGACTATAGTAATACTTACTTCCAGACTTGCCACCATTTTTTGCCTATAAAATCATTATTCTTATATTTAAAAAAACCTGAATCAATTATATGTTCATCTAATGTATGAACATCAAATCCAATTTTATCATTCATCAATTCGTGCAAAATTAGTTACGGTAGTGATTCTTCAGTATAAAACTCAGTCTCGCTATCAGGATGAAAATAGACCTTTTCATGTTCATAATCTTCATCATTCATAAACTTTGTAGGCAAACCTCTCCATTTGGACTCAATCTCATATAGCTCGCCTTCATCGACAGTAATTCCATAGGTAATGCTGCGAAATTTTCTGACAATCTTCTTATCGAGTATAACTGCATAACTGTAAGTACCTCCACTATCATACTCTTCGAAAACAAAAACAAATTTAGGAACAAAAGTCTTCTGAATCATATCCATATTATATGAGCTATTATTCTGTAGAATTTCATCAACAAATTTGGAGTTAGATACTATCAAATATTTATCAGTCTTAGCGATGAAAAAGCAATCCTCGTCTCTACAATCACAATGCTTTTCAATAGGTATAAACTCTTTATTGAATAAATTAGTCAAGACCGACATAAAATCTAAGTCTTTCGTATCTGTTTGGATTACAACGCCGCAGAAGGATGTACCCATAAATTATTCTCCATTTTTACAATAATTATGCCTCACATACCGTAGCATATCTCATGAAACCTCTTAAAATGTCACAATTCCATTCAAATCATTAATAGTAAGTCTATAATCTTATGAATTTCAATACACATTTAGAAAGAAATAAATTGGCTGTTATTAGCGCTCTCAGTAGTGACAAATCAGTATTGATTGGTGAGTTTATTATTATTCTAAAAAACTCGGCTTCTTTATTAAAAATAGGTAATTTTAGTTTTTGGATTGATGAATTGCAAAACATCGACCATTCAGAAATCCCAATGACAAAGCATGCAGTCGTTGACGCTCAAAAATCATGGAGTGAATATAGTTATAGTAGAATAACCTTTGGAAATATATTGTTAGATACGTGTGAAAAGTTATTTACCTATTGGCAGGAAGATGACCTCTGTAGCACGCAGGGTCAGTTCTACTACTACAAAGATAAGAATACAAATCTAGTTTTCAAGGAAAGTGTGTTTGGCTGTATTGAATATGTTGATAGAGCTATGAATAAGAGTACTGATACTCAATTTGGTATCGCATTGATTTCAGATTTACATGGAGTCGTTATAGTTAATAATTTATATTAGTGAATCATATTCTGAGCAACCCTATGAAATCTCATCAAGAAATATTAGTACAGTGTTGGTATGACAAAACAGATATAGAGTCAATTATTCAATGGGCTGATACATTCGTTAAAAATAACGACCACATTCCTGAAGAAGTGTTTGAAATTTTTTATGCGCCAAAACATCATGTTGAAGACATTTTTTTCAGACTAACTGTAGCTACGGAACCAGGTTTTTTACCGCAATCATTGAGTGCAGAAATCTTAGCGGCTAAATATCTAATCAACTTAATTAAAAGATATTTAAATGATGAAATTACTCCTCTAGATATCTGTAGAGTAATTAATAATATTGATTGCGGTTTTATGGATGCTCCGAGAGATTTACCTGATAACGTTGCCTACTACCCTTGTTGGCTTGGCGATTTATACAATAGCTGTGATTGGTGTGATGAGACGTGGACAAACGACAGTGCGCCTCACTTAAAACAAGATTTGGAGAATCAATTGCCTCATATTACTGAGTGGATTGAAAGTCAACGCTCACCTAAATGAACTCCCTCTCAACATTTATCAGCCGTACATCTACCGTACGCTCGCCGCTCTCACAAACCGCGACGTTGGGCGTATTACCAAAGCCCCTAAGTTGGGTATAGCATGCGACGTAATTTCAAAATTAAACCAGTCATTTTTCGATATTTCTTTGCAAAAAAAGTAAGCCTCTCGACTTACTTTTTTTATTTGCCATACTTTTTTAATAGTATCGCACTGATCTAATTGTACCGATCTATTGAGGTGCTTTAGCAGCCGCTTGATAAATTGGCGTAACTTCAGGCAAGAGTGCTTTGATTTTAGCGATACGCTGCTGAGAGTTTGGATGCGTAGACGTCAAAGTAACTAAGGCACTACTACGACCATTTTCGGCTTCCATTTTTTCCCATACTGACACTGCAGATGCTGGGTTATAGCCTGCCTGCGCCATCAAACGTAAACCACCCGCATCAGCTTGTGATTCTTGACTACGAGAAAACGGCTTATCAATACCTAGGTCATTAATTAGGCCCAATGCATTATCACTTAACCCTGTTTTTGACTGTAGTTGTGCACCACCTAACTGCATCGCTAAACCAGTCAGAACCTTTTGCCCTGCGTCCTTTTTACTGTGCTCAGACAATGCATGGGTCATTTCGTGTCCCATGATTGCAGCAATTTCTGCATCAGTTAACTTCAACGTCTCTACAATACCTGTGTAAAAGGCCATTTTGCCACCAGGCATTGCCCAAGCATTTAACTCAGGTGAACGTATAACCGTGATCTGCCAATCAAAAGGAACGCCTGTTGTATTGGCTTGAACGGCGTAAGGCTTTATACGATTAAAGACTTTCTTAACTCGAATGGCGGTGGCAGATGTACTATCTACTGCGCCTTGACTCTTGGCACTGGAAACCACTTGAGAGTAGCTTTTTGCCGCATCGCTATTTAAGGTAGCGGTATCGTATCCTGCCATATCGGCGACAGTAGTACAGCCCACCAACGTAGTAATGGTGGTAAGCAATAGAACATTTTTCATTTTATTAAAAGTGGTCATTAGACGTCCAAGTTAAAAGATACAATTAAAGTAGGTAGCTAGATAAAGGTTATAAATTGAGAATGTAACCAAAATGTAAGTAATGTGTCTAAATTATCGAGGAGAGATTATCACCATAGAAAACAAAAGTCTATTAATTTTACAATCTATCGCCTACTTTCCATCACAAGTCATACCCAACATGCATCTGAAATATATAACGTCATTCTTTTAGTTTGAGTCACTGCTTAGAGCGCATCCTGCAACCCAAATCCACTTAAATAACCATTCTGTCTACAGTCATCACCTGCACAACTGCGCCAGTCTCTATCTTTTCTTGTCTAAGAAACCTTATCCTTTGTAGTAGCATCAAATATAATGTCCAATAATGCCTGCGCGTCAGCATCCAGACCCTTTATAATAGGCTATCAATAACCAACATGCGTACTTCCACAATGACCTCTATCAGTTACGTAAAGCAGCAGCGCATTACCCGACTATGCGTGCGCTGCGGCCTACTTCTTATGCAGTATGGTGCTGAGTCTGCCATCGTGGTGGACTTATCCAAACGCTTGGGCATTGCTTTGGGTATGAACAGCGTAGAATGCTCGCTCAATTTTAATGCCCTTACCTTGACCACTATCTGTGATGAGCGCTGTATCACGACTACCAGAGACACGATCAATCAGAGTATCAACGTCAATTTATTGGTGCAAATTCAGCAAATCGTTAATAAGACCGAAGATACCATCGGTAATGATGATTTGATAGACCTGACTACGCTTGCCTTTGATGAGTTAGACAAGACCGTTTATCCAACATGGCTAGTCGGTATATTTGTGGGCATCTCTTGTGCCGCATTTGCTTACCTTAACAGTGCCAGTTGGTTGATGACGGCAGTGACTTTTGTCGCTGGTATGGTGGCGATGCTCACTCGCATTTATCTGTCCAAACACCACTTCAACCCCTTTATAACGGTCATCGTGACGGCATTTATTGCCTCTCTCATTGGCGCAACCACGTATTATTTTGATATTGGGAACAATGCCGATATCGCCGTCGCATCCAGCGTGCTGCTACTGGTGCCAAGCTTTCCGCTCATCAATTCTTTTTCAGATATCCTAAAAGGCTATGTCAATATCGGGGTTGGACGTGCCGTGTTTACCTATATGTTGACCTTATCCGCGTGCGTTGGCATCGTGATGGCACTCATTTTACTTCAAATACAGCACTGGGGGTTTTGACATGTGGTTTATAGAAACCGTCGTACTGTCTTGCATCATCACCCTTGGTTGGACGCTAATGTTCACCGTACCTAAGCGATATATTCTACCGTGTTTGCTCATGACTGCTTTTGGGTTTGGACTAAAAACAGCCCTTGTCCATCAGCAAGTACATCTTGTAGTAGCCAGCTTTTTTGGCGCCATGCTCGCCAGCTTTTTGGGCGTGTATTTTTCTAAGAAATATACCCTACCGCCTAAAGCACTCATTTCTCCAAGTGTCATCTGTATGATGCCCGGTATCGCCGCATATAAGGCGATGGTCAGTATGGTGCAGATTGGTTATTTTGGTTTTTCAGACGAGTTATTTAGTCAAATGATGGTGTACTTGTTTGAGGCTTTGTTTGTGACCTCAGGATTGGTACTGGGTTTGTCGATTCCTGGGCTGTTATTTTATAGACGTCGTGCTATTGTTTAAGTGGGTCTAGATAAGCTTAGCTGTATAAATACTGACAACATGGAAGCAACTCAACACACCTTAACCATAAAAAACTTGTAAGATGGATTATAAGACCCATTACAGTAAAGTCCAAACCAATAGCATTCAAAACAATAAACCTTAAAACTGTACCAATAACAATTTAATAAAGAGACCTGATTATGACCAAACATTATGACTATATCTCCATTGGCGGCGGCAGCGGCGGTATCGCCTCAATCAACCGTGCAGCAAGCTATGGCAAAAAATGCGCTATTATCGAAGCCAACCAACTGGGTGGCACTTGTGTGAATTTGGGCTGTGTTCCCAAAAAAGTGATGTGGTATGGCGCACAAGTTGCCGAAGCCATCCATAAATATGCGCCAGATTATGGTTTTGATGTTGAATTTAAAGGTTTTGATTTCCAAAAACTGGTGCAGAGCCGTCAACAGTACATCGAAAATATTCACCGCTCTTATGACAATAACTTGGCCAAAAATGGCGTCGAAGTGATCAAAGGCTTTGCCAAATTTGTCGATACCAATACCGTCGAAGTCAATGGCGAACATATCACCGCTGACCATATTTTGATTGCCACAGGCGGTCATCCGATTCAACCAGACATCAAAGGCGCAGAACACGGTATTGATTCTGATGGCTTCTTTGCCTTGAACCATTTGCCAAAACGCGTGGCGATTGTGGGTGCAGGCTATATCGCTGTCGAAATCGCAGGCGTGTTAAACAGTCTGGGTGCAGAGGTGCATTTGTATGTGCGCAAACACTCGCCACTACGTACGTTTGATCATACTATCGTAGAGACTCTGCTGATAGAGATGGAGCAAGCTGGCATCAAATTACACACCAACACGGTGATCAATGAAGTCAATAAAAATGCTGATGACAGCCTCGATTTGACCACCAATGATGGCGGCGAAGACTGTATCGATACTGTTGACTGCTTGATCTGGGCGATTGGTCGCGCGCCATCGACAGACGGCATCAACCTGCAAGTGACAGGCGTTGCCACGACTGAGACGGGCAAAATCAAAGTCGATAAATTCCAAAACACCAACGTCGATGGTATTTATGCAGTTGGCGATATTATCGAAAACAGTGTAGACCTAACGCCTGTAGCGATTGCCGCTGGTCGCCGCTTATCTGAGCGTCTGTTTAACAATAAGCCAAATGAGCATTTAGACTATACGCTGATACCGACCGTAATTTTCACCCATCCAGCTATCGGTACAATTGGCTTGTCTGAGATTGATGCCATCAATCTGCATGATAAAGAAAACATCAAATGCTATACCTCAACGTTCACTGATATGTATAGCGCCGTTACTCAACATCGCCAAAAATGCACCATGAAGCTAGTGTGCTTGGGTGATGACGAAAAAGTCATTGGCCTTCATGGTATTGGTTTTGGTGTCGATGAGATGATTCAAGGCTTTGCCGTTGCGATTAAAATGGGCGCAACTAAAGCGGACTTTGACAATACGGTTGCCATTCACCCGACGGGTTCAGAAGAGTTTGTGACGATGCGTTAGTTGGCAATGCGCTAAACTTATTATCTTAGCTAAAAGTAAAAGGCCACTCTGAATCGAGTGGCCTTTTACTTTGGAATGTCCCGTCCTAGAATAAATGTTTTTATCTAACGCTCACATTGTTAAACTGCGTCAGGTTTTCCAGACTTCCCTGCTCGCTTTGTTGCACTGACTTGATTAAGACGTTCTTGTTAGACTGCTTCACTGTAATGCCTTGCTGATTGATCTGATAAACCACAGGCTTATTGAAAAAGCTAAGTGTCTTTTTAGCCATGTCATAGACAAATGGCCCATCATAATACAGCTCAATTCTGTCATTTTTATCGGCAAAGGCATAATACAACTGCTCACCTTCTTCGTTATAAGTCTTATTTAAGACCATTTTTTTACCGTTTTCTAAATCTAACTTATAAATGAATGGCAATCTACCATCGTAGTTTTCTTTATCGTACTCAGGTAGCATCTCATAGCTATCTTCTACCATTTTGCCATTCACTCTTGTGCGCTCGGTAATAGAAATAAATCCTTTTGAATGGTATTCTTCTACAAGCACATGTACGGCCACTGGCTTATTATCGATCACTTTATACTCTGAATACTGATGCCATCCTGCGCCACTCTTACTCATAGTATCTAAGGTTTTGGTGGTTTTATCAAAACCAAAAAATCCGCAATAATTCTGTGCCAACTCAGTAAACGCATCGCTATGCACAAAGGCATTACTTTCCTTTAAATAGACTTGATAAGACGGCCCACCATAGCAGCTATAATTGCCATCGCGCAGTGCCACATCTTTTTGTCCATCAAAATTAAAGTCATCATAAATCAGCACACTATGTTCACCATAAGGAAGATTGACGATATTGGCACTGATTTTTCCGCCCAATTGATGCTCTTTACTGTTATCTAACTCATAGTCAATATCGATATCAGATGGCTGACTGATAAGGGCTTTTTTAGTCTTTGACTCTATAATCTTTATGACACTATTTGTCTCATTACTTGCTTCAGTGCTTAACGTGCCATCTTCACCATTTGCGGTCTCGATAGTTGCATAGTAATCGTCCGAAAAATCTTGGATTTGATAGGTTTGCGCTAAGGCTGAATAGGACAATAGTGATGACACTAGCAGTACCGTCGGTAAAGCAATTGGTTTACGTCTCTTGCTAGGTATAAGAGCAATATTCATATAGATATCCTTATCGCCAAAGATGATAGAGAAAAAGAAACCGCCATTAAAGCGTACCACGACCACCACGTTAAAAGTATTTATCACAATAGTTAAAGCCACTTAGCAATTCCTGATACAAACAGTCATACAGACAGCGCAATCACGATGCTGCTATCATGCCATTAATAATGACCGTTGAGAGATGACTGTGTGGCAGGTGTACCTTTTTATATTACCGATTGGCTTAGGAATAATGACCTTGGCAGCGAGCTTGCTTTGTTTATTTGCTTACCTCATGTCCGATGACAATGCCACACGCTTGCCAGCCTTTAACTGGTTTAAGCGCTTAATCATCGTGGCATTTTTATTATTGAGTGTGGGTCTGTTTATGACTTTTGGGCATTTTTGGGGTTAAATTAGACAGTGTCGTTCTGAGTGTCTTTTTACTAGACCTACATTATCAGCCAACCATTTTTTCTAGCTCTAATAGCTCTAAGTCTTCACGCTTTGGCTCGCCATTATTACCATCATTTGGAAACGGCATTTTATTACCATTCAGCTTATAGCCACGGCGCTCATAGTAGGCCAATAGCTCAGGCCGATGACTTAAAATAGACATGGTCAGACGGCTCGGCTGATTCTGTGACTGTAAGTGACGATCTGCAAAAGTCTCAGCCGCTTGTAGTATCACATTACCGACTCCCTGCCCTTGCAGTATAGGATGTACCGCAAACATGCCGATATAGGCTTTCTTATTTGAGTCAGCATCAGTTTTAATATCGACAGCGATACAGCCAAGTATCTCACCCGTTTCTTCTCCATCACGGTTGCCCGTTATCGTTTTTGGATAAACAAAGTAATAGTGATTCGGGTCATTGATAACAGCAGCAAGCTCAGCTGAGGTCGTTCGAATACCACCAATCAAATCGGCCTCGTTGGTCCAACCTGCCGTCTCGCGATAGCAGCAATTCAATAGTTTTTCAAGTGCGCTAATATCATCTAATGTGGCTTCACGTAGAAATACAGACTCTTTATCAAATCGGTCTGTTTTTGTATGGCCTTGATTTATATTATTTTCGTTCATATTATAATTATCCTTTTTTATTCATGTATAAAAAAACTGGCTTAGATTCCTAAGCCAGTCTAAATAATAATACTTATTACTTTGTAGTGCTAGAGCGATAATGCTTGTGCTTGCTTGATAATATCAAACCCTGCATGGAGCTGCGCACGCGTCGGTGCATGACCACGGCGAAGTAGCTCAGAGAAAGCGACCAATTCTTTGTCACGACCAAGCGTACTTGCCGCGCTGGCTCGGCTGTCCTCTCCTGCGTCATCGAAATAGTACTCGATATAATCGAGCGTGTCTGGCGTACCAAGCAGTATGCTGTTATCTGGCGTTTGCGCATGGCCGCTATAGCGTAGGCTTTTGCCATATTGCATGGTCCAAAAAAACGGCACACGGGCATCTAACGTCTCTACTGTGTCGTCTTTTAATATCGCAGTTGCCGCCACGAGCCCATGCTGTAATGCCACACGCCAATGCTCAATACGCATACGTCCCATCTGCCCAGATGCTTTTGCGATATCGCCCAGTGCATATACCCCATCACGCAATTGTAGTTTGCTATCGACCTGTACCCCATCAGGATCATTGACCTCTTCTAACAGCGCAGTATTGGCAGATACTCCTGTGCCTAAAATCACAATGTCGGCATCAATCTGCTCACCATTTCCTAGTATCACACCGCCCACTTGTGAAAAGGTTTGGTTCTCTTCTTCATTCTCAGACTGATTGACAACCCTCTTAACCTCAGTAATTGCATTGACCGTGGCATCAAATACAAAGTTAACGCCGTTTTCTTCGTGCAACTTGATAAGCGCATTACTAACGGTTTCTGAGACAATATTACCCATTACACGGTCAGACTGCCCAACCACTGTGATTGAAGCTGTCGTGCCTGCCTGCGCTAAGGCTGAGGCGACCTCCATACCAATAAACCCAGTACCGATAATCACCACGCGCTGATCATGACTGGCCGCCTTAATCAACTTGGCATCATCCATACTGCGTAAGGTATATACGCCATCTAACTCTACTCCCATAATAGGCGGTATAGTAGGTGACGACCCTGTGGCCACCACCAAATAATCGGCAGATATGGTTTTATCACTACTATTCTCATCGTTGCTGTTACTATTGCTGTTACTACTGTCACTAACAACCATTAAAGTACGCTCATTAGGCAATACCTTGCTCACCGTTTGATTCAAGCGCAAATCAATATTGTTGTCTTTGGCCCAGTCGCTACCGCCCAGCAGCAGCTTTTCTTCGGGCATATTTCCTGCCAAAAAAGCTTTGGACAATAACGGACGATTATAAGGGGCTTTGTTGTCAGCACTAATCAATGTGATATCACCGCCATATCCGGTATTTCGCAGGTAATGTGCCGTCATAAACCCAGCCGCACCGCCACCTACAATCACAGTATGAGTGTCTGTCAATTTATCATTTGGTATATCAGTCTTTTCTTTGGCTGATGTCGTCACAATCAACTCATCACCAGTATCAGTCAGTTGATATTGGGTCAAGCCTTCGATAGCGATTGGCTCTAACAATGTACCATCACGACTATCAAAAGTAGCATGATGCCATGGGCAAACCACACGGTTGCCACAGCGTAACCCGTTGCCTAAATCTGCCCCTGCATGTGGGCATTTACCATCAAACGCATGAAACTCGTCGTCGTCTCGGGTGATTAAAATGATACTATCATCATCCTGCTTGTATGATTTCATGCCGCCACTTGGAATGTCTGCCTTGCTGATAGTAACTGTGTTAATCGTTGCATTGGTCATAAGTCTTCCTTAACGGTTATAATAGATTTCTAATAAAAACGGTATGAAGACAACTCTATGATCTTTTCATACCCTATTCATCGATAGTAGCAAGACCATATAGCACACGCTGTTTTTTTGTATGTTTACTGCGTTGCAAAACGTAATTTTCACGTTTCATCTAAAACCCTCTATTACCATGACTTCCATTTAAAATTTACAATCAAAATAAAAGATTACTTTATGACTTATCCAGACAACCATCTCGAAACGCCTACGACCTCTACTTCTGAACTGTATTTGGAGAGCAAGCCAGTTACGTGTACATCCGTTGATATGGCCGATATCGATATTTCAGCTGCCGCGGATACTGAGCAATTGCCACAGCCGATGCAGCCACCGTTAAAACAGGCAACTTATAAAGCCAATACTACGGATTTCATCGTTAATGAGATATTGCCATTAGACTTTACCAATGAAGGTGAGCATCTATGGTTGCATATCGAAAAATCAGGTATGAACACTGCTTATTTGGCCAAACTGTTATCAGAATGGGCAGAGATTCCATTACGTGATGTTGGGTATTCAGGACTGAAAGACCGTCATGCACTAACGACACAGTGGTTTAGCCTACGAATACCAAAGAAGCAGTTGCCAGCAACTGAGTTTGCACCGATAGATATCGGAGAGACAGAGTCAGTCACTATTCTCGCTCAGCATTGGCATAACAAAAAGCTCAATCGTGGTACGCATCGTGCCAATCAATTCGTGATTACCTTACGTGATATTCAGTTTGAAAATATCGATACTGAGACCCCAGAACCTGGGCAGCTATTGTCTGCAAAAGAAGCAGTCGAGCAGTATTTATCGAATATTAGCCAAAGTGGTGTCCCCAATTATTTTGGTCCGCAGCGCTTTGGACGTAATGGCAATAATATTAGAGAAGCCTTATCACTGTTTGCCCGTCCACCGCGAGCGCCTCGCCCATCGTCTAAAAAGAGTAAAAGCAAGCGTGCACCACGTGAGCAAAACACGATGGAGCTGTCTGCAGCCCGTAGCTTGATATTTAATGAGATATTGGCAGCACGCGTACGCGATGGTAGCTGGAACACCAGTCTATCTGGTGAAGTGTTTAATCTAGATGGCTCAGGATCGATCTTTACGAGTGAAGAGGTAGACGACACATTACGTGAACGAATGGCTAGTGGTGATATCCATCCAACCGCTGTGTTGTGGGGCATAGACAATGACAAAGTAAGTGACGCGGCGGCAGATATTGAACGTGATACCGTAAAACATAGCCCATTACTGACGCAGTTAGCAGCAGGATTAGAACAACGAGATATAAAATCACAACGAAGAGCGCTGCGTCTACCTGTCGAAGCATTAACATGGGAATGGCGTGATTCAGAAGAAGACTCGCAAACGCTAGTACTGAATTTCACGCTAACGACTGGCAGCTTTGCAACGAGTGTATTGGCAAGTTTGGTACAGCAGTTAATTTTTTAATTAAGTAGATATAGTCATTTCACTATAAAGGTATTACTGCGTCAGTCTCGCTTGAAGTATTCGATATACATCTGCACTCGGTTGCCTTGTACTACTTTTAAATTGAATCGACTATAGTAGTTATCAGTACAGGTTAGAACATTCATATCGATGGCAGCAGTTATCTATGAATGTTCAGCTGCTTCATTACTTTCTAATGACTATAAAGCGAATCTATCTTATTATCGCCTGATTTTAACATCTCGTTAGCACTCACAACTTGATCGCGCCCGCGACCCTTGGCCTTATATAGAGCCTTGTCCGCAGTACCTATCAAAAGCTGACAAATATCATGAGACAACTGTGTGAGTTCAGTTTGGTTATCAAATGTGCTTTCAGTATACGATTTGTTTAGCTGCGAATGATCAAGCTGACATCCCGTTTCTGTTTTGCCTGCCGCTCGATTCGCTTTCTTAAGAGACATACATTCTTTATAAGTCAGCGTGTACAATCCGAGACTAGCGGTCACGTTAAAGGTAATATTATCATCGACCATGATGGTTTGCTCAGCAATGCTTAGCCGTAGTTGCTCAGCAATGACCATTGCACTATCATGCTTTGTATTTGGCAGTACAATCAAAAACTCCTCACCACCATAGCGGCTAACAATCGTATCATCCGTTAAAGACTGCGACAGCGTCTGTGCCACTGTGATCAAGACTCGATCACCCACATCATGGCCGTAATTGTCATTAACTTCCTTAAACCAATCCAAATCTAATAAGATCACGCTGATATCTTGAGACTCCTCTATCGTCACCAATGCTTGCTTCATTTGCATCAGACCATAACGACGATTTTTTAGTTGTGTCAGCTCATCTTGATTGGCATGTTGTAAGGTTTCTTTTCTACTGTCATCTAATATCACCAACAAAGTACGGAACATATAAATGATAAAAATAGCTTTTGGTAACGACATATAAATATGGGTAGAACGCCACAAAAGATTGGAAGATTGACGCAGATAATTGACACTATCCCAATTTAACCTTCCATTTGGCAGAATAGTGGCAGCGGTAGCGTCTTTCATCATAGCCATCTCACTATAAGTCACATAACTATGAATATTAGGAGGCAGCGTCGTGGCAATCATTTGGCGTAGATTGGGTATCGTAATGCCAGCATAAGGAATGAGTGTTACCACCAAAATAGCAATGATTTGCCCTATAAATGCTCGCCATACATACCGCCGGCTAATGAGCATCATACACAACATCGTACCACCTACTAACGAGACCCCTGCTACCAAACTACTATGCCCCAATACTGCGACAATAAAGGTAATATAGGCACTATAAATAGTAATAAGTATCGCTTGCCATGTATACAAATTGCTATTGGCACTTCTAACCGGTGAAAAACGACTGGACATCCATAGCAAAAACACACCTACCATGGACACACCAATCCATATTGGATACAGCAGATTCATATCAATGTAATTACTATAAGTATCACGGCGATACCAAACAAATAAGCACCACAGCCAATGCGAAAAAACATCCATTACCATGAATGCTGCCAGTAGTGCCGTCCTATCAGCTGCTTGCCATTCAAAAACTGCTTTAGAAAGCTGTTTGTAGCCTAGATAAAACTTAGATACAGCCATAATGGGCTACCGCAAATAAAAAAATTGATAGAGCTAAAACCAGAATAATAACTGACAACTCATGATTACTACTGAAACCAAAACTACATATTCAGTGTGGCCATTTATGCCTGAGTTATCAATCCATTTGATAGATTCACACGTCAATACCTGACGCTTTGTTTTAAACATTATTTAAATCTATATATTAACTCAGGTAGCCTCCAAGATTAACCGATAATCAACCACTTTTCAGTGAATTTTATAGGTATTTTTTGAATAGTTGCAAAACACAGATTAAGCAAATATTTTAAAAGACTGCCAAACCCCTTGCTGTTCAGGATTCAGCGTTGGTACATCGCCCAAACGTCGCCACGGCATATTACTACCATGAAAGTCACTACCGGTTGAGGTGACAAGATCGTGCTCAGCGATACTACGATCGACCATTCTGCGGGTGCTAACTGGTTCACTGTTAGCGGGCAGCTCACAAGCATCACCACCTAACTGGGCAAACTCTTCGATCAGTTTACGCACACGAGTGGCTGAGAGTTGATAGCGAGTCGGATGCGCCAGTACAGCCTTGCCACCACAAGCATGAATTAGCTCGATACCATGCTGCATCGTTAGCGCCTCGATTGCCACATAAGCAGGTTTATTGTCCGCCAGATATTTATCAAAGGCCTTTTGTACGGTTTTTACTTCACCACGCTCAAACAATACTTGACCAATATGCGCACGCCCTACTGCTTGTGGATTACCACCTGCTTTCACAAGTACAGCTTGCCACAACTCGTCATAACTGATATCTAGCAATTCACTGAGCTTTTCAGCAATTTTCTGACCACGAGTGGCGCGACTGTCTTGCAGTTGCTGCAATGTTGCATGCATTTTGTCTAAGTCAGTAAAATCAAGCCCGAGTACATGGATAATCTTGTTGGTCGATTTGTTTTTACCATAACCACCGCTGAGCGTATGCTCACAGCTTATCTCAACACCATTAATGAGTTGCATATCACAGGCTTTAGCAGCGACTCTCGCCTCATCAATCCCCGCCAGTGTATCGTGATCAGTCAATGCCAATACATTGACGCCAGCCGCATGGGCGCGTTGTATTACTTCCGTTGGTCCATAAGTACCATCAGAGCAAGTACTGTGACAATGTAGATCGAATTTCATAAATAAGCCTTAGCATTTTAAAATAACAAGCATTAAAGAGAGTAAAAAAAGAAATACAGTGGTAGCCAGCCCTTGTGTAGTCTATTCAATATGAAAGTCATTCAAGCAAACCGAATATAGATGTATATTTAATACTTTAAGCGAGGTTAACGCAGTGACACTTTTATAGCGGAATGACTGTATTTAATATATATAAAACTACTGACATTATCGAATCGTTATATTGCGTAGCAGCGCTGCTCATGAGTCATAATCATAAAGTGTTACCAAGCCAGTTCGCTATATAGCACGATTATCGCGTTGATTGCTTTTTTTTGGTGCAGTAGACGTGTAAACTACACCCCATACGTTTTTGGTGGACACCCTATTTGTTATGAAAGCCCTATTAGACTTTATTCCTTTAATTGCCTTTTTCATTGGTGCGCGTCACAGTGGTATTTTGGCAGGGGCCGGTGCTTTACTCATCGCCACGATTATCGTTTATGCGATTCATTTTATTCGCCAAAAAGGCAAGTTTGATAAGCAGCAATGGGTTGTTTTATTATTAACCATTCTGTTTTGTGGTGGTACCTTAATCTTACGTGATGACATCTATCTGCGTTGGAAATCACCAATTATCAACGGTATCTTTGCTTTGACGCTATTAGTAAGTGCTGCGATTAATAAGCCTCTGATGCAGCTAGCAATGAAAGATGTTTTTTCGCTCACAATGAGTGGCTGGAAAAAACTCACCATCGCTTGGGCATTGTTTTTTGCCATGATGGGTGTCTTACATTATATCACAGCGTTTACGATGTCAGATGAAGCATGGATCAACTTTAAAACGTATGGCTGGATTCCAATTATGTTGGTATTCGTTGTGGCCCAGTTTGCGGTATTGAAAAATTACTTAAATCCAGAATTGACAAACAAAACCACTAAGTAAGACTTAGGCTATTATTTTATAATAAATACTATCTATAAATATCCGTATTAATCGCTATAAATTAAGCTTTATTGATTAAGGTATGTTGGACATTCAACAGACCCTAAACACACTTTACATCAATCATCATTTTATTGAGGAAGCCTTATGTCCTTATTTGCCATTATTGGTCATGACATCGCGAATAGCAGTGCGCAGCGTCAGATTACCCGTGTTGAACATCTTGACCGCCTTAAAGCATTGAACAATGAGCAACGACTTATTATTGCAGGTCCAAACCCTATTGAACATGGTCAAAGTGCTATGTCAGGCAGTCTAATCATTGCTGATTTCGACTCTCTTGAGGCCGCACAAGCATGGGCAAACGAAGAGCCTTACTTGCGTGACGGTGTGTACAGCCATGTAGATATCAAGCCATTCATTCAAGCACTGCCAAAACCGGATGACAGCACATCAGACAAAGTAGCAGCGTCGTGAGTCAGCGTGTCTCTTATTTGAATACACGTCATTATAAACTCAGCATAGCTACCCTAATGTTTATGGCTGCTGCATCGGTACAAGCTGCACCAACAGTCACTACTATGGATGTGACCGACCCATTAGCAACGATACCGGTGACAGAGCCTGAAGCACTAAACACACCACCAACCAGTAACTCGGCATTGGATATCAATCGCACTTTAGCAGCGCAACTGCAACCGTCTAAACAGGCGCTGTCCGATGCCAATCAAGAGTTACTAAGCCGTAATGCCCAGCTGCAGCGCCAAGTAAACGACTTGCAGACTCAAGCAAATGTATTGGTTTATGAAAGTAAAGGTCAGATTTTCTTGTACGGGGCATTTACAGTCTTGATCAGTCTATTGGTTGGTATCTTTATTTCATGGCTAGTGTTTGTACGCCGCGAGCGCTGGTAGCACACTCTCTCTTTATTGCTCTGTCCTATGTGAGTGTCTATGTCTATTATGTTCACGTCTGCATCCAAAGAAACGCCTGATTCTTCTACGCAATCTAAAAACACTAACGCACTGAACATCATCACTCCTGCCAAGATTAATTGGCAGGTAGACGATACGGGTAATCAAGTACCCGTATCAGGTGAGTTTGGCGATGTGTATTTTTCACATGCGGATGGTCTAGCAGAGTCGCGATATGTGTTTTTGGCATACAACCAACTGCCAGAGCGACTGGCAAACCTTGCCCCAAGACAATGCTTTACGATCGCTGAATTAGGCTTTGGTACAGGACTTAATCTATTAGCCACTTGGCTGCTATGGCGACAGTTACGCGAGAATCACCCACAATTAGCAACGGCTCGCCTACATTTTATTACCACCGAAAAATTTCCTATACCCCTTGCAGACTTAACACACATCCTTACACTGTGGGCGCAGCGTGCGCCTCAGCTTGCAGAATTGATTGCGCCTCTTTTGGCCGCCTACCCACCCCTTATCGCTGGCTCTCATCGTCTGAATTTCTTTGATGATAATTTAACCGTTGATATGTGGTTTGGTGATGCTGCTGAGAGTTTGGCTAGGTTAGCATTAGACATTTCTATAAAACCTACACCCTACGTTGATGCATGGTTTTTAGATGGCTTTGCCCCTTCCTGTAATAGCACTTTATGGGCAGAAAATATCTTTGCTCAGATACAACGCTTATCATGCCCAAACACTACCGCTGCGACCTATAGCAGTGCAGGTATTGTGAAACGTGGGCTAAGAGAGAATGGCTTTGAGATTAGCAAAGTAAAAGGCTTTGGGCGAAAAAACCAAATGCTAACAGCCGTCATGACTGAGGCTGCTTGTTTATCTGAAAATTATAGTCAGAGCAAGCCTGCTAACAGCACACATAATACTCCTACTCATAGCAACCTTAAGCCTGATCATAGTATCGTCATTGGCGCTGGTGTCTCAGGATTGCTAACGGCTTGGTCGTTGGCTAATCGTGGCGTCCAAGTCACTTTGTTAGACAAATCAGCACCCTTAGCAGGCGCATCAGGCAACCCCCGCGCCTTACTTGCTCCCAAAATGACGCCTATTCATCATGTCGATGAACATTTACATACCATGGGTTATCTCTACAGCAGCAGGCTGTATCGTGTGCTAAATGAAACAGCTGCACAGCAAAATATAGCGCCTATACTAGAGCCAACAGGCGCCCTTGATTTACTGATAAAAGCCAATATCGGTACAGAGAAAATTGCAGACTATCCTGATGACATGGCAACCACGTTATCGCTTTTACAGGCGCAAGATGCCAGCGGGTTAAGAACACAGGATGTATCGGAGAATCTATATCTACCGCAGTCCGGCTTGGTCAATCCACAAGCCTTAAAAGATACGATTCTGAACCATCCGCTCATCCACTTTCAACAGTTAGCCGTCAATAATATTAGCGAGATGGAAGGTCATGTTTGTGTTGAAGGGGATAATCAAAATCAAGAATTAGTATCTATAACTGCTGATAATGTGGTGGTTTGTGCGGCATTTGAGAGCCATCAGTTAGATCAGCGTATTTTTGACTGTCGTAAAATTCGTGGGCAGCTTTCTTGGTTTACGCCTACAGCCGAACAATTCGCAAGCTTACCTAAAATACCGCTCAAATATAGTGGTTACTGTACGCCATTCACTGCCCAAGTAGATGACGGGCAATTAAACGATGTTATAGAGTGCAGCCCTCAGTTTCTACTAGGGGCAAGCTTTATACGTAATGATACGGACACGGACATCCGTGAGGAAGAGCATCAGATTAGCCGTAATAAACTAGTTACTGCTATTCCCGAGATGGATTCGGTCATTCCAACAGATATGAGCTTATGGCAAGGACGTGCTGGCGTTCGTACCCAAACACCTGACTACCACCCCATCGTTGGACAATTGATTGATAGCGAACGCGTTTGGGTAATGAGTGCGATGGGTGCTAAAGGCTATGCTATTGCGCCACTATGCGCTGAGGCATTAGTAGATATGATGCTAGGCTCGTTTACACCTCTATCAACCGCGATGCTAGCACGCCTATCACCAAATCGTACGCGTTTGCAAACACCGCTGACTTAATTTTTTCTTTTAATGGAAAGCTTTAATCATTGCCCTCCATTCTAGATTTAACCGAACCGAAGAGGGATTTGCCAGAATCAGATTCAGGTGCCCCTTGATGAGCAATTTTAGCGCTGCCATCATTTTTTACTGTAGCCATGGGGCTAGCAGTCAAGGTTCGAATTTGTGCCTCATCACGCGTGTTCTTTTGAATGGTCACAGCAGCAAACAAACTCATGGTAAATGCCATCATATAAAAGCCTTTTTCACTGAGACTTAAGCCTCCCGCATTCATTAGACCCATCACGATAAGTGCAATAGACAATCCTAAAGCTGCCCAACTGATTAAGTAATACATATTCGTCGTTGGAATACCCTCACTACGATCACGCAAGGTTTTTTGCAAACTGATTGCCGAATAAAGACCAAGCGCCAGCACTGCTAGATAATAGCCCTTTTCATTCAATAACATACTTTGTGCATTCCATAGTCCCAGTAGATACGCAAGCACACCGACCAGCATGACTGCCCAAGACGTCCCGACATATGCAGTTGTCGGCTTATACGCAGCTAGCTGACTCTTAGTAATAGTGTCATTGTTCATCGTGGTCCTTAATTAAAATAAGCAAATATTCAGTAAAGAGGGACAACTTTTATCGACCTCTGTTTTGCCTTAACATAACACAAGCGTGTTATATTGTAATCTAAAATTATTTTTAAGATAAACAGCCTTTTTAATGCCAGAGTCCCGACATGTCTTTTTTTGCCTTACTCATCTTGCTTAGCCTAATTCTTATCGTGCCCATATTTTTTGTGATGAAAGAAAAATCTAAGCGCACTCACAATGACTCTATACAACGTCATCAAGAGTATCTAGCATCTGCGCATCATATCGCGATCCAGTCTCAAGCAGAGCTAGCCTCAATAGAAAAGGTAGAGAATAACCAAACTAACAAACTTGACGTTATTAATTTTTCAGCTCACCACCCTTTTATTAAATTGCTCTATGATGAGCAAGTTCCTAAGGTCTTTCGAGCTACGATGGATGATATTGGGCAGCAATATGAATCTACTCATCATTATGAAATCACTGAATCGCAATTATTCACCCTTAATAAGCTCATCGCGACACGTGTGCCAGAATTAATTACTGACTATCTAAGCCTTGATCAGCACTATGCAAAAACAGTCATCATTGATAGGAATCAACAAAACACCAGCTATGACGTCGTATTAAGTCAGTTAAATTCAATTTTAGACTTTTCACAAAAGCTGAATACCCAAAGCCAAAATGGGGTCGTTGATAAGTTACTGGCCAGCCGCCGATATCTGGATGATGTCTATAAAGAAAGTGGCATGGCAGCCGATAGTCTAAAGATAAAGTGAGTCTCGTATGTCATATCACCAAACCACTCTTACGTTACCTGCTTATGCACGTGGTATTCATATTATCACTCCGGTAGTTGAAGACGCGATTGACCAGCTGATACCTCACTCTGACAATGCAGGATTGGTACATCTATTTTTGCAGCATACCTCTGCTAGCCTAGCCATTAACGAAAATGCTGATCCAGATGTCAGGCTAGATGCCGAAGACTGGCTCAACAAAATCGCACCCGCTGATCAACCAGAGTATCGCCACACCCTAGAAGGTTCAGATGACTTGCCAGCCCATTTTAAAAGTATGCTGTTTGGCGTGAGTTTGACCATTCCACTTATTAATGGAACGCTAGGATTGGGGTCGTGGCAAGGTATTTACTTGTGTGAGCATAGAGACCATCTCGAAAAATATGGCGAGCAGCGAAAGCTGGTTATTACGGTTAATATTTGACAGCACCACTGACTCTTGCATCTTACTGTGCTTAAAGCACGCTTATTGGATAATTACCCTATTATGAACAACCTTACTTTAAACCCACTAAAATCCAAGTCTTACTATAAAGTAATCCCTGCTGTTTTCTTTAGTGCATTGCTACTGACTGCTTGCCAAAAAGATCCGGAACCTGAAGCGGCTAATGAAGTACAGACGGAAACAGCGGTACAAACAACGCCCGTCACGACCAATATCAACGGCATTGATGCTGATGAAAGCTTAGACAGCAATACCGACAGTACCACAGCGCAACCAACAGATTCAGAGAGTGATATTAACTTGAGTGAGTTAGAGGGTGACCTTAATACTACTAATACATCAGCAAACAGTGCTGCTGTAGCACCCAATCCTGAGCAAGCCATTAAAGGTGCACAAATCACGGATGTCCGTTATAAAAATGCAGCAGGTGAAACCCTATCCGTTGTCTTTCAAACATCGGCAGCAGGCATGCTTAATGCTATCATCACTTTGCCCAATAAACCAAAGCTGACGCTAAGTGCACCAGAAGGTCAAGGTAATAACCCTACGTATCGTTCAAACGATGGTAGTATTCAGTTGGTCAGCCATGCTGGCGGAGGCACTGTTGATCTCGTCCAAAATAACAAAGTCACGAGCTTTGATGCCATCAGCGCTGACGCAGAGGTCATTACTGAGTAACATCTAAGCCTCGACATTTATAAAAATTTGTCATAAAAAAGGCGGCATACGTTACGATTAAATAGTAACGTATGCCGCCTTTTTGCTTATTCTTTTATTTTAGCCAAACCCAGTGGTTTGCCCAAACAGGCTGACCAACCAACTTACCATTGCCCATAATCCCCAACCAATCACCACAATGACGATTAACCCTAAAATATCAGGGATATGCAAATATAGCCAAGCGACGATTGGCTTACGCCAAAAAAAACCAAAACGACTTTGCTGTTGCTTACCTTCTAGGGATTGATGTAAAAATGGTCGATCCATATGCATCGTTTCGGTAATGCCATACTCATCGTGTAGATGCTCATGCACGATACCCAATGTCTTACGACTCGGACGAATAAATATATCGAGCAATGTCCCAATACCAGGCACGATACCCACTACCATATCAATAAGTGCTAGCCTGACTGCTGGTGTCATCTTATGCGCTGGCACACCCAATTGACGACCCAATATAAATGCATAACTTGTCAGTGCCAGTCCTGCTAAATCGCCCGCCAATGGAATGGTTGAAAGCGCCGCATCCGCACCCATGCCTTGTTTGGTAAACGGTATCCGTACTAGCGAATCCATTGTATTGGCAAACTTTGCCAGTTTACGTTCGGTCGCGATGACTTGCTCGCGTGTTAGACCATGCTCAGCCAACCTTGCCTGATAATCTATGACTGACTCATTCGCCTCAGATGGTCTTTTTGCTTTGAACTTTGGCAATTTATTGAACTTATCCATTAAATGTCGTCCATATACAAGCGATGGCAATGAGGGCAAAGACGTAGCGTCCTACCCATATGTTAGCCAAAAATGCCTGAAAGCAAGCTAATGCATTGTAGCTAGCACAAGCACTATTTTGCTTGGCAAACATCATAGCCACTAATGCCAAACCAAATACTGGCGTAACACCCAACGTAGTCGGCGCAAAATAATGCCATATAACCACGCCCATAATGAGCAAAAAGAGGGTTTGTAGCAGCGAAATAATGATCACATCATAGCGGCCAAATAGTATCGCTGTTGATTTTACTCCAATTTTCAAGTCGTCCTCGCGGTCAGCCATGGCATACTGCGTATCGTAAGCTACCGTCCAGCACATATAAGCTAAAAACAATAACCAACACCAGATATCAGGAGCACCTTGTACCGCCACATAAGCCATCGGTATCGCCCAGCCAAAAGCTGCTGCTAAAAATACTTGCGGCAAATGTGTATAACGTTTCATAAACGGATAAATGAACGCCAATATAACGGCACCAAGCGACCAATAAAACACAGCAATAGGTAAGAAAAATAACAGACTGGCACTTAATAACACCAACATCAAAAATGCAGCGACGGCTTCTTTACCTGATAAACGTCCGTCCGCTAATGGGCGTCCTTTGGTACGGGTCACATGGCCATCTACTTTTCGATCAGCGAAGTCATTAATCGCACAACCAGCTGCCCGCATAAAAATCGCACCCAGCGCAAATATTATAAATATTTTGAGACTTGGCAGCGCTGCCGTTGCTCCTTGCTGCTGTGCTTGACCCATCGCAGCCAGCAGCACGCCCCATAATGTTGGCCATAGCAGCAACTCAATACCCACTGGCTTATCAAAACGCGTTAGCTGGATATAGGCCTGTAACTTGTCTTTAAATGTCATGGCTTTTTATTATCATCAATAGAATATGTTGTATGCGCCCTTATAGACTTTGCTAAGAGCGACTAGAATGTCTGCTTAATGAACTGACTGCTGGCTACTGAATTTGTTTCCATAATCGACTGGCATCAGCCAGTGATAGCTCAGGATACTGTTTGCGTAACGCTTTAATCGCCGGAATCTTATCTTTCTTTGCTGCTTGCTGACGCAAAAATGCCAACTGCTCTTGTGGATTGCTCAGCTCTTTTAGACGCGCTTCAAGCCGAAGGATTCGGGTACGCAAAATGATATTGATTAATAATAGCACCGCACCCATGGCCCAAATAATTAGCGTTGACATTCCTTGCTCCTAAATCCATTTTTTTAAACTTAATGATTATAAACCTGCTAACTAGGGTGCATCCTCATCACTAAATACCATAGTTAAAGCGTTCTAAACAAAATAACCATCAAAACGTACTGCTTCATTATGCCAGCTTTCATTAGGTTGTTGGCTTGCTAACAATGGCGCATGCTGAGGTCGTTTTACGATAACGCGCCCAGATTGCTGCTCATACTTACTGACAACCGCTTTTGCGGATACTAACAGCTGGCATTCTTCGTCCAATGTTGGAGGGCTTGCCAATTGATGCAATGCCTGCATGTGCTTACCAACTTTAGCACCCTTGCCTGTCTTGCTATCTTGATAGCTATCCTCTGGAAACATAGGATCCAGATAGACAACATCGATAACGTTACTCTCACTAGTATCTGAATCAGCTTCTAGTCTTTCAAAATAACTAAGCGCATCCGTATTTATAATCTGTAGACGCGACATCAGCTTTTGCCAATTTGGCAACATGCTCATTCGCTGCTGCTCTACAAGTAGAAGCAATGCCATCAAAGGCTGCTGCTCAAGCATGATGACTTGGGCACCTGTACTGCCCAATATCAAGCTATCATGCCCAAAACCCGCCGTCGCATCAATGATGCAGCTATCCGATGTGAGCTTGGTAGCTTGTAATAGCAATTCAGACTTTCGTCCTGCACTCACCACACGACGTTGCAGTTTGTCCCACTCTGGTGCGACACTTAACCCATCACTTAGCCATGATAGTTTATTTTTATCATCCAATAACAAGATAGGTTGAATGGCTGTTTGGCTTAATTGCTGACGACGTTTTTGCGTTAACTTATCGACAGACAACTCAGCATTCAATGCGATGGGTAATCGGTGCTGTTCTATCAATACTTGCAAGCTATTCAGTTGGTCTTGCTGCGACTCATTAACATAGAGTAACTGGCATTGTATAAAGGCATTAGCCTGTTTAGAAGCGTGTGGCAAACTACTCATGACTACCCTCTTTTTTACTACTTATAAAGCCATCAATCATCGTGATGGCTTAACCTGCCATTTGATAACCAAAGCCCCAAGCGGCGACCAATACAATGATACCAGTGATAATGCGCAACCAAGCAAAGATCGTAAAGTCACGACGGCTCACCCATGCTACTAGCAAGCGAATACAGAGTAAAGCAACGATAAATGATACGACTGTGCCAACGCCTAATACTAGCCAGTCTTCACTATTGGTCAATACATCGCCATGTTTGATTAAGTCTAATAGTGCCGCGCCTACGATAACTGGGATACCTAAAAAGAATGAAAACTCTGCTGACGCTTTGCGCGAGACACCTAGCCATAGCGCACCAATAATAGTCGCCCCCGAGCGTGACGTACCTGGTATCAATGCCAAACATTGAAGCAAACCAATCATCAATGCTGTTTTCATGCTGACGTCTTCTGCCTCTTCTGCAATGACCGTCTTAGGGCATTTTTCTACATAAAATATTAGCAGACCACCGATGATGAGCATAATCGCAACGACGATAGGATTGAATAAATAGGCTTTTATTTCATCGGCAAAGGTAAAGCCAACGATCATCACAGGAATGGTGGCGACAATTAAGCTAAGTCCTAGCTGTCTTGGATTGGTCATGCCTTCTGCTTTACCAGTTAGCAAGCCCATAAGCGCTTGCCATAGTCTGCCCCAATAGTCATAGATAACGGCTAAGATAGCACCTAGCTGCACAACGACGACAAATAGATCGACCTTTTCTTTGGTCCAGAAGCCCATCACATCTGCTGATAAAATTAGGTAGCCAGTGCTAGAGATGGGTAAAAACTCAGTGATACCTTCAACGATACCCATGATGACAGCTTGAATTAATAAAATGATATCCACGATGGCTTTCCTAGATACAGACCTATTGGTTCGTACAGTTTTTAGTGTGTTGTTATATTTTACATAGCGTTGAAAATAATAGGGATTGACTACGCTTTACCTTGCTCTTTAAGGGTTTTCCAAGCTTGGTTACGTAAGTATTTTGGTAAAGCTTGTGATGCTTCGGTCCCACCTACCGCTATAAACTGGGCGATACCGAGCTGACCGATAACTACTGCATCCGGCGACACGTCTTCATGAAAAATCTGATTATCGTGCAATGTTAATAGACCTGAGCCATTACCAACAATGGCTATATCGAGCATAGTCTGACTGTCATAATCTAACAGCTGCTCAGTGCTATCACTATCGTTAGCCAAGACTGGCTGCATAATGGCTGCTTCACTATCGATTACTGCATACTGCCCAAAATACACTTGCTGCATACGGGCATCAAGCGCACTATATACTTGCGTCAGACCATACTGCTGATACGCACACTGTGCAATTGCTTGCAAGCTAGATACGCCTACGCAAGGGCTGTCATGTGCCACAGATAGCGCTTGCACCACTGCTGTATTGATTCTAATACCACTAAATGCACCAGGACCTCGATTGAATATTAATGCCTGTATATCAGCAAGCTTTAACTGCGCTTCGGATAAAGCCGCATCAATCATTGGCAGAATCTGCTGAGTCTGCTGACGTTTACCAGTCTCGGTATGACTCGATAGCACCTGACCATTCGAATCCAAAATTGCGATTGAGCACTGATCAAACACGGTATCCATTGCTAAAAACATTATAACCTCGGCTTATAGTCTGGGCATTTTAAAGTAACTTGATAACTGAATATTATAAAAGCGTGCTAGCTTCGTAAAATAGCGCCTATCATAGCATTTAGGGCAGACGAATTTTATTACTTTCTGCGTTTTCCATACTTTATCCATGAGTGCTGAATTGAATTAAAGGAAAAGAAAAAACCTCAAAACCATATCAGTTTTGAGGTTTCCATCAGACAGTCATAGACAATACAGACAGCTATTGCTTAAAAGCGCGTTTTAAACTTCTTTGGCGCTTGATTCTGCATTTCCTGCATCTGCTTTTGCATCTCTTCAGTGCTCGGCATGTTATTTGGATCAAGACCCATCTGTTTTGCCATTTGCTCTGGGTTCACATCCTTTGCGCCGCCTTGTTGGCCACCGCCACCGAATAGTGGACCACCACCGCCGCCACCTGCTCCGCCGCCGCCCATCAGTCCTTGCATAGACTTCATCATTTTACTGATGCCTTCAGGCTTGGAGATCATTTTCATCATTTTGGCCATTTGCTTATGTTGTTTGAGCAAGCGATTGACATCTTGAATCTCACGACCAGAGCCCGCAGCAATACGGCGCTTACGGCTTGGGTTAATCTTATCAGGATTTTTACGCTCAAATGGTGTCATAGAATTGATTAACGCCTCCATTTCGCGCACTTTTTCTTCTGGCTTGGCATCTTCGACTGCTTTTTGCATATCAGAGCCGCCCATGCCTGGCATCTTGTCTAAAAATCCTGCCATGCCGCCCATGCTTTTCATTTGCTGGAACTGCGTCAAGAGATCCTCAAGGTCGAACTCGCCGCCCTTTTGCATCTTTTTCGCCATTTTTTCGGCTTTATCACGGTCGATTTTTTGCTCGACTTCTTCCACCAAACTCAGTACATCACCCATACCAAGAATACGCTGAGCAATACGCTCAGGATGGAACAGCTCTAACTCATCTAGTTTCTCACCGCGACCTAAAAACTTAATTGGCTTGCCTGTAATGGCACGTACAGAAAGTGCAGCACCGCCGCGTGCATCACCATCTGTCTTGGTCAGAATAACACCCGTCAACGGCAGCGCATCATTGAAGGCTTTGGCAGTATTGGCAGCATCTTGACCTGTCATCGCATCAACGACAAACAGCGTCTCAGATGGATTGACGGCAGCTGTTAGCGCCTTAATTTCATCCATCATCGTGTCATCAATATGTAGACGACCAGCAGTATCGATAATCAGAATGTCTTGATATTGGATTTTTGCTTCTTCGATAGCACGTAGCGCGATATCGATTGGGTTTTCGTCAGCGCTTGAATTCACAAACTTGGCATTTACCTGACCTGCGACTTGCTCAAGCTGCTTGATGGCGGCTGGACGATAGACGTCAGCTGAAACCAACATGACTTTTTTCTTATGACGCTCTTGTAAAAACTTGGCCAACTTACCAGCAGTAGTGGTTTTACCCGCACCTTGCAAACCTGCAAGCAAATAAACAACAGGTGGCTTACCCGTCATCTCTAGCTGTTGGTTGGCACTGCCCATCATCTCAGTCAGCTCGTCATGGACGATTTTGACAAAAGCTTGTCCTGGGGCTAGCTCTTTCAGGACTTCAGCACCAAGTGCTTGCTCTTTAACACGCTTAACAAAGTCGCGAGTGACAGGTAGCGCCACATCGGCTTCCAGTAGCGCCATACGCACTTCACGCATAGTGTCTTTGATGTTGTCTTCGGTCAGCTGTCCAGTACCCACGATATTGCGCAGGCTCGACGATAAGCGTTCTGTTAAGGTATCAAACATAAATAACTCTCAGTTAAAATAATTCTCGGTTAAACCATTTGAATGGCTTATAAATAATATTAGGGTGCATTATGAGGTATTAGCTATTGGCTCACATCCTCTAAAAACGCCCTATAAAAAGCGTATTATCAATACTATAGCATCAAGCAGGGTCAAAACTTATAGGGTTTTTGCAAAATCGTTCGTTCCTAAATATATCATTTAGGGCTATTATTCTATTTAACTTGCTCTGGCTAAACATTTATAAGGAATACGCAAGATGGTACTCAATTGGCTGCCATTTTATGATAAATTGGATAATTATTCTAATCATTCCAATAATACCACTTTAGCATTCACCTGAGCGGCTATTTTCACTCAGTATGAGACGAGGCTTTATGTCTGTGCACCTTGCATTCTTACTTGCTAGCCTAGCTTATATCTTAGTCAGCATTTACATCGGTTGGGCGCTGACTCGAAGCACACCTATTCGGAAAGACATCAGTTTGGGTCTATTGACGGCTGGCATGGTCGCGCACGCAGTGCTGCTCTATCCTTATGTCGTAACCCTTTATGGTTTAAATTTCAACCTGTTTAATACCATTAGCCTGATTAGTTTGTTTTTCTTGTTTTTCTATATGCTCTTTAGTCTCTATCGCCCCATCATTAGCCTTGGCATCTTAGCAGCGCCAACGGCACTCATGGGCATGACCATTGGTTATGTTGGACGTGCACCTTATCAGCCTATTACTGATATCAGTATCGGACTTGAGGCTCATATACTGCTCTCTCTCGCCGCCTATTGTGTGCTGCTGATGGCAGCGGTGCAAGCGCTATTTTTACGCCTACAAATACGCGAGCTTAAGCATCATACGATTCATCGATTTTGGGTCAACAAACTCCCCTCACTACAAAGTATGGAAAGCTTATTATTCGATATGCTTTTGGTGGGCTTTGTCTTGCTCAGTATTGCGCTCGGCATTGGATTTGTCTATGTGCAAGACCTGATGGCTCAGCACATTGTCCATAAGACTGTCTTTAGCCTGCTCTCATGGTTGTTGTTTGGCACACTACTATTTGGTAGTTGGCGGGCAGGGTGGCGTGGTAAGCGTGCTGCCAACATTACCATTTACGCCTTTATTCTACTGGCCATTGGTTTTGTCGGTAGCAAGTTTGTTTTAGAGATGTTGTTATAAAAGATAAAATCAGCAAAGGCATCATGGTCGACAGCAATAGTTATTACTGCCGACCACCATCACATTATATGAGTCTTCTACTCGATCTTTTAGTTAAAAACCACGGTCTTGTTCCCTGCCACAATCACACGGTTCTGCACATGCCAGTTCACAGCGCGCGCCAGTACATTACGCTCGATATCACGGCCAATAGCGCGCAGTTCTGTCACACCTTGACGATGCGTCACACGATGTACATCTTGCTCTATGATAGGCCCTTGATCCAGTTCAGCAGTGACATAGTGCGCCGTTGCACCGATCAGCTTCACGCCTTTATCATAAGCTTGACGATAAGGGTCTGCACCCACAAAGGCCGGTAGGAACGAATGATGAATGTTGATAACTTGCATCGGCCAACGCTTCACAAAGTCAGACGATAATATCTGCATATAACGCGCCAACACGAGCAAGTCATTGCCTGCCATCAATTCATGAATCTGCTCTTCTGCTTCAGCTTTATTATTCTTAGTCACTGGTACATGATGGAAAGTAATACCAAAGTTTTCTACCGATTGACGCAGGTCAGGATGGTTGCTGACGACAGAGGTAATCTCGCAATCAAGAAGACCGCGCTGGTGACGCCATAACAAATCTAATAATGCATGATCAAACTTCGATACCAAAATACCGACCTTAGTTTTAATTGCATTATTGTGTAGTCGCCATTCCATATTGTGGCGTTTGGCTACTGTATGACCAAAACTGGCTTCAAAATTATCAATAATATCGCTCAGTCCTGCTAAGGCAAATTCTAAACGCATAAAATACTGACCGCCTTCATGGGCAGTTGAATACTGATCGAGAGTAATGATATTGGCGCCATAGCGATGTATAAACTCAGATACGGCTTGTACGATGCCTGCTTGATCTTTGCATTTAATCAGCAATGTCGCGGTATCGATAGCAACTGGAGCGGCTATATTTATAGAAGTGGTACTCGACTGTATATTCGATGATGAAACCGTTTTTGTATTATCTGACATAGTAAGCCCAATTAAAAATAAAACTCGCTACTAGGTTCAAATGCTAGTAGCACAGGAAACTGACTATTTTAGTCTTTTTTGCGAGTCTTTGCTGACTGAGTTGATGATTTTTTATAATAACTGATACAAAATAACCTCAAGTGAAAATTAATCTTTACTATTAAACAATCAACAACATAGCCCATTCATTTCAGGGTATAATGACCACCCTTTAAACCAACAATAATCATAAAAATATTTGAGTATTCATCTCTTTTATGGTATAAATGTCGGCTTTAAAATTTTCTGAATTGGTATGCTTGTTATTTGCCTTTAGATAACAGTAATATCAACTCAACATTCATATAGTTTTGTTTGGTGCAAAGCTGCCGCTTGCTGTGTCCATGCCGCAAAAACGTGCAACTTGCCCAGACTGGTATGAGAAAAACTCATACCTCATAGATTAGGAGTTCGCCATGTCTCGAGTTTGCCAAGTGACTGGAAAGCGCCCTATGGTGGGTAATAATGTTTCGCACGCAAACAACAAAACCCGTCGTCGCTTTCTACCAAACCTTCATAACCATCGTTTTTGGGTAGAGTCTGAAAATCGTTTTGTACGTCTACGTGTGTCTACCAAAGGTATGCGCACTATTGACAAACTTGGTATCGATAAAGTGCTAGCAGATATGCGCGCACAAGGTCAAAAAGTTTAAGTTAAGACTTGCAGCTCGATATGTTGATAATTTTCAGCAATTGAGCTGCTTTTCTGCTACATCTTATGTGGCTACTTAATATTTTAGATCCGTACCTATCGTTTGAAGACCCCTCATTTACAGGAAAGCTATCATGAGAGATAAAATTAAGTTAGTATCAACAGCTGGTACTGGGTATTACTACACCACTACTAAAAACAAGCGCACTATGCCTGGCAAAATGGAAATCAAAAAGTTTGATCCAAAAGTACGCCAGCATGTGATCTTCAAAGAAGCTAAAATCAAATAATTACCATTTTTATCAATGGTTTTATCTGAAAAAAAAGGGTTTATCAATTGATAAACCCTTTTTTTCGTTTTGATTAATTATCGCTAGCGACTAATCAAATCACTTATCAGCTGTAGTGCGTTGGCTCTTTATCATAGACATGTGCATGCCATTGGCTCATCTGCTTTTGCATAATGACCTGAATCGCTGCATGAATCATGTGCTGACCAATCGCTTGAGTATCACTACCAAGCAGCTCTTTGAGTTTTTCAGAAAAATCAATGGTCATCAATGGTGCTTCATCTTGTTCGGCATCACGCAATAGCAACCTACCATCATCCGCTTCTACTAGCTCAAGTGTGGTCTCTTTGGCAAATCCTGCAAATTGATCGGTACTCTCGTTATCTACTTCTATATCGTTATCGATATCGATATCGTATGGCATGAATTTGCTCCTTATTATCCCGTCCAATACTGGCAAAAAATCGCATATAGCCACATTATTGTTTTGCAGTAATACGGGGAAACTGTCTTACTCATACAATGGACGCTTTCACATTGGAATTCAAGGGCTGTCACATAAGTCTTCTACATAGATGGGCACTTAAATAAGATATTTCTTATAAGATCAATGCCAGTAACGCAGCTTTCCTAGCGTAAATAAGAAGGCCACAAACATACCAAGGTAATAAACAAGCTTTAGCTCAAGCGTGCGATCGCGATATTTGAACGGTAATGCAACGGTGGCAGTCGCAGTAGGCAGTATCAACAGCATGAGTAGCCAGTTTTCAATGACATTTAGCCAACCTTGTAAATCCGTACCATTACGCAACGAAGCCAAACCCAATAGCAAACACGCTATAATTAAGCTCGTAAACAAACCGTTTGGTAAATCTTTTGGGTAAATAATGTTGGCAATACTGGCTGGCATAATTCGCATGTAAAATCCCAGTCATACTTATATAGCATGACTTTATGATTAAAAAGTGTATAGAAAACAGCTTATAAAAATATGACAACGCTACCTTATTAAGTAGCATCGTCCTTGCTGCTAAAGCCTTTAACTATAAGTACCCATCAACCATAGCATCGAAATACAAGACGTCAAATAGCCCAAGCTAATAGCATTCCAGCTCTCGATATGCATACCTTTAACCTTGTTAAAAATACGTGATCCTACCCAGAATAACAAGGGAATACCCAGTACAAATGAGGGCACGATTACGGCTGCATGGCGCAATACTTCTCCGACATCATCGCCGACCATTAGACGAAAACCATAACCTGCTAGACTGAGAACGAGCGCAAACACCGCTAGGCCGATAGTTATACCTTTCGGTACCAAGCTGCGTTGCTGCGCTGTGCTTACTTCTGATTCCGGCGACACTGACGAGTTGATTGAATTTTTTATGTCCATATTTCACCTACCTTTACGTAACTTGCTTTTAGGCATCGTTATAAGTTATACAGCATATTTTAAGACTCTTTTGCTCCAATAGCATTGGGGCATTTTCGCTATCACACGATATGGCAGTTATTGACAGCTATTGGCAATTATTAACAGTTATTAGCCAATGCAAGCTCTACACGCATGGCGTCGATAGCAGCCTTATAGTCTTCTTGGTTAAATATCGCAGAACCTGCGACGAACATATCAGCACCTGCCTCAGCTATCGCACGAATATTACTGGCTTTGACACCACCATCAACTTCTAACCTAATGTCTCGGCCACTGGTAATAATGCGCTGACGAACTTGGTGCACCTTGTCTAGAGTACCCTCGATAAATGACTGGCCACCGTAGCCAGGATTAACACTCATCAGTAGAATTTGATCCACTTTATCCATCACATAGTCTAAATAGTGTAATGGCGTCGCTGGGTTCAATACCAGACCACATTCGGCACCACCATCTTTAATCAACTGCAATGAACGATCAATGTGTCCACTGGCCTCTGGATGGAAAGTAATCACACTCGCACCCGCTTCCAAAAACTGCTCAATCATACTATCAACAGGGGATACCATCAGATGTACATCGATAGGTGCATCAATGCCATAATCACGCAGCGCCTTACAGATCATACTACCGAACGTTAAATTGGGTACGTAATGATTGTCCATCACATCAAAATGAATTACATCGGCACCCGACTCTAATACCTTTTCAACCTCTTCGCCTAAACGTGCAAAATCAGCTGAGAGTATCGATGGTGCAATAAGATATGGCTTAGAAGGACTAATCATAATTGAGCTACCTAATTGATGTATAAATAAAGTATTAATAAAATAGAAAAAAGCTTACGACTGGCTTGTCTATTATAGCAGTCATCAAGCGACTGATATTGAGTGCAGATGACTAGCGCTGCTTATACTGGGTTTTACAATAAGCACGCCCGACGCCAAAATCTCGTTTCGCTTGATGTTTGGTAGCGCGGTTGCTCACTCGCTGACGCCATAATCGAAAAGACGACGGCTTGAGCTCTTGGCGCATGAGTTTGATAACTCCCGCTTCATTGAGACCATAGCTGTGCTCGATAGCGCCAAACGGTGTCCTGTCTTCCCATGCCATCTCTATCACTCGCGAGACTTGAATCTCATCAAGCACTATATCACCAGCGTCATTGATGTTTTTTGCGATAAACTCATCTGAATTAGCTTTAGAGACTTGGTTGCCATTTTCAGTAATACTGGTGCGTTGTTTATTTTTTAGAGCGGCATCCATTTCGGCTTGCATAGTCTCAAGTGCTGACGGCGCACTTTTAGACTCTGAGTGGGTGTTACGTATTGAATGGGTCTCACGTATTGAATTCGCATCGGAATTAGATGCGGTTAAATCTTGATAACTTGCCATAATTTTACCTTTTAAACATTAACGCGTGTTGAGCGGCTTAGTGAAAAGCGTTCAATATCAATGCCTAGCTAAGTTGTGCCATGCGCCAATGATGTTCGATATGGTCGTTGATAACGCTCTGAATAAAATAATAACTGTGGTCGTGACCCGCCTGATAACGCAATGTTAAAGGCTGTTTGGCTTTTTCACAAGCCTGTTGTAGCTTAGACGTTTGCAACTGACCTTCTGCTAAAAAATTATCCGCAGCGCCTTGATCAACCAAAATACTTGAGTACTGCTGACCGACTTTTTCGATCATTTTTGAGGCATCTGCTTGCGACCATAGTGACTCATCTTTACCAAAATACTCAGTGTAAGCAGCCTCACCCCATGCTGACTCACTGGCAGCGCATACTGGCGACAGTGCAGAAACACTGACAAACTTACTTGGGAATTTAAATCCTAAAAGCAACGCACCGTGACCACCCATCGAGTGCCCCGTGATACCAATGCTATGGATTGGGAACTCTGAGCGCAGCAAATCATATAGCTCATCGACGATATAGCTTTGCATATTGAAGTTGTCTGCCCAAGGTGCTTGAGTAGCATCGACATAATAGCTAGCCCCTTGTCCCACAAAATAGCGTTCATCATTGGACACATCATGGCCTTCACTACTGCGAGGAGAAGTATCAGGCGCAATCAATATCATGCCAAGCTCACTACATTTCTGCTGAAAATGCGCTTTGTGCGTGACATTATCAGCATTACAAGTGAGGCCTGACAAGTAAAGAATCGCTGGGCAAAGTCGGCCAGCAAGCGCTTCGTCAGGCAGATAAATACTGAAAGTCATTGGCGTTTTAGTAGACGTTGATTGATGACTATAATAGTGTTGCTCGCCATCAAAACAGCGATTCACGCTTTTCTTTGTCAGCGGTGAGTTGGCGGATAAACTGTGATTATAAGAATAGTTCATGAGTGATGTTCCTTTTGTTCAAAGCAAAATACACGATGTTTAGTTTGTAGTACTGGCGGTCTCAACAACTGGCTGATTACCATCACTGTTATTAACGATATTAATAGCTGTATCAGACTCGTTAGTGATACTAGCGACGGATGGTCGTGTGTTATCGAACAACACCTGTTCAAACGCAGGTAATGCTGTTTCCATCAGGCTACCAATGACCATCTGCGGCTCTGATGGCTCAAAGCCCATCAAGCTTTCGCGTTCACTGACACGCAATCTAGCGTCCTTAAATGCTGTCTCGAAACTGGTATTACTTCGTAAGCTCTCAGCAAAAAATGCTTGCCCAAAGTAAGTCATCTCTGCTGTATTGGTACAACCAAATGAGGCTTTATCAGTGGCTGATGCAGTAATTACCACGGTCGTTGGAGATGCTAAATCATCGATAAATGAGCCTGAATAACAAGCGGATACCACAATCACACGCCAGCGAATACCTGACGCATCTAGTGCCTCACGTAGCCAAGCGGCATCTAAATTATCCATCTCAACCGGTGGATTGGCCAGTTGCACGACGTCCTCGTCGCCATGTGAGGATAACGTGAGGAACAATACATCTTCGTCAGCATTCATCTGCTGACCGATTCTTTTTAGGCCACGTAAGATACTGGTCTTGGTAGCGATTGGCTCATCCATCCAGCTATAAGTGTTGTTAATCAATGAAAGTGAGTGCCCACTGGTGCCAAAACGCACATCAAACAGCTCACGTACCTTATTAATCTCAGAACGGAAAACGTTTTGATCAGAGAAACCTGCAACACCCATGAAGTACCAGTCGGTCTTACCTGGCGTACTTGGATCAATGCTGTTTAATGCTTGCTGTAACAAACGGGGCTGCTCATATAATGCGGCCTCTTCTAAGACAGGCTCTACAGGAATTTGCTTGAATATGGGTTGGTCAGCGACATTACGCTGCCAAATCGTTAGAAGTGCAACGGCACCTACCAGTACGATCACCCGCTCCCACCACGGTATACGCAAGCGATGGAAGAAAATCCACATCAACGCTAACGTCTGCCATAAAAACAGCACTAAAAATAAGATGGGTAAAAATGAATAACTCCAATTGGGCAACCAACCATAGCTACTCAAGTATTGCACCAAGCTCTGTAATAGCGCTGACAATGTATCAGCAACCAACCACAACACTACGGGCACAAAGACCAGCGCTTGATTACCAGCACGCCGTGCCAGAATAATGCCGCTCAATAGAATAATCATTGGCCAAATTAGATAACTAACCAACCCTTGCTCATTAAAGATACTGCCACTTTCGGCAGCCAACCAAGAAAACAATACATTGCTACCGAGTGCTAACAGCGCAAACACAGCAAACTGTATAAAAGTGGGCTTGACCCAAGAAAACGCACGCGTCGACCCTACCAGCATCCATAAGGTTGCAATAATATTGGCAGCGAAGTTGAGCGAAAAGCGCTGAAGAGATACGGTTTTTAACGACGCAAGTGACAAAGACTTAGACCTCTAGCCAGCCGAGAAAATAAAGTGAGTCAATGATAAGTATAGTCGAGGTAATTTAGGGTTAGTACAAGGCAACCGAGTGTACATAGTACAGCTGTACCACACACAAGATTGCCACCATACTAATCTACCAATACTTTGACTATGTTTTGATATGTTAGCCATTTAGTGCCTTTAACTTACATTTTTGCATGGCCTATAAACATCAATTTTATATTTAATTCACTATGAAATGATTATAAGAGGCATCAAATACTGCCTAATAGTTTAGCTCGCTAATCTATCGCGATTGTAACGGATTGTCGGTCAAGAGGATAAGGCTGATTTGTAAAATTTGCTCATATTTGAACTAAAAAACAAACAAAAAAGAGGCCTTGCGTACAAGACCTCTTTTTTCATTAAATACCAGTCATTATCTCATTAATAACTCATTAACACGTTTTAGATAAGCTGCTGGATCTTCTAATTGACCGCCATCTGCTAGCAATGCTTGATCAAAAATCACTTGCGCCAAATCATCAAACTGTTCGCTGCTCTCAAGCTTCTTAATCAATGGATGATCAGGGTTTACTTCAAGCGTTGGTTTGCTCTCTGGTACATCCTGCCCCATCTGCTTAAGCATTTGAATCATCTGCGGCGACAGCTCACCTTCACCCACAACTAAGCAAGCTGGGCTATCAACCAAACGAGTAGATACTTTTACGTCTTTAGCACGTTCGCTTAGAGCTGCTTTGAGCTTATCGACTACTGGCTTTAAGGTTTCTTCTGCTTTTGACGCTTCAGCTTTTTCGGCTTCATCTTGCAAGTCACCTAAATCTACTGCGCCTTTTGCGATGTTTTGCAGCGGTGTCTCATCAAATGAGGTTAAGAAGTTCATCGCCCACTCATCGACACGACTAGTCATCAAAATAACTTCGATGCCTTTCTTTTTGAACAGCTCGAGTTGCGGACTATTTTTTGCCGCAGCCAAATTATCAGCCGTTAGATAATAAATGGCCTTTTGACCCTCTTTCATACGGCCTTTATAGTCTTCAAAACTGGTCTTTAGACCATCTTGCGTGCTGGTGGCATAACGAAGCAATTTGGCAATACGTTCTTGATTGCCCATGTCTTCGCCAAGACCTTCTTTGATAACATCACCAAACTCTGCATAGAACTGCGCAAACTTTTCTTGCTTATCACTATCTTCGCTATTGCCCAAACTTGCCAATGTCGTCAAGATACGACGTGCATTACCATCGCGGATAGACTTCACATCACGAGACTCTTGTAACAGCTCACGGCTGACGTTCAGTGGCAAATCTGCTGAATCGATAACACCTTTGACAAAGCGCAGATACATCGGTAGCAGCTGCTCTGCTTCATCCATGATAAAGACACGTTTGACATATAACTTGAGGCCATGTTGCTGCTCTCTAGTATATAAGTCTGCAGGTGCTTTCTTAGGAATATACAAAAGCTGAGTGTACTGCACACGGCCTTCTACACGATTATGTGTCCACGTAAGCGGTGCATCCATGTCATATGAGATGTTTTTATAAAAATCAACATACTCATCATCTTCAATCTCAGATGCTGAACGTGTCCATAATGCACTGGCCTTATTAATGGTTTCCCATTCGTCAGTCAATACCATCTCGCCACCAGTAGGTGCGTCGTCGTTCTCATCTTCTTTTACGTCTTCTTGCCAGATCTCTTTACGCATCTGAATCGGCAAGCTGATATGGTCAGAATATTTATTCACCAAGCGCTTGATTTTACCACGATCTAAATAGCTGTCTTCGCCTTCAGAGTACTCTTCTTTTAGATGCAAAGTGATCGCAGTGCCGCGTGTCGCTTTCGTGATAGGCTCAACCGTGAAGCTACCAGTGCCATCTGATACCCAGCGCACACCTGTATCTGCATGCTCGCCCGCTTTGCGCGATTCAACGCTAATCGTATCTGCCACAATAAAACCTGAATAGAAGCCAACACCGAACTGTCCGATTAATTGGCCTTCTTGCTTTTGCGATTCAGAAAGCTTGTCTAAAAATGCTTTGGTACCTGACTTCGCAATCGTACCTAAGTTTTCGATAGCATCCGCTTCATTCATACCAATACCATTATCGGTAAAAGTAATAGTTTTAGCGTCTTTATCAACAGCGATGCGAATTTTTAACTCACCATCATCTTCGTAAAGGCTGTCATCATTTGTGCCTTCAAAACGCAATTTATCGCAAGCATCAGAGGCATTAGACACCAATTCACGGACAAAGATATCAGCGTTAGAATACAGTGAATGCGTCACTAGATGCAGCAACTGCGCTACTTCTGCTTCAAACGTATGTTTTTTTAATTCTGGATTCAGACCTTCAGCTTGAGTTGCTTCACTCATAAAAACTCCTTTAAATTCTATGAAAGACCTATTATAAGATAACGATAAATTTGCGAGAGCTGACTTACTAATATTAGAAAACCTGCCGTATGCAATATCGTTAAACTGTCTATACTAATAGGGGCATAGAAGAAAATTTCAAGCGTAAATGGGTTATTCAATAAAAAACACCGCATTAGTTTCCTAAAGCGGTGTTTTCAGATAGTACTTATTGTTGCTCAGTACTTATAAAGGCTTTCTTTCAATAGCAAACAACTCAAGTTGCACAGCTTATTCTGAATAAGCTTCTAGCAATATATCCAAAATAGTAGTGAGTTTTTTTGAAAACCGATTGTTCTTTTTCATAGTAACCTTCAGTGCAGTAATATTGTCTTGATAGACACCATTACAACTGATTACTATGATTATGTAAAATATATTAAATACATATTTTTGTTTTGTTTTTTAAAACAATAAAAATCATTAAACGTTTAGCGCGGCATCGGACGAATAGTCAGAATTTGCTCACTGCGACCAAAAGGTCCATGTACATCATGCAACACGGCACTGGTCAGTCCTATTCCATCATCGCCATACTGTTGTACGGCTTCGATACCGAGCCAGCGGCCTTGCGGTATACGATGCATATGAATTTGCAAATCAGTGTTTGGAAACATCCATTCTAACTTTGACAACCCAAGACCAAGTCGCGGTACGACACCGTTGGCAGTATCGACCATACCTAGCAAGTGCACCATGTCATCGGTAGGCTCACCTTCGATCATCTCCATGTCATTGGTGATCCATACCATTCCTTTACCGGGGCGACGGTCAGGTTCTGCAACTAGGCGTACGCTTTCGATAAAACCACCCGGCCAGCCTTTCATATCTTCCCAAACTGGTAAATCTTCAGGTTTATGTTTGGCTTTTTGATCTTCAAGCCCTGCTATAGGACTGGTATCTTGCGTCATGAGTCGCCACGCTCGTGCAATGATGGCATCGCGACCATGACTACTCATCACTGCCTCAACCAGCTCAATGGTCTTGCCCGGACGAATACAACGCGTGGTAATGGTAAAGTCATCGAGCGGTATTAACCCTAAAATATCGAGACTAATACGGGCAATACGTGTACCTGCTTGCGGTGCATAACCTTTTAGCTCAGCAGTAAGCAAACCTGTCGCTGGTGCCATGTGTTGCTCATGCTCATTCCAAGCACCTTGTGCATGCTTGGTCGGCTGATAATATGCCACGCTAACGCCATCATCCTGCTGTTCTCGTTTGATAAACTTATAATAAGCGGTCATAACTGTCCTATATTTTTTGTTTTTTATTCTATTGAGTAAGCTCTTGCTTTCTTAGCATGAGGATATTACGAGCTTTTCTTATGAAAAATAATAAAAAAATCATCAGCACAACAAGTGCTGCATAAAAAAATGTTTTTTCTGACATGAACTTCATCATGTTCATAAACAACACAAATGCTACTACCACAGTCACCAGCATATTAATTTTTAATTGCTTATTAACTTCAGCGAGAGTGGCAGTTGCTAGTACAAATTTATTGTTTTGCTTGTTCATTCTACTGTGCTCATAGTAGGTTATTTTAATCGTGAACTTTCATAGTAGCTGGTTTTACGCTACTTGCCGACTTGGGTAATCGGAATACGTAGCGCTTTAGGCAAACTAAATATCACGTTTTCCTCAATACCTGATAACTCGCTAGGTAGATCGCCACCCCAGTCTTGGAGCTGTTGCAGTACTTCTTGAATCAATACTTCAGGCGCTGATGCACCCGCAGTCACACCTATACTCTGCACACCCTCTAACCAGCTTCTGTCCATTTCACTGGCATTATCAATCAAATAAGCGTGGCAATTCATACGCTCTGCTAATTCACGCAGACGGTTAGAATTCGATGAATTTGGTGAGCCGACGACTAAGACCACCTCACAGCGACTGGCTAAGTCTTTTACCGCATCTTGGCGGTTTTGGGTGGCATAGCAGATATCGTCTTTACGTGGGCCTTGAATACTAGGGAACTTCTCACGTAACGCATCGATAACGCGTGCCGTGTCATCCATGGATAAAGTGGTTTGAGTGACGAATGCTAAACGCTCAGGGTCTTGTACCGTCAAGGCTGCGACATCGCTTTCATCCTCAACCAAATGAATATGACCACCATGGCGACGGTTAAAGCGCCCCATGGTGCCTTCCACTTCAGGGTGTCCGGCATGACCAATCAATACCGCATCCATCCCATCTTGTGCAAACTTGGCGACCTCAATGTGTACCTTGGTCACTAGCGGACACGTAGCATCAAATACCGTTAAATCACGACGCTCCGCTTCATCTTCCACCGCTTTTGACACGCCGTGAGCAGAAAAAATAACGATAGAGCCATCTGGAACTTCATGAAGCTCTTCAACGAATACTGCACCGCGATTGGCCAAGTCAGAAACTACAAATTTGTTGTGTACCACCTCGTGGCGAACATAAATAGGTGGCTCAAAACGTGTTAATGCTTCGTTCACAATCGCAATCGCGCGATCCACACCAGCACAAAATCCACGTGGATTGGCAAGATAAATTTGCATAAGAAGGCCTATCATTAGATAATTTATAGTTAAAGCTTATTTTAAAAGCTTCAATTCAAATATTGGGATGAATTCATTCTGCTACTTTAGCATAATTTGCTTTTATTGCTCTTGAAAATAGCATGTACTAATAGCAATGAGTGATACAACTCACTGTTATAACAGTAGCGTCTGGACAAGACTGGCTTTAATTAAAATAAAAGCCACAAAAGCAGTTTATAATGACGTATTCATTAACAGTTTATAATAACGTAACCCCTATCGCCTTGTATGATGATGATTTTTATTTTTACCAGTCTTTAACTGTTTATCAGAACACACTCCATTAGGACAAATTGTATGACAGGTTCATTATTTATTATTACCGCCGCCTCTGGTACTGGCAAAACTTCACTGGTAAAGCAATTACTTGCCACAACCAACGACTTAACCGTCAGTGTGTCACACACAACTCGCACCCCGCGTCCTGGCGAGATTGATGGTCATCATTATCATTTTACCGACGTGGATAGCTTCACAAAAGCCATTGATGAAAACAAGTTCTTAGAACACGCAGAAGTATTTGGTAACTATTATGGGACGTCAGAACAAAGCGTGCGTACGCAGTTAGAGGCAGGCGTTGATGTCATCTTAGAGATTGATTGGCAAGGTGCGTTGCAAGTCAAAAAAATATTTACTGATGCCACGATGGTTTTTATCTTGCCGCCCAGTCTCGCCACCTTACGTCAGCGCTTGTCGACTCGTGCACAAGATAGTGTGGAAGTTATCGAGCAACGTTTGGCAGGGTCAGTTAACGAGATGTCGCAGTATGTGAACGCCGACTTTGTTATCATTAATGACAACTTTGAAGTCGCATTGACTGAGCTAAAGGCGATTATCGTGGCAGATAGACAGACACTTGCTCGCCAGCAGCAGCGTTATCATCGCACGATTAGTAACTTGCTCAACAGCAACGTAGACGTATAAATCAAGCACTGATAACTGCCTAGTAGCGCATAAATTAAGTAGCGACAAACAGATACGCAAAAAGCAACTACGCGACTGGGCAAAAAATGCTATAATGTCTAGCTATTCCCCTTTTATATTTTTGATATTATTTTTATTGAGTAGCGGTAAAGTCCGAGACTAATAAAAACAACCGAGGTAGCTATTTATGGCACGAGTGACGATTGAAGATTGTTTGGATAATGTTGATAATCGCTTTGAACTAATTTTAGTAGCAAGCAAGCGCGCACGTCAATTGGCCAAAGGTCTCGCTGAGCCAATGGTTGATGTCGATAACGACAAGCCTACTGTATTGGCATTACGTGAAATTGCCGCTGGTAAAATCACTCGCGATATTCTGAATCAACCAGAGCATAATTTTGCGACCAGCTCGCTAGATTTAGCACTGTCAGGCGATCATAGTTTTTAGTAACTGATTGCTAAAATAAGTATGTAGCCACTATATACTTATAATAGAAACCACAGCTTATGCTGTGGTTTTTTGATTATAAACTATAATGATAGCCACTGGACTGGTTTAACCCCTATTTATACGTCAAAACCTACCATTGAGTTATAATTTTTAATTTTTTACAGCGCCGACTCGCTTAGCAGTTGACATTGAATGTGATTTGCGATTAATTAGAGGATGGGCTACCCATTCTTATGTTTTTTCTCAAGATTTTTATAGTATTCACTCAGTCACCATTTACCTCGACAGACAATCAGGCAAATAGGTAATGGAAAATAGGATCGTTACTTTATGAGTCAAACCTTACCCAAACTCAGTCATCACCTAGTGGATGACGCTCAATATAACTTGCTGCGCTCAGTAGGTTATCTCACTGCCGCTGAACGCCGTGATATTGTTGATGCCTGTGAGTTCGGTGATATTGCGCACATCAAAGACAAGCGCAAATCAGGGGAACCTTATATCACCCACCCGATTGCGGTTGCTGAGATACTGGCAGGTTTTCGATTGGACCGAGATACCGTTATTGCCGCCATTTTGCATGATACGGTCGAAGATACTGATGTGAGCTATGAGCAAGTTGAGCAGCGCTATGGCATCGTGGTGGCAAGATTGGTTGATGGTGTGACCAAGCTAAAATCCTCTTCGCATAATAAGCAACAAAATAAAGCCGCGACCTTTCATAAGATTTTGACCGCCACGCTTGCTGATCCGCGTGTGTTGATTATTAAGCTTGCCGACCGCTTACACAATATGTCTACACTTGACGCAGTACGTCCTGAAAAACAACGCACTACTGCACAGGAAACGCTAGATTTTTATGTGCCATTTGCGCGGTTGATGGGTCTCAATGATATTGCTGATTATATCGAGGTGCTGTGTTATCGCAATCTTGACTCTGATATGTATAACAAGATATCCGATAAGTTACTACAACATGGCCTAGGACGTAACTTTCAGAGAGAAGCCATTCATCGCTATTTGAGTATTGTACTCAATAACTTGGATCTGAATGGACTGGTCACTGTTTTAGACAATCGCGTGGTGATATACCGTCAGTTTTTCCGAAACCGTGGCGAGATTAATGCGCTACTACGTCACTATGCGTTTGAGATTATTCTCGACAATATCGAAGCCTGTGACAAACTCGCTTATTACCTGATTAAAAAATACCAAATTGACGATACTCATATCGCTGATAATATTCGTCGACCACTACCGGGCGGTAATCAATCGCTCACGCTTATCTATGAGCGTGATAACGATGTGGTCAAAGTGACTATTTTGACCAAGCAAATGCAAAATGCTGCCAGACTTGGGGTCATCGGTGCAGAACATGCCTCCGACGTCAGTCAATCAGTCATTCAAGCATCACTACGCAACATGAAAGACTTGGTCGATGAAGACAATTTAAATACACATAGTCCTGATTTTGCAGCAGCAGTCGCTACGATTAATGAGCTGATGGATTATCTGCACTCCAGTAAAATCATCTGCTATAGCCCAAAAGGTCGTGCCTATGAGCTACCACAAGGGGCAACGGCGCTAGACTTTGCCTACGCTGTCGGACCGATGGTAGGTAACGTGGCCGTTGGTGCCAATATCGAAGGCAAAGCTGCCAAACTTGGCACCGTGGTAAAAAATGGACAGCTAGTCGAAATTGAGGTTAACAGTCACTCAGAGCCGAAAGCGGAATGGCTTGGGTTTGTGGTCACCAACAAAGCCCGTGAAGAAATTTTACGTTGGTTTAAAGATTTATCCGCTGCAGACAAGCAGCATCATGGTCAGCAAGCATTGGACAGGGCACTAAGAACCTACCAAAAAAGTCTGGATGACTTGACCGAAAGTGACTGGAAAAACCTTACTGAATGGCGTGGGCTGACAGAGAAAGAGGCACTATTTGAACAAATAAGCTCTGGCACATTATTACCACAACTCGTGGTGACCCGCTTATTCAGCGATGAAGTTCGCGATCTGCAAGCTCGAGAACATAACGATGACATGACTCAACCGCAGCAGCTCATAGTAAACGCCTCTGGGGTTGAACTCGACTTCGCCAACTGTTGTCATCCTATCTATGGTGACCCTATCGTTGGCCATTTATCGCGCCATGGTCTGGTGGTGCATCGACACAAATGCTTCTCTTTGGACGACATCCGTAAAGACAATCCCTATCAAGTGATTCAGCTACGTTGGCGTAATGATAAAGCGGTCAAACAAGGTGATCCAGATGAATACAATATTAAAAACACTGGTAAAATTCGCTTCCCTGCTTATTTAAAGCTCTCTGTCGCTCTCAGCGATGAGCAAATCACTGAAGTCGTTTATCATTTGCGTCAATTAAACATGGGCATCGAAACCGTTGACGTCCGTAACAGTGATACCATCATTCACATCATTGTACGTAGTCGTAATCACTTAGCACAGGGTATTCGAGAGCTGCGCTCATTACTTGGCTTTCCTAATATCATACGCCTATATCAACTATAATATAGTCAATTGATATAAATCAGATACAGCATCAGGCTCGCTCAGTCTACTATTCGTAGTACCTGTGCTAGCCTTTACTATTTCTAGATCAATCTTCTCTAAGTTGTTTCTAAAGTATATTGAATTGAATATTAGAGCGATGGCTTATCATTAACGCTTGCTTAAGAAAACACTGGATTTTTTATTCAGCAATTTTAGAAAACTCTCAAATAATGATAAACTGTTTTACTTGATTCTTAGCACCTACAATTAAGGCATATCGTCATTTGTACTGAAATCTACAAGATGATGAAACGCCACTATTAACCAAACCAAAAAAGCATAAAAAGGACATAATATGACTCGTCAAACTATCCAAACTGATAAAGCCCCTGCCGCTGTTGGTACTTACTCACAAGCCGTAAAAGTCGGCAATACTGTTTATATTTCAGGTCAATTAGGTTTTGATCCTGATACGATGGAGTTAAGAGAAGGTTTTAAAGCACAAGCAGAGCAAGTATTTGAAAATATCAAAGCCATCTGTGAAGCTGCTGGCGGCAGTTTGAATGATGTGGTTAAGTTCAACGTGTCGTTAACTGATTTGAGTGATTTTGCTGTTTTAAACGAAGTATTTGTTGCCAATTTAAGCGAACCATACCCTGCCCGTGCAGCAGTTCAGGTAGCAGCATTACCTAAAGGTGGCGTGGTTGAGATTGAGTCTATTCTATATATTGACTAGTTTTGACAGTTACTAATTTTAATGGTGACTCTGCTTAAATAAAATATTGTATATTGAACCAATATAAGCTTAGCATCATGCTAAGCTTATTAGTCTCTGGCTCTTTTTTTACATCAATCTTATCAAACTGCGAAGCCTTTTATGTTGGTACAAGTTGCTCTGCCCGTGCCCCTTTATCGGGTATTTGACTATAGCCTACCAGCAAATGTGCATGCTTTGCCAAATACGATTGCCATACCCATACCGCCTATTGGTAGCCGGGTCGAGGTATCATTCGGTCGCCAGACTCTAATCGGTATCGTCGTTGCTCATATCTCCGAAGCCAATAGTAGCGTGCCACTCAATAAGCTCAAGCCTATCAATCGCTGCTTGGATGCTGAGCCTATTTTAGACGAGCGAATGCTAAAGCTCGCTTCTTGGCTATCGCGTTATTATCACTACCCCCTCGGTGACGTTCTAGCAGTTATCTTACCAACCCTTGTTCGTCAGGGTAAGCCGTTAGATCTGCTGATTACGCACTGGCGAATTCTGCCCAATATCACTGACGATGACTTTCATACCAATGCAAAAAAGCAGAAGCAGCAATTTGATATGCTCAAGCTGCATGGCGAGCGCGGCGCAAGTGAAGATGTACTGTTATTAGAGGGTATGCAAAGAGCATTCTTGAAAACGTTGGAAGAAAAAGGACTTATCGAGCGCTACATTGAGCCAAAGCAAGCACCTGCGCCTGTCAAACTTGCAAAAATGCCACTTGATCTCAATGATGAGCAAAAGCTTGCTGTTGAAGCCATCATCGCTGCACATGAATCTGGCTGCTATACAGGATTTTTGCTAAACGGTATTACTGGTAGCGGTAAGACCGAAGTCTATCTACAAGCGATGCAGGCAGTACTAGAAGCTGGCAAGCAAATCTTGATTTTGGTGCCCGAGATTGGATTGACGCCGCAGACACGTGAACGATTCGCCAGTCGATTTGCTGCACATATTGTTTTGCTACACTCAGGGATGAACAATACCCATCGTTTACAAGGGTGGCAAGACTGTCGCACGGGGCATGCACAAATCATCATTGGTACACGCTCATCAGTACTATACCCCTTTGCAAACTTGGGATTAATTGTCGTTGATGAGGCACATGATGGTTCCTACAAACAACAAGACACACTACGTTATCATGCCGCTGACGTTGCACTATATCGTGGGCTACAAGCCAACATCCCAGTGGTGCTAGGTACAGCCACCCCTTCTCTTGAACATCTAAAATTGGTCGATGATGGCAAACTTGTAGAGTGTCAATTGCTCACTCGTCCTGGCAATGCCAAGCCTGCCACCATGCAACTCATCGATGCACGCCTGCAAAGCACCCATCAGCAAGCACAAGACGATGGCGCGCGCTACGATACAGGCTTAACGGATGCATTAATTGGGGCGATACGAAAAACACTAGAAGCGGGCAATCAGGTGTTGATATTCTTAAACCGTCGTGGCTATGCGCCTGTATTATTATGCGAGGCTTGCGGTTGGCAGGCCGACTGTCCGCGCTGTGATGCTCATTTAACTGTTCATTATAATAGTCAGTCTCAACATAACACTTACGTCAGCAACTCTTATTTAAAATGTCACCATTGCGACTGGCAATCCTATATTCCTACTGTGTGTCCTGATTGCGGTAGTCAAAATTTGGATGCCAAGGGTATGGGAACTACGAGGCTCAGCGAAAACCTACATGCTATTTTTGCCAATCCGCAAACCAGTAAAGAGCTGTACCCTATTATTCAGATAGACCGTGATACCACAAGACGTAAAGACAGCTGGGAAAATATCTACCAGCGTATCAACGAAGGCACTCCTACTATATTAGTCGGCACACAAATGGTCGCAAAAGGCCATCACTTTCCCAACGTCACACTGGTCTGTTTGCCTAACGCTGATCGTGGCTTTTTATCAGCAGATTTTCGCTCACCTGAGCACACTGCACAGCTCATGATTCAGGTGGCTGGGCGCGCTGGACGAGGTGATAAATCTGGGCAAGTACTGATTCAAACACTGCAACCAGATAATGAGCTATTATTAAAGCTCGTGAAGGATGGATATTTATCATTTGCGCGCGAACTACTACAAGAGCGCAAAATGATGGGGTTGCCGCCTCATACTCACGCTGCATTGATACGCTGTGAAGGTAAGACACTTACCGCCACCACTCAAGCGCTAAAAGATGCCATTAGTATTCTACCGAATGCACATAACCTTGCTGTGCTTGGTCCTATCGATGCACCAATGAGTAAAAAGAATAGTCGTTACCATGCGCAACTACTGCTCTTAGCCAAGGATAGACGGCAATTACACCATGTACTTAATCAATGGTGGGAGCCAGTACTTGCCTTGCCAAATGCGAAGTACCTTAAGCTGACCTTAGACATTGACCCAGTTGGTTGGTAACCTAAATACCTTAAGCACCTATCGCAAACTATGTAGAGCAAACATTGACGATCGAATTCAATGTCAGAGAATTTGAGGCTTGTTATGACTACAGAAGATTCAAAGGCTAATGCAACCCATGATACGCATCAGAGTGCTACTGATACTCCCGAACATCAGCATGATGAGCAAAACTCTCATGATCATGATACACACTTAGAGCAGTCAGCCTCACCGCAAGATACCAAAGGCTATCAACGCACATTACTGTTTAGCTTTATTATCATCACTGGCTACATGTTCGTTGAGGCCATTGGCGGCTGGCTAACTGGCAGTTTGGCACTATTATCAGATGCGGGTCACATGCTCAGTGATGCAATCGCACTTGGCGCCACCTTAATGGCCTTCAAAATTGGCGAAAGAGCAGCCACTCATCAAAAGACTTTTGGCTATAAACGTTTTGAGATATTGGTCGCTACCGTCAATGGTGCTACGCTCATTATTATTGCGTTAATGATTTTTTATGAAGCGATTAAACGCTTTAACGCCCCTCCTGAAATCGCTACTCAGGGCATGCTCATCATCGCAACTATCGGTATGCTTGTAAATATTTTGGTCGCATGGCTGATGCACCGAGGTAGCAATCGTGGAAAGGCACATGGTCATAGCTACGAGGAGAATGACACCAAAGCAATAAACAATACAACTGATACGAAAGAACCCGTTAATCTTAATATGCAAAGTGCTTACTTACACGTATTGAGTGATTTAATGGGGTCAGTGGCTGCGATTATTGCAGCGCTATTGATGATGAGTTTTGGTTGGGTATGGGCAGATGCGGCAGCGTCAATCATCGTTGCTATTCTGATTCTCTTTAGTGGTTACCGCGTTGTCCGTGACTCTGTACATATCTTGATGGAAGGTACGCCAACAGGGATAGCATTAATAACCGTTGAGCAAACGTTGATTGCCCATCCACAGGTACAAAAAGTCCATGATCTGCATGTTTGGAGTATTACCAGTGGTCTCAATGCCTTATCTTGTCATGTCGTCGTCGATGGTGAGATGAATATTCACGAATCAAGCCTATTGATTGCCAATTTAGAACAACGCTTGCTCACACTTGGCATACATCACGCTACCATCCAAGTCGAAAGCTCATCGCACCCGCAGACTAAGTCACATAGCGATGCGTTGGTCTGTGATATTTCCGAACAAGCAACTGATAATAATAGTCACATTGGACATAACCATTGACTATGATCCATTTATAACAAGCAAATGAATATAAAATAAGTAAATATTAACAAATCAAAAACCTCAAATTCATGTCACACTAGTTTCTATCAATGTAATGGCATGTCACAAATAATTAAAAATTGAATCTCGTTGCCATATTTTTAATAGAAATTCTGTATACTTAAGACTTAAAAAACTTATTCACGATCTATTGAAGATATACAATTATGTCTAGACGCTCAGCGCCCTTTGTCGCCCCTGACTATATCGACGATCCCACTTCAAAAGATGGCAAAAAACACGCCAAAGTTTTGCTATCAACGCTGCAAGAAGATATTGCGAGCTTTCGTGATGAGCAATTTCCACCTGATATTTTGCGCCAAATTCGTGACATGCCTATCTATGAAGGCAACTTGGCAGAAGTCCAAGCCTACCAACAACGCTGGCAAACGATACTTGAGCGCGCGATGGCATTTTACCCTGCAGCCAATCTACCACCCGACTATCTACCGCTACCAGCCAGCCTTGAGATTCCACAGTTTATCTATCACGTTCAACGTCTACATTTAACTAAGACTCGTGCCAAAGAATCCAAAAGCTTTGGTTCAGTAGGTGCGCTGACGGATAAATGCGGTGATTATAGTGCTGATGAAATTACACGTATGTCAGCAGTATTCGATAACGATGATGAGGCACGTTTGGTTGCACATCGTGAGTTTATTGACCTACGCGCTTATGTATTTTGCCGTGATAATAAAGGTGAGATGCTAGAACCCGAACGGGTACGCTTTTATCGTACTGGACTCATCGTCCATGCTTTACCCGACTTCAAAATAGTCGATAGCAGACAGACTCCACGTAAGCGCCGTAATGACGCTTATAACAATCCGCTTGCCGATAATGGCATTTGGAAGATTTACCGTAAAAAATAACCTACGTTGACGCTATGTTATTTTCACCATAGCCACTTTATATTGTTTGTCTTATTACCATATCTTAAGGATATCAGATGCTTGCTGCCGCCGCCGGCTCACCAAATTTAATGTTACAAGCTACAATCTTCTTAGGAGCAGCACTGCTCTTTGTACCCCTTGGTAAACGATTTGGCATTGCGACGGTTTTAGGTTATCTCATCACAGGTCTGATATTAGGCCCTAGCGGCTTAGATGTAGCGGGCGACGCTGAGAGCTTATTACACTTTTCTGAGTTTGGCGTGGTGATGCTGCTATTCATCATTGGTCTTGAGCTTCAGCCTTCACGACTATGGGCATTACGGCGCTCCATATTTGTACTCGGTGGCTTGCAAGTCGGCCTGACCGGCACGCTACTGATGTTACTTTTACATCATTTCTTCTCCTTACAATTGGATACTGCTTTTATCGTAGGCTTTGGCCTTGCACTATCTTCTACTGCATTTGTATTACAGATATTGACTGAAAAACAGCAGCTTGCGAGTACCCATGGTCGAGAAGCTTTTACGATCTTATTATTCCAAGATATTGCCGTTATTCCTTTACTAGCCGTCATTCCGTTTTTATCAGGGGTGCGCGAGCAAAGCTATGATTTGATTTATTTTGGTAAGGTATTTGCCGTATTTGCTGGACTCATTTTTGCCAGTCGCTATGTTGTTCGACCATTCTTTAAATTCGTGGCATCAAGTGGCGCGTCGGAACTGTTAACGGCAGTCGCACTATTCATCGTAATGGGTGTGTCTATTTTGATGGGGCAAATTGGTCTATCGATGGCTTTAGGTGCATTCTTAACTGGTGTATTGCTAGCGGATTCAGAGTATCGCCATGAGCTAGAAGCCAGTATTGAGCCTTTTAAAGGGCTGCTGTTAGGCTTGTTCTTTATGTCTGTTGGGATGCTAACCGACGTCAAACTTATATTAGCCGAGCCTATCTTTATCATCGGTTGTGCGATGGGCTTGATGTTTATCAAATTTGGTGTCATTACAGCGATTGCAAAAGTACTAGGAAATCGCTGGCCAACCAGTCTTAGACTGGGTGTGACTCTCGCTCAAGGTGGTGAATTTGCCTTCGTACTATTTAGTGTCGCTACCGCACAGAACGTCCTGCGTCCTGAGCTTGCCAATACACTGAACCTTGTTGTAACTATCTCTATGGCACTCACGCCATTAGCTTTTTTACTATTAGAAAAGATAGGTGAGCCTTTATTTGCTAAGAGCAAACCAAGCCGTGAATACGACTCCATTCCAGACCATGAGCACCAGGTGATCATCGCCGGATTTGGCCGTGTTGGTCAGATTATCGGTCGTGTGTTACGCATGCACAATATTGAATTCACCGCCATCGAGCGCTCTGCAAATCGCGTAGACTTTGTCCGAAAATTCGGTAACCAAGTTTACTATGGCGATCCAAAAAACCCCGAAATCTTACGCGCCGCCGGTATCAAAAAAGCACGTGTATTTATTCTCGCTATTGATGACTTAGAGCGCTCCATCACGACCGCTCAATATTTGCGCAAAAACTATCCAGATGTGATTGTCCTAGCGCGAGCACGTGATCGTCAGCATTACTATCGCCTACGTGAAGTTGGTGTGCGTCATATATGGCGTGAGACTTATTTGTCGTCTTTGGATATGTCGCGTGAGTCTCTGCAGTTGCTCGGTATTTCACCAGAAAAAGCGCGTGAAACGGTACAAACTTTCCGTGATTATGATGATGATTTGATTGAACGTCAGCAAGCCATTTATGATGATGAAGCCAGTATGATCGAATCGGCACAATCAGCAATGGCAGAGCTTGAGAGCTTATTTGATGAAGACATTGGTAAAGCACGCAAAATGGATTTGACCGATTTTTATGAAGCGCTAAAGAGCCAAGCGACGCCAGTCGATGAAAAAGACGATATCGTCACAGACGCTAAAAAATAATAGCGTAGCGTTCTATTCAGGCAAGCAACTTTGCGGCGCTTGCCGTTTATTTAGCGACGTCATACAGTTCCAACTATCGCTGTCTGGCACATGATAAAAAACCAGTGTCTGATCATTCAGATAGCGTATCGGAAACTTGATGTTCTGAATCGTTGCAATCACTGCACAGTCAGTCTCTGCTACCCCAGCAGCAGTGGTATCAATGTCGATATTTACTTGCTCTGTTGCCGTATTCAAGGACAAATTAGTTGGGCACTGTCCTGTTTGCTGATAAAGTAATGCCACACGATTTTGGGTCGTTTTGACCGTATCATAGGCATCAAACACCACTTCATTTGCTTTTGGCTTGGCAATAATCGGTAAAAACTGCACCTTAATCACCATTAGAGCAAATGCAAACAACCCAAACCCCAAGCCTAGTCCAAACAGACTTACTCCACCTTCCCTCTGCAAGTGAGCTTTCTGCGCATTCTCATCTCGCTGATAGTCCTCCACAACATCGGCAATTTCACGGCGCGCCATACGGTAATAGTACGCGTCCGTCCAACGTGCAACCATAGATGACCAAAACAGCCAGATTATCGCAGCAATACCTATACGCGTAGCCATCTGATAAGCATCAGGAATATAGGACATTGCTACAAACTCAAAAGCAACCAGCACCAATGCCACGTTGAGTTGGATAAAAGACCATCCTGCCACACTGTATACAATGGCATCCATATAGCGCTTGCGATAGAGTAGCCAAGGGAAAGTCACAAAAAATGCAGCCCAGTGCCATTTTGGTGACAGATAACCTTGCTCATCAAACTGCTCAAAGCGCTTGAGATAATAGTGCTGGCTACGATGACTAATAAACCATTTATCCAACTGTTTACGCTTCACAGCAGTCAGCTGATCCTGATAAAACGGAGGCGGCGAATCTGTCTCGATAAATAGCATAGTGAGGTGCCCTATTTACTATAAAGAAAAGTTTAAATTCATTACGCATGTTATATGATAACGCCAAAACCGCTGTACAGAATAGTAAACGACCGATAAATATAGTTGATTCAATGTAAAAGAAGTACAAGGCAGCCAAGTACGAATATATCTGCAATACGTCAAACGAGATTAATGATTTTACTCTTCCATGGTAGATTGAGCATAAGCGTATTAAAAAAGCATTGTCCGTTCACAGCTGTATAGATTTAACTTATAATAAGCGTACATCACCCATTTTATTAAGTCTTGTCAATCCTATGAGTCAACATCCTGATATTAACGATAACATCGATAGTACGAGTACTACTGATGAACAAAAAAACCTTAGCACCAGCACTGAGAGCAATATTGATACTGACATCGATGACAGTATCGGTAATGAGATAGCGCCTGAAGAAAGCAAACACATTCGTATCGTCAATACGTTTATGAAACGACGTACGCACATGAATAAAAATGCCGAACTGGCACTGACCGCTCCAGAATTTGCTGATTATTTGGTCAATAACAGTTTCGGTGATGGTGATTTAGAAGGTATCAATAATCTACGCACACTATTCGCTGATAGCCCTAATGGTAGTGAAGCGCCACTTACGGTAGAGATTGGTTTTGGATTGGGTGTTTCATTTATTGAAATGGCAGCAGCAGAGCCTACCCGCAACTTTGTCGGTGTCGAAGTGCATGAGCCTGGTATTGGTAAATGTGCTTATATGGCAGGCACACAAGGCTTAAAAAACGTCAAAATCATCAACGGCGATGCGATTCAGTTGCTCAAGCAATTACCAGAAAATCATGTCGACCGTATCCAACTTTACTTCCCTGATCCATGGCAAAAGAAACGTCATCACAAGCGTCGATTTGTCAGTGCGGAACGTATGACCATCGTCACTCGCAGCTTAAAACAAGGTGGCTGGTTCCATACGGCGACAGACTGGGAGCATTATGCATTTTGGATGGTTGAGGTATTAGATGGTTTTGCAGGGTTAACCAATCAAGCGGGTGCGGGTAACTTTACGGATCGTCCTGACTTTCGTCCAATGACCAAGTTTGAGCGTCGCGGCCTAGAACGTGGGCATGGGGTATGGGATTTAATCTATATCAAAGATTAATACTGATAACATATTTTTGATAGATCTAAAAAAGCGGCTAATATATTTAGCCGCTTTTTTTGCTTTACAACTGACCATTTACTAATTTGCAGATTGATTCTTGATAAATTATCAGCTGTAAGCCTTATTTTAGAAGCTTTCACTATTTTTATAAAAAAAACTTATAAAATATTAATACGTGAAACATAGCCATTAGCATGTGGTTTATGGCTAAATATATATTTTGACAATTGTGACAATAGTATTAATTCTTCATTATTCTATATCAATAATCTACGCAAACATCGATGCTATAAGGGTTTGGTGAGTTCTCCCCATAAGCTGTGGATAACCCTGTGTATAAGTCACCACTTGACAAGGATTTCCCTAGATAACTTAAAGGGTGAGGTAAAATCGTTCATTTTTTGTACAATTAAAAAACACTTAAAAATCATATATTTAGACTAATATTACCACTACTTGAAATTATTTTTAATATTTTCAAAATAAAATTTTATCGTTAGCGATGTTTCACAATACGTGAATTTCTAGGCTTTATCTGCTGTGGACAACCTTTAAGCCTATTGACAAACAGTACCATTATATTGTCCAAAATAATAGTTCCTATTTTCATTATTTTAGACGAACTATCATCTATATATCATGCGACAGTTAATGTCGTCTACCGTCATTCGACCCACTAAATGATCTTTGCAATTTGTTATAATCACTCTACACAATCAATAGTACTTAAGAGAAAAATTTCGCGATATGCAGGTACAGCATAGCTTCATAGCGATGCCAACAGATGCTAATTATGAACTTATTTTTGCTTATCTCACGATTTGATTTTACTGTATAGTAAGGTGACATAATAAACATTACTGTCTGTATCATCGATATGACAACCTATTTATCCTAGGTAGATGCTGAACGTTTCTTCCTATCTAAGTGGCAACCCGCTCTATTGAGCCACTACTCTCTATCGTACAAATATATTACGCATAACACCAAAATTGATAGTTTTACATTAATGATTGAAAATAAGGAATCTAGTATGGACGACAATAAAGCCAAAGCACTTAAAGCAGCACTCGGTCAGATTGAGAAGCAGTTTGGTAAGAACACCATCATGCATTTAGGCGATGACGCAGCCATCATGGATGTCGATGTGGTCTCAACAGGCTCATTAGGCCTAGATATTGCCCTTGGGATTGGTGGCTTACCAAAAGGCCGTATCGTTGAGATCTACGGGCCAGAGAGCTCAGGTAAAACAACGATGACTCTGCAAGCCATTGCAGAGTGCCAGAAGCAAGGTGGTACTTGTGCCTTTATCGATGCTGAGCATGCACTTGATCCTGTCTATGCACGCAAACTGGGTGTAAACACGGATGAGCTATTGCTATCTCAGCCTGATAATGGCGAGCAAGCGCTTGAAATCACCGATATGTTGGTACGTTCAGGGGCCATCGACATGATCGTTATTGACTCAGTTGCAGCTTTGACGCCACGTGCTGAGATTGAAGGCGAGATGGGTGACTCACATATGGGCCTGCAAGCACGTCTGATGAGCCAAGCACTACGTAAGATTACAGGTAATGCCAAACGCTCTAACTGTATGGTAGTCTTTATTAACCAAATCCGTATGAAAATCGGCGTTATGTTTGGTAGCCCTGAGACCACAACTGGTGGTAACGCGTTGAAGTTCTACGCCTCTGTACGTATGGATATTCGCCGTATTGGTGCAGTTAAAAATGGTGATGAAATCATCGGTAACCAAACCCGTGTCAAAGTCATCAAAAATAAAATGGCGCCACCTTTCCGTCAAGCTGAGTTCGAAATCACTTATGGTGAAGGTACTAACCACTTAGCCGAAGTCATTGATTTAGGCGTTGAAATTGGAGCCGTTGGTAAAGCAGGCTCTTGGTACAGCTATGGCGACGAAAAAATCGGTCAAGGTAAAGCCAACTCTGTACTGTTCTTAAAAGAGAATCCTGTGATTGCTCAAGAAATCGAAGATAAGATTCGCGACGAAAAACTTGGATCAAAAAAGAGTGCCAAAGATAAAGATAAAGATAAAAAGACTAACGAAGCCAATGAAAAATCGGGCGCTGAAGCTGTACAATAATAGAATGTTCAATAATTGTTATCAATTATCATGATTTATTATGAAAATTAAAACCTTAGCTGAAATACTCGCTGAATCGGACACCGATTCAGCGAGTTCTCCTAATGCCCAACCAAAAAAATATACTAAGCACACATATAAAGATGAGCCAAAAAAGCCCCGTAAATCCGGCAAGCGACCTACCTATTCAAATAAAAATAACGCTATAGCCAATGACTCGTTAATTAGTGATTCTACTGCTGACATAGACTCGAGCGACCCACTCTTCTCTTCCTCTATCAATCAAAAAACATCCAAACCTAAAAAGCGTCAGAAACGTGAAAAACGCTTCCATCCAGCGGCTAACTTTAGCCCTGAGCCTAGTGATGTGCCTACTTACCTGCCACCTGAAGGGCAAAGTATCAAAGAGATGCTAGAAGAGGTTAAGCACAGCGTTCATGGAGGTGAAACAGATAATAGCTTAGCAACAGATACTGGTCATAGCACTGATCCGTCTTTGAGAAAATCAAAAAATGAAGTTGAGCTTTCGACTCCTGATGATAACGACATAGACAATCAAAACGATAATATACCAGCTGCTCTCAAAGCTTATTTGCGTACACCTGAACAGAAACAAGCAGAGATCGATGCGATTAAAGCCGAAAGCCGCTTACGTTGGTTGGCATTTTATTATTTGTCGCGCCGTGAATATGGCAAATCTGAGCTGAAGCAAAAACTCATCGATAAGGAACAAGATCCAGAGAAAGTTGATGCGCTCCTTGATGAATTTGAGGAGAAAGGCTATCAAAGCGATTACCGCACTACTTTGATGCTAATACGTGAAAATATTCGTAAAGGCCGTGGACGTGGTCGTATTAAGCAAGAATTTTATCGTAAGAAAATTGCTATGCCCGGTAATATCGATGAACTAATCGATATGGCAAATGCAGAGTCAGAGGAATTTAGCGAATTTGTAGACGACAATGATGACAACTTGGTCGATGGCGTAGACTGGCTAAAATTGGCTGTCACAGCACGTACTAAGAAATACGGCGATGACATACCAATTGAGCAAAAAGACAAAGCCAAACAGTTGCGGTTTCTACAATATAGAGGATTCAATACTGATATATGTTTTGCCGCGCTCAACTATACGCTAGACACGTTAGATGAGCGTTTTTAGCCAACACTCACCTATATATTGACTAAGGCGTGTCTTCAATTCACTCGATATTCATCTAAATGGGCTAAAAATGGCTAAATCTTGCCAAACTACGTCAAATAGCTAGTTAATATCCCGATATTATCTGCACTATTTTTCTTGTTTGACGGCAATTTATCTCACTTTTATCACCATTTTTAAAATGAAGACACGCCCTAGGTAAAACAATGTAGTCAATTCAATTTAAAAGTAGTACAAGGCAACCGAGTGTATATTTAGATGGCTTATTAATAATAACCAAGCACTTTCCACCAAATTAAACCAGCACCTATCCAAATGACTAGGTTAACCACGCTCATAATCGCACCAATGCTCCACCACTCTTTTAACGTCACATAGCCAGAATTAAAAATTACAGGGGCCGTACCAGTCGCATAATGGGTCAAGGTCATCATGATATTACCTGCTGCAGCTAAGATTAAAGCATATAACATTGGCGGCGCGCCGAGGGTCAGGCCAACCGCATAGAATGCTGCAAATAGTGCGGTAATATGGGCGGTAGTACTAGCGAAAAAATAGTGTATATATAAATAGACTAAGGTCAGAATTGTCACTGCACCTATCCAACCTACCCCAGTCGTTCCAATAAGAGACTCAATATTGCCCGCGAACCAGCTAATCAAACCAAGCTTGTTCAAATAAGCGGCCATCATAATCAGTGCACCGAACCAAACAATGGTGTCCCATGCAGACTTCTCTTTTAGAATGTCATCCCACGTCAATACACCAGTCAATATCAACGTCGTCAAGCCAATAAAGGCGGTTGTGGTGGCATCAACGCTATACTGCTCACCCAAAATCAATGCAGGAATGTTCGCCCACAATACCAACATAAGGCCAAATACACCGAGCATTATTTTTTCGTGGGTGCTGACTTGACCCATTTCTGTTAGATTATCTTTTGCGAAGTTTTTGGCATCAGGTGTTGCTTTGACATCAGGAGGATAAATCAGGTAAATAACTAATGGCATGACGATCAGACAAAGCATACCAGGGATAAACATCGCCACTGCCCATGTCGTCCACGACAGCTGAATATCGCCACCCGTCGCTTTATTCACCAGCTCTACAACTAAAGGATTGGGGGCCGTCGCAGTAATAAACATACCAGAGGTAATAGGATTGGCGTGATAATTCACCATCGCTAAATAGCGACCAATTTTATTTTGAGTGCCTTCTTCTGGCGTCGAATGAAAGCTTTGTGCAATGGATTTCATAATGGGATGAATAATACCACCACCACGTGCCGTATTAGACGGTGTAATGGGTGCGACCATTAGCTCAGCAGCGGCCAAGGAATAAGCCACGCCAATGGTTTTTTTACCAAAGATAGAGATGAAATAATAAGCGATACGGCGACCCAATCCTGTCTTTATCAACCCACGCGATATCATGACTGCAATACCAATTAGCCAAATCAAAGGGCTTGAATAGCTTGATAAGGCATCGCTAATAGCTTGCTTTGGACTATCACTTGTGACGCCTGTCAATGCAACTAAAGTCACGGCAATAATAGCAATGGCACCAATAGGTAATGCCTTTCCTATGATAGCAACAATGGTCGCGATGAATAGTGCCAGCATATGCCACGCTTCTGGTGTGACACCCGTCGGCACTGGGATAACAAACCAAATTATCAAACCAACTAAAATAGCGATAGCCGCTTGAACAGGCTTAAATGGCATAAATAATAATCCTTATAAAATCATTGAACGAACAAATGGATATACCTTTCATTCAATACTCTTAGTGTGACAGGTATTACCGTCATCACTTAAGTTGTCATCTTAGCTATTTTATAAGATTTATAGAATTCTTACATTATTGTTTACTGTTTTTAACATATCTATTTAGATTAAAAAACAAGTTAGTGACAACTGTTCTGCTAAATATGGTATTCATGTATAAGCTATAAAAAAACAGCCCGTCTAGTGACGGGCTGTTTTTTTATTATGCTTTCATTGATATGTCTAATTTTGCAAATAGAAATTTATTTTATAAGAGACTATTTGAAATTACCAAGACGGTTAGATAATTTGCTAATGATTTGGTCAATCTCTTCATTGGCTTCATTTTCAGTATCTAAGTTACCATTTGGTGTTAACTGATTCATCACTTCAGGCAGTAGTTCAGCGAGACCCTGACGTACTTCTGCATCATTGGCACCGGTATGCGCAGCTACTTGTTGAATTTCATCTTCATCAAACAAGCGATTGATATCATTAGGATCAAGGTTATCGTTAGTTTCTTGACTGCTCATCCAAGAGCGCGCTTTGCTTTCATGACCCATAGCAGTAATTTTTGATAGTGCGCCACTCAAGCCACCATTACGCTTGATCCAGCTGAGTACCATTGGCATTAAGGCAGCTATTAGCATGCTTTTTCCACCAAAGCCGCCACTTTGCTTTTGACTGCCACCCAATACACTGCCTAAGATATCTCCTAAGCCACCAGCACCTGAGCTCATACCACCGCTTTGAGTGCTTCCAGTCAGACCACCTAGAATATCATCCAAACCAAAACCATTATCAGCCTGACGATTATTTTGTGGATTATTGGCACTGGCCTGATTGCTTCCACCCAATACACTACCTAATATATCACCCAGACCACCAGTACCACGCGAGTTCGCGCTTTGGTCGATAGGACTACGCTGTGTACTTTCTGGATTCATCGCACTACGGGCAACTTGGCTCACTAAATTCCCTAACAAGCTCATACTCTACTCCTTTTTTTCATCATATTATTTATTATCAAAGAATCTCTACTCTGTCTCAACATACTGATATTTAGATAGTATATGACGACTGTAGAGCATTCTTGAACGAAACACGTTACTCTTACAAGATAAGAAATTGCTTTCATTATCGAGAGAGCTGTTTTGTTATAAGCTGTGATCACTCATTAACCCTAACCTTATAACGCAAAGCTAAAATTGAAAAGGCTAAAATACTAGTACTGAAATATAAGTGTTAAAATAACAACCACTTACTTCCTCTTAGCAGAGCTCACATTAGCTAAAATATTCAATTCTCGCCACTGCTCGGCGCTCATTTGATCACGAAATATTGTTATTGATAAAGAGCGTTGGTAAGGTTCTACAATATCGAACTCAAAGCTCATAGCCCACCGATAATTATGGACATCGACCATTTGTGCCTGCCACAGCTCATCACCGCGACTCGTCCTAATCATTAGCTGCCAACCTCTATCAACACGCTGACTCAGGGGTGGTTGGCTCATATGCAATAGTACGAGCCGTGATAATATCAAATACCCAGTAACTGCTGCTGCCACTATTGAGATAATGACATACTGCCATACGTTTAGAGAAGCTAGCCATGCGAGTATAACCATGGCACTCGTCAAACTCATATAAAACAACACGCGTAAACAGCTAGCAGGCTGAATAGCAGTATCAATACGTAATGAAGTTGCCACAGTCATATTTGAGTGCCACAGTAAATATGAAGCATTAAGCCAAATCTTTGGTATGACGCCATGTTTTAATTTTATTCACTAGCGCCCATATTTCTTCGTTTTCTGGACGATTTTGATTGGTGAAATAATCTAATAAATCAGGGTCTTCGTGAGTCAACATTTCTGCAAATGTATTTTGCTCTTCAGGTGACGCGGTCAAATATAGTTCTTTGACATAAGGATCAATATAAAAATCTAACTCTTTGAGTCCACGGCGGGCTTGATAAATAATACGGCGCTGCTCATTGGTTGGTTCTGGTTGTGTGGTGGTCATAAAGCTACCTTCGTCAATTTAAATAGTTTTTAATGGTATATTTAGATTTTTCTAAAATCGTTTTTTATTTCTTTAAATAAAGCATAAAACACTTATAGTATTGGACAACAGCGTAAACGAGTATAAAAGTCTATTGGTGACGGTCATACTCAGACAACTGACTCCATAGCGCTACTGCTTGCTGCATCATCACCACATTATGTGTACGAATAATACTTGCTCCTTGCTGTAAGGCAAAAATACCTGCTGCCATTCCTGCTGCATCACGCTCTATTGCTTGAGTTTTAGCCACTGCTTCAACGCCACTTTTAGCCAATACTTCTGCTAAAAATCGCTTACGTGAAATGCCAAACATCATTGGCAATCCCAGTGTCTGCAACCGCTGAAGCTGGCTTAATAGTGCACAGTGGTGCTCATAGTTCTTCGCAAAACCAAAGCCTGGATCAATAATTATTTTTTCACGTTTGACGCCGATATTGATTACTTCATTAATACGGTCGACCAGCTCGGTACTCACATCATCTATTACATTATCATACTGTGCCAAGTCATTCATCGTCGTCGGCTCACCGCGCATGTGCATGAGCATGACTGGTATATCAAGCTTGGCTGCCATTGTAGCCGCACCATCACGCTTTAGAGCTCGTACGTCATTCCATATGTCAGCACCGGTTTCAAATGCGGCTTCCATAACTGCTGGACTACTGGTATCGATAGACAGCCAAATATCATTGCCAAAAGATTGTCTAATGGCTTGAACAATAGGTACAACGCGATGCATCTCATCACTCGTAGCGACAGCATCTGCATTTGGGCGAGTAGACTCCCCGCCAATATCAATAATAGTCGCGCCTTCATTAATCATTTTCTGGCAATGAGCAACGGCCGTATCTACTCCGTTAAACTGCCCACCATCGGAGAACGAGTCTGGCGTGACATTAAGTATACCCATAATATGAGGTATTGATAAATCTAAAGTTTTATCACGACTAGATATCTTGTAGTCAGGTAAGGCTTGGAATAATGACATAACCTATTTATCTCTCATAAGAACAATTTTAATTATTACTGCCTATGCTCATGATACCAGTAAATCTTACTCGGCCCTAAATCCTTCATAAAACAATGACAATAAAAAAGCCCTTTATATAAAGGGCTTTCTTATTGAGAGTTTATAAACCAAACGCTACATCGCTGGTAATGGTGGCGGTGTTGTGCCCGTTGTTTTAATGTCATTCTTTGACAGATTGACTTCGTTATGCTGATAGACTCTCGGTGGACGCGGCGCTTCACCTGCTAGGATATCTTGCAGTTGGTCACGATCAATAGTTTCCCAGTTCATGAGAGCCTCAACCATGGCATGCATTTTGTCTTGATTGGCTTCAATCAATTCACGAGCGATATCATATTGCTCTTCTAGCATACGGCGTACTTCTTCATCAACCTTCTGCTGAGTGGCTTCAGAGATCGTACGACCACCACCGCCGAAGTATCCTTGTGAGTTGTCATCATCTTCGTACACCATGATACCAAGTGCATCAGACATACCATACTTCGTCACCATCGCACGTGCCATTTTGGTGGCGCGTTCAAAGTCGTTCGAAGCACCCGTCGACATTTGATTGATAAACACTTCTTCGGCGATACGACCACCGAACAAAATAGCAATGTCGCTCAACATTTTCGATTTATACATACTGGTCTGATCGTGCTCAGGCAACTGCCAAGTCACACCAAGGGCAAAACCACGAGGCATAATAGTGACTTTATGCACAGGATCTGTACCCGGTAATAGTTCAGCTACTAACGCATGACCTGCTTCATGATAGGCAGTCGCACGGCGCTCTTCTTCGCGTATCACCATGGACTTGCGTTCTGGACCCATATATAACTTGTCTTTCGCATCTTCAAAGTCATTCATATCGACGCTGGTCTTGTTACGACGTGCTGCAAATAATGCGGCTTCGTTTACAAGGTTAGCAAGCTGTGCACCACTGAATCCAGGTGTACCGCGAGCAAGAGAACTTGCGTCTACACTAATCGTGTTTGGCAATTTCTTCAAATGAACTTTTAAGATTTGCTCACGGCCTTTGATATCTGGCAAACCTACTTGTACTTGACGGTCAAAACGACCTGGACGCAATAGCGCCTTATCAAGAACATCAGCACGGTTAGTCGCAGCAATAACGATAACGCCTTCATTGCCTTCAAAGCCATCCATCTCAACCAATAGCTGGTTCAATGTCTGCTCACGTTCATCATTACCACCGCCCATACCGGAGCCACGATGACGACCGACTGCATCAATCTCATCAATAAAGATAATACATGGAGCACTTTTCTTCGCTTGTTCGAACATATCACGTACACGTGATGCACCGACACCGACGAACATCTCAACGAAATCAGAACCTGAGATAGAGAAGAACGGTACTTTAGCTTCACCAGCAATGGCTCTTGCTAGTAGCGTCTTACCAGTACCCGGAGGGCCTACCATCAAGATACCACGTGGGATGGTCGCGCCTAGCTTCGTGAATTTATCTGGAGCACGTAAAAACTCAACCACCTCCACGACTTCTTCTTTGGCTTCTTCACAACCAGCCACGTCTTCAAAGTTGACGTTGATTTGATCTTCGGTTAGCATTTTAGCTTTTGATTTACCAAAGCTCATAGGGCCGCCGCCTTTTCCGCCTGCGCCGCCTTGCATATTACGCATGAAGAATAAGAACAGACCAATAATCAATAGAATTGGGAAGCTGGCAATCAATAATTGCATCAATACGCTTTGGCGCTTTGGTGCAGTTCCTTGAACTTCGACTTGGTTTTCACGTAGCAGTGGCATCAGCTCGTCATCTGATACAGCAGGTCTAATGGTCTCAAAAGCTGAGCCATTTTTCTTCTCGCCGGTGATCTCTTCGCCGTCAATTTCAACACTGGCTACTTGGTTTTCTGACACAGCGGTCACAAACTCAGAGTAGTTAAGGCTATCCGGCTCAGATGATTGATCGAAGCCGCTAAACACCAGCACTAAAACGCCGATTACCACCAGCCACAATAAGGTATTTTTTACCATGTCGCTCACTAGTTATTCCCATCCCTTACTTATTGGTGTGTTTATTAAACACGTGACGTCTATAAACGTATCGCTCATTTTCATAAACCTATCAATGTCAGAATTTTCTGATTGGGGCTTATACATGTCAAATGTCTTAAAAACAGGTTTAACAAGTTATAAATATCAATGATATATGAATCTATCGTAGATGAGCTTATCAAGCGCTTATTGTCAGACGACTTTGCCTAAAACAAAGTTAATATACCATGATATGTGGTACTAACCTGCATAATTCAAGCAGGTATCGCTATTATTCAATCAACGATTGTAACGTTTTTAATATTCTAATAGATATACTTAATGGTGACACAATATCCAGCTTACAATGGCAATAACTCATCGAAGTTAAAACTATTTAATTGCTATCCAAAACATCTCTTTTGAGCGCGGCCTAGAAGCACCTGGTTTGATACTACGGATTTTACTAAAATCCTGCTGCATCTGCTTGCGTAATTCTTGTGTTCCTTCACCTTGAAACACTTTCATAATAAGTGCGCCACCTTCTGGTAAGGTTGCCAAAGCAAAATCCACTGCCAGTTCACATAAGTACATCATACGCGGCTGATCGATCGCGCTATTACCTGCAGTATTGGGCGCCATATCAGATAACACCACATCGACCTGCCTATCGCCAACTTCTGCCATGATGCTATCAAACACCTCTGCTTCACGAAAATCACCTTGGATAAAGGTAACATCAGGCAAAGTATCCATAGCCAAGATATCAGAGGCAATCAAAATGCCTTGCTCGCCCACCAACTGACCAGCCACTTGTGACCAACTACCAGGAGCACTGCCTAAATCTACAACCGTCATACCTTTTTTAATCAGGTTGGTTTTTTCATTGATTTCTAATAGTTTATAGGCAGCGCGGGCACGATAGCCATCTTTATGAGCCTTTTGCACATAGTGATCGTCAATATGCTCTTTCATCCAAGCGCTACTACTCTTTGACAATTTTTTATTTTCGATACGCGTGGCCAAAATACCTGCTCCTATTGCTTTGCAAAACCCTAATACATACTAATGAAATAGCCACTACGTTTATAAAATGCTTTAAAGATGGACTCAATCAGACCATCAACTTGTTCTCTTGTCTTGAACTGAACAAATTCTATTGGTTAAAACACTGTTTTATAAGACAGTAGCGTTTATAATGTGGCTAAACATTCAGTTTAACATTTTCATCACGTAAAATCGTGCAAAATCCTGCTGATCTCATGCAAGTTGACCACAGATTATCTATAATGGTCATCAACTGCTCTCAATAGCACTATCATTTATTTTTATCAACACTTAGGAATTCTATGGAACTCGATAACGCTACAATCAAACGCCTAAGAGGCATTGGCCACGAACTAAAACCGATTGTCATGATTGGCAATAAAGGTATTACCCCAACCATCACTGAAGAAATCAATCGTGCTCTAACAGATCATGAACTCATTAAAGTAAAATTGCCTGCTGGCACGAAAGAAGAGCGTGATATCGTTGGTGCTGAACTTGCTAAAGCAGCTAATGCGTCTTTGGTTCATTCTATTGGTCGTATGGCATTATTACTACGCAAAAATCCAAATGCCAATCCAAAACTATCTAACCTAGCACGTCACGCATAGTAATTTGTGATGGCACATTTAGTTTAAGAAGTGTCATGCCGTAAGATCTTATATCACAGCTAAATCCTTACAATAAAGCCTAAAAGCCGCGATGCAACTTGCTCGCGGCTTTTATATTGTCTACTCTCATCGATTTGCCTGTTTTATAGTACTAAATCACGCAATCAATATAATTTTCTCATTATAGTCAATCCTCTATAAAAAATTGACAGCGTTACCCTCGATTGAAGTATCACGTATACCTCTGCATTCGGTTGCCTTGACTTTCTTTTAAATTGAATCAACTATATTATTTTTGAGTTTTATAAAATGATGAATCAAACCTTTGACCTTTGCATAGCAAACGAAACGATAGCAAGTGATGCACAACAACTTGGCGTAACTGTAGATGATCTCAAGCGTATCTGTGTGCAAGTAAGTGCTCATATTGTTCAATACCCTAAGGTATGTTTACAGCTGACTTACCACATTACTTTGCCAAACCAAATGCTGGCAGATAAATTGGACTTGCCTACATGGCAACCTGAGCAGGTCGGCTTTTCTGACTACTTATGGGAAGAGACCTGCCTTGAGTGCTTTGTTACTGGCAGCACTATTAACTCTAATACTGTTACCGAGTATACAACGTCTTACGTTGAGGTTAATGCCAACCCAGATGGCCGTTACGCACTCTATCAATTTGAGAGTTACCGCAACCCTGCGACATTACCGCCGACACCTTTATACCAAGACGATGGACACACGCGTGCCTCTATTGAGTGGACTAACAAGCCAAAGCAGCAAAGTACGTCCGCAAACATGGATTTACTCGGACAACCAAACACTCTAATTAAACCTGAACTCAAACCTAATAGTTACGAGCGAAGCTTCAACATACCATTAACTCGGCTGTCTGACTCGCCTCTGAAATATGCTATCAATAGCACTATCATTGAGCAAATACATCCATGCGTTATCTTATGGTTGGACAAGACGCCTTTATACTACGCAACCAGTCATGTCTCGCCACCTGATTTTCATAATCGCCAGTACTGGTCAAGATTTGAGCTTTAGCCATATCACATGCAGAACATTACTTGAATAACACTATAAATAGAACAATCTCTAATCGTTACTCTCACTTAAACTTGATGTTTAAAATATAAAAAAACCCAGTAATGTCATAAAGAACATTACTGAGTCTAGAGAAAACGGTTTGCTTAGCAGATGATTGCGTGTACTTAACTGATTACTTATCAGCCATCGCAAGATAGATACCACGGTCCGATGCATCATCAACATACTGCGAATCGCGCCATGTGGTATAGCTATAGTTGCCACTATATGGGCTGATGCTGTTTTGACGGAAATCAGATACCCAGTCATTGCCATCAAAGATCTGAATGTGACCATGTGGACGACTTGAAGTACGGTTATAAACCACGACATCGCCAACTTGTGGCTGCATATCATTACTAATTTTAGTAAAGCCTGCTTTAGCTAGTGTGCCACGAGAGGCATATTGATAAGCTGAAGGGTTCGGCGTAAATTCGTAACCAGCTGATTGTAGAGCTTTACGTACATAACGAGCACAGTAGCCAGAGCTTCTAGACAAAGCGACGCGTGATGCGTTTGCTGCTGCAATAGCAGGAGCAGAAAAACGATCTGGAATTGATTTTGCTTGCTGCTGACGCTGCTCATAAGATAGGCGGCTGGTTAGCGAGGCAAGCTGATATTCTTTTTGCTTAGCATGTGCGCTTAGATTATCAATGGCTTGGCTGATCTCATCGTTACTATATACATGAGCACCACTGTTCGTGCTATAGATATTACGACTAGAACCATAGGTCGCAGAAGTAGAGATATTTGTGGTGGTATGACTCAAGGTATTATTTGGTTGAAAGGTTGTTTCGACAGCACCACTTGCCTGTGCTATACCCATTCCCAATACTGACAAAATTAATAAAGCTTGTTTCATAAATTTACTACCTATTGTTAATGCAAGACAGCTCGTCATCCTTGACGAAGCATCAATTAATTTAGTGGACATTATCATTAAACAAACATGATAAAATCCTTATGACAACAGCCTGCTCTTTCTTCTGTAGTGACTAATGCTGCTATCAGCATTCATTTAGTCAACTCTCATGTAAATCGTTTGCCATATATCGCTTTAGCATGTCTGTTATGAATATCGATTTTGTCACCTATTAGATGAGTCATTACGATGTCAAAAAAACAGCCTAACCGGCTTGCCCAACTTATTGATCATCAAGCTTTTGCTGGTAGCGCACTACCCCAAACACTTGCTGACAACATGAGACTATATATAGAAACGACCAATGAGGTAAAAGAGCTATTGGTAGACTGTCTACCTGAGGAAATCCTCAATACCTGTTGGGTCGTAGGCTTTACTTCTGAGCAATTAATTATTAGCGTTGGCTCGATGACTGCTGCTAATCACATACGGTATTTGCAAAGTTCTTATTTGCAGGTACTGACAGAGCAGTCCATTACATTTAAACAACTCAAGCAAATCCATGTCGTGGTGGCTAGCAAATCGGCTAATAATTATTCATCTAAACAATCATCAACATCATCTGCAGTCTTGTCAAAGCCTCAGAAAGCCAATGAAAATCAGGCCCTTAGCCAAAACATAAAGCGGACTATATCACAGGCTGCAGAGCATGTCACCACTGATGAAAAACTCAAAAAAGCACTTTTGCGCCTGATAAATTCTTAAAAAACCTGACTCTAACATGTAAAGTTATGTAAATAAAAACGTAAAAACTGGCCAACAACGCTGAGATTTTGTAATGATGCCAACAAAAAAAATCATCTACCAGCGCTATTCATAATATGAATATCACCGACAGATGATTGGAAAACTACCTACAGCTTTTGTATTCTCTACTCTAAAGAAAAATTATTAAAATAGTCATGGCTCTATATTTAAATTATAGAATATTATAGGAATGTAATTATCGTAGACCTATGTAATATTGCGTCAATGTTTCGATACTTCGTGTATACCCCTCTCTTCACCCTTCAACAGCCATCCCTTTCAGAGGAAGATACTCGATAGGACAGGTTACATTGTCATCAAAAGTTACAATTTCAAAGTTATCATGATCAGACAGTATTTCACGTACTAACAAGTTATTTAATGCATGACCAGACTTATAAGCGTTAAAACGACCTAAAATTGGATAACCAATCAGATATAAATCACCTAGCGCATCCAAAATTTTATGACGAACAAACTCATCACTAAAACGTAAGCCTTCTTCGTTAAGAATATTGGCTTCATCTATAACTATAGCATTGTCCATGCTACCACCTAGCGCCAAATTATTCTGGCGTAATGCCTCAATATCACGTAAAAATCCAAAAGTACGTGCTGAGCTCAACTGCTCAATGAAATTTTGCGTTGAAAACTGCAGTTGTGCATGCTGAAAATTCTTATCAATAGCAGGATGATCAAAATCAATTTCGAAATTTAATTCAAACCCTTCATACGGGCGCAGCTCTGCCCATTTATCGTCGACTTTTACACGTACTGGTCTTATGATCTTAATAAACTTTTTCAAAGCGTCTTGTTCACAAAACCCTGCATCAAGTAGCAATGCAACAAAAGGTGCCGCACTACCATCCATAATAGGAATCTCTGAAGCAGAGACACGGATTAACAGGTTATCTACACCAAGTCCAGCAATCGCACTCAATAGATGCTCAACCGTACCTACTCGTGTACCACCGAATACTAGATTTGATGACATCATGGTGTCTTGTACTAAAAAGGCGCTGGCTGGAATTGGTTGACTGCCTTCGATATCAGAGCGCTCGAAAACAATACCTGTATTTATCGGTTGCGGATGAAATTCTAAGTCAACAGGCTGACCACTATGAAGACCAGTACCTGTAATAGCTATCGCAGTTTTTATGGTTCTTTGGTTCATGACTGTCTTCTCACATATTTTGTTACAATTGCCATAGTGTACCATTACAAACCCCTAGTTCGCCACAGTTAAAACTCGCTATTTTCCTTATCTCCTTGATTGATAACACTTATCGCACCAAACTGAAACTATTTCTATGCGCTACTGACACAACCGTCTCTATATAAACAGCCATATTCAAGTCTATTTTTATCATCGAAAAATATTCCAAACTATTATTTAGTGATGATTAGCGACTCCTAAAATAATACTGCTATCAATAAAAAGTCATAAAATAATGCCTTTGCAAACAGACATACTTTATTTACAGCCATAAAAAAGCCAGCAATTGAATGCTGGCTTTTTTTACTCTATGTAAAAACATCTCAAAACACTATTTGTTTTGTTGGCGTTTTAGATAGTCTTGAATACTGTTGGTTTTGGTTTTAGCCTGCTCTTGAGGCGCATTAGAACGTACCGTAGCAGAGGTATCTTGATACAATTGAGCGTTTGACTGCTTTTGGCTGTTCAAAGCACTGGTATGTACATTAGGATCAACAGGCTGAGTGCTGTTCACAGAAGGCACTGGCTGCTCCACTACTTCAGGTTCTTGACCAGCATTTTCATCCAGAGTTAGACCCGTTGCGATGACTGTCACATGCAAGTCGTCACCCATTTTTTCATCGATAACTGAACCATAGAAAATATGAGCATCATCAATATCAGTGATTTCTTCAACGATAACACTGATCTTGCTCATCTCATCTAATGATAGTGACTCAGAAGAAATCACGTTGACCAGTAGACCTTTAGCATTTTCTAAACGTAAATCATCAAGTAACGGAGATCTGATGGCTTTTTCAGTCGCTTGACGTGCACGATCATCACCACTTGCACGGCCAATACCCATCATCGCATGACCTTTAGCAGTCATAGCAGTACGGATATCGTTGAAATCGATATTGATCATGCCTTCGCTAGCGATAGTTTCAGCAATACCTTGAACCGCATGCAATAACACATCATCTGCTTTTTTAAAGGCATCTTGCATAGAGATATTGCCGTAGACACTCATCAACTTATCGTTTGGAATAGTAATGATAGAATCAACGAAGTTGGTTAGCTGCTCAATACCAGCCTTAGCCGCTTTGATACGTTTGCCACCTTCAAACTTAAATGGTGTGGTCACTACGGCAACTGTCAACACTTCCATTTCTTTAGCAATACGAGCAACCACTGGTGCTGCGCCAGTACCTGTACCGCCACCCATACCAGCAGTAATAAATACCATATCTGCATGTTCAAGTAGCGCACGGATAGCTTCTTCTTCGCTTTCTGCTGCTTCACGTCCGACTTCTGGATTGGCACCAGCACCTAGACCACGGTTCGTCTTTGCACCCAGTTGTAGTTTATGCGGCGCTGTTAGACGATCAAGTGCTTGTTTATCTGTATTAGCACAAACAAATGTCACACCTCTAATCCCTTGTTGTACCATATGTTCAACTGCATTACCGCCGCCGCCGCCCACACCGAATACAGTGAAGCTCGCTTGGCCATTGTTTTGAAGCTGGTTATCATCTGGCATGGTGTATTTTGACATAAAAAGGATTCTCCAGTTGCAGATAGCGTGATGATTGATACGTGGTAACGCACTCATATGGCGCACTATCGACATACTATATATAAATGTATTTAAATAAAATAGGGTTATGGCTTAAATCTTTCAGCATAGATAACAATAGGTCATCATCGCAAAGGGTATTACTTTTTATATTACTTCGTTTTCTGCTTAAATAATTTAGTGTACGCTATAAGAGTGCTAGTACTTTCTACATTATACCAAAAAACCTACAATATCTTTTTCAGTACACTAGCAAAACGTTGCCCTGCACTCTGAAAAACACCAGTGACTCGATTTTTTTGAATCGCTTCAGGCTCACTCTTTTCACTACGACGGAACTGTTCACTTTGACTATAGAGTAGCGTACCAAACGCTGTCTGGTAGGCACGGTCATTTACTTGAATATTCAGCTGCTTGAACGATTCATCATTATCAAAATGATTATAAGCACTGATAGCAGGATGGATATTGGTCAGTACCACAGGCATTTTGAGCAATTTTTTGGCAAAAGGTATCATACCTTTAACCACGCTGCCACCACCAGTGAGAACGATACCTTTGTCTATATAACCAATCAAATCTGCGTCATATAATTGACGAGCCACTTCTGTAAATATCTGGACATAGCGAGCTTCAATAATGCGGGCTAAATTATAAATGCCAATGTTAATCTCATCGCCTGACCCTTGCGGTTTAAAGATAAAGAATGAGCTAGGATCGACACTATTAACATCGACAGTACCATGAGTCTTTTTGAGCTTTTCAGCTTCAATCATTGATATGCCAAAGTCAGCTGAGATGTCCATCGTTACTTCATGGCTTCCCGTTGCGATACAGTGGGTAAATATCAGTTTGTTTTCTTTATAAACACAAATACTGGTGGTACTCGCACCAATATCTACCAAGCATACACCTTGTTGACGCTCATCGCTCATCAAGCTATATTCAGCGCTTGTCACTGCATCGAAGACAATATGGTCAATACCAACGTCGCAGCTTTGCAGTAATTTCTGGATATTTTGGCGGCTAGACACTGGCATCATCATCATGTGATACATCACGGTGATATTATGCGCCATGGTTTCGATAGCATCATCAACCATAAAGTCTTGATCGTTGACGTAAATACCTTGCTGACAGCAGTGCATCAAATAATAGTCTGGTGGCAAATCATGTGACTTAGCATTAGACAGCGCTTGCACCATATCTTTGGCACGTACAGCCTCTTCTTCCACTTGCACGTCACCTGCACTATTTTTGCTAGACAGTTCGGGCGTTGCCAATGTCAACCAAACACTATGTACACGGCAATTGGCAGTATCTTCTGCTTCTTGAATGGCTTGCTTGATAGCACCTTGCAAACGCTCACGATGCTTTATTTGACCTTGATAAAAATCGCTATTTTTAACTTGCCCAACGCCCAAGATGCGAATGTCTTTTGCAGAGACAACATTGCCAATGACGACATAGACTGCCGTGGCACTTAAATGGACAACAACCAGATTTTCAGTATTTTTCATGGTACCAGACAAATTATCGCTAAACAGGAGACCAAATGACGTCTCCATTAGATCATTAAAAAATCGCTATCAATACACTATAATGTTGTGTATTCAGTGCTAAATACTATTAAAACCGTTCAAAAAAAACAGCTCAAACCAGAAGTCAAAATATTAACCAGTTTTCGCTTATATCTATCATTATGGTGCTTCATCGTTCTCTGGCTGTACCATATCTCCAGAAATGGTAAAGCCGTTTTTATAACGCAAATCTACTGATTGTATTTGGTCTCGACGCGCGCTTAGTTGATTACCAAGTAGCTGACTCAAGTTCAGTAGCTTTTGCGCAGTGTTTTCATTATCAACGATGACGCGTAGTCCATTATTAAAACGAATCAACCATGTCATTCTTGGTGACAAAATAATATCTTCAACTTGTATACCTAGTGGTGCGTACCAATCGTTGACTTGCTGCATCTGTTGCATGATAACTGGTGCTTGGGTAATCTCACCTTGCAGAGTAGCAAATTTTTCTTGCGTCAAATCTTTAGTATCAGCAGGGACAAAAACCGTACCTTTTGCATCAACCAAACGTTCTGTCCCAAAATTGGCAACGGCCTGTTTAGGTAGTGCAGTCACCACGATGCCACGCTGCCAATCACGAGAAACACTCACTTGATCCACCCAAGCCAGACCTATCGTGATGTCTCTTAATGCTTGCAAATCAGAGGTAAAAAAACTACTTACTTTCTGCTGATCCATGACTTGTTGTAACGACTGATATTGAACGCCTGTCAAACCTTTATGATTGACATGGATCGCAGCTGGAGGCGCATCACGCAAAGCCTTGCCACCCATGATCAATATCAGTACAAGCAACCCCAATACCATTGCCATAAATAAATATTTGACTAAACTTGGTACTTGTAGCTTAGATTTTGGGCGACGGGCTGTATCACTCATCAAGTCAGTTACCTCGTTGACAGTTTGAGCCATAACGACCTGTGTCCCTATATTTGCATAAAACGGCTTATGCTATTTATTGATGTCAGTCTACATACATTATGCAGAGAGCTATTAAGTCGATATATTATCAAAGTCTTTGGCTAAAACAATTTATATGATGCTATTACGCATATTTAAACGTAACATTTTTCTTAATTCATAGATAACTTATGGTTTTTTCTTATAAAAACTTAAACATCATCAAGATATAACCACAATATGCAATATTAACGTATTTCATAGTCAAACAATAGCCTAACCCTTACTGGCAACAGCGAATTTACACAAGTTTACATGAAGTTGTGATATAGCATCTCTAGTGATACATTAACTCGATTATTTTCAGGAAAAACTATTCATTGTAAATAAAAATCGACTAGTGTCATTGATAACATTTTCAATTCACTTACGCAGCTCGCTCTCTGAATGACGCTGCGTGAATAAATAGGTACAACAATACTTAAAGCTAACTACACTGTCTGCGCTAAAATATGCCAGCATAAGGTATCAAAGTCCATGCCTCGAGCCTTGGCTGCCATCGGTACCAAGCTATGACTGGTCATACCCGGTACAGTATTGATTTCAAGCAACCAGAAATTGCCTGCTTCATCTTGCATGGCATCGATACGTCCCCAACCTTTTGCATCAACAGCACGGAATGCAGCCAGACTTAAATCCTGTAAATGCTTTTCATCAGCATCGCTCAAGCCACACGGGATATAGTAGCTGGTATCATTACGATTGTACTTGGCTTCAAAATCATAGAAGTTAGTAATATCTGCGGGCTCAAGACGAATGACCGGATAAGCCTCGTCATCGATAATAACAATCGTAAACTCGCGACCGGTAATCCAACGCTCCGCCATCACCGCATCACCACACTGTACCGCTGTCGCATAGGCAGCCGGAAGCTCATCAAGATTGTTGACCTTCGTCATGCCAATACTTGAACCTTCATGGACAGGTTTGATGATAAGTGGCAGACCTAGCATGTTGACTACTTGCTGCCAGTCGGTATCCGCTGTCAACAATGAAAATGGGGCTGTCGCTACACCGCAACCTTGCCACAATTGCTTAGTGCGTACTTTGTCCATGCCCAGTGCCGATGCCAAAATTCCTGATCCTGTCTGCGGAATCTCAAACCATTGCAATACGCCTTGTAGCAAGCCATCTTCGCCGCCGCGACCATGCAACACATTGAACACGCGATCATACGCGCGTAGCTCAGTGATGTCTTGATGTTTAGGATCGAAATGAGTGGCATCAACGCCTTGGTTTTGGAGGGCCTGCAATACAGCCGCGCCACTGTCTAAAGATACGCTACGCTCATTACTACTACCGCCATAGACGACAGCAACCTTACCAAACTCACTCGCTTCTTTTACTTTGCTAGGAGCCACATTTGATGAGGCTTTTTGGCCTGACTGGTTATTTTCCATACTGTTTTTCTCTGCTTGTGCAACTGCTGCTAGGGCTGGCTCTGGATTAATAATAGCTGTCTTATCCTCAGCGGCATCCGTGGCTGTATTTCTTGCATGTTTTTGATCATTGTTCGTCGTCATGAGGATAACTCCTAGAATTCTTTTAGCTTACTTGATGTAAAGGTTGTTTGCAGCCAAATCAACGGATATTTGCCCCACATTACCAGCACCCTGAGTGATCAGCATGTCATTGGCTTTTAATAAACGCTGCATCACAGGCGCTAGATTATCTTTATCGACAATCGTAGGTTCAACTTCGCCGCGCAAACGAATACTACGCGCCAATGACTTGGTATCAGCACCTGTAATCGGGGTTTCACCTGCCGAATATACGTCTAATAATAATAGTTCATCTACACTTGACAGTACTTCGACAAAATCATCATAGCAGTCACGCGTACGGCTATAACGATGCGGCTGAAATAGCATGACTAAACGGCGATCAGGGAAACTTTGACGAGCAGCTTTAATAGTTGCATCAACTTCCTTTGGATGATGACCATAATCATCAATTAATAGGACATTACCATCATCGATATCTACAGAGGCATGCTGCTCAAAACGACGGCCAACACCTTCGAATTTTTGCAGGGCGCGCTTAATGGCTTCATCATCCACACCTTCATCGGTCGCCATCGTGATAGCGGCGAGCGCATTATAAACGTTGTGAGTACCAGGAATGTTGAGCGTTAAACGTAAAGGCTCACGGTCACGGCGTAATACCGTAAAGTGGGTTTTAGTGCCTTCAGTCACCAAATCAACACCTTGCACATCATTAAAAGGCTCAAGACCAAAAGTCAGTACAGGGCGACCAATATCATCAATCATCGCATACAATTCTGGATCATCACCGCACACCACAGCCAGACCATAAAACGGCATATTTTGTAGGAACTGAATATAAGCTGCTTTTAATTTATCAAAGCTATTCTCATAAGTTTCCATATGGTCTTGATCGATATTTGTCACAATTGCAGCCATCGGATGCAAAGATAAAAACGATGCATCAGACTCATCAGCTTCAGCGACTAGAAAGCGACTGCTACCGAGCGCGGCATTTTTTCCAGAGGCATTAAGCTTACCGCCAATCACATATGTAGGATCGAGCTGACCTTCTGCCATCATCGTAGTGAGCAAGCTAGTCGTTGTGGTCTTACCATGAGCACCCGCAACAGCAATACTATGACGATAACGCATCAATTCACCCAGCATATCTGCACGGCGTACCACTGGCAGGCGCGCTTCGAGTGCTGCTTTAATCTCAGGATTACTACGGTCAATCGCTGACGATACAACGATGACATCTGCATTGGCAATGTTTTTCGAATCGTGACCAATCGATATTTCGATACCAATCTGCTGTAACCGTCGAGTCACCAAACTCTCAGCGATATCAGAACCACTTACCTCATAACCTTGATTGCTCATTACCTCTGCGATACCGCACATCCCTGAGCCGCCAATACCCACAAAATGCAAATGCTGGATACGGCGCATTTCTGGTATTTCAATCAAACGTTTAGGTAGCGCTTTCGCAGAGGTAGGCATAATCAATTCTCTTGGTTAAAGGCGAATAAAATGTGGTGAATCAGAATAATCAGTTATAAAAATAGCAGCTGATAGAAATATAAGCTACAGGGTTTGCCAAATAATATCAGCAACCTGCTTGCTAGCACTACGGTTAGCAAGTGCATGGCCTTTCTTGGCCATGGTTAAGCAAGCACTTCGATCAAGCGCTGCCAGCTCATTGCTCAAACGCTGTGGCGTTAACTCAGATTGAGGTAATAAAATCGCTGCATCATGTGAGGTTAGCGTGCGCGCATTAGCCGTCTGATGGTCATCCACTGCATGCGGCAGTGGTACAAAAATAGCAGCAATACCGACGTTTTGAATTTCGGTAACGGTCAACGCTCCTGCTCGGCAAACAATGATGTCCGCCCAATTATAAGCAGCGGCCATATCATCAATAAATGGCTGTACTACAAATTTATGAATGCTCAATTCTTGCTCATCGTAAGCAGTTTGCGTGGCAGCCTCATTGTTTCGCCCGCATTGATGACGGACTTCAAAAGGACGGTCCATCAATGCCAGTGCTTTTGGCACAGTATCATTTAATACTTGTGCACCAAGAGAGCCACCAACTACCAGTAGCTTAAGTGGTGACGTATCATTCAAATCGTAACGTACTGTCGGCTCCACGACACCAGTGATGGCATTACGTACTGGATTACCAACCGTCTCTAGCTTTGCATCAAGCTCGCTATTTGCAAAAGTGTGCTCAAAGGCCTGTAATACCTTGGTAGCAATTTTAGACAGATAGCGATTACTCATGCCAGCAATAGCATTTTGCTCATGAATAATAAGCGGCGTGCTAGTCATACGTGCTGCAATGCCGCCCGGTGCAGTTACATAACCACCGAAGCCTACAACAATATCAATCTGATTGTTGCGAATGACTTTTATAGCAGCCATCGTCGCTGATAGCAGGGTTACAGGTAGCTTTAACAAGCGCCCTACTCCCTTACCACGCAGCCCTTGCATATCAATGGCATGAAAGCTATAACCCGTTGGTTTAACTAGGCCATTTTCCATGCCATTTGGCGTTCCTAACCAATGAATAATCGCACCGCGCTGAGTCAATTCTTCAGCCACTGCCAATGCTGGAAATACATGCCCACCAGTACCAGCAGCCATCATTAATATATGCGGTTTTTTCATGAACGCCTGCCTATCTTTTTATTTATATGAAGGACTTATCATCCTATCAGGATTTTAGTTATCGACAAATAACGACCCTATAAAATCTCGCATAGTATAGTGTAAATCGTTGACTTATATATAGCATTTTATGCGTCGTTAATAATAAAAATCCAAGCCGTGAACAACCTCGGCTTGGCTTTAATAAATACGCTTTAACATCGATAGAATCGATATCTTCAATTACGTTTCGACAAGATGTAGTTGATTCAATTTAAAAGTAGTACAAGGCAATCAAGTGTAGAGGTATATGTGATACTTCAAGCGAGGTTAACGCTGTCATACTTTTATAGTGGAATGACTATAGCTTAGCACAACTATTTTTTTATCATTGTGCACATACCTTAATGATAAATCACTCTATCATTACTACGATGCTTAAATCGTGAATTTATTTTCGATAGCGATAATGAAATCCGTTGCAATGTCTGTACCACACTGATCATCAATCTCGCGTACACAAGTCGGACTGGTAACGTTAATCTCAGTAATACGACCACCAATTAGATCGAGGCCAACGAACATGAGACCTTTTTCTTTCACGATAGGTGCTACTACTTCTGCCACTTGACGTTCGATATCGGTCAACGGCATAGCAACACCACTACCACCTGCGGCTAGATTACCACGGGTCTCGCCTTTGGTTGGTATACGAGCCAAACTATAATCTACCACCACACCATCGACGATTAATACGCGTTTATCGCCCTCGACAATCTCTGGTAAATAACGCTGTGCCATAATTGGCAGCGTCTCTAGCTCCGTCAATACTTCTAGTGTGACACCAATGTTTGGGCTATCAGCAGTCAGACGGAAGATACCTGTACCGCCCATGCCATCTAGGGGTTTGACAATAACGTCTTGCTGCTCAGCAATGAAATTGCGAATGTGCGCCTGTTTACTGGTCACAATCGTTGGGCTCATATAATCGCTGAACCAAGTGGCAAACAGTTTCTCATTACAATCACGGATGGCTTGCGGATCGTTGACCACGAGTACGCCTGCTACTTTTGCATGATCGAGCATATAGGTCGTATAGATAAAACGCATATCAAACGGTGGATCTTTACGCATCAAAATCACATCATAATCGCTGACTGGTGCAGTGCTTTTGTCACCTAATGTATAAAAATCTGCTGGATCACGCTTTACCGTTACTGGCTGCGTATCGACCATCAACTGCCCACGATTCAACCAAAGGTCATGAATCTGACAGTATCCTAGGCTATGCCCGCGATCTTGTGCTGACCACATCATAGCTAAGGTAGTGTCTTTTTTATAATTAACCTGCTCGATAGGATCCATAATAACGAGTATGTTTAACGATTTTTTTTGATTTTCTAGACTCATAACAAAACTCACTTACGTTGTATTATTAATAGGCAGATATAAGCGATTAAATAGGTAAATACAATCTATTCAGAATAAAATATGTCCGCTCATAAAGCCATCTAAGACAAATTATACGCCGTACTGCGTGCGATAATGCTGCATTTTTGCAAGCTGAGTCGCATCTTTGTATTGGCTATTGTCATCTGCTAAATAGCTGATTAAATCATCAATATCTATGAGTGCACGCACTGGTACTTCTAAGGTCGAGGCCAGCTCTTGAATAGCAGAATGCTCAGCTTGACCTTTTTCTTTACGATCAAGAGCGACGATAATACCGGCAACGCTTGCGCCCGCTTGCTCTAATATCTCAACCACTTCACGCATGGCTGTGCCAGCTGTAATAACATCATCTAGCACCCAAACTGCCTTGCCATTGACATCAGCACCCACCAAGTTACCACCTTCACCGTGGGTTTTGGCTTCTTTACGATTGTAACCCCATTTAGCATTGATACCATGATGGTTCCATAGCGCTTGTGCGGTGGCAGCAACGAATGGAATGCCTTTATATGCGGCACCAAAAATAACCAGCTCTTGCTCATCGGTACCATTATTGGTAGCGGCCATCTGCTCAGCTAAGGCGTCAGCATAACCACGTGCTAACAACGATAGCATCTCACCTGTCGCCAGCAAACCTGCATTAAAAAAGTATGGGCTAATACGACCAGACTTGAGGACAAACTCACCGAACTTAAGCACTTGGTTATCTAAAGCCAATTGAATGAATTGATGCGATGAAAAAGTAGTTTGAGCATTAGATGCTGAATTATTAGGTACATGAGCATTGGACATGAAGGCATTCCTATTAACGAAAATGAGGGCAAAAAATTGGCATTATTGTACGCATTATTGATCAGCTTGACCAACCATTGATGTCGTAATCCTGCATATTGGGATAACGGGTCAATAGACCACTGCGTGATGAGAGATTGAAATAGCACTGACCATCATGACTCACTTGTATCTCCCAACCCAAGTGATAAGCAGCAACAATAATATGTCCCGTAAATAGACGCACCTGACGGTATGCATGACGCTGTGATGGCTCGCAAATGATCTGACTGAGCAAATAACTGCGTACATGCTGACAAATTTGCGCCGCGCTATAGCTATGATTGATACTTTTGCGCGTACTGCACTGCTGCAACGCATGGACGGCAACACTACACGCCATGATATCAGTGGCCAGACTACCCTCACCCGTCTCAAACTGCTGCGGCTGCAAAATCACTTGCCAATCATCGGCATAAAGGCTACTGAGTAGCTCATCAGGATTATAACGTTTGGTCAATGCACGCAGGGATGCTGAATCATCTCTAACGCTACTATTACGGGCATTACGATTACTGGCATCACCATTCAGACCAGCGCTTAACGGACTATCAGCAAGTGTGAAACCATAACGCTGTAGTTTTGGATAAGCCTGAATCGCTTGCTGAATGTCTGACATATCTAACAACGTCATATTCGTTAATGCTGACAACAACGGTTGCTCGCTATTATTATGATAAAAGCTGTCCGGAAACTCTGCGAGCTCTGCTGCATTCAGAAATGACAGATACTCACCCAAGTCTTCTGAAGCAATCAACGCCCACTTCGATAGGCTGTCTTTGTTGGGCTGATAAAAACGGGCAGCTTTACCATATAAACGACGTAGCTGAGTATTTAGACGACGCGCAGGCTCTGGGATATCAGTCAAAGGCCTTGCAGGGTCAAGTGGAGACTGCTTTGGGTCAAAGTTGGGATGCACGATGGCAGGTTGTTTACTATCAGCAAAAACAGGCGACTGCTCAGCACTGCCTTCTGTACGCTTGCCACCTGCTGCTGTTATGTCAGCACTGGATAAGCGGTTATCAGAAGTAGAAGGCTGGGTCATGAGAGCTCCATAGACTATAAAATATAAAACGAATAAGGTAAATCAGATCGAACGGTCATCTTATACCATTCACAAAAATTAGAGTAGTGAGGAACACGAACGCCAGTACTATACATTATCCACTGAATGAGTTTAGTCACGACTACACTTACTTTTTTGATGTAGGGCGTGTTCTCAATTTGAAAATGGTGATAAAAATGAGATAAATTGCAGCCAAACAAGGAAAGTAGTACAGATAATGTCGAGATACTAGCAAGCTACTTGATGCAGTTTAGCAAATATTTAACCATTTTTAGCCCATTTGAGGCTTAATGCTCAGATTGAGGACATGCCCTAGCATTATGCTTGATGACGCAAAATATCACAGTAACCTGCTTGCCAATCAGGATAATCTAACCAAGCTAATGGAATGTTGCTGTGTAAGCGTTTCCCCGTAACTGCGGTTTTTTCTTTATCAATGCCAGGAGGTGTCTCATCTATTTGCTCACTTAACCAAACACCCAACTCCAATGTTGTCACTGGCGCATAGTCAGTCGCCAAATATATTGGCTCTGGCGACTCCATAGTCAATACATTGGCAATAATATTGACCAAATCGCGATCCATAATTCGATTGCTCCAATGGCTCACGGCCACTGGCTCTTTTTGCGGCTCGCGGGCCTTACGTAAGCGCATTAGACGCGTACGCCCATAGATACCACTTGGACGAATGATGACGGCTTTATCATTGAAACTCTGCTGCAAAGACTGTTCCGCCTGCAATATAACCTTTGATGCGGCGCGTACAGGAGTCATCGGCGTTGTATCTTTGTCAATCCACTCGCCATTGTCTTGGCCATAGACACCAGTTGATGAGATAAAGACAATGCGCTCAAGGCTGGTCAGATTTTCTGCAAGATTTGCCAAATACTGACAAATCGCTAAGTAACTATTCTGATAGCCACTGGCTGAATACTCATCAGGGGTCACGATAATGGCAATATGCGTAAAACCTTGCAAGGCTTGGACCGTCAGCGTTAATGCATCGGCTTGTTTAAATGTTGCTTTATCATCCAACGCATAATCATACCGCTCACCACGGGCTAGACCCGTGACATTCAAGCCATCCTGCGCAAGCTTATTGGTCACTGGTAATCCAATATCGCCTTGACCAATAATCAGTAAATTTTGCTTACTCATCATATATCCTTCATTTAGCCCAATATCCGGAGATATCATCAACCATCATACTCAAATGCCATCCCTAAGAAAACCCTGTCTCAGAAGAGGCTAAGTTGATAAAGGTATCAAATTAAAAATAGCGTCTGTATGAAAGCTGTACATCTTCATTGCTATCAACACGATCTTGCCAATCATAGTTAGCATTGATACGTAATGCTTGTTTTTTATCAATATCGTATTGCAGACCTAGCGTCGATATCGGTTGCCAATAGTGACCGCGGACGTTCGACTCATCGCTGCTGCCATGATACCAATATGGCAGTTGCAATTCAGCCTGCGCGCGTAACTGATTGTTAATCTGATAACGACAACCTGCATTCACGCCTGCACCAACACGAAAGCCTTTATTAATACCGCGACCTGCTTGAGTCGTGCCGGACAACAAGGTGTAGCATAACTGCGGCGGCATCTCACCAGTTCCTGCATTAGGCGTTCCAAATGCCCAAGACCACCCTGTCTCATAGCCTACGCTCCCCACTAAATGGTCTGTACCATCTTCCTGCGAGCCGTCATTGACGCGCGTCGCTTCGATGCTTGCGCCCCACGTTTTACCTTTTTTGGCAGAGTTAACAGGATTAAAAGAACGACCGCGAATTAACGTGGCATTTTGCAAGACCACATTTTTTGGCTGATTGTCTTTATCATTATCCGTATCATATAGACGTAATGTCGCCGCAATACCTTCTAGATTGAAAAACTGTGGATATCCTGAAGAGCGGTCAAGCGTATCATGGAATCCTGCCCGCAAGCCCAAATCGATATAGTTATTGTCACCGCGCTGCCCTATTCCAATACTCCCCAATGTCAGTGGATGTCTGTCAGTCGGGTTATTGTCTGATACAACGATACTAGTCGGTAGTAATGTTTGCTTATCAACTGACATGCTCGAAACAGCATTGAGCTGAGCAGATTTAATCTCATCAATCGTCTGTGTGGCACTGTTCTGGTAGCCGAGTTGCTCACGCTGCTGTTTCATTTTATTTAATTGGGATTGGCGTAAAGTACTATCCGCTGGCGTGTAAATACTACTGGCAAGCAAGCCTTCACTATTGAGTAACTGCACGACATCTGAGGGAATGACCGCATAAGGCAATCTACTCAATAAATGCTGCTGCGGGCGCACTACGTCAATTAGACGCAACACCTCAGACGCGCAATTATCTGTGGTGAAGTAATATGGTAACTTTAAATCTTTGGTTTCCCAGACATGCAACATGATTTGCTGCACTTCGCTTGGTGTCAAATCCAATTGATAGGTCCACGTATCGCGCTCATCTCCCTGTAGGTAATTAACGAGCTTTTCAGGATAAGGGTCAATCTCAATAAGACTGTCATAAGCACCAATCATTGACTTGACGGAGTATATCGGAAAGCTATCCTCAGGATTGCCATCTACCGTATAATTCAGCGCATGAGCGTGATGAATTTGGCTAGGATCAGCGACGCTTTCTTTTGAGTCGATACGCAGCAGAGTATGAGCGAACGCTGAAAGAGGATTGTCCAAATATTCCTGTGCAAATATGAGAGACAGCTGCTCAGGTGCAATCGTTTGCATCCACTCATCCAGCTCTGGACAATCAACTTGTAGCGCTGTGTCGTCAATATTCAACGTATCAGTCAGCCATTGTACTCGCGCTGGAAAACGGCATAGTACAGAGTTACTATCAACAGCACGACTACTGACAGAATGACCATCGCTTGTTTTGGCAGAATTTTTATTAGCGGTCTGCTGATTAGTAGCGGCCTGCATTTCGTCAGCCAGAGCAACAAGCAATGCATCAAGCTCTGCACCTGAATCACTCCGACCGTTTTCACTTAAAAAGAAGCCAGCGTCATCAACCATACTGGTGTTTTTTTTCTTACCAATTAAGTTTTTTTGATCATCAAAGAAATACAGTAATCGTCGCCATGTTGTATGCTGTGCCAGATTTTCTGTTTTTGCTTGTGTGCGCCACGTGGCTAATAACGATTGAGCACTACTGTCTTGTACGCCTCGCATACTTTGCGTGCTATTAGTTTCTTCTGCAACGCCATCATGTGGCATATTATATGCCACCGTATGTGCCGTATTACTATCTATCGTCGCTTGTGGCTCACTAGCCAATTCACCTGTGGTTACTAGCGAGTCTGGCGTTGGCAAAAAAGCCTGTGCTTGGCCAGAGAGTAGTAACCCAGCGATAGCAAGTGGCAAACAGGCTCGTTGGCAAGTTATTGTTAAGGTACTATCGACTGATAGAGACATAGGCTTTGTAGCCATGAGATAAAACCTCGCACGTTATTATTCATACGCTGATAGCGTGATTAGGGGCTGACTAATAATACCTAATGTAATGTTAAATAAAACAATCCAAAACCCGTTTTCGACCTAGATTGTTTAAATCTCTGGGCCGTGTTTGATAAATTTTAGTAAAAGAGAATATTATGTCCAAATCATCCTCAATGACTATTAAAGATGGCTTATTATCTGCAGCCACATGGCTCGCATCGCCTAACAAAAATATGCGACCAGCAGATATGAATATCGACACTATCGTCATTCATAATATCAGCTTGCCACCCAACGAATTCGGCGCTTGCGACACTGATGGCACTCACTATGTTAAGGCGCTGTTTACCAATCAAATAGATTGGAATGCCCATTCCTACTTTAAAACCATAGAAGGGGCCGAAGTTTCTGCGCATCTATTTATCGAGCGTGATGGGTCGATCACTCAGTTTGTAAACTTTAACGAGCGTGCTTGGCATGCCGGTCGATCAAGCTATTTGGGACGACCTGAATGTAACAATTATAGCATTGGTATCGAACTCGAAGGGTCAGATTTTACGCCTTTCACTGACATGCAATATGACAGGCTCGCACAGGTCGTCAGTGCTATCTATGAAGCTTATCCTAAAACTCGTCGTCACTTGACAGGTCATAGCGATATCGCGCCAGGACGTAAGACAGATCCTGGTGATTATTTTGAATGGACAAAACTGCGTGAAAACGTTGCCGTTCTATTAAAATAAAACACCCTATTTTGTCCACATGTCATATTCCACATTCAATCCATTTATCTCGATTATGAAAGTGATATAATTCGTCAGTTTTTCAACACAGAAAATCAGCACACAACCCAATACAACTTAGCAAGATAGGTTCTCATGGCAAAAAGTCGGTTATTTCGTTCAACCATGGTGGTCAGCAGTATGACCATGCTGTCTCGTATTTTAGGCCTAGTACGCGATGTCGTATTGTTAGGTGTTTTTGGCGCTGGTGGTCTGATGGATGCCTTTTTGGTCGCCTTTAAGATACCCAACTTTTTGCGACGTCTATTTGCAGAAGGCGCTTTTAGCCAAGCGTTCGTACCTGTTCTATCCGAATACAAAGAAAAGTACAGCCTACAGCAAGTACAGATTTTAGTCAGTCGCACTTCAGGTGCTCTGTTAATGGTTCTATCCATGCTGACAGTCGTGGTTATCTTAATCGCGCCTTGGGTCGTGACGTTGTTTGCACCCGGCTTTGCCGATCAACCCGATAAATTTGCCATCACTGCTGAATTACTACGCCTAACCTTTCCGTATTTGCTATTCATTTCCATGACGGCTTTTGCCAGTGGTATTTTGCAAAGCTACGGACGATTTGCTGCACCAGCGTTTGCACCAGTGTTATTAAACTTATGCATGATTGGTGGTGCACTGATTTTCGCCCCAATGTTCGATACCCCTATCATGGCACTTGGCTATGCCGTCGCTATCGCAGGTTTGCTACAGTTTTTGCTACAGCTGCCACAGCTATGGCAACAAAAACTGCTGGTCGCTCCAAAGATTGACTTTCAGCATGAAGGCGTTCGCCGTATTTTAAAACTTATGCTCCCTGCCATTTTTGGTGTTTCTGTCACTCAGATTAATTTACTATTAAACACCATCTTTGCATCATTAATGATTGGTGGGTCGGTTTCTTGGCTCTATGCGGCTGAGCGTATGAGCGAGCTCCCACTAGGATTGATTGGCGTCGCAATTGGTACAGTTATTTTGCCAAGTTTGTCTAAAAGTGAAGCAAAGCAAGATGACGTCAGCTTCAAAAAGACGATTGATTGGGCGGCACGCTTAATTATATTGGTGGGTGTTCCGGCATCAGCAGCACTATTTATACTTGCAGATGTATTAATGCAAGCGCTGTTTTTACGTGGTGAATTTACCTTACGTGATGCACAAATGAGCTCGCTGGCATTGCGTAGTATGGCTGGTGGCATTTTAGGATTCATGTTGATTAAGATATTTGCCCCTGCATTTTTTGCACGTCAAGACACTCGAACCCCTGTAAAAATCGGCATCATCTCCGTCATAGCCAATATGGTCTTTAGTGTTATTTTTATTGGTATTTTCTACTTCTTGGAGATTCCACTACACGGTGGTTTGGCGTTGGCAACTACAGGTGCGGCATTTGTAAACGCAGGGCTATTGTATTATTTCTTGCATAAGCGCGATATTTTCCGTTTTGGCCCTCATTGGAAAAAACTATTTGCCCAGTTTGCCATTTCTACAACCGCGATGATTGCAGTGCTGTATTTCATGTTGCCCTATTTCCCTGCCGATGATGCTCAGTGGCGACGTATTGCTGCTCTTATTATTATGTGTGCCGTGGGTGCTTTGGTTTATGGTGTGGTATTACTCGCTACAGGCTTCCGCCCCCGCCAACTAAAGCATGGCTAAACATACCAAACAAGGCCTTAACTTACGAAACCAAAACAAGCTTGGCCTGAGAACTGACAGTGTTCGGTACGAATATTTGTCATAATAGCTTATGCATTAATAAATAAATTTTGAGGTCTTATGATGACTAAACAGCTGATACTTCCACGCTTGCCAATCTTATTTGCGACTGGTCTACTGAGTACTGGATTGCTTCTGAGTGGTTGTAGCAATGATGTCGATACAGAAGAAACGGTACACAAAGTAGAAGTGGCCGATTCTCATAGCGCAACTGATGATGAAAAAACAGCTGACAGTGAAAAAGTAGCTGATGATGACAAAGTAGCTGATAGTAATAAAGAGGCTGCTCAGCAAAAAAGTCTAGTCACCAATCCTACTGAAGTTGGCACACCAGAAGATACGGTCAAGAAAGCATTGGATAGCCTGTACTACGGTGATGTGAAACAAGCCACTGGATACTATGAAGTAGATATGGCAAACTTTGAAGAAGAGCTAGCGAAAACTCAGTCTGCCTTTCAGCAAACCGTGGAGGGTGTCACTATTACTGACACTCAATACAACGATGACAAAACTCGTGCCACCATCACTGGTGAACTGATGTTAAAAGGACAGAGTGAGCCTGCACCCTTGACTTATGAGCTACAAGAAATAGACGGTCAATGGAAAATCTTAGGCTAAAGCATCACACTATCAAGCATGATGCTGTTTGATTCTTTTTTTATCTAACTGACTTTAATCTTCTTTCACCGCTTTTCCAAGCATGACGACATCGGCCATAAAACCCTCCATATCACAAACCTTTGGCATATAACCCCATTGCTCAAAATCAAGTTTACGGAACAACCCTAAGCTTGGTTGGTTGTGCGCGAAGATAAGCGCGATGATGTTTTGAATCCCTAAGCTTGATGCTTGAGTAAGCATCCAGCGTGTCAGCAAGCTACCTAGCCCTTTTCCTTGATGCCCTTCGTGCAAATAAATACTAATCTCGGTGCTGATATGGTATGCCATACGCGCATAAAGATCACTAAAACTGCCCCATGCCACTATCGATGATGACTCTGCTTGCTCACCACTTTCGGTAGTTTCTGTCACTGAGCGAACAACATAAATAGGTCGCGTGGCACTATTTAAATGCTCATCAAACCAATCTGCACGCTCTTCACAGGTCACTGGAACAAGGTTGGCTGTTGCTTGCTTACCTGCAATGCTTTGGTTATAAATCGCTAATATCTCTGGCAGGTCTCTCTCACTTGCGCGCTGTACGATAAAATCGTCATTGAGATTGTGTTGGGGTAAGGTAGATGGCACAGCATTCAAGGCAACATCGGACATAGGAGCTCCATAGTTAGTTGGTCGTATGATTCGCAGGAATTTTTAAATACAGCTGATTGCTAACGATAGTCGTCAAAGGAAGATAAGCGAAGTGGTTCTGTTCTTTTAAAATAGCGGAACTGACAGCGCCCTACTTATATAATGAGTAGACTATAGGATGTTAGTATAGCCATTTTACTTTATAATGGCTGATTTTAGACACATCGATTTTTGGTATGGTGTGTTTTTCTTTTTTTATCTGGTCTTATCTATCATAGCTGAAAATTTATGAACACCTATTTTCTTGAGCAACTGATTGCGTCACCAAGTACACTGCCTGCCAATATTAGCCATGTAGATTTAGCGCCCTGTGTGCTCACTATAGGCAATTTTGACGGCGTACATTTGGGGCATCAAGCGATGCTTACACAAGTCAGAGAAATTGCACAGGCGCAAAATCTTGGCTCTGCTGTCATGATATTTGAGCCACAGCCTCGTGAGTTTTTTGCGACAGCCACTGCGCCTGCTCGCTTAACCAATCTCGCTGAAAAACAAGCCTTGCTAGCAGAGTATGGTGTTGAAACTTTGATTGTGGCGGGATTTGATACAGATTTCCGGTCGCTATCCGCACAAGCATTTGCAGATATTTTGGCCAAGCGTTTGAATGTACAAGCTCTAGTACTAGGCGATGACTTTAAGTTTGGTCATGACCGTACTGGTGACAGTCAGTTTTTGCGTGATTATGGTCTGGATGTGACCAACTTACATACTGTCACTGACAGTAGTGATAATGCGGCACGTATCAGCTCTACTCGTGTGCGTGATATGCTGTTGGCTGGTGATATTGATGCCGCCAATACCTTACTAGGTCGCGACTATGCCATTACAGGACTGGTCGTCCGTGGTGATCAAATTGGCCGCACGATAGACTTCCCTACTGCCAATATTGATCTAAAACGCTTAAAGCCTGCGTTGCATGGCATCTTCGGTGTCGATGTGGTCAGTCTCGATGATAATGGACAAATAATTCCTAATGGCCTAACTGTAAATGCGGTCAACGGACAAACTGGTATAGCAGGATTACGTGCTGATAGCTTGTTTGGTACAGCCAATGTCGGTACTAGACCTTCGGTAGACAAAGCGCATAATTGGCGTCTAGAAGTTCATTTCCCAGAGCTGCAAGCTGATTTATATGGCCTGACTCTACAGGTTCGATTTTTGCATTATCTGCATGGTGAACGACGTTACGATGGCTTAGAGGCATTAAAGACTGGCATTCATAACGATGTAAAAGAGTTGATTGAGTGGCGAGCAAAACAACAAATCCGTTAGAACAGATATATAAATCATAAAAAAACCCACAGCATGAATGTTCGTGGGTTTTTTTATGAGACAGCTTTTTTATAAATTTGCTTTTACAACTAGGCATCTGGGTGCATACGTACGTTCAAATCATCAATAACTTCTACCCATTCCGCATCTTTTTCCCATTCCTCTTGCAAAAACATACGCTGATTGTCAGTCCAAACACTCGACTCTATCAGCTTCTCTTCTTTGGCCAGTTTATGTGTTTCAATAAAGCTATCAATTGCCTCATCTGAGCTATCAAGTCCTAGCTGCGCAAATAATTCGTTTATATTATATTCAGGTTCATTCAACATATTTTTCTCCCTAGATAATGCAGGTTTAGCTGTGATTATTATTTATGTTTACCACTTTATTGTAGCAGGCTCTATTTTAATAGCTGTTAACCAACGTTTATCTAACGTTATCAATTGTATTAATGGCAGCGGTCCAATTTTATATAAATCAAATACGACGTTAGGCTATTATTTTTGGTATCTTGCTTATTTTTCTTTGCTTGCCTTACTTACCTCTAAGTGTCTTGAATTAGCTAAAACCATTGCTTATTTTTCCAAGACACAAAAAAGCCCTCATATTTCAGAGGGCCTTTTTATACTGCCGTTGCTCTTACCACTTAAGCAAAATATCTACTTATGGTAGTAAGTGTGCTACTGCATCACGCTCTTCGCTAAGCTCTTGCTCAGTCGCAGCCATTTTCTCTTTTGAGAAATCAGATGATACATCAACGCCGTCTACGATAGACCAGTCGCCGTTAGTACACGTGCATGGGAATGAGTAGATCAAACCTTCCGCGATACCGTATTCGCCGTTTGAGTAAACGCCCATTGATACCCAGTCGTTCTCATCAGTACCAAGTGCCCAAGTGCGCATATGTGCAATGGCAGCATTGGCAGCAGAAGCGGCAGATGAAGCACCGCGAGCTTTAATAATTGCTGCGCCGCGTTGTTGTACTTCTGGGATATAAGTGCCTTCGTACCAAGTACGATCAACTAGATCTAGCGCTGGCTTACCGTTTACAGTACAAGCCGTTAGATCTGGATACTGAGTTGATGAGTGGTTACCCCAGATGATCATTTTTTTCACGTCATTTACAGTGCTGTCAGTTTTACCAGCCAACTGAGCCATGGCACGGTTGTGATCCAAACGAGTCATAGCTGTGAAGTTACGTGGATCAAGATCTGGTGCATTGCGTTGAGCGATAAGCGCATTGGTGTTCGCAGGGTTACCCACTACCAATACTTTTACGTCACGGCTTGCTACGTCATTCAATGCTTTACCTTGTGCTGAGAAAATCGCAGCATTGGCTTCTAGCAAATCTTTGCGTTCCATACCTGGGCCACGAGGACGAGCACCAACAAGTAAAGCATAATCAATGTCTTTGAATGCAACATTAGCATCATCAGTTTGGACGATGCCAGCCAATAATGGGAATGCACAATCTTCCAATTCCATGACCACACCCTTTAGGGCGTCAAGTGCTGGCGTGATTTCAAGCAATTGTAGAATAACTGGCTGATCTTTACCTAACATCTCGCCAGATGCAATACGAAATAGCATAGCATAGCTGATATTACCAGCGGCACCAGTGACGGCAACACGTAAAGGCTGTTTCATTGACATTGAATACTCCCTAATTAATTATTAGATAATTCATGATTCTAATTGATGACTCTAATGAATGATTATCATTTTAGATATCGACTTGTTTGCTGCATAGCAGCAGCCATAAACCGAGGGTTAGTGTAGCACTTCGTTCGGCGAATCGTCTAGAGACAATAAGAGGCCTACGACCTATTATATTGTTACATTTTATACGAGAGGGGCTTTAAGCAAGTAAAGCGCTTATGAATCAAGCACTAAGACAGATCTAAAAGGAGCTGACGATAACGTGGATTAGCACTATATCGCTTGATATAACGCTTGATATAACGCTTATTATAAAAGGACAAGGCTATAATTTAGGACTAAAAACTGTCAAAGAGGGTATCAAAAAGGATGCTAAATGATGACTTTCAAATAGCATTGAGGAAAGTTACTCACCACCTGAAATGATAAAGCGACTACCACAACTGTCCACAACATTAGGACAACTGCCAAATTCAGAACCTTCATAACAAACATGAATATCCGTCAAGATAGACTGCTTTCGGCTGCCCGCTTGGCAAATTAGGTCGACACTAGCCGATGACATACCTTTATTAAGGCGAGTCATCTGACTGATAAATCGTGACTTAGAAACCGTATAGCTATTACCCGTATTTAGCTCCTTCGGCAATTTCAATGCGCCAGCGTAATTGGTAATCTGGCGAAAGTAACTACTGGCACTAAACGGACTACAGGCACCATAACGTTGCCATGTTTGGCTGCGTACTGTGGTATCAGGCATGATACGGTTGACGACTTTTAGCTGAAGCGGTGTTAAACGTGGCTCACTACCACGACCGCAACGCTCACCATAGCCCATATCTAAACCCGATACAGTGAGCGAATAGCCTTCTAGACATTGACGCATACGGGCACGGGTTGGCTGCATACTACATAAGGCAGGTGTCATTTCGATCATCAACACACGTTGGCCACTCCTCGCGGTACTGGCAGCATGTGCTGGCATTAGAACCATACCTTGCAATATTAGTAATGCACCAATCCCCACCGTGGTATTTATTTTACTCATGAAATGCTTGTTGATTAGACTTGCGTGACTTTTATTAAAAATTTTGATTGGTTTGATCGCTGAATGAACATTCGAATGACTCGGGGTCGCCGTCAGGTTAGATGGCGAGTACACCTGCATAGATGACTGACGTCTAACTTTCGATAACATACATAGAGTAAAGTATTTTTTGATCATAAGGGCTGGAGGCATCTAGCAGTGATAAAATATAGGCTATCGCTTAGATTATGGCGTTTGACATACAAACACGCATACCACTAAACATAGAGCTAAAAAATATGAACAGCGATTTATAAACATCAATTAAAGACAATGATTAATGCAATGGTAACAAATCGTTTTTTTTAATCTATAGCAGAAACGTAAACATGAGATTAGGACGACTAAAATCAATGTATAAAAATAAGCCACTAACGATTGCTCGTCAGTGGCTTATTTGAATCGTAAATGAGCGCTCTAAAAAGAAGAAGGCACGGTACCCATGCGCTGGCTAATAGGCTGACTACGACCCAATAAGCTGCTATAGATAGTGGCGTTCTCCATTACGTGCTTGACGTAATTGCGCGTTTCAGGAAATGCGATAGACTCAACATATTGATCTGCTGCAAGTGACCCATATACTGGCTGCCAGCGTTTGGCATTGTTAGGTCCAGCATTGTAGCCTGCTGTAGCAACGACAGGCTGACGGTTCAACTTGCTCAAGATATCACCCATATACCACGTACCATAACGAATATTGGTATCACCACTATTAGCACGGCTAGCACTATAAGTTTCACCTAGATTACGAGCGATATATTTTGCCGTATCAGGCATGACCTGCATCAGTCCACTTGCCCCAACGTTTGAGCGTGCAGAAGTCACAAAGCGACTCTCTTGACGCATAATGCCATAAGCCCACTCTGGATCGATGCCAGCAGATTGGCTGTAGCGAACGACGGCATCCTGGTGCGGCATTGGATGAGATAGTGCCAAGCTATCGACTCTATCCGTATTATCAACCGCGTAAATCGCACGATCGAGCCAGCCCATGTCATGTGCTTGACGGGCAGCAGCAATGATTAAGTTGTCATCACGTTTGTCGCGTGCCTGCTTCACCGCCCAGTTCCACTCACGGTTGGCATAAGCACGACTAGCGTCAGAGTTATACAAGGCAAAAGCACGAGCAAAGTTACCATCTTGCATAACACGTGCGCGATCCGAGGTACTCACGTTGGGCAGATTATTACCACCGAACTGGCTAGCATCGAAACGTTGACCAATTTTATCTTTTGCCATCAAACCGTAATACTCATTACTTTTTGCGATATTCTTATACATTTTTTTAGCAGTGTTACGTTTGTTTGAATCGCTCGATTGCTCATATGCGCGTGCTAGCCAATATTGCCACTGGCTACTTTTTTGAGTTTCGCTCTCCATTCTAGAGATAGCTTCGACCACATCATCCCATTGGCTAAAGCGAATGGCTGCCATGGCATAGTCTTCGGCTTCTTCAAAATTAAAGTCGTTATCCAAGCTATTACGGAACCATTCAACTGCCTCAGCATTAAAACCATCATCTGTATTATGGTTCATACGCTGTACCCCGAGGATGCGATAAGCATAGCGTCGGGTATCATCATTCAACAGCTTCACCGGACGCTGATTGTCTTGCTTGATATCGAAATCCAACTGTAGCGCGGCCTCGCGATAAGACTTGTCAGCGACACGGCCTAACGCATACAAGTAGAGATACTGATTGGTCTGACTGGCAGACTGTCTACCAAAACTGGTAAAGAATGAAGACGGACTCAGTTGAATCTCACTCAATGCTGAATAAGCAATGGGCGTACCTAAGCGTGATGACAATGCCATGATGTCACCGGTTTTACCTTTACGTAGCATACGTTTTAGACGAGACACACGGTCCTGATCGCTAATCAACGCGTTATTATTCATCTCCATCGCTAGCTGATCACACAACGCTGGCTGCTTTTGCGTATTCAGCCAGACATCAGACTTGGCTGCCATCGCACGCATCGTGTCGCCACCATTATTGAAACCAAGCGCAACTGCACAGCGCTCACTGGCATCGGCATTAGTAATTAAATTCGCGACTTGACGTACTGAAGCATAATCATTTGATCCTGCTTTGGTCTCAGCAAAATCCGCAACCAATTTCTCAGCCATCACAGTATCAGGATACTGACGTACGAACTGTGACACCGCAGCCGCACTTTGTGAATTAAGATCCAGATTCATTCGCCAATACGTTGGATACATCGCAAACAAACCACCACTCATCGCTTGCTCATAACCATAAAGGGCGCTGACATCACCTCGGTCCGCGGCGCTTGCTGCTGACATAAATGAGTCAATACCACTGTCTTGCTGATAGTTATTCTCTTGCTGGTAGCTCTCGCTATCACCCCATGTCAGCTCTGCACAAGCAACTTGCGATAGCCCTAACGCACTCGCTGCCGTCGCCAAACTCAGCGCACTCACCCGCAGCCTACCTGCTCTAGATCGCTCAGAACTACGCTTTTGACTGGCCAACTCTCTATCCTTGATGCTATGAGCAACGCGCAACTCTGTCATATTGACTCTCTTTATTATGTCTCTACAAATAATTAAACAGCGATTTATAATGTACCGCTAAGGTGGTTTTATTCATCATACTATACTCGTTGCACTTTCAACCATAGCCTTTACCTTTTGTTAATAAATAGGACAGTACGGTGTAACATAGAAATGATGTCGAGTCGTATTTTTTATCAAAAGCGCTGCTAACTCTAGTAAACAATTGATACCGTTATGAATAATTTATAATATTGACCAATGATCACCCACGCTAATTTTTCACATTGGTAGAGGGTTGTGATAAAATACGCCACCTGTTAATCGTCTACCCCGCTATATTTTTAGTCAATCATGGACTTATCCTTATGAGTGTTACTGTATTCAACCCCCGCATCAAAGACGCTGCTGTTACTGAAGCAACTGCTGCCGCGCCTGCTATCACTGCACTCAATGAAGCAAGTTCAGCCCAATCTCCTGTAAACAAAACAGCTACCAAAAAAGTCTTTGTCACGACTCAAGGCTGCCAGATGAATGTCTATGACTCTGGCAAAATGCTCGACGTGCTCGGTGATTCCCACGGTATGGAAGTCACGCATGATATCGACGAAGCCGATGTATTGTTAATGAATACCTGCTCTATCCGCGAAAAAGCGCAAGAGAAAGTATTTTCAGAATTGGGTCGCTGGCGCAAACTAAAAGAAAAACGCCCTGACCTCGTCATTGGCGTCGGTGGTTGCGTGGCCTCGCAAGAAGGCGATAACATTCAAAAACGTGCGCCTTACGTCGACATGGTGTTTGGCCCGCAAACCTTACACCGTCTGCCGGAGCTGTATGATCAATCAAACGAACAACGTGAAATCGCACCTAAAAACCGTATCGGTACGATTGATGTGTCATTCCCGAGCATCGAAAAGTTTGACTTTTTGCCAGAGCCAAGAGTAGAAGGGTTTAAAGCCTTTGTCTCTATTATGGAAGGTTGCTCAAAATATTGCTCATTTTGTGTGGTGCCTTATACCCGTGGTGAAGAATTGTCACGTCCACTCGATGACGTATTGGCTGAAATTGATAGCTTAGCGGCGCAAGGCGTGCGTGAAATCAATCTCTTGGGTCAAAACGTCAACGGCTATCGCGGTGAAAAAGATGATGGCAGCATTTGCCGTTTCGCTGAGCTATTGCATTATGTCTCACATGTCGACGGTGTCGAGCGTATTCGTTATACGACCAGCCATCCGCTAGAGTTCACTGATGACATCATTGATGCCTATGCACAATTGCCAGAGCTGGTATCACACTTACATCTACCGGTTCAGAGTGGCTCAAATACTATCTTGGCGGCGATGAAGCGCAATCACACAATTGATGTGTATATCAATCAGATTAATAAGCTAAAAGCCATTCGTCCTGATATTCACTTATCGAGTGACTTTATTATTGGCTTCCCTGGTGAGACGGATCAAGATTTCCAAGATACTTTGAATCTAGCAAAAGAATTGAACTTCGATCACTCTTACAGCTTTATCTATTCGAAGCGTCCAGGCACGCCAGCGGCAGAATTACCAGATGATGTGAGTTTCAAAACTAAAAAAGAACGCTTGGCTGAATTCCAAAAAGTCATCATTGACTCAACGCTTGCGAAAACGCATGAGATGGTCGGCACCACGACACGTGTGTTGGTGGAGCAAGTTGCCAACCGTCATCCTGATTGCTTAATCGGCACGGCGGATAATACCCGTACCGTTATGTTCCCCCATGATGTTGAGAAAATGGATGAAATGTTAGGTAAACTCGTAAGCGTACGTATTACTGATTTCGTCAGCCCGCACATGGTAAAAGGCGAGCTAATCGAAGTATTGGCATAGTGGTTAAGGTAACAATGGTTAAGTTATAAGTTTGAGTAAGAATAAAAAAGCCGTTCACTATAATAGCGAACGGCTTTTTTATGCGTGAATGTTAACCATCACTATTCTGATAACCAATCTGTCTTCCGTAACTGCTGCTTGGTCTCGCGGCGACGTTTTTTTCGGACAATATCGATATCTTCTTTTCCGTGAATACCACCTTTTCTTAATAGTGGATCCAGTGCCAAATAGTTGCGCGGCTTGACTGTACCTAGCGAGTGTTGCACACCTGTCTCAGCTTGCTGCTCTAACTGCCGCTCAATCTGTTTGGCCTTTTTTAAAGTTTCTTTTAAGCTCATATTTTTACCTATATTTTTAATCTATCTAAATCTATTTTATATATTCGAGTGACAGCATAGTGAGACCACGATTAGGAAATCGAGCGCAAATAGTATACTTAACTTAGTACATTTAGCTCGATTGACACCATCGTGACTCGCTATGGTTTTACTCATTAGCCTTTAATACACATGACCTGCTTCAGCGTATGCACCACCTCGACCAAGTCAGCTTGATTGGCCATTACTTCATCGATGTCTTTATAAGCGCCGGGTATCTCATCGATGACGCCTTTATCTTTGCGACACTCGACGCCATCCGTCTGCGCCTTTAGCTCATCGATAGTGAACGCTCGCATGGCTTTACCTCGACTCATCTGTCGCCCTGCCCCATGTGAACATGAGCAAAACGATTCAGCCTCGCCCAGACCACGTACGATAAAGGACTTTGCGCCCATAGAGCCCGGGATAATCCCAAGCTCACCAGCATAAGCACTAATGGCACCTTTACGGGTCAAATAGACTTGCTCACCAAAATGCACCTCTTCATTGACATAGTTATGATGGCAATTGATGGCTTCTTTGGTCAGCTGAAATCGTGGCAATCCTGCTTGTGGCGACTGCAGTGACTTAATGACGAGACGCATCATCTCGCGGCGGTTCTCTAACGCGTAGTCCTGCGCCCAGCCTACTGCTTCGATATAGTCAGCAAAGCTATCAGACCCTTCGGCAAAGTAAGACAAATCACGATCTGGCACATGACCGAAGCGCGATTGACGTTCTTTTTTGGCAAGATTGATAAAGTACTGGCCGATACAGTTACCAATGCCGCGGCTGCCAGAATGCAGCATCACCCAGACATCATTGTTTTCATCCAAGCACAGCTCAATGAAATGATTGCCACCGCCGAGTGTTCCCAACTGCTTCGCCCACGTACGCTCAAAGCCTTTGAGCATTTTGAGTAAACCTGGATGCTTATCAGTAATTGGTTTTAGGCGTTTGCCTAATGGATCAAGCGTTGAGTTCTTGGCTTGGATTTGCTTGTGCATATTAAAGCCGACTGGCACTTGCTGCTCAACGATCGACCGCAACGACTTTAAACTGTCAGGCAGATCACTCGCTGTCAGTGACAAACGCACCGCGTTCATACCGCAGCCGATATCCACACCGACAGCTGCAGGAATAATGGCGGACTTGGTCGGAATCACACTGCCGACCGTCGCACCTTTACCAACGTGCACATCGGGCATCACCGCAATATGCGAGTGCACAAACTCTAGCTGAGCTAAATTGCGTAGTTGCTGCATTGCGCCTTGCTCAACATCCGAGGTATAAATCTTGACTGGTACGCCGTGCTTACGATTTTCGTTTAATATTAATTTAATGCTCATTATTTATTACTTCCATTTTATTATTTTAATAACCATACGAAATATTTTTATTTTAACTATTATAATTTTTAGACATTACTTACCCATCTCAATTAAACGATACATTTAATAAGCACATAAGTTAATAAATTATAAAATAAAGACAATAAAATACCGTATTTTTATTAATTAAAAAATCAATAAAAATGCATGGTTAATTTATGATGGACGTTTTAAAGAAAGCTTACATGGTTCAGAACCGCTGCCCACAGCGTAAAAGCTATACGCATAAAAAAGCATTAGCTGAATAATAGCCTGAGTCGCTCTATTGGCAATAACGATAAAGTAAAATGTTAGGTAGACAGATAACAGCAAGCGCAATATGGCCTAGCACAATCGCAGAGCGATTTTGGCACGGTAGGCTTAGAAGAGGGATAGCGCAAGTAGATATAGAAGGCTATGCGTGGATACCATTCAATAGGATATCACTTAATAGCTTATATATAGATTCAGCCAAACCTGTTCGAAGTCGTCATTGCTGTCAGGTAGTTTACACATTCAATCTTTAAAAACGTCTTGATAGTTAAATAGGACACGATGATTCCTCCATAGGTTGTGGCTAATTATTGTAGACAATAGTAGCAGGTTTATTGGAATGACTTATCACTTACATAGAAGCCAATAAATCGATGTGGTAATAATAACGATTTAAAAAATAAAGTCAATAATTAATTTTATTTAAATAAAGAATACTATAAAAATTGCATTTCATTAAACCTGTTACTTTAAAAGCATCACTTTGAGAATGTCACTTTGAATATAGTATTAAAAAACCTTTAAACCATAAAGCTATTTAATACTTCAGCTAATAAAGCTGCAGCAATGATTATAAATATCACTCCGCAACCACGATTGAGCCAAGCTAGGCGACTACCGATATCTAGCCAACTTGCTAGATTTTTACCACCTAAGGTATAAATAATTTGCCAAATTGTCTCGCTCAAAAACAATCCTATGGTCAATAAGACATATTGCGGCCATAGTGGCGCACTAAAATTGATAAACTTCGGAAAAAATGCCGCGAAGAACAAGATAGCCTTTGGATTAGATAAAGATACCCAGACACCCGTACGAAATAAAGTCGTATTACTTGGAAAGACTTTGACTGCCGCGCTAGAGAGCGAACGCGGCTGCGGTGTATTAGCCGTGCTGTCACTGTCACTGTCACTGTCACTGTCACTGTCACTGTCAAACGCAGAGTATTCAGCTGCGAGGTCTTCACTCATTTCGCGAGCGTCTTTCATTAAACTACCATCACCCGCATCGCGCCAAGAGCTGATACCTAAATAGATTAGGTATGCCGCACCTACCGCTTTGATAATCGTCAGTAGCCAAGGTGACTGGCGACTGATCACATCGAGTCCAAGGAGAGTCGAGAGGAGTAATATAAACAGACCCAGACTTAACCCTGCTAGCGTCCACAGCGTTCGTTTTACGCCATAGTTCATACCATACTGGAATGCTAGCAGCATGTTCGGCCCAGGGGTCGCTGATATAAAAAACGTACTTGCAAAAAACACCGCAAACAGATGCCAAGACATCAACCCACCCCTACTATGTGTATATCAGTAGCTCTCACACGAGTCGCTACATTACCAAAAAATAATACCGCCATTTAGGCGGTATTATTTATACTTACTCACATTATATACTTATGTCTAGTGTTTTAATACATCATTTAATTGTGCAGCTGTCTAGCAATTTCTGCAAAAAGGTATCACAGCGTTCGATTTCGATAAGCTCAACATACTCGTCTACCTTGTGCGCCTGTTCGATACTACCAGGGCCACAAATAATCGTTGGAATGCCAGCATTGGTAAACTGCCCGCCTTCTGTTGCATAAGCTACTTTATGACGTTCATCATCACCTGTCAGCGCAGCGATTAATGATTGCAGCTCAGCACTATCACTGTCAGTCATTGCTGGTACGCCTACTGCTTGTATCAGCTCAATTCCGGTCTCTGGTGCTCGTGCCTGCATTTGAGCACTTAGCTCCGCGACCTTTGCCTGAATGGGTATCAGGATGTCATCCTGCGTCATGTGTGGCAGATTACGATAATCAAAAGTAAACTCACACAGATTGGGAACGATATTAGTTGCGGTACCGCCCTGTATGGTACCTACAGACATGGTTGAATAAGGCACATCAAACATCGCGTCCCCATCGCTAAGAGTATCATCGCGATGACTTATCTCTTCCGCTAGCTCATCGACATAACCAATCAAACGACTGGCATAGCTAATGGCGTTGACGCCTTGCGCCGTCAATGACGAATGCGCAGACTTACCATGCACGCGGCAGCGATAAATAGAAATACCTTTGTGCGCGACGACCATCGCCATATTGGTCGGCTCACCAACGATACAATAATCAGGTGTGATACCGCGTGCCTTTATATCTGCCAATATAAGCGGTGCACCCAAACATCCCACCTCTTCATCGAATGACACAGCCAAATGTAATGGACGACGTAGCTGACCTGCGTTAGACAGTTTTACTGCTTGTGGTAAGAGCGTCAACACACAGCCGATAAAGCCTTTCATGTCACAAGCACCGCGTCCATAAAGCTTATCGCCACGTATCGTCGCAGTAAATGGATCTGACGTCCACTCCTGACCATCGACTGGGACAACATCGGTATGACCAGAGAGCACGAGACCATGGTTCACTTGGTCAGCATTCTCTCCTGCCGGTACTGTCACAAATAAATTAGCTTTGTTTTTAGCATCATTAAAGGTCAACTCGACTGTCAGACCTAATTGCTCACAATACGCTTGCACGTCTTCAATGAGTGCCAAATTTGAGTGACGACTGACAGTATTAAAACCAATCAGACGCGTTAGCCAATCGAGACTTTGTGTAGGATAAGCGATATCAGAGTTAGCTTGACTGTCACTATCAGTACTATTATTTCTCATCATAAAATATCCTTATTGTGATACGCAATACTCGCCTTATGAAGGGTTGTTTTGGTTCATAATATCAATGACTGGTGGCATCGGCTTTGGTAATTTACCTTCTGCCTGTAGCTCTTTGGTCGTCTTGGCATCGATAGCAAGTCCAGAAATCAAGGCGATGTCTTTGACTGCTTTACGCTTACGGGTCGCAAAACTGACTGGTACCATACGGGCAAACTCATAGATATACAGATAAGACTCTTCGCCACCTTCGAATATTTCGTCTTCCTCTAAACGAATACCACCAATCTTTGCCAAATCCGATAGCATCTCGTTTTCGTCAGCACTAATGCTACAATCCGTGATACCAAAACCAGTCATAAAGCCATTGGCCCACTGTTTCAACGCCATCACGCGCTCGTACAAGTCATGTTCATCATCAGGTATCAGCGGCATATAAGAGTAAGCATCATCTTTATCCTTTAGCTGAAACACGGTATCTTCTGCTTCTTCGGCTAATAATGTCAACGCAGGCTCTGGTAATGCTCCAAAGCTTAACTCTTCAAAAACTTGAGCCCACACAGCTTCATCAGGCGCATTACAAGCAGTCATGAGTCCAGTCATCAGGCCATGTACTTCGCTGATAGACACGTCAGTCCAGTCATCAAAAGCGGTCAGCCAAGTGTTCCAGCCAGAGATATTGTCATTCATAATAGATGTCCTAGTGATTGATTATTACTGAAAATACAAAAACAGCCCCCGCGCAACGTCATTGATACGACGGTGGGCCATAGAAAATAAAAAGACCAAGCCTAATACTTGTAATTACTTTGTTGATATAGATATTATGCGGTCACCTATGGCATTATTAAACGCAGAGAACAAAATTCATTTACGCTTACTTGTGAAGGATAAAAACTGACTATGTATGATCAACTTAGAATATTAGAAAAAATGGTACTCGATATCAAAAAACAGTATCAGCTTGTCAGTGCTGAACTTAGCAGCCTTAAACAACATCCTGTTGCTGATCCGCAAGAGCTTACGGTGCTAAGAACCAAGCTCAAGACTAGCTATACAGAACGTGACGGTACTAAAAAACAACTGGGCGATCTCGACAAACGCTACCAAAGCCTTGCAGAAGCGCATCATATGATTGGTGAAGAGCAAGACAAGCTGCAAAAACAGATCGACCAATTACAACAACAAAACAGCGAGCTACAACAGCATAATAATGAATTAAAGCAGCAGTACAGCGATATCAAACAACAAAACAGTGAACTACAGAAAAAGAATCAATTGGCAGCCGAGCGCACACAAGTAGTACTAAAACGCTTAACCCATATTGACCAAGTAGAAGGCTAATGACTAAGCACAATTTTTTATAACAACAACTCATTGCTTCTTATGAATTAAGCCAAGCTCATAACGGTAATATTTGATATTACTCACCTTACTGACCAAATACTGTAGGATTTATCATGACCGATGACCACAAAAAACCGATAGAAAAACAGCTGCCAAATATCCAAACGCAAAATACTGCACTACAACCAAAAAATGTCGCCACAGCAGCTTCGATTATACCGAATACCGCTGCTCAACCTAATATGAAAGTCGCTGAACCACAAATCAAAAAGGTTGATATTGCTATTGCTGGCGTTAACTATCCAATCTACTGCCCTGTACATGAGCAAGAAGAGCTACATTCAGCAGTCTCTTATATCAACAACTATGCGCTAGACCTCAAGAGAGATGCACCAAGCCTTAGTCAAGAGAACCTACTGGTACTGTGTTGCCTGAGCTTATACGAGAAAATTCATGCCAATCAGAGAACTAGCGAAGACCGCTTACAACAAGACAAGCAATCTGAAGCTCTGCTGAATAAGATCATGAAAGACGCGCAGTCTATTCTATAGTCAAGTCCATATAAATCCGCTACATCGTCATCCTCGCTAACCATACTAATGTATAGCTTGCACTCGGCTTCCTTGTATCGGAATTATTTGAATTCAACTATATAAGCAAATAGCACTCTATTAAAAAGATAAGCGCCTAGCCAACTCAAGCTAAGCGCTTTTTTATGCTTGAAACAAAACTTATCTACTTAGTCATCGGCACCATAAGTCTTGCCGGCATGAAAGTCTGCTTGGTGCTCATAATTGCAAAAAAATAAGTCTTGATTGGTTTTGATAACACTATCGCTATCATCAGTTGAACTCGGCGTAGCCTGAAGGGTCTCGAGTACACCGCGATATTCTGCCAAACTATTACCACAAAAATTACACTGGCGCGGTGTGGTGACGTCACCTTTTTTTGGCATCATGCTTTTGGGTGCTCGTGGGTACATAAACCTATAAAAAGCCCACATCGATGCCCAAATAATGAGGATAACAATAATAACGGCAAACACGGCAGTGCTCCTTCGAGTATAGTTTCACGCGAGGAATAAAAAGAGCTAATAAGCTAATGACTATTCAACACGTTTTAATAATATAAATTTTACCGTCAATAATAGCGATAACACAATGCCTTTGCAGTTTAATTACTGATTACGCTGAATTTCTGAATAAATTCATTAAACAATCCTGTCAACTAATGACGCTGTTCTATAACAGAAAAACCTGGCCACGATAGGCCAGGTTTTTGCATCAAAATTAACGATTATGTGTTGGCAGAACTTATAACTGCAACTCGCTGATATCAGCCACAGTTAAGAACAAGGCGCGAACTTGCTTGAGCAATGCTAAGCGATTGTTCTTTAGCGCAACATCCTCACTATTGACCATCACATTGTCAAAGAATTGCGTCAACGGCTCGTCTAGACTGGCAAGCGTTTGCAATACTTGCGTATAGTCAGCCTGCTCGAGTAATGGTTGCACCGCTGTTTGCGCTTGCTGCACACTCGCATATAGACTCTGCTCAGCAGGCTCAGACAATAGCGTCTCATCGACATTATCAGCCACGCTCACTTCTGATTTGGCCAAAATGTTAGCAACGCGTTTGTTCGAGTCAGCCAACATTGACGCTTGTGACAACTTGCTAAATGCTTGCACTGCACGAATACGCTGATCAAAATCAAGCGGCATATGCGGGTTAATTGCTTGTACAGCCTGAATCGTATCAACGCTAACGCCTTGCTCGGTATACATCGCACGATAGCGCGAGTTCAAGAATGTCATGACTTGGGTAAAGGTATCACCCATTTTGGCAATCTTGCTGCCTTCTTCTGTCGTATAGTTCTTAATAGCCTGCTCAACGAGCGCTACTAAATTAATCGGTAACTGTTTTTCAATGAGAATACGCAAAATACCAATGGCTGAGCGACGTAAGCTAAATGGGTCTTTTGAACCAGTCGGTGCTTGGTCAATCGCAAAAATACCAACCAGCGTGTCCAAACGATCCGCTAATGCTAAGCAAATACCAATCGGCGTCTGTGGCAATACATCACCACTGAATTTGGGCAAATACTGCTCTTCTAAACTGGCCGCTACTGCTTCAGGCTCATTATTTAGGCGCGCATAATAAGTACCAGCGATACCTTGTAACTCTGGATACTCACCAACCAATGAACTTGCCAAATCTGCTTTAGATAAAATGCCAGCACGTACCGTTTCATCGATACTAACCTGCTGACCTTGCTGTTGCATCAAGGCAGCGATAAATGCAGCAAGCTTGGCTATACGCTCAGACTTCTCCCAAATCGTGCCCAATTTATCTTGGAATACACGGTTTTTGAGACTCTCAGTCAGTGCAAACAACGGCTGCTTTTGGTCTTGTAAGAAGAAAAACTCTGCATCTGCCAAACGTGGACGCACAACCTTCTCATTACCTTCAATGATTTGGTTCGGGTCTTTTGACTCAATATTGGTAATAAAAATAAAGTACGGCTGCAGCTTACCTTCTTTATCCGTTAAGCAAAAATACTTTTGATCTGCTTGCATGGTCGAGATAAGTGCTTCTTGTGGCACTTGCAAGAAGCGCGCTTCAAAGCTTGCTCTTAGCGCAATAGGGAAATCAACCAATGCAGTGACTTCATCTAACAATGCCTGCGGTACGATGGCATCTGAGTTGACTTCATCAGCCAATGCTTTGACTTGATTTTTGATCAGCATTTGACGCTTGTCAAAATCAGCAACTACTTTTAAACCACTTAGTAATTCTTCATAGTCATTGGCATGAGCAATATTATGGTAGTCAGGGCTGTGGAAGCGATGACCACGAGTTTGCGTACCCGTCTGATGACCTTGGATAGTGGCGTCGATGACAGCGCTGTCTTGCATCAATACGGCCCACTGTACCGGACGCACAAACTCATTACGGCTAGCGCCTGAGCGCATACGCTTGGCAATCGGCAACTTATCAAGCGCCGTTTGAAAAATAGCTGGCAGCAATTCAGTGGTCGCTTGACCCTGAATAGTTTGCTCATAACCGACATAGTCACCTTTATCGGTATTAATCGTTATCAGCTCACTGGCCTCAATACCCAAACCTTTGGCAAAACCCATCGCTGCACGCGTTGGATTGCCATCGGCATCAAAGGCAGCTTTAATCGCTGGACCACGTTTTTGCTCACTGCGATCCGGCTGCTTGTCACCAATGCCTTGAATTTGAAGCGCCAAACGGCGCGGCGCGGCAAAGGCTTTGATACTATCGAAGCTGATTTCTGCTTCGTTCAATTGCTCAATAACGCTTGCTTGTAGCGCGTCACGTAGTGGCTTTAGGCTTTTTGGAGGTAGCTCTTCACACCCCAGTTCAAATAGAATAGTACTCATGGGATGCTCCTATTTATTGTTATTAGTAGTTTGGTTGTTATTAGCAGTTTGACTGTCATTTGTGTTTTCAGTTGCCACATCTTCTTTTGGCAAATATTTATCGAGCGCTGCCTGACGATGAGCTTCGTCCGCTAATGGGAAACCAAGCTTGGCACGTGCTTCGACATAACCAATGGCAACCTTACGAGCAAGCGTACGCACACGTAAGATAAAGCGCTGACGTTCGGTCACTGAAATGGCGCCACGAGCATCAAGTAAGTTAAAGGCATGCGAAGCTTTTAGCACCATCTCATAGGCTGGTAGCGGCAAACCTTCAACAACCAACTTATCAGCTTGCTGCTCATAAAAATCAAACATCTGACCCATCATTGGCACATCGGCGTGCTCAAAGTTATAGGTAGACTGCTCCACTTCGTTTTGATGGAAGACATCGCCATAAGTAACACGACCAAATTCACCATCTGCCCACACCAAATCATAAACGCTATCGACGCCTTGCACATACATCGCCAAGCGCTCAAGACCATAAGTGATTTCGCCAGTCACTGGGAAACACTCAATGCCGCCGACTTGCTGGAAGTAGGTAAACTGCGTCACTTCCATACCGTTTAGCCAAATCTCCCAACCAAGTCCCCATGCACCTAGCGTTGGCGACTCCCAGTTGTCTTCGACGAAACGCACATCATGCACTAGCGGATCGATACCAATGGCTCTTAGCGAGTCTAAATATAGCTCTTGGATATTAGGTGGATTCGGCTTTAGCACGACTTGAAATTGATAATAATGCTGTAAGCGGTTTGGGTTGTCACCATAACGCCCATCAGTCGGACGACGAGAAGGCTGCACATAGGCAGCATTCCAACGCTCAGGACCTAACGAACGCAAAAATGTCGCCGTATGGAAAGTACCTGCGCCGACCTCCATATCATAAGGCTGTAAGATAACGCAGCCTTTGTCGGCCCAATAGTTTTGCAAGGTTAAGATCAAATCTTGAAAAGTCATCGGTTGAGAGTTTTTCGCTTGGGATGTCATAATAAAATCACTATGGAATTAGTATTAATAAATAAAACGTTGATAGCACTCGTACAGCCTATTCGGCAACGACTCTATTTGTCTGCTCACCTTACTAAAAATTGACTATTTTATCCATATTTACCTTAACTAAATTTATATCTCAGCGATAAAAATCCTGTTATACGGCTTATTTATAATCAAACTGAAGCCATAAGCATCATCAAAGCAATAGATAAAAAAATACCCAGATGCGCGAGCATCTGGGCAGGAGGAAAAGTATGTCTTTGGTATCCTGATTGATCAGGCTTTTTATTTTTTAGTTAAACTTTGATTTTCAAAGTGTAGCTTTAAATCTTCAAGATAATTTATTGATATGATTCACTGGTTGCTTTGGGCATTATTATCCATAAAATGATATAGATCAAGATGCCTGGTACTGCTGCACTCAACGATGAGATAATCACGAACAGCACTCTCACCCAAGTTGGTGACCAACCGACATATTCTGCAACGCCGCCCATCACTCCTGCTATCATACGGTTGTTCTGTGAGCGATGTAATTTTGCTAACTTAGCCAAATCATATACCTCTCTATTATTTGTATTTTCTTATATTTTTTATACTTGTTTGCTGTATTCAATCAAAATGCTATTTAGCCCTCTTGACTTACGAATAAGTATATCAACTATTCAGTTCCTATCTGTTGAAGATGTAGCAGTACTTTGTGAGTTTATGCTACCTAAGCTTGCCCTAATCTGTCATAAGAGCACCTAAACCCCTGATTTTAAATAATTATTTCAAAATGTTTCAAAGCTAGGTTTATTGCTAAAACCTTACGCCAATAATTCATCTACTTGGGATTTTTTAATATTATCAAATAGATAAGCATTATTTATGTAGTAATAAAGCCGGTAAAATTTAGCTCGGTTAGCATAAAACTGGTCACTAATTATGTTCTAGAAAGACAAGTAATCTATCTAAATTTCTGCATCAAACTTGTGTTTACAATAACCTACCTGCAAATCGACTAAAACCTTTATATAGTCAAACTTATATCAGTCGGTACAAGTCAAAAAAATAAAATAAATATAAAGCCAAAATAAGGCACAAATAAGGCACAAATAAGGATAACTATGTACGATACGGGCTTAATGATTGGACATTTTGAACCTCTACATTTGGGACAGATGCGTAGTATATTGTATGCGGCAGGACAGGCAAAGACGTTGCATATCGTCATTATGGCACACCCATCACCGCATCCAAATTTCACAATTACTTTACAAGACAAAGCTCGTTGGCTACAGATGGCCTGTGCTGACTTACCATTTATTCATATCCATACGACTCACGAGATCGAGCTGCCGCTTCATGAGCACCTCTACAATGCTAATGAAGATGTCACTATCAATGTGCCTGCTAGCAATACCAAATTGCAACGTTTAATGGATGCCTTATCACTATCAGCAGAGACGGTATTGTTTATGGCTGACGACCATCCACTCACGCGAAATGATGTACAAGACCAGCTGCTTTTACAAGTGGTCACTACCCCGCTACAGCGTGAGTTTGACTCTTATGCAATTGCTCGTGATCCGGTAGCGCATTGGTCAGCCATTCATCCACAAGCTCGTGGCGATTATACCAAGACCGTTGCTATCGTTGGTGGTGAAAGTTCAGGCAAAACAACCTTAATACATAAGCTTGCTAATTATTATGGTGCCAGTTTTGCATTAGAAATGGGGCGACTGTATGTCGGCACGGACTTGGGTGGTAGCGAAGTTGGACTGCAATATAAGGACTATGGACCAATTGCTCTACACCATGCTCAAGCTATCCGAGAGGCGACAGCGAATGCTACCGCCCCTATCACCATCGTTGACACAGACTTTGTCACCACACAGGCATTCTGTGAAGAATATGAAAATCGCACGCACCCGTTTGTGGCTGCTTGTATCGATGAGTTTCGTTTAGACCACACAATTATGTTGGATAACAATACGCCATGGATTGATGATGGTATGCGCTCATTAGGCACGCCTGAAGCACGAGGGCGGTTTGAACAACGACTGGTTGATATATTTGCGCGCCATCATATCGAGCCATATACGATTGATGAGCCAGATTATGATGCCCGCTATCAGCAAGCGGTGCTATTTATTGATCAATACATCTACGGTAAAAATCCGTAAAATAGAGAATAAAAACATCAATCACTATGCGGCGACCAACACTCATTTTAGGAAAGAAACCTTATGCGTATTCAGCTATTAGATAACATCACCGGAAAATGGGCAATGCAATGGATTGTCACTTGGTTCATTTGTGGCGTGATTGCCCTATCCACAGGCTTTTGGCTCACTACAGACCATACCTCGCTCGATATGTTTTATTTAGGCGTGTCTTTTGTTGGTTTGGTCTGCGTCGTCTCGCTGTCATTCCGAAAAAACGTCATGGGTAATGGTTTAGGCATGGCAGCGACCGCTGGCGAAGTGATCGTACAAGCGACGTCTGGCGCAGTGGGCTTAATGCTTGCGCCGCTCTTTAACTTTTTCACTCATGTTTACGGTATTTTTTATTGGTCAAAGCATACTGATCCTGATGGTGACATGATACCAAAGGCTGCTAACAAAGCCGTTTGGTTGATTACCGCTGCTTTCATCATCGTTGGGCTTGCACTGTTCCCTACAGTAAATGACTTATTGGCGAGCTATGGTTATGCAGTGGTAGAAGATGATAGCAGCCTGTTTCTAGGGTTTATTTCTTTCTTTTGGATTAATGTTATTGCCTTCGTACTGTCAATTACGGCACAAGCCGCGATGATTTTGCGGTATTCATTTAATTGGTGGCTATGGATTGTCGTGAATTTCGTCTGGCTCATCGTGAATTTAATGTCTGGTAACTATATTTTTGCTATCCAAACTATGATCTATCAAATAAATGCCTTTATCGGTCTCTATGAATGGCATCGTAGCGAACAAAGTTAGTTTTCAGCATTGAATTGACACTGAGACATTTAAGATGAAGAGCAAAAGAATATGGTCAGCTGTGTTGGGTACAATGTTACTAGAGTCGGTTTAATATGATTTGGATACAAGGAAGGTGAATGAAAGTTCTACAAGTAGTAGACTAAGCGAGGCTGACACCATATCGAATTTATAGTAGATTTGACTATAGCATCATAATTTCTGACTGTGCCGTCTATTGGATAGCATGGTAGATTGGCACAATTAGTGCTAAAACTGATACTACGAATGTTATTGGCACCTGAACTGGTGGCCAGTATCAATTCATCCTATTAATTACTAACAAGGAGGTTGGTATGGCTCGTGTTAAGCAGCAGAGAATGTCGAAACGCACACTTGAGCAGTGGCTCAGCGAGTACTCTATTAGTCATCAAAATCTGGTCAATAAAAAAATCCATTGGTTATGTGTCCCTACTATATTTGTCAGTCTGCTAGGCGTCGGAATGTCGCTATCTGTATGGTTTACCTTGGTACTTAGTGCCTTGGTATTATTGTTCTACATACGCTTATCCACGCCGCTATTTTTAGCAATGGGCATATTTATCTTAATTTGCTTGTCTGTTATGGCGTTCTTACCGTGGGGGTTTAAAGTGTGGGCGGGTATCTTCATCGTCGCTTGGATTGGCCAGTTTATCGGTCATAAAATCGAAGGAGAGAAGCCATCATTCTTTAAAGACTTACAGTTTTTATTAATTGGGCCAGCATGGGTCGCCAATAGTCTGATGCAACGTAAGAATAGCTAGCGCAATTCATAATTTTCAATCTCAACGTCTAAAGCTATAAAAAAAGCGCCACCCAACTGATTGTTGAGTGGCGCTTTTTATTTTGGTATTAGGATTCGATAAACACCAGAGTAGCTATAATAGCTATGCGACTGCATCTGTCTTCAAGGACAAAGCACCCTACTCTCTAATAGCAGAGATTTCCCCAATCAGTTTCTTGGTCTTATATCGTGCTTCAGCTAATGCCATCTTATTATGAGCAACCACTGTTAATACACAAGGCTTACCAATATAGTCTGTTTTGACAAACAGTATATTGCCAGAAGTGGCTTCGACAATCGCAATATTGCATTGACCTTGCTTCATTTGCTTTGCAGACGAATCGCTTAGTGAGGATAGTGTGCTGCTCATCGCTGCAAACTTATCCGCTTGGTTACTAAGCTCGCTGACTGAGAAGCAGCTGATAGGAAAGCCATCTGTGGTACATAGGCTGACCAATATAATTTCTCTATTAGCGTCACACAAAGCCTTAATGTGGCTTAACAGCGCTAGTTTAGCTGGTGATTTTTCATTTGGCATAGTCATACCTAACATCAGTCTTGGTTATTAAGAGTATTGAATAATGATAAAAGAGACACAGCGGACTCTCTACTTCTAGGATCAGTATTGATCACGGGAGCCACCACATTATGCTGCATCAACATGATTCTGATTTCTCGACCCAGTGCCAACAGACTCTCTTTATCAGCATCTTCACAATGGGTGATACCAATAATACAAGTGGTCTCGTTTTTTTCTGGTTCGAAGAAGGTGAGCAGTTTATCCATATTGGCATAATCAGGGGTTTCACCATACCGAATCAAAATGAGTAATCCCCATAATGACTGGTTGACGAATTCCCATAAAAAGGAAAAACGCTCTTGTCCTGGCACGCCATAGATACCTAAAGCCATGTCATCCGACAGAGTGATCCGTCCGTAATCAATGCCAACTGTGGTGTACTCTTTACCGATATCGATACTAGACTTCGCTTCTGTCTCGATAGGGCTGATCTCACTTAGTGTTTTGACCAATTGAGTTTTTCCGGCGCCCACTTCACCAATGATAGCTAGCTTCTGATAGTTCAATTTTTTACCTCATTCCTAAGAATTTTTTGATCGCACCATAAAATTTATTAGGCTTTTTCTCACTGACCATTGTCTCTACCAATGGTTGTGCTTCTGTGACGCTTAATATGCCTGATCGTTCAAACTCTTTGACAATTTGTGTGACTTGCTGAGGTGTACCAAATTCGCCACTATCCACCAACAAATCAAACGGATAATGTTTTTTGGTCAACTTGATACACAGACTCATAATCATTTGAGGATTACTTTCATTATTCAGATCAGGCCAAGCCAATAATCTCAAGTTCTTACCTTGATAGTATGTATCAGGAACTGTGTCAGATTTTTCGATATCGATAAAAGGCTTAATACGACTTCTTTGATATTCATCAAAGTTGCTTAAAGTAAAGCCATTTTTTTCAACGAACACATCAAAAAGGGAGCCTTGGTCAACGAAGTCAAATATGTTAACGCCCCAATTGGGAAAACTACGCTGAGCAACGCGTACGTTCAAAAAAACCCAAATATCTTCGTGTCTAGGATCGGCAGCTATCTTAGCCATTAGTTTGTCTACTTCAAGATGCGGGCCTTCTAACACTTGAAAATACTGACCTTCACGATAAGAGATGATACCAGTAATTTGCGACTTTGGGTTATGCTCACGAGAGGCACTAATAATCTCTGATAACCCAGTAGGCATACGAACACTATAATCACGAACTGGCGCTTTACTGACGTATGCAATACATTTCATTTTGCCACCATTTAATAAGACATCCAGACCAGTGAAATCATCGTTGTATATAGAGATCACATTCGTTATGTAAGACGATTACATAACGAATATAATCTTGTTGCTCATGCCTTTTAATAAAACAAAAGCAACAAGAGTGTTTCAGCAAACTATTCTTTGGCTTAAATTTCACCAACCAAATTATATTTCTAGATTTTTTTCTACTGATTGTACTTTACGACGTGCGAGTGCAAGGTTGGCTTTTGACTTGTCTAGTACCAAATAGATAAACAAATCTTCGTGCTTGGCAGCAGGACGGATAATGTGTAGTTGTGACTCTAATGTAATTAATATGTCATCAATCTCACCTTTGATATCAAGTGACTTCATCGTAGCGACTTTCGCTTTTACCACTTGAGAGTTACCTGCTGCTGCAAGCTCCAGATCAACACCGCCACCAGTCATACCCAGTACCATGCCTGACATATAGTCGACAATACAGCCACCCATAGCGCCATCAAGGCTCATCAACTCTTGTAAAGACTCATTAATATTTGACATATTCTTCCCTATTCATTCGGTTATGGTTCAGTAAAGTAAAACTAAAATCGTGAGATGTTCATGACAATAGAACATCAATAACTAAGTATGTTTCTTATTACAAATAATATACTGCATTTATTAAGAAAACTAATATCACTTGGTAGATTCTATTATACTCTATATGGTAGGAAGAAAATCACAGTCAGCTAACCACTCATAACCAAATAACTGCCACTGGGTAGGAAAAGTAAAATTTAAAAGACCTTACACCTTTGTATTCCGATACTACCTTAATTAATATTTTGATTTACTTAATTATCTAACTTCAATAAATGGAAAGATAACGATGTATTTCATATTTCTCTTAGATCAATAATTGCTAAACTTTATAATGACTATTAGCAAAAATCCTTAAAGTGTTGCTTTTGTAGAAAGTCTAATATAAGTAATATTTCAAATATAAAAGGTAATCATTATTACTATTACTATCTAAACAATTGTATTCATAATAAAATTGTTTTGTTATTGCAATATCTCATGATTTTTTGTTTTTAATGTGCACTTGAATACAAATAATTTCGATACAAGGAAACCGAGTCCAAGTTATATAGTCAGTCCAAAATAGAAAAGGTACAATACTTTTAAACCAAGCAAAGTGAAATATAAAAGATGACCTACTCAGCAGATTTTCGAGCACAAGTTATCAAAAACATTAAGCAAAAAGACATGAGCATCCGTCAGGCCTGTACTCTTTACAATATCAGCAAGAGTACACTACAGCGCTGGCTTATAGACCCAAGCATCCAAACGACTAGAGTCAAAGCGCCAACCAGTATACCCAATAAAGCCCTTCTAAAAGACGTTAATCAATACCCAGATGACTATTTGTATGAGCGAGCTCGTCGTTTAAACTGTAGTAAATCAGGTATTGGCTATGCCTTAAAAAGATTAAATATCAGCCAAAAAAAAGACCTTAGTACATCCAAAAGCGTGTCCAATAAAAAGAGCGATATATCAGAATAAGCTTGAGCATTTTAAGCAACAAGGCTATCCCATTGTCTATATGGATGAGAGTGGCTTTGAAGCTGAAACTATTCGTCCTTATGGCTATGCACCGATAGGTAAACCTTGTATCGATAGCTACAATTGGCAAGCTAACAAACGTACCAATGTCATCGGTGCTCTGTATGAAAAAATGCTATTTGCCCTTGATTACTTTGAGAAAAACATCAACGGAGATGTATTCTATGACTGGTGTAAATATACCCTTATTCCAAGCCTTAAGACCAAATGCGTGATTGTGATGGATAATGCTAGCTTTCACAAACGCGTTCAAAAATTGCTTAACAGGCATGGTCACCGTTTGTTATTTCTACCACCCTATAGCCCTGATCTGAATCCCATCGAAAGAAAGTGGGCTCAAGTGAAGTTCCTACGACAAGGTTGGATGGAGAATAATTTACCTAAACTGTTTCATGATATGGGTTGTACTTCTTTTATCTTGGATTGACTATATATTATTATGGTTAGCGAGAATGAATATGTAGCGGATTTATATGGATTCGACTATAAGTAGATTTTGTTTTCTTATTCTCCTTCTTTACTCCCCTTTTAATCAGACTACTTAATTTATTCACTTTATTGAATATTATCTTTCAAGTGTAGTAGTTAGGACTCATGTTTATTTTTCAAATTTTGATATCAGCATCTCAACCCCTATAAAAAAAGCGCCACCCAACTGATTGTTGGGAGGCGCTTTCTATTTTGGTCTTAGGATTAGATAAATGCCAGAAATGAAATACTTTCATTTAGAGAATGATTTTTATTCAATAATGGCATGCCTAATCCAAACGACGACTAATAGTCACTCCCGTAAAGCCAAAGAGCAGCGTTAATAGTAACGACAAATAACAGAAAAACGCATAAGGCAG
>NZ_JADGMV010000005.1 GCF_015234355.1 Psychrobacter sp. NG25 | reverse complement strand
CCCATGATGGCGATGACGATTGCTGATATGATGAAGGCTTGCTGAGAGGTGATATGGGTGAGGATTCTTGGAGGCATCACACATCCTTATGTTGCCAGTTAAATTTAGTTTTCGAATTGACGAGTCGCTTTACGCTCAATCTAGTAAGCGATCGGTCTTAGCCGCCATGACAAAATCATTGCGATGTAGACCTTTGATACTATGCGACCACCAAGTGACGGTCACCTTGCCCCACTCTACCAACATGCCCGGATGATGCCCCTCTGCTTCAGCGATGTCTGCCAACTGATTGGCAAATGCCATTGCTGTGACGAAGTTTTTGAATTTATATTGACGTTGTAATTGCTTGATACCCTCTACTTCAATCAGCGACCAACTAGGAATCTGCTGTAACAGCTCACGCGCCTCAGCATCGTCGACTTTCGGCGCGCCGATACGGCAGGCTTCGCAACTGTCTTGTGATAATGTAGTCATTATTATGTCCTTTTATATTAATTAAGAAATGTACGTCCATGTTGACGCTTATACTTCACTACTGCATGTTATATCGTACAAAAGCTATCCTTAACGCCATAATCAATCAGGCATTTTTTATAGGATAACTTGGCTCAAACAGACCCATTGACATGGCTTTTTTGACCACTCCCATGATATCGCTATCGACGATATCAAATAGCGTATCCAAATCATCAATCACATAGTAAACCGGTTGAATATGATCGATACGATAAGGGGTGCGGAGTACGTCGAGTAAATCAAACGCACGATGCTCTGGTTGACGCTCTACTTGATGTGGGCTTTCACCTTGCTGATCAGAATGCCCTCTAAGCGCATAGAGCGTTTCAGAGGGTGAGCTTAAGATGCCACCGCCATAGATTCGACGATTTTCCACGCGACTGCCAACCAATCCAAACTCGATGGTAAACCAGTAGAGCCGTGCCAAAAACCACCTTTCTTCTTTACTGGCATTAAGACCTAGCTTGCCATACATCTCGTTAAATGTCGCAAATGCAGGGTGGGTAAACAGTGGACAATGCCCAACGATTTCATGAAAGATATCAGGCTCTTCGATATAGTCCATATCATCCAATCGACGGATAAAGGTTGCGACCGGAAAGGATTTATTTGCCAACAGTTTAAAAAACTTACCAAAGCTGATGAGCGCAGGCACAGCAGCTGTCTGCCAACCTGTAGTGGCTTGTAATACCTCGTCAATATCTCGTAGCTGAGGAATACGTGTGGTCGGTAGGTTTAATTTGTTCAAACCCTCTAGATATGCAGGACAAGCACGATTGGGTATATGCTGAGCTTGACGTGCTAGCAACGCTTGCCACATCGCATGCTCATCATCACTGTAGTGAATATGACCATTATTATCTGGCTGGTGCGAGATATACGGCTGTTTTTTGTTCGTCGCGTTAGGACGATTGGGCGCATCGTCGCTTTGCTTATTAGTCGCAACGCTATGGGTACCAATGGCTGTATTGAGAGGATCTATATGTGATAGGCGTTCCATGCCTGTATTCCTTTTATCGCAATCCGTACATTACCTTTACACTTGTGATATTTGCACTCGTGCTTTTAGGTAACGTACTTATTGAAGAGTACTTGAGGACAAGCAAAACTCCTTTTGTCTTGTCCAGTTGTTGAATTTTTTGAGTGTGGAATGGTTTTATGGTGTTTCAGTCTCTGGCTGACCAACCGTGCCGCGACGTACTTGATCGCGTTCTATCGACTCAAACAAGGCTTTAAAGTTACCTTCACCAAAGCCGTCTGCATAATCACCTTTACGTTGGATGAACTCGAAGAATACTGGGCTACCTAAGATGGTTTCAGAGAAAATCTGTAGCAGTAGACGCGGTGCACCGCCTTCCGTTGTCCCGTCTAATAAGATACCGCGCATTTGCAATTCAGCCACATTTTCACCATGGTTTGGTAAGCGCTCGCTCAACATGTCATAGTAAGCAGCGTTTGGTGCGGTCATGAGTGGAATACCAGCCGCTTTTAGCTTATCGATACTGGCAAACAAATCATCACTGGCCAGAGCAATGTGCTGAATACCCTCGCCATTGAAATGCATCAAGTATTCTTCGATTTGTCCACCGCCCTGCTTGGCTTCTTCATTTAACGGAATACGGATTTTGCCATCAGGTGCGGTCATGGCTTTACTGGTCAATCCCGTGTACTCGCCTTTGATATCAAAGTAGCGAATCTCACGGAAATTAAAGATGCGCTCATAGAAGTTGGCCCAATAGGCCATACGACCACGGTAAACGTTATGGGTTAAATGATCGATGACTTTGAAGCCATATCCGACAGGACGTCTGTCAACCTCTGCAAAAAACTCAAAATCGACGTCATAGATAGACTCACCATCTTTATAACGGTCAATCAAATAAATCAATGAGCCGCCGATGCCCTTAATTGCTGGCAATCTCAGCTCCATCACACCAGTTGGTACCTCTACTGGCTGCGCGCCCATCTCGATAGCACGCTCGTAGGCTTTTTTGGAATCTTGTACCCGAAAGCCCATGCTGCAAGCACCAGCGCCATGTTCTTCAACAAAGTAACTGGCTTGGCTTTTTGGTTCACGATTTAGGATAAGATTGATGTCACCTTGACGGTAGAGTGCCACATCTTTTGAACGGTGATTGGCCACATGTGCAAAGCCAAGCTGTTTAAATAATGCATCGACAGCGTCTGGTTTAGGCGAGGCGAATTCAACAAAATCAAACCCATTTAGTCCCATTGGGTTTTCAAATAAATCTGCCATTGTAATCATCCTTAATTTCAATTGGTGGTAAAAAGTCGGTTAGTAGTAAAAGTCCATAAAACGATTGGTAATCAATCTTTATTGTTGACGTTGTATTTATATTAGATTAGCTTTATTTATAAGACTAATTGTTTTTTATGATTTATTTATCAGGTTTACTTATGAATATCAGCATTCGCCAACTCACCGCATTTATCCAAGTCGCTGACAACGGCAGTTTCACTCGGGCCAGCGATCAGATGCATTTGACCCAATCTGCCGTTAGTGGTTTGATCAAAGAATTAGAATCTAGCCTCGGTATCGTGTTATTCGACCGTACGACCCGCCAGCTATCTCTGTCCGCAGTCGGACGGCATCTATTGCCACAAGCACGGCGCATCTTGAATGAGATGCAACTGTTTGAAAATGAAGCGAGTAGCTTGACCAACTTAGCGCAAGGTCAAGTGCGACTGGCCGTTTCCCAGTTCGCAGCTTCCTCTATGCCAGCAGTCATCGCTCAGTTTACCAAAAAGCATCCAGAGATTAGCGTGTCGTTAGTGGATTGCTCTGCAGAGAACTTACTCAGACATATCCAAGATATCGAAGTAGATTTAGGAGTCGGTACCGAGCTTGACTTTACGGAGACGGAGGATGACATCAGGGCTGATTTGTTATATCAGTTGCCATTTTGCGTGGTGATGCCAGATAGCCATGCATTGGCACAAAAAACCGAGATTACATGGCAGGATTTATTAGACATACCACTCATCACGCTGCAAGGGCCATTTATAAAGCAAGTGACCGCGGAACTGGATGAGCGTATCACCACTCATATCCAGCAAGCGCGCTATAAAGTCAATTTTATGTCCACGGCGCTTGAGATGACCCGTCAAGGATTTGGTATTACACTGTGCCTGCCCTACATGCCTGAGGTTATCGACTGGGTAAGTGCCAACGGGTTACAGATGCGGCCACTGGCACAGCCTGTTAGAATGCGTCAGTTCTTTATCTATCAGCGGGCGTCTCGTGCTTTGTCACCAGCAACCATCGCATTTAAGATGTTTTTGCAAACGTATTTTTCGAGCCACTTTAACGATTTACAGCGTATTTGAGTATTGTTGGGCGACTCAGAAAATGAGCAAGGTAAGGCGGCAGATGATAAGATAGTGCAGATGATATCTAAATGATGACTGGCTATTTGATGCTGTTTGACAAGATTTGACCATTTTTAACTCATTTAGCTGGCCATCGATTGAGTTGAGGGCATTCCTTCGTTAATTATTTTATAAATTCACCAGAATAACTGAATCTGATATTGAGTTAACGGCCAATTTGCTCTATTCTTTTTAACGCCTCAATTTATATCTCTTGTAAGGAAAAAAAATGTTTGAACGTATCGATTATTATGCGGGTGATCCAATCCTAGGATTGATGGACAAGTTTGCAGCAGACAACAACCCAGATAAAGTAAATTTAGGCGTGGGCGTCTATTATGATGAGGATGGCAAACTGCCAGTACTCGAGTGTGTAAAAATCGCTGAGCAGCGTATTGCAGACCCAGTATCTCCTCGTCCATACTTACCGATGGCTGGCTTACCAGGACACCGTAAAGGCTGTCAGGAATTGCTGTTTGGTAAGGACGCTCAAATCTTAAAAGACGATTTGGTTGCGACCATCGCGACTATCGGCGGTTCTGGTGCGTTGAAAGTAGGCGCAGAGTTCATGCATCAATGGTTTCCACAAGCCAAGTGCTACGTGAGTGATCCAACGTGGGGCAACCACATTGCTATCTTTGAAGGCTCTGATGTTGAAGTCGGTAAATATCCGTACTACGACAAAACAACCAGCAGCATCAAATTTGACGAGATGATTGCGTTTTTTGAAACATTGAACAAGAACGACGTCATCTTGTTACACCCTTGCTGCCACAACCCAACCGGTATGGACCTGACCCGTGAGCAGTGGGATACCGTGCTAAACGTCATCCAAGCTCGTGAATTGATTCCATTCATGGACATTGCTTACCAAGGTTTTGGCGAAGACATGGACAGCGATGCTTATGCTATTCGTAAAGCCGTAGATATGGGTCTACCACTGTTTGTGAGCAACTCATTCTCTAAAAACTTATCGCTATACGGCGAGCGTGTCGGCGGTCTATCTGTCGTTTGCCCAACAGCAGATGAAGCCAAACGCGTCTTCGGTCAGCTAAATGCGACTGTACGCCGCATTTACTCAAGCCCACCATCACATGGTGGCCGTGTCGTCGATATCGTGATGAACGACGAAGTGTTACATGAGCAATGGGTTGGTGAAGTTTACGCGATGCGTGACCGTATCAAATCTATGCGTACCAAGCTAAAGTCAGTATTAGAAGCTAAAATACCTGGTCGTAGCTTTGATTACTTGACCGATCAAAACGGTATGTTCAGCTTTACTGGCCTCACTCCTGAGCAAGTCGAACAGCTACAAACCAAGTTTGGTATCTACATGGTATCTAACTCACGTATGTGTGTTGCGGGCTTGAACAGCAGCAATATCGATTATGTTGCCAATGCAATGGTTGAAGTCTTAAAAGACTAATTTAATCACGCATTAAAAACGTAACCTAGTAAAGAACAGATATCAATAAAAAGGCTGAGCGATTGCTCAGCCTTTTTTTGTGTGCAGTATTTAGGGCCTGCCCTAGTCAAAACCATGTAGTCAAAACAACGGTAATAACTGTTCAAAGAAGCTTTTTACGGAAGACATTGCACAAAAAACTTGCAATCGATATATCAATAAATTACATTATACGTAAGTAGTTAATTATAACGTAATTCATAATTTATATTAGCAAGGAGCAAACCCATGTCAACGATTGACAATACTCTCACCTCATTTATCAATATCGCCGCTGATTCTGACTTTTCTATTCACAATATTCCTTATGGCATTTTTAGCGATACCGAAAACGCTGCTGATAATAACAAGCGCCGTGCAGGCGTTGCCATCGGTGAGTACGTGCTTGATTTGTCTGTACTAGAGACAGAAGGCTTGTTAAGTTTGGAAGGTGGTCCTTATTTTGATCAATCTACGCTAAATGCTTTTATTGATTCTGGTCGAGACAACTGGACTAAGGCACGTCAAACCATTCAAACGCTACTATCTAACGACAATGATACCTTACGTGACAATGCGGACTTACAGAAAAAGGCGCTGTTTAAACAAGCGGATGTCACCATGCACCTGCCTGTTCGAGTGCCAGGCTTTACAGACTTTTACTCTTCTAAAGAGCATGCCACTAACGTCGGTACGATGTTCCGTGACCCAAACAATGCCCTACTGCCTAACTGGACCGAAATGCCAGTTGGTTATAACGGACGTGCCAGCACCGTTATCGTTAGCGGGACGGATATCGTACGTCCATCCGGTCAATTAAAGCCCAACCCTGATGACCGTCCTATATTTTCTGCCTGTAAGCGTCTTGATTTTGAGTTGGAAACTGCATTTGTCGTTGGTAAAGGCAATCATATCGGTCAACCAATCGCCGTAGATGAGGCCTCTGATCATATTTTTGGCATGGTGCTGCTCAACGACTGGTCGGCACGAGATATCCAAAAATGGGAATACGTGCCTTTAGGCCCATTCAATGCCAAGACCTTTGCCTCTGAGGTTTCCCCTTGGATTGTCACGATGGATGCATTGGCACCGTTTAAAACAGCTTGTCCAGCACAAGAACCCAAGCCCCTTGCTTATTTAAATGAAAAATCGAGCGATAACAGTTTTGACATCCATCTGTCAGTTGAGCTCCTGCCTCAAGATGCAGAAATAGCGACGGTCATTTGCGAGACCAATTTTAAATATATGTATTGGTCAATGGTACAGCAGCTCACCCACCACACCATCACTGGCTGCAAAGTTGAAGTCGGCGACATGATGGGCTCAGGCACGATTTCAGGGCCAACGCCTGACTCTTATGGCTCGATGCTAGAGATTGCTTGGAACGCTACCAAACCAGTCACGCTAAAAGGCGGCGAGACGCGCAGCTTTATCGAAGATGGTGACACAGTCATCATGAAAGGCTATAGCGAAAAAGATGGCATTCGTGTTGGATTTGGTGAAGTGCGCGGCAAAGTATTACCAGCGCTTAGCTTCGATTTTGACAAATAGCAACCGTATATATAAAAGGCGTAAAAGTAGATTCAAACTGTCAGAAAATAATGACATACCGTCTATAAGCACTGGCAGTTTGTCTATTGATATTAACGATACGCCCTATCAAAAGGAGTTTGATATGAGCTTTACCATTGAAAAAATTCATCATGTGGCTTATCGCTGCAAAGATGCCAAAGAAACCGTTGAATGGTATCAAGAACACCTAAACATGGATTTCATCTTAGCATTCGCAGAAGACCATGTGCCTTCAACCAAAGCCTTTGACCCTTATATGCATGTCTTCTTGAATGCTGGTAGTGGCAATGTATTGGCTTTCTTTGAAGTACCCAATCAACCTGAGATGGGCTTTGATCCAAACACCCCAAATTGGGTGCAGCATTTGGCGTTAAAGGTCAAAGACCGTAATGAGCTACTGATTGCCAAAGAGCATTTAGAACAAGGTGGCATTGACGTCATTGGCGTGACCAATCACGGTATTTTTCACTCTATTTACTTCTTTGATCCCAATGGGCATCGTCTTGAGTTGACCTATGATGACCCAACCTCAGAAGACAAAGTATCGATGATTACAGACGCCATCAAGCAAGACATGCTAGATGAGTGGTCTCGTACCAAACGCGCGCCAGCACATACGCAGTTTTTGCACAGTGAAGAGTTGGCTGAAGCAAGAGAAATCGCGCCTGTCGGTGAGTAACTGCCCTATCATTCTGTTTGCTCTCTTTTTTCATATGACTAATTAATTATCGCTTTAAGCTTAAAAGTGATGATTAGTGACACACCCTACGTAACAAAAGATAGTACACGATATCTAACCATCATGAAAGGATTCTATGATGAAAGTAAAAGCACCCTTAGGAATACTCTTAGCTGCCTCGATTGCGATGACTGGCTGCTCCAATAACGACCAATCGGTCAGCACATCTACGGATACAGGTGAAGTGACTACACTGCGCTTCTCGCATTTTATGACTGCCACTGACAATATAAACACCGAAGCGTTAGAACCATGGGCAAAGAAAATTGAAGCGGATTCAAGAGGCCGATTAAAGGTTGAGATATACCCTTCTGCGACGCTCAGCAAACCAGGGTCTACTTATGATGCTACAGCGAAAGGCAGTGTGGATATTGGTATGCAAGCGCAAGGATATACAGCAGGACGATTCCCTTTGACTCAAATCGTAGAGTTGCCAGGCATCACAAATACTGCACAGCAGCAGAGCTGTATACTTCATAAGCTATATGATGAAGGTGTCATTAAAGATGAATACGAAGACACTCATTTGCTCGCTTTGATAGGGACTGGTCAAGGTGCGCTTCATACAGTTGATAAGCCGATTCGCACGCCAGCCGATATGAAAGGTCTACGTATTCGCCAGCCTTCTGCGGTTGCTAGCCACATTATCGAAGCAACTGGTGCTGCACCTGTCGGCATGCCTGCCAGTGATACTTATACCTCTCTTCAGCGCGGTGTCATTGATGGGCTCAGCTTTACTTGGCAACCTATTCAAGCATTTCGCCTTGACGAGTTAATCAATACGCACACCAACATCCCTTTTTATAATTCCACCTTTGTGATCAGTATGAATAAAGATACATATAACAGCTTGCCTGATGACCTCAAACAAGTAATTGATGACAATTCAGGAGCAGAGCTGGCAGCGCATATCTCTAAAGTATTTGACGTCAGCAATGCCAAAGCGATGGCCGCCGCCAAAGCAAAAGGCGATATTATGATTGACATCCCTGATCCACTCAATGACCCAGCATGGAGAGGTCCATTAATGGAAGGCTCTCAACATTACCTTGATGAGGTAAATGCGACTGGTCTAGATGCTGACAACGTATACGAAAAAGCAAAAGCGGCCAGTAACGCCTGTATGGTGTAGATGACGAACATTATTAGATGATGTTCGAAAATAAATCTTTTGATGCGATAGCCAGTTAGCTTATAGCACAAAATACTGGCTATGCTAGTTGATAACGCTGTGCTATCGCTAGTATTTTCTTAACCACGTTATGTTGCTCGCTCATCGGTAACTGCTCTGTGGTTCCAATGACCGTAATGGCATACTCTAATGGCAAGCTCTGAGTAGCTGACTCAGCAGTAACCGTAGACTGACTGGCGATATTACCTGTCAGCTGAGGTACGATAATAGGAATGGTAATGGCATTAATACCTATCACCATATCACCCGTGACAGTTGCATAGCCATGGGTACGAATTTTTGCTTGTAGTTGGGTAAAATTCCGCCACTGCTCTACTTTAATGGCTTCATCGCTTGCATGCCATTCAGCCATAACCAATGGTTGGATAATCTCTTCAGTTTGATAACTGGCAAACAGCTGACCTGTCGCCGACGTCGTCAGTGGCATACGTGAACCGATGCGAGTAATAATACTGATTGGACTGTCTGGCTCAACAGATTGAATAATGATGGGGCCTTCACTAAACCATTTGGCAATTTGCACCCCGCAGTTGAGGATATCTTTTATCTCATTGGCTGCATGAGTCAGTCGCTCCAAGATGTTATTTGAACTAACCCCGTTATGACTAAGTGCATTGACTCGAATACCTAGTCCATAGCGCCCATCGTTTAGCTGCCGAGCGTAATTTTTGCGGATGAGGCTAACCATATACCGGTGACACTTTGCTGGATGCATTTGCATGGCTTCAGCGATGTCTTTTAGCATCATAGGTTCATTGCGGTCGATAAGCACATCTAGTATCGACAGCCCAATCTCAAGTGACTGTACCCCACCTTGGTTTTTATTGGTGGTAGCAGGTTTGTCTATAAGGGTTTCAGCTGCTGGCATGGCTTGCTCGATTAATGATTTGTTAGATTAATTCAAATAAACATCATTGAAATAAAGACTTAATATCAAGATACTTATATTAATTGCATTAAATAAGAATGCTATAACGAATTATAACCGCTTATTTCACTCACAACATACCATAATAAAAGGGAATTCATAATGATGGCACTCTATGGCTACTTTCGTAGTAGCACCTCTTACCGTACTCGTATTGCGATGAACTTAAAAGGCTTGGATTATGACTACATCGCGGTCAACTTGGCGCAAGACGAGCAATTAGAAAGCGCATTTAAATTACTCAATCCACAGGGATTGGTGCCTGTCTTACAAGCCGACGATTTATTACTATATCAAAGCCCAGCTATCTTGGAATGGTTAGAGGATATTTATCCTGAAAACCCCCTATTGCCTAAAAATGCGTCTGGACGCATGCAAGTACGTGCCATTAGCGCTATGATTGGCTGTGACATCCATCCCCTTAATAACCGCCGTATCTTACAATATTTACGTAATGAGCTTTCGGTAGACGAGGAAGATGTCATTGCATGGTGCAGTCGCTGGATAACTGAAGGTTTTACCACTTTGGAAAAAATACTAGCAAAAGATAAAACTCGTGGAAAATTTTGCTACGGTGACAGCCCTACGTTTGCAGACTGCTATCTCATTCCGCAAGTCGCTTCTGCTCGACGCTTTAAAGTAGAGCTCAGCGCTTATCCCAATATTATAGAAATTGATGCGCATTGCCGCACGCTAAAAGCCTTTGCAGACGCGGAACCTATGCAGCAATCTGATGCACCAAAGTCTCAATAAGTCGCTAAAGATTACTAGCCAATATCGTTACATCCCTTCTAATCATTCATCTTTCAATACAATATGACATATATGCAAATTATTGATTATATAGTGAGCAACTGTTGGATATTTTTGATAAAATACTTTATATATCAAATATAGAATTAATTAAAATTCATTGATTATAAATAATTACACTGTTTTATCAATTATAAAAGGTTGGGGATAATGGACGATAACACTTCGCTAAACAAGACAGACCTTCTACCTTCTGACGCAGCTACTGAGATTTTTCCATTAGCTGTATCCGCTAGAGAAGACACGGAAGCCGCTAGAAAAATTGCACCGACCGTGGTCAAGCAGCTTTCAGAATTTGCATTGTTTAGAATGGGGTTGCCAAAATCACTGGGGGGATGGGAAGGCAATCCTGTAGAAACCTTGAAAGTATATGAGACCTTAGCCAGTGCTGAAGCTTCAGTGGCTTGGATCGTTTGGAATAACCATTTAGCGTGTACGTTTGGTAGGTTTTTAGACGAGTCTAGTATGAAAGAGATATACAACGACCCCTCCCACGTTTATGCCAACTCAGCCCGCCCCGAGGGCGTTGCCACAGTGGTTGATAATGGTTATATGGTATCTGGTCGCTGGACACTAGTATCCGGATGTGAATTGGCTGATTGGTTTGTGCTGCGCTGTTTGGTGGTTTCAGAAGGCTCTCCAACCACTTTGGGGCCAAGAGCAAATCTAAAACTGTTTTTTATTCCAAAGACAGAAGTAGAAGTCATTGATACGTGGAATGTTGGCGGATTAAATGGCACAGGCAGTCACGACATAGTCATCAAAGATGCCTTTGTAAAAGAAGCTTATGCTGTTGGGTTCGATAGCCCTGTCGCCATCGATAATGCTTATAGTCGCCTACCTATTGGTTGTATCAATGCAGCAGGTTGCGCTGCCATGTCTCTAGGTGTATTAAACGCGGCAATGGACGACTTGATTGATATGTGTCTTAAGAGAGTCACGCCTGGTAAGAATCCAGATCTACGCGACCGTGCAACCGTACAATCTGCCATCGCAAAGAGTAAAACCCTATTAGTATCTAAGCGCTTACAGTTACACAATAGCGTCGAGACATTGTGGAATGAATCACAGCAACAGAACATCTTTACCGATGTGCAACTTGCGGATGTCTGGGCGGCATCATGTGAGGCTGCCAGAGAAGCTCGAGCGATGGTGTCTGAAATCTATGCAGTTGCTGGCACTGCTTCACTATATAAGCAACATAAAATAGAAAGAGCCCATAGAGACATTCATGCGATTTTGCAACACGGCATTGTGCAGCCTCATTGGATGAACCAAGCAGGCATGGCCTATGTTGGATTAACACCGAACGCTGCGATGTTTAGAGTATAGTCAAACCCATACAAGTCCGCTACATTGTCATCCTCGCTAAACATACTAATATATAGTTTGCACTCGGCTTCCTTGTATCGAAATTGTTTGAACTCAACTATATGAATGTGACTTCTATAATAGATACTAGCGCTTGTACAACGTAAGGTACAAGCGCTTTTTATTGCTTAGAATTTACTGCTTAATAGTTGCGTAAAACACTTATTATTTACCCATAAAAAAGCAAGACATTCGATGTCTTGCTTTTTTATATTTGATTGACAATCATAATTGAGAGACCTCTTTAATCAAAATGGAAGCCTGCGCCAATCGCGCCGCCTGCATTGCCCTGAGTATCTGCGGTACCATTTATCTTCATGACCCAACGACCATCATTCGATAATTTGGAGAAACCAACAGCAACCGCACTTTCTCCATTATACGTACCGACACCACCACTGATCATTGACTTACCTGCAATATAAGCTTGCGGTAATGAAGACATCGCCATTGCTGCTGAAATACCAGCGTTAGCATTCTCTTCGACTTCACCAATTTTATAGCCTAAATCACTCATGTTGTTATTTAGTCTACTATCTAGCTCACTCAGTTGACTGTAGTTGACAGCATCTGTCGCTTCGACACCATCAGCGACACCTGTTATGCGCTGATTACCAGCATATAGACCTAGAGCAGTCATACTTGGGCCATCTTGCATGCTGATGCCACTACTATTGATAACCGTCGTCCCCACTGTGACACTATCAACACTGATGTTACCGTTCAAATCAAACTTGATACTACTGCCCTCTGCGGTAGTGGTTATGTTATTGCCACCTGTAAAGCTCAGGACACTACCATCTCCAACTGACTTATTGATATTAGCGCCACTGTCTGCACCAAAATTGAGCCCAGCATCAAGCTTATCCGTGTTGGTTTTAATGTTCGTGGTATTGGTCATAATATTGCTAGTATTAATAGCGATATCATTTGTATTGGTCGTGATATTACTAGTGTTCGTAGCAATATTAGTTGTATTGGTCGTGATATTACTAGTGTTCGTAGCAATATTAGTTGTATTGGTGGAGATATTGGTTGTGTTGGTAGCAATGTTCGTTGTGTTGACTTGTACATTTTCATTGATTTCAATGGTGCCTTGTCTGATAGAAGCAATCGCTCCATCTATATTGCCCTCACCTGTTCCACCGATATTACTGTTGGTGAACGTACCGCTCTCAGAATTGTAGACAGTGTCACCACCGATAATACTACTGATACCAATCCCTTGTGCATAAAGCTGGCTACCGTTTACAGCATCCTGACTTTCTGCCGAAACTTCACCATTTTGGACATTGGTGATTTTGTTATCAGCGGCATCAATACCATTTTTCGTGATGCTTGGACCACCTTCAATAGTCAGTCCATTGTCATTCATAGTGGTATCACCAGTGGTTACGCTATTCAAGTCTAGGTTGTTGTTGAGCTCAAATGAGACATCATTGCTGGTTACTTCTTTAGTAACAACGATATTGCCATTTTTACTATTGAAGTCAACTGTATCGCTAGGCCCTACATTGCTTACTGTATTACTGTTGCCTTGTGCACTGATATCCCAGCCTTGATTGGCAGTTGCTGTGACAGCATTTAGCTGACTAACATTGACAGCATCATCTAATGCGCTACCATCCGCTACATTGGTTATTCGATTACCACCATTATTAAGACCGCTGCTACTCAATCTGACGGTACTACCACCCAAGAAGCTGACACCACCATTGTTCATGATGCTATTTCCTATTTGCATACTGCCAACATCTCCGAGGTCCAATTGATTATTTAGCTTAACCTGAACACCGGTCTCAGAAACAACAGTAGTCAGATTGCTATCACCTGTGACATTGATAGTATCGCCTAATGCAAATTGCTGATCATTGTCGCTATTGCCATCACCTATTTTGATACCTTTGGCAATTTCGTTATTGATACCATTTTGCAGCCCCGTTAGCTGAGCTACATTGACAGCATCACTATTATTCGTACCTGCAGCGACGTTGACAATCTGACGGTTGCCACCCTCTGACCCAGTACCAACTGATACAGCGCCGAGTGTCACACTTTTTGTCGCAATAATGGCATTTTCATCGATTAACAAAGTCCCTATTGGCACAAATCCAGTGGCTCCGCCTGCGACATTAGCAATGGATTTTGATCCCAGTGCCACTCCATTTTGGGTAGCAGATTGAGCACCTGCACCAAGTGCTAAAGCGCCTTTTTCGGTAGCAGAAGACGCCACACCGAATGCGGATGAGGCCGTTTCAGAAGCGCTAGCATGCGTACCCATTGCCGTCGCAAGATGACCTTCTGTACGAGCTTTAACACCGATTGCTATGGAGGCCGCACCGCCAGATTCAGTATGCCCAGTATAGGGATCATTTAGATCCAATAAATCTCGACCAGCATATTCGTTAAACGCGGAATTCACTGTCCCACTATTTAAAGTGGTGTCAGTGATAGTGCCATCTAGATTGTATATCGATGCTAAGTTTAAATCGTCTCCACCAATGGCAATAGAAGATCCACCTCGTGACACGACATTTGCACCGATAGCAATAGATTGTTCACCACTTGCCAGCGTTTGTTGCCCAGATTCCGAGCTACCAATCGCAATGGTTTGACTGCCAGTTGCTTTTGCATTGCCGCCCATGGCCATGGCATTATAGCCTGTTGCCCCATCATTATTTGCGTTACCGCTAGCGGTTGAGTCCACACTGTAGTATTTAGTCCTATTGGCTGCAACGGTATTGGTTAACTGATTGAGATTGACCGCATCGTTACCATCAACCCCCCCAGCTACGCCTGACACTACTTTATTACCGGCATTGATACCAGTAGAAGAGATAACAACACCATTATTAAAGGCCGCACTGTCTAGATCCGTTAGATTTTTTGCCAATTTAATGGTTAAAGTATCTTTTCCATCAGCAACTACACCAATATTGTCACCGTTAGACAATTTCTTCTTATTAGCTTCGCCACCTTTAATCGTTAGCGTCTGACCATGGCTCCGTTTGACGGTTTTACCCGTATCACCATCAAATTTTAGGCCATTGCCATTGTAGTTATTGTTGCCATTGTTATTATGACCATAACCGTTACCATTTCCATGGCTTTCATGACCATAACCATTTCCAGAACTTTGGTGACCCATAAGATGCATAGTGTTGGAATAACTGATTTCAGCATTTGCATGCATGCCAAAACCAGCAGCCAGTAGCCCAAGACCTATCGCGCTCAAGCGTATTGTACGAATAGAAGACAGGTTAGATGTTGTATTGACGCTAGCATTAGCGCTCACACTAGGTTTGGAAGACTTAGCACGCCCTTTCGCATACTCACCGACTGCGGTAAAGCAACTTAAGGCTTCATTCCAGATGACTTTATAAATGCGGTTCATGACATGTACTCCCTTACAGAATGGTTAGAATTAAAAACCAAAGACAAGATCCATCTTGTAGAGAGTTGTTATGACGAAATAAAATGATTTATGAGCTTATAGCAATGAGGCCTTTATTGGTTATAATTTATGTTGGTCGTTGAAAAGCAAGATATTTTATTTCTTAAAATCTCTATCACTCTCTATATATATTAGTATTACCGAATATATACAGAGAGACAATGCCGTTTGTCTTGACTTTAATACCGACTGTCTTATATATGTCAAAAAATGAATATAAAGGATGGTATGAGGCCATACGAAATACAATTGTCTACTTTTTTATCTGAAAAATATGCTCTTATCGATACATCAAAGATATATGATAAGAGCGTATTCACTATGCTAGTGTTAGTCGTTTCAAGCTGTTTTGGAAACTAAATGTAAGGAATACGAGTGCGAGTATTACAGGAATAGCAGCCCAAGTAAGCAGCCTCACACTGTACCAAAGTTATATAGGGCTAACTATAATGACTTCTTAGTCCTCTTTAGATCCTATCGGCAATACTATCTGTACCACCAACCCTTGTATTCCGTCTTTGCGATTATAAGTATGGATATAGCCCTTATGGGCGGTCACTACTGCATGAACGATGGCCAGTCCTAATCCATAACCACCGGTTTCACGATGCCGAGCAGAGTCCAGTCGTACAAATGGTTGGAAAATACGCTCTAAATCCTTTTCTGCCACACCGCCGCCTTCGTCCGTTATGCTGATCTGAATCGCAGGTGTCTTATCCTCTGTCTCTACTTCTTTAATTTCAGCAATGACTTTGGAACTAGGAGCAGTATGCATAAAGGCATTGCGAATAATATTTTCAAGGGCGCTATGTAGCTGTTCTTGATTACCTAACACTGTCAAAGAAGTTGTTGACGCTGCTAATAGTGCAGAATCGGGCGATTGCCACTGCCATTGCACATCTTTATTTTGAAACTCGAAACAGACGTCTTGTCCAATCTCACTGATAATTTCAGCAATATCAACCGTGTCATTTTCTAAGTTGTCGATGGTATATTGCTGCATTTGAAGCGACTGGATATGAATAATTTGCTCAATCAATTCATTCATTCGTGCTGACTCTTTGTCTATGCGGTCTAGATAGCGACTGGCATTAGGGGCAAAATCTCGAGTCAGCTCAGTCGCGACATCCAGACGTGCCAATGGCGAACGCAGCTCATGCGAGATATCACTCAACATCTGCTTGCGTGCCAGCTCGCTTTCAGCCAATCGTGTTGACAGTTTGACCACATCATTAGCAAGTAAGCCCAATTCGTCACCTCCCATTTTCGATAAATTTGGATGAGCTTGATAATCACCATCAATCATACGGTGCACTGTGTGTTGTACACGGCGAATACGCTGAGTCATCGTACGGCTTAGCCAAATACAGACCAAAATACTCAAAAAGATAATTAATAGCACGCGGATGGGAAAGTTAGTATATTTCAGCTCCACGACATCAGAGAAACGTAGATGTGGACGCAATTGCACAATAACTGTGCGCTCATCTGGCAAAACGACCGTCATATCAGCAAGTTCTGGACGACTCTCAGAATCGGCTATCTCAGCACTAGTAGGCATCATCGGCGGCATAAAATAACTCAGAGGTGACCGCGTATTCTTCGATACGTCATCGCTCATTCTGGGCGGGATTGGCTCTATCGATGGTAACGGTATTTCTTTTGTACTATCTGACCGACGGACTGGTTTCTGATCCTCTCTATCCCGGTAACGCGGAAATATAATGCTACCTTGCTCATCATAGACTCTGACTTGATTCATCAACCAGCGGTCCTGACGATACAGTTGTTTGACAGCTTCCATATCACCGGCTTTCAGTGCTGCGACCAGTTCCTGACGCTGAACCAATAAACTGTCTACCTGCACATCCATACGAGCGGTGAGCGCTTTTTCACTTAACCAACGCTCTACCATGACAGACAAGATAGAAGTGATGAGGATGGTGACTAATAGGCTCAAAAACAGCCGCCAAAACAGGGTGATTCGCACCTTAAATTTAGGAGTATTCATCGATGATTCCATTATTAAAGTACTAGCTGATAACCTTTACCACGAACCGCTTTTATTGGCTCGTCATGAAAAGGTTGAAGTTTTTTACGCAGGCGTGACACATGCACATCTAAGCTACGGTCAAAAGGTTGAAGTTCACGTTGCAATACATGCTCTGATAGCCATTCTTTACTGACTACCTCGCCTTTTTGTTTGAGGAGCGCCACCAATAGATCAAACTCTGTACCCGTCACTTGCAGCTCAATACCATCTATTTGACAACTTCGCTGATTTTGATCGAGATGCAAGCGACCTTCTGGCAATGGTGTGTGATCTGACACCGCCGCATTGGTGCGTTTAATCACTGCATTGATACGTGCCAGCAGCTCTCGAGGATTACAGGGTTTGGTAATATAATCATCAGCGCCAAGCTCCAGACCGATGATACGATCAATCTCATCCCCTTTTGCCGTTAGCATAATGACAGGAATATCAATAATATTCGGTAATTGGCGCAGTACGCTGAGCCCGTCCATTTTTGGCATCATAATATCAAGCACTAGCAAATCATAAATAGGCGCCTGAGTGCTCGCCATTTTCAGTTTTTTTATAACTGCCTCACCATCATGAACGCAGTCACATTGGATGCCGTGATTGTGTAAGTACTCTTGTAATAATTGAGTCAACTCTTCGTCGTCGTCGCCTAATAATATATTTGGCATATTTTCTCCTTTAGCTTTGAATCGCTTTGTTATCTATATTATCAGGCAAGAGCTTATCGATTCGCTATAAACGTTACTTTTCTTAATACTTCATAAATGTTCGTAACCTTCAACTGTCGTAAGATAGCACCTATCAACAGCAGGTATTGTGTTTATCTACAGCACTTAAAAATAGTATTTGCTAGATAACCGTTTAATATTTACTTAACCAAATCAATCAAATAAAAGGTATTGTTATGAAAAAATTACTATTGGGCTCAGTATTAGCATTGTCTAGCGTATTTACTGTCACAGCCTGTACCAGCGTCAATGCAAACACGGATACGACTCCATCGACCACCAAAATGCAAAAGCAGCATAAAGCCGGTATGAAAAAGGGCGACATGAAAAAAGGTGGTATGAGAGGCCCATTGTCACAACTGGATCTGACCGAAGCACAACAAACACAAATTAAAGCCATCATGCAAAAACAGCATGGCGATAATAAAGCGGATCGTACAGAAAACAAAGCAGAACGCGCTCAAATGCATCAACAGATCCAAGCATTGACCAATGCCCGCACATTGAATAATGCCGCAGTAAGCCGTCTGGCTGATCAACAAGCAGCAAAAGAGAAGCAACGCTTTATTGAACGTGTACAAACCCAGCATGCAATTGCTCAAGTATTGACTGCAGAGCAACGTGCCGAACTTGCACAAATGAAAGAAGACAAAAAAGGTGATCGTGAGCCACGTGGCGAACGTCCACAACCAGGCATGTAATAATCTACTCCGGAAAAGTATGGTTTTTATCTAGCGATATAAGTTTTAAATAAAAAAGCGCCCATATTTGATAGAGGCGCTTTTTTATTTTATTTAATGTTTTTATTCAAATTTTAAGTGAGTAGGACTTTCATATCTTACCCTCAATCAATATAGTCAAAGAAGTCTAAAACGAATACATAGTATTAAACTATCTTTCAGCCATCAGTAACCTATCAAATACCATCTTACCTATCGTCGTACCATTACCATCACGATAATATTGTATAAGCTCACGACCATACTGTCGCGTATCAATACTATTACTGGCATTCGGTACTTGCACATCACTTGGCAAATTTGGGAATGCCATGTCTTTAGAGCTGATAGAAGAATACTGCTGCAAAGCGTCCATTACGATGCCGCCTGACTTATTATCAGCGGACTGATATTTGCTTGGGAATGCACTACGCGAATGCTGCCATTTGAGCTGACCGCGTTTGTCAAACCCATACAGCTCTTGTACGGTCGTATTGTCTAATAATTCTGACTCTTCTGTCTCAGCATCCTTATTCATACTGTCTTTTAGCATTGCTAATACTTGCTGTACCAATGCCTTACTGGTCAAGTTATCAGTCTCTGTATCGCTTGATTCGTCGGACGCATCACTATTTTGGACCAGTTCAGGATATTGCTTACTGATACGATCGTAGAAGATCTGCATATAGTCTTGATAAAACTGCTCATAACTCTCAGCACTTTGCACACGGCGAATCACTTGAGCACTTGCTTGCATAACTGGTAACTGATGTTCCGGTAATTTAGGAGATAATGATGCCAATGTATTGGGCGCGATATAATCAAACTGGCTAACAGGTGCCGCTTCAAAAGTACGGTCTAACGCCTCAAAATGGCTCTTTATCACCTCACTACCGAAACCTTTTGGCAGCGTGCCATCATCAATCGCTATCTTTAGCCACTTATTTCGCCATTTTGTACCAAGCTTGTCATCTAATAAATCTGAATTAAACATCGCAAAGTTATCTGCCCATAGATAGATATCACCGTTTTTGAAATCGATATAAATGGGCTGATTGATGCTACTGTGATGATTGCGCGCTTGGTACTGCACACTGGCGAGCATGGTAGCCTTGCCAGCCATTGGCTGATAGATGCCTTGAGAGTTGATAGACAGCGGCTTTAATAGATAAGCATCTAGTAGCTTCGCTTTTTTCACGTCTACTGGTTTTGATTGGTCATCATAATTATCGAACAGCTGCTGGTACGATACTGGCACGGTAATATCGCTATCATACTGACTGTCTACCCACGCTTCATAGGCATCGGAACACTCAAGATAGCTGTCTTTGATTGCGGTTCGCTGAGCATCATAATCCGCAGCCATCACATCGTTATTTTGCGTTTGTGCTTGGCCGACTAAAGCAGCATATGCCTGATCATGCGTCTCTTCGCAATAGGTATCCACATAGTCTGCCGTAACCAACCCTGCCTCATCTACATCGGCAAAATACTGATCGTTACTAATCTCAATATTGCCATGGTAGCTAAATGATTGGCGACGCTGTTTTTTTAGTGCCGTTGCCAACGCTGTTTTAGCCGCTATTGGGGTTTGTTGTGCGGTGATGCTATTAGACTGACCAAGGCTAGTAGATTGGCAGCCCGTTAATAATAGTGTGCCTGTGATGAATGCACTGGTCAATAAAACGTGACTCTTGATGGTTGACGGCAGACGACCTACGATGGCTTGTTGTACTGTTTTCATTTTTTGTCCTTAATAAATATGGGCTTGAACCGACGATAGTGCTAATGACGCTCTATCGGTTGTCCGTATCGTCTTCAGCATCGTTGTAGTCTTCGCTATAGTCAGTGTCATAGTCATCATAATTACTAGACTCATACTCTGCCGCATCACTGGTATACGCCTCGCTAGCATCAGCATAATCGCTACTGCCACTATAATCATAACGGGCATAACGAGCAGCTTGTAGCCTATCTTCTTTTTGACGCTGTTCTGCCATCCAAGCATTGCCATCGATAGCAGGTTTGGCATTTGCACCAAATGACTCAGTCAATAACGGGGTCAATGCACTCTTATTAAAGCTGGCCTTATCATAACGTACTTGGTTTATCACAGTGGTTGTAGAACCCATCAAATCGCCACCAATATTCATACGTTGCTGCTTAGCAAGTAGTCGATCTGAGCTGTCTAAGTAATAGTAATTTATCTGATTAAATGAGATAGGACCAATAGCTTCAATAACCTGCAATAGCGCTCCCACATCCGCACTTTGATAGCCCTTGTTATACAGCTGTAATTTATCAATGGCTGTTTTTAGCATGGCGCCATCAGGATATTTTTCTGGATTGGCATCGACATACTCTTGTAGTGACTGAGTCATATATTTTAGAACTTTACCAATCATCTCACCGCTTTGCTGACTGCCGAAATATACTTTTACCGCTCGGCTAGCACCAACTTCTTTGGCAAATGCATCACCACGAATATCGACCGCACTAAAGTGCTCAGGTGCCAGCTCTGCCATGCTGTCTTGTATCGCAGCAATCGCCGCATCATAAACCACTGCTGGCGGTAGTTGCTCCGTAATGCTCTCTGGAAAACCAAAATTAACCGTATGCGATGCCATCTCGTGCGGTAATGGGGTATTCTCAGGATTAGCAATCGCCATGATAGGCATGATAACTGAAGGATCGACCGTGACATTGCTATTGTTAAAATCAAACGCGAGTGGTATTTGTACTGATGAGCTGATCGTCGGCGTCACATAGTCATAGCTATAGACGCTTTGTAGTTGTCTTTGCTGAGGCTTGTATTGACTGACACTGTTGAACATGAGGTTTTTATAGTGATATTCATTTGATGCTGCTATCTGCTCAGGAGTACGATGAATCATGCTAAGCATTTGACCAAGCACGCCTGACGCTGACTCAGGGGGAAACGCGCTTGCTGTACCAGCCATTTCTGCTTGTTGTTTTGCCATCTGCATGGCTTCATATTGCTCTGTCATGCTTTTGGGATTTAATGCTGATAAATTTGAAAAAGCACTTCCCGATTCATAATCATCGGTTTCATAGGCTTCTGCAGCATAGTCACTACGACTATAACCGTTTTCGTCATAGCCATCTTGGTCGTAACCTTCATCATCGTAGCCATACACGTTATAGCCGTCTGTATCATAGCCGTACCAGTCATAACCCTCTTCATCATAACCGTTTTGATCTAAACCATACTCGTCATAGCCATTTTCATCATATTCAAGCTCATCTGACTCCTCAGCATATTCTTCGACGACCACTGCATCTGCAGCATCGACATAACTATCATCATCTGAGTCATAGTCCGACTCATAGTCGCCCGAGGTTTCTTTTTTATAAACGTAGGTCTCTAAAATAGTCTTAAGCAAACTGCTAGCGCCGGCATCGATACTGTTTGGATCAATAAAAGGAGCTGCTTGATAGTTGGCTTGCGAGACTGACACATGCTCCGTTGCTAGATGCTGACGGATAGCGGTCAATAAATGCGATTTGGCTTGATTCTCTGTACTGGGGTATTTTTCTTGATCAAACAACTGGGCATAGCGTTCAGAATTGGCATGTAAACTGGCATTAAATGCACGGCCCTGTGCTTGGCTTTGCGCGGTGTCTGCAATCTCAAAATCAATCATCTTGCCCGATACAGCAGCATTTGATGACGCTATCGGGCTAGATTGACAGCCTGCTAGCAAGGTCGTTGCACCTATAGACAAAATGGCACAGCCAGCAATCATTATCGACTGACGCTTACTAGTATTCGATGACTGGTGATCTATTGATTGGGGCAAAGTTGGCTGGTCATTTTTACGAGAGATAGGCGGTGACATGAGACTTCCTTAGTCTAAGCTGACAAACAATTGTAAGTATCGTATTAGTAGGGTTATTTATATCACAAAACATTACTCGCTAGCGACAATAGAGCAATTTTTCATTTAATTTCCATAAATTGTTGATGTTATGCCATCGTATCGATTAATAAAACAGTCAAAGCTCTTTAATATGAGACTGTCTTTGAGCTTAGAGGTAATAAGAAAAGACATTGCTATGAATAGTTATATTTTTCAAAAACATTATTTTTATAGACATATGTAGGTAATACACCTCTATTCTCATGCTATCCTACTATTTTGTCATTTTGCGTGAAATAACTCTCTACAGCCTTACTGATCAATCACTCTTATAAAAAGGACTTTGTCATGTCATTACTAGCTTCTCATCATGCTTCTCAGCAACAGCGTTCAAAGACCAACACATCACTCAAATCTAGCGTCTTGCTCATTACCAGTACATTATTATTGTCCATCTCTGCTCATGCGCTTGAACCAGTGGCATCAACCACCACTGATTCGGTAAAAAATACGTCTATCAATACCAGTGCGATAAACCTCGGTATTATGACTGACAATCCCACCGTGCTGTCTGAGACCAAACGCATTACGACCGCTAAATCAGACACCCTCACCGCGACGACTAATACTGCTAACAACACGAATAGTGATCAAGCAATCTACTCTGTAGATGCGATTCATCATCCAGTATGGGCAAAAAACGGCATGGTCGCGACGCAAGAGGCTCTCGCATCAGATATCGGCTTAAAGATTTTAAAAGAGGGTGGTAATGCCGTTGATGCAGGCGTCGCTGTTGGCTTTGCCTTAGCTGTCACCCTACCCCGTGCCGGCAACATCGGTGGTGGTGGTTTTATGATGATTTATGATGCCAAACAAGGCAAAACAGTGGCACTAGATTACCGTGAAAAAGCACCTAGTAGCGCCACTCGTGATATGTATCTCGATGAGGAAGGCAACGCCGTTAGCGACTTGTCACGCTATCACGGCTTAGCCGTTGGTGTGCCAGGCACAGTCGCAGGACTACTCAAAGCCTTAGAAGAGCATGGCACGATGAGCCGCGGGCAAGTCATGGCACCAGCGATTGCACTGGCAGAGGACGGTATAGAAGTGACAGCGGGATTGTCCGAGTCGCTCACCGCCTTAAGTGATCGCTTGCAAAAATGGCCCAGCACGAAAAAGGTGTTTTTTAAACCAGACGGTAGTACTTATCAACCGGGTGAACGCTTAAAGCAGCCAGAGCTTGCCCGCTCGCTAAAGCTGATTGCCGCACAAGGCGCTGATGGGTTTTATAAGGGCGAAACAGCGCAAAAATTGGTCAAAGCGGTCAACGAAGCCAGCGGGCGTATGAGCCTACAGGATTTGAGCGATTATGAAGCAATCGCCCGTGAGCCTGTCAAAGGCAATTATCGTGGTTATGAGGTCGTCTCAATGCCGCCGCCTTCTTCTGGTGGTATTCATATCATCGAGATTTTGAATATTTTAGAAGGCTATCCGCTCAAAGACTACGGACAAAACAGTGCACAGACCATCCACTTAATGGCCGAAGCCATGCAACTGGCTTATGCAGATCGTGCTGAGTATTTGGGCGATTCGGACTTTATCGATGTACCTGCCAGCGGTCTTACCTCTCAAGCTTATGCTGACAAACTGCGCGCCTTAATTGATCCAAACAAAGCCACGCCAGCCGCGACGATTAAAGCCAATAATCCACTTCCTTACGAGAGCGACCAAACCACGCATTTCTCTATCGTGGATAAAGATGGCAATGCGATAGCCAATACGTATACGCTTAATTTCTCTTACGGCACTGGTCTCGTTGCTGAAGGTACAGGGATTTTACTCAATAATGAGATGGATGATTTTTCTGCCAAGCCTGGTGTGCCAAACGGTTATGGCCTATTAGGCGGTGAAGCCAATGCTGTCGAAGCCAATAAACGCCCACTATCCTCGATGAGTCCAACCCTCGTGTTCAAAGACAGCAAGCCGTATATCGTCACAGGTAGCCCAGGTGGTAGTCGTATCATCACCACCGTCACCCAAATCCTCTCCAATGTCATCGACCATGATATGAATATCGCTGAGGCCACTCATGCCCCGCGCATTCATGACCAATGGTTGCCTGATGAAATCCGTATCGAAAAAGCATTGAATATTGACACTGTCAAAAAACTTGAATCAATGGGTCATACGGTCAGTCCGCAATCAGCAATGGGTTCGACGCAATCGATTATGATTACGCCAAATGGTGTCTACGGCTCATCTGATCCACGTATCGTCGATGCGGCTGTGGTTGGATACTAACTTATAATACCAATATCTAATCCTCACAAAGAGGCACTATCACACATAGCGCCTCTATTATAATTTTTTTATTGGTTCATCTTTAGTAGAATAATGCTGAATAGACAATCCGATTTTTTGGTTGATAGATTTTATTTGCTACTTCTTTTTCATAGTATTTATATGACAAAGGAATTCCATTGATTCTTAACTTAGCAGTTTTAGGGGCTTGCTCATTTTCAATATTTCACCTTTACAAATCAGAAATACAAGCCTTTTCACTCAGATTAAACCCTTGGAATCAGTGGCTGTCTGCGGCAAATAATGCTATTATTAACGACCTGATTTGAAACAAGAAAATACGGTGAACAACGTATTTTCAGACTAAATTAAAACCTTAAATCATTGATAATTAAAAATTTATTTCTTATCAGCCTATTTTCCGATCGTATCCGTAAGAGTCTTCTATGGCATTTGTACATCTTGGCATTCACAGCGAATATTCAATTACTGATTCTATCGTGCGTATTAAGCCGATGGTTAAAGCGGCTGCGGCTGACAATCAGCGGGCGCTGGCATTGACCGATTTATCCAACCTTTATGCGACGGTGAAATTCTACCGTGCCTGCCTAGGCGCTGGTATCAAGCCTATTATCGGCAGCGAAGTCATCATGGAAAATGAAGACACACGACTGACCTTACTGGCGATGGACAATGAGGGCTATCAAAACATCACTCGTATCGTATCGCTTGGTTTTACCGAAGGTCGTGCCGATGATGCTAATCACGGTGTACCAGTCGTGAAACGCAGCCATATTTTGGAGCATGCGGCAGGCGTGATTGTATTATTTACCGAAAAATCTGATGTCGGCCAAGCATTGGTTAGCTCGATGCCTGAGAAGGCTGATGAACTGATTACCGAGTGGCAGTCAAAGTTTGCTGATCGATTATATTTTGCCATCAAGCGCACCAGTCGCTCAGGCGAAGATGCCTTTATTCAGGCGGCTATTCACTCAGGTGCCAAGCACCACATCTCTATTATTGCGCATAACGATGTGCGGTTTTTGGAGCAAGATGATTTTGATGCCCATGAAGCACGTGTCTGTATTGCAGGCTCCTATGTATTGGCTGATCTCAATCGTCCGCAGACTTACTCTGATGAGCAATACCTAAAGACTCAAGCTCAAATGGAACAGTTATTTTCTGATATTCCACAGGTTATTGATAATACCTTGCGCTTAGCCACCCGCTGTAATGTGACTTTGACACTGGGCATTAACGTCCTGCCCGACTTTCCCGTGCCTGAAGGTGAAACGATTGAATCGTTCTTTCGAGCAGAGTCGATACGTGGTCTGAATAATCGCTTGGATAAGCTCTTCCCTGTCGCCGAGCGTACTGAACATTGGAGCGACTTTCGCCAGAGGTATGACGAACGCCTAGAATATGAGCTTGAGATTATCTTATCAATGGGGTTTCCGGGTTACTTCTTAATCGTTATGGACTTTATCCGTTGGGCAAAAGCCAATGGCGTACCCGTTGGACCGGGCCGTGGTTCTGGTGCTGGCTCGCTGGTCGCTTATGCGCTAAACATTACCGACCTTGACCCTATCCACTACGATCTATTATTTGAGCGCTTCTTGAACCCTGAGCGTGTGTCGATGCCCGATTTCGATATTGACTTTTGTATCGAAGGTCGTGACCGAGTCATTGATTATGTGGCGCAAACTTATGGCCGTGACGCGGTCTCGCAGATTATTACCTTTGGTACCATGGCCGCAAAAGCTGTGGTACGTGATGTGGCTCGCGTACAAAGTAAGTCGTACTTCCTCGCTAATAAAATATCTAAGCTGATTCCTAAAACACCCGGTATCACCCTCAGCCAAGCACTCGAGCAAGAGCCACAGCTCAAAGACTTAATCTCTAATCCTGACAATATGGATTATGAAGATGCCATTGAAGTTTGGGAGATGGCAATCAAACTAGAAGGTGTCTGCCGAAATGTCGGTAAGCATGCCGGTGGTGTACTGATTGCCCCGCACAAGATCACTGATTTTAGTGCCATCTATTGTGATGATGAAGGACATCGCGTCAGCCAGTTTGACAAAGATGATGTCGAGGCCGTTGGACTAGTAAAGTTTGACTTTTTGGGTCTACGTAACTTAACTGTTATTAATGCTGCGGTTGAAAACATCAACTTACGCCGTGCCAAAGAAGGCAAAGACGCATTAATCCTAGAAGACTTGCCATTAGATGACAAAAAAGCTTATAAGCTATTGCAAGATGCCAAAACCACTGCCGTCTTTCAGTTAGAAAGTATGGGCATGAAAAAGTATCTGGCGAAGTTGCAACCGACCAACATCGAAGATGTCATCGCTATGTGTGCACTATATCGTCCAGGCCCGCTCGATGCCGGTATGGTAGAGATGTATATCGACCGTAAGCATGGTCGCGAGGAAGTCATCTATGATCACCCGAATCTTGAGCCGATTTTAGAAAACACCAACGGCGTTATTGTCTATCAAGAACAAGTGATGCAGATATCACAGGTAATGGCAGGTTATAGCTTGGGCGGTGCTGATATGCTACGCCGTGCGATGGGTAAAAAGAAACCCGAAGAGATGGCCAAGCAGCGCGATATTTTCGTTACTGGTGCGACCTCACAAGGCATCGACGAAGTCACTTCGGGCGGCGTATTTGATTTGATGGAGAAGTTTGCCGGTTATGGTTTTAACCGATCGCATTCTGCCGCTTATGGTGTCTTGGCTTATCAGACGGCTTATCTAAAACAGTACTACCCTGCCGAATTTATGGCAGCGGTCTTAACCTCTGATATGAACAACACGGACAACGTTGTGTTCTTTATCAATGACTGCCGCGAAAACTTTGAATTGACCGTGGTGAATCCATCAGTGAATCGTAGTGAATGGCATTTCGTCGCTGATACCCCTACCAATATCATTTATGGTTTGGGCGCGATTAAAGGCGTTGGTGAAGGTGCGGTTGAGTCTATCGTGGATGCACGCCGCCGCGAAGGCCCTTTTAAAGACTTATATGATTTTTGCCGCCGTGTAGATATTAAAAAGGTCAATAAGCGCACCCTTGAAGCCTTAGTCAGTGCAGGCTGTTTTGACGACTTTGCTGCAACCTTGCGACCTGATTTGCCAGCCGACGAAGCATACGAGATTCGCGGTGCCTTAATGAGTCAATTGCCAAGCGCCGTACAGGCCGCTGAACAAGACCGTCAAAACCGTGAAATCGGTATGATGGATTTGTTTGGTGAAATGGATGGTGTGGTCGCCGCGCCGCCACTCGTCATGACACCAGAACTAATCTGGGGTGACAAACATCGCCTAAAAGCAGAAAAGAACACTTTGGGACTGTACTTAACAGGTCACCCAATCAATGAATACTTAGAAGAGCTCAAACGCTATACCTCAGGCACACGCCTTGATAAACTGACAGATACTGGCTACAACGGTAGCTGCTATTTTGCAGGCTTAATCATCGATATTGCCAACTTTGGTACTCGCAATGTCATTACCTTAGACGATGGGACCTCAAGGTTAGAAGTTAGCTGCTATGCAGAGCGCTTTAACCGAGTCAAAGACCAACTGAAAGTCGACGAAGTGGTCATCATTAAAGGCAGCATTCGTGAGCGTGATGGTCGCCTCTTTGCCCGTCTTGATAGTGCCATGAGTATGGTTGATGCACGCCTGCGTTGGCTCAAAAAAATAAGCATTAAAGTGCATGGTAGCGACATTAAGTTGCTCATGCATCTACAACCACTACTCAAATCAGCACAAGCTGACATCATACCTGCGCCGCGCTTGGCTTATAATAGCGATCAGGATGAGCAAGACAGCAACAGTGGTAATGGCGCTTACGACCCTCCGATGGGTGGCAGTTTGTACGATGAAAACGGTAATGATTTACTGGCAGTAGACAACGGCAGCCCTACCGACCAGAATTATACTAATAGCGCATTAAGCAATACGGACACTTCTATTAATGATAATTGCCTACCGCTTGGGCTGAGCATTTATGAAGCGTTTGGTATTGCTAATGTGGGACTATCCGAGCATTGGCGTATCTACCCTAACGACGATAATTTACAGCAGTTGAAAAACATGATTAGTGAAGACAATTTACACTTTCATTATAGTTAATATCTTCCGCAGCTTTAAAAACCTATTATCATTAATTAAGGGCACGCTCAATACATCTTATAGTCTGTTCAATATAATTTAGATACAAGGAAGCTGAGCAAAAGTACTACAAATAGTAGACTGAGCGAGGCTGACACCGTATTCAGTTTATAGAGGATTTGACTATAACCTTATTGCTTTAACTTTTAACAATTGGACATAACACCATGGAAAGTAACCCAAATAACAATATGACTCAGCAAACTGAAGAAATTATTAATCACGAGCAGTTTGAAGACATGCGTGACCTGCTCGAAGAAGACTTTGCCGACTTAATACAAGTGTATCTTATAGACAGTAAAAAACGTGTCGCAACGCTGCGAACCGCTCAGCAAGAAAACGATCATGCCAACGGTTATGAGACCGCTCATGCTCTAAAAGGTGCTAGTGCTAACTTGGGAACGACACAACTGGTCAAGCTTAGCAGTCAATTGCAAGAGTGCTGCCGTGAGCGCCGTATCGGTGAACAGGCCGCACTTATTGAAGACATCGCAGCCGCATTAGAATGCGCTGAACAAGAAATAAATTTAAGATTGGAGCAATAAATGCGTAGCGAGACTCCATCATCTGAAGCGTTATCAACTCTCTCAGAACCATCAGCTCATAGCGTGAGTGATTATTTAAACGCTGTGCAGGTTGTCATGGTTAATACAACTTTGCCTGCTAATATTGGCTCAGCAGCACGCGCCATGCACACTATGGGGCTCTCGCACCTAACGGTCGTTGAGCCCAAACTGCCGATTGATGACACCAGTGTCTCTCATGCCGCAGGTGGCAATGAGCTACTTTCATCAGCGACCATCACGCCAAACCTTGAGTCTGCTATTGCAGACTGCCAGCTCGTGTTCGCTGCCAGCAGTCGCAGCCGTCACTTGCCTCGCCCTGTGGTCACACCCACGCAGGCAGCCAAAATCATGTTTGACTTTATTGATCAGCAAGACACCGCTGTTCACGGTAAACCAAATATCGCGATATTGTTCGGTCGTGAGGATCGCGGTTTGACCAATGAAGAGTTGGCTTATGCAGATTATCATATTCAAATCGATGCCAATCCTGCTTATCCTGTATTGAATGTCGCATCAGCAGTGCAAGTGATCGCCAGCTTTATCTTTGCTTACGCACAGACGCATACGAAGATAGCTGCTCATCATTCAAATACAGATGTCAGTACAACTGCTCAGCCCATGTTAGATATTCATTTGCGTCAGCAGTGGGACGAGCCAGCCATCACTCAGCAGCAGTTACTACAGCTCACTCAGCGTATGACTGACCTCATGGTTCAGCGCGGCTTGGCAGATAGCGAACATCTAAAGTCATTGCCGTCACGACTGTCTAGACTGGGTTCGCGTGTGCAGCTTGATCAAAAAGAGTATCAATTACTAAGTGCATTGATTGCCAAACTGTCGAAAAACTAGTAAATGTATCAATGTGCTAATTGATGACATGCCCTAACTGCTACCAAATATAAAATCGACACTCACAAACTCATATTAATCGATGGGTTTGTAAGTATTTGATAGCTCATCACTATATTTTATCGTGTAAAACTGCTATAACTTGAAAGACCTTAGCGTAAGTGCAACCCAATATTTACTCAGACTTAATAACGATTAAAATCTAACAACTATAAATGAAAGAGATCGCTATTTCAGTAACGACACTCTACCGACAAATAGATAGGACGCTTTATGTCATTGCCAACCAAATTTTTGAAGACGCTTACCAGCATTAAAAAGGATTTAAAAGAAGATATCGATGCGGTATTCAAACGTGACCCTGCTGCACGTAATAGTCTGGAAGTTATATTAACCTACCCTGGCATCCATGCGCTTATCTTACATCGCGGGGCGCATTGTCTCTGGAATAACGAACAGAAACTTGCTGCTCGTGTTGTCTCTTATGGCTCACGTATCATGACGGGTATCGAGATTCATCCTGCTGCCAAGATTGGCAAACGGTTTTTTATTGATCATGGTGTCGGCGTCGTCATTGGTGAAACGGCTGAGATTGGCAACGATGTCACCTTATATCATGGTGTTACCCTTGGCGGCGTATCATGGAATAATGGCAAACGTCACCCCACGCTAGAAGATGGCGTGACGGTTGGCGCTGGTGCAAAAGTATTAGGCCCATTTACAGTCGGTAAAAATGCCAAAATTGGTTCAAATGCTGTGGTGGTAAAACCTGTACCAGCAGGCGCTACGATGGTCGGCAATGCGGCTCGTATGATTTCCGATCATCATGATGAAAAAGGCAATCCAATTGCTGAAAAATCACAAGATGCTAAGCTCCAAGATACTAAGTCACAAGAAAAAACAGCGACCTCAAAACAAGCTACTGCACGCGATACGGCATTTCAGGCTTATGGTATCGATCCAACCTCACAAGATCCTGTTGCAGAAGCATTTGCTAAAATGCTAGAGCACATTCAGCAATCAGAAAACCGCCTCGACCAACTACAAGCTGCCATGTGCAAAATCGACCCTAACTTTTGTAAAAAAGAATATGACAAACTGTGCTTAGAAGAGTTCGATGTGATTGGTAAAGATGAGGCTGATGACATAGCTGCTGAGCAGAAGTAAATTTTATTTAATATGCCGCAGCATCAGCGGCACCTTCAACTCATGCTAATAATGATGCTTGCTTAGCAATATCTTTTAGCTCTTGAAGCGTGAACTGCTTATCAGCATTGTTGATATAATCAATCAACTGCTGTCCTGACATCTCATTAATATTCATTATTTGTATCTCCCGTAGTCGTTAGGTGCTGCCATTTTGTATGAAATAATAGAATCTTCCCAAAAATCTATCTCAGGGTCACCTGTTAAGTATTTCCCTCCTGATGACGTTGCTATCTCAACAACTAACTCACAAATTTTCTGAATATCATTTTCAAGGGCTTCTGAGCAATAGAGCACCACAAACTGTTGCTCACGGTCAGGATCTATTGAGTATATTTCACAGCGTGGTGGCATTGGAAACCTTACCTGCATAATCAATATAGAGCCGTCTTTGTCCAAGTAAACATACCAATCTGCTATTTCATCCGTCCTTTCATGGTCTTCTAAAAATAAAAAGAGTTTCCATGATGTTGTTGTATTAGGTTCTGCTAAAGCCATATATCTTTTGACACTTTCATTATCTTGCTTTGATGCGTAATGTGGTACTAGCCACTTTTCAGCTTCTGGTGAAGCGTAGAGTTCGTCTAAATCTTCTTCTGTAATGTCCCGATATATATATTTACTCATCTCATTAATATTCATTATTTGTATCTCCCGTAGTCATTAGGTGCTGCCATTTTGTATGAGATAATAGGGTCTTCCCAAAAGTCTGATGCTGTCCAAGATGTTATGTCATTTTCACCTGAAGGTGTCGTGCCAATACTAACGACTAGTTCACAAATTTGCTGAATATCACTTTCAAGAGCTTCTGAGCAATAGAGCACCACAAACTGTTGTTCACGGTCAGGATCTATTGAATATATTTCATATGGTGGCGGCATAGGAAACCTCTCCTGCATAATCAATATAGAGCCATCTTTATTTAAGTAAACATACCAGTCTGATATTTCGTCTCTTCTCTCATGGTCTTCTAAAAATAAAAATAATTTCCATGCTTTTGTCGCACTGGGCTCTACTAAATTCATACTCCTCACAGCATTGTTATATTTTCTTAATGCATAATGTGGTGCTAGCCACTTTTCAGCTTCTGGTGAAGCGTAGAGTTCGTCTAAATCTTGTTCTGTAATATCCCGATATATATATTGACTCATCTCGTTAATGTTCATTATAAATCTCTTCCTGTATCATTAGGCTCTGCCATTCTGTAAGTAACAATTTGATCAACCCAATAATCAGGTTCGGGTTTTCCTGTTAAGTAGACGCCCCCTTGGGTGGCAATATCAACCACCAACTCACAAATCTTTTGAATCGTATTTTCAAGCGATTTAGAATAAAAAAGAATAACGAACTCTTGCTCTCTATTGGGATACATAGGGTGTTTATCGTTTTCTAATGGCCATCTATCTTGCATAATTAATAAAGAACCATCTTTCTCTAAATACATAAACCACGCTGCTGTATCATAACGTTCGAAATTTTCTGAAAAACGAAACAACTTCCACTCTTCAGACGCTATAGGTTCTGCTACGCTTTCCTTTCCGACATCGTAGTAGGTCTTTGGACCCTGATAGTACGGAATTAGCCATTTTTCAGCATCTCTCGAAGCATACAATTGATCGATATCTTGTTTGGTGATTTCTCTATAGATATAATCACTCATCGTATTCTCTTTTAATCATTGGTTTAAAAGTGGCTAGAATTAACGAAAGTACAGCTGTTTGCTTTCAATAAATGTATAAGTTCTACTCATAGCGATACGTTTTATTTTTTCGGGCAATCCCTTAAGATTGTTTCCCGTTAGCATATCACCACCATAAATAAGCGCTTGCGTCATTACTTCTTTGATGTGAGGCAGACTTTCTCTCAGTGCAGAAGAACAATAGTATATGGACAGCTCATAACCCTCTGCTGTTTCAATGATAGTGCAGATGCGTCCCTCAAATAGATAAGCGTAACTTGGCGATTCTCCCTCTAGACCCGAAAAACCACCTAAACTAAAAATCATCTCGCCTGTTGCTTCAATGACAGCTACTCTCCAGCTAAAATCAATCATGTATCCAGCAGTTTGTCTGCCAGAAAACATGCCATATAGCGCTTCTTTAACGTCTGGTGAAGCGAAAAGTAAATCTAAGTCGTCGTCCGTAATTTCTCTAAATATAAAACTCATTCAACCTTACCCTTCTGAAAAATATAATATAGAGATGAAATATTCATAAAGAACTTAGCCCAAAACATCGATCCTACACCCTCGAAATTCAATCATTTAACTGTCAGTATTTTGACGCTATAGATTTCGATCATAATGCAGATACAATAATATCAGTCAGTGCTAACGATAGCACTTGTGAAACTGAAATCATTGAGTAGGAAGCTATTGAAAGTATATCTAAGATAAGAAAAAGAAAGGAGATAAGCTTAATAATTAATTTCGGTAAGTATTTGGAAGGATTTTTAGCTTAGGCGGGTAATATTGATGTCAGTGTTATGAATATTAAATTCTTGATACCAGAACTTTCAAGCAAGAAGAATCTGGCAGGCACAAGGCTAGTAGCACGGGTCTGAGGAAGGATTTTATGGTCATGTGATGTTTTCTCTGATAGTGAGAGTGATTTATTATTCTTGTTTACACCGCTTGCATAGAACAATCTGACGCTAATGAGTTAAATTGGCCCTATACCGTCCAACCCTCAGGAACAGGTGTCCAGTTGGAGTTGGTGAAGTCGTTAGTATCGAAATCATCTATAGTTTCAAAACTACTTCTCACATCCCAATACACGTTATCGGCTAAAAGTGCATAGGTTGCTTTTTGTTGATTAGTTAAATTGCTCATAACTATTTACCTTGTTCAGAAAAAAGCTTTAAATTAATTGTTTGGTCTTCTTTAGATTTTCCGTATTGCATGTCCAACTTTTTCTGCCATGTTATTCGTTGTTTATCTAATTTTTTAGTTTCTTCAACACTTTCTGAAAATAAAATATTTAGGTTTTTTAATTTATAAATTTCATCTTTATCAGCTCTTAAGAACTCTCCTGAAGTACTAATTTTTACTAAACAAGTACTTCCGTTAAAATATAGTGTTCCAATATCATTACAGATAAAAGACTGATTGTATGATCCTGTCGTATTTCTTTCGGTCGCTCCATAGACATACCATTCATTATTAAATTTATCTATAGTTAATATCTGCCTTTTAAAATAAACCGACTTTCGCCCCACCCCTTCAAAACCCGTATCCCAGCTAATCTCGACATCGCTTGGTAAATAATTCGAGCTTAGCGTAGCAGAGTCACCTAATGCACCACCTGTCAAAAAGTAATGCCGTGTGATATGTACCCATATCATCTCACCATCGTGAAGCTTGACCTCTTCATCGTATTCGATGGTCATCGTTTTGGGTTTAAATAATGAGCTACACGCACAGAGTGGTAGTAGTGTTAGGGCTAGTAGCAGGGGTTTGAGGAAGGATTTTATGGTCATGTGATGTTTTCTCTAATAGTGAGCCTTCTTAATTTTAAAGTTAGTTACTTGTTAGCATGGATATTGAATAGCGATCTTTCAGGAGTGAGTAGTTTTTCTTCGGTTATATACTCTTCAGTCTGAACTTTCCCAGTGCCTTTCTCTCCGTATCTATTGTTGCCCCAGAACCATGCATATCCGTTATTATCAATGAACCCATGAAAACTATTTCCTCTTACAAACTGATCAACATGAATATTATTCATTATTTCTATAGGGTTAGTATAATAATTCATCGAACTACCATTATTTGAACGAGTCGCATATGCTCCCCAAATAAATAGTTTTCCATTTACTGTATTTGCAGCACTATCACTAATAGCAACAACTTTATTCAGACCTTGTATTTTTGTTGGCACTGAAAAATCTTTACTTGTTGTACCCTGTGCAGTTTCACCGTTTACACTATTTCCCCAGCTATAAACTGAACCATTATCAAGTAATACTACTCTGCCATTACTATCTGCTAAACTCACTGCTTTACTTGGAAGTTCTACTTTATTAGGTGGGTAATATAGTTCACCTCTATCGTTCCTCTTGGGTTCAATACCTAGAATTCCCGTTTGAGTCGTTCTTAATCCAGTCGTAAATACTTCACCCTCTTCACTTAAAGCTAATATTGATCCAATAGTTAAATCAATAGATACAATACTTTGAAACCCATTAATTCTAGTCGGTTTATCTAAGTGCTTAGCAGTTCTACCATTGATTAAACCAAAATTATTACTACCTAATGCATACACATCACCATTGGCTAGAACGAATAGCGAATTGTCAGATCCAGCTACGATATCTACTACATCTTTAATCTCCTTGATCTCTCTTAGCTCTTCAATAAAAGTATCTTTATCGTTAGGATCTATCTGATGTTCGTTATTGCTACCCCAGCCCCATACTGTGCCATCTTTACGGAGTAATAACATATGACTCCCATCACCTGACACAGCCACCGCATCATTGACACCCTCGACTTGCCTAGGCGTTGGATCTTGTCCTGTCTTGGTATCGCGCAGTAAACCATCTGTACCCCATGTCCAAAGCGTCCCATCGTCTTTTACCCCTGCGCTCCATGAGCTGGTCATGGCTAAGCGCTTGGGTTCGATGTTAATCTCAAGCGGAGTTTCTAACGGCTCATCTGGCATATTTGCCACAGGATATTTGTCTGCGGTGAGGACTTGAAGATGCTCGGAAGGCGTTTTATCGCAGGCAGATAAAGTAGACATCATGAATATGATTGCTAGACTCGTGATTGGTTTAATATTCAGAAAATTGATGAGTTTTTGCATGAATGGTAGTATTTCAAAGATAATTAGTAACTAATACTAACAATTGTTTACATACGTGTATAGTTTTTTAGTTTGCGATTACTACACAGATGAAATTGATATTGTTTTAAAAAACGAGGATTTTCAAGCAAGAAGAATCTGGCAGGCACTAGGCAAGAGAGATAAGCCAGTAAACTAAAGACGATTTGAAACTAACTCTTCAATCCCTGCACGTTCATGCGCTTTAAATGGATAGCGATCTGCCATGATTAGCCATTCGGATTTTTGGTTAGGTAATGAATTTTTGCTTAGGCTATTTTTATTGATAAGGGTTTCTATCAACAGAATATCGATATCCATAGTGACTTTCTTAACTGACGTTTTTGCTACTGCCAAACGTTCTCTACCGCACTCACCTTCCATCTGCTTAAACACCGCTTGCAACTGTTGCAATGTCACAGGTTTTGCCAAACGTAAATAGAGACACTGATTGGTATAGTCAGGTTTTGATAGCTCGATAGTCGCCGTAAAGTCAGGGTTTTGAAATGGCGTTGATAACTGTATCTCGCCTAGGGCTGCTAAATCCTTACGAACACGTGGCAAGTGCTTATCGGCTTGGTAATTACTGCCCAATGCCAACATCACCGCCGTCACAGACTGCGCTTGCAGCTGTTCAGGCGTCTGCTTTTTTAGCGTTTCTACATTCAGCTCAACTGACACTTTATGCATCATCAGATTGGCTATTATCAGCTTCTTTGGCAGCTTCTTTAGTAGTTAGCTTATCTGTTGATACTGATGCATAGCGCGTGATTTGCACCCCAACGGCATCCGCTTGTGCAATAGCAGTTGGCTTAGCAACGCTCAGCGTAATTTTATGACAGGCGTATTTTGTGAGTAGTTTGTCAGCAATCTGACCTGCCAAATGCTCAAGCAGTTTCGCTTTAATCTCTTTACACCACTCGCTGACATCATCGCAGACTGCCTTATAGTTCAGTGCATCATCGACATTATCTGACACAGCAGCAGCACTAATATCCGTTTCAAGCGCGATATCAATCAGCAGCGGTTGCGTAATCGCCCGCTCCCAGTCGTAGACACCGATGACGGCCTCTACTTTTAGACCTTTTACAAATACTACATCAGATTCAGTATGAAACATGCTCTCATCCTTGCTTGCTAAATGTTAAATTAGAATTTTGAACTCAATTTTTTATTTGGTTTGCTGCAGTGCTTCTTCACGCAAGCGCGCTGCTTTTAAGGCCTTGCTTGGGCGATGGCGCCATAAGTCAATGCTGAATAGTAGCAGACCTAGCCAAATCAGGCCAAAGACCGCTAAACGATGTAAGTCAAATGGCTCTTTATAATAGAACACAGCCAAAAAGAAAATAAAGGTTGGGGTCAGATAATTCATAAAGCTTAAAATACTAAACGCGACCATCTTAGTCGATTTATTAAATAGCAGTAATGGTATCAGTGTAATCGGCCCCGCAATCATTAATAGCCATATGTTTGAGGTGAACCAAAAGCTCAGTTGGCTACTGACCACATCCGATTGCCAAAACCACCAAAGAAAAATAGGGACTAGCATCGTGGTTTCGACAAACATCGCATCGACAGGCGTTAGCGGTGTTTGACGCTGAATCGTACCATAGGTACTGAAACTAAAGGCTAGCACAAGCGATAGCCACGGTAGACTACCGATCATAACCACTTGAATGACCACAGATAATAGTGCAAATCCGATAGCGACCCACTGCAAGGGTCGCAGGCGCTCTTTGAACAAAATCATCGATAGCGCGACACCAACGAGCGGACCAATAAAGTAGCCCAAACTTGCCTCAAGGATACGGTCATGATTGACCGCCCATACGTATGTGAGCCAGTTAGTCGCAATGATAATACCTGATATAAAAGTTAATGCGATCCATTTTGGATTTTGCTTCAGGGTATCTATCCATTGCCAGCGCTTGGTCACGACCACTACGATAAGCAAACACGCAAACGTCCAAACAATGCGATGACCGATAATTTCTGTCGCATTATAGGCAGCCAGTTGTTTAAAATAAAGGGGGAAAGCGCCCCAAATACAGAAAGCGATAAGCGCGGTGATAATACCGCTTCTCGTCGTTTTGATAGGGACTACGGGTTTTTTGACAACATTCTGGGTGGTCATAATACAATACAACATGTTAGAGCAAAGCGCGATCTCACCTGCTTCTACAAACAATAGAAGTATCAAAGCAAGAACGCAGGGTTACTACAGATAAGGTAAAAAGTAAAAAAGCAATGCGTTGATACCAGTTTGGGCATCAACACATTGCTAACGATAAACGCTGTTTTAAAAAACTATTTTACGTAAATCTCAATCAATAATCATACTAGGCATTAGTGCTATCAACTTGGATAGACATACCAATATGATTGGCCAATTCTGCAAATCCTGGGAAGCTGGTATTAACGGTCTCGACCCCTTCGATAGTGATCTGCTCAGACGCACGCAAACTAGCAACAGCGAAACTCATGGCAATACGATGGTCATGGTGCGAGATAATGTGACCACCACCGAATACAGGTTGGCTGTTATTAACTTCGCCGTTCTCACTTTCTGTACCTTGACCTTCAATGATTAGCCCATCATCCGTCACGGTACAATCAATACCGAGAGTGTGCAACCCTTCAGCCATGACAGCAATACGATCTGACTCTTTAACGCGCAACTCTTTAGCACCAGTCAATACCGTACGGCCTTTTGCACAGCTAGCAGCGATAAACAATACTGGGAACTCATCAATCGCTAGTGGTACGAGATGCTCTGGTATTTCAATACCCTGCAAATTCGAACCACGAATCGTAATATCAGCGACTGGTTCGCCACCGACATGCGTTTCATTACTTAGGCTAATATCGGCTTGCATCAGCTTTAGGATATCGATGATGCCCGTGCGGGTTGGATTAATGCCCACTTGCGTTAAGGTCAACTCACTACCTTGGCTAATCGCAGCAGCGACCATAAAGAATGCTGCTGAAGAAATATCAGCAGGCACGGCGATATCGCCACCCGTTAGCTGACCACCGCCTGTGACACTGATACGATTACCTTCTACCATCACAGGATAACCAAAGGCTGACAGCATACGTTCGGTATGGTCGCGGCTGACCTCGGGTTGAATGACAGTCGTTGTGCCCTCGCTCCACAGTCCCGCCAGCAATAAGCAAGACTTGACCTGTGCAGACGCTACTGGCATATCATATTCAGCACCTTGCAGCGGCTTACCGACCGTCTCACGACCAGTAATACTAAGCGGTGCGGTACCACTATGCCCTGTGCTTTGAATCACAGCACCCATGGCGCGAAGCGGTGCTGCTACACGTTCCATCGGACGTTTGTTTAAACTGGTATCACCTGTTAATACGCTATCAAATGATTGTGCTGCCAAGATACCCGATAGCAGACGCATACTGGTACCTGAGTTGCCCATATATAACGGCGTTTTGCTTGGTTTAAGTCCGTTCATACCGACACCATGAATGGTCAATTTGCCGTTATCGGGTCCTTCAATCGTCACACCCATGTCACGAAATGCTTGCAAGGTCGCAAGTGCATCTTCCCCTTCCAAAAACCCAGTGACATGTGTGACACCTGTTGCAAGGCTGCCAAGCATGATGCTGCGATGAGAGATAGACTTGTCACCAGGAATGGTAATGGTGCCTGAAACGGCATTGCTAGGGGTAATATTATAAGATGCTGACATGGCAGAAGTATCCGTATAAGGGGTGCTGGCTAACATATGGCCAAAATGTCGCCGTGCGGCTTGCGCTCGGCCTAAAAGTCCCATCAGGGCGGTTGAATCTTTATCAATGATAAGCTGACGCATGGTCTGTAGATAGACGCCATACTCATCAAGGGCGCTAATAATCGCGCTTTCGTTGGCAAAAAATATATCGTGCCACATTTTAGGATCGCTGGCAGCAATGCGACTAAAATCACGGAACCCGCCCGCTGCATAGCGAAACATATCTAAATTATCATCATGACTGGCCAACTGCTCAACCAGATTGAAAGCGAGCAAATGCGGCAAATGACTGGTATGCGCTAAGATCGAGTCATGATGCTCAGCATCCATAGCCATCACGCTGGCACCCACTGCTTCCCATAACCGCCTTAGCTTATCTATAGCGACGAGACTGGTCGTCGGTAGCTCACAGATAATAACGCTATGGTTGGCAAATAAAGTGGCGCGTCTGGCATGATATCCTGAATTCTCAGCACCAGCAATCGGATGCGCTGGTACCAGTCCTGTCGGTAGCGAACCAAACACCGATTTGGCGGCATCAATGATATTGACCTTGGTACTACAAACATCAGTAATGATACAGTCAGTCGCCAGTTGTCCGCCATCCATCGCGGCTTTGATACCGACGAGCACAGCTTGCACAGCTTGTACTGGCACAGCGATAACTATCAAATCACTACCTGCGACCACATCACTTAATGCTGAACTGCCTGCATCTAATAAACCATGTTGAATGGCCTCCTCGATGCTTGGCATGTGCCTATCAACAGCGACCAAACGCTCACTGAGACCATTGTCTTTAATGGCTTGAGCAAGACTGGCACCAATGAGTCCAAGTCCAATGACACAAACTTGCTTGAATCGTGGAATCTGGGTATTGGTAAGCGATTTTTTGTTATTTTGTTGACTGTCTTTTTGGCTATTCACGGCTTTTCTCATTGAACAAATTAACGTCCGTTTAGATATATCAGTGTCGAAAAAACTCACGTTCTTGTTATACACTTAAGGGTAGTTTGACTTACTTTAAAAATACAAGAATAGTATCGTTTAATCGTCAGTTAAAATAGAGCGCAACGTATCAATCAAGCGTAGGTTGTCTTCTGCTAAACCAACGGTGATACGTAGCCAGTTATGTAGACCATAAGCAGCTAATGGACGGATGATAACACCCTGCTCTAGTAACGCTTCATGGATAGAAGCAGCAGTTATGTCTTCCATCTCAACCTCTATTTTTACCATAATAAAGTTAGCGTGTGACTTGATAAACCCTAACCCTAGCGCGTCAAACTGCTTTTCCAACCAACGCATTTGCTCATCATTCATCAAACGCGTTCTTTCAATAAAGTCCTGATCCGCAAGTGCTGCGGCTGCGGCTGCCAAACCGATACGACTGACATTAAATGGCTGACGAATACGGTTCAGTAGATCAGCAACGGCGACTGAGCTCAGTGCGTAACCCACGCGCAAGCCAGCCAATCCATACGCTTTGGAGAAAGTACGTACGATAACGACATTATCAAACTCGTCGAGCAGCGCCCGATTGTTACTTTCAGGGCTGTACTCTATATAGGCTTCGTCTAGCACCACCAAGACTGAGCTTGGCACACTGGCCACAAACGCATGTAACTCTTTATGCGCAAGCTGAGTACCCGTTGGGTTATTAGGATTGGCAATAAACACGAGCTTAGTATTAGGGTTGTCCTGAACCGCTTGGCTCATCGCTTTCAGATCATGACCAAAGCGCTGAGCAGGTACTTCAACATCCATAGCACCTTGCATCTTCGCTAACATCGAATACACCACAAAGGCATATTGACTATAAACGATGGCATCACCAGCACCAACAAAGCTACGCGCCAAGATATCAAGCAAATCATCAGAGCCATTACCCAAGGTAATCTGGTCGACATTTACATCATTAAAATCAGCCAATGCCTGCTTGAGATAGTAACCGTTGCCATCAGGATAGCGTGCTAACTGACCTAACTGCTCAGTAATCGCTAGCGTGACTTTTGGTGAGCACCCTACTGGATTCTCATTACTCGCAAGCTTCACCACATCTGAGATGCCATATTCACGCGTGAGTTCTTCTACTGGCTTTCCTATTTGATAAGGTGCCAATGATAAAATACTGGCATAAGCAGGTACAAGCGGTGACAAGCTTGACTCTATCAACTGAGATGATTGCATGATTTATCCTTAGATGTGAGAATGCACCTATTATTGGTTAAGCCTGTGAATCTTAGTGGTGGCGACCAGTTGTTATACGCTATGACTTAAAAGCAATAGCTTAAAGACAGTGACTCAAAGAAAGTAGCTTAAAGACAATAGCGTATAACGATAGCGCTTATGAGATTTATAGTACGGCTTTTGGATATGAGCCTAAGACGCGTAAATCTTTCACTAATGGGCGGATATCGTTGATCGCTGCGCTGACATTTGGATCGTCAATATGACCGTCCATATCAATAAAGAAAACGTATGCCCACTTATTAGGACGTTCAGGACGTGTTTCGATACTGGTCATAGACACGCCATGATAAGACAATGGCTTTAGTATCTCGATAAGCGCGCCAGCTTTATCATGGGCAGAGACCACGATAGAAGTTTTGTCTTGTCCTGATGGCGCAATCGCTTCATGACCAATGATGAGGAAACGTGTGGTATTGCTTGGATTGTCTTCGATGTTTGAGTAGAGCTTGTGTAGATCATACTCTGCCGCTGCTACATCACCAGCAATCGCAGCTGAGTGCCATTCGTTTTTCAGACGACGTGCCGCTTCACCATTGCTCGATACAGCAACACGCTCAACATTCGGAAAATTCACATCAAGCCAATGACGGCACTGTGCCAATGATTGCTGATGAGAATAGATACGACTTAACGCCTCTACTTTAGTGTGTTCAGCGACCAAAAAGTTCTGATGAATAGGCAATTCAACTTCACCAATAATCTTTAAGGTAGACGATAAGAAGCCATCTAAAGTATGGTTGACCACACCCTCTGAAGAGTTTTCAACAGGTACCACACCATACATCGCTGTGCCCGCTTCCACTTCACGGAACACATCGGTAATAGTCGTCATCGGCACCGTGTCAGCAGCCTTGCCAAAATGCTTGAGCGCGGCAGCATGCGTAAAGGTGCCAACAGGTCCCAAGAAAGCAATACGTTGCGGCGCTTCTAAATCCAAGCAAACTGACATGATTTCACGGAATAAACGTGCCATCTTTTCATCAGCGATTGGGCCAGCGTTACGCTCCATAACAGCTTTTAGCACTTGCGCTTCGCGCTCAGGACGATAAAAAATAGGATTGCTACTTTCGGTCGCCGAGCTATTAGCAATATGGTTTTTCTTAACTGCGGCCACTTGCTGAGCCAGCTTGGCACGATTATTAATCAACGTCTGAATTTCGCAGTCTACTGCATCGATGTTTTGACGGATATTATTCAAAAACTCTTTTTCAGTCGCGGTATCGCTAGTGCCTGCAATGCCCTGATTTAGATTATCTATGTTTTGCTCTGGTGACTGCTCACTCATTACCGCCCATCCTTTTTCTAATATTATTACTGAGTTTTATAACTGTTAGGTATTACTAAACTGTTAGGTACTACTAATATAGGTACTACTAATAAATACTAATATATTGGTTCTAAATGCTTGGCATATCGTCAAACTTCATAAACGTTTAGGTAGTCGCTGTTAAGATATCGCTATTGAGATAAAGTATTCTAGCAATAATGCTTAGATAAATGACATTTCATCGAATAATCTATCGAAACAACTTAACTTTCTAAACCTGTCTAGCACTGTTGCGACAGGCTGACGATACATCAGCTAGCAAATGTAGCGGCCAAACCACTGACCCGCTCTACTATAACAAAAACTATGGTCAGTGCCCATGTGTAAATACGTGTAAACCCGCTAATATTAGCAAAGTTATAAGATATGACAGAAATGCACGGTCAAACTATGGGGCAATATTGGCTCAAAACTGTGTTACAGTTTAAAACTAACAACAAATAGCACTATAAATAAGAAAACAACCAATTAATGAATAGCATTATAAATTGAAAAATAAAGGATATTAGATGAACGCATTACAACAGCTTCGTACCATGACCACCATTGTCGCTGATACCGGAGACCTGACCGCCATTGCGCGTCTAAAACCTATCGATGCAACCACTAATCCAAGCTTAATCACCAAGGCACTGATACATCCTGACAACCAAGGCATGCTATCAGAGACCATGAGCCGCCATAATGGCGATATAGATGCCGTGATTGACGCACTTACCATTCAAATCGGCTGTGACATTCTAGAACTCATCGAAGGCCGAGTATCTACCGAAGTCGATGCGCGCTTGTCTTATGACACTCAAGCGACGATTGATAAAGCCTTAGCGTTTATGGATGCTTACCAAAAGGCAGGTGTCAACTCAGACCGTGTGTTGATTAAAATGGCCGCAACTTGGCAAGGTATTGAAGCCGCACGCTATCTTGAGACCCAAAATATCCATTGTAATCTGACACTATTGTTTGGACAGCATCAAGCGATTGCATGTGCCGATGCTGGCGTAACACTGATATCACCGTTCGTGGGTCGTATCCTAGACTGGCAAAAACGCCAACAAAACCGCCAAAACGTGCCAGCCTCTGATGATATGGGCGTACAGTCAGTGAAGCGTATTTACCAATACTACAAACAGCATGACTATTATACCCAAGTCATGGGCGCAAGTTTCCGCTCAACAGAGCAGATACTGGCGCTAGCAGGTTGTGACCTATTAACCATTGCACCTAATCTCATTGATGAACTCGCAGCGATGGACACTGAAGTAATACAACAGTTGTCACCGAGCATGTCACTGGATATGGCAGATATGACCCGCGTGAGCTTGACGCATGAAGAATTCAGTGCGGCCTATCAAAAGGACACGGTCACACAAGACTTATTACCAAAAGGTATCGATGGTTTTATCAATGCACGTGATGAGCTTGCTCAGATGCTAGCGACTATACGCAGTTAAGACACGAAGTTAAGATGCACAGCCACAGCCACTGCTATCGATAATACTCTGCGAACTGTAACAACAGGCAATAAAAGAAAGTTGCCTGCTAATAGCAAGTTGGCTATTATGGCCCACTTCCAACAACCAGAAGCAAGGCTTGATTATGAAGCGGCTATCAATGTTATTAGTAAGCGGTGCTCTCGCAGTCAGTGCGCATGCAGTGGACTGGTCAAAAGTATCAGAGAGTCCAACTGGATCAATTTTTAGCTTAGACTTGGAATCTATCGAAAGCTCCGACATCAATATCATAGACGAAAAAGACGTCGAAAATATCACTGTGTCTATTCGTCGAACCTATCCTACACAAACGAATGAGACGAAAGTAGATAACGCAAAAAAAGATAACGTAAAGAAAGACAAAGCGAAAAAAGACAATATTCATCATAGTGACCAGCAGCTACTAATCTCTTGCAAAGATGCCAGTTATTATAGACGTGCCTATGTAAACTACGGAGCCAAGGATAAAGTATTGGCCTCTTGGCAATCAGAAAAACCAATACTAACCACCAAAGACTTTAGAACCACCACGCCCAATACAGTCGGACGCACATTGGTAGAACAAGCTTGTAAAAGTTATGAGCAAGCCCAAGAGAACGCTTAAAATAAAAAAGCGCGCTGAATAATATCAGCGCGCTTTTTTTTAATGCCTGAGGTTTATTTAGGCATGTAAATAACGCTTGCTAGGCTTTCAGCACTGTATAAACAGGTACTGGAAAGTCACCATGTAAATCAACCAAGTCTAGCAATACTAAAGCACCCACGACTGTATGTTCTGCTGAGCGACACAGCTCATAGGCTGTGGTTAGCGTACCACCTGTCGCCAAGATATCATCAACCAGTAATACACGCTCAGGCGGCAAATTATTTTGCATTTCAAGCGTATCTTTACCATACTCTAGAGCATAGGCTTTATTTGCAACAGGTGGTGGCAGCTTACCGGGTTTACGCAGCAAAATCATACCTTTTCCCAATCGGCCTGCCAGTAAACTTGCAAAAACAAACCCACGTGCTTCTACAGCCCCAAAACAATCTACCTCATCCATCAACCCTTCTGGCAGTGCGGCAAGTAGCGCATCAATGACTTCGTTGATATGACTGCGCAGTAACGGTGTAATGTCATAAAAATCAATGCCAACTTTTGGGAAATTTGGTACTGTGCGAATAACTTGCCAAAATGGATGATCGGTATTGAGCATATTAGATGGCTCGTTTTCGGTGTTTGTAGATGTAGCAGCGGTACTGGTGCTCATGGACAACCCTTAACTTATATGGTTTAGATAACAACTGAATAGTAACTGGATGATACTGTATCAACGATAAATGATGACTAATACGGTGGGTTTAGCGGCAAGTATTATAGCATAACTGATACCAGCATCTAGGCTAGGCTCTGAGGCTCGTCGCTTCTCAATTAGGGGCAGAACCAACATCCCTCTTGATAAAAGCAAAGCAATCTCAATATACAAGTGTAAACTTAACTACGAAAATCACGGTTATATGCTAAACTACGTGCGCTTTCGCAGTCTGATATATTGACTGTAATCCCAAATATAAGTGTCAATAGCGCACTGTAACACTAGTAATGATCGATAGGACTATTTATGAAACGTTATGAATGTATTGTCTGTGGCTGGATATATGATGAAGAGCTTGGCTGCCCAGAAGAAGGCATCGCACCAGGTACCAAATGGGACGACATCCCTGATGACTGGACGTGCCCAGAGTGCGGTGTGGGCAAGCTTGATTTTGAGATGATTGAGCTGTAGTAGACGACTCGCTAATTAGGACACTTCATGACTATATCAAATGATATCAATAATGCCAAAGTAAGTGCCAAACCATCTGCAAGCCTTGATAACAGCGTAGGGAGCTACCCCACTGCTGAATGGCAAAAGTTTGGCGCGCATCAATGGTGTGACTCTGACTTGAGCAAACATCTGTATCAATCGATGATCAACATCGGTGATGGTATTGAACTGTGTGTCGAGGCTGGTGGCAATCCCAATAATCCACCACTGCTGATGATTATGGGGCTTGGCTCACAGATGATATTTTGGCCAGATAACTTCATCAAGCGCCTTATTGATGCAGGATTCTTTGTGATTCGTTTTGATAATCGTGATATTGGCTTGTCTTCTAAAGTTCAAATTGACGGTCTACCACGTATCAGTCAGCTAAAAATGATGATGCGCTTGCAAACGGGGCTGTCCAATAAGAGCACGCAAGTTGCTTATAACTTGACAGATATGGCAGAAGATACCGTGCGCTTGATTAAGGCACTGCAGTTGGGTAAAACACACATCCTAGGCGCCTCTATGGGCGGTATGATTGCCCAAATCGTGGCAGCACGTTATCCAAGCCTAGTACAACGCATGGCGTTGATGTTTACGACGACCAATCGTGCCTTTTTGAAACCGCCGAAGCCTAAGCAGCTATATACACTCATCAACCGTCCTGAAAGCCATTCTGAGCGTGACATTGTACGTCATAGCGTCTGGTTTATGAAAACTGTCGGAACGCCCGGACATGTCAATGTACGTATGGTGCGTGAGATTGCCAAGCTGCGCTATCAACGTAACTTTCATCCGCTCGGTACGGTGCAACAGCTCAATGCTATCTTGGCATCAGGTTCTATCAGCCGATTTAGCAAACAAGTCAAAGCACCGACTATCGTGCTACATGGTAGTGCAGATGGCCTACTACCTGCCTCACAAGGTCGTGTGGTTGCCAAGACAATTCCTAATGCCAAGTTCCACTTGATCGAAGGGATGGCACATGACATTCCTGAGTATTATCAGCCATATATGGTTGATTTGATTGGCTCACACTTATTAGAGAAATAGTTCTTTAAAACGCTAGTAGCTTAACTGCTTCACATAAAAAAAGAGTGTAAAACCTATCATCAACTCATAGGCTTACACTCTTTTTTATTGCTAGGATACGACCTAAATATTTTATATGGGTCTTTAAACATAAGATCAATCCCTACTCACAACTGATACTATTCCCTTCTTTATCAATGCACATCTTATTACCATTTTTTAGATTACCAATCCACGCCTTACCATCTATAAATACAAACGCAGGCTTACCTTTGTAGCTATCATTCTCAGACACACCGCTGTCAGAAAAACGAAACGGAATCACAAGCTCACCACCAAGACTGAGAAAGCCCCAGTCTTTACCAATTCGTACGCCAGCTAAGCCTTCGGAAAACGACTGCACCTCATCAAACGAATACGTAATCATAATCACATTATTATCGTCAACAAAACCCCACTTGCCGTCTTGCTGGCTCGGCTGCAATGTCGTAAAACGATTGATAGCTACGGGCTTGGATTGGGCAATACCGGATTCGGCAGAATTGGATTTTGATGAAGAGGCAGCAGACTCATCATTGTCTTTACCATTTGGATCGCTGGTCGTGTTACCGTTTTTGTCCAACCAACTGATTGCGCGACTTTTATTCACGCGAGCTACGCCACCTCGATAATCATCGATATCACTAATCGCTGCCGAAAATGGCACAATGGTTTTATTGGCTGTGTTGATTACCCCGTAATTGCCATTTTTTTTCACAATGATACGGTCTTCTGACACCTCTCTTACCCAGCCTGCTGACTCACCCAATAGGTCATAAACGACTGGTACAACCTCACGACCTTGCATATTAATGTAACCAACTTTATTGCTGCGTTGTACGGGGATTAGGCCGCCAGCGATTTTATCTGCCTTAATCTCTTGATAGCGTGATAAATCAACGACAGCTTTGCCTTTACTATTAATCAAAGCCACTGGCGCACCAAAATCTTTTATTGCCAAAAAATAACCACTGCTTGACGTACAAGAGACGTTTTTATAATAGCTCTTGGGCAATTTACAACTTGCAGCATACGCGGGCATACCCATCACAATGGCCAATAAAACCCCAAGGCACAGGTAAAGTGCATATTTTGAAGATGACCAAAAATAAACTAAATCAGGTAGTGGTAAAAAAGACAAAGAACGTTGACGCATAAATAACCCTAAGCTAAAAGTATGGTGGCGTTTTAAACCTTTACGACTGGCTGATAATACACTCAATGTTAACAGCACGCTTAATATAGTGCCATTACCCGGTGAATATAGTAGGCACATGCTGGGGCATATCATCGATTAGATTGTGAGGCTTAAATGAGAAAAATTGTAGATAAACAAGGAAGTAATTGCCGTTAATATGAACATATTGACAAAATTTCTAACGATGTTTAGCGAAATTTAGCCATTTTAAGGCCACTAAATGTATTAATGTGCTAATTGATGACACGCCCTAGTGGTCATTATAAACCTTCACATTGATAAATAGCGAATAGCTACTTAGGGTTGTTCATATGACCATACTATCGTGCAGCCATCAAAATGAACTGCAATCTTATCTTCCTTATAGGTTTTTAGTTTTTTCTTTAAAAATGTTTACTAATTATCTAGCAAGGCATTCATTTTTTAGGCCAAAACGTTTACAGTGGAGCCTATATAAAATCAAGCATTACTCGACTCAGCTTGTCGCACTATAACCATCATTTTATTGTCTATAAATGATTGGCCTTTACCAAAGTAACATCACCTTAGTAACAAATATTAAAGTAAGGATCATTTATGGCAGAGACCTCTTCGCGTTCTGCATCTATTGGCTTGGTCATCGGCTGTGTCATTTTTGGCTTGGGTAGTTTGATTGTGGCTCATGTGGATGTGGGCGGTTGGGCAATGGCCTTTTGGCGGCTGGCCATCTCCGGTGTCATATTTACCGTACTGGCCAAGCTAACAGGGCAACATCTGCCACGTTCAAGACGTGCCATCATCTATGGTTTATTGTCTGGGGCATTTTTGGGGCTAGATTTGGCTCTGTGGCATGAGAGTATTTATGCTGTTGGACCTGGTATCTCAACCCTGCTTAATAGCTTACAGATTTTCTTTTTAGCCGCTATCGGGTTTTTGTATTTTGCAGAGCGTCAGTCTATTTTGCAACTGATCAGCTTGTGCCTAGCCATGTTGGGTGTGGCTATGATTGGTAGCCCTGAATTTGCACATAACACAGATGCTGTTTGGGGGTTTGTTACCGGTATTCTATCAGGAGCCATGTTAGCCGCCTCTATGACGTTTATTCGCAAAACGCACGATACAGAACCCACACCCATATTTGTATTGATGCAACTGGTGAGTATTGGTGGCGTATTGGCCATGATTGTACCGATGTTCATATTTGATATGGGACACATATTACCCAATACATGGTCTGAGATTGGATGGATACTGATTTATGGAGCGGTCATGCAATGCTTGGCATGGGGACTCATTGCTTACTCTATCCCTAAGATGTCACTGGCACTAACAGGGCTACTTCTGTTGAGTGAACCAGTGGCCGCATTGATAATTGACTATAGTTGGCTAGACAAACCTATCAACACCTTGCAATGGAGTGGTGCTTTACTGACTATGTTTGCCATTTATTTAGGCTCGCTAAAGCCTAAACCACGCGCCCTACGCCGTTATCGGTTTTTTGCGCGCTTTTATAAACGTAGATATAAATAGCGCTAACATTATAGGTCAATAAAAAGCACCCATGCTATCGATAGCATGGGTGCTTTTTTAATGTTATCAGTTTGGCTGAGATGTTCTATAAATATTCTGGAACTCAACTCATTATTTGGCTAACGATTTATTAGCAGCTTTCATCTCAGCGCTTTGGTTAAACAATGCATTTAATACGATAGCTGCCAACGTAGCAGTACCGATACCGCCCAAATCAAAACCGCCTAAGTGCAAGCTGAAGTTACCAGTACCCATAATAACAGTCACTGCCGCAATGATCAGGTTGCTGTTTTTACTAAAATCAATATGGTTGTCTAACCAGATTTTCACACCTGCAAGTGCAATCAAGCCAAACACGACTATAGATGCGCCGCCCAATAGTGCCGCTGGTATCGTCTGAATGATGGCACCAAATTTTGGTGATAGCCCAAGTATGATGGCAACCACACCTGCCACAACAAATATCGTCGTGCTATATACTTTAGTCACCGCCATAACACCAATGTTTTCGGCATAAGTGGTCACACCTGTACCACCAAATCCTGCTGAAAAAGTAGTCGCTAAACCATCTGCAAAAAATGCGCGGCCCATATAAGGCGTCACACGAGCTTTGGTCATGCCTTCGACAGCCTTAAAATGCCCTAAGTTTTCAGCGACCAAAATAAAGGCCACAGGCGCAATCAGAATAATGGCATTTTTATCAAAACTAGGCGTATGAATGGTTGGTAGACCGAACCATGAAGCGGCTGCGACACTACTAAAGTCAATCGGCGACCCAAAGCCTAGGACATTCGTCATCACAAAATAGGCGAGATACGATAGTATCAGACCAACCAGCAGTAGCAAGCGACGCAGCATGCCGCCTGTAAACACAGCTACACCACTGATCAATAGTACCGTCAATGTAGCCATCCAAGCATCAAACTGATTGCTAGACACTCCCTGAATAGTCACTGGTGCTAAATTAAGACCAATAATCATTACGATAGCACCGGTAACGATAGGTGGCATCAGACGCTCAATCCAGCCAGTGCCTGTTTTCATCACCAGCAGCCCAATCAACGAATAGATGATACCGCACGCCATAATGCCGCCCAAAGCGACACTTAAATTATCATTGAATCCTGCACCTGCATAGGCGGTAACAGCAATGACTGGACCGATGAAAGCGAAGCTTGAGCCCAAGTAACTTGGCATGCGCCCGCCCGTAATTATAAAAAACATCACGGTACAAATACCTGACATCAAAATAGCCAGATTAGGATCAAAACCCATTAACAATGGTGCCAGTACCGTCGCCCCAAACATTGCAAACGTATGCTGTACACCTAGCAATACACTTTTTGATGGCGGTAGGTATTCATTGATACCAACTGGATCACGATCCAAATCACCCTGATAAGAACGCCATGTTGGAAACCAACGGCCATTTTCAAAATCTGGGTTTTTTGGATAACTCATGGCTGCTGAATCAATACCTGCAGCTTCTAGTGCATTGTGAGCCGATTGCTCTTGGGCGCTACTTTCTGAATGTGAGGAAGGGTCTTTTTGAGATGGCATGCGCTTATCCTATGTGAGCTGAGCTAAAATAATAGGCGACAATAAATGATGGAATCAAAACTGAGTTAAATCATGAATTCAATAGATAAAGAGATGTAGGTAAAGATGAATATAGTCGATTCAATTTAAAAGTAGTACAAGGCAACCGAGTGCAGATGTATATCAAATACTTCAAGCGAGGTTAACGCTGTAATGCTTTTATAGTGGAATGACTATAGCAAGCTCCACATCCTTTCATTTATAATATGTCGCCCTAATTCATTCATTTATGTTGCAATATGGCAAACCAAAAGTATTATTTGGTATGATGACCATGTTTTGCTAGATGTATCAAGTCGGATATGTTCTACTAAAAACGATTTCGGCCGTTATGTACTCAACGTACTTCATAGCGACAACCAACTTACAGGATGTTACACGGCAGTTGACTCCGAGCATGATAACGGAGTTTCAAAATAAATAAAAGTTATTATTCAATCACCAGTTGTACCTCTCTATGCTAATACTTTCATAGGTGTTGCCCTGCACACGTTTGCTTTCGGTGCATAAGGGTGGTGGCTGTCTATCATATTCTCAATAAAAGTGCCTAAAGCAATCAATACAACAGGCTAAAGCACTCAATACTTTTGGTAACTTATTATGATCAGTGTTTTTGATTTATTTAAAATCGGCATAGGACCATCAAGCTCACATACCGTCGGGCCGATGCTTGCTGCAAATCTTTTTTTGACTTCACTAAGTAAGCATCAAGAACTGACCACGATTAAAACGATTGAAATTGAACTTTATGGGTCTTTGGCTGCGACAGGCAAAGGACATGCCACCGATACTGCCATCTTGCTAGGTCTGCTTGGACACGCTCCTAGCACCATTGATACACGCATGACCAGTAATTATTTATCACCTATATTTTCTGACAAGACATTGAATGTATCGGGTACTCATGCCATTAACTTTGATACGGAGCGCGATATTTATTGGTATGACGATACGGTGCTTCCTTATCATCCCAATGCCTTGATGCTTCGAGCCATATCGACAGACGGTACTCACTATCAGCAGACTTATTACTCAGTCGGCGGCGGTTTTGTGATTAATGAAGAAGATGCCACCAATCCAGATGAAGATCATGCCAGCCCAACGATTGATGTGGTTCCTTACCCATTCAATAGTGCCGGAGAGCTTTTAGAGCAGTGCCGTCAGCATGGTCTAAGCATCAGCGATCTGGTACTGGCCAATGAGTGTCACTATCGCAATCAAACAGAAGTATTTGCCTATCTCGATTCTATTTGGGCTTCTATGCAGGACTGTGTGACACGCGGGTGTCAAAATAGCGGCATATTACCTGGTGGCCTAGATGTGAAGCGTCGTGCTCAAGCGCTGCATCTGCAACTGTGTGCTGAAAAAAACCAGCCAGTGACGAAAAACGATAAGCTTGCGGCGATGGATTGGATTGATCTGTATGCCCTAGCCGTCAATGAAGAAAATGCCAACGGCGGTAATGTCGTGACTGCTCCTACTAATGGTGCTGCAGGTATTATTCCTGCTGTCATGCATTATTACCGTGACTTCCTATCAACTTACAGCATAGAAGGCGCTCGCAAGTTTTTATTGAATGCCACTGCTATCGGTAGCTTAATTAAACAAAACGCTTCGATATCTGGTGCTGAGGTCGGCTGTCAAGGTGAAGTTGGATCAGCCTGCGCAATGGCCGCATCGGCATTGGCTGAAATCCTAGGTGGCGATCCTGCTAAATGTCTCAATGCTGCCGAAATTGGTATTGAGCATAATCTAGGTCTCACCTGCGATCCTGTTGGCGGACTAGTGCAAGTGCCTTGCATCGAGCGCAATGCGATGGGTGCGGTAAAAGCTGTGAACGCAGCACGCCTTGCCTGCCGCGGTAATGGACAACACTTTGTTTCTTTAGATAAAGTAATCGAAACGATGAAAGTAACGGGTGCCGATATGCTTGATAAGTATAAAGAAACCTCACGTGGCGGACTTGCTGTCTATGCAGACAATCGTATTCCTACGGCAACTCGCGGCTTTACTGTTAATTACAGCCAGTGTTAAAGCTACTCAATAATTGATTAAAAATTGATTAAAAAAAATAATAAAAAAGGCCTCTAATTTGCTAGAGGCCTTTTTTATTGTCTTTTTTATAGCGAGGTCGTAAGACACTCAGTAATCCAAGTAATTTTTACTCAGCAGTTTTTGAGATAACTTCATTCAAAATCCAAACTGGCTGTACGACATTAGAACCTTCTTCAGTCACTGCTTCTTGGCGTATATCAAGCATATAGCGATAGTTTGGCTCATAGGTAAATCCTTGGATGTTACCGTTTAGAGTAGTATAGTTTTTCTGATAAGTTTGACGATATTGTAAGCACTGAGACTCAACTGTAGAGCCATCAGTTGCGGTGAGGTCACATACAGCTTTACGCGGGGCAACTTCTACTTCAAAACTTGGAATATTGACCACTTTTACGTTCATAGGCTGCCCTTCAACAACCATCGTACGTTCATTGTCCATAGTAGAACAACCAGAAAGAGCAAAAGTCGTCATCAATGCTGCAAGTGCAAATTTTTTCATTATAAAATCCTCAGTGAGTTGTTATTAATTATAAGTGGCTTGCTTAAATTTATTTTTTTTAACATCTAATCTTTGTAATAGTTGGTCTTTGTAAAAGCTAATCCTTTTGGTAGTAAGTATGGCACTGCAAATGTGTTATCAAGCAATACATCATCAAAATTTACAAATCCTGCCGTGTGTCATTTACTAAGATTAGTATAAGTCGTGAGCTCTCTGTCTCTCTACAACTGCTTTGTAAAGTAACGTCAGCTTTTGCAACTGATGTTAATGGTACGTATTAACTAGTGGGGCTAATTGATACTGAGCAGGCGTCAGACAGCAAAAAGCCAGAATGATAGTCATTCTGGCTCAATCAACAATGTATTTACTTCAATAAATTCTAACTACGATAATCAGCATTTATCTTAACGTAATCATAAGATAAGTCGCAGGTATACACCGTATCACTGGCATCGCCACGTGCAAGATTGATATGAATAGTAATCTCAGGACGACTCATGACTGCCTTGCCCGCCTCTTCCGTATAGCTGGGCGCAACGCCACCACTCTGGCAAATCATTACATCATCCAGATACACGTCGACTTGCTCTGTATCTAAATCTTCGATACCCGCATAACCAACTGCAGCCAATATACGACCCCAATTAGCATCGCTAGCGAAGAATGCAGTCTTTACGAGTGGTGAATGCGCAACTGCGTATGCTACATCGCAGCATTCTTGCGTTGTCTGGCCACCAGTGACTTTCACTGTCATAAACTTAGTTGCACCCTCTCCATCACGCACGATTAATTGCGCCAAACGCACAAATACTTCTGTCAACGCCGTAAATATTGACTGATAATGCGGATGTTCTGGGCTATCGATTACCTCTGAGCTAGCAGCGCCAGTGGCTATCAATACACAGCAGTCATTGGTAGAGGTATCACCGTCGACAGTGATGCGGTTAAAAGACTGCTCATTGATGGCACTTAGCATCTCTTGTAATAAGTCAGCAGCGATATTGGCATCAGTTGCCACGTAACCCAACATGGTCGCCATGTTCGGGCGTATCATGCCTGAGCCTTTTGACATGCCTGTTATGTGATAACTGGTACCCGCTACATCAACTTTTTGACTGGCAAGCTTAGGAATCGTATCAGTGGTACGAATACCATTGGCTGCTGCAAGCCAGTTATCAGCCCCAAGATTGGCAAGTGCATTGTCTAAGCCTGCTATCACTGCGTCGCTATTTAATGGCTCGCCAATGACACCTGTAGAAAATGGCAATACAGCATTGCTATCTACGCCAGCTTTATGAGCCAGTGCAGCACAGATATCGACAGCACGACGCTTGCCATCAGCGCCCGTCCCTGCATTGGCATTACCTGTATTGGTCACCAAATAGCGAGGGCTGGCTTTGGCGAAGTGTTCGCGCAATACACGCACAGGTGCAGCACAAAAGGTATTTTTGGTAGTAACAACTGCAGTAGTTGCAGCATCCGCTATCTCTATCACGACTAGATCGTCACGATCCTTGTAGCGTACACCCGCTGCAGTCGCACTTAGCTTGATACCTTCGATAGGATAAATCGTATTGGGTACTTCAATATTTCCGACAGCCATCATTACATCCTTATTGTTCAAGTCTTATTATGATTTATAAACTATGTTTTGATCAATACTATAGTCTGTTCAATATAATTTGGATACGAGTAAGCTGAGTGAAAGTACTAAAAACCATAGACTAATCGAAGCTAACACCGTATCCAATTTATAGAGGATTAATTATATATAGCCATTCCACGATAAAAGCATGACAGCGTTAACCTCGCTTGAAGTATCACCTATACATCTACACTTGGTTGCCTTGTACTACTTTTAAATTGAATCGACTATAAACGTATTGCTATTTTTTTAAGTCAAATGCCGACCAAATTGGTGCATGGTCAGACGGTTTTTCCATAGCGCGCAGATCATAGCTGATACCTGCATCAACACATGCATCAACGAGGTCTGCGGTACACAAAATATGATCGATACGCAGTCCGCGCTTAGGCTCGTCATTAAAACCGCGACTGCGGTAATCAAACCAGCTATAGAGCTCAGTGCTTTCTGGATAATGCATACGATAGGTATCCGTCAGCTCACGCGACATCAGTGCACTATACCACTCACGCTCTTCTGGTAAAAATGAAGTCTTTCTATTTTTGAGCCAGCGCTTAGCATTGACTTCACCAATACCAATATCGATATCTTCTGGAGCGATATTCATATCTCCCATAACCACAAGAGAGCGACCTTCTGCTTTTAATGTATCAATATACGCCATTAAATCTGCATAATAAGCACGCTTCATCGGAAACTTGGTTGGATGGTCTTGGCTCTCTCCTTGCGGAAAATAGCCATTGAGCACATCAACTTCACGTCCTTCAAACTCATAGCGGGCATGAATAAAACGCTTTTGCGCTTCTTCCTCTTCACCCGGAAAGCCTTTTTGCACAAAAATAGGCGCCACTTTAGACAAGAGTGCAACACCATAATGCGCCTTTTGACCAAAATATTCTACGTGATAGCCCAAGCTTTCTATGTTCTCTAAGGGAAACTGCTCATCATGTACTTTAGTTTCTTGCAGACCCATCACATCAGGATCGATGACGTCTCGCACAGCCTCAAGCTGATGTTGGCGAGCACGAATACCATTAATATTAAAACTGACAAAACGGGTCATAAATTATCCTATACTGATTGATGAAATACGGTGCTAATACAAATAGTTGAGAGGCAAAAGATAAAAACCACTATAGTCGATTCAATTTAAAAGTAGTACAAGGCAACCGAGTGTCGATGTATATCAAATACTTCAGGCGAGGTTAACGCAGTAATATTTTTATAGTGGAATGACTATATGATAACAGACGGAGCGCAACCTAACTATTGCGTGTCCTGATATCTTGAGCTAGAGTAGCTCTTCTTATTAATTGTTATTTCTATAATAGTTTTGAATGACACTTTATTATCGTCAAAACCCTATTAAAAAACTGCATTGTTATTTATTCAAAAGGTAATACTAAGGCGTGTCTTCATTTTAAAGATAGTGATAAAAATGAAGTAAATTGCCGTCAAACAAGAAAAATAGCGCAGATAGTATCGGGATATTAACCAGCTATTTGACGATGTTTAGCCAATTTAGATGACTAACGAGTGAATTGAAGACACGCCCTAACCTTTTATTAAGCAAAAACTTTAAGCCATTTTTATTTATACTGATAAAAAATACTGAGCATGATTATGATAACCACTAACAGCAAAAACTCAACTGCCGCATTGACGCCATTATTTGCTAAAGATTATAACGTCTATATTAACCATACTGATGCCGGTGGTATAGTCTACCACGCCAATCATTTGGTGTTTTTTGAAAACTGCCGCCGTGATTGGTTTGGCCAACTTGGTTTGAATGGTTATTTTCTACAGACGGACAATGGTGATATACAGCATTTTGTCGTGAGTCAGGCAGACTTGCAATACAAACGAGCCATTCTCTTAGATGAAGTGATCAGTGTGCGTGTCGATAAAGTCGAATTGAAACCTGCCAGTATGATTTTTTATCAAAGTATTCATCGCCATATGGTAGGTAGCACCGCTACAAACAGCAGCAACAGTTTACTAAGTAGCGCTAAAATCGTTATCGCCTGTGTACAAAATCAAGTTCAAGCAGAGCCTATATCTAATGATAAATCAGATGCTACCGCTGCGAGCAATGCACCCATGCGCCCTATCCGTGTACCACACAAGTTACGTAGTGCTATCGAGCAAGCTATTAGCGAGCAAATCGGTAGTCAATAATCCTAATAGATGAGCTTGCACCATAACAAGGGTGCGGTTGATAGGGGTGAGTTTTAAGTTATGCTTACATTCGAAAATATTTGGGTACACAGCAGACGTACAGCGACTTCGTATTCTCCTGACAATGTGTCTGATAATGTATCTAGCAATGTCACTAGCGTTCAGACAAACCCTTTTACACCATCTAATATTTATCAAAAATGGTCTGACAAACTAAGAAAAACAGTAAGGCCAGATCCTGTCTTACCTGCTGATAAGCGAGTATTGATAAATGGCGTGACTGGTACATTGCTATCAGGACAAGTAACGGTGTTGACAGGGTCTTCTGGTAGTTGCAAATCTGTGTTGTTACGAGTATTAGCGGGATTATTGCCAATGAACAACGGTGACGTCTATCTAAATAATAATGATGCATCAAATGTCAGTGCGCCTCAGAGTATCCACGATACATTGCCCACACAATGGCGCACACAAGTTGCCCTACTCGCACAGCACCCGCAACTGCTAGAAGGCCGTGTCATTGATAACCTAAAAACACCCTATCGCCTACAAGCCCATCAGCATCGCAGTTTTGATATAGATTGGCATATCGCACAGCTCGAACGCTTGCAACGGAACGCTGACTTTTTACAGCAAGATACCAATCACTTATCAGGTGGTGAGCGCCAACTGGTAAATACCTTACGTCTTTTACAGTTAAATCCGCAGGTCTTATTACTAGATGAGCCTACAGCTGCTTTAGACATTGACACTTCTGCACAGCTGGTACACCTACTCATGAGATGGCTACAACTAGATACGCAGCGCACATTATTATGGGTCACGCATGATACGCAAGATATCATGCCACTCGCCAATCATCATTGGCATATGCAAGCAGGCGTACTGACCGAAGTGTTTTAATACCAGAACATAGTCAACACCTCATCTCATACATTCACTGACTGGTTCTACCTAATATTTATATTATAATATAGTCGGCTCAATATAATTTGGATACAAGGAAGCCGAGTGCAAGTGCTACATGTAGTGAACTAAGCGAGACTGACACCGTATCCAGTTTATAGAGGATTAACTATAATGAGCACTTATGAGTGGTACGGATGATATGCAGATGATTCTTAGTTACGGGGATGTCGCCCTAGCGAGTAGTCTAATTCTCATCGTACTCCTTATATCATGGCGACTGCGCTTACATCTCACTAAGATACTATTAACTGCCGCTGTTCGTACGGTGGTTCAGCTTAGCTTCATTGGTTTGATATTGGCATGGATCTTTGCACGTGAACAATGGTATGAAGTACTCCTCATTTTAACCATCATGACCTTAATTGCAGGCAGCGCTGCCAAAAACCGAGTTAGACGCAGCTATAAAGGTTTGCTCAACGATACGTTTATCGCAGTCAGCACTTCAGCAGTATTCGTCACTGCAATCGCAATCATTATTATTTTGAGGGTGCAGCCTTGGTACACCCCGCAATTCATCATTCCTATACTAGGATTGATACTGGGCAACTCGCTCACTGCCATTTCTTTGACCAGCAACCAATTGATTGAATCTTTTCATGAGCAACGCGATCGCATCGAGATGATGCTCAGCTTGTCTGCGCGACCATTTGAAGCCGTACACGAGCCCATACGTGCTGCGATCATCAACGGCATGACGCCAACGCTAAACTCAATGTTAGTCGTCGGTATTGTCAGTTTACCGGGGATGATGACGGGTCAAATCCTTGCTGGCGCCGACCCTACTCAAGCAGTTCGCTATCAGATTGTGACCATGTTTTTGATATGTGTGAGTAGCACGCTCGGCTGTACAATCAATGCATTGCTTATCTATAGACGTTTTTTTAATAAAAAACATCAATTTATCCTACCTTAAATACTGCGGTATTAATGTCTAATTACAACAATCACCTTATGTTTGAAACATACTTCTATATATTTGATATTAGCTATATATTTTCAATTTATGTACTGACCAGTGCTGCAAACCAATATTTCCTTAAGCCACATTCGTGCTAATGTATTGAATAAATATTCTATTTATTTTTGGATACTTCAACCATATAAAATAGACTTTTTTATTATTAAGGCATCTGTTTTTTCAACGCTCTTAATGATAAATTATACTCTCGAATTATTGTGTTTTTAAATGATAGTTAAATCGTATTATACAACAGCAATACAAACCCATCAGTCAGTCAATCGATAAGAATTTATCACTCTCAACAGCAAACGATCACGTCAGCGCTGATGAGCATCATTGACACGGATACGACTGCCACATCACAATTTTAAATAGTAAAACTCAAGGACGCTGACTATGACGCCGAATAAACCATGGCTTGCTCATTATCCCAATATTGTGCCTAAGACGATCAATCCCGATAGATACAACAGCATCATAGATCTATATGAAGAATGCTTTGATCGCTTTCGTTTGCACCCTATGAGCATCTGTATGGGCGTGACTCATACTTATGGCGATGTTGATAAAGCTTCAATGGCGGTTGCGGCATGGTTACAAGCACAAGGCATTCCTAAAGGTAGCGTCGTCGCGCTAATGATGCCAAATGTTCCACAGTACCTGCCTACGATGATTGGTATTTTGCGTGCAGGATGTGTATGTACGCCTATTAATCCACTTTATACCGGTCGAGAGTTACGCCATCAATTGAATGATTCAGGTGCGCAGGTTATTTTTGTGGTTGATAACTTTGCCCAAGCACTTGAGCAAGTCATCGAAGAGACCAACATCAAGCGCATTGTCCTCTCAAAAATGGGCGATATGATGGGGCTAAAAGGTATTCTGGTCAATACGGTTATCCGTCAGGTGAAACGCCTCGTTCCTAAATACAATCTTAATGATCCTAAGTACCATGTTACTAAGTTTCCTGAAGTGCTCAAAAAAGGTAAAGTTCTTCCGTTCCATAAACCAGCCATGCAATTAAGTCAAAAAGCATTCTTGCAGTACACAGGTGGAACGACTGGACTGTCTAAAGGTGCTATTTTGTCGCAGCGTAATATCGTTGCTGCAGCCTTGCAGTCAGAAGCATGGACTCGGCCGATTACCTCAGAGATTAATGAGGTTTATATCAATATGGTTATGGCCCTACCGCTATATCATATATTTGCATTTATGCTCAGTATGTTAGGCATGCGTTCCGGCTACACCTTTATATTGGTACCAAACCCACGTGACATACCAGGATTTGTCAAAACACTATCAAGGCAACCATTCCATATATTGCCAGCAGTTAATACTTTGTATAAAGGTTTACTAGATAATCCAAACTTTAAAAACTTAAATTTTAGTTCACTGCGGCTTTCTCAAGCGGGTGGTATGGCAGCGACTGAGCAAACAGCTGCACGCTGGCTTGAAGTCACTGGCTGCCCGATGGTTGAAGGTTGGGGTATGACTGAAGGAGTAGCTGCAGGTACAGCTAATATTGTGACGGATCACACATTTAATGGCACTATTGGTTTGCCGCTCCCAAGTGTTGATATAGTTGTGGTTGATGATGAAGGTAATTGTGTTGGTATGAATAAAGCGGGTGAGATGTGCATCAAAGGCCCCAATGTCACTTCTGGATATCTCAATAGAGACAGTAGTGATGACTTTACCAGTGATGGTTACTTCCGTACTGGTGATATTGTCAGCATGGATGAAAGAGGCTATATCACCCTACTTGATCGCAAGAAAGACATGATTTTAGTCTCAGGTTTTAACGTATTCCCGAATGAGATTGAATCTGTCATGTTGGATTGTAATGCTATCGTTGATTGCGCAGTCATTGGTATTCCAGATGAACATCAGGGCGAAGCCGTCAAGATTTACGTCGTACCTGCTAATGATAAGGTAACCAAAAGTGACATCAAAGAATTCGCTTTAGACAATATGACTGGCTACAAATGTCCACGTTATATCGAGTTCATTGATGAGCTACCAAAGAGCAATGTCGGCAAAGTATTGCGTCAAAAACTACGTGAAAAGCATCAAGCAGACAATCCACAACGGTAAATAAAACATCTATAATGAAGTAGCGTTCTATCTCAACATAGAGTGCTTTTTTTATGGGAAACCAATCATTTTCATTAACGAAATTGCAGAATTGTAACAATTTCATTAATGAAATTATGTTGCCAACTGTATTACAAGAAAGATACTTGGTATAATAATTTAACATGTTTCTAGGAAAATAGCCGTTTATCAGCTTTTTTAACCGTTTGTCTCACAACTAGTTACAACATATATTGTTAGTTTTATCAAATTTAAGTATAAACTATCAAGTTCTTGTATTGTCATAACGAAATCAATTGTAGTTATGTTAATGTATTACCAAAATAAGTTACTTCACTTTTTTTAGCAGCAAAAAATAACCCGCCGTTTAATCTACTCCGATTCTTACCCTTTGCGGTTAAATCACTTTGTAGTTAAAAACTTTATACATGTAAAGGCCACCGTATTCTAGCAGTCTGTGAATCACTATGATGTCACTCGACAATTTATTGCTCTTTTAGCGATGATATATATTGTTGACAAGGATGTGACTACTTTTTTATAGAACCTTAACTTATCTCAGCACTTAAGGACGTTAAGTATGACAGTAGATAAACCTTGGCTTGCTCAATATCCAAAAAACGTACCAAAAACTATTAATCCCGATCAATATGCAAGTCTCATAGAACTATATGAGGAATGTTTTGAGCGTTTTCGTATGCATCCTATGACTATTTGTATGGGCGTGACTCATACTTATGGCGATGTTGATAAAGCTTCAATGGCGGTTGCGGCATGGTTACAAGCACAAGGCATTCCTAAAGGTAGCGTTGTGGCATTAATGATGCCAAACGTTCCACAGTACTTGCCTACGATGATTGGTATTTTACGCGCAGGATATGTATGTACGCCTATTAACCCACTCTATACCGGTCGAGAGTTGCGCCATCAATTGAATGATTCAGGTGCGCAGGTTATTTTTGTGGTTGATAACTTTGCCCAAGCACTTGAGCAAGTCATCGAAGAGACCAACATCAAGCGCATTGTCCTCTCAAAAATGGGCGATATGATGGGGTTAAAAGGTATTCTGGTCAATACGGTTATCCGTCAGGTCAAACGCCTCGTTCCTAAATACAATCTTAATGATCCTAAGTATCATGTTACTAAGTTTCCTGAAGTGCTCAAAAAGGGTAAGCATCTACCTGTTCAATCACCAAAAGCCACCATGCAGCAAAAAGCCATTCTGCAGTATACGGGTGGAACAACAGGGCTATCCAAAGGTGCTGTCTTAACTCAGCGTAACATCGTTGCTGCTGCCATGCAGTCAGAAGCATGGTACCGTCCTGTTACCTCAGATATTAATGAGGTTTATATCAATATGGTTATGGCCCTACCGCTATATCATATTTTTGCATTTATGCTGAGTCTTCTCGGTATGCGCTCGGGCTATACCTTTATATTGATACCCAATCCGCGTGATATGCCAGGGTTTATCAAAACATTATCAAAACAACCGTTCCATATTTTCCCAGCGGTTAATACTTTGTTTAAGGGTTTGCTCGATCAGCCAAACTTTAAGGATTTGAATTTTAGCTCATTACGTATCACTCAAGCAGGTGGTATGGCAGCAACCGAGCAGACAGCAGCACGCTGGCTTGAAGTGACTGGCTGCCCTATGGTTGAAGGCTGGGGTATGACTGAAGGAGTAGCTGCAGGTACTGCCAACGTCATCACTGACCGTAAATTCAACGGTACTATTGGCATACCAGTTCCTAGTGTTGATGTCATCGTGGTCGATGAGAACGGCAAACGTATGGGTCTAAATGAAGCAGGTGAAATGTGCATCAAAGGCCCTAACGTCACTTCAGGCTATTTTAACAAAGACAGTAGCAATGACTTTACCAGTGATGGTTATTTCCGCACTGGCGATATTATTAGCATGGATGAAAAAGGCTATATCACCCTACTCGATCGTAAGAAAGACATGGTGCTAGTCTCAGGTTTCAACGTCTTCCCGAACGAAATTGAATCTGTCATGCTAGATTGTAAGGCTATTGTTGATTGCGCAGTCATTGGTATTCCTGATGCACATCAAGGCGAAGCGGTTAAAATTTATGTCGTGCCTGCAGACAACAATGTCACCAAAAGTGATATTAAAGAATTTGCATTGGAAAACTTAACTGGTTATAAGTGCCCACGTCATATTGAATTTGTAAGTGAACTGCCAAAGAGTGCTGTTGGTAAAGTCCTGCGTCAAAAACTACGTGAAAAACATATATCAGACAACCCTCAAACCCTTTAATTTTTAAGCGCTGTACACTTAAAAATAGAAAGAATAAAAAAAGCCCTTTACGTATTAGGTAAAGGGCTTTTTTTATTCTGTGTAATACGTTTACTTTAGGGCGTGTCATCAATTAGATTGTGAGGCTTAAAATGAGAAAGATTACAGATAAACAAGGAATAAATTGCCGTTAATATGAACATATTGGCAAAATTACTGACGATGTTTAGCAAAATTTAGCCATTTTAAGGCCACTAAATGTATTAATGTGCTAATTGATGACATGCCCTAGCTATTTGTTTACCTTATTAATTACCTGTAGTGGCATATGCTTCATTGCCTGTCCCACGATCGACCATGGCAGACTTGGTACACAAGCTTCGTCAACACCAGCTTCAATCGCCGCAACGATTGCCTTGGTACCTGTATCGGAGTCTACTTCGAATGGCAATGGCTTCGCATTTTCATTGATTTCAGTGCGAATATAACCTGGGTAAATAGTAGAAACCTTGATAGGTAATTTAGTTAATAGCATATCAGCACGAATGCCTTCTGCTAAGTGCGCCAAGCCAGCTTTACTAGCACCATAGGCTGTCAAATGCTTGGGCATTCCACGAATGGCTGACATGCTTGATATAACCACTAGATGGCCACTACTCTGCGCCCGAAAAATATTCATGGCAGCTTCACATTGCGCCAATGCTGAGATAAAGTTAATCTCAACCGTGCGGCGGTTCGTCTCAAAACGACCTTTACCAATCCGGCGGCTTTCGCCAATACCTGCATTCACAACCACTTTATCGATATGACCAAAATCAGTCGCGAATGCATCAAACACCTCAAAGATCGCATCGTAGTCACTGACATCTAAAGCTCGGTATTCAACACGGATATTCGGATACTCCGCTACTAGTTCTGACTGTAAACTCTCTAAGCGATCGATACGACGAGCACATATCGCAAGGTTGTAACCAAGCTTAGCAAACAGTTTGGCCATCCCTTCACCCAAACCTGAACTCGCACCCGTGATAAGCACGGTTTTATCATGTCCAACCTGCTGCTTATTTAATTTTCGTAAATAACGTGATGGCTGAACGGCACCGATTATCTCATCTTTACGTTGTTTAGCGCTTTTAGTGACTAAATTTATCAATCTATTTTGCATGGACAGTCCTTTTCATATCGACATGAGATCAAAACAATAATCTATCATATCGCAAATTTATAGGTTGATTTTGTCAGTGATCAAAATAAATTCATAGTATTCAATAATTATGATGGCTGCCTGTCCTTATTTTGAAAATGGTGCTGAAAATGAAATAAATTGCAGCCAAACAAGTAGTACAGATAATATCGAAATATTTGCAAGCTACTTGACGCAGTTTGGCAAAGATTTAGCCCATTTAAAGTTTAATGTTCATATTGAGGACACGCCCTAGTCCTAATTCTATAAAGAGCCGCTACCTATTTTAAGCAACCGCCTCACTCCACCTTTATCTCTATTTATTCGTTGCTAACCTACCGCCACGTCACAAAAGAATTGCCATCAGAAAATAAATGACTATATTCATTGAGTGACATTAAGCGAGTACTTTGATCTTTGAATGTGACCGAGGTTACCCCAGTATTGACCAAGCTTTTATTCAGTTGATAGGCAGTCTGACTGCCTTGCTTTAGCAGCTGTGCAGTGATAGCTGCAATGACACCGCCTGAAGTGAATACCAACACAGTACTGTCACGACTTAATCCTAAGTTTGCTACTTGTGCGCGCACCTGTTCAAGCGCTTGCTGTGCACGGTTATTAAACTGTGGCCAACTCTCAATATAGTCCTGATCGTTATCGCCACCATGCCAGCGCTGCATTGCCTGATCAAATAGCTCAGCTAAACGCGTGGCTGGTACCTCTGATTTAGCCACCTCAGCCGTAATCGCACCTTTATTGATAAAGTCAGGATCAGATTTAATAAATACGTCTTTGTGATTAAACTCATCAAATTGCGGCAGAATATAACTATCTGGCTCATTTATATTCATGATAGGCAACACAGGCATACCATTGCTCTCATTAGAAGAAATAGACAGTTGATAGCGTGCCAAAAAGTGCCGTGCAGAGTCTTGTTGCCTTACCAAACTGCCAGTAAATATCGCATCGATACGGCGCTGTGTGGCTGCATAATGCTGACCTAACATTTGCGCCTGAATACCACCTAGCTCTGAGAGTTGATCATAGTTCTCTTGCCCAAAAGACGCTTGACCATGACGTGCTAAAAGTATGGTTGTCATAAATTATTACCTTTTATCATATTTGCTAAAGTACGGTTTTCTGAATGCTTAAGCTCCAGGAGAATGAGGTGCTTTTGCAAAATAACCTTTCGGTAAAATACTTTTGACAACTTGCTGAACAGTGCTTGGTAACTGCTCAATAGCAGCAGCATCTACGCCTATGTCTTCTAAATGTGGCTGAACGTGTGCACTGAATAGTGCTTCACCTTCGTATTGCGCAATTAGTTTCAAACATTTAGCATGCATCACGTGTATGGCAAGCCACGCATTTTTGAAGGCGGCATTGGTCGTTTGCTTGTGGTAATAACGATAATAAATCTGCTGAATAATACCTGACAAGCGGAACAAGCCGAATACTTCATAGAAAGTCCAGTTGTCTATTTCCAATCCAGATTTCTCTAGATAATAAGCAACCACTTCATCACGTGTCATCATGCCTTCTAAATGGGTGGGCTGACGACGGAACTGCTGCATCACGACATTGTCATCTTCTTCAATCCAATAAGCCAATGCACTACCCAAATCCATCAATGGATCACCAAGCGTTGCCATCTCCCAGTCAAGAACGCCGATGACTTTGGTGGGGTCAGCCACATCAAGTATCACATTGTCGAAACGCCAATCATTATGAATAATACAGGTTTTGCTATCAGCAGGTGTGTGCTTGGCAAGCCATTCTCTGACTAGCGCAAAGCTAGGTACATTGGGGGTTTTCGCTTTGACATAACGCTTATCCCAACCACTCACCTGACGCGCACAATAGCCATCGCCTCGACCCAAATTCACCAAATCAGGGTGCTCGGTATAATCTATTTGATGTAGCTCAACCAAGGCATCTAGGACATTTGTACAAAGTAGACGAGTCTGCTCCGGATCTAGGTCGATACCCTCTGGCAATTCTGCACGAGGGATAATGCCCTCCATACGCTCCATCACATAGAAATCAGCGCCGATGACAGCTTCATCTGTACATAGCGCGATCATCTCAGGTACGTAGGGATAAGCATCTTTTAATGCCTTTTGAACGGTATATTCACGCACCATGTCATGCGCAGATTTTGCTTTGGTACCTTTTGGTGGACGACGTAAGATTAGATCTTGGTTTTTGTCTTCACCTTCATACTGTAAGCGATAGGTCCAGTTTGATGCGCCACCTGAGAATTGAGTGACGGTAGGCTCGCCTACTACATCGACACCTTGGCTTCGAAGCCACTCACTAACTGCTTGGGCATCGAGCTCTTCACCTTCGCGTACGGCACCGCCTTGGTCTAGTACTTTATTATCAGTTGCCATGAGACATTCCTTATCATGTGGTCTTTTATTTTTATAACAAATATACGAGCTAGTCCTCAAATCAATTGATAATCATCTAACTGGGTTAAGAACGAGGACTCACTCTAGTGATGAAAAATTCACTACTAAGTTGTTAATAGTGAATTTTCAATTAGCATTGAGATTGGCTTATTTTTAATAAAAGTTGCGTAAGTAAATTATGATTAACTCACACGACTATTTATTAACATTAAGCTTTGTCAGTTTTAGTCGAACGACTAAAGCCCTGACGTTTTAGTTCTAGTTTGGCAATCATGGTTTTATGTACTTCATCAGGACCATCAGCTAAACGTAGCACACGTGCTTGCGAGTAGAAGTTCGGTAGCAACGTGTCTTGACAGACGCCCATACCACCATGAATCTGAATCGCCATATCGACGACTTCTTGTAATACAGTTGGCGCCACGACTTTGATAGCAGAGATTTCAGTCAATGCTGCTTTGGTGCCGTGCGCATCCATCTTCTGTGCAGCATATAAGGTCATCAAACGAGCTTGATCAATTTTAATACGAGCTTCGGCGATACGCTCAAAGTTACCGCCTAATTCTAGTAATGGCTTACCAAAAGCAGTACGTGACATGCCACGCTTAACAGCCAGTTCTAGAGATTTTTCAGCAGCGCCAATACAACGCATGCAGTGATGAATACGACCTGGCCCTAGACGCCCTTGTGCAATCTCAAAGCCCTTACCTGGTCCACCAATAAAGTGACTGACTGGCACGCGTACATTTTCAAAGCTAATCTCGCCATGCCCATGTGGTGCATCATAATCGCCGAACACTTTAAGCATACGTTTGATGTTCACACCCGCTGTTTTGACTGGTACAAGCACCATCGAATGTTGATGATGACGGTCTGCGCTCTCATCAGCGGTATATGCCATGACAATTAGAATATCAACCGCAGGATCGCCAAGACCAGACGACCACCATTTGCTACCGTTTATGACAATCTCATCGCCATCGACTACAGCGGTTGCTTGCATATTGGTTGCATCGCTTGATGCCACATCAGGCTCAGTCATGCAGAATACAGAGCGCGTCTTACCTTCTAGGATTGGTGTCAGCCACTTGTCTTGCTGCTCTTGGGTACCGTAGCGCCACAATAGCTCCATATTACCGCTGTCAGGCGCATTACAGTTGAATACATGGGGCGCAAGCAAACTGCGACCCGTTAACTCTGCGATAGGCGCGTAATCAGTTACCGAAAGCCCTGCACCTAACGTTTCATCAGGCAAGAATAAATTCCACAAGCCAGCCTCACGCGCCTGTTTACGTAGACTTTCATAGGCTTCAGGCCACTCCCAGTTTTCCCAATTACCATCAGGGTTTTTCTTATGACAATCTTCCCAAAATTGCGCTTCGATTGGCTCAATGTGCGTTTCAATGAACGCTTTGACTTTGGCATGCATGCCTTGACCATGTTCTGTTGCGGTAAACATTAAATTATCGTTAGACATAAATGACTTCCTTTTCTTTATTGATTGTCTAAATCAAGTGTTGATAAAAAGCTCCATGAGAACCTTATAGTCGATACAATTTGAAAGTAGTACAAGGCAACCGAGTGAAGATATATATGTGATACTTCAAGCGAGGTTAATGCAGTAATACTTTTATAGTGGAATGACTATAGTGCACGTACGTATACTGTTTTCTGTATGCTACATTTATAACACAGCAATTATCAATAAACAGCAAAAAGGCGCGACCAGCTAGGCCACGCCTTTTACAAAATACAAACAATGTACAAATATTTGTTTATCCTAAAAAAATCATCTATCGAATATCATGATGATATTTAAAGCTATTTTAGGATATTCAAACGGCTGTTAAGATCGAAACGTGCGAGCACATCAGGCATTTTATCGACTGCTATACTTAACGTTGCCTCAGCTGCTTGCGCCAATCCTAGCTTTTCAGCGAGTGTTGGTTTTTGACGTGAATGTAGTGCGTACACTTCATTGTCTTCCATGCGCTCTAAAATATAGCTGTCTGATGTTTGCAAGCTATCAATCAAATTAAGTTTTAGCGCATCTTCGCCATACCAGTGCTCTCCAGTGGCCACTTTTGCCACATCGAGTGTTGGACGGTAGTTATTGACGAAGTGTTTGAATAGCTCATGCGTCTGCTCTAATTCTTCTTGATATTTGGCACGATCTTCAGCATCGTTTTCACCAAACACAGTAACTGTGCGCTTGTAATCACCCGCAGTAAACATCTCATAATCTACATCATGATTTTTTAGCCACTTATGGAAGTTTGGCAATTGTGCGACTACACCGATTGAGCCAATAATAGCAAATGGTGCTGCCACTACCTTATCTGCGACACAAGCCATCATATAGCCGCCGCTCGCTGCGACCTTATCAACACAGACAGTTAGCTTTAGACCTGCATCTTTTAAGCGAACCAATTGAGCTGCGGCCAAACCATAACCATGCACCACACCACCACCCGACTCAAGGCGCACGACGACTTCATCGCCTTTTTTTGCCGTGCTGATAAGCGTGCTGATTTCTTCGCGTAGATGCTTAACCGCTGTTGCTTTGATATCACCATCAAAATCAAGGACAAAAACTTGTGCTTTATCATCAGCATGTTTTTTCTTATTTTTGGTTTTTACCTTTAGCGCCTGCTTGGCTTTCTTAGCCATCGTTTTTTTGAACTGCTTAAGCGCCGCTTTACCTTGCGTGGCTTCCATTAAGTCTTCACGGCGTTGCTCTTGGTTTTTGTTTAGATGAATGACGCGCAATTCAACAGGGTTTTTAGCAGGATGAAAAAGCATGAACAGTATTCCTTACATGATTAAGATAACTTTAATAAGATCAATAGCAATAGGATCAATAGAATTTTATAAGTGAGCTTGATATAGGCACAGTCACTCATGTTTTCAAGCAAAATGACAATTTTTAACCCAATGCAAATGTTTGGGCACGAATACATCCGATACCGAGGTATTCCTATACTTCGATTGGACTCAGCTGGTTGTATAACAAGGGCAGATTAGGCATAATACGCGTTTACATTAAATTTTCTGCAGTCGACGTGATGACCATTTGTCTTAATCGCGTTATTTGTGCGTTTTTTTAGCGAATAGCTTGAATCGCGCAGTAATGGCTGCATTATTGTATTTCGAATTGGGCTGACAACTGGATAACTATATTATGACGCATAGCGAATACCGAGACGAATATTGCGGAGCTGTAACTGAAAGCTTAATTGATCAAACCATTAGTGTCGTAGGCTGGGTACATCGTCGTCGCGATCACGGTGGCGTGATTTTTTTAGATATGCGTGACCGCGCTGGTATCTTGCAGGTAGTCGTCGATCCTGATACGCCAGAAGCTTTTGCTACTGCTGATGCGGTACGTCCTGAATATGTGCTAAAAATCACTGGTCGTGTACGTCGCCGTTATGAAGGCACTGAAAACGCTACTATGACCAGTGGTCAAATCGAGCTACTAGGCAAAGAGATTGAAGTACTGGCCAAATCTGAAACGCCACCATTCCCATTGAATGATGAAAAGACTACCGTATCAGAAGACTTGCGTCTTAAATATCGCTATCTTGATATGCGCCGTCCACAAATGCAAGAGCGCATGGTATTTCGTGCCAAAGCGACGTCAACGATTCGTCGTTATTTAGATGATCATGGTTTCTTAGATGTTGAGACGCCTATTCTGACTCGTGCGACGCCAGAAGGTGCGCGTGATTATCTAGTACCATCACGTACGCGTCCAGGTAACTTCTTTGCATTGCCACAGTCACCACAGCTGTTTAAACAGCTATTGATGGTCTCAGGTTTTGACCGTTATTATCAAATCGCTAAATGCTTCCGTGATGAAGATTTACGTGCTGATCGTCAGCCTGAATTTACTCAGGTGGATATCGAAACTTCTTTCTTAAACGAAGAAGAAATCATGAACATCAACGAAGGCCTTATCAAGCATTTGTTTAAGACCATGATGGACGTTGAGTTCGAGCAGTTTCCTCGTATGACTTATGCAGAGGCTATGCGTGATTATGCATCAGACAAGCCTGACTTACGTATTCCACTAAAACTGGTCGACGTTGCAGATTTGATGAAAGATGTCGACTTCAAAGTGTTCGCAGGTCCTGCTAACGATCCTAAAGGTCGTGTGGCTGCCCTACGTATCCCTGGTGGCGCTTCATTAAGCCGTAAGCAAATCGACGCTTACACCAAGTTCGTTGGTATTTATGGTGCACGTGGTTTGGCTTACATCAAAGTCAATGACGCTAGCAGCATCAACAACGGTGTGGACAAAGAGTCTGGCCTACAGTCTCCAATCATCAAAAACATGACTGATGATGTGCTTGTCAGCCTGATCGAGCGTACTGCTGCAGAAGATGGCGATATCATCTTCTTTGGTGCGGACAAAGCCAGTGTTGTGAACGATGCAATCGGTGCATTACGTCAAAAAATCGGTCTAGACCTTGAAATGACTACCTGCCAGTGGGCGCCACTTTGGGTCACTGACTTTCCAATGTTTGAACAGACTGACGATGGCCGCTGGACATCAATGCATCATCCATTTACTAAGCCTAAAGGCTCGGTCGATGAGCTGAAAAACAACCCAGAAGCTGCCCTATCTATCGCTTATGACATGGTATTGAACGGTACAGAAGTTGGCGGTGGTAGCTTACGTATCAATACTTACGATATGCAGCAAGCCGTACTTGACGCTTTAGGTATCGGCGAGCAAGAGGCTGAAGACAAGTTTGGCTTCTTACTTGATGCATTGAAGTTCGGTGCACCGCCCCATGGTGGCTTAGCATTTGGTTTGGATCGTTTGATTATGCTCATGGTAGGTGCTGACTCTATCCGTGACGTGATTGCCTTCCCAAAAACCAAAACTGCTGAGTGCCCATTAACGCAAGCACCTGCTGGCGTTGATAGCAAACAACTGCGTGAACTTGGTATCCGTGTGCGTGAAAAAGCACAGGCTGACACCAATCAACCTGCACAGTAAATAGTTAAGATAATGTTTAGTTCTTTGATATATAACTGGTTACGTGATTTATCACCGTGTGAATGGTCATGAATCCGTATCATATTTTCAAAATCGTGCCATTGTCTGTATTGCAGATGCTGGCACGTTTTGTTGCGTGGGTTATTATAAAGATACCCAGCTTAAGTATTATGCGTACTGTCAGTACCAATATGGCGCTGATTGCCCCTGATTTATCTACTACGCAAAAACAAGCCTTAACCAAAGAAATTATTTATCATCAGTGTTTAACTAGCATTGAATCTATTAAGAGTTGGGCGATGCCTCCTGAGTGGAGTATCGCTCAAATTTGTGATGTCCACAATAAAGACATCTTATTAGAAGGACTGGCTAGTCCTAACGGCATGCTAGCAATCGTCCCACATCTCGGTACATGGGAGATGATGAATGCTTGGCTCAACCAATTTGGTTCGCCGACCATCATGTATAAGCCTGTTAAAGGTAATATTACCAATGACTTTGTCTTGCACGGTCGTTCACGGCTCAATGCCACTTTGGTCCCTACTGATGGTAGCGGCGTCAAAGCTGTCTTTAAAACCCTTAAGCAAGGTGGTTTTAGTATTGTGCTTCCTGATCATGTACCAGACCCATCGGGCGGTGTGGTTGTACCTTTTTTTGGGGTAGAAACACTGACCAGTACGCTGGCCTCAAAACTCGCTAGCAAAACCAAATGTGCGCTAGTCGGTATATCGTGTATTCGCCGTGAAGACGGCCGTGGGTTTGATATCTATTGTTATAAGCTCGATGACCCAGCACTTTATGACCGTAATGCCGAAACTGCTGCTCATGCGCTGAATCAAGCCATGCAACAGATGATTGAGAGCAAATGTAGTCATTACATGTGGGGCTATCGACGCTTTAAACGTATTCCCACATTGGGAAATCCTTATAATGCCAGTGAAGAAAACTTGGCAAAATTTATTCATCATAATAAGCAATCTATCCATCACGATCGTAACGCTAGTGATACGGTAAAATCCAATAGCCATGAGTAATAACCGTACAATCAGTTAAGCGTTTAGAGAGGTTGTGAATCGTAGTCGTGCTAATATTGGCTAAATTTTTTATTTTTATACCCTTTATTTTATTAACTATTTTTTTATTGACATCAATATGAGTGCATTATGGCAACTGACGTAACGAATACCTCATCGACAGACCAAACGAAAGCAAAGCTCAACATTGCTGATCAGCGTTATGTTATCTGTATGAAATGGGGTGATAAATACGGTCCTGAATATGTCAACCGCCTCTATAATATGGTCAGCCGCCACCTTACCTTAGACTTTCAAATGGTCTGCCTCACCGATGATAGTACGGGCATTGATCCTGCTATTACTTGCCACCCTATCCCAGAGATGGATCTACCAGCGGGTCCTGAGCGTGGTTGGAAAAAGCTCACAACGTTTAAACCAGAGCTGTATAAACTCAAAGGCGTTGCGCTGTTTTTAGACATCGATATTGTGATTGTCGATAATATCGATGCTTTTTTCACTTATGAAGCTGCGCATAGAGACAGTGTAGTGATTATTCGTGATTGGAAAAAGCCATGGCGGATGATTGGTAATAGTTCCGTGTATCGCTTTAACATTGGTATGGGCACTTATCCTGATTTGCTTGCAAATTTTGAACGTAACTTCGACACCATTCGTCAGCAAGTACGCCACGAGCAAGCTTATCTATCCAACTATTTGCGTGAGCATCATCATTTAGAGTATTGGGATAAAACTTGGTGTGTCAGCTTCAAATATCAATGCATTGCCCCTATTCCATTCAATTTCGTGCGTACACCTACTCTGCCTGATAACGCAAAAATTGTTATCTTCCATGGGGAGATCAATCCGCCAGATGCCATCAACGGTAGTGGCGGCAAATGGTATCGTCATGTGAAGCCAAGCCCTTGGCTTAAAGATTATTGGAAATAAACGTTTAGCGATATTTAAATGCTTTACAGATAATTTGAAGGTGATGCGGTACGATATAAGACAGGCGAAGTCAACTACTGGAAAATAGTATGGCGCTATATTTGAGATTACCTGCTACTGCTGGGTTCAATATTGATAATGAGCTCATCGTTATCAATGCCTTTAATGCCAATGAACCAGAGCAAAGCCTGCATGGAAAAGAGGTTAGCATTATTGCCTCAGGTCCATCTATACAGCAGATGCCGTTATCTGAGCTATTAGATGCACCTGTTATTTTCGTCAACGGCAGCATCAGCCTTACTGGGCAGCATCACTTTTCCGATATCGTTGGTTATGTCATTAGTGACGCACGCTTTATCAATCATCAGCCTGAGATTTTACGGCAGTACTATACTGGCCAACCTCTATATGCGACGCTAGCCGTCTTTGAAGCGATGGCAACGGCACATCCTGATATCATGCGAACTTACCATCATGCCATGCGTGTGCTGTATCCAGTAGACAGACCATGGGGCGTAAAATCAAATAAGCTGTCTTTTAGTAAGCTTATTTTTAAGAAAAAACGACTAAATAAAAGAATGCCTTTATCATACTTTATAAATAATCCAAACTTTATTATTGACGGTAATTATAAAGCGGCTGATATTGGCGTATCTCTTAATATTACTCATGGATTTGTAGAAGCAGGTACGGTCGCTTATGTAGCTGCCCAGTTGGCTTTTTCACGTCAGGTTACTAGCATCCATCTCTACGGTATTGACTTACTCAACAGCAAACAACCACGGTTTTATGAACATAAAAACAATAGTGCGCCAAGTATGCTTAGTAACGTTATGAATGAGCGCATTGTGCCTTCATTTAACTTATTAGGCAGAACTTATCAATCGTATGGCGTTCCTGTCATTAATCATTCTCCTGTCTCCAAATCATTATTTAACACTTTCTGATTAATGACGTTTAATTGAGCGCTTCTACTCAAAGACTCCTAATACTCATTGACTCTAATTTTTATCCAAACTTAGCACAGATCCAAATGCTAAGTACTGATATGCAATATTTTTAGGCAAGAGTTGGTGGTTAAGCGGTACTATATAACGTGTAAGATTGTCTATTGCATAATCAATAAGCATGGCCAATCCATCAATATCACCGACAGCTATCAAGCTTTTGGTAGGTAACAGCTCTCTTGGACCAAAGGGACAATCGGTACTAATTACTGGTACTCCCAAAGCTTGCGCTTCTATGATGACATAGCCAAAACCCTCAAACTTAGAGGTTAGTACCATCAATGCTGCTGAGGCAATCAGCGGATAAGGGTTGATCTGAAAACCTAGAAATTTAACGCAATCGCTAATATCAAGTTGAAAAGCTAACTGTTTAATTTCTGCTTCAAGCCTACCTTTACCCACCAGCACCAATGGCAACTTCCGCTTTGATTTGGCATAAGCCTGTAGCAAGTCTCGATGACCTTTCATACTGTCAAATGAGGCTACATGGATAATATACCCTTTATCTATTAAGCCAAACTGTTCGATACGTGGTCTCTGTGCCGCGTTGCTACTGATGCTAGCAGCATCACAGGGGTTGTAGATTGTCGTGGTTTTGGTAATCTGGCCAATCAGGGATATTAAATCTTGCCGTGCCCCTTCACTCACACAACTACAAGCATGCGTGCCATAGACCATTTTTAGATGATTAATAGTCTGTACTGGAGCCTCTAATAACTGATGCTGAAACTGCTTAGATAGCGCCGTATGTACTACATTCACAATATTTGGTAACTGGCTATATGCCATAATCCAGTTTATTTTATAGATGTTAGCGAGTATTAAATCTGGCGTCCCTATTCGGCTAAACACATAATGATCGATACGCCTAGCGACTGTCTCATAAGCCTTGGATTGCGTGGATGTTGGCTCAATATTTTGCTCAGAGAATACCTCAGCATATGGCACTATATGATAGTGAACACGAGAATCTAATAGCATGTCCTGCGTCTCTTCCAAGCATAGTATATGAACACGATAGCCCATCACTGCATAAGCGCTTGCCAATGTGGTAACCATACGCTCAGCACCCCGACCTTCAAGCGCCTTTAAAATAAATAGAATAATAGGTGGCATTAATGTCTCAGCTTAATTACATAGAGATATAGATATAACAGATCTGTCAAATAAGTGTATCAGTAGTCATAATTATTGCAGCGTTCTGAGTTTATATGCTAGTCTCACCTACCTTTAAGCCACTGTTTTGACTTATTGAAGTATAAGCGTGATTTGGTTATCCGCCCATAGTAAAATCGTGATCAATCTTTATTGTATAAGTCAGTTAAACCTTGCCAATAGTAATGGCCGTAAATCTTATAGCTAAACTGATGTGGCTATGAACAATATTAGCGTATAAAAACGTGTTCACAAAAAATAGGATCAGTCATGAAGCAGCCTGACGAGAAAACTTTAGACGTTGTCATTGCTTGGGTAGATGGCGCAGACCCCATTCTCAAACAAAAAAGAGAACGTTATAAATCAGGGAAAACAGTGGCTTCAGATGCTATAACGGCCACTCGTTTCGCTAGTGACGATGAGATATACTATAATGTCGCTTCTATCATCAAATATGTGCCTTTTTGTCGCCACATATATATTGTCACGGACCAACAACAACCAGCATTCATCGATGAATTTGCTAAGCAAAATATATGTTCTGTGGACAAAATACGTATTGTCGATCATAAAGAGATATTCTCGGGTTATGAGGAGTTTTTACCGACATTTAATACCCGATCGATTGAGTCGATGATATGGAATATTAAAGAACTGTCTGATTATTTTATCTATATGAATGATGATTTCTTTTTTAATCAGCCAGTGACGATAGATGACTTTTTGGATGGTGACAATCTTATCATTCATGGCCAATGGCGCAAAAGTGCAGCTGTAAATGCTAAGCTAAATTTTCGAAAATCTCGCTTTAAATTATTTGGAACGCCGATACAGCCAAGACATACTGTAGCGCAAATGTTGAGTGCTAAAATAATTGGTATGGATCAGTTTTTTGAGATTCATCATTATCCTCATATTGTCGACAGAAATATTTTAAAGACCCATTTGTTAAGTCATCCTCAGTTGTTGACAGAACAAATAAAATACAAGTTCAGAGATGTTGCCCAAGTGAACCCTATAACCTTGATGAATCATCTGAAAATTCAAAAAGATGAAGCGAAGTTAAAACCCAACACCTCTATCAACTATCTGAAGAATGACAGTAGCGTAGAGAACTTTATCATTGACTTAGAAGACAAAACTATTAAATATGGCTGTATTCAAAGTTTGGATCTTCTTGCACCAGATTTACAAAAAAGAGTCAGCCAAGCCATGAAGTATAAACTCGGGGCTTATCTACCCACCTCTGTGGCTACAAGCACCAGCGAGCAAACCTAAACTAATCTAGCCCAAGCTTGAACTATTACCATCAGTGCCCAATCTTGGTATAAAACAATAAAAGCTTAAAAATTATTTGGATATATTATGAAAATAGCAGTAGTAGGTACAGGTTATGTCGGCCTATCAAATGCAATGCTGCTAGCACAGCATAATGACGTTATTGCAGTGGATATTGTCCCTGAAAAAATTGACCTATTAAATGCAAAGCAGTCCCCTATTGAAGATACGGACATTGAAGATTTTTTATCCAATAAAAATCTAAATTTTTCTGCAACACTTGACGCGAAAACAGCTTACCAGGATGCTGACTTTATCATTATAGCCACGCCAACCGACTATGATGTTAAAACCAATTACTTTAATACGTCAACTGTAGAAGCCGTGATTGAGCAAGTGCTGTTGGTAAATCAGCAAGCAACTATTATCATAAAATCTACTGTGCCAGTAGGATATACGGCAGATATTAGAGAACGTTATGCGACTGACCGTATTATTTTTTCGCCTGAGTTTTTACGAGAAGGCCAAGCACTACACGATAATCTATATCCTTCTAGAATCATTGTAGGTGAGCAGTCGGAGCAAGCAACGGTATTCGCAAATTTACTACTTGAAGGCGCAATTAAAAAAGAAGTGCCTCTCCTTTTTGTAGCATCAACTGAAGCAGAAGCTATTAAGTTGTTCTCAAACACTTATCTTGCTATGCGCGTAGCCTATTTCAATGAACTCGACACGTATGCACAGACATTTGGACTAGATACCAAGCAAATCATTGAAGGTATTGGTTTAGACCCGCGTATAGGCAATCATTATAACAATCCATCATTTGGCTATGGTGGTTACTGCCTACCTAAGGATACTAAGCAACTATTGGCCAATTATGATGAAGTACCAAGCAACCTCATCAAAGCGATTGTTGACTCCAATAGAACCCGTAAAGATTTTATTGCCGATAAAATTATCGAAAAAAATCCTAGGATCGTGGGCATACATAGATTGGTTATGAAAAATGGCTCGGACAACTTTAGAGCGTCTGCCATTCAAGGTATCATGAAACGTATTAAAGCAAAGGGCATCGAGGTTGTCGTATACGAGCCTGTATTGGAAGAAAAAGAGTTTTTTAATTCACGAGTAATTAATGACTTAGAAGCTTTTAAATCAATGAGTGATGTGATTGTTGCCAACCGCTTATCTGCTGATATAAAAGATGTAGCAGATAAAGTGTTCACTAGAGACTTATTTGGGAGCGATTAATGAGAGTTTTAATCACTGGAGCAGCAGGATTTATTGGCTTTCACTTAATAAACACACTGTTGACGGCAAATATTGGTAATGACAATTGTTCGATTGTAGGCATTGATAACCTCAACGACTATTATGACATAGGCCTAAAAGAAGAACGTTTGGGCATACTCAGTGAACACATAGCGGCTACAGCATTTACGTTTATTCAATTAGACTTGGCTGACCGCGAGGCCATGTCAACTCTCTTTTCAGATTATCAGTTCGACGTGGTTATTAACTTAGGTGCCCAAGCGGGTGTACGCTACTCTATTGAAAACCCGAATGCCTATGTTGATTCTAATGTAGTCGGATTTGTAAATGTGCTCGAAGGCTGTCGCCATAACAAAGTAAAGCATCTGATTTATGCCAGCTCTAGCTCTGTCTATGGTATGAACACCAAACAGCCTTTCACCACCACTGATTGTGTTGACTTCCCTATCAGCCTGTATGCGGCCACTAAGAAATCTAATGAACTGATGGCACACAGCTACAGCCACTTATATAACATTCCGACCACAGGGTTACGATTTTTTACCGTTTATGGGCCTTATGGCAGACCAGACATGGCATATTTTTCTTTTACCAAAAAAATACTGGCGGGTGAAACAATCGATGTATTCAACAATGGTGAGATGCAACGTGACTTCACCTATATTGATGATATTATTAAAGGCATTATGCAGATAATGGATAAAGTGCCAGCGCCACAGAAATCAACGGTTACCACAGCTACCGCGCCTTATAAGATTTATAATATCGGCAATAATCAGCCTATTACTTTACGCCGATTTATCACAGCTATTGAAAGTGCCTGCGGTAAAAAAGCGGAAGAAAACCTATTGCCTATGCAAGCAGGCGATGTGCCAATCACTTATGCCAATATAGATGCTTTGGTAGAGGATATTGGTTTTAAACCCAATACCAGTATTGAAGACGGCATCGAAAAGTTTGTCACTTGGTATAAGCAATACTACTCATACTAATATAAATGGTAATGCCAAAACTTAACGGCTACTTTTGTTTTTTGCTCGAAGGATTTTAATAACATGACCACATCATCGAACTGGCAAAAAAAACTGCTACTAGTATTTCGCAGTGAAAAAAGATTGAATGCGGGTAAGATTTTGAAAAATTATGATGGCAAAAGCTTTAACGAGATGAAAGAAACCACCATTACTGAAGCGCTGTGCGATATTGAAGCGCTAACAGATGAACGTAAAAGTACAGACTTAGAGATCCATTTAAATAACCTAAAGCATCAATCGTTGGGTGATTCTGAGCTCTGTTTTTATCACAATACGCTTGTTATATTGATGCGTCGCAAATACAGGACAGATAAAACGTTTGCTGAATTTGAGAGACTTTGGGAGGTAGAAAGCGATTATCTGTTAGAGCATCTCTCATTACGCTGGATTGTTTCAGCTTGCGATACTTTCATCGACTATTCAGATGACACTAATAGAGCTGCAATTCTGATGAATGTCATTACTCTAATGAATACCTTGAGGGTGCATGAGACCAAAAGTTTTTTACAGTTGAGTGCTAATACTGAGGTTATGCCACTACTGGATGAAAAAACTGAAAAACTTTATGCTGGGGATTTGCCACTATATGACGGGCTTACCTATTTTCGTATAGGTACGGACGATAGCTTAAGAAATATGCGTAAACGCTATAGTAAATTCCTTAAAGTCGACAAATTAGCGACGACTATACTATTAGCTGTATTCGAAAAACTACAAAATAATCAAAGTGCTTTTGCCACGCTAAGGCAATTACACAGAGATGATTGGTCTAAATGGTGGTTAGATTAGGCCTTTTCACCTACATTCTCACAATCAGAGGCGAACTCAATATATTTTTTGGCTATCGTGATAGGTAGCAACGCCTCATTAAATTCAGAATGAAATTGCTCTGGATTTTTCATTGCTAAGCTTAATTTAGCAGCAATAGCATCTATATCTCTCATTGGCATTAAGTTATTTTGAGGCAATAACTCACTTGGACCTGAAGGACAGTCGGTACTGATGACTGGTGTACCCAACACCTGAGACTCTGCAATGACCAAAGCAAACCCTTCCCAATCGGAAGTTAATACTTTAAACCGCGCATGTTTTATATAAGGGAAAGGGTTTTCATGGAAACCTAAAAAAACCACCTTCTTTTCTAAATTGAGTTCGACCACCAATTGCTCTATATCATTCTTAAGCTTGCCTTTACCTAAAAGCAATAAAGGCAGCGACTGATCTGTTTTGGCATAAGCTCTTAGCAGCACGTCATGACGTTTTGCCTCTTTAAAACTACCCACATGAATAATATAGTTCTGATACTCAGGAACGAACGCATCACCTAGTTTTCGAATACAATCTCTATCTATCGGGTTATGAATAGCTGCCATTGGTGTGATATCACCAAAATTTTCTAAAAAATCTTTTTTAACGCCGTTACTAACACATACGCAGCTATTCTTTGAGTAAATGTCAGAAAACGCTAGTTTTTTCTGCTCATCATCTAAATTTTTGAACTTGTATGATAATGATAGCGTAGTGTGAATCACATAGATAATATTGAGCATTTTGCTGTGGCTAAGAATATTATCCGCACGATCAAGGTTTGATAGGATAATATCCGGCTGACCAATTTTCTTTGAGACATATCTATCAACCACACCTGAAAAAAATTTGTCACGACGCTCTAGTTTTGGTATGAATTTATATTTCTTAAAGTTAATTAAATGATAATTTAGGTTCGGATTAAGATCATACTCTACCCGAGGCTTGAATCTTAAAACATGTACTTCATATCCCAACTCATAAAAGCCCTGCCCTAATGTAAGTACAACACGCTCAGCACCACCACCTTGTAGGCAGTTGATGACTAAAAGTATTTTTTCTTATTTTCTCTAGGTAAATTATTGCTTATGCTCATGGCATTGTTAGTCATTTTAAACTTTCTTAAAAGTGAGTATTTTGAGTATAAAGAGGATTTGACAGTATCACTTTATGACATCTGGTCTTTGAGAGAATTCTAGATATTTCTCAGCTATTTTGACTGGAAGCAGTGATTCATCAAACGGGGCATGAAACTGTTGTGGGTTGCTCATAGCCTGACGCATTTTTTCGGCAATGGCTTCAATATCTCCCATCGGCATCAAGTTGCTTTCAGGTAGCAGCTCACTCGGGCCTGACGGACAGTTGGTGCTTATAACTGGCGTACCTAGCACTAAAGCTTCAGCAATAACTAAAGCAAAGCCTTCCCAATCTGAAGTCAGTACCTTAAATTGTGCATGTTTGATATAAGGAAAAGGATTTTCGTGAAAGCCTAAAAACACCACCTTATTTTCTAGTTTTAACGCTGTGACTAAATTCTCTATCTCATTTTTATGCTTGCCTTGGCCTAAGAGCAACAACGGCATAGATTGATCAGTCTTTGCGTAGGCTTTTATCAATACATCGTGACGCTTCGCATCTTTGAAGCTTCCTACATGAATAATATAGTTCTGATATTCAGGAACAAAAGCGTTGGCCTGTTTTTGAATATTGTCTCTATCAATCGGATTGTGGATGGCTGCCGTTGGTGTGATATTGCCAAAGCTTTTGATGAAATCCTTTTCAGCACCCTCACTCACACAGACACAAGGATGTTTAGAATAAATCTCGACCATTTTTCTTTTTAATTGCTCAGCATCTTGATTTTTATTGAACTTGTAAAGCAGCGATACGGTGTTATGAATGATATAGGTGATGTTTGGTAGCTTACTATTACTCAAAATACTGTCCGCACGATCAAGATTAGAAAGTATCATGTCAGGCTGACCGATATTTTGTGAAACATACTTATCGACAGAACGCGCAAAAATCTTATCACGCCTTTCGGATCCTGGTATGAGCTTGTAAGGTTTAAATTTGAGCACATGATAATGAAGGTCTGGACTCAACTCATACTCTACCAATGGTTTGAATCTTAGAATATGTACTTCATAGCCCAATTCATAAAACCCTTGACCTAACGTCAATACCACACGCTCCGCACCGCCGCCTTGAAGACAGTTAATTACCAGCAATACCTTTTTTTTAAGTTTGGTCTTGTTCATTTTTTGCGCTGAAATGACATTGTTAGTCATAAAGAATCCTATAAACTTAATTCAAAATAGCTTAACTCTGTTAGGTTTATTTTACTATAATATTTGTAATACGACATTGTGTTATTGAATGCCGCCAATTATAAGCCCTAGCTAGAAACAGAAATTTGTAGAGGACGATCAATAATCATTTGATGGCTTGACTTAATTTAGGCTTAGAAACGATGATACCTTTTGTAATATGCGTAGACGATATAAACAGTTTTGCCAACTCCGCACTTTTTCCGGTCGAATTCTATTGAATATATTCAATCGACTTCAGTATATGAGCACTGCATTTACATTAGCAAAATCACTGCATGGTGAGAACAGTATTTAGTGGGAAGACCCTAACAACCTATGAGTTCGGCAGTTTCACGCTGACAAAATTATATTGTAACAAATAAAATACTTGTATACTGCTCTTGCACATTAAATATTGGTAGGATGATCTAAGGTATGATGACTATCATGTTTTGTCATTTGTTTAGACTATACGTTTAAGCGTTAATTCTCAGATAGCCTATTATTATCTAAAAGTTAGTTTTAGTGCTTTAACCCCTTTTAATTTAAGGTTGATTTTATCAACAGTATTGCTAAGTTGTTTAGTTAATCGCTTTCCTTCTTTAAATACCTTACTGACAATTGTTTTCTCAGTTTTAGGCGTTCCAAACCTGATTTTTCTTTCAGACTCAAGATAACTTGTGAGAGGTGTAGTGAGGTTATGACGTTGACTTTGAATACAAATTGCAGGCACAATCTGATATATATTGGCTGCGTAGCTATGTAGAAAATCACCAAAAACAATATGATCGACAGGAATTAGTTGGTCATAATTTCTCACTATATCTAGTAAAGTGTGCGCCGTTTCGAGTGTTATAACATAACCAGCACAGCCTGTATGCTTTGTCGCTAGTTTTACAAGATTTCTGTCACCAATTTGTAAGCTTTTAGCGCTTCCGCTAATGTTAATGGTTTTATTATAAACTTCAAGTTTTAATATATGAGCGTCATCAGGCTTCCATTCTGAAATATTATTCAAATAAAATTCTGAATCTTCACCAAGATAAACATCATCTTCAAAAATGCAAACGTAAGGATAGTTGTTATCCACTGCTAACTGCCAAATGCTCGCGTGACTCAAAAAACAAGCAATTTCGTTTTTTCCTAATAGCGTATTCGCAATTGATATATTTAATTCTCTCGCGATAGCATCAATTTGAGTGGCGTCGATTGCATCAAAAAATTCATAAGGAATATTTTTATTTTCAAACTGCTCTGCGATGTGCTGCCTTCTATCTTGGGCATCTTCTAAACTAATAATGAGCTTTTTCATTAAACCCTCGAAAGTTCTTAGTCAGCAAGAGATTAATTTTTTAATAATCTTGCGAAAAATGATTTTTTTTTATGCTTCTCAGCACGCGTGACTTTATTACCAGTATAACCTTGTTGAGATTTTTTTGGAAAACTACCGAAAGGTTCAATTCGATAACTGTCTAAATGATATCCAGCGGCAAGCGCTTCATTATAATACTCATCAAAAAGGTCGACCAAATCTTGTCTTGGATGCGGCATTATTTCACCATCGAACCAATGCTTGATGCCTTCCTTGCTCACTCTGGGTAACGAATATTTGTGACTGAATTGCGTTCCCATATCTGAGTAATGCAAGACTTTGATGTCCTCTATCGCTAAGTCTTCACCATCAATGCAGTTATAGCTGTCTTGATAAGACTCAATCAGCTGAGTATTTTTCTTGAATACCGCCATCATTTCTTTGTGGCTTTTAGGGTCTTTTTTGAGTTTCTCGATAGGTAAAATGACAGACTTTGCAGCTTCACAATCCCAAACGCAAGTACATAACCGAGTCATATCAGCATTCGTTTTAGCCGCTACTATGGACTGTCCTTCAATAGGATGCTGCCATAATTTTGCTAAATCATCTAAAACAACGACGTCAGCATCCATATAGATCGCACGTCCAGAATAATTGCAATACTCTGGAATCGCCCATCTAAAACCTGAAAAAGGCGTTGACCACTTGGTGGTATCCCAGCCTTTACCAGTTTCAGGGTTAGAATACCAATAACTATCAGGGTCACGTGAGAGCTGCATCCACACTATTTCTACTGGCACACTGGTATGTTTATGGATACTATAATCTAGAACCATCATCTGCTCTAGATCACAGTTATTTGGGTCACAGCCTACAAAGACTCTGATGGTATCGTTTGTTTTCATAGTTCTATCCGTTCACTAAAAAATACTCTAGCCTTAGTTATTTACAAGGCTATAAAACATCAGTGTTAATTACGTCTAATGTGATAATACTCAGATATAGAGCTAAGCCTACTCCTTCCAGTATTTCTCAATCCAAGTTACTGGCAAGATAAAGTGGCGTAAATGTCGTAAAGGGCGTTTCAAGTTTTTGGGCTCAGTAATTCTTTTCAAATGATCTTTAGCATTATTAGCCGCATTTTTATTATACATGCCATCAATTGCATGCGTAGGGTATAAATCACCAGGGAAAATAACCAGACGAGCACCTTTAGGAATCTTTGGTTCTTTAAAGTAGTTAAACGGGAAAGGTTGACGACACTTACGTCTAAAGTGCGCCACCCATGCCTTTGGAAACAGCTTCACGCCACCTGGTGCGTTACGAGTGACAAAACGCTGCTCAAAACGATACTCATCAGCGATACCTTGTGGATCCGCCTTAAATTTTTCTTGTAGTGAAACAAGCGAACCTATCTGGAATCTGAAACAAGAAGTCTGTCCCAAACGCTCCAACGGGTTGCTCGGGTTATAAGATAAAATAACATCCTCCGGCTTGCCATACTCAAAGAAAGGATCGAGGCTATCGACGATAATCACATCCAAGTCTACAAACAGTACTGTACCGGTTAAATCGCCAAGCTTTTCACCCCATAAACGAGATTTTGGCCACTTACCTAGTGTATTGGTTGGCATAGTGACATCTAACGGCGGCAATGCTTGGCATTCGATTTCTGGACGCACATCGGTGGTATCGTCTGTAAAGCACACAAAACGAAATGGCGGCGTAATATTACGAGACACCATGCCATATAGTTTATTGGCATAATCAGCTCCGTACTTTGTACCCCATTTAATACAAATAATTTGTTTGATATTTTTATTATCTGCTGTATCAGAATCTATTGGCATTGACTGCTCACTTTAACGGTATGAATAAATATGATGGCTATATTAGCATAAAAAAAAGACTGAACAATTACGTTCAGTCTTTTTTAGTTTTTCAAAGTAACTGCATTGTTAATCAATAAAGCTTAACCAATCCATATATTGCTCATTGCGACCGTGTACTACATCAAAGTATAAAGTTTGTAGCTTTTCAGTCAAGGGTCCGCGGCCACCGTTACCGACCGTGCGATCATCATATTCACGAATAGGTGTCACTTCAGCAGCAGTACCTGTCATAAATATCTCATCCGCTAAGTAAAACTCATCACGAGTAATACGGCGCTCAACGACTTTAATACCTAGATCATCAGCGAACTGAATGATAGTACGGCGAGTGATACCATCTAGCGCACCACCAGCTAAGTCAGGAGTATGCAATACACCATCTTTCACTAAGAACAAGTTCTCGCCAGCACCTTGGCAAACGTAGCCCTGTGGATCCATCAAAATAGCTTCGTCATAGCCGTTACGAGTCACTTCTTGATTGGCCATGATAGACACTGGATAGTTACTTGAAGCTTTCGCCTTACACATCGTCACATTGGTCATATGATGTGTAAATGAAGACGTTTTCACGCGGATACCGTTTTTGATACCTTCGTCACCAAGATACGCACCCCAATGCCAAGCCGCAACCATCGCATTGATACTGTTATCACGCGAAGACAGACCTAGCTTTTCTGCACCAACCCAAATTAATGGACGGATATAGGCTTCTGCCAAGTTGTTTTGTTTGACCACATCTTTATGCGCTTGCTCTAGAGTCGCTGCATCGAACGGTACATCCATTTGAAATATTTTTGCAGATCCTAATAAACGCTCGGTATGCTCTTTTAGACGAAAAATAGCAGTACGATTATCCGCAGTTTGGTAAGCACGCACACCTTCAAATACAGCCATGCCATAATGCAAGCTGTGAGTCAGTACGTGAACTTTAGCATCTGGCTGCTCAATCATTGTGCCATTCATCCAAAGCTTACCGTCTTGTGTTGCCATGTTCATTTTGTAGTCCTTATGCTAGCGCTAACGTCTAACTTTTTTAAGTAGATTATATTTCATAGTATTTATCAACATCATATGATAACACCACTGCATCAAATTTTATTGCTAAAATTCAGCCTTATTGTCACTAATAAATGATGAAGAATTGCCAGTAGTATTACGATGTGTGACCGATTATATCACTGGCAGTCTTAGCAAATGAACTCTTTTGGTTTGGACATAGTAGGCTATTATTTATAGTTGAAAAACTGAATATCCATCCTACTCTTCATCTGCTGTATCGACGCCCATCAAATGTTTCCATTGGTCTTGTACTAAAGCCCGTGTTTCTTTCCATAACGACTCGTCAACCAACAATGATTGCTCTGACAATGCCAATTGATGGGTAGCTGCACGAATTCTTAGATAAGCATCTGTCAAATCTTGACAGACTTGCGCCTCCCAAATGCCAAGTAAGGCAACTTCCTCAAAGATACGGACGTTGTCACTCCATTTGGTCAAGCTTGGATGCTCATGCGAGTAAGCCAATACCGCAAATTGTGCTAGGAACTCAATATCGATTATCCCGCCTGCATCTTGTTTGAGATGGAACTTACCAGATTTCTGTTGCCATTGGTTGGTACCTAGATGCTTTTGCATCTTGATACGCATACTGGTGACTTCCGTACGTACCTGCTCTAGCGTACGCGGCAATGCCAGTACATTTCGGCGAATATCACAAAAGCGTGCTGTTACTCGTCTATCGCCACAAATCGCGCGAGCACGCACCAATGCTTGATGCTCCCATGACCATGCCTTATCTAGTTGGTACGTCTCAAAAGCATCACATGACACCACCATCATACCGGCGTTACCTGATGGGCGCAGACGCATATCAATCTCGTAAGCACGGCCATCTCGAGTTTGCGTATTGAGATAGTTCATTAATTTTTGTACCAGGCGCGCGGCAAACTTCATTCCACTGACAGACTTTTCGCCCGTGGTCATACCCTGCTCTTTTATCTTGTGTAAAAACACCAAATCCAAGTCTGAGGAATATGACAGCTCTAATCCACCAAGCTTACCGTAACCAATAATAGCAAAACCGCAATCCGCTTCGGTTACAGGATCGCCATCTTGGCCAATAGGATAGCCATAACGCCTGACTATCTCTGCAAAAGCTCGCTCTAATACAGCTTCTAGTACTACTGCAGCGATATAGGTCAAAGAGTCAGATACCTTCATAATCGGACGCGCAGCTAATATATCGCTAGCCGCTACCGCCAATATTTGGTTCTTTTTGAACAGCCGTACGACGCTGAGCAGTTTCTCTTCGTCATTAGGCTCTACGCGTAGTAATTGTTGACGTAGAATATCGCGTAGCTCACGTTTATCAGGCAAATGATGATAGCGCTGCTGTAAAAAAGTATCTAGCAGTACAGGATAGTGTGCCAGCTCTTTTGCAATCCAAGGACTGGCTGATAGCATCGGAATCAGCTCAATCGTTGCATTGGGGTTTTCTGCGATCATCACTAAGTAGATGGAACGACGACAAATCGCTTCAAGCAACGAGATAAGACGAGGCAACGCTGTATTCGCAAGTTGCTGCTGGTCCTGATGTGCCAACAGCGCGTGGACGATGACAGGATACGCATCATCTAGACGTTCTCTGGCTTCTTCACTTAAGTTGGCAACCAATTTTGACTGCCAAAAATTATCTAATAGATCTCGATTTTTTTCCGTGAGTACGTTGTCCAGTCGTGCAATCTGCTCATCAAGATCTTTTGGCTCAAGGCTAGCATCTTCCTGATCCGGCACTTGACGTTCGGTGACCATGCGCTCGAATGGAACATTTACATTATTTCGATGCTGATTGAGCGTGTTGAGTAGCGCAGCCCAGTCCTCGAACCCAAGTGTGATAGCCAGATTATATTGCCACTGTGTATCATGTGGTAAGCGCTGGGTCTGCTGATCATTAATCGCCTGAATCGCATGTTCAAGCCGGCGCAAAAACCGATACGCGGCTTGTAATTTCTTATAGGTCTCAAGCTCCAAATATTTAAGTTTATATAGTACCTTCATCGCGTCCAAACAGGATTTAATCTGCAGCTGAGGATGTCTTCCGCCATAAATCAACTGAAACGCTTGTACGATGAACTCAATATCTCTGATACCGCCTGCACCAAGCTTAATATTGTCTAAATCTTCACGCTGTGCCACTTGGTTTTGAATGAGAGACTTCATTTCTCTTAGTGCCGAAAAAGCACTGTAGTCGACATAGTAGCGAAAAACGAATGGCCTGATGAGCGCTTGTAACTCATCATAGAATGGCTGCTCTAACTGCCCGACTACGCGGGCTTTTAGCCAAGCAAAACGTTCCCATGCGCGGCCATGTTGAGAAAAGTATTTTTGCAGCGCTGACAAATGAATAGCCAAGTCGCTACCATCTCCCCACGGACGTAGACGCATATCCACGCGAAAGACAAAACCATCAGCCGTTGTATGATCAAGCAATTTAATAATGCCTTGACCCAATCGAGTCATAAAGCGCTTGTTGTCTATGCTACGAGTACCTTTGGCCTTATCACCATTGGTTTCACCACGTGCTTGATGGACAAAAATGAGATCGATATCACTAGATAAATTTAGCTCATGGGCACCAAGTTTTCCCATAGCCATGATGGCCATATCGTCGATTTGCACATTACCTTTGGCATCAATAAAAGTTGGTTCGCCATACTGCTTGATCAGATGCTGATAGGTATAATCTTTGGCAAAAGAGATACAACCCCCTGCAAACTCAGAGAGTTCATCAGTCAACTGCTCAAGTGAGATCAGCTGTAAGGCATCTTGCCAGATCCAACGCATCATCAGTAGAGTACGCAAATCACGTAATCCTTTCATTACCTTGTCTTCATCAGCGATCTGATAGTTCTCATCCAAAGTATAGTCTTGTATCAGATCATCGATTTGCTGGCGCGTTAAGGTATGATCTAATGGGTAGCTGCGCAAAAAAGTTTGGCATGAGACCGTACGGCTCTCCCAAATTTGATAAGCAAACTCACTCGCCGTCTGCAATACTTGCAGCTGCTCTACTGTAGGCTGATTATCTGTACCATGGGTCTCGCGTGAAGGCATAGCAGGTAACATAGGTAAATAAACTCCTTACATGGAATGATAAGACTACGTGAACCTAGCGCATAATATTAGCGTTTTTTCTTACGAGGTAGTCACCGAATCTGACAACCATACTAATATATGCCAGTATTTATGATAAAACCACTTTTAATCACACTGACGCGCTTTGCTTTTGAGCGCTTTATGGTAGCATAAACACCTTTAGCATTGACGATCGACAAGAATCCTTATGACAACCATGCCTCCTTTACTTCTGATTACCGCTGATCCCAGTCATCCACTTGGCTCTCTAGCGCTACGTTATGCTCGTGCTTATCTTAAAAACACTTCCAGCAAAGAAAATGCGAATAGCAGTGAAACGTTAAATGTCTTTTTTTATGGAGATGCTGCCCATACTGCCAACCGCCTACGCTGGCAGTCCGCAGAGCAAGTTGATTTGACCAAAGAATGGCAAAACCTTGCCGAGCAGTATCAATTATCGCTACCCGTCTGCGTCAGTACTGCTCTCAGTCGCGGGATTAGTGACACGGATAATAGCTCACGCCATCAGCTAAATGGTGACAATCTTGCAACAGGATTTTCGCTGGTCGGACTGAGTGAGCTTGCGATGATGATGCAAGAAGACTGCCGCCTGATTCAATTTTGACAACGCACCGTTTTGAGATATTTTGGCTTGGAAGATATGATTGCAAAGACGACAATCATCACGCAAGTAATCAGATTAGGATTTAACCATGAAATTATTAATTCAGTTGCATACGCCGACTGAAATGGCCAGCTATGAGGGCTGCGCACTTGCGCTAACGCTAGCGACCTTTGGTCATGACGTACAATTATATTTGGATGCACCTGTTTTTGGCCTATTGATGCAGTCTGAATCGCGTTTGCATGGCATGATTCAGTCACTTGAGCTATACGACATGCCAGCAGCTTGGCTGCCTGATGATGTATTCAGTGGTTGGGTCACGGGCATGCTGCCAACAGATTTGGCATCACAACTGACGTTGATACCAGAAGTCGTTAACTCACAAGACTTTGAGCAAATACTGACCTTTTAATTGAGCAGATAGGAAGAACCAAATGGCAACGTTATATCAATTGCATAGTCCAATGGATACACTGAGACGCGGTATTGACGAGATGTCACGCACGTGGCGCACTGGTGATAGCATTTTACTGCTAGGCACTACTGTTGCCTTTATCGACTGGTTGGACGCTTATTTGGGCGATATTGAGATTGATGGTATTGCTGGTATTTATGCACTCGCCGATGATGTCGCGCAGCTGACGACCAATACGACTCTCAAGCTTAATTTAGAGGCCAAATTGAGTAGAATATTGACAGACAACGAGTGGGTCGAACTGACTCAAGACACACAATTTGATAAAGTCGTGACCATTGCCTTATGAATAATGATAACGCTACTACCCCTGCCGTAATGCCTAGTAATACTGAAGTCAGTGTTGAATTAGATCAAGATGGTCATCTGTGTGATCATACTATCTGGACACCTAATATCGCACAGCAACTGGCCGACACGTTAGACGTCCAGTTGGAAGCTGAGCATTTTCAGATTTTACAACAAGTACGGGCGTTTTTTGCTAAATTCAATCATGCGCCAGCCACGCGCCCGCTGATTAAATGGCTGCAGAAAACCTTGCCTGAGCACGATATCAGTAATCAAAAACTACAGCAGCTATTTAAGACAGGTTTGGTCGCCCGCCATGTCAATCGTCTATCAGGCCTACCGAAGCCACCCAATTGTTTGTAATGGATGACTAACCACCATATCAAGTCACTCTGAACGTCGTTCTGAACAAAGCTACCTACCAAAAACACCTACTACTGGGGTGATTTTTTTCGCTTACTATGTTTGTTGCAAACAAAATCTGTTAAAAACTCATTCCTCTGTCCATAAAAGCACATTATAAAAGGAAGAGGTCCAACTATAATCAGCAAAAACAACGCTATTTAGGATCATATACCGTCAAGGTCTCATAACCGACACTACGTCCTTCATCACCAGCGAAGCCTTGCTGGCGCCATATCTCATATAGACATATCGCAACGCTGTTGGATAGGTTCAGACTGCGCGAATCAGCTAGCATAGGCAATCTTAACCAATTATCAGCACCAATATCTTCGCGTATATCATCTGCCAGACCTGCCGTTTCAGAACCAAATACCAATGCAATATTAGGCATCTGCTTAGGTATATGCGCGCCCTCTAAATTTTCACTAGTTTGTAGACCATTAAAGTCATAATCATAAAATGGTTTGCTCAACTTGGTAGTCAATGCTGTAACCACATGGCAATCAGCGACATTCAATGCCTCTCTTGCTGCTGTCCAGTCCTCATGTACTTGCAGATGTGCATATTCATGATAATCCAAACCTGCACGGCGGAGCTTCTTGTCATCAAGCTCAAACCCTAAAGGTCTGACTAAATGTAGCTGTGCCCCGCTATTGGCACACAAACGAATGATATTGCCCGTATTACTGGGCATTTTAGGGGCTACCAACACAATATGGATGGTCATACTAACTCCGTCAGTGGTCGAAACTTATTATTTGTGTTTATCATCGATAAGTAATCGAAAGTTACAGTTTACTGCCAATAATTACATTTTGATACTGTGCACCGTTTTTAACTTTCACTATGATGGCTGTAACGGATAGAGAGATGGTTATTACCTATAATTATCTCTCTATCTAATTAACCTTCAGTGAGTGTTAAGCATTACGCTTGGCATCGCTGTTATTATTTTTAACACTTCATTTATTTTTTGAGGATACTATTATGAAAAAAGTAATCATCGCATCTTTGACCGCTATGTTTGTACTAACTGGTTGTAACACTTTTAAAGGTCTAGGCCAAGACGTATCAAGCGCTGGTAATGCTGTTAGTGGTAGTGCTCAAGAAGTTCAAAACAAAATCTAAGTATTAATACGTTAGATATTTAAAAGGCTTATCATTTATTTGGTAAGCCTTTTTTTATTCCTTTATTTAATGCTTATCATGCTTTTGCACTACCATTGAAATATAGTGCTATAAAAACTCTCGTAATATCTGATTGAGATAACGCTGCCCTAATTCTGTTGGCTGTAACCGCTCAGCACTGTCTATCAACAGACCTTGAGCCACGAGCTTGTCTACTGATAAGGCAATACTCTTAGCGCTTAATCCTGTTCTCTCTTGAAACAATGACCAAGCTACCCCGCCATGTAGGCGCAGCGCATTTAGCATAAACTCACTGACCAGCTCATCATTATCAATTTCTTGCCAGCCCACCATCTTTGGGGTATTTTGGCTTGCGATAGATTGCTCATTAGCCTCTAAATGCCCTACATAGTCTTTCGGCAATCGCGACTTACTAAAACGATAAATGCCAGACTTTATTAACAGCTCGCTCTTTAGTGCTTTATTCGTTTCTGCTGTTTCGCTAGCTTTGTGATGCATCGTCGCTTTATGACTAATTGTCACTTTGCCATGCGCCCCAGCCCCAATAGCCAGATAATCCCCAAATTGCCAATAGTTGACATTGTGGCGGCAGGGCTTATCTAACTCCCCTGCCCAAGCAGACACTTCATAATTGTTATAGCCCAATTGTTGCAATAGTGCTTGACCCGCTTGTTCAATATCTGCCAAATTGTCTTCGTCTGGCAAAATAGGCTGACTACGATAAAACACGGTATTGGGCTCAATCGTCAGCTGATACCAAGAGATATGTGTCGCCCCTGCATCATGCGCCATTTGAATATCATCCAATGCTTCACTCATCGTTTGCTTCGGCAGCCCATGCATCAGATCGACATTGACGCGCTCAAAGCCAGCAGCACGTGCAGCATGAATGGCAGATAGGGCTTGAGCAGGATCGTGTATGCGTCCAAGCGTGGTCAACTTATCAGCAGCAAAGCTCTGTACACCAATCGACAGACGATTGATACCGACGTCTAGGTATTGAGCAAAGGGTGCATGCTCTAGCGTGCCAGGATTGGCTTCCATGGTCACTTCTATATCATCAGCGAATGTAAAGGTATTGCGTAAGCTAGCAAATAGTCGTCGATACTGTGCAATCGGTAATAGTGATGGCGTGCCTCCGCCGATAAATATTGAACTAATATCGCGCCCTTGGGCTAGTGATTGCTGCATGCTTGCATCTAGCAGCAGTGTATCTACGTATTCGTCATACATCGATATCTGACTGTCTATCGGTAGCTCATGCGAGTTAAAGTCGCAATAGGGACATTTTTTTACACACCATGGAATATGAATATATAGTGCTAATGGAATGGCACTCACTGCTATTTCACTAACAGTAAAGTCATTAGAGGTATCAGTGTGCTGTGAATCGTTAACGATATTGATATTTGACATAAAAGGATTTATCTATAAATGCGTTGCTGCTGTCATTAGCAGAAAGTAGCGCTAGGATAACGCCTAAATTCAGTAAAAAAAAGACTCTCTTAAAGAAAATCACTTCAATAACAAAACCAGTAACAAACACTCATGTTAACTACATTCTCTTATTGGCAAAATAGCTACTATTACCATCGGTTAACGGCTGGTGACAACGCCCCTAACAAAACCATAATAATTAACTGGATAAAAATATGGCTTACTGGTTGATGAAATCTAATCCAAAGTTTTTTGGTATTGAGGACTTGCAGCGTTTGAAAACGGACCGTTGGGATGGCGTACGTAATTATCGTGCCCGCAACTTTATGCGCGATGACATGAAAGTCGGTGACCAAGTTATTTTTTATCATTCTAGCGCCAAACCATCAGGTGTGGCTGGCATCATGACGATTAGCAAAGCGGGCTACCCTGATCCAACCCAGTTTCATCCTGAACATCGCCATTACGATCCTATTGCCACCGAAGATGAGCCACGCTGGTATATGGTAGATGTCAAATTTGAGCATGCCTTTACTGATGTCATACCACTACTAGATCTTAAGTTTTTGCCAGCGCTTGAAGATTCATTGTTACTTAAAAAAGGCTGTCAGCAGTTGACGGTTATTCCGCTAGAGCCAAAGCATTGGCAAGCGATTATGGACATAGCAGAGACACTGGATCTAATATAAAAGCGCATACTTTCCTTTCTTTATAGTTGTCTTGTATCCACCGTCAATGCGCGCCTCTGAAACATTGACATTATAGCCTAGCTTCTTTACCATCTTATTTATTTATGACCTGTCAATCCACCCTTTGGATTGACGGGTTATTTTTATTTTAGTGCCGTCACTTTTTTTCATACTCTATCTATCTACTTATGCAACATTATAGGCTTGCTCATATTATTTATCGGAGTATTATCGTCGGCACTATTCTTATCTAATTGTTTCGTCTTATCTCCCTGTCTCGCTATTAGTTTATTGATGGCAGGTTTTGCTCGTTCTTAATAAATACCGTAAAGAATAAAAAGTTGCTCACTATGGTTTTCCCATTATCCTTTAGAGATTTTAAAAGCTACAGCTTACGCTTAGGTGTGCTCGCGCTACCTATCTTGATTACTCAATTTTGCCAAGCGGCACTTGGCGTAGTCGACGCCATTATGGCAGGTCAAGTCTCTGCGCTCGATTTGGCGGCTGTTGCCGTTGGTTCTGGCATTTGGCTACCGTTATTTTTATTAGCCACTGGTATCTTGATTGCTACCACACCTCTCATTGGTGAGGCAATCGGTCAAAACAAGCATGACCAAGTACCTCATATCACACAACAATCCTTATGGACTGCTGGTGTCATTGGTATTATTGGCTTTATTGTGGTTAATTTGGCCCCAAACGTACTTGGAATCATGGGGGTACCTGAAAACATCCAGCCAATCGCCACGCAGTATTTGCATGGTGTCTCGTTTGGTTTCCCTGCACTAGCTGTCTATGCCGTCCTACGCAGTTATTGCGAAGCGCTTGGACGACCTGAGCCTGTCACCGTCATTAGTATCATTGGTCTACTGGCAGATATTCCGCTTAACTATATTTTTATTCATGGTTTATTCGGCATGCCTGAGATGGGCGGCGCAGGCTGCGGTGTCGCGACGGCCTTAGTATTATGGATAAATGTACTGCTACTTGCCGCTTATACCAGCTTCACTAAGCGACAACAGTTTGCCAGCACACGTTTTTTTTATGGTTTTGCCAGTCCTAATCGTGAACAGATCAAAAAACTACTGAAATTGGGCATTCCGATTGGTATCTCGATATTTTTTGAAGCCAGCTTATTTAGCTTAGGTGCCCTAGTTATCAGTCCCTTAGGTGAGATAGCAACAGCATCGCATCAAGTAGCATTGGCGGTAACCTCACAGCTATTTATGATACCCATATCAGTCGCCATGGCGCTGACTATTATGATATCCAATCGTTTCGGCGAAAAAAACCTAATGGCATTACGACAAGTACAAGCCACAGGGCTGATTTGGACCGTATTGATTGCCATTACTTGTATGATTGGAATCTGGCTATTTAGACCACAACTGGCAGCAGCATTTACTGACAATCCAGTGGTCAGAGCACAAGCTATGCACTTGCTCATCTTTGCACTGGCTTATCAGTTATTTGATGGCTGGCAAGTCAACATTGCTGGTATATTGCGCGGCATGCAAGACACGACCATACCAATGTGGGTCACGCTCTTCTGCTATTGGCTAGTTGCTCTACCGCTCGGTATTTACTTGGTACGTTTCACTGACGTTGGCGCCCAAGGGTTTTGGATGGCATTAATCACAGGGTTGTTTTTATCGTCTATTCTACTGACTCTGCGACTACGCTATCAACAGAGACGCTTAACGGCAAAGTGGGCTTAATAGACTATCTAAACCATGTTTATCTAACATATAGTTGCTCCAAACAATTTCGATACAAGGAAGCCGAGTGCAAGCGATACATTAGTATGGCTAATGAGAATGGCGATGTAGCGGATTTATATGGATTTAACTATAGTATCTGGTAACCATCACTGGCGCTATATGGTTACATAGACTATGATAAATCATTGAGCATTTCTTACGCATAACATATGCGTACGTCATAATATGTAAAAAATCTCAGTTAACAACTGTACATCGATTGCTCATTGACGTGAATATAGGTATCATTAGCAATTATCTGCACAATATTTAGTTACACTATTTCTCGAATTTAGTACAAGGCAAAATTAAAACTATGGATATTGAAAAAATACGCACTCTGATCGCACTCATGGAAGAAAGTGAACTGGTTAATTTAGAAATCAGCTCAGACGACGAACACATTAGTTTGACTCGTCACTATGATGCCCCTGCACCAACGATGATGGCTGCTCCTACTGCGAGCGCGGCTCCCATTGCTGCCGAAGCAAAACCAGCTGTAAAAGCCGGTAGCGTTGAGACATCACCAATGGTTGGCGTTTACTATTCAGCTCCTAGCCCTAATGACCCACCTTTCATTAAGGTTGGACAAAAGGTACAGGCGGGTGACACACTCGGTATCATTGAAGCCATGAAAATCATGAATCCGCTTGAAGCAACTCAAAGTGGCGTCATTGACGAAATCTTAGTCGACAACTCTGAAGTAGTACAGTTTGGCCAACCTATCGTACGCTACAAAGCATAACGATAACTTTCGCCACACTTTATCTCATTATGATTGAGACCTCGTTACCCTTTGGCATCTGAATTTAAGTTATAGTGCATTGACTATAATAGCTTAGGTTCATGATGCCAAAATAGCGACTCTATCAATGACTGCCGCTTCGACAAGGATGACCCCATGATAAAAAAACTGCTCATCGCCAATAGAGGTGAGATTGCCCTACGTATCGTTCGAGCTTGTAAAGCTCTTGGAATAGAGACCGTAGGTGTCTACTCCACGGCTGATGCTAACTTGATGCACCTGCGTTTTGTTGATGAGGCAATCTGTATTGGCAAACCTAATGCCAATCAAAGCTATCTTGATATCAATACTATTCTAACTGCTGCTGAAATCACTGGTGCCGATGCCATTCATCCTGGTTATGGCTTTTTATCAGAGAATGCTGAATTCGCTGAACAAGTTGAAGAAGCTGGTTTGACTTTTGTTGGTCCTAATGCTGATCATATCCGCTTAATGGGTAATAAAGTTTCTGCTATCAATGCCATGAAAAAAGCGGGTGTGCCTACCGTACCTGGTTCTGTTGGTGCTGTGACACTACATAACGCTGAAGAACAAGCACGCAATATCGGCTTTCCCCTATTGATCAAAGCAGCTTCTGGCGGCGGTGGTCGCGGTATGCGTGTCGTTGAACGCTTTGAAGAAGTGATCGGACAAGTACAAGCTGCCAAACAAGAAGCTGAGCTATGGTTTGGTGATGATACGGTCTATATGGAACGCTATCTACAAAACCCACGCCACGTAGAAGTACAGGTACTTGGTGACGGTAACGGTAACGCTATCCATCTATATGACCGTGATTGCTCATTACAACGTCGTCATCAAAAAGTACTGGAAGAAGCCCCTGCACCAGATATCCCTGACGACGTACGCGAGCCTATTTTAAGAGCCTGTGTCAAAGCATGCGAGCTCGTAAAATATCGCGGCGCGGGAACTTTTGAGTTTTTATTTGAAAACAACGAGTTCTTCTTTATTGAAATGAATACTCGTGTACAGGTTGAACATCCTGTGACCGAAATGATTACTGGCATTGATGTGGTCGTTGAGCAGCTTAAGATTGCAGCTGGTTATGGGTTGTCTTATCGTCAAAGCGAAATTGAAATCCAAGGCCACGCGATTGAATGTCGTATTAATGCTGAAGATGCTGCGACCTTTGTGCCTTGTCCTGGTACCGTTAGCCAATTGTTTGCGCCAAGTGGCTCAGGTGTGCGTTTTGACTCGCACCTATACCCTGGATATGAGATACCGACCTATTATGATTCATTGATCGGTAAGCTTATTTGCCATGGCCAAACACGTCAGCAAGCAATATCTAAAACGTTGCATGCACTCGATGAATTAGTGATTGAAGGTATCAAAACCAATATACCGCTACATCGTGATGTGATTTTGGCAGATGATAACTTTGTTCATGAAGCGCAAAATATTCATTATCTCGAAAGAGAGCTTTTGACTGCGAATAAAGAAAAAGCCAAGTCATAAGTTATTCAACTGACTCATAACCTAAAAAACCGCTATCTAAATAGATAGCGGTTTTTTTATTTGTACAAGTAATAGAGTTAGGTAAAGCGCTTGATGCTAGATAGCTATACTTTAATGCATATAGCCATATGTAGAAATCGATGAGCGGTGGTAGATGATAAACACCTGTTCTCTATGGCAACACTTTATGAAAATTCATAAAACATTCCTTTCCTTCAGGATCTGCACACCACTGCATCTGATTACCATCGTGATTCAAAAAAGCAATCAATGCTTCGCCAGTCTGGTCAACTTGATTACCAGAGCAGTCTATTTCATTATTATCAGAGACCGTTCTAATAGCAATGACTGGTAGCCCTTCCTCTCGGTGCGTGACCAAATAACGACTGTAAGTTCGCTCTTTACCGCTCACTGCCCACATCTCATTGTCAGCCCCAAAATTATACAGCTCGCGGCACTGATTTGGCTTTTTCGCAGATGCGCTCAATGTTGTATTCATATTAGGCTTGATATCAAAAACACGATTTTCACTTTGCGAGAAAATACCGCCCTCTATACTAGCCATTACTTTAGGCTCGGTACTTTCCGCCTGTTGGGAAGATTTCAGCGTATCTTGCTCCGCTTTGGCTTCTTTTGTCATCGTAATTGGACTATCTAAGTCGATCTCCCATTGTCCTGCAATAGCTGGACTAATATGGGTAGTAATGGTCGGCTTAGTGATAATTTCACCATTTGCTGGCACTGAAGCCAGAATAGATGCCAATGTCACTGAAGCAAAGGATAGAGGTTCCATGATTAACCTTATGTTTATATTAATATAATAATAGGTACTATATACATTAGCGTAAGTCTTAGACACCAAAAACACAAGTAATATTATGCTATTGGTCTTAGCACGCTAAGCAGTTCAAATATAGACTGTGTTGCGGTAGCACCCTCTAAAATGGCTTTTCTTTTTCTTATACAAAAAAATAACACCATCACTTCACTTGCTATAAGCAAGAAGCGATGATGTTATTTGCTATAGTCAATCCTCTATAAGTTGGATACGGTGTTAGTCTCGCTTAGTCTACTACTAGTAGCACTTTCACTCGCCTTCCTTGTATCCAAGTTATATTGAACAGACTATATCTCAAACTTAATTTTTTCTGATATTAAGCAGTAGTCACAGTGCCAAGTGCTTGAGCAAAGGCTGATAATGCACCTTTTAGCATGGCTGACACGGTGCTACTACAAGTACCGATACCTGAGTAAACCTCACCATCGACATTTAGCTGAATATAAGCTGCTGCGTTGGCATTGGTTTTGTTATCACGATTGGTGTCATCGTCGATGCCATCACCGCTATTGTGCTGCGGATTGATCGCATGTTCAGCATAATTGATAACATGTATCGACTTGCCTGTATGCTGAGCAAGACCATCGATGAATGATGACAATGGACCGTTACCTGTACCATCAATATTGATGGTTTCACCATTCATTTGTACTTGACCGTCAAAGCACACTTCACCCGCTTTATTATTGACACTATAATCTAATAGCTCAAACTCACCTTGCTGTAGATAGGTGTTTTCAAACGCCTGTAAAATCTCGTCATTTTGTAATTCACGTGCTGCACTTTCAGCTTGCTTTTGTACCACACCGCTAAAGTCAATTTGCATCCAACGCGGTAAGTTAAAGCCATAATTACGCTGCAAGATATAAGCGACTCCGCCTTTACCCGACTGACTGTTGATACGTACCACGTCTTGATAGCTACGACCAATATGCGCCGGATCAATCGGCAAATAAGCCACATCCCACACATTATCTGTTTCGTCTTGATGCTTTTCATTATAATCGAGAGATTTTTTGATGGCATCTTGATGCGAGCCACTGAAAGCAGTGAATACTAGCTCACCAACATAAGGATGACGTGGATGCAAAGGCAAATTATTACATTCGCTAACGACCTGAACGATTTCACTCATATTACTAAAATCAAGATTTGGATCGATACCTTGGCTAAACAAGTTCATCGCCATGACCATAATATCCATGTTACCGGTACGCTCACCATTACCCAATAACGTACCCTCAATACGATCCGCACCAGCCAATACACCAAGCTCAGCAGCAGCAACCGCACAGCCTCGGTCATTATGCGTATGCAAGCTGACAATCACATGCTCACGCTGGGCAAGATGACGGCAGAAATACTCAACTTGATCAGCAAAAACGTTAGGCATAGATGCTTCAACCGTCGCTGGTAAGTTAAAGATTACTTCCTGGCCATGTTGCGGTTGCCATACGTCACAGACTGCATCACAGACTTCTACTGCATACTCAGTCTCTGTTTGGCTAAAGCTTTCTGGTGAATACTGAAAGACCCACTCTGTCTCAGGATATTTCGCGGCATATTGCTGCAATAGCTTGGCACCCGTAATAGCAATTTCTTTAATCTCGGCTTTGTCTTTGCCATAGACTTTTTCACGTTGAATGCGGCATGTTGAGTTATACACGTGGACAACAGCACGCTTCGCACCTTTTAATGATTCAAAGGTACGAGCAATCAAATGCTCACGAGCTTGTACCAAAACTTGCAAAGTCACATCATCAGGCACATGGTTTTCTTCGATAAGTTTACGAGCAAAATCGAACTCAACTTGCGCAGCTGATGGAAAACCAATTTCAATCTCTTTAAAACCCACATCGACTAGAGTCTCAAAAAAGCGCATTTTTTGTTCGATAGTCATCGGATCAATCAGTGCTTGGTTACCATCACGCAGATCCACACTTGCCCATATCGGTGATTTCTCAATTGTCTTGCTCGGCCAAGTACGATCTAGCAACGATGGTGCAAATGCAAATGGACGATACTTTTTATAATCAAACGCGGCATTTTTGGGTGTAACCTTTGCAGTCGTAGCGGCTACAGTGCGTGTGGCTTGGTCAGACATAATCAATCCTTAGAAAGTATGGGAATTTATATTTGAGCTAAATGGCTGATGACTAGGTCAATCTTTCTCATACGAGATAACCAATGTTTATGTCATTATAATATCAAAGTTTGCAAGATAGAAATCGGCTTTATTTTATATAATTTTAGGTTTTTTTAGTGGAAAAGTTTACATTGATAAGTATAATTAGATGAATTCACTAATAAGGTCATAAATTATGCCAAGTAGCCCTTTCGATAGCACCTTTTTGGCTGATATAGATGAGACCGATAGACAATTATTACGCTTATTACAGACTCAGGCACGCATGAGCATCACAGAGCTTGCTGAACACGTAAACCTTTCAGCCACGCCTTGTGCTCGCCGTATCAAACGCTTAGAAGATGCTGGCGTTATCACTGGCTACTACACCAAAACAGATGCGCAAAAGCTTGGCTACCCGCTGGCCGTGTTCATTGCTATCAGTATGGATCGTCATACTGCCGAGCGTTTTGAACAGTTTGAATCCAAAATACAGAGCTTCGATGAAGTCATTAGCTGCAGTATTGTCACAGGGCGTTCTGAAGACTATCTCATTAAAGTCAGAGTACGTGACATGGCGCATTATGAAGAGTTTTTATTGCATAGATTGAATCGTATCGAAGGCGTCGCCCAAGTACATACCAGTTTTGAGTTGCGAGAAGTGTTTAGTCGTAGCGTGGTGTAAACAACTGCTGCTAAATTCGTGAGTGAGTACACCAAGTACAGGAAAGAAAAGCTTTTAGAGGGCGTAATCATGACAGAGCTGATTTTCGGCAATGACCACAAAGCCCTCTGTATCAGAGGATGCAAATGATATTGAACGTATTGAAAGCATAGCGGTTGTATAGAACTGAGCAATGCCTTATGCTTGCCCTAACATTTGCACACGCTGATCGCTAAACATGTCCATATCCGGCGCAAGTGTACGCATAAACCGATCAAAATATAGCATCTGCTTGGTCAATAAGGCAAAATCACGTGGGAAATGAATACCATGACGCTTACCTACTTCCACAATCTCAAGCATCATTTGATTCAGCTCATCGGCTTGTTCTTTACTATTAAAAGGTACGCCACTCGTAAATGCTCTGTCCTCTGCCATGATGGTTTTCATCATACGCTGTAGATCATCACCTAGTGCCACCACATCGACCTGATTGCCACCATGCGTCATCTCCATATCAATCATATGACGCGCCATTGCTTGATAGTCACTGTCTTGCATGGCTTGCATCATACCCATACACGCCCGCCAGCTTTCTGCTTTTAGCTTACCAACGATGCCAAAATCTAAAAACCCAATGCGGCCATCAGTCAATAGCATCAAATTGCCCGCATGTAAATCAGCATGAAAACTATTGCACAGCATTAGACTGGCAAACCATGTGTTCAACGTATCTGCCATAACTTGCGCAGGATCAGCACAGTATTGACGCATGAGTGATTCATCGACCATAGAGACACCATACAAGCGACTCATGGTCAGGACACGCTTAGTGGTCAACGCTTCATATACGGTCGGAGCCACCACACGAGTATTGCCTGATACGGCTAAAAACTGCTGAAAATCGCGGATATTCTGTGCCTCAGCGATAAAATCTGTCTCTGCTAACATACGCAGACGAATCTCATCGATAATTGGCGCAATACTAGCAAACTTCATCGATGGCATAAGGATTTCAAGTAATTTGGTTACGCCATGCAATACGCCCAAATCCGTCTGCATAATCGTCTCAACGTTAGGCTTTTGCACCTTTAACACCACTTCATCGCCATTATGCAATCGTGCGGCATGCACTTGGGCAATAGACGCTGAAGCCAATGGCTCTGAGTCGATATGGGCAAACTTGTCATCCAGCGTCATGCCGTCAGTAGCCAACTCTTCTTTTAGTACCTGCTCGATATAAGCATAAGACAAGGGCGTGGTTTGATCTAAGCAGCTTTGAAAGGCTTTTACGTACTCACGTGGAAATAAAGACGGCGTGCTAGCGATGAATTGGCCAATCTTGATATAAGTCGTACCCAATTGCTCGAACGTTTCTTTTAATAGCATCGCGTCGGGCTTTTCCCCTCTCGCGACTCTAAGCGCTGACAGGCCAGCGACACTCGCCGTTTGGCGAACACGATTGACAACATTGAACGTATGTTTTAATAAATGCGGACGGTGAATTTTCATAAGAAACAACTATGGTCATAAAAAGGATGTGGGAAAATAGACGGTAATATATGCAGATAAACCAAGTAGCCACTAATTCATATCTATTGATTAATGACTGCTACAGACAGGACACTCTGCATCTTGGCGATAGCCCATTAGCCGTTGTTGCATTTGGCTACCATCCCATATGAGCAGCTTATTTGTCAGTGGATTTTTGGTTAATCCAAGGTATTGTAGAGCAGCGTTGGCTTGCAAATTCCCCATAATCGCAGTCGTGCTAGCAAGCACACCTGAGTTGGCACAAGTACGCTCATCAGACTCTGTATCGCTCACCACTGAACCAAACACGCAATGATAGCAGCCAGTGTTTAACTGTGGCTCATACAAAGCTAACTGCCCTTGCATCGCAATTGCCGAAGCAGACAATAATGGAATCTGATAACGCACACTAATACGATTGATCATATCACGTGTGGCAAAATTATCAGTACAGTCTAAGAGCAAATCAGGCTTACCGGTCGCTATATCAAGTAATTCATAAGCATTGTCTTCATTCAATCGTGCCACTGTACCGCGAGCAGTAATTAAAGCATTGGTCTTCTCTAACATCTGCGCCGCTGCTATCGCTTTAGGCTTACCGATATCTTCAGGTAAAAACAATGTCTGGCGCTGTAAGTTACTGGCCTCAATCTCATCATCATCAATGAGATGAATGTACCCAAGTCCTGCACGCACTAGCGTCTCAGAAGCAGGACAACCTAGACCGCCTGCGCCTATCATGACCACACGAGACGACTTCAAGCGTATCTGAGCATCGATATCCCAGCCATCGAGTAATATCTGCCTTGCATAACGCAGTAGATCTTCATCTGATAGCTGTGCTGTCTCTAATGAATGTGCCATATTTATTACCAAAATCTATGAGTGAAGCAGTCTGTCAACACAGAATCTGCTTATTAAATTTGCCCTAGCGTCACACGGTCATTATTACCGTAGTCTTTTACCGTATGAACAGACTCAAAGCCATTATCCAAAAACAACTGTCTAACCTGTGCTCCTTGATCGAAGCCATGTTCAATCGCTAACAATCCCCCTGCACGCAAGTATTGCGAAGCCGTCTGGACGATATCCTCTATATCAGCCAGTCCATGATTGGGGGCACTTAACGCGCTAATAGGTTCAGCGACTAAACGAGCCAAGTGCTCATCTTCCTCATCAATATAAGGAGGATTGGACACAATGACATCGAATCGCTGACTGTCATCAGTAGGTAGACTGTCATACCAACTGCTTTGTATAAACTCAATATCAGCGACGTCATTGATAGCCGCGTTATGCTCAGCTACTTTCAGCGCCTCTAATGACAAATCAACCGCAACCACTTGCCAGCTATCAGGTGTATGACCAATATTTTTTGACTTTAATTCATGCGCTAGGCTGATCGCGATACAGCCTGACCCTGTACCCAAATCAAGCAAGCGCTTTGGTTGACTATCATCTGTACACTTTGATTGAGTGTCTATCCAACTTAATACTTGCTCAATCAATACCTCAGTATCAGGTCTAGGAATCAACGTATGCTCATTGACAGTAAACGTCAGCGACCAAAACTCCTGTTGACCCGTCAAATATGCAAGCGGTATTCCCGCCTGCATCTTGGCCACACCTGTATTAAACTGCTCAAATTCGCTGTCTGTTAGCTGATAATCTTCATCAGTAATTAGCGCTATCGCAGGTTTATCAACGACATGCAACAGCCAATCTGTGAACCAAAATGACGGTAGCTTGCTGTTTACAGCCTCATTCATCAATTGCTGAATGTGCTGCTTCATCTGATGAATGGATACTGTCATAGATAGCTCTTAAAAATAGTGTGCGTGGGGAATAAGATAAAACCAGATGCAGCCACTACTCCGTAGCACGTGGTGGTTCTTTGGTATCGGACAGACTTGGATTAGACTTAGTTAATTTATCCCCTATACCATTACTACTGTTTCCATCACTGTTGTCATCAGCATCGCCATAAATGTCATCGTTGTCTCCAATGACGATATGCTTATCGACATAGTAAATCAGTGCCAGAATCGGAATACCTATCGCAAAGGTAAAAATGAAGAAAAATGGATAGCCCATATTATCGACGATAGCACCCGAATATCCGCCCATGACTTTAGGAATCAACGTCATGAGTGATGAGAAAATAGCGTACTGTACTGCTGTAAAACGTATGGAGGTCAACGCTGATAAGAAAGCAATAAACACCGCACTGGCCAGTCCTGCTGCTAAGTTATCAAATATGACCGCAACATACATAAACGGCAAACTGCCTGGATTGTAAGTGAGTAGCACAAATAACAAATTGGTCACACACGCCAGAATTGCGCCAATCATCATGGCATGCATCATACGGAAACGCTGTGCTAATAGCCCACCCAAGAACCCACCCGCAATCGCCATAATCACGCCGACGAGCTTTACTGCGTTGGCGATATCAGTCTTACTAAAACCCATGTCCTGATAAAAGACGTTGGAGATCACGCCCGCCACAATATCTGAAATACGGTATAAACCAATGAGTGCCAATAATAAAAACGCCTTTTTACCATAGCGTCTAAAGAAATCTAAAATTGGCTCAACCCAAGTGGCCATCGCCACTTCTTTTTTGACCAACCCTACTTGTACGAGTGCATAACCTGCCGCCATTGCCACACCCAAGCTTATCAGCAGATGTAATGTTTCTACAAAAAAGCTAGAAAACGCGCCTTCGAACTCTGGAAATAACGGACCAATCAAGACATAAGCCATAACGAACGCGACGACAGAGAATACAAACAGCAATACCAATCTTACGTAATCTTCGCGAGTTTCAGCAACCAATGGGGCTTTATTAATAATTTTAGGTTGGTTGATAATAAAGTACAGCAGTAATAAAGGCGCACAAGCGACCAAGGCCAAAAAGTAAAATTTAATCGCTGGCATGGCTATTAACGGTATCATCGCTATGGTACTGCTAAATACTTTATTGACCAAAATATTGATTAGATATATCAAACTAAAAATCAATCCCGGTATTAGTAGTAAACCAGAATAAATCAGAAATACCTTAAGATTGCTCTTCTGCTTTTTGTATTGTACCGTCTCAGCCGTTGGCTCATAGCTGGCAAACGTGGTTAATACCCCTAGCGTCATGACGCCTGCCATGATGTAGTAAGTATTACGCCATGCCTCATAACTATAAAAAGTCTCATTCGAGCCAAAAAAGTCAGCCAAATATAAAGCGCCTGCCCCAGCGACAATCATACCGATGCGATAGCCTGATACGTAGATAGAAGATAAAATCGACTGCATCGATGGCGGTGCCAATTCAATGCGGTAAGCATCAATCACGATATCTTGTGTGGCAGAAGAGAAGCCCAACAGCACCGCAGCCCCTGCCATGTAGACTAAAACGTCTTCACTAACAGGGTTTACATTTGCCATCAAAAAGATAGCCAATATGATAAGTAGCTGCGATACCACCATCCAACTACGGCGTCGGCCCAACCACTTGGTCAGAAATGGCACAGGGAGCGCATCGATTAATGGTGCCCATATAAACTTAAACGAATAGCCAAGTGCGGCCCAACTAAACATAGTCACGACGCTACGATCAATGCCAGCTTCTCTTAACCATAAGGACAAGCTTGAGAAAATAAGCAGTATGGGAATACCCGCTGAAAAGCCCAAAAACAACATGATAATGACACGGGGGTCTAAATAAGCTTTTGCAGCCTCTCCCCATGATTTTTTGACAGCCAGTTGATTGGGTGGCACAGATTTGACAGCAGACATAATAACTCACCAACAATTCAGACAAAGAACACAACCGTGCACAATTTTTATCAATCTTTAGAATAAGTTACAAATGAAAGGATCGATAAAAATTGCTCTACGTTGCACCAATATTACGATTACAACAAAATTCAGTTATGGTACTTGAGAACCTTTATTTTGACTAGATGTTTTTACATTAACTTATGGCTCGTAGCCTTTGTACAGTAGACTATCTTTCTAAGTAGTAACGCAAATGGTAGTAATATTTCAATAGGGTTGGTTTGGCTTTCTTTTTTCTTACTATCACCCCTTTTTAAAGGGTTCTAATAATGGCATTATCAATGGGCAACATGTAATAGATGGGCAATATATAAACAAAAATGGAATGGATGCCTGCTTGGTAGGTTTACCGTATGTTCAAATAGCCATTACTAAACCGATAGTAATGAGCGGTGGTACTAACAACGATTTTAATAAACAAAACATCAAGCTTTTTATGATTAATAATTTAAAACATATGATTCTTATATATTAGTTTTATAAATCTACTAAGTTTGGTTATGCTCTTTACATAAACAACGGTTACCAAGATTAACGGTTTGTTCTTTTCGATTATCATAACCCAGGAGTAATACCATGTCTGACTCAACCAATACTTCAACTGACAATAAGAACACAGCAGATACTAGCGGCTGTCCTGTAGATCATAAAGCCAGCAATACTGTATCAACCAATACCACCTATGATCAAGGCGATGGTCAAGGCCCAACGATCCATAGCGAAAACGTTGATAACTCGCACGAGCCTCAGCGTCCTAGTATGGGTGGCTGCCCAGTTATGCATCAAGCACATACTACCACTTCATCTGCTGCGACAGATTGGTGGCCAAACGCGCTTAATCTAGATATCTTACATCAGCAAGATTACAAAACTGACCCAATGGGTGCAGATTTTGATTATGCTGAAGCATTCAAACAGCTAGACTTAGAAGCAGTCAAAACTGATCTGAAAAACCTAATGACAGAATCACAAGAATGGTGGCCAGCAGATTGGGGACACTATGGTGGATTGATGATTCGTATGGCTTGGCATTCGGCTGGTACGTATCGCCGTGCTGATGGCCGTGGTGGTTCTAATACGGGTAATCAACGCTTTGCCCCTCTAAACAGCTGGCCGGACAACGTCAACTTGGACAAAGCACGTCGTCTGTTGTGGCCAGTCAAGAAAAAATACGGCAATAAACTGTCTTGGGCAGACTTGATGATCCTAGCAGGTAACATGGCTTATGAGTCTATGGGCTTTAAGACCTTAGGTTTTGCTGGTGGACGCGCTGATATCTGGCATCCAGAAAAAGATATCTATTGGGGTTCTGAGCGTGAGTGGCTTGCCGCTACCAAAAACCGTTACGACAATGATGAAGCGCGCGAATCTTTAGAGAATCCTTTAGCCGCTGTTCAAATGGGCTTGATCTACGTCAACCCAGAAGGCGTTGATGGTAATCCTGATCCAATCAAAACTGCACAAGACATCCGTACTACGTTTGGTCGTATGTCGATGAATGATGAAGAGACGGTTGCCTTGACAGCGGGTGGTCACACCGTTGGTAAGTGTCATGGTAATGGTGATGCCAGTCTGTTAGAAGATGAGCCAGAAGGCGCTGATATCAAAGAGCAAGGCCTAGGCTGGCGCAACCCTAAAGGCACAGGTAATGCTGGCGATACAGTTTCAAGTGGTATCGAGGGCGCATGGACCACGAATCCAACCGAATGGAACTATGAGTATTTTGACCTACTGCTCAATCATGAGTGGGCATTAACGAAGAGCCCAGCGGGTGCGTGGCAATGGGAGCCAGTCGATATTAAAGAAGAAGATCGTCCTTTAGATGCGCATGACCCAAGTGTACGCCATAACCCAATCATGACTGATGCTGATATGGCCATGATTAAAGATCCTATCTATCGTGAAATTTCAGAGAATTTCCACAATAACCCAGAGTACTTCGACGAGGTGTTTGCAAGAGCTTGGTTTAAACTAACCCATCGCGATTTGGGACCGAAATCTCGCTACTTAGGTGCAGATGTACCATCAGAAGACTTCACATGGCAGGATCCAATTCCAGAAGGTAATGCTGATCTGAATACTGATGATATCGATCGCCTAAAAGCACAGATATTGGACAGTGGTATTGATCATCGCGAGCTTATTATTACCGCATGGGACAGCGCTCGTACCTTCCGTGCTTCAGATTATCGTGGCGGTGCCAATGGTGCACGCATTCGTTTAGCGCCGCAAAAAGACTGGTTGGGTAATGAGCCTGAGCAATTAGCACGTGTACTTGCAGCACTTACGACTATTCAAACGAACTTTGATAAAGAAGTAAGCATAGCAGATCTAATCGTATTGGCTGGTAATACCGCCATTGAAAAATCCGCAGCGAGTGCAGGTGTTGAGATTACAGTACCATTCAATGCCGGTCGCGGTGATGCTAGCGACGAGATGACTGAAGCAGAAAGCTTCTCTGATCTCGAACCGTTACATGATGGCTATCGCAACTGGATCAAAGGCAGCTACGTGGTCTCTCCTGAAGAGATGCTATTAGACCGTACACAGCTAATGGGTTTGACGGCTCCTGAAATGGTAGTATTGATCGGTGGCATGCGTGTACTTGATACCAACTATGCTCAAAGCCAGCAAGGCGTTTTCACTGAGCGTGCGGGTACGCTTAGCAATGACTTCTTCGTGAACTTGACTGACATGAGCTACACTTGGAATCCTATTAAGACGGATAACAATGAAGCCACGACACTATACGAATTGCGTGAGCGCTCTACTGGCAACGTGAAATGGCAAGCCAGCCGTGTCGACCTCGTGTTTGGCTCTAACTCTATCTTACGCGCTTATGCTGAGCTCTACGCACAAGATGATAACTTAGAGAAGTTCGTTAAAGACTTTGTAAATGCTTGGAACAAAGTCATGAATGCGGATCGTTTTAGCTAAGACTCACTGAAGGTAACATCATTATTTAAGTTGTAAACTAAGACAGTCATCGAAAGGTGGCTGTTTTTTTATGTTTGTATCATATTGTCTTAGGGTATGCCCTCATTTCAAGGGTCAACAACTCGCTGACAAAAGACGGTATAAATACTTTTAGAGACTCTAAAAAATCTCCAATACACCTTATTTATATTTATATTCCAAAAAAATATAAATAGATAACTATTTAGTATATACAAGAATAACCACTTTGTTTTACACTGTTCTCTTACTATATATTGATACATTTTTATTTTATGTATACGGACAGGGTTTGTATATTTATATAACAGGACTAAGTTATGGCAATCGATGTAGTGGTCAATCAGCGACATTTACAGATTCAGCTCAAGCAGCTGGAAACAGTATGGCATACAGTGATTAATGGCTATAATTTAAGTCAAGCAGCGACCGTACTACATACCAGCCAATCCAGTCTGTCGAAGCATATTGCAGCGCTCGAAAATCAGCTAAAGACTGAAGTTTTTGTGCGTCAAGGCAAACGCCTGACAGGTCTTACGACTATGGGCACAGCGCTCATGCCTCACATTGAGTCTATCTTCGCTGAAATTCGTACCATTGAAAATCTTAGTCTTGATTTTAATAACCCAAATATCGGCACATTGACCATTGCCACCACTCACACACAAGCACGCTATGTATTGCCGCAAGTGGTGAAAGAATTTAAAGAGCGTTTTCCTAAGGTCAATCTAATCCTACAGCAGGCAGATCCAGAGACCATCGCCCAAATGGTCATTCGTGGGCAGGCTGATATTGGTATCGCAACCGAGTCTTTGCTACACAATAACTATTTACGTTGTTATCGTTATTATGATTGGACGCATCGAGTCATTGTGCCAAGCGACCATGAACTTGCCAATCAAGAGTCTATTGATTTGCCGACTCTGGCTAGCTATCCGATCGTAACCTATCATGGTGGCTTTACTGGACGTGGTGCGATTGATAAAACCTTTGATGAAGCAGGATTAGAGCCAGATATCGTGCTAGCAGCACTTGATGCTGATGTTATTAGCACGTATGTTGGTCTTGGTTTAGGCATTGGTATTATCGCCGAGATGGCGTTTGAACCGAGTCATTATCAGAACTTGACCGCGATACCAGTGGATCATTTCGGTCGCTTTACCAGTTGGATGGCAGTACGTGACGATGCTGAAATTCGCCAATATGGACGTGCTTTTATGGAGTTATGCCAAAAGCAGTTTAGTCATTAGAATAAAGACTCTATCGTTCTCACTTACCCATAATTGGAAAAATAGCGAGAACGTCGAATTTGGTCATCATGTATTACTAATATTAATTGGCTAGTATGAGTATGATATCAAAAATATCTTTCTTGAAGTATAAAAAGTATACTCATGAATGATTTGGATCGCAGCAGAAACTTGGTCATGATGCGTGAGTTCTAGCTATTTGATTTCTTGCTTTTACTTGCGTAAGAGAATCACTGATTAACCCATTCCGTTGATCAAACTCAGAAAAAAATAGACTCCATACCTTTTTGAATAGAGTATTTGTATTTTGTCCTCGATAAGCAGGTGTTCTAGGCCATTCATGCAACCATTTAGTCGCAATGTTTATAAACAACTCTAGATTAACTGCACATATAAGGGCCGTACATACCTCTGCAGCTTCTTGAAGCTCCGAATAACCAACCTCTATTTTTAAAGAATTTCTAGAGCTTGGAAGTTCTAAGTTTACCGCATTCTTCCCTGCTAGCAAGCCAGCACTGTGTACAATTGCATGCCTTAACTCACATAGCTTTCCAAACTCTTCAAGAGGAGTAGAAATTTGGTTAACACCTGTAACTTTTATACCAACTAAATCTAAAAGATTTTTCTTTACTACCTTTGGATCAGAAAATGAGGTGTTTTCGAAAGCCCCTTTTTCCATTTCACCAAAACCAATCCAAGCTGTAGCTAAATTTAAAGTTTTTGACGCGCTTCCTTGTTTTGCTTTAGGACAAATAGTAATAACTCCAGCCAAAACCTCACGAAAATAATTCTCCGTCAAAGAGATCAAACCAACTAAAACAAGTGATGGTATTGACGGGTTTACAGTTGCATATTCAGGGGTAACAGCTCTCAACAGTTTATTTCTTTCTATATAAAAACTATCAATAGGAGAGTTAGAAACTGTACAAATATCAACGTAATTGGTTATATCTCTAATTGTTACCGTAGAAGCACATGCACTTACTGACTTTTTCCAATCAATAGTCATGATATATACTCTTCTGCTAACTGATAAATCTTAGTAGCCCAATGATTCGCAATCTGCGGAACTGATCGAAGCTCCTTATGGCCAATATCATGTAAAATGTCACGTATAAGTTTAATTCCTGAATTTGATTTAATAGCCTTTATTCTAATATCAGTTAGTGGAAGTACATCAATTTTCTCATTTACCAGTTCTTCATAAATTGAAGCGGCTTTCAAAGGTGAGCCACAATTGGAACAAAACCTTGCCTCATCATTACTCCTTTCTTCGCCACATTTTTGACATGCAGGCATTTTGAGCTTGAGTGCTGGTCCATCCTCTGGTATCAAGTAGTTAGATTGAGTTCTAGTAAACTCATGAGCATTACGACTTCTCAAAGCGATGGCAATATCATCAGTCTTAGTCGCTTTAGAGGTAAGAATAGCATTGTTATCAATAAGAGCCGCTAAATTAATAATATAGATCTCAAAGACGCCTTTTTCTCCCCTACTAACTTGACCTTTATGACTAGCCAAACCTGCATATTGAAAAAAACCTAATATTTTCTTTAAATCAGAACTTAATTCTTTTTTAATTGCTATAGAAATACTCTTTTTTTCTACTGCTTTGTCTTTATTATATGCTTTTATCAAATCAATAATTTTGTTAAACACATCATTTCCCTCTTCTACGTAATTGATATATGTAGGCAGTTTTTTCTCGAGTGAAGTATATACTGCAAGAGTGCTTTTATTACTTTCTTTAACTTGCTTAAGTAATTTAGCTCGATTAAAGGAAATATCGTATTTAATTAAATTTTCGATTGTTTCTTCAAAATAAAAGCTTCTGACCATATTCAATAATATTCTTGGTATTCCAAAGGCTGCATAACACATTATTGTCAATAATGACTGTTCTTTAGTTAGTGCTTCATAGACCTCTCTTGGTAACCTCCTAGAAAGCATTGTGGTCATGAACCACATATAGTCTTCACCTTCCGGATTTACCCATGCATTGATTTCTTCTGCATCATGACCGACATTGAAAGTTGGAGGAAAATTTGTAACTCCTGGGTATATTGCTGCTTTCGGTGAAATTCTTCGACTTTTTATTTTTCTGAAAAATTCAAAAAAATCATGTTGCTGCTCTGGTGAAAATGCATGTGCTGCATCATCTAAAAGAATGACGCATCTAGGTTTATTTGTTAACAACATAACGTGGTTGATATCATCTTCTAAATTATATGTAGTTATTTCAATCTTTTCTTTTTCTGCTTTAGCTATCTCTCCTAACTCCAATAGCCCTAAGATTTTCTTTGCAAAGTCCAACTCGACACTCAAGTTTGATTGACTTACAAACCCTAAATCCTTAAGGCTACTATAAATACCCTCATATATTTTCAAATACATCCACTGAGAAAACCAAAAACCGCCATTAGCCTTACTCTTATAGACTGGTTCCAACTTTAATGAAGATTTAAAGTTTACATATATAGGAAAAGCTCCATTAGCTCCTTTTTTCGAAAGCTTGTTATAAGCTTTAAGCATGAGCGTAGTTTTCCCACATCCTCGAGGACCAGTTAATAACTTTGCACCTGATTGTGTCAGTTTTTTTATAATATCATCTTCATTTGGATGATCGCTTGACCATTCGATAAAGTCAGCAGGTTGAATGTATTCAGCTTGCTCAATAAAAACACCACTATTTTCCATGACAATATTTCCAATATTTCTACTTTTGTTTGTAGCTCATTAGCTTAATATTTAATTATACATCATCATGAAATATATAATTTAGAGTAATTTCTTTTCTTTATTTCATTAAAAATATCATGTTAGCATATCGATATTTAGAAATTATGGAATAGCTTCAATACCATCTTACTTTATTCGACCGCACCCTCGTCACTAGATAAGGGTGCGGTTTGCTTTCCATACTGCCATTTCTGTTAAAAACTTACTCTCAATCTTCTCCTCTTGTATTCATATCACATTATTAAGATTTGTTATCGTCTCCATCTCTGACCTTTATATTCAGTAGAACTGCCCCATCATGTTAAGGGTCAAGCACTCAACGTTTTTTATAAGCAGCCTATAAGACTGTCAGAAAAACGATGAATGCTTTTAAACCGACCAAACAGGTGATTTATGAGTAAAACCATTCCCTTATCTTTTTTAGACCTCGCACCCGTACCTCAAGGCAAAACCATCGCTGAAGGTATTGCCCAGACCGTTGACACCGCACAGCAAGCAGAAAAATTCGGTCTGAACCGTTACTGGATGGCAGAGCATCACAATATGCCCGGTATTGCTAGCGCAGCAACTTCAGTACTATTGGCCCATATCGGTAGCCAAACCAAGCGTATACGTATCGGTGCAGGCGGCGTCATGCTACCCAACCATGCGCCGCTCGTCATCGCTGAACAATTCGGCACTTTGCAAGCATTGTATGGCGATCGCATAGATTTGGGCTTAGGCCGTGCCCCCGGTACTGATGGCGCGACTTTTCAGGCATTACGCCGACAAATGAAAGATGCGGAGCGCTTCCCGCAAGACGTACAAGAACTGATGTACTTCTTAGGCAATGATACAGACGGTAGTGCCGTGCAAGCATTCCCTGGAGCAAAATCAAACATCCCTATTTGGATACTAGGCTCGTCTCTCTTTGGCGCGACGCTGGCTGCACATTTTGGGCTGCCTTATGTATTTGCCTCTCACTTTGCCCCGCAAATGCTTGAACAAGCGATTACCGCTTATCGTGAGCAGTTCAAGCCATCCGCTTATTTAGATAAGCCTTATGTCATGCTAGCCGCCAACTTGTTACTGGCAGATGATGATGCGACCGCACAGTATCACTTTACCTCAGCACAGCAAAGCTTTGTACGCTTGCGCCGTGGTGAAACAGGTCAAATGCCAAAGCCTACTCACGATATGGATAGCATCTGGAGTCAAGCAGAAAAAATGATGGTAGATAATGCATTGTCAGTATCGTTCATCGGCTCTGTCGAAACCGTCAAACCAAAACTTGCTGCGTTCCTCGCAAAATATGAACCAGATGAGCTGATTGTGACTGCTAACATCTATGATCAGGCAGCTCGTTTGCGTTCACTTGAACTTACATCTGAGCTAAACTTGTTTACTTTACAATGATATAGGACAATTGCATAATTATTGATAAACCCTAATAAGACAAGTGCTATGGAAACTTCTACTTTGATTGGTTCATCGATATTTTTGTATATTATCGCGTTTATCGCCGTGATGGTCGTTGGCGGTTATTTGACGTACCGCACCAGCCCGAAACGCAAACAGCGTCGAGAAGATAAACGTAATAAAGACAATTTGAATTAGACCGTATCCTCATAAAAAAAGCCCCCTTCTCTTATTTGAAAAGGGGGCTTATTTAATTTCACTATCCGTCATAGAATAATTTATTGGGTTTCAACGACAAGCAGTTTTACCAATCTACTGAAGAACCAAGACTCTGTTGTTGGGCTTGTTTTGCCACGTATAGCGCAACTGCCGCATCGAAACTGGCGGCACCAACCGATTTAAATAGTGTAATACCTTTATCGCTCTTAGCAACGCCTTCTTTTAATTTTGCGGTAACCAACGCTTGCAAATCACCGCTCAGATCATCCCATACCCACGTACAGTCATCGCTGTCATGCGCTTGAATTAAGTCACCCGCTTCGTGATGGCTGCCAGCCAAATCATCCACGATGACCATCTTACTATTAGCGATAACATCATTACTTATCTCTTTCATCGAAGGCTGATAGGCCCCGACTGCATTGATATGTACTTCAGATTTTATTTGAGCAATGCTAAATAAACCTTCAGTGGCACGAGTTGCTACATTAATAATATCTGCGTCACGGACGGCGTCGTCTAACGCTTCGCAGACCTGAATATCTACATTCCATTGGGCATAATCACGCGCAAAACGCGTTTTAAACTGCTGCGCTCCTTCATGATTTCTATTCCATAAATACACTGTCTCAATCTCTGGACGTACCGTTAGCACCGCATGCAATTGCTCATAAGCCATGCCGCCGCAACCAACCACTGCGACACTCTGGCAATTGGCTTTTGCCATATACTTGGTCGCGATACCTGACAATGCGGCGGTACGTACCTGCGTAATATAGATGCCGTCCATAACTGCTAGTATAGCGCCAGTATCGTTATTTGATACGGTAACAATAGCTGTGGTCGTTGGCATATCGCGACTGGGATTATCAGGGCAAATAGTCACTAACTTTACGACCGTGTATTCGTTCTCACCATCATACATCGTGGCTGGCATAGATAGATGTGATCCTGAACGATGACTATCAGAATCAGTAAAGGTGCTTATCACCAAACGCTCAGGAGATTTGATCCAATTAGGATGTGCTGCTTGCTGATGTAACAATGTCTCAATTGCATCAATGGCTGCCTGCATATTAAGGTGTTCCGTCACGACTGCTTTATTTAACAATTGCACTTTTAATGCTCCTACTTATGGATTTATTATTTAACTCGTGTGTCATCTTATAGCGCCCAAACAGAGCTTACATCATACCCAATCCGCGTAAAGTTGCCGCGCCAATTGCCATGCCAAACATACCAACGACGGTGGTAAACGCTAGAATATTGGCCGCGAGTATGTCATTGCCACCCATCGCTTTTGCCATCACGTAACTGGCGGCGGCGGTTGGGGATGCCACCATCAAAAATAGCACGCCCATGTGTACACTAGATAGACCAAATGCCAAGCCAATGGCGATAGCAACGATTGGCGCAATGACGATACGTCCTATACTGGCCTGCATAGACAACCCTGACGGATGCAACATGGACTTCATGTCGATGCTCGCACCTGCGCAAATAAGTGCTAATGGCAAGGCTACTGCTGCCAATAAGTCGCCGGTCGTATGAATGACACCAGTGATAGGCGGCAATGGCAGCGCTTTATAAACAAAAGCACTGACCAATGCTAGAATCAGTGGATTGGTCAATAGTTTTTTGACTATCATAATGCTGCGACTGAACCACGTATCATCCACACTTTTAGACACACGACTAAGGGTAATCACGGCTAAGATATTAAATAATATCGTGACGACTCCCATGTAGACGGCCCCAATACTCAAACCTCGCTCTCCATAAGCGTTGGCAACCGTGGCTAACCCTATAATCGCCATATTACTACGGAACACACCTTGCACAAATACGCCTTGGTCAGCAGGTTTGCTCACAAAGTACTTGGCGTAGATTTCCGCTCCAATAAATAAGAGGAACGTCACTAAGATACCAGCGATAATCAGTGTGATTTGCTTGGCATAATCGACATCACTGTCGACCACACTGAAAAATAGCAAACAAGGTAAGCAGTAATTAAAGACAAAACTAGAAGCTTGATCGATAAATATCTTACTCGCTTCGCCACGTCTTTGCATAAAAAAACCCAACCACATTAAGGCAAGGTTGGGTAAGACGATAGTAATAGCAAATACAATAGCATCAATCATAAATAGGCTCAATTCGGTGACAAGCCCATCATAATATGGACATCAGCGACATAAATTTACAAGTAGTAAGAGGATTTTCTGACCTAGTATAGAGACAAAGTAGCAAGTAAGACAAGGTCACATGCTCCTTTCTTTATAAACCAACTGTAATTATAACAAACAAAAGCCCATAACGAAATGTCGTTACGGGCTTTTGCTTATTGTAAGTACTTTGTTATGAAAGGCTTTGTTAGGCTATCATCAAAAATTAATGCGGCTATTATGAATCTAGCGCAGCCTTCGCTTTTTTCTGTTTTTTAACCGTCATGGCTAACAATTGAATGGCGGCAGGTGTAACCCCACTCACTCGTCCAGCTTGGGCTAAAGTCGAAGGACGGACTTGCGTGAGTTTTTGTACAATCTCATTTGAGAGTCCAGATACCACACTATAATCAAAGTCCATCGGTAGCGCGGTATTCTCTAGACGCTTCATCTGATCGATGTCTTCTTGCTGGCGATCGATATAGCCTGCATATTTAACAGAAATCTCTATCTGTTCGCCTACTTGTGTATCGACCTGCGAATCAGTAATAGCAGCAATATCAGCAAAATGTATCTGCGGACGCTTGAGCAAATCAAAGGCTGTCGCTTCTTTGCTAAGCACCTCTCCTGTTTGGTCTGTTACTTTTTTGCCTAGCGCATTAGCAGGGGTTGCCCACATGTCTTTTAGACGTGAAGTCTCTGTCGTAATCGCTTCCATTTTTTCTTGATAAGCCTGCCAGCGCACATCATCGACCAAGCCAAGCTTACGACCCGTTTCAGTCAAGCGTTGATCCGCATTGTCTTCACGTAATAGCAAGCGATATTCTGCGCGGCTCGTAAACATACGATACGGCTCAGTCGTACCATGGGTAATCAAATCGTCAACCAACACGCCAAGATACGCTTCATCACGGCGCGGTGTCCACACATCAAACTCACTGTTATTAGTGGTCACCAATGCGGCGTTTGTACCTGCCAATAAACCCTGTACGCCCGCTTCTTCATAGCCTGTCGTACCATTGATCTGACCAGCAAAGTACAAGCGATCGATAGACTTAGTTTCTAGCGTTGGCTTTAGGTTTTGCGGATCAAAGTAGTCATACTCAATCGCATAACCTGGACGGGTAATATGGGCGTTTTCTAACCCTTTCATACTATGAATAAAGTCTAACTGCACATCGAACGGCAAACTGGTTGAGATACCATTTGGATATAGCTCATGCGTGGTCAGACCTTCTGGCTCGATAAATATCTGATGGCTGTCTTTATCCGCAAAGCGGTGAATCTTGTCTTCAATCGATGGGCAATAACGTGGGCCCACGCCTTCGATTTTTCCAGAGAACATCGGCGAACGATCTAAATTCTCACGGATGATGTCATGGGTACGCGCATTGGTATGCGTGATATAGCAATTGACCTGCTCTGGATGCATAGACACATCACCCATATAACTCATCACTGGCAGCGGTGTATCACCCGGCTGTACGGTCATCACACTAAAGTCAACGCTACGAGCATCGATACGTGCTGGCGTACCTGTCTTTAGACGACCAACTGGCAATTTAAGCTCACGCAAACGATCTGCCAACTTGATAGATGGCTGATCCCCTGCACGACCACCGTTTGAGTTCTCTAAACCGATATGGATCACACCGCCCAAGAAAGTCCCTGAGGTCAGTACCACTGTTTCAGTCTTAAAGATAATACCTGTCGAGGTTACCACTGCTGTCGCGCGGCCATTTTCGACCAAAATATCATCAGCGGCTTGCTGGAATAAATCAAGGTTTGGCTGGTTTTCTAGCGTATGACGGATAGAGGCTTTATAAAGAATACGATCCGCTTGCGCACGTGTGGCACGAACGGCAGCACCTTTACGGCTGTTCAATACGCGGAACTGGATACCAGCTTTGTCTGTTGCTAGCGCCATCGCACCACCCAACGCATCAATCTCACGCACCAGATGTGATTTACCGATACCACCAATCGCAGGATTACAGCTCATCTGCCCGAGTGTCTCAATGTTATGCGTCAACAGCAAGGTCTGCGCGCCCATACGTGCGGCCGCTAAAGCAGCTTCTGTGCCAGCATGACCGCCACCGATTACTATCACGTCGTAATGTTTTGGGTATTGCATATATGCCTCACTTGACTCATAACGCTGCCGATAGCTCTATTCTATTATCAAACAATGTGATGATAAAACAGTATAGCAATCAGCAAATAAACGTCAGTCGGATTTTAAAAAGTTAACGACTCAGATAAGTCGTTCGTAGTTGGTTAGGGTGTGTTCTCATTTTGAAAATGGTGATAAAAATGAGATAAATTGCAGCCTGTCTAGGTGCTCTCTTTCAGATTGAGGACACGCCCTAGATAACCCATCATTATAACAATTTTTTGATGCTTAAAAAACGTCATAGCAAAAACTATTCACATTAAGTGTTAAGCATCGTCGAACTTAATAACTAATTGCCCGGGCTCAGCGGTACGATCTGATCGAATTGACCACTAGACAGCATATGATGGCTACCATAACCTTCTGGATTGATCTGTAGATACGCATTCATCTGACCAATCGCATCGCCGTCATCACTGGCTAAGATCTGCTCTTTAATCAGTTCGACAGGCGGTAATAATAAGTTTTTAAGCAATGCCAAGCGCTGTTGGTTATCACCTTTATTGGCCACTAACTCAATCAGTTGGCGCGCATCAATTGGTAGATCTGGTGTGTTTTGTGCCAGTAATGCCAAATGATAAGCACCTGCCGTATCTTGATCGGCGACAATGCGCTGTTCGATAGCAACATACGTCGCTTCTGTCGCGCCGCCTGCCACACTAAGCTGATGGATACATTTCAGTGCTGAGTTGGACTCACTACTGGCAATTTCGATGATACGTGTCGATTCATTTTTTAAATGCTCGCGGCGTTTTTCTATTGCCGCTTGCTCAGCAGATACCGGTTCGGCCAATTGTTGTTCTGTTGGTTGATTACTCATAATATTCTCTCACTATTTATGTTTTTATAATATTTGCTGTTGAGCCATATATGGGGTCAAGACTGACAAAAACAATAAAAGCCCGAGCGACCACTTAAGGACTGACTCGAGCTTTTATTCTTAAAACTTATCAGCTTGATATAGTCGATTCAATTTAAAAGTAGTACAAGGCAACCAAGTGTAGATGTATATGTGATACTTCAAGCGAGGTTAACGCTGTAATACTTTTATAGTGGAATGGCTATAATAAAAAAGCTTGGATAAGTGTTTTTAGCATTAAGCAGCTGGGCTGTTTGCTTCAACCAATGGCTTTAGCTCACCTGATTGATACATCTGCAAGATGATGTCTGATCCACCCATCAACTCACCGTCAATCCATAATTGTGGAAACGTTGGCCAGTTCGCCACTTTTGGTAAAGTTGCACGAATTTCTGGGTTTTCTAAAATATTTACAAAGGCAAATGGGCGACCGATTTGAGTAAGAACTTCAATCGATTTAGCAGAAAAGCCACACTGTGGGAATTGCGGCGTGCCTTTCATATAAATAATAACTTTATTGTCACGGATTTGATCACGGATCAATTGTTCAACGTCGTTTGCAGCAGTGTTTGGGGTTTGCTCAGTCATAAAAGCTCCTATTGATAAAGCGGTTCATTGAAAACAGTAATTAATATTACAAAATAATTGAGTAAAGAGACGGCTGATATATGGGGCAATCAACACGATATTACAAGTATGATTATATATCGGTTAAACATCAACTCTATGAGGCACTAATAATACCACGGCATTTGCCATGATGCCCTCTTGACGACCTGTAAACCCTAACTTTTCAGTCGTGGTGGCTTTCACACTGATATTACTGATATCTGTTTGCAAATCACTGGCGATATTTTCACGCATTGCCTGACTGTGCGGCGCCAGCTTTGGACGTTCGCACATCACAGTAATATCCGCATTGCCTAACCGATATCCTGCCTCTTGTACTTTGCCATAGACGTAGCGTAACAAGACTCGCGAATCCAAACCCGCATGTGCCGCATCGGTATCAGGGAAATGCTGACCGATATCACCAAGCGCTAGTGCGCCAAGCAGTGCATCAGCGAGCGCATGTAACACCACATCACCGTCAGAATGTGCAAGCAAACTGTGAGTATGCTCAATGGGCACGCCTGCTAATATGACATATTGCTGCTGCTGACCATTATTATGGAAAGCATGAACATCGATACCTTGTCCAATTTTTATCATTAGTATTCCAAATAAAATAAAGGCGATTAAAATAATTTAAAACTACTATCTGAATTTTCAAAGCAGTTTTACGAGCAGTAAGATGCCATAGGTCGCCACCAGTTTCAATTAACTGGTATAATATGACGCTTATTTTATCATAATACCAAATCTGAAAGATGAGATGACAATGTCAATGTCAATGTCAATGTGGTCAACTTACTAAATCTATTAACTTTAGTAAACAGCACCAGCTTATATGGTCATGTCAAATTTTGAATTAAGGTATAAATAGTTGAGCCGTCTTATGTCAGCCATCCCAAATACATCAAGCATACCCGTTTCTGATTCTTTCAGCGCCCAGCGTACTTTGACGCTTGCCGATATTGATAATCCTAGCACCAAGCATGTGATTGTCGGTATGTCAGGTGGTGTTGATTCTTCTGTATCTGCCGTCCTACTCCAACAAGCAGGGTTTAAGGTAGAAGGCCTGTTTATGAAGAACTGGGAAGAAGATGACGGTACGGAATACTGTACGGCGATGGATGATTTGGCAGACGCTCAAGCCGTGTGTGACAAAATTGGTATGAAGCTGCACACGGCCAACTTTGCCATGGAATACTGGGATCGTGTTTTTGAGCACTTTTTAGCAGAATATAAAGCGGGACGCACCCCAAACCCTGATATTTTATGCAATAAAGAAATTAAGTTTAAAGCTTTCTTAGACTATGCCTTGACTCTGGGCGCTGATTACATCGCGACTGGTCACTATACGCGACGCAGTGTGAATTATACCAATGCCGATGGGGATGAAGTTGCTCAGCTCTTACGTGGTCTAGATAATAATAAAGATCAGAGTTACTTCTTACATGCTGTTGGTGGCGATAAAATTGCTAAGACATTATTTCCAGTCGGTGAGCTCGAAAAGCCAGTGGTACGTCAGATTGCAGAAGAACATGATTTAGCGACAGCCAAAAAGAAAGACTCTACGGGTATCTGCTTTATCGGTGAGCGCCGTTTCAAGGACTTTTTACAACAATACTTGCCTGCCCAAAAAGGCGACATCGTGACTGACGACGGTCATACTATCGGCACTCATGACGGCCTGATGTATTACACCTTAGGTCAGCGCGGCGGTATTGGTATTGGCGGTGTCAAAGATCGTCCTGAAGAGCCTTGGTTTGTATTGGCAAAAGATCTGGACAAAAACCGTTTGATCGTCGGTCAGGGACATGAACATCCAATGATGCTCAGCAATGAGCTGACGGCTTATAAAATGGATTGGGTCGACGGCCTGCCACCCGCAGAAGTGTTTACCACAGAGGGCCTACTCTGTATGGCAAAAGCACGCTATCGCCAACCAGACCAAGCGTGTCGTGTATTTGCGACAAGTGCTGACGGAAGCGATGTCCGTGTGGTGTTTGACGAGCCACAACGTGCCGTCACTCCGGGTCAGTCAGCCGTTTTTTATATCAATGAAGTATGTCTAGGTGGCGGCGTGATTGCCACGATTGATGCACCATGCGGCTTCTAAAAGAATTACAGCGTTACTTTCGAGAACCGCGACACCATTATTAAATTATTTTTACTGTTGTACTTAAAACGATTTATTTCACTACAATCACTGACTAAGCTAAAGGATATCTATGACCACCTCTTTTTCTGCCTTGACAGCCCTTTCTCCAATCGACGGTCGCTACGCGTCTAAAGCCGACAGTTTACGTCCTTATTTATCTGAATTCGGTCTGATCAAAGCTCGCGTCACCGTTGAGATTCGCTGGTTGCAGTCATTGGCTGATAATAGTGCTATCGGCGAGTTGGCAGCGTTTGATGAGGCAACGAATGCTTTTTTAAATGCTATCGTTGATGACTTTAGTGAAGCAGATGCACAAGCCATCAAAGACATCGAAGCCACGACCAATCACGATGTAAAAGCCGTTGAATACTTTATTAAAGACAAATTCCGTGGTCAGAATGCACTCATTGATTCACTAGAATTCATCCACTTTGCTTGTACCAGCGAAGACATCAACAACTTATCTTATGCTTTGATGCTGAAAGACAGCCGCGAAATTGTGGTTGCTAAAATGCAGCAAGTGACCGATAGCATCGTTGATTTGGCCATTACTCACGCCGAGCAGCCTATGTTGTCGCGTACACATGGCCAGACCGCTAGCCCAACGACCCTTGGTAAAGAAATGGCAAACGTGGCCTATCGCCTAGCCCGCCAAATCAAACAAATTGGTCAAGTTGAACTATTGGGTAAAATTAATGGCGCGGTTGGTAATTATAACGCTCATTTCTCAGCTTATCCTGATGTTGATTGGCAGTCACATGCCGAAACCTTCATTGATGAGCGTCTTGAGCTAACGTTTAATCCTTACACCACTCAGATTGAGCCACATGATTATATCGCTGAGCTATTTGATGCTGTCAAACGCTTCAATACTATCTTAATCGATTTTAACCGTGATATTTGGCAATATATCAGCTTAGGCTATTTTAAACAGCGTCTAAAAGACGGGGAAGTTGGTTCTTCTACCATGCCACATAAAGTCAACCCGATTGATTTTGAAAACTCAGAAGGTAACTTGGGCGTTGCAAATGCTATGTTGGCACATTTGGGCGAAAAACTGCCTATCTCACGTATGCAACGTGACTTATCAGATTCTACCGTATTGCGTAATATCGGTGTTGGTTTGGCACAAAGCATGATTGCTTTTGACGCTTGCTTGAAAGGTGTTGGTAAGCTTGAATTGAATGCACAGCGTTTGAATGACGACTTAAACAATGCACAAGAAGTATTGGCTGAGCCGATTCAAACCGTGATGCGTCGCTACCGTGTGGAAAACCCATATGAGAAGCTTAAAGCATTGACCCGTGGTAACGCCATGACTCGCGAAGCCATGCTAACGTTTGTCGAAAGCGATGAATTGTCTGCCGTGAGCGATGCTGATAAAGCACGCCTACGTGACATGACACCAGCGACTTATATTGGTAATGCCACTGAGCAAGCCCTTACCATTAAAGATTGGATTGCCAAGCTTTAATTGGCTGCTATTAATAGCTAGCAAAAAATAAGCGGGCAAAATGCAGCGAAATTTTATATCTGTGCTTGTCAGTACCATTGCAGTATTCATCGTAATGGTGCTAGCAAGTATTGAGCCTCTAGAATGGTCAAACTACCTACTACATCAGTTGGGTACCTTGATTTTTTTAGGGTTGATGCTACTAGCCTACCACTATTGGCATATTAGCTCACGCTCCTATGTCCTCGCTTCAATATTTCTATTCATTCATATTATCGGTGCACGTTATCTATACTCATATGTGCCCTATGATGATTGGACACAGCTCATATTTGGCGTCAGCTTAAACGATTTGTTTGGTTGGCAGCGAAATATGTATGACAGGCTCGTACATTTTAGCTATGGGCTTTTGCTACTCAGTGCGATGGTTGAGAGCTCAAAATTCATCTTTAAGATATCATCCATCAAACTTTTGATAGCGATTGCACTAATGATTAATATGTCATCAAGCCTGCTCTATGAGCTATTAGAATGGGGAATTGCAACCACCTTATCGCCAGAAGCAGCAGAAGCTTATAACGGTCAGCAAGGTGATGTTTGGGATGCCCACAAAGACATGGCATTAGCACTACTCGGTGGGCTAATCGCTGCGGTGATTACTCTATTTCAAACTCGTCACGATAATGTCGTAATCAAGTAGCCGGAAACAACAGCCGAACAATAAACTAATCATCTTTTTTTTCGTCATCACTATCGCCCGGTATGATGGCTTTACCCACTGCAACCGTACCTTTTACCACGCCTTTAGTGGTTTTATAAGCGATTTTTGCAGGCACTGTCACAAGCTTGTGTACACAGCCTTGTATCAAAAACACACTAGCGATAATGACAATAAAATGTAACTTTTTCATAAATTTTCTACCATTGATTGTATGCTCTGATAGTTAATCATTATTAGCCATCAGATAGGTGATAATAATAAACCATTACAACCTTCCTATAAAGCAATCATCACTATTATTCTTATACTTATTCTTATCTAAAGACACGGATTCACCAATGACTTCTATACCTTTATGTTTACCAGCTTCTATCACTGCTGAACAGTTCCTAGCAGAATACTGGCAAAAAAAACCGCTTCTCATTAAGCAAGGCTTGCCACAACTCATTGGCATGTTTGAGCCTGATGACATGCTAGGCTTAGCCCTAGAAGAAGAGGCATCAGCGCGCCTACTAACCCAGTCCGCAACCAAGACCGAAGGCCAAGCACAGTGGCAACTCAAAAAAAGCCCGCTGACTGAAGCTGATTTTGATAACTTGCCCGAGCAATGGACGGCGCTCGTACAAAATCTAGAGCAATGGTCACCTGAGCTTGGTCAACTGTGGCAAGCTTTTGACTTTATACCTCAGTGGCAGCGCGATGACATTATGGTCTCGTATGCGCCAAAAGGTGGCTCCGTGGGCAAACACTATGATGATTATGATGTGTTTTTGGCACAAGGTTACGGTCACCGCCGTTGGCAGCTAGGCAAGTTCTGTGATAAAAGCACAGAGTTCGTCGCCGATGAGCCAATCAGACTTTTTGACGATATGGGCGAGATTATATTTGATGAGATATTAGAAGCTGGCGATGTGCTGTACGTACCACCTAAATTATCGCACTTTGGCGTTGCACAAGATGACTGTTTGACGTTTTCTTTTGGCTGCCGTCGCCCAAACTTGATGCAAATCATCGATAATATGGCTGATATCGCAACCAACGACAGCGATTTATTTATACCGATGATACTGCCACAAGCGCTACAAGCATCAGGTGAGCTACAAGCTGATAGTATCCAAGCGATTAAAAACCAACTGTTGCAAATGCTACAATCTGATCGTGGTGATGACATGATTCGCCAAGCAGTGTCTGAAGTGGTTAGCAAGCGTCAATATGATGCACTCGTACCAGAAGAAACTTTAGATACAGACGAGCTGATGCAAGCCTTGGCTGAAGGGGCAACACTGCAAGCTGACTATAACAACCGCTTGATCTACAGCCAAACTGATGATGGCATCATACTATATGCGAACGGTCAGCGTATTGATGGGCTAGATGATGTGTCAACGACGGTGTTGATACGCTTGGCCAGTGGCGAGCATTTAACAAATCAAGATATCACGGATATTGACCCAGATGAATTAAGTGAATGGTTAGAAAACGGCTGGGTTTGGATTAATTATCCTGAATAATGTGCTAATGCTGGCATTTAACTAAAGCTTAAACAGGATTCATAGCGAAACATGCTCAGTGTCTATTTACAAAGTAACTTTAGTAAAATAGACACTGGGTGCTATTCAAATAAAGGCTATTCAAATAAGAGCATCTAAACGATGTCGTTTGAAGCATCATACTGTGTTAAACAACACCATATTTTTATCACTTATTCTACAAACACTTATCCTATAAAGTCGTAGATCTCTTATAGCGACTCACGCCAGCGATAACAGTCTGCTCAATCACTCTATCATCGCCTAGCATCATCAACACAAACAACTGCTCTTCAAGTGACTTGGTCTGTGTCATACGACGCTCAAGCAACTCCGTACCGCCCATATTTATCACGACAAAATCAGCTTCTTTGTTTGGCATGAAATTGCCAATTTTATCATCCAACAATAACGACTGCGCATTACCCAGCGTAATCTGATATAACCCTTGATGGGCTGATAGTGATTTCTTCTGTAATTGCTGAACCTTATAAGCTTCTGATAAAGTCGTCAGCATCGATAAACTAGTACCCGCCCCCACATCAGTCGCGATACTTACACCGGTATAACTCAAGGTTTTGGACAAATCGAACAGACCACTACCCAAAAACAAGTTAGAGGTTGGACAGTGCGCTATTTGAGTACCCGTATCACGTAACACTTCATACTCTGAGGTTTCAAGGTAAATACCATGTGCCAATGTGGTTCGTCTGCCCAATAAGCCCATATCATGATAAACATCTAGATAGCCTTTGTGATTGGGATAAAGCTCACGTACAAATACCACTTCATCAAGGTTTTCGGCCAGATGTGTTTGCAGATAAACACTATCGTAACTGCGGTATAGCTCACCCGTCATTTGCAATTGTTTTGGCGTCGATGTAATCGCAAACCTTGGGGTTATTGCCACATGTTGACGTCCACGCTCATGCCATTTATCAATGATATTTTGTGCATCTCGGATGCCCTGCTCAGTAGGCACACACAGGTTTTCAGGCGCATTTTGATCCATCAGCACATTACCAGTAATCATGCGTGTGTTCAGTCGAATGCTTTCAGTAAAGAAAGCCTCTACCGATTGCGGATGACTGGTCGAAAACACCAATGCACTCGTTGTACCGTTGGCCAACAACTGGTTTAAAAAGAATCGGGCGGTATCATGGGCAACTTTTGGATTACCAAAATTTGCCTCGGTGACAAAAGTATAATTATTGAGCCAATCAAGCAACTGCTCTCCAAAAGCAGCAATCATGTCTATCTGTGGGTAATGCACATGAGTATCGATAAAACCTGGCATGATGATATTATGCTTACAATTATGAATCTGTACTGATGCTTTGCTTTCATGCTTACTCTCATTGCCATACTGCGACATCATTGAGGCACAATTCCCGTAATCCACAACTAGACCTGTTGTATCATCGACTACGAGTGCACCGTCTGCAATATACTCAGGATAAACGTTCACGTCTGCGATGACAGGTAATAGTGAGATACTGCTATCCAGCTCTATGGTATTTAGATACTGGGCATTGTCTGAATCTTTTGCCGCAGCCTCCAATTCTTTTGATCGGATAGCAAGGTCATCTTCGGTAAGATAATGCAGTAATTGAGCTTGATAAATATGTATGGCCATAAAAAATCTCACATTAATGGATCAGCACTTTGGCACAAGATTAGGCCATGTTAAGCACTCAAACATGACGAGCATATTTTGAACACAAAGTGACTGAGTGCAGCCTATATATCGTTATGGCGTACAAAGATAAAAGACGAAAGTAATGTCTGAAAATAGAAAGTTGAACCGTAAAGTTGAACCGTAATGCAAAGTTTATAGGTCAATATCAGTTATGACCTATGACATTTATGCACGATGATAAAGCTGCAAAACTTGAGCAGCGATAGATACAGCAACGGCCATAGGCTCTTTGCCACCAATCTCAAGTCCTATTGGCATGGTTAGCTTGGCAATCGATTGCTCACTATAGCCGCGCTGAAGCAAACGCGCTCTAAAACGATTTTCTTTGGTTTTTGAGCTGATACAACCAAGATAAGGCATAGATTGTAATGCTCTATCGTCAGTATTGGCCTCATGAGCATCGGCATTTATATCTATAGAAGCATCCAATGCAGCACGCACCAAGTCAAAATCAAGACTATGATCATGAGTCATGACTAATATAAAATACTGAGCCCCTTTGTTGGCGGCTGCATTCCGGTGGCTGTTTGCAATGAATGGGCGTACAAAGTCCACAGGGTCTTCCTCGATATGTGGACGAATATGCGCAGGCAATTGATAAGTGACTTGGTCATCTATAGCATCAGCATCCTGCGTCACATAACGCTCGAACATTTCAGCACGGCTATCCACCCAATCCACCTGACAAGGTAAATCGGCAAGTATGGTCATTAGTGCCGCTGCGACATGCCCTCCCCCAAAAACTAACAATGACATGGGCGGTGTCACATTAAAACATTCAAACATGACGGTGACACTACCACCGCAGCACTGTGCTAACTTAGCGCCCAATGGATAATGTTTGGTATAAACAGCGTCACGGCGCACTGCCTTGGCTTTTTCAGACTTACCTTCTCTTGATGATTTGGAGCCTTTTGAATCATTTGTATCTGACTCACCTTTGAGTAGCTTCCTAGCAGTTATCGTCACATCATGCTCGAGACTACCGCCGCCCAAGGTATCACAGCAGTCATCAAGCGTTACAATCATTTTAGATTGCAACTCTCGAGGCGCTGAACCATTGACAGCAACGACAGTGGCCAAAATATGTGCGATACCCTGCTGCTGATATCGTGCCAGCCCATCATACCAACGCATCGAATGTATCAAGGGCATCGAGTGTACAGCTGAGCACGATAACATTTGTGGCTCAGATACGTGTGGCTCGGATGCTTGTGATGCTGGTGTTTGTGGCGCTGATAGATTACTCACCGTGCGCAGGACCCCTAGCCGTTGATACATTTGGATCTTTTATCGCCTCGGGCTGATCGTCGAATAACTGGCCTTCAGTTTCTGTCGGATTGATATCTTTGCCATGAGGTACTTGCTGCGGCTGTACGCGATCATCATCGATACCGTAATTATCTTTAACTGACGTTAAGCTCTCAATAGTGTCCATATCTACTTTATCAGCAATCTCCCACGCTTGACCTTGCATGCGCATCACAGATTTTAGTACAGCCTCTGGCGTCGCTGGCATGGTCAACTCTGGATTTTTCTTATAATCACCTAAGCTTGCGATTGCATTGTTAATCGCACACCAAACGCTGGCAGCCAACATAAATGGTGGCTCACCCACCGCTTTAGAATTATAAATTGTCTGCTCTTCATTCTTACGATCGAACAGTTTCACGCTCCACTGTTTTGGTAAGTCATGAGCCGTTGGAATCTTATAGCTAGCCGCGCTATTGGAAGCGAGTTTGCCCGTCTTATCCCAAATCAGTTCTTCCGCCGTCAGCCAGCCCATCCCTTGAACGAAGCCACCTTCGATCTGACCAATATCAATATCTGGATTAATGGATTGACCAACATCATGCAAGATATCGCAGCGCAGTACTTTATACTCACCCGTTAAGATATCAATCTCGACTTCTGAACACGATGCACCCAAGGCAAAGTAGAAGAATGGACGACCCCATGCTTTTGAGCGATCATAAAAAATCTTCGGGGTTTTATAATAACCAGTCGAAGACAAACTAATACGATGCTGGTAAGCCAGCAATGTTAATTCAGCAAAAGTAAGCGTGGCTTTATCGGAAATATAGACATGATTATTCTCAAACCTAATGTCCTTTGCAACAACTTCAAAATGCTCAGCAGCAAACTCAACCAAGCGCTCTTTAATGGTAATACAGGCATTTTGTGCCGCTTTACCATTAATATCTGTACCCGATGAAGCTGCTGTTGGTGAGGTGTTCGGCACTTTGTCTGTACGTGTCGCCGTTACTTTTACAGTGTCCAAATCTACATCGAATTCATTGGCAACAATTTGGGCAATCTTGACATATAGCCCTTGCCCCATCTCAGTACCACCATGGTTGATCTGGATAGTACCGTCGGTATAGATATGTACCAGCGCCCCTGCTTGATTCAAATGCTGTACGGTAAACGAGATACCGAATTTGACAGGAGTCAATGCAAGGCCTAAGCGCTTATCACTGCCCTCGGCTTCTGCTTTTTTATTGGCCTCTGTAACCTGCTGACGACGTTTATCGTACTCGTTGTCATCAGCCAGCGATTTCATAATCGTGGCCAAATCAAAATGCTCAATCGGCTGTCCATAATGGGTGCTCTGACCATCTTTATATAAGTTCGTTAATCGTACTTGTAGCGGGTCTTTTCCCAATGTATAGGCGATATGATCCATCATATATTCAGCCGTTAGTAACCCTTGCGGACCACCAAAACCTCGATATGCCGTGTTAGAAACGGTGTGTGTCTTACAGCGATGACCTGCTATCTGTGCCGCTGGATAGTAGTAGGCATTATCACAATGGAACATCGCACGATCGACGATAGCATCAGACAAATCAGGCGAATAACCACACAGTCCTGATAATTGCATATCTACGCCAATTATTTGACCTGCATCATCGACACCAACATCATATCGGTTAGCAAACTCGTGGCGCTTACCCGTCACTACCATGTCATCCTGACGGTCTAAACGTATACTTACTGGCACATTATGGCGTTTGGCCACGATACCGCACAGACAAGCCCAAGCAGCGGCTTGCGTTTCTTTACCACCGAAACCACCACCCATTCGACGTACGACGGTAGTCACTGCATGAAAAGGCAGATCGACTACTTCAGCAACGAGCTGCTGTACTTCGCTAGGATGCTGCGAGGAAGTGTAAACCTCCAGACCACCATCATCACAAGGCACCACATATGACACCTGACCTTCGAGATAAAAATGCTCTTGCCCTAGCATATGAATATGGCCTGCAATACGAGTAGACGCAGATTCAAGTGCTACTTGAGCATCCCCGCGCGTCATGAAATGGCTCGGACGCACAAACTGCTCTTGATTTAATGCGTCTTCAATAGTCAATATCGCTGGTAATGGCTCATATTCTATAACTGCTTTGAGCGTGGCTTTTTTGGCCGCGCGATGGCTAGTAGCAACGACGGCAAACAGTGTCTGACCCACATACTCTGTAATCTTATCCACCATCAGCGGATCGCCATCAAAGACAGGGCCGATATCAGTTTTAGCCGGTATGTCCTCAAAGGTAATAACATCTATTACCCCATCGGCTGCTTTCACCATGTCCAGATCCATGCTCAATACACGTGCATGCGCATGAGTGCTCTTGCCGATGGCTAAATGCAAAGTACCTTGGGGCTTTAGCATATCATCGACATAAGTGGCAGTGCCCATCACATGACTGATCGCACTATCATGCTTTGCGCTAGTACCGATTTTGTTTTTAGGTGGACGTACACGACGAATACTGTAGCTGTCAAATAATGAAGAATGATGGCTCATGATGGGGCTCTCTTATATTTTTGGTCAAACCTGTATGTTCGGCTTCTAGCGTTTTGACGGTATGATAAAAGCTATGTTGCGAACGGCTCTATTGAAAGTTAAGTCAGACGCTAAACTTAATAATGTTACTGTCAAAGGCACTGTCGCAAAATCACAACGGTTATAAATATCTATATTTGGGGCAAAGGAAGTTTAGAGCCATTTTAGATATTCACTGTCTCTATCAAGCGCTTATCGTTTGCAGCTCTGTTACCAGTTGCTTACCACACTTAATGAGCAGTCGTTGCACCACATGCATACGATACTCTCGACTCGCTCTCACATCTGTCATTGGTGATACATCCATTGGTAGCATTTGTGCAGCCTTCTCAAAACTAGCTACCGTCAAAGGCTGTCCAATCAATGCTTGCTGAGATTTTGTCGCTAACAGAGGAATAGCCGCCATACCACCCAGCCCAAATTTGGCATCTTCGATGGTCATACTATCTGCTGAGATATCCAGTCTCGCCGCCAGTAGACAGGCAGAAATATCATCTTCATAACGCTTACTAATTTTATGAATGTATAGATATTGGTTGTCTTGCAGAAGTGGTATGTGAATAGCGACCACATAGCTGCCTGCACGTAGCTTGGTTTTTTTATAATCTAAAAAGAATGCTGATAAAGGTATCGTCTCATCAGTGTAAGATGCCTGAGACTCGTCAGTATGATTGGCCGTATCACAATGACGTAAATGAACCTGCGCATCTAATGCCAACAGAATCGGTGGTAAATCGCCAATCGGTGAGGCATTAGCAATATTGCCACCGATAGTGCCCATATTCCGAATTTGTGGTGAAGCAATACGTTCAAATAGCGCAGCAAATGTAGGAAAATACTGCTCAAGCACAGGCAGCATTTTTTTATAACTCATACCAGCGCCGAGTATCAGTGATTTTGTAGATGCTGATGCTACGTTTTGCTTATCATCTGATAGCGCATTGTCATTGGCATCCACCACTGACCAAGATTTTAGCTCATCAATCGCAGACAGTTGCACAATCACTTCATGATCGACCAAATGCTGCGTCACACTCAAGCCCAAATCAGTCCCGCCTGCCCAAATAGTCGCCTTCGGATTGGCCGCTAGTACTTGATTCAGTGCATCAATTGACTGTGGCATAAATAACTGCCGCGAGTCTTGCGTCAATGCGGCTTCGATAGCATTATCCTTCGGTGGAACAGACGCTTTGCTAGTTGCCATCGCATCGGTAGCTAGCGCTATCGTGAGATCTTTCGCTGCTGTCTGCGCTTCGTCGCGCTGCTGACCAATATTACCCATGGCCAGACCAGCTTCGATAATAGGACGATAACCCGTACAGCGACACAGATTTCCCGATATTGAAGCGACAATATCATCATAGCTGAGCTCATCTATCGTCGCATCCTGCACTTTTTGCAGACGATGGTTTTCATAAACGCTGGCAAGCGACATCACAAACCCAGGCGTACAAAATCCACACTGCGAACCGTGACAGTCAACCATCGCTTGTTGCGCTGGGTGTAATGAGGCGCGATCTGGATGATGCTCAGGATTGTCCGCGAGATAAGCCGCTGTCATTAGATGATGACCATCCATCAGTGACAGCAAAGTAATGCAGGAGTTTAGAGTATGAAAAGGCGTATTAGAACGTTCGCTATCATCTATAGCCAATCGTTGCGCCATGACGGTACAGGCACCGCAGTCACCACTACCACAGCCCTCTTTAGTATCGGTCTGTCGTTCGTGCAAGCGTAAATACTCAAGTACCGTTGTATTCGGATTGAGGTGGGTTATCTCATGGTGCTTTCCGTTCAGATAGAAACTAATCATAGCAATACTCGGCTAAAAAATTGGGCTTTATAAAATTAGGCGGCTCAGATAAACCGCTAACATCTGCTAAATGGCTCAAAACAATCAATCTATATTTAATACATATCACATAATAATAGTGCTTAATAAAGGATGAACTATATTTTTATTATATATCAGCGTCCTGAGTATCCACTGGTAAAAACAAACTTAATGTAATGGCTGTGATAGCACCGATTGCTACAGGTGATATCAGCACGTTACGTATCAATTCGGGCACATGTGATAACACCTCAGGCACCATAGACACACCAATACCCATTCCGACAGAGGTCGCGACAATCAACATATCGCGACGGTCGAGCTTGGCGGTCGACAATACCTTGATACCTGCCACTGCTACTGTGCCAAACATTACTAGCGTTGCACCACCTAGTACTGGCTGAGGCATGGTTTGCAATAGCGCGCCAAAGATCGGGAACATCCCAATAATAATCATAAGAGCGGCAATATAAATCCCGACATGGCGGCTGGCGACTCCGGTAAGTGCTATAACGCCATTGTTTTGGCTAAAGGTCGTCGATGGCATACTGTTTAAAGTCGCAGCAATCATAGAGTTCACGCCATCTGCCAATACCCCACCTTGAATTCGATTGAGATAGACAGGTCCTGTGACAGGCTCTTTTGACACCACTGCATTCGCCGTTAGATCGCCTGTCGTCTCAAGAGCGCTTACACAATATAAAATAGCTAATGGAATAAAGGCAGCAATATCAAATTGAAAACCAAATCTAAAGGGTATAGGAACCGTCACGAACCCAACATTGCTCAATGAAGAAAAATCCAACCTGCCCATAAAAAAGGCAGCTAACATACCTAGTACTAAAGCAATGACAATCGAGGAAAGTCTTAACAAGGGATTTTTTGAGCGGTTAAAGGCAATCACCGATACCAGTACAACCATACCCAGAAACAGGTTCTGTAAGCTACCAAAATCTTCAGCACCAAAGCCACCTGCAATATCAGTCATGGCTACTTCGATCAATGGAACACCAATGAGAATAATAATAGTACCAGTGACAACGGGCGTAAATATTCTTTTTAATTTATGAATAAAACGACTTAGTACAACTTCGACAAAGGCGGCGCAAAAACTAACCCCAAAGATAGTGGCCAAAATATCTTCTGGTGAACCACCCCGCCCTTTTACAATCAAGCCAGCAGAGATAATCGCTGTCAAAAAAGCAAAGCTGGTCCCTTGCAAACTTAACATACCCGCACCTACAGGGCCTATTTTTTTACATTGAATATAAGTGCCAATACCAGAGGATATGAGAGCACAGCTAATCAAATAAGGGACATACTCACCCAAGCCTAAGGTGCCAGCGACAATCAAAGTAGGTGTAACAATAGCAACGATACTGGCCAATAGATGTTGTAAAGCCGCGAAGCTTGCTGGCCAAAAACTAGGATTGTCATTGAGCTGATACATCAACTCGTTGTTTTTCTGAGACTCTACAGAGTTAGGCACTATCAATCTTCCTTGATTCATATATTTTTAAGTTTACTAACAGTCCCTAGTAGCAGGTGTCGGCAGCCTCATTAATAATTTTGGTCTAAGCGATTTGGTGTTAGTGATAACATCACTTTGAAAGATGACCATTTGGTCAGGTTTTATGATAATAGCACTACTGTTGTTTGCCGACAAGCGCTAAAATATCGTTCATAAGATTTTAACTAGTCACCACCTGAAATATGAAATACTTGAAAATCAGTCACAAAAAAACGGTTAATGCCTATTTCCAAAAGCTTTTAGGCCCTTAAAAATAAACATTAACCGTTATTGGAACGATGCTAAGTAGTGTCTTTCTACCTAGCACATTTCATTTTTCTTATGTCCCAAGCTCAAGTAAACTCGCATTACCACCGATAGCGGTGGTATTGATTGTTTTAACACGCTCAGTGACAAAACGATGCAGATAATCAGGCGTTAGCATCTCTGACAAACCTTCCATATCCGTCACGCTGATCACCTGCGTCAAAATACCATCAGTATTAGCCAGTTCTTGGCTGATTGTCTGTGCATCAGCTCGGCTACCAGACACTGCCACTTGTGCAAGACGATCGATATGCAACAAAGTAATGGTCTGTGAGTCATTAGCAACGCTCAATACATCTTCGCTGATGCCTGTTTCATAAAGCACTTTTGCCGCCTCGATGCACATCTCATCTTGGCTTGGGCCATGCAGTATGACTTCATTGCCTGTCAATAACGCTGCTATTAACTGCCCTAACACTGCCATTGCTCTAGCAGACTCACCGCCCACAACCATCGTCTTACCACGGCCAGTGACGTACAAGTCGTTTGACTCACCAGTGGCACCAACCATACGATGCATCTCATCCAGACTAGGTGCTGCACTCAATAGATGATTGAATAAGCGCTTGGCTTTGTTGGCATCACCAGTTAACAGCGCCAGCTTTGGAATGGCCGCCTGTAGATAGGTTGCACGATTCACTGCGCCCAGTAATCTCCAAGACTCACAGACCTGTGCATGATTTTTTTTGAATTCAGTCGCCATGATGCTACTCCTTATGCAAGTTCTGTTTGAGTGGTGGTTTGGGCTTGGCTATTGCTAGCCTCGATATCAGTCGCCGGCTCTGAGATTAGCTGCATGAGGCGTGATACGTAGTGTGGACCACCCGCTTTAGGGCCAGTACCAGACAGACCACAGCCACCAAATGGCTGAACGTTGACCACGGCACCAATCTGGTTACGGTTAATATAGGTATTACCGACAAACGCGCGACGCTCGATGTTCTCAGTGGTGGTTTCGATACGACTGTGGATACCCAAAGTCAAACCAAAACCTGTTGCATTAATCGCATCAATCAGCTTGTTCAAATCACGAGCTTGGTAACGCAATACATGCAAGATTGGGCCAAAGTGCTCACCGCCGATGACATCGATGCTTTTCACTTCAATCGCTGTTGGTAGTACAAACGTAGACTCATCTTGGCTCACGACTGAGGTTGAGCTCATTGGCGTTTGTGCCAAAATCGTCGCGGTTGGCTCTGCTGCCATACGCGCGATATGTGCCTCTAGACCTTGCTTGGCATCCGCATCAATTACTGGGCCCACATCGGTGGCAGCATACAGTGGATTGCCAACAGATAGTTCTGCCATGTTACCTTGTAGTAGTTCAATCAAATCATCTGCCATCTCTTCTTGCACACACAAGATACGGCAAGCTGAACAACGTTGACCCGCTGAACCAAACGCTGATAATACGGCGTCTCTAACAACCTGCTCTGGCAATGCCGTTGAATCAACGATCATCGCGTTCTGACCACCCGTTTCTGCAATAAATACTGGCAGCTCACCACTGGTTTGGGCATGGTCGTTTAGGCTTTGATTGATACGCTGCGCGGTCTGAGTAGAGCCGGTAAATATCACACCTGCGATATTGTCAGCTGCCGTCAATGCGCCGCCCACATCACCTGCACCAGTGACCAATTGCAGTGCCGCTGCTGGAATACCTGCTTGATACATTAACTGTGCACCAAAATGAGCGATCAAACTGGTTTGTTCAGCAGGTTTGGCCACTACCGTGTTACCTGCAGCTAGTGCCGCCACGATTTGACCTGTGTAGATTGCCAATGGGAAGTTCCATGGACTGATACACACAAAAGTACCACGTGCTTTATAGACTTGGCGTGCTTGTTTACCAGATAAATCGGTAAACTCATAAGCAGTCGCTTCTAAACGCTCGGCTTCATCTGCATAAAAACGACAGAAATCAACTGCTTCTTTGATCTCATCAATACCATCTTGCAGAGTTTTACCTGCTTCGACTTGGCACAATGCCATCAATTCAGCATAGTTCTCTTCATATAACTCTGCAATCTTACGCAAAATCTCAGCACGCTTTGCAGCTGATACGTTTTGCCACTCGTTTTGACCAGCAACAGCCGCATCGATGGCTTGGCGAGCCAATTGAGCGTTGGCGTATTTGACTTCACCAGCGCTAACTTCATGGTTCCAAGGTGCATGTACTGTCTGAGCATCCAGCTGATGCGTTGTGCCATCGACTTCGTAATCATTAATGGCTTTGCCATTGATGATAGGTGTCGCTGACCAAGCCTTGTCTAAGTAGCTATCGATAGCCGCTGTAAACGGAGCCCACTGCGAATCAATAAAGATATTAGGACCAAAACTGGCACGACGTTCGCCATAGATTCCTGATGGCAATGGGATATCTGGATTGTTCAACGCGGCATTGGCTAGCAGCTTGTCATATGGATGCACAGTCAGCTTATCGATAGGATAAGACTTGTCTAGTAACTGATGGACAAACGAGCTATTTGCGCCGTTCTCAAGCAAACGACGTACCAAGTACGGCAGCAAGTCTTTGTGCGCGCCGACTGGTGCATAAATACGTACAGGAATCTTATACGCATCTAAAATATGATCGTAAAGCGCATCACCCATGCCATGCAAACGCTGGAACTCAAAGTCTCTGTGCGCGCTCATCGTAATGATTGACGCAAGTGTGTGAGCGTTATGCGTTGCAAACTGTGGCCAGATTAGCCCGCGCAAATGATCTGATAATAAGAAACGGGCACAAGCGAGATAGGCGGTATCCGTGCCTTCTTTACGAGTCCAAACAGGATAGCCTGATAGACCTTTTTGCTGAGCCAGTTTGATCTCTGTATCCCAATAAGCGCCTTTAACTAAGCGTACTGGGATGCGGTCGCCTACTTCACTTGAGAGACAAGCCAACCAAGCGAGGACTGCGATAGCGCGTTTAGAGTAACCCTGTACAACGATACCCAAACCATCCCAGCCAGCCGTCAAGTTATCACGGTATAGAGACTCAAACAGTTTTAGAGAAATCTCAAGACGATCCGCTTCTTCAGCATCAATACTCAGATCAACATTGACCTCACGTGCCGCTTCGATGAGCAACATGCAGCGTTGACGCAGCAGTCCCATGACTTGCGTTTCTTGCGTGGCTTCATAGCGAGGATGCAGTGCTGATAATTTGATAGATACTGATGGCTTTGGCATGCCGTCTTTGACTTTAATGCTCGCAGTGGCTTTGATGGCATGCAGGTAGTCGTTGAAGTATTTTTCAGCATCTCTGTGCGTGATGGCCGCTTCACCTAGCATATCGAATGAATAGGTGTAACCTCTGTTGCGATACGGTTGGCTATTTTTATTGGCGTCTTCAATGGTTTCGCCCAATACGAACTGATGACCCATGATACGCATGGCTTTTTGCATCGCACTACGAATGACAGGCTCGCCCATCTTTTTGGTCATACGGTCTAAAAAGCCTGACGCTGTCGTGCTGCTATCGATGCTCACGACGCGGCCCGTCATCATCATGCCCCAAGTGGAAGCATTGACCATAAAGCCGTTGTCATTTTTGATGTGCTTTTTCCAATCAGCCACACTCATTTTGTCATGAATCAGCGCATCAGCCGTATAGTTATCTGGCACACGAATCAAGGCTTCTGCCAAGCTCATGAGCAAGATACCTTCTTGGGTATCAAGGCTATACTCAAGCAACAATGAATCGACCATTTTGACGGCTTTGCCGTCATTACGCACATGCTCGACCAATTTACGCGTTTGCTCAGCAGCAGCATCGCGCTCTTCATCACTAGGTTTGGCAAGCGGTAACAGCTCAGACAACCAACGCACTTCATCCACACTATATAGCGGTGAGATACGGGTATGTAGCGTTTCTAATGACTGGGTAAGATATGCCGGCTTCAGCAAATCAACAGCAGAAAACAAGATAGGCTCTTGCGGGGTAAACTGGTCTACTGGGTTCATAATAACTCCATAACTATCGTTTAAAAACCATAATAAATGGTGCTTTAGGAAGTCTGATCGTCCTGTGTGACGGCTCACAACCGCTATTAAACTGAATAGTGGTTATTAACGGATACTCACAGTAATAATCAAAAGACCAAACGGCGCCATCACAAAACTAAAAATCCAGCAGAGGCTGGAGACGGTTAAGTAGGTCGTTCGACTGTTAAACGGGCTACGCTAACAATACAAAGGCAACAACGCAAAGCTAAGCGGCATTAGTGCCTTCTTCTTGTTAGTAGTGAAAGGAGTATGATGGTCAGATACCAGTTTATCGAAACGACATACGGTCGCTTTAATAAATACCAATCTATCATCTTAGCTGACGCTAATTCACTGTAAGAAAAACCTCTACGGCGTTGATTGAGGTGATGCGCTTAACGTGATTATAATATCATGAAAAAAAAATTCAAACTAACGATTTTTCTCATTTCTATCAATAAATAAGCCCTTAAATAACAATAACTTATATAGATTTTTTCAGCCATGACGCTTTGGTTACGTTTTTTTGTTTACTATTGCCGATTGATTGTCATTACAGCGCCAGATATCAGTATCAAAAATACTAGCGTATGCCTTCAATTCACTCGATAGTCATCTCAATGGGCTAACACTCGGTATAAAAGTCTCGGTATAACAGTTATATCAAAAAAAACCCTCCTTATCTATGTCAGATAAGGAGGGTTTTTATTGCAGGCTAAGCTAAAACTGTATCGTTTAGCAAAGACTGCTGACTGGCTTTAAACCGTTAAACGAAAACAATTTTTGCCAATAGTACGAAAGTCAATATCCATACTGGAATGCTAATGTCAGAAAACTTACCCGTCAATGCTTTGGTCGCCGTATAAGTGATGAAACCAAGTGCGATACCATCTGCGATAGAGTAAGTCAGTGGGGTAAATAGTAATACGACAACGACTGGCGCTGCTTGAGTCAAGTCAGACCACTCTACGTCTTTTAGAGTGCCTAACATCAATACCGCCACATAAAATATCGCGCCTGCTGTTGCATAAGCAGGAATCATACTGGCTAATGGCGCAAAGAATATACTAAGCAAAAATAGCACGCCGACAGTCACAGCGACCAATCCAGTACGACCACCTGCAGCAATACCTGAAACGCTTTCGATATAACTGGTTGTCGATGACGTACCAAGTAAAGTCCCTGCTACTGTCGCAGTAGAATCTGCAAACATCGCTTTACCCATGTTCTTAACTTTACCATCTTTATCTACCAAGCCTGCCTGTTGAGTAGTTGCAATCAACGTACCAGCTGTATCGAATAAATCGACGAATAAGAAAGCAAAGATAACGCTGATCATACTCACATCAAACGCGCCAGCAATATCAAGCTGCATAAATGTAGGTACAATCGATGGCGGTGCAGAGACAATACCAGTGAAATGCGTATTGCCAGTCAATAAGCTGACCAAAGCCACAAGCAAGATACCAATAGTCACCGCACCAGGAACTTTCTTATAGGACAAAGCGAGAATAACAATAAACCCAACAGCAGCCATCGCCGGTCCAAAGCTTGTCATATCACCTAAGCCAACCAACGTAGCGTCATGATTGACAATGACGCCTGAGCTTTGTAATGCAATGAACGCTAGAAATGCACCAATACCAGCGACCACGCCCTGCTTGAGCGACACGGGTATAGAATTGATGATCATTTCGCGAATTTTGAACAGACTCAACAGTACAAAGATACAACCAGACAAGAACACCGCGCCAAGCGCAACTTGCCATGTGTACCCCATACCAAGTACCACGCCGTAAGTAAAGAAGGCGTTAAGACCCATGCCAGGAGCCTGAGCAACAGGTAAACGAGCATAAAGCCCCATGATCAAACACCCGATTGCTGCTGCCAAACAAGTAGCAACAAACACAGCGCCTTTATCCATGCCAGCATCTGCTAGCACGTTGGGGTTAACAAAGATAATATAGGCCATCGTTAAAAAAGTGGTCAAGCCAGCAAGAATTTCAGTTCTTACCGTGGTGTTTTCACCGTTAATCCCAAAATAGCGTTCGATTGCATTCATAAGTGTCGCGCCCAGCTTGCTAGTGAAAGAACAAATTTATTAATGCCTAAAGTAAACACAACATCAGCAGAAAAATCGTGATGTCATCTTTAGAAAGGCAGCAGTAACGAAGTGTAACATTCTAGAGAAATTACACTATAAATTCAATCACTACCAGTACCCGAGGCGTACAAACACGATTTCTCCTGCTACTTGGAAATCATATTTAGACAGGATTTTAGGTAAATAAAACATATTCTCAGGATATCTACTGATAGGTGCACCAAAAGAATTTACCTTTTAAATAAAACAACATAGCTGAACATTCATTAATTATTTGGTATTTAACACTTTATTAAATGACCTTTCCTTCATTTAGCAGTACACTAGGCGGTTAATATAAGTGTGCAGAATTATTGCTCCACCATGTTTTTATGTTATCGAATACCATATTTGGCCTGCGTATTGCACCATGCCAGCTCTTGTCAATTATCCGTGAGTTCATTACATGCCTGAGTCATTAAATATTATTGATCTTATTACCCAAGCCAGTCTATTGGTGCAGATTGTGATGGCACTATTATTATTAGCGTCTTTATTCAGTTGGGTCATTATTTTTCGTATGAGTGCGCGGCTTGGTACAGCTCAAAGTTTCGATCAACAGTTTGAAACTTGGTTTTGGTCAGGTGAAGATTTAGCCAAACTATATCAAGGTGTGCAAGGCTCGCCTGAACGCCAAGGATTGGAGCAGATTTTTTATGTTGGGTTTTCAGAATACCTAAGAATGCATAAAAAGCGCCAGCCTAAAGATGACATTATAGATGGTGTTGAGCGTAAGCTAAGAGTCGGGCTAGGACGTCAACAGCAACTACTCGAGTCAGGGCTAACAACGCTAGCAAGCATCGGATCAGTGGCGCCTTATATCGGATTGTTTGGTACGGTCTGGGGTATTATGAATGCCTTTTTAGGATTATCGCAGACAGAACAGGCCACCCTAGCCTCTGTTGCACCTGGTATCGCCGAAGCCTTAATCGCCACTGCCATGGGCCTGTTTGCAGCGATTCCTGCTGTGCTGGCTTACAATCACTTTACGGCAAAATCCAGCCGCTTATATGACTCGCGGGCACTGTTCTGTGACGAGATGACTGGCATGCTCCAACGTGAGACCAGTGCAGCAAACCCTATCAGCAGAGAAACGCAATCTACCACCAGTCAAGCATAAGGACGATGAAGCCATGAAGCAAAGTCCCTATCGCCGTGAAAAAAAAGCGCTAAATGCGGAGATGAATGTCGTTCCTTACATTGACGTGATGCTGGTGTTACTGGTCATATTTATGGTGACTGCGCCGATGTTGATTACGGGTGTTGATGTCGATCTGCCAAAAGAGCAAACCAATACCATGAGCCAAAGCCAGCTACCAGTGATTGTTTCTTTAACCGGTAGTGGAGAGATTTTTATCAGTTATGAAAGTAATGTCGACTTGCCAGTGAGCGAGCCTGAACTGATTAACACCTTATCTAATTTGCAGACTCAAAACAGTGATTCCGGAGCGCAGCCAGTACAAGTGATGATAAATGCCGACCAAAATAATCAATACGGTGCCATCATGACGCTAATGGCGACGTTACAACAAGCCGGTATTCAAAAGGTAGGACTACTAACAGGCGCTCCTCTACCCACGCCTTCACTGTAATCAACAGATTAATAAGCACCACATTCGATCAAGCTTATAATAGAATCGTAGTCAACCCAATGAACCACGTTCATGAGTATAAATATTATGCATAATGCTCCTGCCGTCTATGTGCCTACCCAACCTGAAGGCAATGGGCTGACCTTGCCTACGTTACTCAGTTTACTCGCACATGGCCTTGTGATTGGCCTGCTCGTTTATAACTATCAACACACTGAAGTAGACATGACTGGTAGTCTCGAAACGGTCATGGTGTCACCTGAGCAACTGGCTGATATGCAAGGTCAAATACTGGCCAATCGTGCTGCCGCGCAAGCAGCCAGTGCGAATAGTAGTGCAGCGGCATTCACGCAAGCAGATGCGTCTGACAGTAATGATGCCAGTCAAAACAGCACCCAATCAAGCTCACAACAAGTACCTAATTTTAGCCGCCCCGATGATACTACTGGCCGACCCTTACTGATGAGCGAAGAGCATCATCAGCGATTACTTGAACAAAATAGAGAGTATGAGCAGCGGATGGCTGAATGGGCAGAGGAATTAGATGAATCAGTGACAGAAAAGCACGATGCGATTGAGCAAGACAAAAGAGATGAGCAAGTAGAAGAGCAACAAAGGCTCCAAGAGTATCGTAATAAGCCAAATGACTCTCTCAAAATCAATCGCCCCACTGCTACTGATAAGAATATAAAAATTAATGCAGGTAGCTCAGGCAAAGCATTCAGCTTATCAGAAGATGGACAGCCGACCATATCTGGAAGTACGCCCAGTCAGTCTGGTAGCCCAACTCGTTCTGCAAGTGACAGCGAAGTCAAATCATTGATTAGAAAGAACTTTTCATCACCAGAAGGTGCTAAGGGGAAAACTGCCTTAACGATTCTGACTATTACAGTCAATAGCAGTGGAGTCATAACCAGTGTCAGCACTTCTGGAGACGACCCTCTCATGAATAAGGCAGTAGAAAACGCAGCTTGGGACACAAAGAAATTACCAATTGGACCTGACGATCCTAAGTATCCTACTTTTAGAATAGAATATATTGGTTCCACCAAATAAAATATCATATACAGCTATAAACAAATTAATTGATAAAAAGCCTTTATAAATAGTTTTGCTTTGTCATATATTTATAGACATGAATACTCATTTCTTAATTTTAAAAATATCAAACCTCATTATTTATTTTAGGAGAATAACTTGTACAATCATATTTATAAAAAGAAGCTTGCCACCATATGTGTTAGCGCATCGTTCTTAATTGTTTCTACTAACTTATTAGCTAAAGAAATAGTTGTATTACAAGAAAATTATGAAATTCCTATTCAACAAAACCAAGTCGCTTTCGTTCCCTTCGCCGGTGACACCGTCATGTCTCCTATTATCTCAAATGACTTAGGTAAAACTGAGCTAAAAGTGACTAGCGAAAATTTGCCACAGCAACCGCGTAGTAGCAGCGAGTTGGCAGGTACACTACCCGTATGGCAAAGTATCGGTATTCCTTACCTAGTCGTCGGTAGCAGCAGTACCAATCGCGGTAAAGTGACAACCAACTATGAAGTCATTGAAGTAAAGTCAGGGCGGATACTAGCAGGCAAACAAAGTCTAACCGCTAATAACGATAAAGAAAGTATGCGTTATGCTGGGCACGTCATCGCAGATAAGGTATATGAGTTGATTACTGGGACGCCAGGTGATTTTTCAGGACGTATTGCTTATATTGAAGAGGAATTAAGCGGTAAAAATAAAGTCTCACGCCTAAAAATCATGGATGCTGATGGTGAAAATGCGAGAACACTTGCTGAAGTCAAAGGGTCTATCTTTTCACCCGCTTGGTCACCAGACGGCAAACGCATTGCTTACTCTGTACAACGTGATCAGTCGTATCAAGTCATCTACGTACAAAACGTTGATGGCGGCGGCGCAACCCCATTAACGCCCTTCTCTGGTAGTAACTTGAGTCCATCATTCTCACCAGATGGCAGCAAAATATTATTCTCTAGCAGCTTTGAAGGCAGTGCTGATATTTATGAGATAAGTGCCAGTGGCGGTCAACCTAAAAGACTCACTAGCTGGTCAAGCAGCGAAGTACAGCCAAGCTATGCGCCTGATGGTCAATCTTTTGTGTTCGTCAGTGACCGCGCAGGTTTCAATAAGCCACAAATCTATCGTTATGAGTTTGGCTCAGGACGTACTACGAAGCTCTCAAATAGCGGTTATGCGACTAGCCCACAGTTCAATAGTGATGGTTCACAAATTGCCTTTTTAAATGGCTCATCAGCCGCTATCATGAATAGCAATGGCGCAATAACGGCTAATTTTGGCAATACGGGCATTGATGAAGCACCGAGCTTTTCGCCTAACGGTAAGCGTGTGGTGTATGCATCAAAACAGGGTAGTAAAGGTATTATTACAATAAAATCACTAAATGGTGGTGAGACGTTTGGCAAGTCTGGACAAGGTACTATTCGCTCACCAGTATGGTCAGCCAGTCCAAAATAACGGTTCTTCTCCAGTAACTTTATGGCTTGATAAGTCCGTAACCAAAAAAGCACTCGATAATATTATCGGGCGCTTTTTTTGTACTATTGAGCATATTATCAAGTGATAGCATGAGCTAAAATTCAAACTTATAGCTTGATAATATAAAAATCAACCAACCGTTGGACTAAACATTCTTATTTAACGTAAGTATTCTTAATTCTTATATACTCGAACCCTACCGAGACACTACTATGAAGTCCCTCATTCTTACCAGCCTGATTACAGCAGTAACACTATTGACGGGTTGTCAGTCGTTCCAGTTTGTTGATAGTCCGATTCCTGTCACATCAAATTTGACTCAATCGAATGACCAGTAACAGAACTGAGAGACACAAAAAAAGCAGACTATAAAGTCTGCTTTTTTTATTCAGGTTACGCTCGATAAAGTCGCTTTAACTCTGTGTATTGGCTGGCTGATGCTTGATAATGGTTTTAGCCAAATGATCACCAAACCAAATAGCAGTGTCGATATCTCCAGATCCTGGTGTTTCTTCAGGTGGGCCATCGAGCGACTGCGTCATTAAGCCTAGGAAACTGGATAAACGGTTTAGGTCGTGAGTTTCATGACCTGTCGGCATCAATGGTAGTCCAATCCAATTCATCCCATGCTGCATCGCATATAGAGAAATCTGCTGTAATACCGCAAGTTTATCACCGCTTAATCCGCCAGAATTAGCAAAAGCTGCTGCCCACTTCCCTTCCCACTTACGGTGATACCAACGCTTTGAGGTTTCATCCATAAAAGTCTTAAATTCAGCCGTGACGCTACCCATGTATACAGCACTACCAAATACCAGCAGATCTGCTTGATCTAAAAATTCCCAATCCACTTCATGGACATCTACTGCCTTGGCTTGCGATTCTGGTAGCTGCTGACGGGCACCTGTCACTATGGCCTCAGCCACACGCTTGGTATGACCATAATTACTGTGATAAATAACCGCGATAGATAGATTATTAGCTTGGTTAGTGACAGTTGAAGCAGACGATATAGATGTAGTCATACGGGCTCTAGTAATGAATGAATTGATGAATAATGAGTGGCTAAATAATAGTAACGTTTAGAATTTTCTGAGTAATTACAGCCATTATAGCCTGTAATCATATCGTTAGTACCGGATAGCTATCATTAATGACGCTATCGTCAGGTGCAAGGATAATCACACTGCTTATTAACAGATTGTCATAGAGTAGCAATATTCAGCGAATTATCAACTCACTTATGTAAATCGAAACTTTGTCCAATGTTATGTAGCACACCTTGTGCGTATTAGATAAAACAAAATAATCGTTAATAATTAAATTTATTTATTCCATATACGCATATGTTAATTCCAGCTTTTCTTTCAGGCTTGTTTCTATTTTTACCGTAATAGGATTATGATGTAGCGCTTATTCCTAAGTTACTCATAAATACAGTTAATGAATTAAAAAAATCATAAGAAAGCTATAAAGAAATCACAATCAAACCTATAAGCAGAGGAGACTACTACTGTGACAACGTTAAGAGTTCAACCCGTAAACGAGGCGCAAGATCCAATCGTAAGAGACAGTCTTCGCTTAAATGATCCACAAAAGATGCTGGTAGCAGGCGGCGCCATTGTGGGTTTTCTCATGCTGGTCTATTTGCTAGATACGCAACATATTTCGCAGTCACTACTGCTTGGCATTGGCTTATTATTAGGCTATACCCTTTTTCATGCCCGCTTCGGTTTTACCTCTGCATTTAGACGGTTGATGTCGGTCGGTAATGGGCAAGCGATGCGCTCACACATGCTGATGCTGGCCATTGCCGTGACACTGTTTGCCCCTATTTTAGCCTTTGGTACAACTATTTTTGGTGGACCGGTCGCAGGTTATGTTGCGCCAATCGGTGTTAGCCTCTTCGTTGGCGCATTCGTCTTCGGCATTGGCATGCAGCTTGGTGGCGGCTGTGCTTCTGGTACGCTTTACGCAGTCGGTGGCGGCCGCTCAGTGATGTTCATTACCTTTATATTCTTTATCGTTGGTGCCACTATTGGCGCTTACCATCTACCATTTTGGACAGAAGAGCTGCCAAGCTTTGAGCCGTTTTCTTTGGCCACCTCTACAGGTCTTGGTTACAGCGGTGCTTGGATGGTCTCTTTGGCACTTTTTGCTATAATCGCATGGATAACCTTGGTCGTTGAAAAAAGAACCAAAGCCCCTAAAATGGCGCCTGTGCCTTCTGAAAAAGGTTGGAAACGTATCTTTCGTGGTTCTTGGCCGTTATTTGCAGCCGCGATCGTACTTGGCGTACTAAATGCGCTAACACTAGCAACACGTGGTCAGCCTTGGGGTATCACTTCCGCATTTTCATTATGGGGATCTAAAATTGCGAGCGCTTTTGGGGTTGATGTTGCGAGTTGGGGCTATTGGCAAGGCGCAAACGCAGCAGCGCTAAATGCGTCTATATTTGCTGATTCAACGACGGTACTAAACATCGGTATCATCATCGGTGCTTTCATTGCGTCAGCGGCTGGCGGTTTATTCAAATTTACGACCATTACTAAAGGTAATTTTGCGGCGTCCGTGATTGGTGGTTTGATGATGGGCTATGGCGCACGTCTAGCATTTGGCTGTAATATCGGTGCTTATTTTGGCGGTATCGCTTCTTTTAGCTTACATGGCTATATCTGGGGCATACTTGCAATGGCTGGCACGTTCTTAGCACTATATTTACGTCCTTTATTTGGCTTGTCAGTGCCAAAGTCTAGCGACTCGGTGTGTTAATAAAAATAGTGGTGATTGAATAAAAAAACAGCAGGTTAAAATTAACCTGCTGTTTTTTGTTATATAGAGTATATTGTATTAATCAGACAACACTCATTTAGCTATCACTACTCATTTAGCTATCACTACTTTTCTAGCCATCACGACTCTGTGCATTCCGAGCAATCACTAATGCCATACGACCTGTAGCTGGTTGCTGCAGGTGTGTCTGGCGGCGATACGAGTAATAACGGCTATCAGCATAACTACAGTCAACTGGCAAGTCAGTAATGACCGTCATGCCAGCAGTCTCTAATTGCATAGCAGCAAGCTTCGGTAGATCTAACTTAATTTTGTCATCGTGAGATGGTATAGAAAATAATGTCACAAAATCATCGAGCTGTGTCTCTGACAAGGTTTGGTTCTCTTTGCAACCTGCTAATAGCTTGTCACGGACGTCTGTATTTACCTCATAATTCGCCTGACTAATACAGACGCCTATCCAAGCTTTAATCGGCATCGTGTTATCAAACCTATTCACTGTCTTTTTGATAACACCGCAAGCCAAGCCTTGCCAGCCTGCATGAATCGCGGCTATCTGTCCTGTCGCCGGTTGGTACAAGACGATAGGCACACAATCAGCCGTCATTATGGCAAGTCCGTTACCTTGCTGCTTACTAACCATCGCATCAGCTGCTACGGGTGTCATACTTAACATGGTGGCATCGACATCGTGAACGTTATTACCATGGACTTGACTGACCCAGTGCAAGCGTTTAATCGGCACGTATTGAAAGCGCTTTGATGCTGATGCTAAAAAGCTTTCATTGATGCCAGACAGTAGACACATACGATTGTGCAATACCTTTGCCGCGTCATCATTGACATGTAAGCCTAAATTTAGATCACCATAATTCGCCTGACCTACTTGAAAATCTGCTGTCTGTTCTGCAGATTGACTGGTTGAGTCAAGCTCATTGAGCACATCGGTCAAAAAAGCCGCCGTTTGAAAAACAGCGATATCATCAGTTTGCGCTAGCAATGTCATAGGAAGCTTATCAATCATGACTGAGACCTACCATCTTAATGAATCATGTATATGAGGCTGACAATATTTCAATACTTGGTTTTATAGTTAGCTCTATAGCTTATATAACGTAGATAATAAAGAGTCAGATTTATATCAGGCTAGCGTCGTCTACAAGGTGTAGTACTTTCACTCGCCTGTCTAACCTCTTCTAAACCATATTGAACACACCATATTTTATACATCTGCTCTGAATAATTGCTTACTCAGCATCATAACCATCACTAAGCACGGCTATGAGTTGTTGCATATCTTCAGGCAGCGGCGTGTTGACTTCCATATCTTCACCTGTCGTTGGATGTACAAAACCTAGCGTATAAGCATGCAAGGCTTGGCGCGGGAAGTTATTAATCGTTTGACGCTGTGCTTCTGTGAGACCGGATCGCAACTGACGACGGCCACCATAGACGCGGTCACCCACTATCGGATAGGTAATGTGGCTTAAATGCACACGAATCTGGTGAGTACGACCCGTCTCCAGTCCTACATCTAATAGACAGTAGTTACCATTAAGCGGTGTCACATTTAATAGATGAGTAACTGCCTCACGTCCTGCTGTCATCACAGTCATTTTGGTACGTTGATTGCGGTGACGACCGATTGGTGCGTCAATATGACGATGGCGCGTTAGGCTTGCTTTATCACCTGCCACCACACATTGATAGTGGCGATAGACTGACTTGTCTTTTAGTTGCTCCATCAGTGCCATCTGCGCAGGTTTGGTTTTGCCGATAAGCAACAGTCCAGAGGTGTCTTTATCAATCCGATGCACCAGACCTGCACGTGGCAAATGGTGCTGCTGCGGATAATGATACAGTAACGCATTGACCAAAGTACCTGTCTGATTGCCAGCACCAGGATGCACGACCATGCCAACAGGTTTGTTGATAACCAATACGTCGTCATCTTCATAGACGACATCGATGTCTATATTTTCTGGTTGGTCTTCACTATGCTGCTCTAACGTCGTTGATAGATGCAACACATCATCAGCTTTGACACGAACCTTTGGTTTTTGCACACTACCGTTATAGAGTAAGCTACCGTCAGTTATCCAGCCTTGTATCTGCACACGCGAGAAGTCTTTGAATGCTAGCGAGGCAACCTTATCGATACGCAGACCTGACTGATCTTCTGTGACAGTATGGGTCAACTCTATCGCTACTGGAACAGCTGAACCCGAAACTGAAGGTTCATCATCATCGCTATCGTCAATGTCGCTATCATCAATATCACCATCATCGATGTCATCTGCATCACTATCTGGTCGCATCACTTCTTCTGAAATCGCATCATCATGCAATTGCTCATCAGGCGCTGGCTGATTGTCGTCAAGTAACTCACTATTTTTTAAAACGTCATTTGTCATCGGTGACTCTTGTGCTGATGAATCAGTATCTAACGATTGATTCGGTGGTAAATGGGTGGTTATAGCATTATTATTCATAATAAATTGATACATAGCAAAGCGCCGAACCTCATTCTGTCAGGCAACTTTTTAAAAATTTTACAAAAAATCAGACTGCCGGTCACGTATTTATTGCTTATCATAATAGCAATCATCGTCAAAAAAATCGGCAGCAATATCGCGATAGTGTACCATGCCAAGTGCTTAAGCCCTATAGAAGCTGCTCGTTATCTGTCATTTTTGCTGATAACTTACATACACTCAATATCTCCGGTTAACTCTCTAAAATATGACATTGCTGTAATTTACTGTATATTTATCGGTATCAGCGACATTCGATATCGCTCGTGATAGCCGCTCATGCTAAAATGCCGAACTGAAATCAAATATTATGTGGCTTATTGCTAGCCGTATTGCCAGCCATCTCATAGATACTAGCACTAATAGATACTAGCACTATAAATACTGCGGCATAAGCACTGAGGCTCGCCAACCATGACCTGACTCAGATCTTGCAAAAAAACCTGAGTCAGACCATGGTCGAATATCCAATACGATAGATTGCACATATCGAAAAAATAGACGAAGCAAACGTTATTCTATAAAGTATGACTATGTTTTGCTGTATGCTATTGCACTGAATTAAAAAATAACGTTTTTATTAGGGTCTGTTAAGCCCATACACCATTACAATAAACTGCATTCAATAAAAACCATGTTGATGGTGAGGCTGCTCGACGATGAGTATGCTTGATACTAGACAGTTAGCGGATGCCTCAAAGCATCGTTTTTTATTATTAACCTTTTATGTAGCATAATAGCGCTGCTGTTATTATGCGCCTCGTGTCGGAGAAGAAGTATGCAAGCTGTTGGCAATACGTTTATCAAACTGTCCTCAATAACCTTACTTACGCTAAGTGTAAGCCTAGTCGGTTGTCAAACTTTCAAAAACTTGACCGGCGGCGCTGACGTCGATGCGGTAGAAACCGCTCAAAAATCAGAGCAAAGTTATTATAACGATGCCATCGAACAGCTTGATAAGAGCCACCACACACAAGCTATCGAAGAATTGACCAACTTACGTACCTTTTACCCTACTGGGCAATATGCTGAACAAGCACTACTCGATATGATGTACGCACAATATGAAGGCGGTAAATATGAAATGGCAGCGTCAAGCGCTGAACAGTTCATTCGTCTATACCCTTCTAATCCACAAGTAAGCTACGCCTACTATGTGCGCGGTGTGGCAAACATGCAAGGATCCTCAGAAGGCTTAAAACTGTTCAAAATGAACCAAGCCGAACGTGATACTGCTTATTTGCGTATTGCTTTTGCCAATTTCCAAGAGCTGGTTAATAAATACCCAAACAGCCCTTATACACCAGATGCTGCACAGCGCATGACTTTCATTTACAATCAGTTTGCTGAAAGCGAAATGAGTGCTGCCAATTGGTACATCGAGCGCGAAGCTTATGTCGCTGCTGCCAACCGTGCTAAATGGGTATTCCAGTACTATCCACTCAGTGAATCCATTCCAAAAGCCCTTGCCACGCTAGCTTATAGCAACGAAAAATTGGGTCTAACGGATTTGGCAAATGAGTACAAAACCCTATTACAGATTAACTATCCAAGCTGGTTAACCAGTGATGGCAGTGTGAAGCTAGAGACCAAACGTGACAGCACTTGGCTGAACAAAATCACCTTTGGTAAGCTTGGTCGTTCAAGCGTAGACGATGAGTCAGTAGCGTCAGGCAACTACAATGGTGCAACCAAAACACAGATGATTCGTAATGCTAGCCAGCTAAGATTGCCTAGCGCAAATGCTGCTTCTGCCAATGCACCAGCAAGTAATGCTGCTCCTGCACGTGGTACAAATGGCAATCCGCAAAACAGTCAGCCACCACGCGGCATCACCCAACCAAACCAAGATGCACCTATCATCCCATAATCTGTCAATCCATAGTCTTTTCAACCACATTCTGTCAATGTGAATAATGAATGACTTAGAAGCTGTCTCATAAGAAATAAGGCCAACGCTCATGTTGGCCTTATTTTTCTGTTTTTATTTATCTAATACTTTATCTACTATCAGCTATTACTACTCGCTGATTTTGGATGCCCAACATAATTGACCTATGGTAAACTGTTTTTTGTATGAGCATTCCTAACCATATCCTTGAGCAACTAAATAGCCAAGCTGACTTAGTCAGTATTATTGGGCGTCATACTACGCTTAAACGAGCGGGTGGTGAGTTTAAGGGTTGCTGCCCTTTCCATGGTGAAAAATCTCCTTCATTTTATGTCAATCCACAAAAAAACATCTACCACTGTTTTGGCTGTGGTGTCGGTGGTAATGCCATCAGTTTTTTTCGTGATTATGAAAACCTCACCTTTATAGAAGCGGTCAACGAGCTGTCCAAGCAAACTGGCATCGAAGTTCCCAAAGAAGAGCAGCAAAACGTCAGCTATCAGCGTAGCACACCCAAACCTGCTGTTCCTGAAACTACTGCACCTAAATCAAGCGCACCGCCATCTGTGCCTAACCCAGCTATCGATCAAAGCAACTTAAGTCAAAACAGCACAAACCAAGGCGGTGTAGAACAAAGCCATGTAGTGCAGGCAAGTTATGATGATGCTCATAGCTACGACGATTATCCACCGCTAGATGCTTATGACTCTGCGCCTTACCCAACCGATAGTTATGATTCAGAGTATCAAGACGATACGAGCTATCCGCCAGCTTGGCTCAGCGATAGTGATGAGATAACCAATCTACACGGTATGGATAATAATACTGATGCAGATGGCAATCTATACGATCTGCTAGAGCAAATTCAGCAGTTTTATCAGCACAGTCTGACGACCCACCCTCATGCCAAACATTACTTTTTATCGCGTGGTATCACTGAAGACATCTTTGAAACGTTTGGTTTAGGCTATGCACCGTTTGGTTGGCAGCATCTTGAACATCAGTTTCCGCAGGATATTGAAGGACTCAAAGCCTTAGGCTTAGTACGCCAGTCAGAATCTGGACGCGATTATGATCTACTACGTGATCGAGTTATTTTCCCGATTCGAGACAATCAAGGTCGAACGATTGGCTTCGGTGGACGAGCATTAGACGACGAAGTAAAGCCTAAATATATCAACTCGTCCGACTCGCCCGTTTTTCATAAGCAGCACGTGCTATATGGTTATTATGAATCTCGCCAGCAGCGCGCCAACGACTGGCTCGTAGTCGAAGGCTATATGGATGTCATCGCCCTTTACCAAGCGGGTATCTATGGTGCTGTTGCCTCTATGGGCACAGCGATTAATGAGAGCCAAATATCACGGCTATTGACATTAAACCCTACTCTAACCTTGAGCTTCGATGGGGATAGTGCGGGACAAAAAGCCGCTTGGCGCACGCTAGAAGTTGCGCTGCCAGTACTCGCCGATGACAAAGAACTGCGGTTTTTAACTTTGCCAAACAATCATGACCCTGATACGTTCATCAAAAGTCAGGGCGGTGATGCCATGCGTGCGCAAATCACCAATGCCATGCCTTTGTCGCAGTATATTTTTGCGTATTTAAGTGAGCGCTACGATCTGACCTTGGTAGAAGGTAAAGCCAAGCTCATGTCCCAAGTACGCGCATTAACCATGGCATTACCCAAAGGCAGTAGTTTTAAGTATTTGCTTAACAATGATGTTTATCAAAAGCTGGGCGGTAAACGCAGTCAGAATGTCGAGGCAAAAGACGCCCTGCTAGATTTTGATGGTGACATGACCATCAGTCAGCAGTTGCAGCTGTGCTTTTTGTTCCAACCACGCGCACTACTTGAAGATCCCATTGAATCGATTTGGCAACAGGCAGGTATCAGTGATTTACAGTTGCCTGCGCATATCAAACAAAAAGCTGCGAGTGATACCCTTCGCCCACTTGCTTGGGAAGATCTGCAAGACACCGACTTGCTGGATATCGTCAGTACGATTAAGCGTTGCTTAAGGTATCTACCAACAGACGCTAACGCAGCAGCGCACTTTATATTGTCTAATGTACAACCGATGACCCAAGAGACACTCAGCCGTAGCTGGAGTGGGTTTTATAAAACCTTGACGGCAAGAAATATTTTAAGCCTTGATGAGTTGGTCGAAAACTTAGTCATGCAATTGCTCAAGCTACATTTGCAAAAAAAGATGCAGGATCTGATCAAAAACCCTGATCACATTAAGTTGGCGATTGTCCGTAAGCAATCCCAGTTATTAAATGACTGGCTACGTGCTCAGCAAGCCGAGCAGTCAGCACAAATGACCACGGTTAAATCTTGACGTTGACCTTCATTTTTGATGAATAAAAGATCAACCCTTTAAAAATATAGTGGCTGCCCCCACTACTAATGATTATGCCGAGTAGTCAAAACCGAATCTAAAAGAATGTTAAACATTCAACTGATAAAAAATAATCAGTAGAAAATGATCGGTAAGTCTCACTGTCTCGTGCTTGATTACTGTGGTCTGTGTTAAACTATGCGGCTGTATATTTGCAGCATTGCTTAGCGAACTATCATAAGCATGCATCGTCAGGCACAAATTTTAGGTATTATTTTTGAGTAGCAGTTTTAAATGAATGCTATTTTGAAGTCTTTTTTAATGTTTAGCTGTTTTTCAGCATTGTTATTGTAGTGTTTTGAGCCTTTATTCATATCCACTCATTTTTGATATTATTGACAACCTCTACGCCATATTTTGATCAATCGACTGATAAGATCAACGCACCCAGCCAGCGATAGCGCGTCACGATATAAAAATGTCCGATGCAAGTAAGCGAGTATTTATGAACGATAAGTCAGTTTCTAAGTCCACATCTCAACTGGCCACCTTAATCCAAATGGGTAAAGAGCAAGGTTATCTAACCTATGCTGAGGTGAATGACCAACTGCCCGACTCTATTACCGAAAGCGATCAGATCGAAGATATTGTGCAAATGCTAACCGACGTTGGTATCAAAATCTTTGAGTCTGCCCCTGATGCCGATGACATCTTGATGAACGATGATTCAAGTGATGATGACATGGCAGCAGATGAGGCAGCGGCAGTATTAGCCTCTGTTGAGACTGAGCCTGGTCGCACCACTGACCCAGTACGTATGTACATGCGTGAAATGGGTACGGTTGATCTACTGACCCGTGAAGGTGAGATTTCCATTGCTAAGCGTATCGAAGAAGGTATTCGTGACGTACAGCATGCCATGTCTTACTGGCCTGGTACGGTACAGTTCGTCCTTGACGAGTATCAAAAAGTACAAGATGGCGACAAAAAACTCTCTGATGTAATCACTGGTTTCTTAGATCCTGAAACCGAAGCAGACAAAATCGCTGCTCAAGAAGCAAAAGAAGCGGCGAAAGAAGAAAGAGAGCGTATCAAAGAAGAGAAAGAAAACCCGCCACCAGTCAAGCCAAAAGCCAGTGCAAAAGCCGCACTTGACGATGACGATGAAGACGAAGATGGTGATGAAGAAGAAGCCGAAGAAGAAACCAGCGGTATCGATCCAGAAGAAGTACGCCTGCGTCTAGAAGAGATCGAAAACTTATTCATCAAAGCCAAGCAAGCCCTAATTGATTATGGCCGTGGTAGTGTACAAGCAGATACTGCTTATGCCCTACTTGCAGAACGCTTTATGATGCTGAAGCTGAACAACCGCTTGTCAGATCAAGTCATGGCCATCATGCATGATGTCTATGATGATGTGCGTAAGCAAGAGCGTCAAATCATGCGTTTGGTGATTCGCCGTGGTCGCATGCCGCGTGAAGAGTTCCGTAAAACCTTCCCCAGCAATGAAACCAATGTTGATTGGCTCATTGAGCGTATAAGCGGCAAGCCTGCCTTTGCTGCTACGTTAGAGAAAGTCACTGATGACGTGATCTTATTACAACGTAAGATTCGTGATTACGAACAAAAGCTCGAGATGAAAATTCACGACATGAAAGACGTGGCACGCCGTATGGCTGTCGGTGAAGCAAAAGCTCGCCGTGCTAAGAAAGAAATGGTCGAAGCCAACCTACGTCTGGTTATCTCTATCGCGAAGAAATACACCAACCGTGGTCTACAGTTCTTGGATCTGATTCAAGAAGGTAACATCGGTTTGATGAAAGCCGTTGATAAATTTGAATATCGCCGTGGTTATAAATTCTCGACCTATGCGACATGGTGGATTCGTCAGGCAATCACCCGCTCTATCGCTGACCAAGCGCGCACCATCCGTATTCCTGTGCATATGATTGAGACGATCAACAAGATAAACCGTGTCTCACGTCAGTTGCTACAAGAAATGGGCCGCGAGCCAACGCCTGAGGAATTAGGCGAACGCTTAGAGATGGACGAAGTCAAAGTCCGTAAAGTGCTTAAGATTGCCAAAGAGCCTATCTCTATGGAAACCCCTATCGGTGATGATGAAGACTCACACCTAGGTGATTTCATCGAAGATGGTACGATCTCAAGCCCTGTCGATGATGCGACGGCTGCTGGTCTACAAGAAGCCACTCGTGATGTACTGGGCAACCTGACTGAGCGTGAAGCACGTGTCCTAAAAATGCGTTTCGGTATCGATATGCCTACTGACCATACTCTTGAAGAAGTCGGTAAGCAGTTCGATGTAACGCGTGAGCGTATTCGTCAGATTGAGGCAAAAGCACTACGTAAATTGCGTCATCCATCACGCTCTGAGCATTTGCGTTCTTTCCTTGAAAATGACTAAATTTTTAAGAAAATACTGAGCCTAGCTCATAGTTTTTAAATAGTTAGAAAAATAAAAAAGCCGAGTATATCTCGGCTTTTTTGTGCCTGTTCGTTAATGATAGACTTTCTCAATCACAAATTTCGTTAATTATAGAGCTCTTTAATCACAAAGCCCTCTATCCCTCTTTTCTGTCCTCCTTATCACGCATGCCTACTATGCCGCTTTCTTATCTAACAATATCTAATCATAGGCAGAATGCTACTTTCAAAAACCACTTTATAGTTGACACTATCAACCTTATTCTATATAGTTGCTTCTATCAACTATATTAAGGGTTCATTTATGTCGGATAATTCATTGAGCGAAACGCTACATCAATTAATGCATACCTATACCACTCTATTATTAGAAGGCATTCGGCAGCAAGGTGTGGATTTGTCCGTGACAAATATCCGAACGCTAAAGGGGGTTTGTTATAACCCAAAGAGCACGGCACTGTCCATCTCTAAGCACATGCAACGAGACAAAGCGCAAATCACTCGTGCCTTAAATGACCTGTTAGCGGCTGAGCTAATTCTTAAGACGGACAACCCACTGGACGGTCGTAGCCAATTACTACAGCTGACGCCCAAAGGCGAGGAAATTATGGCAAAGCTTGATGTGGCAGAGGAATGGGCCAAAGGGCAACTGACTCAAGATTTGAGCCCTGTCGATCTTGCCCTGTTCTTTCGCGTTAGTCGCACCATGATAGACAACGTCAACAATAATAAGATTACTGATAAATAAGCAAAGGTGAAATGATATGAGCAATATAATAAATCAAAAACCCGTACGAGAAATCATGACCGTTGCCCATAAGCAAATGATTACCCCGCACTATATTCGTATATACCTGACAGGTCAGACCGAGACGATCGCCAATATTGCCACCATGACAGTAGGCGCCAACAATAAAGTACTCATCCCTAGTGACAAGACACAGCCTCTCGACTTAGAGGACAAATCTACTTTCATTATCCGTACTTATACGCATCGTGGTGCCGATGTCGAAAAACAACAGATATGGATTGATTTTGTCGCTCATGGTGATGAAGCCCCTGCCTCAGGTTGGGCAACTCATGCTCAAGTTGGCGACGAGATTGGTATCTTAATGAAGCCAAAAAATAAAGCGCTTTGCCCCGATGCAGATAATTTTCTGCTGGTTGGGGATGCCACTGCCATACCCGTACTCGGCTCGATACTAGAAACCTTACCTGAGAACGCAACAGGTCACTGTATCATCGAAGTTCATGGTGCAGAAGACGAGCAAGAACTGCCTACTCTAGCCAACATCACCATGACATGGCTACATAACCCGCATCCTATGCAAGGCAGTCAGCTAGTCGATAAGGTAAAGTCTCTTACGTTACCAAATGCTGAACAAAGCCGTTTCGCTTATATCGCTAGCGAGTTTTCATCGGTTAAAGCCCTTCGTCATTACTTAAAGGTCGAGCAACAGTGGTCAAAGGATGAACTATATGCTTTTTCCTATTGGAAAGCAGGCGTAGCTGAGGACCAGTCTGTAAGCGATAGACAAGCAGAGAAAAACACCGACTAATTAAACGCTCTTTATGATGATAGGAAAATAACTATGGCTCCAAATACTGTGCCAGCAAATACCGAGACTTTGCTCATTGGTGGCACTAAAAAAACACCGTTGCTCTATAAAGTGTTATTAATACTGACCATGATGACGGTCATAGGTGGTCTATTAACAGGTGTAATGACCTACATGAATGTCGGATACTCCAATACATTTTTTCACGATTGGTCTAGAGCGTTACTAGCCGCGTTTGCGATAATGCCAATTGGCTTATTACTGATGGGTCTGGTCACGAAATTTATTAATCACAGGCTGCCTAATACCAAAGCATACAAACGCAATCTCATCACAGGCGTATTGATGGCTTGTATCATGGAGTCTATGTTGGCCTTTAGCACCGCGGCGAAGACGATTGGTTTTGCCGATCAAGCTGCCTTTTTAAATGGTTGGCTAGAAGGGTTTTTGATCGCCTTACCAGTAGGATTGACACTAATGGTCATTATGTCCATGACCATCAAGCCCAAAATTGAGGCCTTTTTGAAAAGTTAAATATCTGAATGTTTAACAGACCCTAAAGAATCTAGCCACAATAAAAAATCAATTAGGGCGTGTTGAATACTCAACACGCCCTAATCATATGAGCAACCTTGTATTTCATAGCATTTAGCGATGTGTATCACTTTTTTAAATGATATCCGATATGTAATCAACCGTAAAAAGTCTTAAATTTTAATAACGCTATTGTATAATGCCCAGCTTCAATACTTAACAGCATATAGTCAAGTCCATATAAATCCGCTACATCGTCGCTAGGGAGCCAACATGATTGTCCGGCAAACACCAAACGCCCTTAAGATATTTCTTACCCTGCGTGGATCAGTCATTCCGAAAGTCTATCCGCAAATTTTACTTATCGCCATTCTCAGTACACTCATAACGATTGTGCAACATTGGTATCCTGACTCTTTTCCTTATTATGGTATGGCCCCTTTTACCCTGCTAGGGATCGCATTGTCATTGTTTCTAGGGTTTCGGAACAATGCCAGCTACCAACGTTGGTGGGAAGCACGAGGGCTATGGGGTCAACTGGTCTATGACTCTCGCAGCTTTGCCCGCCAAGTGCTTTCATTTGTAGATGATGACACCGAAGCTGGCCGCGATGCCCAACGTTCGATGATTCATCTGACAATCGCCTTTTCTCACGCTGTGCGCCATCGGCTGCGCGGTACGTCTCCTTGGCAAGATGTCGACCCTTTTGTAGCAGCGACCTATCATGACAGTATGCGTCAATCGAGGAACCTACCTAATTATCTGATGCGCCTCTTAGGTAAGCAGCTTGGTGATGTGCGTCGTCAACAGTTATCATCGGAACTTATGGTACAAAACATGGACGAGCGCTTGACGTCTATGACGATTGTATTGGCAGCCTGCGAGCGTATTCATTACACACCACTACCGTTTGCTTACATGTTGCTAGTGCATCGTACGACTTACCTGTATTGTATTACGCTGCCTTTTGGCTTGGTGGCCTCGCTTGGTTGGGCGACTCCCCTCATCTGTGCTGTCATTGCGTATACCTTTTTCGGTTTAGATGCCCTTAGTGAAGAGCTAGAGGAGCCATTTGGTTTTGCGTCTAATCAACTGCCACTTATGGCATTGTCACGCACGATTGAAATCAACTTATTAGAAGCGATGGGAGAGACAGACCTACCGCCTGAGATCGCACCTATCAACAGTTATTTGCAGTAGCTGTTTGCGACAGAGAGTGATAATAAGGTGGTGGCGTTCCCTATCAAAGTAATTGCCGTGACCCATCACTTGAATAATAGGCTTAGTGCCACTATAAATGGGCAATAAAGTTCTTAAGTTAATAGCTCACATTTTAATAAAAGCGAGGCACACATCATGAGTGATGATTCAAAAGACACTGATAATCAAAACAGCACCAACCAAAACGCCAAAGACGTCACGATGACGGACATGACACCCAATGAAGGCGTCTTAAAAGGCAAAAGAACCGACATTCAAAATCCAGATCTTTGGGATTTTCCGATGAACTACCCATTGAGCATCATTGGTCATGAAGGCGAGCATGAGGGCTTGCTTAATGAAGTGAAGCTAATCCTCGGTAGCCAGTTCCCTGATTTTGATTTGGCCTCTATAGAAGTTAAACCATCTAAAACGGGTCGCTTCCATTCAGCACGCGTCAATTTATACCTCACAGACGCCGATCAAGTGAATACACTTTATGCGTCATTGGACAATGCCAAAACAGTTCGCATGGTCGTATAAACAGGTAATGGGTATTTAGAAAAAAAACAACCCCTTTTCCGTCTAAATCGTCACTCATATGGGTGGCGATTTTTTGTGGTTTGGTGTACAATCTGCGCCCGCATTATTGCCAGTACGATCACTATTATCAGTCGACAATAACCGATAAAATAAAAATCAAACCGTCACGATATTTTTACAAAAAATTTATAATGAGCGCATTTGCGTCTAACCCTTATCCCATCGTCCTTTGCCAAAATTTAGGCGGCTGACAACCTTGTAGCAACATAGTTTTATTCTAAAATCAATATAGTATTTTGAAAATTTTCCCGCTATATTGTGCCTACCAATTAACAAACACGCTATATGTAGTACTCAGTGATTTTAATCGTCACTACGAGTATTGGGTATTTTTTGCCTAAAAAAAGAGCAGCTAACGCCAGCAGTTACCATGTTTAGATAGCGTGTTTAAATAAGCAGTACGATAAAAAACGTTGAGCGGGCTTTACCGTTTGACGAATAATATAAGCAACCAAAATAGAGGCCAGCATGACACATATCGACAAAATCAAAGTGACCAAACGTGACGGACGATTAGAACTTATTGATTTAGATAAAATTCATAAGGTAATCGAGTGGGCAGCTCACAATTTGGATAATGTGTCGGTATCACAAGTTGAGCTAAAATCGCACATCCAGTTTTATGAAGGCATCAAAACTCGTGATATCCACGAAACGATCATCAAGTCTGCTGCTGACCTTATCTCTGAAACCACGCCTGATTATCAATATCTAGCAGCGCGTTTGGCTATCTTCCATTTACGTAAGATTGCTTATAACAAATTCACGCCTCCGCATTTGTATGATCATGTCAAAACGCTAACTGATGCTGGCAAATATGATGAGCATATCCTAGCTGACTATAGCCGTGCTGAATTTGATGAGTTAGAAGAATACCTTGATCATTGGCGCGATATGAATCTTGCTTATGCCGCTGTTGAGCAAATGGCAGGCAAATACCTTGTCCAAGACCGCGTGAGCAAGACTGTATTTGAAAGCCCTCAGTTCTTGTACATGCTGGTTGGTATGTGCTTGTTCAGCCGTTATGAGAAGTCAGAGCGTATGAACTATGTGAAGCGCTTCTATGATGCGACCTCACAATTCAAAATCTCACTACCGACGCCTATCATGTCTGGTGTGCGTACCCCATCGCGTCAGTTTAGCTCGTGCGTATTGATCGAATGTGGTGATAGCCTAGACTCTATCAACGCGACCACTAGCGCCATCGTACGCTATGTGTCACAGCGTGCTGGTATCGGCATCAACGCTGGTCGTATCCGTGCCCTTGGTAGCCCTATCCGTGGCGGCGAAGCACAGCATACTGGCTGTATCCCATTCTATAAATTGTTCCAAACTGCGGTGAAATGCTGCTCACAAGGTGGCGTCCGTGGCGGTGCTGCGACCCTATTCTACCCACTATGGCATTTAGAAGTTGAGTCATTACTGGTACTCAAAAACAACCGCGGCGTCGAAGACAACCGTGTCCGTCACATGGATTACGGCGTCCAGTTAAACAAAACCATGTACACGCGCCTCATCAAAGGTCAAGACATCTCGCTATTCTCACCAGGTGACACCCCTGGCTTGTATGATGCGTTCTTTGAAGATCAAGACAAATTCGAAGAGTTATACACCAAGTACGAAAATGACCCTGCTATTCGCAGCCGTCAAATCCCAGCAGCAGACTTGTTCAGCCTGATGATGCAAGAGCGCGCCAGTACGGGTCGTATCTATATCCAAAACGTCGATCATTGCAACACGCATAGCCCATTTGACGCGACGGTTGCGCCGATTCGCCAGTCAAACCTATGTATGGAAATCGCGCTACCGACCAAGCCACTAGATAACATCAATGACGAAGAAGGCGAAATCGCCCTTTGTACGCTATCAGCGGTGAACTTGGGTAAAGTCGAAAACGTCAGCGATATCGAAGAGCCAGCCGAGCTAATCGTCCGTGCGCTTGATGCCCTGCTCGACTATCAAGACTATCCAGTCAAAGCCGCCCAAAACGGCAGCATGCGTCGCCGTACGCTCGGTGTGGGCGTGATTAACTATGCTTATTACCTTGCGAAGAATGGCGTACGCTATTCAGACGACTCAGCACTGGGTCTAACGCATCAGACGTTTGAAGCATTGCAATTCTATCTCTTGAAAGCGTCAAACAAATTGGCAAAAGAGCAAGGCGCATGCCCTGCGTTCAACGAGACGACGTACTCACAAGGTATCTTGCCGATTGATACGTACAAAGCCGACTTGGATAAAATCTGCCAAGAGCCGCTACATCTCGATTGGGAGACGCTACGTGGCGAGATCACTGAACACGGTCTACGCAACTCTACCCTAACTGCATTGATGCCGTCTGAGACCTCTAGTCAGATCGCCAACGCAACCAACGGTATCGAGCCACCACGCGGTCTGGTCTCTATCAAAGCGTCAAAAGACGGCATCCTAAAGCAAGTCGTGCCTGAAATTACGACGCTAAAAGATCAGTACGAACTACTATGGCAAATGCCAAACAATGACGGTTACCTAAAGCTGGTCGCGGTCATGCAGAAGTTCGTCGATCAAAGTATCTCTGCCAATACCAACTACGATCCAGTTCGTTATGCAGGTGGCCGTGTACCGATGAAGATATTGCTAAAAGACTTGCTAAACGCTTATAAGATGGGTGTGAAGACGTTGTACTACCATAACACTCGTGATGGTGCGAACGATGCCCAAGCGGATATGGAAGATGATTGTGCTGGCGGTGCATGTAAGATTTGAGAAACGTTAAAAAATTGCACTGCAATTTTAGGTTCGCAAGAGAAATTCTTTAAATAGAATTTCTGATGGATGGCGGGGTTAGTTTAAGCTCGTTATCCATCACTATTATATAGTTGAAGTTTTTTAAAATTTGTTTGGTACTACAAGTATCAGGCAATAAAAATGGCAAAGACGATTTCTCATCTTTGCCATTGGAGATATTAAATATTGGCGTATTTAATATCAGGGAGTTAAGACTATCGACTTCCAAAAGTGGTAAGCAAATAGAATAACTTTCCGTTGTAAGGCAGCTATTCTAATTTAAAACTTACCCCTTGTCCAAATAAACCGTGAATTGATAGTCGCAAATGTTTCAGCTCAGGAGAAGTGAGCATGGAGAAATATCGTGATATCGATGGTAACTCTGGTATAAGCGCATATGAGGTCGGTGACGATTTTATAATTGTGCGTTTTAAGAAAGGTGGTATGTATCTGTATAACTATTCAATAACTGGTTCTAATCATGTTAACAAAATGATAGAGCTAGCTAGAATAGGAAATGGACTTAACGGATACATAAACTTAAACATTGAACACGCTAGTGCTAGAAAAATAGCATAGGTGTTTGGTATGACCTCAATGGTTTAGTGTTAGGGTGCTTCCACGCTTTGACACTATTAAGTATAGGTTGCTAAGAGGGATAAGAATTTGACGATACTAGTTAATGAAAAACACTATGTGAAAATTAACGATTGGCAAGATATTTCTAAAATGAGTGGGTATACCGACTCTTTAGATCCTACAAAGGAAAAGCTGAAAAGAGTTATCAATAAGTATACGTTTCCGACCAAAGGAAAATGTGGGCTCTCAAACTGTGGCACAGCTCATAATAATGGGTATATTGTCGAAACTGACACAGGCAAGCTAACAAACGTAGGACATATATGTGGTAAAAATCACTTTGGTGTTATCTTCCAAACTTTAGAAAAAAGCTTCAACAGAGAGTATAGAGATAGACAAGCGAAAGAAAAAATAGCAAGCTTCAAGGGTAATTCAAGCCAATACCTTGAAAAAGTAGTAGCTATAGAAAATATGTATGGAAAGATTGGTCATATTCATAAGCTACAGCAGTTTTTTACTCATGCTTCAAGAGGCTGTCCCTCATTTATCCTTGAGATGATTAAGCTTATGGTAAAAAACAGAAACTCTACTATTTATAAGACTATAAAGCTTAGCAAAGAAGAATATGAAACCTTAAAGACTAGTGGAGTAAAAGCACCGTCAAGGTATAAAGAGATACCTATAGGCACTATTGATGGCTTAGCATTTTTATATCATGAGAATAATCTGAGAGTGTATGCTGAGGGCTTCAAAAACCCTTTGGATGAGCTATTGAACCTAAATGTTAGTTCTTTAAGTAGCAGTCAACTTGATAGATGGTCTAAGAGAATCGGTGAGTTTGACCGTACAATTAATCAAACCCATGAGATAATGATAGACAGTAAAATATTTCTTGATAGGAGAAATATTTTAAAATTTAGAAAGTTAATACCTGATGACGATACGCAATTTATATATCTTATAAAAATCCTAAAAGACCAGTTTGACATTAAAATCTAGTTGTAGGATGCGCCCAGCGCACCCTACAAATTACATCCAAGCGGAAGAGTCGTTAAGAAAAAAGAAAGACGCTCTAATATGGTCGTTTAGCCGCGACTATAGCGATATCCTGCTGACGACGATGGCGATGCAGACTGTGGCTGAACGCAGTATCGAGGTAACAGGAATGCGGTCAGACACGATAGACTGCACGCCAGCGGCAAAGCAGATACAAGCGGTAGGCGGGATTGGCTACTGTTATAATTAAAACATATAGATAGAACTAAAACGACGGAGGTCATGTGCAATATACCGCAATCATCAAAGACGGTGGTTTGTTTATCCCAAACGTATTTTCAGACCTGAACGATGGTGGCTCACATATCGTACAAGTCGAGGTTGATATTGCAGAGGTGCGTCAGCAGTTAGGTGCAAACGTCGCACCAAAGGCAGCCGTCACCAAAAAAAACGTGGCAAAAGCAGCCAAAAAACCAGTACCAAGAGCGGCTAAAAAAGACTCAAAAAGACTATCGGAAGATGCTGACGTGAGTACCCTACGCAAAAGCGCACTCGATGAATTAGAAGCACTAGATGATAGTGAGCTGAGTGAGATATTCAAAGCCTATATGAACGATGGACAAGAGTCGTCACAGATATCGTTAGAAAACTTGTAATACAATCAAATGAAAGCCAGTCACAACTATATAAATCAATAACCGTATCAATTATAAAGGCAGTCTCATGACCTACTCGATTTTTTCACAGACACCAAACAATGCGCTAAAAGAGCCGATGTTCTTTGGTAATCCAGTCAACGTAGCGCGCTATGACCAACAAAAGCACCCTATCTTTGAGCAATTGATTGAAAAGCAACTGTCGTTCTTTTGGCGTCCAGAAGAAGTTGATGTGTCAAAAGATCGTATGGACTTTGGCAACCTGTCCTCGCATGAGCAGCATATATTTTTGAGTAACCTCAAATACCAGACCCTACTCGACTCTATCCAAGGTCGTAGCCCAAACGTGGTGCTACTGCCGCTTGTGTCTATCCCTGAGCTAGAGACTTGGATTGAGACATGGTCATTCTCTGAGACCATTCACTCACGCAGCTATACTCATATCATTCGTAATATCGTCAATGATCCAAACATCATCTTTGATGACATCATGCAAAATGAGCACATCTTAGAGCGTGCCTCTGACATTGCTCAGTATTACGATGATCTGTACCGCAACTCGCAACTATATAGCTTGTACGGTGCTGGTACGCATAACGTCAATGGCGAGGAAGTCACTGTCGATTTGCGATCACTGAAAAAGCAGATGTATCTGTGTATCGTCGCGGTCAACGTCTTAGAAGCCATTCGCTTCTATGTATCATTTGCCTGCTCGTTTGCCTTTGCCGAGCGTAAGCTGATGGAAGGTAATGCCAAAATCATTAAGCTGATTGCTCGTGACGAAGCGCTGCATTTGACTGGTACGCAGCATATGCTAAACCTCATGCGCAACGGTCGTGACGATCCTGAGATGGTCGAGATTGCCGCAGAGTGCTACGAAGAAAGCATTGAAATATTCCGCAAGGCTGCCGAGCAAGAAAAAGAATGGGCAGGCTATCTGTTCAAAGATGGCTCGATGATTGGTCTGAATAAAGACATTCTGTGCCAATACATCGAATTCATCACCAACTTGCGTATGGAAGCGGTTGGCCTGCCAGCCGTGTTCCCGAACTCGAAATCAAACCCGATTCCATGGATCAATACATGGTTGTCGTCTGACAATGTGCAAGTGGCTCCGCAAGAGACAGAAATCAGCTCTTACTTGGTCGGTCAAATTGACTCTGACTTATCAGATAGCGACTTTGATGATTTTGAATTATAAGAGCTTTGAACTGTAACGTTTGAGCTATAAAATTTGAGCTGTAATAGCTTTACGCTTTAATAGTGTTTTACGTTTCGATGGCTGTAGGATATAGCAGCAAGATAGTCAAATCCAAATAGGATGAATTATGACGTGGGTAATGACCAGTAAGCAGCAGTTTTACTTGCATGACGATGAGAGTCTGCTCGATGGACTGCTGCGCACCGGACATGAGGTTAATTATCAATGCCGCGAGGGCTATTGTGGGAGTTGCCGAGTCAAACGTATCGCTAGCTCACATACGGTCGACTATCCATTTGAGCCACTCGCCATGATTGACGAGGATGAGATATTGCCCTGCTGTTGCCGTGTGCAAGGCGTTATCCATATCAATCATGAGCCTATCGTAAAGTAGAAAAAACAAATAAAAAGCGCGCTATCTATATAAGATAGTGCGCTTTTTTTATACTAATACCTCATTGCTATGCGAGGTGATGACAGATGTGAAAATCAACTACTGAGGAGCACCATCGTTTTCAAACAGTTTTAGCAGCTCTTCACGCATACGGTCACGCTCTGCTTCCGACATCATTGGAACGTTCTGCTGTTCGCTTTGGAGATCAGGTTGAGCAAAGCTCTCAGCTTGTACAGAAGCAGGAAGCGCAACAGGCTCTTGCTCTGGACGCACTTCTAGCGAGATGGTGACCTGCTTGTTATTACCATTACGCAATATCTGTGCATCAAGCTGTGTATCAGGAGACTTACGAGCGACATATTGGATCAACGTGTTGGCATCTGTCATCTCAATGCCATCAATGGTCAAGATAATATCACCCACTCGTAGACCACTCTTCGCAGCTGGGCTTTTGTCAATGACGTTTAACACTTCTACGCCCGTTGATGTCTCTAACTGCGTTGGGTCACGTAGCTGTGATTGTATCTCGATACCCAACCAACCTCGACTGACCTTACCGTCTTTAATCAAGGCATTCATGACTTGCTCTACGATAGAGGTAGGAATGGCAAAACCGATACCGAGAGAGCCACCAGACTGTGAAAAAATCACGGTATTGATACCAACCAACTCACCGCGAGCATCCACTAGCGCGCCACCTGAGTTACCAGGGTTGATAGCAGCATCCGTCTGAATGAAGTCTTCAAACTTATTCACACCCAATCCGGTACGACCTGTCGCTGAGATGATACCTTGGGTCACAGTCTGACCCACACCGAACGGATTACCAATCGCCAATGCCAAATCACCCACACGAATAGGATCTTCACGGAATCCTAACGGCGTCAACCCTGTCATATCGACTTTAATCACGGCCAAATCACTGTCTGGATCGGTACCCACCACTCTAGCGCGGCTCTTGCGACCATCATTAAAGGCAACCGTAATCTCATCGGCTTTTTCGACGACATGGGCATTGGTCACGATATAGCCGTCTTCTGACACAATCACACCAGAGCCTAAGTTGGTATTGCCTTGCTCTGCTGATTGCCCACCATGATACTCAAAAAACCGGCGCAGCACAGGGTCATCCATATAAGGATGCTCTGCCACGGTCTGTGTGGTATAGATATTGACGACCGACTGTGATGCACGGGCGACCGCATTATGGTAAGAGGAGATAGGCGCTGGCGTATCTGCAACAGGTTCTGACGCTTGCTGCTCAGCCGCTGAGGTTCTCGGTGGCTCCCACTTAGCCTCTGTCGTCGATTTCATACTCGTAAACAACCAGATAAACGCTGCCAGCACTAGCAGCAATAAGACCCAAGGTAACCATTTTAATAAAGAAGTCTTGTTATTGGTGTTCCGGGATGACGACATATACAACCTCTATAAATTTAATACAAAAAAATGATGATAAGTAATGAGTGAATACTGCCGCTGGTTTGATTCTTTTTATTTAATACTAAAACCAGTATTGATGCCATGCTCTAGTGAGACGCTATCAATCAGTACAGCTCACGCCTATAAATTATAACCGCCAACCATACCAAATGGTAACGTATCGTGTACCATTTCAGTTAGTAGCTTTGTCTACTCTTTTACAACGCCATGTTAAAATGGTCATTATAAAAAACTATGGATTATTTGCAATCACTTGACCGATTGTGACAACGATAAGGGCATACCATGACGACTATCAATACCTCGACAGAATCAGCCAACACTACCATAACAGTAGAGGCGCTAACGCAGTTTTGTGACGACTATTTGTCAGCCAATGCGTTTAAAGATTATGCACCCAATGGCTTACAAGTGGATGGTGGACGACCTATCCAGCGCATCGTCACTGGTGTGACCGCTTGTGAAGCGTTGATTGATGCGGCTATCGCCGATAATGCCGATGCAATTATGGTACATCATGGTTACTTCTGGAAAGGCGAACCTGCCACCATCACAGGTATGAAAGGTCGACGTATTCGCAAATTGATGCAACATGGCATCTCTATGATTGGCTATCACTTACCGCTAGATGCCCATCCTATCGTTGGCAATAATGCCATGCTCGCTGAGATACTAGATCTGACCATCACTGGGCCACTCTATCCTGCTGAATCTCACCCAGTTGGCAATATTACCACTTGTATACCGCAAAGCGCCGATGATCTCATCACAAAGATTGCTCAAGCATTAGGACGCACGCCACTACATATCGCAGCTGAGTATCATAAAGACTCATCTTCTAAAACAAGTAATAGGTTGATAGAACGTGTCGGTATCTGCACAGGTGGCGCACAAGATATGATCGAACAAGCCGCATTAATGGGCTGTGACGCATTTATCTCTGGTGAAATCTCTGAGCGCACCACCCACATCGCACGTGAGCTTGGGATTGATTATTTTGCCTGCGGACATCACGCAACAGAACGAGGCGGCATTCAAGCATTGGGTAAGGTAGTATCTCAAGAATTTGGCGTGCCTGTAACCTTTATTGATATCGACAATCCTGCTTAGACCTCAGTTTAAAACCTATTGAAACCTAAGTTATTACCTATAAATTCAGAGTTCTTTGTGAGAATTGAAAGGTAAAGCGATTATTTCAATTCTCACAATCAATGAATTTCATCTCAACTCATGCACCAAAAAGGGTGATTTTTCTGACCGTCTGTAGCCCTATTGTTAAGTTTTATCACTAATTTCTTAACTATACTTGAATAATCGGATGAATATCCGCATATTATTACTTGAAGAAAGAACGTCTTGTCATGAGACTTCCCATTTATTACAGCTTCCGGTTATGGCGCTTAAATGATGGTAAATATCTAAAACCTCATTGTTCTATATCATAAATGAGCAGATATGGTTCAGCCAAAATACATTTTTATGGCTGACTACTCCTGAATTTTAGCGTTGCAATAATGGTTTAGCGATACCTGATTGATAGCTTATTTCGATAGATATTCTATTCACTATCAAACAGACTTATCCACTGACCTTTACTGCTGAACAAAATATTTGAGCTGTTATTTACTCTACTACAAACCATTTAAAGAGTAGATAGCGACTGATTTAACGTAGAAAAAGTTGGATACTAAGATTTATTGGTATTCTTTCTATTTTCGCGTTTTTGTTTCAATAACTTATTTCATGACCTTACCTATGTTTAATACATAGTTGTTTTAGTATTAGCCTTATCTGTTCACCGTTGAAGGAATCATTTGATTTATACCCTTCTCGGTGTTGTGCGTTTTTGTCATTTAGATTGATGCGTTAATAGTAATATTTTAGCCCTTAATGCATCCACTCATTCTGCCAACAGATAATTAGCCAATAAAAAACGATACCGCTCCTGCTAACAAAGCAGCTATTGGCAGTATTGTTACTAAAGGCACTGTTATTAAACAAGTAATCTCACGCTTATACTATTAAAAAGCGTGAGATTGTTTAAATGTGACATCGATGCATGCCTCTATTATTAGTATGCACACATGAACATTTTACGGTAAGCAGGATGGCTAAAATCAGGAGACATCCATGCAGCGTATTACTTATCGTGTAAAAGTATCTGCGCAAGGGGCCAAACGCCGTATTTCTTATTTACTGCGTCCATCTAAACGCCTACTGAACACTAAAAGTAACATCGTTTCATCCGTTACCCCAACGACATCGGCCCATTTTGCCAAAACAAAAAAATTGGTGCAGTTGTCTAGTATTGCCCTTCTCTCTTTACCTGCTGAGAGTCTGACTATCATGGGTTCGCCAGTGCCAGCCTATGACAATGTCATGCTACAGAACACTTTAACCATTGCTGCTGTCCCAGGCGACAGCACTTATTTTGCAACTGATGGCTTTCAACATGGTTTCGGCTTTGACTTGGTACGTACCTATGCTGACGAGCTAGGCGTCGATGTCAATCTAAAAGCTTATGCCAACGAAGAAGCCGCACTAAAAGCTCTAAGATCAGGCGAAGCAGATATGGCGCTGACAACGGCCAGTACCAAGCTAAAAAGTAGCTTTAATCTGTCGTCGATTAACGTTAGCTGCGGTTATGATACCAGCTTGACTAAAAATGGTTTACATCCAAAAGTCAGCTGGACGTTCAACTCATCCAACGACCCGCTATCAGAAAAAGCCAGTTACTTTTTATGTGACAGTATCAAGCTGCAAAACACGCAAAAGCTTGCGGCCTTTTACAATCAAAACTTGCTAAAAGATGCCTATAGTCAGGACCATTTCCAAAAGACGCTAACTGAAAAGTTACCAGACTATCAGTCTTCGTTTGAAGAGCAAGCACGCAACTATAATCACGACTGGGAACTGTTGGTAGCCATGGGCTATCAAGAGTCACATCTGGATGCGAATGCAGTGTCACCAACCGGTGTACGTGGTCTAATGATGCTGACCAATAATACGGCCAAAGCAATGGGCGTATCAGATCGTGTTGATCCATACCAAAGTATCGGTGGCGGTGCGCGTTATTTAGAGCAAATGAAAGATGACTTCGCCGATGTGCCAAAATCTGATCGTATTTGGTTTGCGCTGGCAGGCTACAATATGGGACCTAATGCAGTAAAAAGCATTCAGCGTACCTTACAAGCGCAAGGTGTCAATGATAAAAGTTGGGCCAATGTCTATGCATACCTCGCTGAAAACAGAGCGTCTAATAGCCGCTACGGTCAAGCGATGCATTATGTGAGTAATATCAGAAGCTACCTTGAGACGATCAAGACGCAAACAGTCTGATTATCTTTGTCAGCTGAGATAGCCACAATAACTTTGCAATAAAAAAGCTGCTCTTATTATAAGAGCAGCTTTTTTGTGGCTAATAATATACTTTCAAGCAACTTGCTTTCAAAATGCTTGTGCTTATTTTTAACCATCAGCCATTTCTTAGCGGTTAGGCACTGTCAAACGCTGACCACGCTGTAGCATAGTGTCTGCTGCGATATTGTTCATATCTGCTAGCTCCTGCGTAGATACGCCATATTTGCGTGCTAAGCCAATCAAGCTATCTCCTGACCCAACCGTATAGCTTACTGTGGCTTTTGGTACTTTGAGTGACTGTCCACGTTGCAACTGTGCATTGGTCGCTATATTGTTTGTCGCAGCCAAGTCCTCTACCGAAACACCAAATTGACGTGCTAAAGCAATCAGACCATCACCTGATTTTACTTTATAGCTTTCCGTGTTGCTCAGCGTCTTACCACTGCTGCTCGCGGTGCTAGTGCTACTACTCGTAGCGCTACTGCTTTGACTACTAGACGCACTGGCGACACTACCATTAGCAGGAATGGTAATAGTACGACCGAGTATAAGATTAGAGTTGGTGTTCAATTTGTTCGCTGATGCCAAATCACTTAAGCCAATATTGTAACGTTTGGCCACACCCGTCAAGGTATCACCGGACTTTACTTTATAGCTGACAGCTTTATCGTTTAACTGACGATCAACCAGTTCTTTAGAAGCTGGTACTTTGATGGTTTGACCGCGTTGTAAGCGAGCTTTTGCATCAAAATTACTGTTTACCGCAGCAAGATCTGCGGCACTAACGCCAAGGTCATTGGCAATCCCGATTAAGGTTTCACCAGATTTAACTTTATAGTTAGTGGTTGCCACTGAGCTTGAACTGCTTTGGCTACTAGCGCTGCTGCTAGTGCTAGTAGACGCCGAACTAAAATCAACGCTCGCTGGCACTTTAAGTGTTTGACCAACATACAATGAGCTTGTGGTACTGATGCCATTTAGACTGGCTAAGGTATCAGTCGATACATTGAATTGACGCGACAATGCAATCAGGCCATCACCTGCTTTTACTTTATAGTTTTTAGTCGCAGTGCTTGATTTGGTCGGTTTGGTAGAAGGCGCTGCAGATGTAGTTGCAGGCGCAGTCACTTTACCTGGTATCAGCCATAGTTTTTGACCTCTACGTAGATCAGAACGGCTGCTCAGATTATTATAGGTTGCGAGCTGAGTGACTGATAAACCAAAGCGATTGGCCGTACCAATCAGCGTATCACCACTTTGTACTGTATAACTTTCTGGCTGGCTATCTGTTGTACTACTCGCACTGCTTATTGGCTCGATGCTTTTTGCATTGTATAGGTACAAAGTGCTACCCGATAGCAAACTAGCGCTAGCATCTATTTGGTTCCATTCTGCGATATCACGCCAGCTCACACCAGCACGACTGGCAATGTTAGACAACGTATCACCACGTTTGACGGTATAAGTGGTACGCGTGCCTTGTGGTTTTGGTTTACTTGCCGACGTCTGTGCAAAACTAAGCTTTTTCTCTGTACCACTGGCTTCTAGAATCGATTGCTGCGTTTGAACTGCTGATAGATTGATATTTCCATCAGCATTGATGACGTTTGTTTCCGATGTGCTACTACGGATTTGATTGGCAATAAAATCACGCTCTGCATTGCTTAGCGGTGGCTCTTGGACAATCGTGTTGTTTTGCGTAATTTGCGCAGAGGTGGTTGGTAGACTGTTGCTACTCTTAAGCTCAGCATTGATTTTATTGGTCTCTGCAACGCTTAGTGGTGGCTCAGTACGTGCTGGCGTATTACCATATGAAGAGCTGCTGGTTGGTGTGACTGACGGCGAGATATAACTGGTCGTCTGCTGTGGCACACTCGCGCTAGCCGCATAATCAGCCAATGCGCTGCCGGTAGATGGCAATGAAGAGCCACTATACGGCTTATTGTTATAGCTTGGTGTAGTAGTCGTCGTACTTGGCGTATTTGCTGCTGCCAGTACGTTACCAGTACCGTTACCTCTTAGCGTGCTCAATTTGGCATCAGTCGTTAGGCTAACATCATTAGGAATGATAACGCGCTGCGGACCTGAAGAATCAACTCGTCCAGAGGTAAGTGCTGTATTCAACTTTTCTAGCTCGTCGTAAGTCACACCTGTCAATTGTGCTACTTCAGATAAGCTGACACCATAATTCACTGGTACACTACGGAAATGCTGACGGTTAGCAATGGCTGGTAGGTATACACCATACTGCTCAGGCTTAGCGACGATTTCGGCCACTGCCAAGAATCGTGGCACATAATTCATCGTTTCAGTAGGCAGTCTGAGTGACCAATAGTCCGTAGGTAAGCCTTGAGCTCTATTGGCATCAATGGCTTTTTGAACACGGCCAGGGCCAGCGTTATAGGCGGCCAATGCCAATTCCCAACTGCCAAACTGATTATGTAGCGCGGTCAAGAAATCATAAGCAGCACGAGTCGATTCGATAACATCACGGCGGCCGTCATAAGTACTGCTTTGGTTTAAACCATAAATACGACCAGTACTTGGAATGAACTGCCATAAACCTGCGGCGGCTGCACTACTCGTACCACTTGGATCGTAGGAGCTCTCAATTACTGGTAATAATGCAAGCTCAGTTGGAATATTGCGGCGCTCAGCTTCTCTTACCGTATGATAAATATAACGACTGGCACGCGCAGTTAGACGGTTTAAGTAATCCTGTCTACTAGTAAACCAGCTCTTTTGTCCTTCGATACGCTGATTGTAAGTCGGTTGGCCACCATTCATGCGATAACCAGCACGCAGACGATTCCACAAGTCACCATATTGCTGAATAGCAAGCTGATTGCCCTCTACCATTGTCATGTCAGAGGCTTCTAATAAGTCTGCCAATTCGTCCAAGCTATCTGCATCCAAATACGCAGTTGAGTAATCAGTACTCGTGGTAGCAGTCTGGTTGGCAGCAGGCTTAGTAATAACCGATGAGCTATTGGTCGCACCATTGTTTTTTACCGTCGACGTATTGCTACACGCACTGATAAGCAAAGTCGAGACGGCAAGCGTTAATGGCAACGCAATAAATGAGCGAGAGGTTGATAGCACAGTAGACATGATATTAAGAGTTTCCTAACGACAAGAAGTGATGAGATAGAATTGCTTGATAGTATAATATGCAATATAAAGCAAAGACCAGTTAATATAAAAAGATAATAGTCATAAGTTGAGTCGACATCTAGATTGGTCTACTAAGGCGCCAGATTATTTCGTCCATGCAGACAATCGTGTGAACAACCAACATCGTACGGGATCAGTAGGCTTCAATAGATAATGATTGTCTTTTTAGTAGATAGTAACTAGCTTTTTGAATAAAGCAGATTTTTAAATAAACCAGTTCAATACCAAATTGATGTTAATGACTGAATGGTTCATATAACGTGTAATCAATACTGAATCGCTAGAGCATGTCCTTAATTTTAGAACCTGCTCTAATGAGTTGGCTAGTTAATCGTTATTTGTGATACCGCACGTAGTAGTACTGCATTGCCAGTTGATAGCGTCAAAGTCACTCTAGATGTGGTGACGAACGAGACAGTTTGACCATCTTTTACCCAACTTTCGTTAGTGGTGACATTGGCTTTGGCCTGCTCGCCTGTAATGACAATGTTGTCTACGGAGATGTCATAACGATAGTTAGAGGTATCATTCCAGCTATTTTGTAGCAGTTTCAAATAAGCATCTTTGTCCAAGCTAGTAGACTTGCCCTTTCTAGATAACGAAATCAGTGCATCATCAGAGACGAGACGAGCAACCTGACTGACATTTCGGCTATTTGCTGATGACTTCATTGCTGAGGCGTAATTTTGCACCAACGCTTCGGTCATGGGCGCTGCTTGCGCACTGATACTTACGGTACTTGCAACAGCCACTACAGCAGCCACGCCTGCGCCTTTGATTAATAGCGCCAAAAGCCCTTTTCCCCATAATCGTTTCATGATAATCCTTAGCAATACAGTTTCCGTTGTTGTCATATAGTGACGACTAACGTGTTTCTATCATTTGATTCAACATATCGCTCAGCTACGCAATAGTAAACTAAGCAAATGCTGTTGGCTCTCATGCTTTGGTTTGATAGTGATACTTTTTAGATAATGATATTTTTTAAATAATGATACTTCTTAGCTGACGAGACTTTTTACATCGTAATAATCTTTAGCTAGATAGCGATACCTTTCAATAACTGTCTTTATCATCACCATATTTCTAATAGTCATGATAGCGTTGTTGTATCATAGAGTGAGACTATCATTCAATTCTCACAGCTATGTGACACGCTGTGTAATTATTGCGAATATAAATACAGGCAAAGTGATCATCGTTAGCATACCAGTAGCATCATACTCTACACTTTTGTAATAAGTGTGCAAGTAGGCAGCAGTGAAGACTGAGTCATACTCTTCAAACTACGCTTCAGTCTTCACTTCAGCTTTAACCTGCTACCTGTCAATCGATACTAAATCTGACAACGTTATCTTAGAGCCTAGTGTCTGTACTATTATTATCATAGCGTTCATCATCACTGAGCTTCATACCCAGACGCTCTACTCTTCTGTCCATCATTTGTCGAGCCAGTGCCTGCATGTCTTCAACGCGATCTATCTCATCCACAATCTCTAGACCCAATAAAGTCTCAAACACGTCTTCTAAAGTGACCAGACCTTTAACTTCACCATATTCACCGACAGTAATTGCGATATGAATACGGTTCTTTAGCATGAGCTCTAATAAATCAAACAGTTTCATTTTGGAGAATACAAAAGTAATTTCGCGCTTAAACTGAGTCAATGGCTTATCTACAGCGTGATTCACTTTTGCTAACAACATATCTGTTTTTAATACAAAGCCAGTGACATTATCTAAGTCACCATCATAAATCGGTAGCCGTGAAAAAGTCAGCTTTGGGCGATCAACCAATAGCTCAGCAACCGTTTTGTTTTCTTCAAACGCGAGCATTACCGAACGCGGTGTCATAATATCTTCGACTTTAATGGCACCAAATGCCAGTAAGTTACGAATAATACGTGATTCTAAAGGATCAATTTGCCCTGACTCTTCACCGATACTCGCAAGTGCCGCAAACTCACGACGGCTAAATGCTTGAGGTTCTTTGCCACGCACCAGTAATTTTGTCAAACGCTCTGAGACCCAAATGAGTGGGTACAACAGCAAGATAATACCGCGGACAAAATAAGCGACGATACCGCTCAACTGACGCCAATATACCGTACCTAACGTCTTTGGAATAATCTCAGACAAGAATAAGATAGCCAATGTCATGATGGCAGAGAACAGACCAAACCATGCGCTACCAAAGACAATCGTTGCCTGAGCACCAGCACCGATAGAACCTAATGTATGAGCGACTGTGTTCAATGTCAAAATAGCTGCCAACGATTGGTCGATATTATCAACCTTTAACCGTCTGAGCATATTTGCTTTTTTTGGATTGGTTTCTTGAACGTCAGCGATATAGGAGGGTGTCATGCTGAGTAATGCGGATTCTGCCAAGGAACAAACAAACGAGATACCAATGGCCACAACCACAAAGAATATCAATAACAAAATATTGAGAGCTGTAGGATCTGCTGAAGCATCAGCAGCAAATGCTGGGTAAGGTAGTAGCATTGCGAGTAACGCTAATAGCCCAAAAACAGGCTTCATACTTCTAAGACGCGCAAAATAGTGCAGCGTCGGAGGAGGTTTAGCTGACGCTTCTTTATAAGCGCGCGGACGACATAAACGAGGTACAAACATAAAAGTGGTGAACAAGTTGGGTAACCTAAACAGAAAAGAGAAAAAGGAATTTTAAGCAAACAGCAGCAGATATAGAGAGCACATTACAGTACCAAATTAAAAGTACATAGTAGTATCTGCTAACACTTTCTAGATAGCTACTTAAAGCTAACTTCATACTGCATAGTAGGCTTAATGACATTCCAATAAATAGTGGGCTAAATACAGCCAATTATTGCCATTTGATAGTAGCACTGATGCTGATATTTCACAATAAGTCGCTTTTTTTAAGTCTTTGCTTTTTGATACCTTGTATTACGCTACTATTGCCTAATATCCACTAAATATCTGAAATTTGCTATAATCGCAGCACTTTTTCATCACTTACCGCATTGCAGCAGAAATAACTTACGTGTTGTATTAGAAATACTATGATCAGAAATACTGTTATTAAAAATATGGTCACTAGAAGTTATGACTGTTAGCTTGACGATTACCTTAAGAAAAACGTGCTCAGGCTATGATTAACAGTTACCAAGTCTGGGATTTTTTGTTACTATGCGTTTAATTTTATTATTATCCATGACTTACTGAGAGAAATTATGTTCTTATTCATTCAAGCTGCCCATGCTGCCGAAACTGCTGGTGCTGCGTCACTATTTGGTCAGATTCTACTGCCTGTTGCTTTTTTTGCGATTTTTTACTTCTTGGTTATTCGCCCGCAGTCTAAGCGCACCAAAGAGCATCGTGCAATGGTCAATGCTTTGAGCGTTGGTAGCGAAATCATTTTTGCTGGTGGCTTAATGGGTCGCATCAAAAACCTAGAAGGCGACTACGCAGTGGTTAGCTTAAATAATAATACTGATATCAAAGTACAACGTGCTTCTGTTATCTCAGTATTGCCTGCTGGCACTATCGAAAGCATTTAATCATCAATCGTTTTTATGAATGATTGTATGATGGTCGTATCATCAGTAGATGTTATGACTAAAAATGACCGTACATTATTTACGGTCATTTTTCGCTATAAAGAAATGAGACAAAGCAGTCTTGTAGATTGCTAGATAGTCTACATTTACTCTATTGAGTAGGTTGTTTTTATTTTTTGTTTTACTATCACCGCGGATGATCGCAACGGTATATGATGATGGCTTTTATACGCAGCATTAAACCATTGCTATCGCTAACTTCCCATCTGCTAACTTGTGGCCTACGTCGCCAGTTGTTTATCAACTTAAAGAAGTGATTATGCAATATCCCGCTTGGAAATACTTACTTATTACCGTCGTGATACTCATTGCCGGTCTATATGCTGCCCCTAACCTCTATCCTGACGAGCCCGCTGTGCAGATTACGAGTGCTGCTGCAGGTACACAGCTGTCTGAAGAGATCTTAACGCAGTCGCAAAGCTTACTCAAAGACGCCGGTCTGAATAACCATGATGGTACATTTGAGGGCAATAGTGCGCTGGTTCGTCTTGACAACTCAGTCGATCAGCTAAAGGCGCAAGAAGTGCTACGTCAAAACTTGGGTGAAAACTATGTGGTCGCTCTCAACTTAGCACAGACAACACCGCAGTGGCTACGTGACATCGGCGCAAAACCGATGAAGCTTGGTCTTGATTTACGTGGTGGTGTGCGCTTTGTACTCGAAGTCGATATGGACAAGGCACTTGAGCAGCGTCTGACCGGTGCTAGTAGCGACATGCGTCGCGAGCTACGTGCTGAACGCATTGCAGTCAAAGGTATCAAGACCGAAGATCAAAGCGTGGTACTACATTTCGCTGATACAGATACTCGTAACCGTGCACAGAACATCCTACAAGGATCGATGGGTACCACCTTTAGCTTGCAGTCTTCTATTGATGATCAAGGTCCTGCATTACTCTTATCGTATAACGATGCGACACTTGATGAAATCAATAGTTATGCCGTCAACCAAAACTTGACGACGCTACGTAACCGTATTGCCGAGCTTGGTGTTACTGAAGCCCTAGTGCAATCACAAGGTGCCAATCGTATCGTCGTAGAATTGCCAGGTGTACAGGATACTGCAGAAGCAAAACGTGTGCTTGGACGTACTGCAAACCTTGAATTCCGTATGGTGGCAGAAGATGCCGACAACTATACAGGTGGCATTCCTCCAGCGGGTACCGAAGCGTTCCCGTTTGAAACACTAGATGGCCCACCTGTATTGCTCGAACGTCAAGCGATTGTCAGCGGCGATAAAGTGACCAATGCTCAAACTGGCTTGGATGAAAGCGGTTTACCTGAAGTAAGTATTACGTTGGATAGTGCTGGCGGCAAGCTCATGCAGAACGCCACTCGTACCGCTGTTGGTAAACAGATGGCTGTATTGTTCATTGAAAACAAGCAAAGAATCACCTATGAAGAAGACCCAGTAACTGGCGAGACTGAAGAAATACGCACGCCTTATGCTGAAACCAAAGTCATCAACCGTGCCAATATTCAAGCGGTTCTAGGATCCTCTTTCCGTATTACTGGACTAGACAGCAGTGCTGAAGCCGCTGAGCTTGCACTACTACTACGTTCAGGAGCATTGGCGGCACCGATGTACTTTGTAGAAGAGCGCACCATTGGTCCTTCACTGGGTCAAGAGAACATTGAAAAAGGTCTATTCTCTACGCAAGTCGGCTATCTACTAGTCTTTGCGTTTATGATTATCTTCTATCGTCTGTTTGGTGTCATCGCTAACGTAGCACTAGCAGTCAACGTGATTATTATCATCTCTATCATGTCAATCCTAGGCTCATCACTTACCCTACCCGGTATTGCTGGTATTGTCTTGACCATTGGTATGGCAGTTGATGCAAACGTGCTGATCTTTGAGCGAATACGTGAAGAGATTGCAAACGGAGTACGGCCGAAGTCCGCTATCGTGGCAGGTTTTGACCGTGCTTTTAGTAGTATTTTCGATGCCAACATTACAACTTTATTGGTCGCATTTATCTTATTTGCGATTGGTACTGGTCCGATTAAAGGCTTTGCGATCACGCTAGCTATTGGTATTATCAGCTCGCTGTTTACGGCTATTCTGGTCACACGTGCGCTGGTACAAGTTGCTTATGGCAAGCGTAAATCCATCAAACGTCTGAGCATCGGTTAGGAGAACATTATGGCTATCGAGAATAAAAATCCTCTAGAACAGCAGAATAGTCCAGATCGAAATGGTTCAGGCGGCTCAAATGGCGATGGAAACAATGCAAGCACGCGCCGCCGTAACAAACCACGCCGTGATGGTAAAGGTAGCAATACTAAGACCAATAACCCTACCACCGCTCAATCGAGTCACAGTAAAACTCGTCGCGGTGGTAAGGGTGCTGGCAAAGACAGTCAAACACTGGCCACTCAAGCAACTGATCCTAACCTAACAACAGGTGATGCGGCAGATGATGCGGCAGCACAAGCTGAAGGTGGTATCAAAGCCATTGGCAACCAGCGTATCATTCCTTTTATGAAGATAGAAAAGCCGATGGCAATTTTATCTTTATTGATGGTCATTGGTAGTATCATTGCTATCGCCGTAAACGGTCTGAACTTAGGACTTGATTTTACGGGCGGCGTCTCAGCAGATGTGCGTTATGAGCAGTCTGTTGAACAAGTTGATGTTGTCAATGCCCTAGCCGATAACGGTTTCGATGATGCCGTTGTACAGTATTTAGGAACATCACAAGAGCTTCTGATACGCTTACCGCCTCAGTCTGATAATGTTGATGGACTAAATACCAGTCTGACCAAAGCATTGACCTTGGCTGATAATAGCGTTGAAATCAGTAACGTCAATATTATCGGTAGTCAGGTCGGTAGCGAAGTCTATTTAAACTCAGTGATGTCGTTAGCACTAGCATTAGCTTGTATGCTTGGTTATGTTGCCTTACGTTTCCAATTTAAATTATCCCTTGGTGCAGTCATGTCGTTATTTCATGACGCGGTTGTCACTATTGGTGTGTTTGCCCTATTTGGCTTTCCATTCGACTTAACTGTGTTGGCAGCTATTTTGGCATTGATTGGTTACTCGTTGAACGATACCATTGTTGTCTATGACCGTATTCGTGAGAATTTCCGTCGTGTTCGCGGTATCACACCGCGTCAGACTATCGACTTGTCTTTGACAGAGACGCTGCGCCGTACGATTATGACCATCTCAACGGTATTGTTAGTAGTATTAGCAATGCTATTCTTAGGTGGTGATGGTCTATACTGGTTCTCAGTTGCCCTCTTCATCGGTCTAATTGCTGGTACTTACTCATCAACTTATATCGCAAGTTCGATTCCGTTACGTATGGGTCTGTCTCGTGATGACTTTGTCGTAAAAGTAAAACCAGAGTTTGAAGAAGAAATCGTTACTTTTAACGATCCAAAAATGTTTGAATAAATGTTTAATGCTATTCAATCATAATGGTAGCTAACTAAAATGTTATAGTCAGTCCAACATGATTTAGATACAGACAGGCTCGTGAAAGTACTAACAATAGACTGAGCGAGCCTGATATCTTATTTAATTTATATAAGTTTGACTATAAAGTCTGCCATAAATAACAGTAGTAACGTTTAAATCAAAGCACCTGACTCATGAATAATGAGTCTAGGTGCTTTTGTCTTTGTAGCTGTGTTTGTCATAAATAGCAAATATGCTACGCTCAATCCTTGTTGGGTTTTAAGTATAAACGAGCCAAAAATGACTACTCCCATATCTAGTCCAATGCCGCCCATCGATACCCGTTATACGCGTATTATTGCCATCGCTTTACCAGTATTATTGGCCAATCTTGCCATGCCGCTGCAAAGCGTGATCGATACAGCGATCGTCGGTAATATGAATGATACGGCTAAACTTGCTGGTATGGGACTCGCGATACAGTTGTTGTCGTTGTTGCTCGTCAGTTTTAACTTTTTACAATACGCATCGTCCGGACTGTCAGCACAAGCAATGGGGCAACTGGCCAATCATACCACCAGTGCTACAGATGGTACGGCAACGTCAGTCAATACAGCACCCTCTCCACTACTGTCTATCTTACAACGTGCTTTACTACTGGCATTTGGTATCGGTGCTATCTTGCTATTGGCAAAACCATGGTTGATAGATTTTGGTTTACAGGCGCTATCAGCCAATCCAGATAGTGGACGTGCTGCACAGACTTACTTAGATGTTAGGTTTTGGGGCGTGATTGCTGAGCTGATGAACTTTGCATTTATTGGTTGGTTTGCTGGGCAAGGTAAAACTCGCTATATGCTATATCAGCAAGGTTTTATTGCCATACTCAATATCGTCCTAACCTTGTTTTTTGTCTTTACGATGAAAATGGGTTTGGCCGGTGTGGCGTTAGGTACGACCATTGCCTTTTGGTTTGGGGTGTTATTAGCACTGTGGTTAAGTCGTCATCATCTGCAAATATCTTGGCGGGCTTTGTTTACTGCTGATAAGCAATACTTCACTAAAGAGCGCATACTTAGGCTATTCTCACTAAATAAAGACATATTCATTCGTACGATCATCTTGACCTTGAGTTTTGCTTGGATCACTCGTCTTTCTGCTCAAAGCGGTGATGTCATACTAGCGGCCAATGCTATTTTACTCCAAGTCCTGAGTATCTCAGCCTTTGCCCTTGATGGTGTTGCGGTATCTGCTGAGACGTTAAGTGGTCAAGCGGCTGGGCGCAGAGATTGGCCACGTTTTCGCATTATTATTAAGCGCACAGGTATTGTCAGTTACGGGCTTGCCATCGCCTTGAGTGCTATATGGTGGCTTGCAATGCCAACATATTTAGGGTTTATGACCAACATCGAAACAGTTTTTACATTGGCATATCACTACCATCTTTATGCAGTACTACTGCCCCTTGTCGGGGTCGGTGCCTATTGGTTAGATGGTATATTTTTTGGCTTAACGGCTGGTCATGTGATCCGTAATGCCGCTCTGATACTTGCCGTTATATTTTTTCCACTCAGCTGGTTTCTCTATCAGCAGTGGGACATGACTGGTATTTGGTTAAGTGTATGGTGCTTATTATTGCTTAGGCTAATTATTTTAGGTGGCTTCCTGTACCACGCGCATCAAACAGATAGCTACGAAAAGCTACAGCCTGAACCTTAATGCTATTCTCAACTATATGGTATTGAATAACGTATTTTTATAAAGTGTTTGTAATATAGTCGGTTCAATATAATTTGGACAAAAAGACAATTAGGATATTCTGTGACTACTCGTTCAAAAGAATTGCATCAGCCATATAAAATGAGCTATGACTGGGCTGAAGGCTTCAAAAAAAGTTTGCCCGTAGCAATGGGCTACTTACCTGCAGGGATTGCCTTTGGTGTACTTGCGCAAGTCGCTGGTATCCCTGTGTGGGCTATCATCATGCTCAGTATCGTATTATATGCTGGCGCTGCACAATATGCGTGCTTACCCATGTTGAGTTCTGGTTTACCGATTGGTAATATCGCGACGAATATTGCGGCTATCAATTTACGCCATGTATTCTATGGTATGCCATTATTGCAATATTTACCAAAAAACAAACTTGCCAAAACCTATTGCCTGTTTGCGCTGACTGACGAAACGTTTTCATTGATGACCAGCTTGCCCAATGAGTCGCGACAGTCCTTGATACTACCAGTCAGTCTCTTTAACCAAAGTTGGTGGGTGCTGGCCAGTACGATTGGCATCATGATTGGTAGTACGCTCAGCGACTTGGTTCCTCACTTGGATTTCGCCTTGGTTTGCTTGTTTGCTATTTTGGCTTATGAGCAGTTTCAAAGTATCAAACGCTACTTCCCAATTGGCATTGCCGTAGTCTCTCTAGCAGCAGCCTCTTTATTTACGAGTAACTGGTTACTATTGGTCGCGATTACTATTTGTATGTTGCTGATTTTAGCACGTGGATTTTGGGTGCAGCGAGGCATGGAAGAAAAAAGCAACATGGCAGGAGAAACTGATGACCAGTAGTTATCTTATTTTCGCGACTTTTGCGATGGCCGCGGTTACCTTTATCACGCGCGCCCTGCCTTCTTTAATACCCAGAAAACTGTTAGACACACCTTGGTTGCATCGATTGAATGAGAGCTTGCCGCTATCTGTCATGGTATTGCTCATTTTAACCAGCCTCTCTTATCAAGATCTGTCTGCGACCACGACTTTAAATAGTGCTGAGTTACATCTATTGATGGCACAAATTGGTGCCTTACTTTTAGTCTTACTTATATACCATATCAGCCGTCAATTATTGGTCAGCATGATTGTCGGTATTGCTGCTATTAATGGCTTGTTGTGGGTATTTACTAACTTTCTAGGCTAAAAATATTAGCTAGAATTCAGTGCCAAGCAAAGCGTTAAATAATATTTTGAACATAAAAAAGGCTGGATTCTATTGAGAATCCAGCCTTTTTTTAAGCGTACTGTATAGAGCTAGCTAATTAAGAAGGGTTGCTTCTTAAAGCTCTTCAACACCCATCATATCGACTGGGGTATCAGCCACTATTTGCACACCTTTTTTACCTGTCTTAGCCGTGTCATTGCGCTGCTCTTGTAAATGATCAAGATAGGCTTCATTAATTTGCCCAGTGATGTAGCAACCATTGAATACAGCACAATCAAAGCCTTCAACTTTGCTATGCTTAGTATCTTTTACCGCATCAATCAAGTCATCCAAGTCTTGGAAAATCAATCGATCAGCACCAATGATTTCACGTACTTCTTCGACTGTGTGACCTGAGGCAATAAGCTCACTACGTACTGGCATATCGATACCATACACGTTTGGATACTTAACCGGTGGCGCAGCACTCGCAAAAAACACCTTATTGGCACCAGCGTCTCGAGCCATTTGAATGATTTCATGACATGTCGTCCCACGAACGATAGAGTCATCAACCAATAGTACGTTTTTACCTTTGAACTCTAACGGCACAGCGCTAAGTTTCTGGCGAACAGATTTTTTGCGTTGTTGCTGACCTGGCATGATGAAGGTACGACCGATATAGCGGTTTTTCATAAACCCTTCACGGTACTTAACATTCATCTTAAGTGCCAACTCCATCGCGGAAGTACGCGAGGTATCTGGAATAGGAATAACCACATCGATATCGTGATCTTCACCCCATTCAGCCATGATTTTATCTGCCAGTTTTTCACCCATACGTAAGCGGGCTTTATAAACTGAGATATTGTCCATGATTGAATCTGGACGAGCAAAATAGACATACTCAAATATACATGGTGTATATTCTTTTTGCTCTACGCACTGATGGGTATGTATTTTATGATCGAGATCAATAAAGATAGCTTCGCCTGGTTTGACATCACGAATGATCGTAAATCCAGATCCTGTCAATGCGACTGACTCTGAAGCGACCATATACTCAGTGCCACCGTTTGGTGCCATACGCTTACCATAGATAAGCGGACGGATGCCGTTGGGGTCACGAAACGCGAGTAAACCATGACCAGTAATAAGGGCAACAACACCATAAGCACCTTCCACACGGCCATAAACAGACGTGACTGCTTCAAAAATATCAGCAGGCGTTGCTTTTGTTTTACCCAAATTCTGCATTTCATGGGCCAGTACGTTCAAGAGTACTTCAGAATCTGAATCAGTATTAAGATGGCGGCGATCTTCGATGTACAAAGACTTGGCCAAGCTCTCAGCATTGGTCAAGTTACCATTATGCGCAAGGGTAATACCATAAGGTGAGTTGACATAAAATGGTTGAGCTTCAGCACTGCTTGACGTGCCTGCCGTTGGGTAACGAACGTGACCGATACCGAACTTACCAACCAGTTTCATCATATGACGATTCATAAATACGTCACGTACCATGCCATTCTCTTTACGTAGATAGAGTCGTCCATCTTGCAAAGTGACAATACCTGCTGCATCTTGCCCGCGATGCTGTAGCATCGTCAAACCGTCATAAAGTATCTGATTGACTGGTTCGTGAGCTGCAACTCCAATGACTCCACACATAATAGCTATATCCTATTTTGATCCATACATTAGTACTACAATAACGGCAAAAAATTAGACGGCACATTATCAAAAATGCGTGCTGTCACTCACCGTCGACCTTATGATATTTACGAAACATTTAACAAGCATTTATCTTTTTGGTTTTCAAAACATAAGCATCCATAAGTCACTGATGCTGATTTATGAGCCTTAACTGCTATCAAAAATTATTTTTTCAAGAATGAATGTCGAATACGATGTTATTGATGTTATAAAAGCTTGAATGGTAAAAAAGACATGATAAAAATCATAGTGTTAAGTCTTAGAAATATAATCGACTATATTATGACTGGTTGACTTGATCCCAAGCCATGCCAAGCACGTCTGATACCAATGCTTTACCCATCGGTGCATAAGGCATTAGCTCTGGTGCGAGCACTGAGGTTTGCCATTGTGGCATCTGGACCAATAGCGGCGCACTGACACTCAGAACCACTAAGACCATCAATACATTTTTAGCCGCACCAAGGACGCCGCCTGCCATCTTATCAACGATATCCAGACGTAAAGTCTTGAGCACCCCTGAAAATACAAATGCCACTGTATGCATGATGGCTAATATCACAATCACCACTAATAGAAATGCCATTGCCATCTGTAAGACAGGGTTTTCTACGATACCTGCTAATTGAGGCGACACAACACCCGCCAGACGCGTAGCAGCGACTAGCGCAATCAACCAACCGACCAAACCAATGGCTGTTTTAATCAACCCTACTTGAAAGCCGCGCCACAAGCCAACCAAGACAACGATAGCAATCACAATATCCAGACCACTCATTTTCTATGCCTCATACCCTATGGTATTTTTATCAAGTATTTACTTAAGTGTTTATGACAAGGTTAATTTTTGAACATTCAATTTGTAATGAATTAGTGGACAGATTAGCTTTCCATGGCATCGTAATAGCCACCGATTGCCTGAATACAAGACTGTACCAACCCAGGTCCACGATAGATAAGACCTGTATAGAGCTGTACCATGTCTGCACCGGCCTGAATCTTCTTGACGGCTTTGGCACCGCTGTCGATACCACCGACACCGATTAATGCGACTTTACCATCCAACTGATCAGAAAACTGTTGTAAAATCTGAGTACTAATATGGCTCACTGGACGACCAGATAGGCCACCCATTTGATCACCATCACGTAAGTCTTCTACGCCGACACGGCTCAAAGTCGTATTGGTCGCAATCAAACCATCAATCTCAAAATCTATCAGCTGCTGTGAGATATAATCCACTTGAAGAGGCTCTAAATCAGGAGCAACTTTCAGTACCAATGGCACATAAAAACCATATTCGGTCGCCAATTGGCTATGACGATTTTTGATGGTATCTAAAAGCTGAGTTAGTGCTTCACCACTTTGCAGATCACGTAAGTTTTTGGTATTTGGCGAAGAGATGTTTACGGTAATATAAGAGGCATGCGGATAAGCACGCTCTAGACAATAGACGTAATCATCTGCTGCCTGCTCTACTGGTGTATCGGCATTTTTACCGATATTAATACCGATGTTGCCTTTGTATTTGCAACGTTTGACATTTTCGATCAAATAATCGACACCTTGGTTATTAAAACCCATACGGTTAATAATGGCATCTGCTTGCTTTATTCTAAACAATCTTGGCTTGTCGTTACCTACCTGTGGCCTTGGTGTGACCGTTCCGACTTCTATAAAACCAAATCCTAACTCAGCTAAGGCATCAATATAGTCACCGTTCTTATCCAATCCTGCAGCTAAGCCTACTGGATTAGAAAACTGTAAACCCATACAGTCTGTTGGCTGCATCGACTGACCATACACCAAACCTAAAACACGCGCTTTATGAGCTTTATCCAATAAGGACAATGTCATCTCGTGGGCGTGCTCGGGATCCATCTTAAAGAAAAAAGGACGAAGTAAGGCATAAGACATAGTAATGACAGATCCTGCTAAAAAGAAATGGTGAATAAAAAGTGCGAATGAAATCAAGCGCTGCGATTATATCAGCTTAACAGAAATAAGAGCAAAATTTCATGCGGTAAATTTCTATATTAAAACCATAGCCTATATAGATAGAGATTAATTACTTATCAAGGCACAGGACGCCCATCGGTTAGTGCTATCCAGCCACGAACGATACGATATAGATGCCATACAAAGGTAAATACCATAATTAAAGAACCAAATGCGGCTAACAGTAACGAGCCAATAGCGATATGATCACTATCAGCCAACATGCTGATACCAAAGCCACCCAAAGCAAAAGTTATAATCATGATGCCAATGACAAACAAAACAATGCTGTACCAAAAAGTCTTAATTTGCCAATCAAAATGTGTGGCTAACCATGTTCCATCAGCATCACGACGCTTGGCATAGTTCATCACAATCGGCACAATCCACAATAAACCAGCGGTAAAGTAGCTAATCACATATAAAAAATAAGTAATGTGGTTATATGTGGTGAGAGAACGGCGCTTATCGTTATTCATACTGTCGCTCATCGTATTACCTTGTCTTTGCTGAGAAACACCATAATCAGAACGCTCATCATTAAACCTAGCCCCACCTGATTCATGATGGCTGTTATCAGCAGTTTTCGTCTGTTTTTGCAAATGCTCATCAGAATTGTGATTAAGGGAAGGATCCATAGTAAATTTCCATAATTAACAGTAACTAATCACTATTTGATGGGAGCAGATGAGCTGTTTTTCAATAAGTCTCATGATAAACAGTGATTTGAGAGCAATGTGCTCATAAACTCTGTTGGAATATACCGCATGCTCATAGAACATACTGGTATGAAATGGTGGGTACTTGTGCCTGAATTGGCTTATTTACTCTAACTTCTTTTAAGAGTCTTTGATAGATATTGCTTTGCGTATCGGCTTTATGATCATCATGGACGACTGCCATAAACAGAAGTTTTTTGACCTTTCATATGTTACGGCCTAATGGGAAACATGGCACCAATGGTTTATTAATTAGCCTTAAAAAAGCAAATGAGTAAAGAGCCTTAGTAAGGCTGCTTAGGTACAAAGCGATCAACCTCAGTTGCCATCCCCATCATCACAAACTCCATCTCAAACACTCTGGCTTCTGTCAAAGAAAACGACTCAGGATAATCACCTGTGAGTAGACCAGCGATATAAGCAACGATAGACATATGACACACGACGACCAAACACTCAGCTTCAATATTAGCTAAATCTATGAGAGCCTGACGCGCATCATCAGAAGGAGTAATGTTTTTTAATACGACCGATGGTACTGTAGATGCTCTCGACTGAAATTCAGCTAGTGTCTGCTGCGCTCTGTCGTAAGGGCTGACGACAAAGTAATCGGGATTGTAATGAGTCGTCACATACTCTGCCGTTTGTATGGCTTGCTGTTGACCAAAATTCGTTAACTGGCGCGCGCTGTCTGGGCGCGATTCATCTTCTGCTTGACCATGACGAACAAGTATAATTTTCATAACCTTCCTTTATGCATTGTCATGATGACGTTATTTTTAGAATAATCACTCTTGAAACAACGTCATCATTTAACATTGGGGTTTTTACTTACTGTCAGTATCGCCACTTTCATCATCAGTGCTGTCGCTTGACGTCTTCATTTGTGCGGTAAGCGCCGCATTGCTGTGGTCATGTGCCATGACAAATTCGACATCACTGCGGAACCCTGCTTCCATTAGATGTAACGCCACACCCAATGCTGCTTTATCTTCATAAATAACTGCATAAAGCGCATGCGTAATAGGCATGTAAATGCCATCTTTGGTGGCTTTCTCATGCACTTGCTGAATGGTGTTGACCCCTTCAGCTGTCTGACCGAGTTTTTTCACCGCTGCATCGATGCTCATACCACGGCCAAGCATATTACCGATACGGTAATTACGACTCAACTCTGAGCTACAAGTGGCGTATAAATCACCAACGCCAGACAATCCTAAAAACGTTAGTGGATTCGCACCCGCTTCCACGCCAAAGCGACTCATTTCTGCTAAGGCACGGGTCAGTATCATTGCTTTGGTGTTTTCGCCGACATCGTAGGCTGCTGCCATACCCATTGCAATCGCATAGATATTTTTGAGTGCACCGCCTAGCTCCACACCTTTGACATCATCACTAGCAAATACCCGAAAGAATGCACTATGTAGCGCGGCTTGTACTGCATGGCGTAATGGCTCAGACTCACTAGCAATCACCGTAGCAGACGGCATGTTCTTCATGATTTCTATCGCAAGGTTTGGCCCTGACATGACGCCAAAATTCACTTCTGGCAAAACCTCTTTAATAATGTCACTCATCATTGCAAAGGTGTCTTTTTCCATTCCTTTGGTCAATGACACAATAGACTGTCCACTAATAAATGGCGCAATACTTTTTAAGGTTTCACGAAATGCCAAACCTGGCACAGCAATAAAAATGATGTCTTTGTCTTTAACTGATGCTGCCAAATCATGGCTGTATTTGAGGCGATCATCAAGCTTATAACCTGGTAAGTATTTTTTATTGGTTTGGGTTTTTGCCATCGCTTTTACAGTACGTTTGTTACGTACCCATAGTGTGGTATCACAGCCATTGCGTGCCGCCAAATTTGCCATTGCCGTACCAAAACTGCCACCACCTAAAAATGCCAAACGCAGCTTGGTAGGATTACTGTGAATATCCGCCATGTTTTTTGCCACTGCGGACTCTACCGCACTAGGATTCAGCTTTTTACGGCCAATACCTGATTTGGTTGCACGCTCGATGATACCTGCCAGCAGACTGTTTTGCTTTTCTGGCGTATTCTTATCTGTTTCGCTATTTTCGTGACTGGTTTTTTTATGGCTATTATTGGGGCTGGTCATATTCTTTTATCCATGTTGACTGACTTATTATTAATAGAACGTATCATGACTTAGGCATTTTGGGTGATGAGGCTATCTGGCTTTTTTGGCTAATATGGATGAGGCTCAGAGTCACTATGACTCAAACCGCACCAGCGACTCAATATCAATGGCTTTACGTGGTGCCTCGTCTTTCGGACTGGTACCAGTATAAACAAAAGCCGTGACATAATCATCTGGACCGACATCAAAGTAGGCTTTGACAGCTGGTTCGTTACACAACAATCCAGTACGCCATACGGTACTGAATCCTTGGGCTTTTAACGCCAAAATAAGATTTTGAACAGCAGCACCAGCACTTAGCATTTGCTCAAAAGGAGGAACTTTTTTGTGTTCTTGTATTTTAGTAACGACAGTAATAATCATAGGCGCACGTAAAGGCATATTATGAGCTTTTTCGAGGTCTTTTTTAGACAGTTCTTCTCCTTCTTGCACCGCTTTCGCTTGGGTAGCTTCTGCTAAAGCGTTACCTAGCTCATGACGAGCATCGCCTTCAGTGACGATGAAACGCCATGGTTGGAGCTTCTTATGATCTGGTGCTGTTGCCGCACATTCAATCGCTGTTTCGACCTGGGCATGCGTGGGTGCTGGTGCATCCAGATTCCCCATACTACGTCGTGAATTGATCCAGCCAATCATCTCTTTACTAGTAATTGGCATACTGTCAGTGGTTACGTCTTTGATAGACAGTTTTTTATCATTGTTATCAGATGTCGTCATTATCGTTCCTTACTTATTATTATTTTTCGTTCAGAAAACTCATACTTTTATTTGCACTTAATACTGTCAGGCAGTGCTCAATACCGAACGAATCCATGTCAGCCAGTATTGAGTGGTGTGATTGGGAAATATTAAATATCATGGCTTAGATACTAGTGCTTAAATGTTATTGCTTAGATGATACGGCTATAAGAAGGCCTCAACTGTACAGCTAGGCAGCAACTTCTACACGATGCTCCATACGCAAATAATCTTCCGATTGCATCTCAAGCAAGCGCGAGCGTGTTCTCTCAATCTCAAACGCTAGCTTTTCTCCTTGGTACAAATCCAAGATAGACTGTTCTGCTCGCACCAAGAGTTTTACACGGCGATCATAAAATTCATCGACCAAGTAGATAAAACGGCGCGTCGGATCACGTAAGTCATCATCTAATGCTGGCACGGCATTGACCAATACTGTATTGAACTGCTTAGCGATTTCAATAAAATCAGATGCCGAACGTGGTTCCATACACAAATGACGGAAATCGCAAAACAAAATATCTTCGGTGCGAGCATTGATTCGGATTTCACGACCGTTGATAGTAATCGGCTCATTACTGATTTTCTGATTATTAGACAAGCTGGCAAAACGGTTGGCTAACCAGTGATGGTTGGCTTTGGTCATGGGCGACTCATATAGCTCTGCCTGTTGTAAAACACGCAAACGATAGTCAATACCAGAGTCGATATTCATCACTGTGGTATGGCGTTCAACTTCAGCAATAGCTGGCATAAAACGGTCACGATGCAAGCCATCTTTATACAGCCCTGATGGCTCAATATTCGAGGTAGCAACCAACGTGATACCACGGTTGAACAGCATAGTGAACAAATCGCCCAAAATCATGGCATCAGAGACGTTGGATACAAAGAATTCATCAAAACAAATGATGACTGCCTCTTCATAGATAATATCAGCCACTTTCTCTAATGGGTCACTCTCGCCTTGTAGCTTGTGTAGCTCTTGATGCACACGCTGCATAAAGTGATGGAAATGCAGACGCATCTTGCGGTCAATGGTCAATGAATCATAGAACATATCCATCATCCATGTTTTACCACGACCTACACCGCCCCACATATATAGGCCTGTGGGTGCTACAGGCTTGGCTTTCAAAAAGCTAAAAAAACTTTTCTTTTGTGGCACACTATTGATGAGCTGATGATGTATCTCATCAAGATAGCTCATGGCCTTGAATTGTTGCTCATCTTGAGTAAACTCATCTGTACTGACGGCTTGCTCGTAACGTTGCAATGGAGATAAACTCATAATACGACTCATCATTAGAGAAAATAAATAGTAAGGTAATAATTAGTTCTGCGTAAACTCATCAAAATGGGGCGACCAAAGCTCATGAATTAATAGCGGACTTCATATCAATTGATAATGGCTAATGGCTATGCATTACTATCAGAGGTATGCTTTTCTAATAGGCCCTTTAACTCTGACAAGCGTCCGTGAAAAAAGTGACCTGCCCCGTCCACGATGCTTACAGGAATACCCAGTCGATCAGCAAATTCCTGCATATTATCAGGGTCGATGACTTCATCCGCATTGCCATAAATCTCAAAGGTTTTATCAGCAGGCAAGCTAATGTCACTACTGTCATTTTTTTCAACCGACGGTGCGATCAACGCAACGTTTGACACTTCAAAGTCATTTAGCCCCCATATATGGGATGCCTCGATTACTTGCTCAGCCACACGCGCTGTCACATAACCACCAAAAGAAAAGCCACCAAGCCATAACTTTCGTGCATTGGTCTGCTCAGCAATCCATTGTAGCACGGTCATTGCATCCACCACTTCCCCTTCAGCATAATCATGCTCACCAGTGGACTGCCCTACGCCGCGAAAGTTAAAACGCACGACATGCATCCCATTGTCACGGGCAAAACGATACATGGTCGTGACTACTTTGTTGTTCATTGTACCGTCAAATAGCGGATTTGGATGGCAAAGTAGTGCCACGGTATCGGTGTTTGGATCGTTAGGGTTACCTTGTTGCCATAGTGCGTCAACTTCTAGCACGCCAGCAGGAGCAGGAATTAATTGCATAAAATTACTTATTAATTAAGAGTGAATGGCTCAATTATCCTAGATATGGTTTTTATTTCAAGTGATTTGCTGTGACCAAGGACGGCTTTTTTAAATTTTTGACGAATGAGGAATGGCTAGCATCGGCTGTATCCATAATATCAGGGTATATGCTCATTTTAAAAGTGGTGATAAAAACGAGATAGATTATAGCCAAACAGAGAAAGTAGTTATGAAATGTCCCCGCAATACAGAACACAAGAACCGCCTAGACAGCCAAGAGTCGAATAGGTTAGATTCATAAGAGTTATAGAGCAAAACATTAGTTGATATATTGCTCACACAATATCTACTTAACATTGATATTTATGTTCGACTGACAGGGATTGAAAACCACTTATGAATACTTCTAATAAAACTGCTACCTTGACCGCGACTATGGCTGCGGCACTCGCCTTGAGTGCTTGCCAAAGTACACCTTCGTCACCCGTCATACAGCGCGCCAACTCTATTTATGAGACCACTGGCATCGCAGAGACCAAAGTAAAAGCACAGCAAAATGCGATAGACAGCGCGCAAAAAACCTGCCAAAGCAAGCAAGTCATTATTGTCGATGATACAGTGACTTATAACGGCATTTTAGATGAACGTACTGGCCGTATGGTTGGACAAGTGGGTGCGGTCGTCGGGTCAATTTTTGGCACAGGCTCACCAGAGTTGTCACGTGATGACGACTACGAATATATGATTAATTTCCGCTGCCAATAAAGTCAGCATCATCAAAAAATAATTACTATTTAGTATTTGGCCAGTAATTCTGCGATAAGATTAATATATTATTCTTATCGCAGAATTACTGGCTTCTCTTTTTGTGTGTACGCTTTTGGGGTAAACTACCCTATCTAACACACAACAGCTTCTAGTCAATCTAATAAACAATCTGTCTATAAAAAATCAATAAACAACTTGCTTTTAAGCTTTCATCATCTTCGGTCTACTATTTATGCGCAAACCCAATCTTTCAAGTATCAAACAAGCGAAAGTGATAACGCCTGCTAAAGATTTGGCGACTTTAGAGGCCGAACTGGCTGAGCAAGAAAACAACCTTGAGGTCAACTTAGAAGATACCGTATTGCGTCTGAGCGACTACTTATCAGCGGTTGATATGGTGATCAAACAGACCTTTAATCACCGCGTATGGGTAAAAGCAGAGATTCGTAACCTGTCTAGCAAAGGCGGACATTATTACTTTGAACTGGCAGAGAAAGACGATGACGGTAAAGTTATTGCCAGCTGCCGTGGCAATCTTTGGCGATTTAAAGCGGCACGTGTCTTAGCAAAGTTTGAGCGCGCAACGGGTATGCCACTCGATCGTGATTTGACGGTTTTATTAAAAGTATCAGCAGGTTTCCATGCGCAATATGGCTTCTCACTCACTATTGAAGACATCGACCCTAGCTATACTCTAGGTGATCTGGCACGACAATATGCGGAGATGGTCGACCGTCTAACAGGCGAAGGCTTATTGCATCTCAATCAGCAACTGCCTGTCCCGTTTGATATAGAGCATGTCCTTGTCATTGCGCCTGAAAAAGCCGCTGGGCTAGGAGATTTTCAAGCAGATGCTGATCGCTTAGCAAGTACGGGTGCTTGTCACTTCCATTACCATAACGCCACGTTTCAAGGTAACCATGCACCTGCGGAGATTCGTCAAGCCATCGTCAGTGCTCAACAGCAATTTTACGACACGTATCAGCGTTTGCCAGATTTATTAGTCATTATTCGCGGCGGCGGTGCCGTTGGTGATTTGGCCTATCTCAATGATTATGAGCTGGCCGCTCTAGTCGCTGAGCAGCCGATGCCTGTATGGGTGGGTATTGGGCATGAACGTGACAAAGTCATATTAGATGAAGTCGCGCATACTAGCTTTGACACGCCCTCAAAAGTCATCGCTGCGATTAGCAGTCATTTGGCGCAACTGGTCTCTCAGACACTACAATATCAAGCGCAAATCAAGCAAGCCGCTCAGCGTCAACTGAATACTGCCGAGCAGCAAACATCACGACAGTTGAGTCAAATACAGTCACAAACGATTGGACAGCTAACGTCCCTGAGAAAAGACAGTGATTATGCATGGCGCAATATTCAGCAAAGCGCACAGCGCCAAGTAAAGCAAGCCATCAGACTGACAAGCGAGCTGCGTGTACAAATACAAACCTCTGCCGAACAGCAGTTAATAACGGCTGCTACTTATAGTCAAAATCATCAGAAATCTGTTATGCAGAGTGCTCAGCAACAAGTCGTACAAGCGCAACGTGACAGTGAGCATCTACGTGACATTGTGCTACTGCATCGACCATCTCGTGTGCTTAAGCAAGGCTACACCATGCTGACTGATATAAAAGAAAAACAGATACTGACCAGTAGTACCCAGCTATCTCCTGAGCAAACTGTATATATCGTCCTAAAAGACGGCAAGGCAAAAGCGCAGATTATTGATGTCAATACGAATCAAAAAGCGTCGAAAACCTCAGACATTCCAACTTAACGACATAATAATATCTAACGATTACCCATCTATTTATCTTACCTTTAAAATTAGGAAGCTTTATGACTACCCCTACTCGTCGACGTAAAAAAGCCGCCCCAAAAACCTTTAAGGCGGCTTATGATATTTTAAAAACCAATGCGGCTGAATTACAGCAGCAAGACGAGCCTGACATTGATAATCTAATGACAACGGTTGAAGAATCCATTGCGGCTTATCGCGTTTGCGAGACCCGCATCAATGCGGTACAACAAGCACTAGATGCAGCCTTTGCTGAAGACGTGAAATCTGATGAAGTAGACAGCTAAGTTACACTTACTCCGGTTCATCCACCTCAAAGACTTGGCGAAGATAGGCAAGATACGTGTCATTATTGATCATGGTCTTGCCTGGGCTATCAGAGAGTTTGGCCACTGGTTGCCCGTTACATTCAACCAATTTGAGCACAATATTAATCGGAGTAAGACTCATATCATTGGTGAGATTTGTGCCAATACCAAAGCTGGTTCTAATGCGATCCTTAAAGTATTGATGCAATTCCCACGCTTTATCAAGATCCAAACCATCACTAAAGGTGAGTATTTTAGTCTTCGGATCTATCTTTAACTTCTCATAATGAGCAATCGCTTTATCACCCCAGACATAGGGATCACCACTATCATGACGCAGACCGTCAAATAGCTTGGCAAAATATAAATCAAAATCCCTTAAGAATGCATCCATCCCAACGACATCGGTCAATGCAATACCCAAATCACCACGATACTCATGTACCCATGCTTCAAGCGCTGCTTTTTGTGAATCACGCAAACGCACATCTAGTGCCTGAAATGCCTGCATAAACTCATGCGCCATGGTACCGATTGGTGTCATACCTAATTTCTTTGCTAGATACACATTGGATGTGCCGCTGACGATTTTTGGTTCTGCTTGATATAACGTCTGCACCACATGCGCTTGCCACGCCTTGCTAAACCGTCTACGAGTACCGAAATCCGCGACAATAAATGGTGGTGTATCACCGTTTTCTTTCGTCTGCTCTACTGCATATTGATGCAACAGTTCGACTTTTTCATCTAGTCTACGCTGACCTTCTTCAATGACGCTGGCATTTGATAATGCATCAAAATATAGTTCATTTACAATGGCTAAGACGAATACTTCAAAAAACATCGCTTGAATCATTGGCCCTTCAATATCAACAAACAAGCGACCTTCATCATCGGTACTGACAGTGATAAAACGACGTTTGAGTTTAAACAGCTCTAGATAATCAACGAAATCTGAACGCATAAAGCGTAAACTGCGCAAGTAGTCCAACTCGTCTTCTAAAAATCGCAGCTCGCATAAACTGTCTAGCTGCCTCTCTAGCTGTTCTTTAATATCAGCCAGTGGATAGACAGTATCTTCATTATTACGGCAGCGAAAGCGGTAAACACCATGCGTCTGTGGAAACTGATGCAGCATAGCTTGTAGCATCGTAAATTTATACAAATCGTTATCAAGTAACGAGGTAATAATAGGTGTATAGGTAGCGGTCATGCTATGGCCTTAAAAAACACAAAAATAAGAAATAAACGCCACCTAACACTCAAAGCGACATCATATGCGGACAATAAATTAGAGGTTCTCATCCATGACGAATCCTCAATAAGCCGTCAAGTATAACGAAGTTTACCGCTTATTTCAGAGTTCGCGATCAATTGCAGCAGAATTACTACGATTACTCACATCTTCCATGCAAATATCGTATAAACCTAAACCTGTCGATAAATATTAGACACGCTTTGTGCTTTAGCACGCACAAACTGTGCGACATAATCATCTGCTGGATTGTGGCGTAAATCATTGGGCGTGCCCGTTTGCACTAAGCGTCCACCATTTAAGATACTGATACGCTGTCCTACTTTAATCGCTTCATCTATGTCATGAGTGATAAAGACAATGGTCTTGTGTAGCCGCTCTTGTAGCTCAAGTAGTTGGTCCTGCAATTGAGCACGAATGAGTGGGTCAAGTGCAGAGAACGCCTCATCCATCAGTAAGATTGGATTGTCAGTTGCCAAAGCACGTGCCAGACCCACACGCTGCTGCATGCCCCCTGACAACTCATCCGGATAGCTATGCTCTAAATTAGGTAGCCCAACCTCATTTAGCCAATACCGTGCAACCTCGTGGCGATCTTTGGTACTCATTTTTCGCACACGTAAACCGTAAGCGACGTTTTGCATAACCGTCATATGCGGCACTAGCCCAAAGTGTTGAAAGACCATACTGACAGTTTGCTGGCGATAGTGTTGCAGCTCCTTATCATTCAGCTCTAACACATTGATAGCCGCAGATGGTTTTTGAGTAGCAGCAAGTGCATCGTCATCTGTGATAGTAGTCTGCGCATCGATACTCGTATCGACCCATATCTTGCCACTGGTTGGATCGATTAAGCGATTGATATGCCGTATCAAGGTTGATTTGCCAGAGCCTGACAGCCCCATAATACAGTGTAGCTCGCCCGCTTTAACGTCTAAATTAATATCATATAGCCCAACCGAATAGCCCGTTTGCTGCTTTACCGCAGCACTATCCATACCTTCAGCCAATAATGCCATCACAGACTTTGCTTGCGTACTGCTGGCATTGTAAATCTTACTAATATTTTCTAGCCGGATATGATTCATCGTGGTTCTCGCTATTGGTATTTTTTATTATTTTCTCTTTAAATATTGATCGTCATTACCTATATGATTGGACAGACTACTAACCAATGGATTTTCTACTCGCGTCAATCGTTTTTTGACGGGCACGCTTGCCTTGACCAAATGCCTGCGTAATACGGTCTATAATAATAGCCACGATGACAATCGCCGTACCGGCTTGTAAGCCTTGACCGATATTAAGGGTTTGAATAGATTGCAACACATCTTCGCCAAGACCAGGCGCGCCAATCATAGAAGCAAGCACCACCATGGATAGCGACATCATTACCGCTTGATTGACGCCTGCCATAATGCTAGGTAATGCTTGTGGCAATTTAATCCAGATGAGTAGCTGCAAATGTGTGCTACCAAATGAACGCCCCGCCTCTACCATCTCATGATTGACTTGCGTAATCCCTAATGTCGTCAGACGAATCAATGGTGGCAGTGCATAAATAATGGTGGCAAACAATGCTGGCACTTTACCGATCCCAAATAGCATGAGCACTGGTATGAGATAAACAAAGCTTGGCATGGTCTGCATGACATCCAGTATCGGTGTCACAACCTTGCGCAGCAGCTGACTGCCTGCCATCGCAATGCCAATAGGAATACCAATTATCACTGTGACCAGTACTGATACGATGAGCAGTGCAAAAGTATCAATCAATGCACCCCATAGTCCAAATGCACCAATCAAAAATAGCCCTGCACCGCATGCCAGCGCAAACCAAACCTTGCGCACACCAAACCAGCCCAACACTGTGACAAGCGCAATAATCAGCCATGGTGGAATGACCGTTAATAGGCGCTCAATGGGTAGCAATAAATAGGTTAATGCCATCGTACTGATGCTACGAAATACGTCACCGTAATTTTGAACAACGCTTGCCAATGTGTTATTGAGCGGTGTCTCAAGTGACCATGAGGGGAAGCTTGATGCGAGGCCGAGCTGGTTATCACTGGCAAAGTTATCATTGGCAGAGTTATTATTAACAGCCGTATTGTCGATAGCATCGCCTGTTAAGCTGATACCTAACTTCGCCGCAAGATTGGTAGCAGCCTCGTCAGATAACCATTTTTGCCAAACGTTTGGGTTTTCACGCAAAAACAGCAATGCTTGCTCCTCTCCGCTACGTTTGCTTTCACTCATCTCTAAGATAGCGCCATTGAGCTCATCAGAAGTAAACTGTATTTTTTTGAAGACATCCGCCAGCTCTGGATTAGACTCAATAAATGGTGTAGAGACTGCAATACCTAAAGGCGATACAGGGAATCCAGAGACACAATCCATAGTGCCATCTGCTAGTAACAAATCCTGCCAACAGGCATCGTTATGGGCAGGAAAACCCAATGGCGCAAAATCATACTTTGCCATCAGGCCCGTAGGCTGCCAGTAGTAAAATAAGAGTGGCTTATGCTGCTCAAAAGCCGATGAAATCTCGGCATCAAGTGCAGCCCCTGTGCCAGGATGAACGTTATTAAAAACACGGTCTAAACCTGTGGTTTTGAGCAATCGTGTATTGAATATCTCGCACGTCCAACCAGTTGGACAGTTCATAAAGCGTGATTGACTAGGATCTTCAGGATCTTTAAACAGCTCAGTGTATTTAGGCAGATCCTGATAACTGCGTAAACCTGGGTTTTCTTCTAATACATATTTAGGAACATACCAACCTTGGGTTGCACCGCCCTTGAGCGTATCACCAATGATTGCCACCTTATTCTGCTCAATGGCCTGCTCCATGATTGGTGAGCGGCCAACCCACTGCTCCCCGATGACTTGAATATCGTTCTGTGACAGCGCAGTATCAAGCGCAGGACCCGCGCCCGGTACTTCTTCGACTGTACAACCGTAACCCTTTTCAGCGATGTACTTGAGCACCCCTGAGGTAAACTGACCACTTTCCCATGTCAGCGCGCCAAATTTAATCGGCGACTCGCAAGCTGCTGACGCCGATATCGGCAGTAACAGCACGCTCATACAGAGTAAACTTAACGCAATCCATTGGCGCATGGGGTGTCCTATTGATAATTAATGCGGCATTAAATCGATGACACGATACTGCTGTCTAGACTTACTACAAAGTGTAGCGACTTATCAGACTGATGACAAATGCTTATTTTTCGGTTATTCAAAACCATTATCATTCTGCCAAACCTATCGAAAAACTGTCATTACAATTGAGTAAATCACCTTCGTCTTTAATAAAATTTTGACAAAAAAATAGCACCTACTTAAGTAGATGCTTTTTTACTATCATTAATAAATAGCCAATAGCTCTTGCAAGACTGTTGCTTTAAAAACACTATTTCAAAAACAGTGCCATGGCCTTTTTGAACAAGCCACCATAAGGTGGTAGTAATAGATTCAGACCGTTTAGTTTAGATTGTACAAACACTGGTTTCATATGGCTTAAACGCTCAAATCCTGCCTTGCCATGGTAAACACCCGTACCTGATTCACCGACACCGCCAAACGGCAAATCATGCTGAGCCACATGTATCAAAACCTCATTAATACATAGACCACCAGAAACCGTGTTGTTACGCACTTTTTCGATACCACCGTAGTTATCACCAAAAATGTATAAGGCTAATGGTCGTGGACGTGCATTCACAAACGCAATCGCATCATCAAGCGTCTCATAATGCATCAATGGTAGTATCGGTGCAAAAATTTCATTTTGCATGACCGTACTATCAGCCGCAGGCTCACTCACAATCACTGGCGGCATTAGACGCGTTTCAATATTGGCTTCAATAGCAGTAAGCGGATGTATCTCGTTACCTGACAACGAATCCAGATAGCCTTTCACTCGTTTAAACTGGTCACCATTGATGATGCGAGAATAATCTGGATTGTTTTCAATATTAGGATAGTGTTTTTCCATCCATGCTTTTGCCAAACTGATGAACTGCTCATGGTGTTGACGCTGAATCAACACATAGTCAGGTGCAATACAGGTTTGACCCGCATTCAATGTCTTGCCCATCATCACGCGATTAACCACAGACTCCAGATTGGCATCATCCAACACAATCACGGGAGACTTACCACCAAGCTCAAGTGTGACTGGTGTCAAATTAGGCGCCGCCGCTGCCATGACTTTTTTGCCCACTGCCGTTGACCCTGTATACAGCAGGTGATCAAACGGTAACGAGCTAAATGCAGCAGCGATATCGACCTCGCCTAGTACCACACAAACCATGTCTGGAGAAAAATAGCGCGCAACCGCATCCGCAAATGCTTGGGCAAATTGTGGCGCCGCTTCGCTCATCTTAATCATCACCCGATTGCCCGCCGTCAGCGCATCAATCAACGGCCCTACTGCCAAAAACAATGGGTAGTTCCAAGGCACCATAATACCGACGACACCTAATGGCTGCGGCTGAATTTCGTTATGAGCAGGCATATACAAGGCTGAAATAGAAGCTCGCTGAGTTTTCATCCATTTTTTGCCGTGTTTTTTGGCATGGCTAATACCCGTAAAGCTCGGAAACAGCTCGGCAAACTGCGTCTCTGACTCACTACGATAACCAAAATCTGCGTTGATTGCCTTAGCAAAGCTAACTTGATTATCACTGAGCATGATCTCTAAGTTGTCGAGTTGGGTCTCACGAGTTGCCCAATCGTTGATTGGCTTCGTCCGGCTTAGTGCTTGCAGATGTGCAAACTGTGCGTGCATCTCATCAATAGTATTGGCAGTACTAAGCATTTTAGGCGCTCCTTGTTTGACTAGACTGGCATCGGTTGCAGTCTGCTCGCTGGTATTCTGGTTGTTATCTGTCATTTAGCTTCCTTGTTATATGTCTTGGCGTCACTATACTATTATGTTGGGTTATAGCTTTTATATTGGGTTAAAGACTCTATATTTCTAGTCAAGGGATTGCGGCAATGGCAACCTCTAAACGATAAATAATCGTGAGCTTCCATTCATTACATTCTAATGTAGCGTATCAATTGATCAATGAACAGCAGATTAAACTGACTCCTGCGTTTGTATAGCCTGACTACTATAAAACCGCTACCTGCCTGATGATTTTTCATTATTAGTATGTATAGGCGTTACAGAGTGACGAAATAGTGACAAAATATAGTTTTGGGTGCCAATCTTAAAAACTGCTACACTTCATATCAAGAAATGACACATTCAAAATATTAATAATTTAAACTCTTAAACCAGACAACAATAAGACTGTTACCCTCATGGAAAATACCACGCAACCGCTTAATGAAACATTTATCACTAAATATCTATCAGCAGCCGACTATAATCCGACCCATGATGCGATGCTACAACGTACATTAGACCGTATTACTCTAAAAAAAGAACAAGGTCTGCGAACGCCTGATGAATTATGGATTGTCGATCATAATGACGTCTATACTTTAGGGCAGGCAGGTAAAGAAGAGCACATCTTACAACATACCAATACGCCCATCATCAAGACTGACCGCGGTGGTCAAGTCACTTGGCACGGCCATGGACAACTGGTTGTTTATTGGTTATTCGACTTGCACAGCTTGGGCTGGAGTGTGCGCAACTTGGTCTCACATGCAGAACAAGCTATCGAAGATGTGATTAATGAATGCTTACAAGAGTCGGATGCCTCGAAGAGTGAAAATATCAGCGCCCACGCACGTCGCGATGCACCCGGTGTTTACTTATATGCGGATATGCCTGAACCAGATAGCCATACCGATACGCAAACCAACGACACACCTGATGATGATAAAATCATGCTTGGAAAAATGGCCTCGCTGGGCTTTAAGATTAAACACGGCTTTAGCTACCATGGCATCGCTGTCAATTTAAATTGTGATTTGTCAGCATTCAACGCTATCAATCCTTGTGGTTATGCAGGTATGCAAATGCTGCGTCTGTCTGATTTTGTGGCCATGCAAAAAGCGCCAAGTGCACAAGATACTCAACAGATAAGCAACGCTTTAAGCTATGAGCAAGTGACTCAGAAGCTGATTGATAATATTGCCAAACGTCATGCTGGAATGATTGAGCTACGAGCACTCGCACCCAAATAAATACTTTGAGTCCATTTTTGCATAATCTTTTTTTGCATAATCTCTTGCACCCTTAGACTTAAGCAATATGAGAAAATTTGTAGCAAACTTGCTATAATCGCTGTCGGTACAATTGGTGCAGCGATGATATGACAATATCGCAGCCCAACCCTTATATATTATTCAAATATTTAAAACAAAATAGAACTGGAGCATTTTATGGCTGATTTTAATAAAATTCTAGACGCAGGCGACGTAGATGGCGGCATCATCAACGTAGTAGTAGAAATTCCAGCTGGTAGCAGTCACAAAATCGAATGGAATCGTGAGCTAGCAGTATTTGAGCTTGATCGTATTGATCCACAGATTTTTGCCAAGCCTTGTAACTATGGCTTTATCCCTCAAACACTTGACGAAGATGGTGATGAGCTAGATGTGTTATTGCTTACTGAGCAACCATTACCGACAGGCATTTTCTTAAAAGCCAAAGTAATCGGCGTCATGAAGTTCGTTGATGATGGCGAAGTGGATGACAAAATCGTTGTCGTACCTGCTGACGACCGTGACACAGGCAATGCTTACAACAGCCTAGCTGATTTACCAAAGCAGCTCATCAACCAGTTAGAGTACCACTTCAGCCATTACAAAGACCTGAAAAAACCAGGTAGCACAGTGGTTGAGTCTTGGGATGATGTTGCAGAAGCCAAAGAAGTGATCAAAAAATCTATCCAACGCTGGAAAGATCTATAATTTATCAAAGATTGGCAGAAATGCTGATAAAGATAGATATTAAAATACCGCAGTCATGATTATGATTGCGGTATTTTTTTGCTTGAATATTATGTCTATAAAGCAGCTATAATAAACGCAACACTATATTTATATTTTTACGTCGCAATAAGGACAACCATGTTTAACGCCGACCCTAGCTCAAAACCAGTCAATACAAAGCTGCCAAAAGAGATCACCATCATGATTGAAAAAAACAATCTGGTGATGGCCATCAAAACATTGGCAGCTGACGAAAATATCAGCATGGATGAAGCCAAGATACGGATTGATAATTATGAGACACAGCTAAAGGTAAAACAGCAGCAGAAGCTCAATACTATCGCAAACAAGCAAGGCATACCCAATCAGGCTATTAGCTTCGATAGAGAGCAAGAGACTGAGGATAAGTCTGATACATTGGTCAAAAATCGTCTCAAAGCCAATAAGACAGGTAAATCGTTCAAGAACCTGCAAGATGGCGTAGAGAGTCAGCTTGATGACTTGGGATATAAGAAACCACTACTGCCTTATTGGATGAAACGGTTGCTGGTTATCGCTGTCGTTATGGCAGGGTTGTTTTGGATATTATGGCAAGTGTTTGGTTAAAATTCCGTACCGAGAAGTTATAGCTAATCAGCGTGATTGTTCAAATAGTTGATGCCAGAAACCTAACGAGGTCTGTTTTAAATGGTTTCATTATACCAGTCTATTTTAAGTGGTCTGTTAATAGGTTTGAAGGGCAAAATAACTGGTTACCTTGGGGTATACCCTAATTAGGGCTATTTCTGATATGGTGAGATCATAATTACTCGCTGCGTCAGGGATTATTTCTTATCCTACTATTATTGACTGATTGCGGACTGTCAGCTCAAACAAAAAATTTTATTTTTAATGTATTAAGAGTAAAAATTAACGACCTAAAATATCAAGTCTACTTTTTTTTATAAAACTTTCTAATTGGCCAATTATAGTCTGAAATTCTCTATACGATATTTCTACACATTCTAGATCACTGTCTACTATCGTTCCGAAATTAAAGAAATCATGTTCTTTGCTTTTTATATACATTAATATTTTTACCATATCATCGTGTTTTACAGCAAATAAGTAATAACTTAGCGCATTTCCCATAGTGCAACTTTCAAGACAAATATCATATTGAGTAGTCTCTGCGATATCAAGCCATTCATCGATGTTTTCTTCCCACTCTATATCTGAATTTGCACACCAGTTAGGAAATCTTTTCTTTAATATTTCCTTTAGAATATCTAGATTATCAAGCATGTAAAGGTTTGAACATTCTATAAGCTGCGGTGCTGTCTCAATAATGTTTTCGAAATCTCTTTGTAACGAAATTAAACCTGAGTTAGTAACGAATAATCTATTCTTTAACCAAATACCACTTATGCCTTCTAGGTCATTAAATTCATTACTTCGTTCTTGGATAGTATCAACATACAAAGCGAATTCTTCAGGTTTACCAAAAATCATAGTTTATTAGACCTTTTACACAAGTACCATTTTTATTGACTTTCAACACCGAAGCTCCAACGGCTGCAAGAAGTCTAATTAATACATATATAACCTATAGTTCGATGCCTGTATAGCGCACCAATCAGGAATTGATAATAGCCAAAGCTTTTTCACTTTCAGGCTCTAATGCTAGCAGCTTAGCAGCATAATACTTCTTTTGATCTTCAGTCAGCACAATTTCAGGTGGTTCACCAAAATCTAAAATAGAATTTAATATGGAAGTATCGTTCGAATCTAGCTCATGAGCTTTGATAAAATAAAATAAAGCAGATAGTTGAGCACCGTGTATAAAAAATAAATGAGATGAACATAGTACTCCCAAGTGTTTATACCAAAGAGGAGTGTTTTTTTTCTTTGCAACTTCAGCTAAAAGAGTTACCAAATAAACCCCATAATCATCAGCATTGTATATCACGAAGGTCGTTAAACCATCTTCATCTAACGCCGAAATATAATCTAGTATTTTGTTTCGTGGCAGAAAACGTGATAATCGATAGTTTTCCATTTTAATTTCCAGTAATTCAATTACAAGCAATATCGCTTATACTGAATAAAAATAATACTCTAAAATGATCTAAAAGCTCACTACATGTATACCATGAAGTACACTGTGAATATTCTAGCGAGTTAAAACGTTGCTACCATTAGCCTACAGCCGAAGATTCAAGTCCTCACTAGGGTACCAAAATACTTAGTAATCATATCTGCTTTATTTATATATCTACTTCTCTATCGTCGTTGTAGATTGTGTTCTAATGATTTTTAATTGGCTAGTCACTGCTTCTACTGCTATCGGACAAATGTGTTGCCATTCTTCTTGCCACTTAGTTTGATTGTCACCCTTGTACTCTATGCGAGTTAATGTAGCAAATAAGATACCGTTCCAGATAAATGCGCCTGCTTCATCTGGGTCTGTTTTTGACTTCTCACAGACTTTATCATAATTAGACGTTATCGCTATTCCACTTTGATAAGCTAAATTATTGACTGAATACATATCGAAATACACACCACTGCGAGCATCAGGCGGTGCCAAATAGTACTCCCTAGTTTCGATGTCGTATTCGATATAGCTGTGCTTCCATTCATATTCAACAGTAAATGCATTAACCCTAACTTTTAGACGATTCGCTGGTCCTTTGATGACTTGATTTCCAAGTTTGACATAATGATACTGTTTTCCATTCAGCCAATTATTTTCTCGTTGTTCGTTAGGGAGCCACTTATCTTCAATCATCGCGCGGCAACGTTCCCATTTAGCATTAAATTCAACTTCCTCGCTTCGCTCTGTTAAAGGTAGATGATCAGTTGGCATAGGGCGTGTCGTATTGATCATCTCTTGACAGGCAGCAATGCGCCGCGCTTGGCGCTCCTCTGGTGTACCAGTGTCAACACAGCCAGTAAGCTTATATAAGAGTAGCGATAAAATTAGAGAAAAAAGTACCCACAGAGTAAGTTTGATTTTAGTTTTGATAGTCCTATTCCTTTACCGATACTAATTAGCACTTATTAAGTACAGGCTTGAGAAGTCTTTATACTCTTTTATTTCATATCATTGATAGGCTATGCGCAAACAACACTAAAACCTCGATTATTCCCATAACAGACGTTATTAAATATAAGGCTTAGCAGTATGTTGAATATAAACGATGTTATTAAGGTATCAAAAAATATTCAAGACAATATCAGAGCAGGTCATATGGGTACTGTAGTACATATTTTCGATCAAAATCCCCCTGTGTATGAAATTGAATTCACTGACAATGAAGGTCGTACACTCGCGACTGTACCCTTGAAACAAGAAGATATGAGCCTTTATTGGGTTGCCAGCACTGAAACATATTTCAAATAGTTAGCGGTGAATTACTCCAATCATGGAGTACGTCCAGATATAAGCCGATTCAGCATAAGAGACTGTTATTAAACTAAACATACTGGTGATAAACTCTCAACTTTACGCTGCTCAATCTTCAGTACTATTTATCCAACCAAATTCTTCCATAATACGCATCCATTGATTATCTAATCCCGCTTTTAGCAACAACGGTTCACCAGTGACCGGATGGCTAAGCGCTAAAGTCTGAGCGTGCAACAACATACGTGCGCAATCATATTGAGTACGAAAAAACCGATTATGTCTTCCGTCACCATGGCTCGTATCACCCACGATATGATGGAATAAATGTCTCATATGTCGACGCAGTTGATGCTTGCGCCCAGTCTCAGGAGTCAGGCGCATGAGACTATAGCGGGTAGTATCATGCTTTTTTGACACTGCAAACGGCAACTCAATTTGCGCCAAACTCTGCCAATGGGTCACCGCCTCTTGAGCAGGTTTGTCCAAATTGGCAAACTTATCGGCAATCGCATCGGGCTTAAAGCTCAACGCATAATCAACGCTGCCTTGCTCTGACATAAAGCCACGCACTACAGCTAAGTATTGCTTGGTCACCTTGTGTGCAGTAAACGCTTCAGTAAGGCTGCGCGCCACGGCTGGGCTCTTGGCAAACAACAACACGCCCGATGTAGGCTTATCTAACCGGTGCACCGGAAACACATGGCAACCGACCGCATCACGAGTCAGTTGCATGGCAAAGCGCGTCTCACCCTTGTCCAGCCAGCTGCGATGTACCAGTAGACCAGCCTCTTTGTTAATCGCCACCAGATGCTCATCTTCATAGATAATTTCTATTTGGTTAGCTTGGTTAGCGGTTTCTGTTTCGGTTCCGCTTTCGATATCCATGTTTTCAATGCCCATACTTTAGATGTTATTACCTTAGATACTGTTGTTTTAGAAACCACTATCTTAGAGGCTATTGTTTTAGAGATTATTGTTTTAGAAGCTACAACTATATATCTGCTACACAGCCCTAATCTATCAAATAAATGCTAGCCAAAACGCTGTTGCAAATAAGCATTGATATCATTAGATTCATACATCCATTGGACATCGTCGTTTTCTTGAATACGTAAACAAGGCACTTTTATCCGCCCACCATTTTCAGCAAGCTCATTGCGAAATTGCTCATTGTTTTTTGCATCTCGAAGCTCAATAGGCACATTCAATTTATGAATTTGGCGACGTACTTTTACGCAAAAAGGACAAGATTGAAATTGATACAATGATAGATCTGCACCAGCCTTATTAACGAGAGCTTGTTCTTCTTCAGTGCGTTTCATAGCATTACCTTGAGTCATAACACTTATACCAGCAATAATTCGTCCTAGACCTTCTCGTAGCAATTTAACTAACATTCTTACCTCTTCAAATTATCTTATGTGGATTTTTTAACACTCAGAGAATGAGTGCTTAGTGTGTATCTATGTGGCTGTTAAGATTTTTCGATATGCAAAGCTTAATCAATAATCTCGTTGAGCATGAAAGTCGTGATGATTAGACCATGCATGGCAAGTTCATTCTACTATAATCCCAGCCGCCTTGGTTAGCATCGTAAACGAGGCATTTATTCTGAGGTAATAAAAGTAAAACCCTAAAGCATCTAATAGTCTCGCGTTTCTAGTCATCAGATAGCTAAAAATCACCGCTGCTCTACCCGTTTATATAAGTATTAACACCTCTCAAGGTACTAAAAAAGGATACTGCAGTATCCTCTTTGATCTTATGTCAGAGCCAATAAACCTACTATTTTAGTGATACTCACCAGGAAGGATTCTGGCAAAAGCACGCTGAGCAAGGTTTAACTTCTTATCGGTAGTCAGTCCAGCGCGGGTGCTTGGGAAAATACGATAGCCTATCGATTGAATGCCAACGTTGATCGCTGGTGCCAATGAATAAGTAGCTGACGCGAATTTCCCCATATTACTGGCAATGCTATTTGGCTTATCGACGATAGCTCTTGCGACCATCAACGCGGCTTCATCAGGCATTAATGCAGGCATGTAGCGGTATAGCTTGGTTGGGGCAATCATAGGTGTACGAACCAATGGCATAAAGATATTGGTAATCGTCACATTGTCCCCTTTTACTTCGGCAGCTAAGCAGCGACTAAAAGCATCTAATGCCGACTTGGATGCGACATAAGCGGCAAAGCGCGGACTGTTTGCCAGTACACCAATCGAGGATATATTAACAATTTGACCCGTCTGACGTTCAATCATCGTCGGCAAAAATCCAAGAACTATTTTGACAGCACCAAAGTAATTGATATCCATAGTACGCTCAAAGTCATGGAAACGATCGACCGATTCATGAACTGAACGACGAATCGAGCGACCAGCGTTATTGACCAAGACATCAACATGGCCAAAATCTATCAAAATTTGCTCACTAACTTTTTCAATAGCATCCATATCAGTCAAATCGCAAGGGTAATAATTGGCCTTGCCGCCTAACTCTTCGATACTTTCTTTAACGGCTTTCAGTTTGTCTTCAGTGCGTGCTAATAGGATAACATGAGCACCGCATTCGCTAAGCAAAAAAGCAGTACGTTCGCCAATACCACTTGAAGCCCCTGTAATAATAATATTCTTACCTGTTACTGCTTTGGTTATCGCTTGTTTCGAGGGATTGGCCATAAAAAGTCCTTTTTGTTTGTCCTATGCCTATGATCATCTCAATTATAGAATAGCAAGAAAGCATAGACTAAAGTGAATAAAACAGCCATCGCATCCAGATAATTTGACGACTTTGGGAGTTCAAAAACTTATAATAGCGTGATTACTGCATTTGCGATTTCACTGAACATTCATAAGGAATATATTTTGATTGCAACTCTAGCACATTACATTGATGTGATTGCCAAGATAGTAGAAATCATTGGCGTACTTATTATGTTTTTTGGACTGTTTTTTGCTTTTTATCGAGGCGTTCGCCGAACAGGCAGCTTCAATCATGATACTTATGTCGAAATCAGGCAGACCGTTGGCAAATCTATTCTATTAGGGCTAGAGGTTCTGATTGCGGCCGATATTATGGCCACTGTCGTCACAGAGCCTACGCTACGCAGCGTTTTAGTATTGGGGTTTATCGTGCTTATTCGAACCTTTCTGAGTTTGTCACTACAAGTCGAATTAGAAGGCCGATTTCCTTGGCAAAAAGATCAGTCAGCGACTAAACAAACATCAAAGACAGAATCACTTGATAAGCCCTAAGGCTTATTTAATAACCCAATATTCCTTTGGCAGTAAACGCTTGTATTACCTATCACTCATGGGCTTTTAAAAAACTCTCAACAACGCGAAACTGACCAGCAGTACTCTCTTCACCATACATCGCTTGCCTAAAGGCATTAGAGTTTGGAATACCCGTCGTATACCAAGCGATATGCTTGCGCGCGATACGGCAGCCAGAATACTCACCATAAAAGCCATATAACTCTTGCAAGTGCGCCAGTACGATCTCTTTGATTTCACTGACACTAGGTGCTTCCAGAGTCTCACCAGTCCGTAAGAAATGCCCAATATCACGAAATATCCATGGCTGACCTTGAGCAGCACGTCCTATCATCACGGCATCACAACCTGTCAACTCATACACGCGTTGGGCTTTTTGCGCGCTATCAATATCACCGTTGGCGATGACTGGAATACTGATGCTTTCTTTGACTTCACGTATCAGCTCATAGCGTGCTTCGCCCGTATACATATCCTCACGCGTACGCCCGTGAATGGCAATCGCGGCAATGCCTGCTTGCTCTGCCCGCTTGGCCACTCGCAAGATATTTTCGCGGCCATTTTCATAACCCAGTCGCGTTTTTAGCGTTACGGGTGCATCGACCGCGTTGACAGCAGCATCTAGCAAGCGCGCAACCAAATCTTCATCTTGTAGCAACGCAGATCCTGCCAGCTTACGGCAGACTTTTTTGGCAGGGCAGCCCATATTGATATCGATAATCTGTGCCCCATTATCAATTTGATAACGAGCAGCCTCAGCCAACTTGTCGGGTTCAGCCCCTGCTATCTGCGCAGAAATAGGTGCAATTTCATTATCGAAATTGGCACGATACAAAGATTTTTTGCGTGCATAAAGCGCAGTATCAGCGATAATCATCTCGCTGACTGCGTGACCTGCGCCAAATGACTTACACAGTCGGCGAAAAGGATTGTCTGTCACACCCGCCATAGGAGCCACCATCAGACGATTTTCAATCGTCAGACCACCGATAGTTAACGGCTGCAATAATGGATGCTCAGACACTGGCAAAGACGAGGGTAAAACAGGAGAATCTATAGACATAAAAAAACGGCTTGATCTGCAGAGAAAACAAGCCGTTATTCTAAGGAATCCTACACTTATTGCAAGCTATTAACGTGAATAACTTGCATCAGTAAACACTAATTCCCATCCATCCGATTATTTATCAAACACACTACCCTGCTCTAGTGTGATGTCTTCATCATGCTCTTGCATACGCCATGGTAGGCTATCTGGAGACACGTTTAAGAAGTGCAGATATTTTTCGAACTGATCGATGATATCGTTGATGACAGAGTCTGACTTATAGCCGTACAAATCATAAGTTTGACCGCCGCGGCGCAGATATACTTCTGCACGGTGATGATGCTCTTGTGGCAAATCACTAACCATCTTTTCAGTGTAGTAATCAGGAGCGTCATGCTCTGACAAGCGCACCTCATACCAGAACTCGACATCGTCACCGCGCTGTAGCTCAAGTACCGCACGATTATTGACGGCATCATAATTCACAGAGGGCTTCCAACCTGTTTCAGCGAACTTCTCTGAAACCTCAGTCATCGATGGCATCACCACGTTTTTGATATAACTTAAGACTTTGTCTCGTGTAGGCTGATCGGTGATGTAATCAATACGATCGCGCCATGCTGATGAATTGAGCAGATGCGGTGGTAGCTTGCTGTTGTTGTCCAAGCTTTGGTTACGATGGCCTTCGATACGTAACGCACGCCACATCCCAAACATCGCAATCAACATAATAATGGCAAACGGCAACGCACTCACAATAGCAGCTGTTTGCAAGGCTTCTAGTCCACCAGCCAGTAGCAGTGCTGAAGCGACCGCACCTTCCGTCACGACCCAAAATGTCCGCTGCCACCATGGTGTATCACTACGGCCACCAGCTGCTAGCGCATCAATGACCAATGAGCCAGAATCCGATGACGTCACAAAAAAGGTAATAATCAATAGAACCGTTAGTGAAGAGACAAACTGAGTAAATGGCAGGTTCTCTAATAGTTTAAACAAGGCAATTGCTTGATTGTTTTGCACATCACCAATTAATGAGTTATAGCCATCAATCATAATCATATTTAGCGCGGTGTCACCGAATACCGCAAACCAGAAAAAGGTGAAGAAAGTCGGTACTAACATCACCCCTAACACGAACTCACGAATCGTACGACCACGGCTAATTTTGGCGATAAACAAGCCGACAAATGGTGCCCACGCAATCGTCCATGCAAAGATAAATAGCGTCCAGTTACCAATCCAGTCATTGTGCTCATAAGCCTGCAAGCTAAAGGTACGCTCAACGATATTACCCAAGTAGCTACCCGTATTTTCCATAAAGGCATTGAGGATGAATATTGTTGGTCCCACGATAAATACAAAAAGCATCAAGGCGGTTGCCAGTAGCATGTTTAAGATAGACAGTCGCTTTACGCCTTTATCCATACCTGCCAGCACTGATACCAGTGCAGCAGCGGTAATCACTGCAATAGCAATGACCTGAACGCCCGTACTGACAGGCACCAAATCTGGCATGAGATAATTCAGACCTGCGTTGATTTGTGATACCGATAGACCCAAACTGGTTGCGATACCAAACATGGTACCAACAATCGCAAACACATCGACTGCATGACCGATAGGGCCATGTATCTTGTCACCAATCAGAGGATATAAGGTGGAGCGCATCGATAGCGGCAAGCCATGGCGAAAGGAAAAATATGCCAGCGATAGCCCAACTACAGCATAAATCGCCCAAATGTGAAAACCCCAATGGAAGTAAGCAATTTGCATCGCTTCTTTTGCAGCGGCAATCGTCTCTGGTGCAGACATAGGCGGACTGGCAAAATGCATGACAGGCTCTGCAACACCAAAGAAGAGCAACGCAATCCCGTAACCTGCCGAAAACAGCATGGCAAACCATTCAAGAAACTTATATTCAGCCTCTGCATGATCGGGGCCAAGCTTAATCCCACCATAAGGTGAAAAGGCCAGTGCGATAATAAATAATAAAAACAATGCCACTGCCAGCATATAAAACCACCCAAACGTTTCGGTGGTAAAATTCAGCACGTCACTGAACAGTGCTCCCGCAGCATCAGGGTTGATAGCCGTACCAACCACTAATAACAGCATAATAATGGCTGCTGGCACAAACACTGGCAATAAAATAGTCGAACGAGGTAATTTACTCATAAAAAATAATATCCTCAAAATGAATCAAACGAACGTAGATAGATATGATTTTTATCACACTCCTTGCATAAACCCTAGGTAAGTACTGGATTCGTAACATTACTTCAAAGATTGTTACATGACTATTACCAAGCAAATAAAAAAGGCAGCTTGTTAGCTACCTTTTTATTGATATGGACCTATTCGAGATTTATAACTGATATCTCAAGCAAGATTAATGTTTCTAGGGCGTGCCCTCATTTCAGAAATGGTGATAAAAATAAGATAAATTGCAGTCAAACAAGGAAAATAGCGCAGATAATATCGAGATATTAGTCAGCTATTTGACGCTGTTTGGCAAGATTTAGCCATTTTTAACCCATTTAGATGACTATCGATTGGATTGAGGACACGCCCCAATCTCTGATTATATTTTATTTATTCAGCATCAATCACAGTAGCAAGTTGACTGGCAATTGCTGCTAGTTTCTCCTGATCAGCCATCGCAGCAGCGTGACGACCCAGCTCATGAATGCTCGATGGGATTAGATGCACATGGTAATGAAAAACGGTTTGCCCAGCTTGTGCGCCGTTTAACTGCATCTGAATAATGCCCTCACGTTCGAACACTTGACGCTGGGCTTGCATGACTTTCTTAGACGTCATCAAAACAGCCGCAGCATATTCAGGCTCAAGATCGGCTAAATCAACGGCCTTCTGTTTCGGTATGACCAATACATGGCCTTCGGCTTGCGGCATGATATCCATAAAGGCAAGCGTTTTATCATCTTCATATACTTTATGATAGGGAATATCACCGTCTAGCATTTTGGCAAAAATGTTATTGTCATCATAAGTAGTTTGTTGATTCAATTCAGTCATTATTTTTCCTTTGAGAGTTTTATTATTAGTCAATTACTTGCTTCATAGTTATCTAAAATAGATAAAAGCATCTGTCATATAGTGGACGAAATATAAGTTGAGTACAAGGTGTTATCAAGTGTTTAATCAGAATCTATAGTTCATACATTAAGTACCATAACTCACCAATTTATTAGCGAGCCATGCCCTTAAAATGTTATATTGACCCTCTATTTTAATAACATGATGTTTATGAACTCGCCTACCTTGACGACTCAATCAGATAACAATCACGCTCATTCTACAATTAATGACATGCCATCAATCTCTGTATCCGATGACACAGTATCTGTGAACGACGCGGAGCAAGCAAACGCTAGTAATAGCCCGCAAACCCTTGCGCCGAACACCATTATTCTGGCAGATGCATTAACTGATAAAACAATCGCTTGGCGGATTCATAACTGTAAAATCAGCAAAAAGACAGTCACTCAAGACCTTCCGCTGCCCTTTCTATATCATTACGACAGTTTAGATGATGTGATTAAACAGACACATCCACTCACACCTGCGCTACTGGCTAAATTCAATATACCCATGACAGCTCATGAAGCCGCTCAACTCATTGGTATTAGTGAAGCATTATTGGCTAGCCCGTGGCATGTCAAAGTCATCGGCTCATTGGTTGTCTTTAGTGAGACTCTGCAATTAGCAGTACGTCTACATTGGACAAATACAGGCAAAGAGACGCAGCAAATCTATACCAAAAATGCTGCTGACGCGCTCGCCGCTTCATTTAAAGACTGGCAGTTTTTTGGCCGTGTGGATGTGCTCTATAAAAACACTCAGCAGGCACTGGTCAGTATCGACGAACAAGCACCAACCAACGATCAGATTATGAACATCGATGTGAGTAGCGACTATCAGCTTTTGCCATCGACTCATGCGTTAGGGATTATCGCCAAACTGGATGCGGATAAAGTTGAGCTGCCGTGGTTTGAGACAGCGATATTGGAGCGTCTTGAATAGCACTTTTTTGATCCATCATTTATCATAAGCAACGAATTGTTTTTAGGTATTCATATCTAATGGTATGGTAACAACCTAGAATTATTCACTAGTCCTCACGCATCATAAAAAGCACACTATCAATATCACAGCTGAGGCTGAACATTTTAATAAACCTCGCCTATTTGTAAGGAATATCACATGGATTATCGCTCAAAAACCTCTACTGGTGGTCGTAATATGGCAGGCGCTCGCGCACTATGGCGTGCAACTGGCATGACTGACGGCGACTTTGGCAAACCGATCATTGCCATTGCCAACTCATTTACTCAGTTTGTACCTGGTCACGTGCATCTAAAAGATCTTGGACAACTGGTCGCACGTGAAATTGAACAAGCCGGTGGTGTTGCAAAAGAGTTTAATACTATTGCGGTCGATGATGGTATTGCGATGGGTCATAGCGGTATGTTGTACTCGCTACCAAGTCGCGACCTAATTGCCGACTCTGTCGAATATATGGTCAACGCTCACTGTGCGGATGCGCTAGTGTGTATTTCTAACTGCGATAAAATCACACCGGGTATGTTGATGGCCGCTATGCGCCTTAATATCCCAGTAGTGTTTATTTCAGGGGGCCCAATGGAAGCGGGCAAGATTTTAGCCAGTACGGTTGGTAAGAGTCACAATACTGATAGTAGTGACAGCAGTGCGGTTCGTAAACTCGACCTCGTCGATGCAATGATGGATGCCGCTGATGACAGCATTAGTGATGAAGATGTGGCCGCTATCGAAGCCTCAGCTTGCCCAACTTGCGGTTCGTGCTCTGGTATGTTTACCGCCAACTCGATGAACTGCTTGACCGAAGCTTTAGGCTTGGCATTACCGGGTAATGGTTCGCTACTAGCCACTCATTCACTGCGTCGCGAGCTATTCTTAGAAGCGGGTCGTACCATTGTTTCATTGGCCAAACGCCGTTATGAGCAAGATGATGATTCAGTATTACCGCGCTCAATCGCTAGCAAGGCTGCGTTTGAAAACGCGATGACCTTGGATATCGCCATGGGCGGTTCGACCAATACTATTTTGCATCTGTTAGCTGCTGCTAATGAAGCCGAAGTTGACTTTAAAATGTCAGATATCGATCGTCTAAGCCGCGGTGTGCCGTGCCTTGCAAAAGTTGCCCCTGCTTCACAAAAATATCATATGGAAGACGTGCATCGTGCTGGTGGTGTTTTTGCCTTATTGGCTGAGCTCGATCGTGCCGGTCTATTAAGTACTGATGTACCGACCATTCATAGTCCAACGATGAAAGCTGCGATTGATAAGTGGGATATCATGAACGCTGATAACCTTGAGGCACGCGCACGCTTCCTTGCAGCACCGGGTGGCGTACGTACCACTGAAGCATTTTCACAATCAAAAGAATGGTCAAACCTCGATGTCAACCGCGAGTCTGGTTGTATTCGCAGTGCCCAACATGCCTATTCTACAGATGGCGGCTTGGCCGTACTGTATGGCAACATCGCCGAGCGCGGCTGTGTGGTCAAAACCGCAGGTGTGGACGAAAGCATCTTAGTCTTTACTGGTCGCGCGCGCCTATTTGAGTCACAAGATGATGCCGTCGCTGCGGTATTGGCTGATGATATCATTGCCGGTGATGTAGTCATTATCCGTTATGAAGGCCCTAAAGGCGGCCCGGGTATGCAAGAAATGCTTTACCCAACGACTTACCTAAAGTCAAAAGGCTTGGGTAAAGAGTGCGCCCTACTCACTGATGGTCGTTTCTCTGGTGGTACCTCAGGCCTATCAATCGGTCACGCCAGCCCTGAAGCAGCGGAAGGTGGTGCCATCGGTCTGGTTGAAGAAGGCGATACCATCCATATCGACATCCCAAATCGTACCATCAACATGCAAGTCAGTGATGCCGACTTGGCCGCTCGACGTGATGCGATGGAAGCACGCGGGCGCGATGCATGGAAACCTGTGAGCCGTGATCGTCATGTAACCCCTGCGCTACGTGCCTATGCTGCCATGACGACCAGTGCCGATACTGGTGCTGTCCGTGATGTGAGCCAAGTAGAACGCTAAAACGTACAAACTGTGTTTTAAGGTAAATAAGCTATCTTAAAACACATCAATCTAAAGACCCATGAAAAGCCTGCATATCTTATGCAGGCTTTTTTTCACCAAAAAACAACGCAGCAGACGTTTTAATAACGATTTTTTGCGGTAATTAATATTTTTAAACGTCATGATAAGGGTTATCAAAACTGTCCCCTTAAAAATCACGACGTGCCTACTCCTTATGATCGAAAACTATAATTTATTCTTATTAATCTGCGGTGTCGCTTTCTTACTAGGAGCATTGTTTCCTATTATGTTTAAACGCACGCCCGTCTCCTTACCTATGCTACAGGTCAGCTTTGGTCTAATCATGGGCTATTGGTGGACGAGCTTATCATTTTTAGATCCGATGGATAACGGTTTAATTATTGAAAAACTAACCGAAATCGTGGTGCTCGTGTCATTGGTAGGTGCTGGTATCAAGATTGATACCAAGCTGTCTTGGCGATTGTGGAGGCCGACAGTACGCCTATTACTGATTACCATGCCGATTGGTATCTTTGCGATGGCCATTTTGGGGTATTATGCGTTTGGTTTGAGCCTTGGAGCAGCTATTTTGTTAGGGGCTGTGCTAGCCCCAACCGATCCGGTATTGGCATCTAGCATTCAGGTAGGACCGCCTAATACGGGCGGCGAAGATACACCGAGATTTACCCTCACCTCAGAGGCAGGGCTTAACGACGGACTGGCGTTTCCCTTCGTTTATTTAGCAATAAAAATAGCGGAAGCATTTAGTGAAGGCAATCGTTTCACCAGTGAAATGCTCTGGTCATGGTTCACCCATGATGTACTGTGGAAAATTGGCGCAGGTTTGGTGGTGGGTATTGTCGTGGGTAAAGTCATGGCAAAGCTGGTATTTTCGAAATATAGCCAAGACACTACTATTTCTCAAGGCTATGTGGTCATCGCCCTGACACTTGTAGCATATGGATTAGCAGAGTTTGTACATAGTTATGGTTTTATCGCTGTCTTTATTGCGGCATTTGCCTTCCGGCGTTCAGAGCATGAGCACAGCTACCATCACAAACTCCATGATTTCGCAGAGCAATCCGAAGGTTTGCTTATGTCGCTCGTACTGGTTATGTTTGGCATTTTTCTAGGTCAAGGATTACAGTCAGGTGTGGAGCTGACGTGGCGTGTTTACATCGTCAGCTTCACTTTCCTGTTATTGATACGTCCTATTGGTGGGTTTATCGCTTTATCAGGGCTAAATCTTCCTCGCACTGAAAAATACGCTATCTCAGCATTAGGTATCCGTGGTATTGGTACGTTGTATTATTTATCTTATGCGCTAAACCAAGGGTTCTTCGGTGATGAAGATGCACTCAAGTTATGGATTGTCTGCTCAATTGTGATTCTAGCCTCAATCTTCATTCATGGCTTGAGTGCAACTAGGCTACTTAAAATGACACCGAATAAGCCTCATTGAACTTATCAATAAGGTTTTTAAAGCGCTGCATCAATCATACTCAACACAGATTCCGTTAGCGCAAACTGACGGATATCATTGAGCATCGTTGCATCAAAATTATGGACAAAGGCAAATGACAACTGGCGCTCAGGGTCACACCAAGCCACTGAACCGTTGTAGCCCATGTGTCCAAATCCTTGCTTGCTTACATCGGCTGTTTCATTGGCTTCGCTTTGACAAATATCCAACCGGCGGTGATAGCCCAAGCGCCAATGCATTGCTGCTGGCATGACAGCATCTAGTCCTGAGACTTGTGGTGTGGATAGCTGCTCAAAGGTTGTACTATCAATAAGCGTCTGTCCTTGCCACTCGCCGCCACTGGCAAGCATGGCATAAATGGTTGCCAAGGCCTGAGCTGAGGCGACACCATTGGCGGCTGGAATCACGGCCTGTAGCGTTTCACGACTATGATAATCGATCGCTTGTTTTCCAACTGGTATGAGCGCTGCCTTATAATTTTTTAGATTGAGCTTGCTTGTGTCAAAGTACAAACGATTAATATAGGCCGTATCCAACACAGGTAAGCTAGTTTGCTCATCAGCTTGACCAATATCTGCTGATTTTATATTCGCTAAGGCTTGCAGCTGCCAACATGCGTAACTAGGCAGGTTTTCGTAAGCACGTAAGACACTTTGCGAATCTACTTTTAAGGTTGGTTTTTGACGTTTACTACGCAGTTGTGAGTTATCTTCATTTGATGACTCAAAATCTTTGGCCAGCTTTGCCACTTGGTTAACTTTGCTTGCTGGTACGCCAAAATAACAGCTATCAGCAATACCTAAAGGCTCAGTGAGATAACGGCGCAGCGCCTCAGCCAAAGACAGTTCAGTAACGGCTTCTATGACACCGCCCAATACCCAACCATAGACTAAAGCACTATAAGCACTGTCATATAGCTCGGCATGGTCTGGTGCAGTGATCGGCATGACAGCAACCGTCTTGAGCATGTATTCCCAATCAAGCAAGGCTTCACTATCTACCTCGATACTTTGAATGGAAAATAAATTGGCTTGGTGTGACATCACATTGCGTAGCGTAATTTCACCTTTACCTTGTGCCGCAAATGCTGGCCAATAGTGTGCAATAGGCGTGTCATAATCAAGCATCTGCTGCGAAACCAATACATGCACCAGTGTCGCCAATATACCTTTACCTGTCGAAAAGTTTATCGCTAAAGTGTCAGGCTGCCATGACATGTCCAAACGTGCCAACCCCATACTTGCCTGAGCAATACACTTGCCAGCCTGATAGACAACCACCGCACCACCTGCTGGCGCATCATCAAGCTGTAAGTCGGTGAGCAGTTGCTGTAGGTGCTGCTGAAGCTGTGTATTAATCTGATTATTATGATTGGTTTTATTATTATCGGTCATAGTTTTCCTGCTCTGTTTTGTAGAATAGCTAAGTATGAAAAACCTTAGCGCTTAATATGATACCAATCCCAAAAAGTACGATTAGCGGTGTCAAACTTGTTTTTATTTACTCAAAAAAAAGGCCACCTATCGGTCGCCTTTTTACTCGTCAAACGTGCTTATACTTTAACGTGGTACCAATAGACGATTATGAACTTCTTCGGCAAGCTTAGTCAAACCATGACTGCGCCCACGTTCCATAGCAGTATCCATCTTACGCCCACGCAACCAACCTGCACGCAGGGCAATTGCCGCGCCAACTCTGTTACCAGTTCCGCAATGTACGGCTATTTTTTTGCCATGATTTTGGCGTAATATGTTGTCAAACGCCAATATTTTTAGCTGTTTTAAATCCGCCGCGCCGCTAATAGGCAGATGCTCATAGTGCATACCTGCCTGCTCGACCGCTGATGATTCATCAAAGCTTAATTCGTTATCAGGCTGCAAATTAATCACTAGCTCGACACCCGCTTGCGCTAAAGCTACTACCTTTTCGTCATCGAGTGCACCGCATACAATGGTGTTATCATCAGGACGAAAATAAGGCTCAAAAATGGCAGCTAGATCGACACCATTATCAGGAGCCTCTTGGTCAGGTGTGACGTTTGTAGTCTCAGCCTCATTGTTAACAACGTCGTTATTAGCAACGTCGTTGTTAGCGACATCGTCATTGGCAGCTGAATTATCAAGTTGTTCTGGGCTTGTTGCTTCCGTATGTGCAGTCATAAGTATAAAGTTGTTCGTTAAGTTTGCTATTGAAATAGTTGTTAGTTAAACGGCAGTCATGTTACTGACTGTTATGCTAGCTTTGATTAACTATCACTTTGTAATGTAACCGTGCCTGCCAAATGCGGCTTGTCATTCTTAGAGCTATATAAGCCAAACTCACAAGTGCCATCTGCGCTCTCAAGCTGTGCTACCGGATCAGCAATGAGTTCGACTTCTGCTGGCAAAAAGATAGGCAGTTTAAATGACACATCAACAGTACAAGCGTCTGGCAACTCATCCATCATGGCAAGACACTTAGCCTTTGACCACATACCATGAGCGATGGCTTTAGGGAAGCCAAAAGCGCGCGCAGATAATGGATGTAAGTGGATAAGGTTAAAATCGCCTGATACAAAGGCATAACGACGACCGATATCTTCTGGTACTTCAAAGATACTGTGTACGCCTTTTGGATTGACTGAGGGTTTGACCACGACTGGACGCGGTGTGCTTTTTTTGTCTTTGCTACGGCTTGGTTGTTTGCTACGTGACAGATAAGTCGACGTACCTTCCCAAATCACCTTGTCTTCTGATTTTACCGTTGTCACAAAATCAAACTGCTGACCTTGAGCATGGTCACGCAAGTTGTCAAAGGTGACAGACATAGCGACCGTTTCACGCTCACCAATTGGACGATACTGGGTCACACTGTTATCGACGTGTACCAATCCCAGCATAGCAAATGGGAACGGCTCTTTGACCATCATGTTCATTTGCAGCGTTTGAGACAGCACCGAAAAGTACGTAATCGGGATATTGCCATTATCAGCAAAGCCACAAATTTTACGATAATCGTTTAAGTTACCCTGATCGATGTGCAGATCGTCCACATAATAGGTCGATTGCGGCAATTGATCTCTACTAACTTTACCATTATTGACGATAGGCAATAAACTTTTGACGATATTGGCGTAGGTCGTATGCGCTTTTGGCAGCGCATCATAATGCTTGTCTGACATAATAAATCCTAAGTGGGGCTTGAGCAAATTTTCTTGGTGCATACAGAGATGCTATAAAGTCGTTCGTTAAGGCTTACCAGTAAACAGTATCTTAAGCGCTATACTCAATCCAAAGTATAAGTAATCTACGTGATTTTTAATACAGGTTACAAGCACTTATTATAACGAAACATGATTTGGCTGATGGTTTCTGTGTTTTTATCATAAAAAAGCCACCCTCGGGCAGCTTTATTACGATTTATCAGCAATTTTTTCGTAAGCATATGTGAGGTAAATAATAAATAATGCACTATATTATATATTTACTATAGGCTTAATCATTACTTCTGTCTACTTAGAAATAGGTGTTAGGCCCCTAGTAAGCTCTGACCACAAACACGAACCACGTTACCGTTCAAGCCACCAGAAGCAGGTGATGCAAACCATGCGATGGTCTCAGCAACATCTACTGGCAAGCCGCCTTGGCTCATTGAGTTCATGCGACGACCGGCTTCACGAATAGCAAATGGAATCGCTTCCGTCATTTGAGTTTCGATAAACCCTGGTGCCACTGCATTGATGGTCATGCCTTTAGCATTGTCTTCTAGTTGCTTAGCAGTCGCATCAACCAGACCGATAACACCTGCTTTCGAGGTGGCATAGTTGGTTTGACCCATGTTGCCTGCAATACCTGAGATAGATGATACACATACGATACGTGCATTTTCTTTTAGCACGTCATTGTCTAGTAAGTAACAATTTAGCCTAGCAATACTGCTTAAGTTGATATCGATCACCATGTCCCATTTTTTCTCGTCCATGTTTGCCAATGTCTTATCACGTGTGACACCAGCATTATGAATAATCGAATCCAGACCGCCACGCTTTTGTGCTGCTTCTGCGATTTCTTTGCCTGCGTCTTCACTAGTAATGTCCACGGTCACGACAGAACCGCTGATTTCACTCGCGACTTTTTGTAGATCAGCTTGCTGCTGCGGTACATCGAGACAAATAACGTGAGCGCCTTCACGAGCCAACACACGAGCGATTGCTTCGCCGATACCGCGACTTGCTCCAGTCACTAGCATGGTTTTGCCACCTAGAGGCTGCGTCCAATCTACTTCAACTGACTCACCTTTGCTAACGCGGACAACTTGTCCTGAGACATACGCTGAACGAGCTGAGGTGAAGAAGCGTAATGTCGAATCCAGATTTTGCTCTGCGCCTTCTTCAACGTAGATAAGCTGTGCAGTAACACCGCGCTTAAATTCTTTACCAACAGACTTTACAAAGCCTTCAAGTGAGCGCTGAGCCATTGCTGCTTCGATATTATCAGTGATACTCTCTGGCGTACGACCAACAATAATGACTCGACCAGACTTGTCGACACGGCGAGCAACAGCATGGAAGAATTCATACACTTCTTTGAGCTGCTCGGCATTGACGATATTACTGGCATCAAACAATAGAACTTTGAATTTGTCATCACCACCGGTATTGGCTTTTGCTTCGATGCTCGCATCAGCCAATTCATCTTTGATATCGTCGCTACTATTTACATAAACATCAGCATGTACGTCTGACAAAATACGTGAGATCGATGCGCTAACGCTTTTATCCTCGCCCTTAGCACGACCAACCAACACACTACCGCGTACTAAATTCTCACCACTCTCGAAACGATCAAGAGTCACTGGTAATGGCAAACCCAAATTTTTGGCCACTTTTTTGCCAAGAGAAGACTGAACAAAATCACCGTAACGGTCTGACATAATATAATCCTTATAAAAATGATTAAAATAAAAAATGCAATGTGCCTATCATATAGACTCGGCAACATTATAATTATTGATATTTAGTAAGTGCGTACAAAACTGGCCTAACTATACACTGCCATCATAAACAAGTCCAAAAACTGACAATGTCCACAAAAATCTGTAAACAAGCAAGTACACAAGACGGCCGCTTTTTCTAGATTTAAAAACCACAACATTATGCTAAAATCAGACCTATAAGTTATGGTAAATAGAATTATCGATAACAATATATTATCAAAACAGCTTTTATGCAATGTTAATAGTCAATACCAGCCAGTCTAAGAAAGTTATATTATTAACTGTTTTCAAAGCCAGTATCAACCTTATATATAAGTGTCACATAGTTTGCTAAAGATATACAGTAAGGTCGTAAAAACGCTTTATCCTAAACAGCCATAACGCACAATAAATGATAATATTTACCTCTTATCTATTTTGAATCTCTTAACTGTATTTTTTTAATTCGATTGAATTTTTTATTATTACCCTCTTTTTCTTCTACCCATATTTTTTAAGGATAATATTATGAGTAATAAAAACAACCACTCTGATAGCCCTGTTATCGAAAGCACTGTCGTAAAAACCAGTGATACAAAAAACGAAAACTTACAAGCAACCTCTACTGACAGTATTAAAAAAGAAACACCTGTTAAAAAAACCGTAAGTGCTTCGACTAAAGAAGCTGAAACGGTTGAGGACAAAAAAGCAAATGAGGATAAAACAGCAACGACTGCTGTCAAAACCTCTTCCGCTGCTGCTAAAAAGACTAGCAAAGCGAAGCCTGCCTCAAATCTAAACCGAGTGGCTATTTTAGGGGGCAACCGTATCCCGTTCGCTCGCTCAAACGGCTCATACGCTGATGTCAGCAACACCGACATGCTAACAGCTGCTTTAGATGGTTTGGTTGAACGCTATAACCTACAAGGCGAAATCGTAGGTGAAGTAGTGGCTGGCGCTGTGATGAAGCTAAGCCGCGATATCAACTTAACTCGTGAGGCTGCGCTAAACACCGCATTGAACCCACATACCCCAACTTATGACATCTCACAAGCTTGTGGTACTGGCTTGCAAGCGACCTTTGCTTCTGCCAACAAAATCGCACTGGGTCTTATCGATTCAGCCATTACTGGCGGTGTTGATACCACCTCTGACGCGCCTATCGCAGTTGGTGATGGCCTACGTAAAGTACTTATCAAGTTGGGTGCCGCAAAAGATAACAAGCAACGCCTAAAAGCATTGATGGGTCTAAATCCAAAAGACCTAATCGATTCACCACAAAACGGTGAGCCACGCACTGGTCTGTCAATGGGCGATCATCAAGCGATCACAGCACTTGAGTGGAATATCAGCCGTGAAGCGCAAGATGAGCTGGCTTTTAATAGCCATCAAAATCTAGCACGTGCTTATGATGAAGGCTTCTTTGACGACTTAATCACGCCGTATAAAGGTCTGACTCGTGATAATAACCTGCGCCCAGACACAACCTTAGAAAAACTGGCTAAACTCAGACCTGTATTTGGCAAAAAGAATGCCAATCCAACGATGACAGCAGCCAACTCTACTCCATTAACTGATGGTGCCTCTTGTGTACTATTGGGTACTGATGAATGGGCAAAAGAGCATGGTCTTAAGCCATTGGCTTATATCGTCCATCAAGAAACCGCTGCTGTTGACTTCATTGGCAAATCAGGCACGACTGAAGGTCTGCTAATGGCACCTGCGTATGCCGTACCGCGTATGCTGGAACGTGCTGGCCTAACCTTACAAGATTTTGATTTTTATGAAATCCATGAAGCCTTTGCGTCACAAGTATTATCAACATTGGCCGCTTGGGAAGATGAAAGCTTCTGTTCAGAGCGTTTAGGACTTGATGCGCCGCTAGGCTCTATCGACCGTACTAAGCTAAATGTTAACGGCTCATCATTAGCGGCAGGTCATCCGTTTGCTGCCACTGGTGGTCGTATCTTAGCAACTGCTGCTAAATTGCTAGATCAGAAAGGCTCAGGCCGTGCACTTATCTCTATCTGCGCAGCAGGTGGTCAAGGTGTTACTTGTATTCTAGAAAAATAATCTGGATTGCATTTAGTTTAAAAAAAGAGATATGCTGATCTATTATTTTAATCAGCATCTGTCTGTAAAAAATGCCCTTTAAGTTAATTAAAGGGCATTTTTTATTGCCTATAGTTTGTTATTATAAAAGTGAACCAGGAGTAGTATCTTACAAAATCCAATATGCCAACCAAAGGTAATATTTATGGGTAAGACAAAATATTTATTAGAAAAGCTAAGGGAAGTCATTTTTGGTTCTGAAAAATTTGTGATGTCAGAACCACGTATAACGACTGATTTCGAATCTTTAGCAACTAAAAAGCAGGTAGATCAATACAATCGAGAACAAGCTATTCTTTCAGAGCGTATCGAAAAAGAAGTTCTGGATGATGAGTTACGTCGAAAAATGCATCAAGATTTAATCGATACTTATGATGAAGAGCTAGAAAATGAAATAGATGACTGTGCACGTGATTTTCGTTTTGATGGCCGCGAGATGAGTGAGCAGGAAAAGCTAGACCGACGAACATACTTTCATGAATTGGTCCGGCTACAACGCGAGCTTATAAAGCTACAAGATTGGGTCGTTGATCGCGGTGAGCGCATCGTTGTTATCTTTGAGGGGCGTGATTCTGCTGGTAAAGGTGGGGCCATTAAGCGTATCACTCAGCGTTTGAACCCTAGAGTGTGCCGTGTTGCCGCATTACCCGCTCCGACAGAACGCGAGCAGACGCAGTGGTATTTTCAGCGCTATGTCGCTCATTTACCAGCAGCTGGCGAGATTGTATTATTTGACCGTAGTTGGTATAACCGCGGTGGTGTTGAGCACGTGATGGGCTTCTGTACAGATGCACAGTATGAAGAGTTTTTTCAATCAGTACCTGAGTTTGAGCGCATGCTTGTACGCTCAGGTATTCGCCTAGTAAAATACTGGTTTTCTATTACCGATGATGAGCAACATGCGCGATTTATGAGCCGAATATATGATCCGCTTAAGCAGTGGAAACTCTCACCGATGGACTTACAGTCGCGCCGACGCTGGGAAGATTACACCAAAGCCAAAGAAACCATGTTTGAGCGCACTCACATTCCTGAAGCGCCATGGTGGGTAGTAGAAGGTAACAATAAAAAACGTGCTAGGCTAAACTGCATTGCCCATTTACTCGAACAAATTCCTTATAAAGAAATACCTCGTGATGAGGTCGAATTGCCGAGTCGTAAGCGCGATGATGAATATTACCGTGAACCTATCCCAAATGATATGTATGTGCCGCCGCGCTATTAGAACGCTCTCACATTCGCCAATTTTTTATACTTTTGCTAAAAAGCAGCCTTATATCGAGTATAAGGCTGCTTTTTTATAGCGGCATTTGTTCAAAACTAATTATCGTAATGGATGAAGAGATGGATAGTTATACAGACTACATCGTATAAGTCGCCTGCAAACCATCTACTTTACCAGCCAATAGTCGCTCAACTTCGTTTTTGATTCGCTGACCAGAAATATCTGTCCCAATTTGTACAGCAAAACCTGCTGGACGTCCACCTTGTGTTTTAGAGTTTATCCAAACCACCTTACCGTTCATAGGTAAACGCTCGCTAGAATTCGGTAAAGTAACTGCGATAAATACTTCATCACCTAGCTGTTGGTCTTGAGTCGAAGGTACAAACAGTGCCCCATTACTCACAAAGGATAAGTAACTGGCGTATAGCATTTCGATATTTTCAATATGGCAGGTTAATACCCCACCGCGTCCTGGCATCGCCATAGTTAGCTTCCTTTATTAATTGGATTAAATGTGTTTTTATGAGTGGCTAACGGTATGTAGAGCAAAGCATTAAAACCATTGCCAAACGATAATCAAATGCCATAAAAATTGCTTTATAAGTATGCCAGTTCTTGCATTAGCTTATCATAGGCAAATTTTTCTTGCACATTTTGTTGTAGTGCAACTTTGGTTTGCTGCAAGCTATTAGCGAATGCTTCCAACCCACTATCAGTCAGTTGATAAGTATCTAACAATGCTGATAAGTTGACGTCTTTTTGTAGCTCATCCAGTCCTAGACAAACACGGCGCATATCGAGCAGCATCAGCTCAGACAGTTGGATAAACTCTACGATGTTAAGCTGATTTTGCCAATAATCACTGGCTGCTACGCTACTACGTTTACCACTACGTAATGCTTGCCACGTCGTCAACCACAGTGAACGCTTACTATACCAAGGCGCTTGTGCCAGTGCTATCGCTGCTAAAGGCGCGCCATTGGCCAGCTGAATAAGTTGATGAATGGCAGCGGTACTGACTGCTTCACGATTGATGGTATGCCCCAGCTCACCTGTTACATAGTCAACAGCTATTGCAGGTTCAATCGTTTGTAATGCTAGCTGTTGTACGCGACTTTTAATAGTTGGCAGCAACTGGGCAGGCGTATCACTGATCAAAAACAGATGAACTTGTGCTTGTGGCTCCTCTAAGGTTTTTAGTAGGGCATTGGCTGCAGCAATCGTCATTTTCTCTGCATGATCTAACACGCAAATCCGCATTCCTTGTCCACCTTGATAAATGAAAGGTTGTAAGGCACGGATATCATCAATTTTAGTCTTGAGAGCACTATTGCTAGCAGTTTTACTGGATTTTTTGTCTTTAGCAGTGTTGCTTGATTTTTCTTTATTATCAGCATGCTCTGCACTGATAGGCATACTGACCAGTGGCAATACTTGCAAGCTCGGATGGGTGCCTGATCTCAACCATTGACAGCTCTCACACGTGCCACAAGCACCTGTTGGATGACTGTCACGGCTGCGACATAGCAACCAAGCGACCAGTCGCCATACAAAAGCACGCTTGCCCATACCTTGCATACCTGCTGCTAGTAGCGCATGAGGTAAAGACTGCTGCTGCAATACTCGCTCTGTCAGTTGCGACCATAACGACTGCTGCCATGGCAATAGGGGCGCAAAATAAATGCCATCGTTAATATCTGCTGCACCCGTACTTCCTGTCCCGTCACTCATAGCTGTCGCCCTATAACATTGCTCGATTATTCAGGATATAGCGCGTTAATGACGCTTTAAATAGAAGGTATAAAATTTGAATTGGATTATTAACCTATAGACTACCAATAGGATTTAAAAAGTCAGCTAGGCTCATGCCATTTAAACGATCTAAATCTTCTTGCGTATCGACGCCTGCCGGTAAATGACAAGCAGCGGCGGCAATAGCAATATGTCCACCATTTTCTAACACACGTAACTGCTCTAAGCTTTCTAGCATTTCGAGCGGTGTCTGTGGCCAATGTACAAACTGCTGTAGTAGACGCACACGATAAGCATATAAGCCCAAGTGACGATACGCATTTTTCGGTGGTTGTCTTTGATTATCCTCAGCCAACACGACATCACGATCGCAAGGAATGGGCGCACGACTAAAATAAAGCGCACGCTGTAGATCATTGGATTGTTGACTGACAACCTTGACCACGGATGGGCGCATAAAAGTCTCATAGTCATCGATAGGCTCACATAGAGTGGCCATCACACTCTCATCATCTGCGACTAGAAGTGCTTTTACCTGCTCTAATAATAGCGGCGGTACCAAGGGCTCATCGCCTTGCATATTGACCACGATATCATGGTCAGCCCAACCTTTTATAGCAGCCACTTCTGCTAAACGGTCTGTGCCTGAGGCATGATCAGGGCTAGTCATCACGACATCAAATCCTGCATCCGTGCATACCTTCGCGATATCTTCATCATCAGTCGCAATGCACATATCATCTGCAAAGTGTGCTGTCTGAGCCTTTTCAGCCACCCAAAGAATCATCGGCTTACCATGTATCTGTAGCAATGGTTTGCCAGGTAGTCGTGTGCTTTTAAAGCGAGCAGGAATGACAATATGAGTTTTGGCAGGTGTGGCGACTGATGACATGGTTTGTTCCTATAAAATTTTGCGGCAATGTAAAATATTAGCGGTTATCTATCACGTAGTTTTTATACTGATATCAGGATCAGACTGAATACCTAGTGTCTTAAGTTGCTCGTCTAGATTGTCATAACAACTATCAGAAAGTACGGCTGTCACTGGTAACACCCATAGTCTATTTGCCAGCTCCTCATACTCATCACTCAGTGCTTGCTTACTTGTATATTCGACTAGCAATGCTCTAATTTTCACTGCATCTTTGCTAGTGATAACAATGGGATAATCGCGATACTGCAGGAGCTCAGCCAAGCTAAAATCATAATGGTCAGGATAAGGATGACTAATTACCTCAAAGCCAATAGAATCCAAGGTATCGAAGAAACGCTGCGGATAACCGATCCCGCTGACGGCGTGTACCTGACTACCCCGTTCAGGTGTATTAATATTTACCTTAGAATCAGTTGGTTTAGGTTGCCACAGGTACTGCAACTTGTCAGGCGCTAAGTGCATAGTCAAGCGATTGGCTAGAGGTAGCATATCATTGTCTTTATTATTAAAAATTGCTCCTGTCTCTAACCTTTCATGATAAATGACATTTGCGCCTTCTAATCGTGACATTGGCTCACGTAAAAAGCCAGTGGGTAGTAGTTGCTTGTTGCCAAAACCTCTTGCCGAATCGACGACAATCCACTCAATATCACGTTGCAATGCATAATGCTGCAAACCGTCATCTGCAATAATTAACTGTAAATCTGGATAAGCATCTAATAAGGTGGTCACTGCTTGCTGACGATTGGGGCAAACTGCCATCGCGGCACCTGTCATGCTGACGATTAAACATGGCTCATCGCCAACTACATTAGGTAAGCTATCCACATTAACCAATGCTGGCATCTGGCTGGCATCACCACCATAACCACGACTAATGACACCTACCTTGATGCCTTGATCTTGCAAATAATTAACTAAAGCAATAATCAATGGTGTCTTACCGCTACCACCGACACTGATATTTCCGATTACCATGATGGGAATGGGCGCACGATAACTTGATAGCAAACCAATTTTATAAGCTTGACGGCGGAGCATGGTAATGAGTCCGTATAACCAGCTAATGGGTAGTAATAGCCACAACCAAAGAGCCTGGCGTTGCCATGCACGTGTCACTGTCGTTTCAATGCTCATGTTTATTGACCACTTATTCTATAAATTCAGTGCCGCTTTATCATAAAATGTATATTAAAACCGAATCATATGACTCTATTCGAAATCACGATCATACATTTGTGCATAATGGCCTTGTAACTGCATTAACTCTGTATGCGTGCCTAACTCGACAATCTGCCCTGCATCCAACACAGCGATACGATCAGCAGACTCAATGGTCGTCAATCGATGTGCAATCACCAATGTCGTGCGATTTTTCATCACATTATCTAGCGCTTGCTGAATATAATGCTCTGACTCATTGTCTAGCGCACTGGTTGCTTCATCTAAAATGAGAATTGGCGCGTCTTTTAATAGTGCACGCGCGATAGACAAGCGCTGACGCTGCCCACCTGACAATTGCAAACCTTCGGCACCGATTTCGCTTTGGTAGCCATTTGGCATCTTCATTATGAAGTCATGAGCAAAGGCATCTTTTGCGGCGCGCTCTACGTCGGACTGACTTTTATTGGCTAAGCTACCATAAGCAATGTTGTTAAATACCGTCGTATTAAACAGAACCACTTGCTGATTGACCATCGCAATTTGAGCACGTAGGCTCTCTAGTTTGATATCTTCGATTGGTATACCATCTAAAGTAATTTGCCCTGCAGAAGTTGATAAGGTGCGTGTCAATAGATTTACTAAAGATGATTTACCAGCACCACTACGCCCTACCAGTGCAACGGTTTCTCCTGCACGTATATCTAACGTAAAATCGCGCAGTGCCACTGTCGAATCCGGATAGATTAAACTGACATTATCGAGTTTCATCTCACCCGTTAGGGCTGAGCTGATCACACCAGTGTCTTTTTCTTCTGGCTCATCTAGTAGAGCAAAAATTGACTCACCAGCCGCGATACCTTTTTGCAGTTTCTGATTAATATCCGTCAGTGAACGCACTGGTTTACTTAGTAGACCAGCCGCAGCGATATAGGAGATGAACTCACCAGCTGAAATATTATCAATCACCGATGGACGCAGTGCGAGCCACACCACAACTGACATAGCTATTGCCATCAGTAGCTGTACTGCTGGCGTATTGATACTATTGGTAACGACTACCTTCATACCTTGGAGCAAGTTCTTTTTTGATGTTTTGTCAAAACGTTCGGCTTCGTATGCTTGTCCGCCATAGTTTTTAACCACCTGATAGCCACCAATAACTTCGTTGGTAATATGACTAACATCACCCATCGTCTCTTGAATACCCTTAGACAATTTCAGGTAACGCTTAGATGCTATGCGAATGAGCCATAATATTGGTGGCAGTACGAGGAATAAAATTAAAGTTAAGCGCCAATTGCTGTAGAGCAAAAATCCAATTAATGCCAATACCGTCAACCCATCACGCAGCAAGGTCTTCATTGACTCTGTACTGGCTGCTGTGACCTGTTCAACGTCAAATATCAACTTTGATGAGATAGTACCTGCTGGATTGGCAAGATAAAATGAGCTTGGCAAACGCAGTAATTTATTGAAGACTTCTACTCGCAACTCATATACTAAGTTACGTGAAACTAAAGCAGAATAGTAATTACCCAAAAAGCTACCCAAACCACGCACAAAAAACAACGTGATAATAAGCAGTGGAAACAAATTCTGCTTACTTTGATCACCTTGATTGATAGCGTCAGTGATGTACTGTAGAAGTTTGGCCACCCATATCTCTGTTCCAGCATTGATAGCAAAACCTAAAACCACTAGTGCTAACGCCCACCAATATGGCTTAAGATAGCGTAACAGGCGCAATAATGTCTTACGCTTAGGTATATTTGATGGCTCTGCTGACAACTTTTTAGCAGATTTTTTTGTAGAGTCGGATTGATATGTTTGGCTCATAAAAGCCTCAATTTGGGTATCATGATATGAATAAACTGCACTCAAAGCACAGTTTTATAGGAGTATTTATGACACTAATATAGCCATATATTATTGCGGTAATGGTTGACCAAGTGGCACAACCGTACTGATATTGAGGTTCAAAAACCCTAGTTTTCCTGCGACATCCATCACCCGTACCACAGATTGATGAGTAGCGTTAGCATCAGCAGCAATCACAAACAGCATATCACGATTACTACCCGCCTCTTGCTGTAGCATGCTGATCAATTCAGCCTCATTGCTACTGCCAAGGGTGATACCATTTACCAAATAGCTGCCGTCTTCTTGTACTGCCACTTCAATGCTGTTGTTTTGTTCTGTCAGTGCGACACCTTCAGCTTCAGGAAGAATAATATTCAAGCGACTAAAATGATTAAATGAGGTCGCAAGCAGCAAAAATACAATTAAAAATAATAAGCAATCAATCATTGGTGTTAGATTGATTTCAAGTGGTTCAACGGTTGGTTTTCTAAAGCGCATATCACTCTCTTTAATATTTTTACTATGCTTAAGGCGTGTTTAAAATGCAAATAGGATGACTAGATAATTCATCTGACCCTTAGTACTAAAAATAATACTAATAGTATTAAAAATAGTACTAAGAAGTCACTGTGACTCCGTCGCTTAAACTTACCGAATCATTACCTATCGTGCCATGTAATGAAGCATCAGGATTAAGCGTATCAAAACCAGAAGTATGCACATTTCCCAGCAACTGGTAGTCATACAACTCTTGAATCATCAATCCTGCTTGAGTTTCAAACTGGGCATTGATATCAATGATCCGGCGCTGAAAATAACGATAGCCAACCAATGCAGGAATCGCAACAATCATACCAGCAGCAGTTGTAATCAATGCCTGTGATACGCCAGCGGCAAGCATCGTTGGGTCTTGCATCGCGCCATCAGTAATCGCTAAAAACGAAGAGATAATACCCAATACCGTGCCCAACAAACCAAGCAACGGTGCAATCGCACCTATAGTACCAAGCATATTGATATTTTTTTCTAACTGATGAACTTGTACGCTAGCACGGTTTTGCATATGCATCGTCATCGACTCTAAACCATACTGACGATAAAGCAAACCCGTTGCCAAAATATCACCCAAAGGTGTTTTTTCTTTCACGTTCATTAATTGTGTACGACCGATGCCGCCGTTTTCGCGTAGGCGCGTTATCAATTGTTCGCGCAATCTATTAGGTACAATTTTGTTAAATTGTAAAGTATGGCTACGCTCAATGATGATAACCAATGCCAGTATTGAGCACACCACGATAGGCGTCATCAACCAACCACCCGCTTTTACCAACTCCCACATACTCGCTCTCTTTTATATTTTTATAAAAATAGTGGTAACCAAGATAGTTTAGACTTGTGCAGTCATTACAAACTGGATGAATACCTTAAGCCTGTGCCTCTATATGCTTAATCAAGGCGGCCAACTGGTCCTGATTTTGGAAAAATATCTCAACACTACCCTGCCCGTCTTTTTTATGCTTAAGTTTTACTTCAGCCCCAAGCATATCCGTCAGTCTTTGTGTCAAACGTTCCGCGTCATGAGACTGTGCTTGTTCAGTACGATTGGCTTTGGGAGCTGGCTGCAAAATTGACTTCACGAGCTTTTCAGCTTCGCGTACGGTCATGCCACCATCGATGATTTTTTGTGCAATAATTGGCTGCTGCTCAGAGGATAATGCCAAAAGCGTGCGCGCATGACCCATATCTAGCGCACTGGTTGCTAAATGGTCTTTTACGGTATCGTGCAGCTGATTCAAGCGCAGTAGATTCGATACCGTCGTACGTGCCTTACCCACAACCTCTGCAATCATCGCGTGACTCATACCAAACTCAGTATGAAAGCGTTGTAATGCTGCTGCCTGCTCAATCACGGACAAGTCTTCGCGTTGAATATTCTCAATTAGTGCCAGTGCAATAGCCAACTCATCTGACAATGCGCGCTCAATCGCAGGTATTACTGCTTTACCTGCCATTTTTGCAGCACGCCAGCGGCGCTCGCCAGCGATGATTTCATGAGTGACAAATGCTTCACTCTTGTCTTCATTTGCCAATAATGGACGGATAACGATAGGTTGCATGACACCATGCTGCTCAATCGAAGAGGCCAATTCAGCAAGCGCAGTTTCACTCATATCACGACGCGGCTGATACTTGCCTGCTTGTAATCGTGTCACATCAATTTGAACCAAGCTGATTTGATCTTCAGAGGCACTGGTATCTGTTCCGCTAACCCGATTTTTATTAGGGGCACTCTTATTCATTGTACGTGGCGCACGTGCTTTACGATTACTAGAATCAGCAGCCTCTAGAACTGCTGGATTTGCAGTCGATTTTTCGTTGTCTTTTGCACGACTTGTTTGAGCGGTTGTGCTTGCGTTTGTTATGTCAGTCTCTGGCGTTACAGCTGGCAAAGTATTATCACGCGCTGCCATATCATCTTGTAAGGCAGACGCAGTGATTTGCTTTTCTTTTTTGATTGATCCCAACAAGGCATCTAAGCCTCGATTGGCAGCCAATCCTCTTTTCTTCGCCATGATTACCTATCCTATAACGCTAAAATAAAAGCCAAATGATTGTGAATACGGCTTACTCATTACTCATAAATACGATATTTCGTGCTTTGTTATTTAATCTGGTTGATACTTTTATCACCAAACTTTTATCTACGGCCAAAACTAGCTGCTTTGCTTCATCACTTCAGCGGCTAGTTTTTGATAGGCACGTGCCCCTTTTGACCATCTCTCATATGCGATAACTGGCAAACCATGCGCAGGTGCTTCTGCCAAACGAATATTTCTTGGAATATGAGTCTTATACATGATATCGCCAAAATGTGCTTCCAGTTCAGCTGACACATCGCGAGCCAAGGTATTGCGTGCATCAAATAGCGTTCTCACCACACCGCGAATATAGAGCTTCGGATTCAGCTCCGTGAGTCGCTCAATCGTCTGCGACAAATCTGCTAGGCCTTCTAGTGCATAGTACTCACATTGCATCGGGATAATGACGCTGTCTGTGGCAACCAATGCATTGATCGTCAATAAATTCAAGCTGGGCGCACAGTCTATCACGACATAATCGTAAGCAGGTTTTTTAGCCGCTATCTGATCGTTAACCAAAGCCACCATCGCTGTTTTAAACAATTCATGGCTATTGGTCTTGTTCATCAAGGTGATGTCCATCCCAGCCAAATCGCGATTGGCACCGATGACATCGAACCCTGCTGGACTGGTAACAATAGCATCCGACAGTGATACACCATCGAGTAAAACATCAGCGATGGTCAGCGCGAGTTCATTTTTATCCACGCCCGTACCGCTGGTCGCATTGCCTTGTGGGTCTAAGTCAATCAGTAGTACATGCTTACGCTTTGCAGCCAAGCTAGCGGTCAAATTTACCGCCGTCGTGGTTTTGCCCACGCCGCCTTTTTGATTCGCAATCGCTATGATTTCCATACACTCACTCAGTTTAATTAGAATTTATTACTGTTATTTTTTTAGCTATACATTTAAAAAGCGAGACATATTCAGTCATTCGTTATACAAATAACTCGCTCTGTCTCGACATCATTTAAATATTATGTCATTTAATTAAAGACGTAAACTATGTTTCACAATCAAACAGTCACTGTTTCATATTTGCAATTTCATGACTGAAAGTTGCTCATAGCTTAGACATTTTTGCGAGACAATTCAATTAAATGACGACTATCATGCAAACGTGGCACTTTTAGCTTGATTGTTTTTATGTGCCAATCACTATCCAATGCTTGTAGCTCCTCTTCACTCGGCGCCTTACCCTTCATAGCACATAAGTTACCATTATCTGCTAGCCTTGGCTGTGCCACATCGACGAAATCTATCAAGCTGGCAAACGCTCTAGAGGTAACCACCTCATAACTTGCTTCATGTGCTTCGATACGAGAAGCAATCGGCTGCATATTACTCAAACCAAGTTCACTACTGATTTGCTTAATAAAACGTATTTTTTTCTGGTTACTATCAAGTGCCGTGCATTGGCGCTCAGGCTGGCAAATAGCAATAATCACGGCAGGCAATCCTGCACCTGTACCGATATCAAGCAATGACCCTGATGGCAAATGCGTTATAATAGCTAAGCAATCAATCACATGCTTGATTAAAGCTTCTTCAGGATCAGTAATAGCGGTCAGATTATACGCTTTATTCCACAACAAAAGCTGGTCTAAGTACAATAATAGTGTGCGCTGCTGCGTCTCACTTAAGGATAGACCGAGCTCATGAACTGCTTTCGTCAGAGTGTTGGCCAGCACTGGCAATTGTGATCCGAGCTTTACAAAGCCAGTAGGATCAATATGGATAGTACCTGTACTAGCAGATGATGACGTGACTTTATCGGAAGCTGACATACAACGAGTTATCCAGTTTTGACATGTGAACCGTCTATTTTATCATGCACTCTGCCTATTGAATAGTTGCAGATTGCACCAATGTGAGACATCTTATACTATCTAGGCCTGTATTGAGGTGTTATTCTCCTTTGACGGCAATAAACTCACTGTTAATTTGTCTCTCATTTATTCATCATACACACTGGTATATCTCATAATGATACAAAACAGCGTTTAATGATTTAGCTAAAACGTTGCCGTATCTTGTAAAATACCTTGGTTAACTATTCAATATAAAGTATAAAAAGTTCAGCATGAATATGAATACCTGATAGCATAAAACCAATCACAGAAATCAACACTCCACCTTTTTAAAAAGATATGTCCTACGCCTATGACCGAACAGCCACACGCCCCTATCTCTACAGTATCAAGAGACGCTAATAAAAAAGACGCTAAAAATATGGCAACACCCATCACTGAATTGACAGACACATTGACGAATGACAAAAAAGTAAAAGCACCGCACCCACTCTTTATTGAGGTAAAGCAGCGCTGCCTTATTAGCGCTGAGCAATTAAAGCGTTATAGCGAACTAAGTGAGCTGCCGACAGACACACGTACGGCACCAGATTTAGATGTTGGCTTTGGTCAGGAGCGAGCGCTCAAAGCCTTACACACAGCTTTGGACATCAAGGCTAGTGGCTACCATGTGTTTGCAGCAGGTGAAAATGGCTTAGGTAAACGCACCGTGATCAGTCGTTTGCTGACACGCATTGCGGCCGATGCGCCGACACCTGATGATTGGGTCTATGTACACAACTTTACCGATCCACGCACTCCTCTGGCACTACGCCTGCCTGCAGGTCAAACTTCACTATTGCAGCAGCAAGTTAACAACTTATGGCAACAAGCCAAAAAGCGACTGAGTCAACGCTTTCGTAGTGATCAATACCAAAGCAAAATCGAAGCCATCAAAAACGACACGCATCAAAAAGAGAGTCAGGCTTATGAAGTGCTCAATGCTGAAGGTAAACAGTACGACTTAGCACTGACGTTCCGCTCTTTCGATAACAAAGCCATGTTTGTGCATCCTAGTAAGCTATCTACAGAAAATAGCGATGCTGATGTCAAACATGAAAAACCCTCTAACAATGATGAAGCTCCCTCGACGATAGAGGACAATAGCACCGTTGATACTTCTAATATCAATACTAGTATTGATAACAGTAACGATGACAGCACTAACGAATATGGCAACAGTGAATACGAAGCTGAGCTGAATAACTTTGTCCAAAAAAACCATATGCAAAAACGATTGAGTCAGCTGACCATCGCCTTAGAGCAGTTAGAGGACGAAGCCAATGACGCGATAGAAGCACTGCATCGAAATATTGCACGCCGGGCGCTACAGCCTTTATTTACGCCTGTTTATGAACAATTTGCCAATCACCCGCTGGTTATTGACTATCTAAAAGCGATATTTGCTGACATGGTCACTCATGTAGAGCGTATCGTTAATGGCGATGATGAAGAGTTTGTGACGGCCGTTCTGACCACAACGCCCAGTCGTTATGCTGTCAATGTCATTGTCAGTCACGCAGCTGATAGTGGCGCACCCGTCGTTTTTGAAGATTTGCCGACGCATTTAAATTTGTTGGGGCATGTCGAGCAAATCACGCAACTGGGTACCGTCACCACTGACGTCAGTATGATTCGAGCAGGCGCCTTACACCGTGCCAATGGCGGTTACCTATTATTGGAAGCCAGTCACTTATTAGAGCACCCCTATGCTTGGCAGGGTCTCAAGCGAGCATTACAATCCCGTAAAATCAAACTCTCAAGTCTTGAGCAGATGCTCACACTCACAGGAAGCTTATCGCTAGCGCCTGCCCCTATCGACCTTGATATTAAAGTGATTTTACTTGGCGAAGCAGATTTATATTATGAGCTGTTAGAGCTTGAGCCTGAATTTGATGCGGTATTCAAAGTTCGTGCTGATTTCCACGATGATGTGGTTCGCACCAGTGAACACGAGCTTGCATTGGTCGCAAAAATGGCTGACATCATTGATTATGCCAACCTCTATCCGTTCGATCGCAGTGCACAAGCCACCCTACTTGAGCATTTGAGCTTACAAGCAGAAGACCAAGATCGACTTAGCTTGCACAGTGATTTATTGATTAAGCTGTTGCATGAGTCGAACCGCCATGCACGTTTGAGCGGTAAAAATATCGTCGATGCCAATCATGTCACCCAAGCTATCGAAGATATGGATGAGCGCTCAGGATATCTACGTGACCTGTATTGGGATGAGCTCAAAAATGGTCAGCAACTTATTCAGACACAAGGCAATGCCGTTGGACAAGTCAATGCGCTAACGGTGGTCAGCTATGCCGATAGTGAATTTGGCATGCCAGCACGTCTTACGGCTGTTATTCAGCCAAATATCGGTACGGGTGAGATTCTGGATATCGAGCGCGACGTAGACTTGGGTGGTAGTTTACACGCTAAAGGTATGTTAATTATGACCAGCTACTTGCGTGCGCTACTTAGTCAACACCATGCCTTAAACTTTAGCGCTTCACTCGCTTTTGAGCAGAGCTATGCCCATATCGATGGTGATAGCGCCACCGTTAGTGAAGGTTGTGCGCTGTTATCCGCCTTAGCAAATGTACCGATTGATCAGTCCTTTGCGATTACTGGCTCTATGAACCAGTTGGGTGAAGTGCAAGCAGTAGGCGGTATCAACTCTAAAATTGCAGGGTTCTTCGATGCCTGCCGAGAGCAAGAGCTAACAGGTCAGCAAGGTGTTGTCATTCCGATGGCAAACGTCAAACAGCTTATGCTACGCGACGATATTATTGCTGCCGTCAATGCCGATGAATTTCATATCTATGGTGTCCATACCTTGAGTGAAGCACTGACGCTGATGACTGGCCTGCCTATCGATACCATGAACAAAAAAAGTCGTTATCGCAAAGACACATTGTTTGGCAAAGTGTTAAGCCGTCTGATGCTATGGGATGAGAACCAAAATAGCGATGATGATATTGATGATAAAAAATCAAAAAAGAAAGACAAAAAGCAGAAAAAAGCCAAACGTCAAAAGAAAGCAGATAAGAGAAAAAAAGAAAAACGTAGAGAGGATGACAGTACTATAATCATTGATAGCGAAGCAGATACCCATAACGAACCAAGTACTCAGAATAGTGATATTTAACGAGTTATTAACGCTATATAAGTTCATATACAGCAGAATCATTGAATAATCTCCGTTGCTAGACGCTACGGGGATTTTCTGCGATGATATAGGGTCACTGACCCACCACTAGCATATAAAATTGCCCTATAAAAACTGACTCGATACTTCATAAAGGCTACTTCCTAATGACTGTACATCCGACTGACGCCGATCACATTCAAACTCAGACAGACGCTAACGAGCAAACCAAAGCGCTAGCGGCTGAGAGCAGTAGTATCTCGGAAGTGAGCAACGATAATCGACATGGGGCAGCGACGACTGCTCGCCAATGGCAAGTACTATCGCAACTACAGCGCAATCGTTGGGTAGGCACCACACATATCTACGAGCAACTGATGATGGCAGGTTTTGATATCAGTCTACGCACGGTACAACGTGATTTAAATGCGCTGGCAAAACGTTTCCCTATCGAAAAAAACAATGCCAATCCACAAGGCTGGCGCTGGTGCGATGATGCTCCCCTGCAAAGCTTACCGCATATGAATTTATCACAAGCGGTGGCCTTTAACATGGTGGAGGCCAACCTCACTCAATTACTGCCTCCTGTTATTTTGGATGAACTGTTTCCTTGGTTTGACTTAGCACGGCGCCAACTTAAAAACAGTAAAGTCACCCATTCATGGATCGATAGAGTACGCATTGAACCTGCCACACAGCCATTGATTGCCCCGCATATCGACTTAGATAGCAAAGACAATATTTATCACTCGCTATTTTATCAATTACAAATTAAAGCCTGTTATACGCGCAGTAATAAGTCGCAATCTAGTGAATATATCCTAAACCCTATTGCCATCATTCAACGTGGTGTCATTATTTACCTACTGGCAACTCGTACCGACGACCCAGAAGTTGTCATCCGCACCTTTGCGCTACATCGCTTTGCCAGTGTTGAGATACTCGAAAGCGCAGCAAAAACGCCTGACAATTTTCAACTCGATACGTACTTAGATGCAGGTGGCATGGGCTTTAGTCATCCATTATTTAGTGAACTGCCTGACCATGGTAAAAATACAGCTATCGAGCTACAATTCACTACACAAGCAGGCAAAAGCCTCACTGAAAGTAAGCTCAGCGACGATCAAACAGTCACGTTAGATGACGACAAACTGACTATACAGGCAACGGTCAATCTAACCTCACAACTGGTCTGGTGGTTGCGCGGTTTTGGCAGTGGTCTACTAGATGCAAAACCTCAGCTGCTATATCAAGCGGTATTAGACAAGTCTTTAGATGATAAATAGCAGCTGGATGAATAGCGTCTGATAGCTATGGCGCTCAAAGTTAGCCGTATCCAAGCTTCTAAACTAAATATACCTCTATTAAAATTTAAGAACGAATAAGGAACACTATGTCGATCACTGCCCCATCACCGTTACTGTCAGACAGTTTGAAAGGACTGGGCTTAGATGCAGGAACCTTATTTTTTTCGCTAAACTATGAGTTTACTAAGATTGAACCAAAAGGGTTGTTCAAGCGCTTTAAGAAAAATCAAAGCGCGATTGATATTGATTTGGCCTGTGTGCTGTATGACAAAAACTGTACGATCAGTGACATCGTTTGGTTCAAACAATTGCGTGACAAAGCTGAATCGGTTAAGCATCAGGGTGATAGCTTAAACGGTAAAGATCGCGGTGAGCAAGCGATGTATTTGGCTCCCCTAGATCAAGAGCAAATCAGACTATACTTAGATAAAATTCCAACACATATCACTCATATTGCTATGATTGCCAACTCTTACCATGGTCATCCGTTTTCTAGAGTGAAAACAGGTGAGATTCACTTAAGTGATGATGAGGGTAACCATTGTTTTGAAGTCAATCTCAAAAAGTTACCACGTGACTGTACGACGCTTTGGGTCGCTCATTTACGTCGAGAAATAGATGACTGGCATCTAACATTGCAAAACTTACCGCTTCCTGCCGAAGATTTGGCAAGTGCCGCGCAAGAGGTGGCTCACGAATTGGCACGTGCACTCCCTCTACAAGGGATATAGTATTCGTACGATACTCACCAAGTAATAGTGTATAAAAAGGGTGCGACGTTATAAAACGCCGCACCCTTTTTTGAATAAAATTCATAGTAAAAAAAGCACTTTTCTACAATCGCTCACCACAATGTGAGCAAAAATTCTTCTGCCTTATTTCTACCTCTTTTTCACGGCGCTCAAGCTCTTGTTCACGCAGTACTTGCAGTACAATATTTTGCGCCTGCTCTTTATCTAATCCTAACTCGCGGCGAATCTTATCGATCATCATCTGATTCTGTACTAAATCAAAATCACTATCGATCAGTTGCTCTCGAAAGTGCTGCTCAAGCCCTTCACGACGCTGAGCAAGCTCATTGGCCAAGCCTGTCGCGAGGATACCTGCAGGTAATGCTGCCAGCCCCACACCCAATATCGTAATTACTGCACCCAATATTTTACCCGCATTGGTAATCGGCGTGACATCACCATAACCCACTGTCGTGAGTGTAACCACAGCCCACCACATCGCTTTAGGAATAGACTCAAACTCTTCTGGCTGTGCATGATTCTCAACCAAATAAATCCCACTAGAGGCCGTTACAATCATAATAATCAAGATAAAGATAACCGCTTGGAACGATCCTTTTTCTTTACTGATGACCACTAGCAGAATACGCATCGAAGCAAAATAGCGTGTAAGTTTGAGGATGCGAAATAAACGTAGGATACGTAAAAAACGCAAATCGATAGAGACAAAGAAGTTCAAGAATGCAGGGATAATAGCAATCAGATCAATCAATGCAGACGGGCTTTTTAGCCAGTTCCAACGCTGTCGCCAAGTAGTACCATCTGGTTTTACTTCAGCCACGCACCATAACCGTAGCATGTATTCGATAGAAAATACCACAATAGAGAAGTTTTCAAACCACGTAAAATAATCTTGGTAAGGGTAATACCAACTATCGACTGACTCTGCAATCACCGCAGCCACATTCGTCATGATCAAAAATATTAAGAAATAGTCGATATAACGACTGAAGAGCGTGTCATGCTCATCATTTTGTAGAATATTATAAACAAAAATACGCAGGCGCCGTATAGATTGGAATAGCATACCGTCCCTATGCGGTGAAACACCGATCTTATATTAGTAGATACTTAACAGTATAGTACTATAAGCGTGCTGCCAATCGCGAAAATAGAAATTTATGAGAAATCACGGTAATGTACTATAAAAATAGTAAATATAGACTACCGTAAATAACGTACAGATAATCACCATAATAGAAAATCTTAGGAACTGCTCGTCAGCATATAGTTGCTGACTAACATCCTGAGCAGGCAGGAGAAATAGACTGCATTCAGGACAACAGGAATCCATCCGATTCAATATCTTTATAGAATAAGCATTGTCACAGCGCAAAGGAGAATTACTACAATAACCAAGCATAATATATTACGCCTATTTTTAGACCATAGTCATTCATTTGATGAATGAGATACTAAATATCTTAGAACCTCAGAAGCAATAATTACCAAAGTACTCATCACTTTTTCGTATCATCATAAGAGCTATAATACCATCTTACAATAGTTGATTATTTTAAGTAAACACTAAATATATTAGTACAAATGACTTTATATTGTAAATTGTGAGATAAAAATCTTTAATATGCGTTTAAAACCTTACAGATAAAACGGTTTTGTACTATAATGGAGTCATAATGTTACAGTTTAATCAACAATCATAACATTGTGTATCAGTAACTAATGCTATCCCTTATTAGAAACTGGCCCATAATCATCTATCACATTGAGGAACTAAACGATGAAACTACAATCCCTAGTTTTAGCCGCTGCTACTGCACTTACTATGACGACTGCTTTTGCAGTACCTGCTGGTACTTGGTCAGTTGCTGCCGGTGCACATTATGTTGACCCTAAGAGTGATAACGGTACGCTTAATGCAGGCGGCACAGACTACTCTGTAGATGTTGGTGGCGATGCGCGTCCAACACTTACTGGCGAATACTTCGTTGCTAATAACGTTGGTATTGAATTGCTAGCAGCGATTCCATTCAACCATGACATCACATTGACTGATGCTGCTGGTAACGAAATTAAGGGTGAAACTCAACATTTACCACCTACTTTATCTGTCCAGTATCACTTTGATGGTTACAACATCCCTCTAAACATCAAGCCTTTCATTGGTGTTGGTGTGAACTACACGACGTTCTTTAAAGAAAAACTATACACTGGCGGTTCAGCTAACTTAGATATCGACGATAGTGTTGGCGTTGCTGGCCATGTCGGTGTTGATTTCCCATTCACTCCAACGGATGCTTTCCGTATTGATGCACGCTATATCGACATCAAATCAGACGTAAGCCTAAATGGCGATGATCTTGGTGAAGTAGATATCAGCCCTTGGGTATATGGTGTTGCTTACGTAAAAAGCTTCTAATTAGAAGTCTATTTTATTAAGTTGTACTTATATTAATAAAAAAGCCGGTATCTGCCGGCTTTTTTGTGTCAGTTGTTTATCGACAATCTAAGCAGTCGCTGTCCGAGTGTATTGCAAATGCGCTAATAGCACCTGTTTGTGCATACTCGATATATCTTAATTACGCTCAAACTTTAACGCATAAAAAAGACCGTCCGTAGACAGTCTTTTTTCAAACCAACACTATTATATATTTAGATTTATAGCAAAATGCGGCGTGGATCAGCCAGTAGCGTTGCAATATAACGGGTGAATACTGCAGCGTCCGCCCCATTAATCACACGATGATCATAAGACAATGATAGCGGTAGCATCAGGCGTGGCTCAAAGCTTTGTTTTTTGGCATCCCAACGTGGCTGCATACTTGCCTCAGACACACCTAAGATACCGACTTGTGGCCAATTCACCAGTGGTGTAAACGCTGTACCGCCTAAGTTACCTTGGCTTGAGATAGTGAAGCTAGCTCCCTGCAAATCTTTGGTGCTGAGCTTCTTATCACGTGCTTTAACGGCAAGCTCACCGATTTCGATAGCAATCTGCTTCAGACCTTTATCTTGCACGTTTTTGATAACTGGTACGATGAGGCCATCATCAGTTGCCACTGCGATACCCATATTGACACTTTTACGCAAGATAACTTGAGTATTGTCATCGCTTAAATGACTATTAAAGCGTGGATGCTGCGTCAAGGCATAGGCAGTCGCTTTGACTACAAAGGCTAAGATAGTGAAGCCAATACCTTCTGCCTTCATACCACCTTTTAGCTCGCCACGTAGTTTTTCTGTCTCAGTGATATCTGATAAGTCAAACTGCGTCACTTGCGGTAGCAATGTATTGTAGTTCAGCTGTGGTATCGATACTTTCTGTAGACGGCTAAGGTCTAATGTCGATGTTTCACCCCAAATTTCAGTATTACTCATGTCAGGTAAGCTCGGTAAACCTGAGCTCACCACACCACTGCTAGCAGGTGCTGCTTTTTGAGTGGTCAGACTCTCTTTGACATGCGCAAACAAGTCTTCTTTTAAAATACGATCATTCAGTGCCGAACCGGTCACTTGTGTAATATCTACACCCAATTGACGTGCAAGCTTACGTACGGCTGGGCCTGCATAAACATCGACCAGCTTTTCATTTATTTGCGTTTCTGTCAGCTTGTCAGCTTTCTTACTGGCGGCTACATTAGGCGTTGTAGGTTTTTCTGCCTGTTTTGGCTCACCAGTTGTTTTAGCAGCAACTTTCTCTTCTGATTTGGCTGGTGCTGACTCTTTCGACTCAGAACTGTCTGATGCAGACTCACTCTCATCAGCAGCGTCTGTACCACTGCTAATGATAACGATAAAGTCTTGACCATTGGCGACCATGTCACCTGTCTGGACTAAGATTTTTTCAATCTTGCCGGATTCTGGTGCTGGTACTTCAACAGATGCTTTGTCAGATTCAATCAATAAAATCGACTGATCCGCAGTCACTGTATCGCCAACACTAACCATAATTTCAGAAACTTGCGCTTCATCAACACCTAAATCAGGTAGTGCATGAGTCGTTGACTTACTAGCATTCGCAGCTGGCTTGATACTAGACTCTGATGACTTTGACTTTGATTTTGACTCAGTCTCAGCTGGCTCAGCTTTTGCTTCTGGCTCGGCAGCAGTGGCTTTTGTATCATTCGCTTCTTGATTGTCATCAGCAGCGCTATCATCACTTTCCGCGCTGTCTTCTGCACTTTCAAGCTCAATTAGTACCATACCTTCGCTAACTTGATCACCGATAGCAACACTAATCTTAGTCACTTTACCAGCAGCAGAGCTTGGGACTTCAACTGAGGCTTTGTCAGATTCTAATAACACGATGTTGTCATCTTTTGCGATGACATCACCGATTTCTACCATAATCTCGCTGACTTCGGCGCTATCAACACCCAAATCGGGGGCTTTAATGTCCATGATTTATCTCCTAGTCTTATGGTTATTATTCTTTGACATCACCATCATTGAGTACATTAGCATCTGCTTGATCTTCAGCACGACCTTCACTACTGATTTCTTCGTCGTCTTCAGCGATAAACTCAGGAACAGGATTTGGATTTACGTTACCTGGTGCTGGTGCATCTGGAGACTGATCATAGTAAGACTGCTGTTGCCATGCAGGTGGATGATCCACATCAATGCCTAGGCTTGAAATAGCGTCTTTAACCAAACGCATCTCAACTTCACCTTCATCCGCAAGACGTTTAAGCGTTGCAACAACGATATGCGCGGCATCAACGTTAAAGAAACTGCGTAAGTTTTCACGAGTATCGGAGCGGCCATAACCATCAGTACCCAACGTGGTATAAGGACGGTTGTCTGGTAACCAAGCACGAATCTGCTCTGAGTAATTGCGCATATAATCTGTCGCTGCGACCACAATACCTTCGTGCGGTGCCAACTGCTCAGTAACCCAAGGCACTTTCTCTTCATCCATTGGATGCAGACGGTTGTAGTCGTCACAAACCATACCATCACGAGTCAATTCGTTGAAGCTGGTCACGCTCCAGACGTTAGAGGTAATATTAAACTCATCTTTTAGGATCTGTGATGCTTTTTGCACTTCACGTAAGATAACACCTGAGCCCAATAGCTGCACTTGTGCTGAGCCATTGTCCTCGAGCAGATACATACCACGTTTGATACCTTCCTCGGCACCTTCTGGCATTTCAGGTTGTTCGTAGTTCTCATTCATTAGCGTTAGGTAATAATAGACACGCTCGCCTTCACCATACATGCGGCGTAAACCATCATGCATGACCACTGCTAATTCATAACCAAAGCATGGATCATAAGTCACACAGTTAGGCACGACATTGAACAAGATTTGTGAATGTCCATCTTGATGTTGCAAGCCTTCGCCGTTAAGCGTCGTACGGCCAGCCGTTGCACCTAATAAGAAGCCCTGTGCTTGACAGTCACCTGCCGCCCAAGCCAAATCACCCACACGTTGGAAACCAAACATCGAGTAGTAGATATACATTGGAATCATCGGCAATGCGTTCACAGAATAGCTGGTTGCCAAAGCAATCCACGTACTCATTGCGCCTGCTTCGTTGATACCTTCTTCTAACATGTGACCATCGATAGCTTCTTTATAGCCCATCAATGCTTCACTGTCTTCTGGCGTGTATTTTTGACCAACAGCTGAGTAGATACCCAATTGACGGAACATACCTTCTAGACCGAAAGTACGTGCTTCATCAGGTACGATTGGTACGACACGATCTTGGATGTCTTTGTTTTTAAGCATCGCTGATAGTAAGCGTACGAATACCATGGTCGTAGATTGCTCTTTACCATTACTGCCTTTTAATACCCGATCAAACATCGATAATTCAGGGATATTCAGTGGAATATGACCACTACGACGGTTTGGCAGATGACCACCTAACGACTCACGACGACCTTTAAGATACTTCATCTCCGCTGAACCTTCTTCAGGGCGGTAGAATGGTAGAGTCTCTAACTGTGCGTCAGTAAACGGTAAATCAAAACGATCACGGAAATACATTAAGGCTTCTTGATCAAGTTTTTTCACCTGATGCGATTTATTGACTGCTTGCGTTTGGGCAGATAAACCATAACCTTTAACAGTTTTGACCAAAATAACAGTCGGCTGACCTTTGGTTTTCATGGCTTCACTGAATGCGGCATAAACTTTAACTGGATCATGACCACCACGGTTTAAGCGCGAGATCTCTTCGTCAGTCAAGGCATCTGCCATTTCTTCTAGCTCTGGATATTTACCGAAGAATTCTTTTCGAGTAAATTCAGGCGTACGCGCTTCATATAGCTGATACTCGCCATCCACCACTTCTTCCATACGCTGCTTAAGCACACCTGTATGGTCTTTACCGAGCAACGAATCCCAGTTGCCACCCCAAATGACTTTGATGACTCGCCAGCCTGCGCCGCGGAATACTGACTCTAGCTCTTGAATGATTTTGCCGTTACCACGGACTGGACCATCCAGACGCTGCAAGTTACAGTTGACTACCCATATTAGGTTGTCCAGCTTCTCACGACCAGCGAGAGAAATAGCACCTAAGCTTTCTGGCTCATCCGTTTCACCATCACCTAAGAACGTCCAAATCTTACGACCTTCTTTTTCTAGCAGTCCACGGTTTTCCATATAGCGATGTACATGGGCATGATAGATAGACATGATTGGACCAAGTCCCATCGATACCGTTGGGAACTGCCAGTAATCCGGCATTAGATATGGATGCGGATAGCTTGATAGACCTTTGCCGCCTACTTCACGACGGAAGTTGTCAAGCTGATCTTCAGTCAAACGACCTTCTAAATAAGAACGGGCATAGATACCTGGCGCTGAGTGACCTTGATAATAAATCATGTCACCACCGAAGTGATCGCTAGCCGCGCGGAAGAAATGGTTAAAACCCGTTTCATAAAGCGTCGCACTAGAGGCGAATGTCGCTAAGTGACCACCCAAATCATCGTCGTTTTTATTGGCACGCATGACCATGGCAAGTGCGTTATAGCGAATCAAAGCACGTATTTTACGCTCCATGCCTAGATCGCCTGGGTACATTGGCTCATCTTCGACGGCAATACTGTTAACGTAAGCGGTGTCTAATCGATTGAACGGCAATCCTTCTTGAACTGCCATGTTGTACAAAGCTTTTAGCAAAAACTGAGCACGATCTTTGTCTGCATGTTTGAGTACAGACGCAAAAGCTTGCAGCCATTCCTGTGTTTCGGTGCTATCAGCATCCTTATAATAATTCATCTTTGTTGTCCTTGTTTGTCAGTCAATCCTACTCAATAGCAGGAAGTTATAAAATCAAAGTATTACTTAATACTGTCTTACATACATGATGTGCTCAATGACTTCCTTGTTAATTTTAAGAAGTTACGTTTCATATTGAAACGTGTATGACTGTACTTCACCGCTCCACAATGTCGAACCGTTCAATATAGTGATTCTAAAAGTAGCAGTACTATCCATTACATATGAATGGAATAGTTAGGTAGTCAGGACAAAGTCATCACTCAACGCCTACAGCCAATTATCAAACGATAATAACTCTCTATTATAGGCGCTTATGACCTAGATGTTTATAGCTGTAGAGAAATGAAGATATGACAAGTATTTTTAAAATAAATAATGATTAGTTTTTTTAAAAATGACAACAGATACAGCCTACTTCTTTACGTAAGAGATAGTTATGTGTAACTCCCTCTGCAACTAAAATATACTTCCTGTCGTACTAAATCGACCACTGGTAACTTTATACTGGATATAAGATAAATTGCTTATTAGTATCTCATACTGATATGTTTGTATAGATATGGTTAACTCGCCATATCGATTAGGCAAACTTGAGTCTTGGGAATAGTGATATGCATAAAGCTAAAAAAATCTTAAATATACTGAATGTTTTATCATTCAACAAATATCGATCTCAAATCTTGAGCTCGTTAGGCTTTATCTTATTTTCATTTATGAACACCTCATCGTTTGCACTTGTGCCAAACCCTGGAGCAGTTTGTTCCACTAACTTTTCTCAAGGCAGCTTAACGAATGCTGATTATACTAACCTAGTATCTGCTGTTAATACTAATAACTATGTCAGTATCGCAGGTAATGCTTCAGGCAGTATTCCATTGCAGATAAAAATGACTACAACAGAGTCTAACACTTCAACTGTAAGATCAAACTTCGGTGTCATTACGGCTTCAGGCGTAAACGCCATTAATGTCAGAAGAACGTTTCCCACTACATCGGACTTCACTGATATTACTCTTGATTTTCGTAATAGCACAACAGCGCAACCCATCTACTTGACTAATGTTGCTCTTAGTGCATTCGATATCGACTATGCAAATAGTAATGGCAATACCTTTGACGATTTTATACAAATTACTGGTGTCAACGAATCAGGCGCTACCATTGTGGGAGCTTTTCAGTCAGTAACTGGCTCAAATATTGTTTTTAGTCAAAACCTGCAAGGTCTATTTACCAGAACTGCCAATGATCCTAACTGTCCCGCTAAAGATTTGGGAACACAGTGTCAAGGATCTGTGCAGTTTTCTCAGCCAGTATCATCAGTAAAGGTTCGTTATACTAACACCGGCTTTCTTTCAACTGCTACTAACCAAGAAATTGACTTCCGTGTAGATAATTACTGCTACGTTCCTCAGTATATATTCTCGGGAACAGTGTTTGATGATAACGGTGGTATTCCTACAGCAAGTGCTAATAAAGACAATGCCGACATTACTTCTGCTAATAGTGTATATACCAATAAACCTAACTACTTTAATGGTAAATATGATCCTACCGCGCCTGAAACAGGAATTACAGGTAGCACAGTGAGACTTGCAAACTGTAATACTCTTTCTACGACTTATACCACACAATCTGTCATTAGATCTGGTGCTCCAACTGGTGAATATCAGATTAGTATTCCCCGAACAACATTAGGTAGCAATACTAATCTTTGTTTGGTAGAGAGTCGGACCGGTACCACCTATCCTATTCGCACTAGTAGTGAGAGCAGAAACGTTGGTTTCTCAGCAACTATCTATAATTATCCTAACAATGACTTCGGTAGAGTCATTCCTGCAAACGCGGCATTGGTACTTAGAAAAGCACAATATGTTAATAATTGCCCTCCAACACTTAACTACTCTGCTTCTAATATAAATACTTCAGGAAACACAGATCCTAGAACGGGCTTTAGTGAAAGTGGTATTAATGGAAGTAATCTTGTTCCTGGCCAGTGTATCGCTTATCGCATTACAGCGACCAATCGTGCTAACAGCCCTATTACCAATTTTGTAATGCAGGATAAATTGCAACTAAGAGGAGACGGTGACGCTTTGGTCACCTCGGTATTAGCTAGTCCTATAGCTAATACAACTGACTATGCCACCGATAGTGTAGCTATTGGGCAAAACGGTTTAGTAAAAACCAACTCTTTTACTTTAAATCAAAGATCGAATCGTGATTTCTATTTCAATACTAAATATGGTACTACTGTGAACACTCAGTAGCTATTTTTCCTTGCAATTCCACGCCTTTATTGACTTTATTTCTAACTAAAAAAAGCCCTATCTGTTTAGATAAGGCTTTGACCGTTTGAACGTCTCGAAATACCATTTGTCGTTTTTGTAGTGAATATTTGTACTATTTACGTGAAAATACAATAAAGAATAGGGCTTCTCTATCCATATAACAAAAGACTATACCGCAACTTATAGAATTAGCACCTCATTAGTGGCGATAGCTTAAGAAAGGATTTTATATGAAACGTTTTAATCTCTTACATACTACCTTGTTAGTAACTTTAGCTTCTACCTGCTTATTCGGTACAGCTTATGCTGACAATGCCCTAAAAATGGAACTAACGGCTGATCAAGTTATCAAAAACTCAGAGGGCAAGATTACTTACTCGCCAGTACGTACCGCACCAGCAGGTACTATTATCAGGTACAAAGCAACTTATACCAATACTGTTAATAAAGACATTAATGATTTGATGGTGACCTTACCCATCCCTGCAAATATGGTATTTACTGGTGAGGCAATACCTGCAAGCGCACAAGCCAGCACCGACGGTAAAAACTATGCTGATATACCTCTAATGCGAAAAATAGACGGCAAGTTAGTTAAAACACCTTTATCTGAGTATCGTACTCTGCGCTGGAATATCAAACTATTGCCTGCTAATAAATCAGCGGCTGTGGCTATGAACACCACTGTTAACTGATTTGATAAATATTAGGTCTTAGTTTGGCTGTTTTAACGTTTCAATTTTCCATCTGAATTTTTCATATCATTTTTGGGGTACTACATGAAATCAAATACTTTTAAATGCAGTTTATTGGCAGTCGGCATAGCTGCTGCATTAGGTATCAGCTCGACTGCTAACGCAGATCCAGCGCAATCGGGTTCAACAACAACAAGCGTAGACATTACTAACCAAGCTAGCGCAACCTATAAAGTTAGTAATGAAGCTCAACCTGAAGTTAAGTCCAATACAGTCAAAATCACAGTATCAGAGCAAGTATCCTTCTCATTGAGCGCTGATAATGATGATACAGCAGTAGGTGGTACACAATTCGATGCTTCTAACGTTAACGCAGAAGTTTCTCCTGATGGATTTGTTTTGTTTAGGCATACGTTGAAAAACACTGGTAACCGTACCGATACTTATGCCATTACAACCCCAACTGCTCCTCCAAATTATAATACAGCGGATTCTACTGTTTCATACAAGATATATAATGCTGACGGAGTCGAAGATACGACTCGTACCGTAAATGATGCGGCTTATGGTGCTTCTAGTGGGAAAGTATTTCCTTTAGAAAAAGGTCATTATATTAGTTTTGTTATTAAAGCCAAAACGACAGGCAATAAAGGTGGTACTACTCAAGCTCTACCAATATCTGCTGTCAGTACACTGTTAACTGCAAGTAAAACGCTTAATAATACTAATACTTCATTTACAAAGCTTCCTACCTTTAATATCGTAAAAACAATTACCAACGCTTTGGATCTGAACGACTCTAACGATACTGCCACCTATCAGGTTGTGGTAACAAACGATGGTAATACTACGTTTAGTACTGATGCCACAGATATTGCGATTGAAGACCTTCTGCCACCTGGTCTAGTAATGGCCACCAAGCTAGCCTCTACTAATATCAAAGTCAGTGGCAATGCCACACGAGGCACTATCGCTACCGGCAATGAAGGAAGTAGCGGTTTTAAAATTACTGGTGTCAACATTCCAGTAGGACAAAATGTAACTATTACCTTTGATGTCAAAAAAGGTGGAGCAGGTACACTTGTTCCCGCAACCGCTATCAACCATGTGACAGTGACTGATGATTTGGATAATAACCCATCAACTGCAAATACGCTTATCGATAGTACAGACATAGGGAAAGAACAAAACGTTAGTAATTTCTATACTGGAACTCAAAACAATTTTATTAATGGCCAGACTCCTGTGAATCCAGGTGACGACTCAACGTTGCCACTGTTAACCATCAAGCGCACTCTAACCCTAACCAACCCTACTATCAAAGAGATCGCCCCTACCTCAGGTACCAGTGGGCAGGTAACTCATCAAACCGTCATTACCAACACTGGTAAAGACATCGAGGGTAGTAAAGCTGGTGAATTGACCTTCACTATCACTGATAATGACGGCAACACGCCAGATGCGATTAACATAGTCCCTGCTAGCGTTACTATTGTCTATGATCCAAAAGACGGTACTGGCGCTCAATCACCAAAAACTATTACAGCTGTTAATGGGGTATACGATATCTTTACTGCTTTACCTGGCGGCATAGCTACTAATGGCACAGTCACTATCAACTATAATGTGTCATCACTCAATGCCTCGCTTTTCACACCTTTAAACTCTACTGACTCTACATTTGAAAACACCATTGTTACCTTGATTCCAAAACTAGAAGGTGCCCCTGCACAAATAACTGTGACAGACACTACCACTGTTCGTGGTTTGACATTACTTAAAACTCAAGCGATAGATGCCAATTGTGATGGTACTAACGTCGGTACGTTCGTTACTACAGAGATTACAGGTGCTTCGCCTGGTCAATGTATTATTTACAAAATCCAAGCTAAAAACACTTCTACTACTGGCTTAGGCTTCAATATAACTGATGTCGTGATTTCAGATGAATTGGCTAAATTTTCAGCCAACGCTGACTATGTAAGTGGTAGCGCAAAAGCCACTGCTAGTGCTGGCGGTACCTATACAGCCTCTAATAATGGAACTGCTATTACAACTACTGTCGCCACGTTAGCTCCTCAAGGAACTGCAACCATGGAGTTTAAAGTCAAAATTAAAACTAACAGTTAAATTATAGTTATATACAGTCCATGCAATCAAAAAAACAACACTTGAAAATCTATAAGTATCTACGGGTACTTATAGACCTTTCTAAATTAAACTCAACCCGTCTAAAACACTTTAAATTAACTATTTTGTTTTATTGGATAAGCGACATATGACTCTATCTATGATGACACCGTCTGATCGTACCGCATTGTGTGCAGCGAAGATCTCTGCGCTGTCATTAGCAATGTTGCTTATGCAATCAAATAGCGCATTTGCTGCGCCTGATTCACTGGTACAGTTAATTAATAATACCGCTCAAGCCAGCTATAATACCAACAATAAAGCTGACACGATAACTAGTACTGCGTCAAACGAAGTACAAGTCAAAGCCTCTGCCCTCCCTCAATACGGTATCAACTTAACTCAGCAAGCATTACGCACTGTCGCGCCTAACGCGTCAGTGCGCTGGATTAATACCCTTAGTAATACCAGTTATAGCAGTCAGACTGTTGAGCTAACGCTCAATATATCGCCGACTCTATCAAATTTAAAAGTTTATCAAGATCTCAATAAAAATGGCATTGTCGATAATGGCGATAGACAGCTTGTTCTTGATAATATGAGTGCACAGATCAAAATTGGTCAGAATGAAAGTATTCAATTCATCGTACAAGCTTTATCAGATGCAAAGGGTAAGAGTGGCGATACTGCTGAGATTAAGATTGGTGCGGTTGTATTAGAAGATCCATCAGTAACGAGTGTTAGTGCAACCGACAGCCTAGTTATCGTTGAATCTGGTATCAAATTCACTAATTCTGAGTTCAATGAAAATAAAACCACTTCACAAATCGATGAAAATATCTATATAAATGCTAGCTATGCGCAATGTAATGTTCAAACTGACAAGCCAGATCAAGTATGGATTACTATCAAGTCTCCGACCACAGGTGATACTTATTCACTCAAAGGAATAGAAACCGGTAATAATACTGGTAAATATCAGCTGTCAGCCGCAACTCAAAATAATGCCAATGCTATTAACGACAAACTCATTCAAACTTTGAACAACGATACCTTAACTGCCAGTTTAGATGCTTGTATCGACCCTTCTGTGGGTACAGGTACTGATCAGTTACCAACTGCTGGCGACTTTACTGTCCGTATCGATGATCTAAATACGCAAATCAATATCATTGATGACAATGCAAGCTTAGTCGTGACCAAAGAAAGTGACGTCAAAAGCGCTGATCTTGGAGATTATGTCAGCTATACCATCAATGTTACGAATAACGGTAATGCTACGGCTTACGATGTACAGCTAAAAGATGCCCTACCACATGGTTTTGATTACGTTGATAACAGTGTGCGTGTCAGTCCAACGACCAATGTAGATATCAATCAAGCACAGACCACTGAATTTAAAGCTGATGGTAAATATCAGGTGCTAAGCTTAGGTAACATGGCAACTGGCGAAAGTAAAAAGATAACTTATCGTGTGTTGATCGGTGCCTCGTCATTAGGTGGTGACGGTATCAACCGCGCGACTGCGGTGGCTAGCAACGACCAAGGTCAAAGTGTTGCTTCAAGAGAAGCACAATGGAAAATTGATGTAGAACGCGGCATCATGAATACGGATGGCATTATCATCGGTAAGGTGTACCACGATATCAACCGTGACGGCATTCAACAAAAAGAAGATGGCGAGCTGGGTGTCGCAGGCGTCCGTATTTACATGGAAAATGGTGACTTTGTGGTGACCGATCCTGAAGGTAAGTATAACTTTTATGGTGTCAGTGCAAAGACACACGTCCTGAAAGTAGACCGTACCACTATTCCTCATGCAACCGAGATGGTAACCCAAAGCAATCGAAACACTGGCGATGCTGGTAGCCGTTTTGTCGATTTAAAGTATGGTGAACTGCATCGCGCTGATTTTGCTATTGTTGGTGGCATGGATGATAGCACTGAACGCTTGAATACTGAGCTAGTCGCTCGCAGCAAATCAGTAGGTACTAAAAATGATACCTTAGAGCAAGCTATCAAAACGGAGCTGACTCTAGAGCCTGACTATAATCGTGACTACGAAGATAATGTCGATGCTAGTGGCTGTAATATCAATGGCGATTTAGATCTTGGTAATAATTGCGACTCTGCAATCGTCAATGATATGGTTGGTGAAGTAACCAAACGTGTTGACATGGCTGTGACGACAGTAGCACCACCCGTCGAACAAGAATTAGAGCTATATCTAAAAGAAGTCGCCAATAACGATGTTGCCTTTATCAACTTAAACGAAGGTCAACAGCTTAGCTCTTATAAGCAAATAGTACAGGTACAAGCACCGCTCGGATCAATATTCACACTATATGCCAACGGCAAAGCAGTATCAGAGCAAAAAATAGGTAAAACAGCTGAGCAAGAAAAGCAAAATGTAACTGCTTTCGATTATTATGCAGTGGATTTACAACGCGGCAAGAATACCTTGCGCGGTGTGGCTACCGATATCAATGGTAAAGTCATCTCTGAACAAACGATCAAAGTATTGACGCCAGATAGCCTTCAAGCGATTGACTATCGTACTCAAACCCAGCTAGTAGCTGCCGACGGTATCAGCGAATATCAAGTCGTCATCAGCCTAAAAGATCGTGATGGTCGTCCTTACATTGCTTCAACACCGATTACTATTGACACGAACATTGGACGTATCAACCTGAAAGACGGTAGTCAAGACAAGGCCAGCACCCAGGTTATTGTATCCGGTGGCGAGCTATTGATTCCTGTGACCGCCCCTAGCGCACCGGGTAAAGGCGAACTGGTTATCGACACTGGCAGTAGCAAACAGGTTATCCCTCTACAGTTTACCGCTCAGCTGCGTCCATTGATTGCTGTGGGTATTGTAGAAGGCGCTATCTCGCTCAAAGACTTTGATGGCAGTAGTATTACAGATGCTCAAGGCGCATTTGAGCAAGAGCTAAATGAAATTTCTGGCGATGACAACTATTCAGCGACTGGTCGTGCTGCTATGTTCCTCAAAGGCAAAGTACGCGGCGACTATCTGCTGACATTAGCATATGACAGTGATAAAAAAGGCGAACGTTTATTCCGTGATATCGATCCTGGCGAATACTATCCTGTTTATGGTGACTCATCAGCTAAAGGCTTTGATGCCCAATCTACTAGCAAGCTGTACGTACGCCTTGATAAAGGTCGCTCGTTCGCTATGTATGGCGATCTAAAGACTCAGATTGATAATGATGAAGGTATCAAGCTCGGTCAATACAACCGTACGTTGACAGGCCTAAAAGCTCAGTTCGAAGACAGTAATACTCGTGTTACCGCTTTTTTAGCAGAGACCAGTACAAGCCAGCGTGTCAATGAGACTCGTGGTCTTGGTATCTCAGGCCCTTACCCGTTGGCTGAAAACTTTGATGCCGTACTAGAAAACTCTGAAACCATCGAAATCATCACTCGTGACGCAAACAATTCTGGACTGATCGTCAGCCGTGAGACACTGACACGTTTTGCTGATTACGAAATTGACCCTATTAGCCGTAGCCTATATTTAAAGAGTCCTATTGCCAGCCAAGATATTGATGGCAACCCTGTCTATATTCGTGTCACAGTAGAAGTAGATGAAGGTGGTGAAGATTACTTGGTTGGTGGTATCGCAGCCAAGCAACAGTTAAATGAGAAAATTTCTATTGGCGGTAGTTATATCAATAGTGATGATCCACTTAACAAAGAAGAGCTTGCTAGCCTAAATAGCGTCATTAAGTTCAATGACAACCTAAAGCTAGTCGCTGAATATGCTATGAACAAAGCTGAAAATCCAAACTTCCAGCCAAGTAACCAGATCAACACCACAGAGTTGAACGAAAGTAATGTCGAAGGCAACGCATTCCGTATCGAGCTTGATTTTGATAATAAGAAAAACACACGTGCTAAAGCTTATTACAACGATGCTGACGAAGGTTTTGTCACTGGTTCATCGCCACTGACTGCTGGGCGTACCGAATCTGGTGTAGAAATCACCCGTACTTTAAATAGTAAGCAAACTGCGTTAACGTTAGAAAGCATACGTACAGAAGATCATACTACTGATGCTAGCAGTGAAGGTGTACAAGCCAGTATCGAGCATCGCTTGACTGAAAACGTCGTTGGTGAGATTGGTGTGCGCTACTACAAACAAGACGCAACCGCTGCCTCACGTAACACTCAAGCTGCAACAGATGTTTTGGGCATCACAAACGACACCTTGTTCAATGACGACATCATCAATCAGTCAGTGTTAAGCAGTATCAGCAGTGCGGCCGAAGACATCGAAGGCACCACTGCTCGCGCCCGTATCACAGCGCATTTGCCGAAGCTAAATAATTCATTGGTATTTGCAGAATATGAGCAAGATATTGAACACAGCTCACGTAATGCCACGTCTATTGGTGGTGAAACTCCAATGGGAAGCTTGGGCCGACTATATGCCCGTCATGATTTGATCAACAGCTTATCTGGTACTTATGGCCTTGATGACACTGATGAACGTCAGCGTACGGTTTTCGGTTTTGATGCCGCTTATATGAAAGACGGCAAAGTCTATAGCGAATATCGCATGAGTGATACCATTAGTGCTCGCGAAGCTGAAGCTGCTATCGGTCTAAAAAACAAGTGGTATGTTCAAGAAGGTCTGACCTTAAACACCTTATTCGAACGTGTAGAATCGCTCGAAGGTGAAGAAGATAACACGGCAACGGCGGCAGGTATCGGTGTTGAGTATCTTGCAAAAGAAGACTACAAAGCATCAGGACGTTTTGAGAAACGTTGGGGCGAGACGAGCGATACATTACTCGGTAGCGCAGGTATTGCGTACCGTTATACCGATGATATTACTTTATTGGCTAAAGACATTTATTCACGTATTGACTATGACGATGGTGATCGTACGATTAACCGTTTTCAGCTAGGTGCAGCATACCGTGATTACGATAGCAACCAGCTAGACATGCTTGCAAAGTTTGAATATCGTTTAGATGACAATAATACTGGCGATGACATTTATCAGAAAGATACTATGGTGTGGTCATGGAACGGTAACTACCATCCTACGCGTGCTATGACATGGTCTGGCCGCTATGCAGGTAAATATACAGAATACAAAGCAGATGGGTTGACGAGTGATAACACTGCTCATGCCGTCTATGGTCGCGGTCTTTATGACATTAGTGAGCGCTGGGATATCGGCATGCAAGCGGGTACTTACTGGAACGAGCAAGCAAATGACTTGGCTTATATGCTTGGTGCTGAAGTAGGCTATAGCCCAATGACCAATCTTTGGTTATCCATTGGCTATAACTTCATGGGCTTTGAAGATGAAGATATTGCCTATGATGACAGTACGCAAGAAGGCGCTTACTTCAGACTACGCTTTAAGTTTGATGAAGACTTATTCAAACGTGAAGATCCACGCAAAAACAACCGCCTAGCCAGTGACTCCACCTTATAGTTTGACAACGTTGTTCTCAGTTACTGATAACAATGTTGCACTTACTCTGTTATTTAGCATCAGCCGATAGGTCATAGATCTAGCCATAATGATGCTAAATATCAATACTTATTACCTTAATATAAGGTTTGCACCATGTTTATATCTGTTATTAAAGCCATTTCTCGCAAACAGCCGATATATGCTGCACTATCGGCAGCAGTACTGCTAACAACCATCTCACCTGCTTTGGCAGACATTGATACTGCACAGATCACAGATAAACATAGCATTACTGACTGTCGTAATGACGCTAAAGATCAAGAGCCTTCTTATAGATACCAAAGTAATGAGCAACGCGTCCTGAACTGTATGGTAGATCAGCTAAAACCTTACCAACAAGCTGATAAAACTACTCAGCAACAGTACCTTGCTTACAAGGCGCAAGCATGGCTAAACTACGCTATTAATCAAGACAGTATGAATAGCAAATCATCTGCTGGTAGTATGGCGACAGAAATGGCCGAGTCGATACTGCAAGCGCTAGAGACTGATACGATACAAAACATCGCACTACATCAAGACATACCTTCAAACTCTGCTCTTATGCGACCTGATCTATGGGCGACTTTAAATGCTCTTAAAGATAGCGATGGTATCATCTCAGCACCACGTGAGATAGCATTTAGCGAAGTGGCTCTCATTTGGGCAGCCACCAATCAATGTGAGCGCGGCTGGCGAGAATCAAGTATGCATTTTCGTATGGCAGACCGCTGGCTTGAACAAGCACGCGAGGCTTATGTAAACGCGCACGACTCACAAGCCAATGTAAATTTAGAACAGCTAATCGTCCGCTATTATAAGCAATATGCCCCTTTGGATACCGGTAATGATGTTTGCCAAGGGCAAGTGTTAACCCCGATTTCATAAAACCATTCTATAAAACGACTGTAGCCATATTGATAGCCATCCATCCTAAATACAGTAAACACAAAAAAGCCGACATAGTATGTCGGCTTTTTCTATATATGCGTGAGGCAATCGTTCTACACTGATACTTTTTTACGTGGTAGCTTTTCTGGTAGGTAGCAACGTAAATAGGCAATAAATGCAGTGTTCGCTTCTTGGATATAGTCGTCAGTGATTTTCTGATGACGGCGATAAGATAACGTAAATATAGAGTTGATAATGCTATAAGCAATTAACAAGGTATCTTGGATATCGTGGAAACCTGGCATCTCATAGCGTTCTGATAGACGTTTGTAAACCAAATCAACAATTTGGTGATTAATGTCTTCACCAAAACTATCACCTTCAAAATCAGGCGTGTTGGTGTCATAAATGAGCTTTGCTTTCGTTTCATCATTATGAAATATCGTCACACACTGGTCAATCAGTGCGGTTAGATAACCCTGCCATCTATCATAATTACCAACATCAACCGTCTCTACGATTTCCAATATTTCAATAGCATTCAAAAAGCGCAATGCTAAAAATATGGCTTCAATATTAGGGAAGAAATGATAAGCAGATGCTCTTGGTATACCCGCTTCTTCACAGACAGCAGCCAAGGTAATATCATTAATTGGTAGCGTTTCGCTCAACTTTTTGGCACCAGCCAACAATTTTTGACGGCGCGCACGGCCTTGCTGACTCGTAAACTTAAACTTATTCGGTACAAGTTTTTTTGCCAGTTCCGAGTCTACCAACACGTCTTCAATCTTTTCGTCTTTATTTTCGCTCATTATAAGTCTCTTAAGGTTACACCCTGTTTTATAAATACAATTTTCATTGGATAATATTTGTCCAAAATGAAATTATTACATCCTATTAGTGAGTAATATAGCGTCAATATGAGCGCTACTACATCTAACGGAGACGCATCATAAACGCTTGTACACCATCAAGCAAGGGAGATAAATGGGTTAAAAAATAATGTGTAAATCAACAATCTAATAGAGTTGACCATTTAGTGCAATTTAATTTAATAAAACTAACTATTAAGTTTTATTTTCGCTCTTATAATACCATGATCGATGACTCTATCTGCATAATCCCATTTCAAATGGTCATTGAAATAGTCCACCCGTTCAACCTGACCAAGTGAAAACTTACTGTCAGGCAAAAACTCTTCTGAAACAAATAGTTGATCAATCACTTCTGGCATGCCTTGATAGATATGGGTATATGCCACATCTCTCATCCAGCTATAACGTGATTGAATTCGAGCAGCATCAAACAATGCGATATCGCGCATGCTTTTGTCATAGTTGACTTCACCCGTTTCCGCCATTAGTTGGGTGGTGACGCTACCAGTAACATCATTCATATCACCCAATAAAATCAATGGCTCATGAGTATGCTGCAAGCGCTCTATGATAGACATACGAATAGAAGCGGCTTCTGCAGCACGCATACATAGACTGCGCAGCTTGGCACGGACTCTAATATTAGGATCATCCATATCTTCTAACAAGCTGCCATTTTTATCACGTAAGAAAAAAGCACGCTTACTCTTAAGATGAGCAGTGATAATCGTTATTGGTTGACCATAGGCATTAACACGTACTACCAACGGCGGACGATTAAATCGCTGATAAGGACCAATATCAGGAACATCAATCACCGCTTCAGGTAAAATCTCTTCTAACAAACTGCTTTCTAGCTGTTCAAAACGGCTGATAATGCCAACAGCAGGCGTGTTTTGTGCGCCTCTACCTTAGGTATAAGGACTCGACACGTCATTACTGGCCAAGGGAACGACCACATGCTCCGCCTTAAATCCTAACGATACTGCCAATGCTTTAAGCGCATCACTGTCCCATACTTCTTGCACAGCGATGATATCAGCATGTGCTTTTGATAATAAATCACTAATACCACGTAATTTGTGCTCATACTCATCATTATTATAAGCGGGTGCGTTCTCATAATAAATACGATCTGGGTTGGCAAAGTTAAGCAAATTAGCAGTAGCTATATAAAACTGCTTTGAATTATTCTCTTTTGTATTATTAGTCATGGATTACCTACTATTAATATTCTTAACATTTGTTTTTAATAGTGTTTTTTGGAAATAACATGCATTTATAACAAACAATATACAGTAAAAAAGCCCCCAAAGAAATCTTTGAGAGCTTTGAAACTGTATAAATCCAAGTTATTCTGTGCATTAATATAGCAATATCTACAACTTTACTAAATTCGGTGATGAGAGAGTAAGCTTATACACTGTATGCTTACTTACACTTAATATGCTGTTAGTTTCACCTAGTTGATTTTAGTTCACTAATTGATACGAATAGCTATATTGTTTGTTATGATACACGGTTCCATGCGTCACGTGATGCTCTACGTGCATCGTTCCATTCCATACGCGACTCGCCTTTTACTTCATGCCATGAACGCTCTAACTCTGATTCATGATCTTCGAAACGAGCATCTACGGGATAATTAGCACGGTTAGCATAGCCTACTGCATAAGCTGGATGTAAGTCACGGTCAAAGTCATAGCCTTCTTTGTAATAATCCGCATTGGCATGCTCTGCGCGCCAGTAAGCTTCTTCATGGGTAGGATCGATAGCTTCTGCTGCTGCATGTCCAGCGCCGCCGCCAACGATAGCACCAATAGCGCCACCGATTAAAGTACCCAACGGACCTGCCATTGTACCGATAGCTGCACCTGCCGCTGCACCGCCTACACCACCAATCCCTGTTCCTAGTGGATGTGAGCCTGGCTCACCAGTTATGATGTCAGCATTTAGGTCTTGCTTTGCCTCTTTTGACATATGTTTTACTTCACTGCGATCAATACTGTCATGGTTACTCATATTATTATCCTTAATTATTTGTTATATACTCGATCTATTAAGTGCCTGTTTCTTAAGCGCTTATTTCTTAAGTTATGAATCTTAGAATTATCAATTTATCAATTACTGAAGAATCAGCACGTTTGCTTGATTCGACTAAAGTATAAGAATTTATAGATAACAACAGATAGGTAGATTATGTAAACTGTGTCCAAATTGCGATTGCGTTGCGTTACAGCCTGTATCTTTACAACGTTTTTGTAGAACACTCGACAACATTAAGTAATCTTCCGTTAAATAATTACAGCGCTTGGATGATATTACTCAATAATTTATATCGTTCTTAGCGCCCGCTCCACAGCTTGTTTCCACTTATTAAGGTGCTGCTCGCGTATATCACTGGACATTGTAGGTTCAAAAATACGCTCAACTTGCCATGATGCTCGCATCGTTGCTTCGTCATACAGTCCAGTTTTCAGACCTGCTAGTAATGCGGCGCCCTTGGCTGTAATTTCTGTGTCTCTCGGGCGCAGTACTGGCACATTTAATAAGTCAGCCTGAAACTGCATCAGCAAGTCATTGTTGGCCGCACCGCCATCTACTCTCAGCTCAGTCAGCGGATGAGGACTGTCTTTTTGCATAGCAATGAGGACATCGTAAGTTTGATAAGCCACTGCTTCTAGAGCTGCACGTGCAATATGAGATTTGGTTGTACCACGGCTCATGCCCGTGATACTCGCGCTGATATCAGAGCGCCAATAAGGTGCGCCCAGTCCTGTAAATGCAGGTAGCAAAACCACATCCTCACTACTATCAACCTGTCGTGCCAAGTCCTCAACATCACTACTCTTTTGAATCATGCCCAGATTATCGCGTAGCCACTGGACGATTGCGCCCGCCATAAAAACACTACCCTCTAACGCATAAGTCACTTCTTTTTTAGGTAGATGTAGCATACGCTTGCCCGATTGCACGATTTGATCAAACGATAAATTCTCTGGACGAGTTGGTACTGGTTTTCTTTGCCAAGCGATGGTCGTCAATAATTTATGCTCACTAAGTTTTGGTTTTTGGCCAATATTCATCAGCATAAAACACCCTGTACCATAAGTGTTTTTTGCCATGCCAGCATCGAGGCAGCCTTGCCCAAAAAGCGCTGCTTGCTGATCACCCAATACAGCATGAATGGGTATCTGCTTGGCGAGCAATCCTTTTTTAGTTTTGCCAAAATCACCGTCGGATGGTAGGACTTTAGGCAAGATATTCATGGGTATGGCAAACCGCGCACACAGCTCTTGTGACCACGCCATTTTATGAATGTCATATAGTAACGTACGAGAAGCATTGGTCACATCAATGACATGCTCTCCACCAGTCAGTTTATAGATAAGCCAACTGTCTATAGTACCGACCGCGATTTCACCCCTATTAGCACGCGCGCTCAATTTGGGATTGTTTTCGAGCAACCAAGCAATTTTACTGGCACTAAAATAAGGATCTAGACGTAAGCCTGTGATGCGTTGCACTTCACTTGCCATGTCTTCATCGCTATCATTAGTAACCTTTTCCACAGCCAATGTTTGACAATAGCGTTCCGTACGGCGATCTTGCCAAATAATAGCAGGTGCTAAGGGCTTGCCCGTTTGCTTATCCCAAATAACAATCGACTCACGCTGATTGGTAATCGCAATACTGGCCACATCGGTAGCAAGTAGGCCTGCCCGATTGATCACATCATGTGCACAGCTAATCTGAGTCTGCCAAATTTGTTGGGCATCTTGCTCGACATATCCAGCTTTGGGTGTTTGCAAAGTTGTCGGCTGCTGTACCATTTTTATCGGACGTGCATGGTCATCGTACAATATCGCGCGACTCGATGTTGTCCCTTGATCTAAAGCCAAAATGTATCCTGCCATGCCACCCACCTTCTACTGGTATTGTTTATACGATTCATTAATCGGTGCAATGATTCAATCATTCATTACGTATTACTGCTGACATTAGTTAATAATGTCATTTAAAAATAATAATTATTTAATACTAATCCGCTCAAACTTAAAAATACGCCACCCATGGTATTCGCTATCACACTACTTATAAACGAATATTTTAAAACTAAATCAGCTCTCTATCATACTGCTATTGACTATACAATAGAAAACAGGAGAATATTGAGCATTGACCCGTCACCATTGTGGCACTACAGTGTACGCTTTGTTATTGATAACAAAGTTCTGGTCTCTGTAATAGACTGGTATTTCGGCTTTTCTCCATCAGTAAATAGCTACAATGGTTCATACTTTCGCTATAGTTAAGACGTTATCTGACACCAAAACACCTTGCACTCTAATTAATGGCTTATGTGACTTATGAAATTTGCTTTATCGACTCTATCTAATTCGGTGATGATGGTTGCGCTTATAGCTTCAGCGGTATCCAATGTCGCAAGCGCAAACGAGAGTAATACTGAGCTCCAGAATAATGTGACACAAATTACTGATGCCGACTATCCAAGCGATATTCAAAAAACCCATGCCCAAGACAGCTCAATTACTACAAACCAAGAACTGAATAAAGCTCAGCAACCAATTGGTCTATCTACGGTTATCGACCCAATTACTCATAAAAGTATCGATGATAGTTATTCTTTAGAAGTACCAAGCTTATTAAGTCTCGAACAAGCCCAAAATATTTTATTACAAGTATCGCCGAAAATCGCTGCCAATCAAGCAGCAATCGCCGCCAGTGATTATCAGACTGATGCGCTAAGCACCTTAGACAACCCATTGGTATTTGCACGTGTATCAGCGACTGCTTACCATCTGGACACTGATGTTGATTTATCATCACTCAAAAGTGGTGTTGTCAACGAAATAGATAGTATTGTTCCAGCTATACCGAACTTGCCAGATTTTGATGGATTGGTTGATGAGCGTATCCCAGACTCTTATAATATAAAACGCTCGGGCTCAACGTCGGGTGCAGGACTTGGGGTCTTATGGCCTATCTATACTGCTGGACGCACAACCGCCTTAATAGGCGCTTCTGATGCTCGTACTCAAGAAGCTGTAGCAGACAGTTTGTTGGATAAAAATGAGCTATATAACACGTTGATTGAGCGGTATTTCAAAGCACAGCTAGCCATCATTGCGGCCTATTTACGCGAAGACGCTTATGATACCTTGCAACAAACCGACCATATGGCTCAGCGACTGTTTGAAGAAGGCTTCATCTCTCGTGTTGATCGACTGGAAGCGCAGTCTGCACTGGCCGACGCAAAAAGCGAATCCGTCAACGCCAACAATGATGCACGCCTTGCGATGATGGCCTTGCAACGCCTATTGCGTACCGAATATCGCATCAAACCTACCACCGCACTATTTGTCTCTAGTCGTCCCTTACCAGATGTGAATTACTTTCAAGACTTAGCACTGACCAATCATCCAGGTTTACAAAAAGTAGCGGCCAAACGTGCGCAAGCACAGCAGTTACACGCACTGTCCGATACGGGTTACAAGCCCACTGTCATGCTGTATGGCTATAGTCAACTTGAAAAAGACCCCAGTTGGATTACTGGTATTTCGGCAAGCTGGAAATTGTGGGGCGGACTAGATAAAACTGCATCGCTGGCATCGAGCAATGCCAAAATTCGCCAAGCAGATTTGTCTGAAATTGAAGTCAGTGACAATCTATTATTAGTAGTAGAAAAAAACTGGCACGATGTGAATAATGCTCAATCACGTTATCAAGCACTACAAAGCAATGTTGATCTGGCTGCAGAAGTATTGCGTTTACGCCGATTGGGGCTGCAAGAAGGCGTGAACACTCCTATCGAGGTGGTGCAGGCTCAGACACAGTCACTCAAAGCACGTACGGAACAAGCACAAGCAGCAAATAGCTACGTACAATCACTGGCGGCGCTCATGCAAAGCTGTGGCACGCCTCTCGCTTTTAACGCTTATTTGAATGCTGCCGACATTCAATTGCCGACTTTGTATAACGAATAATAATTTGATATGAGTAATTAATTAATCAGCCTATTGCGAATACCTGTCTTATGAAAGAACCAACTTCTACATCAACAAATAGCTGGCTACAGACTTTACTAGAAACCTGGCGTATCGCGAACAGCTCTAATGTTTGGGCACATTGCGCGAGCGTAGGTTTTTTTGGTTTTCTATCCATTTTTCCAGTAATGGCCGTGTTTGTACTGCTTTATGGTCTCGCATTTTCACCCGCTGAGATGCAAGAACAGATAGCGCTTTTACAGCCATTTATACCTGATACAGTATATGAAATCCTAAATTCACGTCTGAGCGACTTGGTCTCTAGTACCACGTCTACACTAACGCTCAGCCTTGTTTTATCGAGCTTGCTCGCCCTTTATGCTGGCTCTAAAGGCATTAAGTTTTTAATTATTCTGATCAATCTTGCCTTTCATATCACCCAAGAGCGCGGCTTTATACAAGGTACCATCAGAGCCGTTGGTTTGACCCTTGCAGCAGTAGTTGTGTTGATTATCGCGGTTTCCTCTATTGCTATCATACCTTTGGGGGCGGCCTATTTTCCTTTCCCCCAGATAGCTAAGACGATTGCGCTTTGGAGCCGATGGCCGATATTGGCAGGTATCATATTTTTAAGCTTTTTAGGCTTGTATCGCCTAGCCCCAAACCGTGATGCCGTAGCGCTAAAGAAACTGGTGCCCGGGGCAGCGCTGGCAACCGTTCTTTGGATTTTATTGTCTGTCATATTTTCAATTTATGTACAGAACTTTAATAACTATAGCGCTGAGTTTGGCGCACTTTCAGCGGCTGTGGTCATTATGCTGTGGCTTTATTATTCAGCATTTATCGTGGCCTTTGGTGCGATTTTTAATTCTGAAGCCATAGAAGACGCCAAACCTTATGCTACTCGAGTGTACTAGTAATAACCCTTTTATTTTCAACTTTGTTGCTTTAGGAACCTCACCATCATGACTGAACTTCCAAACGAATCAGACCACTCACAAAAATCATCTGATTCAACCGAGCCAGTACTCCCTCAAGATGGTCAAACTTCAGTCGATTCTGCAGAAGATGCACCTGATATCCAACAAGAGCAGACAGAGCCTCACTATAAGCGCGATGCAGCAAAAGCTGATAAATCTGCCATGATAAAAAAGGGGCTTCTGGCACTATTTATTTTGATTGTATTAGGCATGGTGGCCTATGGTCTATATAAGAGCAACCAGCACAGCGAACCTGAGGTCATTACCTTACAAGGGCAGATGCAGATGCAGCAAACGTCCATCGCTGCAAAAGTACCAGGGCGGATTTCTAAAATTTTGGTCACCGAAGGGGATGCTGTCACCGCTGGTCAACAGCTCATTGAAATGGACTCGCCTGAGATTAATGCCAAAATTGATCAAGCACGTGCTGGCAAGCAAATGGCACAAAGCCAGTTAGATAAAGCAGAAAATGGCGCCCGCCCACAAGAGATCGCTCAAGCAAAAGCAGCATGGCAAGCCAATAAAGCGGCATCGGACTTGGCAGAAAACACCTATCAACGTGTCAACCGCCTGTATGAAGAAGGGCTAATGGCACGACAAAAACGTGATGAAGCATACGCTCAATATCTGGCTACCCAAGACCAAACAGAAGCAGCACGCTTGCAATATGACTTGGCGATGGAAGGTGCACGCAGTGAAGACAAATCAGCTGCCACCGCACAAGTTGCACAAGTCGATGCAAAACTCGATGAAGCACTAGTCGCAAAAGAAGAAGCGAACTTACGAAGCCCTATAGCAGGCATCGTGGACAATGTCATTGTCAATGCTGGTGAAGTCATCGGTCAAGGTGTGCCGCTGCTCACGTTGGTCGATACCAGTGACCAATGGGTGGTGCTCAACGTCACTGAGACGTACTTGAACCAGTTGGCAATTGGTCAGCAGTTTACAGGGATGATTCCAGCACTATCCTCAACGAATAAGCCTTATACAAAACAGTTTACGGTCTACGCTACTTCAACGTTGTCTGACTTTGCCACTTGGCGTCCAACCAATAATGATGATGGCTTTGATGTGCGTACCTTTGAGGTAAAAGCACGACCAACGACGCCTGATGCACGAATTCGCTCAGGCATGAGTGTCATAGTGCGCATCAACCCTACTTCTATTAATAAAAGCCAAGAGTAAGCCATGCGTCTGACCAAGCTAAGTGAGGCTTTTTTACGTAGTGCGGCCTATGAGCGACGGTTTTTATCCAAAAATCCGTGGGACTTAGCCATGGTAGTTTGGATACCATTCGCAACTGTACTGCTGATTTGGTGGATTTTTTCACAAACTCAGATTACAGATTTGCCCATTGGAGTCATAGATCAAGACAACAGTCCTGTTGCTAATACGGCTGTACGCTACTTGGAAGCCAGTCCGACGCTGATGGTAAAACAGCTTTATACCTCAGAATCTGATGCAGAGGCCGCTATCTTGCAGCGCGAGATCTATGCAGTGGTCATTATTCCTGAAGATTTTTCTCGTAATATTTTATCTGGTAAGCCAGCTCCATTGGTTTTGCAAGTAAACGCGCAGTACGGTACGCATTCGGGCATTATTCAAACCAGCGTGCAAACGGTTGCTAGCACATTGTCAGCAGGCGTCGAGATACAGCGTTTGGTCAAGCAAGGCATGGCACCCTCACAAGCAGCGATTGCCTACTCGCCGATTAGCATACAGCGTATCAGCCTATTCAATGCTGCGACTAACTACCAACAATTTTTAGCCTCAACGGTTATCCCTGCACTACTGCATATTTTGGCAATGGTGATTGGTGCAACGACTATAGGACGTGAGCTGCGTGATAAAAACATCGGTCACTGGTACGATGTTATTTCGAATGATGATACGGATAACAATCAGCATGACAGTGCTAATTTAACAAATATTAAAGCGAGCCAGACCAGCACAGTGCCAGAAAGTCAGCACAGCCATACTGATGAGAAGACAGAAACTTCTAAAAATAATATCAAGTCTAGACAAGTGAGTATTTCAATATTACTGTTTGGATTATTGGGAAAATATTTTTGGCCATTATTGGCTTATAGCATTTGGTCCATGATGGCACTTTGGTTTGCCACGCCGCAAGAATCCGTTGCCATTAGTTCCATTATTGCTACTTATATCGGTCTATTACTATTGATGCTGCTCTCGTTCTTTCTCGGTGCTATCTTAACTTTAAATTCGTTTTCATTGCGCATGGGCTTGTCTTCTACTGGTTTTATTTCCGCACCGTCTTACGCATTTGCGGGTGTGACTTTTCCGTATATCGCCATCAGTGACAATGCTCAGCATTGGTCAGATGTGCTCCCGCTTACCCATTACTTAAAGTTGCACATTGCACAGTTACAGATGCATGCACCTGCTGCGGTGTCATTGCCGATCGTTTATGGGCTTACCCTAGCCACGACGATTGCGATGCTCCTGACCACATTATTAACCAAACGGGCGCTGGCGCATCCTGAACGTTGGGGAGCACGCTAATGTCAGTTTCACCGAAAGAGAATGCAACCACTACAACGGTAAAGCCACACGCACAAACAAACAAAAAGTCACAGAGTTTTCTTGGTGGATTTTTGCAAACCCTAAAAGACATTTTTACTGATAAAGGTGTTCTTTTACTGTTAATGATTGCCCCTATTATTTACGGTTTCTTTTATCCTTGGCCGTACTCAACCGAAGTAATCAATCATGTGCCTGTTGGCATTATTGATTATGACAATAGCAATCTGTCACGGACCATCGTTCGTTATGCAAGTGCCAGCCCGCAGTTAGATACGGAGCGTTTTCTTAATGAGCAAGATGCCAAAGACGCCATATGGTCAGATGAAATCGCTGGATATATGGTTATTCCGAGCGGACTTGAGCAACAAGTCATGTCTGGCAAAAAGGCAAGTGTCAGCGTGCTAGGCAATGGTGGTTATTTTTTATTAAATAAAAATGTACAGATGGGATTTCTGAAAGCCGTTGGTACGGTATCAGCAGGTATCGAGGTTAAGAAAAGCGTGGCTCAAGGCATCTATCCATCAACCGCGACGGCCAATACCCAAGCCGTACCATTGCAAATTATACCTTTATATAATCAAACTGAAGGATATGGCGCATATGTCGTGCCAGCTGTGTCTATTCTAATTTTGCAACAAACGCTTTTAATGTCAACAACGATGTTAATTGGCACATGGTATGAGCAGCGTCGCCATAGGACTACTATCCGTGGCTGGCTGGGTCGTATTGCAGCGCTTAGTATGTGCAGCTTTATTATCGGCTGCTTTTATTATGGCTGGGCATTTGAGCTACATCACTATCCGCGCGGACAGAACATGCTCGGCAGTTTATTCTTTCTACTGCTATTTTGTCCAACCGTGGCAACTCTCGGATGTGTATTGGGGTTATGGTTTCGCCAACGTGAACGTGGTATGCAAATTCTTATTTTTAGCTCTTTACCGATGTTTTTTATCAGTGGCTATCCGTGGCCAGCTGACCAATTACCCACATTTTTACAAGTCATACGTTGGTTGATACCCACAACGCCTGGCGTCAACACATCAGTACAGCTTAACCAAATGGGCGCCAGCGTCTCGCAAGTCACTATTGGATTTTATGCACTGGCTGCTCTATGGGTATTTTACTTTGTACTGCTCATGCTCATTCGCTGGTATCACACTGACAAGCAAAGTAAGACAGTCGCATAAAACATATAGTCAAAGAAATCTAAAACAGCTACAAGGCAGCCGACCGCAGATTGTACATATAGTACCTCTAGGGAGGATAACACCGTAGCGGTTTGGTAGTTCGCTGACTATGGCTTGTCTACACAGACTCTAAGCTATACTTGGATTAATGAATAAGTTACAGAAAAGCGCCTGCACTATTAATTAATAGTGCAGGCGCTTTTTTATTGATATTACTTTACTTAGATAAGCTCGTCTTAAAAGACTCGATTCAAACCATTCAATGCCGCAACACGGTACGCTTCCGCCATCGTTGGATAGTTGAATGTCGTATTCACAAAGTACTCAAGCGTGTTATTACTCTTACACTTCATGACTGCCTGACCGATATGAATAATCTCTGACGCATGGTTGCCATAGCAATGGATGCCCAAGATTTCTAGCGTATCACGATGGAATAAAATCTTTAGGACGCCCGAACGTTCACCGATGATTTGTGCACGTGCCAGATGTTTAAAGAACGCCTGACCCACTTCATAAGGAACTTTTTCGTCCGTCAGTTCTTGCTCAGTTTTACCGATACAAGAGATTTCAGGAATCGTATAGATCCCAGTCGGTACGCTAGATACTGGCTCAGCATCGTCGTCGCCTACCATAAAGGCAGCAGCACATCGCCCTTGGTCATAGGCAGCAGATGCCAAAGATGGCCATCCGATCACATCACCAGCGGCATAGATATTTTCGATACCAGTGCAATAAGTATCATCGACTTTTAGCTGACCACGGCTATTGGCTTTTAGGCCAACGGCTTCTAGGTTTAGGCCTTCTGTATTACCTGAGCGACCATTTGACCAAAGGATGGCATCAGATTTGATTCGCTTACCACTCTTTAAGTGTAAGACCACGTAGTCATCGTGAGTCTCAAGGTGATCAATCTCTTCATTACTACGGATGAGTACACCAAACTGTCTAAAGTCATGCGCGATAGCATCACTAATCTCACTGTCTAGATAATTGAGCAGCTGATCTTGGTTATTAATTAAGTCAACCTTGTAACCCAGGCCCGTAAAGATAGACGCATACTCACAACCGATCACGCCTGCACCATAAATGATGATTTTTTTGACGACATAATCCATTTGCAAGATTTTGTCAGAATCAAAAACACGGGGATGGTCAAAGTCTAAGATATCAGGACGGTAAGGACGGCTACCGACGGTAATGATGGCTTTATTGAAAGTAATGGTTTCAAAAACATTGTCATCAATTTCAATACGTAGCGTGTGCTCATCAACGAAACTTGCCCACCCTTGAATCACTTCAATGCGGTTGCGCTCATAGAACCGTGTGTGCGTACTGACTTGACGACGTATTACTTGACGCGCTTTAGCCAACACTTCATTGAGCGGTACTTGTTTATATTCCATCGCCTTGGTAAACATCGGATCACGGCGAAAGTTGATCAAGTTAAATACTGATTGGCGCAGCGCTTTACTTGGGATGGTACCCACGTGAGTAGAGTTGCCGCCTACTTGGTCACGTGGATCAACGACCACGACTCTCTTACCAGACTTAGTCAGTTTCATGGCAGCAGCTTCACCAGCAGGACCTGCTCCTAAAACAACTGCATCATATTCATACTCATGATTATCGCTTTTTAGGCGGCGAGAGTCTTTGGTAAAACCAGATTTAATATCAATTCGCGTGTCATCAAGTGGATTCACGAGATCAGGGTGATGCATCACATCATCAGTAACTTGCTCGTGGGTTTGTTCAATCTTTTGTTGTTTGTTTTTGCCCTCAGTGTGCTCAGGATTAGGTATGTGACCATCCGCTTTGTTAGATACTTCGGTATGGGTATCTTCACCGATATCATTAGTCGCGTCGCTTGGTTTTTTACTTCCCATCGTATCCTCTTTATATTTACTGGTGTGTTTGATATCTAGATCGTAAGTGAGTCAGTATTTAAATGAGTTGGAATCATATTCACATTACTGAGGCTTGCCTACCATACGTTGTGACACAATATTTTGTAATGTCCAATACCCAGTAAGACTCTGCTTTGCCTCATCAATCTGCGGGCGAGCACTGATCACATATTCAGTACCGAGCGTTGGCTGAAAATCTTCAATCCAATCATAAGGAATTTGAAAAATACTACCATCTTTGCTTGATTTGGCAAGTAAGCACTGCATCGGTAATGCAGAGGCACAGGCCACTCGATTTGGCATAATCGTTAGCGTTTGTGCGTCACCCAATACGATGGACGGCACATAACGTGGCTCAGGAACCGGCTCACGCGACGTCTGACAAGCAGTAAGTAACGTCACGGCGCTCAATAAGCTGGCCAATAATAAAGGGGTTTTGATAGATTTGTAAGCTGAACTCATAATGTTCTCTATATGATAATGAGATTATATTGAACCGACTATGGTCAAATCGATTAACATTTGATTTGATTAAACGAACCCTCAGCCGATACGACGTTTGAGGCCTGTCTTCTGTAAAATACGAGTCGCAATTTCTTCGACGGACATCTCAGATACATCTAAACTTGGAATACCATGAGTGATATAAATGCCTTGTATCGCACGCTGTTCTTGCTGACATTGCTGATAGCTCGAATAACGACTGCCTGCACGGCGCTCTTGGCGGATTTTTACCAAGCGATCTGTATCGATGAGCAAACCAAACAGTTTGTCTTTATGTTCACGCAATGCCTTTGGTAATTGATTGTCGTACAAATCATCTTCGGTCAAAGGATAGTTAGCTGCTCGAATACCGAACTGTAATGCTAAGTATAAAGATGTTGGTGTTTTGCCTGAGCGAGAGACTCCAACCAAAATAATATCGGCTGCATTATAGTGGCGAGTACGGGCACCATCATCATTGTCTAAGGCAAAATGAACCGCATCAATACGTTCTTTGTAGGTTTCAGAGTCGACATCATCATGTGCGTGACCTGAATGACCATCTGGCTCTACACCTGTCTCTTCAGCCACGCGACCGATCAAACCTTCATACATATCCAAATTACAGCTGTGTGCCGAATTGATCTTTTCGCGTATCTCAGGATTGACAATCGTATCAAACACTAAAGGCAAAAATCCGTCTCGTTGATAGGCCATATTGATTTGCTCAACGGCATCCTCTGCACGCTCAATACTGTCCACATAAGGCAATACGCGTGTCTCAAATGGTATTGAAGCAAACTGACTCAAGATAGCACGGCCAAGTGTCTCAGCCGTAATTGCTGTACCATCTGAGATAAAAAATGCCGTTCTAACCGTTTGAGAGCTGTCCAAATTCAGTGCATGGTGATTTTGGATAGTGGACTTGACTTGTTCAGATGGGTTGCTTGAGTACATAACGTTGACACCTCAGTTAGAAACACACATGGTGATCTTTATTTGGTTTTTATTTTCAATCTACTTTAGACTCATCTAACTCTCGATATAAGCACTAAAAGTCGACACATATATAATGGCAGGCCTACATTCTTGATGCCCTACATTATACGCATAATAGCTACCTAATAGAAATCAATGTTACAGGCGCACACTTAGAAACCTACACTGCTTTTGATGTCCTAATTGATGCCAATAGGTCTGCTCACTGCACCCTCTTATTCGTATCGCTTTAATACTTTCTACTATATATAGATATCTATTATAAGTAGCTACTAACCCGCTTTTTCTCCACTCCCAAACCCTTTATTTATAGACCCATAAATGATTATCAAATGGCATTTATATCAGCTTTTACTTATATCTCATAAAAACTCTAAAAAGCAAAATCTGTGATACTTGCCATAATTTATGTAGCAAACGCCATAATTTGTATGTTTTTAACAATTTTTTTGATTTAAACCCTCGAAATTCTCAAAATATAGCGGTATAATCCACCGTTATAATCTTTACTAAATAACCTTATTTTCTGGAGTTATCATGGCAGCGCAATCTACAGCACTTGTAATCAATCTTGATCAGCTAGGAAAAGACGACATTGAAATGGTCGGCGGTAAGAACGCTTCATTAGGTGAAATGATCAGCCATTTGTCTGATTTGGGTGTTAGTGTACCAGGCGGCTTTGCCACTACGTCAAATGCGTTTAACCGCTTTTTGAATGAAACTGGCCTGCTTGACAAAATCAACAGCGAACTAAAGACGTTAGATGTTGACGATGTAAAAAAACTTGCAGAAACTGGTAAAAAGATTCGTACTTGGATTATTGAGCAAGAGCTGCCAAAAGATCTTGAGCAAGAAGTACGTCAGTCATTTGAAGCCATGAGTGGCGGCGAAGACATCGCTGTTGCTGTACGTTCTTCTGCGACTGCCGAAGATTTACCAGATGCTTCATTTGCTGGTCAGCAAGAGACATTCCTAAACATTCGCGGTATTGATAATGTGCTAATCGCTATTAAAGAAGTATTTGCTTCTTTATATAATGACCGTGCTATCTCTTACCGTGTACATAAAGGTTTTGAGCACGAAGGTGTTGCCCTATCTGCAGCCGTACAACGTATGGTACGTTCAGAGACTGGTGCAGCCGGTGTGATGTTCACGCTAGATACCGAAAGTGGCTTTGATCAAGTGGTATTTATCACGTCAAGCTACGGCCTAGGTGAAATGGTCGTACAGGGTGCTGTAAACCCTGATGAATTCTATATCTCAAAACAATTGCTAGCCAACGGCAAACCTTCAGTTATCCGCCGTAACCTAGGCAGCAAGCATAAGAAAATGATTTATGGTGATGAAGGCAGTACTGCCAAATCAGTCAAAACTGTCGATGTTGAAAAACAAGATCGTATGCAGTTCTCATTGTCTACTGAAGAGCTAACCTCTCTTGCCAAACAAGCTGTGACGATCGAAAAGCATTACGGTCAAGCAATGGATATCGAGTGGGCAAAAGACGGCGATACTAACGAAATCTTTATCGTTCAGGCACGTCCAGAGACGGTTAAGAGCCGCCAAGACAGCAATGTCATGGAACGCTATATCATCAACACGACTGATGCAAAAATCTTATGCGAAGGCCGCTCAATCGGTCAACGTATTGGTTCAGGTAAAGTACGTATCGTTAGCAACTTAAATGAGATGGACAAAGTACAAGAAGGCGACGTACTCGTATCAGACATGACCGATCCGGATTGGGAACCAGTCATGAAGCGTGCTTCTGCCATCATTACTAACCGTGGTGGTCGTACGTGTCACGCAGCTATCATCGCGCGTGAGCTAGGTGTTCCAGCCATCGTTGGTTGTGGTAATGCAACTGAATTATTGGTTGACGGTCAAGACGTAACTGCTTCTTGTGCTGAAGGCGATACTGGTTTCATTTATGAAAGCCAAATCGACTTTGAAGTACAAACCAACTCTGTTGAAACAATGCCAGAGCTAGCGTTCAAAGTAATGATGAACGTCGGTAACCCAGATCGCGCATTCTCATTCACGCAAATGCCAAACGAAGGTATTGGTCTTGCGCGTCTAGAATTCATCATCAACCGTATGATTGGTGTGCATCCAAAAGCATTGCTAAACATGAACAGCTTGCCACGTGAAATATCACAAGCAATCCAAGAGCGTATCGCTGGTTATGCCTCACCTGTTGACTTCTATGTTGATAAATTGGTCGAAGGCGTTTCAACGCTAGCCGTTGCCTTTATGGATCAGCCAGTCATCGTTCGTATGTCAGATTTTAAATCTAACGAATATGCTAACTTGCTTGGTGGTAAGCTATACGAGCCATCAGAAGAAAACCCAATGCTTGGTTTCCGCGGTGCCAGTCGTTATGTGTCTGACAACTTCCGTGACTGCTTCGAGCTTGAGTGTAAAGCACTGAAGCGCGTACGTGATGAGATGGGTTTGACCAATGTCGAGATTATGATTCCTTTCGTACGTACCGTTGGCGAAGCAGCACAAGTCATCGAGTTACTTGAGAAGAACGGTCTAAAACGTGGCGAGAACGGTCTGCGCATCATCATGATGTGTGAGCTACCGACCAACGCGCTATTGGCAGAAGAATTCCTAGAATACTTCGATGGTTTCTCAATTGGTTCTAACGATTTGACTCAGTTGACCCTTGGTCTAGATCGTGACTCAGGCATCGTCTCACATCTATTTGATGAGCGTGACCCTGCGGTTAAGAAGCTGTTGACTATGGCTATCGATGCTTGCCGTAAGCAAAACAAATATGTCGGTATCTGTGGTCAAGGCCCATCAGATCATCCAGATCTTGCTTACTGGTTGATGGAGCAAGGTATCAGCTCAGTATCATTGAACCCAGATTCAGTATTAGATACTTGGTTATTCTTGGCTGGTGAAGAATCAAAGTAAGCCATTACGTTCATTCGTAGCGGTCATTTACACAGTCACTAAGAGTACCACCATTAGGGTCTATTTGATTTTTTCAAATAGACCCTAATATAATGTACGAAGACATGACTAACTATGCAGGCAATTATGCAGATTTTCCTTGCTCGAAATAACGTACAAGCTGGGCCATATAGTTTGGATCAGCTCAATATCATGCTAACCTCTGGTGAAGTATTGCTGGACGATTTGATATGGCATGACGGCCTAAACCAATGGCAGCGCGTCGGTAACTTAACCAATAATCAAACGGTTTATCGACCGACCAACGTTAATAGCCCTCAGGACAATGACTCTATCATTAATAACGTTACTGTTTTTCCTGAAGATAATGTCAATGATGCACAAGATGGCAAGTCAGTATCGTTAGATAGACTATATGGTAAACCTGAACGTCCAAAAGATACCAGTAAAGATACTAAAGCCGATATGACAACCAATCGTCATCATACGCCGCATCACAATGTGTCATTGAATAAATCTACTAACAGTAAAGCTACCTCGAGCAAAGACAAAGTCGTTGGTAATGTTGTCCTTGCTCCCATCATGTCACGAGTCTTGGCAACTGCGCTAAATGGCTTATTATACATACTGGCCATTTTTCCGCTAGTCATGGCATTGACTAAAATGGATGTGGATTACACTAAATTCCAAAACATCCAAGATATGGACGCGGCTTATCAATACTCAATGACACTGATGGAGAGCCTTCCTAGCAGCACGTTGATGATGTCGCAAGTTATGGTTTTTGGCTTATTTGCGTTACAGCTGGTATTTATTACCATGCGTGGTCAATCACTGGGTAAGCTGATTACAGGTATTCGCGTCGTGGATCAAACCACGCATCGTCTGCCTTCTTTTATCAAGCTCATCGGCATGCGTACATTGCTGCTATTTATTATCTATAATTTGCTATTCTCATTCACGAGCTTTTTAGGTTTTGTGATTATTGCTATTCACTATTACATGGCATCGAAAAGCCCTGAAAATATTGGTTGGCATGACAAACTTGCTAAAACCTTAGTTGTAAAAGCAGATAGCAGTCAGATAGTGAAAGAGCCAAAAATAAAATAACCGTCTTCTGAGTTTGGTTATTTTTGATATGTCTTATTCATGATAAAAAGCAGCGTACGATCGTTGCTTTTTTTATTGGTAAAGACATATTCACCATTTTTATATTTTATTGACAGTACCTTAGAGATTAACCTTTGTGTTAATTGCTAAGTACTGTTATAATACGGCGCTTTATAAACTAAGCTTATTCCTCATTATTTTTTATAAAATTTGATAGGATTCGGGCTTACCTTATAAATCTCCTTGCTATTAACATAGGGTTAATAGCTACTAATCCGTAAGGAGTCATAATGCGACATTACGAACTGGTGTTACTTGTACACCCAGACCAAAGCGACCAAGTGGTCGGCATGGTTGAGCGCTATATCAAGTTAGTTCAAGACAACAACGGTGTTATCCATCGTTTAGAAGATTGGGGCCGCCGTCAATTGGCATATCCAATCAACAAGATTCACAAAGCTCATTACGTTCTTTTCAACATTGAAACTGACGGTGAAACTTTAGCTGAACTTGAAGAATTATTCCGTTATAACGACGCGATCATTCGTAGTCTAGTTATGCGCCGTGACGACGCTGTCACTGAAGAGTCGCAGTTAGCCAAGAATGCCGATGAAAAACGCGCACGCAAAGCAACTACTCGTCGTCCAGACAGTCGTGAAAACGATAACGACGACAACGACAACAGTGAAGACTAATTAAAGGAGAATACTCATGGCACGTTTCTATCGCCGTCGCAAATTCTGCCGTTTCACTGCTGAAGGCATCACTCACATCGATTATAAAGATGTTGAATTGCTAAAACAGTATATCAGTGATAATGGTAAAATCGTACCAAGCCGTATTACCGGTACATCTACTAAATATCAGCGTCAACTAGCTACTGCTATCAAGCAAGCTCGTTATTTATCGCTACTTCCATACACTGATAACCATCAGGGTTAACCGTTAATTAACTAGGAATGACTCATGCAAATTATTTTGTTACAGCGTATCGTCAACCTTGGTAAACTCGGTGAAACCGTCGATGTGAAACCAGGTTACGGACGTAACTTTCTTATCCCTTTGGGTAAAGCACTACCTGCTACTAAAGCTAACATTGAAAAGTTCGAAGCACGTCGTGCTGAACTTGAAGCTGAAGAAGCGAAAGAAGTAGCTGTTGCTCAAGAACGTGCTGATGCACTAACTGACGTTAATGTCATCATGCGTGCTAAATCAGGCGACGAAGGCAAGCTATTCGGCTCTATCGGTACTCGTGATATTGCTGAAGCATTGACTAACTCAGGTCTAGAAGTAGACCGTGCTGAAATCAAGCTTCCTGAAGGCACTTTACGTCAAGTTGGCGAATATAATGTTGATATTCAGCTACATCATGACGTTACTGCTAGCATCTTAGTTACTATTCTTTCTGAAGAAGGTAACAACGATGACGAAGACGACGTTGCAGACGAAAGCGAAGACTATTCTGAAGAGTAATCTTTAGCATATCTAGTTTCAGTCTACATAAAAAACCAGTGATGTTATGTCACTGGTTTTTTTACGTCTGCACTTTATGATAGTAGTCTAACATTGATTGAAACTAAGGTTTAAACAAACAATATTCTCCTTTCAAACACCACCATATTTGTTCTTTTATCGATGATTTCTGCAATGACATAATTCAGTAACTAGCCGTAATAAATATCCAAAAAAATTTATACTTAACAACAAGATACCGTATATAAAGCGTCTTTATTACCGTGTAGTGAATTGCTATTATAGCCATATCTAATCTACTGGTTCCGAGTTGTAGATAATAATAAGGTACGATAATATGATAAACACTAACGATAAATTAATATGTATCAAAGGTAATGACGTGTACTCAGAAGGTGAAATATATATCGTGGGTAGAATCGTCAACGATAAATATTTTCAGCTAATGACGGGCAGTAACGACGACCATTGGTACGCAACATTGGATAACGAAGGTATCTGTGTGAGTTTCGACTCGATAGTAGCAGAAGGTAACAAAGCACGATTCGATAAAATCGCGTAAATACCAACTAAATACTGCTTTAAACATGCTGTGCACAACGACTGGTCATTTAAAATGGCCAGTTTTTTTGGTTAAAATTCAATAATCACCGTTCTGTAAGCTAACAATCTTCATAAAAGAATCCTAAGATGTATGTACTACCTCCTCGCCATACCTAGTAAATCGTAAAAACCTTATCGATAACCCCATATATTTCACGAATGTATTTCCTAGTCGCGTCTATTTACTATAAAATATGCCCCTTTAAAATTTCGTATCGTTATTGATGCCTATTCACGTGAATAATTCATTAAGATATAAACCATATTGAGACAGTGATGATTGTATTTTGGCTTGTGCTGACCATTCTTTTTATTATTTTCGCTACTGCAAAATTAAAGTGGCATCCTTTTTTAGTATTGATTTTATCTGCTTTCTTGGTCGCACTATTCTACCAAGTACCGCTTAATACGGTCGCTAAGACAATCTCAGATGGCTTTGGTGGTATCTTAGGTTATATCGGTCTAGTGATTGTATTCGGCACCATTATCGGCTTAATCCTTGAGAAAACTGGTGCGGCTATTGTGATGGCAGAAACCGTTATCAAAGTGTTGGGGCCACGCTTCCCTACTCTGACCATGTCTATCGTTGGTGCAGTCGTGTCAGTACCTGTATTCTGTGACTCAGGCTACATCATCTTAAACTCTTTAAAAGAGACCTTAGCTGAGCGTTTAAAAGTATCTAGTGTGGCAATGAGTATTGCCTTGGCCACGGGCTTGTACGCAACACACACTTTCGTACCACCGACACCCGGTCCGATTGCAGCGGCAGGCAACCTAGGATTAGAGTCCAATCTAGGTTTGGTCATCATGGTCGGTGTGGTCGTGACAACCGTTGCTGTGTTGGCGGGCTGGTGGTGGTCTAATCGTTTTTTGAATGTGACGCCTGATAATATAGATGCGCTGGATGCACCAGCAGCAACATTACCTGAAAACATGAAAACACGTGATGACTATAGCAATATGCCGTCAGCAACGATGGCATTTTTACCTATTATCGTTCCTATCCTGTTGATCTGCTTATCGTCTGTTGCCAACTTCCCAAGCGCACCGTTTGGTAGTGGTACGTTGACAGATATCTTAGTATTCATTGGTAACCCACTAACGGCACTGCTCATTGGTCTATTCTTATCTTTCTTACTTATCAATACCGAGCAAAAGACACAGCAAATCAGCGATAGCATCTCACAAGGTCTGGTCGTTGCCGCGCCTATCCTATTGATTACTGGTGCTGGTGGTGCATTTGGTGCCATGCTAAAAGTGACACCAATCGGTGACTATTTAGGTACGACATTATCTGCATTAGGACTTGGTATCTTTATGCCATTCATCGTCTCTGCTGCGTTAAAAACCGCACAAGGATCCACCACAGTCGCACTGGTCACTACCTCTGCGATGGTTGCACCATTATTGGATCAAATTGGTCTAGACAGTGAGCTAGGTCGTGTATTTTGTGTGATGGCCATTGGTGCAGGCGCTATGACTATTTCACACGCCAATGACAGCTTCTTTTGGATTGTCAGTCAGTTTAGCCGCATGAGTGTGTCACAGGCATACAAAGCTCATTCAATGGCAACTGGCATTCAAGGTGTGACCAGTATTGTGTTTATCTGGCTGTTGACCTTAGTTTTCATTTAACAGTTTTCATTTAACACATTCGCGAAAATATCCAAAAAGACGTTCAAAAAATACCCAAAGAGACATTCATGAAAATTTTAATCGCCCCCGACTCGTTCAAAGAAAGCTTAGAAGCACTGGATGTTTGCCGCGCCATTCAATCTGGTTTTAGTCAAGTGTTTCCTGATGCTGACTATACGCTATTGCCAATGGCCGATGGCGGCGAAGGCACCTCTGCGGTATTGTCTTATGTACTGGGTGGACGCTGGAAAGACGTTAGAGTACATGATCCTTTGATGCGACCGATCACAGCTAAATACTTGCTATTACCGGATAATACTGCCGTTATCGAGATTGCTCAAGCCTGCGGATTACATTTGTTAAAGGCGACAGAACGCAATCCTGTTACTACCAGTAGTTATGGTGTCGGTGAATTGATTGCGGATGCTTTAGATGAAGGCGCCAAGCGTATTATCATCGGTCTGGGTGGTAGCGGAACCAATGACGCAGGGCTTGGCATGCTCATGGCACTGGGTATGACATTTCATGATGTCAATGACAGCTTGATCACTCATGGTGGTGGCGCACTTGCCCAGCTGCATAGAATTGATAATCGTCAGCTTAATGCAAAGGTTCTCGATGCGGTGTTTGAAGTGGCGTGTGATGTGACCAACCCATTATGCGGACTATTGGGCGCGAGTGCCGTGTTCGGGCCGCAGAAAGGCGCTTATCCAGAGCAAGTCAACGAAATGGATAAGGCTCTGAGTCACTTTGCGGCTGTGTGCGACCAGCAAGGCTATGATGATTGTCAAAATGTCGAAGGCGCAGGAGCCGCTGGTGGTCTTGGCTATGCGATGATGACGTTTTTTAACGCGCAGTTAAAATCAGGGTTTAACACCGTTGCCGAAGTGGCTCATTTATCAGAGCATATCGCTGAGGCTGATCTGGTCATCACTGGTGAAGGCAAACTAGACGTGCAGACTGCCATGGGTAAAGTGGCAGGCGGTATCAGTCATATTGCTAAAGCCAATAATACGCCCGTCATTGCCATTTGCGGCAGTGTAGACGGTCTAAAACCTGCGCAAACCAGCCAATTCGATGTCATCATGCCAAGTATTCAAAAGATAGATACTCTCGATAATGTGCTGAGTCAGGCTTATGATAATATCGAAACGACAGCAGCTAATATTGCGGCAGCCATCAAATTAGGTCAATCAATGGCATAATGCAGATTTATAGTCAGCGCATGTATCCATTGATACTATGTTGACTTTGCTCTATTTCTATAGCCATTTCTTTACTTCATTGATGACAGTATGTATTCTATTAGAGAGTGCCTGCTGTCGTCTTATGGCAAGATATAGCGTCTCGCTAACGGCAACGGGTAGATAGTGACTGTGAATAAGCTCAGGCTTTTGATAAGCAGCCACTGCGTGTGCAGGTAGCACGGTAAAGCCTATTCCTCTACTGACGGGCTCTAAAATCAGACCTATCTGATTAGAAAAGCCTTTTTTCTTAAAGTCATTAATATGCTGGAATTGCTCATAATTAGCAGTCAGTAGCATGCCTGCATGATGTGAACCATCCGGATGATCAATAAATCCAAGCTTAATGAGCTGCTCCCAACTTGGCTCTACTGTAGCCGCAGGTGTTACTAGTATTAATGCTTCTTGCGCCACGGGTTTGCAGCTAACTGTCTCATCACCTGAGATATCCGTCATAAAACCAATATCAATCTCCTGATTTCCCAGTGCTCGTTCGATATCAGCATTGGGTGCAAAGCGATAATCAATCACTAGATTAGGATGCTGCTGCTGTAGTGTCAACAGCTGCGGATACAGCTTAAGCCCCACGCTACCCGGTGACATCAGTCGCACCAATCCTTCATAAGGTGGATCCTCACCGATACGCTGTTCTAAATTTGATAAGCGCTGCAATATCTCGCCTGCTTCTTTATAAAGCTGCTCACCTGCATTGGTCAATGAGAACTGCTTTCCTTGTCGAATCAGCAAGTCTGTATCTAGTTGCTCCTCTAGCTTACTTATGTGCTGGCTCACACCGGACTGCGTCATATATAGGCGTTCAGCCGTACGAGTAAAGTGCCCAACTTCAGCAAGCGTACAGAAAGTTCGTAGCCATGTAATATTTATCATTACGTTTCATACTTATTTATATAATATTTGATAATTTTACATAATGGCAGTGCGTTTGTATACTGGCCTCACGTTAAACAAGAGTACAGCAAACAGGAGCACAAGCCATGAACAACGTTTATCCAAGAAGCTTTTCGCACATCGGTCTTTCAGTCCCTGACCTAGATGCAGCCGTGAAATTCTATACTGAAGTAATGGGTTGGTATACCATCATGGAACCTACTGAGATTGTCGAAGATGACAGCCCTATTGGCGAGATGTGTACTGAAGTATTCGGTTCAGGTTGGGGAAGCTTCCGTATCGCTCACCTATCGACTGGCGACCGTATCGGTGTTGAGATTTTTGAATTTAAGAATCAAGAGAACCCTGAAAACAATTTTGAATACTGGAAAACTGGTATCTTTCACTTCTGCGTTCAAGATCCAAATGTTGAAGAGTTGGCTGAGCGTATGGTTGCAGCAGGCGGTAAAAAACGTATGGAAAAACCACGCTACTACTACCCTGGTGAAAAGCCATATCGCATGATTTATATGGAAGACCCGTTCGGCAACATCGTTGAAATATACAGCCACAGCTATGAGCTTATCTATAGCGAAGGTGCATACTAATCTCAAGATAAATACAGCTTAGTATGGTCTTAGCTTAAATCTGGCTGACAAACCAATAGCGTACTCATCACCTGAGTGCGCTATTTTTTTTGAGCACTCTATATTAATAAACTATTGTATAGACTATAAGCCATGCTACTATTTAGATAGCTGTATATATCACTTACCAAACCCAACTACCCATTATCAAGGATGATAAATGACACAATCTGACATTACTCTAGATATAGATGATCTTCTTGTTATTAGAGAAGACAATAAAGAGAGTGGCGTGGTCACACTCACACTGAATCGCCCAAAACAATTTAATGCATTATCCGTTGAAGTACTGTCTGCCATGCAAACAGAGCTAGACCACATCGCTCAAGACGCTACAGTCAGAGTTGTGGTTATTCAAGCGACAGGCAAGGCATTCTGCGCTGGTCATAATCTAAAGCAAATGCGCGCGCACTCAGATGAAGCATTTCATCGTGCCCTATTCCAGCAATGTAGTCATATGATGCTAACCATTAATCAAATGCCGCAAGTCGTCATCGCAAAAGTGCAAGGCATTGCCACCGCTGCAGGGTGTCAGCTAGTCGCCGCCTGTGATTTGGCAGTAGCCGCTGATGATGCAAAGTTTGCCACCTCTGGGATAAACGTTGGACTTTTCTGCTCCACACCTGCTGTTGCAGTCAGCCGTAACTTACCTCGTAAGCAAGCGTTTGAGATGCTGATTACTGGTGAGTTTATCGACGCGCACACTGCCTTAAAATATGGCTTGATCAATCGAGTAGCGCCAGCAGAACAATTAGAGCAAGTCTTGCAGTCCTTAGTAACGGCGATCACTGCCAAGTCTCCGGTAGCGGTAAGAACTGGTAAAGACATGTTTTATAAGCAACTGAATATGAGCCTCGAAGATGCTTATGACTATGCCAGTGACGTGATGACCTGCAATATGATGGCGAACGATGTGAGCGAAGGTATTGATGCTTTTATTGAGAAGCGCCAAGCCGTGTGGAAAGGATACTAACTCTCATATAAAAAGGCCATGATATCGCTATCATGGCCTTTTTATTTAACACAGGTGCTACGAGTAGTTTTTACTCAGCAGCGATGGCGATCATCTCAACCAATAGCTCAGGACGTGCCAATGCTGATTCGCCACAAGCACGTGCTGGTGGTTGAATGCCTTCAAAAAATTTGTCATAGACTTCATTCATAGCAGCAAAATCTGCCATATCTTTGATCCAAACCGTTACTGATAGTAGTTTTGATTTATCGCTACCCACTTCTTCTAGCAAGGTTTGGATTTTTTCTAAGCAAGTTAATGTCTGTGCTTTGATATCGTCTTCTGCATTACCTACCTGACCACATAAATAGATAGTCTGGTTATGAATTACGGTTTTACTCATACGTTGAGTGCTGTGTAGCTTCTTTATCATATTATATACCTTCAATTTATTAATTTAAGTCTGTGCTAAATCTAGCAGATATGCGCTTATTTTGAAAAACGCTGAGCACTAAATGGTGCAAGGTTTACTAATGATGGCTTTTCATGAATCATTTCTTCAACCAAACGCCCTGTCATAGGCCCTAAGGTGAAACCCTGATGGCTATGACCAAACGCAAACCATAATTTGTCATGCTTGTCTGCAGGACCAATAACTGGCTTCATATCAGGCATACAAGGACGTGATCCTGCCCAAGCTTCAGATTCTACTGCGTCTTCTAATGGTAAGATTTTGCGAGCCAGCTTCAGAACGGTTTTTAATTGACCAAAGTTCTTTGGCGCATCCATGGTGGTCATCTCAGCACCAGTCGTAATACGGATACCTTGCTGCATTGGACCCATCACAAAGCCTTTGTCCATATCAAACATACTGTGATTGATGGTGTTTTTTTCCGTCACTTTGAAATGCTGATGATAACCACGCATTGGGAACAATGGCAGATTATAGCCTAGCGGTCTGATCAAGTCGTTCGACCATGGACCCGCTGCAATGACCAACTTATCACTATAGTAAGTGTCATTATCAGTGATGATTTTCCAGCCTTCGCCGTCTTGTGCGATTTCTTTTACATCGCTCTCTTTGATCGTGCCACCCATCTCTTGGAAATTTTTCGCATACGCTTTGACTAGCGAGCTTGGGTTCGATACTTGCCAAGAGTTTTTCCAATGAATTGCACCAACGAAACCTTCGAAATTGGCACTAGGCTCCATGGCTTTTAGTGCTTCAAGATTTAATACGTTGTGCTCAACGCCTTGGTTGCGTGCATCAATGGCTGCTACTTGCGCTTCTTTAAACGTCTCTTCAGAACGATGCAGCTGTAACCAGCCGTCACGCGTGATTAGCTCGTCAGCACCAGATGCTTCAATCATCGTTTGATGTTCGCTGGTGCAATGCTCAATCAGTGTCTGCCACTCTGATTCGATTTGCTTGACAGTCGCAGGTACAGAGTATTTCCAGTACTGTAGCAGCGCTTGATGGTAACGCAGAATCGCTGGGATACGATAGCGAATATCAGTACCTTGGTTCGGTAATACTCTGATCATCTCAGTCAATTGACGAGGAAAAGGATGGGTATGAATGGCTTCGCGCTGAATCAATCCAGCATTACCATATGAGGTCTCTGACCCTGGCAGCTTCTTGTCTAGCATCAATACTTGTGAATTGTTTTTTTGTAAATGCCACGCAACTGACGTGCCAACCATACCTGCACCGATAACGATCACTTCATAGCGCATAACCTATCCTTTTCTTAGGGTGTTAATACAGAGTATCAAATACGAGGGTCTAACGGAATAAGGTGGTAATAGTAACGCATTGAGCTAAATATGAAACCCCAATCTCATAAATATTTTTGCTATTAAATACTTTTGGTTATCCCTTTAGTAGTAACGTATTTTCAAAAGGAATAGCTAAAGTATTTAGCAATGGCTTGACAGCAAAAATGAGGAAAACAGGCTGAAATCCTGCACGAGTTTCTCTTCTTATAATGACGTACTAATTACAACGCTAAGTAATGTCGTAGAAAACCTGACTCAGCCATGTCATCGATGAACAAAGAAAATTACCACCATACTGGATCATCATTCTCCTCTCTCATTTGTTTAGAATTTTCTACCGTCACTTCATCAGCAGACAACTCAGCGATAAACCGTGATGGTTTGTCAAAATATCCTGAATAACTGGCAAAGTAATCAGGTGCCGTTAGGTAAAGTCTAGTCTTTGCTCGACTACAAGCAACATAGAATAATTTACGCTCTTCTTCTAGCTCCTCAAAGTCATCCAACGAGCGATGATGCGGCGTGATACCATCGACCAATGAATTAATAAACACCACTGGCCACTCTAGCCCTTTAGCACTATGAATGGTCGAAATAGTGACTTTATCACTGTCATTATTATCTGGTTTACTGGTTGTTGCTACCGAGTCATTGGGTGGGTCGAGTGCTAAATTTTCTAAGAAGTTATCAAGGCTGCTGTGTTCTGTTGCCAAATTTTTGAGCACACGGAAATCTTCGTTACGCTCTCGCCAATTCTCTTCAATCGTTTTTAAGACAGGAATATAGAACTCTAAAATATGCTCAATGACCGTTTCGACTGATTCAGCCTGATTTGCCTTAGTCAGCGTATTGTATAAAGGCTCAAGCTGTGCACTTTTTTTAGCAAACTTCGCCGTGAGTAATGGCTCAAAGGAGTTGTTATCAGCATTAATAGCTTGGGTCAAACGCGTCGCGGTGACTGTCCCAACGCCTTGGAATAAGGTTAAAATACGATGCCATGCAATCGTATCATTGGGGTTATAAAGAATTTTAATAAAGGCCAAAACGTCTTTGATATGTCGCCTTTCAATGAACTTGATACCGCCCACCACGATGAATGGAATATGACGCTCCATAAACTCTAATTGGACATAGTTAGACTGAAAGGATGTGCGGCACAGTACCGCAAAATCATCGTAATCATGATCCGACTTTAGCTCGATGATTTTATCGGCGATATACTTGGCTTCTTTTGTCTCATTGCTTAGGCGGCTAAACACTGGCTTATGCCCACTTATCGATGCGCCAGAGTACAATTGTTTTTGATAGCCTAGCGTGATTTGCGCGGACAAGGCATTAATATAATCCAAAACAGCAGGCGTGCTGCGATAGTTTTGTTCGAGCTTAATCAGCTTGGCGTCGGGATAGGTCTCACCGAATAACAGAATGTTTTCGTAATTGGCACCGCGAAAAGCATAAATACTTTGATTGTCATCACCGACTACCATCAGCGATACCGACTCAGGTTTACTAATCAAATCTATCAGCTGCTTTTGCGGAATATTGGTGTCTTGGTACTCGTCAACCATGATGTAGCGATATTGGTTTTGTAGCATTTGACGAAAGGTATCATTCGTCTTCAAATGGCGCACGACCTGACTGATAATATCGTCAAAATCATAGAGATGATTGGCACGCTTATACTCATGAAAATCGACTGCCAATTGCTCAATGATAGGAATATGCACAGCGATATCAGGGTAACTGCTTTCGATTAAATCGCGGATATGAATACGTCTATTCCGAGAGCTAGAAATAATATTTTGCAATGTTTTCTTACGTGGAAAGGCCTGGCTTTTGGTTTGCGCAGGATACTTTTTTTCTTTATGAATTAAGTCGATGGCATCTTCACTATCGCCTGTATCTAAAATCGTAAATCGCGGATTGATACCCAGCAGCCCTGAATACTGGCGCAATAGCATATTGCAAAACGAATGAAATGTCCCACTAGTGATATCGTTGAGCCGCTTATCAGTTGGTAGTTTATCCTTGGCCAAATCTTCATCAGATAAACTATTGGTCAATAAAGTCTTTGCACGACTTTTGATTTCATTGGCGGCTTTACGCGTAAAGGTCAGTAGCAAGATGCTTTTGGGCGTAACTCCGTTCTCTAACAAATAACTGGTACGATACGTGAGTGTTTTAGTCTTGCCAGAGCCAGCACCGGCTATGACTAAAACCTTGCCTTCGATAGTTGTGGCTGCTAATAATTGATCAGGATTTAATTCGCGGGCATAGTCTACTTTTAATCCTAATTCACCACTCATCCTATGATTTAGTAGCTCAATATTTGCATCATCATTAGCATCGATTAAATTTGCCTCTAGCTTTTTAATCGCCTTTTCTAGACGTGCCAGCTTGGGCTTAATCTCCATGAAATTCTGTGGATAATTATAGTGGCGCGTGTCAAAAATCGTGGTAGTCATTATAGAATTTTGCCTTTCATTTTATTTCAGCTGCATTTGACTGAGAGCATTTGGTGTTCATAATGAGGATTGCTCGTAAAGTGTAGCGAGTCACAGATGCTTATCTTTTATACGCCTACAAGCCAAACTATTATTTTATAACACAGCTTACCATAATCGATAAAATGGCAAAATTGCCAGTAATGAGCAAAAGCAAAATCTCAGTATACAATACAACAACCTCACCCCTATTCAGGTAAATTTGCTACAATGTGCCCAATTTTGATTTATCATTTAACCAATCTTTATACCAACTGATTTTATTAATACATTGAGAGAATGTTATGGGTTTTAATTGCGGCATCGTCGGCCTACCAAACGTGGGTAAATCCACCTTGTTTAATGCTTTGACCAAAGCGGGTATCGCCGCTGAAAACTTTCCATTTTGTACCAAAGATCCCAACACGGGTATCGTACCAGTACCAGACCCACGCCTAAAGAAATTGGCTGATATCGTCAATCCAGAACGCGTACTACCAACGACCATGGAGTTTGTTGATATCGCAGGTCTAGTCGCAGGCGCGTCAAAAGGCGAAGGCATGGGAAACCAGTTCCTAGCCAACATCCGTGAGACCGATGCGATTGCTCACGTCGTACGCTGTTTTGATGATGACAACGTCGTTCACGTCGATGGCCGCGTCAGCCCGATTGATGATATCGAAACCATCAACACTGAACTGGCACTCGCTGACTTAGAAGCCGTTGAGCGCGCTATATTCAACTTGACCAAAAAGGCCAAAGGCGGTGATAAAGACGCTAGTGCTATGCTTGATATCTTCAAAAAAATCGAGCCATTGCTAGCAGAAGGTAAAGCAGCACGTGCGGCAGATCTAGATGCTGATGAGAAAAAACTCATCAGAAGCTATGGTTTAATCACACTAAAGCCAACCATGTATATCGCTAACGTCGCTGAGGATAGCTTTGAAAACAACCCTTACCTTGATGCCGTTCGCAACTATGCGACTGGTGAAGACTCTATCGTCATCGCTCTATGCAACCAAATCGAATCTGAAATCGCTCAGCTCGATGAAGACGACAAAAAAGACTTCCTAGCTGAGATGGACATGGAAGAAGCCGGTCTTGATCAAGTCATTCGCGGTGGTTATGACTTACTTGACATGCAAACTTACTTTACCGCTGGTGTCAAAGAAGTACGTGCTTGGACCGTCGCTATTGGCGCAACTGCCCCACAAGCTGCTGGCGTAATTCATACTGATTTTGAGCGCGGCTTCATTCGTGCCGAAGTTATTGCCTATGATGATTTCATCGAACACAATGGTGAAAAAGGCGCAGCTGCTGCTGGTAAATCGCGTCTGGAAGGCAAAACATACATCGTGCAAGATGGCGACGTGATGCATTTCCGTTTTAACGTATAACTTTAAGCGGTAGATAGCACTTAAAACTAATGAGCCGATGATGGAGATTCTCTATCATCGGCTTTATTTTTTGCATTAACTGTTATATTATAACATATCTTTATTTTTGCTTATTTGAGGACGTATATTATGGCTGCTTATTTCTCTTTTTCTAAACTTGCAAGTGCTGCACTAATAGGAAGCGTAGTGACAGGCTCACTATTGGGCTGTCAACCTAGTACTGACACTGAGGTAGTAACCGCCGTAGAGGATCAAGAAGGCCATGATCACGAAGAACATGAAGGGCACGATCACGAAGAGCACGAAGGGCACGATCACGAAGAACATGAAGGGCACGATCACGAAGAGCACGAAGGGCACGATCACGAAGAGCACGAAGGGCATGACCATGCCAGTGCAGGCACGCCATTCTCTTGTGAGCCTACTGCTACTATTGAGGTTTCTTATGGTAACGACAGTACGCCACAGACAGCGACCCTGCTCATCGATGGTCTAGAGTATGACTTGACTGCTGCCTCTGATCTCAATGAAAGCACCGATAAAAAAATCTATATGAGTGATATTGGCCTAGATGATACCCATGGCATCATATGGCAAGTAAATGGTGACAAGGCAACACTACTCAATAAAACATTGGACGGCAATGTGACTATCGAAAAGGAAGACGTTTTATTTAACTGCCAAAAATCTTAATCTATTTAGGGCGTGTTCAATATGGCCTAATCCATAATAAGATTGCTAAAACATCGCTGATGTATAAACTCATACATTGTTATACTCAGCGGCGTTAATACTTTAGCTATTTTATTATATGATTACCGCTAGACTAGTGCTGTACCAAGGGCGCTATTTTGCTATGCTAAAGGTTCTCTTGGTTTCGGACATCTCAACATGCTAGGTACACCTACCTCTTTGTCATCCCCTACCGTCCAATGGTCTCATCTCCTCAACTCACAGCGTCTTGGCGCTTCCAAAAAATTTAACGCCAATACGAGTACCCGCTCTCAGTTTCATAAAGACTATGACAGACTGGTGTTTTCACATTCCTTTCGACAGCTCAATCAAAAGACCCAAGTCCATCCGTTGACCAATCAGCTCGGGATTCACACTCGCTTAACGCATTCGCTTGAAGTCTCGTGTATTGGACGCTCTTTAGCAATGATGGCAGCAGAAAAGCTCCATGATAAATTAGGCAATGGCTTACCAGCAGGTATCTCGCCAGCGGACGTCGGCGTCATTGTACAAGCAGCCTGCCTCGCTCATGATATTGGCAACCCTCCTTTTGGTCATGCAGGAGAATATGCCATTCGTGATTGGTTTATCAATCCGGATCGTCACACTGTTTTGCAAGCTTTGAATAGCAACGAGCGCTTGGACCTATTAGCATACGAAGGTAATGCTCAAGGGTTTCGGCTATTGGCACGTAATGAGCACCATCCGGACAAAGGGGGCATGCGCCTTACTTGTGCGACCTTAGGTGCCTTTATGAAATACCCTTGGCTAGCGACACATAGCAATGATACCTCTCACAGCTTACATTCAGGCGGCATTGCAACCAACGTGCAAAAATTTGGCTGCTTTTATAGCGAAGCGGCTCAGCTAGAAGAGCTAGCAGCTTGCTTGAATCTGCCGCGCTCAGAGCAACATGATGGCTTTGCGCGGCACCCACTAGCGTATTTGCTAGAAGCGGCCGATGATATTTGCTATGCATTAATAGATTTAGAGGACGGCATCAATCTAAACATGCTCACTTACGAGGAAGTCGCCACAATATTTTATGAGCTGATTGGTGAGCACCCTGGTAGTATTAACTTACCGACACACATGTCCGTTAGGCAGAGTCTTGCCTCATTGCGAGCACGTGCCATGATGCGTTTGGTAAACACGGTGACCGACGCCTTTGTCTCCAATAGTGATGCCTTGCTTGCCGGAAAAATCCAAGGCAGTTTATTTGACCACTGTGATATCAGTGTGCAAAGTGGCATCAATCAAGCCAAGCAGTTGGCACGTGAGAAAATATTCAATCACCCAAACAAAGTACGAATGGAGCTCATGGCCAATCAATGCTTGCATCGTTTATTAGATGCTTTTATGCCATTGGCTTGGACAGGTAGTAGAGCAACATCTGACCCTCAATCTATGTCCTTTGAGCAGCAACGTCTGTCTATGCTGCTACAACCACACCTGTGTGAACATCGCCGCGAGCTATCAGATAATACTTATCACAATATTTTAAATATTTTAGATTTTATTACTGGCATGAATGACCATGAAGCGTATCGATTGGCGCAGGAATTGCAGGGTCATTGGGGCACAATGGTTTAAAAGACCAGTGTATGGTTTAGTAAATGAATACAAGTTGCGTATTTCATTCGTATTTTTACGCTGAAATGAGTATGATAAACACCTACCGGACAATTTTGAAATATTATGAGCAGTCGCGAACAAAAGAAACTTCAAACTCGGCACGCCTTTTTTAATGCCGTACTCGATTTATGTATGACAGGGCAATCTTTTAGCTCTATCAGCCTAAGACAAGTCACGCGTGAAGTCGGCGTAGTACCGACCGCATTTTATCGACATTTCGATGATATGGAATCGCTCGGACGTGCGTTGGTGGTTGAAGAGCTAGGAGGCACGTTGGCCATATTAAGCGATAGCTTACAGATTGGTCGCAAGCGTAGCTTCGATCGTCAAATTGCCAAGAGTATTCAGCTGTTTTTATATATGGTGAGCGATCAGCCTTATTACTGGCAGTTTTTGGTCAGTGAACGTTATGGCGGATCAGAGTCTGTCCGAAAAGCAATCAATGAGCTCACAAAGAAGCATGCTCAAGGCTTGGCAGATGACCTAGCACTACAGCCAGCATTTACTCATATCAATGACTATGACCGTCGGTTATTGGCCGAAGCTGGGGTCAATATGTTCTTCTCTTGGATTATCGACTGGTTGGAGCTGACGTACACGGAAGACCATGATGACGAGATCGACTTGAACGAGATTGAAGAAAACAAGCAGATGATGCTGCATAACTGTACTCGTCAAGCACAGATGCTATTTTATGGTGCTTATAATTGGAAATCGACGGAAGAAACCCTATTAGAAGACTAGCGTGCTGTAGGGCTCGGCATGCTTCATTAATTTTTAAAAGCTATAAAAAACTAAGAGCTGTATGTTGCCATGATAAATATGACAACACATAGCTCTTATAATGATATTGCTTATGACATTAAAACTGAATAGACAGCATTAATAGTCAATAAACCGCTTAATAATTGGTATTGCGATGCTCTTCTGACTCAGTCTCAATCTGTTCTACCAATTCCTGCATATCTTCATCCATTACTTCATCGTCCACAGCAGGATAATGGCTAGGCAACTCTAGTATTTGCTGGACAAACGCATAGCGTAAAGTATCTCGGCGACCCAAGTAACGCTGGTAAAAGCTCGAATTTAATAGTCCAGCACCGCCTTGACCCATCGCCCAAATAGACGATAGATAATCACGCGTACTCAAACTGCTGTGCTCATCTTTCAAATAAGCACTGATGATATCAATCAAACGTTTCATACGCTGACGACGGATATCATACAACTCACCAAATAATCGATTGAGTCCTGTTACCGATGCGGCCAAACGCTCTTCGATTTGATTCAGTAGCATGGCTTTTTGTGGATTGAACAGCTGCTGAAAAATCATACGAGCGACACCTGCCGATGGGCAATCATCAATACGATTGATATTAAACAGATGCTCTTCGTAGCGGATAATAATACGCAAATAGAGCTCATCTTTGCTGGAGAAATGCTTATATAGTGTCCCTTTAGCCAAATCCAGCTGGTCTGCCAAACTGTCTAAAGTGATATCACCATCGCCCGACTCAAGTAGCAATTGCTCTGCCATTGCTAAGATATTTTCTTCTCGTACCTTGAACTGATGCTGACGACTCATAGTCTCTCCCAAAACTTAATAAGATTAAGCATATGACTGTCGTTTGCGTTAACACACTAACATCAAGAGTATGGAGCCATACAGAGACTGCGCGAGGTCGACAAGGAATATGCTCATATTTTCTAATATAGTCATTAGCAATCATATAATTACGTCTGCTTGGAGCAGGTCATTATAAGGCTACATGGTAAATGACTGATTGGTCATAGCATAACCATTTTAATGATACTGTGCCAGTAAATTTTCAAAGTTTTTTGCAGTCAATGCACCAACGTCTTCGCTACTACAGCCATACATCTCTGCGATACAACTGGCCACGTAGGGCACATAGGCTGGCTCATTGGGTTTACCACGTTTAGGCACAGGTGCTAGGTAAGGGCTATCGGTTTCGATAAGCAGTCTGTCTCTAGGCATATTTTTTGCGGCGTCTTTGATTTGTTGCGCACTTTTAAAACTGACGATACCCGAAAATGAGATATAAAACCCTAAATCGAGTGCTTTTTTTGCGGTCTCCCAATCCTCGGTAAAGCAGTGGATAATGCCGTGTTCTGCACCCTCAGATTTTAATATATCGATTGTGTCTTCTTTGGCATCACGCATATGGATGACGAGTGGTTTTTTCAGACTTTGGCTGGCATGGATATGACGGGCAAGGCTAGCTTGTTGTTCTTTTTTATTTTCTGTTGACCAGTAATAATCTAATCCAGTCTCTCCTATCGCCCATACATGATCAGCATTGGCTGTTTCTATCAGGCGGTCGACGGTCGCTGATTGTAATATAGCCATATCTTCACAAGGATGAATACCCACACTCATACCAAGATTCAGTGTTTCATCCGCATACGTTTTAATAATGTTAGCGATATCATCATATTCGGCAAAATCACACATAATCGCCATCGCACGAGTGACATTGGCTTCTTTCATAGCAGCTATCGCGCCAGACAGTTGGCCATCGTACTTTGTTAAATCTAAACGGTTAAGGTGACAGTGAGTATCAGTAAACATAAAAATCTCGTTAATAAAAATTGATAAATAAAAAGTATTAAAGTTAAAACTTCGAATATAGTTGATTCAGTTTAAAAGAGATACAAGGCAACCGAGTGCAGATGTATATCTGATACTTCAAGCGAGGTTAACGCTGTCACTCTTTTATAGAGGATTGACTATAGATAACTGTATTTATTGCTCTAGAATAGGCTATTTTCAAGTGCTGTTTGACGGTACACTATAAAACGCTTAACCAGCAGACACTTTTATCCTTTTGACGACTTCTATTTGATGACTTGTATAAGCCCTTTATTATGACCCATAAAAAAACCATCACCCTGCCTCCTATTATCAAGACACTATTACCCAAACAGCTGTACGGACAACGGTTTTTATTACAAGACAAAGGGCATCGTAACCATATCGATATTGCCGCAGATGCACGCATCATTGGCAATTCAGTTATTACCATTCGTCAAGGTCATGACAATCAAATTAATATCGGTGAGCATGGTAAATTTAATAAGCTAAAAATAGACATCAATGGCAGTCATAATCGCATAACCATTGGAGAGAAAGTTAAATTCTCTGGGCAACTATTGGTTGTTGGTAATCATTTGCACATTCATATTGGTAACCATACTACGGCCATTAACTGCTATATTTTGGCACGTGATAGAAACGTGACCATTGGTGAATCTTGCATGATATCTCGTGGTATTGAGATTCGTGCTACTGACGTCCACAAGGTTTACGATATAGACACCAATGCACGAGTAAATAACGCACATTCTGACGTCATTTTAGGGGACCATATCTGGATTGCTGCTAATGTGACCATTTCTAAAAATGTCTCTATTGCTAGTGGCTGCATTATCGCAGCTGGCTCATTTGTCAATAAGCCAGTCGAAACACCAAACTGTATGATTGCCGGCACGCCAGCAAAAATCATTCGTCAAAATGTACGTTGGGAGCGCTAAAAGCGGTTCACGATTTGATTCTTAATTAAGGGGTACTACTCGCATCACCTCTTCTATGGTCGTCACCCCGTCACTAATGCGCTTCGCACCAGACAACCTTAGTGGCTGCACACCTTCACGGTACGCTTGTTGCTTAAGTACATCCAAACTCGCATCAGCAGCGACCAGTTTTTTTAGCTCATTTGACAACGGCATGATTTCATAGAGCCCCACACGCCCTTGGTAGCCTGTATGACGGCAGTGTTCACAGCCATTTGCAGTATAAATTTGTGCTGGGGCTGGCGCGCGCCAAGGCTGTACCAACTCTTGCCACTGAATCGCAATCTCACTGTCTGGCGTGACATCAACGGCTTGCTTGCAATGCGTACATAACGTACGTAGCAGGCGCTGGGCCATCACTCCTAGTATGGTTGCCGAGGTTAAAAACGGCTGAATACCCAAATCATGCAAACGAGTGAGAGAGCTTGGTGCATCATTGGTGTGTAGCGTTGAAAGCACCAAATGCCCAGTTAGAGAAGCTTGCACAGCCATATTGGCCGTTTCTGCATCACGAATCTCCCCGACCATAATGATGTCTGGATCTTGACGCATCAAGGAGCGAATACCTTCCGCGAAATGCAAATCAACGCCTGGATTCACCTGCATTTGGTTAAAAGCAGGCTCAATCATCTCAATCGGATCTTCAATCGTACAAACGTTAACCTGCTCTGTGGCGAGCTGCTTGAGCGTGCTATATAACGTTGTAGTCTTACCTGAGCCCGTTGGACCTGTGACCAAGATAATACCGTTGGGATGCGCCGTCAGCTCATGCCACGTCTCAAGCTGCTTGCCGGATAAGCCAAGCTGTGCAAATGAACGCACCAGCACTTCAGGGTCAAATACACGCATGACCAGTTTTTCACCAAACGCAGTAGGCATGGTAGAAAGACGTAGCTCAGTTTCTAACCCTTTTGGCGTACGGGTTTTTAGTCGTCCATCTTGTGGTTTACGCTTTTCTGCAACATTGAGTCGTCCTAGAATCTTGATTCGTGCCGTGACTGCGACGATAATTGCTAAAGGCATCTCATAGACGGTATGCAGCACGCCATCGATACGAAAACGTACCTTACCAGTCTCACGCCGCGGCTCTAAATGAATATCACTAGCACGCTGCTCAAAAGCATATTGCAACAGCCAGTCAACGACTCTGACGATATGTTGATCGTTCGCATCGGGATTGGTGTTATCACCTAACTGCAATAACGCTTCGACATTGGTGACATCAGCTGACGCACGCTTGTGAACACTATTCGCGCCTGCAATGGCTTGCGTAACTTGATAGAACTCTTGTCGATAACGATTAATCTGTTCAGGATTAATATAGACCGTACGATAAGTTTTAGACTTAATCAGCTTTTCAATATTTGAGTGCCAATCGGTATGAAACGGTTGATCTGTACCGATGACTACTTCATCGAGTGTGACTTCAATAGGCAAAATATGCTGTGAGCGTGCATACTCGAAGGACATCAGCTGCGTCACAGCAGGGACATCAACCTTGAGGGGATCGATACGCACAAGTGGCATACCCGCTTTAGCAGCCAGCCATTGATTAAGCCACGGCAATGTCAACTTGCTCTCAGAATCACTATCAAGCGCATGGCAATTTGGCAAACCAAACTCGTTGATAGTCAACAATGGATGCTGCGTCTTATCACGGCGGCTCGTAATGACTAAATTATAGCCTCGTTGGTCAATCACTTTATCTGCCAATAGCTCATCTAGACACCAACGCAAATCAATCACTATTGAATATTTATGCTCAGACATATTTTTCTTCTTTTATCGTTTTAGAATATATGGTTAAAAATGATATCAATTTACATCACTTCTACAACGGCGGTCATTTGTAGCTCATCTACCGCTATCAACTGAAAGCTCACGTCAACGGATTTATAGCGCATGGTAAACGGCATATTTATTTGAGTACGACGATACGCTGGACGAGGATCTTGCGCAATGAGTGCCTTAATAATATCGATATCAGAGAGTAGTAATTGACTTTGCATCTGATGCATAAGCGCCGTAACCGTATCCTGCTCTACATTTATCTCTTTCTCTTTCTCTTTCTCATTATTAATATCAATAAGCTGTCCGGTATTAGCTAACGCTAAAAACTGCTCGTAAGCAGGCTCGGTCATCGTCACTTCTAACAGCGTAGGAGCCGTAGGTGCAAATCCGCTTTCTGCATCTACAAGCGCATCGCTATATGCCACATACGGCTTAATATCTATAATCGGTGTACCATCTATCATATCTGCACCGCTAATAATAAGAAATGCTCGCCCCTGTATGACCTCTACGCGCTCAAGCTTGACGACAGACAACCCTAGTGCCGACGGACGATACATACTGCGACTGGCAAACACACCTATTTTTTGATTGCCACCCAACCGTGGTGGCCTTACTTGCGGACGAAAGCTCCTATCTGCCTCATTCACAGCGTTGTCTTTTGTTTTATAGTTATGATGAAACTGCCAACTGATCCAAATATGGCTAAATGCTTCCAAGCCCACGAATGCTTCTGGTGTATCGTAAGGCGCAAGCATTTCAATAATACTGGTTAGCGTTACCAAATTTGGTTGACGTGGCGCACCAAATTTTTGTGATAATGGTGCACGGTGGTAACCCACTATGGGCGCATGATGATGGTTATCTAACTGTGCATCGTCACCAGACATAAAAGTCTCCAAGAAATCTATTAATAACCAAAACCTGCCAATATAAACCAGTTTTATCCAGTGATACACAATTACTCACTAACGATATTCCATTTTATCATGCCACATAGTAGTGGCTAGGCGGATTTTTATTTTAAATTTTGGTATTATGAGCGAGAATTATTATTGAGAATAGATTGCATCACGATAATAGTGGCCTTTATCTCATTAATAAGATATAAAATATACTTCGACATTTGGACACTGCCTGACCATTTAATCGTCATCATAATAAAAGTTTGATGCAGTGCTAACCCCTAATGACACATTCAATTAATACTGTTGACGCACACAGCGACTACTTAACGAGGACTTTATGTCAAAACTTCGCACCGAAACGGTTACAGAGGTTCGTCATTGGAATGACTCTCTATTTAGTATAAAAACCACTCGCGACGACGGCCTACGTTTTCGTAATGGTGAATTTGCGATGATTGGTATCGTCGTCGATGGCAAGCCATTATTACGTGCTTACTCGATTGCTAGCCCCAACTACGAAGACCAATTAGAGTTTTTCTCTATCAAAGTACCAGATGGTCCACTGACCTCACGCCTGCAACACATTAAAGTAGGTGATGAGCTATTGGTTAGCAAAAAACCAACTGGGACACTAGTACTAGATGATTTATTACCGGGCAAGCATTTATATATGCTATCGACAGGCACAGGACTGGCACCATTTTTGGCGTTAGCACGTGACCCTGAAGTGTACGAGCGTTTTGATAAAATCATTTTGGTACATGGCGTGCGTCATGCCAAAGATTTGGCCTATCGTGAAATGTTCGAAACTGAGTTGGCCAATGATGAAATCTTTGGTGAATGGTTCCGCGAAAAATTCATTTACTATCCGACTGTCACTCGTGAAGAGTTTAGAAACCAAGGCCGTATCACTGACCTTATGAAATCGGGCAAGTTCTTTGAAGATATTGGCTTGCCACCGATGAATAAAGAAGATGATCGTGTGATGATTTGCGGTAGCATGCCATTCAACGCAGAAGTTTCTGCTATTTTGGATGACTTTGGTCTAACCGTTTCACCACGTATGGGTGTTCAAGCAGATTATGCGGTCGAACGTGCCTTTGTAGGATAAATAATATATAGAATATATCGGTTTTTTTGATTTAATCGCAAATTATATAAAATAATTCTTGACGATCAAAAATAGCCTGCTATAATACGCAGCCTATACAGAGTTAACCCTGTAGCCCAATTCGATAATACCTATCTAATAGATATTATTACCTAACATGCCAGTGTGATGGAATTGGTAGACATGACGGATTCAAAATCCGTTGCCTAATAAGCGTGTCGGTTCGAGTCCGACCACTGGTACCAATACATAGTCCTATACTATATCATATAGACTCTAAAGCCCCTGATATCAGGGGCTTTGTTGTATCTAGCGTATCATACTGTCGCATCAAGTCCCTGCCAATCCCTGTATATAATGTACACTACAATGTACACTCTAGTTATATATACATTTGGGAGACTTAGCATGAGTAAGCGCAGGCCTATAACCTCAGATAGAAGTATCAGTAGCCATAAGTCAGAAGATAAAGAATATTTAGTCTCTGTAAAAAACTTCCTCAAGCTCAATCTGAGAGTTAAACCTAATAATACAAAGTCTTGGCTTTACCGTTATAACTCTCCTCACTCAAAAAAACCAAAAAACATGTCACTTGGAGTATATCCAAGCGTCACATTTGCTCGCGCCTGTGAATTGTGGCGAGAAAATGAAGATTTACTTAATCAACAAATTGACCCGCAAGTTTACCGCAAAGAAAGTAGAAAGACTAATTTGAAGCAAAGTAAAAATACTTTTAAAAATTTTGCTTGGCAGCACTTTGATTCCCTTAAATTTAAACAAAAAGAAAATACATTAGTACGAAAAAAACGCCTTGTTGAGCTTGTTTGTTCCTATATTGGAGATGTCCCTATTAATGAGATTGATTCAGTTAAGATGCTTGATATACTCACTGATATACAAAATAAGTCATTGAATAGTAAAGGTATGCCAACTGAAAAAGCGGAACGTTGTGCCAGCATTGCTAGCAACATATTCATGTACGCTAAAGCTAGAGGTTTTTGTGATACTAATCCAGTTCCATCAGTTAAAAAAGAGATTTTAAGTCATACTTATGGTCACAGACCCGCTGTCACAACTCCTGCTGATTTGGCTATATTATTACGTAAGATTGAAACATTGAATGCCGAACCGAATACACTTAACTCATTACGTCTATTAGCAATGCTTTATGTGCGTAATGGTGATTTGAGACAAATGAGATGGGTTGACTTAGATTTAAAAAAAGGAGAATGGGAACTAAAACCGCAAAAAGGACAAGGCAAATCCAATATGGTCAGTAGCATGATTGTACCTTTGCCATTGCAAGCTATTCATATTTTAAATGAACAATATGAGATTAACGGACACACTGAGTACGTTTTTTATAGTAATACTGCTAAACTCAAATATATATCTGATAACACAGCTAATAAGTGTTTAAAGGATTTAGGGTATAAAGACATACATTGTGTACATGGGTTTAGAGCTACTGGTCGTACTATACTTGAAGGTTATTTGAAGTATCCAATAGTAGTCATAGAAATGGCATTAGGTCATACTACTAAAGACCCTAATGGCAATGCTTACGGTCGATTCAAATACTATGATGAGCGTGCGGAGATGATGCAAAACTGGGCTGACTATCTAGATGCTTTACGGGCAAATAAAGACACTAAGCAGTTTAAATATGGGTTCAAAGCACATGATACCTCTAATCAAATCCAAGCTTTAATTAATGAGCTTGGTGACGATGCAATACTAAAGATGATATTAAAAGCAAAATCATAATTTACTATATGTATGTAGTTACTTAAACCATACTTTTAAACCCGCCTAATTTTACGCTACAGCTGTTGTAGCTATCGTTTGATACATATGTTGCATTCCCTTTTTTAACGTCTGTACAAGTAATATTATGCTTGTTCGCATATAAGCAATGTACCTTATCTAGCCAGCATAGTAATAGTAAAAACACGCCACGACTAACTCTAGTCAATGCGTAATATCTCAATATAAAAATTAAACAACGCTACGTTAATAAAGGGACATAAAAATGTTAGATATTATTAAAAATCCAAATTCATTTGTATTGTTTTTTCATGGACTAGATGCGAATAATCAAACTGACAAATTTACCTCTATCAAGCGTAAGCAAAAGCTATGCAAAACGGTTAACTATCGCCATAACTTTCAAAATACATTTAATGTTTATGATGATTTAATTCAATACCATCTTAAATATTATGACCGTCTAGTGCTAGCAGGAGACGGTTTGGGAGCATGGTTTGCAAATCACTTTGCTCATCAATATGGACTACCCAGTCTATTAATAGAACCATTCATATATCCTAAAGAATCAGTTATTAATAACACTTTTATACCTAATGAGATGCGTCTATCATTTCCAGCAATTAATACTAATACTGTACGTGTCATTATTGTCGATAATAATACTTCATCTGTCGCGACAGCAAAAAGGACGTTAGTTAGTCTTCCTGACTCATGGGAGATAGATTACCTTGAAGATACTCGTAGCAACACGAGCTTAGGTATTGATATTAACTATCACTTAAATTGGTTGTGTAATGACGAGATAATGATTGTTGATTTAGATTATGTAGATGAAAATGCCTATGCAAGCTTTAAAGAAAAGTATTAAATCGGCTTACCTTGACCTTACTATTAATTAGTTAGACAGCTTTAGGAGCATGTATTATTGAATGATATTAGTAGCTATAACAAAAATGTTTATTTTACAGTTAGACAAATTCTTAATAACTACGGCTTACAAAATCTACCTTATTACCGTTTTAAACAATGGTGGGACTTGCCAAGCTCTAAACCTATAGACTTTAGTGGCTATATAACCCTTGAATCTATCGTAGAAGACTTTTATGCCAGTGAGATAGATGATAATACAGATATTGACTTCTCGTGCCATGAGCAAGCTCTCGTAGTCATAATTAAAAAATACTACCTATTTGATAACAAAGCTATGTTTGAGCGGATTAGTGATGTTATTGGCTATCAAGTACCATTAGCAGAACAACAAAAAGTTATAGATAGCGTAGACTTCTTTATCAACTTAAATGATGTTCATGCTGATGTACAACATCAACTACATTTTTCACCTTATAACATGCCTAGTCGTTTATCAAAGCAGTTAATAGCTGATGTATTAGAGTTCTTATCTCACAATAAACTATAGTGTTGGTCTTACTCTGACTTTTTATACGTAAAACCACAACCATTTACTATACAGTTGTATATCAAAGGTCAACATTTTTCTATTGTAGTAATGATTATCTATTCAAAGGTAGCTATAATTAAAATAACCTGAATGGCAGGTGTTTTTGTTAAATTTGAATAATTAAATATTGAGGTAATCACATGAAAAAAGCATTGTTAGTACTATTTTTTATAAGCAGTACCGCATTGGCAGATACATCATGCAAAGACTCGACTGAGTATAAATTCTATCTCGATGTAAGCATGATTAATACTCATAATTGGGCTATTGAAGAGAATAAAAAACTTTTAGAGCAGTACGAAGGAATGAGACCAACCTATGAAGTAAATCAGCAAATAAATGATATAAAAATGAATATAAATCAATCAGAGTGGGCTAGAGATATTTCTTTTAAGTCATACAAAAGTGTGGGAGGTAAAGCAAATAACTACAATAGCCTAGAACGTTTAAAAAATCCATGCGCTAACGAATATAGTGACGACAACCCTATAGCTAAAACAATGCGTGATTTTCGTGATATGAAAGAAGACCCAGTTAAACCTGTACCTGAACGTGTAAGTCTTATCGGACCCTATACTGGTCAGCAAGAATCGGTTCATAGAGACTTTGGACTTGGACCAAATAAGAATGGTACGACATCTGATGAAGGTAACGGACGGAAAAGCAACACGAGTCGGCAAGGTGATGGTCAGAGCAATTTACAAAGAACTATTGAAAGCGGCTTAAGCCTATATGAGCTTTTTAAACGCTGAGCCTTTTCTAAAAATAATGTCACTGCTTATAACCCATTAAAATTGATAGAGTATCTCATATTTTTTGTAACTACTATTTAGTGTGAACCTATGTGCTTATACAAAATTTAAGGTACTCTCTGCTATATATGCGCTAGTATACTTCTGTAACGTAAGGTAGCAAAAGTCTTCATTAAGTGTATAGCTTTTATTTAATCAAAAGCCTTGAATGTCATTCATTCTACAACTCATTTCAACAAAGACACCTTTTTCAGGTATAGCATTAACAATACCAAGACGTTCATAATAATAAGTATAGTCGATAGGTTCGACTAAACATTTATTTTTTTGAGCGAAGTTCTCTAGCTTTTGCATACTACCAGTTAGCTTTAACACTACACCGACACCTTCATTCACACAGCAACCGACATACTCTGACATGTACTCTTCTTCAATCACTTTTAGTTCATGCCCTAGTACATAAGCTGGCTTTTTTAATACATAATAATCTACATAATCAGCACGATAAACAGTAGGCTTTTTGTCGATGTATCCTTTATTCATATAAGCCCTAATGGCTTGACCATGATTGCCGTTACGCTCTATATCTCCAAACTCATTTAGCTTAAGTTTTAATGTTGACAGTAAATTATTTTCAAGTGAGTCACTAGCATATGAGATACTTGTTAAAACGCTAGTTACTACCAATACAGCTATAGCTTTGAACTGCTTTTGCATAATAAAACTTCCATTTAATTATAGTTGTATCAAGTAAAATATTGGTAAAACTATAGTTGATCCAATTTAAGAGTGGTACAAGGCAACCGAGTGTAGATGTATACGTTATACTTCAAGCGAGGTTAACGCTGTAACGCTTTTATAGTGGATTGACTATAAGCATTATGATGTTGCAAAATCAAAATAAAAGCAAAAAAGTCTAATCATATATCAGAATAAGGGATTATTTTACATTGAGCACTAATAACAATAAAGCGTGCAAAGGCATTGAGTCATCAATTAAAGCGCACACCGTAAATTATCTTGATGTAAGCTATAAAGCTAATGAGGAAAGCTTAACTATACTTGATGAGCTTTGTGCAATGTCAAAAAACTTACTCTTCAAGGTTAAAGACAACCTAGGAACCGCTATCGTCATTCCCACAGTACTTGGTGGTTTAATACAATTAATTGAATTGGGAAGTATTAATACAAGTTATATTAGGTTTTTCTCAGCAAACCAGTTAATTCCTGATGGATTAATAGCTGTGCTAATATTAATTCTTGTATCAATTATCTTTATAATATATAAAAAGCTATTTTCAAAAAACTTGAACCTACTAAACCTAACCAATCTTGTAAATCTACCTAGCTATAGCATGGTAATCTACTTCGCTGTAATATCGTTATTTTTTTTGGGTTCAATATACTATCTATACAATTACGATACTTATATGAGTATTCAAGATATACCAATTATATTATTAGCATTAAATGTTGCTTTTTTAGCTTTGGTATTACATGTTAAAGATGTTTCATTTGCACTCTCATTCTATGTTCTAAGGAAGTACGATACAGACAAATTTATAGTCGAGGCATCAAGGTACTATTCCTTTTTTATCGGGCTTGTACTACTCATAATATTTTTATTGCTGTCCATCAAACTTGTTCTTACCCAACTAGACTCTATAAGCAGACCCTACAATCTAGATAATTACACTAATTTAGAAGAACGTATTGCAGATGATTACAATGGTATAGAAAAGCAGGATTATGAGTTACTTTATTTTAACGACCTATATACCTTTATTGAGATTGAAAAACCTCAAGACGATAAAAAGAAGGTAGTCATATATAAGACTGAGGATGTACTTTTTTAATAGTTGTACTGTACTACTGTTTAGGAACGAAGATATTATACCTAAACATTTGATAGTTTTAAGAAATTGAGTTAAGTAGTAGAACCAGTTTACTAATATGAAAATTAAAATTTAGCTATTTGAATTAGCAGTTTTTTGGGCTTCGGGTTTTAAGGTTAACTGATGAGTGAAGAGTCAAGATTAAACGACCTCTTAAATAATGATAGTGTTGAAAGCACTACTACTACCCTGATGGAAGTTGAACCTATTAGCATAGATACTTCTAACAAAGAGAGTATACTATCCAATGTTTCTGGAGCTATGAAGTTAAGCAATCTAGTCAATGTTTTCGAATGGTCTAAAGAGAATACGTCTACTGTTTTAGTGTGGATAACTGCTATAGGTGCTTTTATTCAAATAATAGAATTAGCTGTAATTGATTTATCTTATATAAGATTCTTTTCTGTAAGTCAGTTAATTTCAGACGGTGCGTTAGTTTTACTAGTGTTTGGAACATACACGTTGATGTATCTAATTTCTCACAAATTTTTATTTTTTGAGTCAGCATTGAAGTCTCGCTATGAAAGAATAGATAATGGTGAGATTTTTGGATTCAATGAGAAGTACTTTAGTTTTATATCTGCATCTATAACTGTATTTTTTGTAATGGGTGGTCTTGCAAATTTTACAAACATGGATACTATTAACGGGATATTATGGCTAGTTATTTTAATACTGCCAGTAGCAACCTATTTAAATTATGTATTAATACGACTATTATTGCTAAATTTATATTATATAGTTAGCACAAGTGATGACTTTAAAATCGATGTCATTCTCTTTAAAATCAATATCAAAATTCTATATATTATAATTAATATTTTTGCAATTTTAGCAGGCACTTTGATGTTTATTGTAGCATTAGCTAAGTTCCTAATATTAATATATTTATCTGTACGAGTTCCTTACTACATAGATAATTACAATCATTTAGAACAAAAAATAGCTGAAGATTACGACGGCCTTCAAGACTATAAACTATTGTATTTTAATGACGTTTATACGTTCGTCGAGATTAGTAAACCTGAAGATAAAGACAGTAAGCTTATAAGTCATAGCATCAGCGGTGCAAACTATAACGTTAGCTTTTATAAAAATACGGACAAAAAGGTAGTAATATATAAAACTGAAGATGTACTATTTTGAGTAGCACTACAAACATATTACTACCTTAAATACCTTAAACTTATATAAGCAACCTTATTAAACTACAAAGCAACTAGCTCTTGCTTATACGCCCACTCTGGTATATCTATAACGTTATCGGTTAAAACCTTAGCTAAATCTAAAGTAGGCTTTTTAAATTTAGGTAATACGATAGATATGTCTATGCTATGCTCTAGCAGCTCTCTTCTATGTTTACTATACGTATTAGGTTTTAAGCAATCTTTAAGACAGTACCCCTCTACCCACTTATAATATGTAGCTGCAAGAGTAGGCTTTAAATCTAATATTATTTTATCGCTCAATCGCATATTGCCTGTTAATATTATTCTAGACAATGATTCGTCAAGCAAAGACTCTACTAGCTCTTCATTCCAATTGCGTGCATAGCTTAATTCTTTTTCACGTAGCCACTTACTATTAAGTCTGACTTCAAACCTTAACATCTTGTTGGCATACTCTAATAACTGAGGTGTTTGTATGCTCTCTGCTAGACTTTTATTATCTATAATTTCACTACCCTTAGCATAAAACTTAAGTTCTTTAGTCTTTTCACCTTTACCAAAATAAAGAGTGCTGTTGTACTGCTTAACGTGCCCATAGTAACTCATCGTCATACCATACTTAGCCTCAACAATCCATTTGTCTGCTTCAGTTTTAGATGGCAAATGAAAGTTACGATTGATATCAATTTTTGTTATCTTAACAAAGCCATTATTAATATCTTCAAGCTGTGTTTTAGTAGGTTTTAAACCTAAATTGTCAACTATAAGCTGTTCAATAGTTAAACTAATTAGCTTAACAGGGTCATTAATTCCAAACAAATTATGACCTTGTAAAAACTTAGCTAAATTACCTTCAATTTCAATCCTGTTATTAGCTTTATCACCTAACGTTCTAATTCTAATTTTGCTATTGTGCTTACCTTTGACTTCAAGTCCAGTATAAAAACCGTAAGTAGTATCTGTATTATCTGCTAACTTGGCTAAAGAGACCTTAGCTATAAAGTTACTACCTATACCTGTGGAGCTATGGTCACACTCTAAATTACATTTAATATAATCAATCATTTCATTATGTCCTACAATACCAATCAAATTTTTATGACTTAGTACTTGTAAACACAACACTTAATGTTTATGTTAAAAATAACACAAAAGTAAAGTATTACTATGAAGCTAAGGTGCCGTTATAAAAATTAGACACAACAAATCCACAGTAGACATATAGCCGACTGTGATAGCTTTATACATTGTAATTTGTGTATAACAAGTACGTTTATCAATGCGAATGTACTTGTTACACGTTATCTGACGGAGGTATTTTACTATCTATCCATGACAGGATTTCGTCATAACGCCAGACAGTAATAGTAGAAGTATACTTTGATGGCTTAGGGAATTTACCCTCTTTGACCCATCTCCATATAGTAGATTTGCTTAGAGATGTCATTTTTACAACATCACTAATTCGGATTGTAATTTGCTCTATATTGTTCGATTTCATAGGTGACTGCCTTTTAACTAGTCACTACAAAATAACCTCTAGTACTTCCAATAATATAAGATGACTTACGTCAAGTTCCAACAATTTTAGTAGTTATGTTTATAGTCTACTTTAATAACATAGTTTAGCTGACACATAATATTATGTGACTTTAAACTACAGTGAGCTATTATAATGGGGAGTCATCTTAAGCTTTGCAATAGCATTACAAAAAAATATAAAATAATTTTTGTAATGCTATCTTTAGTAATTAAATGCCTGTGTATTAGCTCAATTGACTATTTGATGTACACTGTAATGTACACTACCAATAAAATTAAAAATTAAAGCCTTTTAAATCAAAATGTTAAAACGTTAGTTAGGTACCGACCACTGGTACCAATATTTAGTTCTATAGTTACTTATAGAGCAGCCAAAGCCCCTGATATCAGGGGCTTTGTTGTATCTGGTGTTCTGTCCTGCTCTATCTATGCACATTGAGTGTACTGAATTTGAAGAACCATTCTGCTCAGCTAAAACATTCATGCTTTCAAAGAACTCATCGACTCCAGCTGACAGAGTTATGCCAAGTGATAACCTCATGGCTAACACTTGATAAATAAATGTCTGTTTTAACTTTTTAGAATGACAGTTTCTACTATTCAATTAGCGACAACTCATCACAACTGGGCTGATATCCGTTGTCACAAGATTTGCTATACCACTCTTGGGATTGAGCTTTGTCTTGCGCCACGCCTCTGCCCTCAAAGTACATCAAGCCAAGACTGTTCTGCGCTTCGGCTATTTCTTGATTTGCAGCTTTTAGATACCATTCAGCCGCTTTTGCATCATCAAGTTTAACCCCTCTACCAGTTTCGTACATATCACCAATATTGTTTTGAGCTCCCGCATATCCTTGAGCAGCAGCCTTTCTTAACCATTTGAGTGTCTCTGCATAATCTTGACTCACCCCTTGGCCTTTATCGTACATTCCAGCAAGATTATACTGAGCTAGTGCAAAACCTTTATCAGCTGATTTTCGATACCATTGAACTGCTTTATCATAATCCTGAGGAATACCTTCGCCGTGCTGATAAAAAGTTCCAAGATTGAATTGAATCTCAGCATTGCCCTGATTGGCAGCTTTTTCATACCACTCAATGGCCTTGGCATCGTTTTGACGTACACCAGTGCCATTGCTATACATCTCTCCAAGTGCATATTGGGAAAATGCCCTTCCTCTATTAGCAGCGGCTTTAGTCCATTCAAATGCTTTAACATCATCTTGACTAATATCATCACCAGTACTGTACATATAGCCAAGAGTGGCTTGAGTAGTAGCGAGTCCTTTGTTCATTAAAGTATTTACAATGCCAAGATCTGCAACAGCAGGTATGGCTAAACCACTTGATAATCCTACTATCATCATTTTATGAATTAATATCTTATTAAGTTTTTGCATGATAATCATTCTTTCTCATTCAGTTTTTGATGAGCGTCACAGCTGAGCTTATAGTCGATTTAATTTAAAAGTAGTACTAGGCAACCGAGTGTAGATGTAATACTTCAAGCGAGGTTAGCGCTGTAATACTTTTATAGTGGAATGACTATATCACCATTTTTTTAAGCGTTGCTATACCACTCTATCAATTCGACCTTGTCTTTAGCGATACATCCGCGTTCCACATATAAACATTTGTTCTTTATAATACATCGTTTATCTGATTCTGTTATTGATAAATACAAAAAATAAACCACCCTAATCTTAGTGTTAAGGCTGATTAACAGGTTTAGGAGGAACACCCAAAAATATTAGTATTAATGCGCTCTGCAATCTCGCTTGCTGCCCACATTACCCCTACTTGTGTCAGCTGTATTTTCTTAGGGCATATTGAATCGCAACGATCAGAGCTTTTGTTAATCATTGAAAGTGATCGATGAAAAACTAAGCTATAAAAAATTGTCGATTTGTATTAACTAAATAGTCTTTGACTTTTAATAAAAAAATAACATGGAAAGCATTATCAAAGAGACCCATCCGCCTTTATTTAAAGCTATAACTTTTAGTAATAGATAATTGAAATGTTTAACGTAAAAATTAGCTTTAACTTGAATAAGAATATCAGTAGCATGAAATTAAGACTCGATCAGGAAGATCAGTTGAAGGCATTTAATATGCCTTTCTCACAACAAGGAGCAGTTAATGTTATATCCCTATCCAAATACCGAAAAAAGCCAAGTCCAATTCCGCGAAAAATACGAC
>NZ_JADGMV010000004.1 GCF_015234355.1 Psychrobacter sp. NG25 | reverse complement strand
CCTGCTGTCAATTTGTTAGATGTTAACTTGGGAAATTTTAACTACGCCACCTGGCGGTAATAATAAAACATACTTATCTTGGCATATACCACAGTCAATAAAGCACATACTATATACAATATCTGCTATGCAAACGGCAAGCTAGATTTTTAGCCTATTAAAATAGGAACTATCAGGATTTAATCGCTTGATGGCAGTACGTGATGATGCAGAAATATGTCAGTATAGTCGCGACTTTATGTAACTGTGTCAGAAACAATTCAACAACTAAAAAACCCTGCTGAACCGTTACTCTCAGCTTACCCCACCTTTACCGAACTTATGCACAAATGATAAAATAGAGTCTAGAACGTCATCCAACGTTCTGTTTTTTATTTATGCATGTATTGCTGGACGCCTAGACGTTTAATGGCTACTGGGTGTCGACCACTGCATGTCAATTTGACTTTCTGTAAACAGGTGATACCGCTCATGGAAAAACTCGTAGCGATCATTATGGCAATTTTCGCCGCCCCTCTACTTATCGGTGGCGCTTATCTGCTCTCTTTAGGCGGTAGTCCTTACTATCTTTTTGCTGGCGTTATCATGCTAACGACAGCATTTTTATTGTTCAAAAAACATTGGAGTGCTTACGGGCTATATGCTCTCTTTATAGTCGCGACCATTGTCTGGGCACTGTGGGAATCTGGCTTTTACTGGTGGGCACTAGCACCTCGAGTTGGTTTCCCGCTCATATTTGGTTTGCTCATGCTATTGCCTTGGGTGTCAAATAAGATGCGTGGGCATAAGACTGCCGTATCGACGAGCGCTGCTAGCACGTCAACAAACACGACCACAGAGACGAATAAGAAAAGCCCTCTATATTATTGGGGACTGCTTGCTAGTGTCGGCGTAGGCGCGCTGCTCTCTTTTGGTAGCTTAGCAAACAACGCCACTGATAAATTAGGCGAGCTTGATTTGAGCGCCGCAGATGATGGCGAGCAAAACGCAACATCAACCGATACTGCTGCAAATCTTGGTGATCCTCTATCAAACGGCCAGCAAACGCCAGATGGTGAATGGAGCGCTTATGGTCGTACTGACTATGGGCAACGTTACTCGCCTTTAACTCAAATCAACACTGATAATGTCAAAGATTTAGAGCTGGCTTGGCAAATCCAAACAGGTGATGTCAAAGGTCCTGACGATGTCGGCGAGACTACTTATCAAGCAACGCCGTTAAAAATTGGCAATGCGCTGTACTTATGTACGCCTCACAACTGGGTAATGGCATTAGATGCTGACTCTGGTGAGTCACTATGGACGTTTGATCCAAAAGTAGAGAAAAACCTACAACGCCAGCATCAAACTTGCCGTGGTGTGTCTTATTATGCTGGTCAATCGGGCTCTAATACGACGCCTGCCCTTACTAATGAAGAGACAACCGATAACAGCGCCATTACTAATGAAGCTGCGGCCAGCAGTAATGTGATGGTTGAAAAAATCGTTGGTAATACTTTTGAAAACGCGTCTAAACAATGCGATGCCAAGATATTTATTCCAACCTCTGATGCTAAATTATATGCACTTGATCCAAACACTGGTCAACGCTGCCAAGATTTTGGTGATGATGGTGCACTAGATTTGATGCATAACATGCCATTTAATCAAGCAGGGTATTATTATTCGACGTCACCACCAGTAATCGCTGGTGATACCATCATCGTAGCTGGTGCTGTCAACGATAACTATGATGTCAACTCACCTTCTGGTGTGATCCGTGCTTATAATGTCAATACTGGTGAGCTGCTTTGGAACTGGGACTCAGGCGATCCTGAAAACACAGCACCTTTCGATGTCAATGACCCAACCCAAACTTATAAGACCAGCTCGCCGAATTCATGGTCAGTCGCCACTGCCGATGAAGAGCTTGGATTAGCCTATTTCCCAATGGGCAATCGTACGCCTGATCAGCTAGGCAGTTATCGAAATGCCGCTGAAGAAAAATATGCAACGTCTGTGGTCGCGTTAGATCTCAAAACCGGTGAAGCACGCTGGGTTCAGCAGTTTGTCCATCATGACCTTTGGGATATGGACACCCCTGCTCAGCCAACATTGCTTGACTTAGATACCGCTGATGGTGTCCAGCCTGCATTGGTCGTACCGACCAAACAAGGTGACGTCTATGTCTTGAACCGTGCAACTGGCGAGCCGATTGTACCGATTAAAGAACGTGATGCGCCGCAAGGGTATCTGGTAGCAGGAGAGCATGCAGCACCGACTCAGCCTTACTCTGGTTTGAGCTTTGAGCCTGAACCGTTGACTGAAAAAGACATGTGGGGCGCCAGTCTCATTGATCAAATGATGTGTCGTATTGAGTTCAATCAGCTCAATTATGATGGTCGCTATACACCACCATCAACCAATGGTAGTTTGATCTATCCTGGTAACTTCGGCACCTTTAACTGGGGCGGCATCGCGGTCGATCCTGAGAATGGCGTAATGTTTGGTATGCCGACATATTTGGCATTTACCTCAAAACTCATTCCTAGAGATACATTGGGCGATGCAGAAACCAACAAAGGTGAGCAAGGAGTCAATGGGAACGAAGGCGCCGATTATGCAGTCGAGCTTGGGCCTTTCTTATCGCCGCTAGGTGTTCCTTGTCAGCAGCCACCATGGGGCACGATAGCAGGTGCAGATCTAGCCACTGGTGACATCGCTTATCAGCGTAAAAATGGTACCGTACAAGACTTGTCTCCTATTCCTATCAAACTGGAATTGGGTGTCCCTGGTATCGGTGGTCCTATCATTACTAAGGGCGGCGTAGCGTTCTTGTCAGCAGCGACGGAAAACAACTTCCGAGCTTATGATTTGAAAAATGGCGACGTGCTATGGAACGTTCGTATTCCAGCAGGCGGTCAAGCCACACCAATGACTTATTTGAATTCTAAAGGTGAGCAAATGGTGCTATTGGTTGCTGGTGGACATGGTTCAGTTGGTACAACCATTGGTGATTACGTCTTGGCTTATAAACTTGGTGACAAATCAAAGTAAAGCCAAGTAACGCTAAGTAACGTCATCGCTTAACAATAAAGCGGCAATGATTCGATTCATTGCCGCTTTATTACTATGAAATGTCTTTAAATCATAGCTTTTATCAGTACTAAAGCAATCCGCTTGTGCTATCAAACCCCTTCAACTTGACTGTCATGGACTCCACTGCCAATGACTGTAAAATCGAGGTGATATACATCGGCATCGGCTAGGTGTATCTTTTTAGTTGTACCCGCCACAGCTTTGTCTTCACCAAGCCTAGTATACTCCACGGTGTACTGTTTGAACGGTGCAAGATTATTTGAATAAGATGATATCTAGACCAGAATAGTTACTATCAGAATAGTTACTATATTAAGTTGTAATTATAAATCCTAACTTCTTCTATGATGGAGTCGGGATCTTCTTCAAGCTCTAAGCCCCCAGCTACGAAATATATCTCTTCAATGAACTGTCCTTTATCATCCGCTAGATAATGCACATCTTCCGTATCATCCAAAACTAACGCATGATCTATATCTCCGATACGGCTACCAATTTTGATACCACCCTCAAATATTTCGCCTTGATAACCAGTACCAGCAATAATAATGCATAAAGTTCCTTGCTTATTAAATACAAATTCCAGCTTAGGATCCGAAAAATATATTCTATATTCGTTTTTATTCTGTATCTCGTACAGTAATACACCTGTATTTTCTAAAGCTAAATAAACAGTCCAAGGAACTTTATTTCCATCTATAGTCTGATCGACATAAGGCAAAAAGCTTTCCAGTTTTTCACCTAATGTGAACCCTACTAAGGATTTGCCAACCTCTGCTTTAGCATGTATATCCAAATGAGCCATTTATTTAATTAACCTTATATTGACTAATAAACTTTGCAAGCCTGAAAATAGTATTAAATCGTGATTGGTGCGCTATACAGGAGTCGAACTATTGACCGTATAACCAGAGATAAGAGCCTACCAATCCAGCGTTTAATCTGCCTATCACTTAGTCCAAAATCAAATAACCTATAGCCGTATTAAAAACACCTAAATCATAAAATTCAAACCAACTCTATTAACAATAAATGCTCGGTGACACCAGCTGAACAGCGCTATAATAAAAAATCAGTGCAACCAAGGAAGGTGAGCACAATGTGTGGCTCTATGTGGCTCTCGTTCAATCGGTAACTAAGATGCGGACGTATCATCACACAAACGTTTGATAAGAGAATAGGATATGTTAATGCTTCGATTAAAATGCGGATACATAACGCTCAAAAGTGCTTTGAGCGGATTACTATTGCCAGCACTAATAATGATTACGGTGCCTAACACGCAAGCAGCTACGCCTATAAAAAAGCCTTCTATCAGTAAAGCTACTATTACAAAACCTATCAAACCAATTGCGGATGTCATCACTTATGCCGAGCGTGATTGGCACTCAGATGATGGAAAGTTTTTATTAACGATATATTCAGGGGTGTGGAATCCGCATGGCACTTTATTCTATCTAAACAAGGATGACAGTGTTTCAGTCGAAGGGTTTCAAAAAGGATTGAACATTACCTTAAAATCATATGATCCAGAGGTGGGTTTAGAAGCGCCACCAGAATATGCTATCGATGGCACTCTAAATTTACGCAGCAATACTTTGGTCGGAACCGTCACCCACTATCCTGAGGGCAAAGCGACAGTCAAAAAAACCACCTTTACCCCAGCGATTCCTATTAAAACCTATCCACAGTTTTCTTTTAAATATTATGGCGTTGATAATGACCTTTGGTATCGCTCTACTATTACCCGAGTAGATGTCATTGATAAAGACACTAAAAAACTGGTGCAAAAGTTATCGGGGTTTGAGGCATCTGCGTACAGTACCAGATACGTAGACATAAACTACGACGGCTATTTTGATCTGGTATTGAACGCCGCAGAAGGTGACCACAGTGAGAAATATATTTACTGGCTCTATGATCCACAAAGCAAAAAGTTCGTGCGTAATAAAACGTTAGAGGCAGTTTTAGGCTACGCAACACGTTATCCGCATAAGCAACTGGCACGCTTTGACGACGACACCTTACAACGTGTAGAGGGTAAATGGAAAAGAGTGCCTTGCTGCTAGGGCATGTCCTCAATTCAAGCGCTAATCGTTTTAGAGTTCTTTGACTCTATACACGACTAAAAATACCTGTTAAATACTTCAATTACCTACAGTAAATACACCCAATGATTTAAACCTATCTAACAAAACAGCTGTTACCGATTGCAGCGTATTTGCACCCCACTCCCACAAGCTTTATTTAACCATATATCAGCTTGAGATTTATCCTGCTGTACCCCTCTGCCATAGTTATACATCATACCGATGACATATGCTGCCGTGGCATCACCTTGCTCAGCCGCTTTCAGATACCAGTTGAATGCCTGATTATAATCTCGATCTACGCCATAGCCATTTTCGAACATCCATGCCAGATTATATTCGGCTTCAGTTAATCCTTGAGCTGCTGATCTCTGATACCACATGACTGCTTTAGCATAGTCCTTAGCCATGCCATTGCCGTTCTCATACATAACCGCGAGGTTATTTTGAGCATCAGCATGTCCTTGCTTAGCTGCTTTTTGATACCAATTAAATGCTTGGTTATCGCTTTGAGCAACCCCTTCGCCATGACTGTACATAACGCCAAGGCTATACTGTGCTTCATCATAGCCTTGCTCAGCTGACTTCTGCCACCACTCCCTAGCCTTGGTATAATCTTGCTCAACACCTTTACCAAAATAGTGCATAGCGCCCAGAACATATTGAGCCTTTGCTTGTCCCTGATTGGCCGCTTTGGTGAGCCATTCGACCACTTTACTAGCGTCCTGCTCCACACCATTGCCTTCGTGATAGAGAATACCAAGCTCAAATTGAGCATCCGCATTACCTTGCTCCGCCATAGCTTGAGTCGTTGCAAGGTCTGCGCTAGCAGCTGGTAACGTTATCCCAAATGATAAGCCCAGAATCAACACGTTATAAATAACAGAAGTTTTAAATTTAGACCTCATTACCACTCTCCCTACGAAAAGCAAATATCTCATTAAATAGCATAGACAATTCGCAGACATTTCGTACTTTTTTTGACTATGCAGGACTTTATTTATAAGCTAGGCTAGTGCAATTAATAGCAACAGCGACTTCTTGATTATATAATCAATCCTCTATAAAACAGTAACAGCGTTAATAATTAGGAAAAACCTTATGGCAGAATTAGAATCAAACATCGAATTAGAAGCCGCGGCATTTCGTCGCTTACTAGCTCATTTAGACGAGCGTAAAGATGTACAAAATATTGAACTGATGAACCTTGCTGATTTTTGTCGTAACTGCTTATCCAAATGGTATAAAGCGGCTGGTGAAGAGCGTGGTATTGAAATCGAATACGAGGATGCGCGCGAGCTTGTTTATGGCATGCCTTATGCTGAGTGGAAAGAGAAGTATCAACAGAAAGCAACGCCAGAGCAGTTAGCGCGTTTTAACGAGATTGAAGCTGCTAAGAATAAAGCGGATTAAAACTGACAGTGATGACTCAAATAAAATAAGCCACCACTAGAGAGTGATATCAAAAAACCCAACATTGCCGCTAGATTAGCGGCTTTCTATAGATTTAAGTATGCTACTAAACCCTATGGTTCCTTGTTTCTGCATTTGACGGTCAAATAGGCGACCGACTAATGGCAATGGTACCGTCAATCGACCTTCAGATACCCAAGTCACGTGTGTGGTGCCATCGCCCAAGTCTTTTAAATCAATAACACCTTTATCATGTTGCATTTTTATAGGTCTAGATTTTTCGATTTGGTATTGCATGTGAATAGGACGCTCAAACGCCGTAATTCGCTCCCAAAACTTAACAGGTCCCGATTGAATGGTACGTAAAGCCCCAACGCCATTACGCTCCTTGTCACCTTCATTCACCAACTTAGCTACACCTACCGCTTTAAATGAGCCATAACTGGCGTGGTCACTCAGTGCCTCAAATACCTCATCGATCGGTTTTTTGACAATGCGTTCTACTTTTATTTTAAACATAATATTATCCTGTTAAGGTCAAAGTTAAAATTATTTAGCTTACGGACATTTAAAAAATGAAGAAAGCAGTCGCACGTTAAAAACTTATGATCGCGAAACTACTACCGCTTAGACCCTCGGCCTTTTGAAGGACGCCTGCCATTGGTAGCAGGTTTGCCATTGCCTCCAGACTTACCATTACCCCCTGACGGCTTACCACGACCAGCAGGACGTCCATCCCTACCTTTAGAACCCGCTGGCTTTTTAGCATCATCCTTAGCGTATTTGTTACGCCCCTTTGCCGCACCCGCCGATTTTGAAGATGGTTTTGACTTTGATGAAGCATCGGTACGAGGTTTTTTTCGTGGCGCATTACTAGATTTCTTAGATGACTTACTGTCTTGCGAAGAAGAGTCTTCTACAGATTTAAGTAATACAGACAATTCTTTTGGCGTTAAGTCTCGCCAGTCTCCAACGGGCGTACCCTTGAGGCTTACATTCATAATCCGCGTACGCTCAAGCTTCACGACTTCATAACCAAAATGCTCACACATACGGCGAATTTGACGGTTTAGACCTTGAACTAGCGTAATGTTAAACACATTAGGCGCTACTTTAGTCACTGGGCATTTTTTCGTCATCTTGCCAAGCATCGGCACACCGCCTGCTAAACCCTCGATAACACTATCGGTTAACGGCTTATTCACCGTGACCAAATACTCTTTCTCATGGTTATTACCAGCACGTAGCACCTTGTTGACCAGATCGCCATTATTGGTCAAAAATATTAACCCTTGGGAATCTTTATCCAAACGTCCAATCGGGAAAATACGTAAACTATGTCTCACAAAATCGACAATGTTATTTTTCTCAGAGCTTTCTGTGGTGCTCACAATACCTACCGGCTTATTCAAGACGATAAACACAAAATCATCGGGCTCTCGTGGCTCAATAAGCTGCCCATTAACCTTTACCGCATCTCCAGCAGCCACTTGGTCACCCACCGAAGCGCGCTTGCCATTAATGTACACATTACCTTGTTCAATAAAGCGATCAGCATCTCGCCTGGAGCAGATACCGCTTTCGCTGATGTATTTATTCAAACGAGTCGAGGAAGCGTTAAACATAGAGCACCGTTTTACCTGAGGAAAAGCTTTTTTGCTCAAAAAGCCTAAATTGAATGGATTATCAATAACGAAATAGCTCTCATTATATAGGAAATTCAGTGTCCCTTTGAGGAGAGATGAGCGAAGAGTTAGAAATATATCCAGAGTTGTGTCAATCAGAATGGCGTCAAAATCACTTGTTCATCATATCAAAGGTTTAAAAAATGGGTCAGCATTGAAAAACATGGAACGGATTGAGCTTATCGCTTCAATTTTCTGAACTTAATGCACTTTGACCTATGCTATTCATTCCGTGATGCGTTTTTCTAACTCAGCTAATAGCTTACATGCACTTGAGACTCAAGTAATGAGAATAGAATAAAAAACGCAGAGCACCACTTGATGCTCTGCGTTTTTTAGATTGAACTGTATTTACAGAATACTGCGCCTAAATTGTAGATAGCCCGCTGTGATTGCCGCCGCATCTTCTATCTGCGGATAGTGACCTAACATAAGCATATTGGTTATATTAGCATTGGGTATCAACTGACGATAACGATCAATCATATGCTGTCCTGAGATGGGATCTTTGGCACCAGCTATCAATTTCACAGGTATATTACTGTTGATAATCGCACTTACCCATCGCTCACGGTACTGCTGGCGTTGGGGTATATAGTTAATCAACTTATGCATCACACCCAATCCGTTATTGTGATTTAACAATTGCCATAGCGTGTCTATCACCTCTGACGTAGGCTGTGTATCGGGGCCAAATATCCGCTGTAAGCTGCCTGCAAATTTCTGTTTATTAATCAGCTTTGATACCAGAGGGCCTAATGGCGATAGCAGTAGCTTTTGCACCAAGATAGGTTTGTGCGTCTCAGGAAACAGACCACCGTTTAAGAAGCATACGCTAGCAATGCGTAGCCCAGCACACCCCTCAACTTGTCTTGCCAGCAATTCCTGAGCCACTGTATCACCATAGTCATGCGCTAATATATGATAATCACTAACGCCCAGCTTTTCTAAAACAGCTTGATAAATATCGGCCTGCTCACTGATTAGATAACGCGCGTTTTTGGGTTTGTCTGACAATCCAAACCCCAGCATATCGAGGGTGATGACATAATAGTGCTCGGTTAGCGCCTCCCACATGCCCTCCCAGTCCCAACTGGCACTAGGATAACCATGAATCAATAGCAATACGGGCGCACTTTTATCCCCTGCATACCGAGTAAATATTTGGTGCCCATGAATAGTTTCATACTGTCCCTGCCGTTGCCACTCATCAAGAGTTATCATGAGAGACTTACTCCTCAAATGACGGGTCAGTGCGGCGTAATTTTCTTAGTAATGCAGGCCATGCGATATCGCCATTCGCGCCTCGAGTCACTTGCTCTGACGCAGCTTGGATACCTGCCAAAATTTGTGCTGGTATTGGTGTCAATACACCGCCCCCGCTCTGTGCTTTGATTTGAATCTCGCAAGCTCTTTGCATGATATACATGTACAAAAACGCATTGGCGACCGTATCAGCACAAGTGAGTAGACCATGGTTACGCAAAATCATGAAGTGAGCATCGCCTAAATCAGCAACCAAGCGTACTTTTTCTTCAGGGTTTAATGCGACACCTTCGTAGTCGTGGTATGCCAAGTTAGATAGTGGAAATAATGACTGTTGCGAGATGGGCAGTAAGCCTCTTTCTTGCGCTGAGACAGCAACGCCATCATTTGTGTGCAGATGAATGACGCAGTGCGCATCGTCGCGAGCTTCGTGCACAGCACTATGAATGATAAACCCAGCTGGGTTTACGTCGAACTCTGATGGTGCTACTTTTTCGCCTAATTTATTGACCTTAACCAGACTGGATGCTGTAATCTCTTCGAATAACATCCCATACGGATTTATTAAAAACTCATCCTCAGTACCCGGTACGCGTGCAGAGATATGAGTGAATACCAGATCGTCCCAGCCATAAGAGGCAATCATTCGATAACAGGCAGCAAGATTTACTCGCATCTGCCACTCTTGTTCGCTCATATTATGGTGTACACTCGATGATGAATCCATTGATGTAGTGGTTTGCATAGCTGTTTGCATGGTGTATTCCTTTACTGTTTTAAATATCCCGAATGATTACCTTACACCATTTTATAAAACCAAATCTGTCAAAAACATTACACTTATGAATATTAATCATTATTTAAATGATGACCCATGGTTTAGTCAACTACCAGCCATTGTGCAGCCGCTACTGGCGGGTGATGCTATGCTAAAAGTATACCAAAAAGGTCAAATGATTCATGCCATCGGTGATGGCGATGATGCCGCTCTACACTTTGTTGTGTCGGGTACGATTAGAGTGTGTAATGTGAGTGCTAGTGGGCATGCCATGACACTGGCGCATCTATCTAATGGCGAGTGGTTTGGTGAGATATCTATCATAGATGACAATCCTCGCACCCATGATGCGTGGACGATTAACAAAGTAACGCTCATCTCCATCCCTAGAAACCTAGTAATCCAGACAGCGCAATCGCATCCGATTTTATACAAGCATCTAGCCCTTATTACTTGCCAGCGAATCCGCCGAGCATTTGATTGGATTGACGATGCTACCTCACTCAATACCTCAGCGCGACTGGCTAGTATGCTGATTGGACTGATCGATACTTATGGCAAGCAAACGGGAGATGATATCAAAATAGATCTGCGCTTATCGCAAGAAGAGCTTGGCTTTATGCTTGGCACGACCAGACAAACCATCAATAAAATCATACAATCGTGGCAAAAGCAGAACCTTATCGATATGCACTATGGTTTTATCACTATAAAAGACAAGTCTCAATTAATGGCAATGATGAATCCTGCATAAACAGACCTTATCATTTGTTTTACTCGCTGCTATTAGACAATGCTCTTTTTCAAACAAGCAATATGTTCATTTGACAGCAGATTATGAGACAGTCTTGAAAACTGGCATGTATTATGGCAAAACAGTTGTATTAGATATTGATAGTCAAAAAATGCAAGAATATGGGTGCAAGTTTTATCAAGCAGAAAATAATGTTTGGCTTACTGTAGCAGTGCCACCCGCTTATATAAATGTCTGTAAATAGTATGGACTCTTTAGATTACATCAACTAAAAAGCTAATGAACTTATGATATACCCTCACTATAAAGGCGTGTTGAACGTTCAATAATAACCCTAATAGCAGCTATCGGTGAATGCTCAACACGCCTTAGACACAGCTCATATAGAATGTGCAATGTGCCGCGACAACCTACTCTATAGGCTTATCTTTTATACTACTCAGCATCATCTAATAACTTGTTCAGTGCCTCTACCATGGCATCATCCATGATGTTGTCTTCTACATAGTTGACTATTCCATCTATAGTCGACAGATCCATTTCACGAATACATAAGCTGGCTAGCTGCTCATTGATAGATTCTAAGCTTTCATTATCTTCAGCGTCATCCAACAGATGCTCTTCGAATCTACCTCTGACGAACCAATACATTTTTTCTAACAAGCTTTCTTTTTTGGTTAACGTAGAATAGCCATCACCATAAATAAATAAATTGAAATGATAAGGTATCTCTACATCATTGATGAAAAAAGTACGTTTACATTCTAGTGTGTAAGCTTGGATATCTTCTTCGACACCTTCTTCATTTTTATTGTCTTCATCATACTCAATCGCTTCTTCTATCAACCCACCTAGTATTTGATAGTCGCCTACTTTGATTTTGTGATTGTAAATAATACTTGATTCCGCGATGGCTTCAAAAATAATAGCACTGATGTCTAACGTATTATTATCAATGTCATAAAATCTTTTTAGTGCTGGCAAAAACTCAGTCAGCTGCTCTTCAGGTACTTTAATGAGAAACTGCTGTTCGTATATTTTAATCATGTCTTCAGGAGCATAGGCATTAGCACTATCAGTCTCGTTCCTACCGATAGGCTGCAAGGGTAAAAAGTTAAACGGGTTATCATTGGTCATTCAGAACTGCCTTTTTTATTTGGATTAACGTTGTTAAGTGTGAGCCATTACTTATTTGTAATAGCTTATAAGTGCACGACTATTTGCAATGTCACAGTGCCTTAAAATCTATGGGCGTATTGTCTCTTATTCAGACACTTTTAGATATATATGCGGCTCAAAATATAAGTATTTATAGCAGGTTAAAAGTCTACCTTACCTCGCAGCGCCTTGGTCTTACCTCGCTGGGTTTTTTTATCTACACGTTTACGCTTGGCATTTCTACTAGGCCTTGTAGGCTTTCGGTTTTTGCTGATAGAAGTGGCTTGTATGATAAATTGTTGCAAGCGCTCAATAGCGTCTGCCTTGTTTCTTTCTTGCGTGCGAAATTGCTGCGCTTTTAGTACAAACACACCTTCTTTACTAATACGGTTATCATTACTGGTCAGTAGACGCTCTTTTTGCGGAGCGCTGAGACTTGATGTCGTTATATCAAAACGCAGATGAATGGCAGAAGAGACTTTGTTGACGTTTTGCCCGCCAGCACCTTGCGCACGTATGGCGCTAATATCTACTTCGTGGTCATTGAGCCGGATGGTATTGCTAATGAAAATCATGATTTTCTTTTATATAAATAATCCATAATGTCTGCTTATCATAAATCATTATCGACAAAGCAGCTACTTATAGTCAATTCTCTATAAAAGGGTGACCGCGTTAACCTCGCTTGAAGTATCACACATATATCTGCACTCGGTTGCCTTGACTCTCTTTTAAACTAAATCAAATATACAATATTAATAATGACAGCAAGCGTTAAAGAGTGACGTTTTAAAGCTCTCTGGCATTAAATATTGCTTAGAATTTTGAGATTATATTGACCTAAAGATTAGTAAGACCCAGTAAATAAGACAGGACTCTACAGTCAAATAGATTGCTAGGTTTTTAAAAAGTAGTTACAATCGATTAATAATCCCGCCATATTTACGACAAGGAAGTCGATATGTCTCATCATACACCTCGTGCTGTTATTGAACGCCCTACTCTAAAAACCCTTACTCAGAGCATACTAGCCATTACACTATGTACGGCCGGACTCGCTCATGCTAATGACTATAGTAGCGTGACGTTTTTTGGTGACAGTTTGACGGATGGTGGATACTTCAGTCCACTTACCCAAGGCACTTTTGGACTTGAGGAATCAGGTCAGTTCACTACCAACCCTGACAATACATGGGCAACCTCATTCGCTGAGCAGCTAGGTACAACCGCTGTCGCCAATACCTATGATGGTAGTCAAACGGGTAATAACTATGCCATTGGCGGCGCAAGAGCAGGCGTAGACGTCACTGCTTTTGGCATTCCAGTGGCTTCTGCCAATAGCCAAGTCGATAGCTATGTCGCCAATAACAAAGTAGATCCTAATGGACTATATGTTGTTTGGGCAGGTGCAAACGACCTACTTGCTGCGGCTACAGATCCTGATAATGCCCAAACCACGATACTTGGCGCAGTGGCTAGTCAGGTCGACACCATCAATACACTAAAAGACAATGGTGCAAATTATATTTTAGTACCCAATATTCCTGATATCGGTCTAACACCTAGAGCTATCGAGCAAGGAGCTGTAGCACAAGCGCAAAGTACTGGTGTAACCAGTCTATATAATCAATTTATGCTCAGTGGTGTGGCAAATACTGGGGCTAATATCATACCGTTAGATATGTTTAGCTTATTGCAAGAAGTCGCAGACAACCCTACCGCCTACGGCTTTACTAATATCACGACACCTGCTTGTAATACAGACAGCTCCCTCACTTGTGGATCAAGCGACTTAGTCACTCCAGATGCCAACGAAACCTACTTTTTTGCGGATGGCATACATCCGACCGGTAGTGCGCATCAAATGATTGCTGACTATGCAAATGCTGTTGTCACTGCGCCTAGCCTAATCGGTGTCCTGCCACATATTGCAACTACCACAGGACTAGCAACCAATGAGCGCTTACAATCTCACGTCAACCAAATCCAAAGCAGTGAGCAAAAGCCTGACCGTACGTTATGGGCGGTAGGTGAATTTGAAGATCAAGACATCGCAGGGTTTGATAGTGATAACAATACACAAGTACTATTCGGCGTAGACTTTGCTCATCCCAATTCAGCAAACGCAGTCACTGGCTTATATGGCAACATTACTCAAAAAGAATTTGATAACTCAGGTGTCGCTACGGGTTTAAGCAATATTGAATTAGATGAAGTAGGGTTTGGTGTCTATCATAGCAATACGCTAGACAATTTTGGTGGCGTACAAATTAATGGTGCTGTGGGTTTTGGCAATATGGATGTGGATGTCACACGCGCCGTCACGCTCGGCAGCTATAAGCAAGAATTTAAATCAAATGCTGATGGCAAACGTTTTTATGCCAACGTACAGGCCGGCTACCCAATGCAAGTAAGCAGCGTTGCTATCACTCCATATATCGGTGCAACTGCTAGCCGTGTAAAGATTAGTGAGCTTGAAGAACAAGAAAACTCTGGCATCGCCATGCAGTTCGATGAGCAAAAATACACAACTACTTATGGCAAGCTTGGGGTCAAAGCCAATCATAATGTCATGGAAAAACTAAACGTGTTCGGTGATATCCATTATCAAAAGCAGCTAAGTGACAATCGTGAAGCCGTAACAGCACGCCTAAACACATTGTCTAACATTAGCTTTAGCACACCAATGGCACAAACTGACGATGACAACTTTGCAATGACACTTGGGCTATCTAAGAACTTTGGTCAACTGAGTGCCAATGCAGGTGTTACGCATTCACAAGGTGATGATGATAAATCAACGAGTTTGTTTGTTGGGCTTAGCGGCGCATTTTAAATAGCTCTCTCATCAAAGCCTAAAGTATAGAGTGTAAAATCGCTGCATTGAAAATCTTATAAAACCGTCTAATGCAAAGAGCATCAGACGGTTTTTCTGTGTGTGTCTGAGACTATTTTCAATAGCTATTCTCTTCCATTGGTTACATATTTATCATATTCATCGTCTTCTAAGACATATTCGGTCAGTTCTATTTACCAAACCATAACCTATAGACATATTTAGATGATAAAGGTATCATTAACAATTATCATTTACACTACGGTTCCATCATTATGTCTAAGCGCCATACTTTATCTCGTACTTTGCCCTACTCTCGTTTGTATAGCGCCATTCTAACCACCCTACAGACCTCAAAAAAAGCACCTATGGTTCTAGCTGTAGGGACACTATTGCAATTCAGTCCAGCATTTGCTGACACAACGATTGATACCGACCAAAGTGCTCAGCCAAGTGTCACGCTTGATCCTATCGTGGTGGTTGCCAACCAAACACCAAAAGCCATCTCTGATATTCCAGCGACTGTCTGGTATATTGATGAGTACAAAGTCGATGAAGCGGCACGTACGGGTAAGCGTTTAGGCGACTTTATCGCTCAAGAAGTACCCTCCCTCGATTTGGGTAGCGGCGGTCGTACGAGCGCAGGTCAAAACTTGCGTGGGCGTAGTATGCAAGTAATGATTGATGGTGTATCACTCAATTCATCACGTGCTATCAGTCGTTATCTAGACTCGATTAGCATGGAAAATATCGAGAGTATCGAAGTATTGTCTGGTGCATCGGCAGTCTATGGTGGTGGCGCAACCGGTGGTATTATCAATATCAAGACCAAAAAAGCACAAGCTGGTGAACCACAAATCACCACTTCTATACAAGCAACTTCCGGCTTTCAGGATGAGGATGATATCTCTTACAAAGGTCATGCCTCAATCGGCGGTGGTACAGAAAATATCAAAAGTAAGCTAGCCGTCACTTATGAACAGACCGGCTCTTTCTTTGATGGCAGTGGTAAAATGCTGGTTCCTGATACCACTCAGGGTTCGTTGCAAGACAATGAGACCATTGATATCTTGACCAGTACACAACTACAGATTGATGAAAAGCAAACCTTAGACTTGTCAGCACAGTACTATAATAGTGAGCAGGATACGGATTACGGTATTCAGTATGATCTAACCACTTATCCATTCGGTGCCGAGATTAGTGAAGGTTTTGAGAGTGATCGTCAGGCCAGTACGGAACGTCAGCAATACAATGCCAATTACCACAATACTGAGCTATTCGGTCATGAAGTATATGCTCAGCTCTCACATCGCACTGAAGAGCTCAGCTTTATTCCATTCATCTATGGCACTTACTTTGCCGCTTCAGAGCAGTCAACTGACGTAACTTCAGCACGTGTCGCACTAAGCAAGGATTGGACTGACAAGCTCAAATTAACCTATGGTATCGATGGCTATCAAGACAAACTTGACAGTAATAAAATGATATTTAATCAGGGTACGAGCATTGCTACTGGTGGTCTGGTCAATGATGAGTTTGCCACCGTTGGACGCTACCCTGGCACTGAGGTAAATTCTATCGCTGGTTTCATTCAAGGTGATTATGAGCTAACCAATAAGCTAAGCGCGACAGCTGGTATGCGCTACCAACACCTAAACAATAAAATCGATGATTTTGTCTCTAGCACAGTACAGACTGATATTGCTTTAGGCAATGCCACTGGTGGTGACGCGATCCCTGGCGGTAGCACTGACTATAATGTTAGCCTATTTAACTTGGGGCTTAATTATAAACCTAACAGCAACCTACGCTATTTTGCGAACTTCTCGCAAGGCTTTGAGTTGCCTGATCCTGCAAAGTTTTATGGTCAAGGCATCTATGCAAAAAATGCAGCAAACTATTATGAGCTTGTTAATGGCTCTAATGTTTCAGGTACTGAACTTGATGGCATCAAAACTGATAGCTACGAGTTAGGCACGTCGTTTAATCATAACAATTTGACGGGTCAGCTGACTGGTTACTATAGCCTATCGGATGGCAGTATTGACTATGATCGCAGCACACTGCTGATCACTCAAAGTGATAATAAAAAACGTGTGTATGGTGTTGAAGCAAAAGGTGACTATGCGATTAATGACAATGTGAGCATCGGCGCACTGGCACATTGGGTTAAAAGCGAGACGCAGGTTGATGGTAGCTACGAAGACACTGTCGTGACTGACACCAGCCCAGCCAAATACGCTCTGTGGACACGCTGGGAAGATGACAATCAAGCGCTTAAGCTACAAGCAAATATGATGCGTGACGTCTCAGGTTACGATTCAAGTAGCGACTCTACTCAAGAGCTAGATGGCTATACCACGGTTGATCTAGATTACACATACTTCTTGCCTTCAGGCGAGTTTAGTCTGGGCGTTCAAAACCTATTGGACAAAGATTACACCACCGTTTGGGGGCAACAAGCGCAGATATATTATGGTAGCTACGCACCTGCATCAGCATTTGATTACAAAGGTCTAGGACGTACTTATACGGTTGGCTATACCCATCGTTTTTAAGTGACAGGCCAGTTTATGTCATATAGATAATGTAGACCAAAAAAAGTCCCTATTCATTTGAATAGGGACTTTTTTTACAACATCTAATACTTGCTAATCGTTAAGATGTTAAATCATTAATTCTATAGAAGCCTTTGTATTCAGACGTTGCTAGATTTTGGTAATCCATACGCTATGGTATCAATCACTTCATTATTCTGCTCAGCAATTAGTTGATAGCCCTTGATCACACCATCATAAGGCAAACCACTCACATACTGCTGATAATGATCATAGATAGCGTCTTTTACGATCGAGGTGCGTTTTGCTTTATTCATTTCAACAAAATCATTAGGTAGACATATATGAGCCAAACGCGATACTCCGCAACGAACCATCCAATTCGCATCCACAAACTCAAAATCTATCTCTGCTCTTAAACTATATGTACATAAAGACTTTGGAGGGTTAACTAAGTCGTGTTTGATTTGAGCAATATCATCTGCAAAGGGTTCGTAAGGTATATCGAGCACTGAAAATAGCGTCGCTAAAAATTCGTCAGCGGTAAAATATTTATCAATATAGCTGCCATCAAGCCCAAGGAACTTGCTCGACAATACATGACGCAGGCGCTCACACGCAGGAATGGTATGCTTTAGCGGATAACCCATCTTTTTGATAATATCTTGCGAACGCAGCTCAAGCGTGTCTATTTGATTGATCACGTATTGCGCTAAAAGATGATGTGGATGATAACGACGAGTATATTTGGATTGGTTAGCAACGTGGCTCATGAGATTAAACACCTTAGACTCCTGTAACTCCGACAAAAAAGTATGATATAAGCCCATATGGGCAAATAAAATCAGGCACAAATGAGGATGTCGGAGTACAGGCTCATGCGCTTTACCAGAGTTCTTTTATATCGTGCTGGAAGTTGCAAGGTTTGCACACCACTGCTATTACAAGAATAGTCGGTGATGACAAAACTGTTAAACCCACGATAGACAACGCAATAATGATAGCATATTAAATGATAAAAAATAAATACCGATGTGTGTGCCTGTTTGTGAATAATTGTTTTTCACTTTAAACACTCAGCTTTCGGTATTTCTATACGTCACTTGTTCACATGCTAGTACGAAGCTAAGTATTAGTATGGAAACGCTAGTGTTAAAGCATTAAGCATATCACCTATGTCTTAACGATTTACATCAACGACTATTCGACCACGAATTTTTCCATCCAATAACTCACTTGCTGTCGGAATAACTTCGCTTAGACCAATCTCTCTCGTGATTGCATCCAACTGTGTCATATCCAGACTCGTACTCAAGCGTTTCCATGCCTCTATACGCTCATCATAAGGTCGCGTCACACTATTGATACCAAGCAAACTCACTCCGCGCAAAATAAAAGGCGCAACAGTAGCAGGGAAATCCATGCCTTGAGCCAATCCACAAGTAGCGACTACACCATCTTCACATATACTGGCACAAACATTGGCAAGCGTATGACTGCCAACAGAATCGATTGCAGCGGCCCATCTTTCTTTACCAAGTGCGCGGCCCGGACTACTCAGTTCGGCACGATCAATGATAGTCGTTGCACCAAGGCTTTTTAAGTACTCCGACTCCTCTAGACGACCCGTAGAGGCTGTGACAGAGTAACCTTGGTTTGCCAAAAGTGCGATGGCAAAGCTACCCACGCCGCCATTAGCACCCGTCACCAACACTTCACCACGCTCTGGTGTCAGTCCATGACGCTCCAATGCGATTAGACAAAGCATCGCGGTATATCCTGCTGTACCTATCGCCATCGCCTGACGTTCAGTCATCGACTCAGGGAGCGGGATAAGCCAGTCACCATTCAATCTGGCTTTCTGTGATAGACCACCCCAATACTTCTCGCCCACGCTCCAACCATTCAATAACACCTTGTCGCCAGTTTTGTAGCGAGGATGATTGCTCGTTTCGACAGTGCCCGCTAAATCAATTCCTGGAACCATTGGAAATTGACGTACCACAGGACTACGGCCAGTAATGGCTAATCCATCCTTGTAATTAAGCGTGCTAAATGCCACACGAACCGTGACATCTCCTTCTGGTAATTGCGTGTCCTGTATTTCAGTCAGACTAGACTGATAAACATCGTCATTTTTTTCAATTAATATTGCTTTAAACATAACAGCTCCTATTTAGACCAATCGTCTATAAATAAATAAAAAATAATTTAGACCGGTCGTCTAAAAGTATAGATAAAAAAATTACTTCTGTATCCCTGCTACAAAACCTCGGAAAAAAGTATCTAACGGACTGACGTCTTGTACCAACTTAGCACGCAAAACCGCACCTTCCCAACCAATCCAAAAGAAAGCAGCAAGCTCATCACAATCACTATTAGAATGCATTTGTTCTTGTTGTACTGCAAGACGCAAGCAAGCTGCTAAACGCTGCTGCCAATCAAGCAGTATGTTTTCCAACTCACAACGAAAACTGTCAGGCAACACGACAATCTCTTGGCCTAAGTTGCCTACCAAACAGCCACGACGAAATTCATGCTTAATCATTCCCGACTTAGCATCCTCAACGAAATCATTAATACGCTGCATAGGAGACACTTGATCATTCAAAAGACAATGATCTAGCTTGCGAGCAAAATACAACGCATATTGCTGCAACACTTCCTGTCCAAATGCTTCTTTGTTTTTGAAGTAATTGTAGAAGGAACCTTTAGGCACATTGATACGTTTGAGTATGGCATCGATACCAGTGGTCGCAAAGCCTTGCTCTGTCAGCATCTCCATCCCAGATCTCAACAGAGCTTCACGGGTATCCGTAAACTCTCGTTCAATATTGGGTGGACGCCCTCGTCGGGCTTTTCGCTTAGTCATTGTCATGCATAGATATTATGACCGATCGTCTTTAATGTCAATAAATTATTTGTGAGATAGATATCCCTGTTATTTTTTAATTTAAGCTTTCCTATCAGCTAATTAACAATCCTTATCAAAAAAGCCCTTTAACTAATGCTGTTGACTTGGTATCTTGCCTCGCCACGCTTGTATTACCAAAATTGTTTATTCTACTATTGGCTAATCATTTTGCATTAGCACCTTCTTTGTATTGGATCTTATGAAACACAACATTGAGGCGAGCTCTGATGCTCGCCGGACTCAGTATTTTCAAGTATTCTTGATGGGCGTCAGCGCCTTTATTATGAATACCACAGAATTCGTCCCCGTCGCCCTATTGAGTGACATTGCCCAAGACTTCTCTATCACTACAGCAGAGACTGGATGGATGCTGACACTCTATGCTTGGATTGTCGCGGCCATGTCATTGCCACTGATGCTGCTGACCAGTCGTTTTGAGCGTAAACGTTTGCTCTTGGGGCTTTTTGCGGTGTTCATTGCCAGTCACGTGCTGTCCGTATTTGCATGGAGTTTTGATGTACTGCTCATCAGCAGAGTTGGGATTGCCTTATCTCATGCGATATTTTGGTCAATCACGGCAGCGATCGCTATACGTGTCGCGCCTGAAGGTAGGAAAGCTCTGGCACTTAGCGTACTTGCGACTGGTACCTCATTGGCGATGGTACTAGGTGTACCTTTAGGGCGCTTGGTCGGCCAATGGTTTGGCTGGCGAGCGACATTTGGTGGTATTGGCTTGATTGCTTTTATCGTATTTGTACTACAAGCTAGACTATTACCAACACTACCCAGTATGTTTGAAGGGTCTTTTAGGAAGATTCCAGAGCTACTCAAAAACCCATTATTGGTCTGCTTATACTTGCTTATTCTGCTTGTTTTTACCGCACACTATACGGCTTATTCTTATATCGAACCTTTCATGCGCCACGTTGGCTCAATCAGTGAAAACTCAGCAACACTTGTATTACTGCTATTCGGTATAGCAGGGATTGTCGGCAGCGTGATATTTAGTCGCTGGGGCGATAGATTCAATACCAGACTGATGCTGATATCGACGATACTGATGCTCGTGTCTATGCTTGCCCTATTGCTAGCGGTTACATCTGTATGGGCGCTCAGCTTTATTGCCTTACTTTGGGGCGCGGCGCTCATGCTGCTTATTATCTCGATGCAAGCCAAAGTCATTATGGTCGATGTCAATGCGCAAGACATGTTAATGTCGATGTTTTCCGGCATTATCAACTTAGGCATTGGTACTGGTGCGCTATTCGGTGGCTATGCCGTGACTCATATTTCACTATCAAGTGTCGGATATGTCGGTGCAGCTATCGCTGTTGTAGCGCTGCTACTGATGCTATTTATGATTAAGCGCTTTCCTGAATTGAGCAGAAAACTCGACTAACTAAAAGACGATGTTAAAAATAGTAGTCAAAATGCCAGCCACATAAGTGAGCTGGCATTTTCTTTAATGTTGGCTACAAAATCATTTTAGCTATTTATTTAAACATCCATTGAACGAACGTTCAGGTAAGGCTATACTAATTTTTATTGGACACAAGTATGCTTAGACTATCAATATGGTTAGGCCATAAACATAGTCAATGAAATACTGACAGGGATTAAGCACAAAAGGATGCGTGTGAAATGGATAATATTCAAAACAAGGAAGTCGTTGCCTTCGGTCTAAATACAGCTACGATGGCTATTAAGAACTTTCGACTTGTTGGAGGTTCGAGATGGCTGATGGAATGATTCAACAAGACAATCAAGATCAAGAAAATCAGGATAGCACTGCTCCTCTTAAGCTGGGCAAGTTACATTATGCTTGGATAGTTGCTGCGACAGGCTCTGTGGCAATGTTCTGTGGACTTGGGCTAGGACGATTCGCATTTGGCATGTTGCTACCATCCATGTCATCTTCTTTGGGATTAAATTACACTCAAAGTGGCATATTGGGATTCACCAACCTGATAGGCTATCTCGTTGCAGTGCTTTTAAGTCCGTTCGTTCTACCTCGGTTTGGTACTCGAGCTACTGCGACGTGCAGTCTGCTCTTGATCGCTGTCTCGATGCTCGGTATGGCTTTTACCACCAGCTTTCCCATACTTTGCGCACTCTATGTGCTGACGGGTATCGGTAGTGGCGGTGTGGTATTACCGATGATGAGTGTCATGTCGCATTGGTTTTTCCCTTCACACCGTGGACTTGCTTTAGGACTGGTCATGGCGGGTCCTGGGTTTGGCATTATTCTATCGGGCTTTGTCGTACCTAAACTTTTACCCTTCTCTAACTTACTGTCTTGGCAGACAGGTTGGCTAATTTTTGCTGTGATTAACATCGTGGTGGCTTGTCTTACTTTTACTTTGATTCGCAATCATCCAGACGATGTCAGTCAAAACCCTTTTGGGCGCGCACCTACTCTGCCTGTGAAAAACAAGAAAAAGCTAGAACGCAGCAACATTAAATTGCTCGTGCATCTAGGTATCATCTTCGCCATTTATGGTGCTACTTATATGGTTTACGTGACCTTTATCGTCACCAGCATGGTTGGCTCCTACCAATTAAGTGAAGCGACTGCGGGTGGTATTTGGGCATGGATTGGACTGCTTAGCGTCTTCTCAGGTATGTTGTTTGGCTGGATTTCTGATCACATTGGCAGACGTCTTGGTCTCGCTTTAGCCTTTGTTTTCCTTGCCATCGCTTATCTCTTGGTCGGATTAACTGATTGGCATTCAGGACTGTATCTGTCAATTATCCTGTTTGGCTTAGTGGTGTGGAGTGTGCCTGTCATTATGGCTGCCTCGGCGGGCGATTATTTCGGGCCTGCAGCGGCGGCAAGTGCTCTCGCGGCGCTGACTTTTGCTTTTTCAGGTGGACAGGCTCTCGGGCCAGTGGCAGCAGGCTATCTGGCAGAAATCACTGGTGACTTTAGTATCAGCTATATGGTATCTGGCATCGCCGCTTTTGTCGCGCTTGGACTTTCCTTATTATTACGTCCACAAAAATCAGCTTAATGAAGACCCTTTTTGCCCTTACTCTAAGCTGTGAGATAACGAACTACTACAAATAAACTTGAACGGTCGTTCATTTTTGTTTATAGTGGCTCTAACAAAACGATATTTATATAATCTAAACCCGTTCAGATCCACGACCCATACTTCAATATCATAAGGACAAGATAATGCTTAAGTTCTATTTTCACCAGACCCCTAACCCTCTGAAAGTCGCTCTATATCTTATGGAAACAGGCTTACCATACGAGTTAGTACCAGTAGATACGTTGAAAGGTGAACAGCATACGCCTGAATACCGCGCTATTAATCCTAATGGTAAAACCCCTGCTCTCGAAGATGATGGCAAACGTGTCTTTGATTCAACGGCTATATTGATGTACTTGGCCGAAAAAACAGGTCAACTAGCAGGCGCGCCAGAAGATCGCGGTGAGATGTTGTCATGGCTCATGTTTGTAGCGACAGGTTTAGGTCCTTTCTCTGGTCAATCAGTACACTTTAGTCACAAAGCGCCAGAAAAAATCCCTTATGCCATCAATCGCTATCTTCGCGAAGCAGAGCGTCATTACGAAGTGTTAGATAAGCATCTTGAAGGTCGTGAGTATTTGGTTGGTGATGACTACTCTATCGCTGATATTTCAGCATGGGGCTGGGTTGATAAGGCCGCGTTTATATTAGGCGAACCCGGCTTAGATAACTATCCTAACCTGAAGCGTTGGTTTGCTAGCATCAATGCTCGCCCTGCCGTAGAAAAAGCACGAAATATCGCTAAAGGCGTTGAGTTTAAGTCAGATTTTGATGAAGTCGCTGCACGTGCACTATATCCACAAAACTTCGCAAAAGACGCAGAATAGCGCTAGGGGTTATAAAAATGACAGATCAATACGTACCACCAAAAGTCTGGACACATGACGCAGAGAGTGGCGGCAAATGGGCCAGTGTCAATCGTCCCGTTTCAGGCGCTACTCATGAGCAAGCGCTACCCGTAGGCGAGCATGAGTTACAACTGTATTCTATCGCTACCCCTAATGGCCAGAAAGTAACGATTATGTTAGAAGAGTTACTGGCACTGGGCAAAGCGGCAGAGTATGATGCCCATATGATTCAGATTGGCGAAGGTGACCAGTTCGGATCAGGATTTGTAGATGTTAACCCTAACTCGAAAATTCCAGCCCTAGTTGATCAAAGTGGTGAAGATTCCGAAGCTGTATTTGAATCTGCGTCTATTTTAGTATATCTTGCTGAAAAATTTGGCGTACTACTGCCTGAAAAAGGTAGCGAGCGTACCAAAGTTTTTAACTGGTTATTTTGGTTACATGGCTCTGCACCGTATTTGGGTGGTGGTTTCGGTCACTTTTATGCTTACGCGCCCGAAAAGTTCGAATATGCGATCAATCGCTTTACGATGGAAACCAAGCGCCAGTTGGATGTACTAGATAAGCAATTGGCAAAAAATGAGTTTATCGCTGGTGACGAATACAGCATTGCTGATATTGCCACTTGGCCTTGGTATGGCAATCTGGTCGTGGGCACTCAGTACGACGCGCAAGAATTTTTGCAAGTTGATGATTATCCTCATGTGCAGCGCTGGGCAAAAGCGATGTTAGCGAGACCAGCTGTACAACGTGGCCGTATCGTCAACCGTACTTGGGGCGAAGCATGGGAACAACTAGAGAATCGTCACAGCGCCCAAGATATTGACAATGTATTAGCATTAAAACCAGAGTAGATTTCCTTACTAAATCTATTCTGACTGACACATCCGTTTGAATACAGATAACACATAAAAACCAAGTGACATCATTATCAATGAAAACGATAATAGTGTTACTTGGTTTTCTAATTAATAAAGCTATATAGTCAGAGAACTACTAAATGGCTACAGCGTTACCCTCCCTAGATGTACTACTTGTACAATCTGCGGTCGGATGCCTTGTATCCATTTTAGACTTCTTTGACTATAGTTCTAAGACAACCGCTTTTAAGGTGAAAATTATGAGTGCACATGCGAAGTTTAATCGTGATGACGTAATCGAAAAAGCCAAAGACCTATATTGGGAAAAGGGCTATCACGCTACATCGATGAGAAATCTACAAGATGTGGTTGATATGCGTCCTGGCAGTATTTATGCTGCTTTCGGCAATAAAGACAGCCTGTTCAAAGAGGCATTAAATCGCTATGCTGAGCAAGGCGCTACAAACCTTACTAACAGTATTGCACAAGAAAAAACCAAGCTTGACGGCCTAAAACGCTTCATTCACAGCGTGACTGTTTGCAATAAAAGCACTACCCCGAGTGGCATGTGTATGATTGTCAAAACAATCAGTGAGCTGACACAAAATGACAGTCCAGACTTGCTTACGCATGCGACAAATATTCTAGAAAATATCGAAGCGTCTTTTGTTAAAGTTTTTCAGCAAGCCATTGATAATGGTGAGATTAACACAGATGAAAGTGCCGAGGAACTTGCCCGCTATTTTCAAATTCAAATGATCGGCTTGAGAACATATTCGCAAGTAACGAATGATACGGATGCAGTAGAAAAGTATATTGATGATATATTCGCAAAGTTTCTGTAATGCTAATTTGTGATATTAGGATTAGAATTCAGATTTTTTAACATTTAGCGAATCACTTTCGATAAGACCGTCTACCAGATTGATAGTCCGATCACAGGATGCAGATAGACGTGGATCATGAGTAACCAACAACACACCGCAATCACGCTCACGGTTGACTTTGCGAAACAGCTCAAATACCTCGGCAGCCGTTACTGTATCTAGATTACCTGTGGGTTCATCAGCTAATAACAATGCAGGCTCTGTGATGAGCGCGCGAGCAATAGCCACTCGTTGTTGCTGGCCACCTGAGAGCTCATTCGGCTTGGTATTAGCGAACTTCTCTAGACCCACCGAAGCCAGTAACTCGCGCGCTTTTTGTATGGCAGATTGATTCGGGCGACCCTGAGTCAGCATCAATGGCATTAATACGTTATCTAACGCAGTAAATGCCTGAATAAGATGATGAAACTGAAATACAAAGCCAATACTGCCACCTCGCAGTGCCGTGCGACCGGCATCATCCATATTACTCGTTGCCTGCCCGAGCAGGTACAGCTCACCACTAGTCGGTTTGTCTAGCAAGCCAAGCACATTCAACAAGGTGCTTTTTCCAGAGCCAGAGGGACCAATGAGCGCAGCAAAATCATTATTATCAATGCGCAAGTCAATACCATGTAGCACCTCAATCTCATTGGGTTGGCCAATATTATAAGATTTTTTTAGTGCCTCTAAACGCAGCACTTCATGAGAGTTATTATTAGACATAACGAATAGCCACCACGGGATCCAATGCGGCAGCTCGGCGCGCTGGTATAGCAGCAGCCAATACACCGGTTAGCGTCGCTAGCAACATTGCTAGTAAGATAAGCTCTATAGACACTGGAATATAAAATAAACTTGGGCCAAAAGTGTTAAATACCCACACCAGCACATAACTCACCGCACTACCCAAAACAGAACCAAGCAAACCAAACACAGCACCCTGAATCAAAAATATCCATAAGATTTGCTGACGAGTCGCGCCAGTGGCACGTAAGATTCCAATTTCTCGAGTACGCTGTACCACACTGACGGATAGTACGCTCGCAATACCAAAGGCGACCGAAATACCCACAAAAACGATAATCATATTGGTAGACAAGCTCTGCGCTGATAGCCCACTCATCAATTGTGCATTGGTCTCAATCCAACTTTCTGCCTGCAAAGAGGTCAGACGCCCTACTTGCTCAGCAATATTGTCCGCCTCAAAGATATCGGCAACCGTTAGGTCAATCACTGTGACGCCTCCTGGCAAACTGAGCAATGACTGTGCTTGCTTTAGGTCCAGATAGACATAACGTGCATCCAGCTCACGGACACCCAACTCAAATATCCCAGCGACATTTACCACGGTATTGTCCTGCTCACCTGTATCGAGTCGCAGCTTGCTACCCACTTGAACACCGAGATTGTTGGCAAGCTCACTGCCGATGAGTACATTATCAGCACCGACTCGCAGATCGCCACTGATTAGATACTCATCAAGCGGTATGATTTTTTGGTATCGTTCGAGCTCTGTTCCGACTAATACGACCGACTCTAAAGCTTCTCCGCGCCGAACAAACGCAGGTCCTGATACCACAGGTGATACTGCCGTCAGTAACGGTAGTTTATCTAAGGTAGCGGTAATCTGCTGCCAGTTATTGATAGATCGTAGCCGTTGGGGACGCTTATCTTCTTGTATCAGCTGTGCGGTTCCCGCTGCTACTGGTGCCACTAGATTAACTTCATCTGGTGATACCAATTGAATATGAGATTGGCTACCAAGCGTTTTATCGATTAAATTGGTTTGTAAACCTTGAATTAAGGCTGTGATAAACACGATAACAGCCACACCAATAGCCACACCTAATGTAATCATCAGCGACTGTACCCGTCCCTCGCGTAAAAAACTGATCGCAATGACCGCGTCGATCCATAGGCGCCCGAACAAATTTTTCACTTGGAGGTTACCACTGGTTCATTACGGGTTGCTGACTCATCAGTACGCACTCGCTCACCATCGACCAATGGCGAAGTCGCATCAACCAGCACTTGATCTCCGTTATCCAGCCCTGCAATGACTTCCGACATCGCTAGACCACGAAGTCCTAATGTTATTTTTTGACGTTGTACTTTACCCTCACGTAGCAACCATACTTGAGCCGTATCTTCTTGGATATTGGCTAAAGCATCATTGGGCAGCACCAGTGCCTGCTCACGGCGACCTGTTTCAATATTCACTGAAACGGTCATGTCTTGTCGTAGAAACTCAGGCACGGGATCAACCGATAGCCGAACCTCTACCGTACCTCGCTGCGAATCAATACTCGGTGCTATGAAGTCAATACGAGTAGGAAAAGGTTGATCTGGATACGCATCGGCGATGGCAAGCGCTTCTTGTTGCAAGGCCAATCGTGATAAATTGCGCTCATCAAGCGGTACATGTACCTCTGTATTGCCAGCAAGTGCTATAGTAAATAAGGTTTTACCGGGCTGTACCAGATCGCCCGGCTCCACGTCACGAGTCAGTACTGTGCCAGCAACCTTGCTACGCACTTCTGTCTTGGCCAGTTGAGCCTGCAATGCCGCAATGCGCTCACGTAATAGTGCTTCTTCAACACCGCCAGAAGCCAATGCCTTTGCTCTTAGACGCGCCGCTTCCAAGTCATTGCGGGCTTGGCTCTGGGACTGCTCCGCCTGCTCCATTTCTTCATCCGATATCGCTGAAATTGCTGCCAATTCATGTCGACGTGCCACATTACGAGTCGCCTGTGTAAGCTGCACCTCAGCTTTTGATAGGTCAACCTGTGCTTGTGGGCGTCTACTGGTCACAAGCTCAGCCAACTCAGCCTCTGCTTGACGTACTTGTGCAGCCACATCATCTGAGCTAAGTACCAATAATAAATCACCTTTTGCCACTTCGTCGCCTTCTTGTACCAAGCGCTCAAGCACGACCCCCGTCACCTCACTACCAATTTGAGTACGTGATGTCGTCACGACACGTCCGGTCGCAACTACCGTTTGTACCAATGGCATAGATGAGACTGTATAGCTAGGCAACAGCGGTCCTCGCCACCAACGAAAGATAGCAAAACTCACTGCAAGCGCTAGTAGAACAATCACAATCAAATACTTATAGTTGACAGCTCGCAATGAGTTTCTCCGATTTTGAGTAAGAGCGTTTGATACTGATGGGCAATATGGTCTATGTATAGTCAATCCTCTATAAATTGGTACGGTGTCAGGCTTGCTTAGTCTACGAGTTGAGTACTTTCACTCGCCTTCCTTGTATCTAAATTATATTGAACCGACTATAGAAATATTTTATGCACAATAATATCGAGTGAGAGAATCATTATATCAATAATAATAGTGTTGATTTAACAAACTTTAGCTACTTATCTAACAGTTGACGACTGCTCTCAATCACTGGTGCATCTGCCATTTGACCATCTATTTCAAACACTGCCTGTCCACTGCGCTCATACTCCTCGACCACACGCTGAGCAAATGACAATGCTTCGTCTGTTGGTTGTAATGCCTGCTTGACGACAGCCACTTGTTTGGGATGAATACACAGCATTCCTGACATGCCCATCTGTGACCATAAATTTACTCGCGCGCTTAATCCTATCTCATCATTGAAGTCAGGATAAACCGTATCAATAGGCGCTGCCAACTGATGTACTTTTGACGTTAGAATTAATTGGTAGCGGATTTGGTTAGCGATGATATCCGCAGCAGGCGTATCTACTTGTACCCGCAAATCATTGCACAGATCTAAAAATCCATAACTAAACGCGGCTAACCCGACTGCTTTTGCCATACTGTCGATTTGATATAATCCAATGGCACTCTCAATCAATGCAATCACAGGTAAGTTGGTAAGCTGATATACGCTCTCAATGTCGGCGACTTGCTCAGCTTTAGCCAGTAGCACGCCAGCCAAATTTGGCATTTTTTGACAAAGTACTATGTCTTTGAAAAACTCCTCTCTACCTGCCTTATTAACACGTACCCAAATCGGCTGATAACCTGCGCTGTCATGATATTGCTGTAATGCTTCGCGGGCGTCTGCTTTACTCTCTGGCGCAACGGCATCTTCTAAATCGACAATAACTGCATCTGCGCCACTAGCAAAAGCTTTGGCTACTCTGTCGATGCGAGTCGCTGGCACGAATAGCCATGTTTTATTTTGAGAAGTTATATTTATTTTATGATTGATCACTGAATTCATGCTTAATTCCTATATTATTCAAGTAGCGATTAGCAGCTTTATTATGCCACTATACAGCTGATGCTCATTTAAAATTAGCAATTTATTCGTTAGTGCAAAACCAAGATTATTTTAACATTCCATCAAAAAACCAAATCAAAAAAACCGCATGAAAGTAAATTTCATGCGGTTCTTAAGTAACTTTTCTTGAATTTATATTCCAAGTTTTCTGATCGGCTAATTAAGCCAGCATACCGCCATCGACAACGATCGTTGCGCCTGTGGTATAACTTGAAGCGTCCGACACTAGATACAATACTGTGCCAGCCATTTCATCAGGATTCGCGACGCGCCCTAGTGGAATAGCATGTAGCGCCATTTTTAAGACTTTATCATTGGTTGTTAAGGCAGAGGCGAACTTGGTATCGGTTAAACCTGGCAATAACGCATTGACGCGGATATTGAGTGGGCCACATTCTTTTGCAAAAGCTTTGGTCATGCTAATAACCGCCGCTTTGGTGATTGAGTAAATGCCTTGCTTGTCGCCTGCTACCAAACCGTTGACCGATGCGGTATTCAAAATGACACCGCCGCCTTGCTCTTTCATCATTTTGCCAGCGGCCGTCGACATAAAGAAATAACCGCGGATATTAACTTCGACGGTCTTATCAAAAGCTGCTAAATCTGTATCTAAGATATGGCCGTAGTACGGGTTAGCTGCAGCGTTATTGACTAAGATATCGATTTGACCAAATTCACTTTTGATATGCTCAAAAATCGCATCAATCTGCGCCATCTCACCTACATGACAAGCAAAGGCGCTTGCTTTGTGACCATCAGCGACGATGCTATCAGCGACTGCTTGGCAAGCATCAATCTTACGACTAGAGACGATCACATGCGCGCCTCTTGAAGCCAATAAACGAGCAATAGATTCGCCAATACCACGGCTAGCGCCAGTAACCAAAGCAACTTTACCGGTTAAATCAAATAAATCTTTCATCGTTATTCCTTATATTTTTATAAACTTTATATTCTCAAACAATCATGCCTGAGCACCATCACTAGGTCGCTAAATGCAGATAATCGCTGTCATATCTAACAGCGATTATCGAGCACTAGTAAATAAATAATGAGCGCTCAATTGCCACAGTTACGCTAGCATACCACCATCGAGTGTAAAGGCATGGCCATTCATAAAGGTGCTTTCATCGCTAGCTAGCCATGCAATCGCACTAGAAATTTCATTCACATCTCCTAGGCGGCGCAGTGGACTTGCCTTAATCGTTGCTTGCTGCGTACGCTCGTCCATGGTCGCCATGGTATTGCGTACCATCGGTGTATCAATGAAGCTTGGGCATACAGCGTTAAAACGAATATTGGCGCGGGCATACTCATGAGCAGCAGATTTGGTCAGACCCATAACCCCATGTTTAGCAGCGCTATAAGCTGAAATCATAGGCGCTGAGCGTAGGCCTGCGATAGATGCGACGTTAATCACATGACCGCCACCATTAGGTATCATACAGTTGACGGCGGCACGCATACAGTGCCAAACGCCTTTTAAATTCACTGCGATATTACGATCAAAGTCCTCATCACTCAGCTCATGCATCGGCGAAGGCTTATGGTCGATACCAGCATTGTTTACCACAACATCTAGGCCACCAAGCGTTTCTACTGCAAAGTCGAACAACGCTCGTACTTCATCACCACTGGTCACGTCTACTTTTTTGAAGACAATACTGTTGCCAGCGTCTTGACCTTGCTTGGCAACCGCTTCTCCCATTTCTTCTGCCATATCACCGATCACGACTTTTGCGCCGCGACTGGCTAGCAATAATGCGCTTGCTGCCCCGATGCCTGATGCACCGCCCGTGATTAAAATTCGTTTACCCGTTACATCTGATGCAATTCCGTTTGTATTCAGTGTCATGATCTATCCCTCTACCTTAAGTACTAGTTTACCGAAGTTTTCACCTTTAAAGAGCATCATCAAAGTATCTGGGAACGTCTCGATACCTTCAACGATATGGTCTTTCACTTTCATATCACCTGACTGAATCCAGCCAGCGATATCTTTCATGGCGACTGGATATTCTTTGATATTATCAAATACCACGATGCCTTCCATACGGGCACGATTGACCAATAATGATAAATAGTTCGATGGGCCTTTGACTTCTGTGGTGTTGTTATACTGACTGATCGCACCGCAAATGACGATACGCGCATGCAGGTTTATTTGTGTGAGGACGTCATTTAAGATATCACCGCCTACGTTGTCAAAGTACACATCGACGCCGTCTGGACAGGTTTTCTTTAGTGCTTTTTTCACATCTTCATTTTTATAGTCAATTGTCGCATCAAACCCAAGCTCATCGACTAAGAATTTGCATTTCTCAGCGCCGCCTGCGATACCGACAACGCGGCAGCCTTTAATTTTGGCAATCTGACCAACCAAGCTACCAACAGCACCAGCTGCGCCAGAGACGACGACAGTCTCACCCGCTTTTGGCTGACCTGTTTTGAGCAAACCAAAATACCCTGTCATACCCGGCATGCCGAGTACGCCCAAGTAGTAAGACAATGGTGCCAGTTTTGGATCAACTTTGTACAGATTAGCACCATCACTGACGGCATAGGACTGCACGCCATCGTGACCTGCGACATAGTCACCAACGATAAATTTCTCATGCTTACTTTCAATCACTTCGCCTACAGTACCAGCACGCATGACTTCACCAATCTGTACCGGTGCGATATAAGATTTGGCATCGTTTAGCCAACCACGCATCGCCGGATCGATAGAGATGTATTCAACTTTAATCAGTAGCTGACCATCGGTGATAGTCGGTATTTCTGTCTCGGTATAATCCCAAGTCTCGGCACTAGGCTCGCCTACTGGTCTTGCTTTTAATCGCCACTGTTTATTAATTTTTGTCATGTCTCTTTCCTTAGAGTTGTCCTTAGAACCATTCTGTTTGCATATCAGTACAAACCGAGTTGGTATTGGTTAATAATTCGATGTCGCGTTTAACTAATGGTAGTTCCCAATCGATGAAGTATTTGGCCGCTTGTATCTTGCCTTTATAGAAATTCTGCTGCTCAGCATTTTGCGTCGTGCTTAATAGCTGCTCAGCCTTACTCGCTTGACGAATCCAGATCCAGCTCAGTACAATTGAGGCAAAGATATTCATCAATGCTTGCGCGTTGCCCGTCAATGTCACGGCTTCTTCGGTTTGTAACACTTTGCTGAGATGCACTAATACTTCATGTAAGTGACCCATGTAAGGCATCAATTTACCTGCAAGTTGCGCGCTCTCAGGTGTAGTGATATTTTCTAGATCCTGCGTGATTTCACGTTTGAGAATTTGAATACCCAAACCACCTTTTTGCCATAACTTGCGGAATGACAAATCTAGCGCCTGCACACCATTTGTGCCTTCATGGATGGGGTTTAGGCGATTGTCACGCCAAAACTGCTCAGCCTGATACTCACGCGTATAGCCTGCACCGCCCAATACTTGAATGCCCAAGTCATTGGCTTTTGGCCCATATTCAGATGGCCATGCTTTCAATACTGGGGTAAGAAGATCTAACAACTCTGTCAGCTCATTTTTTAATGTTTCGTCTTCACAAGTATTGATACGGTCAATCAGGTTTGAACCATATAGACATAAGGAGATACCACCTTCAGAGTAGGCTTTTTGCGCGAGTAACATACGCTTTACGTCACCATGATTAATGATAGCGGTTGCCGCATCTTCAGGTTTATTGTTCGGGGCGATTCTGCCTTGCGTTCTGTCTTTAGCATAATCAAGTGAATACTGATAACCGCGATAACCAACCATCGATGCGCCAAAACCAACAGCGATGCGCGCTTCATTCATCATTTTGAACATATAGCGCAGGCCGAAATGCTCTTCACCGATGAGATAACCATAACACTCACCTTCGTCACCAAAGCTCAATGCCGTAGACGTCGTGCCTCTATAGCCTAGCTTATGAATGAGTCCTGTCAAATGCACATCGTTGCGCTCGCCGACCGATGCATCATCGTTTAAGCGATACTTGGGAACAGCAAATAAAGAGATGCCTTTCACGCCGCCTGGACCACCTGGCACCTTGGCCAATACTAAATGGACGATATTGTCAGACAGTTCATGATCACCGCCTGAGATATAAATCTTGCTGCCTTTTACGCGGTAAGAACCATCGTCTTGTTTTACCGCAGTGGTTTTGATATCAGCAAGTGACGAACCTGCATGTGGCTCGGTCAATGCCATGGTTCCAGTGAATTCACCTGTCAGCATGCGCGGCATAAAGGCAGCTTTAATCTCATCGCTAGCAAAATGTGAAATCACATTAATCGCAGCAGTGGTCAAAAATGGATAAGCAGTCGTTGATGGATTGGCAGCCATAAAATAACCTGCCACGGCCGTCATCACTGTTTCAGGCAACTGCATGCCGCCGTCTTCAAAACTATAACGACCAGCGATGAACCCTGACTCACGGAATGCATCAAAAGCGACTTTTACATCACTTAGCATGCTGACCTTTTTACCATCAAACTGTGGCTCATTCTTATCCGCTACATGGTTATGCGGCAAAAACAACTGGGTCGCAATTTTGTTGGCCGTATCCAATACGGCATCAAACGTTTCGCGGCTATGCTCTGCAAACTTAGCATGCTCGGTTAAATTTTCAGTACCCAATACATCATACAATTGGAACGGTAACTCAAAGTCATTGATAAGCGTATCTGCTGCCATAGTATTCTCGTTAGCTGATTAAATTTGGTTATCAATCGATATTAAGCTAATTTAACGCCTTACCGTATTGTCATTTATGACATAATTATGGTCAAATACGACATAAATAACACTTATATTTAGAAAATTCAGATAGAAAATTTATATTTTTGGTCAGTCAAGTAAAAGGAGAATAGATACCCATGCCCTATTTCAAACCGTTTAAAGTCATTATTATTGGATTCGATGGTGTGCTCGGCAGCGCGTTGACAGGTGCGTTAGATTTATTCTCATTCACTGGTGTCAGTTGGCAACGATTTTTAGATGAGCCAGTAGAACCACGATTTAATGTGCAGATAGCGAGCGTTGGTGGCGTGGATATTAGATGTAGCAACCGCTTGATCATGCAAGCGCATTGCGATATTCAGGAAGTGGCGGAATGCGACTTGCTATTGATTCCGACTATTGGTGATTCAATCGATAAAGTATTGAGCCGAAATGCAGAATTAATACCCCATTTAAAGCGGTTGGCAGACACCAAGTCAGATATAGCCAGCAACTGTAGCGGCGCTTTTTTTCTGGCAAAAGCAGGATTATTAGATAATAAAATCGCCACCACGCACTGGGGTTACGCCAGTAAATTCAAGGCAGATTTTCCACCCGTTAACTTACAAGAGAATCAGTTTGTCACCCATTCGAAGAGTAAATCAGACAGTCAGTCGGGTAATATATTTTGTGCGGCGGGTGGTAGTGCATTTTATGATTTGGGATTGTTACTAATAGAGCGCTATTGCGGACGTGAGATTTCTACTCAAGTAGCCAAAACCCAAATCATCGATAGTAAACGAGGCAATCAAAACAGCTATACCAACGTAACGTTGCACAAACCGCATTCAGACCCATTGGTCAAGCAGGTACAAGAATTCATTGAGGAAAATTTTTATCAGACTATTCAGGTGAGCGGATTGGCTGCCATGGTCAATATCACCCCGCGTACTTTAAACAGGCGTTTTCAATCTTCTGTTGCCATGCGCCCGATTGAGTATATTCAAGCTGTCAGAATTGAGCAGGCAAAGCGCCTGCTAGAATTGGGAGATGTGACGATAAAATCGCTTGCTGAACAAGTGGGCTATGATGATATTTCTTCATTCACACGCCTCTTTAAGCGCGCAACGGAGCTGACACCAAAAGAGTATCAGGATAAGTTTTCGCGGTTAGCGATTTAACACGGTTCTTTAATGGCTAGTTTTTTAAAGTTTGTCTAATGCCTAAATTGTTTGCCACAATCCTTCGACATGTATGGTTTCAGCCTTAATGGTCGGGTAATCGGTAAATGCTAGCTGATACCCGCTATCAGTATTAGGTGTTAGCTGACAAGTTGCACCGAGTGGAAAGCTGCTCTTTTGTCCAATGTGACCAAAGCTCATACCACTATAAATTGGCAATCCTGTTAGTTCATGCAATTGGCGAATGACTGTGGCCACATCGTAACGTTTGTCATAGCTGTCCTCGCCCGTACCAGATAATGCCCCAAATACAATCGCTTGTTGATTTTTAAAGACACCTGCGAGATATAGGTCATATAGCATGCGCTCAATACGATACGCCTGCTCGCCTACATCTTCTAAGAATACAATACCGCCATCGATACGCGGTAAATACTCACTACCTGCCAGCGCCGATACCACGCTCAAGTTGCCACCCCACATAGTGCCAGTTATAGCTTTTGGCTCAGTACTTGTCAAAATACTAGGCAAACTAGGACTGGTTAAGGACGCGTCTGATATGTTGATAGCCAGATTGGGGTTGGTGAGTGCTTCAACGAATTGTCGACAGCTGATCTCGTCAGGTTTGGACTTGCCAAATTCACTATAGAGCATCGGCGCCGCAAGCGAACTCATATCTCCCTTTGCCAGCAATGCGCATTGAATAGCGGTCACATCACTAAAGCCTGCGAGGATTGTGCCCCGCTCCTTCATAATACGTCCCAGCGTCGACCAGTCAACCATCGGTAACAAACGCATGGCACCATAACCACCGCGCACACCCAGCAGTAGTTTGGGTGCTGCGATAGCACCTGTAGCAATGTTTTGCAGGTCACTCGCTCGCTGCGAATCCGTACCAGCAAACCGTAAATACTGCCGATTGGTAATCGCAGGATTATTTACTTTAAAACCCGCACACGCCACACGATCTAATGCCAATTGCGTGCGGTCGTCACTGCCACCGACGTTAGAGCTGGCAAAAAGTCGCGTCTCAATTGTAGGCGTGATACAGTTTGTCTGCGTTAACGACGCCTGTGACATTTGTGGTAATGAACCATCATCCATCAGCGCAGTTGGCAGATCATCTTTAGTCAGTTGCGTGCTGCTTGGATCCATAGCATTAGAGGCCAGGGCCTGAGTGATACTGTGAGTCGCTAACAACCCTGCCCCAGCACTCATACCAACTTGACGTAAAAACTGGCGACGATTCAATCCAGATTTCGTTTCAGTTGCATGACTATTTTTATCATCTTTCCATGACTGAGTCTTAATACCCATATCTTACTGCTACCTTATCACTTTTATTTTTATGATTTGTTTTCTTAAACCTTGTGGCAGCATATTGTAGACGCTTTTTCAGCGTTGATGGTTGCCCAATCTTTACCGATATTTACTTTTTCGCTACTGAGACACACAATACGGGTCGATCAGATTTGTTACTGTAAATACAAATTCATCGCAAAGGAAAAAGGTAATAACTATGTTTAACAAAAAAACGGATAAAAACAAAGCACTCGACTCTAATTTGGAATATTTACTTAGCAAAGAAAGTAAACTCAAAGAAAAACTGGAGGACAGTGGCTACCTTGAGCCTTTTAGTGATGATCTGATGTTATTTATGAGTCTTGTCAAAGACTATTACAAAGGTGACTACCGTAAGATTCCTTTTAAAACTATCTCAGCTGGCGTTATTGGTGCGCTCTATGTACTAAATCCAATTGACCTCATTCCTGACTCCATTCCATTTATCGGCCATATCGATGATGCGCTGGTACTTAAATTTTGTTTAAAACAGGCCAAAAAAGATCTGCAAAAATACAAAGAGTGGAAGCAAGAACAATCAAATACTAAAAATAAGTTAGAAGATAAGAACAACACTGATGACGACAAGACTAGTCCTGATGAGAAAGATAACGACTAGACTGGTACTAATCTTAAGAAAGCTTCGTGAATGTTAATACCCTAGAAGGTTAACAAAAGCGCAGCATCAAAAAAGCCACGATCGAGAATTAATGTTTCGGTCGTGGCTTTTGTTATTTCCAGTTCATTCAATACTATAATTTAATCAGGCACTTCATAATTGGCTTTTTCAGGATTGAGACCGAACGAACAAACAAAGGTGGCAACCAAGCTATTGATAATAATAAAAGGAAAATCTATGGCAGCATGTCCCAATGCATAACGACCAATCAGCCATGAGACAATCAGCATGATAATAAAAAATCCGCCCAGATACGTCAAGATGGCAGGATGCTTGAGATTATAAGGCTGCTCCGGTTCAGGCTTTTTATCGAGTATGTACGTTCTTATCACCCAACCAGCTGCATAAGAAAACCCGCCCAACACCACATAACTAAAAAAATTCATATTGCCTGACTCTGATCATATGGATGACCTAACTGTTTATAAAAAATGACTTGTTATCGCTTTTACCACAAGGCAATAAAGAAGTATGGAGAAAGGAGCATTGATAGGCTGGTTTAGCTGCTCTCATTGACATTATCAATAATGATATTGGCATGTGGATTGGCTAAGATATCCGTATTCACCTCATCACACTCCACACGATAGATAGTATTGGCTCCTCGATAAATATAGGACAAATACTCACTGTCTAGTAGCGGATCGATATTGGCATAAACAGGTTTGACATGAGCCAGCACTAGCACTCTATCAGGGCGACCAAGGACAGCATCGACATTATCAGGATCAATAGAGAAAAACTTTGGTATCTCGCTGTTTTCTATCAACTCTAACGGCTCAGCATCATCCCAAACACGTTTCGCATTTGCAGGCTCTTTCATTTGCATGACCCATGCGCCATTTTGTTGGCTAACTCTGATCTGTGCAGGCTCTTCACTACTAACCGTATAACACCCTTCAAACACAGAGAGGTCTACTGGCGCAGCTACTTCCTTATCGAGTTGCGACCCACCATCATTACAAGCCGTCAAAAATAGCGTACTGCTCACAGCAATACCAACCGTTAGGTTTGTCAGACTTTTATAAAAAACGTTTGAGCGTAAGGACATAATAGGATTATCCTGCATTTATGCATTAGACTTTTATGAAAAAATTACCGTTAAACAATGATAACTGATAGCTTGAACTGTTGTTGAAAACAGTTTTAGCGTCACGTAGCGATTTAATAAGCAAATATTTATTCAGTTAAATAGCCAAGACCTTAACGCTAGCCAGCCTATTTTAACAGAAAACGGAAAGGTTACTATTATGATATGTGGCTTTGCGATTTTGTGCGTGACGACTGCCCATCTTAATGATAGATTTGTTATACTCAACCTCAGCATATGGAGTGATAGCCAGAACAAAACGTTTGCAAAATCTCTGTGCTTTACACTCATCACTTATTAGGTTAATAATTTTTTATGTCAGACAACCGCACTTCAGTACTCTCATTCAATACCAGTAACGCGATGAATCCATTAGCTGCCAAACCGAACACGACGGTTGCCTATACAGATGGTGCCTGCAAAGGCAATCCAGGTGCTGGCGGCTGGGGCGCACATCTTATTTTTAGCGATGGACGCACGCAAGACTTATATGGCGGCGATAAAGAGACGACCAATAATCGTATGGAGCTGATGGGTGCGATACAAGCCCTGACCCATAGCCCGCATGGGCACAACCTTGAGATTTGGACAGACTCCAGCTATGTCAAAAAAGGCATCACTGAATGGATTGAAGGCTGGAAAAAAAGAGGTTGGAAAACAGCGAGTAAGAAACCCGTCGCCAACCAAGACCTTTGGCAGCAACTGGATAACCTATGCCAACAGCGAGAGGTTGACTGGCACTGGGTAAAAGGCCATGCTGGACATGCAGGTAACGAAAAGGCAGATGAACTAGCCAACCTCGGTGTTACGTCACGCAGTGCGGACATATCGGATATAGACTTACAAGATACGGCTAAAAAAAAACTCAAATAATGACTGATAATACACAAAAATCGTCTAATGATGACTGGCTAAGTTTCGACCCATTAGGTCTAGATATAATGGATGACGAAGACCTTGTAGATGAAGAGCTCATAGATGACGAGTTCATAGATAACTACAATCTCGACGAAGAGCCACTAGACAGTCATGACGATAAAAATCATGGTGATCATACGATCAACCAAGACAACACTATAAAAATGAATGACCATGATGATAATGCTAGCAAACCGATGAGTAATACAGATATGCCAGATACAGATGTAGACATGCGTATAGACGCTGATGCCCCAAAATTTGATGGTGATACTAGCCGTGCCAATCCACATTTCAAGCCGCTGCTACCCAAACCGATAAATCGCCACGAATCTGATCGCCAGCTCATTATGGATACCGAAACCACCGGGCTTGATCCGCTAAAAGGCGATCGAATCATTGAAGTCGGTATCGTTGAGATGATTGGTCGTAAATTCACGGGCGAAAAACTACACGTTTATATCAATCCACAGCGCGGTATGGATGATGAAGTTATTCGCATTCATGGTATCTCTGAGGCTTTCTTAACAGACAAGCCCACTTTTGATCAAGTTGCTCAATCACTATATGACTTTATGGACGGTGCCGAAATCATCGCTCACAATGCCTCATTTGATATGAACTTCTTGAATATGGAGTTTGCGAAAGTCGGTATGACTGACTTTGCCGAACGAGTACAAGTGACCGACTCTCTATTCATGGCAAAGCAGCAATACCCTGGACAGAAAAACACCCTAGATGCACTTGTACGCCGCCTAAATGTCGGTAAGCAGGACCGTACTTTTCACGGAGCCTTACTGGATTCAGAGATTTTAGCTGAAGTTTATCTGGCGATGACGGGTGGACAGGTCACACTTGCTATCGAAGAAGACACACAAACAGACGGCGGACAGACAGCCCATGCTAACCTTGCCAATCTAGCGTCTTTATTACTGGCATCACCTAGCGATGAAAATACCAACCAAAACTGGTATGCCTCGCTATCAGAAGACTACCCTGCACTAAAAACCTATATGTAGTCGTCATTTAAATGACTTGCGATATCGACATTTGTACAATATAGTCTTGATTATTGTTATATAAAGCGTCAAAAAACTATCAATAAATGCTTTCTTAATCGTCATCCAAACCATTGCTATTCTCATCAGTACAATATGGAAACTCCTTATGGATCAGTCTGCGCAAATGAAATTAACTGCCCCAACGCTTAGTGTCACTGATTTCAACCTACCGTCACTGCATTTATTGCATGATGAAATCATCGTAACCCTTAAAGATACTGAGATTCATCTGAGTGAATTTAATGATGATAGTAGTCAGGCGCCTCTATTATTAGACTCTATCATTGTACTAAAACAGCTGTCTTGTATTTTTGAGCTTATCTCTTTGGTTGGTGCAGAGGCACTGAACACCTCTATCGTCAACAGTTTACAGCGACTATATGATAATGGCGATAATAACGATACTGATCTGATTATGGATTTGTCAGAAGCCATCATGACACTAGAGCGCTACATAGAGTTTGTACTCTTGACAGAGTCGGTCGAGCCGACCTTGTTACTGGATATTATTAACAAGCTCAATGCTCATGGACAACATGCCGCTATTACATCAGACTACTTCTCTGCCTTTGGTAGCAGCAGTGTCGTTATTGCCAATCCTGAAAAAAACTTTCAGCCACTGAACGAGCTTAATCTAGACAGTGAGTTATTAACTTACGCTTATCGCAGTGGCCTTGGTGTTGCATTGCTTAATCAAGATGGCAATATTGGCCCAGACGATCAGCAGAAACTTGATGGTATGAGTGCAGCTTGTGCCTTGATAGCGGCAAATACCAGCAGCCTGTTTTGGCAAGCAGCCAATGCAGCGGTTACTGATATCGCCACGATATTACCGCTGAACCTTAACCAAAAACATACCCTTATTTATTTAGAGCAGCAATTCCAAAGCTACTTACCAGTGATGGATAAACGCTTTGCTGACTTGGTCAGTTTTGCATGCCAGCGCGATAATGAAGCAGCACAACAGTTGCGTGAGCAGTATGCTAAAAATCAGTTGGAAGCCCCTCAGTTTGAGCAAATGAAACGCTTTTTGTTCGGCCCTAATCGTGAGCTGACCGATACATTAAATAGCATCATTCAAACCCAAATCAACACCATTAAAGAAAATGTCGATAGCTATACGCGCGGTGATTCGATCAATCCTGTTGATGCACAGACAGCCCAGATTATTGAAGAGCTAACAACGTTGAGCTCGGCTCTGTGCTTGCTTGGTCTATCAAATGCAGCTGATAGTCTCAGCACAGCAGCAGCAGCAGTAGACAAATGGCAAGCGCCGTCACCTGACGATTTTGATCATCTGCTACTGGCATTGATGCATGCTGAAAATGCTGCTATTGCGATGGCAGAAATGCATACGCCAGGGGCGATCTACTTGCCACTTAACAACCCTCATATCTCGTTGCATCAGCTCAATACGGCACACGATACATTGATACAAGAAAGTCGTAGCGCGATTGCCAGTGCCGAGCAAGCCATCAATGATTATTTAGCTGAGCCAGAGCGCGATATACTTAATATTCAGAACATCCCTGAAATGATGCGTCAAGTTTCAGGGGCGGTGCGCTTTTTACAACTACCCACACCAGCAAGTATGCTAGGCCAGCTAGCAAATTATCTAGAGCAACGTATCGAAGACGGACAACGTATAGAAGATAATACGCTAGTGTGTATCGCGGATGTAATGATGGCAGTCGACCATCATTTGGATGGTTTTGAAAACAATCGTCCTGTTAGCAAGCAAGCACTTGATGTGGGTCAGCAGAGCTTGAGTCATCTACTCGCGACTTAGCCATTCAACTCTTTAATAATTAAATCGATACCTTTGTAGCCGCTTCTTTGCGGCTACAAATCCTCATTTATCTCTCTCACTGTAAGCCAGTGTGTATCTATATGAATACGTACTGGTCTCGAACTGTTTGGAATTCTATATGACCAACGCTTTTGTATTTAATGACGATGCCATTTTATGCCGTCAGACCCCTAATGGTTGGTGGCCTTTACAGCTTCAGTTACCACCATTCAACAATAAAAATGCAGCAGGCGATGACTATCATCAAGCCTACCAAGTGGGTCGTGTAACCCTAGTCACAAGCCTAGCACCAAGTCATTGGCAATCAGCAGATCATGCCAGTGGATCTAGCGCCGAGAGTTTAGTCAATTCCGAAATAGAGAGTGAATATACCTTTACTGCACAAGCGGCCAGCGCGATTACTTATGATTATGCCGTGGCATATAATATTGCACTGCCTATTATCGATGAAAGCGATGAAAGTAGTGGTCACGCCTTTGTTCCTTATCGTCAGCTAATGACTCATCTGCCAGTTGCTCTATCAGATCAGATTAGCCAAGCGATACAGCTATTAAGCTGGCAAGCAGATACACAGTTTTGTAGTCGCTGTGCTAGCCCTACTGTACATGCTGACCAAGGCGAACGTGCCATGGTCTGCCCAGTATGTCGATTACGTCAGTATCCTCGTGTACAACCTTGCATCATTACTGCCATTACCCGACCCAATCCTGCGACTGGTGAAATGCAAATTTTACTCGCACACCATCACCGTCATGGTCAGCCAACTATGGCGCCTATGTATGGTTTGATTGCAGGTTTTGTGGAGGTTGGAGAGAGCCTTGAACATGCGGTGGTACGCGAAGTTGCAGAAGAAGTGAATATCGGCGTGTCAGATATTAGATATGTGAGTAGCCAGCCATGGCCGTTTCCTTCTAACTTAATGCTGGGTTTTCGGGCTTCTTATGCTAGTGGTGATATCATCATTCAAGAAGATGAGCTGGCGCATGCTGACTTTTTTGATGTCTCTAACCTGCCTAGAATACCGCCAAAAGGCAGTATTGCCCATGAGCTCATTGCGCAAATTATGTGCGAACAAGGCATGCCAATTTAGCTTTTACTCTTTAACGCTGACTATAGTATAGTCGAAGCCGTTTACACCGCAACTATTTACAAGTGCTTTGACTGTATCTATTCTAATATTCTCCACAAAACTCAAATTAGCAGAGAAAACGTGTGCAGGTACTACATACACATTGTAGACCAAACGAGTTTGATACGGCTGAGTTTTGGGTTTGGTATAATGTCAGCACTTATCACTGATAGCAAGGTCATTAATTCAATGCAAAGTAGTACTACTATCCGCTTAGTCAATTTACCCATATTGTTCGATACATTAAGTTTAGAAATACTACCGGCGGATATACAAGCACAAATCTCGCATATTGATGCTTGTCTACCGCAAACGCAATGTGGGCTTTGCGAGCATCCAGATGGTTGCTTGCCATATGCCGCTGCTATCGTGCTAGATGGTGAGTCGTATAATAAATGCGTGCCTGGCGGTCAACCCGTTACTGATGCAATCGCGCAAATTATCGATATCGATATCAACAGTAATGAAACGACACTGATAGCGGCGCCTTCTCAGTGGCCAATAGACGCCACTTCTGAACGCCCAACAGAGGTACGTGCTGTTATCCGTGAAGACGATTGTATTGGCTGTACTAAATGCATCCCTGCTTGCCCAGTGGATGCTATCGTCGGCACTGGTAAGCACATGCATACTATCTTTACTGACTTGTGCACCGGCTGTGAGCTGTGTATCGCCCCTTGCCCAGTCGACTGCATCGATTTAGTCACTGTTGAACGTGATATCTCTGAGCCTGAACGAATAGCAGAGCAAGAAGATTTAAGACAGCGATATCACACTCATTTAAGACGCGTCACCGAACAGCTTGCTGATAGTAGCAACAGTAGACCCGTAGTCAGCATGGTCGAAGCAAAGCTAAACAATGCCGCCAGTCAGTCTTTAGATATTAGTGAAGCACAAGCAAAAAACACTATTGCAGCAGCCAAGCTACGTAGCAAAATTAAAAAGCTCGAAAAACAGTTAAGCGTTCGTGCGAATGACCAAAAGCAAGCTGACCTTGAAGCGCTACAAGCTGAACTGTCACAGCTTTAATGAGACCATAGACATTTCATGCAATGAGTAAGTGCGCGAACACAACCAATACCACTCGGATAATGTGATAGCCAGCAGTTTGAATAACTGACCGCCAAAATAGTAGTAAAGATACCATGAGTAAAACCGTCAAACACAAAACCGCCGATACGCCGCCATCAAGACGAATGCCCAATCGTGACGTACGCCCATTTTTTGAGAAGCTGGCAGCGACCATTGACGAACCCGTCACCGAACTCAATTATGACAGTAACTTTGAGTTGCTGATTGCGGTGATATTGTCCGCACAGGCAACGGATGTGAGTGTCAATATTGCTACCCAGCAGTTGTATCCGGTAGCGAACACACCTGAAGCAATATTGGCGTTAGGTGAAGACGGTCTAAAATCTTATATCAAAAATATTGGCTTATATAATGCCAAAGCCAAAAACGTCATCAAAACGTGTAGTGATTTGATTAAGAAATTTGATAGCACCGTCCCTGATAATCGTAAAGATTTAGAATCACTAGCGGGCGTTGGGCGCAAAACCGCCAATGTGGTGTTGAATACCGCATTTGGCCAACCAACCATGGCGGTCGATACTCATATTTTTCGAGTAGGAAATCGCACTGGTCTCGCCACTGGTAAAAACGTGCTAATCGTCGAAAATAAACTGGTTGAACGCATACCGGATGACTTCATAGTCGATGCCCATCATTATCTTATTTTACATGGGCGCTATACCTGTCAAGCACGCACACCCAAGTGCGGTGCTTGCTCTGTCTATGAAGAGTGCATGTTCAAAGACAAAGCCACATTTTTAGAATTATAATGACCATTGATTGTTTGCCGTTTGATCAATATGTTTTTTACTTTTATGGACAGATAGAATGTTGATGCTGTGATGACATGATGTCTTTTCTTTATAAAAGATACTTTCAAATAAGGGTGCCACATGCATACGATTACCGCGCTAGTGTTTGATGATTTTGAAACCTTGGATTTATTCGGACCTATTGAGATGTTTGGGAGCTTACCTGAGCATTATCGTATTCAATTTACCTCGATGGCTGGTGGCATCATCCGCAGTAAGCATGGCGTGCTTATGCAAACAGTCGCTGTCAGCGAGTTAGCTCATCAGACTGATATTGTCTTAGTACCAGGCGGGTTTGGCACGCGGCAGCTAGTCTATAACCCCTCCTTTTTGCAAACGTTAATAGCCCTCACTGATGAGGCTGACTGGGTACTTAGCGTCTGTACTGGTAGCGCCTTGTTGGCGAAAAGCGGCGTATTAAACGGTAAGCGAGCCACCTCTAATAAACTGGCATGGCAATGGGTGACTTGTCAGTCGGATCAAGTTAATTGGGTCAAACAAGCACGCTGGGTTATCGATGGTAAGTTTTATACTTCGTCAGGGGTTAGCGCAGGCATGGATATGGCACTTGGTTTTATCGCTGATAGATATGGCGTCGATAGAGCCCATCAAGTTGCGCAACATACTGAATTTCGTTGGCAAGAAAATAGCCATGTTGATGACTTTTACTGCCCTTAATCCATCACCAGTTACCTCATAACACCATCCATTGCTAGAGTTTTACCTCGATACACGGTAAAATATGCTAATTTTTTTGATTCGTTTTCATCTTTTATTTTTCTATACATTTAATAATGACTGAGTTCGTCAACTACAGTCCCTGCAATTAAGCGACCCTATTATGCGCGAATACAACTTATTTACCTCAGAATCTGTGAGCGAAGGCCATCCTGATAAAATGGCTGATCAAATATCAGACGCTATTCTTGATGCTATCTTACGTGAAGACTTACATGCACGCGTAGCCTGCGAAACCTTAGTTAAGACGGGCGCAGTAATCCTTGCAGGTGAAATCACCACGACGGCAAATATTGATCTAGAGCGTCTCGTTCGTGACACCGTAAATGGCATTGGCTATCACCATTCAGATCTAGGGTTTGATGGCGAGACTTGCGCAGTGATTAACATGCTCGGCAAACAATCTCCTGAGATTGCCCAAGGTGTCGATCGTAGCGACCCTGAAGAACAAGGTGCAGGCGATCAAGGTCTGATGTTCGGATATGCCAGTAATGAAACCGAAGTGTTAATGCCAGCCCCTATCGAATATGCTCATCGTTTGATGGAGCGTCAGTCTGAGCTACGCCGCGCAGGAGATCTGCCATGGTTACGCCCAGATGCAAAAGCACAAGTTACGCTAAAATACGATGGTAATAAACCTGTAGCGATTGATGCAGTGGTATTATCGACGCAACACGATCCTAGTATTTCACAAGCCGATCTACAAGAAGCGGTCATGGAATCTATCATCAAACAAGTACTGCCTGCTGAGCTTTTACACGCTGGTACGCGTTATCATATCAACCCAACTGGTAAGTTTGTGATTGGCGGCCCGGTTGGTGATGCTGGTCTGACTGGTCGTAAAATCATTGTAGATACTTACGGCGGTATGGCTCGTCATGGTGGTGGTGCTTTCAGTGGTAAAGATCCTTCAAAAGTGGATCGTAGTGCGGCTTATGCGGTACGTTATGTGGCAAAAAACATCGTCGCAGCAGGCCTTGCTGATCGCTGTGAAGTACAAGTTAGTTACGCGATTGGTGTCGCTGAGCCGACCTCTATCTCTGTTAATACGTTTGGTACCAGCAAAATCAGTAACGATGAAATCATTCGTCTGATTCGTACGCATTTTGATTTGCGCCCTTATGGCATTACCCGCATGCTGAATTTATTACAGCCAATGTATCAGCAAACTGCTACCTTCGGTCATTTTGGTCGTCAAGGTTCAGAAACTGCCTTTACATGGGAAAAAACAGACAAAGCTGAAATCTTGAAAGCAGACGCTGGTTTATAAAACTATTGCTTTAACTTATTTACAGACCGTTTTTAGAAAATTCATTTACTGATACTTATTAGGAGCAGCTCATGTCTCAAGACACGACTCAAGGCAACGAAGTTGATACCAACGTCGAAATCACCCCTGAAATGCAGGCATTTTACCAACGTGCTGATGCCATCATTGGTATCGCAAACAGCCAGCTAGGCCCTGAAGCACATTCAGGACAAGTAGGCGCTTCTTTATTGTATGCAGCCGCCCGTTACAGCGCATCAGTCGCTTCCATCGGTTTTGTCAAAGGTGATGATTTTGCCAAAGAAAAAGACGATATCGTTGAGTTTTATGTGAAGCAATATCGCCAAATGCTGAGCGACAACCTAACGGATTATGCGCAGAACTTTGATAAATATGTTCAGCTTAATCAAGATGACAAAGCAGCCAAATAGCACGGTGGCGTTTCGCTAAATCTCGCAAAGCGATGAAAGCCATTATAGTAATAAAAATTAAACCTAAGTTTATGATTAAGCTTGGGTTTTTTGTTCATCATGATTTAGTAGATGACTGCTTATAAATAGGCTACTATGGATGGAAACCACTTGATTCATAACATGGTTGAAGCTGACTATCGATAACAGGGATTTATCGAACTTTATCTTCTATAAGGACATATTATTATGAACCACTTACTCAAATCATGGCGATCGTGCGTGTCATTATTAGGCTTATCCGCAGCCATCGCGTTAACTGGCTGTAGCAATATCCAAGGCATTGATACGCCTGATACAGCCACCTACCCTATTCATAGCACTGAGCATCGCCAACCGATGTCTAGCGACAATCCTTTTACCAAATGCCCGCCCTACAATCCTGAGCAAACGATGTGTACCGCACAATACGATCCTGTCTGTGTCAAAGTGAAATCTGATTCAGGATTTAATTATCGTACTGCGGGCAACTCATGCTCAGCATGCGGTACAACGACGGCATTAGGCTATGTGAAAGGACAATGCTCATAACCTTGCATATATAGCCATTCCACTATAAAAATATTACAGCGTTAACCTCGTTTGAAGTATCACCTATACACCTACACTCGGTTGCCTTGTATTCAAATTATGTTGAACTCACTATATATAGATGATTTAGATTAAAATAAAGAATAGCTGAATGATATAAAAAGCCCCCACTTAATCATAAGTGGGGGCTTTTAAATATTGCTTTCGATTAACTTATCATTTAATTTTTAGAGTCTTCAAGATCAAGTGGGCCTGTTAGCAAGTCTTCATCACGGAACTCGTTGGCTGAGTTGTGCTCTGCTGACTCTTCGGTGACGAACCATTGCTGATTACGATATAGTATTAGACGATCTCGACTCAAGCCTCGTATTAACGAGTACATCATAACAACGATGACGATAGCAAAAGGGAAACCTGAAACGATAGAGGCTGCTTGCAACGCACTCAGACCACCTGCTGTCAACAGTACGGCCGCAATAACACCTTCTGTACCTGCCCAAAACAGACGCTGAATCTTTGGTGGATTGGCATCGCCACCAGAGGTCAGCATGTCAATCACAAAACTCGCCGAATCTGATGACGTCACAAACCACAATACAATCATCACAACAATGAGTAAGTTCACGGCTGAAGTTAATGGATAAGATTCCATTAGCTTAAAGATAGCGCTGCCAGTATCGGTTTGTACTGCTTCGATAAGACCAGGACTCACTATACTAGGGTCCGCTGCGGCCATCAGTTCCATATGCACTGCAGAACCACCGAAAGCGGTAAACCATAAGAACAAGATAGTAATAGGGATCAACAACACCCCTAATATAAACTCACGAATAGTACGGCCACGTGAAATACGAGCAACGAACACACCAACGAATGGTGACCAGCTTATCCACCATGCCCAATAGAATATCGTCCATGAAGACTGCCAGTTTTCTTCACCTCTATAAGACTCAGTCCAAAGCCCTAAGGGTACAATTTCATGTAAATAGTTACCGATGTTTTCGACAAAACTATTAAAGATAAACTGCGTAGGGCCTAAGATAATCACAAAGCTCAGTAGTACGACGGTGAATAAAATATTGATATCACTCAAACGCTTGATACCTTTATCCAGTCCCATAAACAGTGACAATCCTGATAACACCGTAATCAAGCCAATGAGAATAATCTGCACGGTCGTGTTATTAGGAATACCAAATAAAGTCTCAAGACCTGAGTTAATCTGTAATACACCTAAGCCAAGCGTCGTCACGACACCAAACATCGTACCGAATACGGCTAGTGTGTCCACCGTATGACCCCAACCGCCGTAGATTTTTTTACCCAATATTGGATAAAGTGTCGAACGGATAGCCAGTGGTAAACCTACTCGATAATGAAAATAAGCAAGCGATAGCGCAACCATGCCATATAGCGCCCATACATGTAGACCATAATGTAGAAACGATATATTCATCGCTTGTTTGGCAGCAGCGACCGTTTCAGCTTCTCCTAATGGCGGCGCCATAAAATGGTACAACGGTTCAGCTGTTCCCCAATAAAGCAGCCCGATACCGATACCGGCTGAAAACAGCATGCCAATCCAGGATATTAGATTGTATTCTGGTTTCTCATTTTGATGACCAAGCCTGATATCGCCATAACGACTAAATATCATATAGATGCTCATCACCAATGTTAAGTTGACAACCACAATAAAAAACCAGCCAAAGCGTAAAGACACAAAGGCTTTTGCGTGACCAAAGACTAACTCCGCTTGCTCACTAAAGAGAGCACCGAAGATAATAAACGCAAGAATTAACAACGCTGAAGTTAAAAACACGGGTTTACTTACCCGTGGAAAAGGGCCTAATCGACCAACTTTCACATGATCCATGTCGTAATCTCAATTTTTTGGGGTGGCTACCTTAACAAGATATGCACAAACTATCAAATCTAAGCAGATATTCATTACAATTGAAAATATAAAAAACCCCAAGATACCTGCGTATCTTAGGGTTTTTTCGAACGTTACTAACAATCAATGCAAGTTAATCTATAATAAATTCTGCAATAATTATTAATTATCTCTGATTATCAGTCGCCTTTTACAATCTTAGGCGGTCCTTTTAGTAGATGCTCATCAGCGAATTCATCTGCCGAGTTATGATCTGCTGACTCTTCAGTAATATAATGCTGCTGCGCTCTATATAGTATCAGTCGATCGCGACTCAAACCACGCAGTAGCGCATACATCATTGCAAATATAACCACAGCAAATGGCAATCCTGCTACGATAGCTGCTGCTTGTAACGCGCTCAATCCACCAGCGGCCAGCAAAACAGCAGCAATGACGCCTTCAGTGCTTGCCCAAAATAAACGTTGAATCTTTGGCGGATTGGTATCACCACCTGCGGTCAGCATATCAATGACAAAACTTGCTGAATCTGATGAGGTCACGAACCACAATACAATCATAATTACAATCATGAACGTGATAGGTTGGGCCAATGGATAGTACTCAACCAATTTAAAAATTGCACTACCAAAATCTGTTTGTACCGCCTCGACCAATCCAGGACTAACCAATGCTGGATCAATAGCAGCGAGAAGCTCCATATGAATAGCAACGCCGCCGAAAGTTGAAAACCAAAAGAACAATATGGTCATAGGGATAAGTAATACCCCAAGTAAGAACTCTCTAATCGTACGACCACGGCTGATACGAGCAATAAACACGCCGACAAATGGTGCCCAACTTACCCACCATGCCCAATAAAATATCGTCCATGCTGACTGCCAGTTATCTTGACCTTCATAAGACTCACCCCACAGACCTAATGGCACAACTACTGAAAGATAGTTGCCGATATTTTCTAGGAAGCTATCAAAAATGAAAAGCGTCGGCCCTAAGACAACCATAAAACTAAGCAGAATAGCCGTTAAACCGATGTTCACATCGCTTAGACGCTTGATACCCTTATCCAAGCCCATCATGACAGAACATGCGGCTAAAACAGTAACAAAGGCAATCAGAGCGATTTGTATTGTGAGGTTATTAGGAATACCAAATAATTTCTCAAGCCCTGAGTTAATTTGCATAACTCCAAGACCGAGTGACGTGACCACACCAAACATCGTACCGAATACAGCTAAAATATCAACTGCATGGCCCCACGAGCCATATATCTTTTTACCCAATATAGGATAAAGGGTTGAGCGAATCGATAGTGGTAAGCCACGGCGAAAATGGAAATAGGCTAAAGACAATCCCACAATTGCGTACAATGCCCAAGCATGCACACCCCAATGTAAGAAGGTAATGTTCATCGCCTGCTTGGCGGCTTCTATCGTCTCCTTTTCACCGAGTGGTGGTGCCATAAAGTGATATAAAGGCTCTGCTGTACCCCAGTAAACAAGTCCAATACCGATACCAGCAGAAAACAGCATGCCGATCCACGAGAATAAACTGTACTGTGGTGTCTCAGTTTGAGCGCCAAGGCGAATATCGCCATAACGGCTCATAGACAAATAAACACAAAGTCCTAAGGCCACATTAACGAGAATAATGAAAAACCAACCAAATTTATCGGTAATAAAGCCTTGTAAAAAACTGAATAGCGTACCGGCAGCTTCAGTAAAAAAAACGCCAAGAACAATAAATATAATAATAAGTAATGCTGAAGTCAAAAAAACAGGTTTACTTACCCGCGGAAAAGGGCCAAACCTGCCAACTTTTACATGATCCATAGGTATATCCCCAAAAAAGAGCGTAACCATACCAAGGTATGAACGAATCACTAAATATAACACCATGTAAATACTGCCGAATGTATAGAAATCGTAGTAACATTGCAGTAATAATCTTTCAACAATCCGAATTTGTTCGGAATAAATTTAAATATCTTCACCCAATAAAGAAGCCCCAATTTAAAAATAAATTGGGGCTTCTTCTATTAAAAGCTTAAGTAGCTGTCTTGATGCTATCTACTTCTTAATCACCTTTAACAATTTTAGGTGGCCCTTTTAGCAGATGCTCATCAACGAATTCATTCGCTGAGTTATGGTCTGCTGACTCATCCGTAATAAAGCCTTGTTGCGCTCTGTATAGAATCAGACGATCGCGACTTAAACCACGCAGTAACGCATACATCATGACAAAGACCACTAAGGCAAACGGCAGTCCCGCTACGATCGCTGCCGCCTGTAGAGCAGACAGTCCACCAGCCGCTAGCAAAATAGCAGCGATAACGCCTTCTGTCGTTGCCCAAAATAAGCGCTGGATTTTTGGTGGGTTGGTATCGCCACCAGCAGTCAACATATCGATGACAAAGCTAGCAGAATCTGACGAGGTCACAAACCATAGCATAATCATAACGACAATCAGTAGCGTAATCGGTTTTGCCAATGGGTAGTACTCAACCAACTTAAAGATGGCACTACCAGAATCCGCTTGTACTGCTTCAACCAATCCTGGACTAACACCTGACAAAGCAGAAGCAAGCTCCATATGAACAGCAACGCCGCCAAAGGTGGTAAACCAGAAGAACAAGATAAGCATTGGGATCAACAACACCCCAAGCGTAAATTCACGGATAGTACGACCACGAGAGATACGGGCAATAAAGATACCAACGAATGGTGCCCAGCTAACCCACCATGCCCAATAAAATATCGTCCAACTACTCTGCCAATCTGTCCCGCTATAAGACTCGCCCCACGTACCTAGTGGCACAATCACGGTCAGATAGTTGCCGATGTTTTCGATAAAGCTATCAAAGATAAACAGCGTTGGTCCTAAGATGACCATAAACGCTAATAAGACGATAGTGAAACCAATATTGATATCACTTAAACGCTTAATACCTTTATCCAAACCCATCAAGACTGAAGCTGCCGCGAGCGCTGTAATGAAAGCGATCAAGCCAAACTGTACGGTAAGACTATTAGGAATACCAAACAGCTTTTCGAGTCCAGAGTTGATCTGCATAACCCCAAGCCCAAGCGAGGTAACCACACCAAACATCGTACCAAACACAGCCAAGATATCGACCGTGTGTCCCCAACGACCATAGATCTTTTTACCGAGTAAAGGATACAAAGTAGATCGAATCGATAGTGGTAGGCCGCGACGGAAATGGAAATACGCTAAAGATAGCGCTACAATCGTATAAATCGCCCAAGCGTGTAGACCCCAATGCATAAATGAGATATTCATTGCTTGCTTGGCGGCTTCTACTGTCTCGGCATCGCCCATTGGTGGTGCCATAAAGTGATACAGCGGCTCTGCTGTACCCCAATAAACCAGACCAATACCAATACCTGCAGAGAATAGCATGCCAATCCAAGAGAACAGATTGTACTGTGGCTGCTCAGTCTGGTTGCCCAGTCGAATATCACCATAGCGACTCATTGCCAAGTAAATACAAAGCACGAGCGAAGTATTGACTAGGATAATAAATAGCCAGCCGAATTTATCCGTAATAAAATTTTGTAAAAAACTAAAAACAGCCCCTGCTGTTTCGGTGAAAAACGCACCGAAAATAATAAAGCCAATAATCAGCAGTGACGATGTAATAAACACAGGTTTACTTACCCGTGGAAAAGGTCCTAATCTGCCTACTTTTACTTCTTCCATGTGCAAGTCTCAAGTTTCAAGGAACGTTACCTTAACAAAATAGGTCTTAACTATCAATCAATTACAAAATAAAACTTGTTAAAACTATTAATTTACTCTAAAAGAATTTAATAGTTTTATTAAAATAATTAAATACACAGGTAGGTAAATATATCGTTAATTCGATGTTATTTCGATGTTATTTGGGCAATAATCTGAGTAATTGTGCATCATTACCGTCTTCAAGTGTCCACACTTGCCCATCTACTGCTAGCACACTGCGTATACGCTCACCCATGTCATAGCGATAACGCTCAGCGGCGGTATTGTCTTCACTTATGCCCACTACGATAAGCGCTTTAGACGATAAACCACTAATCAGCATATTGCCTTGCCACTCTGGAAAGTCATCCACTGTACCCGCAGAGTAAACACTCATCGATGAAGGTGATATGACTGGGGTCCATGTAATCTCAGGTGCTTCAAACTCAGGCTGAGTATCATGATCAGGGATATCAACCCCCGAATAATTTCGGCCATTAGACACGAGCGGCCAGCCATAGTTTTTACCTTTTTTAATCAGATTAAACTCATCACCGCCTCTTGGGCCCATCTCGTGCGCCCATAACTGTCCGCTGTCATCGAATGCCATACCCAATATATTGCGATGACCTATCGTCCAAAACTGCTTGGCGATGTCATTTGTATCATTCGAAAATGGATTGTCTGCTGGGATAGATCCGTCAGCATTTAGACGTATAATTTTACCTAGATTGACACTCATATCTTGCGCTGGGGTTTTTTCTTGGCGCTCGCCTGAACTGACGTATAAATATTGCCCATCAGGTGAAAATAAGAGGCGATGACTGTAATGACCTTGCCCTTTTACTTTTGGAGATTGCTCCCAGATTGGCATAATGGCTTGCAAACTTGGCGTACTGGTATCTAAATCTATCAATGTTGCCTTGATGACTTTCGCACCAAATTTACCACTATCAGCACCTTCCCCTGCTTCAACATAGCTAACATATATGTTATTGGTACTAGCAAAATCTGGTGCAATAATGACATCACCCAGTCCTCCTTGCCCGCCATAAGCGACTGCTGGTACGCCAGTCACTGCTGTCTTCGCACCTGTTGTGGTATCAACTATAAATAACTCACCTGTCTTTTGTGTCACCAAGATTTTTTGTGGTGAATTATCTGCTTTAGGTAACGCTGTCATCGCCCAAGGTTCATCAAAAGTAGCAATGATTTCAGTGGAAAATTCTGGTTTATCAGCGCTCATAGAAGAATGAGCATCCGAGGTTTTGGCGTCCTTGTATTCTGCCAGATCTTCATTGGTATTGACTACTGACTGATTGGAGCAAGCAGACGTGCTCATCAGCAATGTCACTAATATAATCGGTAAAGTTAATGGTGCACTTAGATATTTTTTGTTGATTATCGCCATGTTGTAATCTCCATTTATTTTACATTCGTCTTATGAGTACTTAGGTTATTTATAACATAGTAAAAGCATGAAAACGGTAAATAATAATAGCCCACAACATAAAAACCCCTTATTTACCTATATAAAATATAGGTAAATAAGGGGCTAGTTTTATCAAGAAAACGGTCTGTTTGTCTTAGATCTTAGCTCATTCTGAGTTTATTGAAGCTCAGCTTGTCATCAGAGCCGACATCGACTTTGATGATATCTCCTGCCACAAAATCACCCGCCAACAGCTTCAATGACAATGGGTTTTCAATCTCTTGCTGAATGGCACGTTTGAGCGGGCGCGCACCATACACAGGATCATAGCCGACCGCAACCAACTTGTTCATCGCATCCGCTGATAGCTCGATATCCATCTCACGATCATGTAAACGTTGACGCAAACGATCTAACTGGATAGAAGCAATTCCTGCCATTTGTGACATACCAAGTGGATGGAAGACCACAATCTCATCGATACGGTTGACGAACTCTGGGCGGAAATGCTGACCAACAGAATCCATCACCTCAGCTTTGATATCCTCGTAGCTTTCGCCGACCATTTCTTGAATCTTATGCGAACCCAAGTTACTGGTCATAATAATCACCGTATTCTTGAAATCAACCACACGACCTTGTGAGTCAGTCAAACGCCCATCATCCAATACTTGTAATAATATATTGAACACATCAGGATGCGCTTTCTCGACTTCATCAAACAAAATCACACTATAAGGCTTACGGCGAACAGCCTCAGTCAACGCACCGCCTTCTTCGTAGCCAACATAACCTGGAGGCGCACCAACCAATCGACTGACACTGTGTTTTTCCATGTACTCACTCATGTCGATGCGCACTATCGAATCTTCACTATCAAACAAGAAGTTCGCCAATGACTTGGTCAGCTCAGTTTTACCGACCCCTGTAGGCCCAAGGAATAAGAACGAGCCAGAAGGACGGTTAGGATCAGACAAACCCGCTCGGCTACGGCGTACCGCATTTGCTACCGATTCGACCGCCTCATCTTGACCAATCACACGCTCATGGAGTTTTTCTTCCATTGCTAGCATTTTTTCACGCTCGCCTTGCATCATTTTGTTGACGGGAATACCTGTGGCAGCCGCAACCACTTCCGCAATCTCATTGTCTGTGACTTTGTTACGTAGTAGCTTGACGCCACTACCTTCGCCTGTTTGCTCTTTTTGTTCTGCCAAGTCAGACTCAGTGATACGGCGCTCTAGCTGCGGAATGGTTTCGTATTGCAGCTTACTCATGGTCTCATAGTCACCTTCACGACTGGCTTTGTCATACGCAATACGAGCCTTATCTAGCTCGTCTTTTAGCTGCTGACTGCCTTTGACCAGCGCTTTTTCTGCTTGCCAAATTTCATTTAGATCCGCGTACTCTTTTTCAAGCTCTTCAATTTGTGCATTCAGTACTTTACGCTCTGCCTGTGCACCAGCGTCTTCTTCGTTCTTGAGTACTTCACGCTGCATTTTTAACTGAATTAAGCGACTATCGAGCTTACCTAGGGCTTCAGGCTTACTATCCATCTCCATACGCAGACGACTGGCTGCTTCGTCAATTAAGTCAATCGCCTTATCTGGCAACTTGCGATCGGTAATATAGCGGTGGCTCATGCGTGCAGCCGCAATGATGGCACTGTCTTGGATGTCGACCCCATGATGCAGCTCATAGCGCTCTTTGAGACCTCGCAAAATCGCAATGGTGTCTTCAACCGTTGGCTCATCGACCAACACTTTTTGGAAACGACGTTCAAGCGCCGCATCTTTTTCAATATACTTGCGATACTCATCTAATGTCGTTGCACCAACACAGTGTAGCTCACCACGTGCCAGTGCAGGTTTTAGCATATTGCCAGCATCCATCGCGCCTTCAGATTTACCAGCACCGACCATGGTATGCAGCTCATCGATAAATAAGATGACGTTGCCTTCTTGCTTGGCCAAATCGCTCAATACACTTTTGAGTCGCTCTTCGAACTCACCGCGGAATTTTGCCCCTGCAATCAAAGCGCCCAAGTCTAATGACAACACTTCTTTACGACGCAGACCTTCTGGCACATCACCATTGATGATTTTTTGCGCCAAGCCTTCGACGATAGCCGTCTTACCAACGCCCGGCTCACCAATGAGTACAGGATTATTTTTGGTACGACGTGACAACACCTGAATGGTACGGCGAATTTCTTCGTCACGACCAATCACTGGATCCAGCTTGCCAAGCTCTGCTTGTTCAGTCAGATTGATCGTATATTTATTGAGTGCATCACGTTGATCTTCAGCGTTTTGATTATTGACGGTATCATCGCCGCGCAACTGCTCAATGACCACTTTTAATTTGCTTGCTGTCACGCCAGCACTTTCAAATATCTTTTTGGTTTCGCCCTGCTCAGACAGTGCCAACATTACCCATTCAGTGGCAATAAAATCATCACCTTCTTTCTGTGCTTGACGGTCTGCTAAATTTAGAATTTTGACTGAGTTTGGATTTAGATTGACATCACCTGTTGGCTCCGAAATCGTTGCTTGACCGTCAAGCGCCTTTGCCACGCCATTTTTTAGAGCAGGAATAGAAGCACCTGCTTGTTGGCAGATAGACAAGTTAGACTCATCTTGTAGCAATACCGCAAGCAGATGCACAGGATCGATACCTGTATGATCGCGGCCTAAGGCTAGGCTTTGTGCTTCTTGAATAGCAGATTGCAGTTTTTGGGTAAATTTCTCAAATCTCATGTTTCTATCCTTTTATAATTAGTATTTACAATAGCTGTTTTATGGTTTAGCGCTTACTGTTATCTGTCATTTATATAAGGTATATACATAAGTATTTCAAGCCAATTATCAAATAAAACCTTACTATTAATGATGATATATCATACCACTTATTTATTAATATATTTTAATTATATTCTTAAGATAAATTTAAAATTCGTTTAGAGTAGATGCACCATTAAATAAATATAAATAGACACAGCTTAACCATGCAAAAGCATTATTAGTACAAGAGTAAATATGAATGATGGGTAGTCGTTTTAAGATTAGCTAGTCAGTTGAAGATAATACGGATATAAGGAGAATGAGTGGAAGTGAGTAGCAGTATTAAAGAACGAAATCATTAAAGAGTGAAAGCAATGCAGACAGTAAATAGAGTATTCCTGACACGTTCTCTGATTTATACAGGATTGACTGTATCAGAACACAGTGAACAGCCCTACTCGACAATTTCGATAGAAGTACCAAGCGTTACTGCTGCCATAATCTCATCCATCTCGTCGTCAGTAACGGCGATACAGCCATCGGTCCAATCATATTTTTGATTGATAGCAGCCAAATGACCAAAGCCATTCATCTGACCATGAATCATAATATCTCCACCTGGACTGACACCCAGTTGCTTGGCGTGTGCTTTATCGGCAGCATTGGGGTAGCTGATATGGATAGAGCGATGGGCAATAGAGTTCTCGTTTTTATAATCTAATGTATAGATGCCAACTGGGGTGCGCTGATCGCCCTCTTGCTGTTTATGTCCAACAGGACTATCGCCCAATGCAATGTGATACGTACGAATCACGTCATCGCCACTCAATAATTGCAAACGGCGTTCGGATTTATCAACGAACACCTTATCAATCACCACATCAGCGATAGGCTGGTTATTTGGATTATCAAAGGTACTATTACTCGCAGACGCGCGTGTCATATAATTAAAAACGCTGCTGCTGATAACCGTAACCACTCCAAGACCAACCAAGATAAGTAATAAATGATGAGTACGATTACGCAAGAATGCCATGAGTTGACCCTTTATGATATTAATAACGTTAAATACAGTTAATCATAATGTATCAAAGCATGGCGCTTGCTAATGTGTAAATAATATGGAAAATGGCAAATACTCAGTCATTCATTCAAAACAGATAACTACACCATACGAATCGCGCCATCTAAGCGAATGACTTCTCCATTTAGATAGGCATTATCAATGATATGGACAGCCAATTTAGCAAACTCATTTGGCGCACCCAAACGCTTAGGATAAGGAACACCTGCCTCTAGCTGCTCACGAGCTTTTTCAGGAATAGTATCCATCATCGGTGTGGCAAATACACCAGGTGCGATAGTCATCACGCGAATACCATGACGAGCCAACTCACGCGCTAACGGTAAAGTCAGACCGACCACGCCCGCTTTAGATGATGAATAACTGGCTTGCCCCACTTGCCCATCAAAGGCTGCGATAGATGCGGTATTGATAATAATGCCTTGATCTGAATTCTTTTCAACACTGCTATCATTAACCACGCGCTTAGCGATACTGGCCGCGACCAAGCGTGCCACGTTAAATGAACCGACTAGATTGATATTAACACCGCGGCTGAATGAATCAAGGTCTGCTGGATTATTGTCACGATCCAGCAGCTTTTGTACGACAGCGATACCTGCACAGTTGATAGAACCTTGTAAGCCGCCAAATTCTCTTTCGGCCATATCCACAGCCGCTTGCACCTCATCACCACTGGTGACATCACAGCGCACAAAGCGTGCATTATTGCCTAGCTCAGCGACCAATGTTTGCCCAGCTGACTCGTTTAGGTCAGCGATAACGACATTGCCGCCTTGCTCTACGATAGCACGAGCCACTGACTCGCCTAGACCTGATGCACCACCCGTCACCAAAAAGCTGTGTTTTTCAATTTGCATAATTATTCCTTTAAATTGCTATTTTTATTAAATACTTTTATATGGATAGATTATCGCGCTGTTAAAGAATTTATAAAGACCTTATGTGGCAGACAGACTACGTAGTAAGAAGCGCTGAATTTTGCCACTTGGTGTTTTGGGTAATTCTGTCACAAACTCAACCTCACGCGGATACGCATGAGTGGATAGACGCTTACGTACCAAATCTTGGATTTCTTTGGCAATCTTCTCACTCCCAGTGATACCGTCTTTTAGCACCACATAAGACTTGATGGTATGCCCGCGCACCTCATCTGGCACACCAACGGCTGCTGATTCTGCGACTGCGTCGTGTTCGAGTACCGTATTTTCGACATCGGTCGGCCCTACTCGGTAACCTGCAGTAATAATGATGTCATCATCCCGTCCTGAGAACCAATAGCTGCCATCACTGTGGCGCTCGACCACATCGCCTGTCAGATAGTAATCATCTACAAAGGCTTGTTTTTCGTTCCAGCTATAGCCACGGAAATAAAATGCAGGTGATTGGCTGACCACGACTGCTAGCTGTCCTTGCTCACCATCAGGCAATACTTGCATGTCATCATTTAATACCACCAATGTATGCCCCGGTAACGCCATACCCATCGAGCCAACGGGACTCTTATGTGCCAGTGCATGATGGGCACAGCAAGTCATACCCGTTTCTGTTTGCCCGTATTGGTCTTTCACTTGGCAGCCCAGATAGGTTTCTAGCCAGCTGACGACTTCAGTATTGAGTGTCTCTCCTGCTGAATTCGCACAGCGTAGAGATAGTTTGGCATTGGCATCGTTATGTGAATGCTCAAACACACCGCTAGATTTCATCATACGAAAGGCAGTCGGTGAAGACGCCAAATTGGTAATCTGATGACGCACCATGAAGTCACGGGTATGAGTAGCATCAAAGCCCGCTTCATTGAAATAAGTAGTGATACCTAACAATAAGGGCCCCGTAATGGCGTAGTACAATCCATACGCCCAACCAGGATCGGCCATATTCCAATAATTATCATCGTCGCGCAAATCAATCGCATAGCGCATATACAGATAAAAAGTAGATAACGCGGCCAATGGAACGCTGACGCCTTTTGATTTACCGACTGTACCTGAGGTAAACATTTGCAAAAATGGTGCATTAGTATCAAGCGATACAGGTGCTAGAGTTTTTGATTTCGCTGCCATTGACTCGGCATAGTGATCATCACCCCAAGTCTGAGCATCCTCTACGCTACCTACCATGACCATTTTGGTTTGATCGGCCAAATCTTCAAATTTGCCACGGTTTTCTTGATTGGTAAAAACAACTTTGGTATTGGCTTTGTCCATTCGATACTTAATTGAATCATAACCAAACGCGGTGAATAACGGCTGGTATACGGCTCCGATACGCCAAGTTGCTAATACAACGATGAGTAACTCAGGCGTACGCGGTAGCATGGTCGCGACTTGGTCACCGACTTGTACGCCATAAAACAGTAGTAAGTTAGCGACTTGCGCACTCGCCGCATCTAGCTCAGCAAAGCTCATACGAGTCACGTTGCCGGAGGTATCTTCATGTACGAGCGCAATGTTATCACCGCGACCGTCACGTACATGACGACCACAGCAAGCCATATAAGCATTCAGACGATCGTCCACATGCTTACCAAAGATTTCTGACAGCAGCGCGTTCATGTCGAAGTTATTATAATAATCAGTATAGTTTTTTGGTGTGATAGTAGCGTCTACATCAACGATCGTAGCAGTTTGAAAGGCCGTATTCATAAGCTAATCCTTTAGCAATAACAGATAACTGGTAAAATGGTGATTGTAAAACGGTCACATCCTATAGACCGTTTAATATCTTCGTATTTATCATGTCCTATTAGTAACGCATTTTTATGTTTATTTCAATACATAACGTATCACTTTCATAGTAAATACTAATTTTTATAGAAATATAAATTCATTCTATAGCCAATGTGCCATTACTTCGATACAAGGAGTATCATCCTAAGTGATGTCTAGTATGGCTAGCAAGGTGAACGTCCTAAGGTTTTATAGTGAGCCTACTATCGTATGCTTAAAAAGCCTAGTAGCGCCTTTTCTTCACTGCTTTGATGTTTTTTGGTACGTCCACGATGGGCATTTTTGTACAGCTCAAAAAACTGACCCGCTAAAAATTGATCGATAACGACGGGATGAATATAAGATGCGCGGCATACAGTCGGCGTATTACCTAGCTCTGCTGCCACACTTTTTACCATATCAACGACCAGTTGCTGGCGCTCAGCGCTTTTAGGCTCACTGGCTAATATTGTTTTTCCATGTGCTGTTTGTAGCTCATCATATAAATGACTGACTGCGAGGACACTGGCCATCCAAGTCCGGAAATCCTTGGCGCTATACATATTGCTATTGCCATCACTACAGCCGGTATGGGTGCGTATATAATCATTGATATCGGCGCTGTCGACGACTTGCTTAACACCGCTATCATCTAAGTATTTAAATATCTGATAGCCAGGTAATTCAGAACATGCCTGTACAATGTCAATCAAACGCTCGTCTTGTAGCTCAATATGGTGCTCTTTTGCACTTTTTCCGACGAAATCAAACGCCAGTCCATTGTCCGTTTCATTTACATGCTTGCTGCGTAGCGTGCTTAAACCATAACTTTTATTAAGCTTCGCATAACGGCTATTGCCAATACGAATTAAGGTAGTCTCTAACAGTTTGACTACCGCGGCGAGCACATTAGCTCGTGACAAGGGTTTCGCATCCAAATCTAATTCAACCTGAGCACGTAGATTCGGTAGCGCCTCTGCAAAGCCAATCATGGCATCAAACTTCGCTCGATCACGTACGCGATCCCACTCTGGATGATACAAGTATTGTTTGCGCGCTTTGTCATCACGTCCTGTCGACTGTAGATGCCCTGTTTCATCTTGGCATATCCAAACGTTTGACCACATCGGTGGTATCACCAACGCATCAAAACGCTTGCGCAATGCTTTGTCTTTGACCGTGTTACCAGTGGCATCCTTATAAGTAAAACCGCGACCCCAGCGTCGGCGCTCATAACCAGGCTCATTATCACTCACGTAGCGCAAATTCGCCAAACGAGCCAGATGTTCATAGTTATGGCGCACATCTACTGCTGTATCTGCCTGATGATTTACCTTGGTCATAAAAATACTCGTCTCATAAAATAGTCGTTTTAGCATAATTAATGACGGCTATTTTTACTGTTTACTTGCCACGGGCAAAGTGTAATCCTGTGTAAAACTAAGCGGATGGCAGGGTTCTCAACTATTGAATTTTAGGTCATAATTTAACGACTATCAAAACTTAAGTTGAATAATACACAATGAAAAACACTTCTATGAAAATCACTTCATTATCTAATGCAGATTACGACTTTTGGTTAACATTGTGGCAAAACTACCTAACCTTTTATGAGACCAGCTTGCCCATGAGCACGACTGACACAACATGGCGCAACTTGCTAGATAGCAATGTACCTATTTATGGATTTGGCGCATGGCAGGGTGATACATTGGTAGGTATCACTCATGTGGTGCTGCATCCCAGCACTTGGACCAGTACTGGATGTTGCTACCTGCAAGATTTGTATGTTAGTGAATCTATTCGCGGGCAAGGTATTGGAAGGGCCTTGATTGAATATGTGTATGACTTTGCTACTCAAAAAGGCTGCAACCACGTCTATTGGAAAACACAAGAAAGTAATGCTGATGCACGCCAACTATATGACAAAGTCGCAAGCTTAACGGACATGGTGCAGTATCGTAAAAACCTATGATTTGTACTACCTGTCTTATAGTTTATAATGAATGAGCAAATAAAAAACGCCAAGTGTTAAACACTTGGCGTTCTTTGTATCAATACGACTTTAGATTAAAGCAGCTTAGACATTATTTACCGTAAACGCATAGATATGCTGTTTCTACGGCCACTTTTACTTGAAACTTCTGATTGGCTTCAACCGTAAACTGCTCGCCAGCATTAAAAGTTTGCCACTCGTCACTTTCTGGCAACTTAACGGTCAACGCGCCGCTCACCACACTCATGGTTTCAAATTCGCTAGTACCAAACTCATACTCACCAATTTCCATGACACCGACAGTAGCAGACTTAGTCGCTGTCTGAAAGGCGATAGAAGTCACTTTATCATCAAAATAATTATTAACGCTTGGCATAATTTTCCTTAATTAAATATTGATTACTATTTTAAAACGGCTGCTTATTTAAAACGGCCTTTTACAGTCCTGCTTTTAGACTCGCTTCAATGAACTGATCGAGGTCACCATCTAGTACAGCACCAGTGTTAAAGGTTTCAACACCAGTACGCAAGTCTTTGATACGAGAGTCGTCAAGTACGTACGAGCGAATTTGACTGCCCCAGCCGACGTCAGACTTACCATCTTCCACCGCTTGCTGTGATTCCATACGTTTTTGCATTTCCAGCTCATACAGCTTAGCACGTAGCATTTTCATCGCAGTGGCTTTGTTACCATGTTGACTACGCTCGTTCTGACAAGTGACGACCACACCACTTGGCTCATGGGTAATACGTACCGCAGAATCTGTCGTGTTCACATGCTGACCACCCGCGCCAGATGAGCGATAGGTATCGATACGCAGGTCAGCCGGATTGATATCAATCTCGACATTATCATCGATTTCAGGTGAGACAAACACCGCAGCAAACGAGGTATGACGACCATTATTACTATCGAATGGCGACTTACGTACTAGACGGTGGACACCAATCTCGGTACGCAACCAACCAAAGGCATAATCACCCTTAATCTCAATCGTAGCTGACTTAATACCCGCGACGCTACCTGATGACACTTCAATCACGTCAACTTTGAAATTATGCGCCTCTGCCCAGCGTGTATACATACGCAGCAGCATCTCAGCCCAATCCTGTGCTTCTGTACCACCACTACCTGATTGGATATCCAAGTAGCAGTTATTTGGATCCATCTCTCCGCTGAACATCCGGCGGAACTCTAAGTCAGCCACACGTTTTTCAGCATTATCTAGCTCGGTCTGCACATCAGCGAGCAGTGATTCATCGTCTTCTTCTACCGCCAGCTCTAGCATGGCAGACGCATCTTCTAATGTCGTCTCAAGTGACACTACCACATCGATGACACCATCAAGATAGCTTTTTTCTTTATTAATCTTGGTCGCTCGCTCTGGATCGTTCCACAGCTCAGGATTTTCTAATTCCAAATTGACTTCTTCTAAGCGCTCTTGCTTACCATCGAAGTCAAAGATACCTCCGCAAGTCCTGCCCACGCTCTGATAAATCTTTGATTTGCTCTTGATACGGATTGATTTCCATAAATGTTCCTGTTTTTTTAAATAATTATCTAACGGATATGCCGTTATTTTAAATGAGATTGAGGCTAAATAGTTGGCTAATTAGTACCGCTTATATATTAAATAGCGTTAAATAACCTAAATCGACCAATCTTCTACTGCCCAGTGATGCGCTAACGCATGAGCATGTAGCGCATCGTCCGGCGACACACAAATTGCCACATCCGCCCATTCAAGTAATGGAATATCATTTTTAGAATCTGAATACGCATATGTTTTCTCAAAGGTAACCCCAGCCAACTGCTGCTTATTCACCCATTTGTCTAGATGATATATCTTACCTTCTTTAAAGTTGGGCTTGTCCGCTAACTTGCCCGTATAACGCTCGTTTTTTATCTCAAGCGGTGTGGATAACACATTGGCGGCTTCTATACCGAAACGTTTGGCAATGGCAGACACCACAAAATCATTGGTGGCAGAGATAATCACCACAGCATGACCCTTCTCAATGTGTTGACACAACACTTCCATCGCTTTTGGACGAATATGCGGTTCGATTTCGCGTTTGATATAATCTTCACGCAACTCATGCAAACGCGCCAAGGGTAACGTGGTCAAAAACTGGGCGACAAATTCATTGTACTCGGTGGCATCGAGCGTGCCTGCTATATATTGCTCATAAAATTCTTGATTGGCGGTGCGATATTGCGCCTCATCGACCAGACCATTATTAACGATATATTCACCCCACAGATAGTCGCTGTCGACATCGAGCAAAGTATGATCTAAATCAAATAGTGCCAGTTCTTTTTTAGTGTTTTGGGTGTGAGATGCTTGCATAGCGAAGCCTTATTATTTTTTGAAAAATTTGAGGGTGAGTAGGATTAATGGTCATTAAGGGTTATATCGACCATATTTGCTCTGAAGCCTTCAATATAGTCGGTTTTATGGATATAACGTTTACTCAGTAAATTTGCTAGAACACTACTGTTTGCTAGACATAATTATGGTAAATTATTTCTTTAGCCCATTTTATAACGGGTCTAGAGGACTTAATAAGCAACCCAGAGAACCTTATGAAAGCATATGATAACAAAACCAGCTTACCTAATAGACCGCACCGCCCAGCTCGCTCTATCAGAGAGATCAGACAACGTCGATTGGGTGATGCTTATCAATCACCTTTAGACCGTGTGTTCTATGCGCTCTTGAATGGCTTGATGTATGGCTTTGGTGGCTTACTTATCGACCTTGCCATTGTTGTCATTCGCTCAATAGCTGGTCTTGGTAATGGTGAAATTTTTTGGCTATTCACCCCATTTATGCTCGCGCTTGGCGTATTGATAGGACTCATCGTTGGTAAAAACGCAGGTGCTGAGAGCGTCAACGCATTACATATCGACGAAACTGCTAACCATAATCCTTATCTCGATGACACCTCTATCAGTCATGATATTTTTCGCGGACTCATTATAGGTATCATTATCTTTGCCGTTATTTGGCTGGTTATGATGCTCATGGCATAACCACTGGCATCATATTATAAGAATATAAAAAGGATGGAACAATAGACTACCATCCTTTTATTTTTATTCACTACTGATCGCTTCCGCTGTACTGATCGCTCGCCCCGTACTAATTAATCAGGCATTGCGATTTCTTTTAAGCCTGTTTTAAACTTCTGACAACGTTCCGCATAATGCATCGCTGACAATTTCAGCATCGAGGCTTGCTCATCTGTTAATGTTTTCACCACTTTTGCTGGTGCGCCCATCACTAATGAGTTATCTGGAATAACCTTGCCTTCCGTCACCAATGCTTTAGCACCAATGATACAGTTTTTGCCGATTTTGGCATTATTTAATACCACTGCACCAATACCAATCAAACTGTTATCACCGACTTCGCAGCCATGCAGCATCGCTAAATGCCCAATGGTGACATAATTGCCGATTTTCACCTCAATACCTGCATCAGTATGAATCACACTGTTTTCTTGCACGTTGCTATAGTCACCGATATGAATCAGTTCATTGTCACCGCGGAGTACCGCACCAAACCAAATATTGGCTTGATGTCCCAAGTACACATCGCCGATAACTTGCGCAGAATCTGCTACCCAACCATTAAAAGGCAGAGCAAATTTAGGCACCTTGTCTAAATATTGATAAATCATAACCACTCCTTGTTATTGTTTTTCATACCGACCTAATGATAGACAGCTGTCATTCTATATCAGTCAATAATACCCTCTATTGTGGCAAAGCCTTCTATCAAAATCTAGTGCTATTCAGCCTAGTATGATGGTTGTACCAGTCATCGTAAGAAGTATCTAGTTCCACTTAGGCTATTATGACCGTTGTAGCTACTCATTTAGAACAAGTAATCACTTAGAAAAAATCACCCTTTAGACCGTAAGAATAGAAAAATCACTCGTCGCAATTAGAGTGTTGGTTATCATATACTGTTTTTCACATATTGTTTTTCAGAAATCTTTTATAAACAATTATTTAACAGATAGTATATTGTATATTTACGGTAGACGAGGAATCCGTGTCCGTTAAGTTAGAAAATCGACTGGCTATCTGCGTGTATATTGTATATAATGCGCAAAATCTGTGCCTAAGCGAGCGGACATGATGCAAGTTACCTATTCACTATCTAGTGGGTTTTGTAGTTTCCATCAATAATGTCTTCTCGCTTTTTTGTGGAAAAATTTTGGGTTTAGCTGTTTTTTATTCTTAATTCATAGTCATTATCGAGATATAAAAAGCTGCGTTCAATCCGAAATTTAATCATGAGAAATTACGGCACTCACCAATAACAGCGGAGGCAAACCTTGAATTCATCGGCAGAAATACAAGCAATTTTGGCATTAGCAGACGGTACGATTTTTCGCGGTGTGAGTATCGGCAGTCTCGGTCATCGTGTCGGTGAGGTGGTGTTTAATACAGCCATGACAGGGTATCAAGAAATCCTAACTGACCCAAGCTATGCTCGTCAGCTAGTGACCCTAACCTATCCGCACATCGGTAATACTGGTACCAATAGCGAGGACACAGAGTCTGGTAATGGTCATCAAGTATGGGCAGACGGTCTCATCATTCGTGATGCCACCATGGTTACCTCAAACTTCCGTAACTCAGAATCATTGAGTGACTACTTACAAAACCATGATACCGTCGCCATCGCTGAGATTGACACCCGTCAATTGACTCGTCTACTACGTGATAAAGGCGCTCAAAACGGTTGTATCATGACAGCCTCTAATGGCGAGACTATTAGCAGTGATGACGAGCAAAAAGCCATCAAATTGGCGCAAGAGTTCGCCGGTATTGAAGGCATGGATCTGGCAAAAGAATGCTGTACTAAAGAGACGTTCGAATGGACAGCAGGTACATGGGATTTATCAGATACCCTACTTAACCGTGATGCCGTTGGTAGCCATGATAGCGGTACAGGCGGATTTTTCAAGCAACTGGGCACACACGTTGAGCACAAATTTAATGTAGTCGCCTATGACTTTGGTACCAAGACCAACATCTTGCGCATGCTCGTAGATCGCGGCTGCCATGTAACGGTCGTGCCAGCACAAACGCCTATCGCTGACGTGCTAGCGATGAATCCAGACGGTATCTTCTTATCGAATGGCCCTGGTGACCCTGCCGCTTGTGGCTATGCTATAGACAGTGTGCGTCATATCATTGAACAAACTGACGTGCCAACGTTTGGTATCTGTTTAGGTCATCAGCTGGTCGGTCTTGCCAGCGGTGCAAACACCATCAAAATGAAAACTGGCCATCATGGTGCTAACCATCCAGTACAAGATGTGGCAGCTGGCACGGTTATGATTACCAGCCAGAACCATGGTTTCGCAGTTGATGAAGACACGCTACCTGATAATGTTAAATCTACCCATCGCTCATTATTCGATGGTACCAACCAAGGGATTGAGCTGACCAACAAGCCAGTCTTTAGCTTCCAAGGTCATCCAGAAGCCAGCCCTGGTCCACATGATTGCGCGCCATTGTTTGATAAATTTGCTGAGATGATGGCAAAGGCATAGTCAATGTTGAAATTAGTTTTAGCAATTTTGTTCTTGATATCTTTTTCAGTAGCTAATGCTGATGATAGAAGAAATTTATTGCCTGAAGATACAAAAGAGCAGGTTGCTAAACTGGTTGCCAATAATTCAATTGACACACCTATTACTTTAGGAGTTTTAGTCGCTAACAATCCAAAATTTTACAATAAAAGAGCAGACGCTGAAAAAATTTCTAATGCTATTTTAGGTTTATACGATTACAGCGGTTATCTTAAGCAATTTCGAACTAACATGAACGAGCATGATCCTATAGAAAAGGTGACTGCTCCGCATCAAAAGGCATATTTAACATGCCTACAAAATAATTGGACTCCAAAAAAATATGCAGAGCATCTGCTAACTTATAGCTTAATATATGTAAATTCCATTAATGATGAAGAGTTAAACGAAAAATTGTTGCTATTAAATAATCAGCTAATAAAGGATTACTATAGTCTTTTAGCTCAGACTTGGGAACATTCATTAAAAGCAATGAATGATAATGACTCATCTCTAAAAACCTTGCTAACAAAGGATGAGCAGCAACTCAACAAGATGTTAAAAAACCCTCGACTTTTGAAACTTCTACAAAATATTCACGAGTCTCCAGGTTTACCGTTTTTAACAAATTATCCAATGCTGACCACTTTCGAATTTGATAATGGTATTTTAGCAAAATTTATAAATGGGACTGCAACCATATGTACTGCTGATTTTAATAAAGAGTTCTATAAAATGCTTGATAGAAAATGAATTTTTATAGAATGCAACTCAACTATCTAATCTATACAAATTTTAAATAAATCTCAAACCGCCAAAATAGGACTTAAAAATATTATGCCAAAACGTACCGACATAAAAAGCATTCTTATCATTGGCGCAGGCCCTATCGTCATCGGCCAAGCATGTGAGTTTGACTACTCAGGCGCGCAGGCGTGTAAAGCACTAAAAGAAGAAGGTTACCGCGTCATCTTGGTCAACTCAAACCCTGCGACCATCATGACCGATCCTGTCATGGCTGACGCGACCTACATCGAGCCAATTACTTGGCAGACTGTGGAGCAAATCATTGCCAAGGAACGTCCTGATGCTATCCTGCCAACGATGGGCGGACAGACAGCGCTAAACTGTGCATTAGATTTAGATAAGCATGGCATATTGACCAAGTATGATTGCGAACTGATTGGGGCGACCAAAGACTCAATCGAGATGGCAGAAGATCGCAACTTGTTTGATAAAGCAATGAAGCGTATCGGCCTTGAATGCCCACGCGCCGAAACTGCCGAAACCATGGAAGAAGCGTTTGCCACCCAAGAAAAAATGGGTTATCCATGTATCATTCGTCCTTCATTCACCATGGGTGGTTCAGGCGGCGGTATCGCGTATAACCGTGACGAGTTCATTGAAATCTGTGAGCGCGGTTTTGACTTATCTCCAAACCATCAATTGCTTATCGATGAGTCATTGATTGGTTGGAAAGAATACGAGATGGAAGTGGTTCGTGACAAAAACGATAACTGCATCATCATCTGTGCCATCGAAAACTTTGACCCAATGGGCGTGCACACGGGCGACTCTATTACGGTTGCACCTGCGCAGACTTTGACGGATAAAGAATACCAAATCATGCGTAATGCTTCATTAGCAGTACTACGTGAGATTGGTGTTGAAACTGGCGGCTCAAACGTACAGTTCGGTATCAACCCTGATACAGGTCGCATGGTCGTCATCGAGATGAACCCACGCGTATCGCGTTCATCAGCATTGGCATCAAAAGCCACTGGTTTCCCGATTGCTAAAATCGCGGCAAAACTGGCGATTGGTTATACCCTAGATGAATTGCAAAACGACATCACTGGCGGCAAAACACCAGCAAGCTTTGAGCCTGCGCTTGATTATGTTGTGACCAAGATACCTCGTTTTAACTTTGAAAAATTCCCGCAAGCCGATAGTGTTTTATCAACGCAGATGAAATCAGTCGGCGAAGTGATGGCGATTGGCCGTAACTTCCAAGAATCTATGCAAAAAGCATTACGTGGTATGGAAACTGGCAATGATGGTTTTGATGAGCAAATTGACTTTGCCGCTATCAAAGACGGTAGCCTTAGTACTGACAAAGCCCGTAGCGAGATTCATAATCGCTTAACCATTCCAACGCCTGAACGCATTTATTATATTGCGGATGCTTTCCGTATCGGTATGAGCGTCGATGAGGTCTTTAATCTTACCAAAATCGACCCGTGGTTCTTGGTACAGATCGAAGACATCGTAAAAGCTGAAGCACAAGTTAAAACTTTAGGTTTTGGCGGTTTAACTGAAGACAACTTGCGTCGCTTTAAACGTAAAGGTTTATCAGATTTACGTCTAGCCAAATTGCTTGGTGTCTCGCAAAAGCAACTGCGCAAAAAACGTTGGGATTTGAACGTTTATCCAGTCTATAAACGCGTGGATACTTGTGCGGCAGAATTCTCTACCAGTACCGCTTATATGTACTCAACGTACGACAGCGAATGTGAAGCCAACCCAACCAATAACAAAAAAATCATGGTTATCGGTGGTGGTCCTAACCGCATCGGTCAAGGTATCGAGTTTGACTATTGCTGTGTACACGCTGCCCTTGCGATGCGTGCAGACGGCTATGAGACCATCATGGTCAACTGTAATCCAGAAACGGTTTCAACTGACTATGACACCTCTGACCGTCTCTACTTTGAGCCAATCACGTTAGAGGACGTGCTAGAAATCGTCCGTATCGAAAATCCTGATGGCGTCATTGTACAGTTCGGTGGTCAAACGCCATTGAAACTGGCTCGCTCCCTTGAAGCTGCTGGTGTCAAAATCATTGGTACTAGCCCTGATGCGATTGACCGTGCTGAAGACCGCGAACGCTTCCAGCATATGATTCAACAATTGAATCTTGTCCAACCAACCAATGCCTTAGCGACTAGCTTAGAAGACGGCTTGGTTAAAGCAAAAGACGTTGGCTATCCATTGGTTGTACGCCCATCTTATGTACTAGGTGGCCGCGCGATGGAAATCGTCTATAACGAAGATGAGCTAAGACATTATCTGCGCACTGCGGTACAAGCATCAAACGAAGCACCAGTATTGCTAGATCGCTTCTTAGATGATGCCATCGAAGTCGATGTTGACTGTGTTTGTGATGGTACTGACGTCGTGATTGGCGGCATCATGCAGCATATCGAACAAGCGGGGGTTCACTCTGGTGACTCAGCCTGTTCGCTACCGCCTTACTCGCTATCTAAAGAGTTATGCGATGTGATGCGCGCACAGACCATTGCTATGGCTAAAGAGCTGGGCGTTATCGGCCTGATGAACGTACAGTTTGCCGTAAAAGGTGAAACTATTTATATTCTTGAGGTCAATCCACGTGCTGCCCGTACCGTACCATTTGTCTCTAAATGCATTGGTACCTCATTGGCACAAATTGCTGCTCGCTGTATGGCTGGTACGTCGCTCAAAGACCAAGGCTTTACCAAAGAGATTGTTCCTGCATTCTATGCCGTTAAAGAAGCGGTCTTCCCATTTGCTAAATTCCCTGGTGTCGATCCAATCTTGAGCCCTGAGATGAAATCAACAGGTGAAGTAATGGGCGTTGGTAAAACCTTTGGTGAAGCGTTCTACAAAGCCATCATCGGTAGTAATGAGCGTCTGCCAGGTCTACCAACTGAGGGCGAAACCAAAACCGTCTTTATCTCAGTACGTGACAGTGACAAAGCGCAAATCGCTCCAATCGCGCGTCAGCTTGTAGACTTTGGCTTTGACATTGTGTCTACCACTGGTACACAAAAAATACTGAGCGATGCTGGTATCGAATGTAAGCAAATCAACAAAGTCACCGAAGGCCGTCCGCATATCGTCGATGCATTGAAAAATGGTAACATTGACCTTATCATCAATACGACTGAGGGCAAGCAGGCACAAGAGGATTCATTCTCTATCCGCCGCAGCGCGCTACAAGGTAAAGTATTCTATGTCACGACATTGGGCGCGGCAGATGCCATTTGCAAATCTTATTCGATTGACTTGCCATTCGAAGTTTATAAGCTACAAGATTTACATGAACAAGCAAAGACTATTGCCTAGCTCTATTGACTTGGCTGAATAATTTCAGTAGATTAAGCATAACAGTCAGGCTTATGTAAAAGCTCATGCGAAATTGGTTTTTATATGACAGTAATGCTCTAATCAAACAATACCTTTGAAAAGACAGACCCAAAAAGCATAGTGGCTAAACTGCGACTATGCTTTTTATTACGTAAGGTTAAGTGTGCATTAGTGGAGCATAAATACGCTCATACATAACCATTCGTATGCTAGTTATGCAGCCTAAACCACTCTCTTTTTATATTTTATACCCATTGCAATAATCCCAACACCATCTCACTATTCACTAAGAGTAGGAGATGGTGTGGTGTTATTGGTTCAAGGAAAAAACATGCAACGTTATCCCATGACTCCGCAAGGACATGAGGCTCTAGAAGCCGAATTAAAACAGTTAAAAAGTATCGACCGTCCACGCATCACAGCTTCTATTGCTGAAGCTCGCGAACATGGCGATTTAAAAGAAAACGCTGAATATCATGCAGCACGTGAGCAGCAAGGTTTTTGTGAAGCACGTATCCGTGATATCGAAGCCAAACTTGGCGGCGCACAAGTTATCGATCCTTCGACGCTACCACAAGAAGGTCGTGTGGTATTTGGTGTGAGCGTTATCATCGAAAACATGGATACCGAAGAAGAAAAACAATACCAAATCGTTGGTGATGACGAAGCAGACTTTAAAGCGGGTAAAATCTCTGTCAACTCGCCAATCGCTCGTGGTCTTATCGGTAAGTCTGAAGGCGATGAAGCCCGTATTGAAACGCCAAAAGGCGTGGTCGAATATGAAATTATGAAAGTCATATACAACTAATATTGACGAACAGCTTGGCTTAGTAGTTCACGAAAAATAATGCTGGCTGAATGATTGACCGTGGCTATTATAAATACTGATACCCTCGTTATTTGACATGCGCTATAGTGTCATTTAACGAGGGTTTTTTGTTTGCGCGTTATCTACTGCTTCACTTACTATTACTTTAAAGGAGTCTTTTATGAATATGGATTTTGCAACATCACTGCTTATCACCAAAAAAATAGCGGTTCAAAAAACATCAATAGCCACTGCTATCTCTTCGATTGTCGCAGGCACTTTACTTGCCGCAACTTCAGCCCATGCTGCGCCTGAAATAACCATTAATCAATCAGCTAGCGGCAGCACAACTGTGGTTGAGCAGTACTCTGATGGTAACACCGCGACTATCACTGCAACACCTAATGGCATCACCATGCAGGACGGCATGCCTTACGCTGTGACTCAAGTAACAACGACCCCAAGCTATGTTGTTCGTCAGAGTGCTAACGATACTATCATTTCTCAAGCCAGCACCACCGTCACTAGTGTGCCTGTGAACAATCAGGGGACTAACGCCGTCACCAAAGTGAACGTTATCACCACACCACTCAATAACGTAAAGCAAGTCCTGCCTGTCGCGTCTGCTACTCAATTGCCAGTGATGAATGCATCAACTGCCATTCAAGTTATGACCAGCTCATCGACGCTTAATCAATCCACGCTTAACCAATCAGCGATTAGCCCAACCTTTACCGATCAAACAGCTAATACGGTTTCTTTAGAGACCCTACAACTGACCCCAAGCTTTAGTAAGCCTGATATCGTCAATGCACAAACTAAGGTCATGAAAATATTAAAGAATAAGGAAGGACGTGAGATAGCCGTACCTGCCAATCATATTGCTCAAGGTGATATTATTGAGTACCACACCACTTATACCAATACTACCGCGCAACCAGTGAACGGTATCAATGCAATGGTGTCATTACCAAGTGGCATTCAATTGGTATCGCTGAACAGTCTATTGCCAACCCTTGCAACCACGGATGGCAACAGCTATCAGGTGATTCAACCAATGAGTAATACGGCAGCGACACAAGTGAGCTACTCTGGTCTTAAATGGGACTTAGTCAATCTAGATGCCAGTGCCACCCAGACTGTAGTAATACGCGCTAAGGTTCAATAAAAACTAGGGCGTGGTTGTTTAATAAATTTTATGAGGTCTTGTGGGCTACATCTCTAGCCAGCAAGACCTTTTTTTAAATTGCCAAGTTTTTAATCATTGAGGAATAAAAATAATGAGCGTACTGTCCATTAAAATACTATTATTCCTCATTGTTCCCGTGGGCATATTTATAGTATTCAAAGCAATAAAACTGCTTATAAATGCATTCATTGGCGACGTATTGCTAGCGCTACCCTACCATGATAACGTTGGCAATTTCACTGTCTCGAAATCCGGTGTTTATTCCATTTGGCACAAAGGCCCTGTGTTTAAAAAAACGCCACTGGCTCAGTTCCGACCTCATATCTCAAGTACAGCTACTGGCAAAGAGATTAAGCTTAATCCCTCAATACTATCTCCACGCTCAAATAACTTTGCCACTGGTAGAATGGAGCTGTTCACCTTTCGGGCGGAAGCTGACCATTACAAGTTGAAGCTAGTATCAGGGTCAAGCACCTCAAGACTGCAAGCAACTCTAGGAAATGCCATACCTTTGGCAGATATTGATTTAAGCCTCTATTCTATCGAGGTTAAAGAAAGCCAATCACAGATACTAACGATACTGGCTATTCCCCTCCTATTGCTTGGTATTTTGGGTATTGTCGGTAGCTTGGTAGCTGGATTACTGGCCGAGCAATTTTTTGTATAAACTATAGCCAATCTCAATATAGACGTACTAGAAGCTAGAATTTCATCTAAAAAATTATCTCAAAATACACATATGTAAGCGACAGCCGTTGTCGTTTATCTTCTTTATTTTAGCTATAATTACAATGACTTAACGCTATTTTTGTTAAAATAGTCTTTCATTAATGCATTGGTAAATACCGCTTATGGCAACCATTAATTATGAACGACTACAGGGCAAACTCAACATCTTAGCGGACGCTGCTAAGTATGACGTCTCTTGCTCTTCCTCTGCTGGTACACGCAAGAACCAAGGCGGCGGTCTCGGTGATGCCTCAGCGACAGGTATCTGCCATAGCTATACCGAAGATGGCCGCTGTGTCAGTCTACTCAAAATCCTGCTGACCAATCATTGTATTTATGATTGTGCTTACTGTACCTCACGCAAAAGCAATGACACGCCACGTGCTGCCTTTAGTGTCGAAGAAGTCGTCGATTTGACCATGCAGTTTTATCGCCGTAACTATATCGAAGGGCTGTTTCTCAGCTCTGGTATCTTCAAAAGTGGCGACTATACGATGGAGCGATTGGTCGAGGTCGCTAAACTACTGCGTACCCGTGAGCGCTTCAACGGTTACATCCATCTGAAAACCATACCCGGTGCCTCAAAAGAGCTACTGCTAGAAGCCGGACTATATGCTGATCGCTTAAGCGTTAATATTGAAATTCCGACCAAATCAGGATTAGCATTACTTGCGCCAGAAAAATCACATGAGCAATTAAAAGCGCCCATGGAGACGGTAAAAGAAGAAATTATCACCATTCGTGAGAGTCGTAAAACCCATAAAAAAGCGCCGAAATTCACGCCAGCGGGTCAGACCAGCCAGATGATTGTGGGCGCCAGTAATGAGACCGATTTGCAGGTTATTCAGCTATCGAGTCACTTTTATAAAACGTATGACCTCAAGCGTGTTTACTACTCTGGCTACGTACCCATGCTATCTGATAATCGCTTACCAGCGATTGGTACGCCAGTGCCTATGGTGCGTGAAAACCGCCTTTATCAGGCAGATTGGTTAATGCGTTTTTATGGTTTTGGCGCGCATGAAATCGTTGAGCCGGATTCGCCATTTTTAGATTTGGACTGTGACCCAAAACTGGCGTGGGCGATACGCCATCGTGAGCACTTCCCTGTCAATATTCAAACTGCAACGTACGAGATGATTGTTCGTATACCTGGTATCGGTACCAAAACAGCTAAAAAGATAGTGAAAGCTCGTAAGTTTAATCAGCTGACCTTATATCATCTCAAAAAGATGGGCGCAGCCGTCAACCGTGCCAAATACTTCATCGCAACGACAGGTAAAAATGAGCATCTTGCCCATTTAACCCGTGATAACTTCCGTCAGTATGTGCTGGCACAGACGCAAACCAAGTATAAGGACCAACGCAACGGGCAGTTGGCATTATTTTAAATGTGCGAGTAAAGTTTATTCGTAAAATTCATTTTTAAAATAAGCCACTACACGTCAACTGTTTTCTGAGGGCAGCTAATGTCAGTACTTGTTCAAAACAAAACTTACTCTGTCGGTCAAGTAACGCCTAGCATTGTGCTTTATGAGCCAAGTTTTGAAGGTTGGCTTAGTGCGGTCTATCACGCCTATGAGTATAAACTACAACACGATTCCGCATTACAGCTCATAGCGCAAGATTGCTATGTACCCTCATTGATTGCTCAAGCAACCAGTGTGGCAACTGATGAAGACAAGGCCGAGCGTGTCCTCACAAAACTGAATAAGCTATTGGGGCGCTCAGGTATGCGCAATATGCTTTGGGGATTTTTATCAGAAAAAGACAATATCGGCACCACTTTATTTCAGGTGGTCAAATATGCCATCGACTACCCTAACCGATCTATCATGCAAGATTTAGGTAATTTAGACGTTCTTGAATTGGTGCAGACAGTCAAATCTGTGGGTCGTGAAAAGCACCGAATGGAGGCATTTGTGCGTTTTGAGCATACCACTGATGATATATATTTTGCGCGAGTGGAGCCTGATTTTAATGTATTGCCATTGATTGGTGAGCATTTCCGTCAGCGCTATCAAGACCAGCATTGGGCCATTTATGATATCAGTCGCGGATTTGGGATTTATTATGACAAAAGCCAAAGCACACCGTCACGCCCTGCCGCACTGCAAACCATTACTGACCTTGATGATGTGGTACTGCGTAATCCTGCCAGTATCCATAGCGAGGACGAACAGCGTTACCAGAAGTTTTGGCAAGGCTACTTTACTAACGTCAATATCAAGGAACGTAAAAACCCACGCTTGCACAAGCAGTACTTACCGCAGCGCTATTGGAAGTATTTGAGCGAAAAACAAGTACTGCCTAACGCTGAGCATCTACAAAAACGTCGATAAGCGTTTTCAGCGTTGTATCTATGGCAGACTTATTCATCGCTCTAAAAAACAAACGCTTTAACTTTACCTTGATGGTTGAGTTTTTACCGCTTTTAACTGACAATAGCAACTTGATATTACTAACCTGTGATCGACGCTATTATGAAAGTTATGCGCTTACTGTCGTCTTTGAAGCATGATGAATCCGAGCGCGGTATTTTTCATCTTGGGCGCGCATTGGTCAAAAATGGACACACCTCTATCATCGTCTCAAGCGCCGATGAAGACAATGATCTAGTCAGACGCCTCAAACGCGACGGCAATAACTATCACCAGTTGCAAATGAATAAAAAGTCTTGGCTATCATTACTCCAAGTTGCGCCACTGCGCCATTTGATTGAAAAGTACGAACCTGATGTGATTCATGCGCACTCGCGTACCCCCGCATGGATTGTTCATTTAGCCTTACGCCGTGCACGTGTGAAACGCATGCCTAAACTGGTCTCGACCATGTATGGCTTTTACCCTATTAATAGATACTCACAAGCACTGCTCAATGTCGACACGCTGATTACCGTCTCTGACAGTGTCACCAATTATCTAAAACATCGCCTACGCCGTGAAGATACTGCACCAAAAATTATCAAACGTATCTACCGAGGTATCGATACTCGCCGCTATCCCTATCGGCACAATCCCTCAGTCTATTGGCTACGCCACACCTTTGCAGAATATCCAGAGCTTGAACATAAAAAGTGGCTGATATTTCCAACCATTATTGGCAATGAATATGGTCAAGAGTGGTTAATCGATATTTTGGGGAATCTACAAGAGCAGTTCCCTAACATCCACGTCATCATTATGGATGATGACTATAAAGATGGTGACGTGGCACATGAGGATTTTCGTCAACGTACCAATACCTTAGGTCTGGCGGAGCGCATCACTTATGTGGGTAGCAAACGCAATGACATGCGTGAATGGTTGTCAGCAGCAAATATCGTGATGGCACTGGCTAATGAGCCTGAGTCTATTGGGATCAATGCGCTGCAAGCGATTCACTTAGGCACCCCCGTTATTGGCTGGGATCAAGCGGCCTTTAGCGAAATTCTACAACCGCTCTATCCGCAAGGTCTGGTCAAAAAATACAATGCGACGTCCCTCTGTAAAGCGGTTAGAAACCAGTTAGAAAGCGTGACTCGTCCGGAGATGACGAACAAATTCACGATGCGTGAGATGATTGAGGAAACCCTCAATGTTTATCAAAATCTGAGTGATATGGCGCTGGCAGAAGAGCAAGCTGAAGCCGATGCAGCAGCAGTAAGAAGAATTAAGAAGTATTTGAAACCCACTGCCAATACCACAAATAATAAAGCCAAAATTTATGATGCTAGGGCAAAACAGAACGATGCGCTTGCCAATACAGAACCTACTAAAAAAAGGCTTTCTGAAGCACCCAACCTCTCAAAAGAGACCGATACTTAGAAAGCCTATTATGAATATTCAGCTATCTACTGACTGTGCGCCTGTAAATAGTTCCGTGCCCGTTCTTACCAGCCGCCACCCTTTTAATCAATATGTCGCTGGGGTATGCGCGCTGACAATGCGAGTGATGGCATTGCTTGGATTGATAAAAGTATGTGGATGACAGGTTTTAATCACGTAGCTATCGCCTTCATTTAACAGGTAGGTAGTGTCGTCAATACGAATGATAATCTTGCCTTCGATGACTGTACCAATCTCCTCACCTTCATGAGAAATCCTATCTTCAGTCGAACTGTTCGGCTGATAAACCTCAATCAAAAACCCTAAATTCTTGATCGGACTGCCATTGAATACTTGTTTGATGGAGACCCGACTGTTTGGCTCACTAATCTCTATGAGGTCTTTTGGCGTAACGACGACTCTGTCCTTACGCTCCTTCCACTCGTCACTAAAAAAGGTATTCAGGTCAGAGTCGAGCACCTGCAAGATTGCTTTTAGCGTGTTGACAGCAGGGCTAACCTTATTACGCTCGATAGCACTGATTGAGGTGTTGGTCAGTCCTGCCAGTCTCGCCAGTTTACGCTGTGAGAACCCTTTAGTAAGGCGTAATTGATTGATTTTTTTACCGATATTCTCTTCTGGCTTTTCAACCGATTCAGACACCTCTTGTTCTTCAACAGAGGTTGCCTCATCATTGTCTGGGATATCATTATCAGGATTTTTTTTGACTGGCATAGTGAATAAATTCCGTAAATAAAAATTTGGAAAAACCATCTTGTGCATAATTCAGCTCAGGATGCCATTGTACACCAATCATAAACGGATGTTCTATTAAGCTAATCGCCTCTACCAATCCATCACGTGCCAGCGCTTCTACAAACAAACCCTCACCCACTTTATTGATGGCTTGCTTGTGTAACGAGTTAACGTGCCACTCGTCACCAAATGCTGCAAGTTTCCCCTCAGGCTGGATAATGACGTCATGTACTGGCTGATATTGCACTTCGAGCGGCTGGGTATTGTCCTCTAAATGCTGCTCATAGAATCCTTCTACTTCACGCCAATCTGGGTGTAGCGTCCCATTGAAATGCACATTCATCTCTTGCAAGCCTCGGCACACTGCTAGTAAAGGTGTGCCAGATTCGGCTGAATAAGCCAGTAGTTTGAAACTAAGTTCATCACGATTTAAATCCTGCTTTTCTTCTACGTGCGATGCGCCGTAACGCATCGGCGCGACATTACTATAACTCCCTGTCAATACGATACCATCTGCCAACGCAACCAATGCATCGAAATTCTCGCTGTCAGCAGCCGTATAGGGAAGCAATATCGGATTGCCACCATAATGCTGGATAGCATCGATGTATTTTTGATATACCGCTTGGGCTGGCTGGCCGTCCACCATTTTGTGACACGAGACAATAGCGATGATAGGTCTAGAGGTAGGCATGTGATTTTCCCTAAATGTGATATCTGTACCTAGATGTCCAGATACTGCGGTATTTAACTTAACTAAAATTTATCATAACTACCTAGTAAATGTAAACTATAAACTTCATTGTTGATTAAATTGGTTTATATGAGTTATATAAATTACTTTTAGATAATTATAAATAAATATTGACAACTATAACCTTCATCCATATATTAAAAGACATCTTTATGACAAAGAACAATTTTTATACATTTAGAAAGTTGATAGACAGTATCCCGAAATACGTTAAGTGCTTCATATCGTGAACAAAATCAGCAAGGCCAACCCAAATATTTCAAAAACTGACATGGATGAACAACATGACGACGACCAACGGAACCATCACATCTGCAAGTAAAACTGAATATGTATATGTTGCAGCAGGTGATATTAACGGCTTACTTCGCGGTAAACGTATTCCATTTAACCAAATGGACAAAGCACAAGCTGGTGGCATCCGATTGCCTCTATCTATTTTAGGTGTCGATATTTGGGGTGCAGACGTCATCGAGTCCTCTCAATGTAATGGTGATATTGATGCCATTGCTCGTCCTACAGGTCGTGCCGCTTATCCCCTTCTGAATACTAGTGCAGCCTCATCGCTATTACCTGTTTGGCTTTATACCGAAGACAATGAACCGTATTACGGTGATGCCAGACACGTTTTGGACTACATCAGCAAAAAATTCAAAGCGCTTGGTTTGACGCCAGTGATGGCTACTGAGCTTGAGTTTTATTTGGTGGACTACACAGAAGGCGAGACACCAAAACCACCTATTCGTCCGAAAAGCGGTCTGAGATTAAACAAAACCTCTATTCTAAGCATCAATGATTTATTACAGTTTGATGAGTTTTTAGACGAAGTTTATGCTCAGTGTGAGAAACTCGATATTCCTGTTGATGCGGCATTAGCGGAGAATGGCTGTGGTCAGTTTGAGATCAACCTACTACATGTCGATGATCCGTTAAAAGCCGCCGATGATGCCATCTTATTCAAACAAGTGGTCAAAGCGGTCGCTGCTCGTCGTAAGCTCACTGCTACCTTTATGGCAAAACCGTTTGGTCTACAGTCAGGTAATGGCTTCCATGTACATTGCAGCTTATTAGATAAAGATGGCAACAATGTCTTTGATGATGGCTCAACGGAAGGCTCAGATATATTACGTCATGCCGTCGCCGGGCTATTGAAGACCATGTCAGATTGCACGTTATTATTTGCACCACATGTCAACTCTTATCGCCGTTTTGCACCAGGCACATTGGCACCGAACAATGTGTCATGGGGTTATGAAAACCGCACAGCAGCCGTACGTATCCCAGGTGGTGATCCAAAAGCGCGCCGTATTGAGCATCGCGTCTCTGGCGCTGATGCCAACCCTTATCTCGTCTGTAGTGCGGTACTGGCAGGTATGCTGTATGGTATCGAAAACAAACTGGAAGCACCTGAACCAATCAATAGCATTACTTATAATGAAGAAGACCTCAAAACCTTACCGTTAGATTGGCTCTCAGCCATTCGTCAGTTTGAAAACAGCGACGTCATTGATGCCTTATTCCCAAGCGAAATGATTGAACTGCTGATTGCGGTTAAAAAACAAGAAGCCAAACGCTTCTCTCAGCAAGTCACCAATCTTGAATACCTCACCTATTTACAGGATGTCTAATATGTCAAATAGCAAACCGTCTAATAACACGCGTAATATCCCGCATTATTCAGATAAAGGACAGTATCCTGATAGCTACTATGCTGCCAGTCGCAATCCTAAACCAGATAGACCAACGCTAGAAAATGACATTCATGTAGAGATTTGCGTGGTCGGTGGTGGCTATAGCGGTCTATCTACAGCGCTGCATCTCATGGAGACAGATCATGAAGTGGTCGTGCTAGAAGGCGCACAAATTGGTTGGGGTGCATCGGGTCGCAATGGTGGTCAGATTGTCAATGGTCTGAATGCCAGCTTAGAAAAAATCAAAAGCTCTTATGGTCAACAAAACGCTGATTTTGTCGGTCAGCTAGTAACACGCGGTGGCAAAATCATTCGTCGACTAATCCAAGATTACGACATCAGCTGCGATTTGAAAGAAAAGAACATCTTTGCCGCCTTAAACAACGGGCAATTAAGAGATCTACAAAAAACGCATGCACTGTGGGAAAGCCACGGCATGCATGATCGCGAAATGCTAGACAAATACGGTATGCAAGAGCATATCAAGTCAGAGGCATATGTAGGCGGGGTTATCGATCACTCAGGTGGACATTTTCATCCACTAAACCTTGCGCTTGGTGAAGCAGCGGCCATTGAATCACGTGGCGGCACTATTTATGAAAATACCTTAGTCGTTGATGTTGAGTATGCTGACGACCACATCAAGGTCATCACTGAGTTTGGTACGGTCACTTGTAAGCAAGCTGTTATGTGCGGAAATGCGTACTTAAACAAAGTCATTCCTAAGCTGACTGACCGAGTCATGCCCGTATCGACACAAATTATCGCCACCGAACCATTAGGTGACTTAGCAGATAGGCTGCTTCCAACTGACGTCTGTGTCGAAGATGTCCGCTATATCCTTGATTACTATCGTCTGTCAGCAGATAAGCGTATGTTGTTTGGTGGTGGTACGGTCTACGGTGGTCAAGATCCTTCTGATATCACTGCCAAAATCAGACCCAACATGAATAAGATTTTTCCAGAACTGCGTGATGTAAAAATCGACTATGCATGGAGTGGTAATTTTGCCTTGTCTTTTTCACGCGTGCCGCAGATGGGTAAGCTACATGATCGCGTGTATTTCGCCCATGGTTATAGTGGTCACGGCATAACCGGGTCGCATTTGTTTGGACAGATATTAGCGGATGCCATCAACGGCAACACCAAAGAGTTTGACACCTTTGCGAAAATTCCATGGATTCCTTTCCCTGGTGGTCGCGCACTACGAGTGCCTTACTCTATGATGGGATCATGGTGGTACGCGCTAAAGGACACGACTGGCTTATAAGTACTAATAATGGCTTCGACGCACTGCAGGATTATGCAGTACAACGAAGCCATTAATGTAATGGATTGTTATTACTATCTCAATAGGAAGTCCACTCGCACTTCCTATCGATCATTACCCTAAAAACAGGATCTTCTCTATATAAGCCATAATGTCATACTAGGAGCGTAACCATGAACATGAAACTCAATGATGCCGTTGAAGGACAGTATCATAACAAGCGAGTTTTTCTCACTGTCGTAGTGGGAATAGCTATCTATCTTGCCTTTGTCTGGTTATCATCCACCCGCGATGCATCAGAGTCTTGGGGCATACTATCCCTACTACCCACCATGCTAGTCCTCATCATTGCTATTATCTCTAGACGCCCCTTTGAGTCAATGATGGCAGGCTGTGTTGCTGGCCTCGTGATGCTCAATCCATTCGATTTAGTCTCTCCATTTGCAGACAACATCTCGGCCGTACTCGGTAACGAAACCATTATTTGGATTGTTCTGGTTTGTGGTCTCATGGGTGGTCTTATCCAATTGCTTGAAGTTAGTGGTTGTTTAGATGGCTTTAGCGAATGGCTCAAAAGAATCATTAAATCACGCCGACAATCACTACTCGCGACCTTTGCCTTGGGTGTTGTGGTATTCATTGATGATTACCTAAACTGTTTGGCTGTTTCTACTTCAGTCAAAAAACTCACAGATACTTATGGTGTATCGCGTGAAAAGCTTGCTTATATTGTCGATTCTACCGCTGCACCAATGTGTGTGATCGTTCCTATCTCTACATGGGCAGTTTACTTTTCAGGCCTGTTAGAAGAAAACGGCGTGGCAGCAGACGGCGCTGGTATGTCGCTTTATATCAGCTCTATTCCATTCATGGCTTACGCTTGGTTTGCATTACTTATCGTATTTTTAGTGGCCTACGGTATCATCGGTGACTGGGGCCCAATGAAACGTGCAGAGAAACGCGCGAAAGAAGGTAACCCTGTTCCAGAAGACTTTATCGATGAGCAGTTGGTTTCAAATGTTAAAGCCAAACGTACGTTATCATTCAAAGCCAATATTTTTAACTTTGCATTCCCAATGATATTGCTTATCGTGTCAACTATTTACTTTGAAGTGGATTTATTAAGAGGCGCATTGCTTACCTGTTTTGTGACCGTTATGGTCTATTGGGCACAAGGTCTTTTGAGCTTTGAGACCCAAGTAGAATCAATTTTTACAGGCTTCAAAGTCATGTTATACCCATTGTCGACGGTTATTGGTGGTTTCTTTTTGAAAGCCATTAACGACGAGCTTGGTATGACCATGTATGTGATTGACGCTATCTCACCGCATATGACGATTATTATCTTCCCTGCTGTCATTTTCGCTGTTATGGCCTTCTTAACCTTTGCCACTTCATCAAGCTGGGGACTATATGTCCTTGCCATGCCGATTGTATTTCCAGTAGCTGCAGCGCTAGGTGTTAGTACGCCATTGGTTATCGGTGCTTTGTTATCAGCGTCTTCATTTGGTAGTCATGCTTGTTTCTTTAGTGACTCATCATTATTAGCAGCACAAGGTGCCGGTTGTTCGCCCATGCAACATGCCTTCACACAGTTCCCTTACGCGATGCTTGGTGCTGTGTTGTCGGTTGCTACCTTCTTAGGACTTGGTTTTATGATGGCTTAACGCTAGATAGTGAGTAAAGAAGCTGCTACTGCTACTCTCACTGCTAAATAACTTCTTAACCACAATACGGTTTAAATACATCACTATTTAAGCCGTTACTATGACCAAACCTTACTTTTATGACGCTTTATTTTATTCATACAAAAGACAAATTATAATCAAGGAGCTACACCATGCGATCCGTTACTGTCGCCACCACTCAAATAGCCTGCACTTGGGACAAACAAGAAAATATCGAAAAAGCCACAGCCTTAGTCACTGAAGCTGCGAAAGCTGGTGCCAATATTATCTTGCTACAAGAGTTATTCGAAACCCCTTATTTCTGCCAAGTGCATGATTTTGAATATTTCAACTTGGCTACCGAAGTCGAGCACAATACAGCCATCAATCATTTCAAAGAACTGGCAAAGTCGCTTGAAGTGGTACTGCCTATTAGCTTTTATGAAAAGTCAGGCAATTCGATGTTTAATAGTGTGACCATCATCGATGCTGACGGCGAAATACTGGGCACCTACCGTAAGACGCACATTCCAGATGGTATCCCTTACGCAGAGAAATTCTACTTTACGCCTGGTGACACGGGATTTAAAGTTTGGAACACTAAGTACGGCAAAATCGGTGTGGGTATTTGCTGGGATCAGTGGTTCCCTGAATGCGCTCGCAGTATGGCTCTCATGGGTGCAGAGATGCTGCTATATCCAACTGCCATTGGTGATGAGCCAACCCTAAACATCAACTCAACGGGCCACTGGCAGCGCTGTATGCAGGGTCATTCTGCGGCTAACCTTATGCCTGTTATCGCCTCCAACCGTATTGGAGAAGAAACCATCAGCCAAAATGCTACTGACAGCACCATGCAATTTTATGGCAGCTCTTTTATCACTGATGGACGCGGTGAGATAATACAAGAAGCCTCAATCGATAAAAGTGAATTTATCATGGCCACCTTTGATCTGGATGAACTGGCGGAACAGCGTCGTCAATGGGGCGTCTTCCGTGACCGTCGCCCCTCAATGTATGGCACATTGCTCACGCACGGCTAACCCACTTCCCCTATTTTTATAACCGCTTGAGTGCGATAAGGTGACTTTATGTCCAAATTACTGACAGGTTCGACCCCCAAACAAGACGGCTTTTATATGCCTGCAGAATTTGCACCTATGCAAAAAGTCTGGATGGTATGGCCGTATCGAGAAGATAATTGGCGACAGAAAGCCGTCCCTGCACAAGCAGCATATGCAGATGTTGCTACTGCCATCAGACAGTTCAGTGAGGTTGGCGTTTTGGTCAATGCTAATGACTTTGATGCTTGTCGTGCGCAACTGCCCGATAATATCGATGTGATAACCATGCCAAGCAATGATGCGTGGGCGCGCGATATCGTACCTACCTTTTTGGTGAATGATGCCGGTGAATTGCGTGCGTGCGATTGGACGTTTAATGCATGGGGCGGCGATTATGATGGCCTTTATACGCCTTGGGATGACGATGACAAGCTCGCCGAGAGACTGTGCGAACATTTAGATATTGAGCGCTATCGTACCGACAGCTTCGTGCTAGAAGGCGGCGCCTTTCATGTCGATGGCGAAGGTACAGTATTGACCACCCGTATGTGCTTGCTAAGTCCTGGGCGCAACCCTCACTTAAACGAAGCGCAAATTGAAGACATGCTGAAATCACATCTAAATGTTGAAAAAGTACTGTGGATTGATGACGGTATTGACCCAGATGAAACCACTGGGCACATCGATGATATTGCCTGCTTTGCCCGTCCTGGTGAAGTGGTCTGTTTATTTACTGATGATACTGAGCATCCATTCTATGAAGCCACTCAAAAGGCGTATCAGCAGCTCTCAGAGATGACTGATGCCAAAGGTCGGCAGTTAAAAGTGCATAAGCTGTGCTGTACCAAGCAATCTGTAACCTTGCCTGACAATGCTGATATTATTCAGTCAGAAGATGCCAAGTCTCGTAATACGGACGATATTTGTATCGCCTCTTATGCTAACTTTCTTATTTGTAACGGCGGTGTCATTGTGCCGCAATATGATGATATTAATGACAGTTTAGCGATTGAACAGCTTGAAAAAATCTTCCCTCAGCATCAGGTAGTTGGAGTACGAACGAAAGAGATTGTGTTTGGCGGCGGCAATATCCACTGTATTACTCAGCAGCAGCCTATCGCCAACGCGCAATAACGAGATTTATGTATTTTATACATGGCTTTCTAAATATAAAATTTTAAACATAACCAAAAATAAAATGTAAACAAAAGGACTTTTTATGAGCGATTATCAAGTAAACAACCCAGCCACAGGCGAACTCGAAGCCACCTACCCTACGGCAACCGAACAAGATATCCAACAAGTGATTGAGCAAGCGGACACAGCTTATCAAAGCTGGCGTCATGTTCCACTAAGTGAACGCAGTGCGCTACTCCATAAAGTCGCGGATATCTATCTTGACCGTCAAGAAGAGCTAGCACGTATCGTCGCCAATGAGATGGGTAAACCAGTCGCTCAAGCAAAAGGTGAGATTGGTCTGGTCGCTGACATCTATCGCTATTATGCAGACAATGCTGAGCAACTATTAGCCCCTAACACCATCGACGTTGATACAGGAACAGCTTCTGTAGAAAAACGCCCTGTAGGCGCACTACTAGGCATCATGCCTTGGAACTATCCACATTATCAAGTAGCTCGCTTCGTCGCGCCAAACGCCATGGCGGGTAACACTATTATTCTAAAGCATGCACCGCAGTGCCCTAAGACAGCCGAAATTATCGTCGATATCATGAAAGACGCAGGCATGCCTGATGGTGTTTATAACAATATCTTTGCGACCAACGAGCAGTCAGCGACCATCATCAATGATACCCGCGTACAAGGTGTTTCATTGACGGGTTCTGAGCGTGCAGGTCAAGCGGTTGCAAAAGAAGCTGGCGGCGCACTCAAAAAAGTTGTCTTAGAACTTGGTGGTTCTGATGCCTTTATCGTTACCGCTGATGCAGACATCAAAAAAGCCGTACAGGGAGCCATCTCAGGTCGTTTTGGTAATGTCGGACAGGCCTGTAATGCGGCTAAGCGTTTAATTATCGTCGATGACGTGTATGATCAATTCGTTCAAGCATTCACTGATAACGTACGTGCCATGACATTGGCAGACCCATTAGAGGAGCAGACGTTTATGGGACCAATGTCTTCTAAAGCGGCTGCTGATGGTCTTCAAAAGCAGCTAGATAGCGCCATTCAAGCAGGTGCTACTGTTTTAGTAGAAGGCGGCATAGTAAAAGATAAGCCAGGTGCTTGGTTTGCGCCAGCTGTACTAACGGATGTGACGGAATCAATGGATGTCTATCGTCAAGAGCTATTTGGCCCTGTCGCCGTCATCTATAAAGCTCGTGATGTCGATCATGCCATCCAAATCGCTAACGATGTGCCATTTGGTCTTGGTGCTTCTATCCAGACTCAAAGTCCAGAACTTGCTGCAGAAATCGCAGAGAAATTAGAAGTGGGCATGGTGACTATCAACTCTCCATCTGGTAGTGAAGCCAATACACCATTCGGTGGTGTTAAACGCTCAGGTTTCGGTCGCGAGTTAGGCACGCTAGGTATTACTGAATTCTTAAACTATAAGCTGATTCGTAATAAAGCTGGTGCATAGAATAAATGTATTAATCTAAACATTCTATTCCTGTCCTAAAACAGAAAAAGCCTAACATTGATGTTAGGCTTTTTTAATGGATATTTTAAATAGACTTACTTTTTAGGTGGGTTGTCTTTCAACCACAGCTGATTCACGATTTTTAATTCGCGCAACTCTTCTGCCATGATGGCTTCACTTTTGCCAGGGTACTTAATGGTTGCATAACCATATAGCGCCACACCCAACACCGTCCAACCAAAGAAAATCCACCACTCGATAGCGGTAAGCGCAGACGGCATACCTGGCATGTATAGTGCCAATAAGCCAAAGCTTAGTGCAATCGTTATCATACCCACCAGTTTACCTGCAGGTATCTTGAATGGACGTACCATATCAGGCTCACGGTAGCGCAGTACTAAGAAAGAGATAGCAACACAAGTATAAGCAATGACGATACCAAAACCACCAGCATCAACAATCCAAACCAGCATTTTGCGACCAAATAATGGCGCGAGCGTGGCTAAACCACCAATCAATAAAATCGCATTAACAGGTGTGTTATATTTTGGATGTAATTTGCTTAAAAATGCTGGCAACATATGCGCTTTTGACATCGCATACAGTAGACGACTACCACCAATCAAGAACGCATTCCAGCTTGATAAAATACCCAATACGCCACCGATAACCAGTAGGATACCTGCCCATTTACCATGCCACGCATTGGTCATTGCATCAGCGGTCGCCAACGTAGAGTTTTCTGCTTGAATCAATGGCAATGTGGTACCGACACTCCAGGCCACTGCGATGTACCAAAGTACTGCAATCGTTATTGATACGATTAGGAATTTGCCGATATTAGGACGGGTTAAATCAATCTCTTCAGCTGCCTGTGGAATCACATCAAAGCCGACGAACATAAAGGGAACCATCACGATAACTGCCATCACACCAGCAGCACCACCGATAAACGCTGGGGCTTGTATCGCAGTCGATGTCGCAGGATTATATAATGCCGCACCAATGAACAGTAATATACCGACAAACAAGATCCCTACAACCGCTGTTTTTTGGAACCATGCACTGACTTCCATGCCTCGTATATTCAGCCATGTCACAATCACTGACCCCAGCATCCCCACACCAACCCAAGTGGCATAGACATCCCAGCCTGCGATCGTCCAGAGGTAACCTTGGTTATAATTGGGAATAAAATACTCAACGACCGTCGGCAAGGCGACGGCCTCAAATGCGACGACAGAGAAATAACCAAATAGAATACTCCATGAGCAGATAAATGAGACATTCACCCCTAACGCACGGTGGGTATAAGTATGCTCACCGCCCGTGATAGGCATTGATGAAGCGAGCTCAGCATAAGTCACACCAATCAGTATCACTGCCAAACCACCCAATAAAAACGCTAACATCGCGCCCCACGTACCAGCAGATAAAATCCAGCCGCCAGCCAGTACTACCCAACCCCAACCTACCATAGCACCAAATGCTAAGGCTATAATATCAAACATCCCCAGCGATTTTTTTAGTCCAGACATAACTTACTCCTTGTCTATGTGTCACCCAGATTAAATCGTCAAAGTTAATCTGGCTTTAGTGTATTCGGGCATAGCCCATTATCGTTATTTTCCGTACTTACCAATTTATAGGACGAACCTATAAATTGATTTCAATCGCTTTATTGAATTACTGTGTTAGCACCACTCCTTAATAAGGATATAAATAACCGTAAAATAGAAGATAAAAAACAGTAGGCAAAAAAATAACAGCGTCTTGTCGTGCAAGGCGCTGTTACTTATTAAAAACTCAGAGTGGACACTCTAAGGGCAGCCTTGCCATTGCTTTTAAATCACTGCCTTTAAAACATTGCTGTTCAAATTAAGCAGTTAATATGCTGCCAATGATATCAAGGCCTTCTTGTAAGATTTCATCTTCAACCGTCAATGGCACCATTACGCGGATCGCATTGCCATACATACCACAAGACGCTAGTAACAGGCCTTGCTCAAAAGATTTCTGTTTAAGGTTGGCAGTGGCAGCAGCATCTGGCTTGCCTTCGCTATCAACCAAATCAAATGCTAGCATGGCACCTTTATAACGAATGTTGCCAATGCTGCTTAGATTCAAGCCTTTCAAGAATGCAGCAATGGTATCGCCAATCACGACACTACGCTCAAGCAAGTTTTCTTCTTCAATCACTTCTATGACAGCCAATGCTGCCGCCAATGCAATCGGGCTACCAGAATACGTACCACCCAAACCACCTACTTGCGGTGCATCCATAATATCGGCACGACCAATAACTGCTGATACAGGATAGCCACCAGCCAAACTCTTGGCCGTGGTCATCAAGTCTGGTTCAACACCTAACTGCTCGCCTGCAAACAAAGTACCTGTTCTGGCGAATCCGCACTGTACTTCATCAAAAATCAAGACAATGCCATGCTCATCACAAATCTCACGTAACGCTTTGGCAAATGATGGGGTTACTTGATGGAAACCACCCTCGCCTTGAATAGGCTCAATAATCATTGCCGCTACTTCGCTTGGATCGATGTCGGCTTGGAAAATCATATCAAGGCTATGCAGTGCTTGTGCTTCTGTGATGTTTAACTCTTCAGCAGGGAACAATGCATGGAAGACAGGACCAGGCATTGGGCCAAAGTTCTTTTTGTATGGCAATACTTTACCAGTTAAGCTCATGCACATCATGGTGCGACCATGCCAGCCACCAACGAAAGAGATGATGCCTGGGCGACGGGTTTTCGCACGAGCGATCTTAATGCAGTTTTCGACAGCTTCAGCACCAGTGGTCAAAAACAATGCTTTGGTCGGACCGCTGATAGGTGCTTTTTCACACAGTTTTTCTGCAAGATCGACGTAGCTTTCATAGCTAACAATTTGTGCAGCAGTGTGCGTGAATTTGTCGACTTGCTCATGCACACGTTGGGTAATCTTTGGATGACTATGACCAGTATTTAATACCGAGATACCACCAATAAAATCAATATAACGATTGCCTTCAACGTCCCAAATCTCTGAGTTTTTTGCTCTTTCGGCAAAGATAGGAAACGCGATACCAAGGCCGGTAGGTAAAACAGCTTTACGGCGGGCAAGTAATGCTTCGTTAGTGGTTTGGGTGTTCGTGGTCATCAGAATGTCCTTTTTTCATGTGGTGTTGGTTGTATTAAATTCATTACTGTCGATATCATTGTGATTGGTACTAGTACCATCACAATGGCTACCATTAAAATGGGTATTACATTTTAGCGATCGTTATATAGTCGATTCAATTTAGTGGAATGACTATATTAGCTAACGTCAGAACACCAGTACTTGGTTACTACGTAATCTTCTATGCCGTATTTTGAGCCTTCGCGACCAAAGCCTGATTGCTTCACACCACCAAATGGAGCCACTTCGGTAGAGATCAGACCAGTGTTATGACCGATAATGCCGTACTCTAGGCCTTCCGTCACACGCCATGAACGAGCATAATCACTACTGTAGAAATAAGCCGCTAAGCCATAGATAGTGTCATTAGCAGCACGAATAACTTCTGCTTCGTCTTTAAACGTAAAGATGGTAGCGATAGGGCCAAAAATTTCCTCAGAAGCGATATCCATATCACTACTGATATCCGTGATAACGGTCGGATTATATGCCAGCTCTGAGGCACTGTTAGTGCTACCGCCAGTGATGAGATTTGCACCTTTATCTAATGCATCTTTAAGTAGCGCTTGTACTTTATCTAGGGCTTTTTTATTGATGAGAGGTCCAATATCGACGCCTTCATCCATGCCGTTACCGACGTTTAGCGCGGCGACTTTTTTGACAAAGATGTCTAAAAACTCATCTTTGATACTGTCTTGGACATAGACACGGTTGGCACAAACACAAGTCTGACCAGCATTGCGATATTTAGACGCAATAAGACCTGTTGCTGCTTTTTCAAGATCCGCATCATCAAAGACGATAAACGGCGCATTACCACCCAGCTCTAACGACAGTTTTTTGATGGTTGGTGCACACTGAGCCATCAACGTACGACCTACTTCTGTAGAACCTGTAAACGACAGCTTATGAATACGTGCATCACCCGTTAGGATTTCACCAATCACCGAAGATTTGCCAGTCACTACCTGTATAACCCCTGCTGGAATACCCGCTTCTTCTGCTAATGCACCCAGTGCCAAGGCAGAGAATGGCGTTTCAGTCGCAGGTTTGATAATAATCGTACAGCCAGCTGCCAATGCAGGGGCTGCTTTACGGGTGATCATCGCTGCTGGAAAGTTCCAAGGCGTAATAGCGGCGCAAACACCGACTGGCTGTTTGAGCACGACATGGCGTAACTGTGTGCTATTGGCAGGAATTACGTCGCCATAGACACGCTTACCTTCTTCTGCAAACCAGCGAATGAAGCTATTAGCATAGCCAATTTCGCCGCGTGATTCAGTCAAAGGCTTACCTTGCTCAGCCGTCATAATGATAGCGAGATCTTCTTTATGGGCATCGATGAGGTCTGCCCATTTTTGCAAAAGCTCTGAACGCTCTTTTGCAGTCTTGGCTGCCCACGCAATTTGCGCTTCATGAGAATAAGCAACAGCGCCATTAACATCTTCGGTGGTAAGGCTTGGCACTGTGCCAATGAGGTCACCATTAAATGGATTATTCACATCGAGGGTTTCTTGATCACTAGCACCATGCCACCCATCTTTAACCAAGCACTGTTGTTTGAGTAGATCTGGATTGGATAATTTTATATTTGCTGTGGGCTTTGTCATAGTAATGCTCCTTGTCGGCAAGCTCATTGCCAATTTATAACTTTTAATAAGATGACCACTTGATAGAGGAGTAAAACAGTTATTGATAAACTATCTATTGTTCAATATACTGTACAACAATTCCATATGTGAGACATCATTATAGGAATGATACGAGACACTTTGCAACCCTTATTCCTTTTTTAATTGAAATTTTTGCTATTATCCTAATTACGTCTCCCTTACTTTACTTTTTTGGTCACTTTATGAGCACAACTGCCGTTCCAGCCTTGGACAAAACGTTTCAGATTTTAGATTTAATTACTGACAGCCCTCAACCATTGACTGCTGCTCATATTGCTAAGCAGCTTGAACTGCCTCGCAGCTCTACCCACAATATTTTGCAAAGTCTGCTGACCAAACATGTCATTTATAAAGATGTTGATAACCGCTTTCATCTGGGCTCATATCTCATGTACTGGGCTGGCAAATACGAGCAGCAACAAGGGGTCATACAGTTATTCAAAGACCTTATCGTGCAATATCCTGTGCTACTCCAACATACAGTTACCTTGTCAAAATTGGACTTGGGCGAAGTGGTATTTTTGGCCTGTCATGAATCACCTGCCCCGCTCGGCTTCACCTTTCGTGCTGGTGTGCGCGTGCCAGCCGTGTTTTCTGCCACGGGCAAAGCCATGCTATCCACCTTGACGACGGACAGTATTCATTCGTTGTACGAAGGCGTATTTCCTACGCCAATCACTCAAAATGGGGTCGATAACTTTGAGCATTTGGCTGATGAGCTTGACGATATTCATGAAAGTCGCATTTCACTAGATGACGGCCAACTACGTGACGGCATGTACTGCTTGGGCACCTATATTCGTAATGCATCAGGTATCGCGATTGCTGGTATGGCGGTAAGTTTTTTGCAAGGAGAGTATGAGATTAGACGCGAGGAAGTGAGTGCGGTATTGATTGAATTGGCTGAACAAATTGAGCAGCGTTTGGGGTTTATTGCTAATTCATAGAGCATAAATGCAGGGTCTGTTACGACAAATCCTGCAATCGATTTACTTTAATTTTAACTCTACTGAGCTTTCAGTTGGATTGATTGTGTCAGCTAGCTATTACTGCTATCTTCTGCAACAAGCCCCGATAAAAATGCTTGCAGATTATCATTGAGCTTTTGAATATAGTAGCCACCCTCTACCAAGACAATCAATGGCTTGTTTAAAGCAATCATCTTTTGCGCCAATATTTTAAAGCCTTCCGTACTCACGGCACATTTCGCTTCTGGGTCATTTTCATAAACATCAAAGCCCAATACATGAACGATAACATCAGGGTCAAATAGCGTCATCGCCTCGATAGACTTATCAATATATTCGAAAAATCCAGTTTCATCGGTGCCGTGCGGCATTGGGAAGTTGATATTATAGCCTTCACCCTCGCCGACACCTTTCTCAAATGCGTGCCCTGTCACTGCTGGATAGAAGTTAACGGGATCGCCGTGTACTGAAGTATAAAGCACATCTTTACGATCGTAGAATATTTCCTGAATACCTTGTCCATGATGCATATCAGTGTCGATAATGGCGATTTTTTTGTATTTCTGGCGTAAATGTTCAGCGATGATGGCAGCATTGTTCAGATAACAAAACCCGCCAGCTGCACTCTTACGTGCATGATGTCCAGGTGGCCGTGAAAAGCAAAGCTGTATATGACTGTCGGCACGCTCGATGTCTGATGCCTCATCATTTAACAGGGCTTCAGCTGCGTTGAGTGCCGTTTGCGCAGACCAATAAATAGAGGTCCAAGAGTGCTCACTGATTGGCGCACTATCATCTGCCTGATACTTTGCCGCTTTGGCCATGATGCCAATACCAGGATTGTCATAAGGCACAAAAATTCCCGTTTGCACCTGCGCACCCAGATCTTCCTCCACTGCCATCCAGTCATCATAGCCATTTTGGAGAAACTCAACATAACCAAAATCGTGAACTGCTAGTACTGGTCCGATGCCAATGTCAGTCGCTGCCGTCACTTTTAAACCTAACGCTGCTGGTGCTTTCAAAAACTCAACCATACGCTCTGGCACCTCTAACGGCTCATGCATCTTTCCGTAAGAAAAATATGGCAGCGGTCTGTGCAGACTTAGGTTCTTATGACTATATATTTTCATATTTAACACTCCATTGTTTGCAATAAATTTTGTCTTTAATTTTAAGGTCTGTTGAACATTGAACATTGAACCGTGGCACTGAAAGAGGTTATTAATAAATATGAGTAATAAAGATAGGTGATAAAAAAAATTTAAAACTATTACCTCATATTCATATTTACAATGAGTTGGGCATTAGCGAACGATGGCCAACTCTTCATTTACCATTTATAGCCAAAAAAAACTGTTCAATATACTGAATTAAAATTCTATATATAAAATTCATTATAGGAATGATAAGCGACACTTTGCAACTCTTAATTATTCGCATTATGCTTACAATGGTTTTTAAGGTGTAGGAAATATATTTTTGTACTAGGGCGTGTTGAACATTCATAAATAGGCACTGCTGAAGACTAAAACTGTTCCAGACAAGGCGTGAAATAATGGTAATGCGCATGCCTTAACAAAGTTTAAGGCACAGTATGAGATAGTTTTAGTATCAGCTCGCAGAGACAGGACTATTTTTTGCCATTTCATTGTTAAAAATAGACACTTAGAATGACTAAACAATCCCATCGGCTTTTAGCTTAGCAATCATCTCACTGTCATAGCCTAGATCAGCGAGTGTGCTATCAGTATGTTCGCTTAACTGCGGTGGCGGCGTACGATACGTGACTGGTGATGCGGACAATTTGATAGGATTGCCGAGTGCTCTGACTGGACTCCCTTGCTCGGTGAAATTAACAATCATATTCCTTGCTTGCGCTTGCGGCATGGCCAAAGCTTCAGCCACGTTATGAATCGCACCGCATGGAATACCTGCTTGATCCAACACTTCTAGCCAGTAGGTGCGTGGTTGCTCAGAAAATTTCTTGCTCAGCTCATCACACAGTAGTACACGATTGGTCACACGTGCTGGATTGGTCGTAAAACGATCATCCATATGCCAATCGACTGCGAGCACGGTGCAAAGTTTGGCAAACTGACTGTCATTACCACACGCTAAGATAAAATGCTGCTCGCCCTCGCCAGAAAATACTTGATAGGGCACGATATTAGGATGCTGATTACCTAATCTGGGTGGCACTTTACCTGATGCTAAATGATTCATACCGACGTTAGCGAGCATAGCCAGTGCACTATCGAGCAATGCCACATCGACGTGTTGTCCAAGTCCAGTACGATTACGCGCCACCAGTGCCGCTTGAATACCAATCGTCAGATGCAAACCTGCAAACAAATCAACCACTGCGACGCCAACTTTATGCGGTTCACCATCACTCGGCCCTGTGATGCTCATCAGCCCTGACAACCCTTGAATAATATAATCATAACCAGGCCGCGCGGCATCGGGACCAGTCTGACCAAACCCTGTCAATGATGCATAAATCAGCCGCGGATTGTCTTGTTTTAGACTGTCATAATCTAAACCGTATTTTTTCAGACCGCCGACTTTAAAGTTTTCGACCAAGATATCACTCTCAGCAATCAATTGCTTGATAATGGTCTGTCCTGCTGGCGTAGTGATATCTACTGTGAGCGACTTTTTATTGCGATTAATAGTGGCGTAATAAGCGGAGGTGTCATCGCTGAATGTTGGCGGTGCCCAATGACGCGTTTCATCACCGATATGCGGACGCTCAACCTTGATGACTTCGGCACCAAGATCAGCAAGTACTTGTGTACAAGAAGGACCCGCCAGCACTCTCGATAAATCGAGCACCTTGATACCATGCAATGCGCCCTTTGGCATATTAGCCATATCAATCATAATAATCCCTTATTGTGTCGCGTATTTTTTGATTTTTTAATCATAAAATTGTTCTTCATCATGCAGCCATCTAACCGTTAAATCATGAAGAACAACTGAAAAACGTACGCTACTGTTAATGCTCTTTTTATCAAAAAGCTAAGCAGCAACGTACGTTAGGGCATGTTCCAAATCTGAATATTTAACTTAAAATCAGTTTAAAAGAATGCTTGAATGCCAGTCTGTGCACGTCCTAGGATAAGCGCATGAATATCATGTGTACCCTCGTAAGTGTTGACGGCTTCCAAGTTCATCACGTGACGGATGATATGGAATTCGTCAGAGATACCATTACCGCCATGCATATCACGAGCGATACGAGCGATATCCAGTGCCTTGCCACAGTTATTACGTTTAATAAGTGAAATCATCTCAGGCGCTGCGTTGTCTTCATCCATCAGACGACCCACGCGTAGCGCCGCTTGTAGACCTAACGTGATTTCAGTCTGCATATTGGCAAGCTTCAACTGCACGAGCTGCGTTGCCGCTAGCGGACGACCAAACTGCTTACGATCGAGCGTGTATTGACGGGCGGCTTTCCAGCAGAATTCAGCCGCACCCATCGAACCCCAAGCGATACCATAACGGGCTTTGTTCAAGCAGCCAAATGGTCCTTTTAGACCACGGATATCTGGGAAAGCATTGGCTTCAGGGACGAATACTTTGTCCATGACAATCTCACCTGTGACTGATGCACGTAGTGAGAATTTGCCTTCGATTTTCGGTGCTGATAACCCTTTCATGCCTTTGTCTAAAACAAAACCTCGAATCTCGCCAGCATCATCTTTGGCCCACACGACAAACACGTCAGCGATAGGACTATTGGTGATCCACATCTTATTGCCCGTCAACTCATAACCGCCATCCACAGCGCGCGCACGAGTAGACATTGATGAAGGATCTGACCCAGAGTCTGGCTCAGTCAGACCGAAACAGCCGACATACTCACCTGTGGCAAGCTTTGGCAAATACTTTTCTCTTTGCTCTTCTGTGCCATACGCCCAAATAGGATGCATAACCAAGCTTGACTGTACGCTCATCGCTGAACGATAACCCGAATCAACAGCTTCCACTTCCTTAGCAATCAGACCATAGGCAACACTTGATAGACCTGCACAACCATAGCCCTCAATCGTGACACCAAGCAGACCCATCTCACCCATTTGACGCATGATATTACGATCGAAATTCTCATTGCGATTGGCCTCGATAATGCCAGGCATTAGCTCTTTTTGAAAAAATTGACGCGCGCTGTCTGTGACCATGCGTTCTTCTTCAGTGAGCTGGTCACGTAATAAGAAAGGATCTTCCCAATCAAAGCGTGGGCTAGTAGATGTTGCCATGTGGATCTCCTTGGTATCAGTCATCCTGACTGACGAATTGTGATTAATAGATAGGTTTAGATAATAGGCTATTGACTTCATAATTCCGCTGTGCAAAACTTAGTTTCATAATTTAAAACCATTTAAGCAAACTTTCGCTGCGCTGTAAACCTTTATCAAAAAAAGATGAGTATAAAATGACGAAACCCTTATCAACAGCTACTCCGCTATTGGAACGAATGACGACCACGCTTGAGCAAAGCAAGGAAGATAATGATCGGCAGTTTGTAACTGCATTGGGTCGTGGGCTATCTTTACTCGCAGCATTTGAACATGATGATAGGCTCACCCATCAGCAATTGTGTCAGATGACAGATCTGCCAAAGGCAACCATTACTCGCCTTATCCATACCTTAACCACGCTTGGGTTTTTACGTGTCACTGAGCACGGACAGTATCAATTGGGCAGTAGTGCTGTACGTCTCAGTGCGACCGCGTGGAGTCGCCACGATATGGTCGCAGCGGCTGAGCCTTTACTGCGACAGTTTGCTAGTGAGAATGAAGTATCTGTGAATTTAGCGACCGAAGTCGAAGGAGAAATGCGCTATCACGCCTGCTGTCGTAGCCCTGCTCGCCTATCGGTCAACTTACAGGTTGGCTCCGCTGTACCTGTGGCACGCACTGCTATCGGACGCGCTTTTTATGCGGTAAGTACGCAAGCGAGACAAGCTGTGATTCAGAATAATTTACAAGAGCAGTTATCCACCGAGGATTATGACCATGCGCAAACAGCCCTAACCAGCGCGGCAGAGCATCATGAAAAATATGGCTATACAGTATCAGATGGGGAGTTTTCTACCGATATATTGGCAGTCGCCGTTGGCGTGTTTGATGTCGCGACTGGGCAATATACCTACTCGCTCAATGCCAGTGTGCCAAGTGCCAACTGGGAAGCGGATGGCTATGCGGCGATGATAGTGCCGAAGTTGCAGGCATTGGCGGAGCGGATTGGTGCTGGAAATTAAAATGGTTTGTATTCAGCGTCTATAGGATCATAGATCATCACCGAACCGTCTGCACTAACCTTATAGCGATTACGAACATGACCAACGTAAGGATCGCCACCGCAGATTTCATCGTGAATTTCAATAGCGGCAAACTCCCAAGTTGTCGCTATGGCGTCATCATTGTTACTCTCAGGGAGAAACTGTAAACAATCCAGATCTGCGTTCGGACGCTGTTCTAAAGCCACTAATAATGACTCAAATGCCGCCTTTTCGGTGATACCTATTGTGGCAGCCGAATTATCTATGACTGCTCCATCCTCTCGATTTAATGGGTTGCAAGCAGTTAATAAGATAGCTAAAGAAATACAAATCGTTGACGTGAGCAAGTGCATATCATAGTTCCATAGAAAATCATTCAGTGATGACATTATCTTTGAAAGTATCATAACAGATAATAAGTCTCAGATTATTCCACGTACTTTCCATTTAACTTGATTGAAAATTCAGTATATCTGTATATGATAAAGACTGATTACAAAACAACAGTTAATTAGGATTACTGATGGGACATCATAATAAAAGTCAGAATGCACAAGCCTCTTATTTAGGTTTTGGTTTGAGTTCAAAACTGGGAATGAATATAAGCATTGGCTTACTGTGTGCACTAATGCTTAGCGCGTGCCAGCAGGCTGACAATAATAACGCTGCGAATAATCAGGCCGACAATGCTAGCCAAACAGGCGATGTAGCAAACGCAGCGACAGACACAACTGTGCTGGTTCCTACTAGCATACAGTTTCCACAATATATCAATGGTACTCCCGCACTATTGCACCCTATTACCCCGATTGATATAGAAAACCACGAAACCGGCTTAAGCAGTATCAAATCTAGAAAAGGAGAAATGTACTATCCTATATTTGAGCAACAGGGTACTTATCAATATGGAACTCATGCCAACAACTTTGTGTTTGAAGAGATAGCGACAGGTAACACGCAAAAACTGATGCCCAATGACAATTTCATCATCGATCAGATATTTCTACCATATACCACTCAGTACAAACTATTTTCAGCTAAAGATATCTCACAAGAGGAAGCTCTCGTATATGACAATGAAATGTCGGCTGATATAGATCATGAAGATAATTATTATGCAGAGCAAGATGCCCCTAGAGATCCCAAAACAGTAACAATCAATACCCCTTTCAATCATATCATTTACCATGTCTCTGAGACGCCTAACCAACCTGACGAAGAAGACAAAAATATCATGCGTCAACAAGCGTTATACATGAGTGACAACATGGGTAAGCAACTGACCAAACTGCATCCTGATAATGAGTTTGTACAGCAGACCAAATGGATGCCGCAAGTTGCGCGTTATTACTTTATCACCCAATCCGACAGTGACGGCAATGGCACTATTGATGAGAAAGACACGACCCATAATTACCAAATCAACTTCTCGGTAGACATACCAGTGGTTAAAAGCTATGACTTTTAATATAAAAAAGATCCTTTTTTCCCTCGTTCTAATGTTTATTTTGCTAAAAATTTTCGATCTATTGACAAGTCCACAGATTAAAATATTTAACCACACAGGTGCACCAACAAGATTTAATTCTTTGCAATATGTAGACACAGGGGAAGAGCCGACAGTTAAAGAACTCAATGACTGGAAACTAAGCTACAAGATTGAGAAAATGAAGTCAAAGAATATGACATTGTATGTAAAAAATCGTTTTGTAGATAAAGATATTTATTTTGGCATAGATTATTTCTATTTCGGAGACTATCTTACAGATGAAAATATATACGAGCTAGATGGTGTGACTTTTACGAAAAAACCCGCTTATATAGGACAAGCAGCTTATTGCAGCTTCAAAGTAGAGGTATATCCCAATAATCAAACTATCGTTACGCCATTAAGAAAATATTTTTGTTTACACCCTTTTTATTATCATAAAAAACAATAATCCTTAAGAGTTACAATGTCAAAACACCTTTATAGCCTCATTGTTATTTGCCTACTCCTGACAGGCTGTGACAAGGATATTAATATTCATCATGCCAAATATTTAGATGATATCTTCCCTAATAGTGAGACAGAACAAACATTTATAGTAAAATCTCACTTTTGGAACCGTCCGACATGTGGTGACATAGAACAGTGGTCAAAAGAAAATATCGAACCTGTAAACTATCAAAAAATATATAACTTTTTAGAGTACGATAAAAATATCACTTATGACAATCAATACTTAAAGTCAGAATATGATGCGATTAGATTGGATTATCTTGTATGTCAAATGTATGATGACGATAGGCAATGCTTTAACTGTGAGGAATAAGTTTTCTAAGCCATCATAAGAAATATAATGCCAAAACATCTAACAATAATTACTACCTGTTTCATTTAATCTAATAAAGGCTCAGGTAAAACCGGCGGTGTACTATCCATATAAGTTAAGTAATTCAGCCACAACTCATGCGTGCGTTTTTTGGTTATTCGGGTACTACAGTTAATAGACATTAAGCCACGAATTGACCCTGTCGTCCATGATGTATAGACCGCATCACAATTACTATATTCATATTTTTCCCAAGCTTTTTGAGAGGATTTGATGGCTTCAACAATCTCAGGATTTTCATTGTATTGAGAATAACTGGCAATCAGATATCGACGCATAATTTTAGTAGCATCTTCTCTCTCTTGCGCGGCACAATATTCCATCGCATAGGTAGAATAGGCCTTTTCACAATCAACCGTATCGCCATTACTCGCCCATGCTGGAGATACCATTGCCATTAGCGTAAATGCACCCAATATAAAACCATACGGTGCATAAGTTGGTTTAGTCCTCATGATACTGCCTTATCTTTTTAATCATACTAAACAGTATACTTTATTTGACTCATTTTCGTTTGTTGGTTAGCAGAAAAATCTACCCCAATTCATCGAACCTAAGCCCAAATTTCATCAGATACTTACGCAATCTATCGCTATCGTTCGGGCTTTTTAATTTATCGCGGGAGTTCGCATATAGATAGCGCCCAGCCGCCGCTTGTTTTTTATGGCTGATACATACCTCAATCACATATGCCAATTGCACCGCATCAAACGGATCAATAGTTATTAGCATGTCTTCATCAAGATATTGGCGTAAAATGTGATGGCTACCCTGTTCGATGGTTTCGCTATCTAAAGCAGTATTAGAACTGTTATTACTTAGGCTATTTTTATTCGCGTTATTGCCTTTACTATCACTACCTAACCTATTCAATCCATTCAAACGATCAGGTAATTCCCAAAGATGCGTTAAGCGTTCAATCTCCGCTTGTACGTCATCATTGCGAATCACTTTACTCTCAGCCAGCGTGGTCAGACGAATCATACTGGCAGTCAAATCACGAAAGTTCCCTTGCCATGTCGCATCCTTGCTCATCGCAAAAGCTTCATACAATTGCCTTGCTTCTGACGTAAATCGATATTGCTGCTGTTGCTCGCTACCCAAACGCGCCAATTCATAGTCGATATTGGCAGGTAAATCCTCTAGCCTATCTTTAAGTGATGGCAAAAAGAACGTCCATGTATTAAGACGCGCAAATAAATCTGCCCGAAACTCGCCATTAGCGACCGCTTGCCGCAAGTCTTTATTGGTGCCTGCAATTAGCTGAAACGACACGCTAATCGGCGTATCACTACCGAGCGGATAAAAGCGCTGCTCCTCCAGTGCGGTTAATAGCATCGCTTGCTCATCAAGCCCCAACTCACCGATTTCATCTAAGAATAACAATCCATCATCTGCTGACTTTAACAGCCCGTCTCGACTCGTCGCAGCGCCCGTAAATGCCCCTTTGACATGACCGAATAACACACTCATGGCGGTGTCACCACGCAGCGTGGCGCAGTTGACCTCGATGAATTGTTCGAGCATGTTTTTGCCTTGCGTGCTGGCTTTGACTTTTTTGAGCGCGTAAATTTGGCCTGCCAATTGAGACTTGCCCGCCCCTGTTGCGCCCATCAATAGTATGGGTGCGGTTGATCGTGTGGCGACCTTTTCGATATCGGATATGAGCTTTTGATAAGCGGCATTTTGGGTGACTAGATTGGCTTGTAAGGTTTGCCAATGCTGCTGTTTTTCTGCTTCAAAGCGTTCACGTAATCCATCATAGCGCGAGACATCCAAATCAATCACTTGATAGCGACCTTGCGGATCAGCTTGGTCGGGTCTTGGGCAAGGAGAAGTCTGAATCAAATCAGCGGGAATAAAGCGTGCTTCTACCAATAAAAACCAGCAAATTTGCGCCACGTGCGTACCTGTGGTCAGATGCAGCAAGTAATCGGTACTATCCTGAAAATCGAACCCTGCGGCAAAGTCATACAGCTCAGCATAAACGTCGGCAAAATCCCACGGACTGGTCAACGCCACATGATGACCAATAACGGTAGTGTTCGGACTAACTTGTGCCACGTCATCGACAATTATTTTAAACAGCCGTTTATCGCGCTTGCTATATAAGATATGCAGCTCATCGACCAGTAGCTCGTCATGCAGCCCCAAACTGACGGTTGGACGCCAACGTTGCCAACGCTTATCATTAAAGCCATTATCTAAGGTAGTACCGAGGAAGCCGATGACGGCGGTTTTGTTAGGCATAAGGTTCAATCATCCAAAATATTGGTGCATGTACGAAAATTTAGTATGAGCGTTATAGGATAAAAATATTAATATATAGAATAAATACTATACTAATAGAATATTTTATAAATTTATTTTTCAATATTTTCACTAACCTACTTTAGATGTATAAAAATAATATTACTTAAATCATAAATATCAAATACTTACGATTAAATTTTGAGTATATTAAAAACTTGGCACGCCCTTAGCATTATATAAAGTAAGCATCACCTTTCATAATAAACAAACTTTGCAATGCTAAGGAATACAACATGCAACCAACCACTCATAACATCATTCAAGACGGTGGAACACCGATCAGACTTTGGACCAAAGGCGTGCCCGTTGACCCAAAAGCGCACGATCAATTGATCAAAGCCTCAAAAATGCCTTTTGTATACAAATGGCTTGCGGTGATGCCTGATGTGCATGTCGGTATTGGCGCGACTATCGGTACGGTATTGCCAACCAAAGAAGCGATTATTCCGGCTGCCGTTGGCGTCGATATCGGTTGCGGAATGATGGCAGTGCAAACCACCCTAACCGCAAACGATTTGCCCGATAGTTTGCTTGGTCTGCGTACCGAACTGGAAAAAGCCATTCCACATGGTCGTAGTAAAACGCGTGGTCGCGGGTCACGCCGTGATGTTGGCGCGTGGGCGAACCCTGACGACACGGTAATGAACGGTTGGGGAACGCTGGTTGATGACTTTAACTATATAACCCAAAAGCACCCTCGCCTAAAAAACACCAACAACCTTAACCATTTGGGTACGCTGGGTACGGGAAACCATTTTGTCGAAGTGTGCCTTGATGAAACCAATCAAGTTTGGATCATGCTGCACTCAGGCTCACGCGGTGTGGGTAATGCCATTGGTCGCTACTTTATTGAGCTGGCACGTGAAGATATGCGCAAGTGGTTTATCAACTTGCCAGATAAAGATTTGGCCTACTTTGCCGAGGGTACAGAGCACTTCGATGATTATTGGTTTGCGGTTGGCTGGGCGCAGCGTTTTGCCTTTAAAAACCGCGAAATCATGATGGAAAAAGCCATCAAAGCGCTACGCCAAATCATACCTAAGCCGTTTGATGCAGCGGTAAAAGCGGTGAACTGTCATCATAACTATGTAGAAAAAGAGCAACATTATGGCGAAGAAGTATTTGTGACCCGCAAAGGCGCTGTCCGTGCCCGCGTTGGTGAATACGGAATTATTCCGGGGTCAATGGGTGCCAAATCATTCATCGTACGCGGTAAAGGAAACGAAGAATCGTTTTGCTCTTGCTCGCATGGTGCAGGTCGTATCATGTCACGTACCGAAGCCAAAAAGGTATTTACGGTAGCCGATCAAATTGCACAGACTGCGGGCGTAGAATGCCGAAAGGACGCGGATGTGATTGATGAGATTCCAGCGGCTTATAAAAATATTGATGACGTCATGCAAGCACAAAGTGATTTGGTAGAAGTGGTACATACACTGCGTCAGGTGGTTTGTGTTAAAGGTTAGTTTGTTGAGGAGTAAAGCATGAATTTAGACAAAATAGTTTTTGGAATTGGCTATTCTCAAGGCTTTTACTACGTTGAATTTAAAATCAATCAAACAGCTATACTTAAGTGTGAGTTTTTAGATATTTTCAAAAATATTCTAAACTTAGTTGAGATTGGTTTTGTATTACAACAAGAGCCTTTGAAAAATGTGTACTACTTCGTAATCGATGACTACAGTCGCGAGGTTAACTTTAAAGTCTCACCAAACCCACCAATGGACTGGTTAATTTTAGGAATACCTGTGATTAATAATGTGGAAAAATTTTGCTTCGATAGACTGGCTTTTTGCAAAGCTTTGAAATCAAGCATTTTAGAGTTTATGCGTGAGCAGAATATGGACTACTTAGGTAATCCCAATATACCTAAAAACCTCGATGGTTACGGTGATGAAATCTGGAAAGTTATCGGTCATGAATGGTTTTAGTAATTTTTTCAAAGGAGAACAAACTTATGAAACATGCTCAAACTATAGAAATCATACGAAAACTCAAAGCAAAAAAAGTCAAATTTGAACATGGACTATCTGATGAAGAAGTTCAACAAATTGAGAATAAATTCAATTTAAGGTTTACACCTGATTTACAATATTTTTTACAAAAAGAGCTGCCCATATCTAATGGTTTTGTTAACTGGCGACTAGGTTTACAGTCAAAAATTGAGGCCATGGATATTCGTAAAAGAATAGATTGGCCATTTAGTGGCATAGTGTTTGATATAGAGCATAATGCATTCTGGATGGAAGAATGGGGTGAAAAGTCTAATGATCTTAATAAAAATATTATGGTCGCTGAAATTTATTATGAGACTTATCCTAAAATTATACCGATTTACTCGCACCGATACATTCCTAGTGAACCGCATAAAACTGGTAACCCTGTCTTTTCTATTTATCAGACAGACATCATTTACTATGGATACGATTTAGCACACTATTTTGCTCATGAATTTCGTTTTGAATTGTCAGATAAGTTTCCAATAATCGATGCACCAAATCATATTGATTTTTGGGGCGATATTGAATCCTAATTATAATAAGAGAGAACCAAAATGAAACTCGCAGAAGCTCTACTTATCCGTAGCGATATGCAAAAAATTTGGCGCAAATCATTTGCATGAGCGACTTTAATACCCCTAAACGAATATAGATACGGTAGACTAAGATGTGCGTGGTATGTGACCACAGCACAGATTTATAAGCACTTTCACATTGAAGCATTTGATAATTACTTTTATATGAGGAAATACCGATGTTAAATATGAACGATATGTTAGGCGCTGTAACAGGCGGTGATAACGATGAAAACGGCCTATCAGGCTTGATCGACAGCGCAAAAAACATCAGCAGCGAAGACATACAAAGATACCAAAGCATGTCAAAAGCTGAGCTATTAGATGAAATCAAAAACTCTGAGCACAGCGCAGCCGTCGTGACGTTTATCAAAGAGTTATTAGCGAAAAAATTCAACAGCTAAACGTTGATATCTAAAGCTAAACTTTGATAGATGAACAGGGCCTAAAAAATATGCGTCATACCGTATTTTTTAGGCTCTTTTATTTAATAGCAATTTAAGCACACACGATAAAATAATCACATCCCGCTTTACGAAAAATTAAACTTTGAGAGTTTACCAATGAGCTTTATGCCCAACCAAAGCGCCAGTAATGCCAGTGCCCATACTGCGAGCACCAAGAGCGTGACCCTGAAAATAGATGGCAGCACTGGCGAAGGTGGCGGACAAATCATTCGTACCGCTCTCTCATTATCGATGCTAACAGGCATACCCATTGAAATGTTTAATATCCGTGCTGGGCGAGCCAAATCTGGATTGATGCGTCAACACCTAATGTGCGTACAAGCGTCACAACAGATATCAAACGCTAGCGTATCAGGCGCAGTGTTGGGCAGTTCATCATTTCGCTTTGCGCCGAGTGCGATTCGATCAGGTGATTACCATTTTGATATTGGCTCGGCTGGCAGTACCAGTTTGGTCTTACAAACGCTACTCCCTGCTCTACTGTTTGCTAATACAGATCAAAGTGTCCTCTCAACAGTAAGCATAAAAGGCGGTACGCATAATCCATTAGCACCCACCACGGACTTTTTGCAGCAGGCATTCGTTCCTGCACTGGCGAAATTAGGCATGCAAGTGAATATTGAATGTGTGCAAGCAGGCTTTGCACCCATTGGCGGCGGCGTGATTAAGGCAACCATTACACCATTCATGCGCCGTGCTGACTCCAAGCCATTAATGCTAACCGAACGTGGAGCGCTGACAAATATCGCATTAGTAGCCAGCGTCCTAAATTTGGAATATGACATTGGCAAACGCGAGCTTGCCAGCGCTAAATCCGTACTGCTTGAAAGCGTAGTAGATGACTCACTTATTACCACCAAAGCCAATAAGCTGGACGGTATCGGTGAAGGCAATACTTGCTATGCACAGGTTACTCATGAATGTGGCGATCATCTGCATCACGAAATATTTACGCTACTAGGTGAAAAACGCACGTCAGCTGAGAAAATGGGCAATCGACTAGCAGGCTTGATTAAACGCTATCTATTCAGAACCGATGCGCTAGTCGATGAGTACTTAACAGACCAGTTGCTATTGCCATTAGCATTATCCGGTGGTGGCGAATTTACCGCACGAATCATCAGTCAGCATACCGAAACCCAAGCCTGGCTGATTGAGCAATTTTTGCCCGTTGAAATTAAATTTGAAACCATTGATGAGCAGAAAACTTTGGTGCGAGTGGTATGTTGAAAAAGCCATGGCACAAGCATACCTTACTCAATTACCGCTAAGCCGTGATATCATAACCGTACAATATGCGCGTTAATTATAAGTTAAGATAAATATTATCTGTCGTCGACATCATACGTATTGATGCTTGAGACATGTTCTTTTTATCTGTTATATATAATTATCGCGTTTTTTAATTTCCATGTTTTATTACCGAGCCTCGCTATGCCCCAATCTCGTACCAATCTAAACCCTGAACCAAAAAGTAACTCACCCTATTTGACCGGTGTACTGTTGCGCTATAGCACCTTTGGTGCAGCCGTTTTTCTGTTTTTAGCAGGGTTGTTATTATTGAACTGGTGGCTGATTCTTATTGGTGGCTTTGGAGTAGCTTTGGGCATTTACGATGTCATTCAATCCAAGCATGCCATCCTAAATAACTACCCTATCGCCGGTCATGTCCGCTATGTATTAGAGGACTTTCGCCCTGAGATTCGTCAATATTTGCTCGAGGATGACAAAGAGCAAGTACCGTTTTCGCGCCAGCAGCGTGCTTTGGTCTATCAGCGTGCTAAGAACGTCAGTGATACCAATGCGTTTGGTACGCTGGATGACCTATATGCGCATGGCAAAGAGTGGTTTTTGCAATCAGCGGTCAGCCAACCTCTAGAGAATAAAGACTTTAAAATCATGGTTGGTGGTGAACGTTGTCAGCAGCCGCATGAGATGTCAGTATTTAATATCTCAGCGATGAGCTTTGGTAGCTTGTCAGCCAATGCCATTATGGCGCTGAATCAAGGCGCCAAATTAGGCGGATTCACTCACGACACAGGTGAAGGTGCTATCAGTCCTCATCATCGCAAGTTCGGCGGTGATTTAATTTGGGAGTTGGGTACGGGTTATTTCGGTTGCCGCGATGCCAATGGCAATTTCGATGCACAGTCCTTTGCTGAAAAAGCCGTCGATCCACAAGTAAAAATGATTGAGATCAAACTATCTCAAGGTGCCAAACCAGGTAAGGGCGGCGTATTACCAGCGGAGAAAATCACCCAAGAGATTGCTGACACGCGTCAAGTACCACTTGGTCAAGACTGCATCTCACCTTCTTCACATACCGCTTTTAGCACCCCACGCGAGCTCGTGGCTTTTTGGCAGCAGTTACGGGAATTATCAGGTGGCAAGCCTGTTGGCTTTAAGCTCTGTATTGGTCAGCCTTGGCAGTTTATGGCAATTGTCAAAGCCATGATTGAGATGGATAACTATCCTGATTTTATCGTCATTGATGGTGCTGAAGGTGGTACTGGTGCCGCACCTGTCGAATTCATGGACAATGTCGGCATGCCGATGGTTGATGGATTTCTATTGGTTCATAACACCTTGGTCGGCGCTGGTATTCGTGACAAGGTTAGACTGGGCGTGAGCGGCAAAATCGTTTCTGGCTTTGATATCGCTCGTATGATTGCCTTGGGTGCAGACTGGTGTAATTCGGCACGTGGCTTTATGTTTGCGGTCGGTTGCATACAATCTCGCTCATGTCATACCAACACTTGCCCAACGGGTGTCGCTACCCAAGATCCATATCGCCAAAAGGCCTTAGATGTGCCAAGCAAGGCGGAGCGCGTCGCAAGCTTCCATAAAAACACGCTAAAATCACTAGCCAGCATCGTTGGCGCAGTCGGTTTACAGCATCCAAGTCAGTTACAGCCTTATCATATTGCACGTCGTTTAGACGATGGGCAAATCAAACTGCTGTCGAAGTTCTTTTATTTCACCGATAGAGGTGCATTACTTGATCAAAGTGCCCGTGCAGACGTGTTCAATCAGATGTGGGTAATGTCGACAGCGGATAGTTTCCTTGCCGATAATGATGCGCTGATTGCCTACAATAAAGACTCGCGTGATACAGGCAAACAAACCGAAGCGCCAACTTTAAAAGCAGGTGATCAAGCAACGGACGATAAAGTAAACAATAATACTACTGGTATCATGATGGGCAATGTTAATAATACCTTTCGCGATTTCCCACCTAGCAGTGACTAAAAGCCAGTGATTAACCCTATGAATGATTAACCTTATATAGGCCACGACCTCTGATATTTTTTCATTATAAAAGATCTATAATCAATGCCAAGTTTTGCTCATACCTTACCTTTATGGACCATTGCCTTACTCTCGCTTAGCATCAGTGCTTGCCAACCAACAAGCATTGATGCCAGTAGCAGCGACACAGAAAACTGGTCATGCCATTCTCAAGACACCCCTTTTTCTTATAGTGCTTGTCGTATTAGAGCGGAATCATTGACTGATGGCCGTTATTCATTAAAGTTGTTTTGGCAACAGTCTGAGAGTGCGCAACCCTTGCTAACTTTTGATAATTTAATGACGACTTTACCTGACAATCAAGCACTTAGCTTTGCGATGAATGCGGGTATGTATAATAAAGACTATGCGCCGATTGGCTATACCGTCATCGAAGGCAAAGAACTCAAATCGCTAAATACAAAAGAAGGTGGTGGCAATTTTCATTTACTACCCAATGGTGTCATGTGGTGGGATAAGTCTGGGAACGTAAAAATTACTGAAAGTAATGCTTTAAATGAGTTGCTTGCAGAAGGCAAAGCACAGCCTTGGTATGCAACACAATCAGGCCCAATGCTGGTTATCAATAACGAGATACATCCACAGTTCAAACCTGATAGCACCTCACTTAAAATTCGCAATGGTGCTGGCGTTTGTGATGATGGCAGCATACAGTTTGTGAATAGCGATGAACCCGTCACGTTTTATCAGTTTGCATCCCTATTCAAAGACAACTTAAGCTGCCCGAATGCACTGTTCTTAGATGGTGGGATTGCATCGGCGTTATATGCGCCTAGCATCGATACGCACGATAAAAAAGAGATGGGTGTGATGATTGGTGTGGTTGAGAATAAAGAGTAATACGCATCTATATTTCAATATTAATGCCCAACTCCCTATCTATCCTCATATTACGTTGAATAAAAAAGCACTTGAAATGACGTTGTCATCCAAGTGCTTTTTTTGTTATTAGTAATACTTAATGGCTAACAATCGCTAGAAACTAACCACCCAAGCTCATCTTAGGGCCAAACGGTTCATAGTGAACGCTATCGACACCATGATCTAATCCCACTAAGCCATCAATCATACTTTCCATAAACGGCATTGATCCGCATACATAGATATCGGCAGGCTTAGGCAGTGTTTCAAGCCACGCAGCATCTAATAGCTGTCCCGATTCAAAGTAAAAAATATGCTTTTCTACGTTTTCAGCCTTTGCGAGTAAGGCCTCTACCTGAGCAGAAAAAGCATGATGTGTGGCATTTTGGCACGCATAAACCCAAACAATAGGTCGTTTCGGATTGGCCAGTACTTGTGCCTCTAGCATAGACAGCACAGGTGTTACCCCGACCCCAGCACTCATCAATACCAACGGAATCTCATTCTGCTGTACCAAATCTTGATTAAGCGCGAAGTCACCAGCTGGTGCAGACAATAAAACCGTGTCACCCACTTCTAATTGGTCGTGCATATAGTTAGAAACCAAGCCATGATGCTCATTGCGGTTGTCACGTCGAACAGCGAACTGAATACCTGCATCGGTACTGGCAGAGTATAAAGAATAATGACGCAGCGCAATATGGTCGCTGTCTGCCGGATCTGTTTTCACCGTAATATATTGACCAGCGGTTAACTTCAATTTACTCAGGTCAATATCTTGACTGTTTGCTGAGTCATTGTTTGCATTGTTCTCACTCTGATTGACTGGCACTACTGTAAAGGCTGCTATATCCGTAGCAGCCGCTACCTTTTCGGTCACTTTAAAAGGCGCAAAACCTTGCCACATCGCCTGCTCATACATGCCATGTTCAATCTGAATAAATACCGAAGCGATCTCATTATAAGCTTCTGTCCAAGCGGTAATGATGTCGTCAGTGGCTGCCTCTCCTAGCACTTCTTTTATCGCACCGATCAAATGTTTACCAACGATAGGATAATGCTCAGGCAATATCTGTAACGCTCTATGTTTATGGCTAATCTGTGTCACTTGCGGCAATAGCGTAGCCAATTTGTCCAAATGCTTAGCAGCGGCTAATACTGTTGTAGCTAGAGCGGTCTGTTGACGTCCTAGTTTTTGATTGGTCTCATTAAAAATATCTAACAGCTCAGGATGCTCATTAAACATGTTTCTATAAAATACGGTGGTAATCGCAATGCCATGTTCTTCAAGTACAGGAACGGTTGCTGTGACGATTTCTAATGTTTTTGGTGAAGCCATGTTGTTTCTCAGTGTGTGGTCGAATTGATAGATTAAAAAACAAGAGATAAGAATCTTTAAGTAAATATCTTAAATAAGAATACCTATAAGATTCATTTAAAATGAATGTTATCATGTTTTACTCAGTATACCAATGCCGAATTGTCATCTTGCTTATTTTTAAACAAAAAAAGCAGCCATTATTTCGTCATAACGGCTGCTGTCATAAGAATTCAATCAGACTTAATAAATTTTATAAGTTATAGTCGGTTCAATATAATTTGGATACACGGAAGGCAAGTGAAAGTACTACAAGTAGTAGACTAAACGAGACTGAAACCATATCCAGTTTATAGAGGATTGACTATAGCATAAACGTCAAAACTACCGTGCTAAGTAACCTGTCATCTCTTCCACGCCATGCAAGGTCATGGGATACATCTTGTTATCCACGAGCTTTTTGATTTCAACGATGGTTTGAGTATATTGCCAATATGTAGGATTTTCTGGATTGAGCCAAGCGACTTTATCAAAATGATCCAGTACCCGTTTTAGCCATACGATACCCGCCTCATTATTCATATACTCAACGCTACCGCCCACCGTCATCAACTCATATGGTGACATAGACGCATCACCAACGAATATAACGCGATACTCTCGGCCATATTTATTCAGCAGCTCATAGGTTGGCATCGGTGCGCTATGGCGACGGTTATTGTCTTTCCACACATAATCATAAAGACAGTTGTGAAAATAAAAGAACTCTAAGGTTTTAAACTCGTTTTTTGCCGCAGAAAATAGTTTTTCAAGCGCTTCAACATGAACATCCATACTGCCGCCCACATCAAACAGCATCAACACTTTGACACGGTTTCGGCGTTCAGCCTGCATATGAATATCGAGCACGCCTTTCTTCGCTGTTCGCCTAATGGTCTCTTTGATATCAAGCTCGTCTGCGCTGCCTGTCCGTGCAAACTGACGCAAATTACGCAGCGCCATTTGAATTTGACGAGTACCGAGCTGACTATCATCATCGAGATTTCGATACTTACGCTGCTCCCAGACTTTGGCCGCGCTGCGCTTACGAGATTCACCACCGACTCGAACGCCTTCTGGATGATCGCCATAGGCACCAAATGGTGAAGTACCACCTGTACCAACCCATTTGCTACCACCTTGATGACGTTCTTTTTGTTCTTTAAGGCGCTCCTCCAGCGCTTTCATTAGCTCCTCTAGCGAGCCATACTTTTTGAGTAGTCGACGCTGCTCTTCGGTTAGATTTTTTGGGTCTAACTTCAAGTCTAACCACTCTTTAGGCACGTCCGTCAGCTTGGCCAATAGCTCATCCAAATCTAAACTGTCGGCACCTTCAAAATAATCCGCCATTGCCCGATCGAACTTATCGAAGTGGCGCTCGTCTTTAACCATGCATAGCCGAATCAATCGATACATATCTTCGCGACTGGCAAAGGTGGTCAATGTTGGGTCTTCTGGGTGCGGCTGCATCATCAGCCCCTGCTCAAGCGCAGCATTGAGGTCTAGCAGCTCACGCGTACTGACTGGCACGCCATAAGTACGTAAGGTGTAAAATAGTTTTATGAACATGATTATGCCTTTAATGTAGAAGCATTATTTAAATCTTGAATTGAACTCATAAGCGGTAAGTTAGTATTCCAAAAAGCATTATCCTCAATGCTTTTAATCAGTGCCTCTAAATTCTCTTCATAAGCACTAAGAGGATTTTTATTAGTATTGTCGTTATCGAGCATATTTGAAAAATACTGTCCATGCCCGTTTAGAATAATTACTAACTCTTCAAAAGATATTTTTAAGAAACCATCAATATATTCATGGTCAAACTCTAACGTAGTATCTACAATCCATGAATGAATACTAAATTGAGAACTATCAAGCCCTAAGCTAGGCAAAAAAACATCTCTAACATAGCTGGACTTGCGTGATAATTGGTACGCAGCTTTCTTCAGTACAAAATTTCTGTAATCATATATCTCTTTAACGCTACTTTTTACATAAGTAGATTTAAGCTCAATAACTAGAATTTTATTATCTGTTACTACAATCGCATCTATCTCACCTACTCCAGATTCTGAAGGCTCATACTGACTGTAGACTCTGCCTTTACATTTAGCTAATAACCCAGCTAAATTTTGCTCCATTAAGTCTGTTTCAGATTTCAAATTAGCTCTGTTTTTATATAATTTTCTAAAAGTATTTATGGTGGCTGTATTGAAGTTTTTCTGAAAAGTCACCCATGGCAGTGAAAACATATAACCATCAAGCTTATAAAAAGACTTTTCCCCGTAAGAAGAGCTTTCCCCTTCTCGCAAATCTTGCGACCAAAAATCCAAGATACGACTCATTTCTCTCTTTTTTGAATTTCCGCTACCTTCTAATATCCAATTTGACATACTGATAGCTTTATCTTTCATTTTTGTATGATTTAAAGGTAATCTATCTTGACCTCTAGATAGTCCTTCTATTACTAACTGTTCCAATGCTATAAAAGGATGAGCTTTAGTATTATGAGTAATATCTTTAAATGGTTGAACAAAATTATATTCAAAATGAGCCTGAATCATTAGCATAGTGAATATCAAAGTAGATAAATCATATACTTCACCAAAGTCAGCTTTCTTAATTCCATACACTTCTTCTAACTGTAAAATGATACCTTGCGTTTTTGCTAAAGCTTCTAGATTTGCTTTGAAATTAACTCCTTTATCTAACTGAATAAGATAAGGGCTTTCTTCTAAAGAATTAAAACCTCTGTATAACCAATAAATAGATAAAATAGTTAGCTTATCTGAAAATAAATCAGGTTCTTTACTACTAGATTCAAGCTTTAGTTGATTGTTCTCTAAATAGTAATTTGTTTCTAAATCAAAACAATAAGAGTCTATAACTTGATCTCGATACAAATTAATATCAATCTGACAAGCTACCATTCTTTTAAAACTATCATAACTAGTTATAAGCTTATCATTTAAATTTTGGCCTAATACAAAAGGCATCATAGTACCTTTAAAAATTAACGCTAATGTTTTTTCTGTGAATTCCTTTTTTTGAATGTTAGCACTAGTAATAATGTGATTGAACGCTTTCCATACATTTTCAACTGGTATATATTCTTCAACACCATATTGATAAGGAATTTTGGTATAAAGATTATCTATACTTTTTGGACTTAGTATCAAATACTCACAAGCATATAAACTGCTAAATATCATAGCAGTTACTTGGTCAATCTGTGTTTGATTCTTAAGCTCTCTATAAGCATTACAACGTTCTTGATACTGTAGTTGTATGTATTCCACTGTAAGTAGAAAATCCTTGAACTCTAACAAATCAACTTGATTGTTTATCTCTCTCAAAACTTCCCAAGAACAATGGTCAGCATTAGCAATAATGCCTGACTGACGTATTGCTTTGATAACCCTAGGTTGATTGAGTTCCAACAATTTGATCACTATGTCTTTGTCAATTGATTTTGAACGAATATATTGACTTAGAGCAAGAATGAGATTTTCATTATTCATCTGTTCTACTGTTAAGTTTCCTATAAAGTTAGATCTCCAAAAGTCATCCAACTTATCAGATACGCTATTAAACTTACTTGAAGTACTACTTTTAAAAAGCAATACTTCAAGTGTATTTAATAATGCTTCATCATTACTACTTCCTAAAACGAAAGCGTTAAACTGCTCATCGAAATACAATGTACTTTTCCTTTTAACGACGCATCATATTGGCAAAGCGCTGTAATAGACTCACATCGGCTTCGTTTTTAAGCAGTGCACCATATAGTGGCGGAATAGACTTTTCACCACGCAAGTTTTCTTCCAGTTCTACTTGTGCCATATCATCAGCAAGCAATAGCGTTAACCAATCGACCAATTCAGATGTTGATGGTGGCTTTTTGAGACCTTGAATATTACGCAGCTTATAAAAGATATCGAGCGCATCATTGACCATTTTTTCTTGAATATCAGGGAAATGCACCTCGATGATTTGACGCATGGTTTCCTCTTCAGGGAAATCAATATAATGAAAGAAGCAACGACGCAAAAATGCATCTGGTAACTCTTTTTCATTATTCGACGTGATAATCACTACTGGACGCTGCGCTGCGGTAATGGTTTCGCCCGTTTCATAAACATAAAATGACATCTTATCCAGCTCATGCAGCAAATCATTTGGGAACTCGATATCAGCTTTGTCAATCTCATCGATCAGTAGCACACTGCGCTCTTTACTGGTAAATGCATCCCACAATTTTCCTGGTTTGATATAGTTGGCAATGTCGTAAACCTTATCGTCACCCAGTTGTGAATCACGTAAGCGTGATACTGCATCATACTCGTACAACCCTTGCTCAGCTTTGGTAGTCGATTTGACATGCCAAGTAATCAGGGGCATACCTAAACTCTCTGCCACCTCTTCTGCCAGTAGCGTCTTACCTGTACCCGGCTCACCTTTGATCAGCAGTGGCTTTTGTAGCGTCATTGCTGCATTTACTGCTAGCTGTAAATCGTCAGTAGCAATATAACTACTGGTGCCAGTAAAGCTTTTCTTAGTCTTGTCAGTCATGGTCATAATGGAGTCTCAGTTATTGTTATACATTTAGGCTGTTAGGGGCTATCAAATAAGAGCCATCAAATTATTAAAAGTAATCGATGGAAAATAAACAATCATTTAGATTAGCACAGCCTTGTTCATTGCCAAAATACTCATGCGTTCGCGATTGCTAAACTTCATGATTATTGCAGTTATTGATTAATAAAGTTGTTGATTAACAAACATAGTATAACTTTCTCATCGTAGGTAGAGCATCTCACATAAAAATCTCAAAAAAAAAGACACGCAAGGTGTCTTTTTTATAAAGTCTTATTTGACTACTTCAGCGGTTTGAATTATTTATAAAGCACTTACTATTAACAACCGCTTTATAACTTATCCGATTTATCCATCTTAGACTTTTTCGTTAAGCTACTATCCTTCTTTAGGCTGACATCTGTTTCAACCTTAGCAGCTAAGGGCGTTTTGCTAGACTGTAGCGTGTCATCAGGCTGTTCAGTCAACGTAGTACTTCCTGCCAAATAACTGCCTGTTGTCAGCTGCATCGTCGCTTGCGTATCTTCTGCACTGCTTCTACGTGCTTTGTCTAGACTTGACTCAAAAGCACCACGAATGAGCTGCCAAATAAAACCAACGAACAAGCCTGCCACTAATACTACTAATATTGGTACCATATTAGCTATCGCGCCAGCAAAGTCTTTCATCATAAAGGCATAAACCACATTGATGCTGGCTGGTGCCAATACACTAGGGTCGTTTAGGGCAGTACCAGGTGCTAATAGAACAGCAAACAGTACCATCCAACTCATACCGCCTAGCGGTTTCGGTAGCATACGAGCGACCAACAACCATAATACCAATACGATAACGACACCGCCAAGGTAAGCATACATTGGTAAATCGGCAGGCGGCACGTCTTTGACCATCTGCCCCCACCAAATAGCAACCTCACCGAGAATATCACTGATGGCTTCTAACGGTAAGAGATGTACGATATTTTTTAACCAGTCCATACGCGTTTCACTATTTGCGTTTATAAATTGTGCGTCTTTTCGTTTTTGCAGGCAGACAATAGATACTGCCTTACCATAAATAACAACGAATACATCATCGACATGCACACTTGATAGGCCGCTAGTTTATCACGACTCTCTACCAAAATGCATGTGACCAAATGTTTACTAAACGTTTTATTGATTACTTTCTAAGGATCTTGTCTCAAGGATTCATCTAAAATTACCTTGCAACAATTTCCTTAAAATAAGGACACTAGTCGTAAATATTATCTTGCGATTCACGGGCACGTAGCTCAGCTTGGCGGCGCATGACATCTTGCGGCGGCATCTGCACAAAATAGCCTTGTGACTCTAGTTTTGCCAATACCTCTGCTTTATCAACACGGGCCAGCGTTGGCGTAGCTGCCAAATCTAGATGCATGACAAACTTACTACGGCCTAAGCCTGCACGGAAATCTTTGGGCAAAACACCCAACCAATCCCTAATCTCATTGGTATCATCTGGATAATCAGGGCGAGCAATATAGACGTACATATCGTCATGTTTTGGAAATTTATAAATATCGCAATGCATAAAAACAACCTATCAGAAACTATCGCCATAGGTTAGCATATTTTGGGCGATTATCAGTAGTCGCTTTATGTTTTGGTCTCAGTAATCGCCCCCCATTTCCTACAATTTCACAGACGTAAAAACCGTCTATTTATTGATACTTGTACTGATTGCCCTCTCAAAAAGTCATTTTTGCCAAAATTATCCACTTTAATGCGGTTCATGTCTTGTAAAAATAGTATTAACCTTTCATAATAAAAGCGTTTTTCAGGAGAGAGTCTATAAGCATCCGCCTCGTATCAAACCGCATTGGTCATACGATGTATATAATTGCTATACGACCACCGAAGGCGCATCTACCCTGCCAATCGCTCAGGTAAAAGGACTGAAAAACACATGTCATTATTGTTTAGTTAAACGCCATCAAGCGTGTATAACTCAAACATTAGGCATAACAAATCTGGAGAGCGGTAAAACGGACGACGTTTTACCCACCGAAGGGGAGAAAATACGCTATCATCAATAGCAGGTTTAGATTAAAAACCACATAATGATGATTCGTGTTGAAAATCTCAGGTCACAGGACAGATAGGGCTATTGCTTAAACCGACGTTCAGCGTCTGTTTGGTCTACGGTTTTCTATTTATTTTTTGTGCCACCCTTTGATGTAATACTTGCGCCTTGCAGTGTTGCTTCTCACTACTATGATAATGCGCATCCGTTTCTATACTTTTTGAGTATGACTGATGTACACATAAGGATTTGTTATGACCGATACTCAAGCTAGCCACTCTCAAGAGAATCACGCTCAAAACACCGAAAATCATGCGCCTCAGCGCACTCCTCTATATCAGTCTCACGTCGACAGTGACGGCAAGCTGGTCGACTTTTCTGGTTGGGAATTACCGATTCATTATGGCTCACAAATAGAAGAGCATGAAGCCGTTCGTACTGATGCAGGTATGTTTGACGTCTCACATATGGTCGTGGCTGATATTAAAGGCAGCGATGCAAAAGCATGGCTACAGAAACTGCTGGCCAATGATGTTGAGAAACTAAAAACTGTCGGTAAAGCCCTCTACTCTGGTATGTTAAATGAGCAAGGTGGCGTCATCGATGATTTGATCGTCTACTTGATGAATGAAGAAGCCACTGAATACCGTATCGTTTCTAATGCTGCCACTCGCGATAAAGATATGGCACAGTTCCACAAAGTCGCCGAAAGCTTTGACATTACCATCACTGAGCGCCCTGAGCTTGCGATGATTGCTGTTCAAGGTCCGAACGCCGTAGAAAAACTGGCACAAGCCAAACCTAGCTGGGCAGATACCTTAGCAGGACTCAAGCCTTTCGTTGGTGCAGACTTAACGGATATCGAAGGCACAGATTGGTTCGTCGCGCGTACCGGTTACACAGGTGAAGATGGCGTCGAAGTCATTATGCATGGCGATGATGCACCAGCGTTCTTTGAGCAATTAAAAGCCAATGGCATCAGACCTGCAGGCCTTGGTGCACGTGATACTTTGCGCATGGAAGCCGGTATGAACCTATATGGCCATGACATGGACGACTCTATTAGCCCTTATGAGTGCAACATGGGCTGGACACTGGCATTGAAAGACGAGCGTGACTTCGTCGGCCGTGCTGCCATGGTTAGCAAACGCAAGCAGTCAAAAGATTACAACACTGCAATGAAGCAAGTGGGTCTACTACTAACGACTCGCGGCGTATTGCGTGAAGGCATGACAGTGACCATCAATCAAGGCACAGATAATGAGCAAACTGGTATCATTACCAGTGGTACATTCTCCCCTAGCCTCAAAAACTCAATCGCGATTGCCCGTATTCCTGCCAGCGTATCAGATGATGACAACGTCCAAGTTGATCTACGCGGCAAAGGTAAATTCGTTGATGTACGCGTTCTTAAACTACCATTTGTCCGTAATGGCAAGCAGCAGTTTGACTCATAGGCTTTATAAATTCTATTATTAGCCTCTATTAGATTTAGCTTTACTATTCTTGTTAATTAACCTCTATCACGTAGGAGAGAGACCATGAGCAACATCCCAGCAGAACTAAAATACATTGCCAGCCACGAATGGTTACGCTTAGAAGACGACGGCACTATCACTGTTGGTATCACTGACCACGCTCAAGACCTACTGGGTGACGTGGTATTTGTTGAATTACCAGACGTCGGCGATATCATCGCTGTTGATGACGAGATCTCAGTGGTTGAATCTGTAAAAGCCGCTTCTGACGTTTATGCACCTATCTCAGGTGAAGTTGTGGAAATCAACGAAGCACTAGAAGATGATCCTGAAATCATCAACTCTGACCCATATGGTGAAGGTTGGTTCTTTAGAATGAAGCCTGACAATATTGCTGACTACGAAGCATTACTGACTGCTGATGAGTACGAAAACGAGCTGTAATATCAGCCCGATACTCTAATCTACTAGCAGCGCTTGGTTTAGAGTTCACTATTTATCACATCTTATTAAATCGAAAAGTCGAATGATGGCAGATACTGGCAGCAGCTGGTATCTGTACGCTTTATCCTCAAAACCTGCATACCGTTTATTACTTCCAACCGCTATTTGATTTATTCGTATCAATCACTTGTCAGATGATATTGAAGAAGTGCACTCAATAACGACTCAAGTTGATCACTCAATCCCCAGCATGGATCCTAATATGAGCACCAACACTGACTTTAAAGACAACATTGCAACGCCTACTCATACACCGCAGCTACAAGCGTTTCGCGACGTGGTTGAATCACGCCGTTCTGTTCGTCGTTTTACGGACACGCCCATACCTGATGATGTATTAGCAGACTGTTTGCGTTTGGCCATGTTGGCGCCGAATTCTAGCAATCTACAGCCGTGGGAATTCTATGTCATCGATGATGTTGATAATCGCAAGCGTGCGGTAAAGAACTGCATGAATCAAAACGCAGCAAAAACATCAGCACGCCTAATTGCGGTCGTGGCTCGTACTGATATCTGGCAAAGTCATGCTCAGCAAATCCTACGTGAATACCCTGACAAGCCTGTACCAAAAAAGGTCAAAGACTACTATACCAAAGTCGTAGCACTGGACTTTTTACGGGGTCCAGTTAATGTGGTATCAGCGGCTAAATGGGGCGCAACTCAAGTGGTCAGACGCTTGAAAGGTCCGATTAAATCGCCTTATTATACCTTTGAAGACACCAAGAACTGGGCAACCAACAACACCTCGCTCGCGGCGGAAAACCTAATGCTAGCACTACGCGCACATGGCTTTGACAGCTGTGCAATGGGCGGCTTTGATGAGCCTGCCATGAAGCAACTATTAGGTTTAAACAATGATCAACATATCATTATGATGATTGGTGCTGGCGAGCGTGCTGACAATGGTGTCTACGACACCCAGTACCGCTTTGATCAAGACCAGTTTGTGCACTACGTCTAATGCACCATGCCGTTATTTTTAGTTAATCTCTTTACTACTTTATTACTCCCTTAATCAAGGACTATCATGACTATCTCTCAAAACCCGACGTTTGATACTTTTCAAGGACTATTCAACGAAGCTGAATTTGTCTACCGTCATTTAGGTTCAAATGACACCAAACAAGCTGATTTGCTAAGTGCTGTTGGTTATCAAGACATGGCAAGCTTTATCAATGATACCGTGCCTGAGCCAGTACGTTTGCACAAAGAGTTAGACTTGCCAGTTGCGATGAGCGAGCATGCAGCATTAGCGAAACTGCGTACGATGGCAGATGACATCACCGTTAAGAAGAGCTATATCGGTCAAGGTTACTCGCCTGTGCGTATGCCTGCTGTCATTCAGCGTAACGTTCTTGAAAATCCAGGTTGGTACACTGCTTACACCCCTTATCAAGCTGAAATTGCTCAAGGTCGTCTAGAAGCCTTGCTTAACTTTCAACAAGTTTGTATCGATCTAACAGGTCTTGAACTGGCTGGTGCATCACTACTTGACGAAGCAACCGCAGCTGCTGAAGCCATGGCGATGTCAAAGCGCGTGAGCAAAAGCAAATCAATGCAGTTTTTTGTTGATGACCGCGTCTATCCACAAACATTAGATGTCATCAATACTCGTGCCAAGTACTTTGGTTGGGACGTGGTCGTTGGGGATTTTGAAACTGCTAAATCAGGCGATTATTTTGGTGCATTATTCCAATACGTCGGTGTTGAGGGTGATGTAAAAGACTTAACAGACGTTATCGCGGCTGTTAAAGAAAATAAAACGTACGTCAGTGTGGTTAGTGACATCATGAGCTTGGTGCTACTAAAATCACCAGCTGATATGGGCGCAGATGTGGCTTTGGGTAGCACACAGCGCTTTGGTATTCCAATGGGCTTCGGTGGTCCACATGCGGCTTACTTTGCTTTCTCTGACAAAGCCAAACGCTCAGCACCTGGCCGAATCATTGGTGTATCAAAAGATTCGCAAGGCAATACTGCGCTACGTATGGCTCTACAGACTCGTGAGCAGCATATCCGCCGCGAAAAAGCCAATTCAAACATCTGTACGTCACAAGTATTACTTGCCAACTTGGCAGGTATGTATGCTGTGTACCATGGTCCAACGGGTGTTAAACGTATCGCCACGCGTATCCATGCATTTGCTACTGCCTTTGCAGATGTAATTAAAGGTGCTAACGACAGCAACTTAAACGTGGTGCATGATCAGTTCTTCGATACCGTTGTGGTTGATTGTGGTTCAGAAAGTCTGGCTACTCAGATTTTTGAAAATGCGGACAATGTTGGTTATAACTTATGGCGTCTGGGCGATACCAAACTAGCCGTTTCATTCAGTGAAATCAGTGATCAAACAGACTTTAATGTCTTAACGCAATTGTTTGTTAGTAAAGCGCATGATCTACCTGAAGCTGCCAGTGTATCGCTTGATAGTGCACACTTACGTACCGATGATATCTTGACACATCCAGTATTCAACTCGCATCACACCGAGCATGAAATGCTGCGTTATTTGAAGTCGCTTGAAGACAAAGATTTGGCGATGAACCGTAGCATGATTTCACTTGGTAGCTGTACCATGAAATTGAATGCGACCAGTGAAATGCTACCGATCACTTGGCCTGAATTCGCCAATGTGCATCCTTTTGCACCACGTGATCAAGTCACTGGCTATATCGCCATGATTGATAGCTTACAAGACCAACTCAAAGCCATTACTGGTTTCGATGATGTGTCTATGCAGCCAAACTCTGGTGCTTCTGGTGAGTATGCGGGTCTGCTTGCAATCCGTCGCTATCACGAATCATTGGGTGAGACTGACCGTGATGTTTGCTTGATTCCCATGTCAGCGCATGGTACCAACCCAGCGACTGCCATGATGATGGGCATGAAAGTGGTCGTGGTCAAAACCGATGACAATGGTAACGTTGATATCGATGACCTGACTGCTAAATGTGAAGAGCATAGCGCGCGTCTAGGTGCTTTGATGATCACTTACCCATCAACGCATGGTGTGTTCGAAGAAGGCATCCGTAAAATCTGTGACCTTATTCATAATCACGGTGGTCAGGTCTATATGGATGGCGCCAACATGAATGCTCAGGTAGGCATGATGCAGCCTGCAGATGTCGGCGCAGATGTACTGCACATGAACTTGCATAAAACCTTCTGTATCCCACATGGCGGCGGTGGTCCAGGTATGGGTCCTATCGGTATGAAGGCGCATTTAGCACCATTTATGGCCAACCATACGCTAAGCCCTGTACATAACGCGCAAAAAGACTGCTCAGCAGTATCGGCAGCGCCTTATGGTTCAGCGAGTATCTTACCAATCTCATGGATGTACATCGCCATGATGGGCCGTGATGGCTTGCTAAAAGCGACTGAGATGGCATTATTAAATGCTAACTATGTGGCCGCTGAACTAAAAGACCACTACCCTGTGCTATATACAGGTAAAAACGGCCGTGTCGCTCACGAATGTATCATCGATATTCGTCCGTTAAAAGAAGATACTGGCATCAGTGAAAGCGATATCGCTAAGCGCTTGATGGATTATGGTTTCCACTCACCAACGATGAGCTTCCCAGTTGCTGGCACTTTGATGATTGAGCCGACAGAGTCTGAGTCAAAAGAAGAGCTAGACCGCTTTATCAGCGCGCTCAAATCTATCAAAGCTGAAGCGTTACAAGCCAAAGCTGGCGAAAATGGTTGGACGCTAGAAGACAACCCATTGGTCAACGCACCGCATACTGCTGCTATGGTGACTAGCGGCGAATGGACGCACCCATACAGCCGTGACACAGCTGCATTCCCGCTTCCTTATATCCGCGCTCATAAGTTCTGGCCAAGCGTAGCACGTGTCGATGACGCTTATGGTGATAAGAACCTAATGTGTTCTTGCCCAAGTATCGAAAACTACTTGTAATAGCAGTCTTTGATAAACTGTAAATAGATTTTTATAAAAAAACAAACCTCCAAGTCAGTAGCTGATTTGGAGGTTTTATTTTGTGTATAGTATTAAGCAGCATAAATAATGATAGTATTTATCGATACAATAAAATGACTTTTATGGTGTTGGAGTAAACATGCAACAGAAAAATCGCGTCATCCTCATACATGGTCTGCATCAAACAGCATGGATTATGCGGCCACTGGCCAAACGTTTACAAGCAGCAGGTTTTGATACTCATCAATACGGCTATCGCAGTATGCGTGATGGAATCAAGACTAACAGTCAACGTTTAAACGCTTGGCTTGAGAGCAATCACAATCCTGACAAACCCACTGACCTCATTGGTCATAGCTTAGGCGGGCTAATTATTCGTGATTTTATAGCGCACTACCCTCAGTGGAAAATTGGGCGCTGTGTGACTCTAGGCACGCCGCATAATGGCAGCGTTAGTGGCGATTATATTTGGCGACTCGCTCCTTCGATTGTCGGTAAATCATACGAGCAAGCTTTGGATGGCACGGTTGCGCCTTTGCCAAAAGGTATTGAACTTGGCGTCATAGCTGGCAATAAAGCGCAAGGCTTAGGGCAACCTATCCTAGCCTATCACAATCGCAAATTGCGTAAGACAAATAACCTACCGTCAGCAGAACATCTGATGCATGACGGCACGGTATATATAAAAGAGACTAAGATTGAAGCAGCTGCCGATCATATCGTGATGCCTGTCTCACATACGGGTATGCTAGTCGACAAATCCGTTGCGAAACAAGCAGTATATTTTTTACAAAATGGACAATTTGCACGCTGATCGTTATGAGATTTTGATAATTAATAACGCTCAAACTCCAACAGACATTCATGCTTATTAAGCATGAACCCCCATACCTTGCTGTAATTCAGTTTTGTGCTTCTCAATGACTGGAATCAAGGTATGCACTATCCAATTATTGCGCCAACCTTTTAGCCCTTGTGGTAACTCGCTGATGCCTTTGTTGAAAGCCACAACTTCATACAGTTGAGCAAGCCATTTTTTACGCATCAGCACATTAGCAGGCACACCAATTTTCTGCGCTTCATTATATATCGCTTGTTGCACCGCCTTTGATAGGACTTTGTTTTTTGAACGATAAGGCGGTAATAAACAATCGGGATGCTCAGCAGGTGGCAAACTCTTTGCATCTTTGATGACCTTCAGCAACTCTTCACCATACAGTCTCAACATACTGCGATGCATCGTTGTTTTATGCGCAAGCTCTCGCATGCTATTAGGCTTTTCAGTGATAATTTCACGCACTGCTTGCTTTTTTATCACAAACGTACGGGGTTGATTGGTCGCACGTGCCAGCTCTTCTCGCCACGTAGCAACTCCTTTGAGTATCGCCATCTGCTGCGAATTATAGCGATAATCTGCCATCGTTAAATACATCGCATCATCTTCAACGTGCTGCGTATTATATAAATCACTGGCATAAAGCTGGCAATCTGCCCATACATAATCGTACAGACCTTGTTTTTTTAGCTCATATTCAAGGCTCAAATACAACGCAGGCAAAAACCGCACATCATCAATCGCATATTGCTCTTGCTCATCCGATAGCGGACGTTGTAGCCAATCTGACTGGCTTTGTTCTTTATCAATATGCATATCTAACTGGTCATCAAGCGCTTGCTGATAACCCATCTGCAGTTGGCCGGTTAAATAAGACAACGCAATTTGCGTATCAAATATATTGGTCAATGGCGGACAGCCAGACAGCAGATAAAAAATACCTAAATCTTCACCGCACGCATGCCAAATCGCTACATCCACTTCACTCAGCGCCTGCCACAGTTCATCCAATTGCAACTGCGGCGCATCTAGCAAATAAATATGGTCACCTGTATTCAGCTGAACCAAAGCCAATCGTGGATAATACGTATCACGCTTGATAAATTCGGTATCTAATGCGACGCGGCCGCAAGTAGCCAATGCATTGATGACTTGAGCCAGACCGCTTTGCTCACGTACCCATGTGACAGCAGCGTCATCAGCGATGTCTAGTAACGCATCGATATCTGGTTGTGGCGGTAATACTGCTGAATCGACATTGGTGTCAAGTGATTGACTGGATATATCATTAGCAACACAAGCGTCGTCTTGAGTGTTTGAATGGGTAGAAGCGTTCGAAACATGGTTAGACACGGGCAGATACCTGCATAAATAAGAGAAAATAAAACGCTAAACCACGTTTTAATAAAATTAAATAATAAAACAATTATAACAGTACCATAAAATCAAATGAGCAAGACTTGACGGTGATAAAAATACTATAAGAAGACTATAAAAATGAGCGATTTTGCATGGCTTGACCAAGCGTCATACTGTCTAAGTACTCAAGCTCACCGCCCATCGGTACGCCTTGCGCCAAGCGTGTGACTTTATTGACATGGCGACTGACAGCCTCACTGATAAAGTGTGCAGTAGTCTGCCCTTCAACGGTAGTACCCGTTGCTAATATCAGCTCTTCGACAGGCTCTTGTTTGACACGCCAGACCAGCTGATCAATATTTAAATCATCAGCACTGATTCCATCTATAGGTGATAAGTGTCCGCCTAAGACAAAGTAACGTCCACGATAACCTGCTGTCTGCTCTATCGCCATCACATCTGCCGCTGTTTCGACCACACATAACAATCCATCATCACGTCTAGGATCTTGACATAGCGGACAGATAGCCTCATCGCTGAAGCTATGACAACGCTGACATTCAACAATATCGCGCATCGCATCATCAAGTGCTTGGGCGAGTGCCATGCCTTGTGGGCGTTTTTTGGTGAGCAGATGTAACGCCATACGTTGGGCACTTTTTTGCCCGACGCCTGGCAAAATACGTAGCTGTTTTACCAGCTGATCAAATTTGGCTGTCAGCAAAACCACTTCCTTTATCTATAAACCGTAGCTATAAAAATGGGGTCGTATCATGTCGATAACAACCCCATTTACTAGACATTATAGTCAGATGACAGATCGCCAATTAACTATAAAACAAGCCGCCTATCCATGCCAAAAATTCTAAATAACGAGGGAGACTAGTACCACCCTAGTAGGCTCAGTAAGTCTAACAAGTTAGATTATCTCTGGAATAGATATTAGAACATGCCTTGCATACCTGGTGGTAGACCCATACCTGATGTTGCGCCAGCCATGGTTTCTTCATACAAGTCATCTGCTTGACGAACGGCATCATTGATAGCAGCAGCAATTAAGTCTTCGATCATGTCTGGCTCATCTTCGAGCAAGCTTGGATCGATGGTCAAACGCTTAACGACATGACGGCCAGTCATGGTTACTTTTACCAAACCACTGCCCGCTTCTGCGTGCACTTCTTTATTGGCAAGATCTTTCTTAGCGTTTTCAACATTTGCTTCGACTTTCTTTTGCATCGTTTGTGCTTGTTGCATCAATGCTTGAATATTCATAGTTGCCTCTTTTGTTTTTTAATAATAAATGATTGATATTTGACTAATATAAAGTGCTAACAGCGATTATACCGTTATCTTTACAAACTGTCTAAACCACGCGCCAAATCTTTGATGATATCTTCTACGTCTTCTAAACCTACAGACAGACGGATAAGACCATCTTTGACGCCTGCTTCTGCACGAGCCTCAGCAGTCAGACGGAAATGTGTGGTGGTCGCCGGATGGGTAATGGTTGTTTTCGCATCGCCCAAGTTATTGGTAATAGACACCATCCGTGTTGAGTCAATGACATGCCAAGCGGCAGCTTTTGAGTCAAGGTCAGCAGTTGGTTTTACTTCAAAACCCATGATAGCACCATAGCCACTCTTCATATGATGTTGGCGCGTGGCAAGCTCATGAGCAGGATGATCGCTCAACCCTGAGAAATGCACGGTACTCACATTAGGATGGTTGACTAAGAAATCAGCCACTTGATTGGCATTCTGACAATGTGCTTGCATACGTAATTTAAGTGTTTCTAGACCTTTGGTGAATACCCAAGCATTAAATGGGCTCATACTGATACCGCCTGAACGCACCACGGTAAATGCTTCTTGCATGAGCTCATCGCTACCGACCAGCGCGCCGCCGAGTACTCGACCCTGACCATCCAAATATTTAGTTGCAGAGTGAATCACCACATCAGCACCCAAATCTAATGGGCGCTGTAATGCTGGCGTGGCAAAGCAGTTATCAACCACTAATAAGATATCATTGGCTTTACATAATTGGCTGAGATAACCAAGGTCGCAAATCTGTGCCAGCGGATTGCTTGGGCTTTCGCAATAAATAACCTTAGTATTTGGCTGAACGGCATTCGCCCACGCATCATTGTCAAAGCAATCAACATAGCTGACTTCAACGCCAAACTTGGCCATATAATTATTAAATAGACCAATGGATGAGCCGAATAATTGATTGGCCGCCAGTAGATGATCGCCTGCTTTCAAATAGGCCAAGCACATGGTCAAAATCGCCCCCATACCGGAAGCCGTCGCAACTGCACGCTCACCGTTTTCGAGGGCGGCTAGACGACGCTCAAAGGTGCGCACGCTTGGATTGGTATGACGTGAGTAAACATTACCCGTCTTGGTGCCATCAAAGTGCGCAGCGGCATCAGCAGCAGAGGTATAAACATAAGAGCTGGTAGTGAAAATAGGCTCTGAATGTTCACCTTCGTCTGTACGATGCTGACCTGCCCGTACCGCAATGGTCTGCATGCCATAATCCAACCCTAAATCTAAGGCATCGTTGCGCCAATTTGGATCTAACTTGTTTACACTGCTTTCATCATTGGTTTGCGACTGACTCATAAATCTTCCGTTACTCTGATAGTTATAGACTTGATAGTTATAAATTTGACTGTAATAAAAGTGACTGCTTATTTTTTAATTATTGACTTAGGGTGTGTCTTCAATTCACTCGATAGTCATCTCAATGGGCTAAAAATGGCTAAATCTTGCCGAACATCGTCAAATAGCTGGTTAATATCCCGATATCATCTGCGCTATTTTTCTTGTTTGACGGCAATTTATCTCATTTTTATCACCATTTTTGAAATGAAGACACGCCCTAATACACCAGCGTTATCATATCATGCCAACTTATTCCAAACAGCTGGTTTCAGATGATTATCAAATGTTATTTTTGAATACCGATATACCTCTATATCAAGATAGGTTTGAAGATTAATAAAGATTAAAGAGTAATTAAACAACCAATAAACAAGCCACTAAATCTAACAAAAATAACGTATTTATAATAGGCATAGATGCCGACAGCTGATAAGCTTAGCGGCGATCTAAGTTCCACCTTGGGTAGTTTTATTACTTGTCCCATAATTAGCACTATTTTCTGTCAGCAAACACAGGGATATCATGCTTACTTTTAACGGAATTTTTATTATATTAAGGCTTACTAAGGTAACTCATTTATGTCGATGTTCAGTATAGATCCAAGTAATCTATCGTTGAGTCTAACGCTTGGACTTACCTTAGGACTTGTTGGGTGCCAAAGCTTACCGAAGCAACCACATCTGCCTGAAAGCCAAGCACTATCAGCGCGGGTCGATGCCTTATATCAACCTAAAAGCAGCCAAGACAATGAAAAACCTATAACCAGCAACATCGATCTAGTGGCAGCCGTTAGTGAGCAAAATGATATTCATCCAGAATTGTCAGGCTATCACCCTATCGTGACTGGTGCCAATGCATTTGCCTCTCGCAGTATATTAACGGATATGGCCACACGCAACATCGATGCACAGTATTATATCTGGCACAACGACCAAGCTGGCCAATTACTGTTAAGAGATTTATGGAAAGCCGCTGAGCGTGGCGTGCTTGTGCGTTTATTATTAGATGACTTTAATAATAACGCGACATTCGATCAGCACTTACTGCGTTTTTCTAGCCACCCCAATATTGCAGTACGTATTATCAACCCTCTTATGCACCGTAAATTTCAAACATTGAATTACGTCACGGGCTTGCCTCGTATCAACCGCCGTATGCACAACAAAAGCATGACCTTTGATAAGCAAATCACTATTATTGGTGGACGTAATATTGGCGATGAATACCTAAGTAATGATAAAAATAGCCAATTTGCAGATTTAGATGTTTTACTGATTGGTAGAGTAGTCGCAGATATTGATAACAGCTTTACCAGTTATTGGTCATCGCCACTATCATTTGATATCGAAACTCTAGTCACCGCTGATGATAGCGCACCGTCTGATTTTTTATCAGCGTTAGACAAACTTGGTTTAGATGACAAAAAATCAGAGAGCGATTTAACGATTTATAAAACAGCAATCGAAGACTCAACGATAGACAGCGATTTGATCAATAAACGTGTGCCCTTTCGTTGGACAGACATGCAGTTTTTGAGTGATGATGTTGGTAAATTGACAAAATCCGTCCCTGCTGATACCAACTTGGTGCATCAGCTACGGACATTGCTAGGTACGCCAACCAAGCAGCTAACGATTATCTCTTCTTACTTTGTGCCGACCAAAGACGGTGTCAATACGCTGGTAAAACTGGCCGAATCTGGTATTGATATCAAAATTTTAACCAACTCGTTTGATGCAACCGATGTGACTGCTGTGCACTCTGGCTACAGCCAATGGCGACCTAACCTGCTTCGTGCCGGCGTCAAAATCTATGAGCTAAAATCGACCGCGTCTGAAGAGCAACGTGAAAACAAGCTGTGGAAAGCGCGCAGTCAGTCTTCAACCAGCCTACATGCAAAGACTTTTGCGGTTGATGACCACCAAGTATTCATTGGCTCATATAATGTTGACCCTCGATCTGCCAATATCAATACCGAAATGGGTGTGATTATCAATGATGATGAGCTAGCGAGACAGTTGCATAGCGCACTTGGCGACGATTTATTAAGCAAAGCTTATGAAGTAAAGTTATTAGACAATGGCAATCTGCAATGGCAAACCATGGAAAATAATAAAAAAGTAGTTTACGATTCAGAGCCGCGTGTCGATGTCAGTGATCATGTTTGGCTGACTATCATGTCATGGCTACCTATTGACTGGCTATTGTAGCGCTCATACTTGATAACCCTCGAAATGACTATTTAGAGGTAAATTAGAATGACTGAGTGATTAATTTTCGCTTACTCTCAGAGCCCTTGTAACTTAGACATCTGTTTCATCATATTCATATATTAACTACCAAACCTTTATTTTTTCGACAAATCACTATCTATTTATACTGATTTGTCGTTTTTTATTATGGCCGGTTATCTAGATAATAACCGGCTTAACGAATGCCTTTATATATGCGTGATCTATTATGCCTTCCCGTTCCCAATATGCACTGATGTCTTCTAGAGACAGAAATACAGTAATGTTTATCTGCTTTAGTAGTGCAGTGGCATTTTTTGATTTTTTGATTTATTTATATATCTCAGATATTGTGGCGGCCGCTTTTTTCCCTGCTAACATCGACCCAACTATTACAAAGATACAAGGGCTTGGACTGTTTACGATTGGCTATTTCGCACGCCCAATTGGTGGCATTGTTTTTGGTCGTTATGGTGATATTAAAGGTCGCAAACCCATACTACTAATCAGTATATTAGTCACTGCACTCAGCCTATTGGCAATGGCGAGCTTACCTACTTATGCACAATGGGGTTTGATTGCACCCATCTTATTTATCACTCTACGATTTATACAAGGTATGGCATTTGGTATTTATGTACCACTCGCTTGGATTTTTGTGGCAGAGCATGTGCCACGGCTGTACTCATCCGTCGTCTGTAGTTATGTCAGCGCCAGTTTCTATGTAGGGGTATTATTCTCTAATGCCTTTTTTCTTTGGCTGACCAGTGCCATGACGACGGCGCAATTGGCTGATTACGGTTGGCGTTTACCATTTTTCATCGCGGCTGCCTTAAGCCTTATGCCATTATTGGCATGGCGATGGATCGATGAGTCGCCATTTTTCCTTGAAATGAAAAACACGCAACCAAGCGACTACGTTGCCAAACCATTCCGCCTCCTCTTCAAGCACTGCAAACATTCACTATTTATTGGTATGATTCTCACCCTTATTGTTTCTAGCGTAACGACTGTAGTCGTACTCTTGCTGCCTGATCTGATTGAGATGCACTTTACCTTAGATAGCGACCTGTTCGGATTTTCACACAGTCTAGGTATTATATTCATGATTCTTGGCTGTATTTTTTATGGAATAATCTCTAACCATCAAAATTTTGGTAAAATTCTGACCATTGGTTCTATCCTATTAATCGTACAAATGCTGGCATTCTTTTATCATCTACAGTCGAGCGGTGACTATATCCTCATTATGTATGCGCTGTTAGGATTTTGTGCTGGCATCATTGGTATGATACCGGCCATTATCTTGCAGTTATTTCCAACCAATGTCAGACTCACTGGAATGGCTTTTTGTTATAATATAGCCTACGGCATTGTCGGGGTGTTAGTGCCTTTCGGGCTTGGCTATGCCACTCTTTATGTGGCTTTCTCACCAGCACTCTACATTGCGTTCATCGGTTTTATTGGAATAATAATGGGCATTTACTTCTATAATTTGCCCGAAGCCAAAAAAATCGACCAGATTATCTAGATCGAGATATTCATTAAAATGTTTATACCCTTATTTGGTATAAACATTTTTGTACCAAACCCCACACCCTCAAAGATTAGAATATTAAGGCTTAACAATCATGGTTGATATGACCAACAAAAGACTCTCTGTCGCACCAATGATCGACTGGACAACCACAGATTATCGATACTTTGCACGGCTCTTTAATCCGCACGTGTATTTATACACAGAGATGATCAGTACGGGTGCCCTCATACATGGTAATCGCGCACGGCATCTACGCTTTGATACGCAAGAGCATCCATTAGTGTTGCAGCTGGGTGGCGCTGACAACAGTGAGATGACTCAATGTGCTGAATTTGCACAGCAGCATGGCTATGATGAAGTCAATATCAACGTTGGCTGCCCATCAGATCGCGTACAGCATAACAAGATAGGCGCTTGTCTAATGGCAGAGCCTAATACAGTTGCAGACTTGGTCAAACATATGCAAGCAGCAGTCGATATTCCAGTGACGGTTAAACACCGTATCGGTATTGACGACTTTGACAGTTATGAGTTTATGGTAGAGTTTGTGCAGGCAGTCGCCGAGGCTGGCTGTACGCGATTCATCGTTCATGCACGTACTGCTTGGCTACAAGGGCTGAGTCCTAAGCAGAATCGCGAGATACCACCACTTCGCTACGAAGATGTTTATCGCCTAAAACAAGACTTTCCAGCACTCGATATTGAAATCAATGGTGGGATTGACACAATCGCTGATATTGAAGCGCACTTGCAGCATATCGATGGGGTCATGATTGGACGAGCGTTTTATCACAATCCTTACTTATTAGCAGAAGCCAATAGTCTATGGGGCGACGAGCCAACACCTAAACGCTCAGAGATTCTATCGCAGCTTTATCCTTATCTCGAAGAGCAACTCGCCAAAGGTGAACCGCTACCTACGATGACACGTCATTATTTAGGGTTGTTCCAAGGACTCATGGGCGCACGCAAATGGCGTCAGGCATTGAGTGGCAAACCTCAGCTGACCATTGATGATATCAAACGCGCGGCAGATGAAGTCTTCTTATTGAATCCTGATATGTAGGCACTTCTATCATCACAAGAATGACTACAAATACGTTGTTGATAAGGCAGGAACCATAGCTGCTTATTTAAGCTACTTGCGCCATATATTGCCACATCGCCGCACCGTTATTAGCGATGTGCAATAGTATTGGCAATAATAACGACCCTGATTTGACACGTGCGTAGCAAAATACCAATGCCAATACAACAATGGTGCTGATTTCATAAATACCATACTGTACATGGATCACTGCAAATATCAGACTGGTCACAATACTGGCAACGATCGCGCCTCGATACTTTGTTGAATAAGAGGAATCAGCGAACTGTTCTGCGATAGCCGTCCATAAGATACCGCGAAAGACCAACTCTTCATATAGTGGTGCAACGATGACCATCGCAAAGACCAGCAGCCATACCGAACTGACAGACTGGTATAGGGGATCTACAAATACCAATGGCGTCTCATCGAGAAAGTACGTGAGCGCCTGACTGGCAATCATAAATATCAATAGCAGTCCAGCCATTCCCAGCCCAACCATAGGTGAAAATGACTTTAGCACCAGATACTGACGCACACTGCCTCCCCTCAAACGAATGACAGAGACAGTAATCGCTGTTATTAACACACAACCTATAATGATAGAGAGGCTCACAACCGTGCCATCATTACCGCCAAATAAGAATATATCACCTACTGTTGCATTTTGAGTGGCAGGTAACACCAACTTGCCAGCGACATATATTCCTAATAACTGACTGATAAAAAACACCATCACCATGCCTACCGTTAGTAGGAATGCACCCAAGTGTGAAAACAATGGCATATGGTTAAGCGATGCAGCTTGCTTGTGTGCGTCAGTAGCATTTTTTAGCATAAAGTCGTTACTCAAAAGTCTAGTTTTCAGCCCATGTCTGTGAAAAACATTAATAATAATTGGCGACTATTTTAACAGTTGCTGCTCAATCAATGACAATACTTGCAGCGATACAGAGTCAGGATGTTCAAGCGGGAACATATGACCACCTGCATGAGTGGTATAAGGCACCCCTAACCGTGCCTGCACTTGCTGAGGGAAGTGACGTTTTAAGAATATGCTATCTTCACCAATAATCAAAGTTACGGGCACCTTAGGACCACGATTTGGTGCCAACCAATACCAAGATGGATTGGTACGGAATACGGCAACTTCGCTCGATTTAGGAATGGCCAAAGTTACTTTACCGTCAGCACGCTGGTGTAGGCCGTGGTCGATATAGCCTTGAAAACTGCGCTCATCAAAATTCTTAAAAAACCCTTTATTGCGCATTTTTTCATAAGCATCTGCTCGACTATCCCATACATCACGGCGATGCTTGGATATTCCAGCGGGTGACAATTTATCCATTAAACGGTTATTCATCAACGGCAATCTATCTGCTGTCTTTGCCAAATGCCATAACAGGCTGACCTTGCCATAAATCCAAGGCGGATCCATGAGGACCGCTTGCGCAAAGTACTTTGGCTCGCGATACAATGCTTGCATGGTACACATTGCGCCAAGTGAGTGACCGACTGCTACTACTTGCGCGACGCCATGCTTCTCACAAGCATCTTTCACGCTATCAATAATTTGGTTTGTGAGACTACGCCAATGATCGTCTACGGGATAACCTGGGGTATCGCCTAGCATCGCAATATATTCAATCGTAAAAAACTCTGCTAAATTCTCAAAAAATGGCTGATAAACAGCACTTGGCATACCATTGGCATGTGCAAAATGAATAACTGGTTTATTTGTTATTTTAGAGATAGGTAAAGCAACAAAGGTCTGAAAATTGCGTTCATCAGTCATAACAGGCTCTCATCGAATCATTATGGATAGCTTATGTGTCATTTATCATGATTAAATCTTACATATCTGAAATATCTGGCATATAAATAAGGCTGAGCATAATCATATACTCAGCCTTATCAATCATACACAGTAAATCTAAAATACAAAATGCTTAGCGCATCTCTACATTGCCATCTTCTTTTGTTAGGACATCAAGATTGACACTTGAACCAATGCCTGCACCTAACTTAACAGCGAAGCGATCCATAAACGACTCAAAAGGATCTGTTGGGCTATAGTTAATCGCCGTATCAAGATCTAACTCTTTTTCTAAGCTCGCGATGCTACCTTTCTTGTCTGCTAGACCAAGTTCGATAGACTGCTCACCTGTCCAAAATAGCCCTGAAAACAACTTGTTTTGTTCAGGATTTTTTAGACGGTCGCCGCGGCCTTCTTTCACTGCATCGATGAAATGCTTGTGCGTATTTGCTAATACTTTTTCGACATGACCTTCTTCATAGTCAGTCAATGGACGCGATAAGCTTAGGATATCTTTGTACTCACCAGCGGTCAAAGTACGATCTTTTACGCCGACTTTATCCATCAAGCCTTCAATATTATAGCTCGACATAATCACGCCGATAGAGCCAACCAAGCTTGATGGGTTGACATAGATCTCGTCTGCTGCAGAAGCAATGTAATAAGCGCCAGAAGCACCAATATCACCAATCACTGCGTAAAGTTTCTTGTCTGGATATTCTTGACGCAACTCCATCATAGTCTGCCAAATTTCATCAGACTGTACAGGCGAGCCGCCAGGTGAGTTGATATCTAGCACAACGGCTTTTGAATTACTGTTTTCAAAAGCACGGGTCAATGCTTCATTGACATCATAGGCATTGGCCACATCGCCACTACTAATGACGCCTTGCAGCTCAACCACGGCCAAATGTGGCTCGCTGTTGTCGACTGCATCGATACCTGTTGATGCACTGCTGCAACCACGGCCAAGGGTCAGAAATATCAATAAGATATAACCAAAGGTCAATAATTTAAAAAAGATACTCCAGCGACGAGCGCGGCGCTGTTCAACCACACTAGCTAGTAATGTGTTTTCCAGCAGTCGCCACTCTTGTCCAGTCGGTTGGCTTGATTGTTGAATGGGTGCTGGCTGATTCGCCGAAGTGTCAGGACGTTTATTAGGGTCTGGTGGCCAGTTGGGCATATAACTTCCTAAGTCAGAAACAATCTAAAACGATAAAAGAGATGATATAGAATATAAATGTAGTAAGAAGCTAGTTCTTACTCTCAACGCATTTGTAATGCAAGCGTCATTTATATTAATAGGTTGGTAAGTATGGTCGCATTTTCATCATGGTTCAATAGTATAACTGTGAAATATCAACATATTGTAACGCTGAGAGTATAAGCAATTTTTTGAGGTACATTATTAGCGTTTAGTGTGAGAATTCAATCTAGAAGTTAGCACCCATAGTTAGTGCTACCTCTAGCGCTTCATCATCATAAGTCACAATTTGATTAATGCTTTGGCGATCTAATACATCGGCAGTTATATGCGATGCACTGTGCCCAAGCCATGTAATATCAGATGGCATTGTTGTTTGATTAATAGTTATTGGATTAATAGGTGTTTGACCAGCAGCTACCTGACCAGATAATGGATTCGCTGAACATAGCAACTCCCACATCTGCCAAACACGTTGATGAGTATCGGCATTCAAAACCAGACGTGATGTAGTCTCTGCTACATTAGGCGTCAAGGATGAAAGGTTTGATGGCAGTGTTTGTACAGCTACAGGTGCTGACCTAAGTGGATCAGCCGCATTGTATCTTAATACTTGTATCGGTAAACCAGTGTCTATAGCGAGCGTGCAATCCCACACGCTGTCATCATCTATTGTGCGCCAACCTGTCAATGCTTGTATGGACAAGTCGCCATTCGGTAGCTGCCATGTTTTACCTTGCTCGCAACCTTGTACGCTAATATCTGACTTACTCTTAGATTGACTGGCGACCTTATATGAGCGCTGAAGTTCAGGCCAACGATCAAAACGCCCGGCCTGCCAGTACTGATTAATGGATAAATGCTGATTTAATCGTGCAACCGTCAGTGGTAATAGCTCAGAACCTATAGTATTAATGTCAGCACGCTTATCATCAGTTATCAGCGTATCTGTTAATCCAACACTATCACTCTGTACGGTAATACCCTCTAGCTTATTAATCGATAAACTGCCCAATTGCTGCTCCAACATCGTTGAGAGCTTCTCTACCGTCAAGTTACTTGGCATCGTTCGGGTGGCTTGCGGTCGGTGATCGGCTAAAAATAACCAACTGACACTCCCATTATTAGTATTTTTAGAATTGATAATAGGATATTGCAACAAGGCAGCGCTTATATATTGATCGCCTGTTGGTAATATATATAACGTTGGTTTCATCGTTAGTGACTGCTGATTGGCATAAACAGTCATCATTAGCATGGTCAATGGCGGCAGTGCTAGCCAACGACTGATAAACCCACGTGGTAACAGCCAAGGCAAAATGCTCAGCAATACCATCAATAAAATCGCCATATTTACTGGTGTATAGAGCCATGCTTCTGACAATGAGGGCAATGACGTCAGCCACGTCATCAACTCATGCAAGCTTGCAACGATGGCACTGACTAGTGCCCAAATCCTATCAGCGATAGTCGGTAACAACAGATAAAAAAGCCCTGCCAGTAGATTGAGCGGTACAATCACCCAACCAAATAAGCCGATAGCAAATAGATTAATGAAAAGCCCCCATAGTGAGGCCTTACCGAACAGCAGTAACGTAATGGGCAGTAAAGTGATAAACAACCAAAACTGTAATTTGAATATGCGTCTACCTATCATCCAAATACGTTTGGCCAACTCATTTATAGCATTGGATTTGTAGGCACCAGCTTGATGAGTGAATACAGGTACTTGCCTGTATTTATAGGACGTGTCTTCGTATTTAAGTAGTAGTGCTACTGCGATAAAAGACAGCCAGTATCCTGCTTGCCATAGTACATAAGGATCAAGCCATGCCATCAATACTGCCAGTGCAAACAATACACGCATGGTACTGATAGGCAATAATGTCAAACGCACCAAACCTATCGCCAATAGCATCCATGCAGTACGGGCAGCGGGTACATCAAATCCTGTGAATAAGGCATAAACAAAAGCCGCACCAATCATCACCCACCAACGCACTTGCCAACGTGGTATATAGCGATAAGCAACTGGACAGAATCGATCAAAGATTAGAACTGCACCACCCGCCAGCACAATCGCTAAAAACAATACATGCGTCCCTGATATTGCCAGTAAATGTGAGATACCTGCCAGCTGATACAAATCCTTAGTATCGCGGTTGATTAGACTACGGTCGCCTGTCAGCAGGCTCAGTGTGACAGCTTTTGCTTGCTGCTCTGCTGTGGTTTTATCACTCCAATCGGTATAGAAATGCTGTCGTAATTGCCAACGCCCTTGGTCAATACGAGTACGCAAACGTTGAAGATAGCTATCGGAAGTAGGTGCTATGTTTGATGGCTTACCATTAGAAAAATTCGACGTACTAACCGCCAATATGTTTGCGACACCATCAATATGACGACCTCGCAACCAACGATAGCTATCAAAACCAGACGGATTATTTAGCGCTTGTTCAGAGGTAGCCAGTGGCGCAAGCGTCAAACTCATAAACAACTGATCACCTGGCTGCAAATGATTTAGTTTTGCAAACTGATCACTGTCTGAAGACGTTTTGGATAGAGATTTTTTTGGATAGGCATTGAGTAATACACGGTACTCTATACTTTCACTGCCACTGCCACTGCCACTGCTATCTAAATGGTTACCATACGACGTATCATTATTTGCAGTATTTTTACTTAGGCTATTTTTGCTATTACTTAAAAAATCAGCGGTAATATCATCTAAGTCTTGCGATGTTAACTCTGATACCAGCGGTGACATATGATTAATAACCGCCACTTGTCGATAGCCACTCTCTGTATTTACATCATAGACGCTATCACTTATCCCCTCAACGGTTACCAACGCTTGCACACGCATAGGCTCAGTGACTGCTGTCATTTCTGCTTGTTGGTGGCTTAGCAAAGCTTGCATCGCACTGCCGATGACCAATCCAATCGCCAGTATAGCGACTACCAAATGATTGGCGATACGAAAGAATATTTTAGGATAATGTGGAGAGTAACTAGAAGATTTTTGCGAGGAACGGCTGATATTGACGGAAGGTATATTGAATTGAACAAGGATAATCAAAACGATAGCAAGCGCCATTAGTGATAAAGTTGCAATAGAGACATTAGCAATATCCATTAATAATGGACTCGTCGGCATATTATCTGAAACTGCCAACACGCCCATCATAGCGCTAATAATCAAACTACAAATCAACCAATACACCAGCACTCCTTGCTTGATGATATAAATATTATGATATGGCTAAATATAGTCATTGGTTACGATGGGCAGCAACCTACCACCATAAATCACCTGCCACCACAGAGAAGTATCGGCATAGAATTGAGCCCAAACGAGCGGTAGCTAATACGTCATACAATGGCATTTATATTTATATTACCCTATACTGCTCATACATAGTACGATAACGATACTCTGACATTATCATACTATATAATCTAATCCTTATTTTTTATTAATAATATTACCTTATAACAGTCCATCAAGATAATTGATCGGGCTGTAGTTAACGATTAAAGGCAATCTTGTGCCCCAAAAACGTCTAAAAAGCCTGCTTCCTACACCAGAGAAAATTCTAGAAAGTCGCACCTTAAAACTGTTTGCACCGCATTTAGCTGATCCACGATTATGGCACTTCAATCGTCACAGCCTAAATAAAGCGGTCTACATTGGCGTGCTTAGCGCATTTTTTCCATTGCCGGGACAGATGCTGATAGCGTTGGTCGGCTCATTAATCTTCCGTGCCAATGTTCCGATGGCGCTCGGTTTGACTTGGATTACCAATCCGCTTACTAGCTTGCCTATCTTTTATGCCGGTTACTACATCGGCGCTAAAATTATCGACGCGCCAGTGCTAAGCCTTCGACTTATTGGAAGAATGATTGCTGATTTTAGTTTGTGGGCGTTGTCAGATGGTGCCAATCCATTTATTACCTATCGCGGCACTGTATCGATTGCGGCATTTTGTATCGGGCTTACGATTTTGGCGGTGTTGACTAGCCTTATTTGCGGACTGGCATTTAAAGCCATTTGGCGCTATAAAACGGTCGTCAGCTGGCAAAACCGTCAGGATATACCTTCTGACAAACCGCCTGAATCCTAAACTAGGCTAGATGCCATTAGATTATAGATTACTAACAACATCAACTGTACGCTAGGCTATCTACACTACACGTCTTTGCTATTTTCTATAGCTTCCGTAATATTATTGGTGAGATTGCTATCCATCACAAAGACCTCAATCACCTTCTCACCTTTAAATAACGTATAGCGTTTGCCTGTTGCACTATCTTGAGCTTTGAGATCGTAGTCGACACCAGCCAAAGTAATGGCATCAAAGACAGGTGTCAGCAGATCTATCTGCTCCTGTCTATCAATCGTATCGAACAATGCCGTATCCATATAAGAATGTAGCGGCGCATTGCCTTCTTCGGCGCTGCCAAAAGCTTCGATTGGATCTTCATTTTCATTCATTATGTTTATCCTTGTTAGACATAAGGGGCTTAATACTGTTCCCAATGACCATTACGCAGTAATAACTGACGATCTGCCAATGCCGCCAGATTGCGATCATGTGTCACCATCAGTAGTGCCGTCTGCATCGTGTTTTGTAATTCGGTCAACAGTCCAAAAACGCTTTGGGCATTATCATAATCCAAGTTACCGGTTGGCTCATCTGCCAAGATAAGCGATGGCTTGGTCACAAGCGCACGGGCAATCGCCACACGCTGACGCTCACCGCCTGATAACTCGCCTGGTCTATGCATCAGACGATGCTCTAGACCGACACTTTCTAGAATATCAATCGCCTGTTGACGCGCTTCAGTCGTCGATACTTTCGGTCGCATTAATAATGGCATAGCGACGTTTTCAATAGCCGTAAACTCAGCCAACAGATGATGAAACTGATAAATAAACCCTAAATGCTTATTACGCATCGCACCACGTTCGGTTTCATTCATACTGTTTAATAATTGACCATGTAGCCACACTTCACCCGTAGTAGGTGTATCAAGACCGCCTAGCAAATGTAGCAATGTACTCTTACCTGAGCCACTGGTACCAACGATAGCAATACGCTCGCCAGCCTTAACCGTCAAATCCAAGCCAGTCAATACTTGCGTACTAACTGCCCCTTCATCATATATCTTGTTGATATTTTTCGCCTCTAAAATGGCAGACATGGTATTTCCTTTATTCTATTTATATAGTTGATGCTTTATAAAATCATTTACTCATAGCGTAGTGTTTGTGCTGGCTGAATTTTAGCAGCGCGACGTGCTGGGTAGATCGTTGCCAAAAAGCTCAATACAAACGATGCACCAGTAATCAACACCACATCTAGCACACGCAACTCTGACGGCAAATAGTTCACAAAATACGCATCAAATAGGTTCAGGTTAAAGACTTGATTGATGAAACCCAAAATATCGCTGACTGTGAGAGCAAATATCACACCCAATATCGTGCCAGCAACAGTACCGATGACACCGATGACCACACCTTGAACCATAAACACTTGGGTAATCAATCGAGGTGATGCACCAAAGGTTTTTAAGATTGCAATGTCCGCTTTCTTATCCGTGACAAGCATGACGAGACTAGAGACAATATTAAAGGCTGCAACCAAGATAATCAAAAAGAGCAGTAAGCCTACCATCGCTTTTTCCATCTGAATTGCACCAAACAGATTGCCATGAGTCTGTGTCCAATTATTCGGATACAATCTATCAGGGGCAATCGCAGCTGCCTTTTCTGAGGCAATTGGCGCAGTAAAGATATCATTAAGCTTCATACGCACACCCTGCGCACCCTCTGGCAAACGTAACAGTTTTGCAGCATCACCCATAGGAATAAAGGCCATCAGACTATCGACTTCTGGACTGATAGTGAAGATACCCGTCAAGGTAAAACGCTTAAATCGCGGTATGACACCGGCTGCTGACGGTGATGCCTCTGGCAATACTAACGTGACTTTATCACCGAGTTGCAACCCTAATGATTGCACCATCTCTTCACCCAGCACAATACTGAAGTCACCGTTTTGCAAGGTATCAATACTACCCTCAACCATGTGATCGTTGATGATAGAGACCTTTTTCTCATACTCAGGTTCAATGCCTGTGACCATAATTCCTGCAACCTGACCATTTGAGGTCAACATCCCTTGCAGTTGGATAAACGGCGCTACCGCTGCCACTTCTGGGTCTTCTTTGATCTTGTCTGCCAATTGTTCCCAGTCACTGATAATCTCAGATGAGACGACCGTTGCTTGCGGGACCATACCCAGAATACGGGTTTTTAGCTCCCGATCAAAACCATTCATGACCGACAGCACCGTAATCAATACGGCAACCCCAAGAGTCAAACCAATCATCGAGATCAGCGATATAAAGGAGATAAAACCATTACTACGCTCTGCTCGGGTATATCGTAAGCCGATAAATAACGCTAAAGGACGAAACATATTCAAACTCTTTATCTTATCTACGTGCGACTTTATATATAGTCGGTTCAATATAATTTGGATACAAGGAAAGCAAGTGAAAGTACTACAAGTAGTAAACTAAGTGCGACTGACACCATATCCAATTTATAGAGGATTGGCTATATGCTATAAAACAAGCACACAAACTGGGTTTCAGACGGGCTTAAGACAGCCGTCAAAAGGGAGCTAGTTTGACACAAATCGGCTGATATGTGCCAATCATTAGCAAAAACTGAGTATGTTTTTTGCTAAGAAATAGGGTTTTGTTACTATTTTTTATGCGGGACTTGCTATTACTTGCGTCAATACCTATATATTGTATGCTAAGGACAATTGTCATTACCCATTCATTGTAGTTTGTTGACCTTTTGCTGATAACAACATTGCTAACCATCATAGACCCATATTTAGCATAGTAGGTTATGATGACCAGCAACCGCAGCTATAGCGACAGACTTCACGCTGACTTAATTTTGAGTACTCTCATGACCATTAATTACCAATATAAAAACATCCAGTCTCCTACTAAGGTAACCTTAACTGAAGAGCAATCTGCAGGTCACGCTGATCATTGGCGAATTTTGACTGACGATATGAGCCATGATGTACCAGAGTGGCTACAGAAAATGATCGAACAAGCAGCGATGCCTAAAGGTCTTAATAGCAATGTCAGCTCGCAAGACAGCTGTCTATTACTATCTGAAAATCAGCCCTGTCACATCAACCAAGTATTGGCGATGAAAAATGGTAAGCCTGAGTGCTTTATCAATGCCTATCCTTGTGTCGATAGCCCATATGGTTTGAATTGTAAAATTGAGCGTATCATCGCTAATGACAAATCTCATGATGCCGTACTACGCTTACATACGGCTGATGGCAGTATCATTTATGCTTTTGATCAGCTTTATACGACCAATCGTCATTTATATCAGCGAGATACGTCTTACTTTGTGAACCTTAGCGCTTGGGCGCACGAGATCAAACACAGCGAACAAAACGAAGTGATTATGGTCGAAGATCAAGAATCGATTCGCTATCATCGTGCTTTTAACGACATTGTTGCCGCCAATGATGGAAAGATACCAGACGATTTGCAAGAGCAAATCAAAGAGTGGAAACCTGAGACCAAAGAACAAATGGCGCCTGTCGAAATCAACTTAGGTCATATGTGTGCATATCTCTTTGGCGATACACTAGGACAAGAAGACGAAGCATGGTGTCAAGGTCAAGTGTTGGGTAAACAAGAGACTGTCTTTAATGGCAAATCTATTATTTTGTTTGATGTCGTCATACTACGCGAACAAGACGCAGACCCATTTGTGATACGTGTTGGTGCGCTCAACACCGCAGAGACAGCCATCATTAAAGTGCATGATTATATACAAGCTAACGTTTGGCTACAGGCGGCTATCTATAAGCAAAACCAAAAAAGTGCAGCGCAACAGTCCAAAGTGAGTTAATCAGATAAAAACGCATTGTTATTAAATTTACCAATAAAAAAGCCTCTAATATGAATTAGAGGCTTTTTTTACATCAACTGAATCATTCACATAGAACCATGCAAATATAAAACTACGCCATAGTCGTCATAGACTTGATACGAGAGTACAGTTCTTTTTGCTCAGTACTTGGGCGAGCAGTCTGTACTGCCATCAATTGTGACATATCGCCTTCAACACGAATTTTACCGCTCATAAATGCACCCATGATTTGGTTGGTATCAAAATCAGTAATGATCGATTGCAAGATACTACGATCAAGTAGCAAGGTAGTGGTCGCCGCGTCATTTAATCCGCGATGCAATAAGCCATTAGTGAAGTTGGCTTCAATATCTTGATCAGTATCAGAAACCTTTAAGTTGACGATCATATTTGCAAGTGCTGGTGGTAAATTGAGCTCACCCGCTTCTTGACCCATTTTCTCAACTTGCTCAAACCATTCATTTGTCAAAAAAACTGCCATATTATTGTCCTTAATTAGTATTATGTGAGGCTAAAGTTTTAATCACCCTCGCCTGACTGAACATCAAATTATAAAATAATTTCTGATAGCAACGATATAAAAGCACTACTACCCATCATATTTAGACTCATTATAAAGGTCGACTTGATGATAAGTAAAACTTATTTACATGACTCATGCTGCCATTGTTACAAGATTATTTTCATACTGACAGTAACGTATAACACTTACCATCTATTTCTAACCAAAGACCACCTCTAGAATCATGCCAAAATTGTGTATAAAATAGGTGGATAGCGTAGCAATAATAAGTTGCTCGCTAGAGTTTTTACCAAAGAGTTTGTATTTTGCCGCATAGTTCTGATGATATTTGATTAGGATTGCGTTACAATACCCTTAAACAGAGTCGGGAGTTTTAACTAAACATTACGTAAACATGTTTTTTTGTCAGCCGCCGCTAGCATACGTCTATGGTCAGTGCATTTTTATGGCCCTATGGATATTGGTATCTATCTTCATTGGTACAGAATTTTGGTAATAATTAAGATAAATACTTAGCCTCATTAGATGTTTGATGCTCAAAAACGGCGCATTTTCTTATTCACCTTAACAGTTATTAATAATCCTACTATCGATTGGCCATGAGCGCTGTGACTTTAAATGCCTCTATATATGAGCACCATCTGATATATGGCTTAGATTGATAGCTAATAACGTTGAAACTATAAGCAATCCAAAAAACAGCATGTACCGCAACTACTATTTGACCATCAATTATTATGATGCAGATAGTGCGGAGAGTTAGTTAATTCTGTTGATAATTCGGGCTGTAAAGGAATCATCCAATGAGTTTACAAAACACAGCAGTCGCCCCAGTGGACCGTGAGTACGAAATTACTATCGTAAGATTTTTTGCGATAATGGCCGTAGTTTGGGGCATCGTCGGCATGAGTATTGGTGTGTTCATTGCTTCACAGTTAGCATGGCCAGCACTCAACTTTGACATTCCATGGCTGACTTTTAGTCGCCTAAGACCGCTTCATACCAATGCGGTCATTTTTGCGTTCGGTGGCTCTGCCCTGTTCGCAACGTCTTACTATATTGTGCAACGTACCTGTAAGACAAGGTTATTTGCGCCTTATTTAGCTTGGTTTACCTTTTGGGGTTGGCAAGCGGTTATCGTATCAGCAGTTATTACCCTTCCTCTAGGTTTGACCTCGACTAAGGAATACGCTGAGCTTGAGTGGCCAATCGATATTTTGATTGCTTTGGTATGGATATCTTATGCCATTGTCTTTTTCGGTACGCTCATCAAACGTAAAACCTCACATATTTATGTAGCTAACTGGTTCTTTGCAGCTTTTATTATTACGATTGCACTACTTCATATCGTAAACAGCATGGCGATTCCTGTTAGCGCATTTAAATCTTACTCATTATTTGGCGGTGCAACTGATGCGATGGTGCAGTGGTGGTACGGACATAATGCGGTAGGTTTTTATCTAACGGCAGCATTCCTTGGGATGATGTACTACTTCGTTCCAGTACAGATTGGTCGTCCTATTTATTCTTACCGTTTGTCTATCGTTCACTTTTGGGCATTGATTGCTTCATATATGTGGGCTGGTGGTCACCATTTGCATTATTCAGCGCTTCCAGATTGGACGCAGTCATTAGCAATGGTATTCTCAATCATCCTATTTGCACCATCTTGGGGTGGTATGATTAACGGTGTACTAACGTTATCAGGTAGTTGGGATAAGTTACGTACCGATCCAATCATTCGCTTTATGATTGTTGCATTGTCGTTCTACGCCATGTCGACGTTTGAAGGCCCAATGATGTCTATTAAGACAGTCAATGCGCTATCGCATAACACGGATTGGACAGTAGGACACGTACACTCAGGTGCGCTTGGCTGGGTTGGTATGATTACCATTGGTTCACTATACGTATTGTTACCACGTATCTTTAACAAACCAAAAATGTACTCTATTAGCTTAATCACCACGCATTTCTGGTTAGCGACTGCAGGAACGATCTTCTATATCGTGTCTATGTGGATTTCAGGTATTGGCCAAGGCATGATGTGGCTTGCTACCAATCCAGATGGTACTTTGGTATATAGCTTCGTTGATACTGTTGAGTTCTCACATTTCCCATATATTGGTCGTGCTTTTGGTGGCTTCTTATATGTGTCGGGCATGTTTGTGATGGCATACAACGTTTATAGAACACTCAAGATGCCAGAAGGTAAGCCTGTAGATGTGGCTGATCCAACGGATCATGAAACTAGTGTTGATAAACCTTCAGCAGCTAACGTATAAGGAGCTATCATGGCTGGTACACCGCATGAAATTATTGAAAAAAATACAGGCTTGTTGGTCATCGGTATCGTTATTGCTATTAGCTTTGCAACGCTAGTTGAAATCGTACCATTAATATATGACAACAAGGGTCCTGAAGAAGGCGGGGTTAACGCTCCCCTTCCCACTATGGAACCTTGGACGGCACTAGAGTTCGAAGGTCGTGACATTTATATTCGTGAAGGTTGTCACGTATGTCATACCCAAATGATTCGTCCGCTACGTGCTGAAGTTGAACGTTACGGACCATACTCGCGTGCTGCAGAATCAACGTGGGATCACCCATTCTTGTGGGGATCTAAACGTACTGGACCTGATCTAGCACGTGTTGGTGGACGTTACTCTGAAGACTGGCAAAAGCAGCATTTGATCAATCCGCGTTCATTGGTTCCTGAATCAGTAATGCCTGGCTTCCCTTGGCTCGCTGAGAATGAAGTAGATGGTGAAAACATTCAAGATAAAATGCGCCTATTCCGTGATCGCTTTGGTGTTCCTTATACTGAAGAAGATATCGAAGGAGCGCCAGATGCTGTTCTTGGTGCCACTGAACTTGATGCTTTGGTTGCCTATCTACAGCAGCTAGGCACCGCGATGGAAGGACAGCGCTAATGGGTATTGGTGAATTACAAACAATTGCGACCGTTTCTGCCTTTATTGCCTTCGTAGGTGTTGCATGGTGGGCGTATTCGCCAAAAAACAAAAAACGCTTCGAAGAAGATGCACAACTTGCGCTTGATGACGAAGATATAAAGTCTTTGTCTGAAGAGCAGCGCAATAAGGATAAACGATGACATTTTTTTGGAGTTCTTGGATTACTATAATAAGTATCGGATGTTGGCTCTTTATTCTTGGGGTTTTGTTATTTGTTCTAAAATACAAACCTGACGTAGAAGAAGATGGCACCACTGGTCATACCTATGATGGTATCAAAGAATATGACAAACCATTGCCTAAATGGTGGCTAGTAATATTTTTTGGTTCGATTGTTTGGGGTGTTGCTTACTGGGTATTTTTCCCAGCTATGTTCCCAAAACATTGGGAAGGAATTGCCACTGTAGAAGTCGATGGTGAAACTGTACCATGGACCTCTAAAAACGAGCTATATAGTGAGCTTGAACAGAACAACAAAGTATTTACGGATAACTTTGAACAGAATATCTTGGCGAAAGCAGATGCTAGTGGTGCAACATCAACGTTAGCCACACTTGCAGATATGCAATCGACTTTGCGTCATAGCGAAACAGCACCAGCAGACTTAAAAGCTCAGATTGATGGCAAAGTTGCAGAACTTGCACCTTATGTTGAGAAGCTATCTGAAAATCCAAATGCTTTAAAAGTTGGGAGCCGTTTATTTTTACAGAACTGTTCTGTATGTCATGGCTCTAATGCTAAAGGTGCAACAGGTTATCCAAATCTGACTGATAATGATTGGTTGCATGGTGGAAAGCCAGAGAATATCTTGCTGACCTTACATAACGGCTGGCACATTGGTGTAGATTACAAGAAAGAACCTGCAAAACTACCAATGCCTGCTTGGCGTGAAAACCTTGGTGAAGACGGTGTGCGTGCAGTTGCTGAGTATGTACTATCAATCTCTGGCAATCAAAACGATTACGATCTAGACCAAACGTTAGTTACACAAGGTAAGACGTTATTTAATCAGCCTACTAACTGTGTACTTTGTCATGGTCCAGAAGGTAAAGGTATGGTATCTACAGGTGCACCAAACCTAACAGATAACATCTGGCTGTTCGGTGGAGAGCGCGAAACCATTCGTGACACCTTACGTTATGGTCGTGCTGGTGTAATGCCACAATGGCAGACTAAACTGGGTAATGAACGTATCATGCTGCTTGCGGCCTATGTTTATTCATTATCAGATAAGGTAACACCGCCTGTGACCCAACAAACTGCTGCTACTGCTCCAACTGTAGAAACAGCAGAAGCTACTGCTAACTAATACTTTTAGTAGATTGCTCTGTCGTAAATGAATGATATTGAAAAAAGGGAGAACTGTTATTACAGTTCTCCCTTTTTTATATGCTTTCACTAAGTCATGTTTAACATTTGATCATAGCACTGCCTATTTGCGAACATCAAGCATGCCCTAGACTATGTATGAAATCTGAATACTGATTAGTACACAACTAGCATGTTTTGAGAATAAGATATTGATTGCTTTTTGATATTATTACCCCATTTATAGTAAGGAGAATGCTAAAATAGCCGCACTCAAAAACAGCTCATTAATCGCTGATTTATAGGGCTATTTTTCATTAAGTTATTCGTAATCGATCATTTGGTAGATGGTTTAACAAATATTTATCCGCTACCTACTGACATTGATAACATCGTTCGCTCACACATCTTATGATTAAAGATGTTTGTTCATCATGCCAGCAAACTGATTCTTTTTTTAAAGAGGCACGTTTATGTCAGCACAACAACCCAATAAAATCCCTGTACAGCAAATTGACTTGGATGCCACCAAGCACCGTGTTCATCCTAGGTTCATTAAAGGCTTTTATCAAAATATTCGTATCATCACAATGTATGCCCTATTGGCTGCTTTTTTGCTTTTGCCATGGCTACGTTACAATGGCCGACAAGCAATATGGTTTGATGTTCCCTCACAGCATTACTATATTTTTGGTACGACCTTTCTGACTCAGGACTTTTATTTCATTGCCGCTTTTGCCATTATTGCCGCATTCATGCTATTCATGGTGACTGTTTATGCAGGCCGTGTATGGTGTGGTTATGCTTGTCCACAGACGATTTGGACACACTTGTATCAGTATGTTGAAAAGTGGATCATTGGTGATCGCAATAAGCGCATAAAGTTCGATAAAGAACCAATGAGCGCACAAAAAGCCTTTAAACGCTCTGCTGTATATTTTATTTGGTTTGTACTTTCAGTTATCACAGCAGCGACTTTTGTAAGCTACGTCGCTGGCACAGACTATCTGTACCAAAGCTGGCAAATGATTGGGGTTGTCCCAATTCCTGATTGGCCAACATGGGTATGGGTATCGATGTTTATTTTTACCTTTGCCACCTATGCCAATGCAGGCTATATGCGTGAGCAGATGTGTATCCAGATCTGTCCTTATGGTCGCTTTCAGAGTGTGATGTTTGATAAAGATACACTGGTTGTATCCTATGACTACGAACGTGGTGAGCCACGTGGTGCACGCAAAAAAGGCACAAACCCTGAGCATTTGGGCGACTGTATTGAGTGTACAATGTGTGTGCAGGTCTGCCCTACTGGTATCGATATTCGTGACGGATTGCAGGTGGGTTGTATTCAGTGTGCCGCTTGTATTGATGCCTGTAATGATATTATGGACAAAGTAGGCTACCCTCGTGGGCTCATCCGCTACACGACAGAACGACAGCTGGCAGAAAAAGAAGATACCCGTGTATTCAGTCCACGCTTATTTGCCTATTTAGCAGTTATTTCTATTTTATGTGGTGGTCTTGTTTATGCATTGACGGATCGTGTGCCCTTAGAGATTGATATTCGTCGTGACCGTAATCAGTTGTCATCCATAAACAATCAAGGCATGATTGAGAACAGTTATATTGTTAAACTGACCAATAAAACGCAGAATCCTCATGCCTATAAAATAACACTAGCACCGAAAGATGGTTTGAGTTTAGAGCTACGATTTAATGATGTGCCACTAGAGGCAGGCGAAAGCTTTGATATGCCGGTTAGTATCTATGGAGACCCAGATGTTATCGATTTCGAACAGACGCCCATCACTCTAAATGTGACCAGTGAAGATGGACAATATAAAGTCAGTAAACAGAATGTCTTTACTACTCAAGGTCAGTAGGCTTCAATAAACTATTGAGCGCCTCGCTAGTATATAATTATACATATTACCTGTTGGCCTATGACTAGCAGGTAAACCATTTATCATTACACTGGCAGCATGTAGCCGTCAGATGGTTCGTTGATACAGTTTATAGATGTCTGACAAACCAGATATCTGATTAATAGGTACTTTATGTCTAATCCAGCATCAAACTTTAAGCATCAAGACACTCAGCCATGGTATAAAAATTACATGGTCGTTATCTTTGTGATTGGCATGCCAGCATTTGTGGTAGTAGCCTGTATCTACTTTGTTTACTATTCTTATCAGATTCGGGACAGTGTCGTACGTGACGATTGGTATATGGATGGCAAGACTCTTTATCAAGATGTGTCACGTGACAAGCTGACTTATGATTTAGACCTACATGGCAAAATGCAATTTGCTGATAATGGGGATGTTACCTTCTATTTAGATTATCCTGAGCAAAGCTTGCAATCAGGTAAATTATTAAATGGTACGCCGCTCGTTTATCCAGAACAGCTAAATCTGTCTATCTCGCATGCCACTGATATCAAAAAAGACCATGATGTGATATTGCAGCACCAAGAAGGTAATAAATATAGCGCGCGAGTCGATATGGATCCAGTAAAAGCCAAATACTATCTGCAAGTCAGTAACGGCGGTACAAATAACTGGCGTATGCAAGATGTCGCCAAGCTACCACGTTCAAATGTTAGTTTTGTACCCTTACAAGCTTTCGAAAAAAAACAACCTGATTGATCAGATATAATCTGCAGATGTAAAAAAACCAGCCATTAATAAATAATGAGCTGGTTTTTTTATCAGTTATATTTTTAGCAAGTAAAGTGTTAAATAACAGGATTAATCGTTGGGATTTTCTGTGCTGTACGACTGACTTCTGACGCTTGATCCGATTCTGGCTGTTGCTGTTTATCACTCATAAACTTCGGACTAAACGTTTGGGTCTTTGGTGATATAGGCAAGCCAATTTCGGCAAGACTATCGGTCTGCCCTGCTTGAATATTATCCCCTTCAAACAAACGCTCGTTGTCATCACGATCAAGACTCAACCCTTCAAAGTCAAATAATTCACGATCTGCTAATTGCGATGGGGCAACGTTTTGCATTGCTTTGAAAATAGAAGCCAAACGCTGTGGATGAGCATCGTCCCATTCTCGCAGCATATCATTGATAATGGCTCGTTGTAGATTGGTTTGGCTACCACACAAGTTACATGGAATGATTGGGAATTCTTTCAATTTGGCGTATTCAATGATGTCTTTTTCTTCGACATAAGCCAGTGGACGAATAAGCATGTTTTGCTTATCATCGCTCAATAGTTTAGGTGGCATAGACTTGAGCGTACCGCCATGGAATAAGTTTAAAAAGAACGTCGCCAACATATCATCGCGATGATGACCAAGTGCAATCTTGGTGGCACCAATCTGCTTAGCAAAACCATATAACGAGCCGCGGCGCAGACGTGAGCAGGCAGAGCAATAAGTCTTACCTTCTGGCACCACGCTTTTAACGATACTATAAGTGTCTTTTTCTAAAATATAATGAGCGATGCCCTGTTCGTTCAAATACGCGGGCAAAATGTCTTCGGGATAGCCAGGTTGTTTTTGATCGAGGTTCACCGCGACGATATCAAAGTTAATCGGGGCAATACGCTTGAGCAATAACAAGATATCAAGCAACGTATAGCTGTCTTTGCCGCCTGACACACAGACCATCACCACATCACCCTCTTCGATCATATTAAAATCACGAATCGCCCAAGATACTTGTCTACGCAGTTTTTTCTGTAGCTTGCGGAACTGTGCTGATTGAGTAGGTGATAACTGCTCCGCCATCAAATCATCCTCAGCGGTATCATCATCTTCCATGCCATCAGTCTCTAAAGTATGGTCAGCCATACCTGCATCAGCAGACATCTCATCAAACTCTGGCGTAATTTTTGGCGTAAACAAGGTCGCTGCAGTCATAAGTTACTCAATATCTTTACAAGGGTGATTTTGCTATACAGCAAACTGCTATTACAGTGCTGTCAGACATAATAGGCAAGCACTAACACTGATGCTTTAAAAGCAGCGATTATAACAAAATTTGCTAACAGTTTGAAAAGAGGACATTAAATAATGGCTTCATGGTTCTGTAACGGCTGGATTTTTGCTAAAATAACCATTTTTCGTAAACCAATAATAGATACCATTATGACTAACGTTACCTCACAAAGTACCGCCGATAACACAGCGCTTGATAGCGAACTAGATAGCCTTCACAACAACCAAAATGCCGTCGTACTATTGTCAGGCGGGCTTGACTCGGTTACTTGTTTATATTGGGCAAAAGCACGCTATGCCTCTGTGACAGCCGTCAGCTTCAATTATGGTCAACGTCATAATAGTGAACTTGTCGCAGCCAAGACTATCGCTGAGACGGCTGAAGTTAATCACAGAATTATCGATATCGACATCGCTCAACTCGGCGGCTCATCCCTGACAGATCATAATATGATCGTTCCTGACGGTGATTCAGATAAATTCCCTAATAAAAACCGTGATGAAATCGATAACGACGCCATTCCTAACACTTATGTCCCTGCCCGCAACACCATATTTTTATCGTATGCGCTAGCAGTGGCAGAAGTGGCTGATGCCAATCATATCGTCATCGGGGTCAGCTCAGTCGATTACTCTGGCTATCCTGATTGCCGTCCGGAATACATTGCTGCCTTTGAGCATATGGCCAACCTTGCCACAAAAGCAGGCGTCACTGGACACCATTTATCGATTCAAACGCCATTGCAGCAGTTGTCCAAAGCAAAAACTATTGAGCTTGGCTTATCACTCGGTGTCGATTATGGACAGACCATTTCCTGCTACCGTGCCGATGAAAACGGCCTTGCTTGCGGTGTATGCGACAGCTGTACATTACGTCGTCAAGGCTTTGAACAAGCTGGCGTTGCTGACCCTACCCACTATCAATCTTAGCAAATAGTATAAGCGGAGTCTTATTACGATTCATACTAAATAATGGCAGTGCTCAACATTAGCGCAACATTCGCTTGCATTAACACAGCATGTCGCCATTGTATTTTAGTCAATATACTTGCTATGGTATGGGCGATTGCCTTCATCGAAAGTCACAAGTACCCATACCAATCATCACCTATTAGTGCTTTTAGTACAAAATATAAGAACTGATGCCACCTGTAAGAGGATATTTATGAAGTTATTACCAATATTACCTTTAGCTCTAGCTGCTATTTTTGCGATGCCACAAGCGAACGCTGCCGATATCAAAAAAGAAAATATCAATACTTGCATTGATGGTGCGGTCAAATACAAAGTCGCGGATAAAGGCACTGCTACCAAGCTGTGTAATTGCACCATTGACGTCCGTAGCAACATGACCATCGGTCAAATGTGGGAAATAGAAAGCTACGCGCAAGATAAAAAAGACCCTTCTGGCCTACCTTATGTCAAAAAAATGCAAAAAGAACTGCAGCAATGCACCGTTGGCTTAGACTTAAAGCAACCACAAAAACCTGCTTAATTGACAACTTGCTCAACATACAAAAGACTGGTCATTACCAGTCTTTTTTGTTGGGAATAGACAAGTAAAATGTAAAACTCATTATGAATTCCAATGAATCCCCCTATAATAAGAATACGATAACTAAATACAGCCAATATATAATCAAAATTAATAAGGACTTTATAATGGCAAAGCCAACCACAGAAAACCTCACACTACCTGACTTCCCAATCACCATAGTACGAGAGCTAGATGGCAACTTCGTCCATGACGAGATAAACCTAAAAGAGATGATCAGCAATACCAATAAAGGACTTATTCTTTACTTTTATCCAAAAGACAATACGCCTGGCTGTACCACGCAAGCGACAGAGTTTACCGCTCATCTCAACGACTTTGATGAACTAGGCTATGACATCATCGGTGTCTCACGTGATAGCGTTGAGTCTCACGAAAAATTCATCGCTAAACAAGACCTAAACATCGCGCTTATTAGTGATACTGACGAAAAACTTTGCCAGTACTTTGACGTTATTAAAGAAAAAAATATGTATGGAAAAATAACGCTCGGCTTAGTCCGTTCCGCATTTGTTTTCGATACGGATGGTACGCTAACTCACGCTCAGCGCAATCTACGTGCCAAGGGCTATACCGAACGGTTGCTTGAAATATTAGCGCCTTAATCAACATAACCTCTTAACCAATACAGCCATAAATCACGACAGTCATAAATGATATAAAGTTACTTTTATATAAAGCCATTTTTATACAAAGTCACTTTAAAATAAGCACTGATAATAACGACAATAATAATGCGGTGCCAAATACTAATAAAAGCATTCAAGGCTACCGCCTCCATAATGTGAGAATACTATGAATAAACAATCTGAGACTGGTGTTGATAATGCAGCACCCAAAGTCACTCGCAAAGTATCCGTAGCCGTCATCGGTGCAGGTACCGCTGGTCAAAATGCCTTTCGCCAAGCCAGCAAAATTCATGACGACATTGTCATTATCAATGATGGCTTTTGGACAACCACTTGTATCCAAGTCGGCTGTATGCCAAGTAAACTATTGATTGCAGCCGCTGAGCGTGCTCATAATGCTAAAAGTTCTGCTAAATTTGGTGTTCATGCTACCGTTCAGATAGATGGTAAGCAAGTCATGCAGCGTGTCCGTGATGAGCGCAATCACTTTGCTAGCTACATCAAAAAACAAGTCGAAGGATGGCCTGATGATAAGAAAATAGATGGTCGAGCTCATATCAATAAGCAAGGGCTCATCGAAGTCAATGATGAGCTAATCGAGGCAGAACAAATCATTATCGCAACTGGTAGCTCCCCGTTCATTCCAGACGGTTGGACTGAGAAGCTGGGCGATACGATACTCACTTCTGATAACGTCTTTGAGCTCACAGATCTACCGAAAACGATGGCAGTCGTTGGTGCAGGTGCGATAGGATTGGAGATAGCTCAAGCGTTGACACGTTTAGGTGTGGACGTGACATTATTCAATCGAGTCAAACGTGTTGCCGGACTCAAAGATGACGATATCAATAACAAAGCAATTGATTGCCTGAGTGGTGAGTTAACCATGCATTTGGGTAGTGAGATTAATAATGTCGGCACCCAGACAAATGCAGAGCATAAAACAGCATTTATTGATTATGAAGACAGTGCTGGCGAGTCGAAACAATGGCAAGGTGAATACGTACTAGTCGCGACAGGACGCCGTAATAATATCAAACAGCTAGGCGTTGAAAACCTAGGTGTCGAACTTGATGACAAAAATCGCCCAAAAGATTTAAGTAAAAAAACAGGTAAGATTGGTGATTCAAACGTTTATATTGTGGGTGATGCCAACGCACATATTCCATTGCTACATGTGGCCAGTGATGAAGGCTATAGTGCGGGAAGTATGGTCTGCGAAAACGAAGAAAACGCCTATATTCGCCCACCCGCCACACCATTCTCTATCGTGTTTTGCTCACCGCAAATCGTCAATGTTGGTATGTCCTTGCCAGAAATTCAACAAGACTCAAATCTAGAGCATGTGATCGGCAGCGTCAGTTTTGATAATCAAGGCCGCAGTCGTGTGATGGGCGTCAATTGTGGTTTATTACATATATATGGCTGTAAAAAAACAGATAAGATCTTAGGGGCTAGCATGGTAGGCCCTGATGCTGAATATATTGGTCATATTTTGGCATCAGCAATTACCAATGATTTGAGTGTCAAAGACATGCTTGACACGCCTTTTTATCACCCAACGATATTGGAAGGTCTACGCACTGCTTTACGTGATGTGCAGCATAAAATGGAGATACCTTATCAGTATCAAGACACTCAGAAAAATAGCTCTTAATTATCAGCTCAGTCGCACCTGCAAAACAGGTATACTCAGTGTCAATCAGCACATCTCTTATGTTTGATTGCACTGATGATTTAAGGTAACTTATAATCCTATACCTTATGTTAAATACTTTGCATATACCAGAATCTGCATGGACCAAAAAATGCCAATCGCTAGTATTACTGATTTTTTCAAAGAGATCATACGTGATCTCCATACTAGCCTCTATCTTGCGCTTGGTGGATCTGCAGATGAAGAGTCACTTGACTGGTCATCTCAAGCAGTGGATCTGGCAAGTACTGGCATCAAAATCCTAATACTGCTTGCAGTATTAGGATTTTTTTATTGGTTGGCTATTTATATCCTCAAACAAAGCAAAGCGAAGATACGTTTAAATGAGCGTCGAACCAAAATTGTACGCTCAGTGCTGCGCTATATCTGGGTTGTAGCTAGCTTAATCGCTATCATGAGTCAGATTTACTTTGAACCAGATACCATCAAAGCGACGGCAAAGGCCAGTACGTGGGCCGGTATCTACTATGTGCTTTGGGCCTCTTCAGGGCAAATTATCCATAGAGTGTTACAGCATTATGGCCTCAACGCCTCCATAGAGCAGCTCCTCAAAAACATCTTGTCCGTGCTGCTATTGGTACTCGGACTTGCCAGCGTTATGGCGCAGTTTGGCTTTGATATCGTCTCACTAGTAGCGGGTTTGGGTATTGTAGGTCTAGCAGTTGGTTTTGCTGCTCAATCGACGCTTGCTAACTTTATCGCTGGTATTACTATTTTACTTGAGCAGTCCTTTCAAGTTGGCGACTGGATTCATATCAATGAGAATGAGGGCCGTGTGGTACTTATCGCCTTACGTACCACTCATATTTTGACTCGAGACAATATCACTGTCATTATCCCGAATTCTAATGTTGCTTCCTCTGAGGTAATCAACCTAACCTCCAAGAACTTCATACGCTTTGATGTTCGTGTACGTATTGCTTTCGAAGATGATATTGACACTGCCCGTAAGGAAATCTTGCAAGTGCTTACCGACACCGAGGTGGTACTTAGCCGTCCTGAAACCTCGGCCACCGTGGCAGAGATTGGTGAGTATGGTGTGTTCTTTATCGTACGTTTTTGGGTTAAGCCAGCCGCTGTGGCACGTATGCCGAAAATCAAAGAACATTTGAGAGAAGATATCAAGTGCGCTTTCGATGCAGCAAACATCTCAACCCCTTATCCACATATGCGTTTGCTGATGCCAAAAGACGTCGACTACCCTATCGCAACTAAACCGTTTGCAACGACGACACAACGGGTAGCACCAGACAGTCATATCCACCCTGAAAACAACATTCAGCCTTAATATCAAATAAAACCAATAATAGTTTATGGTTGTTCTGTTAGTGTAATAAAATTTTGTACGCATTCAATAGACTGCTCATGACATTGCTCAAGGTATTTAAAGACGCTTAAATCGGTATAGTGTACATAATTATCTATGGCGACTCTTGTACTATCTGACTCTAAGAAATGCCCATGACTGTCTACCTTTCCTGCCAGCGACGGATACGCCAACACAATATAATCTTGGAATTCTGTACGGCCAAGATTATGATCTGGCAATTGATCAAACGGCCCGTCATAAAAATTATTCAAATACGAATTTTTTTGTACAATACCTACCAGTATTTTTCGCGATGGTACAGTCGTGTTGTCATGAAAATATACAAACCCTGTTCGAGCACCTACGCTAACATGCGGTGACACATCATAGTAATATTCGTAATCTTGGCTCTGGTCTAATAGATAATAAAATTGCTTGGTTTTATGATTGAACACAAACGCAAATTTCACGCCAGATTCATCTTGCATATTGCCTAAAAAATCTTCATTGCTAATAGACTCATAATCGCTTGTTGGAATGTTCAAACCAACCGTTTTATTGATACCTTTATAATGTAACTGATACTTCTGTGGTGCTATCTTGGTTAGTATTAAGCCATCTGCACTCGAATATATTTTATGGTGGGTTTCAGACTGTCTTCCGCCTTCCCCTTCAACATCATAATAATAAGCAAACGATACTTCATTTTTAGCGACTAAATCATGACTAAACAGCAGATTACCGCGTATTAAATTGCCATGATGATAAAACCAAAAATAGTAGTACCCTTCGGTGGGATAGACGGTCATTATGCTTGGCGTGTTATCCATCACCGTTAATAGAACGGAATCGATATCCGTCTCATCAACAGTATCATAGGCTGATAAGTTATCTATCATTGCTTGATTGGTGTAGATGGTTGCCATAGAGACCGTAGGTAATAAGATGAATAGCAAGCAATATATTAAAGGTTTCATAAGGGTACTATCCTACCGTTAAGTGGATACTCGCTGAACAGATAGTTTATGAGCGATTCGATTACTTTACGGCTAAAAGTCACTCACCGACACCGATGATGCTATATTTCAACATAACCGTAAACATGCATTTATCGCTAGCAATTATTTTCTGTCAAGTTGATAATCAGAAACCTTACTCTCTTTTGAAAGAATCCAATTTCATTTGCTCATCACTCAACTCTGCTTTGTCTTGAATACCATGAGTGGCTTTGTTAGATTTTCGATTACTATGGCGCTTTGACGAAGCTGGATAATGATTCGGGCGTGCCACTTTAGAAATCAGCGTCGACTCTTTGCGCACATGTATGTCTTGCGACGATTCACTACTTTGATGATGGCTAAATTCTAGCGATTCAGAGACCACTCTAGGATGCTCATTTTGAGGTTGTGATATCTGTAGAGATTGTGGCTGAGTCTGTCGAATAGATTGACTGGATCTCAAAATGAGATTGCCTGAGTCTGAAATACTGGCACCCTCTCCGCATTTATCAGCATTATTAACCGCACCAAATGCCTCATCACAGGCTTTATCGCCTACTGAACTCAATATGACATTACTCGGTTGAATATAAGCAACTTTATCTTGCGCTTGTGCAGTAACAGCAGGCACAGTCAATAATAAAAATAATATCACCGGCATTTTCATAATGGTCACGCTCCATATTTATTTATCTCGGCTTTTCACCCGTCTATCTCAGTTGTACCGCTATTTTTATATCATCTAATAACAAAATAGTGGGCTATCCATCACTGTAAACCAATCTCATAACAGACATAACTGTAGAGTTCTACAGGTACAATTGTCATGAGTACTTGCTATGATAATCAGGTATATAGAACGTTTTTTAGGTAGTCTCAGGTAGCTATCGACTCTATCAATATGAGGGTTACCTTACTTTATCATTGGATGATTCTAAGGAGTAATACTATGAAAATAGTAACAAAAACACTGATAGGTATTAGCATGGTGCCACTACTGTCTACTATGGCATTTGCCGGTCCCGGCGGTGGTAAGGTGATCGTACAAGATATTTCAATCAGCCCTTCTATCACATCGCAAACTCTATCATCTGACAGACCCATTCCATCAACAGCCAGTTCTGATTCAGATGAAATCATACAAAGTACTCATCATCGTTCACGTTCAGATCATGACCTAAATCCTGAAGAATATGATAACGACGATATGACATTAAAAGATCATAACTGGAGCACTTCTCGCAAAAACAAGAAGCCCAATCGCAACGGCATCTTAAAAGCGGCTGTACCGCGTCATGAATTTACAGTAAGTAAAACGGAGAGAGAAACAATAGAAAACCCTGACACACTGAAAGAGAAGAAAGAGCCCACAAACCTTAAATTGAGACCCAATCGAGAACAATAGAAGAAAGTACTAAAAGTACTAAAAGTAACGCTGTACCAGCACCTTGCTACTACATAGCCATGCTGAGTTAATTTATATCAATCAACCCATGATTGACCGCTTGTACTATGGCGTGTGTGCGGTTAGAAACTTCTAGCTTTCTAAGGCAGTTGCTCATATGAAAGCAAACGGTTCGCTGGGAGATACCGAGATCGCGTGCGATTTTTTTGTTGCTATCCCCTTTTACAATGCAGGTTAGCACTTCGATTTCACGTACAGTGAGTTGAGGTTTATTAATTTTGGCTATGATAGGTTTCAGACTGGCCAGTAATGATGGGGATATGAATTTTTTGCCTGTACGAACCTGCTTGATAATGGCTAATAAATCTATAAAGGCCGTATTTTTTAACACATAACCTGACAATCCAATATTGAGTAATTGCTGTGCTTTAGCGCCATCATTGACAGTAGTCAATGCAATCAATTGCGTGATGAGTGATTGCTTTTCAACCGAGAGAACGATGTTTTCGACATCTATACCAGACATCGTGACATTCATTAAGACAATATCTGGCTCATACTGTTCTATTAGATGTAATGTTCGATCGCCATCAGTCGCATGGCCTACAATATCTAGCCATTCCACACGTGCAAGCAAAAGCATCAACCCTTCCAAAAATATTGGATGGTTGTCTGCTACGATTACTGTGGTTATCGTCTCCATTTTTTTAGTATAGAACAAATATTGCGTTAACTTACCAGTTTATTACTGGTTTATTGAACACCGTGACATTCAATCTTATAATCCTAGATAGCTTTTAAACTAAATTTATTGAAATATGGTAAAATTGTCGGTTAAACATCTTATTTTATGATGTGCATTAATTATCAATTTAGCCCACAGGTATCCGTATGACCGAAACAACCGCGCCCTCAACTTTAGTAGCAGCTTCGCCAGAGTTGTCGCTTGACCTTATCATCACTTGTGCCGATGGGCTTGAGGCACCGCTACAGACCGAACTGACCAGTTTTGGTATTGCCAGCGAAGTCAAAAGTACGGGCCGTTTAGCGGTTACGGGTACTTTACGCGACCTATATACTATCTGTCTTTGGTCACGAGTCGCCTCTCGTGTGTTAATGCTGATTAAACGTAAAAACATCAATGCCGAGTACGATGTAGCTGAGCAAATTTATGGGTTGGCAAAATCAGTCAATTGGACTGAGCAGTTTAGCTTGGAGCAAACGTTTGCGATTCGTCTCTCTGTAGACAAGCGCGTTGCCGTCAGCCAGCAGTTTGCGATGCTGCGTATTAAAGATGCGATTGCCGATACATTTAATGAAGTTTATGACAGCCGCCCTAACGTCGATAGCAAAAATCCAGATTTTTCTATTTTTGCGACCGTGAATGACAAGCAAGCTGAGCTGTATTTAGATTTATCAGGTACCAGCCTACATCGCCGTGGTTATCGTGTGGCGATGACCGAGGCACCACTCAAAGAAAACTTGGCGGCTGCCCTTCTCTATAGCGCAGGCTGGCACAAAAAGAACGAAGATGGTAATGCGCCTTTCTACAATGCATTAATCGACCCTATGTGTGGCTCTGGAACGTTCATCATTGAAGCGCTACTCATGCATTGTGATTATGCGGTTGGTATCGATAAGGCCGCCAATCAATTTGGTTTTTATCAATGGCAGCATCATGACGATGTGCTCTGGCAAGAAATGATCAATGATGCACAGACACGTTTCCGCGAAGCGTTGGAGATTGCAAACGAGCAGCCTGACACCCTACCGCTAATCTTAGGTTTCGACGCTGATAGTGGTGCAATTCTTGCCACAGAAAAAAATATCATTGCCGCAGGTTTACAAGATTTACTCCCGCTACTCGATATCGAGACTCGCGCCCTTGACCAGTTGGGTGCTGTATTAAGTCCCCTCGTCAGTGATGGTCGATTGAGCAATCCTTTAATTATCACCAACCCACCTTATGGTGAGCGTTTGGGTGATGAGGAAATGATTAAGCCGTTATATCAAGCGATTGGTCTTATTTTGCAAGATAGCTTTGCCGGTAGTGGCGTTGATCCGATGCTTGGCATACTGGCATCTCATGTCGAACAAGTCGATATCTTACCGATCAAAGAACCAAAAACGTTGCGTTGTCATAATGGTGCTATCACCGTTTATTTCCGCTATGGCACCCTAATTGCTGGACAAACGGGCAACCTCGTGAGTCGCTTTGAGAAACGTGAGATTGAAGTAGAAGATGGACAAGACTTCATCAACCGCTTGCAAAAAAATCTGGCTAAACTGAAGAAACTGGCGAAAAAAGACAACGTCAGTAATGTACGTGTCTACGATGCTGACCTGCCAGATTTCAAAGTCGCGATCGATTTATACGGTGACTACGCGCATGTACAAGAGTATGCACCACCAAAAACTATCCCGCCTGAGACAGCTAAAAAGCGCTTTAACTTGGCATTGATGGGTATCCGTGAAGTGTTTGGTATTAACCGCGAACAAATCTTTATCAAAACGCGTGCACGCCAGTCTGGTAATGATCAATATAGCAAGCAGAACACCACAGAAAAACGTGGCAAGTTTCATGTTGCGCGCGAAGACGGCGCTTATCTTTACGTGAATTTTACAGATTATCTTGATACTGGTCTGTTCATCGATCACCGTAACATGCGTGCCCGTATCAAGGACAACAGTCGCGGCAAGGCGGTATTGAACTTATTTGCTTATACTTGTACGGCGAGTGTTCACGCTGCATTGGCTGGCGCGAAAAAAGTCACCAGTGTCGATTTGTCACAGAACTATCTAGATTGGGGCAAACAGAACTTTGTACTCAATGGCTTGGACGTTAGCCGCAATAAATACCAGTTCGTTGCTGCTGACATCTTCGAATGGATTAAAGACAATACCGAGCAGTTCGATATTATCTTCATTGATCCACCGACCTTTTCAAACTCTAAAAAGTTTCAAGGTACTTTTGATGTACAGCGTGACCATGCTGCCCTTATCAATCGTGCGATGAATCGCCTGACATCAGATGGTGTGTTGTACTTCTCAAACAACTTTACTCGCTTTGAGCTAGATGAGCAGTTGACTGAGCGCTACGATATTGTTGAGATTACGCAAAAGACTATTGGCTTTGATTTCAATATCAAAAAACCAATTCATCAGAGCTTTGAGATTCGCCATCGTCAGAGTTTCTAAGCGACAGTCCATAATTTTAGGCCTATCATCAGAGCTTTTAAATGACAGCTTTTAGATAAGAATTTATAGATGACTAATCATATAAACGGTCATCTAGTAAGCCACTAAATCTTAAGTTTTACGCTCAATTTTTTATGAAACATAACAATGACCCAATCAGCTTTGATTGGGTCATTTTTTGTTGTTATGATAGGGCGTTATTAAGCAATAGTTTTGCGGCGATAATTTTTTGATAATGTTAATCCCACTATCGATTTTTCTCGCTTAGCTGTACTTCTTTGCATAGTTATTGCTTTAATATTGCACCTCTCCCTACTCTAATAACAAGGATATTCTCATGGCTTTATCACTTAATAAAGGCGGTAACTTATCGCTAACCAAAACGGATCCAAACCTAACCAAGCTACTTATCGGTCTTGGCTGGGATGAGCGTGCCACATCAGGCGCAGAGTTTGATCTTGATGCAAGCGTATTCTTGCTAAGTGGTGCTGGTAAAGTGCGCGGTGACCATGACTTCATCTTTTATAACCAGCTTAAATCTGACAATGGTGCCGTTGAACATACTGGTGATAACCGTACTGGCGAAGGTGATGGTGATGATGAAGTCATCAAAGTAAACCTAACTCAAGTACCCGCTGATGTCGACAAAATCGTCGTCACCGTGACTATCCATGATGCTGCGGCACGTAGTCAAAATTTTGGTCAAGTAGCTAACGCCTTTATCCGTGTCGTTAATGAAGAAACAGGCACCGAAGTCGTGCGTTTTGATTTGGCTGAAGACTACTCTGTCGAGACGGCAATGGTATTTGGTGAAGTATATCGCCATAACGGTGAATGGAAATTCCGCGCCGTTGGTCAAGGCTATTCAGGTGGTCTACAGGCGATGTGTCAGCAATATGGCGTTGATATTTAAAACCCTATTCTATTAACATTTAGGTGCTTATCAATCGTCGTTATCACGTCTAAAACGTAAAGCTGACATAGTTGCAAATAGTCACAATTTATAGTGACCAAATGACTAGTAATGCTCTGCGTTTCGTTTAGAATTACCTATCAAAGGTGGTTAGCAATAACCACTTTTTTGCAGTTTGTGTCTATAATAGGCCGACCTTAGCTTTACGCAACCAGACAGGATGTGTCATGAGACATTTTTATTTAGATTTTATCTTCACAGCTATTGCCCTAGCGGTAGCGGCATGGTGGGGATATTCACATGGCGGTATGGGTGGCATGATATCCACCTTATCTATTACCGCTATTTTGGCCGTCATGGAGATTTCATTATCGTTTGATAATGCGGTGGTCAACGCTTCAGTTCTCAAGGGCTGGGACGAATTTTGGAAGAAGATATTTTTAACCGTTGGTATTTTGATTGCAGTATTTGGTATGCGCTTGGTCTTCCCTATTGTCATCGTCGCGGTTACCGCTGATCTTGGCATGATGGAAGTTATCAATCTAGCGCTGTATCAACCAGAAGAATACTCAGCCAGACTAATGGCGCATCACGCTGAAATCTCAGCATTTGGTGGTATTTTCCTACTATTGGTTTTCTTGAACTTCATTTTTGATGAAAAAGAAGTCCATTGGTTTGATTGGCTAGAGAGCCGTTTGGCTAAGCTTGGCAAAGTCGATGCTATGAGCGTGTTTGTCGCTCTCATTGTCTTAATGATTGCCGTATCATGGGCCAGCGCTGAGCAGTCGGGTGCCGTCTTAATTGCAGGTGTCTGGGGTATTCTCGTTTATCTTGGCGTACAGGTTGTCTCTGGCATGCTCGAAGGTGATCTCGAAGAAGGCTTAGAGAACGAAGAAAGCGGTTCGGGTGCTGCGGCGACTAGCGCTATCATGAAAGGCGGTATCATCGGTTTCTTATACTTAGAAGTTCTTGATGCTTCATTCAGTTTTGATGGTGTTATTGGTGCATTTGCCATTACCAACGACGTTATTGTCATCATGTTGGGTCTTGCCATTGGTGCGATGTTTGTACGCTCTATGACTATCTTCTTAGTCGATAAAGGTACGCTTGATGAGTTTGTCTATCTCGAGCATGGCGCACATTATGCGATTGGTGCATTAGCAATTATCATGCTGTTGTCGGTTAAGTTCCATGTACCAGAACTCATTACTGGTCTGATCGGCATTACCTTCATTGGTTGGGCATTTGTTGCATCACTTAATTATCGTAAGGCTGAAAAGGCAAGTCTGAATTAAGGCATGTCGTTCATATAGCATCTAGTGATGTATTTAAGCAGGTCATATCAAAAAATTGATATGACCTGCTTTTTTTAGCTTAATTAAAGCGACAGGTTATAAATATATGAGGCATTCATCGGTATACCAGATTGACCAATCATTAAGATGCAATTACATGATTACTATCATTCTTTATTCAGTTAAAATCCCATCCTTTAATAACATTATAAAAATACGACTACATGATTAATATACAAAAAATTCTTGATGACATTGCTAAAGAAATGGCAAATGAAACCGATCGTGGCAAAGTAGCAGATTATATCCCGCAACTGGCTCATGTCGACCCAAACCAGTTTGGTATTGCGGTAGCGACACCTGACGGACAAGTCTATACAGCGGGTGATGCGCGTACACTATTTTCTATTCAAAGTATCTCAAAGGTATTCACCTTAACCATCGGTCTCGGCAAATTAGGTAATGCACTCTGGACACACGTCGGTCGTGAACCATCTGGCGACCCTTTTAATTCGATTATGATGCTAGAGCACGAATCTGGTAGGCCGCGTAACCCCTTCATCAATGCGGGTGCGATTGCGGTAGTGGATGCCATCATGATGGGACATGAACCGAAAGAGACACTGGGCGAGATACTACAATTTGTTCGCTTTATCGCAGATGACGACTCAATCAGTTTTGATCACAAAGTGGCTGCATCCGAAATGGCACATAAAGATCGAAATGCGTCATTGGCCTACTTTATGAAATCCTTTGGTCGTCTAAAGCATGACGTGGATAAAGTCTTGGGTACTTATTTTCATCAATGCTCGATTGCGATGAACTGCCAACAGTTAGCTCAAGCTGGCCTATTTTTAGTGTCTAATGGTATTAATGAGCACACAGGCGTTAGGGTTATCAATGCACAGCGTTCTCGACGGATTAATTCGCTGATGATGATGTGTGGTCATTACGATGGCTCTGGTGAGTTTGCTTATCGTGTCGGTCTACCAGGTAAGAGTGGTGTTGGCGGTGGTATTTTGACGATAGCACCAGGTGAAGGTTCAATCGCCGTCTGGTCTCCAGGGCTCGATCATATAGGCAACTCTAAGCTTGGAACCAAAGCATTAGAGCTGTTTGTACAAGAAACTGGCTGGTCTGTTTTCGGCGACTAAAGACTATCATCTAATACTTTTATCGATAAGTTGTTTAAGACGATGTGCACCGTTAAATATGACAAGTTTTACTCTGGGTCATGCTAAATATATTGGCATGACCCTTTTTCGTTTTAAAGCTATTTTTTAAGAAAGCGTGTTTCTATTAGCTAAACGCTGACTCTTCTTGTTTAATCTACAAATGGTGATAGACCAACAATTTACTTTTGATAACAACACCTTAAGTATTGCTATCAAGATTGTTAAAAAGTATCAGATATACAGGGACATTATGTCTCTTAGGAAACATATAGTAAGTGCACAAAATACGCCTTGCTTACTAAGCAAACGCTTAGTATAGTAAAACGTAATGATATGCAGGCCGTGACATGTAGGTAGAGTTATTAACTGTGTACGCTTACGTATCAACCTTTGCACCATTTTCAGTTCATTTTTTTATTATTTAATTACCAATCAATAGGATATTTATATGGCTATTAGCTTAACAAAAGGCGGCAACGTAAACTTATCAAAAGAAGCGCCAGGCTTAACCAATATTACAGTCGGTCTTGGCTGGGATCCACGCGCTACTGACGGTCAAGAGTTTGACTTAGATGCGATTGGCTTTTTGGTCAATGAAGCAGGTAAAGTACGTAACGACCAAGATTTCATTTTCTTTAACAACCTAAAGTCAGACAATGGCGCTGTTGAGCACACAGGCGACAACCGTACTGGTGAAGGTGATGGCGATGATGAAGCTATTAAAGTAAATCTAGCGAGCATTCCAGCTGACGTTAATAAAGTAGCACTTTGTGCTATCATTTATGAAGGTCAAGCCCGTAACCAAAACTTCGGTCAAGTAGGCGAAGCTTACATCCGTATCGTTAATGACAATGGCGGCAGTGAAATTGCACGCTATGACCTATCAGAAGACGGCAGCACTGAAACGGCAATGATTTTTGGCGAGCTATATCGTCACAGCGGCGACTGGAAATTCCGTGCCGTGGGTCAAGGCTTCAGCGGTGGTCTTGGACCATTAGCGGGCTCTTATGGCGTAAACGTATAAGCTTAGCTTTGACGTAATCGCTTAGCAAAATAAATATCGCAATCATATAGTTGATTACGATATAAATAAGCCATCAAGTGTGCCCTTTTAAAGCATTTGATGGCTTTAATGTTAATTGGCTAACCAAAAAAGCCAAAGTCTTAAAGATAGCTTATATAGAACCATATACAGAAACAGCCATATACATAAATATAGCTATCAAGCGCACATATTAAAAATTAGAATAAGGATTTGTAAATCATGGCTGCAACATTTAGCTTAATCGGTACCATCGAACCTTTTTTACATTGTAATCTCAAAAAAGGCGACTCGATTTATTGTGAAGCCAATGCAATGGTGATGATGGAATCAAACCTTGAACTAAAAGGTAAGCTGCAAGGCGGGTTAATGCAGTCACTGATGCGCCGTTTCGCTAATGACGAGTCATTATTTCAACAGCAAATCGAAGCGGTCAATGGTGAAGGTGATTGCTTGCTTGCACCCACGCTTGATGGTGATATGCAAATCATTGATTGCGGTGCTCAGCAGTATACGTTGAGCGATGGTGCTTTTGTAGCGGCGCAAACTGGCGTTGATATCAGAGCCAATATTCAACGCAACCTTGGCGGTGCGGTATTTGGTGATACTGGTGGCTTCATGGTTATGCAGACGCAAGGCCAAGGTCAGGTCGTGGTATCAGGGTTTGGCTCACTGTTCGAGATCGATGTAGAACCCGGTAAAGACGTCATTATTGATAATGGTCACGTGGTCTGCTGGGACTCTAACTTAGATTATAAGCTGTCAGTGTCTACCAGCAAGAAAAAAGGATTCATGAGCAATATCATCAACTCTGTCACCAGTGGTGAAGGCATGGTATTGAACTTCTCTGGGACTGGCAAAGTCATTATCTGTTCGCGCAATCGTGATAGCTACCAAGGCTGGCTACAAAGCGTATTGGGTAGTAGCTCAGGCGGTCGCGGTGGCAGTAGCGGCTTATTAGGCAATATCTTGTAATTGTATAATGTCATATATAGATTTTATTCAACACTTTACTCAAAACTATTACAACATTTTTAAAAACTTAGATAGCAAGGAAGACGAGTGGTAACACTACACTCAGTTCATATTTCTCAATATTGATACTATAAGGATAATCACATGGCAGTTAGCTTACAAAAAGGTCAAAAAATCTCACTTAGCAAAGAAGCTGGTGGTGACCTCACGCAGGTAAAATTAGGTTTGGGCTGGGATGTCGCACAGGGACCACAAGAGAAAAAAGGTGGATTCTTAGGTAAATTATTCGGTGGCGGTAGTGGCGGCGACTCTATCGATCTTGATGCTTCATGCATCATGTTTGATAGCAATAAACAGGCGGTCGATGCTATTTGGTTCAGTCAGCTAAAATCAAAAGATGGCAGCATTGTACATACTGGTGATAACCGTACGGGTGATGGCGATGGCGATGATGAAGTCATCAACGTAGACCTATCTAGAATTCCTGCTAATGTTGTATCACTTGTCTTTACGGTTAACAGCTTTACTGGTCAGACTTTTGAGACCGTAGAAAATGCATTTTGCCGTATCGTCAATGCCAATAACAATCAAGAAGTGGCACGTTATAACTTATCAGCGCAAGGTGGACACACAGCGATGGTAATGGCAAAAGTTTATCGCCATAACAATGAATGGAAGATGCATGCCATTGGCGAAACAGCGTCTGGTCGCACTTTTCATGATTTGATGCCTGCTATCACACCGCATGCATAATTGACTCTAGAAAATTTTTGAATGTTAAAGCATATTCAACAAAAATAAGCCCTTCTATTATAGAAGGGCTTATTTTTTTGTACCAATCGATATTCTTGCAGCCGTTAATACTTAGTTACTATTTACTGCCGCGTTTCCAGCTAAACCCCCAATTAAAGGCTTTGTCCATTTCTTGGTGACCTTTAAAGTATTGGTTGATACGCTCAACATTGATACTGCCTTGTTGATTGACCAAACGAGCGATTGCACACATGGGCAAGTTGCCTGTGCCTTCTGTTAAACGCGTTTCAATCGGTGGCTGCTCTGGTACCGCAATGGTTACCACGCCATCTGTTTGTGCCCAGTTCGGTGCACCTTCGTAGATAAAGGCAAAGATAAAGACCTCCTCAATCTGCGACCACTGCTGACCATTGATATCCAGCCACTCACCGCCACTTATCTGACCTGTTCTGTCATCGGCGCGCAGACAAACATAAGGCGCTGATTGTAAGCTACCAAAACGATTACCCAACGCTTGGATAAGCGTTTTTTCACCGTTTTTCAGGTGAATCATCGCACCAACATCTAAATCAATACCACCCGCTTTATGTTGCTTGAACAGATCACCCAAGAGCCCTTTTTTGGGTGCTTTCTGATCAGCATTCGGTCGTTGATTCCAGTTTAAATTCACAGTAATTTTACCAAAATCATCACGTTTTTTGAGATTGATGCTAGATTGATTTTTAGTTAAGGTTACTTTGCTTAGGTTTATAGCAGGATTGGCTGGAATCGGTGGTGGTGTGTTTGCTTGAGGCGCACTACCCGCTTTTTGAGTATTGATTGGACGCTGCGTGTTGATAGGTTGAGCCTGACTCTGTGACTGATTTTGAGCTTGGTTCTGTGACTGGTTTGGAACTGGTGCCTCATCAGCGATCTCAACACCAAAATGCTCTGACAAAGGTTTTAGACCACCTTCAAAACCTTGAGCAATAAATCTAAACTTCCAACTGCCCTGCCTACGATAGCACTCAGCTAAAATAATTGCTTTTTCATTGCGCCCTGCACTACTAAGCTGACAAGTCATCAGTACTTGACTGCCTTGCAGTACTTGAATATCCACATCACCGACTTGAGCAAGTGTTTTATCACTAGAGAATGCCAGTGCTATTTTTTCAATATTTGCAGGTTGCGCTGGCAAATTGATGTCAAAAAAACCATCGCTATCATGACCTCGAAAACTCACACTGCTATCATCGCTACGTGTTTGCCCATAAAATATCATGTCTCCATCACCACGTACCTTACCATCGGCAGCTAGGCGATAAGCAGCACAATCAATCGCATTTTGGCTTAAGATACGAATGCTAATATTGTCCGTCGGTAGTGGCGCATTGGCACCTGCGATTAGGGTTTGACTCATTACTCATCCTTTCATTTATTTATTATATCAATGTATTTATTATGTCTACTATCAGCATATAGTAGCACGGTTATTACAAGGTTTTTAGTCGATACACGTCTTCTGTTAAGTGTTAAAAATCCCAAAATAAACCTTAAGCATTCTTATTCATACTATTTTATCAGTATCATTTATAACGACTAGCATTTGTATATAATAGCTCTACTATCAGCAATATGATGACTTGGATGGTTAGCTACATTTTTAGCTTATCTATATTGCTGTTGGTTTTGCGATGACGGTATTTCGTTATCCAATTATATCTAAAACTTACGATACTGCTGAGAGAACTATGGATAACACTGCTAACGATAATCACCCTACAATCTCAACTGCGGCTTGGTTAGCTGAAGGCCAGTCAAGCCAGCGTGATATGTTAGCCAGCCTACAAGCGCTAAAAACCCAGTCTGATGCATCATTCAACATCATCGCCTCACACCGTCACGACAGACCTGAGATTTTTGAGTTTGCGGATGATGTCTATCTCGAACCTACTATAGCTCCTATAGACAGCTGTGAGGAAGTTGACGTTGAACCTGAGCCCGTTATACCGCGTTGGCAGTTCGTCCTAGAACATGCTCAACAGCACAACGTAAAGGTATTATTGACTGGTCGAAATGGTATTGATTATGAGGCCCATCGAGAGGTATTTGATGCAGCAGGTATTCGCTTGTTGACTGGCGCAACCAGTGTTGCATCATTAGAATCAATCGATGATAAATTTGCTTTTATGCAACAGTGCCATTCTCATGACATACCTGTTGCTGATGCTTGGCGCTTTGATACGACTGAGCAGCTTGAGGCGCTACTTGCCGAACATGGCCATCAGCCTTTGTGTGTCAAACCAGTTACTGGTATTTTTGCGCAAGGGTTTTGGCGATTAGATTTAGGTAAAGCAGAAGAGGAGCAATACGATAGCTTTGAGCATTTGTACTTTACCGAAGAGAAAAAAATCAGTACTGCCCAATTTATAAATGCGTACACAAATAGCTTAATGGTGCATGAGCGCCCTATTCCGATGTTATTAATGCCTTACTTGTCAGGGCAAGAGTACTCTATCGATGTGGTATGCGAATATGGTGAAGTATTGGCTGCTATTACTCGTTATAAAACAGGGAAAATCCAGCATATCGGCTACGAGCAATCCGTTATGGATGTCGTCATTCCATTAATCAAAGCTTTCAACTGTGATGGTATCGTCAGTGTACAGACCAAGGCCGATGATGATGGTCAGCACCGTGTACTGGAGATTAATAGTCGCCCATCTGGTGGTATTGGTTACACAACTCATAGCGGTGTAGATTTAACACAGGTCGGCTTTGCCTACTGGTTGGGCTTGACTGATAAACCAAAGCTGGCTGATATCGCTCAGAAAATAACCCCATGCCAAGTACGTTCAATCATGATAGGTGTAAAAGTCGAAGAGCCAACAACGGATTAGAGTGTAGATAAACCCTTATCTATACATTGGCTATTCAACATAAAAAAAGGTTTTTAGAATAATATCTAAAAACCTTTTTTTGTATTAACCATTCAATAGACAGAACAGTCGTGGCTTATAGTCAATCCTCTATAAAAGAGTTATAGCGTTAACCTCGCTTGAAGTATCATATATACATCTGTACTCGGTCGCCTTGACTCTCTTTTCAACTGAATCAACTATATCATTACTCGCCAAATACTAAGTTTTCTTGTTTAGGAGCATTTTTAGATGCTAAGAACCATAGTAAGCCGAGTACAACTGCTGAGCCAATAAAGATGATAATCGATGAAGTAATCGCACCGTCATGTGTATGGCTCATAGACATTGTGTGACCAGCAGTAGCGCTCATTTCCATCGCTGCTACACCAGTATAATGCATACCACAAACAGCGATACCCATAATGAATGCACTACCAAAGCGCTGTACCGTACCGCGTAGATTAAATGCTAACCATAACGCAGCCATTGCTGCCACGATTGCAATGACAATCGAAGTGATTAAAAGTGGTATGTTATATGACATGGTTGCATCCATCTGCATTGAGGCCATACCGGTATAGTGCATTGCTGCAACTCCCAGTCCAGTAAGCACGCCACCACTGATCAACTTGGCAATACTCGACGAACCACGGCCGACGATGACAATACCAACGGCAACAAACAAAATAGCAAGTAGCATTGAAATAACGGTCAAACCCAAGTCATAAGTGACTGGCATTTTCATGTCAACGGCCATCATACCAATATAATGCATAGACCAAATCGCACCACCGATCGCGATTGAAGATAATGCTACCCAAAAGTACAGATCGCCTCCTGGTTTGGCTGATGGTACGCGAATGGCAAGGTTTAGACCAACAAAAGAACCAATAACGGCAATAACATACGAGATAGCAACCAAAAGCAGGTTATATTCAACTTCAATCATTTTTTCGACCTTTATATTTAATAAAAACTGAGCGTAAGCAATGTGCGTTTTAATGAACTGACATTGCTTTATGCATTTATTACTGTTTTTCATAGGCATTCAACTGTCTATGAATAATTATTTTCTACCAGATGATAAATTCACAAATATTGGTAGTGCCAGCGCCACAACTTGATTCTTCAACCCGAACTCTGTCTACGGCAGGATTACTTGATAAGAAACCATCTATGTAACCCACTACAAAGTGACAGCCTGAATGGTTGCTATCTGACAACTTGCAGAATGGACATTTAGTCAAAGCAACCAAATTATTCTTAGCTTTAACCTTAGAAAAGCTCTTTAATGCTGGTACAAGTTCGCGATTAATCGTGGTTGGCATTTTTAATGGGCTACCAAGTGAATAGTCACGCTTGTAGATCCCACTTCCCACTTTGCGTCCTAATTCATGCATTGCCTTAGCACGACTCTCATGTGGCAAACTGGCCTCATAGTGCCTAACGATATCGGCGATGTCAGGATACTGTGCACCAATAGCTGCTAACGCATTTTTCTGATCTAAATCTTGTGTTACCGGTGGTGCTGATGCTACTGCTGATGGTATTGTATCCGCACTTCCCTCTCCATCTATCTCTAGCTGAAAAAGTGTACAGCCTTCAATAGAAGAAAGATCATCGATTAAATCTTCTTGTGTCTTTGATCCTTGGCTTTTGGCAACAACATGAATAATGTTGCCACCATTTTCTGAAGGCTCTTGTCTTTGGGTTACGAGTTGGTAACCTGCTTTAATAAGTGGCGAGATAACATTAACCAAACGAATCCGCTCAGAAGACGTTTCCAATGAACAAGAAAATTTCAAAGATCACTCCTTTTCTAAAAAATCGCTAAACTTTTTAGTATTAAGCTGTCTATGCAAGCTCAATGGCTAATATAAATTCAGTTTCAGACTTATGGTTTATCGACTTTCTTGTCGAATGAATGTGACGAGAAGGCAATGTTCAAGACATTTACTTTCTTTTAATACTTATTGATACGGAACAAGCGAATTTGCACTTTATGTATTTGATAAATTTTTTATCACTAACAATGAAGCTCAGCTTTATATTTATTCTTCTTAGCTTTTGCCCTTCTAATACAAGAGAATTACTCATAGATAATATTTAAAATATCTACAGGTTTGACCATTACCTAACCCTTCTCTAATAAAAATCAGTTACTTTATAGAAGCAATTATGTAGCATTATTACTGAGTAGATATATTATGACAAGAGCTAACTCAATATCGCCGGATAAATGGCGATATTATCCGATAGGTGGTTGAAAGCCAAAAATAGAGACTTATTTTATTTAATTAAAAGTAAGCAATAGGCCTTTTGAATTACAGTTTAGAGTGATTTTTAAAGTTTGCTTTTTACTAGATGCTTTAGCTTAATATTAGAATTTAGAACAGTGATGTATTAACTATACCGAATTATAAACAAAAACCATTATAATGCACAAATATCGGTTTTTTTAGTGACCCCATAGTTATTTAAACAGCTATCTAAAAACTGTCTATAATGACTTATAATCGACTGAACTAGAGGCATATGATGACTGTACAGACCGCGTTAGTGCTAGGAGCAAATACGATTATCACGCAATCTAATTGTTCGGTTGCCTTTTCTACAACAGATCAGCTTACATTTGGGCAGCAACTTGGACTGATATGGCTGCCGTTAAATGAACGTCGTAAAGCAGCTTGTAGCCCTGCCTACCTTCATCAACCCAAGGACTGGGCTCAATTAGACAACAATGATAATCCAAGCGCATGGCAGCTAGATTTGACCAAATTATTTGATACGCAAGGTGTTGTTTCTTTGCAATTGATTGCATATGTCTATCATGATCCAAGCCTTAACCTACCAGCGATTGAACTCAATAATATCTGTTTAACACTCAACAATGATGAGATAAAATATGATTTCACTGCAAATGAGCGTCATATCAAAGCTGCCATTGTATTGGAAATATATCGACGTAACGGCCAGTTTAAATGCCGCGCACTGGGCGAAAGCTCTACACAAGGACTAGCAAGCGTAGAGCATCGAGTCGAAATCAGTCTCGATACCCGTCCGCCAGATACGCATGCACTTATTCAATCGGCTCAGCAGCAACAGCGAACTCAGCCAAACAACGAGTCGCGACCGCCACGTCACGTTCAACCTGGTGAGACTTGGACGGGAACAGCATTCGCTATTGACCCCTATCACCTATTGACTTGCTATCATGTGATTGAGTCAGCAGCGATGATTGGTGTCCGTCAGCAAGGCCAGCCTGATCGGGAAGCGCAAGTAGTCCTTAGCGATATCGGCAGCGACTCAGCTATTATTCGAGTAAGCGAACCTCTGCCTAGCTATTTGCCATTAGCGCAGCGATGCTCTGATAATTTGGGAGAGACCATTACCACACTGGGATTCCCGTTGTCAGGACTGAGTAGCCAATTACAAGTCACGCAAGGTTGTATCTCAGGTCTGACAGGATTTGGTAACGATATTCGCTATATGCAATTCACCGCACCTATTCAGCCCGGCTCTAGTGGCAGTCCTTTATTACTGCCTACTGGTGAAGTTGTCGGTATGGTAACCTCTAGCCTCGTACACGAACATGCACAAAACATGAACTACGCAGTGAAATTTCAGTTATTATCTGCCCTGCTAGCGAGCGCTGGCATTGGCATTGGCTTAGATGACTTATCAGACTCGCCTCATGCAAAAGTGCCACCACTAACCACACCGCAGTTGAGCAAACAAAGCCGCGGTGCGCTATGGCTTGTTGGCTGTCAAGATTGAGGAATCATGGAACGAACCTAAAAAATATAAAACAGTGACTTAAAGAAAAAGTATTAGGGAATATAAATGTCAGCTCAGCTCAAAAATATAGCCATACTTATCGATGCTGATAATGCATCAGCAAAAAATATTGGCCATATTTTGCAAGAAATAGAAAAGCTTGGTCATATTACTTGCAAAAAAATATATGGTGATTGGGGAAATGCTCATATTCAAAGTTGGCAAGAAGCATTACTCAAATATGCTATCGATCCTATGCAGCAGTTCGCTTATGTTAAAGGCAAAAACGCCACTGATATAGGCATGGTCATTGAAGCCATGGATTTGCTGTATAGAAATAATTACGATGGATTTTGTCTCATATCAAGTGATAGTGACTTTACCTCATTAGCTTTACGTATTCGCAAAAACCATGTAAAGGTATTTGGCTTTGGCAAACGTAATACGGTTAGCGCCTTTTCGCAGGCTTGTGATAAATTTTTTTATGTAGAAGATTTATTGCACGAGCTGCATAATAGCAATTCTCCGAAAACAACCCTTTCTCCTAAAAAAGCACCTGATAATAATTCATCAAAACAATGGACAACTCAACAACTACAGACACAAACGCACTTAATTAACCTATTAAATAAAATAATCAAAGAAAATACTAATGCTCATAATGGTTGGTCGAATCTCTCTTATATAGCCAGCGAGCTTAATAAAAACCATAATGACATCAAACTCGATAAGTATGGCTATGATAAATTTTCTAATTTAATGATTGCACTGCGTTTATATGATATTAGAAAGCAATCTAATGGCATGTGGGCAAAGATTAAAATACAGAAGGCCTTAACAGCCGCTACAACTGCTAATAAAAAAACGATTAATACTAAGCCAAATTCTAACCTGTTCCCAGCTGCTCCTATTCTTGTCAAAATATCAACAGCACCTACTATCGATGCTGTCTTATTTAGAGTGACTCCCACTGCAAAGGTACGCGGTGATGAAGATATGATATTTTATGGTCAAACGCATAGCGAGGATGGTTCAATCGAACTAAATCAGCAGCTCGAAAGTAATACATCAGTATCTGAGTTCAGTTGTAATCTAAGCCAGCAACCTACTAGCATTGAACAACTTAACTTCGTGCTATCAAGTGAACTGGAAAGCTTAGCGACTGACTCACAGCAAACCACTATTGAATTAAATATCACTGATGAGCAGCAAAATACATTATTATTCTCAGGCAAATTTGACGTCCAAAATAAATCAGGTAAAAGCCTAATATTATTTACGTTAAACCGAACTGGCAACCAATGGCAGTTTGTGCCAAAACATCAAAATATAGATGGCGACCTACGTTATCTCTGTGAAAAATATGGGGTAGAACTAAGTGATAACTGATTTTAAAAATAGTACAACATCTCATAAAACCTATAAGCGAAGTATCGCCTTACCTCGCGGTACGCTTGATCTGACTTATAAAATTAATCCAGCAGCGGCTAAAAACGACTCGCAAAAAGATGACAACTATCAATTAGAAGACTTACTCGGGTTTGCCCAGCGTATCAATCCAAAACGTGCGTTTTTATTTGTGTCAAAAGTCTTAGGCCGTCATATTCCGGTAGCGCCTAGTACGATGCGTAGTGCTTTTACGGATCTGGCAAATTTAGTGCCTAGCGATTTACCTGAGCCGATTTTGGTTATTGGCATGGCAGAGACGGCCGTTGGCTTATCGGCTGGCGTCCATCAAGCACTACAAACGCGTTACCCTAATGCTTTATTATTAAATTCTACGCGTCATGCGCAACACAATGATGATAACAGTGAAACGTTGCTGACCACATTCAGCGAAGACCACAGTCATGCTAGCCAGCATCTCATTTACCAAAGCTCTGATAAAATCACGCAAGCACAGCTACTGGCCAGTAAAACTTTGATTATGGTCGATGATGAAGCGTCAACGGGTAATACTTGCGTCAATGTCGTCACAGCACTACGCAATGCAGGGCTAAGCCAATTAGAGCAAGTGCACCTCACCACGTTGGTTGACTGGTCTCTAAGTCAGAATCAAGGTACAGCGGATGTAGACGACGCCATATCTGCTCGTTTACCGAACATTGACTTTCATCGTCATCATCTACTATCTGGTGCTTGGCAATGGACGGATGCACCCAATCCTGAACCCATTACCATGCCATCGGTCGATACCACTGATGCTGGTAGTCAGTCATTAGGCAACACGGGCAATTGGGGACGTTTCCCCACACCAGACAGTACCGATGGGTTCGTTAACTATTTGGAGAATTTTCAAGCAGCATTGACGAGTTTTAGTGATCAAGCACCGTTTGACAAACAGCAGTTGCCTGAGCGAATTCTGGTATTAGGTAGTAATGAGTTTGTGTGGCTGCCATTTTTATTGGCTGAATGGCTTGAAGGTCAGGTTAAAAACTCTAAAAAAACCGTTAACTTTAGTGCCTTGACACGGTCACCCATTGCTCTGGGTGGTGCGATTACCACCATGTTAAGCTTTAGTGATAATTATGGGCTTGGTATGACCAACTTTGCTTATAACGTCGAGCCTAGTGATTGGGATTTAATTGTGCTGTGTGTAGAGACCTCAAGCGATAGCGTTGATGACATGTGGCAAGGTTTAGATAACGTACTGGTGGTTAGTCCTACGCCTTAATTTACTATATAACATTCTGTTTAACGTTTAGGAACGGTTCTATGACCACCCCATTTTTTCAGCCCAATGCAAATATCGTAAAACCCTATGCCTTAATGGATTTAGACGATACGCTATTCCAAACTCAACGCAAAATTGACGCATGGGACTTACCCACTACGGAGCCTGAGCAATTGGTTTGTGCGACCGTCAATAAGCAAGACGAGCCATTAAGCTTTATGAGTCAACGTCAAGCGGTGCTATTTAATTGGCTACTTGCCAGCACTGAGTTGGTAGTCGTCACTGCCCGTGACCGTAGTGAAATCAAACGCGTGAAGCTGCCTTTTGAAAGTTGGCAAGTCCTGACTCATGGTGCGATTATTCTCAGTAAAGATGGCAAGCTACAAGCCCAGTGGCAACAGCATATGCATAACCAGCTTGCACCATTGCAAGATAAATTAAATCAGCTGAGCCAAGTATTCGCCAATTACAGCAAAAGTGATGGTAGTCAGCTCGTATTTACACCGCATATCGATAGCTTCAATAATGGTTCTGTTGCTGCAGAATTAACCATTTATTTGGCTATTAAACATGCTCACAAAAACCATCAAGCATTGATAGATTTAGCTGAAAAGTTGCCAACGCTGATACGTGATTTTGATCAAGACTTTTATGTACACGTGAATGCAAATAATCTAGCGATATTGCCGCGTGCCGTGCATAAGCATCATGCTGTAAAGTTTTTATTAGAGCATCATTTAGACAGTCAGCGACCTAGTTTTGGCTTTGGTGACAGCCTAGCGGACTTGCCATTTCTGCAATTGCTAGACTGGTATGGAATGCCCAATCACGGTCAACTGCATTCGCAGTTACAATCGCAGTTACAGCCTTTGTGATAGGCTAGGTTATTCATTCTCTCGATCCTCACCTTTTCCTATAATGAGTGACAATATTGCTATCATGATTTCAAATAACCTCAATACAAAAACAGCCGACTTAAAAAGTTACGGTTCAGGCAGTTACCTTGCCAGTGATGTGACCGTTCTGCTCGATATCGTTGATAAAGATGCCGTGGCTGATGTGCCGGTCAGCCAAAAAGAAGCGCTCATCCAAAGTGGCCAGCGTCATTATTCTGATATGTTAACATTAGAAGATGCACCAACAGCGATGCATGAGCGACTCTATCATCAGGCGCTAGAGCAAGGTACGAATAGAACTGCGACTGATATCGCTAACTTGGCTCATACATTACAAGGTACTTTTGAGCAGACCGTTAATACTGAGAATCCATTAGTATTAGTCAGCTTAGTGCGCGCAGGTCTGCCGATTGGGGTACTGTTACAGCGTGCGTTAGCAGATACTGATAGCCGCCACGCTTTGCCAAGCATACATTACGGCATTAGTATCATTCGTGACCGCGGTTTGGATTCTGTCGCCCTAGCATTAATATTAAAAACACATCCAAACAGCCCAATTGTATTCGTTGACGGATGGACAGGTAAAGGCGCTATTTACCAAGAGCTATCCCGTAGCCTAGAGGTATTTAGAAACCCTAGCCATTCAAATTTCGCTAATATTTTTCATCAGGGTAAAGGTGTGATTCCATTATTAACGCTGGCTGATCCGGCTGGTGTCGCTTGGCTTGCTGCTAGCGAAGAAGACTGGTTGATTCCATCAGGGCTACTAAACAGTACCGTGTCAGGACTGATATCACGCAGCTTATATACCGAGCCGCAATCAGGGCTACATCGCAGTGTTTTTTATGATAACTTGGTAGCTTCAGATCACAGTTTAGCCTTCATCGATCGCATCGATGCAGCACGTCGTGTACTGACCAACTCTTTGCAATGTTTGTCACTATATAAACAACCTCGTTATCAAACGGCTGACTTAATCGATACGCTCGCAGCAGATTATGCTATCGACAATCGTAACCGAATCAAGCCAACCATTGCAGAAGCAACAAGAGCAATATTACGCCGCGATCCTGAACGTATTTTGCTAGCAACAGCCGATCATCCAGATACGATACTACTCAGACATTTATGTGCGCAACGAGATATCGCTATCAGTGTATTAGGTGATAAAATACTGCCTTATCAAGCCATCACTCTAATCAAGCAACGCACCAAAGACAGCTAATGGCTATTTTTTAATATAGTTGTTTCAGTTCTTTTATAAAGGATTGACTATAACTATATTTAGAGCTGTTGATAAGTAATGACCCTTGAGCCATGCCACTTGATAATAACTTCGATTTTTTATAACTCCTTACTTATCACTACTTATGATGCCAACTATGTCAGATACGCCACACAACGAAGCAAGCTTCTATAACCATTCCCAGTCTTACGCTCATCTATTTACTGAGCGTCATGCAATGGTTAAACCACACACCCACCATCCTTATCAGCTTGGTGCTAGCCTTTATATGCCTGCAACTCGCGAAGATATATGGCAGGTCATCAAACGTGACAAGCTGCCCACGATTAATAGTATTATTATTTGTTTAGAAGATGCGGTCAGCCATAGTGACGTCGACTTAGCGCTTGATCGCTTGCAAGCATTACTCGACACATGGGCTACGCATGTCGATAGTATCAATAACCCCTCTAGAAAAGCAGACATCAAAACTCAACATCCAACTCGTCCGTTGGTATTTATTCGTCCGCGCAATCCGATGATGCTGCAACAGTTGGCGGACTACCCTCATATCGATCTCATCGATGGTTTCGTCATGCCAAAAGTCGATATGTATAGCTTATCCAACTGGCGCATGGCTTGTCAGAATCTAAGTGCCGAGCAACTATTGATGCCCACGCTTGAGACTGCCGCCTTATTCAATCCACATCACAATCAAGAACTGGCCATCGGTTTTAAAGAAGCTTTTAGCCAGCCAGTGTTTGCACTGCGTATCGGTGGCAATGACTTGTTTGCCGCGCTGCGTCTCAGGCGACCTAAGCACAGTATTGTCTATGATACGCCAATCGGCACCCTAGCCTATCAGCTGCTTGGCTGCTTTGTGCCACATGGCTTTTATCTGACGGCACCCGTGTTTGAATACTTAGATCAACCAACACTGTTTATGCAGGAGCTGACCCATGATGTCAGCTTAGGTTTGGTTGGCAAAACTGTCATTCATCCAAGCCAAATTGCTTTGGTACAGCAAGCCTATTGCGTACCACTCAGCACCTTGGATGAGGCGCAAGCGATACTTCATAGCGAAGCCAAAGCGGTATTCAAATATAACAACACCATGTTAGAGCCAGCCACGCATCGCGCTTGGGCGGCTGAGGTCGTGAATCGTGCCGAAGTATTTGGAACTATTGATGATGGCAGTAGTGAATACAGCTCTCGAATGTAGCTATCTGATAGTTGATTTATAGCACAAAAAAGCCGCTATCATCATTTGATAGCTGCTTTTTTATGCCAAGTTTAACCCTAAGAATGAGGCTTTAATACACTATAGTCAAAGAACTCTAAAATAGGTACAAGGCAGCCGACTGCAGATTGTACAAATAGTATATCTAAGGAGGATAACACCGTAGCGGTTTAGTCGTTCACTGACTACACGCAATTTTCTAGAAACTGACTCATGACTCGGTTTACTTGCTCTGGCTCTTCTACAGATGACGTATGACCCGCACCTTTAATAATCGCTAGCTTGGACCCTGCAATCGCAAAATGCATGCGCTCAGCCTTTGCATAAGGGGTCGCTACATCTTCATCACCAACGATAATTAATGTAGGTGTTGTGATATCACCAAGCTGCTCATAGATCCCTTTACGCTCAATCACACCCATCGTAGCCTTGATCACACCACCTTTACGATTGCCTTGTAGCATCGTGAGCCATTGCTTGCGTTCCACTTTACGCAGCTTGTCTGCCAAAAAAGTATTGCCAAACATAATAGGCATGAGTTTATTACTCACACGCTTGCTACCTAACCAACGAATGGCTTGGACAAGTTTACGATACTGCGGCATATTTTTAGGATCTTCAGGATCAGCAGACGTTGCTAATAAGGTAAGCGATAGCAGTAAATCAGGACGCTTAATTGCAACTCGCTGAGCGACAAAACCACCCATAGACAATCCTACAAAGTGACATTTATCAATGCCAAGCGCAGCAATCAGGCCAAGTGTATCCTCTGTGAGCGCATCCATATCATAGCCAGACTTGGTAATTTGCGATTGACCTTGTCCACGGAAATCAAAAGCGATACAGCGATAATCTGCTTGGAAATGTTTGACTTGTTCGTCATATATTTGCGTACTCCACAGCAGACCGTGGGCAAATACCATGACTGGCTTTTGCACATCATTTGGTGCACTGTCTTCATAATAAATATCTGCATCATTGATTTTAATGACTGGCATAATAACGTCCTTGTTTGATAGATAAGAGAGGCTAATATATCCCTCAGGATTCTAGCATCTTCATAAATAATTCCCTGACACAGCTTTTGGCATTTTAGCATAACCTATCAAATTTCGATGTGTCTTGAGCGCCCACAAAACCCACTTTTATAATCATGCCAAACTGCTATAGTAATATGCTGTCTACATAGTCAGTTCAATATAGTTCAGATATAAGTAAGGCTAGTGAAAGTACTACAAACCGTAGATTTTGCGTATCTGACTCATATATGATCGACCATAAGATACTTATAAAAACTTATACAAGGATAGATACCATGTCGCAGCCTTTAGTCGATTATCAAGTCGAACAGCATATTGCCACCATTACATTCAATGACCCAAAAAGCCTAAATGCTTTTGGTACGCCTCTAAAAAATGGCGTGTTGAAAGCACTTGCTGAGGCCGAGGCCGATGACCAAGTGCGTGTCATTATCTTACAAGGTGCAGGTGGCAATTTTTCTAGCGGCGGCGATATAAAAGAAATGCTGTCTGAAGGTCTGGATAAAGACATTATTTCAAGCAAACTAAAAGGCATGGTGGAAGGTGCTGGAGAAGTCAGCCTAAAGTTGCGTAATATTTATAAACCTATTATTGCTAAGTTAGAAGGTGCAGTAGCTGGCGCAGGCATGAACTTAGCCTTAACTTGTGATTTCCGTATTGCGGCTGACAATGCCAAATTTGTACAAGCCTTTGTCAATATTGGCCTGATTCCAGATGCAGGCGGTATCTATTTGCTAAACCAACTGGTTGGCGCAGCAAAAGCCACCGAGCTGGTTATGTTGGGTGATAAGCTTAAAGCAAAAGATATGGCGCGCTTAAATCTGGTGAATAGCGTGGTTAGTGCCGATGAGTTAGAGGCGAGCGTACAGGCATTAGCAAACCGCTTAAGCCAGTTACCAGGTAAAGCATTGGCCTCGATGAAGCATATGCTCAATGTGCATGCGTTTACAGGTTTAAATGAAGCCTTAGATATGGAAGTTGAACAACAGACTATGATGGCAAAAACGGATGACTTTATCGAAGGTGTCACAGCCTTCGTAGAGAAGCGTAAGCCGGTTTATCAAGGTAAATAGTTTTATTATCTATAGTCAATCCTCTATAAAAGAGTGACAGCGTTAACCTCGCTTGAAGTATCACATATAAGTCTGCACTTGGTTGCCTTGTACCTCTTTTAAACTGAATCAACTATAAAGTCGAAATACCAGTTACTGACTTCTATAACAAGCTAACTCTTTCGATGTATTGTTATGAAACACAGCATAGCTATTTATTAAAAACGATTGAAATAATAAACTCAACCATAAAAAATCCGACCACTTGTAGTGATCGGATTTTTTATGGTTTAGAAATATTGAAAGCTAAAGGTTATAGCAGTGTTTGTCGCTAATACTTGTACCAAATCATTCTTATTTTATTCGTAGAGAACAATCTACATCTCAATCATCTGTTTAAGCTATTAGCATTTATTAGCTACATGATTTTTTAGACTGACTGATCTTTCCATTTTTACAGACGAATTTATCACCTTGGCAATGCGATATGCCACCCATCTTGCCAGAACAAGGTGTATTCTTTGCATTTGCCTGCATGACAGGCGCTAGCATAAATATAGAGATAAAAAATGCTGACCAAGTTCTCATAAATAAAAGCCTTAATAAATGAATAATATAAATTCGAACTATATTACTGTGACATTCTTTTATCAATCTTTATTTAATCTACTTTCGTCGATTAATGCTAAACCTTAAAATAGTGTCTTTATATCAACTTATCTATTACTCAATGCACAAAAAACACCAAAAAAATAAAGGGCTAATAGTCTAAGACTGTCAGCCCTTTATCATTACATTCATCTCTCAATACCAATTCACTGACTAAACACCTTATGCATTTATGAGGTCAAAATATACTACGATATAGCCAACAGGGCATCGCCATGATTATCACGTAAATCTTTTTTGACCATTTTTCCAGCACCGTTAAGCAAAATACTCTCTACAAAAATAACTTTATCTGGTATCTGCCAGCTGGCAATTTTATCCTCATAAAAGCTCAATATTTGCGCCTCGTCGATTTCTGAATCTTGTTCTTTTACGACGATCAATACAGGACGCTCGCCCCACTTTTTATGCTTTGCCGCAATGGCCGCCGCGATTTTGATTTCCGGATGTGCGGCTGCGATGTTCTCAAGCTCCACCGAAGATATCCACTCGCCACCAGATTTTATTAAGTCTTTTGAGCGATCACGGATATTCATGTAACCATCTGCATCGATGGTGGCAATATCACCCGTGTCGAACCAGCCGTCTTCAGTGATGGCATCAGGGTTCTCTGTGTAATAGTCATTGATAATCCAGTGCCCTTTAATCTGCAAACGACCTTGAGACAGACCATCTTCTTTTACACGCTTGGATGGCTCATCAGTGTCTATCAAGCGTAGCTGAACGCCATAAGGCGGGCGACCTTGAGACTTGCGTAAATCATTAATCTCTTCTTTACTCAGCGATTTATGCTTGGCTTTTATTTGATTCATCGTCCCAAGCGGACTGGTTTCAGTCATACCCCAGCCATGTACCGCATCGCAGTTGAAATCTTCTCTAAATGTTTTGATAACTGACGGTGGACACGCTGCGCCACCAACGATAGTGCGCGTCATACTCTCAAGCTTGCTGCCTTTAGACTTTGCAGCAGTCAATAGGCTTTGCCAAATCGTCGGAACGCCCAAGGCAACTGTTACCTGATAATCATCAATGAGAGAGACTAGACTGTCACCGTCTAGATTGGGGCCAGGCAATATGAGAGAACAACCTGTTAATGCAGCAGCATAAGGAGTGCCCCATGCATTGACATGAAACATAGGTACTACCGGCAGTAAAACATCTTGCGCAGATAGTGCTGAGACGTCAGGCATACATAATGCCATTGCGTGAAGTACAGAGGAGCGATGAGTGTATAAAATACCTTTAGGATTGCCTGTCGTGCCTGAGGTATAGCATAAGGAGCTGGCAGTCGCCTCATCGAGTTGAGGCCAGTCAAAATCAGGAGAATGCTCTGCTAGCAACTCGTCAAAGAACAGTACATTCGATAACTGCTCTACGACTTTTTCATCTCGAGCGCTCAAGCAAATAAAATGCTCAACACCTTTGATGTCTCCCTTAATTGCCATAATCAACGGCAAAAATGTCACATCAAAGAACAATACGCGGTCGTCAGCATCATTAATAATATAGCTAAGCTGTTCAGGAAATAATCGAGGATTGATAGTATGGCAGACCATACCACTCCCCGAAATCGCATACCACGCTTCTAAGTGACGATGATTATTCCAAGCCAGCGTAGCGATTCGTTCTGAGGACTTTAATCCAAGTGTAGCCAGCGCATTGGCCAAACGTTTTGAATTGTTGGACACACTAAGCCAGTCAGTATGCATTATCTGTCCGTCGACTTCTTTGGAAACAACCGCTGTATCACCATGATAGCGTGCAGCATGTTCAATAAGACCACTGATTAGCAATGGCTGATACATCATTTTCCCTAACATAGTACATTCCCTGTAGTTGTTTGAACGTCAGCTTATTCTTATTGGTATATCATCTGATAATCCGAATAGGCCACAATTGAGAATAATCAGAATTATTGGTTAAAACAAGCGAATACTATGACCTCAATTGATGAAAAAATAATGTTTGCTCTCCTAGACTCCAGCTCTGAACGGTAACTCATGGCCATTTTGGATACAGACACCTAAAATTTAGACAAAAAAAATCCGACCACATTGAGTGATCGGATTTTTAATATTTGGTGGAGATGGCGGGAGTTGAACCCGCGTCCGCCAGCATTACGCTCATGAATCTACATGTTTAGTTTCTGTCTTTAATTTTAGTCTGCACCGATCCGACAGTCAGGATGGATTAGCCGATTCTCTACTTTTGAACCCAAGCGATTGAGACAATCCCTTGTGGCGAGCCTACATGCGGACGCTTCAACTTAGTTGACCAACTGTAGGTGATCAGCAACTTAGTAAGCAGGGTTTATGCTGCTAGAGCGTAATTTTCGTCGTTTGCGACTATAACAATATATGTTGGATTAACGAGAGGACATATACTCTCGACATGCATCATTGAGTTTCATTACCAGCGTCGAAGCCAGAACATCCCCAATAAGGTCGACTATTATATAGTAGGTAGTGGGTAGGTTTCAACCTTTATAAGGCCTGTATTACATTACGTTACAGCTCAGCTATCTAAGCAAGTACTGCGTTCAACCATGTACCAATCGCTTGAATCTGCGGCATACATACTTGATGCGCCATCGGATAAGTATGATATGCCACGTTATAGCCTTTATCGGACAATAATTGCTGTGCCTGCTCACCCAAAACAACAGGGACAACCGGATCATGACTACCATGTTCAATCAAAATTGGCATGTCTTTATTAGCAGCACTATAATCGATATTATCATTGGTCGCTAAGTAGGTAGAGAGCGTCATCAAACCAGCCAAACGCTTTGGATAGCCAAGTGCCACATGATAAGCCACTGCCCCGCCCTGCGAAAACCCGGCAATAACGATATGCTCAGGAGAGACACCGCGCTCAACCTCACGGCTGATCAAATCATTGATTTGTTGGGCAGACTCTTCAATTTGTGCAACATCGATTTTACGTTCTAAACTCATCTCTAAAATATCATACCAAGCTGGCATGACCATACCGCCATTCACCGTCACTGCACGCTTTGGTGCATGTGGGAAAATAAATCGTACAGCCATATCATCAGCCAAGCCCAGCTGCGGTACCACAGGCTCAAAGTCATGACCACTAGCACCTAAGCCATGCAACCAAATGACAGCACGGTTGATGGTTTTTTGGCTAGGGTTATGCTCAACAATAACAGCGTCTAAATAGTCAGTCATGACTGATCCTTAATACAATTTTGATAGTTTAGCTTTGAGAATTGGAAGCGAAATATTTTTGTAACAATCACTCGCCTGTCATTATCTTTTAAAAATTATCAGGTAACGTAAGGGATGGATAAATGACAGCAATATTGTACTTATTATTTTTCACTTTTTGTAGGGACAGTTTACATGACAATGTTAGATAATTCAGTGGCGACGCTCAATCAACTCAAAAAAACGCCATTTAAAACCGTTAAGATGGTCAGTATAGCCATAGCACTAGGGGCCACTTGCACTCTATCAATGGCCGCAGACGATATACGCAATACCACATTGACTCAAACATCCAACCAAACCATTAAGCCATCACTAAAACAACTACCAAAAAACCCGCATGCCAAACCTCAAGCCTATACATATGGTGTGCGGCCATTCTACTTGGTCAATGACATGGATGCAGGACCATTAAAAGACGAGCTGATGGCTTGTAGTGCGCAAACGCCTAGCAAAACGAACTTTTCTATCGCGCATCGCGGTGCACCGCTGCAATTACCTGAACACACTTATGACAGCTATGTCGCCTCAGCGCAAATGGGCGCAGGCATCTTAGAATGCGATGTGGCTTTTACCAATGACGGCGAGCTGGTCTGCCGCCATGCGCAAGACGACCTGCATACCACTACTAATATTCTGGCGACCTCGCTGGCCAAACAGTGTACCGTACCGCCAATTATCGACGCCAACGGTGTGCTGACCAATGCTGACAGCATTGAATGTCGCACATCAGACATTAGCGCAAATGAGTTCAAGACCCTCACAGGAAAAATGGATGCCGCGGATAAAACAGCTACCACTCTCAATGATTATATGAATGCAACGGCTGCATGGCGAACTGATTTATATTCACAAAATGGTCAAGTGCTCACATTAAAAGAACATATTAAGCTTGCTCAAAGCCTAGGTATGAAACACACGCCAGAGCTAAAAGCACCAGCCGTCACTATGCCATTTAACGGCTATAGCGTAGATGCTTATCGTCAACAGCTGATTGACACTTATAAAAATGCAGGCGTGGCTGCCAGTGACGTGTTTGCGCAGTCCTTTAATATTGAAGATGTGGATTACTGGATTAAAAACGAGCCTGCTTTTGGTGCCAATGCTATATATTTAATTGACGATAGCAATGAGACCGCAACTGGCAAAACCTTTGATAAAAATGATCCCAGCACGTGGAAGCACTCACTAGCCAATATAAAAGCGCGTGGCATTAAGACCATTGCCCCACCACCGTGGATACTGGTAACCACTGACGAGACAGGTAAAATGATACCTTCCGCTTATGCCAAACAAGCCAAAGCACTTAATTTGGATATTATTACTTGGTCAATTGAGCGCTCAGGGCCGCTAGCGGCAGGTGGTGACTGGTATTATACTGACTTAGGCAATGCCATTAATAACGATGGTGATATGATGACTTATATAGATGTACTGGCGCAAGATGTTGGAGTAAAAGGTATTTTTTCTGACTGGCCCGCAACCGTTACGTACTACGCAAACTGCAAAGGTTTGAGCTAGTCTGTATTGAACATTTATAAACAAGTCCTGCTAATAACTAAAAGGTCAACTGAGTCACAACTTGGTTGGCTTTTTTGTATGCTGGAGTATTGATACAAAGGTTAGTTCAACGTCTGCTTTGACTCATTCAGTTAATCAACGACTGTCATATCAGCACCACGAAACGTGAAAACAGTTCGCCTCTCATTTTTTCCATCAATTTTTCATCGCTTTTGACGAGCATTCACAAAATGCCTTGGGACTTTTATGCTAGGATAATCCCAACAACTTTGGAGTCTTTCCATAGCTCCAAATACAAACTTTATTCAGCAGAGTGGACACTGACAGTATCTGTGCGATTATTATCTATTAACCGTCACGTCAAGCAGCCATTTTTTACACATTTTTCTAAAATAAGTATACCGTCATGATTCATATTTTACTGGTAGAAGATGATCCCGCCATCGCAATGTCGCTCAAGGTCACTTGCAAGCGTGAAGGCTGGCAAATCACATGGTTGGACAATGCCAGTAGCGTACTGCCGATGCTACATAGTGAGGCCGCAAGCGATCTATCAGCCATTATTTTGGATGTTGGCTTGCCAGATGGTGACGGTCTCAGCTTGTGTCAACAAATACGCCATACACCTGATATCGATGCCTTAAAAGACATTCCTATCGTGTTTTTGACGGCACGTAGTGATGAGGTCGATCGTATTTTGGGCTTGGAGATGGGCGGCGATGATTACTGTGCCAAACCCTTTAGCCCGCGAGAGTTGGTCGCCCGCCTAAAAGCCATTTGGCGACGTGAGCAATTGCTGTCTCAACAGTCATCCGCTCCTACTACCTCAATAGACAATGACAACCCGTCTAATAATATGACTGGGCAAGCATTAACGTTTGAATGTCAGTCCGGTATCTGGCATTACCAACCGCTCAATTACTCATTGATGTGGCAAGAGCAAAAGCTAGAGCTGAGCAATACCGAGCGCAAAATCTTATTGACCTTATTACAAGCACCCAATCAAGTATTCAGTCGTGAGCAACTGTTAAATGCAGTCAGTGACTATCCGGATCATCGCTTGGCGAGAACGATAGACAGCCATATCAAGTCAATTCGTAAGCAGCTGGCTACCGTAGATGCTAGCATCGATGTCATCCATACACACCGTGGATTGGGCTATGCGTTATGTCCCGCTTAGCTATATTTTACTTAGTACTGACTTTCTATAACTGCAAGCAACACTGATAAAAATATGACCAATAAAGCGAATGATATCGTTGATAACCACGCTAATAATAGCGTTGATCATCCTGCTAATGCTAATCAAAGTAACTGGTATGCAAAGTTACATCCTATTGGCACCGCGCAGCAAACGACTGAGCCAAAACGACTGCTAAATCTGAGTATATTTTTTAGAATTTGGTTAGCCGTTGCGTTGGTATTAACCATTTGCGGTGTGGTTGTATTTACTCAGCTATTTGGCTATGTCAAACCAACAGCGCAGCAAGTCATCGAAGACACCTTATTAGATACCAGTAAATTGCTTGCGGTCAGCTTGCAGGTGCCATTATCGTCTGGGCAGCTATATGAGGAGGCTTATCAAGCAAGACTGGATTCAGCATTCATTGGCACGCCAGCGACGAACAAAACCAGAGAGCCCGAATATAAAAATAAAAGCTATAGCAGTTTTCGGATATATGTCACAGACCGTTCGGGCATGGTTATATATGACTCTCTGCCTTATCCTGACAACGATGAGGGGCAAGATTATAGTCGTTGGAACGATGTCTATTTGACTCTACAAGGTCAATATGGCGCAAGAAGTACCACGCGAGATCACAATCAGCGCGATGGCACTATTATGTATGTGGCGCAGCCTATAAAAGACGCCGCTGGCAATCTGATTGGCATCGTCAGCGTCGGTAAGCCTGTCGCTAGCGTATTGCCTTATTTGGATGATACGCGCAATCGCATGCTCATCACGGCGCTGTTCATGAGCATCGCTGCCCTGATGTTGGCAGGACTGGTAGCTTGGTGGCTTAAGCAAAGCATTACCTTGGTTACCCAATATACCAGTGCACTGGCTGAGGATACCAAAAAACCCTATTTTTACTTAGGTCATGAGCTTAATAGCCTGACAGATACGATTGAATCCATGAAGCATAGATTGGAGAATCGTTCTTATGTGACTGATTATGTCCATACCCTCACCCATGAGTTGAAAAGCCCATTGACCGCCATTCGTGCCAGCAGTGAACTGTTAGAGGACGATGGTCTCGATAGTAGCGCATTAGACATTGAAGATCGGCAGATGCTGATCCAAACTATCGGTGAACAAAGCATAAAAATGCAGCAGTTAATTGATCGATTACTGTTACTTGCCAAAATTGAGCAACCAACTTTTAAGCTAAACCAACAGCTAACGTCTCTATTACCATTACTACAAACCCTTGCAAAAAATAATGCCGCTAAATTGCAGCAGCAGCTTTTAGCACCTATTGACATCTATATCGATGATGCACGCTTTACTGACACCATACATTTACAGCCGAATATATTGGCAAATACCAGTGTCTTTGCTGATCAGTTCTGGTTGGTACAAGTGCTACAAAACGTATTGGATAACGCCATCCACTTTGCTGAGAGTACGGTCAATATTCATATTCACAATACAGTGCAGACAGTGACTATTGATATATTTAACGATGGCAAATTACTACCTGACTATGCCGTGAAAAAAGCCTTCGACCGCTATTTTAGTTTATCGCATCAGAGCCAAGCCACTTATAGCACAGCCAGCCAGCCCAACCAGTCATCAGAGACACCACTCGATAAACACTCAATCGCAGAAACCAAACCAGAACAGCCTAGCACCTCTGGCAACACTCTCAAAAAAGGCACTGGCCTTGGTCTGACATTAGTAAAGCAAGTAATCGAACACCATGGAGGTCATGTTGCGATTGACAACGTGCATCGTAATGAAGATGCTAAAAATGGCGAAAGTAGCGTTATTAAATACTCACATTCTGGTGTGATGGTTAGTATCACACTGCCTTTAGCTCGCGAATAAAATTCATTAAACTTCCATCATTCCTACACAGGTTTTCTATCTCATTGTCTTACGATAGCGTTATTCAAATTCGTAAGACAGATTAAGGATAGAAATACGATGCAACACACACTTATTACCAACCATATTGTTAATAACAAGCTTATCGAAAGTCAATTGATTAAAAGCTTACTGGGTCATAGTCGTCATCATTGCGCACAGATTTTGTCAAATCAAAGCATCGATAGTATTGAATTTGGACATTGGCTCGCTATTCCCAGTCAGCAGGTGTTATTGGTGTTTCGCCATCAACGGTGTGTGGCAATTGATGCTTATCAAATAGCTGCTTAAGCACTTATTCAACTTTACATCAGATAGTAACCCACTAATTTAAGAAATTTATACTCATCCATGAAAAAGCCCTGCGCTAACTCTAATCAGAAATCGTTAGAGCCAGCGCAGGGCTTTTTAAATCACATTACGATAAAAATACTGGTACTGGTGCTAGTGTTACTACTAACACTAAAGCTATGTAATCGACTCTACTGGCTGCTTTACATCGCCGTTTTGACCACGATTACGCAGGTAATGATCAAGCAATACAATCGCTAGCATGGCTTCTGCGATAGGTGTGGCACGGACACCAACACACGGATCATGACGACCCTTGGTCAGCATATCGATCGACTCACCTTGCGTGTTGATACTCTTGCCAGCGGTGGTAATACTAGACGTTGGCTTGAGCGCAATACTGACACGAATGTCTTGCCCTGATGAGATACCCCCCAATATACCGCCAGCATGATTGGCAGTGAAACCGTCTGGCGTTAGCTCATCACGAGAGCTGTGACCGAACTGCCCAGCCACTGCCATACCATCACCAACTTCAACGCCTTTTACCGCATTGATGCTCATCATCGCATGAGCAATATCTGCATCTAATCGATCAAACACTGGCTCACCAAGTCCAACAGGGACACCGCTTGCGATAACCTCTAGACGCGCACCACAACTGGTACCTTCACGGCGCAAGTTGTCAATTAATGACTCAAAACGAGTCACCGCTTCTTTGTCAGCACAAAAGAATGGATTACTATTGACGAATTCCCAATCAATTTGGCTAGCATCTGTGACGTTACTATATTCATTGCCAATCTGAGTCACATGACCACGGACTTGCACGCCTAGACAGTCTTGCAGATATTTCTTTGCAATAGCACCAGCCGCAACGCGCATCGCCGTCTCACGTGCTGATGAACGACCACCGCCACGATAATCGCGAAAGCCATATTTCATACTATAGGTATAGTCAGCATGACCTGGACGAAAAGTATCTTTAATCTCGCTATAATCTTTAGATTTTTGATTGGTATTACGAATCAGTAAGCCAATAGATGTACCGGTCGTTTTACCTTCAAACACGCCAGAGATAATTTCAACTTCATCAGATTCACGGCGCTGAGTCGAGTACTTAGACGTGCCTGGTTTGCGACGATCTAAATCTACTTGCAAATCCTCTTCAGACAAAACCAAACCGGGTGGCACGCCATCGACGATAGCCATAAGGCCTGCGCCATGCGACTCTCCACACGTAGTGACAGTGAAAACCTGTCCGATACTATTGCCTGCCATATCTATCCTTAAATAAGTAAACGCAACTTATGCTTATTTTATTCATCGTTTGTGACTGTGGCGAAAATTACCGATTATTATGATAACTAACGCCTGAACAAGATTCATATTTGACTATTGAATGCTATCTAACAGCTGTACATAAGAGGCAAATAACTGACGATGGGTCATCAGCTCATCATAGGTAATCGCAAAAACACCATGACCACCGTGGGCAAATTTCAACCAGTCAAGCTGAATTTCAGGATAGGCTTGTTTTAATGCCCATTCGCTATCGCCCACTTCACAGATTAGCAGACCTTCTGGACTCAGATAATCTGGCGCTTCAAACAAGATACGATGTACCAAGTCTAGTCCATCTTGACCAGCAGCTAGTGCATGCTCAGGCTCATATAAAAACTCAGGTGGCAAGTCAGCCATGATAGCTGCATCGACATACGGTGGGTTAGTCACGATGAGCTCATACTGGTTTTCAGCAGGTATCTTCGCAAACAGATCTGACTCAATCACATTCACTTGATGACCAAGATCATGATGATCGACGTTGACCATTGCCACCTCTAACGCACCTTTATCGATATCGACAGCATCAACCAGTGCATCGACGAAACGAGTCGCAAGCGCAATAGCAATACAGCCAGAACCGGTACACATATCCAAAATACGCTCAGGCTGCGACAGTTGCTTGACGTCTAGGCCATGATCGTAAAACGCTACGCCTTGCTCATTAGGGCTAGTACCCAGAGGCTTAGCCAATTCATTCACCTCAAAGTAAGGATGAAACTGCTGACGTATCAATTCTGCTATCGGTGAACGTGGAATCAAAACACGCTCATCGACATAAAAAGGCAAGTCACAGAAGTATGATAAGTTAATCAAGTAACTGAGTGGCTTACGTTCAGCGATGCGCTCTTCTAGCAGGCTTAACACCAACTGCTTCTCTGAAGTCGTCAAGCGACAGTCAAGAATCTGCTCATTCGCTGACCAATCTAGAGACAATGAATGTAATACAATGGCAGATGCCTCTGCGAATTCATCGGTAGTACCTTGGGCGACAACCACATCATAATTGCGTAGTTGAGTCACTGAAAAACGAATGAAATCGCGAATACTGACGAGCTGCTCTCGCGCTTCTTCTAGCTCTGCATGCAAATTGGCAAATTGATCGTCCTCACCGAGAAGCCCAGACTCCAAATCAAACGCCATATTATCTTCTAGACTATCGTCATTGAAGTACTGGTTTTGAAACTCTTCTGCGCTCATTGTTTGGTCTTCTGACATATCATACCTTGCTGATTACATGTTCGTTGACGACATGTGGGTGGGTTAAATCGCTTCTAATAAAAGCCGATCTATTAATTAATATTCTAATTATACATTATAGACATAAACACTAAGTAGCGCCAATATTTGCATTTTTGTGTTTATGGAAATAATGAAAAATGTAAGAGGCTTGAATCATATAATGAGCTATTACCCTATATAAACTCTCGCTCAGTTATTACCCAACTGTAGTGAATACGTCAGCAGTTGACGTTTGGCAAGCATTAAGTGAAAAAAGATGTGTCTAAAGTTTGCGAAGCATCCAAATTATGCGCATAATAGCCACATTAGTACCAACTACAAGTGATTCAACATGATGAAAATAAAGCCTATTATTACTGCTATTTCTATCGCTGCTGTCAGCGTTAGTGCCATTGCTGCCACTGCCGATACGACTCGCACATTGCCAGTACGTACAGCGGATTCGCTTGCGAAAAAAGTTAGCCTCAATGTGCAAGAAAATCGCAGCAACTCGTTAGACAGTCGTACAGCGACTGACAACATGACGCAGCTAATCGATTCAAAACAAGCACCGAAAGCGGCGGCGCCTGATAATATGAGCGCAGCTGAGCTGATGCGTAAAGATGAGCAGGCTGACCGTACTGACGATATAAGCGAAGGTCAAGCGGTTGCTGCTCCTAGCAACCTGGCATCGATCGATTCATCTGACCCACTTTCTTTTGAATTGCCTGAGAACGAAAAACGTCAAGACTTTAGTGATGACCCTACCATCAAAAATATCGAAGACAAAGATGGTAAAAGACACACTACCTTGAACCTATCAAACTATGCCAAGCAAGTGAATAGTTCTGTCTGGTCACCAAACATGAAAGTCAACTCAGCGATGACTATCAAGATGCAGGCGTTACTGGATTGGAACCATGCGTCTCCTGGTCCTATCGATGGTGGATGGGGTATGAACAGTAAAAAAGCCCTTATCAACTTTCAAACCATGAAAGGTTTGACTGCTAACGGTAAAATGGACCAAAAAACATGGGACGCTTTAGTCAAAAACATTCCTGCTAATAAGCCCGTACTGGTCACCTATACGCTGACTAAAGCAGATCTTGATACCAACTTTGCGACTACTCCTTCTGGTTCAGAAGCCAAGTCAAAAATGAAAGGTTTGTATTATCAAGATATCAAAGAGATGTTGGGCGAGCGTTTCCACATGGACGTACGCTACCTTGATAAGCTGAACAAGAACAAAGAATACAAAGTCGGTGAAACCATCACCGTATTGAACAACCGTGGCGAGCTTAACCAACGTATCAACCGTATTGTTGCTAACAAAGCAGACCAAACCCTGTATGCATACAATGGTGACAAACTAGTTGCTACCTATCCGACGACTGTCGGTAGTGCTGCTACACCATCACCAAAAGGTACGTTCAAGATCATCAATAAAGTAAAAATGCCTTGGTATAAGTCAACAGTCGGCGAAGGTGCTCAAAAGAAAGTACATATGATCGCACCAGGACCAAATAATCCAGTAGGTGTCGTTTGGATGGGATTGTCTAAACCTTCTTATGGTTTACATGGTTCACCAGTACCTGAAGGCATCAGTCGTCAAGGGTCAGCAGGTTGTGTTCGTTTGACCAACTGGGATGTACTAGAGGTTTATGCAAACGTTGAGAATGGCGCAGTGGTCGAACTTCAATAACGCTCCACTATTATAGTTACCAAAAAAGACCTTGATATATCAAGGTCTTTTTTATGGCTGAACATAAATGATGGTTGAATATCCTGAAAATATCTTACACTTTATACCCTTCCTCATTGCCAGTAATACTACCCACTTTTTTGGTAAAGAATAACCCTGCTGGGATAGATACCAAAATTCCCAATGCGACTGCTATTTGCACATGCAATATCTCATTAAAACCTGTGACTAGCGTGGCAACTATAAACACACCAATGGTAACAGTTGCTGCTATTGAATAAATGACAGAAAATAATGGCCAGTTCATAAGATAATCCTTACTTTTATTGTGGATATAGTACCTTTATACACTAAACCCACATTAAAAGTAAGTATTTAATATAGACCCACAGAGTAGCCATAACAGATGATTCATAACAAAAGCCATGCTAATATTAAGGTTTTATTCTCATAGTCTAAGCATTACTTTCCAACTGCTATCATTTAACACTGAACTTCTTTGTTCGTTCGCAAAAAACTCATACACCTTCCTCTATTTATCATTACAATAACGACTTTCTTTTACTTTTTAAGAAAGTTACCTGCTATGACCTCATCTGAAGAAAAACCGTCTAATAACATGAGTACTACCAAAGACTCATTAGTGATGACTAAATTTACAAAAGAACAAGCTATGGTCGCGAATGAGACTGATAGCTCTGAGCCAGACAGTACCTCAAAAAATGCTGAATCTTCAGAGTATTTAGAGAATCATGATGAAAATGAATCCGATAAGGACATGGCAGATACACAAAATCCTGAAGCAAAGGTAATCATAGAGTCAGTCAGCCCAGACGTAGCAGTTGCGACATTAGAGACACCTAATACCACAACGTCAGAGTCTGAAACGTCTGAAGATAAAATACAATCCTCTACTGAAGACCTAACATCAGAGACTAAACCAGATTCAAACCATACCGATGTTGAACATATCAACTCAGAAAATCCTGAAGCGACAAAGCAAATTCAGGATGATGCTGACAGCACTAAGCAAACCTCTCAAGAGGAAGCCGACGCTGAAGTCACGGTTTCTGATAGTGATATAGAAGATAGCTCGATAAAAAATAATACGAATACAGAGCAATCAGTCAACGAATCAACAAACGCTATTGCAAATAAGCATAAGACTGGCACAAAACAAGACGGTCAGAAAAATATAGAGCATACTGTAAAAGACGCTATCAAAGATGAAGCTAACGATCAAGAAGCTCAAGAGGAGGAAGTTAAAGAACAAAAGGAAGCCAAACTTGAGTCTTATAAGCAGTTTGTTGCTGAACAATTTAGCAATCAAAAGGTAGATTATCCAGAAGTACGTGTCAGGATTGAAGCAAACGCACTGCCGAGCAAAATGTATTTCATCATGAACATACTGTCTGCCATTATCGCCAGTTATGGACTGGTGACCAATTCAGCAGCCGTTGTCATTGGCGCCATGCTAGTTGCCATGATGCTAGGACCCATTACTGGTGTCGCATTAGCCATTATTGACCACCGTATGCCGCTACTGCGCAGATCCCTCATCACCATGTTCATCGGTGTGTCATTGGTAATATTGGTTGGCTTTATCGTGGGGTGGCTACACAAAGACCAGCCTTTAACAGCAGAGATACTATCGCGTACTCAGCCAACATCTATGGATTTAATGATTGCTCTGGCAGGTGGTACTGCTGGTGCTTATGCGATGGTTTCGCCGCACCTCTCGGTTGCCGTTGTGGGCGTAGCCGTTGCCACAGCACTGGTGCCACCACTGGCTGCTAGTGGTATTTTATTTGCTAATGGTGAGCTACAGCTCGGACTCGGTGCATTTTTATTAGCCATCACCAACATTATTGCCATTCAATTTACCAATGCCTTAGTACTTTGGCTGCTAGGGTTCCGCCGCTTGGTTGATGACGATTATAAATCAAACACCTACTTAACTTTTTTGCGACGTAATGCCGTGACTTTATTATTGTTAGGTGGCTTGGGTACTTATTTAACCATCAATCTACAGACCAATGCCAAGCAGCAAGTATTTGAGAGTAATGTCAAAGAAACCATCAATAGTTACTTCATTGATAAGGGCAACGTGTTAACCAACACCCAATTCGACACCGTTGATGAAAATCAAGTCGTACGTGCTGTCATTCGCGGGGAAACAACACCTAGCTCATACGATGTCCGTCAAATTGAATTAGCAATTACCCAAGATATGGCAACAAACTTTCCCAAATACTTACCCATTAAACTACAACTGCGCTACTTACCAGTACAAGTAATTGAATCCAATCCACTCATACAAGATAAATTGGATGAAACTGATGCAGCAATTTTGACCAACTAATTCGTTTTCAGGCCAGCATTTTTTCATGCTTTAAAATACTGGCTATAGTCAGCTCAAGATAATTTTAATACAATCATGAACGCAAGTGAAAGCACTACCAATAGCAGAATTAACAATCCTGACACGCTATCTGGCTGATATAGTATTGCCTATATATGCACAGAATAACCTTGCAGTTGTAACTCTTGTACCAAGAGCTTGGGCGTTTGTGCTAAAATCGCTTGCAAAATTATTTTACTTAATCTACTCAATTCTATCCGTCAGTAAGGAGCCGCTGTGAGCCAGCCATTTCGCTCAGCCGATATTCGCCAAGCCTTTATCGATTTTTTCATAAGCAAGCAGCACACTACAGTCCCATCATCTAGTCTGATTCCGCATAACGATCCGACATTGCTATTCACCAATGCTGGTATGAATCAGTTTAAAGAGACGTTTTTGGGCATGGAACCACGTGACTATACACGTGCTGTGTCCTCGCAAAAGTGCGTACGTGCTGGCGGTAAACACAACGATTTAGATAACGTCGGCTATACCGCACGTCATCATACGTTCTTTGAAATGTTAGGCAACTTCTCGTTTGGAGATTACTTTAAACAAGCCGGTATTGAGTACATTTGGGAGTTTTTGACATCAAGCGACTGGTTAGCGATTGATAAAGACCGTCTGTATGTCACCATTTATGAAACCGACGATGAAGCTTTTGAGATTTGGAACAAGAACATCGGTATTCCAAGTGATCGCATCATTCGTATTGGTGATAACAAAGGTGCCCCGTACGCGTCAGATAACTTTTGGACGATGGGTGACACTGGTCCTTGTGGTCCTTGTACCGAAGTATTCTATGATCATGGTGCCGATATCGAAGGCGGCCTACCGGGCACACCTGAAGAAGATGGTGACCGCTATATCGAGATTTGGAACTGCGTATTTATGCAGTTTAACCGTCAAAAAGACGGTACGTTACTGCCACTACCAGCACCTAGCGTAGATACAGGTATGGGTCTTGAGCGTATTAGTGCCATCATGCAAGGCGTCCATGGCAACTACGAGATCGATTTGTTTATCCATTTGATGGATGCGGCAGCTGAGATTTTAGAAATTAACAATGAACAGCAATCATCATTGAAAGTCATCGCCGATCACATTCGTGCCGTTGCCTTTTTGATTGCTGATGGTGTCACACCAAGCAATGAAGGCCGTGGCTATGTGCTACGCCGTGTGATCCGTCGTGCGGTGCGCCATGGTAACAAGCTGGGTGCAGATGGTGACTTTTTCTATAAGATGGTCGCACCATTGGTTGCCGAAATGGGCCACGCCTATCCTGAGCTAAAAGATAAGCAAAGCGCTATTGAAAATGCCATTCAAAAAGAAGAAACACAGTTTGCTAAGACACTAGCGCAAGGGTTGCGTTTGCTTGCCAGCGAACTTGAAGGATTGCAAGATGGTGACACTCTCTCTGGTGAGGCAGCCTTTAAGCTGTATGACACTTATGGCTTCCCGCTTGATTTGACCGCTGACATCACTCGTGAGCGCGGTATTGTTATCAATGAGGCTGAGTTCGATGAGCACATGCAAGCACAACGTGAGCGTGCGCGTGATGCCGGTAAATTCGACGTCGATTATAGCAGCGTCATTCAAGTAGAAACGCCGACGACCTTTATTGGTTATGAGCAACTTGAAGAAGACGGCGTGACGATTGACGCGCTTTATCAAGACGGCAATTCGGCAGACAGCTTGAATGAAGGTATGGAAGGTGTTGTTGTACTTGACCGTACCCCATTTTATGCCGAAGGTGGTGGTCAGGTTGGTGAGCTGGGCGAAATTCGTACCGCATCTGGTGTCTTTGAAGTTCAAGATACCAAAAAATCTGGTCAAGCCATTATTCACTATGGTGTTGTCACCATGGGTGAGATTAATGTTAAGCAAGTGGCTGATGCACAAGTACTCTCTAGCATCCGTGCAGCCAGTGCCAAAAACCACTCGGCTACTCACCTGTTACATGCAGCGCTAAGAGAAGTATTGGGTGATGAGGTTACGCAAAAAGGCTCACTAGTATCAAGCGAAGTATTACGTTTTGATTTCTCTTATGACAGACCCGTTAGCATTGCTGAAATCAGCCGTATCGAACGTCTCGTCAATGAGCAAATCCAAGCCAATACCCCTGCCCGTATCGAGAACATGTCGATTGATGAAGCCATGAAAAACGGTGCAATGGCGCTGTTTGGTGAAAAATACGGCAGTGAGGTTCGCGTGCTTACCATGGGTACAGACAGTATCGTAGATGGTCAACGCAAGCCCTTCTCTATCGAGCTGTGTGGCGGTTTGCATGTACAGCGTACTGGTGATATTGGCCTGTTGAAAATCACGAGCGAGTCAGGCATTGCTGCTGGTATTCGCCGTATTGAAGCCGTTACTGGTATGAATGCAGTCAAAAACATTCAGCAAAGCGAGCAACAATTAAGCGAGCTTGCCAGTCAGCTTAAAGTAAAACGCCCTGAAGTTGCACAGCGTGTCCGCACCATGGCAGATAAGCAACGCGATCTAGAAAAACAACTAGAGCGCTTGCAACAAAAAATCGCTAGTGCCCAAGCAGCCAACTTACTCGATGACGTGCAGACTATCGCAGGTACGCCAGTACTTATCAGCATGTTAAGCGGTGTCGATGGTAAGTCAATCCGTACGCTAATGGACGATATCAAATCGAAACTTCCAGATAGCGTGATTGTATTGGTGGGTGACAAAGACGATCAGCTAGCCCTAGCAGCCAGTGTTGCGAAGTCTGTCATAGCCAAAGTAAAAGCGGGTGATATCATTCGTCACTTAGCGGGTGAGCTAGGTGGCAAAGGTGGCGGTAAGCCTGACTATGCACAAGGCGGCGCACCAAAATCTGGCAACAGTACAGCAGTCATCGATGCCCTACCTGCTTGGATTGCAGACCAGCTTGGCTAGATAGTAGAGAGCCAACTGAGCAAAACGCTGCATCCTCAAGTGTACAATACGTGATTGGTTATAACCATTATAACCAATCGCCATACATCTAAGCCGCACTAGCACTTAACGTGGTGGCATAGATATGATATAAAGGTCAACGTTTGGACATATTGTTTGTTCATTCATTAACTGCTAAGTACCATTAAATATAAGTACCATGGAATACAAGCACCATTGAATAAATGAAAGGCATAGGGCGCAACTCTTATAATACGGCTTTGTCTATGCAAACATCGATTGAGCGTCACATGGCGACATTGGCTCTCATTGATGATAACAAAAGGCCATTAATGAATAATAGGTAGATTTTTATGGCGTTAATAGTACAGAAATACGGCGGCACCTCGATGGGCAGTATCGACCGCATCAAAAACGTCGCCAAACGAGTCAAACGCTGGCATGACAACGGTCATCAAGTGGTCGTTGTGGTCTCTGCCATGAGCGGCGAAACCAACCGTTTGATTGATCTGGCTCGCCAAATTAGCACTCAGCCTGATCCTCGTGAATACGATCAAATGGTCTCAACAGGTGAGCAGGTCTCTATCTCATTGCTCGCGATGGCGATTAAAGAGCTTGGTATTGGTGCGCGTTCATTTACTGGCCGTCAAGTCGCAATTAAGACGGATAGCGCCCACAACAAAGCCCGTATCGAAAGCATCGATGATAAAAATATTCGTGAGCAATTAGATGCTGGCAATATTGTCATCGTCGCAGGCTTCCAAGGTATTGATGAAGAAGGCAACGCGACCACATTAGGGCGCGGTGGCTCTGATACTACTGGTGTCGCTATTGCGGCAGCTTTGGGCGCCGATGAATGTCAAATCTATACCGATGTTGATGGCGTCTACACTACTGACCCTCGCGTCACCTCAAAAGCCAAAAAGCTTGAGAAAATTACCTTTGAAGAAATGCTTGAGATGGCAAGTCTTGGCTCTAAAATTCTACAGATTCGTTCAGTAGAGTTCGCTGGTAAATATGGTGTACCTTTACGTGTACTATCTAGCTTTGATGAAAATACAGACGGTAGCTTTGACCAAGAATTTCAAGACAATGTCGGCACCTTAATTACGATAGACGAAGGAGATAGTATGGAACAGGCAATCATCTCAGGTATCGCCTTTAACCGAGACGAAGCAAAAATTGTAGTACGCGGTGTACCTGATCACCCTGGTATTGCCTCTGCTATCTTGAGTCCGATTGGACGCGCCAATATCGAAATCGATATGATCGTACAAAACCTTTCGACCAATGGCACAACCGACTTTACTTTTACTGTCAATCGCTCTGACTTAGACAAAACCATGAAAGTGCTGAATGAAGAAGTTAAAGACGAGATTGGTGCAAAAGAAGTCTTAGGTAACAGTGAAGTTGTGAAAGTCTCACTAGTGGGTGTTGGCATGCGCTCGCACGCCGGTGTCGCTAGTCTTATGTTCCAGACGCTCGCTGAAAACAACATCAATATCCAAATGATATCGACCAGCGAAATCAAAGTATCTGTACTGATTCAAGATCAACATTTAGAAAAAGCGGTTAAATCATTACATACCGCATTTGGTTTGGATCGCGAAGATGGCGAAAGTAAAATCGCTGGGCTATAATAGCCGCTTATAATCCTGATGTGTTCTTTATGGTGGCTGGACTATTATTTTAATTAACGATAATAGATTTGGCTAACACAGTTATCACTCATGGGTTACTAATAACAGTCAATAATACGTTCAATTAAATAGGGTCTCTTGAGATCCTATTTTTATTTTTTATTATTGCTGATGTTAGTAGTTACCTAATAGTTTTGTGAAAACTCGTGACAGTCTCTGCCATGCCCCCTATAATAGGCTTTCATTTGGGCTAAATGAATCTACCTATCATCACCGCCCTTGGCACTACGTTAATTATTTTAGTTATGCTGATATATAGTATGTTTAATACTGCGGTGATGTCCTGCAATTGAGAAGTAATCTAATGAGTAATAATTTGTTGATGCGACATAAGGAGTGTGACGCATGTTAATTTTGACACGCCGCGTGGGCGAAACGCTAATGATTGGTGATGAGGTCAGTGTGACTGTCCTAGGTGTCAAAGGCAATCAAGTACGTATCGGTGTAAATGCACCTAAAGATATTGCCGTACACCGCGAAGAGATTTACCAACGTATTCAGCATGAGCGTTCTGTACAGTCGCAAATGCAACATCTTGAGCAAGGCAGTTTTGCGCCTTCTTTCGATGATGAAGACTATTTTAATCGCTAATCGATATATTTCACTTTTCTAATCTGCTCTGAGGTCATTTATTTATGAGTATTCGCCAATCAGACATATCGGCTCTACTTAATGGTTTGAATAAAAAAGCCATTGGATTCAATGATGTCATCAGTTTTATTGATGATTTTTATCGTTATGCACCTGCCCCTTTTGTTAATGGCATGGTACATAATGCAGCTGGTGAAAACGAAGGCAGTGCAAAGATTTTTGGCTTTGCTAAGCTCCATGGTCTTGATCAATTAGACACGCTAAAACTATTCGGTGAACATTATGCCAAAGTTCAAGCAACCCCTAATGGTACCGATCATGCCAATATTCGTAATTTTTTACATTGGGGTTGGCAAGGGTTTTTGATGCAAAAAAACCCACTAACAGTACGCCCTAGTGTCGATACGACTGCACTTTAATAAACCATCAAGCAATAAAAAAGCCACACTATATATAGCGTGGCTTTTTTATTGTGGCTTACATCGATAATAGGTCTTTATTTATCACGAAACTTGACGGGTTGCACAGCCCCTTTAGGATTCGGCATATTGGGATAATGATGCTCATGCTCAACATCACATTCTGCCCCAACGACAGACCCATCGTCTTTTACTGGTTTATGGATGTAGCCAGTACGCTCAGCAGGTGGTAGGTGCTCATGCTCCCAAACCATGATGGCTTGCATGCAAGTTTCACGCTGTTCAGCGGTTAGCTTACGGCCATCAGGCCACTTACCTATCTCAATCGCCATACGAAATTTATCAGCCACTTCTGGCGTCAAACTTGCCAATATCGTTTGCTTATCCATCTTATCTACTCTCCACTACTATTTTTTTATAGCATATTCTATCTAACGTTTTTATATAACGGATAAAGTTATTCGTCATCATCCATAATATCATCATCGACATCCAGACTGAATTCTTCAGCATGGACGTTCCAGTGCAACTTTGTACGACAGGCTTCATAAAAGTCAAACCCTGGTGGATGCAACAGTGTTAACTTATCAGGGTGCTTGCGAATATAGAGCCGCTGCTCTTGCTCAAGTGGCACACTCGGCTTACCGTCTGCACTGACCATCGGCTGCGTGCGATTGTCTTCGTGAATACGAATACACACCTCACTGTTACCACTCACTACGATAGGCCTGCTAGATAGCGTATGCGGGTGCATAGGTACCAGACAGATGGCATCCATACTTGGATGAATGATAGGGCCACCGCCTGACAATGCGTAAGCGGTAGACCCAGTCGGTGTGGCAGCTATCAAGCCATCGCTATGCTGTCTATAAACATCATGCTCGTCAATTTTCATCTGAAAATCAATCATGTGTACTGACTTTCCAGCATGTAATACGATGTCGTTGAGTGCCATGTCTTCGTGGATAATCTTACGACCTTCTCGTATCTCCATGGTCAACAGAAACCGATGATCTAGCTGGTAATCACCCATCAAGACTTGGCGTAGCTTAAACGCCGCCTCATCAGGCTTTACATCTGCTAAAAACCCAAGCCGACCACGGTTAACGCCTAGCACAGGAACACGGTAACGTGCCAAAGCTTCGGCAGCATGCAATATAGACCCGTCCCCACCAACAACGATGACTAAGTCGCAAATTTCACCGATTAGACTGCGTTTAACGATTTTAACTTTTTCAATCTCAGTGAGATTCAATGTGGGTAAGTTGGCCGTCTTCACATCCATAATCAATGTGAGATTCATATCATTGATCGTTTGGGCAATCTGCACGAGGCTTTGTGTGACACTACGCTTGCCTGCACGGCCCATCAATCCGATACGCCTAAAGGCAGGGTTTTTGATAGCGTGAAACAGCTCTGACTCATGTAAGTGTGGCAATCTGGCTGACTGCGCTGAGTTTTCCATAAAACGGCTCGGTATAACGGTAAAATACTAGGTAATGATAGCGATAAATGAGCGCTTAGACTAGCATGTTTATGAATTATCGTTGTTAACTGTCGTAATCGACCCCATATAAAAGCCATCATACGTTACTTTTAAACGTGTTTATTTAGCTACACAGCATCACATTATTATAATTCTATAACCAACTGCAGAATGTCGTGAGGCCTTTATAGCCGTCACGCAAACACAGTTGACAATAATGGCGAATTTGCTAAAGTAGCTGTTATCTAACTCATTTATATTTTATTATTAGGGACATATATATGGCCAATCCTATTGTCAGTCGCGCAGAACTTGCGATCGGCGGGAATCCAATGACGGTCAAAGGCGTGATTCAAAAGACCAGTCTATTACTTGGGCTATCAGCTATCACTGGTGTGGGCTTTTTCTTTTATGCCCTTATGGCAGGTCTATCGCAGGGTTTTATTACGATGGCAGCCTTTGGTAGCATGATTGCTGCATTCGTTCTCGCTCTTTTCATCACTTTTAAGCCACAAAAAGCCAAGACTTTGGCTGTGCCTTATGCATTACTAGAAGGTATATTTTTAGGCGGCATTTCACTGTTCTTTATGAGAATGTATCCAAGCGTGCCAGTGACTGCCATGTGTGCAACCTTTGTCACCGCAGCCGTTATGCTAGGGCTATATCGTTCGGGTCTGGTTAAAGTGACTCAAAAGTTCCGTTCAATTGTGACCTCAGCGGTTATCGCTATCATGCTGGTCTATGTGGCTCAGTGGGTGCTTTCTTTAGCATTCGGCTCAAGCTTACCTTTCTTGTTTGAAGGCGGTGTTATCGCTATTGGCTTTAGCTTATTCGTTATTGTTATTGCTTCTTTCACACTGCTATTGGACTTCGATAATATCGACCGCGGTGTGGCAATGGGCATCTCAGAAGACTACGAGTGGCTATTCAGTATCGGTATACTTGCCACGCTAGTGTGGATGTACATTGAGTTTATGCGCCTATTAAGCTATCTACAAGACTAGTATAAATAGACTGTCTAACAATAAGCTAAAACAAAAAAACCGTCTTTGATTAAAGGCGGTTTTTTTGTGAGTTAAAGTAAATACTGGTTCACAACTAAGAATGTGATGATATTCTTGCAATTTACTCATCAGATAAAGCAAGGAATGAGCGTTGTTGATTTTCTCAATTTTTATAGGGCTATCTATTATTCAAACTAGCTATGAGTATCTGACTTTAATGTGATTTGGGAATTATTTTTCTTCATAAATTGTATCTTTCGGATAAACAATTTTCATAAAAATCCATAACCAAAAAATATTTATAAATAAAGTTATGCCTAAAAAAATCATGTTTGCATCTTTAGTAAATTTTAATGTTTTTTTATAATATCTTTTCTGCTCCCCCTCAACTTCCAAGGTTACTAGCTGTGGGAAATCATTACTAAACCCTAAAAAATCGGGTTGAAAATACCAGCCTATCTTTGCAGGTTTATCTAAATAAGGTTCAATATTCTTACGATCCATACAACTGCCAGAATCTCTAGTCGTGAAAGCTGTATAATGGCAACTAAAAACAATATCTTTACTAGGTTCTTCTATAGATTTTAGAGTGACGCCAAACCCTTCATAGTCTAATATCCCTTCACTATAATGCAGCTCGGACTTTAAAGGAAAATTTCTACCACTCCACTCTAAAAGAAGTTTAGATGGGAAAAAAAATAATGTTAATAAGAGAATAACGATATGAATTTTTTGAGATTTCGATAAATCGCTAAATTTTCTGAGATTTTTGAACATAAATTATTTCTTATAAAAGTTATCTAATACGTCATTTTTAGAAATTCCCTAAAATAATGTGTTTTTCTTTGTTGTAATGACTTTTGATCTTGCAACAGTTTACGAGCTAAGTATTCCCCCCCCCTAATCGCTACCCAATGTGATGAAGTATTTATTCATTAACTACTAATCGGTTTTTTACCCACTTTACTAAACGACCAGTACATAAACACTGACAATGGAAAAGCAAATAAAATCATAAATCTATAAAGTTTATTCTTGCTATTTATTTTTCTGAGAGTATCCGTGTAGCTTATAATCACCTTATCATCGACTTCTACAGTCACCACTTGAGGTACATTGTTTTTGAATATTAAAAACTTATCTTGTATATACCATCCTATGGTCGCTTCTTTATTTAGATAGGGTTTATAAAAACTGTTACCACAGTTACTACTTCTTCCGTTATCGAAAAATGAATAGCCGCATGCAAAAACTTGAGTCTCTGTTTTACCCGCGATGTTATCAAGCGTTAGGTGTTTAGTGTGACGCACATTGTCATGAAGACCTAAAATACCTGTCGTGTAGAAGAGAGAGTCTTCTTTAGGGAATCCTATACCAGCATATTTTGTAGTCATACTTATTAGTATAAATACAAATATAGATACGCTTACGTAAAAGTCCAGTTTTCGCTTTATTTTGAATCCACGCATATGTTTTACTCAAGATAAGGGGTTTTAGTTATAAAGATAATTGGTCAATTATTAATTGGTTTTTTACCCACTTTACTAAATAGCCAGTACATGAAAACAGAAAACGGAAAAGCAAATAAAACCATAAACTTGGAGATTTTGTTATTACTATTAATATTCCTGAGAGTATCGGTGTAGCTTATAATCACCTTATCATCGACTTCTACAGTCACCACTTGAGGTACATTGTTTTTAAATATTAAAAACTTATCTTGTATGTACCATCCTATGGTCGCTTCTTCATTTAGATAGGGTTTATAAAAATTGTTCCCACAATCACTACTTCTTCCGTTATCGAAAAATGAATAACCGCATGCAAAAACTTGAGTCTCTGTTTTACCCGCGACATTATCAAGCGTTAGGTGTTTAGTGTGACGCACATTGTCATGAAGACCTAAAATACCTGTCGTGTAAAAGAGGGAGTCTTCTTTAGGGAATCCTATACCAGCATATTTTGTGGTCATACTTATTAGTATAAATACAAATAGAGATACGCTTAGGTAAAAGTCTAGTTTTCGATTCATTTTGAATCCAAGCATATGTCTTACTCAAGAGAAGGGATATTAGTTATAAAGATAACTGGTCGATCATTAAATTATTAGTCTGCGCATAGTAGTCATCTGCGACAGGTTATTGCTAATAACAGACTCACTGCGGCAATAACAATTGTTTATTATAATTTGAAGATACTAATGCAACAGCAATATTATCACAACAAAAATTTACTTTTTTATTTACTAACATTACAAAGCGATTGCTTGCTAATATATTGTTGATTCTATGATTTTCATCCACAAGATATACACCCGTAAGGCGGAAATTTGATGCGTAAATGTTTTAGTAAGGAAGATTAAAAGAAAAGGCCTATACAAAAAAGGCATTTGAGCAGACACACAAAAAACTCAAGTAAACTAATACTTGAAGCGAAAATTGCTTAAATTCAAAAGTTTAAATTCGTTTAAAAAACATCATATAAAAGTTGAAATATTGAGAAACAAGGCAACTTATACCCCCTTACCATAGGTTTCATATTAACCACTTGATATTTAGGCAGCGCACTAAGTCATCGATTGAGCCAATACCTCAAAGATCTTTGAATGATTCATCTGCGCCACATTGAACCGCATAAAGTTCTCAGCATTGTCCGATTGGCTAAAAACATTGCCCGGCGCCAATACCACACCTTTGGATAAACAACGATTGGCCAATTCGGTCGCATTGTTATTTTCAGGTAATCGGCACCACAGGAACATGCCTGCTTGTGGGAGCAGCCACGGTACGATGCCTAATTTAGCCAATCGTGGTAGCGTGTGAGTACGCGCGCTTGCCAGCCGTGTATGGATATCATTCATATGCTTACGATAGCCGCTATCAGTCAATGCGGAGAACACAACAGCCGCTGCTAACTGACTGCCACCAAAGCCAGTGGCTATCTTTAAATCTACCAAACTCTCGACCCATTCCATAGGCGCTGCAATATAACCACAGCGTAGGGATGCGGATAATGTTTTAGAAAAACTGCCTATATAGAATACTCGTGATAACCCATCTAAAGCCGCCAATCTCGCTGCAGGCTTAACTTCAAAGTCTGCAAAAATATCGTCTTCGATAATGTACAAACCAGCCGCTTGGGCCAACTGTAATACACGGTATGCCGTGGCAGGTGATAACGTTGCGCCCGTAGGATTGTGAATAGCAGCGTTGGTAATGTACAGGCGCGGCTTATGCTCATCTAAAATCGCTGCAAAGGCATCTACATCTGGCCCATTTGGCGTATAAGGCACACCAACCACTTTGACTCTATGGGCAAGCAATTGTGCTCGAAAGTTAAAGTAGCATGGATCATCGACGACAACCGTATCACCTGGTATCAGTAAAAATCGAAAAATCAAATCTATCGCTTGAGTGCCCGAATCCGTCAATATCACCTGTGAAGGTTCTGCATTGATACTCAATCCTGCCATACGTCGCGTGAGTAGTTGACGCAATGCTAACAGTCCTAGCGGCGTTGCATACTCACTGATAATGGACGCGTCAGCTTTTGCCACATTTCGTAGACCCCGGCGCATACCTGCTTCAAACAGCCAATCCGCTGGCAACCAGCCGCAGCCTGGCTTTAGCGCACTATCGGGTGGCTCCAGCGACTGCCGTGATACCCACAATGGATCTACCACTCGGTCAATTTTTGGCGCTATATCTGTCAATGATAGCGGCGCTGTCGTCTCTGACACATAGAACCCTGCACCCGGACGAGAGTAGATAACTCCCTCGATTTGCAAGCGCTCATAGGCTTCAACCACGGTAGATAGCGAGAACCCATAGTCTTTGGCAGCGGCACGAACAGAAGGTAGTCGCGACTCTGGCATGTAGATAACGGTCGCTATTTTCTCTTTTATGTCAGCCATGACAATTTCGATGCGTGTGAATTTATTATTCATATTTTTACTGTTTTTAATAGGTCAGCTTCTATGGATGTCTTGTCTCAAAATTGCAGATGGGACAATATATTGATTTGATTTTCGAACTGTATGGGTTCTATAGACCAAACAGTTCTGTCTAATTGTACTGGATTGTATATAGATAACCTACTGCGCTTTTGTTTTAATCATTGAACGTAAACGATGTAGAGGTGGATGTGAGACTCTACTGTGAATCACACTAACCCCAGCCAATTCAACGATTATTCTTCAAAAAGTAGCGATCTATGACCACGAAAAAATATAATAAATATCTGGCTTTTGCCTTATGCGTAATAACGACAAGCGTCAATATCCAAGGGCCGCTTTATGCCGTTTACGCACACAATGATGGCTATGGCGTACTAGCAACTACGATAGCGTTTTCCTTTTATGTATTAGGCGTCATACCTGTATTGTTGGCTTTTGGCGGATTGTCTGATCGGATCGGACGCCGCAAGACAATTTTAATAGCTTTAGCGTTATCAATAACAGCGACGGCTCTCATGCTATTTTATCCTTACACACGAGCGTTAGCAGTAGCACGATTCATACTGGGTGTGGGAACGGCTCTGATGGCTGCTACGGCGACTGCCTATATGATTGAGCTGCTTGGCTCATCAGATACGATGCGTGCAACAGCGTGGGTAACGGCCAGTACGACGATAGGTTTTGGTCTTGGTCCTGTATTGACGACAGTTTCTTTGATGTTTTATGAAACCGATCAGCCAGCCAGTTTTTTCTTACTGCTAGCTAGCGGGATATTCGCTATGTTTTTGTTATATCAATTACCAGAGACAGCACCTAAACGCACTAATTTGCCCACATCTATGCTACGGCTACCTTATTTTAACCGTGAAGTCGTCTGGTATGGCAGTGGTATTTTGATTTGTTGGGCAACGACAGGATTGGTATTGTCAGTTATTCCCTCAGTACTGGCCACGCATGGACTCGCTAAGTATGCGGGGATATCCTCTATGTTAGCCATCAGTTGCGGATTGATCGTTCAACCAATCGCCCGAAAACTTGACCCTCAAGTCTCAAGTAAGCTTGGTCTTTTGATCTTACTACCGGCTTATGCTTTATTGGCTTGGGGAACTTTGAACGCCAACCTTCCAGTGATTCTTTTGGCCGCTTTTTTAGCTAGCAGTAGTTGTTATGGCTTTGTCTATTTAGGAGGTATGCTAGGAGTCGCACGCTCGGCTGGCAATGAGCAAGCACGTGCGAGTGCAGGCTACTTTCTGATGGCATATATAGGGCTTAGTGTGCCTGTCATCTTTACTGGTTTAATTGTTGATCGGTATGGTGCTGCTACTGCATTCTACGCCTTTGGTGTGTTTTCCTTAGTTGGTGTGATTGTCTTGTTTGCCAGTCAATCTATTTTGAAAACAGAACGTAAATCAAACTTTGCTATGAGAAATTTTACCTGAGCAAACATGCATATCAAATAAAAAACGCTATTTTGCTTTGATCAATCGTAAAATGCGATACACGATAAAGTAAGAAATAGAATAGAAAGGCAGAGAATAAGGACAGCATTAGGACGTAAATATTTTAGATGGTCTGCTCTCTTCTATTAGAAAGTCTAGTCACACACCAATCTGAGTTTTAGGTGATATCACAGACACAAAAAAACCTCAAACAATCTAATGTTTGAGGCGAAACTTGCTTAAACTCGAAAGTTTAAATTCGTTTTAAATATGGCGCAGCGGACGGGACTCGAACCCGCGACCCCCGGCGTGACAGGCCGGTATTCTAACCAACTGAACTACCGCTGCTTAGGTCTCTTTAGCATCTTACCTTTATGAAGAGGTCCACTTCGCTAAAGTAGTGGTGGGTGATGACGGATTCGAACCGCCGACATTCTGCGTGTAAGGCAGACGCTCTACCAACTGAGCTAATCACCCGCGAACAATTGCTATGCAATTTATTCAACATCAACTGAGCTCTTAAGTTTGTCACTAAGCTCTGCTGCTGTGGGTGTGTATTATATAGATTTACAGTTGGGTGTCAAACAGTATTTTCGACTTTTTCACATATTTTTTGCATTTTTATCGAAATTTCTAGCAAGCATATGTTTTTATTCATTTTATACTTTTATAAAAAACCAATGTTTTTTGAGTTCGATACTTATTTATTGGCTAATGCTTGCTCAATATCATTTTTAATGGCTTCTGGCTTGGTCGTTGGTGCATAGCGGTCAATGACTTGCCCATTACTACCAATTAAAAACTTGGTAAAATTCCATTTGATGCCATTTGTGAGCACACCGCCCTTTTGCTCTTTGAGCCATTCGTAGATCGGATGAGCATCCTCTCCATTCACTTCAACCTTTGCCATCATTGGAAAGCTGACACCATAATTCTTTTGACAAAACGCACCAATCTCATCATTGCTGCCTGGATCTTGGCTACCAAATTGATTACAAGGAAAACCGATAACCACCAGTCCTTGATCTTTATACTGTTGATATAACAACTCTAAGCCTTCAAACTGCGGCGTAAATCCACATTTACTGGCGGTATTGACGATTAGTAGCACTTTACCTTGACAATCTAAAAAGGCTTGCGAGCTACCATCCATGCGCTCAGCCGTAAAATCATAAATAGTACTCATCATCTATCCTTAAATTGTTTGAATTAATTGAATTATTATTTTAGTTGTTTGTTGAGCCTTACTGCATTCTTAGTAGCAACCACAACCATACTACCAATAAATAAAAAGAGTACCAACAAATAAAAAGAGTACCAACAAATAAAAAGGAAGCATAGTGCTTCCTTTTTGTACTTCTAAGCTTATCTAAACAGCTGACAACTACTTTTCAGATTTATCCAAATCGATAGATACTGAGTTAATGCAGTAGCGCATGCCAGTCGTTTCACTAGGCCCATCAGGGAATACATGACCCAAATGCGCGCCGCAGTTACTGCAGGTTACTTCTGTACGAGTCATGCCGAGCGAGTTATCGACATGCTCTTCAATAGCGCTGTTATCGATTCCTTGGTCAAAACTTGGCCAACCGCAGCTAGCATCAAACTTATTACTTGAGTCAAATAAGCTGGCACCGCAGCCTTTACAACGATAAACGCCATCATCGGTCGCATCATTATAAACACCTGTGAACGGACGCTCTGTGCCTTTCTCACGCAGCACATGATATTCGTCAGCGCTTAAACGCTCTTTCCAGTCAGCTTCTGTTAACTGGCTGATTTCTTCTTTGCTAAGTTGATTATCTTGCATAATTTACCCTTAGTTAGATAGGTATTATCTAATATTTTATGTTGCTACTATTTGAGTTTTATCGTTATTGCTTTCTAAAAACGATGCGCCCTATCTATTGGTTACTGCTCCAATATTCAAGGTATATATTACAATAATATTATGTTGGTAAAGCAATTAGTAATAGGTAATCATGTGTCATTTTAGTATAAAGCTGTCTCATATACTTATAAATGCAAGATTTACTTTCATTTTTTTAATAATTTTAAAGTTAACTTGCATTGCTATTATTTATGCAATAATATCTTGCATTAGTACATAAACATTACTCTTCAATTAAAGTAATTTTTTTATTACAAATCTATTGATGAACACAGGCTTAACTGATTATGGCTAGTGATAAGAATAAAAGTGCACAAGCTGAGCGACTTGTACAGCTGCGTCGCAGTAAAGGTTTTACCGCTGAACAATTGGCACAAGCGATGACGGCAGCAGGTGCGAAGGTCAGTCGTGGTGCTATCTCTAACTGGGAACGTGGCACAAACGGTATTGTCTCGTCTAAGCTGCCGACGTTAGCACGCATTCTAGGCTGTAGCGAAGGCTATTTACTACGCGGTGAACTTCAAAACGAAGCCAGTGCTACGACAAAATCCATAAATGGTGGTTCAGGCAAGAATGACGATTCATCTGCTTCTTCACCTGTAGACATACAGCCCAACCATACAGACCAAAGTCAATCGAAAACAATCTCTACAACCTCTAACGCTCGAGAAAACTCACAACACAATACTAAGAGTGGTCACTCTATGAATACAATTAAAAAATCTGATAAATTACAAAATGTCTGTTACGACATTCGTGGTCCCCTACTACAGACTGCAAATAGAATGGAAGCGGAAGGCAAGCGCATATTAAAATTAAACGTCGGCAACCCAGCACCGTTTGGTCTAGAGGCACCGCATGAAATTTTGCGTGATGTGGCGATGAACTTAGCAGAAGCGACTGGATATTCAGACTCTCAAGGGATTTTTTCTGCGCGTAAAGCGGTATTGCAATATTATCAATCGAAAGGATTGTTATCAGCTGTTGATGTGCGTGATGTTTATTTGGGTAATGGCGTATCTGAGCTGATTGTCATGACCATGCAAGCGTTGATGAATGATGGCGATGAAGTGCTCATTCCAATGCCGGATTACCCGCTATGGACAGCAGCAGCCAATCTGTCTGGTGGTACAGCCGTGCACTATCGTTGCAACGAAGAAGATAACTGGCACCCTGATATCGAAGACATCAAGTCTAAGATTACCAGTAAAACAAAGGGCATCGTGGTTATCAACCCTAATAACCCCACCGGTGCGCTTTATAGCGATGAGCTGCTATTACAAATTATCGACGTCGCTAAAGAGCATGATCTCATCATTATGGCCGATGAGATTTACGATCGTATTCTTTATGATGACACCGTACATACGCCAATGAGCACGCTGACTGACGACGTGCTGGTCCTTTCATACAATGGCTTATCAAAGTCACACCGTATCGCAGGGTTTCGTGCAGGCTGGATGATGGTCTCTGGTCGCAAGCAACACGCCACGGACTTTATCGAAGGATTAGACATGCTCGCATCTATGCGCTTGTGTTCTAATGTTCAGGGGCAATATGCCATCCAAACAGCGATGGGTGGCCACCAAAGTATGAAAGACCTTACTTCCAAGACAGGTCGTTTGTATAAACAGCGTGAAATGGCTGTAACACGTCTCAATGCTATTAAAGGTATTTCGTGCACCATGCCTCAAGGCGCATTTTATTGTTTTCCAAAGATAGATCCTGACGTTTACCCTATCACGGATGACATGGATTTCATGATGGATTTATTAACTGAAGAAAATGTCTTAATGGTACAAGGTACGGGATTTAACTGGGACAGACCAGATCATTTTCGCTTAGTATTCCTACCCAATCTACATGAATTAGAAGATGCAATGGATCGCTTAGATCGCTTCTTTGCTAAAAAACGCCAACAGTTTGGCACTGATTAAATCTTAAATGGATATAGTCGGTTAAATATAATTTGGATACAAGGAAGGCGAGTGAAAGTACTACAAGTAGCAGACTAAGCGAGACTGACACCGTATCCAATTTATAGAGGATTGGCTATATATAAAAACGCTTATCAGCATAATGCCGATAAGCGTTTTTTATTATATTGAACTTAGCTATAAAAACTCAGTCATAAAAATGCATTCACTCACTCACTAATAAGGTTAGCGGGACCTTAAAAAATGTTGCTCAATATGACATAGCTGATGGCAGACATGGTGGCCGCTGCAGGAAGCGTAACAATCCAAGCCAAACCAATCGGTCTCATAAGTTTCCAGTTGGTATCCTTATTGACAATACCAATACCCAATACCGCACCTACTAACGTATGCGTGCTTGATACAGGTAATCCCATGGTCGATGCACCCATAACAACAGCAGCAGCAGCCAGTTCAGCTGAGAAGCCAGAAGCAGGATGCATTTTTGCCAAGTTCGTACCCACTGTCTGAATCACTTCTTTACCGATAAACCATAGACCGACAATCAATGACACACCAAAGGTTAGCATCACAGCAGGTGGCACTGCCGCTTCTGTAGCAATGCTATTGGTACGAATCACATCCATAATAGCCGCAAAAGGACCGACAGCGTTGGCGATATCGTTTGAGCCATGACTGAAAGCAAATGCTGATGCCGTAAAGACCTGCATCCAGCTAAACATAATAAATGTCGCTTTCGTCAAGTCCTCCTTATGCTTACCACGGATACTTTTGGTATAGATATAGGTCGCTAGCCATACTAGCGCCGCTATCATGCCCATAATCAAGAAACCCTGTAAGGTCGTCAGGCCATTATTGACGTTCTTTAAGCCCTTAAAGACGACTAAAGAGGTCATCACTGCACCACCCGCGGCAGCAATGATAGGAACCCATTGCTTAAGGGCTTTTAGCGTATCAAGGCTACTGCGCTCGTTCTCAATATCATAAAGCTTTTTGTAGTAATCAGTCTCCAAGTCTTCAACGTCACAATCATCATCTTTGTAGATTTCTTGATCGCGTAACATAGCTGACGTATAGGCCAACTGCTCAGACTCTGTCAAACCATCCAAAAACTCTCGATGATTTTGCTTTAAGACTTTTTTATTGCCTTTTAGCGTCGCAATATAAGCTTCTGTTTTATCATTATATTCAATGATGTTTTTCTTGATTTGTCCATACAAGAGATAGGACAGGATGCCACCTAGCAATGGTGACAACACCCAAGAAATAGCGATCGTTCCAACTGTTCCCCAGTCTACCGTTGATAACGCCATATCAGTACCACCTAACGTGATACCTAAAACAATGGAGCTACCAATCACACCACCAATAATGGAGTGAGTGGTCGAGACGGGCAAGCCCTTTTTGGTCGCAAATAACAGCCAAAATGCCGCAGCAATCAATGCGGAAAGCATGACATAAATAAACTGATTGGGCGTCACGGATAGACCATCTAGATCGACAATTCCACTCCGAATCGTGTCAGTGACTTCGCCGCCTGCGAGGACTGCCCCCGATACTTCAAATATCGCGGCAATACCCAATGCTTGCGGGATAGTCAGCGTCCCTGCGCCCACCGACGTACCAAAAGAGTTGGCAACATCGTTACCGCCGATATTGAATGCCATAAAGACACCAAAGGCAGTCGCTACAATAAATAGCGTGGTCTGTTGACGCATTGTGTAATCTAGACCCCACCACAAAAAGTAGGAAGTCATCGCAATCAGTAAAATGGCAAAAAATAGATTTATTCTCATAGAGCCAACGGTTTTGACTGACTCTGTAGAACTGCTGCTAATACCCATACGTTAATACGTCCTGCGTAAGCTGATTGAAATTATATGAGGTTGATAACATTGCGCTGCTACTCATAATGCCTGTTGTAGCATATATAAAGCACGCAACATGCTTTTAAATGGTCTTAAACTAACTATGGTCAAGGCAAAAAACACATCCCTCAACATGTCACAAAGCCGCAAGTAATATTGCCAAATCGTCTGATTACAGCATCTTGCGGCTTAGATATTTCATAGTGATATTTATGGTACTACTAGTAGTGGCTATTGTAACAATTTTTGTCGTAATTATTAAGGTATCTGTATCAAATAACCAAAACACGATATTTGCTAAATCAGAATTGTTATTTAGCAGAAGCTATTACGCGCTCTATTATATTAAATATGAGCGCATAATGCATGATGATATTGCGAGATTTGTAACTGCCAGTATTTGAACAATATAACCCTATTATTTTATGGCTGACTATAGTCGATTCAATTTAAAAGTAGTACAAGTCAACCAAGTATAAAAGCCAGTATAAAAACAAGTACTAGCTATCATATGCTAGAGATAATTGTTCAATAGCATGATCTAATACGTCCAATCGTGCTTGGCGTTTTTCATTCGTAGCGATGACACACCAAGGAGCATTTTTGGTATCTGTATATGACAACATATCAGCGGCAGATTGCACATAATCAGACCACTTATCACGGTTTCGCCAATCGTCATCCGTTAGTTTAAATTGCTTGTGCGGTGTATCTTGACGCTCTTCGAAACGCTTAAGCTGCTCTTTTTTATCAATAGACAGCCAGTACTTGATAACGATCGTGCCTGCAGTTACTAAGTCCGCCTCAAAACGATTGATCTCATCATAAGCGCGCTGCCACTCATCGCGCGTTGCAAACCCTTCGATACGCTCAACCAACACACGTCCATACCAAGTCCGGTCAAAGATGGCGACACGACTGATATGATTAGTTTGCTCGTTAGGCAACCTTGTCCAAAAGCGCCATAGATAAGGGTGTTGTAGTTCATACAGCATTGGCGCGCTAATATTATAGACTTGATACTCACGTGGGTCGAGCGGCGCGACCAATCTCTTAATTGCCCCACCCTTGCCAGCAGCATCCATACCTTCAAAGGCAAATACCACATGCCGACCATTGCGCGCACGTAGCAATTCAGCGAAACGCGCTTGCTTTTCTGCCAGTTCTTTGCGGTAGTCAGACTTATCTATGTCTACATTAACGATGGTTTTTAATTGCTTCGGTATTTTTACCGATTTAAACGCATTTAGATCCAAGGCTTGATTTGTCTGGTCATTAGATTCTGATTTATCGGATGATTTTTGTTTTTTAGCCGTTTCAGTCGAGCTTGCTTTACTACTCACTAGTGCAGTTTGCATCGCATGTAGCACTTCATGACAAAATTGATCAGCCGCTTGTGACTTATCATCACCATCAATAATGACCCAGTCATCTTGCTGTCGTAATAAGGCTGTGGCAACTTCATTAAATTTTTCGATAACTTTTTGACTGTTCCAGTCAATTTGATACAGAAAATGTGGGTCAGCTTCTTTGTCGTTCAGCCGTGACTGGAGGGTTTCAATATCGACATGAAACCAGCACTTTAATAGTCTAGTTTGGTTGGCAACGAGATCTTGTTCAAAGGCTTGTAACTTGATGAGTTGCTGCTCTAGATATGCCTGCCATTTATCGATAGGTAGCGATTTTTTCTCTTTTGAGCTTTTGTTTTTTGACTGCTCATTATCACTGTCTGATGTCGCCATTCGCATAGCGTTGTAAAGCAAATCAGCATACCAGTTCCCAAAGTAAATCATTACGTCACCATGACGTGGCATCACTTTGGTATGCGCTTGCCAAATAGGCTGAGACGGTAATGGACAAGAACCAATCGTAGCCTCAACCTTGAGTAGCCTAGGATCAACCCATTCTCGCAGCTGCTTAACTGCGGTTCCTTTGCCTGCCTGCTCCATCCCATTAACCAATACTAATAAACCTGTTGGCTTATTGAGGGTGGGTGGTGTTTGTTGCCGCGTTGCTCGTAGAGCGTATTGAGCGGTAACCAAGGCCAGTCTCAGCGAATCTGTATCCATAGAAAACTGACTGAGAGGGTTTGGCGTCAGACGCTGATCGACAACCTGCTCACTAAATTGCGCACTGACTGACTCTGGTGCGGTTGGTTCAGTCGTATTACTTTGTTTACTCATAACCCAAATCATCCTATGATTTAAAACGCATTTTTTTAATCATAGCATTCGATTAATCGAGTAAATAACGATGCTATGTAACAGTTTGACATTTGTATTCTACTTTATTTTCTTTTATTGTGAACACAATCTTGGATACATGGTTTAATAACTGTCTATCCGTGTAAGACACTAAGTATAAATTATCAGTTTGATTATATTTTTTACCACTTTTACTTATTTGTAGGTTTACATATTATGGCCGCTTTAGCCGATTTACAGCAGCATTTGACACGTTTTTGGGCACTGCCCTATCATGAAGATTTGGCGTTAGATGCCAAGCTAAAAGACGTACAGTCATGGCAACAAACGCGGATTAAACACACGCACAGCGACCTCTTTGAACAGCCAAAGAATCAACTGATGGCAGATTATTTTCTGACACAGTTATATGGTGGTGACGAGTTCAAATTACTGGCTAAGCAGTTAGCACGCATTCTACCCAAAGCTCAAAAACTTGAGCGCTTAGCTAAAGAGTCTGCGCTAGAAGCAGGTAGCATGGGCATCCAAGCAGCAATTTTAGCGATTGAGCTCGATTTGCATTTGGCGCAGTGGTTGCTTGCTGAAGCGTTACCAGTCAACGAAGACAATATGCTTGCTGCATATCGTGCTGTCGATGAAGCTGATGAGCGCCGAGTACAGATTCGTAACCTAAAAGATGTCTGCTACCGCACTGATAAGCACTTGAACTCGTTTATGCTCAAAAAAGCCTTTGCCCTAGCTAAAGGCACTGCGTATCGCTATAATTTTCAGCCACTTTACGACTTTATAGATACAGGGTTTAAAGCCATGAAACCTCTTAAAAGTGTGAGTGATTTTATCGAGCCTTTTTGTGAGCGTGAGCTGCTGATTATTGACCAAGTCCATGATACGGATAATGGCGGTAAGCCAATGACGTTTGGTGTATCATAGGATACATATTACACCTGACTCATCGCCATCTTATATCTCTTAGAAATACAATCATAAAAATGAACGATAGGACAACACCATGACCGATACTGCAAATAATAAAAACACGCATCTCGACCAACCAACGACAACCAACGGTCATTTACAAGATCAGCTGGTAAAAGATAGTATCGCCAACAATCAAAATATCACAGCCCAAGTACTAGCGGCACAAACTGCGAACGTAAAGACAGTGCCAATGACAGATGTCAAAAACCACAATAATAGTGTAAAGAGCAATGACTTCACGCAAGTCCAAGACTTACCAACTGGAACACCACAAGGCCAACAAACCACTATGCCAACCAATGACACCATTAATAATACCAATAGCACCTTAGAAAATGTCTCTTCAAAGGTAGAAGCGGCCAAACAAACCCTTTTCAATCAGCGTGATGACATCAATAACCCGCATACGTCTGATACTGACGGCGCAGAAGAAACGCATTTTGGTTATACAACAGTCAATAAAGCAGAAAAGCAGGCGCGCGTGGCTGATGTCTTTACCTCTGTTGCCAAAAAATATGACATTATGAATGACCTAATGTCTTTCGGTATCCATCGTCTGTGGAAGCGTTATGCCATAAGCTTATCAGGTGTGCGTTCAGGTCAGCATGTGCTTGATATCGCGGGCGGTACTGGAGATTTGGCTAAAGTCTTTAGCCGTGAAGTCGGTCGAAACGGTCACGTAGTATTATCTGATATCAACGCTGCCATGTTGGAAGTGGGTCGTGAGCGCCTGATCAATGCTGGCTGTAATAACGTTGATTTTGTCTTGGCAAATGCTGAGACGTTGGCCCCGTTTGATGATGAAAGCTTTGACTTAGTAACCATTAGCTTTGGTCTGCGTAATGTCACAGACAAAGATGCTGCGCTAAAAGCCATGTATCGCGTGTTGAAGCCGGGCGGTCGTTTATTAATACTAGAGTTTTCAAAGCCTGTATTTGAACCATTATCAAAAGCGTATGACCTATACTCTTTTACCGCGCTACCATTGATGGGTAAAATCATCGCCAACGATTCAGAAAGCTATAAGTATTTAGCAGAATCGATTCGCATGCACCCTGATCAGCAAACCCTGAAACAAATGATGCAACAAGCGGGCTTTGAAAATTGTGATTATCATAATTTAACTGCTGGTATCGTTGCTGTACATCGTGGCTTTAAAGCATAACGATAAAGTACGATTAGTAAGACCTTATTGAGCCTGACACGAACATACTATGCGCTGATGCAGCTAATGCAGAGGCGCTCATTTAACGATGCGAGAGCCTTATGCTGACTGTCCTCCTATTAGCTGGTGCCGAAAAGCTGATCAACCTTGCCATTGCTAGTGATGAGATTACTAAAGCAGGTCTAGCACCACTTGCTGGCAAAGTGTTACGACTGAATATGGGCATGCCTGAAATCAATCTAGATGTGCTGTTTACTCACGAGCGTTTACGCTTTGAGCCTGTCACGACAGAGAGCGTATTTGAGCCAAGTGGTCAGATGAATGAACGCCAAAAAGCCAGTATGGAGCGAGCACGTTTGGGTCATAGTCAACCAGACTGTACCATTACTGTAGAAAACCCCGCTCAACTGCTCAACCTGATGCGCGGCACTGAGGGCAATCTGCCTATCGCTGGTGACTATAAAGTTCTGATGCAGCTCAAACAGTTGGTCGCAGGCTTTGATCCTGACGTAGCTGGACAGCTTGAGCCATTCATTGGTAGACCCATGGCTAGTCAGTTGCATCTGCTTATCTCACAGCTTAAAGGTAGCTGGCGTCATGGTGCTAAGCGTGCTTTTAACGATGTCAGTGATTGGGCAAATGACGTAGCGGGCAATAGCGCTCCTAATCCTGCTGAGACGGCAGAAGTAAATGACCTCAAGCAACAACTCCTAAAGCTACGTGCTGATGTCGAACGTGAAGAAGCCAAACTGGCTGCTGTCAAAGAAGAGCAGGAAAAGCTTAGAGGCAACGAGTAGTTTTTTGTTGTTGTATAACGTATTTACTGTTTATTAATTTTTTCTATGATATTGCCCTTTTTATCAATTATAAATTTTTGTTCATCTACAGTAACCGTAGCTAATCCATTTTTGAAGTCAGTGGCATAATCATATTTAAAAGGTATTATTATGTCGTCCAACTTATTAATATACCCCCATTTATCGTCTATACTTGCTCTTGCTAAGCTCTCTGAAAATTTGAAAGCATATTGATATTTTGGAGAGATTACAACCTCTCCCTTTGTATCAACAAAACCAAATTTACTGTTAGTTAATAAAGCAACGTAACCTTCTTGAAAATTACCAATTTCTTCAAATTTTATGGGTATTACTACTTTGCCTCCTCTATCGATAAATCCCCAATTATCATTTAGCTTGACTGCCCCAAAGCCTTCTGAAAACCTATCTGTTTGGTCGTAAATAAAAGGGACTACTATATTATTCATTGAATCAATATAGCCCATTTTCTTACCCTTTTTCGCTCCAGCTAACCCCTGTGAAAAAGGAGCGATATAATCATACTTAAAGGGAACAACAATCTCTCCCAAATTATTGATTACTCCAACTTTCCCTTTCAAATAAATGGATGCAAACCCTTCTGAAAAAAGAGGGATAAGATCATATTTAAATGGGACAACGACTTCTCCAAAAGTATTTATTACACCAACTTTCCCTTTCAGATAAACGGAGGCTAGGCCTTCTGAAAACCTATGTCCATCATCGTAAATAAGCGGGATCACTACCTCTCCCTTTTCATCTACAAATCCAACTTTTTGGGTTTTATCATCCATAACTATGGCGCGCCCAGAATATAGACAATCTGTAGTGTCAAAGATCTCTTTTTCAGGTGAATCGCACTCAAACGCAAAAGCAGCGTGAGTAATAAAAATCATTGAAAATAGTGGCAACCATAGTTTATTTATTTTCACTTTAGATCCTTGTAGAAATTTTTAATAAAACCAATTTGCCCTAAATGAGTAATGTAAGGCTCAGCCATTCTTAAAATATCTTTACCATGATAGTATTACCTCTAAAATTTATCTAGTCTGATCATATCTTTTAAATTTACTTAGAGTACTTAATCTCATGCTACTATCCCACCATGCCCGATTACGCGAGCTTTGGCGTATCGCTGCCATGTATCGTCTTGACACCCACTTACCTCTTGAAGAGGCACCGCAGCTACAACCTTTAGCGCGCTTGATTCGTACGCATCATGCTGCGTGGGGCAAAAAACATCAACCCAATGCCATCAAGTATGCACTTGAGGACATGGGTACCCTGTTTTTAAAACTGGGACAACTGCTCTCTACGCGTCGTGATTTGGTGCCACCTGAGATTATTGAGCAACTGGTTCAGCTACAAGACAAAGTCAAACCGTTTGATGCTGAGATTGCTATTGCACAAATTCAAGATAATAAAAACGGTCTTGGACAATCTATCCAAACCTTGTTTGCACGCTTTGACATCAAACCACTGGCAGCCGCTTCTATCGCTCAAGTTCATACTGCTGCCCTACATGATGGCCGTGAAGTCGTCGTAAAGGTGGTTCGTCCCGATATCCGTACCACCATTGTTGCTGACTTTGAGCTACTACGTGAATTAGCCAACTGGGCGTCTGCGCGTATCGAAGCGGCACGTGCTGTACATATTATTGATATTGTCGAAGACTATCGGCAAGTCATGCTTAACGAGCTAGATTTAACCCTTGAAGCAGACAATACCACTCAAATGCGCAATAATTTCTTGGGTTCAGCATTGATGTATGTGCCTGAAGTCTATGATGCGGCCAAAAATGTGATGGTAATGGAGCGTATTCAAGGCGTTCCCATCTCGCAGGTTGAGGTTTTTGATCAACTTGGTTATGACCGTGCGACACTGGCCAAAAAAGGCTTGACGATATTTTTTACCCAAGTTTTCCGTGATAACTTCTTTCATGCTGATATGCATCCGGGGAATGTATTCGTAGAGACGCCGCCAGTTCAAACACTACACGCAGGTATGGCAGCGGTCGATTTAGGTCATGAGCCACGTTATATCGGTCTAGATTGTGCCATCATGGGCACTTTATCGAAAGACGATCAACTCATCGTCGCGCGTATGCTGCTGGCAGTTATGAATGACAACTTTACGGCAATGGTTGATGTTGTGAGCCGAGCAGGTTGGATACCGCCAAATACTGACAAACACGCCTTGATGCGCGATATGAAGCGCACCGTTGGGCCAATGCTAAAAAAATCCATTAATGATATCGACTTTGCTGGTGTCTTAATGCAAATTCTAGACATTGCACGCCGTCATCATATGAGCATTCCGCCGCAGCTCATGCTACTGCTTAAGACATTGGTACATGTTGAAGGCCTTGGTCGCGATTTATATCCTGATCTTGATATTTGGTCACTTGCCAAGCCCATTCTAAGCAGTTGGATCAAAGAGCAGCTAGACCCTATGCGTAACTTACAGCAGCTTCGCCAACAGTTACCTGAGATGTTACTGTCTACAACCGATATTCCAAAATTGTTAGATCAAGGCTTACAAAGTCTTGCCTCACAAGGCGCGCGCCAAGACAGTCAACTACGAGAGATACAGCAAATTCGTGCTGACATGCTCAATGACCGTCGCCGTGACTGGCTAGCACTGGCAGGCTTTGCCGTTTCCATTGCCATCGCCATACAAGTCGGTTGGTTTGCCCCTATTTTTTATCTATTGGCTATCTTAGTTGTAATTTGGCGTATATTAGCTTAAAGACCAGCTTTATCTTTTATTTACTTAGTTCAGAAAAAGCCTCGTGACTTTAGACTCAAACAAAGAAATGCGCCTGCTTTTAATGAGAAGCAGGCGCATTTTTTATGCTAAATACTGAATACTATAGCATTTGGTCAATCGCCATTTGAGTTAATACACGACCACGTGCCGTACGCAGCACATAGCCTTGCTGAATTAAGTAGGGCTCAATTACGTCCTCAAGTGTACCCCTATCCTCTGCCATAGCAGCTGCTACCGCTTCGACACCTGCAGGCCCCCCGTCAAAACGCTCATGCAATATTTCGATATAGCGTCTGTCTAAATGATCGAGACCACGTCTATCAACAGCCAGCATATCTAGCGCACTGCCTGCAATCGCACCATTGATACTACCATCACCCCTGACTTCGGCATAATCACGAACACGGCGCAACAGACGATTGGCTATCCGTGGTGTACCACGCGCCCTACGGGCAATCTCTACCGCGCCATCTTCACTCATAGGCACACGCATCAAACGTGCTGCACGACTGACAATCGTCGTTAGGTCGGCGATATTATAGAACTCAAGTCGCTGTACGATACCAAAGCGATCTCGCAGTGGCGACGTCAACAGCCCTGCTCTAGTGGTTGCGGCAACCAAGGTAAATGGTGGCAAATCAAGCTTGATAGAACGGGCAGCAGGCCCTTCACCAATCATAATATCCAGCTGAAAATCTTCCATTGCTGGATATAGTATCTCCTCAATAACTGAACTCAATCGATGAATCTCATCAATAAATAGTACATCACCTTCCTCTAAATTGGTCAGCATGGCTGCCAGATCGCCTGGACGCTCAAGCACTGGCCCTGAGGTCGAGCGCAGATTGCCACCCATTTCACGCGCAATAATATTAGCAAGCGTAGTTTTACCTAGACCAGGCGGACCAAAAATAAGGGTATGGTCTAACGCTTCTTTACGGCCTCGCGCTGCACCAATAAACACTTCCATCTGCTCACGTACGACTGGCTGGCCAATATATTCGGCCAATAATGCTGGTCGAATATTGGAATCAGGAGCATCCCCTGCGCCTTCTAGTGGATTAATCAAACGATCTTGCATCATAGTTTTTATCATTATATTAATAAATTAGGTAATAAATAGCATAACCAAACGCCACCTATAAGTCATGCAAAACATTAAAAGTTATCTGCCAAAACGAAAATAAGCGACAATTAATGTCGCTTATTTATTCGATGTTTACTGATGTAACCATTAGTAGCAATAGTAGCCAAAACTACTTAAACGTTGATAGCTGCTGTAGCGTGGCTTTTAACAATCCTTGCGTATCTACAAAGACATCACCATTACTCTTAGCGGCTCTAATGGCTTGCTGGGCTTCTTTTTCTTTATAGCCCAAGCTAATCAAAGCGCCTTCTACTTCAGCGATGATATTGTCTTCGGCAGAAATCTCAGCAGGCTGAATAGCGAACTCTAAATTGCTATTATCCACTTCAATATTTTTCAGTTTGTCTTTTAGTTCAATCAGCAAACGTTGTGCCGTTTTTTTACCGATACCTGGAATACGAGTCAGGGCTGTCTCTGAATCCTGCTCAACGTGCATTTTGAGCTCAGCTGCTGACATCGCAGATAGCATAGCCAAGGCCATTTTTGCCCCAACACCATTGATTTTAATCAACTGACGAAAGACATCTCGCTCTTTGCGATCGATAAATCCATAGAGCAGCTGCGCATCTTCACGCACATGAAAATGCGTCCAAATACTTGCCTGCTCATTGAGATGTAGCTGACAAAATGAAGGCAATGGCAGCTCAATATCATAACCAACACCAGAGGTAGTCATGATACAAGCGGTTGGTGCCATTAAATATTGCACTTGTCCGGTAATCAATCCGATCATCACTTACTACCTCTTATATAGGTTATTGTATAAACGACATCAGCTGCCGCTTTATTGTCCGCTATTTTTTACCAGACAAATCTTACTGGTAAAAGTTCACCATACCTTCAAGGCTAGTTGGACGAATTTTATGCGCTTGACCTGCAGAACCGAAAGCTTCAAAACGATTGGTGCAGATGTCTGACATTGCGACCATAGATGCTTTGAAGTATTTACGTGGATCAAACTCGCTCGGGTTTTCTGCAAGAAATTTACGAATAGCACCCGTTGATGCCAAACGTAAATCTGTATCGATATTGACCTTACGTACGCCATGCTTAATCGCTTCAACGATTTGCTCAACAGGTACGCCATAAGTCTCACTAATATTACCGCCATTTTCATTGATGACTTTTAGCCACTCTTGCGGTACTGATGACGAACCATGCATCACCAAATGCGTGTTAGGAATACGGGCATGAATCTCTTTTACGCGCTCAATAGACAGAATGTCACCTGTAGGTGGACGTGTGAATTTATAGGCACCATGGCTAGTACCGATAGCAATGGCTAACGCATCGACATTGGTGTCTTTAACGAACTGCTCAGCTTCGTCAGCACTGGTCAATAGTTGCTCATGATCCAATACGCCTTCTGCACCAGAGCCGTCTTCTTCGCCTGCCATACCAGTCTCAAGACTACCCAAGCAACCGATCTCACCTTCTACAGAAACACCGCAAGCATGTGCCATCTTAACGACTTCACGAGTCACGCTAGCATTATAATCATAATCCATCGGTGTCTTACCATCTTCTCCAAGCGAGCCGTCCATCATCACTGATGAAAAGCCAAGCTGGATTGAACGTTGGCAAATCGCAGGTGACATGCCATGGTCTTGATGCATAACGACTGGAATATGTGGCCATTCTTCGATAGCAGCAATAATCAAGTGACGCAAAAATGCTGACCCTGCATAACTACGTGCACCAGCGCTGGCTTGGACGATAACAGGTGAATCACAGGCATCTGCAGCCATCATAATTGCACGCATCTGCTCTAGGTTATTGACGTTGAAGGCAGGAACACCATAGCTATGTTCAGCGGCATGATCTAGAAGTTGACGTAAAGATATTAAGGCCATAAAACGCTCTCTGATTGAGTTTTGGATAGTATTTTAAAAATAGCTCTTGAAATGACGGCTTTTAAAGCCATTAGCAAAAAACTTTGCTTGATAACAGTAATAGCACTGTCAATCAGCATAATAGTGAATCATTTCAGGACAATGAATACGCGATGATTATAACAAAAATTGCTCTGTCTTCGTAGTCGTTGCCTGACTATTTGTTTATATGTTTAGTCTATGCTTTATTTTAGCGCATTCTGCAAATGATCGGCTAATAGGTTAGTTCATATAAAGTTTCAAATTAAAAATAAGAAATGCAAAAAGCCTTGGCTATCACCAAGGCTTTTCTAATATATCATGAGGCTTATAATACAAAAATCTATGTTCGTTACTAATCTATTGATTTATTCTATCAATCAATAGCAGGTCAATAAATCAGTAATGAAGTGACTTATTACTTAGCTTACTACTTAACTTAATACTGTTGCTCAGCGTCAACAGCGATATCGTCCGCACCTTCAGCAACAGCAGTAGCGCCTTCAGATACCGCAGAAGCAGTACCTTCAACGACAGTGCTAGTACCTTCAGCGATAGCATCACCAGTGTTTTGCAATGCATCTGTAGCAGCTGCACCAGCAGTTTCTGCGCCTTCGGTAACTTCAGTACCAGCGTCTTGAGCAGCCGCTTCAGCGTCAGCAGCAGTCGCTTCAGTTTCAGCAGAAATGTCATCAGCAGCAGACTCAGTAGTCGCTTCAGCGTTTTCTTCTGTCTGTTGGCTACATGCAGTAACTGCAAAAGTACCAGCAAGTACGCTAGCAAGTAACAAATGACGTTTTAACATAATAAACCTCTCGTAAATAAGACATGTCAAAATACATGGTGGCACTATTTTATAGAGTGCAAATGAGACATGCAATAATAATTTTAAGTATATAGATAAATAATAATGACTTAATAATCAACGGCTATTGCTTATAACTGGTCTGAAGACAGACTAAAAAAGCGATAACCATCACATTATTTCGATAGCCTACATGAGATGCTTAACATTAGTTGTACGTCTAATGTTACCAAACGTCTAGGTAGCATCGACTTAATTAAGCATCAATTTGCAGCGCTGCAACCGCTGGAAGCACTTTACCTTCTACGAATTCCAAGAATGCACCACCGCCCGTTGACATATAGCTGACACCATCAGCAATTTGATATTTATCGATTGCTGCCAACGTATCGCCGCCACCAGCAATTGAAAAACCTTGGCTATCTTTAACAGCATTTGCCACTATATGTGTACCTTGGCCGAAAGCATCTACTTCAAATACACCCACTGGGCCGTTCCATAGAATAGTCTTCGCATTGATAATCGCATCGGCAAGCTGTTTTGCGCTCTCTGGTGCGATGTCCAATATCATGTCATTGTCACCAATCGAGTCAACAGACTTAATCGTTGCGGCTGCCTTTTGCAGTGAGCCAGTAAAGTCAGCAAAGTCGATGTCGTTTTTATCAGCAACGACGACATACTCAGGCAGTAAAATTTCAGTTTTACTCATGATGTCACGAGCTGTATCTACTAAATCTGCTTCATACAATGACGCACCAACACTATGACCTTGAGCCGCTAAGAAAGTATTAGCAATACCACCACCAACAATAATCTGTGTGCATACTTCTGCCAAGCTGTGCAAAACTTCTAATTTTGTCGATACTTTCGATCCACCAACAATAGCTAACATCGGCTGAGCTGGGGTCTCAAGTGCTAGACTCAGTGCATCAAGTTCAGCAGCTAACAAAGGGCCTGCACAGACTGTTTTTCCCATTTGATGCATGGCTTGAGTAACGCCTTCTGTTGATGCTTGCGCACGATGTGCCGTACCAAAAGCATCCATCACAAATACATCGCATAAATCTGCGTATTTTTTGGCTAAAGAGGCATCATTTTTCTTTTCACCTTCATTGAAACGCACGTTTTCTAGTAGTACGACTTCACCAGCTTTGATAGAAGCGCCTTGCGTCAAATAATCACGGTTCAGGCTCACTGGTGCTGCTAGTTTTTCGCTTAAATAGTCAGCAACAGGTTCTAATGAATATATTGCTTCAGGACTGCCTTCAGTCGGACGGCCTAGATGTGAGCAAACAATAACAGCAGCCCCTTTTTCTAGTGCCATCTTTATAGTAGGTAGGCTTGCTTGCAGACGAGCAGCACTCGTAACTTTACCATTTTTGATAGGTACGTTTAGATCTTCTCGGACTAACACGACTTTATCCGTTAAGTTCAGCTCACTCATACGCAAAAAATTCATTACCTGCTCCTATACATCAATCTGTTGGTTAATTTACGGTTGCTATTGCTATGACATGTGTTATTACATATTTTTTATAAAAGAGGGTCGACCAACTGTTATCTATGTTGATCTTTATTTTCCTAAACTGAACGCTACCTTTGTGATAATTCTTTATGTTTATTATTCGATTATCAACATATCTATTTAGACAAAAATTAACGGCGGTGTATTCTACCAGTTTTCTGTCGATAGCTCATGTGGAACCTACCAAAAACTCAACGCTTATTCTTTGAACCTTATTAAAGAGCCAGTAACATTTTGTGGTGGTACTCAACCGTCAACGTCTCTACGATATAATTGTAGATAATAAAAACAACCCATCCTTAGGAGAATATAATGAGCATCAACTTAGAGACTGCCAAGCAAAACCTGTTAGCACTAAAAAACGAGTATGAGACTCGAATCGATAAAATTGAAGACCATATTCAAAACCCACAAGATGCTCTAAACGAGCACTGGGAAGATCAAGCCATCTCATATCGTCAAAATGACATGCGCAAGAACCTCATGGGCGAAGCACACCAAAGCTTAATTTATGTCGACAATGCCTTAAGCCGTATCGAAAACGGCACATATGGCGAGTGTGAGGTATGCGGCAAGCAAATCGAAGTACAACGCTTAGAAGCCCTACCCTACGCCACACTATGTATGGAACATGCTGAATAACATTTGGCTTATATTTTCAATAAATAGACTATAAAGCAGGTTTTTCCCACTCAGAAAATGCCTGCTGCCACTGTTGGCAACGTTTAGCGATTTGCGCTACTGGTAAATCCATGATATCGCCTACTACTGCGACATATTTAATAGGCAACCCCGCTAGAGTCGAGACATTTTCAGCCGTCAGACCACCTATCACGCACATGTCTATGCCTTGCTGACAACCGGCAACAAGCTGCTCATGTGAAACGATATCGGCATTTGGTTTGGTTGTAGAAGTAAAGACTGCGCCCATTGCAGCATAACTTGCACCATCGCTTTTTGCTTCTTCGACTAACGCTGACTCACAGTGACAAGTGCGACCAATAATCTGGTTCGGTGCTAAATACTTTTGTGTATCACGAACACTGCCATCTTTTTGACCCAGATGCACACCGACACCAAGCTTCGCTGCCAAGTTAATATCATCATTTATGACAACTGGAACGTTGTACGTATTTGCCAAATCAACTATTTGTAGCGCCTCGTCGTACAGTTGCGACTCGCCATTAGGTAACGCGAGTATCTTCTTGCGCCTGATTTGTAGTAGCGCAATTAAGCCAGTTGCTAATGCTGCTTCTAACTTCTGATATAGAATTGAAAACTCATCATCGTTTGTCAATAAGTATAGCTTTGGCATTAAAAAATTTGATGACTTAATCATACAATGTGTCCTTAATATCCACACAATAAAAAAGCTGTTATATCACATAACAGCTTTTTTATAAGTACCAAACCAATAAGCTTAAACTGTGCGACGTGTCGCTAAACTGTTAAGAATATTTTTGGCATCACCCCAACGCGTGGCTGAGCTGTTCGCCCCTAAGATTACGATAATCGCTGGACGGTTATTCACGCGCGTTTCCATCACGACGCAACGACCCGCTTCATTGATAAACCCTGTTTTTGAGATACCAATTGGATAACTGCCGTCTCGAACCAAGCTACTTGTGTTGTTGGCTTTATAAGTGCGGTTGCCACTTGAGTAGTTTGAGACAAAGAAGTCATAGCTCTTCGTGGTAGAGAAACGACGAATCACATCGTAATTACCAGCAGCACGTACCATTTTCACAAGATCTTTTGGCGAAGCAACGTTGCGCTTATCGAGACCCGTTGGGTCACCGAAGAAAGCGGTCGTCATTCCTAAGTCTTGAGCCTTACGGTTCATCGCACGCATAAAGGCATTATAACCACCTGGATAGTTACGGGCTAAACTTTTTGCAGCCGGATTTTCTGATTTCATCAATGCCATTAATAAAATTTCAGCACGATTCATACGATCGCCAGATTTTAGGTTCGAGCTTGCACGCTTAGGACCGACGAAGTCTTCTGGATCAAGAGTAATCTCTTCGCGCATATCGAGACCAGCATCCAGTACCACCATAGCGGTCATTACTTTAGTAATACTGGCCATCGGGCGCGCAACATCGGCATCCTTTTCATAAATAGACTCACCAGTCTCAGCGTCAATGACAGCGACACTGCGAGAATCAGTACTAATAGGGATCATATCACTACTACCGAATGCACCGCGGTAGGTGGTATTGTAACTATTGTTACTACTACCAAAACTGTTAGAAGTTGTTGTACCAGAACCATTATCAATTTTTTTGATAGTAGAGCTGTTAGACTTGTACATGATGTTACGTGCTTCAGATAGACTGTCCGCACCGCCCCAACTCATACGAGCACTAGATCCAGTATCAGTGCTACCATTAATCGTAAGTGCGGCTTGTGCAGCACTGCCCAAACTCAATGAAATCATAGCAGCGATTAATTGCTGTTTGGTTAATGGTAGTTGCTTCATTATGCCCCCTGCTGTCGTTATCACGTCAGTTATACCCTGCCTGACGTCACAAACGTACGTAGCCTTTATGGATGTGTTTGTAAGTACTCATATAGAGTTTTTGTATTTTTAGTGTATCATGGTTTGCATTTAAGTTTAATCTATCAAACTGATTTAGTAGTTTATTTTGACCTAATTCAAATTTCGCTACAACCACTTTATACTATAGAAACATTGCTTCACATTTTAGAAACATAGGTTGACTGTTAATCAAGCGACCATTCATATTTTGTTATATTGCGTAGTAATAACGACATAATACGTTAGCAGTATATTGTGTTCCAAGATTAGAAAATAGCTCAAATGACTTGAAACTACTTGTCATTCAGCATCAGTTAAACATTCATTCTGACAAAAAATAAAGAGTATCGTTATGATTAAAGTATTGGTAGTAGATGATCATGATTTGGTAAGAATGGGTATTAGCCGCATGCTATCAGACAGTATCGACATCGAAGTTGTCGGCGAAGCTGACAGTGGTGATATGGCTATTAGGTTGGCTAAACAGCTGCGTCCTGATGTGGTCTTGCTTGATGTCAACATGCCCAATATCGGTGGACTAGAAGCAACCAAACGCTTAATTCAGCTTGATATAGGTGTTAAAATATTAGCCGTCAGTAGCATGTCCGCACAGCCTTATCCTTCGATGCTTATCAAAGCAGGTGTCAATGGTTATATTACTAAAGGCACACCCCTTGATGAGATGATAAGAGCTGTTAAGAAGGTTTATCAAGGCGGACGCTATTTTAGCCAAGATGTTGCCGAACAATTGGCCGATGTGCTGTTATCAGATAATGCTAACTCACCATTTGATCTATTAAGTGACCGTGAAAAGCAGGTAGCAATGATGGTGGTTAACTGTCAAAGCCCTCAACAGATAGCCGATCAGCTATTCGTCAGTGTGAAAACCATTAACACTTATCGCTATCGTATTTACGAAAAAGTCGGTGTTGATAGTGATGTCAAATTGACTCATTTGGCCATTCGTCACGGTCTTATTCAACCATAAATCGTTTAGCCACCTTTTCTTTACTATGGTCAATTTATGAAGTCTGCTATTACTGATTATTTACATCAAGATGAGACCCTTCCGCTAATACAGTTACGCAGATTAGGGCTAATCTATAGCAGTTACCGCTTCATCGTTGGCCTATTTTCTATGTTGATGGTGTATATAACTGCTCAGACTGGCAATATCGCCTCTCTACCAAGCTTTTTGCAACAAACTGTCCTAAGTTTTTATATTTTACTGAGTTTAATCTTGCTTGGGCTATTTTATGTAGTGCATAAAAAGATGCGACGTCAGCTGGCCTTTGGCTTGGTCTTAGACGTTACTATATTGAGCTTATTGCTTTATTCAGCTGGTGCACCTGATTTACAGCTGACCATGCTATATATGGTAGTAGTAGCAGCTAGCTTTATGCTGTTACACAGCTCACAAGCCTTAGTCATTACGCTACTTGCTATTATTTTTGTCATTTATCAGCAATTTTTTTATGCCATTGCTAATAGTATGAATTTGGCCAATTTAGGTAACGCTTTACTCATGTCAGCCAGCTTTTTGGCAGTTGGTGGATTGAGTTGGTCGATCTCCTATCGCTTAGTACAGCTCGAAAAAGTAGCCGCGAGTCATGCCAAAGAAGTAGCACGATTGAATGTCATCAATCAAGAAGTCATCACGCAGATGGCTAATGGTGTCATCGTCATCGACAAACAGCATGTCGTCTTAGCCAATCTTGCCGCTCACCAATTACTCAGCCTCCCCTACAATTCATCGGTACCATTGCCAAGCGCATCTGACGAGTTAGATAGTACACGACATGAGAGCTACACTGAACTATTAACCAACTTTGAGCAACAGCTTAGCAAACAACATACGCAACTCTTGCATGCCTGTTTGTCAGTCTCAGCAGGACAATCTTGTACTTTTACTTACGACCTACCTTCAGTAGCAAATGCCTCTATATTCGGCAAACTACGCGTATATATCATTCCATTAAAGGATGGTAGCAAACTAATAATGCTAGAAGATTTACGCCGTGAGCAAGCCAGCGCTCAACAGTTAAAGCTAGCATCTCTAGGACAGTTAACCGCCAGTATTGCCCACGAAATAAGAAATCCTTTAGCGACTATTTCTCAGGCCAGTCAGCTGTTAATGGAAGATGTAATAGAAATTGAGGAAAGAAATACCACAGATGAGAATATAGTGGTTGGTAACTCAAATGTCGACCTGTCTGGTAATTATGAGCTTTACAAAATGATATTTGCGCAAACAAAACGCGTCAATCGTATTATAGAGGATGTCCTAAAACTGTCGCGCCAGCAAGCAGCAAGTCAGCAGTCAATCATACTGGCTGAGTGGATGCCAACATTTTTAGAAAACTACTTCAAAGGACATGACGTTTTTTTACGAGTAAAAACGCAACCTACCATATCATTTGATACTCATCAGTTAGAGCAAGTTTTGATCAATTTAATCAATAATGGCCTACGCTATAGTAGCTATGCACACCCTCATGCTTATGTAGAAATCGAGATTTATTGTGCCGACAACGATGTTATAATCGATGTTTTAGACGATGGTGCTGGTGTGAGCGCCGAAAGTTTAGAGCATTTATTTAATCCGTTCTTTACTACAGATCAAGCGGGAACAGGCTTGGGATTATATTTATCGCAAGCATTTTGTGAGGCCAATCAGACTCGTTTACTTTATATACCTGAGCATAAGAAAACATGCTTTCGTTTGATAGCACCTTCTGTCTAGGCTAATACGTATGGCACAATAAATAAAAATGAAGTGAATAAAAATATTTTGTAAGTAACAGTCTTATTCTTTGGCAGAATTTTTACCATTGAGTTATGTTGATTTTAAGGTTTACTATTTATTTTTTTAATTCTATATAGTCAGTTTAAGATAATTCAAATACAAAAAAGGCGAGAGAAAGTACTACAAACAGTAGACTGAACGCTCCTGACACCGTAACTGAATTGTATAGGACAGACTATAGCTATTGAACACAATGAGATAATGTATGACAACAACCGCGCTAGTCGTCGATGATGAAGTAGATTTGTGCCGATTAATGCAAATTACTTTGACCAAAATGGGCATCAAAAGTGATGTGGCATATACGTTGTCACAAGCAAGATCATTCTGGAAAGACAATGACTATGATTTTTGCTTGACCGACTTAAAGCTCCCTGATGGGTCAGGGCTAGAGTTGGTAAAAGAAATAAGTAACAGTTCTAGCACCCCAATAGCGGTTATTACTGCCCATGGTAGTATGGACCTAGCGATTGAAGCACTCAAACTTGGTGCTTTTGATTTCGTTAATAAACCCCTTGAGCTACCGCGCTTACGCCAACTGGTCGAAAATGCCTTAAAAGTTATCCACCAAGACCATGCAGCAAGTACCACACCTGAATCTTCACCTGAGCAAAAAATGTTAGACAGTAGGCTCATCGGCAATTCTGCCGTAATGCATCCTCTGAAAAAAACTATTTTAAAATTGGCTCGCTCACAAGCGCCTGTTTTTTTATCAGGCGCATCAGGTACAGGTAAAGAAGTGGTTGCCAGACTGATTCACGACTTAAGCCCACGTAGAGATGGTAGCTTTGTACCAGTTAACTGCGGTGCTATACCTTCAGAGCTCATGGAGTCAGAATTTTTTGGTCACAAAAAAGGCAGCTTTACTGGTGCTGTCGCTGACAAACAAGGACTGTTCCAACAAGCAAACGGTGGTACGCTATTTTTAGACGAGGTAGCAGACTTACCGCTCGCAATGCAGGTAAAACTACTGCGTGCCATTCAAGAAAAAACAGTGAGAGCGATTGGTGATACCAAGGAATTGCCGGTAGATATTCGTATATTGTCTGCGACCCATAAAGACCTAAGTCAACTGGTACAAGGTGGTGCGTTTCGACAAGATTTGTACTACCGTATCAATGTGATTGAACTAAAACTTCCTACTCTAAATGCACGTCGTGACGACATACCTGTTTTAGCTGAGCATTTTTTGGCCATGATTACTAATGAATGGCAGTTGGAGACGCCACCATCATTGACCAATGAGGCTTGCGAGCGCTTGCAACATCATGACTTTGCCGGCAACGTCCGTGAACTACGCAATATCCTTGAGCGAGCCGTGACCCTAGCAGAGAGCTCACACATTGACGTCAATCACTTAGGTCTTACAGATATTGATATCAGTCATGCTCAAATACTAGAACCTGAGTTAAACGATAAGGTAGTGAGTGGAACGCTAAAAGCGGGTGAAAAAACCATCCAACCAACACATGAAGCAATAGCACCGAAGATCCAGCAAGTAACAACCAACTTGCACCCTTATCGCACTAGCACTCAGCACTTCCCTGCTATGAGACAGCGTTCATCAGTCAATCAAGCAGAAATATTAAACCCTACAACATCTCATAACGATGAAGAGTCCATCAACCCTGACTCTACCCAACAAGAAGGTAAGAAAAAGGTCAATATAAGCGAATTATCTGATGGCCAATTACCCGTTCAAGGGCTAGAAACTTACTTGCAAGAGCAAGAAAAGCAACTGATTATTACTGCTCTCAAAAAAACCGGATGGAACAAAACTCAGGCAGCCGAACTATTAGGTACGACTTTTCGCTCTTTGCGCTACCGCATGAAAAAATTAGAAATATCTGAGGATGAGTCTGAATCATAAACATTTATTAGTTGATTCAGCTTAAAAGAGATACAGGGCAACCGAGTGCAGATGTATATGTAATACTTCAAGCGAGGTTAACGCTGTCACTCTTTTATAGAGGATTGACTATAGTGATGATTTGACTCTATAGCCTATCTATAATCTATAATGAGTAACAACTACTTAATCAGCTACCTTCGGCCTCTAAGCCCTTATCACTTTTAGTAGGCTTTCGAACAAAACGAATACCTGAACCTAACTTTTGTGCTTGTAGTATCTCGAGTGCCTGCTGCTCCCATGTACCCTCATTGCCTGATAATGTGACATCAGGCTTTACACCGATACCATCTATCTTTTTGCCTGATGCTGTCATATAGTTAGCAACTGTCAATTTAACGGCTTGCTCATCATTGAGTGGTATGACTGACTGTACTGACCCCTTACCATAGCTGACCTCACCAGCAATAGTGGCTCGCTTTTGTGCTTGTAAACTACTAGACAATACCTCTGCTGCTGATGCCGAATATCTATTTTGTAAAACAACAACTGGCAATGATTCTAATAATGCGGCACCTTGAGTCGATAGAGTCCGTGTGTCACTTTGACGAGCTTTCACTTGTACCACATCAGTGTCAGTCATGAATAAACTGGCAACACTCACCGCTGACGTTAATACACCACCTGGATTGTCACGCATGTCTAATAAAATACCAGATACGGGTGCCTCTAAATCGATCAAGCTTTCCAATAATTTTTCACGGCTATTATTTTGAAAAGCAGGTAACTTAATAACGGCAATACCATTGTTTAGCTTTGCTTCAACGACTTGAGGGTGACTATTATTACGCTGTAAGCTAGTGGTATGTTTGCGGCGACCAGCTCTCGAGGTCACAATATCTACTTGCGTACCCGCAATCCCTGTCAGGAGTTGCTTAATATCGTTACTTTCTTTATTAGCATCCAGTTTGAGATCGCCAATTTGATGCAAATAATCACCAACAGCGATGTCTTTTTTATCAGCAGGTGAATCCTCATCAACGTCTGTAATTACCCAGTAGCCAACTACAGGCTGATAAGTGACCTTGATACCGACATCACCGACATCACCTTCTGTAAAAGCGCGTAGATTTTCGTACGCCTCAGCATCTAAAAACTCAGCATGACTGTCAAGCTTGGTCAGCATACCACTCATCGCATTGCTGAATAGCTCTTCATCATTCACCGTATTTACATATTCACGGCGCACTAAATCCACTACTGCGACAAACGTCTTAAGCGTCTCTGGAGAAATGGCATTCAGTGATACTTGCGCAACGTCAGACGGAATACTGGTATCGATATCATCCGTATCGTCAGTTAAAGCACTTTCATCTGGCACACTATCTATTGAGTCATCAGCATCGTCTGCAGCTTCAAGCATATCAGCAATATCTGATAAATTATGAGTGTCATTTTCGGCAGCTATTTCATCATCATTTAAACTGATAAGTTGTAGGTTGGCTGTAGGATTACTTGCACCTTTATCGGGTAGGATTGCTGCCTGTGCCTGTATAGTAAAAGCACTCAATCCTAGCAAACCTATCATCAATACAGGCTTAAAAAAAGTCGGTATGATAGATAAATTCGGCGCTGGTTTACCCAATCGCTTAGAGAGAGACAGTCGCACAGAATAGATAGAATGCATAGGACAACTCGTTTAAATAATAGAATGTACAATATCATTATTATAGATATATTTATCAAACATGCCTGATAACATAACACCAAGCGTATGTTTAAAACTAGAATAGTATTGCAAATATCTTAGGCAAAATGTATCAAAAAAAGGAAAGATAATAGATATCCTTCCTTTTTTTAGTTTCTAACAACGACAATCTGTCACCAATTATGATGCTGGCAATAATAAGCTCTCACCCGTCATTTCAACTGGCGCTTCGATGTCCATCAATGCCAAAATAGTTGGTGCGATATCACTTAACTTACCACCATGACGCACTTTTAAACTTTTGCCACCCACATAAATAAAAGGTACTAGTTCAGTAGTATGTTGAGTATGTACTTGACCGCTGTCATAATCCTGCATCTGCTCACAGTTACCATGATCAGCCGTGATTAGCATGTCGCCTCCAGCGGCTCGCACTGCAGTCGCCACACGACCCACACATACGTCTAATGCCTCTACCGCTTGTACAGCAGCATTAAATATACCCGTGTGACCAACCATATCACCATTGGCATAGTTCACGACCAATACGTCATATTTGCCAGATTCAATCGCTTCTACCAACTTATCTGTCACTTCAGGTGCACTCATTTCAGGCTGCAAATCATAAGTAGCCACATTTGGAGAAGGTACTAAAATACGTGTCTCACCGTTGTACTCATCCTCACGTCCACCACTAAAGAAAAATGTTACATGAGCGTATTTTTCGGTTTCTGCGATACGCAGCTGTGTCTTGCCTTGATCTTGCAGATATTCACCAAGTGTATTGGTCAATGACGTTGGATAATACGCGATACTTGTTTTTGAATTATCCGCCAAAACGTCTGAATACTTGGTCAGCATCACAAAAGCGGCCAGTTTAGGTTGCTTGTTTCGCGCAAATCCAGAAAATTCATGATCCGGCAGTACAAAGGCTTGTGCCAGTTCACGAGCACGGTCAGAACGGAAATTCATAAAAATCAAAGCATCATTATCATCAACCGTGTATGGCACTTCATCACGCCCGATTACGGTAGTAGGACTGATAAATTCATCTGTCTCACGTGCTTTATAAGCAGCTTGTACAGCACCATCGGCTCGGGTCGACAAGCGGTCAGCCTTACCTTCAGTGATAAGCTCATAGGCTTTTTGCACTCTGTCCCAACGGTTGTCACGGTCCATCGCATAATAACGTCCGATAATACTCGCAATCTGTACTCGACCACCTTCGTAGTGCTCATTGAGCTTGCCGATATGTGTACGCAAACGATTGATGTATTTATCAGCAGATTTTGGCGGTGTATCGCGGCCATCTAAAAAGCAATGGACAAAGACGTTTTTGGCGCCATGGACAAGTGCTGAATGGCACATCGCTTCGATATGATCTTGATGCGAATGCACTCCACCGTCCGACAACAGCCCCATAATGTGCACGTTGCCACCAAGCTCATTTGCCGCTTTTACAGCATTTACCAATGCTTCGTTTTTATAAAACTCACGATTATTCACTTCACTGGAGATACGAGTCGAGTCTTGATAAAGAACACGGCCAGCACCCAAGTTCATATGCCCAACTTCTGAGTTACCAAATTGACCATCTGGCAAACCAACATCTTTTCCTGAAGCAGATATCAATCCGTGTGAATACTGCTGATAAATTTTATCTAGATTTGGCATATCGGCAGCAGCAATTGCGTTGTCCTTATCGTCTTCACGATGCCCAAAACCATCTAATATCATTAAGACATGCGGTATTTTTTTATTATTATCGCTGTCGCTTTTATTATTGAGTTGAGCCTGACTATCGTTGATAAATTCTGATTGTTGCTGATTATGGGTCATGAATTACCGCTCCTCAAGTGAATGAACGCCTATGATGCTGTACTAGGAAGTTTAAAGCCCTCTATATTAACACACATCTCAAAATAGCTGAAAAATCGCTATTTTTAACTAGTAATTAAGCGCCTAATATGATCCTAAATCATTCAAAAATGGTTAAAACTCGACATGAATCACGTAATCATTAATCCTACGTATCAATCTGTAAATCGTACTTGCAATCATTCAATCCATTGGTTAAGATAATTATATTCTGAAGTGTTGGCTAGTAGATGTTTATTCCCTGAGCCGATAATGCTTTACCAGGATGTGGTACCTATCGTCTCATTGTGTATGCCTGCACCGCTTGCGGTGTATCAGGAAACCTGCAGAGATGATGACGCATCCGCCCTGAACTTCACGGTTCATGGGTCACCATCTTACAGCGGCACTTCGGTTGTTTTATTCGGTTATTGACCGTTTTATTTACAACAAATAAGTTTACGATAATACGGTTACAACCAACAAAAAGCCCCTTTTGTCATCGACGAAAGGGGCTTTTTCTATGCCTGCTATTTATTTTATTTATTACTCATCGTTAGCAGACTTTGTAATTTTCTTTACATCTTTAGGGATGTTTTTGGCAGTACCATCAACGGTTGTATGCTGTTTGAACACATCACCAAACGGGTTTTGTTGTTGCTGACCAAATGGATTTTGGCCATTCGTGCCGCCTGCTCCGCCGAATGGGTTTTGACCACCCATACCACCAAAGGGATTTTGACCGCCGCCCATTTGACCACCCATCTGCTTTGCCATCATTTCCATCATTTTCTGCTGATTGTTCATGACATAGTTATTGGCAAAGTCTTTAAGCTTCTTCTGTACAGGTGGTAATACGACCAATAACGCAAGCAAATCACTGAGTACACCTGGTATAAGCAGTAAAATGCCTGCTGCTGCCATCGCGACACTTTTAATCATGGTCGACTCTTGCGGACGCATCGACGGGTTCGTCATGCCACCAGCTTTCATCTGCTGTGCCATTGGATTCAGTGCAGCCATTCCTTTACGCAGCAGTGAGATACCGATGACGGCGGCAATGATAAACCACATAAACACCCACCAACCACTCATAAACTGAGCAAGCAAATACCAAAGCAGCATCTCGATAATAAACCAAACGATGGCAATACCAACTATCTGACCCATAAAGTGTCGTCCTATAAAATAAAAACCAATAAATTGAGCGCCATGCAAATTAAGATGGCTAACATATGATGTATATGGGGATTGATTGCTATACTATCAAACTTACGGCTAATTTTTAAGCCATATAGTTGGTACAATATAATTTGGATACAAGGAATTTGAGTGAAAGTACTACGAGTAGTAGGCTGAGCGAGTCTGACACTGTATCCGATTTATATAGGATTGAATATAATATAAAATGTAAGCAAGACGGGATATTATGGCCATTATTATCGGGATTGATCCAGGCTCACGCATGACGGGCTATGGAATTGTTCAACAAACCGGCGACAAACTAACTTATATCGATGCAGGTACTATTCGTACGGATACCAAAGAGATGCCTGAACGACTTAAGCGTATTTTTAATGGTCTGACACGAATCACCCAGCATCATTTGAAATATGCAGACGAGCCTATTTATACGGCTATTGAGCAGGTATTTATGGCTGAAAATCCAGACTCTGCGCTTAAGCTTGGTCAGGCACGAGGTGCAGCGATTGCTGCCATGGTAGCACTGGACCTAGAAGTATCAGAATATACGGCTCGACAAATCAAGCAAGCTGTCTGCGGCTATGGGGCTGCAGCAAAAGAGCAGGTGCAAGAGATGGTCTGCCGTATCTTGTCTCTAGATGTAGTACCACAACAGGACGCTGCTGATGGACTCGCCTGCGCCATCTGTCACGCTCACTCAAGCCATTCAATGAACAAACTGATATTGAATAGTGCTATGCGTGGACGCGGTGCTTCTAAAAAGAAAGGCCGTTGGCGTCTAACGGAAGAAGACTTAGGCAATTTGCGTTAAATACAGAGTCTTTTATACGACCATAAAAAAACACGCATCATCTGGACGCCTGTTTTTTGAATCATTGACTCAATGTATTCATAACGATAATAAAAGAATCTATTCTACTACTGAACTTTCAATGACTGCATCTAATACATAAGCATATTCGTCATCTGATGTGTTGGAAGTATCATCTGCCGTACCGCTACCGTCTAATCGATAGCGCTGTAGACGTAATACCTCTTCATGCTGGCCATCATGCTGATAACCATCGATTTCACCAATAAATACGCGCCATTTACCTTCATTGGTTTTAATACCCTGACTATTATAAGTAATAGGCTTCACTCGTAAACACATCTGTGGGTTATTATCAGCACATGGTACCATGTCTGCACTTACAGCCCAGAATACAGCCTCGCCCTTACTATTATATCTGGCTTTCGGGGTCAGCTTTCCTTGCCAAACTAAAGTATCATCATCACTGGTAGTCTGTGTCAATATTGGTGTATCACTTTTAAGACTATCAACACTAGCATCGTTAGCCATTGCCAATACCAGTTCGCTATCACCTTGCATCAGCGTACTTAAGTTGTCTTCAGCCTTATTAAGATCACCACAGGACATTTTAGTGCTCATGCTATCTTCAACGGTTAAAGCGGCACCTTGCAACTGATAAGTCGCACTTATGGTGTTACAACCAACATTATAGTTTAAAGTATTCTGACCCTGATACTGGTTGAGTGACAGTCGTACTTGGTCTGTGATTTGCATCAATATATCTAGTGGTTGATCATGACTGTCAGTTGCAGATATCAGTGTCCAACGATAACGTGAAAGATTGCTAATCATTGCGTCTTCAACACTCATTTTATCGGATATAAACTCTTTGTCCGTCGCATCAGTATTAATAGCATCTTGATTAATAGCACCGTTATTAGCAGCTTCACTAGCCGCTACACCCGTATCATCTAGTCCTTCATTTTCGTCAGAAGGTCCATGGCAAGCACTTAATGCCAAACTGGTGGCTAGCATACTTAGTACCAACACCGAACGAACAGGCTGTTTTCTAATAAACGATGTCATAACAATCGTACCTTTTGGCTACTCACATGCATCGTGATTATCCTTTTTGCAAAACTAAGCTTTAAACTATCAACTCTTTGAGAGTAGATTACGAATTTTAGGGTCATATAGCAAACAGTATCTAACACAAAAACCGTAACGATTTCACCACTATAGCGCTGATGCCTACGGTGGTTGTAACGAAGTGTTTAATTTTATGTAGTCATAGTAACTGCTATTTACAGATTATTCTTACGTGCCATCCATCCATAAAAACGATCTTAAGTAGTTGACAGTACTATCAACTACTTAAGACCGCTGATTATAGATGATTTTTAATTTTTAGTGTTTGCCTCAGTCCTCTTTGTGAGCAGGTTTGGCTTTTGCCATGTTTTTGATACTAAACCGCTCATTCATCATATGATAAAAACGGGCAATATTTTCACCTTGCTCATTAGGATCAACCTTGAGCACTTTACCAAAGTCTAAACCTATATATAGAACAATATCAGCAAAACTCAATTGATCACCGACCAAATACTCGCAGCCTTCTAGTATGTTTTCAAAATAAGCGAGTGTTTTGACCCCTCGTGCGATAGATGGAGCAACAAACTCTGGCACTTGTTCAACACGTTGGGCTTTCGCGGGATTACTGTGCTGAAACGCCAACATGAAGTTATATAACACTTCAAACTCTGCAATGCGGCGCATAGAACAAACTTGTGCGCGTTGTATGACATCATTACCCATCACAGAGCGCTCACCATAGACGCGGTCGAGGTATTCGCACACGGCCTGTGAATCATTAAGTATCGTACCATCACCCAACTTGAGCACTGGCACAGTACGCATCGGGTTCATTGCAGTGAACTCATCTGAATTCTGCTCATTAGCAGCAAAATCTATGTCAATAACATCAATATCGTCCATGTCATCAACATCAATACCTTTTGATGCTAATAAAATAAGTGCTTTACGTGGATTCGGTGCAGTACGGGTGACGTATAGTTTTTTCATGGCAAACTCCTTAAAATATGGATTGAAGAGCGAATGAATGCTGTTGGTTTTTATAGTAGATAACGCTCATTAAAAATATATCATTCAAAGATGATATTACCTAGACATAATCTATGGTTCTTTTTCCATCATATAGTCAGTCAACTGCTAAACCCAACGCTGGTTATTATATGAGCAACAAAAAGCCCCATAACGTAACGTTATAGGGCTTAATATCTATTATCACAGGGCAAGTACGCTCAACTTACTTATTTGGTGCAGGTGTGGTACGTAGATAAGGTTTCACCTCGGTATAGCCTTTAGGATACTTAGCAGCGATATCTTCGTTTTTGACACTTGGTGGAATGATCACGTCATCACCATCTTTCCAGTCTACAGGCGTCGCGATATTATATTCGTCAGACAGTTGCAGAGCATCGATAACGCGAAGAATCTCGTCAAAGTTGCGACCACAGCTCGCAGGATACGTTAAGGTTAAGCGGATTTTTTTGTTTGGATCAATGATGAAAACGCTGCGTACGGTATGAGTGCTGTCTGCATTTGGATGCATCATGTCATACAATTCAGCGACTTCTTTATTTGGATCGGCAATGATTGGGAAATTCAGCTCGGTCCCTTGTGTCTCACCGATATCTTTTGCCCAAGCATGATGATCATCTATACCATCAACTGAGATACAGATTGGTTTAACACCACGCTTTTGAAACTCGCCATTAAGCGCAGCCGCACGACCAAGCTCAGTCGTACAAACTGGCGTGAAATCAGCTGGATGTGAAAAGAAAACAACCCAGTTATCACCTGCCCACTCGTGGAAGTTGATGTCACCGTCTGTCGTGGTAGCGTCAAAATTTGGTGCGGTATCGCCTAAACGTAAATGTGCCATTCTTGATTCCTTAGCTTTGTTAGTGATTAGTGCTAGTATCCATAGATATCCACACTCTCTATTATTATCAACATACTCAGTCAGATACTACACAATAACGTAAAGCACGTCAGCAAAAAACTCATTCTATCTTAACAAACTGGTTATGACTGTCTTGTGAAGGATTGTAATGCGCTTATTCTATTTGGCAATAAATAAACCCATACATTTCTAGAGAATCAACTAGATGACCATCCCTGCATCCCATAAGCAAAATTCACCAAACTTGCCCTTTTTGCTAGTGCCACCAGCTGCACGTCCAGCATCTGTTAAGACCAACTCACCTTCTTGCGCTTCTAAATAACCGGCTGCAAGCAGCTTATCATTTAATGCCTGAGTTTTGAACCCAAGCTCTTTAGCAAGCTTGGCAGTCGTCAACCTAGAGTAATTCGGAATCGCCGCTTCTGTCGTAGGTTTTGCCGTTGTATTAGCGTTAGTATTCACTGTCGTATGACTAGGTGCGGCTTTGTTATTAGAGCTAGCATCCGTTCCAGATTCAATTTCAGTCACTTTTTCAAGTGACATTCTCACTTCGTCACTGATTCGGATGATGCGTTGGGCTTCCTCATAAGTGTCGGCGTAAAGCTTACTGTCTTCATTACGATAAATCAGCACGCCCATTTCATTATTATTGACTTGGCTAAACTCATAAAGGTTCAGACTGGTAATGATGCACTCATTTTCATTCAGATAGCATTTCGCATGCAAATTTTTGCAAAAACTGGTACGAATAAAGGTTAAGTTTTTGAGCCAATTTATTTCTTCAGGGTGTAGATCATTTTTACCATAAACGATTCTAATATCAATTTTGAGACGATTACGGTCTTCTAATAATTCTTTAATACGCTCATTAAGCTTTAGATACGGACTAATAATAATCAGCCTATCAGAGGCATTTTTAATTAATTCTTCTAAATGATAAGTCGTACCACTACTGTTTAAAAACTTTGCCATTCTCATTTCCTTAAATATTACGATACTCAACTTTACAGATGCACAAAAAAGCCCATCCCTAGCGTACTAGAAATGGGCAGGCTTGCAAACTACTATTGTTCAGTATTGTCTCAAAACAAACGTTATTTGCATGGCTTGTTACGCATTAAGCAGGTTTATAACTGTCGCGTAAGCTAACGATTTGGTTAAAGACTGGTTTATCCGTGCTGTGGTCTTCGCTATCAGAGATAAAGTAGCCCTCACGCTCAAACTGAAAACGCGTGCCAGCATCAGCATTGGCAAGTGATGGCTCAACTACGGCATTGAGTTCAGTTAACGAGTTAGGGTTCAATGCTTGATGGACGTCAGCAACGCTGCTTGGGTCTTCAACACTAAATAACTGCTCATACATGCGTACCGTTGCTGGAACGCCTTGACTGGCCGATACCCAATGAATGACCCCCTTGACCTTACGGCCTTCGGGATTTTGACCCAAAGTAGTCGGATCAATGGTGGCTTTTAGCTCGACCACATTGCCCGCTTCATCCGTAATATGCTCAGTCACTGCCAACACATAGGTATTACGCAAGCGGATTTCTGGCTTTTCTGGTGACAAACGCTTATAGCCTGCTGGCGGTACAATCTCGTAATCGCCTTGATCGATATATATCGTCTCGGTGAATGGGATTTCACGCTCGCCCATATCGACATTAGGATGGTTCGGCTGAGTCAACCATAAGGTTTGTGCGGCAGCATCAAAACGCGCGTTAACACTATCCGCTTTTAGAGATTCCCAGCTGCTAACCGCTTCCGCAAAGTTAGTAATGGTCACTTTTAATGGCTTGAGTACTGCCATACCACGGGCAGTGGTCGTCTCTAACGATTGACGAATACTAAACTCTAATAAGCGAAAATCAACCACGCTATCTACTTTCGTCACGCCTACACGCTCACAGAAGTCACGTAAACCCTCTGGCGTATAACCACGGCGACGCATACCAGCGACCGTCGGCATACGCGGATCATCCCAACCACTAACGATACTTTCATCAACCAATTGCTTAAGTTTGCGTTTACTGGTCAATGTATGGTCCACATTTAAGCGACTAAACTCGTACTGGTGCGGCGGCGTGGCAAAACCAACTTTTTCGATGACCCAATCATAGAACGGGCGATGGTCTTCAAACTCTAGCGTACATAGTGAGTGAGTAATCCCTTCGAGCGCATCAGAGAGCGGATGTGCAAAATCATACATAGGATAGATGCACCACTTATCCCCTGTTTGATGATGCGCTTGATGCATGACACGGTAGATGACAGGGTCACGCATGTTCATGTTTGGGCTTGCCATATCAATCTTGGCGCGCAGCACTGCTTTGCCCTCAGTATACTTGCCGTCTTTCATATCATTAAAGAGCGCTAGGTTTTCTTCAACACTGGCGTCACGCTGCGGAGACGGCGTGCCTGCCTCATTGAATGAGCCACGGTTTTCTTTCATCTGTTCAGGCGATTGCAAGTCAACATACGCATCACCTTGTTCAATCAACTGTACGGCCCATCCATGCAACTGATCAAAGTAGCCTGACGCATGGTGCGCTTCACCTGACCACTCAAATCCTAGCCATTTCACATCATTTTCGATGTTATCGATGAAGTCTTGCTTTTCTGCCGTTGGGTTGGTGTCATCAAAACGCAGGTTACACACACCGTCGAATTCTTTGGCCACACCAAAGTTTAAACAGATAGATTTTACATGACCCAAATGTAGGTAGCCGTTTGGCTCAGGCGGAAAACGCGTCACAATCTGTTGCTGTTTTTGCGCTTTGATATCGTCACGAATAATATTACGAATAAAGTCGTTTTTGTGTTCGTCTTTTTGTGCATTATTGCTTGAGTTCTCACTCATCGGGTATTGCTCCTAACGCAAATTGTCAGTTCATGATGCATGCCATCACACATCATGGAAAATTCAAACCAAACTATTAAAAACAGGTTATCAAAAATGATAATAAAAAGTTAAAGTTGCGTTATTCTATCAGCTTTTGCGAACGCATTAACAGCCTGATACATGACACAGACTAAAAAAGCCGTTAGACTACCCATGACTTTTTATTAACCAACTTTTTATCCACCACTTGACAGCGTCATTTAAGGCGCCGTAATCAAAAAGGAATACCCCATGGTAGACATGCCACCAGTAGTAGAACTAGACACCAGTATGGGTGCGATCGTTATCGAACTCAATGAAGAAAAAGCGCCAAAAACCGTAGAAAACTTTTTGAACTATGTAAAATCGGGTCAATATGACGGTACGATTTTTCATCGCATCATTGATGGTTTCATGATTCAAGGCGGCGGAATGGACGCTGAAATGAATGAAAAACCAACCAATGCTCCAGTTGAAAACGAAGCAGACAACGGTCTAAAGAATGACAAAGGTACGATTGCGATGGCGCGTACGCAAGATCCGCATTCAGCAACCAGCCAGTTCTTCGTAAACGTAAAAGACAACGACTTCCTAAACCACACTGGCAAAAACATGCAAGGTTGGGGCTATACTGTATTTGGTAAAGTCACAAGCGGTATGGATGTCATCGAAAAAATGCGCGGCGTACCAACAGGTCGTTTCGGTATGCATGCTGATGTGCCAAAAGAGCCAGTCGTTATCAACTCAGCGACTATCATTACTCAGTAATTGTCTCTCATTAGCAGTTAAGTAGTATTTACTCAATAAGCACTTATTAGAATAACTTTTCAAAAGAGCATTCTGATAAGTCACGAGGATAAAGATAAATGCAAACTTTTAATCATTTAATCACGACCCGCCCTCACGAGGTGCGCCAAGTTTTGATTAGCGATTTGCATTTATCGCCTGAAGAGCCTGCCTTAGTGCAGGCTTTTTTGGCACTGCTTGACGATTGCCTTGCCCTACCTGCTCTCAAGCGCCTGTTTATCTTGGGTGATTGGTTCGAAGTATGGCTAGGTGATGATGTTTATCTATCGTTGTCAGAGGATGAACGCCAAACCCATTGGCTCACCCCGCTCATCGTGAAATTAAAAGCACTGCGAGTGGCTGGCTGTGAGATTTTAGTAATGCATGGCAATCGTGATTTCTTGTTAGATCAACCATTTTGTAATTTATTCGGTGGTGAGCTTATTTATGAGCCATACATCCTAAACGTTGGGCAGAAAAACTACCGATTAGAGCATGGCGATGCGCTCTGTACCGATGATAAAAAATATCAGTTCTTTCGTAAAATAATGCGCAACCGTTTGACTCAATGGTATTTACTCAATAAATCGTTAGAAAAACGCTTGGCAATCGCTGATAAAATGCGACAGAAGAGTCAGAGAAATAATGCCAATAAAGCCACCCATATTATGGATGTCAATGCAGACGCGGTCAGTACAGTAATGGCTGATAATGATGCCTTATTACATGGGCACACGCATCGTCCAGACATTCATCAAGCTGCCAATGATAAAATCCGTTATGTCTTAGGTGATTGGCGACTACTAGATACAGAAACACGCCAGCCGAAAGTCAGTGCCGTTATTGGTGCAGTGATAGGTGATGAACAATCAAGTGACAGTTTTAGTAATAATGATACTGAGTTTGGATTGTTTGAGTTTAAAGCACTCGTTTGATGTAGCTTTTGCATATATATTAAAAAACAAAAAGGGTCTGTTGAACTATCAACAGACCCTTTTTACTCTCTCGCAACTGCTCGCTTGTATCTAGAGCACTTTCCGTTTTAAGGAATTAACTTAAAGAAATGCTGACGATAGTGTTTTAGCTCACGGATAGAATCACGAATATCATCTAGGGCTAAATGACTGCCGCCTTTTTCAAAGTTTCTTAAGATATCAGGGCGCCAGCGGAAGCAAAGCTCTTTAACCGACGACACATCTAGATTGCGATAATGGAAGAAACGCTCAAGCTCTGGCATTTGGCGCGCCATAAATCGACGGTCTTGACAGATTGAGTTGCCACACATTGGCGACTTGCCGCTATCGACCCATTTGTTTAAAAACTTAATGGTCTCAGCTTCGGCTTCTGCCAATGTCACGGTACTGCGACGCACACGGTCGACCAACCCTGACTGACCATGTTGCTTGGTATTCCAGTCATCCATCTTATTTAAGACTTGATCAGATACCTTAATGGCAAACACCGGGCCTTCGGCAAGTACATTCAAATCTTCGTCAGTAACGACAGTGGCAATCTCAATAATCTCGTCATTGACGGTATCAAGACCTGTCATTTCTAGGTCAATCCATACCAGCCCTTTTTTGCCTTGGTTTCTGATTTTAATTTTATTGGGATGGTCATCGGTACTCATATTTTGTCCTATGGTCAATAAAGCTTGGAACAACTTTGGGGCAATCTGAACTAAATAAACCACATATAAATGGTCATGCTCAAATGATATTATGTTGCGCTGACGGATTCATAACGTCTCAAAAACCCAAAACATTACAAAACCACCGTCTGGTATAGGCGCTTTAGGCTGTATGTTAGCAAATTTTCACGCTACACTTAGCAATATTTTTTTAATAGGTTCAAACCCATGGCATTAATCCGGCAACGCAAACTGACCAAACAGCAGATTCGTCGCATCGATAAGCAGCAATTGTTAAGTCAAGACAGCATCGATGACAGTTTGATGGATGGCGTGGTCATGGCGCATTACGGTAAGCAACTAGAGGTACAAGTCACCAGTTTGCCTGCTGTGATACCTGAGCAGCCAGAGATTGGGCCTGATGATCCTGAGCCGTTTTGGCAAACGCTTGAGTTGGGTGATATTTGGCGTTGTCATGTGCGTACCAACCTGCCGATGCTAGCGGCTGGTGATCAAGTGCGCTGGAATGCCGACTCCAATACAGGGTTTGGCCGTATTGAGTCTGTCAAACCACGCACCTCGCTGGTCTCTCGACCTGACCGCTATCATAAGCTCAAACCTGTCGCTGCCAACGTCGATATTTTGGCCATTGTCTTTGCGCCACTGCCTGCTGCGGCACCCACACTGATTGATCGCTATCTAGTGGTTTGTCATCTTGCTGATGTGAAGCCATTATTAGTACTGAACAAAGCCGATTTACTGGCGCAAGAAAACGGCGTCGATACCAATGAGTTGTTGGCACAATATGCAGCACTTGGGTATGAGAGCGTCTTAACCTCAGTCGACTGCCCTGAAAACGTCGCTGATAGCGATGAGCAAGAAGGACTGGATGAGCTAAAACGATACATAGACAAAAAACTGGTTATTTTTGCAGGACAATCTGGTGTTGGTAAAAGCAGCTTAATTAATGCACTGCTGCCAGAATCAGGTCAAGTGGTAAACATCATCTCTGAAAACTCGAAGCTCGGTCAGCACACCACCACCACCAGCCGCTTATTGCCGTTTAATCCAGACGACTTGACTCAAGGTGGCATCGTCGATACGCCCGGTATCCGTGAGTATGGTATTTGGCATTTGAGTCCAGATGATATTATATCTGGCTTCGTTGAGCTAGCACCCCTGGCTGGTTACTGTCAGTTCCGCGATTGTCGTCACACTCACAACAGCAAAGGCTGCGCATTATGGCAAGCCGTGGCTGATGGTGAAGTATTGCAGCGCCGTGTCGAAAACCTTGTGACCCTTAGAGAAGAGGCCGATACTAAACCTTATTAATCGCGGCCTTACTAATCGTTCATCACTAGGTTGACCATCACACGTTTACTATGGATGGTCTAATCGGTATAATAGCGCCTTGTTCAATATCGTTGGGCTGGCTTCTCGGCTTAACAGAACACTTATTTTTTGGAGGTATGGTTTGGATCGTGCGCTGGATTTTGTGGGCAACCACCCGTTTTTATTTGGTATATTGGCCGTACTTGCCGTGCTATTTTTTGCTATTGAAAACAAACGTAGCGGCAGAAAAATATCGCCTAATACCCTTGGTATGATGGTTAACTCGCAAAATGCGCAGCTGATCGATATTCGTGCCAAAAAGAAGTTTGAATCAGGTTATATCCAAGGCAGCCGCAACATACCTTTCACTGATCTCAAAGACCGCATAGAAGAAATTCGTGCCATTGAGCAACCCGTCATTATTATCTGTGATATGGGTGTGCAAGCAGGCGCTGCGATTCAGATGATCGGTAAAGATGACGTCTACCGCTTAGAAGGTGGTGTTGGTGGTTGGCAAGGTGCTGGCATGCCGTTGGTTGGTGTAAAAGATGTCAAGCCAAAGAACAAAGGCAAAGCCAAGCCGAGTTTGCATAAATAGCAAATCTTATGACTATTTAGAAAAATGCTCAGCGAGCATGGATTGATATCTGATTGATACGCTAAAAAAGACACCTTATCGATGGGTGTCTTTTTTTTGTGACATTTATGCTACCCTCAGCGCTTTTATGCGCCAGCATCTTGAATTTGATATGCTCATCCCCACTTTAATAATGAGCATCACCAAATATATTTTTAATATCAATTTATGTGCTGGTAACGGATTACAATAAAACGTTTACCTTCTAAACCAATAAATAAGGATTCATCATGACCGTATCTGTGAAAGTCTACACGACCCCTATCTGCCCATACTGTTCAAACGCCAAACAACTGCTAAAAACAAAGGGCGTTGCTTATGAAGAGATTGGCATGCATGACATCAGTAGCGAAGAGCGCCAAGCATTAATGAAAAAAACCAATAACTATCGCACGGTGCCACAAATCTTCGTTGGTGATACCTTTGTCGGTGGTTTCGACGAGCTCAATCAGATGAACCAACAAGGCAAACTTGACGAGCTATTAGCGGGTTAATCTGCTGCCTGTTTTTGAACCCACCTCAGCTTATACAAAGATAGAGAGAAAGAGGTAGGTTCAAGACTAGCAATAAAAAGTATTGATAAAAATGTCGAGATTCAGTCTCGATTTATATTACAATGAACTTTGATTAAAATGACCATTTTCCCAATTATTTGATTCAATTTTAGAGGAGTTACCATGGCTGACGAACAAGCACAACCACAATTGGCACTAGAACGCATCTATGTAAAAGACATGTCACTTGAAGTGCCAGGCGCTGGTGTATTCACCAAAGAGTGGAACCCAGAGCTTGATATCAACCTATCTAGCAATGCTGAAAAGCTTGATGATGATCATTATCAAATCATTTTGACCGTGAGCGTTACGGCTAAAAATGCTGATGAAGCAGCCTTTATCGCTGAAGTTCATCAAGCGGGTATTTTCTTATTAAAAGACATTCCAGAAGACCAAATCGGTCAAATCTTGGGTGCCTACTGCCCTAACGTGCTATTCCCATACGCTCGTGAAGTCATCAGTGACATCGTGACACGTGGTAGTTTCCCACAATTGCTACTAGCACCTGTAAACTTTGATCAAGCTTACGCGCAAAGCCAGCAGCAAGCGCAAGTTGATGCTCAAGGTAATGCATAAGCTTTAGCTTGATTACGTATTGATATAGCAGTATTTAAAAGCCGTTTACTTATAATGAGTAAGCGGCTTTTTTATACCCTATTGGTCACTTATCTTTGTAGGAATACTTTTCTTTATAGTGAGGCATAAAAAAGACCCTACTAATGAATAATTAGCAGGGTCTTAGATAATGCTATCAACAATCTATAATAAGCGATTAGCCTTTTAGAGCTGATAAGATTTGTTGCTTCACATCATCGATACCTTGAGTACCATCGAACTTATCATACTTAGGCGCATCAGCACCTTCTTTGGCTTTATCTTGATAAAAACCAACAAGTGCAGATGTCTGCTCATGATAAGTCGCTAGACGATCACGAATCGTAGATTCTTTATCATCTTCACGCTGGATTAACGCTTCGCCAGTCACATCATCAAGGCCGTCTTGCTTAGGTGGATTGTGATGGACGTGATAAACGCGACCTGAGCCTGGATGCTGGCGGCGACCAGACAGACGGTTGACGATTTCATCATCAGGAACGCTGATTTCAACCACATGATTGATAGCAACGTCAGCATCTGCAAGCGCTTGGGCTTGTGGAATCGTACGTGGGAAACCATCAAAGATACAACCATTGACACAATCAGGCTTAGCGATACGTTCTTTCACTAGGTTAATGATAAGGTCATCAGAAACCAAGCCACCAGCATTCATGATATCTTTGGCTTTTTTACCAAGCTCGCTACCCTCTTTGATTGCTGCACGCAGCATATCGCCAGTTGAGATTTGCGGGATATCATATTCTTTCGAAATGAACTGGGCTTGGGTACCTTTACCGGCGCCTGGTGGACCTAGCAAAATAATACGCATCATTATACGATTCTCCTTAATAAATAGGATTTTGGGACTAATACAACGTTGGGATTGGTTGTTTGCAAGGCTACCTTACATTGTGGCCTTGCAAAGCTCAAGTATTTTAATTATTTGGGGCGATAAGTTGCGATGACTTACCTGTTCATATAATACTGTTGCATGCTGCTATATCGGACAACAGCGCTTATATCATAGGTGCTAGCAACAGATAAACAGACTAAGGGATTTGCTGATTAATGTCTACATTGACCTCAGTTTGTTCAGCGCCAATCACGACTGGATTGCCTGACAAGTCACCTGATTCAGCACTAGCAGTACCGCTATGACTGATGCGTGCGATGACTGCTAATTGCACCTTCTCGTCTCGAGCAGACTTCAAAGTACGTTCAGGCATCATAGCATCCAAATCACTTAGGCTAATATTGGCTTCACCTTGCTTAATGACACTAATCGGTAAACGCTTAGCTGCAAATGGCGGACCACCATTCACGTCACGTATTGCCACAAATAGCACGTCGTCAGCCTTGACCAATGGCAACAGACTTGCATTGATTTTCACAGTGACTTCAACCCCTTCAGACGCTTGCTGCTTCTGAGCACTCACACTGGCACTTAACTCATCCAAACTCGATAGCGCTTGAGTATGGTCGCCAGGCTTGGCAGAAATGCTCTCGCGTAGACGTCTAATCCAGCCTTGTGCTTGATCAAAGTTACTACTGCGTGCCTCACCCATTGCCATGAGCATTTGCGCGCCTTCATGCGCAGGATTTTTGGCCAATACGCCCTCTAGCACTCGGCGAGTATTAGAATCTAACTGACCTTTATTAGCAAAAAAGCTAATCTGTGCGTAAGTAGTCGCGATTTCTTCATTGTCTGGTGTTAAACGATAAGCGCGTGACAAAGCCTCTAGTGCCGAATCGGTCGCTTCTAATGATAAGAACAGCTCCGATAGGCGCATCCAGCGATTGGGATCATCGGCATGGCGATAGACATTGGTTTGCATAGCACTAATCAGCTGCTGACCATCTTCGATTGCCCAAGCAGGTGGCTGATCAATCTTACCAGTTAGTAAGTCATCAGCTACTTGGCTGACTTTGTCTTCGGCTGCCCACAGCTCAAACACAGGAGTACGATCGCCGACCATAACATACGCCATAGCCGACAACACAGGCACCCAAACGATAATAATCAGGCGACTCTTGATGCCAGGTGTGACCATCGGTGTGACTTCACGCTGAGCATCTAACAGCTGACGCTCAAGCTCAAGCTTTTGATTTTCATAGTGACTGTCGTCAATAGTGCCACTATCTTTATCGGTTTTTAGCTCTGCTAAACGCTCGCGGAACACCGCAACGTTGATATCTAATAGCTGATTGTCTACTTGTTTTTCTTGTGAACGAGGCGATCTTAACCACGGTATGATAGTAATCACAGCAAGTATTAAGGCTGTAAGTAAGCTTAGAGCAATAAATAAGCCCACAGTAGAGAATATGGTCATTTTTTGTCCTCGAGACTTGTGATGTCATGATCTTTCTTATCATCGCTCTCAGCGCGTGATAACAAGCGATCAAGTTCAGCTTTTTCGGCAGAAGATAGCGCTGTGGCAGTACTATTTACTGTCAACCCACTCTCCCCGCTCGCCACAAGCTGACGTCGTTTGCTTTGCCAGAACCAACCTGCAACCAAAATGATGAGCAATAATGGCGGAAAAAACCATAAAATCCACGTTGATGGACGTACAGGCGGCTTATAACTAATAAAGTCGCCATAACGCTCCTGCATATAAGCGCGAATCTCACCATCACTACGACCATCTTTTATCAGATCATACGTTTTTTGCTTTAAGTCTTGAGCAATTGGTGCATCAGAACCTGCTAAATTTTGATTTTGACATTTGGGGCAACGAAACTCTTCAATGAGACCACGATACTGAGCTTCTTGCTGCGGAGAATCAAAGTCATAGACCTCAATTGCAGCATAACTGCTAATACTTAAGAGACAAGCAATGATAAAGCCTGCTAACTGTAGCGTCGCCTTCTTTATTTGATAAGCGATCATTGACACGCCTCCTGAACCTGACTAAGCTCTGGACTGATATTTTTATCATTGGCTTCATTGAGTACCATCAAGCAAGGCGTGATACGACTTTGCCAGTTGCTTTCATTGATCTCACCGATAATATGCTGACGAATAATACCCTCACCATCGACGATGAAAGTCTCAGGCGCACCCGTCAAACCCAAGTCTAATGCAAACTGACCAGACAAATCCTGAATGGACATCGAGAACGGATCACCACCTCGGTTTAAGTACCCTAACGCATCGCCAATATCGTCTTTATAATTGACACCGATCAGGTTGACACCGCGCTCTTCTAATTGCATTAAAAACGGGTGCTCAATGATACAGGTTGGACACCAAGAGCCCCAAATGTTCATCAAAAACGGCTTATCAGGCAAATTCTCATTGGTCATGATGCGGCTAGTGTCTGATAACAGTGGCAGCTCAAACGTTGGTACTGGGCGCTCAAGTGCCGTATTGGTAACGATATCCGTTGGTTTACCCAAACGCATATATAACATGACGACAAAACCAAGGAATACAATTAACGGAATAACAAACCATAACTTAAGCTGTTTTTTGTTCATGGTTTTTGTGTTGCTTGCCTTGTCTTTTTTCGGACTTGGGTCAGAAGAATGATTTGATGTACTCATTACTTATCCCCCATCTTTATTGCTGGTGAATCCAAATCGGTCACTGTCGTAAAGCCTGATTTGCTTGCCGCAATTTGCGCAGGCGTCTTGGCTTTCTTAATGCGATAACGGTGATCCAGCATGCTCAACAGCGCACCAAATGCCATGATCAAAGCACCAAGCCATATCCAACGGATAAGCGGTTTAACGTAGATACGGAAGGCCCATTCGTTACTATCTTCTGCGATAGGTTCGCCAAGTGCTACGTACACATCACGCATTAGACTCGCATCAATAGCCGCTTCTGTCATTGGCATCATGCTGATGATGTAATTACGTTTGTCAGGGTACAGTGTCGTCACCGCCTGACCGTCTTTGGTTATCTCAACTTCAGCTTGTGTGGCATCAAAGTTACTGCCTTTTACTTCACTAAAGCCTTTTACTGTAAAGTCATAACCTTGGACATGAACACTGTCATTTGGTCCAAGCGCGACATCCCGCTCGATACTCAACGTGCTGGTAAATGCAATACCAATAACTGCCACAATCACACCAACGTGAGCAGTCTGTTGACCCCAATAGCTCAGACGTAATTGACGTAAGCCTTTAAGAAAACTCGGGGCATTTTTGGTTTTGTCTTTGAAATCCACCACCATCCAGAACAGTACCCAAAAACTGACTGCCAACGTAACACCAATGTTAAGCATCGCAGACGGGCTAGTGAAATATGCAATAACTGCTGCCAATACAACACTACTCGCCGCAATCACCATTCCGGCGCCCAATAGCGGACGGCTGTCTTTTTTCCAGCGTATATTGGAGCCCATACCCATCGCGACTAATATCAACCAAGTTAATGGGACAAATAGCGCATTAAAATACGGAGGGCCGACAGATACTTGTCCTAAATTGAAGGAATCAGCAATAATAGGATATAGCGTGCCGAGCAATACGACCAAAGTCGAAATCAAAAGGATGACGTTATTAATAACTAAGAACGACTCACGTGAAATTAACTGATACTGACTTTCGACCGTCAAGCGCCAGCCGCGTACAGCAAACATCAACAGGCCACCACCGATAATCACACCAAGAATCACCAAGATGACAAGACCACGAGTTGGATCAGCGGCAAACGAATGCACAGAGGTAATCACGCCTGAGCGTACCAGGAATGTGCCCAGTAAACTGAGTGCAAAGGCAAAAATCGCCAGCATAATAGTCCATGCCTTAAACACACCGCGCTTTTCAGTAACAGCAAGCGAATGTAGCAATGCCGTACCTGCCAGCCATGGCATCAGTGACGCATTCTCTACTGGATCCCAGAACCACCAACCACCCCAGCCAAGCTCATAATAAGCCCACCATGAGCCTAGTGCGATACCAACGGTTAAAAAGCCCCAAGCAGCTAGCGCCCATGGACGCGACCAACGTGTCCATACCGCATCTAAACGGCCTTCCCACAATGCCGCCATACAAAAAGCAAATGGCACGACTAAACCCACATAGCCCATATAAAGCATCGGTGGATGAATAATCAAGCCAAAATCTTGTAGCACAGGATTTAGATCCGCACCATCAACAGGTAAATTAGGCAATGTACGGTCAAATGGCGATGAGGTAAAGATAAGCATCGCTAGCATCATCATCTGCACGCCAGCTAATATCACCAAGACTCGCGCACGCATAGACAATGGTAGACCACGGCTGAAATAAGATACCAGCGCACACCAAGTGGCCATAATGGTCATCCAAAGCAGCAATGAACCCTCGTGTCCGCCCCACGTTGCTGATAACTTATAGTACCAAGGCAACAGAGTATTAGAATGTTGAGTGACATAGACGAGGCTAAAGTCATTGTAATAAAAGCCTGCCATTAGCGCGGCAAATGAGGTAATCATTGCAGCAAACTGTGCCCATGCCAAACTTGGCGCTAGACGCTGCCATGCAACGTGGTCGCGCATGATACCGATGGTCGGTAATACTACCTGCAAAATCGCCAACATAAAGGCGGCGAGCAAGGCAAAATAACCCAATTCTGTGATTAACATACGGTCTAACCTTGTTTACCTTGATACGGTCATAGTTTATTTGATGGATTAGAATGTTAAGACGTTATAAGCATCCAGTATTTGTGACTGCTATATTTATGATTGCGATGGTGAGCGTCACTAGACCTTGCATCTTGAGACGCTTACAGCATGGTACATTAGCGCCAACTTGTCACGTTTTTGTATCCACTCTGTATGCGATGTGTATAAAGCGCATAAAATTTAATATCTGGTTAAGTCGATGGAAAAAACACCAAGATAAGGTGCAGCCAACCAGCCAAAAATCCCGTCAGGCCACCCAATACAATCAGCGTCATCTCGTCTTCACGAAAAGCGGGACGTAATAAATTTTGAAACTCATTTGGCGTCAATGCACGGATACGGTCACGAAACAGTCCAAATATCTTGCTCGCTCGGCTCTCATTCAGCTCAGGATCGCGCAGCGGCACCATCGTTGCGACAATGGATTTATCTATAATCGTGTTTTTTAATTGGCCATACTCACGGCGACCCAATCCTACGCGCAACGTCGTACTAATCACCGGTGACTCTAGCACTTTATATAGATGTGACTTCATTAGCGCGCGCGTTTGCACAGCACGGTCACCATACATCATCTCATTCATGATGTTTTCAAGTGTCACCAAATCCTTTACCACAATCTCAGCAAAAACCTCAGAGACTTCCTCTTGACGTTTCATAAAACCACCTTGTAGACGGTATCGATCAATACGCGGTATCTGTGGTTTTATAAATGGGAAATGGCTCTGTACAGTAAAAAACTTAACATAGGGGATAAAATGTGGCTCGACCGGATTGAACACCATCCAAATGGCAATCCAATTGGTTAGAAAGCCCCAAATTGCTGCAAAAAACGGCACTGTCCAATGCTGCGGCACTACCAAAAATATGAACATTTGGATAAGACCGAAAATCAAACCGATCAAGGCACTGATATGCCAAATAAAATCGATCTCTTTTTGGCCTACCTTTAAAAACATATTAACCATCAACCGACGATCATTCTCCATCGTGTTGACGATCATCTTACGCATATCAACCAAATCTTCGACATTATGGGTCAAGTCTGTCACCAACGACTGCATAATATTGGGCAGCTCTTGGTGTGCTTGGGCATAGACACGACGCTTTAACGCATAAGGCAGATTGCCCCACAGCGCAGGCGAATGATCCAGCATAATTTCATCAATCAGTGCCTCAAGGTTTTTATCGACTGTATCAGTGATAAAGACGGCCATCTGCTCAGGTTCCATCGCCTGAAAGAACTCATCAAGTGAGCCCAGTTTTGACAGCGTCTGATCAACGATGACACCTGATATCTTGCCAGCTTTGCGTGGCACGATACCTTGCCAGCCAATACCCGGCAACCCAAAAAACGGAAATTTAGGAATACGAATACCCCAAAACTTAACCGGATAAAACAGCATTTTGAGCGCCATCCACACATGTATCCAAGTAACGAATGCAGTTACCGGCGGAATGGTTAGCATGGCAAAGAACTCTGGGTGCTCAGCTATCGTCTGCCACAATGAAGTTGTGTCCATGACTTATCTTGTCCCTGACAGGTTGATTGTCGTTGCTAATAACATACCGTTAGCACATTAGAACGCTGCACAAACACACGCTCTACCCATAATAATGACTATAAAATAAACCGCCTGATTTTAGCATACTTGCTATCCATTAGCACACGTAGACCCTAGCCAAGTTGTGACTAGACATGACACGTTTTATCGTTCACATCAGATGGAAAATGCAGAAATATAAGCTATCATTGATATGCCAATAATAAAGACAAAACCGGCAGCGAAGTACTGCGTCCTCGCGTTTGTTCTGTTATAATTTGTGATTAAGTGACAACGAATATCTATAGACAGATTGTATATGTCATCATTTCCAACCATATCGCTTATGTGTTTGAAATCCTTTGTATTATCCTTTTTGCTCACCGCACTTTGGTTAACGACCCCGCCTATCTTATTTCTCTTTAATTGACTTACTGACCGTTTGGGCTCTGACTTTATATGAATAAACCGATAACTCCCAACACTGATCAGGTCAATCGAATTTTTACCAGTCGTATTATTGTCTTTGGATTTTTAATATTCATTGGCTTAGGCGGCCTGATAATGCGTTATGGCTACCTACAAGTCTATGCCCATGACAAGTACACAACACAAGCCGATAACAATCGAATCAAGCTGATATCTGCACCGCCTAGCCGCGGCTATATTTATGATCGTAACGGGGTCATACTCGCGGACAATCAACCCGTATTTACCGCGATGTTAAGCCCTAACGAAGTCGAAAAACCAGAGCGTACATTACAGCTACTCGCGCCTATTTTTGATCTGACAGAAAAAGACATCACTGATATTTTGGCGCGCCTGAGCAAAAGCAAGAATGACCCTGTCACGATCAAAATCGACGTGACTGATGCACAACTGGCACAATTTAGTGAACGTAAGCCCTTTTTCCGTGGTGTCAGCATTCAGAGTAAGCTAACGCGCTCTTACCCTTATGACAAGCTATTTGCACACGTCATTGGCTATGTCGGTCGTATCAATGACAAAGAAAGTAAACGCATTGATAAAGAGCGCTACGCTGGTACCGATCTCATCGGCAAGATTGGTATCGAAGATTACTATGAAGATATTTTACTCGGACAGCCGGGCTATCAATCAGTCGAAACGGATGCCCTTGGCAATATTGTCCGTCAATTAGATACCAAGCCTCCTGTAGCAGGTAACGATATTACGTTGAGCTTGGACTATGGCTTACAAACGATCGCCCAACAGCAACTAGATGGTCGTCGCGGTGCCATTGTCGCAATCGATCCAAAGAATGGTGATGTATTGGCTTTCGTCAGTAACCCAAGCTATGACCCCAATCCTTTTATCTCGGGTATCTCCTTTAGAGACTACGGTGATTTGCGCGATGATCTTGATCAGCCGTTATACAATCGTGCCTTGCAAGGTATGTATCCACCCGGCTCTACCATCAAACCTTTTGAAGGCTTGGGCGGTATTCATTATGGTCTGCGCAACTGGAACACGACTATTTATGACCCCGGTTATTTTAGCTTACCAGGTGACTCACATCGTTTTCGTGATTGGAAACGAGGCGGACATGGCACGGTAGACCTCAAAAAATCAATCATGCAGTCAGTAGATACGTATTACTACAAGTTGGCCTACGAGATGGGAATACAACGTCTACATGATTGGATGATACGCTTTGGTTTCGGTGAGCAAACAGGGATTGATTTGCCTAATGAAAAGTCAGGTGTCATGCCATCGCCAAAATGGAAAAAAGACACTTATGATAGACGTTGGTTACCAGGTGAAACCATCTCCGTCAGTATCGGTCAAGGGTATTTTCTAGCCACGCCGCTGCAAGTGGCCAATGCCACAGCCATGACGGCGAATAAGGGCTATCATATTACGCCGCACTTATTAAAAAATAGCGATGGTGCAGCAGAGGTCAAAGTTATCACCAAACCTGATGGCAAAATTGAATACAACGGCCAGCCTTCTGATTGGTTACGTATGCACGATGCTATGGAAAACACTGTCAAAAGTGGTACTGCACACGGTATTTATACCCCTCGTTATCGTATCGCCGGCAAAACAGGTACAGCTCAGGTAAAATCGATTGCACAAGGTAAGCGTTATGACAAATCCGCAATAGATAAGCGTCATTGGGATCATGCTTGGTTCAATGGCTTTGCGCCAGTAGAAGACCCTCAGATTGCCCTTGCTGTATTGGTCGAAAACGGTGGTGGTGGTAGTACCGTCGCCGCACCTATCGGTCGTGCCCTATTTGATTACTGGGTCTTACAACGCAAAACCAACCCTATACTGCCGCCAACAGCTGATGAGTTGAAAGCCATCAAACGTCAAAAGGCATTTGATAAAGCGCTGCGGGATGCGCTGCGTGATAAAGAAGAGCAGGCTCTAAAAGAGCAAACTGAAACTGTAACAGAAGCAGCAACGCCTGAATAAAAAGACGGTCAGCGAGAAAACATCATGAAAAAGTCTATAAGCAGCCGAGATACTAAAAAGAGCCATAAAGCAAAAAAGGCATCTGCTGGTGGCGATGTACGTATCATTGGTGGCCAGTTTAAACGCCGTACTGTAAGCTTTATCGACGCAGAAGGTTTACGTCCAACGCCTGATCGCCTACGCGAGACATTGTTTAATTGGCTACTGGCTGATATTCATGGGGCTTATGTGCTAGATAGCTGCGCTGGTAGTGGCGTGTTAGGCTTTGAAGCGCTGTCTCGCGGCGCTACACATTGTACTTTTATTGAAATAAATAATGCGCAAAGCGATATGCTACGCCAAAGTGCTTTACAACTGCGGATTGATGCTGACAGCCATCAAATCATCACTGGCACAGCAGAGAAAGTCTTGAGCCAGCAGCCAGTCGTCCCGCAGACTTTTGATATCGTATTCATTGACCCGCCTTATGCTCAAGATCTGTGGCAACCGATTTTGACGGTGTTGATTACTCAATCGTTAATTAATACTGACACGCTGATTTATTTGGAAGCTGACAAAGATTTAGAGAGCCAACTGCAGCAATTGGCAAATACTTTGAATGACAATTTAACCGCTCAAGCGCAGACAACTCTAGAGGTCGTGGCGTTTGAATGCTTGAAACAAACCAAAGTTGGACAAGTTGTCGCTGGACTTTATCGGCTATCATCGTCATAATTGCACGGTGATTACCAAACATAACATTTACGGTTATGTAATTTGTCTTGTTTGAGAAATCATTTAATACCCACTAAAAATGTCTAAAACCGCTTAAAACTGGCCAAACGCTGCAGTTAAATGTATATAAGGCAAAAATAAACCCTAATGCAGCTTGCAAGCGTAGGCTCTACTGCTTATAATGTGCAGTCTGTTTTTTGAGAGCCCCGTTCCCAGCTAAACTCTCAACGAATTCTAATTTTAAGGTTTTATCATGAAAACACTTAGTGCAAAACCAGCTGAAGTGACCCATGACTGGTATGTCGTAGATGCTGACGGCAAAACCCTTGGTCGCTTAGCCACTCAAATTGCTACTCGCTTACGTGGCAAGCATAAGCCTTCTTTTACACCGCACGTTGATACTGGTGACTTTATTGTTGTCATCAATGCTGACAAAATCACGGTAACGGGTAAAAAAGCACAAGATAAAAAATACTATCGTCACAGTGGCTACCCAGGTGGTATCAAAGAAACTAACTTCAGTAAATTGCTTGCACATAAGCCTGAAGATGTTCTACACAAAGCAGTTAAGGGTATGCTTCCAAAAGGCCCTCTTGGCTATGCGATGATCAAGAAGCTGAAACTATATGCGGGTACTGAACATCCACATGAAGCACAGCAACCTAAAGCACTAGACATCTAAGGATACACTTATGGAACGCAATTACGGAACTGGTCGTCGTAAGACTTCTACTGCTCGTGTCTTTTTATCAAAAGGTACTGGTAGCATTGTCGTTAACGGCAAGCCACTTGACGAATACTTCAGCCGTGAAACTTCACGCATGGTAGTACGTCAACCATTAGAACTACTAGACTCTGCTAACGCATATGACTTATATGTAACTGTTGCAGGCGGTGGTATTAGTGGTCAAGCTGGCGCAATCCGCCACGGCATCACTCGTGCGCTAATCGAAGCTGACGAAGCTTTGAAACCTGCTCTAAAAGCAGCTGGCTTTGTTACTCGTGACTCACGTCAAGTTGAACGTAAGAAATTGGGTCTACGTAAAGCACGTAAACGTCCACAATTCTCGAAACGTTAATCAAAGCTATCTCTTATCTTTTTGCGACTGTTGTCTTTATCTCAGAGCAATAGTATTCGCATTAAATGAAAGAGTAGATTTGCAAAACCTTACAAGCTGTTCGCAGCTTGTAAGGTTTTTTTATGGCTATTTATTAGATAGAATCTTTATCTTATATATTTTATAGATATGCCAATTCATAGTATTTTTATAGAGTTACTTTGCCAAAGACCAACTTGTAAACCCGCTACCACTACCCCATTATCATAATAACTTTTCATCAATAGCGACAATGCTATAAGATGCTATAACCCGATGCCATAAAAGTGCTGCAAAAGGATATTATGAAAGCGCCAGAACAATACGACCCCAGTAAGCAACCTTCAAAAGACAGCATGCCCTCACCAAGCATACAGCCGTCGGCTAAGTCACCAGCACTCCCTGCTGGTACGCCAACGATTACGCAAACCCATAAGCGTACAGCGCAAGCGGATAAGAAACCCTTTCAATGGCAGTTTTTATCGCCTAAATACTGGGGTATATGGTTATTGCTCGCTTTGGTGTTGCCACTGATTTACTTACCATTGCGCTATCAGTTTTGGCTGGGTCGTAAACTGGGTACTTTACTTTATAAAGTAGCAGGCTCACGCCGACGTGATACGTTGATCAACCTTAAGCTGGCCTTTCCAGAAAAGCCGGAAGTTGAACGTGAATTGATGGCCAAGCAAGTCTTTGTCAATCAGGGTATCGGAGTGTTCGAAACCTTGTGCGCTTGGTTTCGCCCCAATGTCTTTACTCGCACGGTTTCTATCTCAGGCTTACAGCATCTAGTTAACGCACAAAATGAAGGGCGCCCTGTTATTTTACTCGGTGCACATTATACGATGCTTGATCTAGGTGGTATGTTATGTACGCAGTTCTTTCCAATGGATGGTATGTATCGACCTCAGAACAATGCCCTATTAGATTGGTTTGTTTATAATGGGCGCAGTACCATTCTTGGTAAGCAAATAGCGAGCAGAGACATGCGTAGTTTTGTCAGCTCTATCAAGGCAAAACATGTTATTTGGTACTCGCCTGATCAAGACTATGGTCTTAAACAAGGCGTTATGGCACCATTTTTCGGTGTGCCAGCAGCTACCATTACTGCATCAAGACGTATGGCTAAATTGGGCGACAAGACACATCCACCCGCACTAATGGCGCTACACACTTATCGTCAAACGCCGGACAATTTACCAAGGGGTAAACGTCCGCATTATCACCTAACGATTACGCCTGAGTTAAGTAACTATCCGAGTAATGATGAAGTTGCTGACGCTACTCAGGTTAATGAAGTCTTAGAAGGACTCATTCGTATCGATCCCACCCAGTGGATGTGGTTTCATCGGCGCTTCAAACACGGTCCGACAGGTCGCACAGATATCTATAAGTAGCCGTTATTCCAAAGAAAAATGGTCGAAAAGTTTGTTATACTTTGTGGCCAATATTTTCACTATGATCGACTCATAGATAACAACGCATTTATAATAATTTGATAAACAAAATAACGGATTTCCTATGACTAGTAATAGTACATCTAACAATCAAACCTCTACTGAGGCAGCAGCTGTAAAGCGTGTTTTGACTGGTATTAAACCAACTGGCACCCTACATTTGGGTAATTATGTTGGTGCGATTCGTCCAGCCATCCAAGCTATTCAAAACAGTGACGATGAAGCATTTTTCTTTTTGGCAGATTATCACGGCATTATTGGCTGTTACGATCCCGCTATCATTCATGAGTCAACCAAAGCGATTGCCGCGACCTGGATTGCCTGTGGTCTAGACCCAGAGCGTGTGACCTTCTATCGTCAGTCAGACGTGCCTGAAATTCCAGAGCTAGCATGGGTATTGAATTGCTCATGTGCCAAAGGTTTGATGAATCGTGCTCACGCTTATAAAGCAGCGGTCGATATCAATATGGACAAAGAAGATGTCGATCCTGATCAAGGTATCAACATGGGACTATTTGGCTATCCTGTACTCATGGCAGCTGATATATTGATGTTCAATGCTACTCATGTCCCTGTTGGCCGCGACCAAATACAGCATATCGAAATGGCGCGTGATATTGCTGGTACTTTCAACCATCGTTACAAAACCCTCTTTACGCTACCATCAGCGGTCGTCGATGACAATATCCCATTATTGACTGGACTTGATGGCCGTAAAATGAGCAAGAGCTATGGCAATACCATTCCTCTGTTCGGTGATTCTAATCCGCAAGTCAGCGCCGAAAAACAGATGCATAAAGCCATCATGAAAATCGTCACCAATTCACAGCTGCCTGAAGAGCCAAAAGATCCTGACGACTCTGCTATTTTTGAGATATATAAAGCCTTTGCGACGCCTGAAGAAATTGCTGACATGCGTGAGAAGTTTGCAGCTGGTATTGGTTGGGGCGATGCAAAAAAATCCTTGTTTGAAAAAATAAACGATGAAATCGCACCATTCCGTGAGCGTTATCAAGAACTGATGGCCAATCCGAAAGAGCTTGAAGAAATCTTGCAAATGGGCGCAGAAAAAGCACGTCGTCATAGCCGTAAGCAACTAGACAAGACTCGCCGTGCCATTGGTATTCGTCCACTTGCCAAGCTTAAGTAATCCATTGAAGACAGACCATGTACCAGAAATGATACCGGTATCCTCTGCCAACGCTCATGATATGTCGTTGCGTATTTATCAGACGCCAGTACAACATTTGCCAGAAGATTTATATGTGCCCCCGCAAGCTTTCGCCATTTGGCTAGAGCAGTTTGCTGGACCATTGGATTTTCTGTTGTATTTGGTCAAAAAGAACAATGTTGACCTGACTAAAATGCCAATATTGCCCATCACTGAGCAGTATTTGGCATACATTGGTGAGTTAGATACTGAGTATTTTGAATTGGCAGGCGACTACCTACTAATGGCATCAACGTTGATCGCCATCAAAACAGAGCTATTACTGCCTAAACCAGAAGCACCTACCGATGAGCGCGACCCAAAGGCAGAATTGATTGAACGTCTTGAAGCCTACGCTCAGATTAAGGTAGCCAGTCAGCGCTTGGACAATTTGGTTCGTCTTGAGCGCGATGTTTTTCTGGCCATGGTGAGTATGCCCAGTCAAGAAATCATGAATACCGAACTGCCAAACTACTCACCAAATTTATTGATTGATAGTTTGTTTAAGATGCAACTACAGCCCGACTATCAGATGCATAACATTAAAGTTGATGCTGTACCGCTTGCTGATCGTATCGCGAGTATCAGTCGACAGCTTAGTACCGACGGTGCACGCTCTTTTTATGAGTTACTGAATAAAGCACAAGGTAAGATAGGTGTGGTCGTCAGTTTCGTCGCAGTATTAGAGCTAATAAAACGGCAGTTGGTCGGTGTGGTGCATGCTAATCTGGCAAGCAGCCCTACTACTAATAGTGATCCTAGAAACGACTCGCACATTGGGCCATTGACCTTGCAGTGGTTGGCTTAGCAATATAGTCAATCCTCTATCAACTGGATACGGTGTTAGTCTCGCTTAGTCTACTGCTTATCGTACTTTCACTCGCTTTCCTTGTATCTAAATGCTATTGAACCAACTATATTTAACCTACCCTATATTTAAAATACAATACTTATAAAAGAGCGTACTCTCGATGGTAGATATTGAAGACACAGTACCAAACTACATAATACCAAATGACATGGTACAAAACGATAAGACACAACAAGCGATATCAGTAACTGAACGCTCATCACTACCTGATGATCAGCTGCAAAGATTTAAAAGTATTAGCAAAGATATCGAAGTGCTATTACATGCTTCAGAAACGCCTCTAACTGCCACTGTATTAAAGAAGCATCTGGCTTTGTCTACCAAAGAGCTAAAACAAGCGCTCGCATTATTACAAACACGATTGGATACAGGCGTGCTCAGCTTATACGAGACTGCCAGTGGCTATCGATTACAAATAGCAGATAACTACAGCGCCCTCATTCAGACCGTTTTTCCACAACGTCAGGAGCGCCTCAGCCAAGCGTTACTGGAGACATTAAGTGTCATTGCTTACAAACAACCCGTCACCCGTAGTGACATCGAGTATGTACGCGGTGTGACGCTATCGAGTAACATACTTAGGCAGCTCTTTGATAAGGGTTGGGTCAAAGAAGACGGCTATAAAGATACTTTAGGTCGTCCTGCATTGCTACATACCACACCGCAATTTTTAGATGCCTTTGGATTGAGTGATTTAGATGAATTACCACCGATGCCAGATATGGATGCTATCAAAGCAATGTCTTAGACCCTCAAACCTTTAAAGATATTCAAAGTACAATATCGGTATAACATATAACCTTATAGCCATACTCGCTGCCACAAAAAAGGACAAACCACTTAAGGTTTGTCCTTTTTATTGAATCACTAACTATAGCGTCGTGATTAATTTTTACTGATTGATAACATCAACACCTGCTGGTGGTGTGAATTTGAACTGACTGCTACTGATGCTCGGATTCAATTTGATATTACTGAACTTAATCGATGTGGTCTGGCCAAGGCTGTCATTTAGTACCATCATCACTGGCTTACCACCGCTAAAGCTCATTGATAAGCTCTTGAAGCTAGCACTGTCTGATTTTGGATAGAGTACATAGTAGTTTTTATTAGAATATGGCTGAGTGATTTTGAAGTTCTGATCAATTTTGCTCGGATCACCTGATAGCAATAGTGCTGGGGTGTTACCCACTTGGCTATCGACGTTTTGCTTGGTCGCTTGCTCCAAATCTTTGTCATAAACCCACATTGAGCTGCCATTAGCAACAATTATCTGCTGTGATGGTGACTTCGTTTCCCAGCGGAAATTGTTCGGACGTTGAACACTCATAGAGCCACTAAACGTACCACTGTTTGCCCCTTTAGTCGTTTGGGTAAAGTTGGCTGTCATGCTCTTAGTGTTGGTCAAAAGCGTATTCAAACGCTTAGCAGCGGTCAAGTTATCTGCAGGTGCTGCCGTTGCCGATTGAGTCATCGCAATCATAGGAGCTGCTACGCCAAGTGATGTCATTAATACACCCGCTAGAGCACCGTTCATCATTTTTTGTTTGATTGATTTGTTCATTGATAAAGTCATTATAAATCCTCTCTAAAAAAGCATAGTAGCTTTTGAAAAATAGTCGCTTAAAAGTAAAACATCTCATTAAATTTTTTGTTTTCTGTAAGTGCTTATCTGACCAATATAAAACTGGTGCCCATAAACAATGACAACAGTGTGCCAGTTTTTTTATTGCGCGCCTAGTCATGATTTGCAATCATTACTACGCCTGCCATACACGCTTGTAAACGCATTCGTTATAAGCTATTAAGTAGTATGAGCCGTTTTTCTTATTATTTTTCACTACTTCTGGCAAGCTTCAATAAGAATGAATACACGTAAAAAAAGCCCCTATTACCATAAGGCAATAGGAGCTTTTTTAATTATCCGATCATTTTATTCAAAGAATAAAACGACTTAAATAGATAATTATGCGTTTTCAACCGTCACATAACGACGGTTAAATTTACCTTTGGTCGCAAACTTTACAACACCGTCATTCAGTGCAAATAAAGTATGGTCACGACCCATGCCAACGCCTTCGCCTGCGTGGAATTCTGTACCACGTTGACGAACGATGATGTTACCAGCTGTGATAGCTTGGCCACCAAAGATTTTTACGCCTAGCATTTTTGGGTTTGAATCACGACCGTTACGGCTCGAACCGGCAGCTTTTTTATGTGCCATGAGAAAATCTCCTTGTTAATTTGACTTACCGCTGATGCGGTAACTCTTAAGCATTTAGTGCACTGTTTAGCAATAATTGCTAAATGGGTAATTAGGCATTAATGGCTTTGATTTTTAACAAGGTGTACCATTGGCGGTGACCTTGTTCTTTGTGATAATGCTTACGACGGTTGTGCTTGATGATACGGATTTTTTCGCCGCGACCATGCTCAACAACTTCAACTTCTACGCTAGCGCCTTCAACGACAGGCTGACCGATTTTGACGTTATCGCCGTCAACAACCATCAATACGTCTTCAAATTTGATTGTTTCGCCTTTTTCTGCTTTTAGTAATTCAACTTTAAGCAATTCATCGACGACTACACGGTGCTGTTTACCACCAGTTTTGATTACTGCGTACATTGTATGACTCCGTTTAACCCGTGTGCCGTGGCTGATGTTATACCAACGCTTTTACGACGAACACGACAGGGAAAAATTAAAGGCAAGATTTTACGGCTTTTTGCTCATAAAAGCAAGCCGCGCATCTTGTTTTTGTAAGGTGGTTACACTAATAACCCTATCCGTTATTACTATATAAGCTGTTGATTGTGAACGCATCTGAGAGGCTACTCAATAAAAACCAGCTAAAATAACAATGATGGATAACAGTTTATGCCTAACAGCCGCTATTATAACTTATATAATCAGTTACTTATAGTCCTTTTAGTCCTTTATCACTCATGCTTACCTATAAAAGTACAGCAAAGACAGGCGAGTTTATAGAGGTATCATTTAGACTGGTTCTAGCATTCTTTGCTAATAGCTATATACCATAAGTATTGTATAAAATATAATCGCTCTATTCTCTAAATGCTTTAACCAACAATTTAAAGACACAGCTATGCTATTATAGAAAAATGCCTTGCCTGCTATAGGCTCAAGGTTAAAAAGCATCAAGGCTAAAAACTCTTTCTACTCTTATTAATATGACTATTTATTATGACCATCACCCCTTCAAATAATACAGATTCAATGGCTCAATCAACACCTAACTATGCTGATATCCAAAGTATCGTGGCTGATGATTTTGAGATTATGGACAAGCAAGTATTCGGTAGTCTTAATTCCAAAGTTCAATTGGTAATGAGCGTCTCACAGCACGTGATTAATGCTGGTGGTAAACGTATGCGCCCGCTGATTACATTATTATGTGCACGCATGTTCAATGACAATCCATCAGAAAAAGCCATGCATTTAGCGGCCATCACCGAGATGCTGCACACCGCTACGCTCGTTCATGACGATGTCATTGATGAGTCAGGTCAGCGTCGAGGTAAGCCAACCGCCAATGCTACATGGGATAATGCCACAGCCGTACTGGTCGGCGACTATCTGATTGCCCGAGCCTTCAACCTATTGGTCGGCTTTCAAAGCTTACCATTACTACAGGTATTTTCAGATGGTACCTGTGATATTGCTGAAGGTGAAGTGTTGCAGTTACAACATCAGCATAATCCTGCCGCTACAGAAGATGACTACTTGCGTATTATCGATGGCAAAACCTCGCGTCTGTTTATGATGGCGACCCAAGGTGCTGCTATCTTGCAAGACAAGACAGAATATATGCAGGCATTGGGTGATTTTGGTCAGCACTTCGGCAATGCATTCCAAATCATCGATGATGTGCTTGATTACAGTGGTGATAGTGAAGTGATGGGCAAAAACCTCGGCGATGATCTTGCTGAAGGCAAACCAACTCTACCAACTATCAAAGCACTTGAACTGCTAAAAAATAGCGACAATGAAGGCTATGAGCAGCTTCGTATTGCTGTGCAGACAGGTAAGACACCGAACGCTGAGCAACTTATCGACTTGGTACGTCGTTCAGGTGCTCTAGACTACTGCAAGCAGCGCGCGCTGGAAGAAACCAAACTGGCTCAAGACGCCCTAAGCACTCTACCTGACAACCGCTACCGTACAGGCTTGTATCAATTGACTGAACTCGCAAGCGCACGGTTAGTATAATTAAGGTGAGTCGTCTGTACTCTGTACTATCAAGGGATTAAGACGGCTCATTTTTGAGCAGCATTTTTTAATGACTCACAAATAGGAAGCTAACGACTCAAAAAGCTGTCTCTTAATAACCAATATCTCAGCTAAATCGTTACCTTTCTTTAAGTTTTATAAATCCTCGCAGTACTATAATCGTATAAGGATTGTTTTGACAGTCGGATAATGTTTGATCAAGAAACCTTGATTGATACTCCATGCACCTTCGCTCAGGTCAAAGATGTTTTTAGGTATTGCTAAAATCACGTTTTTGCTGTCTGCGCAATATTTCTTAAGTACAACCTCAGATATGTATATAAAAATAGACTCTATAACAAAAAAACAACACTGTCTTGCGCTGTCACAACGTTACGCTATGGTAAACGTTATCTCTTGTGATGCTTACCTCTTCAATGTTTGTACAGTTCATAAGAACAAATGTGGATTTGTTTTTCAGAATAACTGTTTTTATTAGCTTGACTGTGGGGTTAACCCTTTAGTTTATAATAGCGGACTATGTTTACTGGCTAAATCTAACTATTTAATTATATATTTAGTACCAGTAGCCATCTTTATATTTATTAAACAATCAATATTGTCATGCGTAGATCTATTATTCATAACGCTTAGCATTGATTGTCATATAGTCGATTCAATTATAGTGGAATGACTATATGACAAATAACAATATCTCGAACGCTACTACTGATTATTACTCTTTTATTTATACCGCAATTATATTATTGACGAGGACATTGATGAAGCACTCTTATCTTGCGCTTGTAATAGCAGCTGTACTATCTGGAGCTGTACTGGTGGGCTGTGACAGTAACGAGGATGCCGCTGGGGATGCCGCACAGCAGCAAATGCCACCCTCCGTCGTCAACGTACAGACCGTAACTTTTGAAACCGTACCACAAGTACAAACCTTTTCTGGTCGCACATCAGCCTATCAAACTGCAGATGTCCGTCCACAGGTTAATGGAGTCATTGACGAAATACTGTTCCGTGAAGGAAGTACAGTCAAAAAAGGTCAACCACTTTATCGTATTAATACGGACAACTATGCGTCTTCTGTGACGAGTGGTCGAGCAGCCGTACAACAGGCACAGGCCAACTATCAGACAGCAGTGGCTAATAGCGTCAATGCACAAGCTGATCTGGTTAGCCAACAAGCCACACTGTCTCAAGCTCAAAACGACTTGCAGCGCTTGAGCGGATTGGTCGAAATTGACGCCATCTCTAAACAACAATATGAACAAGCGGTAACCACTGTCCGTACGGCGCAAGCTGCTGTACAAAGTGCCAACGCTTCTATTGGTCAAGCAAAAGCAGGTATCGAAAGTGCAAGAGCAGGTATCGAAAGCGCCAAAGCGGGTTTGCAATCCAGCTCACTAGATCTGGACCGCACTATAGTACGTGCCCCAATATCAGGTCGTAGCGATCGCTCGAGCTTTACTGCTGGTGCGTTGGTTAGCGCAAGCCAAGCTGATCCACTTGTGACTGTCTCACGCCTAGATCCTATCTATGTCGATATCAGCCAGTCTTCATCCGAGCTACTTAAACTGCGTCAACAGATTTCTGCTGGCAAGGCTCAAGCGGGATTGAATACCGTTGAGTTGGTATTAGAAGATGGCACGGTTTATCCCGTCAGTGGCGAACTGGCATTGTCTGAAGCAAAGGTTGATGAGTCAACTGGTGCTGTCACTCTACGTGCAATCTTCCCGAATAGTAACAGTATTCTGCTACCAGGCATGTATGTCAGTGCGCGCTTGACCCAAAGTGTGATCAACAATGCGGTACTGGTACCACAAAGTGCTGTCACACGCTCTGTTAAAGGTGAAACTCAGGTTTATATCGTTGATGAAAACAATAAAATCAAAGTACGCCCTGTCACAGTGAATGGTACTTATAATGGTAATTGGGTAGTAACTGACGGTCTCAAAGAAGGCGAAAAACTGGTCGTCATAGGTGGCTCAAAAGTTAAGCCTGATCAAGAAGTCGTTGCCAAGCCTGTAGAAAACGCTACGCCAGCATCAACTGGAAATAGCGCGCCTGCTAGTACTTCGGCCAAAACACCACAGCAAGCAGCAACAGAAACTAAGAAACCTGCTGAGAGCAACACGGCCAAGAAACCTGCGGAAGATGCAGCTAACTAATTCCATTCAAAGATAGGAAGACTTAGGGATATACTATGTCACGTTTTTTTATTAATCGCCCTATTTTTGCATGGGTATTGGCTATTTTAGTCATGCTCATCGGGGTGATATCGGTCATTAATCTACCGATCGAACAGTACCCACGTATTGCACCGCCGACTGTTACAGTTAGCACAAATTACCCTGGTGCCAGTGCGCAAACCGTCGAAGACTCAGTTGTTCAGATCATCGAACAAAAAATGAAAGGTCTTGATGGTTTGATGTATATGTCATCAACCAGCTCGTCAAACGGTAGCGCATCAGTGACGCTCACCTTTGAGACTGGTACTGACTCTGATACCGCTCAGGTACAGGTACAGAACAAGCTTCAAGCGGCAACAAGCTCACTACCTGAATCCGTTCAGCGTCAAGGTGTCACAGTCAACAAATCCTCTAGCAGCTTTTTGATGGTGCAAGCATTCATCTCTGAAGATGGCAGTATGGATCGCCGTGATATTGCCGATTACATTAACTCAAACATCGTTGATCAGATCAGCCGTGTCGAAGGTGTTGGTGAAGTTCGTGTATTTGGTTCTACCTACGCGATGCGTATCTGGCTAGACCCTGCACGCTTACGTAGCTATAACTTGATGCCTTCTGATGTCATCACTGCTGTCGGTGCGCAAAATGCGCAAGTCTCTGCAGGCCAGTTAGGTCAAGCGCCCGCTGACACTGAGCAACAGGTTATCAACGCCACGGTAACGGTACAAAGCTACCTACAGACACCTGATGAATTTAGAAACATATTATTGAAAACGGATGCCTCAGGCGCGCAAGTACGCTTAAGCGATGTGGCAGATGTTGAGATTGGAAGTCAAGACTACAGTGTTAACTCACTATTTAACGGTCAAGAAGCCGCTGGTATGGGTATATCCTTGGCAGGTGGCGCTAACGCACTTGATACGCGCGAAGCACTTGGTGCTCGTATGTCTGAGTTGGAACAAAGCTTTCCTGCTGGCCTAACCACGGTTACTCCTTATGACACGACACCATTCGTTCGGTTGTCTATTGAACAAGTAGTACATACGCTCATCGAAGCTATTGTGCTTGTATTTATCGTCATGTTCATTTTCTTACAGAACTGGCGTGCCACGATTATCCCGACATTGGCTGTACCTGTGGTACTTCTCGGCACCTTGTGTGTGCTGTATATCGCAGGTTTTAGTATTAACGTTCTGACCATGTTTGCGATGGTACTGTCTATCGGACTACTGGTCGATGATGCCATCGTAGTCGTAGAGAACGTCGAACGGATTATGGAAGAAGATCCTGACATTTCTGTCAAAGATGCTACCGTTCAATCGATGGGTGAAATTAGTAAGATTGTTGTCGGTATTGCTCTGATTCTATCAGCAGTATTTGTACCTATGGCGTTCTTTAGCGGTTCAACTGGTGCTATCTATCGTCAGTTCTCCATTACCTTGATTACCAGCATGGTACTATCGGCTTTAGTTGCCCTTATCTTTACCCCTGCCCTGTGTGTGACCTTGCTTAAACGTAGCAAGAGCCATGACAAGAGTAATATGGCCACTCAAAAAGGTTTCTTCGGTTGGTTTAACCGTAGTTTCTCTAAAGCAAGCATCTCTTATGAGCGCTTCGTGGGTAAAAGCTTCGGTCGTAAATGGTTATATCTAATTGGCTATGCTGCCATTATTGGTATTATGACGGTGGTCTTTTTACGCATTCCTAGTTCGTTTTTGCCAGAAGAAGATCAAGGTATTATGTTTACCTTAGTTCAGCTCCCCTCTGGCTCTACACTTGATCAGACACAAGACGTACTGGATAAAGTTAGAAACTATTACGATACTCAAGAAGCCGACAATATTGCCTCTGTCTTTACCGTTGCAGGCTTTAGTTTTGCCGGAACAGGCCAAAACATGGGTCTGGCGTTTGTACGCTTGTCAGATTGGGATGAACGCCCAGGTGATGAAAACACCGCGCAAGCTGTGGCTGGCCGGGCAATGGGTTATTTCTTTACTCAGATTAATGAGGCGCAAGTATTTCCGATTGTACCGCCCGCTATTACTGAACTTGGTAATGCCAGTGGTTTTGACTTGATGCTACAGGATACCGGAAACGTCGGTCATGAAGGGCTGCTCGAAGCCCGCAATATGTTGTTGGGTATGGCCGCTCAAAACGACCAAGTCTCTGGTGTACGTCCTAATGGTCAAGAGGATGCACAGCAGCTCAAAGTCAATGTCAATCAAGAACAGGCCGCTGCATATGGCTTGTCGATGTCTAGTATCAATAGCGTTATCTCGACTGCATGGGGCTCAAGTTATATCAATGACTTCGTTGACCGTGGTCGTATTAAGAGCGTTTATGTACAAGGCGAGCCGAGTAGTCGTACCAACCCTGACGATCTTGGTAAATGGTACGTACGTAATGACAATAACGATATGATTTCATTCGATGCGTTCTCTAGCAGTGAATGGCAGGCAGGTTCTCCGCGTCTGACCCGTTACAACAGTTTCCCTTCTATGAACATTCAGGGTGCTGCTGCTGCTGGACTCAGTACGGGTGAAGCAATGGCTGCGGTAGAGACGATGATAACCAATCTACCGGAAGGCGTCGGTTATGAGTGGACAGGCACGTCACTTGAAGAGAAAAAATCAGGTGCTCAGGCTCCATTGCTATATGCAATCTCGCTCTTAGTGGTATTCTTATGTCTAGCTGCTCTGTATGAGAGCTGGTCGATACCTTTCTCTGTCATATTAGTTGTTCCACTTGGCGTTTTAGGCGCGGTGCTATTTACGTGGATGCGCGGCTTCTCTAACGACGTTTATTTACAGGTTGGCTTACTGACTGTGGTCGGGCTTTCTGCCAAGAATGCCATCTTGATTATCGAGTTTGCGAGAGACTATCAAGAAGCTGGTTATAGTCTCAAAGAGTCCGTGATGACAGCAGCGCGTCAACGTTTGCGCCCTATTATCATGACATCGCTTGCCTTTGGACTTGGGGTTGTACCACTATTCTTAGCCACTGGCGCTGGTTCTGGCAGCCAAAGCGCCATCGGTACCAGTGTACTTGGCGGGGTCGTCAGTGCGACATTATTAGGTGTATTCTTTATCCCAATGTTCTATATTTGGATACGTAGCATCTTTCCTCATAAGTATGAGAATAATAAGCCAAATGACAGAGACGACGGTGGTGATAATACGCCACATACACCAAACGGTGATCCACAAAGCCCGACTCTCTCTAAGAGTTATCAGCCTGTGAACTTAGGAGATAATACACAATGAGTTTTCGTTCTCTTTTTACCTCAAACTCAGCACACTCGGCAGTCAGTATTACTGCCGGCGCGTGCGCAACGACAGGTGAGTGCCCCGTGACCTCTACCCCTTTATCATTATCTAGCGCCCGCAGAAATGGCGGTCGTCTAATAGGCCTGACCGCTTTAGCAATAAGCATGGCTGCCTGTAACACCATCCCAAAAGCGGATATGCGTCCTGTACTTGCTGAGCCTAATATTCCGGTTCAGCAAGCCTATGGTGCGTATGACAAAGAAACTGTCAGTAGTGCTGATCAGGCGAGTATCGCCAGTCAACGCTGGCAGAATTTTTATAGCGATGAGCGTTTAAAAAGTTTAATTGCGCTCGGTCTTGAAAACAATAAAGACTTTGAGAATGCACGCTTGGCCATTGAAAAAGCGCGTGCGCAATATCGAATCACTGATATTAGTGATCTGCCAACGATTGATGGTAGTGGTGGTTACTCTCGCAGTGCTCAAAATAGCGTGGATCGTAACTCTAGTAGCAGCTATAACGTCAATCTAGGTTTGGCAAACTACGAGCTGGATTTTTGGGGCAAAATCTCAAGCCTAAAAGATCAGGCTTTACAGAACTTTTTGGCCACCACTGCCGCAAAAGATACCACTCAAATCAGTCTAATCAGTAATATTGCTCAAAGCTACGCTAACTTAAGTTATAGCCTAGCACAGCTGGAACTGGCTTCTAAAACTTATGAAAGTCGTAAAGAGTCGCTATTTATCACTACTAAGCGCTTTGAGGCTGGTATTGATGACAAGCTGGCTTCTTTACAAGCCAGCGCCTCATTAGAAGACGCCAATCTTGCGATGCTGAGTGCACAAAGCAGTGTGTTAACAGCCCGTAATGCTTTGCAGTATTTAGTCGGTGCACCTATACCTAGTAATCTTATTCCGAACGCATCTGTTACCAACATCACTAACCAGCAGATATTTAGTGCTGGACTGCCTAGTGAGCTACTACGCTATCGCCCAGATGTACTGCAAGCGGAATACAACCTGAAAGCCGCTGGTGCCAATATCGAAGTAGCGCGCGCGTCTTACTTCCCGTCTATCAGTTTAGCCAGTAGTATTGGTGTCAGTAGTGGTAGCTTGAACGACTTATTTAATACTGGCTCGGTTGGCTGGTCATTTGGCCCTAGCATTAGCGTGCCTATCTTTGATGCTGGTCGCTTGGATGCCAACTATGATGTGGCGCAGATTGAACGTGAGCAAACGCTTACTAGCTATGAGAACTCTATCCAAACGGCATTCCGCGAAGTATCAGATGTACTAGCGACACGTGCCACACTGGGTGATCAGCTCGACGCACAGTATCGCTTGCAGGATAACTTTGACCAGACGTATCAGATTGCCAATGCTCGCTACAAAGCCGGTATCTCTAACTATCTAGACGTTCTCGATGCCCAGCGCTCGTTGTTCTCAACTCAGCAAGGTATCTTGAATTTAGAACTACAAAAAATCATTAGCCAGATTGAGTTGTATCAAGTGCTCGGCGGTGGTTCCAATCTAGACATACCGACTGCTATCCCTGTGCCGCAACATACTAATTTAGCGCAAATCGCCAATGTAGCTGCCAATACCAATAAGGCAAAAGCGACCAAAGCTATCGATGCGGCTGGTTCGGCACGTGTTGCGTCTCAACAAGAAGCCGTGGCTATCAAACAGGCACAACCTGTAGAAACGACTACCTTTAAACCTACTGCTGTTGTCGATGTTAACGATGATGGTAAAAAAGATGCTGCCGTAGGTGTGATCACTGAAGAAACGCGCTTAATTAAAAAATAGCGTAGAGTCGGTTCACGTTACAAAGATTGTTAGGCCTTAAATCATACAATCATCATCTTGTGACGTAACGATATCATCACATTGACAGTCGATACGTACAATCAGCCCTACCGACTTGGTGGGGCTTTTTGCTTTCTACTGTCACTATTGGTTATAGTAGCGATAGATTTTTTAATATCATGCTATAACTCTGCTGTTATAACCTTCTGTAATAAAAAACCTAAATCAAAACTCAGATAACACCATGTAGCGAGACTAATATGACTTATACCTTCAATCGCCAATATCCTGCCACCCGCTTACGTCGCTTACGTTATAACGATAATGTACGCGCCATGATTCGTGAAGTTGAGCTGCACCCTAAGCACTTCATCGCCCCCGTCTTTGTGCTAGAGGGCGAAAATCAGCGCGAAACGATTGCGAGCATGCCAGGTGTCGAGCGCCTATCCATTGACCTACTGATTAAATATGCCAAAGAGCTATTAGCAGAAGGTGTTACGACTATCGATATCTTCCCTGTGATTGACAACTCACTAAAGACACCGGACGGCAGATCAGCATATGATGAAAATGCCCTGACAGCACGTACGGTAAAAGCAGTGAAAGATGCCGTACCAGAAATGGTAGTTATGACAGATGTTGCTTTAGACCCGTATACCTCACATGGTCAAGACGGTTTGCTCGATGACAGCGGTTATGTGGTCAATGATGCAACCGTCGAAGTATTGGTGAAGCAAGTATTGGTACATGCACGCGCTGGCGCTGACATTATCTCACCGAGTGATATGATGGATGGCCGTATTAAAGCCATGCGCGATGCCCTAGAGGCTGAAGGCTTTGTGAATACTGCTATCATGGCCTACTCGGCTAAATACGCCTCTGCCTATTATGGTCCATTCCGTGATGCAGTCGGTAGTGCTGGCAACTTAAAAGGTGGTCATAAGAAACAATATCAGATGGATTTTGGCAATCGTGCAGAAGCCTTGCATGAAGTGGCCATGGACATCAATGAGGGTGCTGATATGGTGATGATTAAACCTGGTCAGCCATACTTAGATTTGATTCGTGAAGTCAAAAACACTTTCGGTGTACCAACCTTTGCTTATCAAGTCTCTGGTGAATACGCCATGCACATGGCAGCCATTCAAAACGGTTGGTTGAGTGACGCGGTCATTTTAGAGTCTTTAATTGGCTTCCGTCGCGCTGGTGCTGATGGTATCTTGACTTACTTTGCTCTAGAAGCAGCACGCCAGCTAAACAATGCTTAGTATTAAGTAAACGGCCTGTCACCTCATAAAAAATAGCCCCAACTACTATATAGTAGCTGGGGCTATTTTTTGTCTGAATGCTTTTTAATAGATAAAACTATAAACGTGCACGGTCATGCGGCTCATTAAAATCAATCACTGGGCCAGCAGGTACGATACGCGTAGGATTAATATTGGCATGACTGGTGTAATAATGCTGCTTGATATGCGTCATATTCACCGTCTCCGCAATACCCGACACTTGGTACAAATCACACAGATATCCCCATAGATTTGGGTAGTCAATGATGCGATGCAGATTACATTTGAAATGTCCGACATAAACAGCATCAAAACGTACTAAGGTCGTAAACAATCGCCAATCGGCCTCTGTTATCGTACTCCCTACCAAGTAACGCTGAGTTGCTAAGCGACCTTCAAGTGTATCTAGTGCTGCAAACAACTCACCCACAGCCTCTTCATAGGCCTCTGGCGTGGTAGAAAACCCTGCTTTATATACACCATTATTTATCGCAGAATAGGCAAAGGCATTAATCTCATCAATTTCTGTTAATAACTCAGTCGGTAAAAAATCACCTGCTACAGCACCAACTTCGTCGAAAGCTGAGTTAAACATACGGATAATTTCTGACGACTCATTACTTACGATGGTGTTAGTCTGCTTATCCCATAAAATAGGCACCGTGACGCGGCCTGTATAGTCTTGTTTTGCCGCAGTATAAATCTCATAAGCATAAGAGGCGTTGTTTATTGGATCGGCAATAACGCTCTCGCCTGCTGCAAACGTCCAACCATTCTCACCCATAAACGGATGGACGACAGATAAGGAAATTATATCCTCTAAACCTTTTAGCTTACGATAAATGAGGGTACGATGTGCCCAAGGGCAAGCTAGTGAAACATACAAATGGTAACGATTGGCTTCAGCTTTAAAGCCTCCTACGCCTGACGGCCCTGCACTACCGTCTACCGTGATCCAGTTCCTAAAGCCTGCATCTTCACGCTCAAAGCGTCCACCGCTAGATTTTGTATCGTACCATTTGTCTTGCCACTGTCCGTCTACCAATAGACCCATATTATCCTCCAACTTGTGCTCGTTTTATTCTTAATGAACACGATTGACTTGAAATCGTTATCATTATCACTAAAGTTAAAGATATATCATATCAGCTCTATCTCGATAAATAGTAGGGTTTGCAACCTAATTAACAATAAAAACTAAACTTAATTAAATAAGTATTTATTAAAACTAAATAAAATGTATTAATAAATACTAAATATCTGAAGCCGTATCAGATATTATGATAATAAGTCATTATTGTTATAGAAAAGGCTTGCAAAGTTTGAAAAACTTGCTAAAATGCATGACCTAAATAGGCGTATAGCTCAGTTGGTTAGAGCGCTACCTTGACATGGTAGAGGTCAGCAGTTCGAGTCTGCTTATGCCTACCAAATATTTAGAAAGCCCCAATCTCACGATTGGGGCTTTTTTTGTCTGTAATATATGGGCTATAGAGGAAAAGGAAACTATATGTCGATTCAAATCTCCTCTTTTCTCACTTTCAGTAAACGTCATCAAAAAACGTGTGTGCCCAAATTGTGCCTAAGTTGCGCCTGCTCTCTAATTCACCTTTCTTTCAGAGTAGCACTTTCGACCTCTACCCTAAATTATCTAAAACACTTTCAAGATTTATTTCTCTTTATCTAGCGGCTCGTTAGGTACATAAGTAAATAAATCACCTACTTCAATATCTAGCGCCTCACAAATTTTATCCATAGTGTCAAAATCTATTCTTGAAGTCTGTTCGTTATATATCTTGTGCACTGTCGACTTGCTAATTCCTGTCATTCTTATTAGATCTGCAACCTTCATACGTCGTTCAGCTAGTAGCACTGGTAAATTACATAAAATCATTAATAATTCCTTAATAGACTAAAAAAGTACTTGTATCGACTAACGATAGCTAGTAAAGTACTTGTATCGAACAACAAATTACTTTTATAGAATTATTTGTTATTTTGATAAAACAACCTAGTTATTTAATTGGCTTACAAGGAATTTATTATGTCACATACCTACCTAACTACCCAAGAGCTTTCTGAGCTCATCAAATATAACCCTCGTACTATCCGTAATGAGCTCAAGGATAGTGTGCTTATCGAGGGCATTCATTATATACGCCCGTTCGGTGGTCGTAAGATTTTGTACATTTGGGAGGAGATTGAAAAAGATATGCGCACTGGCATCGCCGGTAGCATCAACGCCATGGCACTACAATAAGGAGAAATAGGATGGCTAGTATTAGAACCCGCAGAGGTAGCAATATGCTATTTGTCGATTTTTATTATATGGGTATACGCTGTCGGGAGACGACAAACCTGACGGACACTCCAGCGAATCGCAAAAAGCTTGAAAAAGTGATTGAGAAAATGGAAGCAGAAATCATCCTAGGTTTGTTTAACTATGCTAAGTACTTTCCAAAAAGTGATAAAGCGGCAGAAATGGTAGCGTTAAACGATCGCAAGGAATGCATTAATACCGATACGCCCTCTTTTGAACAGTTTGCAAAATTATGGTTTTCTGAAAAAGAAATTGAATGGCGTGATACTTACAAGCGCAAAATAAAGGAGATTATTGATATGTACTTGATTGTTAAGTTTGGGACTAAGCCCATTCATCTCATAAAAAAGACAGATGTATTAGCCTTCCGTTCATCGCTCGCCAAAGTAACGTACGGAAAAGCTAACAAACATCTGTCAGCGGCACGCATCAATTCGATCATGGTACCTTTAGGTATGATACTAAAAGAAGCAGCTAAACGCTATCAGTTTGATAATCCTTACTACGATATCAATGCACTCAAACAGCCTAAAACGGATATTCAACCATTCACACTGAATGAGGTTTGGACGTTTATTAACGGTGTGAGAGCAGACTATCGCAATTATTATCTGGTACGTTTTTTTACAGGGATGCGTACGAGTGAGATTGATGGGTTGACTTGGGAAAACATTGACTTTAATCGACGTGAGATTGTGATCAAACAAGCTTATGTCAAAGGCAAAATTGTTCCTCCTAAAACTCAGGAGTCTTACCGTGCGATTCAAATGTCACCTTGGGTCTATGACGCTCTAAAAGAGCAGCAGACAATTACTTATGGACGCTCTGATTATGTGTTTTGCGCGCATACAGGTGAACCACTTGATTATAACAATGTGAATAAGCGTGTTTGGCACCCTACTCTTAAGATCTTGGGTCTCAAGAAGCGTAATGCCTATCAGAGCCGTCATACTGCAGCGACGTTATGGTTAGCTGCTGGCGAAAGTCCTGAGTGGATAGCCAGCCAAATGGGACACTCTACGACCAAGATGTTGTTTAACACGTATAGCCGTTACGTACCGAATATGACTAGGCAGGATGGTAGTGCATTTGAAGCATTGGTCAATCGCAGTCAGATTGCTCAGGTATCTACTGACAAGGAGACGTCACAATGAAAATCATTGATTACGATAAACTGCATGCGACGTTCAAACCTAGTGGCTATGTCAGTAATGACGCAAACAATATAGGTAACTACCTCATTTGTGAGCTCTGTATTCAGTCAGGTAGTGGTTTGGCTCGTTTCTTAAACGTGGATAGTTGCTTTGATAATCATATGGCGCTGCGCATATGGGTTCAGAAACGCTTAGATGCCAATCCTGACTATGTACTTGATGAGATGCGTGGTCAGCTACGGAGTGCGCTTTACGAGCTACTACCACACACTGGCTATGGGTACTAAGGAGAATATTATGAGTATGAACTTCGTCTTTGATTTAGCTCTAGAGGGTACAGCAAAGCATTTGTGCCATGAGTATTGGTCTTATGTGTCCCCTAGTGATTATATAGCGCATTTGAAAATACTTTGTTATGACCACGACATGGAGCTTGATGCATTATTTGCTACGCTTGCAAAATGTCAGGTTTATTTAGATGACATACACTGTGAGTACTGTGGTCGTCCCTATCAATTAGATGTTCCAGCAGATATACATTATGCAAGGAGATTGAACTCTTGGTTCTGTGATGGATGTATCAGCTTTTCTGGTGGGCAGCTTGTCTTAGGTAGGTAGAGCTTTAGATAGTGAGGAGTATCTGCTAGATTTGAATCAGAAAAATAAAAAAAGCCTCAGCTCATAAGTTGAGGCTTTTTCATTTTAGTCAGTTCAGCTATATTTTAACTAAAACTTTTATAAGATTACACCTTACAGACTACGCTAGCTTCTTTAGCCTTATCATAGGCCCCGTAAGCATCTAGTGCTAAAAAATAACCGTCATCAAGATATTCTTTTGTACCTTTTTAAGTGGAGCTTTCCAATCTAGGCTAAAGTCTCATCTGAGGCAGAAACCGAAGGACGTATGTTAGCTGTGCAAGTTAAGGTGGGGCATGCAGGCACGCCATAACTAGAAAGTTTTTCAGAAAGTAAATAAAAAGCAAGCCACCTCTAGTGGCTTGCTTTTTATTTCTTAGTCTATATTTCCTGAACAATATATAAAAACGTACAACTGATATGGTTTTTTCTTGTCTAACCTTCAAGAAGTCAAAGGTCGACACTGATGGTATTTTCTATTTTAATAACTACATACCAATCTGAGTCACTAGGAAATATACAATAGTGCCTACATAATTTCCGATTACATAGCCTACCGTACCGATAACCAAGATAGGGCCTACTAAGTTAGCCCAACCCTTACTAATAGCTAACGCTGCCGCAGTCGTCGGACCACCAATATTGGCATTACAAGCCAGCACTACTTCTTCAACGCTAAACTTGAACAGTTTACCCACTCCCATGGTGATCGCTAAATTGACCATAGCAATTATCAAGACAAATACAAACAGCAGTGGTGCTTGAGTCACTATCAAACCAATTGATGCTGGAATACCGATGACTACAAAGAACAAGTAAATGCAGTAAGTACCCAACTCTTGACTACCATTAAGCTTTTCAAAAGAGCTTTTAAAGATAGAAACTATTATAAACGTGATTGTCGTTAACAAAAGATACTTATCAGTAATCAAACTAATGATAAGGCCAACTACAATATTATCGCTAGTGCCCAATAGCGCCTGTAAAAATGCTGATAGCTTGAACGAAATTAATACGATTAGCATTGAAGCAGCCAAGCAAATCGCAATATCTTTTAAAGAAATAAGATTGGGCTTCCAGAATGCTTCGGACAATGTACGACTGTTTAACATTTCCGGATTTTTCTCAATTGCATCGGTATGTGGCGAACCCCATATGCGACGTACAATAGGTATTCCAGCTAAGCCAATTAATATCAAGAAGTAAAAAGCCATCATCATATTGTCAGCCACAATAGTAGCTGCATTAATGCTTTCACTTGGTGCTAACTTGGCTGACATGGCGGCGTAGTTCACCCCTCCACCACTGTATGACGCTGAAATCATGCCACTTACTTTGTCTAATTCTGGAATGTAATGACGTAGAGCCATAAATGCAAGAATAGTACCAACCATAGTTGCCATAGACGAAGCTAAAAACAACAGTAATAATTTCCAGCTCTCTTTAATAAGAGACTGTATATTGGTTTTGAACAATAGCAAAGGTATTGCTAGTGGGACGATATAACCCCAGACGATGTCATATGTAGGTGCATCTGTTGGGATGATTTTTAGGTTGGATGCGGCAATAGCAATTAATAGTGCAATGACAGCACCTGGAATTTTACTTGCCCATTTATAACGTTGTTCGATAAAAATAGCAGAGGTTGCTGCGACCATAACAAACGCCCATAAGGCTAAATGATCATCTGCTTGAATCAATGTTTCCATAATATTCCTCCTTTAACTTGATATAGACACGTCTCAAAATGGAGAAGTAGTAGTCATTAATGGGTCACAGCATCCCAATGAGCGGCGCCATAAACGGCATGATTTTGTTGGTTATAATAGGCCCAAAGTGGATTTCCATAATCAAAATGCCACCATTCAGTGGGTAAGTTGGTGAAACCCACATTACTCATAACTGAATATAACAAGCGTCGGTTTTGACAAGCAGGATGCTCAGGCTGATCTTCATAGAAATGAGTATGTGAGCGTTCTGTAGGTTCATCAAAATCAGCACCCATATCTAGCCACTCACCTGTCTCACGCTCAAACAGAGTGATATCTACAGAGCCCCCTGTTAAATGCGGGCTAATAAAATCTGCTCGCGCGGGCGCAACAAAATCTGATAGAAGCTGTTGTTGCTCACTGACACTAAGATGTGGATACTTAATCTTAATAGTATTACCAACTTCTTCTTGAAGGGCTTTTTGCACAGCACGAGAACGCCAAGCATCAAGTACCAAAATACCTAGATGGTCAGGAAGTAAGTTAGCAGCTTGTTGTAATCTTTGGGTAACAGAATGCCTGGCAACACAAATATTGATGGCATGAGGAATATTATGATCAAAATAAATGGGAAATTGCTTTAGGTTTTCCGTATTTGGGATGGTTAGCAATGACTCATTTGATTCAATAATAGAAATATTTTCTATATTTTTCCAGCTATGCTGGGTAGATGTAGGTATGGAAGATATAAGCATTTCATTTCTCGAAATAGTCTTGTAGCTGTTTTTCTAATAGCGCACTGTAAAGATACAGCTGATACTTAGATCAAGTTAACTGGCAGTTATAAAGTAAGACAAAAGGTGAAATCAATTTAGCATTCATGATAATTTTCTAAAGGATCTAAAATTATCGCCATCAATCAACAATAAAGACATTTGTTTGTTCTTATACAGCAGGCAAGTATACCAATAATATATATATTAGTAACCTAGAAAAGGGAGGATTATAGAAATTAGAATGCATCTTATGAAAGTTTCGATAGATGGGACTATCTATAATCCTAGAGTCATTGCCGTAGCAGCAATGACTAATACTCACTCATTCAAATAAAGCTCAGCCATCCCATCAAGCCTAGCTTTCACCTCTTTCCAGTTCGGCATTACTTGCGTTAGTAGCCGCCAAAAGTTTTCGCTATGATTATGCTCAGCGATATGACAGAGCTCATGTAGTATAACGTAGTCAATGCATTCCTTTGGTGCTTTTACCAAATGCGGATTAAGTATTAGATTGCCTTTAGTAGAGCAGCTACCCCATTGTTTTTTCATTAACATCAGTCTCAATGAAGGACTATTTTTTACCCATGAAGCCTTATGTATCAAGGCATCAAGCCTCTCTCTAGAGATTGATGTAAATTTATCTTTATACCATTTATCAATTAGGCTTTTGACGATAGTAATTCGTTCTTCACTATTTAATGTAGAATCGCTTTGAGACAATTCTACATTTAACTTACCGCGACTAAGCTTCACAGTGCTATGTATTACATTGGCAGTTTCTATATTGGTTATCACTTTTAACACGTAACGACGGCCTAGATAAAATTGGGTTTCACCGCTGACATAACGCTTGAGCAATACATGATCTTGTTGTTTGGCAAAACCTTGTAGGCTTTGCCATATCCAGCGCGCACGCTTCATCATGGCATCATAAATCATCTCATCGGTAGCATCGACAGGTGCGGTGGCAACCACACGCTGATCAGGATGTACTTTGATGACCACTTTGCGAGGCTTGGTCTTTTTAGCAATCAGCTTGTCGCTTTCAGGCTGGTTTATCTTTTCTTTATAAGTTACTTCTTTACGCACAACTTCATAGTCAATTTTATCTTGACCATAATAAAACACACCATTCTCAGTCATTGCCTACTACCCTCTTGCTGCTCTTAGGCTACTTGTCTCTTGAAAGTCCAAGACGGGTAATCTTTAGCACTTCCTCGATGAGCTGTTGCGCTTTATCGATACCCAAATCCATAAATAACATCGGCAGCAATTTGACACTAATAGCATTTTCGATCTCTGCTGGATTAATAGAATACTCAGCCACTGCTGTCTTAACGATATTATCAATCTCAAAGGCGTAAGCGACTAGCTTGTCGTTATCTAACTCTTTATCTATCAAGAAATCAGCATCAAATAAGTGCTTAAACAAACCAAAATATGCCTGAGCATGTTTGTTTAACTTACCACTATCATCGATAAACTCATTCGGTACATCAGCGACATCACGGTCTTTGACGGCTTGCTCAAAGTCAGCAAACATCATGTATTGCTTCACTGGCGCATCGAACATTGCCTTGGCATCCGCAATCGCTTGCTTAAGCAATTTAGAAAAATACTCTTGGGCATAAGGATCATCAGCCAAATCTTGCTCAATCATCTTAGTAACACGACCAGTGATTTTATCGGTTTGGTTGCGTGCTTCATCGTCACTCATCGCTTCAGGCTTAACGTTTTCTCCCAGCTTACCTAAGTTATCGACTAGATAAACGCCCTTTGCTTCTTTCACCTCAAGCCCTGCAATATGCTTATCGAGTAAGCTGCGAATATCTGCTTCATACTCATCGTAATCGATGGTTTCATCAGCATCCTCGCGCACTTGCTTGCGTAGATTAACAAAGGCTTTTAGATCCTGTTTATAACGATCACGTTTGCTATCAAATGATTTGTCTTCAAAGAAAGACGCCGATTGCAATGCAATTTTCATGGCGTTAGAAAACTCGGTCAAAGCCGCATAGAAATCATCACGTTCTTTGAGCTTGGTATCGACTACTCTGCCGTCGATCTCTTGCATCTTAGGTGCTAGCACTTGTCTTAACGCTTGCCCATCCTGTTTATTCTTCACTGATGAGAATATCGCCCACAGCTCGCTATGTAGTCTTGGTAGCTGCTTATACTCAGTATCCATCGCGTTATACAGACCTTTGAGGTCTTCAATATCAAAGCCTCCTTGCGTACGTTCTGCTAAGTCTTGGTATTTCTCAATGGTGATATCCAGCTCTTTTAGGATGCCACGATAATCAATCAGATAACCAAAACGCTTTTTCTCATGCAAGCGGTTCACACGAGCAATTGCCTGAATCAAATTATGTTGCTTTAAGGGCTTATCTATATACAGTACGGTATTCTTTGGCTCATCAAAGCCCGTTAGTAGCTTATCGACAACGATCATAATATCAGGGCCATCGTCCTGACTAAAGGCTTCTATGATAGCTTTGGTATAGGCTTTTTCATCACCACCATATTGATTGGCGACATTATCTTGCCACCAGTTTTGAACAATGTCTTTTGATTCACCATCAACGGTGTCATGCCCTTCACGGGTATCAGGTGGTGACATGGCAACCACTGAGGTCACTTTGCCAATCTTATCTAATGCCATTTTATAACGGATAGCTGAGGCTTTAGAGTCACAAGCCAACTGACCTTTTAGGTGCTGCTGTTTAAAGTTTTGGAAGTGATCAGAGATATCATGAGCGATCAGCTCAATACGACCTTCAACCTGATAGATTTGACCTTTTTGGGAGAACTTACGCTTGAGATCCGTTTTTTGATCATCGGTAAGCTTTTGGGTGATACGGTCAAACCAACTATCAATAGCTTGGTCATTGGTATTCAATTCAGGGATACGCTCTTCGTATAACAATGGGGTAACGGTTTTGTCTTTGACTGCTTGCTGCATGGTATAAGAGTGAATGATGCTACCGAATTTGTTTTCGGTCTTATCATCTTTCAGTAACGGCGTGCCTGTAAAGGCAATAAAGGCAGCGTTTGGCAGGGCTTGTGCCATACGGATATTATTCTCACCGTTTTGGCTACGGTGACCTTCATCGACCATGACGATGATGTTTGGACTGTCGTTATAACATTCATCATACTTAACGGCTGAGCCAAACTTATTAATAATAGAGAAGATAACGCGTTCATTACCATGCCCGATTTGCTGCGCTAGGCGGCGACCAGAAGTTGCCATGGCATCGGATTTATCTCGATCGCTAAGTACACCACCAGAAGCAAAGGTTTTACTAAGCTGAGTTTCTAGATCGACACGGTCGGTGACGATAATGACGCGGCACTTGGCGAGTTCTTCTAACCAAATAAGTGCTTTGGAGAAAAACACCATCGTAAAAGATTTACCACTGCCTGTGGTATGCCAAATGACACCGCCCTCACGACTGCCCTTTTCATCGAAACTACTAATACGTTCAATCAGGGCTTTGATACCAAAGACTTGCTGATAACGGGCGACAATTTTGCCCACTTTTTTATCAAACAAGGTAAACATGCGCGTCATCTCAAGTAGACGCTGTGGCTGCAAAAGACTGATGATTAAACGGTCTTGATCGGTAACGACCAGATCACCCCCAGCAATCAATGACTGATATTCATTTTTAATAGAAGCAGGACGATCACCAAACAAATTATCAATTTGCTTAGGACTGAGTACTTGGTTCTTTAAACGATGAAACTCAGGCTCAGAGATCTCTTCTTCGACCCATTTTGCCCAAAACTTCTCAGGCGTACCGCAGGTGGCATACAGACCATCATTACCATTGATGGCCAGTAATAACTGGCTATAGGCAAATAGATGCGGAATTTCTTTTGGCTTTTGATTGCGAATATGCTGGGACACCGCTTGGGCATTGGTCGATTGCCACTCTCTACTCGAATCAGGGCGTTTGGCTTCGATCACTGCCAGCGGTAGACCATTCACAAAGCAGACGATATCAGGTCTACGACTACTCGTGCCCTCGCTATTCAGTACCACCAGCTCTTCGGTCACGTGAAAGCTATTATTATCGATGTTATTCCAATCTATCAGAGCGATGGTTTGCGAGGTTTTTTTACCATCGATAAACTCAGTCACGGTCACGCCATATAGCATGGCGTTATATAACGCCTCGTTTGCCGCCTGCAAGCCTAAGTTCATGGCAGGGTTTAGCTCGTGCATGATCTTATCAATGGCGCTGTCTGATAGATGATGCGCCTTACCTTCAAATGTAAAAGTTTGCTTGGCTAAAAATGCACGCATAACGGGCAGGAGCATCACTTGATTGGTGGCTTTGTTTAAAGCAACCTTTGAGCGCATGGCATGGCATTGACTGGGCGAAATAAACTCATAGCCCAATGTAGTCAGCAAGGTTAAGGCAGGGACTTTTGAGCTGAATTCTTCGGCGAAGTTGATCGTGTTATTAGACATTACGCCACCCATTGTCTCAATGCATTTATAGCAATTGGCGCAAAGGCTTCAAGTTTGCCATTCTTAGGATGCGATAAATCATCAATGACCATTTGGATTAAATCACTATCATCTATGAGATCATTAGGATCGATGCCATTACCTAATAATAAAGCTTGTACAAATTGCCTTCTTTGCTCAACCAAAGATTTATTGTCATTGCCCAAATTTAATACGCGAACAGTTTCTTTGGCCTGAGCAGTTTTGCCTTCCACTCTACCACTTAACTTAAATTTTAAGTCTGTCTCACATTCAATATCAAAAGGCGTAAGTGGCAATGGCTGCGAACCATGTGCATTATCGCATTGCTTAGGTGTCCTACAACTGGCTACTATATTGGTATAATCAAGGCTTTTATTCGGTGCTATTCGTCTAGCTAAGACATGTTCATTCATGCAATCTTTGCCATTCCCCGAGATGGGTTTACAGCAGTATGCACAAAGATAGAACTGTTCTGTGGCACAAGCAAGCCGGATATCTTCTCTTTCTACTTTATTCAAGTTATCATAATTGCCATGAGGGTTTGCTCGCTTCCAGCGGGTAAGGGTTTGTGGCTCAAACCCTGCTTGCTTAGTTATTTTTCGCAAGTTGCAGCTCCTTTTTACGAAGCAGTAATCTTGCTTTGGCAAGCTCCATATTTCCTGATGGCAACTCATTTTCTAACGTCTCTATCAAGATCTTTGCAGTGACAATATCAGCATCCTGTATGGCATCTAAAAGATTGCCAAGCTGTTCGTTAATGTCATGATCACGAATGTCGGTATCCATCACCTCTAGCAATACCGTATTGACATCTTCTCCATATAAAGGAGGCAGTGCGATGATCTCGCCATCATTTAACAAGTAGACTAAAATATCTTTTTGGTCGCTAATAACTAAAGGCGAATGTGTGCTTAGTATGATCTGACAATTGGGGAAAGTAGTCGTAAAGCGCGGCACTAAGTTACGCTGCCAACTAGGATGCAAGTGCATATCGACTTCATCTATCAAGATGATGCCATCACCGTGCAAAGGATTATCCAATTCAGGATTCATCATAGCTAGGCGACGAGCGATATCACCTACTAATGCCATAAGTGATTTCTCTCCTTGCGAGAGCTGTAGCACATTTAATGATCGACCGTCTTTATCAACTGCCATATGTAGGCGTGGCTTACGCTGAACGCGAATATTGCTGAAATCAGGCATAAAAGCTGTAATAGCATTTCTCACTGCGTTTAGTTGTTTGTCTTGATGTTCGTCGTCTACTTTCTTAATAAGATCCATGGCTTTCTTTATATTTTCAAACTCCTTCCTTAAAAAATTTATATCTTTTACATTTGCTTCGTTAATTCTTTCTTCATAATTACTAATTAAACTGTCTACTTCTATAAATTCAGCAAAGTCATTTGCCATAAATTCGTCAAATCTTCTACTCTCTTCCTCATTCTCAATATCTTCACGCTCACGAAACCATTCAAAAAATCGCCGAAAGTCTACGCCTTGATTGAGCGCACTGTCATAGCCGTCTATTTGATCAAAGTTATGCTTGCTTCTGATTTTTAACGGAATGTCCAAGACTGAACGTTCGACTGGATAGTAAGCAATCAAAGGCAGGCTGGCACTGTCATTATCGGTGAGCTTCTGACGGTAATTATCTACCAGCTTAGAAAGTTGACTTAGATTGCTAGACTTCTCACTTTTACGCCCTTTTCGTACTTTTACGAGCGTCCATTGGTATAATGAAAATGATATCTCACTATCCATTTTAATATCATCGGACAAGTATAATGAAATACCAGCAGCTGACGCATTGTCTATGATATTCAGCTCATCGATGGTCGTGCCATTACCTTTTTCAGTGCGCAAACGTGCAACGAACCAGCTTAAAGAAGTTGCTAGTGCGTTTAGTATGGAAGTCTTACCAGCACCGTTATTACCAATGAATACCGTGACATTCGACTGATAACTCTCAGTTGGGGCAAAGTCTACCTCAAGGTTTTCAAAGCGTCCTAGATTATTTAGCGTGAGTTTTTTTATGTCCATGAGTATATCCAGTCGCTTTTTTATGTGATCGATCTATAAAGAATCTTATTTTGCGAGAAGTATTAGAATTATCAGTCTAACATCCAACGCGGAATGTACTCATTCCTATAATCCTTAATCCATATAGTGATAAAAGTTTTGACGGCGTATATACCACCTATCGTATAAATCGCCATATGAAAAGGCATAAAGGATATCGATTGAGTCAAAAACTCAATTTCATTTGGAGTAAAATAAGTAATCATTAAAGTTGTAATTAACATGATAGTAGCTACTAGCAATGCTCTACCAGAGAACATCAAACAATAGACAATCGAGTCAAACGTATTAAAAATAAAGTCTTTCATAGACACTCTCGTTTTTTTAATTATTGAAAACAATATTCAATTACATATTTTTAGCTACTTATTACTTTCAAGATACTTCATATGTTTATCAGTTATGTGATCTTCAACAATTAGCCAATTAAGACTGCCAACACCGTCATCTACTATATCAAGGTGATGCCCACCCTCATACACAAAAACATTCTTGTTAAAGAACATAAACCTATCTTTTAATGAACGTGACTCACTCATGTACTCCAAATACATCTGTATATCTTTCTTTAAATCACTTAGTTCCTGTTTAAAATCGATGTCAAACGAGTTAATCATTTTTCCGTGAATAATACGTTTTATCCCATTTTCTAGATTGATAATCTTAACGCTAGATGGGTTTACTGAATACAGAGTTGAAAGCCCTCTATCAATCAAATCAATCATTGCCGAATTGAGAGATAGATCATGCTCTTTAGCAAATTCGGCAATTTCATCATGTTGCTCTTGAGGCATCCTAATTTGAGAACGTTTCCAATCATCTTGGTTTTGAGTACGAATCTTGCTGCTCATCTTAACCCCATATTTTACGACATCAATTTAGTGTTAGCACTATTATAGTGTCATATTTTAATTGGTGTCAATACTTATTAACTCTTGACTATGGTTTGGTCGAATGAATATAATTGCCATATGCTAATGTTTTTGTATGATTCGTTAGCAAACAACTTCTCTAGTGGTTGGGTTTACACTTGGTGCTCTCTTACTGATTCCCATGGATCTATCCTTTGACCTACAAGTCAAAGTGTTGTTTTCTGTACTTAGAACGTATAGATACTTAAAAAGGAGAAATGACGATGAATAAGTTGAAAAATTACGTAAGTTGGAGCGCGGTATACTGGGAGTGCAGCTGCAAGTAAGCACTAGTGCCAACCCGTTGTGGAGAGTATTACCGTAGGTGCAATTCCTTAGCTCCCTCCAAATTCAAAACCGCCCTAATTAGGGCGGTTTTCTTATTCTAGTATTATCTAATGCCTTAGAACTACTGACTACTCCAAAAGCCGCGTAAGGTGCGGCTAGTACATCTTAGATCCATCATACACCTCTACCTATTAGACGACGTATTAATAATCTCATGTACTCCAGGCATAGTTGGACTAGAATCACCTGATATAAGCCCTGTATCTGCTCGGCTAAACAAGGCTTGTAATACAATACTGCGTGCATCGGTATCAAAATCATCTTTTTCATGAGTCAATGACAGATATAGATAGGTCAATTGCTCTCGCTCTTCTGCATCACGTTGCAAATGGTAAGAGCTAAATACCAATTTTGAAAGTGCTTTTATAGCAAAGGCATAGACTGAAAGAAGGGTAATAAACAGGACAACCCCCTGCAGACTATCTATACTTATCTCAGTAGCTTGAGCATTTACCCACGTATAAAATAAAACACCAAAAATGGCAAGTCCAACAGCGACAAATCCTGAAAGAATGAACGCCCACCGATTGCCTAACTTTTTATAGTCCTCTGCTTTGGTGTTCCAGTAGCTAGCAGCAGGCTCTAAACGTAATTTTTCTTTATACGTATTTTCAAGGTTTTCAACTTTAACAAGCCATTGATTGAATTTTTTATTATGAGACTCATGTAAATTTTTGGTATCCGTCTTGTATGATTCGGCTGTACCCTTTTTCCAATTATCGAATTCTTCCTTAGATTTATTCACGTCTGTATACAAGTTATCTCGTATCTCAAGAATATTATCTTTTAAGTCTTTCACGGATTTGGCTTCGAGAGTTATCCTATTTTCTAAACCGTTCTCACCTTGCATCTGAAATTCGTAAGCTATTAGAGCACCTTTGAAGCCTTCTAAACTATTTAGGTTGGTAAATGTAGGTTTTTCAATGAAAGCTTCAAAAAAACTACTAGCTGCTATTGCGCCGGACTCGTTAAATATATTAAGTCCTTTTCTACAAAGTACATGTTCGGACCATATCCAGTGATTGAACTGACCCCCGTTAAGACCATACTGGACAGAGTTTATAGCCATTTTTATTTTATTGTCTTGGTCTGGCTGGGTATCAAATAAATATCCATGTAACTCAATCTCAAATCTGTGATTTAAATCTTGGAAGCATCGACCAGTGCTCATTATTAAATAAACTAAAGGGGTCTTTTCTGTTCTAAAGTTATGCACTTGAGTTCGCTCTTCAAGACTCACTCTTTCATTTATTTGAAGAGGCTCTTCAGCTTTAATCCAAAACTCTGTTTCAGAAGCTATAAAATCTTGTAGTTTATATAGAGTATTAAATTTGAACTCTTTTCCTGTCGCATCTTTAAATGAAATGTCTATTTCTCTATCTTGAATATTTCTCGGGTTGATGTTATTTGTAATGTCAATATCCATCAAGCACCCCCCCATCAACCACCCGCTTCTTACCCGTCAACAAAACCTGCATCAACGCCTTTTTCTCTTGCTGCAAATCAGCTAATTGCTGCTCAAGTAACTCAATTTCTTTATCGGCATTGGTTAATACGGTGGCGATTTTTTGTTGTTCTTCTAAAGTTGGTAATCCTACTGGAATACTTTCACAGTTTTTCTTGTTCATATACTGAATTGTCGTCTTTGAAGCTATACTTTCCATATAGGGTTTCTGGTATGAAAGCCAATAAAACAGATATTCGTTATAGACCTTTTTGCCACAAATAAAAGCGTGAAGCTGTTGGTTTAAAACTACAGTTTCTGAAGCTATTGCTGTTAATCCCAAATCTCCTACAGCTGCAATGACAACTGCACCTTCAGGTACTAATTTAGCTCCACATTCATCAATAACACTTTGTGATATATAATTTTTTTGCAGTTTAGAGGGTATATAACGCCCTTGAAACTCTGGCGTGGTTACCCATGGGATATCCCCATCAAATTCTTTAGGTTTATTTCTTCCAGGCACAATTGATTGACAAATATCACCTACAGGGTATTTCTCCCACTCACCCTCAAACCGATTACCCGACTCATCAAGCAAACGCTTTTTACCCGTCAGCAATTGCTGCATCAAGGCTTTTTTCTGCTGGGTGCTATTCTCAATCAAACGCTCAGTCGTGCTAATCGCTTTATCCCAAGTGGATAGGATGTTGCCAATTTTTTGTTGTTCTAGAAGTGGTGGAAGTGGAATACGCATTTTCTTTAGGATTGCTGCATTTACGTTTTTCTGTGCTCCTCCAGCTTCACCAGATGTAATATATTTCTTACCGTATTCTGAGTTAATAAAGCGACAAATATAAGCTGGTAGTGCATTAGATGTATTTAATCTAGTAATTAAAGATGTGAAACACTGAGCATTATTATATTTTTCCGGCACTACAGCAGATACGCCAGGATAACCAGTTCTAACAGTTAATATGTCTCCTGTTTTCAACCGTTTATTTTTATGTTGTTTCTCATACTCTTCATTTACAAATAGAATATCTGAATCGTCAATCCAACCATCTTTTATATTTAGGTTACGTAACATTCTAATGCCATCGTCACAATATGCATGAGTTGCTGCGCTAGCAATGCCTACCATTATTTTTTCAGATATATCATTTAGATATACAGATTTCCAACCTTTAGGCACCATAACCCAACTCCTTTAAAAACCCTGCCATCTCAGTCTCTAGACTCTCTAACTCAGCCTTTAACTCAAGACGCTCAGCACGCACCGCATCCAGATCAATCTCCGCCTCTTCCTCAAAGGTATCGACATAGCGTGGAATATTTAGGTTAAAGTCATTTTCTTTTATCTCATCAAAGCTCGCTAGATACGCGTATTTATCGACGCTTTCTCGCGCCTTATACGTCTCAATGATTTTAGCAATATTATCTTCAGTCAGCTGGTTTTGATTTTTACCTGATTTAAACTCATTACTGGCATCAATAAACAGAACTTTGTCATTGGTCTTGTTCTTTTTAAACAGCAGAATAGCGGCTGGAATCCCCGTCCCAAAGAATAGCTTTTCGGGTAAGCCAATCACCGTATCGAGCAGGTTTTCTTCGATGAGTTGCTGACGGATTTTACCTTCACTTGACGCACGGAATAGCACGCCATGTGGTACGACCACACCCATGCGGCCAGTCGCAGACTTGAGCGTTTCAATCATATGACTGATAAAGGCATAGTCGCCCTTAGTCTTGGGCGGTACACCGCGATGGAAGCGACCGTAAGGATCGCTGCTGGCATCCTCATGACCCCATTTATCCAGTGAAAACGGCGGATTGGCCGTCACCACATCGAACTGTAATAAGTGCTTGCCGTCCTTATCGAGTAGCAGCGGATTACGGATGGTATCGCCCCACTCGATACGGTGGTTGTCCTCGCCGTGTAGGAACATATTCATCTTGGCCAGTGCCCATGTCGAGCCAATGGCTTCTTGACCGTATAGCGCATACTTCTTGGAATTTGAGTTGTTGCGTACCATCGCCCCGCACTTAATGAGTAGCGAGCCTGAACCACAAGCTGGATCACAGATTTCATCACCCTCAACAGGCTCAAGGATAGTCGCTAGCAAATTGGACACTTCAGGCGGCGTATAGAACTCGCCAGCCGTCGCTCCACTACTAGCGGCAAAATGCTTGATTAAATACTCGTACGCATTACCAATCACATCGAGACTACCGACACGCTCAGCACTTAGATTCAGAATGTCTTTACCAAAATCTTCTAATAGGTGGCGTAGCAGCTCGTTCTTTTGCTTTTCTTGACCCAGTTTATCGGTGTTAAAACTGATGTCTTGAAAGACATTTTTGAGCTTCGTACCGTTGGCTTCTTCAATCGCATGTAGCGCCTCGTCAATACGTTGACCGTTGCCCGGCTGATGGCGCTGCTCGTATAAGTCCCAAAAGCTTGCGCCTTCAGGCAATACAAAACGCTGCTTGGACATCATGGCGTGGATCAGCTCGGGGTTGTCGCCGAACTGCTCGACCAGCTTATTGTACTCATCGCGATATACGTCAGACAAATACTTTAAGAACAGCATGGTTAAGATAAAGTCTTTATAAGTATCGGCACTGATGACCCCGCGAAACGTGTCACAAGCATTCCATACGGCTTTATTGATGTCGTCTTGATTGATTTGGGTAATATGACTGGCAGTACTGTCGGGCATTTGTTATTCCTTAACGCGCTGGGAAATTGCTGGTTATTATAGTGAGGTAATGATAGCAGGGTCTAAGATAATTGGCAGATGTCATTGCTGAAAAATTCGATTATAGTAGATATTTAGCAGAACTAGGAAGTCAGACAAAAAAACCCCTAGTTGCTAAGCTGAGGATGTTTTGTTTGCTAAGTTATGTTGCCTTTAAAGATAGCATCCATTCAAATTATAGTGTGCTCTTGCTATCTCTTAATTATGAAGATAACTAAGGTAGTGGCGACAAGTATGCTTTGGTATGTTACTCAAATGAACGGACAGTTCTAAGATAACTTGCTATACCTACAATACTAAAAGTGAGACCATACATATTGAGGCGAATAGTCCTAAAGATTGGCTTGAAAATCAACTTGCTTTAGTACCAGTGCAGACGATGTTTGAACCTAAATACATGAGTAATTCAGCTTTGTCCTAAAAAAGAAGATAGAGAAGCTAGTAAAGCTTCTTGATTCATCCCCTCCCCTATAAATACAATATCTCCAGGTCTAGAGACGCTTTTCTCAGGCGGTAAAACTTCAGGTTGCTGCATGATCTTACGTACAGACTGCAGTAATAGCGCGCCTTCATCCGTATGCAAAACACCCTTAACTCGCAGGATCGTATTACCTCGAGCGTGCAGCAAAGCTGAGAGCCATATAGTAAACCCAACCCAATCTACTTCTTTAGGAATCGTCAACGAAACCACAGTCGTTGATGCGCACGCATTAGTGAGAATCGATTCGTAGATTTCGGTCGGCACTGGTAGTAGAGGTACAGGGCTTTCGACACCGAATGTGGATAAGGAAATTGGTGCAGCTGGATTGATTTTGCCAATGGCTGAAACTAGGTTCGATAAGGACTGCTCGGACGCTTCCTCTGATTTTGCAATGACAATACGATCGGCTGATAAAACTTGCTGACGACACAATGTGTCAGTCTTTAGCGCCACATGAAAATGTAGGGCGTCAGCCATGATGATAGTTTCTTTGAGGACGAAATGATAAATCAAAACGGGATGCTCTTTAATAGCAACTATGATTTCTTCGGGATCAGCTAAGCCGCTTGTTTCTATGATCAGAGTATCAGGCTGATCAATAGTTAAACCGATTGACCTTCCACTCGTTCGAAACTCAGCTACTTCAAGTAATGCTGATATCAGCTCTTCTTTACCCTTAGGAGTACCAGCAGTTCCGGTCAAAACAGTGACACTCATCGCCTCACCTAACAGTAAGTCATCCACTGGTTGCTGGGCCGCTTCTTGAATGAAAACTTGAGCGTTGCCAAACACTTTGGTAAAAAGCGCATGACGCAGCCATGTCGTCTTACCTGAACCTAAATAGCCGCTCAATAGAACGATATTAAGACGATTTTCCTGAAATATTTGCATTAAGGTCAAGCCATTGATTGAGTTTCTAAGGGGTCGATTGGAAAACCTTGAAGGCGTTCTACTTCAGCCCACAGCTCGGTTAAATTATTGACCATTACTCTAGCCCCACCTGGACATATCAGCTGAATTTGCGGGATCACCCCATCGGCATAAACTGAAAACCCATAAGGTTTCAGCACTCGCTTCAAAATGGATACTCGATTAAACATCGCCCTGAGACGGATACCACCCTTCTGTGCACCTGCTTCTGTCCAATGTCCTAGGGCAGCTGGGTTTCCACATGCACTACACATGGCTGTTCTCCCTATATATGATCTTAGCAGTACTTTTAACAATGCCACCAAGATCCATGAATTCATCAATACAGTGTTCTTAAATAACTTCCGGACGCTTACCGCCTTCAAATGGGAAACGTGTGCGGAAATCAGCAGCAATATCTTCGAATGGCATCCAAACAACACCTTCATGACCATTGATATAGTCAATTAGACGCTCAAGCATCATGAGTACATGTGGACGTCCAGAGACATCGGGGTGAATTGTAAAAGGAAACACAGCGTAATCCATATTACGGTATACCCAATCGAATTGATCACGCCACATTTGTTCAATATCACGCGGATTGACAAAGCCATGGCTGTTAGGGACGTTTTTCATGAACAACATTGGTGGTAAATCATCCACACACCAGTTGGCAGCAATTTCAACCAAATCAATCTCGTCGCCATGGGTCATAGGTTGCATCCACTCTTCTGCAGTTTTCGAGTAGTCAATGACAGTCCAATCATCGCCAACTCTAGCATAGAAAGGCTGAAAATCACGGTAGCCTTGGCTATGGTCATATTTAAAATTATATTTAGCAAGAATCTCAGGGGTAGATTTAGACATCTCCCACCAAGGAGCAACATAACCACGTGGACTTTGCCCAGTCAACTTAGTAATCAACTCAACGGATTTTTCCATCACGGCTTCTTCTTGAGCGCGAGTCATAGCAATAGGGTTTTCATGCAGGTAACCATGCGCACCTACTTCATGACCATGATCAACAATCATTTTGGCAATATCAGGAAAGGTCTCAAGACTATGGCCGGGGACGAAAAATGAGGTGCGTAGATCATACTTCTTAAAAAGCCTTAACAGGCGCGGAACGCCAACTTCAGACGCCCAAACCCCGCGCTGGATGTCTGACGGGCTTTCACCGCCACCATATGATCCAATCCACCCTGCTACTGAATCTACATCTGTACCGAAGCCGCATATAATAGTTTTTTTACTCATGTCTCTCTCCTTTGACACTTTTAGTTTAGTTTTATTTCTTTAAAGATCTTATATTTTCTTTACTTATTTATCAGGTAGTTATTAGAAGTTTTACTGTAGTAGCCTTTCAACAGTAAGTGCTGCCGCCAGCAAGTCATTTTCTCGGCCACCGGGCATTGACATTAAAATACTGGTCGGCATTTGGTTCTGGTCTATTCCATTTGGTAAGGCAACACCACACCAATCGAGGAAATTACCAAGCGCTGTATTACGTAGCATGAGTTTGTTAGTACGTACATACAAATTACTATCTTGTTCAAGCGGTTTAAGTTCAGGTGCAGTAATAGGAGTAGTGGGGAATAGCACAATTTGATCACCTAGAATTTGGCTATTTTTTTGAATTAATCTTGCGCGCTCTCTTTGGACAACAATTAAGTCACGTGCGGATATGTTCTCCGCACTAATTATACGTTCAAGTACCCGTGGATCCATCTGGGTCGCGTGCTCAGAATGGACAAGATCCCAGTGCAATTCCAACGCTTCTGTGCCAACCAAGGAACCGTGGTTAGCAGCAAGGGTCTCTATTTCTCCAAACTCATTGCTCACTCCCCGAGTGATCATTGCCCCTTCGCTTTCTAAAGCGCGAACACTGGCTTCAAAATTCTCTATCACAGCATCTTGTGCATCTTCAAAGACAACATTACTAGGAATAAAGAATTTGAGTTGACTGATAGATGTTGGCTTGGGCATTGCGACGTCTCGCCCGTTGAGAATTTCTGACGCACCGATACAGCTTTTTAGGTCAGCAGCAAGTGGACCAAAGGTATCCAATGTCGGTGAGAGTGGAAACGTACCACCTTTTGGAAACGCTCTACTAGAACCTTTATAGCCGACTATGCCATTTAATCCAGCAGGAATACGTATCGAACCCCCAGTATCACTGCCGACAGAAAGTGGTACTAGTCCGCGGGCGATGGCGACGCCGCAACCTGATGACGAGCCACCAGGAATACGAGCAAGGCCTGTACCATGTGGGTTTTGAGGAGTACCAAAATGCGGGTTAAGACCTAGACCAGAATAGGCAAATTCAGTCATATTAAGACAGCCTATCGATATGAGGCCAGCTCGAGTGGCATTTACAACCATATCGGCATCATGAGTAGCAGGTGCGTTAGATCTTAATACAATAGATCCTGCGGTAGTGACTCGACCTTCTATATCAAAAAGGTCTTTCCATGCGATAGGGAGACCATCCCATAGACTAAGTAGATTACCTTCACGGTGGCGTTTTCTAGAAGCATAGGCTTCTTTCAGCGCCCGTTCTTCGAGCAACTCTGTAAAAATAGCGGGATCAGAAGCTCTTATGTTTGCAAATGTCTCTTCAACAATCGCTACCGGACAAAGACTACCTTCTTTTAGGCGAGCTGCTATATCCATAGCTGAAACAGAGTCTTTGGTAATGTTGCTCGCAGTCCGTGTGATCACAATACACTCCATTTTGTTAGATCTATTAATTAGATGTTATATTACAAAATATAGTCTAATAATAAATAGAATTTTACTCACTAAGTAATTATATTTTTTATAAAATCTAAAACATAGAATTTTACAATATGAAAAAATTTAGGGTAAAAAATTTATTAAATGCAGAATCAAAAATTAATGTCAACTTAATTAATTATTTATTACTCATAATTGAAAATAATACTATCCGTATTAGAATTACACTTCAATAATAATTTTTATGGTCGTATCATTAGATGATTCCTATGATGTAATTACCTTCGGTTGTAATAATATATAATTTGAAATTGGTTACCTTGTATTAATATCGTTGTTACTTCACTATACAACTGTACACATTTTTTTTGCAAAACCTATTTCACCAAATATCAAATTTAGTTATAAAAAACACTCAATATAAATATCTAGGGGGCTGTAATAGATAGGAATTAAAGATCACACCATTTTCTTAGGATTCTGAGCTGATTAGAGAGTGAATCAACTTTCTATCGAGATTACCTTACTCAATATTTATACGAGGGAAAGCTGTAGAACCTTATCGGCTATTGTATATGGTCATAAAGAGTCAATTGAGATCAAAGTAATACCAAAAGGAAGCCTGACATTTGAAAACCAACCTGTTCAAGGTGCCGAGCAACGCTTCACTTATAGGTATGATGATGAGGTGATCGAAGAGTTAGTCGATATCAAATACTTTACCCTTAACTCTTTAAGTTTTTATGGATTAATTAAGCCTTTAGGAGAGTATTCAGTAGCGACGCAAACAGAGGTCATTCCCAAAATAGCAAGCATTGATTATTCGAGGCAGTTTATCAATGAACGTATCTGCACAGACAGTAGCAAAAAAATACCAGTAAATTTTCATAGCCTAACTTGGTCGCTATTACGTGCCAGCGCAAGTACTGCATGGCTCTGTATAGACATTGAAATCTATGAAAATTCGTCAGAATGCTATCAACTCGATACTTATGGAGATATATCACAGAGCAAAAAAACTTTGCAATATCTAGTAGAAAATATCAATCTGCATCAGATATCTGAGCTTTACCCTTCTGCTAATACGATACTTTCACTTCATCTTTTACTCCTAAACCATCTCTATATTCACACCACTCACCTACAAACTCTAGCTAATTCCTGAGTCACTATAGATAGAATTGTCATCAGTTTTGTCTACAAAAGCTCAGAAGCGTAGTAAGACGTCATCAGCTGTCGCTTAATTTAAGTTTTTGCCTCAAAACCTCACAAATTGGCTTTCAATTGTTTGCTAATACTCGTAAGTTATTAGTGGAGGTCAATACACGGGATACAACGACCAAGTCATCAACTCAATATCTTAGTGGGAAAGATATGAAATCACTGTCGATCGCTAAGCTACAAACACTCAATGTGCTTGTATATCCAGAAATCATTAGTCTGTTTGATATTTATACCTGCCATATCAGACCACTTCTGAATAGCCATGCTATCGAACTTGAGCAAAGTAATGCTTGCTCAAAACTTACCTGCTTTATAAAAGAGGAAGAAAAGTGGTTCTTGCTCAATAACTTTGAGCTATTTCATATAGCAAAAAGCCCTTATATTGATTTTGATGTATTAAGAAAAGAAGTAGACGTGAAATATATACCAAAGAATCAGTTTAATTTTGACATCAGTTTTTACGAGCTTATCAATCTCATTGCTCAACATAACAAGACAATAGATATCAGGCTTGTTTACTCGCAGCTAAACAAGATCTTGGATCCAGAGATGAATAAAAAATTATTTGGTAAAAATATTTTTACTATTGCTACATTTTGTCGGCTTATAAATATAAGTGAGCAAACTTATTACAAGCGACCTTCTAAGGGTGTTTTATGACTGAGAATACTGAGAATACTGAGAATACTGAGAATGCTGAGAATGCTGAGAATGCGCCAGCATTAACAGAAATCATCAAAAAAATTGATAATGACCAAAATTTTATATATCCAGAAGCAGTATCGACTGCCATATCTGAGATCACTTTAGCAGTACACAATAGCTATAGCCAACCAGATGATAATCCTCAAAATCTACTAAGATTAATATTACAGGTATTACAAAGAAGGCCAGTTCCTCAGCTTTCTATGACTATTAGTAGATCAGAATTAGCAAAAAAACCACTCATCATGCAATTGCTTATTCTCATGCAACATTCTATCAATGAACATCAGCATGACTACCTACAGAAACGGTTAATTTGGCTAGCCATAGCAATGCACACCAGTGTGATGCTGACGCAGCACTGGCCAAAACAGCAAACCAAAAATATACTGATGCAATTCAAACAGGCTCAGTTTTCAGGATCTCCTAGACGAATATGGATTTGGCATGAACTACCTGATTTAACTCAAATGACCATGAATGTGGAAAGCATATGCACCATTTTCACTGTTCTATTAGAGCAGCAAAAAAGTGCATATGAATTGTTAAATGATAAGCAAGCTACTCATGCCGAAGAAAAGAAAGTGGCAAAAGATAAACTGAGCCAAATAGAAAAAATAACGACCGCCTATCAAAATGCGCATACGTCACGCAAGCCTAGACCCAAGTATAAGAAGCCGCCTAAACATATTAAAATTATAGCTATCAACTTAGCAGATAACACATCGAAATTACCCTTAGACTCTACTGCAACGAGTCACAACTGGAATACTACGCCTAGTAATGATGCATGGGGTAACACACATGATGATATAGAACACAGCGCTATCGCCATAGATCTTGCATTTTTAGACGCTAACACTGAAAGCTATGAAGGGTTAACCACCAGCTTTGAAGAGCGTATTGATCACTATGAGGCACCCTATGTCAGCTATGGTGAATATCCAAACTCGTTAATCAAACACTCTATACCACTCCAAACTATAGATTTATCGCTACAGCAGAACTACATGTCTCAGCGCAATCTCGCGCTTAACTCTAACACGCGCTTACTCTCCCTTGCCGGCTACCAAGCGTTATTTGCTGCACTCAACCAAGACGCCAGTACCTTGCCAGAATCAGAGACTGATAAAACCTGTGCGGGTATTTTACTGTTATCGATGCTTACTGGCCTTCCAGTTAAGTCCTTACTAATACCCGGCTATATCGGTCATCCTAGGATTTTCAATCTTAAAGGTAAAAAGTATTACATTAAACACAGCTTAGGTATTACCGAAAGCTCCACAAGCCAAACACTGCTCGAAAATGATTATGAAAATACTTCTGATACCATCAAAGTTCCACTGCCGGTGTGGCTGATAGATGATTTACTTGCTTGCGAGTTACCATCAAAAGAAGATTTTACGGCTTATCTTGCCGCCTTACGTAGCAGCCTTGGATTGCCGTACCTGTCCGTCAATCGTATAGAGACTGCACTACATGTCGTGCTCTCTCGTTATACACCTGATTGTCATGCACATATCGCCGATATCATCTGTCGCACGCCTGCGTCCCATGCTCCTGCGATGTACTATAGTAGCCACACCAGCGAAGCACTTATGGCTCACTATAAATCAGCACTGGGTATATTTAATAGCAATAGTAATTTTGACCTAACTTATATCATCGCTTGGCGCAAATATACAGTGGGGTCAGGGTTTGCGCTAAAGATTGAAACAGTTTGCGACATCGTAAATGAGATAAAGTACTGGACTGATCAAAGTTCAAACGATGAGGAGCACTTTAATAGAACCAGTATTTTTGTATGGTTTGTCTTTTGCCTTTTAACGGGCGTGCGACCAAATAACGGTCTTGGCAAGATGTACGATATCGATCTTGATATGGGTTGGCTGCTCATCAATGACAAGCCTGTTAAGAAAGTTAAAAGTGATCGTCTCATTCCACTATGCCCTACACTTATACGCCATCTAACAGACTATAGAGCGTATTTGATTAATTATCAGGCAAAACACCAAGGTCATCATGACATCAGCGCTATCATTGATAATATCCGTTTGGGTAATGATGAAGCACTATTAAAGCTGTTGTATGAGCGAGCTCCTACTGCTAAGTCCCCTACTCTTAAAGACATTAAGCGTGGCGATGCTTATCATATGACCAAGCACATCATTGACGCCAATCCCTATTGGACACGCCACTTTGTTCGTACGCAGCTTGAAAAGCTTGGCGTTTCCTTATCGCTGATTAACACGGTTATTGGTCATGAGAAAGCTCGTCAAGAAGTATTGGGGCGCTTCTCATCAAGTAGTAAAGCAGATATTAAGCGTGTGGCGTCCGTGTTTGAAAAGATCGCAGCACAGCTTGGGTTATCAGATATCACAATCAACCATTACCCTAATTCAAATCATTTGGCAACGAGCCCTGCAGAGGTTGACCATGCTAATAAATGAAATACAGCTACCAAAAATTATTAATAACTTAGCAAAGTTTGATGGTAGAAAAAAGTGCTACGTGCCTTATCCATTTATACTCAAAGACAGTGACACGGTAAGGACACGTGAGATACAGCTACTCGCCGACTTACAAACCGAATGGGAGTCATTAAAAAGGATTCATCCTGGAAGTATCGGATTCATAAAGTCTTTTGATAAATATTACAAACAAGCGCTTTGGCCCGATGAGCGCATCTTTTCATTTCTGCCAAGCTCTAGCGATTATTTTGATTTGTCATGGCTATCTTGGAGTCAATCTTTAAACCAGTTTCAGGGAGCGCTTTATAAGCAATTAAAACCATTGTCTCAAGAGGGATTTGATGAGTTTCAGTCAATCATTGAAAACAAAATTGCAAAAGCTTACGAGTCATCCAGAACACTCAAACATGTCTGGCAAATCGTCGTTAAGTTCGTTGACTATCAAAATAAGCACTATATGCTTGCTGAGCATCACTATCCTAAGATAATCGCGCCACAGCCTACTAAAATCAATCCACTAATTACAAATACAGCTTGGTTAAAAGACGGTAAAGCACTGATCAAAATTATTAGCGCCGTAAAGCATAATTGGGAGCAAACAACCGATTACAGCCAAGAGGAAATCATAGGCTGGCTGATATTTTCAGGGATTGTATATGGTGGCATTAACGAGGTACAAATGCTTCAAGGGTGGCTTATCTCATTGCTCACCAAAGAGTATCAGCCATTCATCAAAGAAAGGATAATGGTCTCGCCGCGTTTTGTACAAAAGCGCTTTGGTAACGAGCGAGAAGAAGAAAGTGACCAACTTTATAACACCAAGCAAATCGTTGTAGATATGGTCAGTCAGTGTTGGCTGATGCATTACCATAAAAACAGCAGTCAAGCAGAGACCACACATATCATTGCCAAGCTGTCAGAAGATAAGATAAAACAATATTTGACCGTGGCTTTGTCTGACGTGATCAAGCCTTTGGGTATTAAGCCACTTCCTTTTTCGAGGTTTTTATATTACGCCAGTTACTACTGGGAGGAGCTGGAGGACGCTGATATTGATCATGCTTCAGTTGGGGTGCTGCGAGGTATGCATAACACGGCTGGACTGAGCACGCAGGACTTTGGTCGGTTTTTGAACCAAAAATATCAGCATAAAGAGGAACCGTATGATCTAGAACATATTTTGACGCTGTCTATCAGCAAAAACTCTGTTAATCAAAACGAGACATCTAGTAGTAGTTCTACCAAAAAGATAGAGGTTAGAAAGTCTGATTTAATTATGAATCTGACTAAAGACTTCAAAATGGATAAAAAACAGAAAAAGAAAAAAACCCGCAAAAAGCCGCCTACTCTTATCGAAAGAGTACAAAAACGCTATGAGCAATACGATGACTTAAGTGAAAAAATTTTATTAGATTGGGTGCTAAGTTTACTCAATCGAAAAGAGTCAAAATCACTTAGTAATGAGTCTATTTTGAAATATATTAGAACCATAGGCTATGAATGGTTATATTTCACAACAGCTCAGCCGCTTGATATTTGGTCAGAGGAAGAGTTTGAAGAGCTCTATGAAGACATCTTAGAATACAAAGCTGTCGTACGAAACAATACTGACATTGGATATTCTGCCAATTTATTAAAGAGTATGCACAACTTTGCTAAGAGCAAATACAACCTACCCTCCGTGAACTTCCAGCAGTCCAAAAATGGTCGGCGTGTACGTGCGGAGCTGATATCACCGCAAGCGTATCAAGCCATTATTACGCAGATACTGATTTCTGTAGATATATTGGAGCAGGAGATGTTCGTGCTTCTATTTATCTTAGTCTATCGTACTGGAATGCGCAAAAAAGAGCTGTTGGGACTTAAGTATAATGACATCGAAGGCTTAAAAACATCTGTACCATCAGTGGTAATAAGACCCAATAGCTATCGTCCAACCAAGACTCAAAGTAGTATTCGCCGCGTTCCCTTATTTGCCCTCCTCAAACCTAATGAGCTGAAATTTTTTATTAACTTTGTGCAGAGTAATATTGGCGACAGTTCAAACAAATTTATCTTTACCTTATCATCGGATCAGCGCCCTATTGATGACCATGTTCCGTTGCAGTTACTCAAACGAGTCTTAAAAGACATATCGGTAGATGATAACGTGGTAGAGCATACCTTTCATGGATTTAGGCACACGGCAGTGAGCAACCTATCTTTAGCGCTAGTAGGCCCTTCAGATCTCGTAGAAGCGCTCACCGATTATGACGAAAGCGACGTACTACGTATAAAAACAGGCCTACTTGGAGAGCCTACAGATGCACAAGATCGCTGGTACGCTCTATCAGGTATTATGGGGCACTTATCGCCTGAGCGTAGCTTTGAGTATTACAATCACTTTGCTACTCTGATGGCGACCTATGCGCTTAGTAAAACAGATATAACATTACCAGAGCGAACGCTGTATAACATAACAGGTTTTACTAATAAAAAGCTTAAGGAAAATAATGCGACTGTTAGTAATAGTAGCGTCAGCATACCTAGTATTCGTACACTGTTATTTAAAAATATTATAGAAGGCAAACGCAAGTCACCGAAATTCACGATCGAAAACTGTGATAAGCAATTTCTCTTGAGTACCAATACGCCAGCCACTGATGAATTGTTTGGTCGTTATGGTCTAAACCGAGTACAGCTGCTACTACAGACCTATGATAAAGAGATTTCTTCAAGTAAAGCAGCCCAGTTAGCAAATATTTCTATTCACGATGCAAAGGTTCTAATAGAACGTGCGAGCGAGATTGCCAACATCACTACCAAACACGGTAAACCTCGTTTTGTAAAACTCATAGACTCAGAAACTACTGTCTTAAGTCCACTGAACATTCAATACCAAAGTGATTTAAGATTGCTGTCACCTTTGTTAAATAATGCCTATCGTCTACGAGAAAAGTCAGGGGCTGACTGGACTTGGTTTATTGAGATATGTAGTCAAAAACTGTCTAGTAGCAGAGCATACCTACCATTTAGAAAAGGAGATGAGAATGAGTTGAAGCGTTTCATTGATATTGCTAAGAAACTGCTGCCTTTGAAACGCTGGCTAATGAGTAGCAACGAAGCTTTATTGATGAAAACTATATCATCTACTGACTATCAAGATATTAAGCAGCAATCTAATGAGTCGAAAAATGCTCTCCATATCGGTATTGCTAGTCAAGACCATAGAGAACAAACGAACAAATGGCAATACTCACCGCTACTACGTTTTTTTATTCATATGATGCTGATTACAGATGAAAAGCTATCTATTGCAAACTAAGTTTTTTGTCTCAAAAATTTTTAACATAACGTCCGTTATGGGAAAAGTCGGTTTTTTTTGGGTTCTATAGCTTCTTTAAGCATAGCTCATAACCAATCCATGATAAAACGAACGCAGTGCAACTGAGATAAACTCTATATCATCATGAGTATGTTTTGACTTCAAATAAACAGTATATTTACTAATAAAAGCCTAATCAGTATGCCGCCTCTTTATAATGAGTCGGCAGTTTTAGTGATAGTAAGGCCGCTATTGCCACAAATAAACTTGATATCCAAAGACAAGCCTCTAGACCAAACTCTTGATATACCCAACCTGAAAGCACCGTACCGATGAGTCGTCCCATCGCATTTGCCATATAGTAAAATCCTACATCCAGCGATACGCCATCACTGTCAGCATAGCTCACAATAAGATAGCTATGTAACGATGAATTAATAGCAAATACGACGCCAAATATCAGCAAACCAATAACGATTGATGCCTGTATATAAAAATCAAAGTATAAAGCCAATGCAATCGCTGCAGGAATAAAAGTTAGATAGCTCGCCCATAAAAACGCGGCCTTTCCTGTCGGTAAAACGCCTTTTTTCTTACCGGTAAAGTAAGGGGCAACAGATTGTACAATACCATAGCCAATAACCCAACTTGCCATAAAGCTACCTACCCACCAGTGACTCCAGTTAAAAGTCACTGCCAAAAATACAGGTAAGGCCACGACAAACCAAACATCTCTAGCCCCAAACAAAAACAGTCGTGCCGCAGACAGGATATTGATAGCTGGACTTTTAGAAAAGATATCTTTAAATTTAGGCTTATTGGTGGCTTTGCCAATGTCTTCTTTTAGCACTAACAAACTAAATATCCAAACAATGCTCAGTAGTGCTGCCATCAAGATAACAGCACCTTTAAACCCTATCAGAGTCAGTAGCAAACCACCTATAAAAAAGCCAACGCCTTTCAAAGCATTCTTAGAGCCTGTTAGTATAGCTACCCATTGATAGAGTTGGCTCTCAGCATCTTTTGGTACCAATAGTTTGATGGCACTTTTAGCACTCATTTTGTTTAAGTCTTTAGCAATACCAGATAATGCTTGTGCCACCATGACATAGACCACGGTTAGCATATCCGCAGGTACAGCCAGCATAGCTAGGGCAACTATCTGTATCGCCAAACCAATATTCATGGTTTTATTTAGTCCAAGGCTGGTGCCAAGCCAACCCCCAACCAGATTAGTGATAACACCAAAGATTTCATAAAATAAGAACAACATAGCAATACTTAACGGACTATAGCCTAACTGATAAAAATGCAGCACCACAAGCATTCGTAGTGCGCCGTCAGTTAAGGTAAATGCCCAATAATTACCCGTGATGACTAAGTATTGCTTCACTTGCGATGATAAGTTCGTGATGGATGACAGCCCCATGATTAACCCTTATCTGCTAGACCAACCATCCGTACTAGTTCAGCCGTTCTATTGGCATAACCCCATTCGTTGTCATACCAAACATAGAGCTTCACTTGGGTGTCATTGACGACCATCGTTGATAGCGCATCAATGATGCTTGAACGTGGATCTGTTTTGTAGTCAATTGACACTAGCGGGCGGGTTTCAAAACCCAATATATCTTTCAGCTCATTTTCAGACGCTTGTTTTAGTAACTCGTTTACTTCTTCGACAGTAGTACCACGTGCCACTTCAAATACGCAGTCGGTAATCGAAGCATTGGCTAAAGGCACACGAATGGCATGACCGTTTAACTTGCCTTTTAGCTCAGGGAAAATATGAGTGATGGCGGTGGCAGAGCCTGTTGTGGTTGGTATCAGACTCATACCGCAAGCACGCGCTCGGCGTAAGTCCTTATGGGGAGCATCTAATATCGTTTGGGTGTTTGTAATGTCATGGATAGTCGTCATTGATCCATGTTTGATACCTATTTTTTCGTGTATTACTTTGACCACAGGCGCTAAACAATTGGTGGTACAAGATGCGGCAGTGACAATGGGATATGTGTCCTTATCGTATAGGTCTTCGTTCACACCCATGACGATATTTAACACACCTTCTTCTTTTACAGGGGCGGTGACAACCACACGCTTCACCCCTTGATATAGATAGGCTTGTAGTAATGCTTTGGTTTTTATTTTTCCAGATGCTTCGATAACTACATCACACATCGACCAGTCTGTATCTTTGGTCGCTTTATTTTGTGTACAGGGAATGGCTTTACCATTGATAATGATCGACTCTCCTTCATGTGTGGCTTCGTGATGCCAGCGTCCATGTACCGAGTCAAAAGTCATCAAATGAGCGAGAGTTTTAGCGTCGCCTGCTGGATCATTGATATGAACGATTTCGATATCGTCCCAGTCAAATGCTGCGCGCATTGATAAACGGCCCATGCGACCAAAACCATTGATGCCCACTTTAATTGTCATGGTATTACTCCTAGTGCTATTCCACATTATTAGATATAGGAAGGTGCAAAACGCACCTCTTCATTCAAACCAATATGAGATACGGTTTTAATTAGTTTTAAAATTTATGAGATTTAAGATTTATTAAGTACAAGATTGATTAAATACAGGGTTTATGAAATATAGAATGATTACCTCAGAAATATTCATTGGGTTTATTTGCCGGTATGCTCATTGCCAGTATGAGCATGACCGATATAATCATGATCATTTGCAGAAACTGGCTCGGTCAGGTCTATTTTGCATGGTATCTAACCGTACAATCTCGCTTTCAATCAGATGCACATTATTTTCTGTTGTCTGTACGACCACAGACTTTGCCCACAAAGGCAATTCCGGGTTGATACGATAAAACACCCATTGACCGTGCTTTCGATCAGTAATGACATTTGCCTTTTTTAAAACAGCGAGGTTACGAGATATTTTTGGCTGGCTATCCTCTTCCAATGCTTCCATCAGTTCACACACACATAGCTCACCATGGTACTCAATCAACATCAATGCTTTTAGCCGAACCTCATCTGTTAAACTCTTGTAAAAGGTAATAGGATCAAACTCAGTAGTGACTGAACCCTCTACATCATCAACGCTAGACTCTATTATTTTGTTGGAATGTATAGAGTTCTGCTCCACAGATAGGAACATGGTTAAGCGCGTGTTTAACTCCATCAAGGTGGTAGAGAAAGAATGACTGCCTTCGCGCGCTTTAGGATCTGGCATATCCCAAGCCAGCTGTTTGCCTGTATGAGGATAGCTTCTACATTCGGTGCTGGCTTTCTCACATAGAGTGATCACATAATCAAAGAACTGTCCTTCAAATTCATCGACATGCTTAGATTCTAAGCCACTAGCATCCAAATCAAACCTTTCTAATGCTTGGATAGTACGCTTGTCTACCTCACCTTTTTCTATACCGGCACTATAGACATCATAGTTATCACCTGCTTTATACTTTAGTAATACTTCTGCCATCTGTGATCTGGCTGAGTTACTGGTACAAAGGAATAATACTGTCTTCTTATTCGTGTTTTTCATATTGGTACCCCTCGAGAAACGCCTTTACATACGAATTATTATATATACAATAATTCGTATGTAAAGGCGTTTATTATATTGTTTTTAAGTACTGAAAAATGTGTTTTTATATCAGTGAGAGTTGACTAAATATAATAGTAGTCTAGATAAAAGACAGGTGACGATACTCTCTGATAAGATAAAAAGTAAATTCTAATATGAGAAATTAATATCTCTATAGCAGAGAATAAGGATAGTTATGTCAACTAAGATATTCGATGTAGTAGTCATTGGTGGAGGTCAAGCAGGTTTGGCAGTCGGCTATTATCTCAGAAGGGCCAAACTTGATTTTATTATTCTGGATAGTCAAGATCAAAATGGGGGCGCATGGCGACATACTTGGCCATCACTGCACTTGTTTTCTCCTGCCGCTATGAGCTCTCTACCCGGTCGATTAATGCCAAAGGCCAAAAACAGCGAGTATCCTCATCGAGACGAAGTACTCAATTATCTGAGTGACTATGAACAGCATTACCAGCTGCCTATATACCGTCCTTATCATGTGCAAAGCGTCAGGCGTGATGATGAAAATGACTGCTTGCGGCTCACCGATGGTCGTTACACTTGGCTGGCAAAAACCGTGGTCAGTGCGACTGGCACATGGAGCCATCCTATAATTCCTTCCATAGAAGGACAGCAGCACTATCTTGGCGCGCAATGCCACTCTGCCAATTACGCAGGTATAGATGACTACAAAAACAAACGTGTGCTAATAGTCGGGGGTGGCAACTCGGGCGCGCAAATCTATGCCGAGCTGACTGAGGTTGCAAATGCAAGCTGGGTAACACGTGAGCCGCCATTGTTTTTGAACGATGATGTCGACGGACGCGTCCTGTTTGAGCGCGCCACAGCACGTATTAATGCTAGTAGTAGCGATAACCCTGTAGGCGGTATAGGGGATATCGTTATGGTACCCCCTGTCAAAGCGGCACGCGATAGAGGAGTTTTAAATGCTATACCTATGTTTGAACGCTTCATAGAACGAGGTGTCATTTGGGCTGATGGCAATGAAGAGCCGATAGATGCTGTTATTTGGTGCACTGGCTTCAAGTCACAACTTGATCATTTGAAGCCTTTAAATATCATTGAAGCTGATGGAAAAATACAAGTAGAGCAAGGACAAGCCGTAAAAGAGCCGCGCTTATGGTTGTTTGGTTATGGCGACTGGGCAAGCCCTGGTTCTGCCACGCTAATCGGTGCTGGGCGTAGTGCTAGAGAAAATGTACCAGCATTGTTGAAGTTTTTAGTAAGCGATGCTTAAAACGACCATGCCCTGAAAATGAAAAAAAACCGTGATTATGTCAAGGAGTTTTTTAGTTGATGTTGCTAGTTAAGAGAGTGTCAAGAAAAGATTTGATGACAGGCTAGGCTGTCACCGTCCAAAATAGGCTATTTTTTGGTGGGGATTATCAGGTTCGGCACCCTAGTGAGGATTCGAATCTTCGGCTGTAGGCTATATACGATAGTAGATACAGCCATCAAGGTTATGACAGTGTACTTGGTGGTGTACATGAAATTAATAGATCTCTTGCACAAGCACCAGTTCCCCCATATGGCAGGATAGTTTTCACCCCTAAATATTAATTCAAATAGGGGCACAAGGACCAATCATGCCATAGGGGGGACTTTAAATAATAGAGAATAATATGATTAAAAATTACTTAAAAGAAGCATTTAAAATAATAGAAAATAATCCTTTTGACGATGCTTATTTTGTTGGTCCAAAATCAGAAAATTTAATTTTGGATGTAGAAAAAGTATTAGATTTGATACTGCCTACAGATTTTTTAACATTTGTTAAAAAGTACGGAGCAGGAAGTATATTAGGTAATGAATTCTATGGTGTAATTGATGATAACTTTTATGACTCTTCTATTCCCAATTTTGCATGGCTTACTTTGCAAAGTAGAGAAGAATATTGTTTGCCTAAAAAATTTGCAGTTGTGGCTGAGTCAGTTGAAGGAAATTATATTATTCTAGATTGCTCGAGCTACGATGAAGAAACAAATCTAGTTTTAGAGTGGATTCCAAGTTTACCGATAGAAATGCAGGAAATGAACGTTGTAGCTAAAAGCTATGCTCAATTTCTATTTGAAACTCTTCAAGAAAGTTTGCAGTAAAGCTAGCTGTTTAAGCCTAGCTTGAGATTTACAGCATCCTAATTATAAGAAGAATTATGGCCTTAGCACGAAGCTAACCATTATATAAAAATAGCCCAGACCCCAAGAGAACCAGTTATTTCACCCTTCAAACCTATTAACAGACCACTTAAAACAGACTGGTATAATGGAACCACTTATAACAGACTATTTTAGGTGTTTATGTTTATTAGAGCGTATCTATGAGCGTCTACCAAAGAGTAAGATGTAAGCGTACCAAAAGCGAACTCATAGCATTTGTCAACGATCATGGCCACAAAGTTGCTGCCTTCTATGTCGAAAACTAATCAGGAGCTATCTTGGTGCGACCAAAGCTTACGCAGCTGATTGAAGATGCTCATAAGGGCGATGTTATCTTAGTTGAGCAGATGAATCGCTTGGCACGTTTGAGCCAAGCTGATTGGGATACTCTAAAAAGAATGCTATCAGAAAAAACCTCTTTATCGTATCAAAGAGCTGCCGACCTCATATATGGCTCTTCAACCTGAAAGCAGCACTGAATTTATGAGCAGTATATTACAGGCCATTAACTCGATGATGCTGGATATGCTTGCAGCTATTGCTCGAAAAGATTATGAGAATCGCTGTAACCGTCAGATACAAGGTATTGCTAAGGCAGAAGGTAAGTATTTAGAACGTAGGAAAGATACCGAAAAGCGCAAGATTATAGCTAGTCTACTCAAATCAGGTCATAGCTATCCTGATATTCAAAAAATGGCTAAGTGCTTACGACATATTATCGCTGATGTGGCCAAGGAAAGATCGGAACTTATCATTGCTCATTAAGTGGTTCCACTACAGCAGTCTACTATGAGTAGTCTATTAATTGATTAATGAGCCTTTTTATCATGAACGCCAAGCGATTAGTCTATCAATAATTTCAATACATTCCTTTTGAGGTAATATGAATTCATCCATATCCATTGCTATCAAGCTGTGCAGATCACTCTGAAATTCATAAGGTATCTCGTTAGAATAATCAAGCAAAAATTTCATAGCTTGTATTGATACCTTAGCAGGTTGGTAGTCGGTCAAGATATGTCTTCTCAATTCCAACAACTCAGCTTTTATAAGTTCATTCATATTCTCACCTTAAAATTGCCCATCGTAAATATAGTTGGTGGTGTATCAAAAAGTATGCTGATTAAAATTTTAACAATTTTTGAGGCTTTGAAAACCCCTATAGAACCAGAGAACTTAGTATAGATTTCTTATTGACTTTTATCGCCAGCATACTTTTTAGAACACCACCCTATCGTTTAATAACAGAAACAAGTCTAATGATAGATAGGTTGTCGTTTAGAAGTTTTATGTTTTGGGTATAGGCTAATGATAGGAAAAAAGTACAGCAACCAGTCCTATAATTCAAAAGTCTGTTATAGATGGTTCCATGTTAACAGTCTGCTTTGAGTAGTCTGTTAATAGCTTTGAAGAGTAAAGTAGCTGGTTCCGCTAGGGTATACATATAAATTACTCAATGGCTGTATAGCGTACTTATTAAGATTTGAAAGAATATTGTAGGAACGATAAAATAGAAAACATCTGACACAGTTATTTTCGTTGTCACAAACCTCCATTTTTTCGCTATCCCGTAAGCAATAAATAAAATGATTGCTCCGGTAAGCGTGCCAAGCAATGACCAGATGTTAATCATTGCCCAAAAAGCAATACCTAACATAAAGGCTAACCCAATCTGCCATGTTAAGTTGAAATCAAATAATTGCGATAAACGAGCCATAGCACACCTATATTTTTTTATTATCAATAATAAATTATATAAAACTAGTCACTGCATGTACACCACCAAGTACACTGTCATAACCTTGATGGCTATATCTACTATCGTATATAGCCTACAGCCAAAGGTTTAAGTCCTCACTAGAGAACCGTATCCTCTTTACTCTATAAAATCCATAAAACGCCAAAACCAGTAAGAAAAGAATGCTATAAATATAATAAAACCCATATTCATATACGTATTCATACCCTTTATAGCGTCTAAAGTCCCCTGATAAGTGATTACCTCCTTAATTCTAGCTTCGACATCTTCCACATCAAGACTTACCATCTGTCTAATTCCATTATGAAACCCTAGAAAATCTTTCTGTATATACCACCCTATCACGGCTTTTTTACCTTCAATCGGTTCTAAATATTTTTTGCCAAAACAAGAGGAGTCAGTATCAAAAGCTGAATAGCTGCACCCATATACTTCTTTACGGTTAAGATTACTGAGATCTAACAACATAAAAATGTGATTTCCCTCACCTACGTCCAAACTGCCTACAATACCTTCACTATAATTAAGCTCAGACTCTAAAGGGAAGTCTCTACCTTGCCAACTCAGTATTGCCCAAACTACTAGCGATATCCAAGTTAATAGCAGAATGACTATTTGAACTTTTCTAGTTAATGTTAATACTTTGAATTGCTTCAGTCGTCTTGTTAAGTGTCTCACTTAGTATCAAGCTCCTTTACCAAATCTGCCATTAAATCCTTATCCGTCTGTCTGGTCAAAAATCCCAATAGATAGTTTCTCACGACATATCTCAATAAACCAAGTCCAGTCAGTCTCTGATTTTTCTCGTAGACGATAGACATTACTTAACAAAGGTGATAGCAATCTTAAGTCACTTTGATATTGAATGTTCAGTGATCATCGTAAATGTCATCCGATGGCAGTGTGAGATAATAATGACTGGCAGTTTTGATGTAATTCTTTGGCAAAATTAATGTAATTACCTATAAGTTGCTGATTCGTTACCTATCAAGTACTCATTGTCGAAAATTCAGATTAAGTAGAACATTTCATTACATTATTCGCGCTAGTATTTAACTAGGTTACAACCAATACAATTAGCTTGAGATGCGTTAAGCGACGTTTAATACACGTAAAACAATGGATTAGATATGACCGAAAGAGTAACCAACAAAGCAATTTTCAGTAGTAGAGTTTTTTCAATTAATTATGTCACCTACCCTACTAACCACAGTGTTATGAAGCACTGTGATCCCGTGCAAAAAGGCCGTTATTACAAATTAAACTTTGTCTTAATTCAGCCTAAATTTGGTGGTGTGTTCGAGTGTTCAAACTGCATTATAAATCTGTTTGACAGAGTTTATTTTTTTCGTCCCGATAAGTATGAGCACAGTGTTTCACGAATTCAGTCTGGTAAACGCGTGTTATTGAGTTTTGCTTTGAATATTTAGCCAAAGCTTATTAAAGCTGGGTAAACTGTCGAATTATTTTCCTTAAGCTTTTTATTAGCGAAACCTGTTATGTTATACAACGTTTGATCTGGCAATGTTATATTTGCTTTACTAAGCACATAGGTCACCATCAAAGTGGCAAAATAGTTGTAATCCTAAAAGCTACGCTCAGGCGACAAGTGCCCAATAACTACCTCTATAGTCATCAATAAACTGAACCATTATTTGGATGGACGGTCGATCTCCGCTTGGGCGAAAAAAGCGGCAGCCTTACATATAATCTCGTCGGCTTGCTTGAGTTCTCTATTCTCGTGTTCAAGCTCTTTGATGCGCTCTTTGTCACTTTGAGCTTGCATTGAGACAGGAATGGTACGCTCGATGTGCTTTTTATGACACGATCGTAGGGTTTCAGGTGTGCAGCCAATCTTAGGGGCAATGGTTTGAATAGATGACCAGTTAGATGAATAGTCATTTGCTGCTTCAATGAGCATACGAACGACGCGTTCTTTAATCTCAGGAGTGTAGTTGCGTGTTTTCATTGTCGTATTCTCTCAGAATGTTGAGTATCCGACAATATCAGGGCGGTTCAGGTTGAGCTGTACTATACTCAGACGAGAATTCAAAAGAGTTTGGGCTACAGCTCGCCAAAACAGATGTGGTTTGACTTTTATCGTCAGGCGGCTTAACTAAAATCTCCCAAGTTTCACTGTACAGATTTGACAGCAAGGGTCAGGCATTCCTACCTTTATAAAAGCGAAAAGTAGCGGAGGTATTTAGTTTTCGAAAAGGCATTTGGTGCGGCTATAGTCTATGTTGTTCGGTCATAATAAAAGAACAGTTATTCAGTACTCCTACGCGAGTTAAAGCAACAAGCGTAGGAGTTTTTCTGCGTGCCGATTATCGAGTTGGAGTCACTCGCCAGATGGTATTAGACAGGTCATCGGCAACAATAAGTGCCCCTTTTGGATCCACTGTCACGCCTACCGGTCGACCAAATGTCTTGCCATTTTCACCCTGGAATCCAGTGACAAAGTTAACTGGGTCCCCGGCTGGCTTACCGTTGCTGAATGGGACGAACACTACGTCGTAACCTGCTGGATCTGAACGGTTCCAGCTGCCATGCTCACCGATGAATGCGCCTTCACTGAACTTGCCGCCCATGGTTGCCGTTGAGAATGCTATGCCTAAAGGAGCTTTGTGCGACCCAAGGCTGTAGTCTGGAGCAATCGCGGCGGCTACCATATCAGGTTGCTCTGGCTTGACCCGCGGATCGACATTTTGTCCCCAATAGCTGTAGGGCCAACCATAAAACTTACCTTCTTGAACTGAGGTCAAGTAATCGGGTACCAGTCGTGGACCGAGCTCATCACGTTCGTTGATCACGGCCCATAACTGGTTAGTGCCAGGCAGGATAGCTAACGCCGTTGGATTACGCAGACCGGTTGCATAAGGTCGGTGAGCACCGCTTTTGGCATCTATCTCCCAAACTCTAGCGCGATCCGCCTCTACATCCAGTCCGTTTTCAGTAATATTGCTGTTGGAGCCAATGCCCACGTACAGGAATTGCCCATCCGGACTGGCTGTCATCGCCTTGGTCCAGTGATGATTGACCATGCTAGGCAGATCGGTGAGTTTACGTGGCGGTCCACTAGCGGTGGTCTGTCCGGGCTGATAATCAAACTGCACTACCGCATCCTGATTGGCAACGTACAGTTGGTCTTCGATTAGCGCAAGACCATAAGGCGCATTCAGATTCTCGGCAAATACAGTACGTGTCTCGTAAGCACCATCACCATTACTGTCGCGCAAAAGAGTCAGACGGTTGCCTCCTTTGACGGATGTGGTGCCTTTGGCTTTGAAATAAGTAGCAATAATGTCTTTAGGACGTAGCTTGGGTGCACCACCGCCCTTGCCCTCAGCAATCAGTATGTCGCCATTGGGTAAGACCAGCGTCTGCCGTGGAATCTTAAGGTCAGTGGCAATGGCTGTGATTTTATAGCCTGATGGAACTATGGGTCGGTTATCACCCCAACCTGCTGGCTCAGCGATTTTCAAAGTGGGTAACAGACCGCGTTGGGCTTCGGGCAAGGTCGGGTTGGCACCTAACTGTTCCGCATCGTCTACATTGTTTTCGCCACATGCGCTTAAGAGAGCAGCGACTAAAAAAGATATTGATAAAATATTGAGTGGTTTCATCTTGCACCTCCAATACGCCAGCTTGTGAGGCCAATCCAGGTTGCAATACAGGCCAGAATGACAGTGACAACAGATAGAATAAGCCCAGTCGGCATACTGGCCCAGACGTCTTTTGCATGAACGAACGAGTTGATTAAACCCAGTACAAAGGTAGCCAGTAGCAATAGAAAATAGGCTACTGGTTTACCCATGCGCTTATCAGCGCGGACTAGAGATAAAATCGAGCCTAGCAAGGCCAGACCGTTGAACACCAGCGCACCTACAAGCATCCAGGAAGCAAAGTTCTTCCATTGCAGCTCGTAGCTGGACCAATAGGCGTAATCGTTAAGTAAGACTCCGATAAACAGAGGCACTATCCCGGCCAAAAAAAACGCATGCAGCGGGTGCAGCGCGGTGCCGGAGTGTCGGGCAACAGCACTAGTCATGGCGGTTTCCTTATTAATGGTAGACGAGGATTCGATTGACCGTACTGATTGTACCGGCCCGAACTACGCATGATGGAATTCAATTCCTACGAAATGAAAACATGGCTTGAAACATACCAAAGCCAAAAGAATTGTTCAATCCTTTTTTAGTTATTTAATGAACATAAGCTGGTTTTTATTTCTTTCATAAGTACTAGCCATAGTCTTTCCTAACTTACAAAACCTGAAGTCCAATAATTAGCATGCTCCATCAATAATCTTCAAATACTCAAGTCACAATGACTGATTACATAAATCAACATAAGTATGTTTTATTATTACCGCCAGGTGGCGTAGTTAAAATTTCCCAAGTTAACATCTAACAAATTGACAGCAGG
>NZ_JADGMV010000029.1 GCF_015234355.1 Psychrobacter sp. NG25 | reverse complement strand
CACGCCGGTGTCGGCGGAATCACAATTTCGGTTGAGCTGGAACGAAAAAACCTAGCCAAAAAACATTGAAATTTTTACGGCAACACCGAACAAAATAGAATCCTCTACCGTTAAAAAATAGTATCGGCCAGCGTTCGTAAAAGTAATTGCACAATGTCGGCTGAAAAATATCAGTCGCGGCTTTACAACGGCCGATGTCGGCTATTGTGTTTTCTATTCAATCCCTGAGTAGTATTTGGATGATGTCCCTTAGGAAACGTGCGATCGGCGCCATCCGGTGATGCTTCTTTTTTAAACCTCGATCGGTCATCTTTCCTGGCCGACGTCGGCTAGCATTTTTTCCGATCAGTATCGGTGAATCCTGCATGTGTTTTTGCCGAGGTTGGCTAATGTTTTCCTTGCCAAGCAAATGAAAACATGCCGGTGTCGGCCGAAACACAACTTCGGTTCAGCGTGTTTGACATACTTGTCTCTCTTGTGGCCTCTGAGTCTGTCTTTAGTG
>NZ_JADGMV010000028.1 GCF_015234355.1 Psychrobacter sp. NG25 | reverse complement strand
ATGTTAATTGAGCGGATGCAGCAACGACACTTCTCTGATCAATTGATTGAAAAGATCACGTCAAAAAACTGGTTTACTGTTTTGAATAAAATATGGAAATTATAGTTTCTATGATCGAAAGTATGCTGACATTGTGTTTTTGGCAAAATTGAGGCTGGGTTAAAAAATCATCCTCATAGTGCCAAATTTTATTGGTTAGATGCCATGATGGTTTTTTAGCCAAGAATAGCTAGTTTGTGGTCAATTATGTATTTGATATTTTAGGGCAGGGTACAGTCTGGGCACCGTCATAAAAACGGGATTTTTATTTGAGTAGTTAGATTTAACTATATTCAAAAAGATATTTCAAGAATTTCTCTAAAAGCCCGAAATTCAGGCAAAAAAAATCCTCACTTCCTATTTAAGAAGTAAGGGTTTTAGTGCTTTTTCAAGCCATATTTGGAGCGGGAAAAGAGATTCGAACTCTCGACCCCAACCTTGGCAAGGTTATGCTCTACCACTGAGCTATTCCCGCT
>NZ_JADGMV010000027.1 GCF_015234355.1 Psychrobacter sp. NG25 | reverse complement strand
GTCATTTTTATTCTATGTTATTGTTTGGACTTGAGAGACTAATGTTTGTTTTTGTTGTTTCGGTTGTCATTTGTACAACGCATACATTTTTGTTTAGATTGTTGCGTTAGTATTTATATATCACTACTATCAATGATGTTTGAAATTCTGGAACCGTGTAGAGTTCTTCGTTTAGGAACATCGTCCAAAAAATATATGTGTAAAATAAACAAAAAAAAATCATGATAAAAATAAAAATAGAAAAGAAAATATTTAGAGATTATAAGTTTTTCTCAAACAAAAGTTAAATAATTTCGTATTCGAAATCCCACCGCTGCCACCAGTGTTCTTTATGTTATGTCCAAGGGCGTTTTTAGAGCGGTAGCGTAAACGGTGGAGGTTTGGACTAACAGTTTAAAGAATACGCGACGGAGGTTTTAATTCCGTTGTTTTAATTATTTATGTGGGACGTTTTCGTTGTACGAATTTACCACGCCTTCGTTTGAGACTGTTCACGGATTTAATGTAAGAGTAGATGTACTTACT
>NZ_JADGMV010000026.1 GCF_015234355.1 Psychrobacter sp. NG25 | reverse complement strand
AAAACCTTGGAGAAGTTAGGTAAAGCTAAAACCAGAGTATTTGCCATGGCATCTTTTAATTGTTGAAATGCATCATCAGTTGATAAACCACTTTCTGGGTGGTATTTTGTGTAAGTTTTTTGTTAGACAAGTGGCCTCAGATATCTTAAGTAGGGGGGGTTGAGTTAAGATATTACAAACTATTTCCCCAATTAAAATTCTATTTCACTTTCTATTCAAGTTATGAATTCCCTTAACAATCTTCTTAAATATTGATTCAAATAAAAAAATTTGAATATGAATATAAAGCAATAATAAATAAAGGAGATTAAGGGAAGAGAAAGTGCAAACTCGATTTATACTGGTTCGGCCACTTCCCGTGCCTACGTCCAGTACTCAAGCAACCCACTTGAGATTTTCCACTCTCTTTGTAAAAATCCTTTTACAAAGTCTGAACCACACAGGGACAACCCATCCCTTGTGTTCAGATGCTTTACAACAAGAGACTCGTAGTCTCTTAGCCAATCTCATTGAATAAGAAGAATGGAAGAAGAGTTCTCTCTTCAAGAGAA
>NZ_JADGMV010000003.1 GCF_015234355.1 Psychrobacter sp. NG25 | reverse complement strand
GAAGATGCAATGAGAATTGCCAACGATACACTATATGGTTTAGGCGCTGGTATTTGGACGCGCAGTGTACATAAGGCATATCGCTTCGGCCGTGGTATTCAAGCGGGCCGCGTATGGACGAACTGCTATCACATCTATCCGTCGCATTCTGCATTCGGTGGTTATAAACAGTCTGGTATCGGCCGTGAGAACCATTTGATGATGCTTGATCATTATCAGCAAACCAAAAACATGCTGGTGTCTTACGATCCTAAAAAAATGGGGTTCTTTTAAACTCATTGAAGTAAAGTTTTTAAAAGGTGGTGATTAATATATTAGTGAGTCAGGTCTGTAAATCTAAGAGCAGGCTTGACGCATTGATGTTTTATCAATCTTAAGGTTACTTTGATGAGAGCTTGCCAGTTCATTATTCATTGGCTGAGCTTTGGAGAATACCATGCCTAAAAATGCTAATGGCCAGATGAATGGCGCAGCAGGAAGCACTCAGGCTGAAAAAGACTATTTTGCTAAAAGACAACTCAAACAAGGTGCAGTCGGCTGGGTACTATTAATAGGCCTTGGTGTTGCCTATGTCATTTCTGGGGATTTTGCAGGTTGGAACTTTGGGCTTGCTCAAGGTGGTTGGGGTGGGATGTTTGTTGCCACCATTGTGGTCGCCATAATGTATCTTTGTATGTGCTTATCTATGTCAGAAATGGCGACGATGTTGCCTACTGCAGGTGGTGGTTATAGCTTTGCCCGAACTGCCTTTGGTCCTTTGGGCGGTTATTTAACGGGTACAGCAATTTTAATCGAATACGCTATTGCACCAGCTGCTATTGCTGTATTCATCGGCGCCTACTGTGAGTCTTTATTTGGCATTGGTGGGTGGATGGTATATCTGGCTTGCTATATTGTCTTCATAGCCATTCATTTGAAAGGTGCTGGTGAAGCTTTAAAAATTATGTTTGGTATCACCGCTATTGCTTGTATCGCACTGGGTGTATTTATAGTAGCAATGATTCCTCATTTCGACAGTAAAAACCTTTTTGACATCGCAGTTGGCAATCAAACAGGCGCAAGCTCATTCTTACCATACGGCTATATCGGGATTTGGGCTGCTGTGCCATACGCTATTTGGTTCTTTTTAGCCGTTGAAGGCGTACCTTTAGCCGCTGAAGAAGCCAAAGACCCTGCTAAATCATTGCCACGTGGATTGATTGGCTCGATGTTGATACTCGCAACATTTGCTATTCTTATCCTATTTTTGGGACCAGGAGCGGCTGGCGCTGATGCGTTAAAAGACTCAGGCGCACCCTTAGTAGATGCTTTAGCGTCTGTATATGGAAGCAATTCTTGGTTAGCAAGTTTTGTAAATTTTGTTGGTTTGGCTGGTTTAATTGCAAGCTTTTTCTCGATTATTTATGCCTACTCTAGACAGATCTTCGCCTTGTCTCGTGCAGGATACCTACCTAAAAAACTATCATTAACCAACAATAATAAAGCCCCTTATTTAGCGCTTATCGTTCCTGGAGTCATAGGCTTCCTGTTATCACTTACCGGTGAAGGTGACTTGCTTATCCTGATGGCTGTGTTTGGTGCGACCGTTTCGTATGTCCTAATGATGGCATCTCATATTAAATTACGTTTATCTCGGCCTGATCTTGCTCGTCCTTATAAAACACCCGGTGGTATTTTCACTTCAGGTATCGCTTTAGGTTTGGCATTGCTTGCCGTAATAGCAGGATTGATGGTAGATCCTAAAGTATGGTTTATGGCCGCTGGTATTTATGTCGTCTTCATTCTTTATTTCGTTATATTTAGTCGGCATCATTTAGTCAGTGGTACACCAGAAGAGGAGTTTGCGCAAATAGAAGCCGCAGCGGATGAATTGAGTTAAAAGCATAAGGCATGTCCTCAATTCAATCGATAGTCATCTAAATGGGTTGAAAATGGCTAAATCTTGCCAAACGGCGTCAAACAGCTTACTAATATCTCGATATTATCTGCACTATTTTCCTTGTTTGACTGCAATTTATCTCATTTTTATCACCATTTTTAAAATGAGGACACGCCCTAATTATAAAGTCACTGATTATGATGTTGTATAAGTTAATTAGACGCTTCTCACATGACCTTAAGTTTTAACTTGGTTGAAACTTAAGGTCATGATAATTTGAAATACATAATAAATAGTTTCGTTAGCAACTCACATATTAGAACCAATCAATGTGATGATGAAATAAAGGTGGTTAACATGGCATATAAACATACCGTAGGACAGCGAAGTTACCAATTTAAAGACTTAAAAACCTTGCTGGCAAAAGCATCGCCAAGGCGTTCGGGTGATGAGCTAGCTGGAGTAGCAGCCAGCGATGCAACTGAGCGCGTAGCAGCACAAATGGCGTTAGCAGACTGCCTATTAACTGACTTTCTAGATGACTTTCTAATACCCTATGAGACAGATGAAGTCACTCGTTTAATCATGGAGCAGCACGACTCTCAAGCGTTCTCTGAAATATCCAGTTTTACTGTTGGAGATTTGAGAGACTGGCTTTTAGGAGAGTCAGCTACTACAGAGACCATATCAGAATTAAAATACGCTTTCACACCTGAGATGGTAGCAGCCGTTAGTAAAATAATGCGGGTACAAGATCTTATCTTGGTAGCGAAAAAATGTCGCGTTGTCACTAAATTTCGTAATACCATCGGTTTAGAAGGATCGCTGTCCACACGATTACAGCCCAATCACCCAACCGACGACCTATTGGGTATTTCTGCAAGCATCATTGATGGACTGATGTATGGCAATGGTGATGCGGTCATTGGTATCAACCCTGCTACCGATAATATCCAAAACCTGTCTGAACTATTGAAACTACTAGACCATGTGATCTCCGAATATCAAATCCCTACTCAATCTTGTGTCTTAACACATATCACTTCCGCTATACAGTTAATCAATAAAAACGTACCAGTCGATTTGGTTTTCCAGTCCATCACAGGTAGTGAAAAAGCGAATACCAGCTACGGTATAAACTTAGCGATGTTAAGAGAAGGCTATGACGCTGCCACGAGTCTTAATCGTGGCACAGTAGGTCAAAACGTCATGTATTTTGAAACAGGTCAAGGCAGTGCCTTATCAAGTAATGCTAACTTTGGCGCTGATCAGCAGACGCTTGAAGCCAGAGCTTATGCTGTGGCTAGAGAGTTTAACCCTTTGTTGGTTAATACCGTGGTTGGTTTCATCGGGCCTGAGTATCTCTTCGATGGTAAACAAATCATTCGAGCAGGATTAGAAGATCATTTTTGTGGCAAGCTGCTTGGCGTACCCATGGGTTGTGATATTTGTTATACCAATCACGCTGATGCAGATCAGGATGATATGGATACGTTACTGACGTTGCTTGCCAATGCTGGCATTAACTTCATCATGGGCATTCCGGGCTCAGATGATGTCATGCTCAACTATCAGACGACTTCATTTCATGACGCTCTATACATTAGACAACTTCTTGGTCTCTCCCCCGCCCCTGAATTTGCGCTTTGGCTGAGCAATAATGACATCTATACCCAATCTGGCAATAGTATCAATTGGTCAGACAAACCGTCAGCCTTACTGTCGGGGATAATGGGTAGTAAGCTTACTTAAGCGAGAGTATAGAAAACGTCGATACACTATAAAGAGAAATGCTATGTCCATTGATTACTCACCAAATAAGACACCACTGACTGTCAAAGAGCATGTCAAATCAAATACAAACAGTGCTAGTGATTTAGTGCATTTAGATCCTTGGGAAAAGTTAAAACAATATACAGACTCTAGAATTGCTTTGGGACGTGTAGGCTGTAGTGTCCCCACTAAGCCCTTGCTGAAGTTTCAGCTTGATCATGCTGAGGCAAAAGATGCTGTATTGCAGGACTTAGATGTTGATTCTTTAGTCGTTAAGCTGTCCGAACATTGTCGTGCATCTATGGTAGAGCTAGATTTGAAACTGGTTGCAGAGAGTTCAGATCAGATAAACAATCAAGATGATCAGGTCAGTGATAGCTTAAAAATACTGAGAGTAACCAGCCAAGCGCAAGATAAGTCGGAATATCTTAAACGTCCAGATTGGGGCAGACTTCTTAGTATTGAATCCGCTAAGCAATTGGAAATATTCGGTAAGGACAAGTCCTATGATGTTGCTATTGTTATGGGAGATGGCTTATCAGCGAGAGCAATAGCCGAGAATGCTCCGAAACTTGTTGCAGAACTCATCTCCCTTTTTAAGGAGAAAGGTTGGACTATCGCCCCCTTGGTTATCGCTACCGGGAGCCGTGTCGCTTTAGGGGATGAGGTAGCAGAGCGTCTTCATGCCAAAATGCTGGTCATGCTGATAGGAGAGCGTCCAGGTTTGAGCTCTCCTGATAGCTTAGGTATTTACTATACTTGGGATGCTCAATCTTCGAGTCATGATGCTATGAGGAACTGCATCTCTAATGTGCGTAATGCTGGCCTGCCAACCAGAGTGGCAGCAAGTCGTCTCTTAGCATTAATGGAAAAATCTTATGAGCTCAAGTTATCCGGGGTTGATCTAAAAGATGAGCAGGAACTACCAGTATTAGATCAAGGTCATACAGCGATTAAGCTACTATGATGACTAAAAAACATCATGCAATGTAACCTAAAATGCGAGGAACACAATCTGATGTTACGATGGCTAGGCTGTCGTAAGCATTGAGATATTTCATGTCAATAGAATAGCTCGCTATATAGAAACGCCTGCTACTCTTTCAAATATTAAACGGTTGAAATAGCTTCATCTTTTCGCAGAGTAAGAACCTCATAGCCCTCAGACGTGACAGCAATTGTATGCTCCCATTGAGCAGATAACTTCTTATCGTTGGTAATTACCGTCCAGCCATCTTTTTTGACTTTAACTTTAGCCTTACCTTGATTGATCATAGGCTCAATGGTGAATGTCATACCTTCTTGTAGGACTAGACCTTTTCCCAAATGTCCATAATGCAGCACTTGTGGTTCTTCATGCATTTCGCGACCAATACCATGACCACAATACTCCCGCACTACAGAATAACCCTGCTGCTCAGCATAACTTTGAAGAGCATGACCAACATCACCTAGCGTCGCTCCAGGTTTCACTGCTCGTATTCCTTCCCACATAGCTTCATAGGTCTTATCAACCAAACGTTTTGCGAGGGGTGCCACCTCACCTATCAAATACATTTTGCTAGAATCGGCAATAAAACCACCTTGTTTTAGGGTAATATCCACATTCACAATATCACCTGATTTAAGTATTTGCTGGTCTGAAGGAATGCCATGACAGACCACGTTATTCACCGAGGTATTTAATGCATACTGATAACCATACTGACCTTTACTGGCTGGGCGTGCACCTAGCTGATCGACAATATAACGCTCGGCAAGATCATTAATATCCATCGTAGAGATACCGACTGTGATTTTTCCATCTAGATAATCAAAGACAGAGGCTAGAAGCCTTCCTGACTCGCGCATGATTTTCAATTCTGCTGCATTTTTAAGTATTACCTTATCCATCTATAAGGTTCCTTACATTAATATCAGCTTGTCTCATTTGCTCATTGATAATTTGGTTATAAGACATATTGGGATTAGATTCAGCAAGCATTCCTATCTTGATCCAATATTCAGCTTGTGCGTTGATAGAGCGCACCATGACTGAGCTTGCTTTACGAATTTCTTCGTGCAGATTATCATCAATTTTAACAATACCCATAATAAGCTCTTCATATACGAAACGTATATGAATCGTATACCTATTTTTATCTAGTTGCAAGAAATAGCAAGCTAATCTAGTGGAATAATTTTTTATTGACTATTAGTCTATGTCCTATGGGAACTGGTCATATACAGCTTCTAATCAATTAGTTGAAGCCATAAAAAAAGAGCTGAATAATCAACTCTTTTTCGACACTTTTCTTTAGCTACGCTAACTCACAGTGATCACGCTTACATCGCTGTTTCGTATTGCATGACAGCACATATCTTGATTGGTACAGCAAACCTCCATGACATGCCAGCACTGCAATAAAAATACCCGTCACTATAAGATATAATATACGCCGTAAAGTCATTACCATAATGATCCATCATGGCTTGTTCATCATTTTCATCACAAACTGCACACCATATATCTTTATCCCCTCGTGCTAGCATTGCCCGTGTTAAATCACTCCCTTTTAATTCGTTATACATTATCAGCTCCTTAGTCATTCTGAATTCTCTAAAAGCAACGTGTTCTTAAAATATTGATTTCAATAGTACCGAATCTTTTATTTCGATATGAACGATAAGCAACGTCTCTTTTTGAATGATTATGGAAGTGCATAAAGCATTGCTTATTATTTAACAGTCATACATTAGCGCGGATAATATATTGTAAAACACCAGAATCAAAACTGTAACATATAAACATAAAATTCATGACAAACGGTGAAGTTGTTACGACAAGTGGTATGACTAAACAGATAATTTTTATACACACTATATTTAGATCGACTAAAATAAAACACATGTTCACTAAGAGACACTAAATAAGATGACTATAATGCTCTAAGTCCATGATATATAAGATTTGTAGAAGATAAAATTAACTATATATCTCCGCTACCTTATCCGAAAATTTATTATAAAATCTTATCTCAATACCTAACCTTTGATCATAAATCGTAACAGTCAAATCAGGTACAATAACGATTATGACAACCTCCATAACTCCTAATTCTCGGAAAATTATTCACATAGATATGGATGCTTTTTATGCCAGCGTGGAGCAGCGTGATTTTCCTGAATTACGAGGCAAGCCATTGGTCGTTGGTGGCGATCCGAATGGTCGCGGTGTCGTCGCAGCAGCCAGTTATGAAGTACGAAAATTTGGTGTACGTTCTGCCATGTCTTGCTATGAGGCACGCAAACGTTGTCCAGAAGTAGTATTTGTAAGGCCTCGTTTTGAAGTTTATCGAGCAGTGAGCGATGAGATTCGCCGTATTATGTACCTCTTAACCCCAAACGTTGAGCCATTATCGCTAGATGAAGCCTATCTAGATGTCACAGGACTGCAAGTTCATAATGGCTCAGCGACAATCATGGCCAATTGGCTGAGAGCTCAAATATTAGAGCACACAGGATTGACAGCGTCTGCCGGCGTCTCATTTAACAAAATGCTGGCCAAAATTGCTTCAGATATTAATAAACCCAATGGCATAGCGATTATCACGCCCACAGATGCCGATGCCTTTATTAGCACCTTACCTATTGAGCGCTTTCACGGTATCGGTAAAGCAACTGCTAGGCGCCTACATGCGATGGGCGTGAGCTATGGTGCCGACCTACGGCAGACGCCAGCAGCAGTATTGGTACAGGAATTTGGCAAACGTGGCCAGTTTTATCATGACATCGCACATGGACGTGATGATCGTGCTGTCAAGTCTGAGCGCATGCATAAATCCATTGGCTCAGAGACTACTTTTAGAGACAATCTAACGGATAACAATGCGTTACGAGTACAGATTTATGAGCAGAATGAAGATGCCTTTAATCAAATGCAGAAAAAGCAGCTAATCGCCTACACCATCACGCTCAAAGTTAAATATGCAGACTTTACTCAAATAACACGCTCTCACACATTATCGACCGCTTTTGATAGTGCCAAATCTGCGCACTATTGGTTAGACAAGCTGTTTTTAGATATTCCTCGTGAGTTGCCCATTCGTTTAGTGGGTGTCACCTTCTCTTCCCTTGCACCCGCTGCACAATTACTGCCTCAGTTAAACTTGTTTGAATAATTTCATGTACGACTGGCATTAAGCAGTTTTTTTGACGACTATTAATAGTAACTGATAGTAACTGATAGTAACTACTTATATTATTACTTAGGCTATTATTCTAAGTAGCTGCCTTACTTATATGCGCACGAGTCGTTATTAAACTGTCCTTTCACAATCTCATTTCTGCTACAATTACATCAAAATTTATATTCATTTAAAGACTCATTATGACCGACATACATGCTGTAGACGCTAAAACCAACACCTTAATTGATACGAACAAAGATAACGATACCTTAGATTACTTAAGCGTTGACGATTACGATTATGAGTTGCCGGATAGCCTGATTGCACGCTATCCGTTGTCGCAACGCTCTGCCTCCAAACTACTATACTTGCCTGCTGACCAACAGAAAACTACTACTGTAGAGGATCGTTTATTTGCTGAGTTGCCTGACTTGCTAAATGTTGGAGACCTCGTCGTATTCAATGACACTAAAGTAATGAAAGCACGGTTATTCGGTCAAAAAGACACTGGCGGTAAACTTGAAGTGCTCATTGAGCGGTTGGTTGGTATTTCGGACTTGGATACAGCAACGCTGCATTTAGAGGACATGACTGATAAGCCAATCAATCAAGAGCATATTGCGCTTTGTCATGTGAAAGCCAGTAAAGCACTTAAACTTGGACAACGCTTGCAACTCGCCGATGGTCATATGAGTGCCACCATGATTGGTCGTCAAGACAATTTATTTATCTTAGCTTTCGATGCGCCTATCTTACCGCACTTAGAGCTTTATGGTGAGTTGCCTATCCCGCCCTACTTTGAACGCCATGCTAACGATACAGACAATGCTCGCTATCAAACAGTCTTTCATGACCCAACCAAGCTTGCAAGCGTGGCAGCTCCTACTGCAAGCTTACATTTTGATGACTTGGTACTCAGTAAACTGACTGAAAAAGGCATCAATACTGCCTTTGTCACTTTGCATGTCGGCGCTGGTACATTTGCGCCTGTAAAAACTGACAACTTACTCAATCACACCATGCATAGTGAATATGCGCATCTACCACAAGCCACTGCCGACCTAATCAATCAAACACATGCTAATGGTAAGCAAGTTATCGCTATTGGTACGACGGTTACCCGTGTGCTCGAAACAGCGTATCAAAAAACAACGAAGGGTGGACAGGCTCTGTCTAGTTGGTCGGGTGACACTGATATATTTATTTATCCAGGATTTAAGTTTGGTGTAATAGACAAATTGTTAACCAACTTTCATTTGCCTAAATCCACGCTATTAATGTTGGTGTCGGCATTTTCGGGTAAAGACACGATAGAGCATGCTTATCAACATGCTATTAAAGAGCAATATCGCTTCTTTAGTTATGGCGATGCAATGCTACTTGAAAAAAAATTAGCTTAAACATTACTTAAACATTTTTTGTATTGTTCACAACAGTTGTGAAATAAACTGGTAAACTAAGCAGTATTTTGTTATAACAGCAAAGATAACTAATATTCTAAAGGGCGGCACATGTCTGGTCATTTATCTCATCGCTTGACTAATATACATCGCGCGGTATCGGTGGCACTACTTTATTCTGTAGGCTATGCCGCCTTAGTGTCTAGTGCACAAGCGGCAACGATAGGAAAGACTGTCATTACTTCTGCTCAGCATGAGCCTCTGGTAGCGAGCATTGCTGTTTCAGATATTAGAGCAGCTGACTTTTCGGCAAGCTTGGCCAACTCTACTATTTATCAACAGATGGGGTTGACCCAGACTGACTCAATGAGTGTACGCTTTCAGCCTACTTCAGCGACCAGTGGTCAGGTAGTTATCACGACTTCGCAGCCAGTATCTAAGCCTTTTGCCGATGTGGTTCTGACTCTAAATGATAAAGGTCAACACAATGTTATTCCTAAGACATTGTTGATGCCGCTTAATGATAATTTGCCTGTTGAAGCAACTAAGAATACCGTTACTGGCGCAAAAAAACCAAGTTTACCAAGTGTGTCCGCAAGTATTGCCGAGCCATTAACCGTCAGAAAAGGTGCGCCACCACCGTTTATATCAGCGCCTAATGTATCGACGAGCGAGTTAGTTGCCTCTAAATTGCCAGCGCCGAGCATGCAGTTACCTACCGTGGGTACTGCGGCGCAAGGCACCAATCTTGCTTATGCACCGAGTCGTTTGGATAACGGTCGCCTGAGCAATAGCGTTGAGACAAATAATACCAATACTAACGACAATAAGCCGAATTCAGCAAGCCGATTAGACAATGGTCGTTTGAGTGCACATAAGAATATAACGACAATCGACACCAATAATACCGACCTTAATGAAAATAAAAATACATCGATTACAGCGCTCACTGACAAAAAATTCGATATTTTAAATATACAAATCACCCGCCAAATACAGCCAAGTAGCAAGTCAGATAATGGCATAATGACTGCTGTGCCTATGATGCCCGCATCAAACGATAATAAAGCAAACGTATCAACGCCCGATCTCGATACTAGCAATGACATCGCTACCACTACTCCGACGAATAATATACCTGCTAACATTGCTGCACCTGCATCGCCTAACACCAGTATTGCCAATAGTGCCTCTGATAATATGGCAAGCAATACTGCGGCTGCCCAGTATCAAGTACAGCGCAACGATAGCCTATGGGTCATTGCTCAGCAGATAGCACAAGAAAATGATCTCGATGTGCAAACCGTGATGAAACAGATTCAATCACAAAACCCTGATGCTTTTATTAACAAAGATGCCGATCAATTAAAAGCAGATGCCAAGCTCAGCTTACCTAGCTATGATGTCGTGCCATCACAGCAGAAATTAGAAGCAGCGATTAGTGCACAAAGACAATATAACCGCAGAGCAAACACACCGATAGTAAAAAAAACAGCTAAGACACTAGCTAAAAAAACCGCTGAGAAATCTCAAACAACAAAACAACGTAAAAAACCAATGATTACGAAGACCCAAACGTTACCAAAAGCACAGTTTTCTGTACTAGCTCCTGGTCGTAATGGCAGTGCAGACGGTACTCAAGCAAAATCTGCTTCGGCAACAGGTAATGGTCTCAGCACAGATGTATTAGCAACGCTCAAGGCATCAAGAGAAAACGCCGCTTTACAAGCTCAGCGCTTATCAAAAACCAGTATTGCCCTTGATAGCTATACTAAAAAAATTCAACTACAGAACCAAAAACTGGCTGAGCTACAAGCTCGTCTTAAAAAACTACGCAATCAATAATTGCCTGACTAATCAATGCAATACGCCATGATCATAGGCGTGGGAGTAACTATGGACAACATGCTATATATCATCGCCGGATTGGTACTTATTCTATTAGTAGTTGGTTTAGTACTGCGCAAAAATAAAGCGCAAAAATCCTCACCACAACCATTTGCAAAGTCGGATCAAAATACCGTTACGTCCACTCCTGCCCAAAGCACTAAAGCTGAAGATAAATACAATCATATTATGATTGCCCAACGCTTTATGGATCAACAACGCTATGACAAAGCGATTGAAACACTCAGTCGTGGTCTAAGAGAACAGCCCAATGATGGTGAGCTATCTCTCAAGCTACTTAGCATATACGCAACCATCAATCAGCCAGAGAACTTCAACAAAGTCTATAATGCAATTAAAACGCAAAGCGATCCAAAGAGTATCGTTCTAGCCGATGAGTTAAAAGCTTTGTTTTCTGAAGAGCAGAATCAAGTCGCGGCAAAAGAGGCACCAGTAGAAGATAACAGCGGTTTTGAAAGCATAGATTTTGACTTACCGACCAACCAACTCGATAGCAGCAACGATATATCAAGTAGCGAACCTATCGTTAGTCCGACACTTCCAAATGATTTTCAAGAGGCAGCAGCTACTAACGACAATGTAGAGAATAGCTTTGATCTTACGTTGAATGATTTAGAGAATGACTTCAATGAACCTGCTTCAACCAGTACAACGCCTATCGCATTAGAGGTGGAAGAAGGTGAAAGTATCGATGTGTCTACTACTGATACTCTTACCGAAAATGACGAGCTTATTGATTTCGACTTTAGCTTTGATTCACCTGAAGAAACGAGTGCGCTAACAGAGCCTTCTATAGACTCAGCATCATCTGATCATGCTATCGAAGATATGACGCTAAACAGTGAAGATTTCGTCTTAGATTTTGATGATTTAGCGACTGATGCTGATCAAAATACTGAAGAGAACATTACTGAAGAATTGGTTATTGATGCGTTCGAAAGTGATGCAGCAGAAGACTTTGTATTACCTTCAGACAACATTGATACGCCAAGTAGCACAGAAACGTCGTTAGAAACCGAAGAAACTACCTTTGCAGAAAATAGTGATAACTTTGTTCTTCAAGACAGTAGTTTTGAAGAACAAAGTTTTGAGGACAGCGATTTTGAGATAGAATATCTTGAAAAAATTGATACTGAAGAGCCACTGCTCAACGATAGCAGCTTACAAGAAACGCTTACTAATGAGTTTGCTGCTATACCGACTGACACACCACTGTTCGATGACAACAGCATAATAGATAATGAATTTGCTGTAGAGCCTTTGACTGCAGCTAGCCCAGTCGATATCGAGACCGATATTGTAACTGACGAAGTGGACGAAACTCCTGAAACTGCGGAAGATTTCTCATCGCGTTTTGCAGCAGATTTTGATTTTGTAAAGTCACTAGATAGTAATCAAGTGACTCTAGACTTGGCTGGCCAATATCTGCAACTGGGTGAGTACGACAGCGCCAAACGCCTGCTTAATGAAGTGATTGCCCATGGTGATAGTGAACAGCAGAGCCAAGCGCAAATACTCCTTGAGCGCACTGCATAGTAAACAACCCGTTTTCTTATCAGCAAGTATTCTACTACCATAGAATACTTGCTGATTTTTTTTGCGTTTAACCTTTATACTATTTATTATTAATAGAGCTTATTGAGTACATTCTAGACCTCCTTTTCTTTCATTCTTAATTATTACGCCAATACTATGCCATCTTCTACTATGACAACGACAATATCTAATTCTATTCAACTGGTTTATGCTGGTGGTACTTTTGGTAGCTATGGACGACCTCTAGCTCCTTTATCAGCAGATGTGTTTTTGCCAACGCTACAGGCCCTAATGCTTAATCATGATAGTTCAGCCAAGCTCCCTAATATCTTTTGGTTAGATAATTCATTGATTAAAGACAGTAGCCAACTCACCCCGAGTGACTTTATTCACTTTTATCAGCTGTTACTGACAGCTTATGCACATGGTGATAGACGCTTTGTGTTAATTACTGGTACGGACACCTTAAGCTACTTAGGGGCATTTTTGGCAGAAGCATTTGCAGGTAGCGATATTTGTGTCATCGTCACTGGCAGTATGCGGCCATTGTTAGACAGTGAAGTGCTGCAATCCTATACTATCGACACTCACAGTGATGCTTGGGACAACCTCAATCATTCGTTGAAACTGGCAGCGGCAGGTGAGTCAGGTGTCAAGATCAGTTTTGGTGGTGAGTCTTGGCCTGCACAAACGGTACAAAAGATTCATAGTCATGATTTGATGGCATTTACTGGTCACTCTCGAGCAGCATATCCGGCAAATAGCTATATTAAAAATCTACCAGATACTCGACGCCAGCATTGGCTTGATGATCAGCAATCCTTACTTGCCAGTATTCAAGCGCGTGCTGAATCTAGCAGCGTCCATGCCCTATATTGCTTGCCTAATGATACCGAAATCATCAATAATCAGCTGCAAGCACTCTTATCACAGCCACCCTCTGGTATTATTATATTGGGATTTGGGGCTGGTAATGTTCCTTATTCCGCAGCACTAGCAGAAACATTAGAGCTGCTTCATAAAAAAGGGCACATGGTAATATGTGCTAGTCAGTGCCCATTCGGTGGTGTGAGCGATAGCTACGCGGCGGGTAGTTGGCAATATGACCATCATGTCATTGCAGGTGGACGTCTCACCATTCCGGCAATTTATGCACGATTATTATGGCTGCTATTACGCTATGACACTCCAGCAAGACGCAAACAACGGTGGTTGAACAATGTCAGTCAGACTGGCACAAGCATCAAAAAGCGATAACCTACTCTTAATTCCCTTAACTTTATAAGTTTAAAAACCACCATGTCTGAAACTGAAATCATCGAGTCTGAACGTTCACCAATTTATACCTTAGCGATTGCCATTGAGTTTTTGGGCACACATTATCATGGTTGGCAGCGACAACGAGAAGTGATGGGTGTACAAGAAGCACTAGAAACGGCTATTAGTAAAGTTGCCAACGAATCAGTAGAAGTCATCGCAGCTGGGCGTACTGATGCAAGCGTCCATGCTAGTAATATGATTGCTCACTTTACAACTCATGCTTATCGCCCTACTCATAACTGGTTGCGCGGCGTGAACAGCTTGCTACCTGACGACATTGCTCTACGCTGGATTCAACCGATGCCTGCTGACTTCCATGCGCGCTTTGGCGCCATTGCCCGTCGTTACCGGTACATTACTCTCAACCAACCACAGCGCCCTGCGATACTCAATCATCAAGTCACTCATATCTATGAGCCGCTCGACTTAGCAGCAATGCAATTGGCGGCAGCCGATATCGTTGGTACTCACGATTTTAGTAGCTACCGTGCCGCAGCTTGTCAATCTAATCAGCCAGTGCGTACCATCAGCCATGCTAGACTTTTTGAACACGGTCAGTTTATTGTGTTTGATATTCAAGCGGATGGGTTCTTACATCATATGGTTCGTAATTTAATGGGTACTTTATATGCCATCGGTAGGCATGAGTTAGTGCCAAATGATTTTATGAATATTTTACATAAAAAAGACCGTACGATTGCACCACCGACGGCCACTGGTGATGGCTTGTACTTCATTAACGCTTATTACCCTGAACGTTTCCAGCAGATATTACCACAGGCACCTTTGACGCCTATTTGGCTAAATTTGCCTAACTAAATTAATGTGAGCTAGCATACATATCACTTACAGACTGTCAAGTCAAAACCCGGTTCCGTATTGCTTTAACTTGCTAACTTACGTATAATATGGGCTTATTTTTAATTGATTGATACAAATTATGGCAAAAGACGATATTATCGAATTTGAAGGCGAAGTCATTGATACCCTTCCAAATACTTTATTTAAAGTTCGTTTAGAAAACGGACATGAAATCATTGCGCACATCTCTGGTAAAATGCGTAAGCATTATATCCGCATCTTGACTGGTGATAAAGTTAAGGTCGAAATGACGCCTTACGACCTTTCTAAAGGTCGTATTACTTATCGTGGCAAAAACTAATTTCTTACCAACTAAAACGGTTATAAAAGCATTTATATAAACACAGCCAGCTGTCGAATGACACTTTTATCACTGGTATAAATGTTTGAGTAGTTTAACTGATAATAATAATGAAAATGCTAACCTACTCATTATTGCCTATCAATATTTTAGTTGTTTGACGTTTGTTTTTACCATAAAAATACCGCTCAATATCAGCGGTATTTTTTTGTCTGTTTTTTATGATTTAGCTTCTTTATTTTTAACTAAATTCGACCGTTGCGCCGTTCTTGATCACACCTAAGAGACTAAGTGCATCCCAGTTGGTTAAACGCACACAGCCAGCTGAAGCCTGACGACTGATACGATCAGGGTCTGGTGAACCATGAATGCCATAAGTTGGTTTACTCAGTCCAATCCATACCGAACCAACTGGATTATTAGGACCTGGTGGAATGATAGATTTACGGCCGTCATTGCCTGTATAGGTATAATTCGGTTCGTTCACCTTTACCTTTACTGTATGCGTACCTGTAGGCGACGGTGTCGCTGTACTACCCACTGTCGTCGGATAACTAGCGACTAATTTATTGTCTTCATCATAAGCATAGAGTGTTTCAGTGTCCTTGTCGGCGACCACTCGGCTAACAGGCTTGGTATTTGGGTTGCCAGGGTTATATACCGTAATAACTTCACCAGCAGTAAAGCTGGCATTAGGATTGAGAGATTTTAGATACCTCTCACTAATATGGAATTTTTCCGCGAGCGCTTCAGTGAGGCTTTCATAATACATTCCTTCCAGCTTGGATTTGGCAACAGAATCAGCAGGTATACTCGTAGTTTTGACGTTTACATCTGCATCAGTTAGCTGATAACTAACTAACACTGGTTGTGTCATAAGCTTTTCATTTTTAATCAGTGCTTGCCACGTTTCATTGTTCAACGTATCAGTTACGGTCAGGCCATTCGCATTTTGAAATGCCTGCATGGCTTTGCGGGTGTTTTTTCCCCAATATCCATCTACAGATCCTACCCCATTATGATGCCAATTCAATAAGGCTTGTAGTTTTGTTCCCATGTTACGATCTACGGCAGCATCTGCAGACCAATTGATAGCATTCACTTTTTTTGCAGTGTCTGATAGATTTTCAGTTGTGTATTTTATGGCAGGCAATAGCTTATTTAATGATGTCACAGCTTTGCTATCTCCTGTTAACTTTTGGCTTATCCCATTCGTCACTGGACTCACTTCTGTTGGAGCTGTAGCGCTATTATCTGCAATCATGCTATTAGTTGGTTCTGCTGCAATACTCTGTCCCATAAAAACGACTGTAGAGAGTCCAATCATTGCTATCGCTGTGCTTAATTTTTTTAATTGGTACATGTAACACTCCTGATTTTTGATAAAAATTTTGTTTTTTGTTTTCAGTTTTTATTATTAATACGCTATTATTTTTAGACTTTCGAAATTTTAATGGTTGTAAAGCTTTTTCTATTGATCTCCTTATAATGTGATAAATACGTCTATCCATTTATCATTCGTCAATATTGCCATATTCTTCTGTGAGCATATAACAGCTTTGTGTTAATGGCAGCCTTGCCTGACGGTAGCTGTGTTAAAACAAGTGCTTTTTTACGACTTGGTGAACTAGTATGTTACGGCTAGTAAAAATCTCAGACAAGCACGAAAAAACCCATAATCTGCTTAGCAAATTATGGGTTTGCAACTACAAAAATTTATGAGGGTTAAAATGATACAGTCTAAAAATTAGACGAAGAAAATTTCAAGCTACATCACAAAGGCATGGATTATACTAGCTTAGCCAATACTGCTTGACCCATTTCTATACAACCTACTTGTTTGAGTCCAGCTTCACTGCTATCTAAAATATCAAGCGTACGTAGACCATCATCAAGCACATCACTGACCGCTTGCTCAATGGCTTTAGCGGCCTCTTCTTGCTTAAAGGTATAACGCAGCATCATCGCAACAGACAAAATCGTCGCCAATGGGTTGGCTTTATCTTGTCCTGCAATATCAGGTGCTGAACCATGGCACGGCTCATACATGCCTTTACCTGCTACATCAAGGCTAGCTGATGGCAACATCCCGATAGAGCCTGTTAGCATCGCTGCTTCGTCAGATAAAATATCACCGAACATATTGCCCGTTACCATCACATCGAACTGCTTAGGATCTTTTATAAGTTGCATACAAGCATTGTCAGCATACATGTGCGATAACGCCACATCGCTATAGTCCGCTTGTTGCATCTGGGTCATCGTCTGCTTCCACAGCTCTGTGACTTCTAATACGTTTGCTTTGTCCACTGAGCAAACTTTCGGCGCTGTACCTGCTGCTTGCGCACGTGTTTTTGCCAATTCAAAAGCCACTTTACCGATACGTTGAATCTCATTCGTACTATACACCATGGTGTTATAGCCTTGCTGCTCGCCATTCTCTAATGTGCGAATACCACGCGGCTCACCAAAATAAATACCACCTGTTAGTTCGCGAACAATAAGCAAATCTAAACCTGAGATAATTTCAGGCTTGATACTAGATGCATTGGCAAGCTGTGGGTAAAGCTTTGCCACACGTAGATTAGCAAACAAACCAAGCTCACCACGAATCTTCAGTAGACCACGTTCAGGACGTTTGCTACGTTCAATACCATCCCATTTAGGGCCGCCAACAGCGCCTAGCAATACGGCATCTGCAGCACGTGCGCGCACCAAAGTCTCATCAGGTAAAGGCTCGCCAGTTGCGTCAATAGCCACGCCACCAATCAATCCAGACTCAAGTGTCAAACCTAATGTAAATTTATCGTTCACAGCATTAAGCACATCAATGGCTTGAGTCATGATTTCAGGGCCAATACCATCGCCTGCTAATGTTAAAATCGTTGCCATACTGATCCTTGGGGGTAAGTAAGTTTTATTTATAATATTGCTATAAACTAATGATATTTTTTAAAATGAACCACTCATGCGATGAGCTACGCAAAAATTGCGATATATCTTCTTGAATGATTATCCGCATCAATATTAAAAGACTAATGCACTGACTTTACTGACTGTTAAGCTTTCGCTTTTGACGGTGCAGGCATAGCATTAGTGAGACGCGTTTCTACAAACTCGCCTTGATGCTCACTACCAATTTCTTTACAGAAGCGGCGCTGTACAATATTTCCTTGATACAGATCGACACACAGAGGTTCTGGTGATGCAGTGTCTAACAAACTACCTGAGTTATCGCTAGATTTCTTTTGATAAGCTCGAAGCTGATAGGTATCCGCCTCTACAAAATCATGAATCATCGCAAAACGCTCAACGTAACCCAAGTTGTTTTCTGGATAAAAATTCACTTGTACTTCTCGTTTGGCTGGCTTTACCCGTGCATAATAATTGGTTAGACCGACGATACCTGATGCAGACAAAGGTACAATTTTTATCTCGTTTTTATGAGCTATCGGTGTCATGTCCATTTTCATAGTGACTTTTGCAGGTTTATTACTATTGTAATTTGTCCCACTGCCACTTTCTCCGTTATCACTCGCTGCTGTCATCGCAACGACCATCGCAGAGTTAATAGGCTCATGGGTATCAGTACCTATTACTGGCACTTTGTCTATTCGCGCAATTTCACAATGATAAGTGCCTATGCAAGCAATATTCACCTCACCAGCAACAGGTTGAATCTTACCTGCCCACGCTGTTGCGTTTTCTGCCTCATCTATTTTTTGATAGCCACTCATGAGCTGACAGCCTGACAACCACAAGCTGGCAGCAACAATTGTACTTGTCCATAAAACATAACGTTTTTTATTCATAATGACGGCTACTATTCATAAGTGAAATAATAAAATACTTTACAAAACCATACTTCATTTTAGCCAGTTCGCCGCCATAACTCAACGCTACATTACTGTTGTTCAGCAGTTTTATGGGCAATAACTATCAATTGATTGTCTAAGCTCGCACTTCGTTAAAGATCCAAGGCGTTTTTTGCTTCATTTGTTGCTCATACTCTTTGATAGCATCACTTTGCTGCAAGGTAAGGCCGATATCATCAAGACCATTTAGCAAGCAGTGTTTACGGAAATCATCCACTTCAAAAGCGTACTCTTCACCTGTTGGCGTAATAACGACCTGACGCTCAAGATCAGCCGTCAGCTCATAGCCTTCATTGGCAACGGTCGCTTTCATCAATGTATCGACGATGTCTTCCGCCAATACAATTGGAAGCATGCCGTTTTTAAAACAGTTGTTATAAAAAATATCGGCAAAGCTTGGTGCAATAACCGTACGAAAGCCATATTCTGAAAGCGCCCATGGTGCATGCTCACGGCTAGAGCCACAGCCAAAGTTTCTGCGTGCCAGCAAGATGTTAGCACCCTGATAACGTGGCTGATTGAGAATAAAGTCTGGGTTGATAATGCGTGTGCTATTGTCCTGACCTGGATAGCCTTCGTCGAGATAACGCCAATCATCAAATAAATTGACGCCAAACCCTGTGCGTTTAATAGATTTTAGAAACTGTTTTGCGATAATTTGATCGGTATCGACGTTTGCGCGATCTAAAGGACAAACGATACCTGTTTGGGTGTTATAAGCTTGCATAAAATTTCCTATCAATGATGTTTTTATTGATGTGTATCTGTCTTAGAATGTGCGCACATCTACAAAGTGACCGGCCAATGCTGCTGCTGCTGCCATCGCTGGGCTAACCAAATGCGTACGACCACCATTACCCTGACGACCCTCAAAATTCCGATTAGACGTAGAGGCACAATGCTCTTGTGGCTCAAGCTTATCAGCATTCATAGCTAAGCACATAGAACAGCCAGGCTCGCGCCATTCAAATCCAGCATCCGTAAACAAGGTATTCAAACCTTCTGCTTCCGCTTGCAACTTCACTTGACCAGAACCAGCAACGACAATAGCTTCTTTGATATTGTTAGCCACCTTACGACCTTTGATCACCGCTGCTGCATCACGCAAATCTTCGATACGTGAGTTGGTGCATGACCCAATAAAGATACGATCTAGTTGAATATCGGTAATTTTTTGACCCGCTTCTAGACCCATATAGGTATAGGCACGTAACCAACCTTCTTCTTGTGCTTCATCCACAGCTTGGTCAGGTGTTGGTACTGACTGAGTGATGTCAACGACCATTTCAGGTGACGTACCCCATGACACTTGCGGCGCTATTTGGCTACCATCAATCTCGACCACGCTGTCAAATACTGCATCATCATCTGAATACAATGTGCGCCAATATTCTTCAGCTTGTTGCCATTGTGATTCCGTTGGTGCATAAGGACGACCTTTCACATAATCAATAGTGATGTCATCGACCGCAACCATACCCACGCGCGCACCCGCTTCAATAGCCATGTTACAGACGGTCATACGACCTTCCATACTCATCTCTTCAAATACTTGCCCAGCAAATTCAATTGCGTAGCCTGTGCCACCCGCTGTACCAATTTTTGCGATGATGGCCAATACAACATCTTTCGAGGTCACGCCAGCACCTAGCTGACCGGTCACACGAATTTGCATATTTTTTGATTTCTTTTGAATCAGGCATTGAGTGGCCAATACATGCTCCACTTCAGACGTACCGATACCATGCGCCAAGCAGCCGAGTGCACCATGGGTCGCTGTATGCGAATCACCACAAACGACTGTCATACCTGGCAATACAAGACCTTGCTCAGGACCAACAACATGCAAAATTCCTTGACGAGCATCGTTGATCGTAAATTCAGCGATATCAAATTTGGTGCAATTATCATCCAATGTGACCACTTGCAAGCGTGATACCTTGTCTTTGATACCAGATACACCTTCTAGGCGCTCTTTAGACACTGTGGGTACGTTGTGATCGGGACTCGCGATATTAGCAGACAAACGCCATGGCGCTCGATTGGCCAATTCCAAACCTTCAAATGCTTGTGGACTTGTCACTTCATGCAGTAGATGACGATCGATATAAATGAGGCTCGAACCATCATCACGTTTAGTGACTTCGTGAGCGTTCCAAAGTTTGTCATATAACGTTTGACTGGCCATGTTGCTATCCTTTATTGGTTGCTAGCTACTTAATTACTCGATGGCTTACACCATAATAAACGAGGATTCTATTTAAACTTTATGTATAACGGCTTGCTGCTATTTTCTTATCAATGTCTATTGGCTCAAAACTGAGACTTTTTAAACAAAACTTTCATCAAAACAGATCTATCAGAACATCTCTACTCTATAAATAAAAAATAATAATTTTCTATGTTTTTATATTTATTGCTGCAATTGAGGCTCAAAACAAGTTTTATAGCGTCATTTATCAAGTTAATCTAATAAATATGTCACAATACGTCCTGATGTCTTGTGATTATAGCAGGCTAATCCTATAATAATAATTGATGATTTTTAACCAGACGCAAACTTTTATTTCTAATACATTGTGATTAGGCCAGCCAACTTTTATTTATAGCTCGATAAGTAGCTAAGGACATCCGCTTGAACACCACAAACCTAACAACATTCGTCACTGTTATGCACACAGGCAGTATTTCAGGCGCGGCTGAAAAGCTGTTTATCACTCAGCCTGCTGTCAGTAAACGCATTAAAAATCTAGAAGATGAATTTAATATTACGTTGTTTGACACAGTAGGACGCGGGATTGTACCGACACAAGCAGCCAATGAGATGCTACCACATGCCAAACGTTGGTTAGAAGATTACGAAAATTTCAAAATTAACTTACAACACTCTCAACATATTGTATCTGGAAAACTGGTCATCGGTACCAGTCATCACATAGGCTTACATCATCTAGCGCCTGTGCTTAAACACTTTATTCAAGCTTATCCTGCCGTACAATTAGAAGTGCATTTTGTCGATTCAGAAAAAGCACACAAGGCCGTGTTAGATGGTGATTTATCGTTGGCTTTCGTCACGCTGCCACCTGTTTATGATAAGCGTTTGACCTATCACACGCTATGGTCAGATCCTCTCTACTTTATGACAGGTACTCTATCGCCTTTAGCGACCAAGTCTAATGTCACTTTAGAGCAATTGGCCCGTTATCCTGCTATTTTGCCATCTGCCAATACCTTTACCAGTCAGATTACCTTAGCTGAATTCGCCAAGCATAACCTCAAACCTTATGCCACGATGAGCACTAATCCACTTGAGTCTATTCGTATGCTCGTTTCTGTTGGACTTGGTTGGTCAGTGTTGCCACAGACCATGATCAGTCAAGATTTGGAACGTATCGATATGGCTGATAACGTTGAGCTACAGCGTCATTTGGGTGTTGTAATCAATCCAAAACTAACACAATCTAGTAGTGTGACAGCATTGTTAGACTTGCTTGCTCCTATCGAATAAAAACTGCTCTCTAAAGATAAATTTCTATAGTTACAATTGGGACAATTTATTGGGGCAAAAAAGCATGCTATTCGCATTTGCGTCAGTCATACGTTATAATACACTCGGCATTGTCTACATAACAAAAACTTACCATATGAACACTGATAGTCATATATTGAAGACTTCTAGTAAGATATGATGGTTAGTAGTAGGTTTGATGGTTTTAAATGATTGGTTATACAGGCGGCTTATATTGATATATAACGAGCAAATGCGAGCAATTAAGACAGATAGAAAGAGTGTAATATTTCTATTGCTCTCAAATGACTGCTTAACTAGTATTAGCCCTAAAACAGCATCAATCATATAAAACTAACAACAGATATTAAATAAAAGCCATTATGTCCTACTTAATGGCTTTTTTTGTCTTTAGATATTGTTTTGGACATCGTCTTGTAACACTTAATATTTATAGTTAAAAATAATTACAGCCAACATGGTTGGTTAAGGATCATTTATATGAACGGAGTTTCTAGTGGCGTGCTGATATCACTCGGCGCCTATTTCTTAGTGATGATTGGGATTGGTATTTACGCTTACTTTAAGCAAGCCAATGATACTGAAGGCTATATGCTGGGTGGTCGTAATTTAGGACCAGCAGTTACTGCATTGTCAGCAGGTGCATCAGATATGTCAGGTTGGTTATTACTTGGCCTACCTGGTTATATGTTCGCCGATGGTGTGGTCAGTATTTGGATTGCCCTGGGTTTGACACTTGGTGCATTCTTGAACTATCTCATCGTAGCACCCCGCCTTCGAGTTTATACCGAAGTAGCTGATAACGCTATTACCCTACCCGATTACTTCGCTAACCGCTTCGAAGATAAATCACATATGCTACGGGTTATTTCAGCCGTGGTTATCATCTTGTTTTTCACTGTTTACACCGCAGCCAGCTTAGTAGGTGGTGGTAAACTATTCGAAAGCTCACTCAACCTTTCTTACAGCACAGGCCTATGGGTCACTGCAGGCGTGGTTGTCGCATACACCTTGTTTGGTGGTTTCTTAGCTGTATCCATGACTGACTTTGTGCAGGGCGTTATCATGCTTTTTGCCATGGTTATCGTACCAGTTGTTGCTTTCACAGACTTAGGTGGTATTTCTGCCACCACAACAGCTGTTAGAAACATCGACCCTAGTTTGCTAGACATTACTAGTGGTATGACAGTTATTGGTATCATTTCTCTGATGGCATGGGGCTTAGGCTATTTTGGTCAGCCACATATTATTGTTCGTTTTATGGCGATTCGTTCAGTGAAAGACGTTCCTACTGCGCGTAATATCGGTATGAGCTGGATGGTAGTTAGTCTTGTAGGTTCATTAATGACTGGTTTTGCTGGTCGCGCTTATGTACAAAAAACTGCGATGACACTAGACGATCCTGAAACTATCTTTTTAGTATTCACTCAGTTTTTATTCCATCCACTGGTATCAGGTTTCTTATTAGCCGCTATTTTGGCCGCTATTATGAGTACGATTTCTTCACAGCTATTGGTGGTATCAAGCTCACTAACCAAAGATGTGTACAAATTGTTCTTTGATCAAGATGCACCAGAAGCTCGCCAAGTATTGGTTGGACGTATTTCTGTAGTCGCTGTTGCTTTAGTATCAATCTTACTTGCCTCTAATCCTGAAAGCTCTGTACTAAGCCTTGTATCTAACGCATGGGCTGGATTTGGTGCAGCATTTGGACCATTGGTTATATTTAGCTTGATATGGCGTGGTATGAACCGCAACGGTGCGGTTGCTGGTATGGTCATTGGTGCTTTGACCGTCATTCTATGGATATATGGTCCATTCGAGATGAATGGTATGGCATTGAATAGCTGGTTATATGCTATCGTTCCAGGCTTTGTATTAAGTACGATCGCAATCTTTGCTGTTAGTATCATGACTGGTGGTCCAAGACCTTCAGTATCTGCTAAGTTCGAAGAGATGGAGCTGAACCTAAACAAGTAACTTTGTTTAGCACTTTTAGCTTACTACAATAAAAAAACCTCGCCAACAATGGCGAGGTTTTTTTATTAACTGCAATTAATAAAAAAGTGAAAAGTAACTAAAACCTAAATCAACTGACTTCGAGCTTGTCGCTTAGTACCTACCATATATTGGCAATGCCAAATTACTACAACGACAGTATTAACATCTCTATCTTCTTTATGAGAGGCTAAAAGCAGTGAATAACTGATCTTGCAGACTATCATGTAAAGATTCCATCAATAGCTCACTATAGTATCCAATCTGAGTGATACACTTCTCAGATAACCCCACATAGTATACAAGCTAAAACTCTATAGCTTACCTTAAACCCCCTCTATAGCTTCAGTCTACCTAACCACAGTAATTTATCACTTATCTTATATTTACTCATAACGGTTGCAGCAATCAGCATTTTTTCACTGAACAGCATGTCCTATTATTCGTTATCAAATTCTTTATAAGAAAGTTCATATAAAAAACGCCATAAAAAAACGACCCTTTAGATGGTCGCTTTTTTTACTACACAACAGTTATCAGTTAATACTATTTTGCTTGATAGGAAACTTTTAGACCCGCGATGAAACCATCATTGTCTTGGAAGTCACCAACGAGTTTATCACTAGGTAACTGTCCTTTTGCATCACCGAACCACAGATATTTACCACCAGCTGATACGGCCCAGTTCTCAGTTAAATTGTATTTAGCGCCAAGACCAACGCTATAGTAACCTTCAACAGGGCCTAGTGAGGTCGTTGGGTCACCAGCGCCACTGTCCCAACCAACCGTACCACTAATTGCTAGTGCTGGTGCTACACGCTTCGCCAGGCCAAGCTCCACTACCCACTGATCATCAGTATACTCAACCAAGTTTAGACCATCAGGGCCATAACTTATTTTACTAGTATCATTATAAAGTGGTGGTGTAATGACGAAATCGCTCCACGGTACCCAACGTACTTTTGCCGTCGCTAGTGTCGTAGGATTGATACCAGTTTGAAAATCAAAGTTTACTGATTTAGGTGTAGTAATCTCATAGTTACTGGCTCTATTTGATAATGCCGTAGCCTGTTCTACAGTTGCTCCTGCTGCTACGGCTCTGATAGCTACTAACGGGTAACTCTCAGCGATATCTACATTGTGTTCAATCTCAGAACGGTACGTCAACGCCGCTTTTAGTGCAATTTCAGGCTTACTATAGGCAATACCTGCGATGTAACCATAATCCATATCAGGATTACTGGTTGAGGTGTAACCACTAGCAGGGCCGTAAGCCAGTCCACGTAGTTTGGTTTCTGCTTGAATACGCTGTGCCACTGGGCCGCCATAAATTTGGAAGTTTTTGTTAGCGCCAAACTTCATGCCAAGCATACCTGTTAGGCTTTGGCTACGAACTTCTACATTAGTATTTTCACCAGCAGTACTTGCTTCAGCTTGTGCTACTGCCACTGCTCCACGCAACCCATCTAATTGAGCTTGCTGTGCTGCGGTTAAAACACCAGCTGTTTCCCCTGCAGCCAGTGCACCGATTCCAGCTTGGGCTGCTGCAAGACTCGGAGCTGCGCCATCAGTGATAGAAGAAATGGAAGCATCCAAATCCCCTTGCGATACGAAGTTACTTTGAGTGTATTCAGCAGCCGCACCAAAAGGTTCATCGTATAAGACACCAACACTGAAAGTGTCATTGATGTCAGCTTTTACACCATAGCGGAAAAAGTCATAAGCTTCAGCAATATCACCAGTCTTGTCGCCACGTTCATAAGCATTTTGAGAAGGGTTAGTATTAGCACTGTCGTAACCACTCACATCAGCATCTATGTAGGTATAAACGGCTTCAGCATAGGTGCCATCTTGGAAAAAGGCGGTGACATCTTGACCTGAACGATCGAGACCAGCTGCATTTGTGACGCTGGCTATAGAAAGAGTAGCAATCGCTACTGCGAGGGTTTTCAAATGAAAGTGATTGCGCATTGTGTATCTCCAACGGTCCTTGTTGTATTACTACTTTAACAATCAATATGTAGCATTGCTGCGCTTAACATTGAGGTTATCAAAGTCGTGTCCTAAGTTGAATACTAATGCCTTTTTGACACTAAAACAACAATTAAAGTGCTTTATTTCCCAATTATGACTGGACAGTACAAATAGCATATAAATATAATACTGGTATATGTTTTTGAGATATGATTATTATTTAAACCATTGTTAGGGTTACTTAGATATAGCAGCTAGACAAGAATTTGATTGTAGTAAGGCATCTATAGGCTGTGCTTATTTTCTTCAAAAATAGTAATGCACGCACAAAAAAACGACCCATTATGAGTCGTTTTTTTTGCTGCTAAATTATACATTCAACAATATGAGGGACGTATGCCTTATAGCGCTTGGTAAGAAACCTTTACACCAAGTACAAAACCGTCGTTGTTTTCAAAGTTAGCAACAGTGTCACCAGTTGGTACCTGACCATCAGCATCACCAAGCCACAGGTATTTACCACCAGCTGAGATTGCCCAGTTTTCAGTGACGTTATACTTAGCACCTAAACCAGCACTATAGTAGCCTTCAGTAGGCCCTAATGAAGTCACAGGGTTGCCAGCACCACTATCCCAACCTACCGTACCACTGACAGCTAGTGCTGGCGCTAGGCGCTTCGCTAGACCTAGCTCGACTACCCATTGATCTTCATCGTAGCTGACTAATGGTAAACCATCTGGACCATAACTAAGTTGGCTCACGCCATTATATAGTGACGGTACGATAGCAAAATCACTCCATGGTACCCAGCGTACTTTGGCAGTCGCTAAAGTCGTTGGGTTAATACCCGTTTGGAAATCAAAGTTGACTGACTCAGGGGTAGTAATGTCGATACTACTACTTCTACTTGATGAAAGACCTAGTGCTGATATAGCAGAAGCTGGTATCAAACCACTATCAACGACAGGATAAATTTCAGCAGCATTAGCTGTATGCTTGATTTCTGAGCGATAGGTCAATGCTGCTTTTAATGCAATTTCAGGTTTGCTGTATGCAACACCAGCAATATAGCCATATTCTTGATCTGTACTAATATGCGTCGTATAACCATTAGCAGCACTATAAGCTGCACCGCGCAGCTTTACATCAGCTTGTACACGTTGAGCGACTGGGCCACCATATACTTGGAAGTTCTTGTTTTCACCAAATTTAGCACCAACAATAGCAGTAATGCTTTCGGTACGTACTTCTACGTTTGTACCTTCACCGCTTGCATCTACAAAGTTGTTTTCCCCACTATAGTCAGCCGCTGCACCAAAAGGCTCGTCATATAAGATACCAACACTAAAAGTATCATTGACGTCTGCTTTTACGCCATAACGAAAGAAATCATAAGATTCTGCAATATCACCAATTTTATTACCTGAGACGTCATTGCCTGTCACATCAGCATCGATATAAGTATAGACGGCTTCAGCATAAGTGCCATCTTGTAAAAATGCGGTGACATCCTGACCTGAGCGATCAAGACCAGCAGCACTAGCAATGCTAGTAATAGAAAGTGCAGCAACAGCTACTGTAAGAGTTTTTAAATGAAAGGTGTTGCGCATTATATGTCTCCAAACGTCCGCATTGTTTTACTGCTTTACCCATTTTTGACGAGTAAGTAGTATCCGAGATGGAGAATAGTAATGATTTTCGAACATTAAAACAACTATAAGAATACATTATTTCTTCATTATGACCAGATAGTCATAATATAGTGCCTTTATATAAATACGTGAATATAATTTTATTAGCGGTTCAATATTTATATATATCAATAATGAGGTGGTCTGTCTGCCATCACATCAAATGGTGCAATGCCAGTTTCTGTATCTTGACTATCCACTTGCTTATAAAGCAGCTGCAACTGTCGTTGTAGTGTCTGAATATCTTTATCTTGCCGTGCAATCACCGCATCGAGTCTCTCTACTGTCATCTCAAGATGCGCCATGCTCATTTGCAGGTCCATAATTTGTTGCGTTTGTAATTCAGCATGCACAGTTGAGTCATCGGTTTGAGCATCCTTTTGAGCATCGTTTTCAACATTGTCTTGAGTGTTAGATTGATTCATGTCTTTCTCTGAGTTATTGTAAATATAAAGCTAGTAGAATTGGTTAAATAAGCAAATGAGTAACCGATATATTACCGCTATTAAAAAATAAGACTTTTAAAACAGGTGCGTGTAAATAGTGTGTATAAAACTATTTACACGCACTACAGTCACGTAGTGGCATGTTATACTGCTAGCAATTCTGCAACAACCTCTACCTCACTATTATATAAGCTTAAGATATTCTATGGCACTGATACATTTAAAAGATATTCACCTTGCATTTGGCGTCGCCCCTGTACTTGATGGCATTGATTTTGCTATCGAAGCAGGCGAGCGCGTCTGTCTGATTGGCCGTAATGGCGAAGGCAAATCCACTTTATTTAAATTGATTAGCGGCACATTACAACCTGATAGTGGCGAAGTCATTATCAATAGTAGCGTACGTGTTGCGATGCTAGAACAAGACGTTCCTGAAACCAGTGGACGTATTTTAGATATCGTTATGGGTGGCAGCCGCCGCACGGCCGATCTGCTTATCAACTATAACGCCCAAACTGACTTATGTGCGAATGGCGATATGGATGCCTGCGAGCGTATGGCTGATTTGCAACATGATATCGATGCCGTACATGGCTGGGATCTAGAGCGCGAAGCAACCCGCCTTATCAAAACCATGGGGCTCAACCCAGACGATGATTTGTCTTCATTATCAGGTGGCCGTAAGCGCCGTGTACTACTAGCACGCTCGTTGGTAACCAAACCTGATGTACTGCTTCTCGATGAACCAACCAACCATTTGGATGTTGATAGTATTGAATGGTTAGAGCGCTTTTTATTAGACTGGCAAGGTCTGACACTGTTATTCGTCACGCATGATAGAGCATTCGTTAATAAACTATCGACTCGCATCATTGAGCTTGATCGTGGTCAATTGACCAGCTATGACGTCACTCAAGGCGAAGGTGGCTACGCACGCTATCAAGAGCTAAAAGAGCTACAGTTATTGGCTGAAGAAAAGAATAACGCTAACTTTGATAAAAAACTGGCACAAGAAGAAGTTTGGATTCGTCAAGGTATTAAAGCCCGTCGTACCCGTAATGAAGGCCGTGTCCGTGAGCTAAAAGCCTTACGTGAAGAGCGTAGCGATCGCCGTGAGCAAGTTGGTAATGTAAACATTACGATGGGTCAAGGCGAGAAAAGCGGTAAGCTCGTCTGTAAAGTTAAAAACTTACATCTTGAGTATGACGGCAATGTATTGGTTGAAAACTTTACGACGACTATCATGCGCGGCGATAAAATCGGTATTGTTGGACCTAACGGTGCTGGTAAAACCACCCTTATCAAAGCCCTACTCGATATGTCTGATGACGAAGTCACAAAATCTGGTAGTGTTGAATTAGGGACCAACCTAAAAATCGCTTTCTTCGACCAGCTACGTGATCAGTTAGATCTTGAAGCCAGTGTGGCGCAAAACGTCTCAGAAGGCTCGGATTTTGTAGAAGTGGGTGGTCGTAAGACACACATCATGAGCTATTTACAAGACTTCTTGTTTGCCCCAGAGCGTGCACGTACGCCCGTTAAGGCCTTGTCTGGTGGTGAGCGTAACCGCGTCCTACTTGCCAAGCAATTATTGAAACCTGCCAACATTCTGGTACTTGATGAGCCGACCAATGATTTGGATATGGCAACCCTTGAGCTACTAGAAGAGTCAGTCGCCAGCTTTGGTGGTACGATTTTGCTCATCAGTCATGATCGTTCATTCATGGACAACGTCGTTACCTCAACATGGGTCTTCGGCGAAGATGAAGATGGCAAAGGTACTGTCAGCGAGTATGTCGGTGGCTATCAAGAATATCTAGTACAGAAAAACCGTGCGCAAGCCGCACAAGCAGCCAGATCAAACAATAATGGTGCTGCAAACAGTAAGCCTGCTAATAAGTCAGCACAAGCGGTTGCTGCCAAGCCTACTAAAGCAGCTAAAAAGCTCAACTATAATGATCAGCGTGAACTAGACAATTTGCCAAAAGAAATTGCGGCATTAGAAGCTGAACAAAATCAGCTACAGGAAAAGCTGGCAGATGGCTCTTGGTTCAATAGCGACTTCGATGCGGCGACTGCTGCTAGTGAGCGTCTCTTGACTATCGAAGACGAGATGATGAACAAGCTTGAACGCTGGAGTACGCTAGAGGGTTAAGTATTCGTTTTAAGTTCTTTGATAAGTGTTCATTTGATGAGCATTTATAGTGATAAATCGTTAGATATTACAAAATAATCACCACTTGATTGTACAAAGTGGTGATTATTCGTTTATAGCGACTTACAAAGCAGTTAGATAGTGAAAGTTACCTTAATTTCAAGTATCATTCGCTATTGCTAAATATCCTTATTAATTATAAGGTCATCCGCATTTATAATCCTTGCTAGAAAACAGAGTCCAGATAGTGATAAACCTTCTGCTTTACTTGGGTTATCACTTTCAACCTTATAATATATCCTATTAAGGTTGCTTTATTTTTAACGCAATAATTTATTTTATCACCGAAATAGCTTAGAATAGCAACAATTAGCAAAATTAGGCATAGCCAAAGTGGCTTGATATTATATATTTTATAAGTCACAAACCCAGTGTGGGATAATCCCATTTCATTCACCTGGAGGAAGTATTAATGAGCCAAGCCGAAGGCGTTAATGTACAACGCCGTAGAGTTCTTATTGCCTCAACTGCCGCGATTGGTGCAGTTGGAGTCGCTGCTGTGGCAACACCTTTTGTCCGTTCTTGGTATCCAAGCGCTAAAGCTGAGGCTGCAGGGGCTGCAGTGACCCAAGACATTGGTTCTATCGAAGCAGGACAGATGATTGTTGTCAAATACCGTGGTAAACCTATCTATGTGGTTAAACGTACCGAAGAAATGATTGCAGGACTAGAGTCAGTCAAGCCATTATTGTCTGATCCTGAGTCTGCAGCATCGTTACAGCCTGAATATTGCAAAAATCCTACTCGCTCTTTAGAACCAACTGTGTTGGTCGTCGAAGGCGTTTGTACGCATCTAGGCTGTGCACCGAACTATCGTCCTGATGTTGGTGCAGCTGATTTGGGTGGTAATGACTGGTATGGTGGGTTTTTCTGCCCATGTCACGGGTCTAAATATGACTTAGCCGGTCGCGTCTTTAGTGGCGTTCCAGCACCGCTTAATTTACCTATTCCAGAGTACAACGTGGATGGTACCATCTTGACGGTTGGGGAGGCTTAATATGAGTATGGGTAAAAAGTTAATGCATTGGGTGGACGCTCGCTTCCCAGCGACCGAAACCTATGAATACCATATGTCAAAGTACTATGCACCAAAAAACTTTAACTTTTGGTACTTCTTTGGCGTATTGTCAATGATTGTACTGGTTAACCAATTGGTGACTGGTATTTGGCTGACGATGATGTATAACCCAAGTGCCGAAGGGGCGTTTGCATCTGTTGAATATATCATGCGTGATGTAAAAGGCGGTTGGCTCATTCGTTATATGCACTCGACTGGCGCATCAGCGTTCTTCGTCGTGGTATATTTGCATATGTTCCGCGCATTACTATATGGTTCATACCAAAAACCGCGTGAGCTTATTTGGCTCATCGGTATGGGTATCTACCTAGCGCTAATGGCAGAAGGCTTCTTTGGTTATCTATTACCTTGGGGTAACATGTCATTCTGGGGTGCACAGGTTATTTTGAACCTTCCTGCTGCCCTACCTGTGATCGGCGATGGTCTTGCTGAATGGGTACGTGGTGATTATATTATCTCTGGCATTACGCTAAACCGTTTCTTTGCTCTACACGTTGTTGCTATTCCATTAGTACTGGTAGGCTTAGTATTTATGCATTTGGTGGCACTGCATCACGTGGGTTCGAACAACCCTGATGGCATTGACATTAAAAAGCTAAAAGATAAAAATGGTGTGCCATTAGACGGTATCGAATTCCATCCGTACTACACTGTGCATGACATGGTTGGTATTGTTGTGTTCTTCATCTGCTTCTTTGCAGTGGTATTCTTCTTCCCAGAAGGCGGCGGTTTCTTCCTTGAGCCACCAAACTTTGAGACAGCGAACTCACTGAAAACACCAGCACATATTGCACCAGTATGGTACTACACGCCGTTCTACGCTATTTTACGTGCAGTTCCTGATAAGCTAGGTGGTGTGGTCGCGATGGGTGCTGCAATTGCCGTACTATTCTTGATACCATGGTTGGATAGATCACCAGTACGTTCTATACGCTATAAAGGCATATTGTCTAAGATTGCTTTAACAGTATTCGCTATTAGCTTTGTCGTACTAGGCTACTTGGGTGCAACACCAACGACCCCAACAGCAACTTTAATGGCTCGTATATTTACGGTCTTGTATTTCTTATTCTTCTTATTGATGCCGTTCTACACTGCTATTGAGAAGTGTAAACAGCCACCAGAACGCGTTACCGGAGGTCACTAATGAACACGCTAATTAAATCCCTAGCTGGTCTAGGCTTGGGCGCGGCATTAACCTTGACTGCTGGTACCGCAATGGCCGAAGGTAGTGGCTGTGGTACGTTCACTAATGCCGATGGCGTTGATGAACATCTGGCTTGTAGTACAGCTCCTATTGATTTTACCAATAAGGGCTCACTACAAAACGGTGCTAAAATCTTTATGAACTACTGTGCTGGGTGTCACTCAGCAGAGTATGTTCGTCACTCTCGTATTGCTCAAGATTTAGAGATACCGCCTGAGCTTGTTGAAAAGTATCTAATGGTAACGACTGATCAAATCGGTGACCATATCGATGCTGAAATCGATTCTGACGTTCAAGCATCTTGGTTTGGCGCAGCGCCTCCGGATTTGTCACTTGAAACCAGACTACGCGGCGATGACTGGGTCTATACTTACTTGCTATCATTTTATGAAGATCCAAATCGTCCTTGGGGCGCTAATAACTTAGTGCTAGCCAATGCTGCAATGCCTCATGTTTTGCATAATATGCAAGAAAAACTGAGCCAAGAAGAATTTGAATCTGAGGTTGGTGATTTGGTTAACTTTATGGCATGGATGGGCGAACCTGCTCGTCATGACCGTCAAGTGATTGGTTTCTTTGTAATTCTATTCTTATTGGTACTACTCATCCCAGTTTACTTATTGAACAAAGAATTCTGGAAAGATGTAAAATAAGATAGTAGTAGAAACATAAGAGACAAGCACAATATTAGGCACTACTTCGGTAGTGCCTTTTTCTGTTCTGATAAACCATCAAATAATAGAGCTATCGCCAAAGAAGTAGACAAATAAAGCGCTCACAAGCAATGTTTACGTACGTTGCCTTGATAATCAGGGTAACTTTGTTTACGATGATAGTCTTTACTATTAACATTAGGCTTTCATGATTGATGCGAACGACATTCCAAGTAGTCAGCTGATTTTATACGCTGATGACGGCTACGACAGTCATGTGGTACGCCTATTACTTGAAGAAAAAAAGCTCGCTTACTATTTATCACGTTTACACTCTGAGCGTCCTGAAGATTTGACTGAGCTGAACCCCTATCATACTTTGCCTGTCCTACAGCAGCGTGAGATTGCGCTCTATGAGATCAATGTTATCTTTGAATATCTCGAAGAACGTTATCACACAAACAAGCTATTACCTGATACCCCACAAGAGCGTGCACAGTTCAGACAGTTAGCGTGGCGTATTCAGCGTGATTGGCTCTCACTTGGTAAGCGCCTACTCGTACACCCAGATAGCTTTAATAAAGCACAAGCAGCAATTGCTAAAAAGCAGCTGAGTGACTCGCTGATTACCTTGTCGCCTTTGTTTGCTCATAAGCCTTATTTTATGGCAGATGAGTTTGGCTGGTGTGACATATTATTAGCACCGTTATTGTGGCGACTTGAAGAGATGAATATAGAACTGCCTCGTGCCATTAGTCGCCCATTGTTTGATTATCAAAAGCGTGTCTTTGAACGCGATAGCTTTCAAAAAAGTGTGCGTTGATTAGACAGCTGGTTTAGAATAAAAAACTATTAGAATAGAAACTGAGCAACATTTATTTAGGTTTTTTCAATGAATAAGCTACTCCAAGAAGTATCTGTTCACTATTAAAAATAATTCGTATAGGAAATCATCAAATGAGCGAAACTACCTCTATTACCCCAACACGTCCCTATATGGTGCGCGCGCTATATCAGTGGATAGAAGACAATGCCCTGACCCCGTATCTAATGGTCGATGCCACTGCTGAAGAAGTACAGATTCCAAGAGAGCATGTGCAAGATGGTCGTATCGTGCTCAATATTGCTAGCCGTGCAACTGGTAATATGAGTATGGGAAACGACTATATTAACTTCAGTGCCCGCTTCGGTGGTGTATCACAAGAAATTTGGGTGCCATTGACTGCCGTATTGGGTATCTATGCGAAAGAGAACTCACAAGGCATGTTCTTTGATCCTAACGAATATGATAATTATGTACCTGAAGAAGACTCAGACGTTACTGTTAAGAAAAGTCCCACTGCTGCACCTAAGCCAAAACGTGATAACAGAGCCGGCTTAAAAGTCTTAAAGTAGTCGATTTTTCTGTATAAAAAAGGCCAGTCATATAAAATATGACTGGCCTTTTTTTGTACTACGTATCGCCTAAGACCTAATCTAGGTTCTTGGTAATGTCACACCGCGTTGACCTTGGTATTTACCACCACGATCCTTATAACTGGTCTCACAAACGTCATCAGCATCACTTTGGAAAAACAGCATTTGTGCCACACCTTCTCCGGCATAGATACGTGCTGGTAGATTGGTAGTATTACTAAACTCTAAAGTGACGTGCCCTTCCCACTCAGGCTCAAGCGGCGTTACGTTGACAATAATACCGCAACGCGCATACGTTGATTTACCTAGGCAAATAGTCAATACGTCACGTGGAATACGGAAGTACTCCATGGTACGAGCCAATGCAAATGAGTTTGGCGGAATGATACATTCGTCACCAACGATATCAATAAAACTTTTTTCATCGAAGTTTTTAGGATCTACTACGACTGAATGTACGTTGGTGAATACCTTAAACTCAGGGGCACAGCGCACGTCATAGCCATAGCTTGATGTACCATAGCTAACCAAACGCTCGCCAGCATCGTTAAAGCGTACTTGACCCGCTTCAAATGGCTCAATCATGCCATGCTCTTCGGCCATTTTACGAATCCAGCGATCAGATTTGATAGACATTGTTATTCCTTAGCAAATATTTAATAGCGACGATTATACGGAATTGATGACTCAATTTATAGGGTAGCGATGACTTTAAAATCCACCACTCCATTAGATTGATAAATCAAATTGATGATTAGACAACTCTCAACACCTTCATTCCATACATGCCAAATGTTAGGCGTTGAGATTGAGACATCTACACTGAATAACTATCAGAAAATTCGCTTGTCATCGACAGGCTTTGCAAATTTATTAATATTGGTTTCAATGTTTTTAGCAATGCTCAAATAGTATGGCGCAAACTCATCATCAGCCAATACACTTGGTTCGCCTTTATCCACTTGTGCACGAATACCGCTGGCTAAAGGCAACTGCCCTAATAATGGCACATGATATTGTTCAGCAATTTTTTCACCGCCACCCGTACCAAAAATAGCTTCGGTATGGTTACAGTTGCTACAGGTATGCAGTGCCATGTTTTCAACCACACCAAGCACAGGGATGTTGGTTTTGTTAAACATCTCGATACCTTTTTGTGCATCCAGTAGCGCAACATGCTGCGGTGTCGTCACAATCACAGCTCCGGTGACTGGAATACGCTGTGCCAATGTCAGTTGTATATCGCCAGTACCGGGCGGCATATCAATGACCAAATAATCTAGCTGTGGCCAGTTGGTTTGATTATAAAGCTGCATCAAAGCACCGGTCGCTTTAGGTCCACGCCACGCGACAGGTGTGTTGTCGCCATCGAGTAAGCTACCAATAGACAGCATCGCAATGCCATGTGCATCAACAGGTACGAATTGCTCGTTTTCTAGTTGTGGTTTTACATCGGCGACGCCCAACATCGTAGGCATACTAGGACCATAAATATCAGCATCAAGCACACCAACACGATTGCCAAGCTTTTGTAATGCCAATGCGATATTGACTGTCGTTGTAGACTTACCAACGCCGCCCTTGCCTGATGCTACTACGATAATATGACGAATACGTGGATGTGCCGCAAGCGATGCTTGTGTCGGTGCTGCTTTAGTAATCGGTGGCTCAGCATCGGTATTGTTAGCACTGCTATCAACGTTCGATGATGGTTTAGATTGAGATGCCATCGCGTCAGTCGTTTTTGGCATTTTCTTTGGTAAGCTTGAACCAGCACCTTTCGCTGGTGCAGGCAGACGCACATTCATATGAATCGTCGTAATACCATGCGGATGCAGCAGCTGACCAAGCTCTTGCTGAATAGTTTCAGGCTTACTCTCTGGTGGCAGACGCAAATCTAACGTGAGTTGATCACCGTCGCGACTGAGACCCGTTACCATCGTCGCAATACTGACCATACCAACTTCATAACCAAGCAATACCTTGTCCACGGCACTATCTCGAGCCGCCCGCTGCTCTGGTGTTTCTGGTTTATTAGTGGGAGTTTTCTTCATAAAGTTAAACATAGCGACCATTACTGCCTATACAAGTGGGTTGGTATGCTAAAACAGCTCGTTCAATACCATAGTAGATATGATAAACCATATAGTCGGTTCAATATAATTTGAATACAAGGAAGGCGAGTGAAAGTGCTACAAGTAGTAGACTAAGCGAGCCTAACACCGTATCCAATTTATAGAGGATTGACTATATAATATATGAGCGTTTAGCCAGACCTTTTATCGTGATAGTGTAGCTGAATTACAAGCATAAAAAAACCACAACGCCAGTAGGACTGAGCTTTGCTACATATGTTTTACGATAGGCTATATTTGCTAACAGCTATTCCTTAGATTAGCTCAATTATTAGTCAAAAAATAGACAGGAATAAGCAATAAAAAAGAGCCAATTTAATTGGCTCTCATGTGCATAAAACAAGATGCTAATCTGACGAGAATCTAAAAGAAATCGAGTGTCTATTTCATCAAATGAATAGTTACTAATTTCTTAGTTCATAAACCAACCATGGCTGGCCACGATAGATTGTCCAGTGAATACATTGGTTGGGAAAGCCGCTAAAAATAGCGCCAATTGCGCAATGTCTTCTACTGTCGTAAATTCTTTATCTACCGTGTTAACTAGCATGATATCGTTAATGACAGACTCTTCACTGATACCTTTTTCAGCCGCTTGCTCTGGAATTTGTTTTTCTACCAAAGGTGTTTTGACAAACCCTGGACAAATTACATGCGAACGTACCTTATGCTCTGCACCTTCTTTGGCCAATACACGACACAAACCTAACAGTCCGTGCTTGGCGGTCACATAAGGGGCTTTATATAATGAGGCCTCATGCGAATGAGCAGAGCCCATATAAATGACCGTGCCGCCTTTATCGCCTTTATACATGTGCTTAATCGCTGCTTTAGTCGTCAAAAATGCACCATCCAAGTGGATGTTTAGCATTTTCTTCCAATCGCTGAAGGCCATTTTATCAATAGGGTCAATGATCTGAATACCAGCATTGGAGACGAGAATATCAATACCGCCAAAGATATCTACTAGTTGCTGCACACCGTCGTTTACTGCATCTTCTGACGTCACATCCATGGCAATCGCCAGAGCACGCCCACCAGCGGCTTCAATCGCATCAACGGTTTTCTGTGCCGCTTCTAGATTAATATCTGCAATACCAACTGCTGCTCCTGCTTTTGCATAGGTCTCAGCGATGTCACGTCCGATACCACTTGCAGAGCCAGTGACTAATGCTACTTTGCCTGTCAAATCTTGTTGTAATTGAGTCGCCATACATATTCCTTATAATGGTCTAAAATATTATTTGAATTTTATAAAAATAGAACTGAATGAATACGCCACTATAATTATAGTGGCGTATTCATCTGAGGGATGAAGCTCATTGATGTTAAAACAGTCACATGACAGTAAAGAGCTTACTGTACAAAGTTTACTGGATAATGTTTACTGGCGTTTTTTCTTGTAACGCTTCAAAGCTAACACCATCTGCTAATTCAACCAATTTTAACCCGCTGTCAGTCACGTCTAATACGGCAAGCTCAGTGATGATACGATCAACCACGCCTTTGCCTGTCAATGGTAGCTCACAATTGGCCAGAATTTTTGGGTCGCCATGTTTATTGACTTGTTCCATTAGGACAATCACACGCTGCACGCCTGCAACCAAGTCCATCGCGCCGCCCATGCCTTTGACCATCTTTTTTGGAATCATCCAATTGGCCAAATCACCATTTTCTGATACTTCCATTGCGCCTAATATCGCCAAATTAACATGACCACCGCGAATCATTGCAAAAGACTCTGAGCTGCTAAAATAACTGGAGCCTGGCGCTGCTGTGACCGTTTGCTTGCCAGCATTAATCAAGTCAGCATCGACTTTATCTACTGTTGGAAACTCGCCAATCCCTAGTAAGCCGTTCTCTGATTGTAACCACACATCCACGCCTTCAGGAATATAGTTGGCGACCAACGTTGGCAGACCAATGCCTAAGTTCACGTAATAGCCGTCTTGTAATTCCTGTGCAGCGCGTTGCGCCATTTGCTCTCTTGTCCATGCCATGCTGATTTCCTTATTTTTTACGATATTCTATTTTTACTTATCTAAACGATGAGCTATCTAAACTGTCATGAATATAAAAACTGATTATTAGTTTCAAACACAATTAAGCTTTAGTCGTGGTTTTTTCGATACGTTTTTCAGGGCTATTATTCAATACAATACGTTGAACAAAGATACCTGGCAGATGCACTTCATCTGGATCAAAGGTGCCTGTCTCGACGATTTCTTCGACTTCGACGATGGTGATTTTACCCGCCATTGCGCAATCTGGATTAAAGTTGCGAGCTGTTTTGTTAAAGATTAGATTGCCCGCTTTATCTGCTTTTTGCGCTTTGATCAATGCCACATCAGCACGCAGTGTATGCTCTAACACATAAGTGCGACCATCGAAATCACGTGTCTCTTTACCTTCAGCAACAAGTGTACCAACACCCGTTGCGGTATAAAATGCAGGAATACCTGCACCACCTGAGCGTAATTTCTCAGCCAATGTGCCTTGCGGGGTCAGCTCAACCTCTAACTCGCCTGCCAAGTACTGGCGCTCAAATTCTTTGTTTTCACCCACGTATGACGAAATCATTTTTTTGATTTGGCGTGTCTGCAATAACAGACCAAGACCGAAGTCGTCGACACCAGCGTTATTACTGATACAGGTCAAGCCTTTAACCTTGCTATCACGCAATGCTTCGATTAACGATTCTGGAATACCGCATAGACCAAAACCGCCGATAGCAAGTGTTTGCCCGTCAGTTACGACGCCTTTTATCGCTTCTTCGGCACTGCTATATATTTTTGATTGACTCATGTTTGTCTCCTATGATTATCATTTATATTTTTAATCCGTGCATAAACTAATGCTGAATTAGATGTATCAAGCATTCATTTGCTTGTTGCTTTTAATAAAAACTAACAGTGAATCTGACAGTGCTTATTTTTTCTTTTAAGTGCTGTAACGTTATACCACCAGCCAAAACACACCCATGATAACAGCACCAGATACCGCAAGCACTATCAGGCAATAGCCCATAATGGCTCGCGCATCTAAACCTGCGATACCCAGCAATGGCAAGGCCCAAAACGGCTGAATCATATTGGTCCACGCATCGCCCCATGCTATCGCCATCGCAGTGATTGCTGGATTCACACCCAGCTCAATACCAGCAGGAATCATAACAGGACCCTGTACCGCAAACTGTCCACCGCCTGACGGTACAAAGACGTTGACCAAACCAGCACTCAAAAAGGCAAAGATTGGAAAGCTGTCTGCGGAGGCAGAATTGACGAAAAATTCGGTCACTTGCGTACTGATAGAGATACCATCAACATTTGCACCAGTCATGATACCCATGATACCGCCATAGAACGGGAACAATAGCACAATACCCGTGATGCCACCTATCCCTGAGTGTACTGCCCGATAATAGCGCTCTAACGTGCCATGCGATAGCAAACCTATAAATAAAAACAGCCCAATGACGATGTTTAGCCCTAGGTTAAAACCGTTACTACCAAACTCGCTGATATAGTACATCAGTGCCAAGGCTAATAGGATAACCGCAATAATGCGACTGTCATCTAGTTTTTGTGCAGGCGTGTCTCTTGGAGGTGCGATATACACTTCTTGTTTGATAAGTTTAGGATCAATAACCGTAGGGTTTTTGGGATGCATAAAGCGATTAACGAGTGGCAAAATAATGATGAGCAAACCTACAAGCAACAAGTTATAGCCTGCAAATACCGTCTGTGACAGAGGCACTGCTTCGGTCATGGTATTGCCTGATAGCGTCAGCAGCGTATCACCGCCCGAGCTGAGCGTCAGTGGTATCGACCCTGAAAAACCACCATGCCAAATAACAAAACCTGAATACGCGGCCGCGACCAGCAAAGGATAGTCGACGTTGGCAACTTTTCTAGCTAGTGCTTTCGCAAAGATAGCACCGATGATAAGACCAAACCCCCAGTTTATCCATGAACCAACCAGTCCAACCAAGGTAGATACGATAATAGCCGTCGTAGGAGAATGCACTCTACTGGCAAGATTGTCTAACAAACGCTGAATAAATGGTGCGCTGGCAAATGCGTAGCCTGTCACTAAAACCAACGCCATTTGCATGGCAAAGCTATGCAGTGACCACAGTCCGTTGCCCCAATGCCCCGCCATCGCAATCATATCTTGGCCAGTGATAGCCAGTCCTACAGCAAATGCAATGAGTGTCAATACGATTGAAAACACGAATGGGGATGGTAGATAGCGATTGACTAACTGCACGCTCATATTAGTGATGGCACTAAACATATTCACATTCCTTGTAAATTTAATGTTTGGTTTTAAAAATTATAGTTAGAACTATGTTGAACGATTATCATATTTGAGAGTAATTACTGTTTACTGCACCTAATAAATGGAAAACATTGTATTTTATATTATCATCCATAACAATACATTTTATATCGCTATATCATGCATGAAATACTTATGCTAACTTAACATATTATTTTCGTAGCGACTAGAAAATAACAGTCAGCGCATGTGAGTCAACGCTGTGCAGTATATAGATCGGTAAAATATTAATGATGGATAGTGCATGAGTCTAGATTTATGTTTGATGAAACAGACGAAATAGACCTGTTTTGATTAATTTTATTGACCTATATGGACAAGCACGGCATACTCGCTGCCTTATTTTTTTGCCAAGGAGGGCCATCATGTTTAGTACGCTTGCTATTGTCATTACTCTATTGTTACTCATGTTCTTTGCTTATCGCGGTTATTCTGTGCTGATCTTAGCACCGATTATGGCGACATTAGCCGTATTTCTTTCAGGTGATTTTTTAAGCAGTATTCCCGCCTATACCGATGTCTTCATGGGTGCTTTGAGTGGATTTTTACTCAAGTTCTTCCCTATTTTCTTATTGGGCGCGCTCTTTGGGCGTTTGATGGCAGACTCTGGTGCAGCGACAGCGATTGCCAATACTGTGGTTGAAAAGCTTGGTGCTAGCAAAGCCATTTTGGCCGTTATCTTAGTCTGTGCTATTTTGACCTATGGCGGTGTGTCATTATTCGTCGTGGCATTTGCTATTTATCCAATCGCCAAAGACTTGTTCAAAGCTGCCGATATTCCTAAGCGCTTGATACCAGCAGCGATTGCTTTGGGCTCATTCACCTTTACCATGACAGCATTGCCAGGTACGCCTGCCATTCAGAATGCCATTCCAATTCCTTATTACAATACCAACGTATTTGCCGCGCCTATTTTGGGTATTATCGGTGGTCTGGTTATGTTTATTGGTGGTTGGTTGTGGTTACAGTCACGCGCCAGAAAGGCTAATGCAGCAGGTGAAGGCTATGGTCAGCATGATGAAGAGGATGTGGGCGGTATCAGTTCAACTGCAAAAGAAACTGAAGCGTTAAATACGCATCACACCTCATTTACCGTTGCGATGATTCCATTAATATTGGTCATTGGTTTAAACGCTATATTGACGTACGCTATCTTTCCATCGATGGACTTTAGCGGTTTGCAGACACAGTTCCCTGACTTAAATATCGCAGGCTCACTCGGATTATGGTCAATTATTCTCTCATTGGTTGTGGCTTGCGTGGTGTTAATCTTGCTACGTATTGGACATTGGAACAATCTACAAAAAACCATTAACCGTGGTACTTACGACTCTATGTTACCGATTTTTAACACGGCATCGGAAGTCGGTTATGGTGCGGTCATTGCCTCGTTGGCAGGCTTCCTTATCATTCGTGATAGCATCTTAAACCTAAGCCCTGAAAACCCACTCATCTCAGAAGCGGTCGCAATGACCACACTGGCGGGTATTACCGGTTCATCATCTGGTGGTTTGAGTATTGCTCTATCCACCTTGGGCGAAGATTATCTCAGAATGGCCGTAAATGCTGGTATCGATCCAGAGCTCATGCATCGAGTCGCCGTCATGGCAGCTGGTGGTTTGGATACCTTGCCACACAGTGGTGCAGTCATCACTTTGCTAGCAATTTGTGGTCTGACCCATAAACAGTCATATCTAAACGTTGCCATGGTCACAATGGCTATTCCTTTGGTCGCGGTCGTCACTGTTATCACTTTGGGTACTATGTTTGGTTCGTTTTAATTTTTAATCATAAAATCTGAATAACAGTACCTAACAAAAAACCCACTTAGAGATTGCTCGGTGGGTTTTTTATGGCCAGCTGATAACGTCTAAATTCGATGTAAGCCTATTGTTTATGGTTAGTAGATACCTGACGAATGAGAAGTAATTACCAAGGAATATCACAAATTTAGCCGAATTACGGTATCATAGGCACACTTTTTAAATTTTCATTATTTTTGGAAGTTTTTAGCATTGATAACATCGCGTCCAATAGCCATAAGCTGCTTAAGACGTTTGATAACTAACCCGTTTATATAAAAATATAGGTGATGAAAGTGCGTGAGATTCTAGTAACCAGTGCGCTGCCCTACGCCAATGGCTATATCCATTTGGGGCATCTTGTAGAGTATATTCAGACAGACATTTGGGTACGTGCGATGAAAGCGCAAGGCCATCAGGTCACTTATGTCTGCGCAGATGATGCACACGGTACCGCCATCATGCTAAAAGCAGAAGCCAATGGCGTGACACCAGAAGAACAAATTGCGTCAGTAAAAGCATCACATGAAGCTGATTTTTCTAAGTTTTTGATTAATTTTGATAATTATCATTCTACTCATTCAGAAGAAAATAAAGAGTTTTCTGAGCTTATTTATCGTCGTCTTAGTAGCGCTGGACACATCAGCACTAAAGACGTTGAACAGTTATTCGATCCTGAAAAGCAGTTATTTTTAGCCGATCGATTTGTCAAAGGCACCTGCCCTGAGTGTGATAGCCCAGACCAATATGGTGATAACTGTGAAGTATGCGGCACCACATACAATGCCACCGAACTTAAAAATCCACAGTCTACGCTGTCTGGGTCAACACCTGTACTCAAAACCTCTAAGCATTATTTCTTTAATTTGCCAGAGTTTGAGCAATTCTTAAAAGACTGGACACGCAGTGACAACCGTTTGCAAACGTCAGTGGCCAATAAATTGCAAGAGTGGTTTGAGGCAGGCTTAGCGACTTGGGACATCTCACGCGATGCGCCTTATTTTGGCTTTCAAATTCCAGATACCCCAAGCGATGAGCCAGATAAATACTTTTATGTATGGCTAGATGCACCAGTCGGCTACATGGCAAGTTTTAAAAACCTATGCGACAAACGCGCAGGTACAGAGCAAGCGCTTGATTTTGACCGCTATTGGGCACAAGAAAACGAACACAAAACCGAGGTTTACCACTTCATTGGTAAAGATATCGTTTACTTCCATGCGTTGTTTTGGCCAGCTATGCTTGCGGGCAGCGAGTATCGTACACCAACAGGCGTCTTTGCCCACGGCTTCTTGATGGTCAATGGCGAGAAGATGAGTAAGTCACGCGGTACCTTTATTAAGGCCGAAACGTACGCTGAGTATTTACACCCTGAGTACCTGCGCTATTACTTCGCCAGTAAACTGTCTGACAAAGTCGAAGATATCAATCTAGATTTAGAAGACTTTATGCAAAAGGTCAACTCTGATCTGGTTGGAAAAGTCGTCAATATCGCCAGTCGTAGTGCAGGGTTCTTGGTTAAGAAATACGACGGCATGCTTTCAGAAGTTTGTGCAGAGCCAGAACTGTTAGAAGACATCACCAAAACGGGTGATGAGATTGCTGCTGCCTATGAAAACCGCGAATTCTCACGTGCTATGCGCTTAATCATGCAGTGTGCGGATAAAGCCAACGAGTATATTGATGAGAAAAAACCATGGTCGCTTGCTAAGCAAGAAGGCACTGAACAAGAAGTTCAAGACGTCTGCTCGGTCGCGATTAATATCTTCCGTCAATTGATGGTCTACCTTGCACCTGTACTACCTGAGCTGACCAATAATGCCAAAGAATTCTTAAACATTGACAGCTTAGATTTCGCCAGTCGTAACCAGTGGTTACTTGGCCATAAAATCAATAAGTTCAAACCATTGATGCAGCGTATCGAAGAAAAAGATATTGAAGCTATGGTAGAAGACTCAAAAGCCTCTCTCGCACAAGTAGACGCGCCAGCGCCAGCTGCTATCACAAACAACAAGCCAGCAGCGAAAAATGCAGCACCAGAAGCCAATGCAGACGCTGAGCAAGCTGACTATATTGGTATCGAAGACTTTGCCAAAGTTGAGATGAAAGTGGCGCACGTCTTAGCCTGTAACCATGTCGAAGGCGCGGACAAGCTTTTACAGTTTACGTTAGATGTTGGTGAAGACAAGCCACGCAACGTGTTCAGCGGTATTCGTAAGTTTTATGAGCCTGAACAATTGGTTGATAAAAAGGTCATTTGTGTAACCAATCTTGCCCCGCGTAAGATGAAATTTGGTATCTCAGAAGGCATGGTACTATCAACTGGTGAGCCAAAGACGGGCTTGACGGTCGTTACCTTACCGGATGCTTGTGTCGTTGGTGACGTATTAGCTTAACGGTTATTTTTAGTGTTAAAAAATAAAAAAGATGCCCTAGCGGCATCTTTTTTTATGGTTGATTTATTAAATGAATAAAAACCACGCCTTACCTATTCAAAATATCAATGATCTGCAACGTATCACTAATCACCGTCACAATATTATTTTCTGGCGTACGAATACGAACGTAGCGATCGTTATAACGGTCTAAAATGACTGAACGATCATAATTCCTTCTATCAATCTTGCCGACCACTCTATAACCGTATCTATCGATATCACGCTTAAATGAGGCGTTAGGGCTAGCATTGCGATAAGCATTAATATTTGGGTGGGCTTTGCCATTATGCTTATAGTTTTTACTGATATGGGCAGAATTACCCTTTGCGTTTCCATGTCCATTACCGTGCCCGTTTCCATGACCATCTTTTGCCACAGCCGGCAAGCAAATCAAGGAGGTGGCAGTAATACCCGCGATGGTTAATAGTTTGAGATTAGCAGTGTTCATAATGTTACCTTCATAATGTTACCTTCATAATGGTGCTTTCATAATGTTGCTTGCAGAATATTCGTTTAGACAATATCAAGTAGAGACCAGCGTGAGTTCTATATTCGCCACGTCAGCGCAATAGTAATGTGAATTTTGGACTTACTATCATTCTCGTATCAGAAAATTCTCTTATAAAAATCAGCTTACGTTAATTATGAAGGCAGTCCGTAATAGATGCGTTGCTAGCTTGTAAGCTTTTTGATGGTGACTTTACTGAATAAGATAGCCAACCTACTCCTTATTAGCACCGATGACGAACACGACTGAATTTTTTATTGCGATAACTTACATTACTGTCATAATATGAACATAATGATCGATGGAACGATTACTTTATTGTTAGCCTGCTATTTTGGCATCAACATAGCATTGACTCGGCTAACCTGCATTTTCCAATATCATGTTCAAAACCCAAGCATAACGAAGATGATTAAGGTCTCTTATAAATAGACTGAACACATCTAACGATATGTACTTGGTTTTTACGATTGATATAACCTATGAGTTAACCTAATAATGACTATTGCTTCTACCTTACGCTTAAGCCTATACGGTGCTGCTATCAGCGCCACTCTCGGACTGATCGGCTGCTCAAACGCTACAGACACTGCTGCAACTGATGACAGTGCCACTGCTGATGCTAGCAAGCCCGCCAAAACATTGGCCATTACGCAAATTGTTGAACACCCTTCGTTAGATGAGATGCGCCGCGGTATCATAGATGAGCTGGCTGACAACGGTTATGTCGAAGGCCAAAATCTAACGATTAACTTCCAGAGCGCTCAAGGAAACACAGCGACAGCGGGTCAGATTGCCAAGCAATTCGCAGGAGACAACCCAGATGCCATCGTGGCCATCTCAACGCCTTCTGCTCAATCAATCGTGGCTTCAACTAAAACCGTTCCTGTCATCTATACCGCTATCTCAGATCCTGTCGCGGCAAAGCTTATCGACGCAAACGCTGTGCCTATCCAATCTAATGTGACAGGCTTGTCTAGCGAGTTGCCTATCGAGCCGCAATTAGACAACATTCAGAAAATTGCGCCTAATGCTAAGACCATTGGTTACGTTTATAGCCCAGGTGAAGTCAACTCTGTATCAGTACTCAACCAACTGAAAAAAGCAGCGCCCGCGCGTGGCCTTAAAATATTAGAAGTCACTGCCAATCGCCCAACGGACGTTGCTATGGCAACGCGTAGCTTATCTGGTCGTGCTGATATTATTTATACTTCTTTAGACAACAATGTCGTCTCTGCCTTTGAAGCGATGGCAGGTGCTGCCAATGAGCTTGATATTCCCGTCATTGCTTCAGACGAGTTTAGTGTGAGACGCGGTGCTACTGCGGCGCTTGGTGTCAATGACTATGACTTTGGTCGTACTACAGGCAAAATGGTGTATCGAGTATTAAGTGGCGAAGCCGTCAATACGATCAAGCCCGAAGTCATGAATACGTTAACCTTATATGCCAGCCCAAAACATGCAGCTGAGCAAGGCGTGAGCTTGACCGATGAGCTGCTAAAAAATGCCATCAATGTCGACAAAGAAGCAAAGAGTGCTAAATAAGTAATCGTTACCTATCTAAGGCGTTTTATCAATATAAGAACCGCTAGCAATCATGTTTATTTATTAAATAATGTACGGACACATTATTATTTTCAGGAGTGAGACCCATGTTGTATCAAAATCGTTTTGGTCATTTCAATTTTAGTAAGGCGCTATTATTAGGCGGTGTTTGTACCGCTCTATTGACTGGTTGTAATCAGTCAGCACAAGATACTGGTAGTACTGACAGCCCCACTGGCGATGCCGCAACAGAGATGAAAAACGTCGCTATTACGGCTATTGTTGAGCATCCCGCGCTTGATGACGTACGCAAAGGTGTCATCGATGAGCTAAATGAGGCCGGCTTTAAAGACGGTGAAAACTTAACCGTTAATTTCCAAAGCGCACAGGGCAACACTGCTACTGCAGGGCAGATTGCTAAGCAATTCGTTGCAGACAACTCAGATGTTATCGTTGCCATTGGTACGCCATCAGCACAATCGGTTGCAGCTGCTACCAGCACTATTCCTTTGGTATTCTCTGCCGTGACCGACCCAGTAGAAGCCAAATTGGTATCAAAGCTTGATGGTTCTGGCACCAATGTAACTGGCGGCTCTGATGCGCTCCCTTACGAGCCACAAATTGCCTTGATGCGCCAAATTATTCCAAGCTTGAAAAATGTAGGTTATGTTTATAGCCCAGGTGAAGTGAACTCTACTATTATCCTAAAAAATCTAAAAGAAAAGCTGACACCAATGGGCATCACTGTACATGAAGCCCCTGCCCAACGCAGTACCGACATCGCGATGGCTGCACGTAGCCTCGAAGGTAAAGTTGATATGATTTACACATCAACCGATAATAACGTGGTATCTGCTTACGAGTCACTGTTCCAAGTCGCTAAAGAAAGTAAAATTCCGCTGATTGCTTCAGACACCAGTTCTGTTGCACGCGGTGCCATTGCTGCATTGGGCGTTGACTATTATGCACTTGGCCGCGAAACAGGTAAAATTGTGGTGCGTATTTTGAACGGTGAAAAGGCAGGCGATATCCCTGTTTATACGCCGCAAGCACTTGATTTGTATGTCAGTCCAAAAAATGCCACAGCTGAAGGCATCACATTGCCACAAGCAGTTATCGATAAAGCAAAAGAAGTGGTAGAATAGCGCCCTCTGAATGTAAGCATCACGTTAAACGATTATATTGATGGTTTAATCATAGATTGTTGCTTATATTTACTGCTATTATTTCAGTATAAAAATGACCCAGCTACTGGTATATGAGCTGGGTTATTTTTAATGTGATATAAGCATTAAAACCGAATTTCGAACCAAGGTATTTTATGCTCATTCCTCATAGGAAGATGTTTTGGTTTACCCTAACCGCAGATTGCTTAATCTGTTAAATTCACCGCTTAGCCGTTTGGGTTATATAGGCTTATAGGCAGCATGCTTCATACCTTTGCTGTTTTTTGCTTGTGATAATAATCGCTAAACGCTTGATGATAACCGACTAATATCTTATGTCCTTAATTGCTTTTTTTGGTGCGCTTGAAAGCGGTCTAATTTATGGCCTTGTTGCACTTGGCGTGCTGATTTCATTTCGTACGCTCGACTTTCCTGACTTGACCGCTGACGGTAGCTTTCCGCTAGGTGGCGCAGTCGCTGGTATATCCATCATCGCTGGTATCAACCCATGGTTGGCCTGTGCCTTTGGTATGCTAGCAGGCTCCGTCGCTGGTATCGTTACTGCATGGTTGCATGTCAAACTTGGCATACTGCAATTACTTGCCAGTATCTTAGTCATGGTTGCCCTATATTCTATCAATTTACGTATTATGGGGGCGCCAAACTTACCACTATTGGGCGAAACCACGGTATTTAGTACCTTGGTGACCGATGGTAATGGCTATTGGATGCGCTGTTTGATTATTGGTATGGTTGTGATACTTGCCATGCTGTTTTTAAACTGGTTTTATAGTACCGAAACTGGTCTTTCGATGCGTGCGACTGGCTCGAACCTAAGAATGGCGCAGGCTCAAGGTATTAATACCTCATGGATGACCATCGTTGGTATGGCAGTGTCTAACGGTTTGATCGCTTTAGCGGGTGCTTTGTTTGTTCAGACTCAGGGCGGCGCAGATATCTCGATCGGTATCGGTACGATTGTCATTGGTCTAGCAGCGGTCATCATCGGTGAAACCATAATTCCGGCCAAGCGCATTTGGCTGATTACTTTTGCTGTGGTCGTTGGTGCTGTGCTGTACAAGCTATTTATTCAGGTCGCCCTATCGAGTGATACGCTGCGTAGTATTGGCTTTGGCCCGCAGGATTTGAACTTGATTACAGCGCTACTCGTCGTATTTGCCTTGGTATTGCCAAAAGCTAAAAATAAATTTTTAAGTCGTAAAGTTCGAGCTTAATGTCAATGTGCAACCATAAGGAAGAATTATTATGATGCAAGCTACAGATTTGCGGTTGACCTTTAATCCTGGAACGCCCATTGAAAACCCTGCACTACGCGGTATCAATTTAAACATTGCAGATGGTGAGTTTGTGACTGTCATCGGTACTAATGGTGCTGGTAAGTCGACCTTTCTAAACGCAGTCAGTGGTACCACGCGCGTCGATAGTGGCTCAATCCTGTTAAACGGTATTGATGTCACCAAAAAGACTGCGCATCAACGTGCTCATTGGGTTGCTCGTGTGTTTCAAGACCCAATGGCAGGAACTTGTGAAGCGCTCACTATCGAAGAAAATATGGCGCTTGCTTATAAGCGCGGCGGCAAGCGTGGTTTGAGCTTTGCGCTAAACCCAAATAACCGAGACTTGTTTAGAGAGAAACTCTCAGTCCTAAAGCTTGGACTAGAGAATCGACTGACTGACCGTATGGGACTGTTGTCTGGTGGTCAACGACAAGCCGTCAGTCTACTAATGGCATCATTGCAACCGTCTAAAATTCTATTACTTGATGAGCATACAGCGGCACTTGATCCAAAGACAGCGGCTTTCGTTTTAGAATTGACCGATAAAATTGTAACGGACAATAAGCTGACAACGATGATGGTCACGCACTCGATGCAACAAGCATTGGCGCATGGCACACGTACTGTTATGTTGCATCAAGGCCAAGTCGTACTAGATGTCGCTGGTGATATTCGTAAAGGCATGACCGTGCATGATTTACTCGATATGTTTGAGCAAACGCGTGGCGAAAAAGTTGAAGATGACAGCTTGATTTTGAGCTAATCCGCAAAACAGCTGCATTTGAATGCTAAATAAAAAACGTCTATTAAATAGGCGTATTGAACATTATGAGCAAAAAAATAGCAAACGAGTAATTTTTAAGTTCTCACACAAAAAAGACGTCGTTTGCTATGCCTTGCTCAAAGAGCAATACTGGACAAGACTAAGGTCTATATTACTAGAGCTTAATATCTATAACACAGGGAATCTTAGACAAACGGTCGAAGGTGTACTGTATCGTATGCGTGTCGGCTATCCTTGGCGTGATCTACCCTCCTCATTTTTAATCATCATAGTCATTATATAAATTTTATAAAGAATGACAAACGACTTCAATCTTGTTCCCTGAAGGATCAATTAGGAAAGCGGCATAGTAACCCTCATGATACTCAGCTCGAAGTCCTGGCTGCCCAGCGTCATATCCACCATTAGCAATGCCTTGAACATGAAAGGAATCAACTCTATCTCTCTTATCGACTTGAAAACACCAATGGTTAGCATGGTTACGAGTGAAGTCTTGTGCCTCAAAGATAGTCAGATAGCTATTATGATGAGCATCTGGCGTGTTCCGAACGCCGTATTTTAAAGCCTCGGCTGAACCCTCTACTTTCTTAGCACCTAAAATAGGCATAATAGCATCGTAAAATTTTTCAGCATTATTTAAGTTGGCAACCGATAGTGAGATATGATCAATTTGTAGCGTCATGAAAGTTCAACCTTAAAGTTATTAGAGTGTTAGGGTGTGTTATCAATTAGCACATTAATACATTATTTATCTACAATTTTTCTTATTTTAAGCCTCATAATCTAATCGATGACACACCCTAGGTGATTTAAGAATAAATAAGCATAATAGAGATACTTCTCTACTTTGCGCAAAAGCTTTTAATACCTATCAGCCGCAATGCTTACATTAATTTCCATATCTCCGGAACTAAAACCCCTTCCATATCGATAAAGGTAACTTTATTCATATTTAATTCCTTTAGTTTAAGTTTGCAAAGAGCAAGAACACACCTAATAGACCTAATATAAAACCAATGACACGATTGATTGCGACTTGCTGCTGTAGCATTTTTTCTCGTAGCGTCCGTTGAGAGAACAATAAAGCCACCAAGGCGAACCATATGAAGTGAGCCACAGACATAAACAAGCCATAACCGATTAAAATAGACTTTGGAGTACTGGCGCTAACAATCTGCGTATACGTGCTAATGACAAACAATGTAGTTTTGGGATTCAAAGCATTGGTAAAAAAACCATAGCGCAATGCTTGTCCGGAGCTGATGCGCGCAGAAGCGCCGACGTCATGTACAGGCTTTTGTGTGAATGTCTTATAACCAATATAAATAAGATAAAGTGCACCAAGATATTTTACGATTGTCAAAAAATTTGGCGCAAGCTTCATGACAATCGCAACAGCTACTAACGTATAAGTCACGTGTACTAAGACACCTAGCGCTATACCAATAGACGTTAGCACACCGACTGAACGCCCGTATAGGTAGCTATTCTTAGTAACAATAGCGAAATCAGCCCCAGGACTAATCACAGCAAGAATGGTAATCATGATAACGGTAAAAAATTCTGTCATTTAATGAACTCTATAAAGAAAATACCAATATATAAAGAGTTTTATCTTTATATTAGTTTTTTCATATTGTTAATTTAAGTGCATTCTCCTACATTTACAGATAAACTAAAATTGAGTTTATTACATCATCATCTATGAGTTTTTGGCATGATAGAAAAAATATCGTTGAATTCATTAAGGTTCTTTTACTACGTTGCAGAGCATAATAGTGTGACGCTTGCTTCTCAGAAACTGTTTGTGACACAAAGTGCAGTGAGTAAACAGATTAAGAATTTGGAAGATGCTTTAGATGTATCTTTGTTTAACCGAATCAATAAGAAACTGGTACTCACAGCCAATGGCAATCTACTTTTCTCTTGTTGTCAGCAAATTTTTGCGAAATTAGATGACTGTCTTGTGGATCTAACGAGGCAAGATCATCGAAAAAAGCAACTGGTACTCTCCTGTGAGCCCACTATTTCAATGAAATGGTTGATACCGCGTTTGGCTGAATTTAATTCATTAAATTATGGGTTTGAAATTGTATTACTGACGGGTGGCGGAATAGTAGACTTTCAAGGGAAATCTATTGATATTGCTTTGCGCAGAAATGATTTTGAATGGGACAAAAATATATTTCATGAGAAAATTATTGAAGAATACATAGTCGCTGTCCGCAACCCTAGAACTGAACCAACGAACACCCTATTACTGACTTCTTCTCGACCAAATTTTTGGCATCACATAAATAAATCTAAGTTAGTCAGTAGCGAGATTTTATCGTACGAGACCATGGTGTTAGAGCACTTTTACTTATGTATTGAGGGGTGCTTAGCTGGTTTGGGAACCGCTATTGTTTCAATGTTTATGGTGGAAAAAGAACTTTCGCATCACTTTTTAGAATTAATCCATCCTCCAATGGCAGACAGCTCGTCTTATCATTTATTGTCTTATCATCCTTTTTACGAAGATGAGAGAAAGGTGGTGTTTAAAAATTGGCTGAAAAAAGAGATGCTGAATAGCAAAATGCAGTTTATGCAAACTTTGCAATGCGTATAGAAATTATATCGTGATATTTCGACAATACTTGCATTTTGTTATAAGTAAAAATATATATTGAGTAAGATGAACCGCCCCAACTTTATCGGAGACTTAATATTCTGAGAAAATTGACTATATTAGATCCAACCCTCTTCGAAAAGCTGCTCAGTATTACGCACTTTATAGGTTTAGGCTATAGAACGCCAAGACAGATGTGGTTTGACTTTTATTGTCAGGCTACGTAACTAAAATCTCCCAAGTGAATGTCTACATATTTGACAGCATAGGTCACTTATCAACCTTTGAAAACGCTCAATCTTCTCAAAGGTTTTTTGTTATCTATAGTTACTGATTCTACAAATTTCTCGCTCATCATTATATAGTTGTCGTCTATAACAACAACTTATCCATCACCATTTATCTATGAGGTTTGTCATGCGCAAAATTCCTGTCTACTCCCACCCTGCTGCTGGTTGGCCTGCGCTGTTTTCCTCTACTCGTAAACTGATGGACTATCAAACTTTTTTGCGTGGCAGTGTCAGCGTATTCAAAAGCAACCAACCTCAAGGCGGATTTGATTGCCCAGGTTGTGCTTGGCCTGACCACAAGTCCCACAAAGCTATCGACGTCTGCGAAAATGGTATCAAGGTCATCGCTAGTGAAACCATGACAAAAAAAGCAGATGCCCAGTTCTTTGCACGACACACCGTCACTGAACTACAAGGATGGTCTGGCTATGAGCTTGAACATAGTGGCCGCTTATCAGAGCCGCTATACTATGATGTCGCGCAAGACCGCTATGTAGCGATCTCTTGGGAGATGGCTTACCAACGTATCGCTGAACAATTCAAACAGCTGAGCTCGCCAGATGAGGCGCTCTTTTACACCTCAGGCCGTGTCACCAACGAGCCAGCCTTTATGTATCAGCTGTTCGTACGCTGTTTCGGTACTAATAACCTACCTGACTGCTCAAACATGTGTCACGAGCCAACCTCGGTCATGCTAGGTAAGCAGTTAGGTATTGGTAAAGCAACAGTCAAGTTAGAAGATTTTGAGCAAGCCAAGCTTATCTTGATGTTTGGACAAAATCCAGCGACCAATCATCCACGAATGCTTGAGATGCTCGCCCATGCTCACGAGCAAGGATGTCGAATTATTTCTATCAATCCCATGCGCGAACAAGGTCTCAGTAAATTTAGAAACCCGCAAAAACCCACACATATGGCAGCAGGTCAAAGCAATGACATGGTCGATGAGGTGGTTCAACTTCAGATCGGTGGCGATGCGGCGTTATTGACAGGTATCGCCAAATGGCTGATTGAAAACGATAAAATCAACCACGAGTTCATTGCCACTCATACATCAGGTTTTGAGCCAATTAAGCAGTGGCTAGCAGAGCAGTCATGGGCAGATATCGAGCTTGGTTGCGGTATTCTAGAAACAGATATTATAAATCTCGCCAAACTGGTTGCTGCTAGTCCTGCAACAATTTGCACATGGGGTATGGGCATCACTCAGCATGTGCAAGGTGATGACAATGTCGCGATGATTACCAATCTATTATTATTGATGGGAATGATTGGTATTGATGGCGCAGGCGCGTCTCCTGTTCGTGGGCACTCTAATGTACAGGGCGATCGCACCATGGGCATCCATGAGCGTCCTAGCAAAAGCTTACTAGACAGTCTCGAGCGTGTCTTTGAGCATCCTATGCCGCAAGAGCATGGCTATGACGTGGTTACTGGGGCCAAAGCGCTTATCGCTGGTAAACTAAAAATATTTATGGGCATGGGTGGCAACTATGCTGTGGCAGCACCTGATACCAGTGCCATTGAACAAGCTTTGACGACAACGCAGCTTAATATATTCGTAGGTACCAAGCTAAATGAAACCATGTTGTACCCAGGTGCAAACAATCTAATCTTGCCATGTTTAGGGCGTACTGAACGCATCGTGACTGCTAAAGGTGAGCAGTTTGCGACCATCGAAGATTCGATGTGTCAGGTAGTACCCACTCAAGGCACGCTCAAACCTGTCAGTGATACCTTGAAATCTGAATCACAGATCGTGGCAGACATAGCCACTCATGTGCTTGGCCCTGACTCTACCATTCCTTGGCAAGCGATGAGCGAGGATTTTGACATCGTTCGTGACTATGTTGCTCAAGCTATCAATGGCTTCGAAGATTTTAATCATCGTATTCGCACTACTGAACGTGGCTTTCATTTGTATCATGCTGCTCGCCATCGCGTATGGAATACTGACAGCGGTAAAGCACAGTTTGAAGTACCCAAATATCCAATTACTTATGTCGCCGCACAAATGGCAGAAACCACATCAGTTCTTGAAGACAATGCGAGAAAAAATGGCAACGTTGATGACGATCAAAACGATGGACAAAAGATTTGGCAATTGACCAGTGTGCGTAGTCATGACCAATTTAATACGATGATTTTTGGCTATAAAGATCGCTATCGTCAAACCAATCGCCGTGATGTTTTATTGATGCATCCTGATGAAATCAGCCGCCTAGGCTGGCACGCAGGTGATAGTGTCATGGTATCTCGACAAGGTAACCCAAATGGTACTAGCCAGCCGCGTACACTAGGGCCACTGGTGTTGACTGAGATGGATATTGCGTCTAATGCCGTTGCTGCCTATTACCCTGAATGTAATGACTTATTTGACTTAGACACGCATGCGCCCGATTCACACATACCAGCGTATAAATCAACGACGGTTGTCTTACAGCGGGTCAATGCAAGCATCGCTGAGCCAGTATAGTAAGTGGGAAGTAGATCGTAAAATGATGACAACTGAAACCTATGTTAAAGAGAATGAGCGCACCAGTGAACCGCCGTATGCAAACAATGTGTTTGAAACCGTAAATACATCGATGACACCATTGGTACGTACCCATTTATCAGAAAAGCATTATTATTCATCCGCTAACAACAACGATGACAACATTGCTCAAGTACATATTGATCGCCAACCCGCCAGTCTCGCTGTAGAGGCGGCGGTTGCCATCATCATCAATGGTATTCACTATGCGGTATTGATGGCAAGCCCGCATCAGCTAGAATATTTAGCTGTTGGGTTTTTGTTTAGCGAAGGCTTGATCCAACACAGCCATGAATTGCTTGATTGGGACGTCACTCAACTAACCGATACAGCAAGCTACCAACCCCTTACTCAAGAATCAGCTGATCTGGAATCAGAAGGTGTTGAAGCAGAAAGCTTTGAGCAAACCTTACAACAGCTACAGGACTATGATATTTATATCGTGGAACTGGTCTTAAACCAACGCTGCCATCAACGTATCCAAGCACAGAAACGTCAGCTCGCAGGGCGGACAGGTTGCGGTATGTGCGGTATCACTGGACTGGCACAAGCACTGCCTGATTTGAGTAGTTACACCCAAGATAATGTACCGAGTAGCTCAAATAAAAAATCCGCCACACCGAGTCTAGACGACTTATTAAAAATGCGACAACAAGTCGATGCCACACAGCACACCCATCAACTAACAGGCGCCGTACACGCAGCGGCGACGATGCATCAGCAGCAGTTATATTTATTCGAAGATGTAGGACGTCATAACGCCCTCGATAAACTGATCGGCTGGCAACTGCGTCAAAAGGTCGATGTCGACTGTGTACTAATGACCTCACGCCTATCAATTGAACTGGTACAGAAATCTATCCGTGGTCGCATACCTTGGCTGGTTGGCATGTCTGCGCCTACCAGTACAGCGGTACGTGTCGCTGAGCGTTATGGATTGGGATTAGCAGGATTCTTACGTAACGATAGAGTGACCTACTACTCGGGCATTTGATCCATCATCACGTATTCTGTAATAAAGACTAATTCCTAGAACTAATGAATACGCACCATCCTAAATCTACTCATATTAGCTTCTCGTAACAACTCCCAATACCACCGCTTTCACTAAACCCAGACTATCTATTGATGGCTTACCTTGGGCGTTCCGACGCTCAAGGATAGGCCGTGTCTATATTTTGAAGATATTAATAAAAGTAAGATAAGTTACAGTCAAATGAGAAAGCTAGCGTAGATAATATCGAGACATTGACTAGATTTCTGATGTCATTTGACAAGATTTAGCTACTTTTAGCCCATTTAGGTGGTAAGCAATTGAATTGAGAAAATGCTCTATTAATCTCGCATAACATTTGAGGTTAGCGACGTAATAGGTTACCCTAACCTCACGAACATGTTACATACACTTAACAGATCTGTAGTTTTATTTATTAATACTAAGTTCACTGTGCTGATTATTCACACAGTACTGGATTTAGTATTTAAATTACAGATGATGCATCAATGCGATAGTTGAGCAAAAACCTCTTAACTATTGCTTATTACAGCTGATAAGGCTGTCTAAACCGAGCTCAAGTCATGCCCTCATGGCTTAGTGCTCATTCGTAATTCTGCTATAGACGCTCATCATATGAGCTTTCTTTAGCACTCAGCTACCTTTGTGTATGCATATTAATAGCGTCATGGTTTATCCATGAACTGACGCCTATTGAGAGTAGCCCCTGTCGTTTTGATTTAACACGATGTGAGTCATAAAACAGCGGCACGACACTTAGTACTTGCTCAACACTACAGTTGGTATTTTTGCTATTTACATTAGCCACATACATCCGGTATGAGGGCTTTTTAGGTTATGTCGTATGCTCAATAGTTTGGAATAGATAATTTTAATAAACTTTATTTACTTAAAACAATTGCGAGGTATAAGTTTGAAAACTGAGTCATTGTTCCAATTTTCATCATTAACCATTATTTTATTACTACTAGCTTTTTATGGCGGCACTTACCTGCTTTCTTTATTGATAAAGAAGGACAAAGAGACAACTTCTGGGTTTATGGTCGCAGGCCACGGTGTTGGCTTTGGTATGGGTGCGGCTAGTATGACCGCCACTTGGATTTGGGCTGCTTCATTTTATGCTGCTGCTACCTCTGGCTATAAATACGGCGTGTCAGGACCGATACATTATGGCTTCTGGGGCGCGTTGATGATTTTATTCATCTACCCTTTTGGTATGCGCTTTCGTGAGCTTGCCCCCAATGGTCACACGTTAGGCGAGCTCATCCATGCCCGCCATGGTTCATCAAGCCAATTAATTTTAGCAATATCTAATATTATGGGCAGCTTAATTAGCTTGATGGTCAACTTCACTGCTGCTGGAGCACTGGTGTCAGTCTTGTCACCATTATCGTTCCAAACCGGTGTGATGATCGCGGGTATCGGGGTATTGAGCTATACGTTGACGTCAGGCTTCCGTGCATCCGTGTTTACCGACTTTGCGCAACTAGTCGCGTTGATGGCCATTGGTGTTGTCATTATCCCAGCGGTACTATTTGCCATGGGTGGGCCTGAAGTCATGGTTCAAGGACTGTCAAATCTGACATTGGAGCAACAAAACTTCTTTTCTTCTGAAGCATTCTTTCAGCAAGGCGCGCCCTATTTCGTTGCGGTATTGGCTTACGCGATCGGCAACCAAACCATTACCCAACGATTATTTGCGATTGATAAAACCAAGATTAAGGCTACCTTTGTCACAGCCACCGTCGGCTATGCGGGCATTGTCATTGGTCTAGGTATGATTGGATTGATGGCCGTCACCATCGGTATCGAACCACTTGATGGCAATATGAATAACCTGATTCCACAGATGGTCAGCACTTATCTGCATCCCGTCTTTATCGCTTTATTCTTTATTTTAGTGATTGGTTCATTGTCCTCGACTGCTGATTCCGATTTATCAGCACTATCGACGATTATGATGGCGGATGTCTATGGTAAAAACATCGCTAAAAAAGGTCATATTAAACCAAAAACCATGATGCTCGTTGGTCGTGGCACGATGATTGTCGCGACGGCAGCTGGACTGATTTTTGCCAGCTTTAAGCTCGATATTTTAGTGATGCTAGTCTTCGTTGGCGCATTATGGGGTGCGATCGTTTTTCCTGTCATTGCCAGTGTCTTCTGGAATCGCGTCACCAATACTGCTTTCACCTCAGCCGTCATCATCGGACTTTTTCTGTTCTGTGTTGTACGTTTTGAATTATTGCCAATTACGGGTTTCACTGCCCTATTCTTCGAGATATTGGCCAGTGTCGGTGGTGCTGTCGTGATTGGCCTGATGGTCTTTGGATTCTTAGGTCGTAAGATTGGTATGGGAGCCGCTGCTATCACGCTCGTACTGATGCTAATCTTTGCCACTGGCTTCCTACGTCAATACATGGTCTTACTGGCCTCACTGACCGCTTACGGTGCCAGTACTATCGTCTGTGTGATAGTCAGCTTGATGGGTGATGAACATTTTGACTTTGAATTAATTAAGCAGCGTGTCGGTGACTACGATAATAAGCCTGATACACCACAAACTTAAATTGTTTTAACTGAAATTATTTAACGCAAACAGCGGTTGGTCAGTTTGTCATAGCGTCATCAAACTGATCATCCAACAATTATTAAAAGAGACTATAAGGAGATAGTATGGATAACGTCTTTATCTACGGCTCATATATTTTGATTTGGCCAGTGATTACGCTAGGCGTGCTCATATTAATTTGCACCGCAACTTATCGTGATATCAAAAAAGCAAAACGTGATAACAAGGATATTGTTTAGCGTATCATCGCCATTATTTTTAGAAAACATCACTGAGCACTGGCTTGGTGATAGCGTTATAAAGCCTATTAATCGTATAAATAACTCTAAATTAGGGTCATTTATAGATAAGGTAGCAAATAACCTGTTTTTAATGAAAAAAGGACTTGTAATTTATTATAATTTTGCTAATATAGGCCACCTTGATTGGCTGGATGGCAGAGTGGTCATGCAGCGGACTGCAACTCCGTTAACGCCGGTTCGATTCCGACTCCAGCCTCCAATTATTTATTAACTTTACGTTAATTTAAGCTTGCATTATTATCATAACTGACTATAATAGCGAGCACTTATCTAGTAACTAGATGGTCTATCAGCTAGCTTACATATTAGATAAAACAAGTTTTGCCCGGGTGGTGAAATTGGTAGACACAAGGGATTTAAAATCCCTCGCTAGCAATAGCGTGCCGGTTCAAGTCCGGCTCCGGGTACCATTACATTAAGAGGCTTCCAAGCAATTGGAAGCCTTTTTCTTATGCCTTAATATTTATTATTAAACTAAATCTCTTCTTTAAACTCCCACTCCTTAGATGGTCTTCAGTAAGAATTTCATCTATATCTTTTTAGAACCATGCTTCTTTACATATCACATGCTACCAGCAGCAAATTTTATTGTCTTGTGTTTGCATGGCAGAGTAAGTAAGCATTCATACAAATAATACTGTATCGATTTTAAAGTTATTAGATTATAGTTTGAGTCCATTACTTAAAATCATTATTGATTTCATGGGTCTTCTAGACAAACCCCCTACTTATATTATTTACTCTTCAAATCAGGGACTGTAGTAGATAACTACTAGCTAAGCATTATAAGCCACTACCGCCCATACAAATAAACCAACATTAATAAGTATGATACATACCCATCTGACATTAACTTCCCAATTGCTACCTTCAAAGGCTAATTCGGCTTCATCAGTTATAGACTGTATCGGATAGGGATTGTTTTGACCGTCCCAGGTTAAAAGCTTTTGCACGTCAGGATGTAATATGGCTCGCTTGGTACATTGATAATGATTAGCCTGAAATAGATTACCCAAAGCTATTATTGAGCCTATTATAAAAACCATGATCTGATCACCGCCAGAATGATTGCTAGGCAGTATGCCGTTTTTGCGAAAGACAATATCAGCGCAGGCAAATAGTGAACCACTTGTATCAGCTGGATAAGCCTCACAGAACTGAGCGTCTACTGGCAGATCATCCGCAGGGCTTTCCATATAGGTGCGAATAAACGCCCATTGCACTCTTGGATTGACGTTATAGTCCTCTAACTTTAGATGATGGGTGATGTCGCCTGTCTCAGGATCGGCGACATACAGATTAAGCGGTGTGTAGGCTCGATTGTATGGGTCTTGATGTAAGTCTGGATGCACATCTTTATAGTCTACTATCTTAAGCTCGTAGGGCTGTCGAATCTTCCAAAACGGTCGATAGTAATAAGCTATCTTTTGCTCCTTTTTTAAGAAATAGTACTGAGTACGGAAGGAATATTTTCTAATTAATTGATAGAAAAGGAGGATGATAGGTATTCCAGCTGCAACAAGATATAGTAATGTACCTAAGATATTAATTGCACCCCATCCTTCAGGTCTTATATAAAAATAAGTGATGTCATCATAAACGAAATTTGTTAAGAAAATCGCTGATACGTAAATCCAGCCAATAGCAAAATAAAATACCCAGAAGTATGCTGGTAGGAAGGTTAAGTAATCAGGATTAACATCATGAATTTCTTTGTTAAGATGTTCAATCTCTTCAGTGCTCTTTAATAAGCTTTTGTCTATACTGGCGGTGTAAGGACGGTCAATAGGATTGTGAAGCTCACTGATATGCTGGGCAAAGTCGTCGCGTAATTGCATTTACCGCCTTCTTATTTTTATTTAAACTATCTCACACATCAATGAATCCGTGCATTAATGATAGCGCTATATTAACTACCTGTACCTGCTCTTTTTGCTAAAAGCATAAAAAGCGTACTACCAAAGAACCAGAATAATGCCAGCCCTAAAGATATAACATTTAGTACTAACCATTGATAATGATCCTTGATCAGTAAAAGTGTATTTTTTTCGTCTAAGCTATTGTGCATGGTACTAGTACCATTTTTGAACATAGGAAAATATCCTTTCCTTTTATATATGCAGTGATATTGAATAAATATAGGAGTTGCTATGAAAGTCATAAACAACATTTCATACATATTCAACTTTCCTTTGTAAAAATTTTCACTACCATAAAGATACTTGCATAAAGGTTTTAAATTTTTCTGGGTATAACGAATAACTAGTTGCTGCGAAATCATCCATAAAATCATACCTCCCAAAAAAATAAGAGAGCCAATATCTACTAATAGATCATAAGTCATAATATATTATTTACCTCATCACCAATATGCCTAACTACCTACTCGCTTCGCCCACATCATGAAAAAACCGCTTCCAAATAACCAAAAAAAACCAAGCAATAAAGATATGAAGTTCAAAACCAACCATTTATAGTGTTTCTTAACTAATAAAAGTGCATTTTTTTCGTCTAAATTAGCATGCATCACACTAGTACCACCCTTAAACATTGGCAGATACCCTTTTCTTTTATATACAAAGTGGTACTGTACAAAAATAGGGCTAGCTATAAAGGTCATAAAAAACATATCATACATATTTAGCTTACCTTCGTAAAAGTATTCATCTCCATAAAGGTAATAACACAACGACCTTAAATTCTTTTGTGTATAACGGATTACAAGTTGTTGCGATATCAACCAAATAATTATACCTACAACAAAAATAAGAACGCTAATATCTGCTAAAAGGTCATAAGTAATCATAGTTTATTCACCCCATCTCCGATTCGTTCTCTAGCGAACTCTCCAATTTCACCCCCTGCCAAACCGCCAACTGTACCACCTATAACTGCTACAGCACTCAATACAGCAAAGCCTAATCCAGCAGTAATTACTCCAAAAACTATTGCTAAAATGCTATCCCTACCATAGCACCATAATATCCTTCATGGACACTACCACCAAATTCAAGGGTTCCTGTCACAGTTGTTTTTAACTGTGAGTGATATCTGACTGTTGATATCAGTGAGTTGTCCAGTAGGATCGTACTGGTGCTGAGATCCAACGACGATATAGTCGTTGTAGCTACTATTTTGGTTGGTGAGTCGCCCCATGGAGTCATAGGTGTAGACACTGTCAGGAACACCTTGTTAACAGATGGCCCTGACATGGAGTTTGTTACGCTAATTATGGCATATCTCAATATGCTGATCGGTACTTTAGTAATATAGGCTTTGGTTGTAGAAAGCTTTTGGGAAATACTAAAAAATGATTCGGTATATAACCATCTGTATAAAACTAAGCGCCATACTACTTGCAATATTATTGGCTATATTAAGCTGTATGACGATCATACTAGAATCCAAAAGAGTTTGGGCTATAAATCGCTAAGGCAGGTGTAGTTTAACTTTTATCGTCAGGACGCCTAACTAAAGCTTCCAAATGTAATGTCCATGGATTTGACGGCAAGGTTCAATCATCTAACTGTATTAGCGCAATTACTTTAAGCAATTCTCTCACTGCAAACGTTATTAAAAAAACGCCTAAGGCAATAGAAACAAGGCACATAACAATGTAAGCTAAAAAATCTTGATTACTGTCCAAAATAATTCTAGCAGATATTAGAGGGTTTCCACCGAAAAAACCTATTATAAGTACAGGAACTGTCAAAATAAGAAGTATGTATATTGATATGCCACTGCCCAAATTCGCAGATGAATTCTTTAGAGCTGTAATCCAAATATCAAATGAGAAAATAGATGCTTTATCATCAATACCTATAACTGACTTTTCTATTAATTGTTGGTATACATCAATTTTATTTCTGAACTGATACGACTCTATACTGAATATAGAAATGTACATAATTATTGTACTTACCACTAACATGGGTATTGATATATCAATATCTATAATTATAAAAAAAATCCATCCAATATAATAAAATACTAATGAAGTAGATAAAATACCGATAAAAGAGCCAATAAAAAAACGATAGACATTCTGCATATACCATTTAGTAGGAATAACCGCATATATGAAAAAAAATCCTAATATCGCAAGTGTCCATAACTGACTAATACCAATTAAATAATGACCTAATGCTAAAAACCAAGATACCATTACTACAATTATAGGAATACCAAATTTACCTCCAAAATGCATGTAAAGCTTTTCCGGAAACTTTACTGGATCAGGTAGTTGACAAGGTATGTTTTTCAAAAAATTACTCCAAGTTTAGTAGCCCAGTTCATTTATATAATCTTTGGCTCTGTTAGTTATTTGAAATTTTGTATCTAGTACTTCAAGACCGAATGAAACACCTATCACTGCCAGAGCACCAATCCCAATAATAACAATAGCTGGAGCTGCTGCTGCCGTAAAAGCGATTGCCATACCTCCAACAGCCAACCCTACTGCGGTAGCAATAACTGCCTTAATAGCACTACTACCAAGCCCCATCCATAAGTCTGACCAGTTGTTAAACGGATCGTCTGAAGTGAGCCATTCTGATATTTCAAAAACAGCAACGATGCCGAATCCAATACCTCCTAAGCTTCGTCCTGCTGTAGATGCTGTCGTCTTAGCTGCTGCTCCTAGACCTACTGATGCTGCCGCTGTATAAACGCTAGATGCGGAAGCAATCATTCCTACTTTCATATTATCAATACCATATCTTGTACCCGTTAAAAAACCTCTAAGACCAGAGTAGCCTTTAAATACAATCATATTGGCTCCAGTTTTAGACTTTTTAATATAAAATCTTAATATATCTTGCTTATCTTTACCGACTTTTAGTTTTCTTAATGCATCATAGATAAAGCTTCGATTATTAGCTCTTAGCGCGTTTTGCGCCTCCCCTACTGTAGGCAGTAAAACACCATCAAACGCTATTGAACCAAAGATAGTATTAGCAATTTTTTTTAAATCACTTGTAGAGCCTTTACTGTTTTCATCGAAGGTATAACTACCCTCCGCTAACGCTTCTTTGGTCTGAAAATGCCACATCATTGGTTCTAATTCATTAATACTATTAAGTGATGACTTTTGTTTTGCTACTGGTGTCGATTTATTACTTAAACAAAAAACAATTGGCACATTTTTTTTATTAGGGTCCAAATTTTCTAGTGGAAAAGTAGCTATAAGTTTACTGCCTTTTTTGAGTAGTAGTTTTCCGTTGTACTTTTTAGGAATGTAGACAGTGTGCGATGTACCGTCTTTAAAGTCTGATTTTCTAGTCTCAGATAATTTGTTATCGAAGAACTTAGCGTTATCTTCTCGAGTTATGGTATAGGTTGCTCCAGCTGTGATATCAATATCAAGTATAACTGTCCTACTCTCTTTTTTTTCTTGTAATTGAAGCTTGCTTTGAGTACTCGTTGTAGTACTAGACGCTAACTGAATTTGAAATTCACGATACTTTTTATCAGCACCTACTGGAATGACTCGTTTTGAGTCGACAAATCTCTCTCCTGTCAAAGGCTCGATGAATACGACTTCGACATTAGGCTGAGAACTTAAAGCAAGTTGGTTAAATCTTACTTTCGCTGTATTTTCATGCTCTTTTGCCATTGGCATTTTTTGTGAGTCATAAACCTTAGTTTTACCTTCTTCGTTCAATACACCTTTTAGGGTAATTGTTTTATTATTATCTCCTTTGAATATTACCTCGTACTTCCAAGGTTTCTTGAAGGTTACCCATTTATTAGCCATTAATTTGGCTTGAAAATAACAGTTGGAAACTATTACATTACCTGTTTGCCCTGATTTGGTCGCTGTAAAACCCATTCTTTTATAAGGATTGGGTGATTCCCATGTATTAGTCGAGATGTCTTTTAATTCAAGATAGAGCTTTTCCCCTTTTTTAACTGTAGCTTTAGCTGTTTCCCCATCTTTATCAGCTTTACCCATTCTGAGTACTGTTCCTCTTTTATCAACTATTCTATAATTAGCACCGCTAAAATCAATATCTCCGTTAGAGTTTCTATATTTTATCTGAAATTGCACTTCTACCTTTTGTATACTCATGCTTAACTCCCTGATCTGATAATCTCAACACCGCTCAATAACTCAGCAACGAAATGAATGGCAACCTCCTCAGGTTGTTCAGTTTGAAACTGTTGCGTTTCACCGTTAGCGTTAGTAGCACCTGAGACAATTTCTCCATTTTCTAAAAAAGCAATGTATTTAATATTTTGTTGCGGCTTTTTATCAGAGCCTAGTAACTGGAATCGCGTTGTGTATAACGCGTTATCTGATATTTCAGCTTGTATCAAATGAACTGCAGCATTTTCAACTCCACCCCCACTGCCCCGATCCACCTTACTAGCCTTATAGCCCACTTGAGCAGGCGTGATAAACGTCACATTACCACCTGTTATCTCAATACCACTGCCTGCCGCTTTTAGAGTCAACGTGTCAGGCGCGATGATCTCTATACTGTCTCGGCTATGGATGCGCAGCACTTGCTCACTGTCGAGTCGCATCTCGTTTTGGTGCGCTTGTATGGTGACATCCCCATGAGCTGCGGTATGGGTTTGGGCTTTGTTTGAGTAGTAATGGATATCGCCTGCCACCAGCTGATTCATCTGGGTTTGACTGTGATGATGGGTGCTGCCTGTTGCGTGGCTATGCGTATTCTCAGTACTGGTATGTTGGCTGTGTTGTCCTGTGAGCATGGCAAGGTGACGCTGAGAGTCGATGAGCAGGTTGGATTGTTGCCATTGCCCTGCATCATTTAGTGCACTGTCATTGGTGTCTTCGCTAAATTGACCAAATGGCGTTTGTTGCTCTCCTCCTTTGCTACTGCTTTGACTGCTGCCGTCTATGCCGACAGGTTGATGGGCTTCTGCTAGGCTTTGGTAGGCTATTTGATGTTGATCAGCAGTTTGCAGTTTGCTATGACTGTCATGACTCATGTGAGGGTTTGATGAGGGGTCTGACTGCCTGCTACTGATATGAATACCGGTGCTGCCTTGAATGTTGGCAGCCGCTTGGGTCTCGATACTGATACCTTGTCCACGTGCTTGACCACGGGTATGGTCAGTGTGTTGGTAGAGATGACCAATGGTTAGGCTGGACTGGTAGCTGCTGCTATAGACGTTGATCTGTGGACTCTCAGGATGGGCATCAAACATGAGCTGGTTGTAGCCATTAGTGATGCTGTCTTTGGTCGCATCGCCTGTACGACTGCTGTCGATGCTTTGGGTTTTGATACCGTCTATGGGGTAAGCATGGCTTTGGTTGATGAACCAAGCTGGACTGGTGGCGTCAAGGGAATCTGAGTCACTGACGATGCTGTTGTGCTGAGCATCAGAGTTGCCTTGGCCGTTATGAGTGCTGCCGATGATGATGGGATGGGTGATGTCACCACCGATGAAGTCAATGAGGACATGCTGTCCATGACGCAGAGGATGGGTCTGTCCCATGTGGTCGGCGACGAGGTGACTGGCGATGGGTATCCATTGGGCATCATCCTGACTATTGTCGCTTTCACTACTGTCATCAGATTGCCAGTGATATCTGATATGAGCACGATGATTACGGTCATGGGTGATAGCACTGCTGTCTGTGTCTATGATACTGGCACTCATGAGTCCTGTGAGACTCGGATGTGGTTGCCCAAGTTCGCTTAACTGTGCGCCATAGGGAATATGGTGATGATGCGGAAACGGTAGGTAGCAGGCATTGATGTGATGGACGTTGTCGTCGCCGTTGTTATCATCATTCTCATAATTGGCACGGTTGGTATTGGGCTGCAAGGTAATAGGGTCAAAGGCGACTGCGCCCAACCAATCTGCAGGTATGTGGTTATTAATGTGTTGATGAATGGAGACGAGACTGAGTGGATCGGTCAAATAAGGGTTGCCATCGATATAGTGGGCACTTGGTAGATTCAGGTGACGGATATTACCAGTTAGGCTGCCAATATTGGCAAGCTGCTCAGCGTTCTGCTGATAGCGAGTAGCAAGCGCGGTGAGTCCGTCATCATTTAGGTGACTATGACTTTGTAAGAAACGACTGTGAACACTGGGACTGTCCGAGTCAATAGGTTGCTCACTGGTGCTACTGCCAATATAGGTGCCAACTAAGCGGTTGTCATAACGATATAGACCTGTTTGCTGAGTGTGCTGGGCAACTTGCGGACGAATAGCGGTGATGCGGTCTTGCCTGTCAGCGAGGTTGGCTGGGTTTTGACTCAAGATGCTTTGAATGTCATTGGCATCAGGACGCAGTATTTCACCATCATGGGGTAGTAACACCAGCGTGTGACTGTCGGCTTCGTGACGGTAATAGCCAGTGATACCGTAAAGAGTGAGATACTGCGTTAAGTAAGCGAGATCAGTTTGGTTGTATTGCACGCTGTGCTGAATATGATAGTTGCTGTCATCACTGAGACGCTCATCAATCTCAACATTCATATCGTATGGACTGAGAATATCGGTGATCAACTCGCTTAGACTGAGATGATGATGGCGGCGGTTATGACTAGATAGGCGTAATTGATTCAGAGCGGGTTCGCAGATGATACGATACGCCGCCATACCACTGTTGCTACCCAAAGCTACAACTTCGGTGATGATGCCGTGACGGATCTGACTGGTTAACAGCGCGTCACCAGTATGCCAGTGAATGGCCAAACTCTGCCCTATCCAATCTTTGGTAGCCAGTCCTGCTTGCGGATGCAGTAGCGTAGTGCTGATACGGTAGCCGCAATAGAGCGCAAGTTGACGCTGCTGATAGGATTGCGCTCGTTGATCTTGATGATAAGGGCTTGGGTAAGCATCGGGCGTTGGCATCAGCGCGGGCTTACTCCACACGCTATCAGGCAGTGGCATGCCAAGCAAACTCTCTATAATGTCAGCTTGTTGAATAAGGCTAGTAGCAATATCAGGATGGGCACTACTAATTTGCAGATGCCGCTTCGTTTGAGTCCATACCATGACAAGCCCTTCTCTATCAGTCCAAAGGTGTAAACATACATTAAAAATGGCACACAAATTGCCAGTTAAGCCATAGCCAAATTGACTCTTTAGTTATAACTGTCATCAGATGAGTCACGTTTTGGCTGAATCCCAATCATGTCAGAGAGCATCGATAATTGGTCTTCATTTTTGATGATATGTGTGAGCCATTGATCTAGCGGCATATCAGCCCAATTAATCGCTCGACCGAGTAAAAACGTCACTGGGCTGTGCGGCTCATTGGTCGCAAAGTAGTCTTGGATTTGACCCAATAGTTTAAGCGCTTGCCGGCGATTGCTTTGATGATCGCGATTGTTCGGATTAAAGCTGGTTGATGCGCTTGTTTTGGCACCAATTGCTTGTCCATCATTTAGCACTGCATTGGCAGTAGAAAAATCTTCTTCCATATCGTCAATACCTTCTTGACTATTACTGTCTACTATATCAGCCTGCTCTGGTATCAATGAGTGCAGGTGTTGCTTCAGTCCAGCCAACAGCTCTGTCACTGGCGCGAAGACAGGCGCATCGATACCCATGAGATCATTTAGTTGGTCAGACAATGCCTGCCACTGCTCGGTAACGGTACTCAGAGTCGTCATCAATGCACGTTGCCATGATTCGCTACTGCTTTTGATGGCTTGGTTATAATCACTAAGCGTCAATTGGCTGGACGATTCGCTATCAGGATTCTGCTGACGCTGCTTGTCATGGTCACGAGCGGTTAGATAATAGTTATAATTATATTTTTCTGTCTTTGTATCAGAGAGCGATAGCTGTTTTAGATCATCAGTGAGCGCTTTTACAAACCATGACAATAGCCCTGCCCTAATATCCATGCTGTCTTCTTCACCATCCAATGGTGGGTACATGGTGAGCCAGTACTCGTCATTGAATGCTTGCAATACGCTTAGCCCATGACTAATACCTGCCAGATGATCTGTATGACTCAAGGCATCAACGTACCAAAGCGCCAACTTCATGTCCTTACTGGTATGGCTCAGCAACTCTGCACATTGGTTTTTGACAAAATCCCAATCAGCGACTTTTAATTCAGTGACCCAGTTGCCTTGTGCCAGCAGTGGATCGTCCTCTTGACGAGCAGCAACGATGGCATCGATACGTAAATCAAAAGTCAGGTCTTCGCCGACACCATGATGACTGCCATCAATAGGAGCGATAAGGGCATCCATATTGGTGGCTAAAGAGTTCTCAGTGCTCATTATAGTAATTCCTCTTTAACAGGTTTTTTGCGTGCTGTTTTTTTAACTGTTGGCTTTTTAGCAGCAGGCTTTTTGGCTGAAACTGGTTTGCTTGCCAACTTTTTACCCTTATCCTCAGTCTCATCTTCACTGTATTGCGCCATTTGATTCAGTGGCACAACCGCATCGGTATCCAGACGATACGCAAAATTATCTTCATCATCAACGAATACAGTGATTTTCTTTAGCACACTCTGACTGTCATCGTGAGCCAGTAGCTGACCTGCCAGCTGCGGTAGCAAGGTATGACTGATGATGGCATCGGCATTGCGTGCACCAGAGTCGACCTCATGACAACGCGATAAAATGAGCTCAATGACTTCATCGTCAATGACACAAGGCACATCATAATTGTCACGGATGCGGGCAGTAATTTTATCCAGTTTCAGGCGAATGATTTCTGCGAGCGCGTCATCCGTTAACGGATAATAAGGGATGACCGTTAGACGACCCAAAAAGGCAGGCTTAAATGATTTATATAAATGCGGATTGATCACCTGTTTTAGGTTGTCACTATCGGGCAAGCTAAAGTCAGTAACGGCTGGATCAGTATTGATGCACGCTTGCATAATCTGTGATGAACCCACATTACTGGTCAATAAGATCAGGGTATTTTTGAAATCAATTAAGCGCCCTTCACTGTCTTCCATGACTCCTTTGTCAAAGACCTGATAAAACAGATCCAATACGTCTGGATGGGCTTTTTCTACCTCGTCAAGCAAAAGCACACTATAGGGACGACGACGGACGGCCTCCGTTAGCACACCACCTTCACCATAGCCGACATAACCTGGAGGCGAGCCTTTTAAGGAGGCAACACTATGCGCTTCCTGATACTCTGATAGATTGATGGTAATAAGATTACGCTCACCACCATACAATACCTCTGATAGCGCCAATGCGGTTTCTGTCTTACCCACACCGCTTGGCCCGACGAGCATGAACACCCCTTGCGGGCGATTGGGGTCATCTAACCGTGCTTTTGCAGTATGAATCCGCTTCACGATAGCAGCCACAGAATAGTCTTGGCCAATCACGCGCGTCTGCAAAGTGTCAGCCAAGTTCAAGATATGGTCTTTTTCATTACCTGCCATATCGTTGAGTGGAATTCCTGTCCAATCCGAGATAATCTGCTTAATAACTTGCCTGTCTAATACAGGATGAATGAGGCGATGTGTCTCTTGTATTTGTTTTAGTGACTGCTCAATGCTTTGGTATTCAGACTGTTTGTCTAAGCGCTCTGTTGCACTGAGCATATCAGCACCATTAGCCTTACTATTCAACTGCTGATTAAGTGCATCAAGCTGATCATTAAGCTGACGTTGCTCATGCCAGCGACTGGTCATGTCAGCAATGCTTTGCTGATTGGTTTGACGCTGTTCATCAAGCACGGCAATTTTTTGACTGACTTTTTCTTTTTCGTCCACGCCGCCGATACGCTCAAGCTGTTGACTGAGATTATTGATATGCTGCTCTAATTGCACACCTTTGGCTTGTAATCTATCCAACTGATTGGGCATGGCGGTTTTCGATAAGCTCACCCGTGCGGCTGCCGTATCTAATACGCTGACCGCTTTATCAGGCAGTTGTCGATCACTGATATAACGTGCTGACAGCTCAACGGCTGCTTGTAGCGCATCATCGTCTATCAATATGCCAAAGTGCGCCTGCATCTTGGCACTCAAACCACGAATCATCGCCACTGCCGTATCGATATCAGGCTCATTGACTTTGACTACCTGAAAGCGACGTGACAATGCGGCGTCTTTTTCAAAGTATTTTTTATACTCTGACCACGTCGTTGCCGCAATGGTTCTCAGCTCACCACGAGCGAGCGCAGGCTTAAGCAAATTCGCCGCATCGTTTTGACCTGCTTGCCCGCCAGCGCCAATTAAGGTATGCGCTTCATCGATGAACAAGATAATCGGCTGTACCGAGGCTTGTACTTCTTCGATGACTTGCTTGAGACGGTTTTCAAATTCACCTTTGACACTCGCACCAGCTTGCAATAGCCCCATGTCGAGACTACGTATCGTCACGTCTTTAAGCTGATCAGGTACTTGACCAGCAACTATCTTCTGCGCCAATCCCTCTACCACAGCAGTTTTACCTACACCTGCCTCACCTGTCAAAATAGGATTGTTTTGACGACGACGAATCAAAATATCGATCAGCTGATGAATTTCAAACTCACGGCCTATCACTGGATCTATTTGCTCCGCGCTAGCTTTAGCAGTCAAATCATAAGTATATTTATCTAACGCAGGAGTTGGCTTAGTATGAGTTTGCTTAGCGTCTAAAGATTCTTGATTGTTAGTATCATTGTCTACACTATCATCAGCACCCTTATTTACGCCTTTATTATTGCTTGATCCACTACCCTCGGTACTACCAAGACATTGGCGTTCATAATCATCTTTTAGGGTAAAACGATCAATATACTGTAGCTGTTCAGGGAGGGTTTTGAGTAATGACTGATAACGCTCATACGCCAATAGCACGAGCAATATATGCCCAGAACGGATTTCGAGTGGGCTGTTACTGTCATTACTTTGGCTATGTTGGCTGCTGGCTAGCTCCCACGCATCTTCTAACAACGCCATCAGACCTTGACTGAACACAGGGGTCGAGCCTGTTGCCTGACTAAAAGTACTGAGCAAGTCTGTGATATCTACTAGCAATGCCTGCTGATTAATCTTATTGAATTTCAGTATTTGAGCCACATCATTGTGCGGCGTCGCAATCAACTCATGCAATAGATGGACAGTATCAACTTCACGATGCCCATTATTGATACAAAGCCTAGCTGCCTGCTGCAAACACTGTCGGCAGCTCGGACTCAAGCGGGTAATTACAGCTTTTAACTGGCTCATAAACCTTTTCCTTTGGCATTCTGATTAGACTTAACATTATTTTTATAAAACTGACGTATAAAACTTAGCGCGACTTCTTATAACCACTAATGAACAGGCCGTTTTTAGCCCATTTACTGTTTAGGGTTCAGACTGACGACACGCCCTAGCTATTGAATAGGCAACGCATAGCGAGTGTCGTCATGATGCTGGGTCGCGGGCTGAGATACCAAAAACCCGCCTCGCCCTAAGCCACCAAAACTGCTTTCTGATAATGACAGAGGAGTAATATACTTCTTGTCTAATTCCAGCTGCATTTCAACGGCAAGACAGACACCGCACCATTTACGGATAAAATCAATGATGACTTGATACATATCACCGGCTGGTAACAATCTCAAATAACGCTTGGCATCCAACTGGTGAAATACGATTCTAATTTTGCTATCGAACTGTACGACGCGCGCACCGCAAAATGCAGATAAGCCAAGTGCCGCATGTTGTCCACCAAGTGCGGTCTGCTCACTGGCTGGCAAGTCAAACCATTCTGGTACGAACTGCTCGACACTGACCGTACTATCCAAAAAGTGCGACAGTACATATGCTAACTGATCAGCGGTCAGACGTCCTGGGGCAATCATGCCAGCATAGGCAATCAAGCTATCGATTGCCGTTAGCTTTTTCGGCTGACGTGCCAGCGCCCGCAAGCTCAGCAAATAACTGTCTTTTTTATTGTTTATCTCATACTGTAATGGCAAATTATAAAACCAACTCGCTTGCACATATAGATCTGTCAAACGATGGTTGAATAAATCCAGAAAGGCTGGTGCTGCTTTGTCCTTTGCATGATTGACTCGCGATGCTAGATGGTCGGTATACATAGCGGGCAAAGCCGATAACGGACCTGTCAGTCCAATAACTGCTGGGCAAACCTCTACCTGCCTGGCCTTTAATGAACTGGCCTTTATTTGACCATCCTTTACTGAACTAACACTGCCTCCCATATTGTCTTGGGCAATAAGCGACATTGACTCAATTTCTGCTTGCGGATACGCTAACGACAGTGAGGCACGGTAGCGCACCTCAATAGGCGCATATCCCATACTGACTTCATGCTGAACCAAGCGCAGCGCTTGCAATAGCTCATAAGATTGCGGCGCCGCTAGTAAATCCGTTAGATAAGAGGACTGAGACCGCTGCGTGGCTGACATCTGTATATCTCCTCTTTCGTAACGGCATCACTAATGGCGACCTCAACGAAGCTATTCAAGCTAGCGTGATAGCCAAAGACATGAGCTAATAAATGGGCAAACTGGCGGATACTCACTCCAGCAAAATTCTTTTGGTTAATCTGAATATCAATGACCGTACCACGCACAAACCCAGGTTGTGGCAAGCGCTGAATACGTCTCGCCTCAATACTGGTCTCGACAGAGACAATACCTTCGACCAATAGCTTATTAGATGCAGACTGCGTAATATCATAAAGCGACAGATACTCTTTCATCAGCTCCGCATCTTGGGCCGCCAATGATAAAAAGTTCAGGCTAATCAGCGATATCAAACGCCAACGCTCCTCCCCTGTGTATTCAAACCGTGCCGTTCTGGTTGGCTGCTTCAATAATGACAGACTACTGAACCCCGACATCCCTTCACTAAACAAATCACCACGGCTTTGGCCGAATACCACTTGGGCGGGCAAATCTCTATTGGTACATAACAAAGACGCACTCATGCTCACTGCACCTGACAAGTCTTCACGGTTTTTTTCTACAAACATAATCTGATATTCAAAACCCTGCTTAAACTCGGCCATGTCTTTATCACGTTTGATATGATAATAACGACCTTCATCTTGCTGCTCGTAATGATTGAGCGCATAAAACGGATGGTACTCACGTTGTATCAGACGATTGTCGCTTTGTTTGGACTCTATGACTTTTTTTACCTCATAGATTTCATGCTGAAACAGCGCACGGGTATCGGGCACCAAATCGTAATAGACAGAACGATGGGTTACTTGGATAGGCTTGGCAGCTGCTTTGAATAGATTGACAACAGGCGTGCAAAACAACTTGATGCTGCTAGCACTTAACTGCTGCAAGTTTTTTAAACGGATGCTGTTTTTTTTATCAAACTTAAAATAACAACGAATCTCAAAGCCATTACTGTCAATTTTTAAATTCGGGCAAGCATGACCAAAATTCAGACGTAAAAAATTGAATTTTTCGGGAAAATAAAAGTACTCTTTTAATAAAGCAGAGGCCGCGTTACTCACTCGATGACTGGGCAGAATCTGCTGCTTAGGATCGAATCCTATGATCTCAAATGGACTGCCGGTTATCTTATTAATCTGCCTACCATGAAGATGCGTTTGCTTGACATCACACCATAATAAATCCCAGAGACTGGTGCCCTGACTGGCATCTTCGTCTATATACAAATCAAGCGAGTGATTTAATAACGCCTGATAGTCAAAGCTTGGGTTCAATGCTTTAAACTTAATACTGATACAACCATTCAATAGACCATGCTGATTGTCGTATATTTCTTGGCGCGTCTCAAAGCTGACGCTATCTATTTCTAGGGGTAGCAACGTCACGTCTTGGGTTGACTGAAACTGGCAAGGCGTACCGTTTATTTTTTGAGTGGCAAACGTACTTTGTTTCGGTGCTACGACGACTTCACTCATCGCATTGCCCTGCACGCCCAGATTGAACTGTGCGATAGAAACGGATGGAAAAGGCTTGAGATAATCAGGATAAACGACTTCTAATAGTGACTCAGTAAAATCAGAATACGAGTCATCTAGTTTCTTATTGATACGCGCGCTAATCAACGAAAAAGACTGTATTAACCGCTCAATATGAGGATCATCTACCGTGTCATGACCCATCAGCAGCCGATTGGCAATTTTTGGGTACTTTTTGGCAAACTCTTTTGACTGTTTATTAAACAGGCTAAGCTCATGCTCAAAATAAGGAAGTAGACTGTCCATGAGGCCTCAATATGATTAGCGCCGCTAACGGTGTTAGCTGAGCATAGATATAGGTTATTTTATTAAGTAACGTTGAGAGCTTGGCTCAAAAAATGCATCAAAACTGACCAGCTCTTGTGCTGGATAAACCTTTAATAACGCTTCAATAGAAAAACACAGCTGATTGACATCAACAGCGCCAATATCTAACGATACTCGAACGTTTCTCAGTCGGGTATCTTGCTGTTCAACGGTTGTTGCGATTTGTCGACAGATATAACCACAGTCGGTAGGATTGGCACTACTGAGCCCCACAAAATCCAAGATGCCAAAATTTAATATCGATGAGCGCACATGCTGATACTCTTGCAGCTTATTAGACACCACACAGCGCGTATTTAATAAAGCTTCAAGATCTCGTGCAACAGAGGACTTTAACTCCTCAATGTTGAGACGACGAACCACGAGCTCATGCGCCAAATGACGAGGCTGATCATCAAATAACTGTTCGAACAAATTTGGGCGAAACCCAAGTTCTTTGTTAGATGCGTTAGTAGCGTAGTTCATTGATAAGATCATTCCTATTTAGAAAAGTAAAAAAGAAAGGCCTAGATATAAACCTTTCTTTTTCGGTACGATAAGATAGACAACACCTGATACAACCTGACTTAGGCAGTATAAGTAGCAGTGTTATTGGCTAGTGACCATTTCTTAGTCACAGCACCTTTAGCAGTACCATCGATATCTTGCTGGGTATAAGTCCATTCAACAGCTGCATACTTGATACCGACTTTTTCGATTGGCACGCCTTCAGAGCGTACTGTTGGCTCAACACTTGCGATCAGCGCATGCTTGAGTTTTACTTCAAGATATTTAACACGTTTGTCACCGTTGGCACGATAAAAATCAATTTGAATCTCATCGAAAGTGTAACCAGCAGAACACGCTTCCCATAGCTTAGGACTGGTCGAGTCCAAGTCTTTCATAAACGTCATGTCAGCATGCTCACAACGCTCAGAAGTATGACCACCAACGCTACTTGCTGTCGCTGATTTTGGCTGACGGATCAAATGATCCCAAGTATTTACTTCAAGCCAACCTTTATGCTCGCTATCACGAGACTCGCCATCAATTTTATATTTACCACGGAACTGAATATAAATATCTTTCATATCTCATACCTTTTTTAAAAATTTAAATTTAACGTTAGTTTTTAATAAACGATTAGCTGTTGCTAGACTGCGGCAACTGAGTCACCAGACGCAAAGAAACAGACAATTCGTCAAGCTGAAAGTGTGGTCTCAAAAAGACCACTGACTTGTAGACACCAGGCTTACCCGGCACTTCTACAACTTGTACAGAAGCTTCGCGCAGTGGGTACTGGGCTTTTGCTTCTTGTGAGGCTCCGTCATCTAGCAAGACATAACGAGAAATCCAGTCATTCAAAAATGTCTCAACATTACCAGGTGCTAAGAAACTACCAACCTTATCGCGCATCATCGCTTTTAGATAATGAGCAATACGTGACACGGCCATAATGTACTGAATCTGCGTTGATAGCGCAGCATTGGCATTGGCATCATCGTTTTGATAAGTTTTGGCTTTTTGTACTGACTGCGCCCCAAAAAAAGCGGCATAATTGGTATTTTTGCAATGAACTAGTGGGATAAATCCTAAGTCACTGAGTTCTTTTTCACGGCGATCCGTAATAGATATCTCAGTTGGACACTTGAGTGCCAAATCCCCTTCATCTGTCTTAAAGGTATGGACAGGTAAACCTTCAACCAGACCACCGCCCTCAACACCGCGAATAGCAGCACACCAACGGTAATCAGAAAAAGCAGCTGTCAAGCGTGACGCAAATGCATACGCCGCGTTTACCCATAGATAATCACTATGATCGCTACCTGACACGTCTTCGGTAAAGTTGAACCCTTCAACCACTGTGCCGTCTTTAGGATCATAAGGCAGACGCCCTAAAAACCTAGGTGCAGTCAGCGCTACATAACGAGCATCTTCTGACTGTCTAAACGCGCGCCAGCGTATATATTCAGCGGTCTCAAATATCTTCGATAGATCTCGAGGACGACCAATATCGGTAAACGAATCTAGACCAAACATCTCAGCAGAAGCAGCTGATACAAAGGGCGCGTGAGCAGCAGCGGCGACATGAGACAGTTGCTCGAGTAGATACATGTCTGAATTTTGGCGAGTGAACTCAAAATCGCCAACGATGGCAGCATAAGGTTCACCACCAAAGCTACCAAACTCTTCTTCATAGATTTTTTTGAACAAAGTACTTTGGTCAAAATCAATTGAAGACTGAAAATCTTTGGTCAGCTCACGTTTGGTAGTATTCATCATGCGAATTTTCAGCATAGATTCTGATGGCGTTTGACTACATAGATAATGCAGTCCGCGCCAGCTAGACTCTAATTTTTGAAATTCAGGTGCATGCATGACAGTTGTCAATTGCTTAGATATCAATGCGTCAATTTGCGCAATACGAGCATCAATTGAGGCTGCTAAATTATCTGATAGCGTCACCGTACCTTGCATGACTTCATTTGCCAGCTCTGCAATTTGTGACTTCGCACGGTTTTTTTCGTCATCGGACTTGGCAACGTTACTTTTATTGACGATTTCTTCGAGTAGGTCGTAGTTTTCACTACTGACCGAATCCGTTGCTATATTCTGCTGGGCTTGGGCACTCATCGATTAATCCTCACCGTCAATTTGGTTTTGTTCTGCCATTTTTTTGACTTGCTCAGTGTTTTTGAGCACATCATCTAACAAATCTTCGAGTTTTTCATTGGCTGATATCTTGTTACGCAGGTCTGCTAAGCGATCTCGTGCTTGTACCAATTGTTTTAATGGCTCAATCTGATCAGCAACCGCTTCTGGACGAAAGTCATCGATACTATTAAATGCCAAGTCAACGGCAAACTCGCCACCCTTATCACTCAAGTCATTGCTGACACGGAAAGTCGCACGTGGTGCTAGGCCTGACATCACCTCGTCAAAGGTATCCAAATCCACTTCGACGAACTTTTTGTCTTTAAAGCGAGGCTGCTCAAGTTTAGAATCTCCCGAAAACTCTCCCAGCACACCGACGACGAAAGGAATCTCTTTCGTTTCGATTGCATCACCAACTTCGACGTCATAGGTAAGATGTACACGAGGAGCACGTACTTTTGCGAGTTTCTTTTGCACACTGTCTTGCTTTGCCATAATTAATTACCTCAGCATTTTTTGGTTTTAACGCAATATACTAAATGGATCAGTAGATACAGGAGTGTTGCTTCTAGGAGATGATGTTTGTGCCGGCTTAGTAACAGGCTTGACGTAAGTTGTTTTTGGTTTCACGACTGTTTTTTTCTTAACAGAAGCAGCTGATTTTTTTGTGCTGCTTGTTTTTTTAGGGACGTTACGCCTGATAACTTTCGGTGGTTTTGGCAAAGACTCATCGTAATTAAACCCGTAAACATCACCTGCTATCTTACTTAAGGTGTGCTGGTACTCTGTTTTAGACGCCGCATCCACATTATTTAAGTAGCCTGACTGCAACTGCTTTTGGGCGATGATGGCGCTGCTATTTAGCAAAATATTTTTGAGCTCAGCAGTGCTTTGACCTCGATCCATTGCCTCACTAGCGGCATAAACAGCATAGTCATGATAGCCATTGTTATAGTAAATCTGCGCCAAAATATCCCATGCCAAAGCGTCATTAGGATTGACAGCCAGTCTTTGATTCAAATCTGCAATCAGTTGGTGTAGCTCAGGTGATTGGGCATTCGCATTTTTGAGTGTGGCGAATTGATTGGTAATACTAGAACCAGGATCTCTTTCTTGAATCACCAATTCACTGTGTGCTGCACTCATCGCGGACCCCATGACTAACAAACCCGCCAAGAGTGCTTTCGGTAGCGTAAAGCTGACGTTAATACTACGTTGGATACTGGTCATTGTAAGTTGGTGCTCGTCATTATTAGTATTGGATGGGTACATTACTGCTTTATGTGTATTTACACTAAATATTGCCAATCAAACCAAAGGATTGAATTAGAAGCTCTAATTAGTGGATTGGATCATGGTTGTGATATTGGTTAACTTGTCTTTCAACAGGTCTTTATCATCGCTATCCATTAATGCATCGTTGTGATAAGCACTGATATTGCCTTCTGTCACTTTGATAGATGAGAGCATCGCAATTTGACGTGCTTCAACCGCTTGATTATCGATAGCAAGAGCTTCATTAGCAGCTCTGAGTGCTCGTGCGTATTCTTTTGAATCATAGTTAGTTTTAGCAATGGTCATCCATGCTTCAAAATCGCGTTGCACGGTGTTGGGACCAGACAAATAGACAAGTGATGGTGCACTCAATGCTTTAACACTTGCACTTGCACTCTTTTTTTCACCAGTCGTGTTACAACCAGTTATCAATACAGAAGCGCTCACCACTACGGAGAGCAATCCCATCTTTGTTAGATTGGTACGATAAATAGGGTTCATAAGTGCAGTATCATCACTAAAAGTGTCAAAACAAAGTCTGACTAAAGTTTGTTAAGTATAATATATTCGGTGAGATTGATTATACATACACTTGACAATATTTCAATAAACTCTATACTTTTATTGGTAAATAATTCAGTAACAATCCAATTCGGGCCATTCCCTTGGTATAAAGCCAGTAGTAACGGTACCCCTCTCATGCCCTCTCAGACCAATCGTTTACATACAATTACTATCCAAACCGATATATTAACGACAAATGTCTTATATCCTGTCGCGTTTTCTGGTATTAGTCGTATCAATCAAACCGACATTATTGACATACTAGTGTTCAGTTACGATTTTTTGGACTCGGACGCTTGTTTATCATTGGTCGGTACGCCTATCTGTCTGACCACGCTATCGGTCAGTCGTACTCCTACGAGTCGTACTGGACTGGTACGAGGTATCCGTTATCAGCAGTCTGATGGCGCGATGCATTTTTATGCGTTAGATATCGTGAGCCCTGATTGGCAATTGACGCAGTCGATACATACGCGCAGTTTCATTAATCAATCCACCCTCGATATCGTGACCGCTATCCTTGGTGATTATGATATGACGTGGGAAATGTCTGAGGCGCTTGTGTCATCGGACAGTAGTTCAGCAGAGCGATTATCTGCAACACTGCCTATGCGTATTCAGGCGGATATCAGTGACTATGAGTTTGTCATGGGTCTGCTTGCGGATATTGGTGTCTCTACTTTGTGGGTATCAGGGGATGCGGTAGATGAGCTTGGCACATGGTGGTTGGTCAGTGGTTTGGATGAGAGTGAGCAAATACCGCTGACCTACAGTTATGCCCAGTCATCGGTACAGTCAGGTCAAGACAGCGTCAACGCACTACAAATGAGCTCGCAGCAGCTAGGTAGTCATAGTGTCATGGTACGGGCAGATGGCCTTGCCGCTGATACCATCTATGAAGGTCAAGCAGTAGATGAGTCACCGCTTGCGATAGATGATACGACGATTCTGATTGCCGCACCATCACGTGTGTATAGCGATGACGCGGCGACTGCGATTGCTGAACAATGGATCGCGGCCAATCGCTGTCAGCGTGAGACGTATCAAGCGACTGGGGCCGTGCGTGGTCTAAGTGTCGGTAGTCCAGTAAGTATCAACAACCTACCCTCCATTGGCAGCTTGTCGACGCATTGTATCGCAGTGACATTGATCGGTATTGAGCCTGACAACGATAGCGTGTCGTATCATTATCAGACCTTTATCAAACAGTGGTTACAGCAAACGGTGCAGCAGATGCAGCGCTGCACCACAAACGCGACCCTATCATCAATGCCCGATCATGGCTTTGATATCGCTCGTGATACTGGTGTTTGGGTCTCTGCCACATTACTTGATGCGACTATTCCCTATCATCCTTATCCCAGCGCTCTGTCTTTTGCCAGTAGTAGCTATCACGGTCTGACGCAAGCACGTACTGGAGACACGAGTAGCTCGCCCTCTCCTAGTTACGCGTCTAGTATCACTGATGACAACCTGCAACAAACCATTACCACACCCGTCTGGTCAGGACTCAGTCCTCATGATGACGGCACAACTCCACCGCTACGCTCCTTGCAACTCTCCTCAGGCTCTACTCACGGCTGGCAGTTCGCCCCGCGTATCGGACAGTCCGTACTCCTTAACCACTGGTATGGTGATATTGACAGCCCCGTGATTAGCCGTGCGCTCTTTGACGGTATCGGTATGGGTGATGTAGATGAGAAAGACATTACTACTCAGGATGCAGGTTTATCTAATCGACATAACCTCAAAGGCGGTGCCTCTCCCAGATGGCATGGCGGTGGCTTGGGTCACTCACAAATCAGTGACGATGACACCCATAGCGGCTGGATCTCTGGTATTGCTCAGTACGGACTGACGGCTGACTCTGAAGTGGCGATAATCTTTGATGATACGCCAAACAAGGTCGGTCTACAGTGGACAGTAAATACTGGCACACGCGCCAATGCAGAGACGCCAACCATCACTTCTAGCGCTACCTTTGCTCCTGATGAGCATATCGTCGCATTGGGCACGCTACGTCATCGCTTTAGCAATCATCAATCAGGTGATAGTGGTCAAGGCATCAATGTCGCTACCGATCATGGGCTACAGATTAGTGGTGATACGGGAGTGCTACTCTCTACCTTTGATATCAGACACACGCAAACTGAGCATGAGTCTGCGTGGGTCAATGATGCAGGACAGCAGCAGCTTAAGTTAGGCGCTGAGCTGAGCGAGACGTTAGCGGAGGCCAAGCACGCACATCTGCAATCGACCGAGGCGCTCAGTGATGCCCGAGCGTCGATAGAAGGCTTTAAGAGTACGGCACAAATCATCGATGAGACGCTAAATACGGAAGTACTTGGCGCAGCGGATGTACTACTGGTGAGCAAAGATAGTATCCTCGCATCAAGCAGCAATACGCTGTGGACAGCGAAAACCATCGTCAGGCAATCAGGCAGCACGCAATCAGATGTGGTGGCAGGCAATTATACGCTGACGGCAAATACGATTGACTCACTCTCAGGGGTTGGTGGTCAAGCGGGTCAATCAGGACTACATATCAGTGCCAATACCAAACCTGTGGCGATACAAGCACAGGGCGGTGAATTGCAATTGCACAGTCAGCAGTCGATGACGATTGGCAGTGAGTCAGGACAGGTCAATGTATCGAGTCCTAAGCGGATTAAGCTGCAAACGTCAGGCGGAGCTTCTATTACCATCGATGACAGTGGTATTAAACTGGTATGTCCGGGAACGGTTAAGATTAAGGCGGTGAAGAAAGAGATGGTTGCGGGGGCTTTCGCAAAACACGGCATACTTGATTATCAAGATCCTCACGATGAGATGTTTGTCATTCGTGATCAAAATGGCGATCCTGTTCAAGGCTTCCGATATAAGATCGTTGATGATCTTGGTAAGATATTCTATGGTCGCACAGACGAAAAAGGTCAGACGGATCGCATCTTTAGCGGTGCTAGCAAGACCAAGCTAAAGGTATACCCAGATAGGCGTGGTAGTAGTTATGAGGATGATAAATAATGAGGGGCTATAGTACTCAAAAAGAAGAACCAATAAACGGCGAAGACGATCTAACCAATCCAGAAGAGAATTCGTCTGTAGATCTTACTATCGCTAATCTGACATTTAATATTTTCTTTGATGGTACATGGAATAGTAAAGAAAACTCAGATCTATATAACAAAATTGCACCAGAGCAGGTAAAAAAGCTAAAAGATAGAATGGATGAAAGGTATAACCCAGAGCCTATGATTGGCTCATCGCTCAGCTTTGCCCGAGCGCCAAGCGTAGTGGATCAGTTACATAGAGCGGCCGATAGCGATAGACCACACGTTATCAACCTATATACCGACGGCTCAGGTATCGAAACCAGAACAGAGTCAGACGATGCATCAGCTCCCGTACCAGGATGGGAGTATCATGCTGATAACGGCATAGGTTCAGGGTTAGGAATGGGAAGCACTGGTGCTAAAGCGAAGCTTGAGCGTATGTTAGAACATGTAAAGACGGCTTTAGCGTCTTATGTTGGTAAGGGCAATAATCCCCAACGGCTGGTATTCAATGTCTATGGCTTTAGCCGGGGGGCAGCAACTGCTCGTATGTTCTGTAAACGTATCTTTAAAGAGAGAGGTACTCCAGAAGTTAAGGAGTTCGTCGATCTAACAGAATATAATGTAGTCTTTGACTTTGTGGGTTTATTTGATACGGTGTCTTCTATCGGCACCAACCATGATGACGATATGGAAGAGGAAGGCCAAGAGCTAGATTTTAAAGAAATAGATGGAACTAAAGTCGTGCATATCGTTGCTGGTGACGAGTACCGTCAGAAATTTAATCTAACCAGTATCGGACAGTCTGTGCGAGCTAGCGTCGGACTAGAGTTCGTCATCCCTGGTTGCCATACTGATATCGGTGATGGCTTGAGTACTTTGGGAAAGGTGCATCCAAAAACCAAAAAATGGTACATCAGCGGTCAAGATGATGATAGTCAAGTCGTCCTCAGCAAAGGCCGTCATAAACTACCTCAGTTTGGCTCCCCTAGAGAAAGAAGAAAAGAACCTGCTCGTTATAGAGACATTGAGCCTGATCCTAACAGAGACATTGAGATGAGTAGCTTTTGGAAAGTATTTACTCCAAAAGTTCTCGAATATCAAAGTCAATCCTTTAGCGCACAAAAGTACGCGGACTTCGATATTATATTACAATCGTTAAAAGAAGAGGGCTGGGCAGACAATACAGGCAAAGCAGAATATCAGTGTATTGGGTCAACCTGTGAGGTTGATACCTGTAAAGTCAAAAGAAAGCAAGAAGAGCATGAAGCTGCTGGACTGAAACCAGTAGCAAAGTCAGAGACAGAAGCAGAAGCAGAAGCAGAAGCAGAAGCAGAAGCAGAACTATTTATCCGCTGTACTGGCGATAAAAACCAACTCATTGTCAATAGAACACAAGTCTCTCCAGACTACCCAAAGATACCTGCGCATTTGATGCTAACCTTTATCAAGAAATACTGTGCCGACTTTTATCTTCCTAATAAGCTAAAAATGTATGCAGTGCCAGCAGAGCTATCTTCTACCTTTAAAAAGTTAAAGTCGCAAGCGCTGGCATTAGACGGTAAAAAAGACTATGTGAATAAAAACATGCACAAAGCCGATGGCAACCCTCATCGATTGCACTTTAGCGACTTGACCATCAAAAATCGCTATCTACATGTTAGTAGTAGCATCAGCGGCCCTGTATATGTGAGTGTCCCCAATATAGACAATAAGGGAAATATATTTTTCCGCTACGTCATTCAAGGTTAACCAACAGGAATAAAATTATGAAAATCGTCAATATTATTATATCAGGTGTTTGCCTACTCTCTCTCACCGCCTGCGGCAATCTTCAAAACTGGAATAGTGACTATTTATCAGGTGGAGAATATCTATCAGACGATCAGGGACTGGTAATAAACTGTTATGGGAACCTCATAAGCACGAAGCATAATTCTGAGTCAGCAGCTAATCGATTCTGGCAAGCTAATAATTTACCTAAAGGAACCACTGACTTTATCTGTAAAGACGGCAAAGCCTACTTACCTAGCAAAGTGACGGACTGTCAAGGCAACCTCATCGCCAAACAGCCAGGTGGCATTGCGCAGTTCAAGCTCAACAATGATTTTCCCAGATATGAAGATGGTGAAATGGTTTGGTACACCATGTTTAACTGTCAAGGTAGTAACGTGGTTCCTGTAGATTATACTAATAAATAGCTCATCTTAATGAACGCAACTTTAAATGCTGCTTTAAATAGTTGCTGAATCGTTCAACGCCTGTTGTTATCTCTACGAACAATAATAAAAAATTTCCGCTACGTCATTCAAGGTTAATTAACAGGAATAACATTATGAAAATCGTCAGTACTATCATAGTCGGCATATTTACCAACCAACACTTTAGAGGATAGCCCCGTGTTTGACAACGAAATCCCTGTTAAATGGTCTACCCATATCTTCGCGCCTCGTCACTTCGGTGTGTGGCTTATTTCGGGGGAGTGTTTTTGGTATTACACCGAAGAGGCCGGACAAGGTCTAGGATTTTCGGCAGATACTGGTGGTGGTTGGCGTAGTACAGGCGTATTGGCATCAGGCGGTTCACCACCTGCTCTAGTGAAGCTTCCCTTAGGTGTACAGCTCACTTGGCTCTCCACCACTGAAAAAAAGTACTATCAAGCCAGAATCACGCTACCTAGAGATCTAATGCTTGCTGAGTTTGCAAAGCGCTTTGAGGTTGAGCTTTATGATCGATCAAAAACAGCTCAATATACGACGATTGATTTCGCACTAGCTCCTGGTGGCTATATTAGCCTGCGTCTAGGAGGTATAAGTGTGACTGAAATCGCTAATTTTCAAGCGCGAGAAATACAAATGTCATGGGATTTCTTCGCGCTTACCCATCACTTTGCACCAGAGACGTATCCTGAGGCTGAGTTTATGGATGACTATTATAAAAAGCTACCTGACGATATCAAAGCCATGGTCAAAGAGGATACATTTCCGCTGACACGCTGGAAGAATTATTCAGACAAGTTCAATTGGTATCTAACGACTCAGATAGAGATGGAGGCCTGCAAAATATGGTCGATAAACGGTAATTCGCAATTCTACACTAAAGAAGAGATACAAAAAAATGGGGGTATCCCGCAAGAGTATGTACCGGCATGGTTGCGTTTAGAGTATAAGAAATCAGGCATATTTTATAGCCTTACCATCAAATTCACCGAACAAAAACAAGGCAAAGCAGAACAGCCAGATGATGATCTTGTCATATATCAAGAGTTTAAAGATTTCTTTAGCTCAAATCAGTTATCAACAGCAATAACACTGGTCATTGAAGACGAAGCCAATAAAATCCGCACTTATCTAACTGACGGCTACATAAAACAATACCTCACTATTACTCAATTTTTCACCCAAGAAACTAATGTTGGAATATTGAAGTGGTTTGATTCTGATAAATAATATTTTACTACTTAATGATGCTATTGAATGATTGTTGAATGCAAAAAAGCACTTCTTGCTATTGAGAAGTGCTTTTTTAGTATGAATTATTTCCATTTCACCTATTGTCATGATACCAAGTAAAGGAACGTGTGCAGCTCATGTACATTTTGAGATATTCATAATAAGACACAACAAAATTATGCATACGTAACGTATATTAAAGATAAGGCATCTATAGTGAGAATCATAGCCACTCTCTTTTCCATTTTTTTATTAGCATCATGCACAAATAACTACGGTGATACTAATACAAACGATGACGCTATCAATAAAACTGATATTAAAAATGACAATACAGTCACAACAAATATTGAAAATAACCCTCTCTTAGAAGATAACAGCAACCCGCTTATCTTTAATAAAATAAATTCATTAATAACCTATGATGAGGGTCAGGACAAAGTTGACATTAAACATGATAATACTGCCATCTCTATCAACTTATTTGGCGATGATCAGTCTGATATAACCTTAATGATGGATGGTAGTGTTGTCAGCAAAGGGCTTGATGGGCTCTTTAATTATACTTATGGGCTCTTTAATTATACTTATGAAGTAGATTTACAAAGCGCATTAAAGCGAATTAGTGTTTTCGCTAATGATGCTGATAGGCAAATTGTGATATTACCTGCGACAACAGAAGAATACCTGTCATACAACGCTATTTTGTTCGATGATAGTGGATTTTTACACACTTATGAGTTTGAAGTAGCTGAGCGGGATTGTGGGAATATTGAATCGATAACTGCAAACACCAAAGGCGATGCTAACACCATTAAAGTTACAGATAATACAGGTAAAAATTGTAGCACCCGTACTTATCTGATTGATGGGGAGTACTTAAAGGAAGAGCCTAAATCACTTTCGTTTACAGATATCGAAGCAAAGTATGATGAAAACACACATAAGATCTTCACTTTTGATGTTAATGCAGATGGCATTGACGATAAAGTTATATCCTCTATCAATGATGAGAATAATAATACATATCAAGGTGATGACTTAATCGTCTATCTGAAAAATACAGACGGGTTATATCGGCTTAGTTTAGAAACCACAAATTTTACAGATGAAGTTGGCTGGTTCTTATATGATATTTATCCTTCTGCAAATCACTCTGGATTCATATTAAAAATTATTTATTCTCCACGTGGACGCTCTAATCAGTATTTTTATTTTTCACAAAAGAATAAAGATTGGAGAATAGAAAAATATATTTCAGAGGGCGCGCTTATTACAGGAGAGGATTATTACTGTATAGAAAACAACAATGTTGCCTTATCTGAATTTGAGTACGCAAAATCCGCTACTTATTCTGAGAACCAATTTCAAAATTTGTGTCCTCCACCTCCGACCAAGTACGTTATCAAAACAGATCAAGCAGAAATTCTTGATGAAAAATTCGAATCACGGTCGAAACCGAACTATTATATTAAAGGTGATTTGATTGAAGCTTTTGATCAAAATGAGGACTGGGTGAAAGTCTCTTATAAAAATGGTACTAAATTCGGCTGGATTGATAAGCGTGATCTAAGCCCAGTAGCGGACTGATCTTTAGTGTTTTTTAGAATGTATGTCTATACTATTATCTATAAATTGAGAATGCCGTAGATTACGCTCAAGAAAGGATCAATAAATTATGAATCTTGATAAAATTTTGATCATAGTTATATCTACGTTATTCTTAACTTTAGGCTGCGAAAGCTCTGTCAGTTCCTCCAATCCAGAGATGGAATCGTCTTCGACCAATGTTCAAAGTAAAAAGCCATCAAACCACTCTCAAGTCTCAGATACGACTACGCAAGAGTGTGTAATGGATAACAGCAAATCAATAAATATCTACTACCCTCAAAGCCTTAATAAATTAAAAATAAATGGCTATAGCACTTTCACATTAGAAAGTATCGATGAGATAGAAACAGGTCAAGGTCGCCCTCATGAATTCACTCGTATATATCAGAATGATCGAGGATACACGGCAACTTTAATGTCTCAAAATTTCATTAGAAATTTAGAATTGACAGACGCAAAAGGTCAAACCACATCATATTCATTCAATTTTGGATTAGAATGTAATACTTTGCCAAGTACTAATTATTCAACTTATATATTTAGTGCAGATGAAGCTTTTATCTATAAACAACCAGATTTTAACAATAAGACCTCTTCATATTTTATTGAGGGTGATGAGATTGACGTACTATCTACTAAAGATGACTGGATACAAACGTCTTATTTAAGAGGCTCAAAAACAGGCTGGTTACGTCTTAGCGATCTTGAAGAACAGAAAAGTCTTGTCTCCTCTGACAGAGTGACACTCGATAGTAATAAAATCATTTCAGCTAATGGCACCGAAAACCTTACTCTACATACTACTATCGAAGAAATAGAATCTAAATCAGGTATGTCTTTAAATTTAAAGCACACTATCAATGAGTGCTCTATGGATAGTAGCAACTCAGACTTTCAATTGCTATTTTTGCGTGACACTCTAATCTCAGTTGAATTTTTCGATTCTAGCTACCAAACCAGTAAAGGCTTTAAGGTAAACGATAATATATCTAAACTCTTGAGTACCCACCCAGAAGTCGAGTATCACGAATATACAAGCAATATGGGTGATGAAAGCTATTATATGACAAATAGATATTATACGACCCGACCCAATGCTCAAGGTAATACATTGACTTTTAATGTTTCAGACAGATATCCTGATACTATTACAGACATGGATCCTGATACTATTACGAGTATATCCGTATCCAATAATTTAGATGATAGTAGTATTTGTAGTGTCTACTAAAGACTATGCTTAACTCACGATAAAAACATTATGAATACTAAGGCATGTGACTAGAATAAAATTTTTAGAATATATCACTCATAGCAAACGAATATGGCTTATACCTACCCACACCCAACAAAAAACCCCGCATCATCATGACACGGGGTTTTCTTGTTTTAAGTGTAAGGCTTTCAATTTTAAAAGCTTATGTACTCAAGATTAGGTCAACTGAGCAACGTTAATTTTATCAGCTTCTTCAGTATACTCTGACATACGGTCGAAGTTCATGTATTGATACACTTCCTCGCCCATGCTGTCTAGCATACCAGCATACTGCTGATATTCGTCGTTGGTTGGCAGTTTACCAAGTACCGCTGCTACTGCTGCAAGCTCTGCAGAAGCAAGGTATACGTTAGCACCTTGACCTAGACGGTTCGGGAAGTTACGCGTAGAGGTAGATACGGCGGTAGACTTCGGAGCGATACGTGCTTGGTTACCCATACATAGTGAACAACCTGGCATCTCAGTACGAGCACCGGCTTGAGCGTAGATGTTGTAGTAACCCTCTTCCATCAACTGACGCGCATCCATTTTAGTTGGTGGCGCAATCCATAGACGAGTCTTCAAGCTTCCTGCTGGTACATCTTTTAGCAGTTTACCAGCGGCACGGAAATGACCGATGTTGGTCATACATGAACCAATGAATACTTCATCAATGGTATCACCAGCGACGTCAGCTAGTGTTTTAGCATCATCTGGATCGTTCGGGCAGCATAGGATAGGCTCTTTGATGTCAGACATATCGATAGTCATATCGATCGTGTATTCTGCATCTTCATCAGCACGCAATAGGCTTGGGTTCGCTAGCCAATCTTGCATTTGCTCGATACGACGACTGATGGTACGTGCATCGCCATAGCCTTCTGAGATCATCCACTTAAGTAGCGTGATGTTTGAGTTTAAGTACTCAGTCACTGACGCTTCAGATAGAGTGATAGTACAACCAGCAGCACTACGCTCAGCTGAGGCATCAGATAGCTCAAATGCTTGCTCAGCAGTCAAGTCTTCTAGACCTTCGATTTCAAGAATACGGCCGTTGAATTCGTTGATTTTGCCTTTCTTATCGACAGTCAATAGACCTTCTTTGATTGCTTGATAAGGAATCGCATGTACTAAGTCACGTAGTGTGATACCAGGCTGACGTTCGCCAACGAAGCGTACACGGACAGACTCAGGCATATCAAGTGGCATAACACCAGTTGCTGCGGCAAATGCGACTAGACCAGAACCCGCTGGGAAAGAGATACCCATTGGGAAACGAGTATGCGAGTCACCACCAGTACCAACGGTATCTGGAAGTAGCATACGATTCAACCATGAGTGAATGATACCATCGCCTGGACGTAAGCTTACGCCGCCACGGTTCATGATAAAGTCAGGTAGTGTGTGCTGAGTTTCAACGTCAACTGGCTTTGGATAAGCCGCAGTGTGACAGAATGACTGCATCACTAGATCCGCTTGGAAACCTAGGCAAGCCAAATCTTTTAGCTCATCACGAGTCATTGGACCAGTAGTATCCTGGCTACCAACAGTTGTCATTTTAGGCTCACAGTACATACCAGGACGTACGCCTTCTAGACCACAAGCTTTACCAACCATTTTTTGCGCTAAGGTAAAGCCTTTACCAGTGTCTACTGGCTCTTCTGGCTTAGCAAAGATGTCTGAATGGCCAAGACCCATGTATTCACGAGCACGATTGGTCAAACCACGACCAACGATCAATGGAATACGGCCACCGGCACGAACTTCGTCAAGCAAAGTTGGCGAGTTTAACTCAAACGTTGACAATACTTCGTCAGAGTCATGCTTAGTGATTTTGCCTTCATACGGATAGATGTCAAACACATCACCCATGTTTAGGTTATCAACATTCACTTTCTCAATTGGCAATGCACCAGAGTCTTCCATCGTGTTGAAGAAGATAGGCGCGATGTTGTTACCCAATACTAGACCGCCGCCACGTTTGTTTGGCACGTTAGGGATATCATCACCCATTAACCAAAGTACTGAGTTGGTCGCAGACTTACGGCTAGAACCAGTACCAACGACATCACCAACATAAGCCAATTGATGGCCTAGTTTTTTCAGCTCTTCGATTTGCTTCATTGGACCAACAACGCCTTCGTCATCAGCATTGATGCCGTCACGAGAGTTTTTGTGCATGGCTAATGAATGCAATGGGATGTCTGGACGGCTCCATGCGTCTTGCGCAGGTGACAAGTCATCGGTATTGGTTTCGCCAGTTACTTTAAACGTTGTATAAGTTGTTTTTTCTGGTACTGCAGCGCGGTTCAAGAACCATTCTGCATCTGCCCAAGATTGAACGACTTCTTTTGCAATAGTGTTGCCCGCTTCTGCCTTTTCAGTCACGTCATTGAACGCGTCAAATACTAGCAAAGTCTTTTTCAATGCTTCAGCTGCGTCTTGTGCAACATCGCTATCATCTAATGCAGCAACCAATGGCTGAACGTTGTAGCCACCTTGCATAGTGCCTAAGATTTGAATGGCTTTTTGCTTGCTGATAAGTGGTGATGATGTTTCACCCTTAAGGATCGCAGCTAAAAATGCAGCTTTAACGTAAGCAGCTTGGTCAACACCAGCAGGAATACGATTTTCTAGCAAGTTCATCAAGAATGCATCTTCGCCTGCAGGTGGCGTTTTTAATAGCTCAACCAACTCTGCTACTTGTTTTTCATTCAGTGGTAGCGGAACCGTTCCTAGCTCAGCACGTTCTTCGACATGTTTACGATAAGCTTCTAACACAATAGTCGTCCTCGTCAGTTGGTGTTTAGCACATTACGTTGGGTAGTCAGTATGACAGCCTGCGTCCATGTACTAGATGGAATAATTATCTGTGCAATCATAGCTCAAAACGCTCTAAATGTTAATGGCTCAGCTTGGAAAAGGCTTAGAATAAGGCCATATTGGACATTTATTATAAAAATAGTACCGTCAACAATACGCTTGAACGGTTATTTATATCTTATATGTCGCTCGCTATGCTCATTGACTGCTTTATGATTTTCAGTTAAATAGAAACTGTGTGACTGCTATACTCTTTTGTAAGATATTATTTTTCAAACATACCTTTTTTCAAATGCGCTTTAGTCATTTAATGCACTCTAGCACAGCAGCTTAATAAAGTAGCACATATCATTAGCATACATATATCATTAGCATACATAGCTAGCACATATAAACCGCCAGTGAGGATAATAAAATGAATGATAAAAAAAACAATGCCAATTATGACAACGGTCTAAAAGTTCGCACCGAGGTAATGGGTGAACAACATGTCAAACGCTCACTTGATAGCGCAACTAGGTTCACTCAGCCATTACAGGATTGGATCATTGAGCATGCGTGGGGTAGTACGTGGCAAGATGACTCAGTACTGCCGCGCAAATATCGCTCATTAATCACTATCGCTTTTTTAATTGCCCAAAAAAGCCCCAATGAGCTAAAAGGACATATTCGAGGCGCTATCAATAATGGTGCTAGTGTCGCTGAGATTCGAGAAGTGCTCATGCACAGCTTACCCTACTGCGGCGCACCCGCTACCCAAGAAGCGTTTCGTGCTGCCATAGAAATCCTGAATGAGTTAGATATTGACATAGATATTTAAAACTATGGTAAAGAGACAAGTCGTAGTAATCTTAACAAGATTGATTAAAAGCTACCCCTTGAATTTCTGTTATAATGTCCTCACTCACAACACATTCTAATAATTCCATAAACCCTTATAAGATAAAGGGTTAAGAGATAATTTTATTATGACAACTGCCGTACAAACCTATGTACCTGCTGCTAAGGCCAAACCCAAAAAAGCCATTCAAGGCGAAAAGCTGCGTGGCTACGATAAAGTTGCCCGTATCCCAATTAAAGTGATCCCGACCGTCGAGGCAAAGAAAAAGCCAGATTGGATTCGGGTCAAGATGTCATCGCCTGCTGAAGTAGCCCGTATCAAAGCCACGTTGCGTGAGCAAAAGCTTTATACCGTCTGTGAAGAAGCGGCCTGCCCTAACCTGCCACAGTGCTTCGCTGACGGTACGGCGACCTTTATGATCATGGGTGATATCTGTACGCGTCGCTGCCCGTTCTGTGATGTCGGCCATGGTCGTCCAAACAAGCTAGATGCTGATGAACCACGCCATACTGCTGAGACGATTGAAGGTCTAAAACTCAAGTATGCAGTCATTACTTCTGTGGATCGTGATGATCTAAAAGATGGTGGTGCCATGCATTTCGTTGAAGTACTCAACGAATCACGTGCGCTTAGCCCGAACTGCTTAATTGAAATATTGGTACCTGATTTCCGTGGTCGTATGGATATTGCGTTGGATTTGCTAACGGAAACGCCGCCAGACGTCTTTAACCATAATATTGAAACGGTACCGCGCCTATATAAAGCGTTCCGTCCGGGTTCTGATTATCAGCATTCACTCGACTTGCTCAAACTATATAAAGAGCGCCGTCCTGATATCGCGACCAAATGCGGCTTTATGGTCGGCCTTGGTGAGACCGAAGAAGAGATTTATGCGCTACTTGATGATCTAAAGGCACATAATGTGGATATGATTACGGTTGGTCAGTATCTACAACCTAGTAAAAACCATGCGCCTGTTGATCGTTATGTCCATCCAGATGAGTTCCAACGTTATATGGACTATGGCAAAAAAATCGGCTTCTTTAATATCTGGGCAGGCCCAATGGTACGCTCAAGCTACTTTGCAGATCGTCAATATTATGGTGAAGACTGCCCTGCACCAATCCGTAGCAAAAAGGCATTGGCGGCAGAAGGCAAGCTTGGCTGCTAATCTGAACATACAGCGAATGTGAAAGCATTCGCTAAGAAAAGCTATTAAGCATACAAAAAGGGTGAATAACAAATTTGTTATTCACCCTTTTTTTGTGACTTGATTAAATATATCGATGTAATAGATATGAATGCCTAAAACTTAGACATTCATATCATTCACAAAAATTTGAGTAGTAAGGAAAACAAGTGCAAGTACTACGTATTGTAGACTAAACGAGTTTGACACAACTAATCAACTTTTTGGGGTTGATACTAGACACTTAACGTCGGTGTCGGTGCTTCACTCGTCTTAATATTAAACACAGCAATACCAAGAACGATGACGGCGCCTGCAACACCAGTGATGATCTCAGGGTAAATCAATAACAATGCGCCAACCACCAAGATGACACGGGTAAGCGTATTCATTCCGCCTCTGAAATATCCTTCAAGCGCAGCGCTTAAGGCGATCACACCAGTGATTGACGTTACTACCACGGTGATAATATCCACAATAGGAGGCAGTGGGAAATCTTTCGCCGTGACTGCCAAACCTGTTGGATCGATCATTAGCATCGTTGGGTTATAAATAAACATAAACGGCACGATGAATCCAGCCAGTGCAAGTTTCAATGACAAGAAACCTGTCTTCATCGGATCACCGCCGGATATACCAGCACCAGCAAAGGCTGCCAGACACACAGGCGGTGTAATATTGGCAAAGATACCAAAATAGAATACAAACATATGCGCTGATAAAATTGGAATATCAAAGCCAGCTAATGCTGGAGCCGCCATTGTCGCCGTAATGATATAGGCAGGAATAGACGGTAATCCCATACCTAAAACCATCGATGCTAGCATGGTTAAAATGAGCGTAAAGAATAATGACCCTGCGCCTAATGTGACAATAGATGAGGTCATCACCGTACCAAAGCTAGTCAAACTCACGACCCCGATGATAATACCGACGACCGCACACGCTGCCATTACCGCTAGCGACTGGCGAGCACCATCTTCTAGTGCGCCTAAGATATCAGACAACCCCATGCGAGTCTCAGCACGTAACATACTGATTACGACGGTGAACCCAATGGTATAAGCCGCTGCATAGCCAACAGGAACATTTTTGATTAATAAGAAAACCAAAAATACAATCGGTAGTAGCATATGACCACGGGCTTTTAATACTTCTTTTACCGCTGGCAAGTTTTCTTTAGCAATGCCTTTTAGATCACGGCGTCCAGCACGGAAATGCACCTGTGCAATCACACCCAGATAATACAAAATCGCGGGCAATAATGCGGCCAACGCAATCGTGCTATAAGGTAAGCCTGTTGTCTCCGCCATAATGAATGCACTCGCACCCATAATTGGCGGTAATATCTGCCCGCCAACTGAGGCACTTGCCTCAACTGCACCGGCAAAATCTTTGTGATAGCCGACCTTTTTCATCAACGGAATGGTGAAGGCACCTGTACTGACCACGTTTGATAACGCAGAGCCGTTGATACTGCCCATAAAGCCACTAGAGATGACCGCTACTTTTGCAGGGCCGCCTTTTTTGTGACCAGCGATGGCCAATGCCAAATCATTAAACAGCTGTCCCATTCCCGAGCGTGCTAAGAACGCGCCAAAGAGAATGAATAGGAAAATGAACGTTACCGACGCGCCAATCGCAACAGAGTATAAGCCTTCAGTTTTTAAAAATAATTGACCAAATATATCACCCATGTCATAAGGACGAGTCAATAATCTATCAGGCATAAAGTCCAAATGACTGACAAATGGATACGCCAAAAATATCCCTGCTAAGATCGGTAAAATCCAACCAGTGATACGGCGACTGCCTTCTAGCACGCAGACCACGGTAATCAGAGAAAATATCACATCGACCTGATTTGCCATGCCGCCACGCGAGGTCACAATATCTTGATATTCATAGATTAGATAGCCCATGCCAGATAACGACAGCGCAAACCAAATCCAGTCATACCATGCCACACTTTTTCGGCTACTTTTTTTGCTAGCAGGGAAAATCAAGAATATTAATGCAAAACCAACACCTACATGCACAGAGCGTTGTAGCAATGCTGGCATTGGATTAAAGGTGATATAAAGGTGAAATAGCGAATAAAGTATACAAATTCCAGCGATCAAATACTTCACTGGTCCTTGGGTAATATGACGCGTGATTGACTCTCGGTCATATTTTTCCAATACTGCTTTGTTGATTGCCGCAGCTTCAGCGTCGGTATCAACATGAGCGTCTGGCTTGGTAGTTACGCTACCGTGATCCGTCACTTGGGATGTCATGACAAAGGTCCTTGTTAAATCTATCAATGAAACCATACATTTTCGGCATGATCGTTACTTCAGAATAATCTGGCACCAACTGGTGAATTAAAACACGATGGTCGCCATAATCAATCTCACCTTTGGTCAGTCTGGATACCACCCAATTGAGATTAGGTAAACTCTCATTGATTTGGTAACCCAGATAGCCAGGTTTTTGTACAGGAGCAAGCATTTCGGTGGAAGGAGTACCTGCACCGAAAGCTTCAAAATAGGTTGTGGTCAGTAGCAGCTCAGCGGCTTCTGTACTACTGCCGTCTATGCGTTGATACTGCTCCTCCCACCATTGTTTTTCTACAGAATGTATCCATCGCAGTTGAAAGTCAGGCTCAACGAAATAACAAACCGTATCATCAGCGCCCTCTACTTCTGCGACACGCACTTCAACAACAGGCTGGAGAATAACCCCCATCCATAACGTAAAAAAAACCAGCGCGGCAATAAATGCTGCGCCAGCTGTTAGCCCTAATGAATTACTTGGCTGCTTGTTCGTCATAGTATTTTTTAGCACCAGGATGGATTGGAGCGACCATACCTTCACGAGCGGTTGCTAGGCTGATGTCATTGGCTGCTTGGTGAGCGGTTTTTAGACCCTCTAAATTATCAAATAACGTTTTGGTTAACTTATAACCATCAGCTTCAGATAGATCAGAACTAACCAATAGCGCATTCATAATTGCTGCCGTTGGGATAGCGGCTTCGTTACCATACGTGCCAGCAGGAATCTCAAAGGTTTTGAAATAAGGCTTGCTTGCGATGATTTCTTTTAGCTTGTCTTGGTCGATGCTGACAATCTGTAAGTCTAAGCCCTGCTCTAACTCCATCAAAGATGAGTTTGGAAGACCACTACTGAAGAAGGCCGCTTCAATTTTACCTGCTTTCATGCCATCAGCTGCTTCTGCAAAGCCTAGATAATCAACGGTGACATCGTCATACGTGATACCAAACCCTTCCAATAACGTGCGAGCATTGACCTCTGTGCCAGAGCCTTGATCGCCGACAGCGATACGCTTGCCTCTTAAATCTTCAATAGTTTTGATGCCAGATTTTTTTGACGTGACGATTTGCACGACATTAGGGTATAAAACAGCAATCTGTTGAATGTTAGTGATTGGCTTCTCAAAGTTGTTTTTACCTTCGATTGCATCGGTGACCACGTCACTGAGTGCCAATACCATGTCGACTTTGCCTTGGGTCAATAGATTGACGTTCTCAACTGAAGCGCCCGTGGTTTGTGTCTTTGAGTTTACACCGAAGGTTTTGACATAAACTTCAGACAATGACGTACCAATGATGTTGTAAGGGCCTGACGCACCGCCAGTAGCGATGGTAAGGAACTTGGTATCTAGCTTATTATCAGCAGTATCAGTCGCAGCACTATCTGTTGCGGTACTATCGGTGGCTGTAGTATCACTACTTTCTGAGCATGCTGCTAGGCCTAACGTAGCGCTTAGCATCGCTGATAATAACAATGGAGACTTGAAAGAGTTGAGCATGGAATTCATCCTTGAAATAATCAATTTAATACATAGAGTCGCATTAACTTATGCTTATTAATGCGTTACAGACTTGTAATAATATAGCAATTTTTACAATAAATAAACCACAGACTGTTTTCTCTTTTGCTTTCAATACCTTATATTTGAAGCTGTTTGAAGGCATGCTAGCGTTTTATCATCAAATCTGAATATATACATAGTTTCTCTATGTAAAACTGAGTTCCAATCATCAACTATCTAAGCAAGGTTTGAGGGTATTACAAACCTTTATCAAAACCAGATATAGATGACACATACTGCCTATTTGAGGCAGCTTCTACTTTAATTGTGACAATATCTCGTTATAGGTAACACATAAAATTTGACCCAGTACTTATTTTTGATTGCTTTCTATTACCACTCAATTTCTGCTATATTTTCAATATTAATAAGCTCCAATAACAAGAAGGTTCTTCTATATTAGCAAGGTTGTCTTTGACAACTAAAATTGGATAACACTTATGACAACCTCTATAGAACAAGCACCACTATCTGCGGATATCGCCATCATTGGGGGCAGCGGGTTGTATCAAATGGATGCACTAATTAACAAGCGTCATATCACTATTGACACGCCCTTTGGCAGCCCCTCTGATGATATTATCCTTGGTGAGTTGGCAGGTGTGACCGTTGCTTTTTTAACACGGCATGGTCAAGGTCATAGACTGACGCCGTCTGAAGTGCCTTATCGTGCCAATATTTATGCGTTAAAAACGCTTGGGGTGCGCTACATCGTGTCCGTATCAGCAGTAGGTTCTCTACAAGAATCGCTTAAGCCACTAGATATGGTCATTCCAGATCAAATGATTGATATGACCAAGCAGCGAGTGAGTACGTTTTTTGGCGCGGGCGCAGTCGCTCATGTATCAATGGCCGATCCGCTTTGCCCTGCCCTAGCAGAACTCTTGACTCGTGCCTATGACAATGCAGATATTGCAGAAGGCACCAGTCACTCAAAAGCAACCTATGTCTGTATTGAAGGGCCACAGTTCTCCACTCGTGCAGAGTCTCAGTGGTATCGTCAGATGCAGGCGGATATCATCGGTATGACCAATATGCCAGAAGCCAAATTGGCACGTGAAGCCAGTATTGCTTATGCGACCTTGGCACTGGTGACAGATTTTGATTGTTGGCATCCGACTGAAGAAACCGTCAGTGCAGACTATGCGATAAAAAATCTCATGAAAAATGCAGATAATGCTCAAAAAGTGATTAAGGAAGCGGTCGCTTTGATTGCCGCTGAATCGCCTGACTCAATTGCACATAATGCGCTTGCTCAGGCACTGGTGACATCAGTAGATATGATGGATAATGCAACCAAAACTCGATTGGCAGCACTGCTTCCTAAATATTAATAGACATGTCGATAAATGAGTATTTAACCGAAAATCAATCGATTAAACAGTAAAACACTATTTTTATAGCGTCTGCCAATATACAAACATCAACAACGAATGACTCATAAAAAAGGCCATTAAGTAAATTAATGGCCTTTACTAATGTCAATCTCTATATCTGGAACGCAAACCAATTACCTACCTCTAGTTTTAACAACAACTGCCTAACCCAGAGGTTGGTATCACAGAATGGTTAAATGGCATCAGCTCACCGCAGCCTGCAAAAATACCATAGTGACGACTGTCATCACCGATAAACTCAAAATGCGGCGCAAAGCGAGACTCTTTTAGCATCCTAAATGTATTGCCACACACTGGAAATACGCGACCCGCTTCAATAGCATGATGCTTATCAAGATCAAAACGATGCGGTGACTGTGCAATAGAGCCTTTGTATATAACCGCTTGACCATGATCTTCGCAAGCGTCTTCGAGCGCTGCAATCTTAAACAAACGATAAGTGGCAGAGAAAAACTGGATATCGCCAATTTTGGCAGCCAAGGCAGGATCAGTAATCTCAAGCGGACGATCCTCAACCAAACGTACGTCTAAAAACCCTGCGTCTCGTGACAAACGGGTAAAATCTTTCCAGTACAATGCGCCGCTCAAGCATTCGCCATACAAAACTGGATCATTGATCAGATGTTGCGGAATACGGCGGTCAGCATACACATCAGAAAAATAAAATTCGCCGCCAGGCTTAAGCAAACGCTGGACACTGGCCATAACGGCTGCTTTGTCTGGTGAGAGATTAATCACGCAGTTTGAGACAATAATGTCGAAGCTACCATCTGCAAGATTGAGCTCATTTAGCTTTTCGATATAGCCATGTAAAAAAGTCACATTGTCATAACCAAACTTGTCGATATGATACTGCTGATGCTGTTTGGCAACGGCTAACTGCTCATCGGTCATATCGACGCCGACCACATGCCCACTCTCGCCCACCAATTGCGCCAATGCATAGACATCTCGGCCTGACCCACTGCCCAAGTCCAAAATTCGGCAACCCTCGAGCAGTGCAGGACATACTAGCCCGCAGCCATAATAGCGACTCAATACTTCATCGTGGATATTGGCCAATAATGGCTTGAGCCATTCTGGCATATTGCTCACATCACAACACGCTGAGGTTTTTAGATCATCGGTACTTTGTAACTCTTTACCATAGTAATCTTGCACGACGTCATGCATAACAATGTCCTTATTGAGAGTAAAACCTGGTTAAAATCTGAGTAAACATCATAAAAGGAAAGCGATACGATATAAGTACATCTATAACAAGCGTATCCTGACAGTCGCCCAGTTGTTCGTATGATCATAACTATTGAGCAAATTTAAGCCAATCTGATGGCAGATGTGCTAAGTCCTCAGGCTCATCAATGTCATGTAACGGTGCTAACAGTGCCAATGTCCAACCCAAATCCGCCACACGCTGCCGAGTCACAGTTGCCACACTAGCTGTACTCCAGACGATATCTGAAAACAGACTGTCATCAACTTGTCTAAACCCGAGTAGCACATAGCCACCATCAGTCGCTGGAATCATAACCGCATCATGGTCATCAAGCTGCTGTACCGCTGTCTGAATACGCTCTGCCGTCAGACTAGGACAGTCAGAGCCTATCAATACGATTTTTTGGTGTTTTTTCAGTGCATCTTGACTTGCTGTGATTAAACGCGTGCCCAAGTCGCCATCCGCTTGAGTCGACCACTGCAGTAAGTCAGGTAAGTTGAGGGTTTGCCAGCAAGTGTCTGTCGCTGCTGGACTGACACATAACTCAACGGTAAAATCCGTAGCGACCGCTTGTTCGATACTATGCAACAACAGCTGCCTTGCCATACGGGCAGCACCCTCTACGCCTAGAGCTGGCTGCAAGCGAGTCTTTGCCATATCACGTGCTGGATATTTGGCAAACAAAATGACACAGGTGTCTGGGTGTTGTGCTTGTGCATCAGTTATCGTAAGGGTTGTGTGAGGGCTTGAATGCTCAGTCATGCTAGGGCGCATCCTTAATCTAAAGGGGTATTAATATTTATATAGCTGATTCGGTTTAAACGAGCGTCAAGACAACCCAGTGCAAATGTATAGCTTGCACTCGGCTTCCTTATATCAAAGTCATTTGAATTCAACGATAGTAGCGCTGCCTTAATACTTCAGGGGATACACCGCGCCAATAATCGAATCGTAAATGCCACATCAAAAAAATAGTGCGCCATGTGCCATGTTGCTGCCAACGCCGCGCTGAGGTCGTCACTTTACTTTTTAGGCAAGCAGGCTTAGCAATACTTTTTAGACGTTTGCAAAGTTCAATATCTTCCATCAATGGCTGATCGGCATAGCCATTCATTCGCTCAAACAAAGACCTTTTGATAAAAATCGCTTGATCACCCGTGGCGATACTCACTAAGCGTGAACGCTTATTGATCATCATGGCGACGATTTTTAATAACGGATCACGGCTGTCTAGACGTACATCGAAACGTCCCCAGACATACTGAGTCATTGCCTGTTGAATGTTATCTATCGCATACATTGGCAACAGGGTATCAGCGTGTAAAAAGAGCAACGCATCCCCTTTTGCTTGCTGAGCGCCCGTATTCATCTGCCGAGCACGTCCTGCTACGGATTCGATAAACTGCCAATCTGTAGCAATCTGCTCAACACTTGAAAAATCATTTAATAAACGTCTAGCAATGCCAATCGAATCATCCGTCGATCCACCATCCACCACTATCACTTGCGACGGCGGTGGATATAGACCATTAATATGAACAATGAGTTGCGGCATATTGTCCGCTTCATTGAGCAAAGGAATGATGATAGAGATGTTCAATAAATGCACCATTGTGATGAGTCATCATCAGTTTAGCCTGTCTTTAATAAAGACCAGCACCTGTACTGACCAAAGTCTAAACTTACTTTTTATTTAAGTTCCAATTGTAATCGGTATAACTGATTTTGATTTTGCCTTGCTTCAAATCAGCGGTTTGGGCTTTGCTTAATCCCAATGATGAAGAGTAACGACCCAAAAACCCTTCTAAATCGTTTGTACTACGCCAATTGGTCGCAAAGTCTTCTTTGTACCATTTGAAGATTGGCGATACACTCAGCGTATTACCTTTTAGGCTATTTCGGCTACTGTCTGCCAAAAATTTCGAGGTCGCTTGCTCTAATTGACCGTCCAAACCTTTGCCAGTGAAAGCATCATCTTGCAATGCAGGGCAGCCAATACTGGCACAGTTAACCGCGAAGTGAATGCGCGGATCATTGTAGCGCTTAGAGCCACGGATCAAGGTGTGCTCGATCTCATCTAGTGAACGAGTCTTACCCAATAATGGAATAAACTTTTGCTTCCATGGCGAGCCAAATGTCCCACCGATGTCCTTGATAGATTTGATATTAGGATATTTAGTCAATACCAAATCGACAGTACCCGCATTGTAGACATTGATTAAAAATGCCAACTGCTCATTTTTGTTCCAACGATTAAACTCAGACTGAGACACCTTGCTCGTGGCATTCAAATAGCTTGTGAGCTTGCTACTATCTGCTTTCATGCCAGCATAGTTGACGACCGAGGCTTTGCCACCATTGGTCATGGTGACATGCTTGTTAAGCAAACTGTCCCAGCTTTGATGGTTAAAATCAGCATAAGCGGCGACACTGGATAATAGAATTGCTGTCGCAATCACGGGCTGTACCACTAGGTTTTTGACTGAAAAGTTAGATACTGACATAAGATTGGCTCCATTTGAATCGATGATGTTTTGCTATTTAATTTTTGTCTGCTTCAATAGTATTTACTGACAAAAACTGTTTATTTATTTTTGTTGATTTTCAACGTGTGATAATTTGAGATAAATTATTAAATAATCGTCTCTTCTGCTGGGTGACCTATCTCCTCTTCCTCTAACGCGCCACCACAGCTACTGCCCTGTCCTGCGGTGCAGCCATAACAATGATCAGCAATAGCAATGTCATCACCAGAAGGGTTTTGGGTCAACAGATCGTTTAGATGTCGACGCGATTTATTGGGTACGGGTATCTCTAACTGTTGATTAAAATCACAGTCAAATAGTTCGCCCAGCCAATTGACGCTAATGGTTGAGCGGCACATAACCCCAGCTAAATTGGCAGTGACATAGTTGTCTTTGAGCAGTGTCATATAGGGGTGAAATTGATCTTTGGACAATAGCACTGCACCAAAACGCTGGATCGGCATATTAGTCAGTGCAAACAATTGATTAAACTCGATATCAAAATGCTCTTTTAGCTCCCGCTTATAGTCGGCTTCAAGCTGCTGCTGATTGGGTGGCAGTGTCGCACCTTGTGGATTGAAAACCAAATTCAGTGTCAGGCTTGAGTCAGGCTTGCCATAGCCCAAGCTGTTGAGCTTTTGCAATCCCAATATACTGTCGTCAAATGCACCTTTGCCACGCTGTTTGTCTACATTCTCTAGGGAATAGCATGGCAATGAGGCCACTACTTCTACTTGATTGTCTGCTAAAAACTGCGCCATGTCCTCATAACCCTCTTCCATGAGAATAGTCAAATTGCAGCGATCTATTACTGTGACGCCGAGTGCGCGAGCCGCTTTTACTAAATACTTAAAATCTTCATGCATCTCAGGCGCACCGCCCGTTAAATCAAGCGTGTCAATATTTTGCGCTTGTAGCACCTTAGGTATCAGCTCAACCAATTCTCGTGACATCATCTCAGTTCGATAAGGACTGGCGGCCACATGGCAATGCACGCACGACATATTGCACAAGTACCCCATATTGACCTGCAATATGGTTAATTGTTGGCGTTTTATCACTGGAAATTCAGTATGCTCAAGTAACTCGATAGTTGATTTCATGGTGGTATAAAATCCTGTTGACGGTACAACTAAAAAAGGATGGCAACGCAAAAATGAACATTAGAAAATAATGGCAACACATTGCTTTTACTGACTATTTTAAAAAATAACAGCTTAGATCTTACTTGCCCACTTTAACATTTATCTAATCAATCATACCTGATTATGAATAATCATTGATAACTAATCATATGGATTTTATCTTTTATTCCAAATAAGCATTAGGGCGTATTTGATATTTACCAAATAGGTATAGCTTTAAAAATTCATTTAAAAATAGCATATAAATAAAACAAATCTGTTGCAGGCTAACAGTAAGAGCGTAAATGTCTTATCTAGCTTCAAGAGTACTTACTGCGCTAAGGCATGCTCTTATTTTGAAAATGGTGATAAAAACAATAAAATAGGGTGAAATTATTTACTAACGACCAGTACAATAGGACATTATTATAGCCGCATGATAGATTGCTCTGCGTAGCCTATCATCTGAACATAACCATCGAACCCCTTAATGACAATTATAAGTAATCAAGGAATCTTATATGAGTGCCAACATCGATACCGCTAACGATCACATTCTCTCCTCTGATAACATTCATTATTTGCATCACGATTTTTTTGAGCCTAGCGATGAAAAGACAGAAGTAAAGGCCACATTATTAATCGTGCATGGTATGGCAGAGCATAGCGGACGTTATGCAGAATTTGCTCAGTTCTTGGCAGATCATGGCATCGCGGTAGCAACTTATGATCATTTGGGTCATGGGCAAACAGTAAAAACAGAGGCAGATTTAGGATTTTTTGGAGATGAGCATCCAGTGCAATCATTGTTGAAAGACGTGATAATCATGGCCGATACCTTAAAAAATCGCCATCCTGACGTGCCGCATTTTGTCTTGGGTCATTCAATGGGTTCGTTCATTATTCGCAACGTCCTCAAGCATCATGCAGGCACCTTTTCTGGCGCTATTTTAATGGGCACAGCAGATGCCAATCCATTGACCAAAGTACTACTGCCCGTCAATAAAATACTGGCAAAAGTCGCCTCAAGGAAACAAAATCCTGTGTTTGCCAAGGTGATGAATAAGGTATTGAATAGCAAGCTTGAAGATCGCATCTCTTCATCAGAATTTGCATGGTTAACTGAAGACCCTGCCGCCATCGAAATATACGAAGCAGATCCATTGACGGGCTTTGACTTTACCAATAATGGTTTTATGACGTTGTTTTCTCTAATGGAAACAGGCTTGAATAAAAACTGGGCGACAACCATTGCTAAAAACTTCCCAATGCTATTTATCAGTGGTGAAGATGATCCCATTGGAGATATGGGTCACGGTATCCGCAAAATCGTCACTCGCTTAAATAAGAAAAATTTTAGTAACGTAGACATCCAGCTTTATCCAAATATGCGCCATGAGCCACTACACGAAAAAGATCATGAAATCGTCTATCAAGATATCTTGGAGTGGATTGAGAGTAATACGTCGGATAATTAAGCTTAATGCCGAGGTTCACCGTGAACTCGTTTGCTAAAAGTTGTTAAATTAGCGACAATACGGCAAGTAAAATCTTAGTCCGAAACTAAGCAAACATTTAACTATAAGTACGATTTATTTTTTAATTACCTTTAACTAACGTTAGGATTTTTTATGTCATTACAACAAACCATCGAACAAGCTTTTGAAAACCGTAACGAATACAGCCCAAGCACTATACCACAAGACGTGCGTGATGCTGTCGAGCAAGTGCTTGAGCAACTAGATAACGGTAGCCTACGTGTTGCAGAAAAGAAAGATGGTGAATGGATCGTCAACCAATGGGCGAAAAAGGCGGTATTATTGTCTTTTCGCTTGAATGACAACTACGTTCAAGCCGCTGGTGAGCATGTGCAGTTTTATGACAAAGTGCCGACTAAATTTGCTGATTGGACAGAAGCACAGTTTAAAGAAGCTGGCGTGCGTGTAGTACCACCAGCCGTTGCTCGTAAAGGTTCGTTTATCGCAGCTGGTGCAGTATTAATGCCTTCATACGTCAATATCGGTGCGTATGTCGATCAAGGCGCTATGGTAGATACATGGGCGACCGTTGGCTCATGTGCGCAAATCGGTAAAAATGTGCATTTATCAGGCGGCGTTGGCATCGGTGGTGTATTAGAACCATTACAAGCCAACCCTACCATCATCGAAGACAATTGCTTCATCGGTGCACGCTCTGAAATCGTCGAAGGCGTAATCGTTGAAGAAGGTTCTGTCATCTCTATGGGTGTGTTCATCGGTCAATCTACCCGCATCTATGATCGCGAAACTGGCGAGATTCATCGTGGCCGTGTACCAGCTGGCTCAGTTGTCGTACCAGGTAGCTTACCGTCAGAAGATGGTACTCACAGCTTGTATGCTGCTATCATCGTGAAAAAAGTAGATGCGCAAACTCGTGCAAAAACATCAGTCAATGAGCTATTACGCTTAGCCTAGTATTTCTGATACTTATAGTCTCGTACCCAAACAGTACGGACAGCGACAGATCACCTTTATTAAAGACGCTGAAGAAAACTTCAGCGTCTTTTTTGCAGCTTAATAGAGGGTGGTGCGTTATAATCCTTTTCTTTAGTTTGGCTTTATCCAAACGCAAAATCCCCATATCAGAACCCGCCTTTTTATTACGATTGATAGATGCCTAATCGCCTTATCAATCTTTAACTGTATTTGACATATTATGAGTGAATCACTATTACGCACAGCCGCCATCCCTGTCACTGATCCTGAAGCGGGTCTACGTCTGACAGAGATTTTTTATTCCTTGCAAGGCGAAGCCATTACCTCAGGTTTGCCAACGATATTTGTTCGCCTAACGGGCTGTCCACTGCGCTGCGTGTATTGCGATACCGAATACGCATTTACAGGTGGTGAGCGTCAGTCATTAGAAACTATCATCGAGACCATCAAAGGCTATCCATGCAAGCGCATCTGTTTGACTGGTGGAGAGCCATTAGCGCAGCCGAATGCCATCGAGCTGATGAAACGGTTGCTCAGTGATGGCTATGAGATATCGCTTGAGACTGCAGGGGCACTCACGGTAGAGAATGTACCGTCAGCTGTCAGCAAAGTGATGGATCTTAAAACACCAAGCTCAGGCGAAGTCGATAAAAATCTATGGTCTAACCTCGACTATCTCACTCAGCATGACCAAATAAAATTCGTCATTATGAATCGTACCGATTACGACTGGGCAAAAGCTATGTTAACCAAGCATAAGCTGAATGAATTGGTCGGTACGGTTTGGTTTTCTCCGATGTTCAACGTCGCAGATGACATCAGTGAAGATGCTAGTAAAAACTTACCTAGCCCTGAAGTACCCGTACTAGCACGTGAGCTTGCAGAATGGATGCTGGTGGATGCGCTACCTGTACGCTTCCAATTACAGTTGCATAAAATTATTTGGGCAGATGCCAAAGGCAAATAGCAATATAAAAGTCTAAATAGCTACTTTAAATAACTAGCGAAGCAAGTGTAAGGATAGAGTTATGATCAAACTCATTTTATTGGGGTTATTATCGGGCGCATTTTTTAGCTCGACGTTTATCCTAAATGAGCTAATGAGTGCGGCTGGTGGACATTGGTTTTGGTCAGCCAGCCTTCGCTATTTATTTATGTGGTTGATTCTCACCGCCATTATCGTTATGCAACATGGCTTTGGACGTATTAGAGAGCTGCTCACTATCTTTCGTCAACATTGGGGCTTTTGGTGCATTACCGGTAGTATTGGCTTTGGTGTTTTCTATACAGGCATATGCTACGCGGCTGATCATGCTGCGGGCTGGGTCGTGGCGGCAACCTTTATGTTTACCGTTGTCGCAAGTCTGCTCGTCTTAATAGTATTTGGCCAGCGGTTTGATAAGAAATTCATCGCTTATGCACTATTGGTGTTTTTCGGTGTGGTGCTGGTTAACATTAGTGAAGGTATACATGCCGCCTCTGTATTGGGTGCTGATGCCGTACCTATGAAAGACATGCTGCTTTACGGTGCTTTGCCTGCGTTAGTAGCAGCCTTTAGCTACCCCATTGGTAACCAGTTGGTTTGGCAGGTCTCTTATAACGCCAAACAGAAAAATACTGAATCACAAGCTCCGACGCAAGCAACCTCTCAAGCGACTGACCTGATGGCGGAAACTGAGCTGCCGCCTTTATCTGCTATTGATACTCACTATCCAGCAGACTCAATCAGTATTGCTCATACGACAGATGCTGTCTTAGCCGAACCAACCCCTTCTCTACTGCAAGACTTAATTGCAAAAATTCCCGCTATCCAAACCACTTTACTGCAAAATGCTTTTAATAAGGTATGGCTCATGACCTTGGGTACTGTGCCATTTTGGTTGGTATTGGGTCTTATCGTTCATCCTGAATTGCCCGAGACGAAGCAAGTATTTAATACGTTACTGGTTGCTTTATTGGCAGGTGTGGCAGCCACTAGTATTTTCTTATATGCCCGCGAAAAAGCAGAAACCTCAAGCGAAGTGGCTGGTGTTGATGCCACGCAAGCCAGTGAGGTTATATTTGCCTTGATTGGTGGCATGTTATTGCTCAATAGCAGTCTGCCGTCGATGATGGGATTAATAGGTATTGCTCTTATTATTGTCGGGTTGATTCTATTTGCAAAAGATGGCTAAACGGTCTGGGTCTAATACTCAGCCTTCCGTCTGAATCACGCACATAGTGACAGCTCAAAAAACACTTAATCACTTTGATAAACACGATTTGGTAATATAACCATGGTTAATGCTTTAATTTTCCCTGATATTTTATTATATTTATTGGACATGATTGGTATCATTGCGTGCGCGATTGCAGGAACTTTGCTGGCGCAGCATAAAGGTTTTGATATTGCGGGTTGTATCTTGGTAGCCATGGTCAATGCCATCGGCGGTGGTACATTACGTGACATGGCGCTAGACCGTCATCCACTATTTTGGATGACTGACCTCAACTATGTGATTGTCATTACTGTGACATCTCTTATCTTACAAATATTTTTCCATCTATATCATAAGATCGATAATGCGTTAAAACTCTTTGATGCCGTTGGTCTGGCAGCTTTTAGTGTCATTGGCTTTAAAATCGCGTTGACGCAAGACATGTCGCCTATTATTGCCATCATGATGGGGGTATGGACGGCTATTCTCGGTGGCCTACTACGCGATATTATCTGTAATGAGATTCCCTTAGTGCTGCAGCGTGAGATTTATATTACTGCCAGTATCGCTGGGTCTGTCACTTATTTATGCTTACAGTATTTAGGAGTGGGTACCAGTATCAACGAATTTATTATGCTCTTCGTCATCTTTGCGGTCCGCATGTTAGCGCTTAAATACGACTGGCACCTGCCTTCTATTCGCCTAGTTGCTTAGTCACCTAGCTGCTTAGTCGCTTAGCCACCTAAAATAAAAACGGTTGTAGATTTAGCAATTATCATATCGATTTATCATCATCAAAAACTAGTGAGACTTTCTTATGCTATCTATCGCATTGGACCCTGCCGTCCTAATCACTACTTTTGACCCGCGCTCTTTGATATATTTATTTGATATGATCGGCATCATCGCCTGCAGCGTTTCAGGCACGATACTGGCCAAACATAAGAATTTCGATGTCTTTGGTTGTTTGCTAGTGTCTATTGTCACAGCTATCGGCGGTGGTACTGTTCGTGATGTGATTTTGGATCGTCATCCGCTTTTTTGGATGGTGGATATGAGCTACTTGACCGTTATTACGATATCGTCACTCGTGATGCAGATATTCTTTCATCCCAACTCTAGACGCGTTGATAAGTTTCTCAAACTCTCAGATACTATCGGACTGGCAGCTTTTACCTTAATCGGTATCAAGGTTGCCGATAGCATGGGCACGAATGTACCCGTGGCATTATTACTTGGAGTTATTACCATTATCGTCGGCGGTATCATCCGCGATATGATCTGCAATGAGATTCCACTGGTATTACAGCAAGAGATTTATATTACCGCAGCCTTGACTGGTGGTATTCTCTACTTTGCACTAAGCAATTTGGGTGTAACAGACTGGATTACTGATATCGCCACCATGAGTACGATTTTCACCTTACGCATGATGGCGATACGCTACGATTGGCAATTTCCAGCCCTGGAATGGAAGTACTGATATCCCATCAACAAGCAACAAGCAACAAGCAACAAGCAACAAGCAACAAGCAACAAATGCTATTAGTGCGCTTAAACTTAAACGCACCGATACCTTATAACCTTAGCCCTGCTCTACCACAGCCAAGTCTTTGACCATCAGCTGTAGGCTTTGCTTACCATTCCACTCGTTGATGTCTAGCTGAAATAACAAATGTACCTGCTCGGCACGGTAATCCCATACATCGCTATCAAAATTAAAGTAAATCGCTTCAATTGGATACTGCACATCGGGATAGCGCAACGACAGTTTCAGATGTTTATCCTTTAAAACTTTAAAACTTAGCACTTCGAATATCCCATCAAATATCGGCGGTGCAAAACCATGACCCCAAATACTGGCATCCGCTAAGTGCTCAGCAAACCATAAACTAAAGTCACTCGCCTGCAATGCCCCATCTGTGAATTTCTGCTCAGCGAAAACGTCATCATTCATCTCTGCCATGACTTCATTAAAGGCTGTCACAAACCTATCGAAGTTACCGCGCTTAATCGTCAAACCTGCGGCCATCGCATGACCACCAAAGTGAGTGATCAACTTAGGGTAACGCTCAGCCACTTGCTCAATCGCATCACGAACATGCACACCAGCAATAGACCGTGCGGAGCCTTTAATGGCATCATCTTCATCTGTACGTGCGGTATCTGCTGGTGCAAAGACAATACTAGGCAAGTAGTGACTTTCTTTTAATCGTCCCGCGACGATACCGATCACACCTTGATGCCAATCGTCTTGATATAACACAATGCTTCTTTTAGCACCGTTAACAGCCTTCTTTTTAGGCTTACTTTGGATAATGACATCACTGGCTTCATCTATATCATTATCCGTCTCCACTGCTAACGCTGCCACAATGCTATCTGCTTGCGTCCGCATCTCACCCTCTACCTGACGACGGGTACGGTTCAATTGCTCAAGCTCTTGCGCCAATCGCTGTGCGGTGCTCCAATCCTCAGTCAACAAGCACTCAATACCGATGCGCATATTGTCCATGCGCCCAGCTGCGTTGATACGTGGTCCTAAGACAAAGCCAAAGTCCTGTGCATGCAACTGCTTAGGGTCACGGCCTGCCTGTTCAAGTAACGCTAAGATACCTAGGCAACATCGTCCTTGGCGAATAGCATTCAACCCATGATGTACTAAGATACGATTGTTTTTATCTAGTACCCCAACATCAGCAATCGTCCCAAGCGCTACCAAATCCAAATATTGACTGACTTGTACGGTGGACTTTCCGGCCTCTCGGCGCAGCTTGGCTAAGCGTCCCAGTACATAGAATGCCACGCCCACCCCAACCAGTGCCTTACTGGTAAAGTCACAACCAAGCTGATTTGGATTGACCACAGCCTCGGCAGGCGGCGTCTGTTTGGTCGTCAGATGATGGTCAGTGATAATGACAGTGATGCCATCGGCCTGCGCACGAGCCACACCCTCATGGCTTGAAATACCATTGTCCACCGTCACTATCATATCGGGTCGATAAGTTTCGATACCCAACTCGACAATCTCTGGCGTCAGACCATAGCCGTATTTAAAGCGATCGGGCACTAAAAAATCAACGACTGCACCCATCTCTGTGAGCGCGCGCATCATCAGTGCGGTACTGGTTGCACCATCACAGTCGAAGTCACCCACAATCAGGATACGTTGACCATCATCAATGGCAATATCTAACAAGCGCACTGCCTCAGTAACGCCATGTAGCATCTCTGCAGGCAGTAGACCTGATAGTCCTGTCTCAAGCTCATCGGGCTCAGTGATACCTCGACCAGCATATAGCCGAGCAAGCGTTAATGATTGAGCAGCAAGTGGCTGCAGCGCGGTGGGCAACTCGTCGACGCGAGTGCTGGTATAACGGGGGGTTAAATTTAGCATGGGTGTATTCTACTGGCTTTAGCAAAAGGTCACAATGGTCATTTATAGCGGGACGGTTTATCATTTTTTATGTATGACGTTGCTATAGTTGATTCAGTTTAAAAGAGAGACAAGGCAACCGAGTGCATTTGTATATATGATACTTCAAGCGAGGTTACAGGTCATTCTTAGGCCATCTCAATACGCTATAAGACAGCCAGTTTACAAAAACGGTGTGTAGTGTCTGTATTTTTCTGCATTTGCTACAAGCAATAATTGTCTGCCTCTTATAAATCTATAAAATAGACAGCAACTGAGATATTTGTTATTCGTTAAAACTACAATTCGATATTTTAGAGTATTGGATTTGAGGGTTTTTCGTGTGGTAGTCAGTCGCAATGGGTGAAAATTTTTATTTAAAATAAGGATTTTAGCGTTATTTAACTGACTAAAATAAAGCACATGCTTACGTTAATGTTTACATCCATAACCAAGCGCTCCTATCCAATCTATTATCTACGTAAACAGCTCACAACTTAATGCCTTATCACTTAATAAAAACAAAAAAGTTTAAAACTACATAATTGCCCTACATTTAAGAGCTACACTCTTCATAGCTAATTCTTTCTATGTATCTGGATCGTGCTGATCTTTGGATTTTTAAATGATGAAAAATACCCATGCCTTTTTACTCAGTGCACTGTGCTGCGTAACCTTAAGTGCCTGCAACGACCAAAGCAGACAATCGCTTGAACAATCAAACCTCAATGATTTTACGCTAACGAGCTCAGAAGTAAGTGATGGCGGTAACTTGCCTATAACTTATACGTGCGATGGGCAAAGCATTAGCCCTCCGTTAAATTGGAGCGATGCACCTAATGCAACCAAATATTATGCGTTAATTATGGATCATAAAGCACCAGAGGGAATGCATTGGTATTGGACCATGTACAACATTGCCGCCGATAAAACGCAAATTAAAGCGGGCGAAACTCTCGGTGAAGTAGGCTCTAATAGCGTAAACGATTTGAACCAATACGCGCCTCCTTGCTCTAAAGGCTCAGGTGAAAAAAGCTATACTTATACTGTGTATGCGTTATCTGCACCGGTTACCTTTAATAGCAATACAAAAGTAGATCGCTCAGCATTACTAGCCGCTATAAAAGATATTACTCTTGATACTGCAAGTATGACGGTTAAATACTCACGAAGCACTAATAGTGCCGAGCACAAGCCGGATTCAAAACCAACACCAGAGGGGTAATCAACGCCTGATAAATCATATTTCAATGTCTATATAAAACAGGCCATTCTTGGACCATCTCAAGGCACTACAGGACAGCCAGTTTACAAAAACGGTGCACAGTAACTGTATTTTTCTGCATTTTGCTACAAAGCAATGATTGTATGCCTCTTATAAATCCATAAAATAGATAGCAACTGAGATATTTGTTATTCATTAAAACTATAATTCGATATTTTAGAGTGTTTTGTTTTAATTACTTACTTCAATTATTTATAAGGAACCTTTATGAAAACCACACCAAACGCTGAAAAACTACCAAATACGATAGATCCTAGCTTAGACCTCGAACAAACAAAAAAAGAATGTCAAAAGCTAGTCAAAAAACGCGCTAAGTACTCTGCTGGTGTCGCAATTGTTCCTGTGCCTTTCTTTGATGTCGCTGTGGATGCTGGCATGCTTACCCAGCTATTGCCTGATATCAGTGAGCGCTTTGGTTTAATTGAAGATCGTCAGTCAGCTGTTGATTTAGAGTCACGAGCCGTTCATTGGGGCGCTTTAAAAGACCGTACCGTTGACTTCGCAGGTCTAATGGCGACACGTGGTATCGTGAAAAAGACAGTACAAGGATTCGGTGGTCGTATCGCTGCCAAACAAGTGACGAAATTTATCCCATTGGGTGGTCAAATGGTTGCAGCAACCATGGGCTATATGATTTTCAAAAAAATCGCTAATGACCATATCAATGAATGCTACAAGCTAGCAAAAGAAATTCAAACCAAACAGCATGGTAAAAATGTATAAAAGTATTCATTAAATAATATCAATAACCAGCTTAGACTATTTGTCTTTGCTGGTTTTTTTATGTTGTTAACTGGCGAGACATGTCGGTTTTGAATAGCATGATCACTATCATCCTTATGCATGGCTGGATTAACATAAAAAGTGATTTGATTTTTCTTAAGTAACCATTGATAGTGTTATTAATGTATTTTGCTGATAATATACGACTTGCTCAGGACGAAAATAAGTTTCGACTGACAAATATAACTGCTATCAAATATACGCTTCAAAAGCTCATAAAAACTTTAAAGGATAACTCTGTGAAAAAACTTCTAGCTTCGACCGCTATGCTTGCCACTCTTGCTCTAGCTGGCTGTACATCAACAGGTACTGGCACGACTGCAGGTACTGGCACTAGTGCTAGCACAGCCATGACGACTGCAAGTAGTATTGGTATGAATATATTTACATCAGCCATTGACACGCAATGCCGCAGCGAAATCGAAAAACAAAATGCATGGCGTGTTGCTAGTGTTGCGATGACTGATGCGCAGCAAGAAACTGTTAAAACCAATGTTTGTGGCTGCGTCAGTGAGCAAGCCCCTCAACAAGTAACCATGATTGAATTGGGCAATGCAGCAATAGACTCAAGCTATCGCACTGAATTGGTCGCTAACGTGGTCGCTAAATCACTACAAAGCTGCTATACCAGTCTCGTTAAATAAGTCACTTATTGACTGACGATATGTAGACGAATAAAAAAGGGCTAGGTTATCATCGATAACCTAGCCCTTTTCTTATCAATGTTATAAATCATAATAACAATTGAATGATCAAAATCAGTTAAAGCCAGTACCTAATATTTATCAGCCTCTGTAATAACGGCATCACTGCCTCCTAATGCAGGCGTAAGAGGCAAGACTTTGCTGCGACGGAAATACTTAGAGTGACTGTCTATAATATCATTTACATTACCTACCACATCGTCAATGACATCATCATAAATTCCATGATGTAGCTCAGTCGCAAAAGAAGTAAAAGGATGCTTTCGAGCTGCGGCTCTGACGTCAGTAATTCCTGCCTTAGTATAAAAAATATTGACACTACCATCGCTATTTAGCACGCAGGTCAGCTCCCCTTCCTCAACCGTCATCTCTATTAGCTCAGGCTTAAATATATAGTCATCCACATCTAGTAACTGTTTTTCTATGCCCTTTTTAAATAATGCTTTAACGTCCATTATAATTATGTCCTTTTTATCCAATATTTTTTGATCTTGATAAGTCAAAAACAGCTATACACTGTGTTTGCTTATCCTATTAGAAGGACGGATGATTGTTAAGGGGTAATGTGTAAAACTGCGTTTAAGGTTGGTAAAAACCAGATGCAAACTAACCGCTTAACCCAATGAAAATCACACCCAACCTTTCTCACGAAATGACTTGAGTACCTCAACGAATACCACCATCTCATCCGGTCTGCCAAGCGTCAAGCGATTGAAACCAGTAATAGGCGCAAACTCACGACCGACGGCAATGCCATGTTCGCGCATTCTATCGATATAGATTTGTACATCGCCTTTTATCTCATGGAATATAAAGCTGGCCTGCGATGGCAAGTAACGCAGACCAAGCTCATCTAACGTCTGCTCGACCATCTGGCGGGACTGGTTGGCAGTACGTAAACTCAATGCTAAAAATGCGTCGTCATTTAAGGTCGCCATCGCGGCCACAGCACCTGATAGATTGGTATTATCAATTGATATAAACGCCTCTAGCTTAGCAGTCATTTGCGGGCTAGCAACTGCATAGCCGATACGCATGCCTGCGAGCGCGCACAGCTTTGAAAAAGTACGCACTACAACGATATTTTCTGAATACTCCTCTCGTATCCAGGCAACACCACTCTCAAAACTTGAATCGGTCACATACTCTGAGTATGCCTCATCTAATAAAAAATAATGATTGTCTGGTGCCACCCCTACCCATTCTTTAAGCGTATTCGTATCAGTAATCGTCGCAGTTGGATTATTAGGGTTACACAGATAAAACAAGCTAATTCCGTCAAAGTCATCAGCCACTTTTTGCATTTTTTGTAAATTAAGAGAATAGCTTTCAGGCGTTAATGGAACTTTTACCACAGGCACATTAATAGAAGTCGCATATAATTCAGCATAGGCAAACGTTGGATGCGGTACGACTATTTGAAAGTTTTTTCCTTCTCTCAAGGCTTTGTTTTTCAGCATCTGTACAACCGTACGGATGTTTTCGCTAGAGCCGCAGCCTAGAGAGATTTGGTTTTCCGTAACGCCGTTTATATCAGCAATTCGGCTGATAAGGGCAGCACGTTGTTCGTCCGGATAACGAAACCCGATGTTTAAAGAATCGATAACGGCTTGTTTGGCAGAGTTTGCCATACCTAGTGAGTTTTCGTTAGAGTTTAATTCTATTAAATTATTGGTAAGCACAATATAAATACGCCTAGTTAGTACTCATACCAAATATTGAATTCGCAGTGTCAGTATTAGGCTCGCAAAGTCTATTGGACAAAATGCTTGCGACTGAAAGTTCTTATGACTGTTAGTCACTGCTCTCATTATTTGGAATGATATGATTTATGGATGGAAAGACTCACTTGCATAAGTGCTGATATGGTAAGTGGCATCGATTATTATTACAAGGATTCTGATATCAAATGATGCATAAAAAAATGAGCCACAGAATATGCAACTCATCTCCTCTAACATTGAGTAAAACTATAAAGTTGCTTTTACTATTAAAAATCATATAATGTTGAAATTATAGATTGAAGTATGAATTAACGATAGCATAGCCACTACAAATCGCTCTTAACCATCATAGGCTAGTTATAATTTACTATCCACACACAGATTTTCCCAAATATATAAGTAATTAAAGGTATATATAAAATGATGAGTGAAACAGAACGTTATCTGCATGAACTTCGTATTGCACAAGAAAGAAAATCCTTCTTCTTGCATCATAATTTAGGTGCTGAAGTTCACTGGTTATTTACTCAAGCACTTTCGGCATTGGACTCTGAGCTTTATTTACCAGCTTGCACAAGCTTTATAAATGGTATCGAAGCTTCTCTCAGAGTAACTATGTCTCAAATTAAAAAGCCATGTATAGTGACTGAGCTTGATAATATACCTACTTTAAGCAATAGTCTGTTGCTAGCAGCTCGAAATAATGGATTACCTATAGAAGCTTTGGCCTTTCCAAAAGAAAATCTATTTTTGGCTAATTTAAACTCTAAAAAACCAAATAAAACTGACGTTGAAATTGTTCGAATAAGACATAATCTTTGTCATGGAAATTTTTTAGAATATACAAACACTGACCTTGGTGAAGGTAATTACTTTTTTACTCCTGAATGTTGTCGTCCATTAGCGCACCAACTTCATGATTTGTGTTGTGAATGGACAGTACAGCTAGGTGGGTTCAGAAAAGAATTAATTGAAAAATCTAATTAGATCTAATATAGCTATTAAGTAAAAAGGTGAGCTGCGCTGTAGGCAACTCACCTTTTCATTGCTATTTGCAACTTAGTAGCATTGCCTTCTAAATTAAATGTGCTTTTAATTCTAATACTTTGTCACGCGTTTTTGCCGCATCCTCAAACTTCAAATCACGAGACATTTGCTTCATAAGCTTCTCAAGACGGCTGATTTCTTTGGCAAGTAAATCAGGGCTACGTAAGATACTAATGTCTACATCAGGCAGATTGCTCTTGATTGGAATCACTTGATTATCATTGGCATTCTGATCGTCACCGGTATCGATTTTATCCGTGATACTACGACGCGCACCTTTCGGCGTGATATTGTGCTCAAGGTTAAACGCTACTTGTTTTTCACGGCGACGGTCAGTCTCGTCTATCGCCTTTTGCATACTATTGGTAATGCGGTCCGCATATAGAATGGCTTTACCATTGATATGACGTGCAGCCCGTCCAATGGTCTGAATCAAAGCACGCTCAGAACGCAAAAATCCTTCTTTATCGGCATCAAATATCGCAACCAACGACACCTCTGGCATATCCAGACCTTCACGCAGCAGGTTAATACCGACCAGCACATCATGCACACCAGTCCGTAGCTCATGAATGATTTGCATACGCTCGACGGTATCGATATCAGAATGCAAATATGCCACTTTGACATCGTATTCTTTTAGGTAGCTGGTCAAATCCTCTGACATGCGCTTGGTCAATGTGGTAATCAATACGCGCTCGTCTTTTTCGCGGCGTTTGGTAATTTCTGATAGCACATCATCGACTTGCGTCAATACGGGACGTATTTCAATCTCTGGATCAATCAAACCCGTTGGGCGCACCACCTGCTCGACCACTTGCTCGCTGTGCTCTAACTCATATAAGGCTGGCGTGGCACTCACATAAATAGTTTTTGGCTTGATACGCTCCCACTCTTCAAACTTCATCGGACGGTTGTTCATTGCACTTGGTAGACGGAAACCGTAATTCACCAAGTTTTCTTTACGTGATCTATCGCCTTTATACATCGCGCCAATTTGCGAAACGGTTACGTGTGATTCATCAAGGAACAGCAGTGCGTCTTCTGGAATATAATCGAACAAGGTCGGTGGCGCCTCCCCTGATGGGCGACCAGAGAGATGCTGCGAGTAGTTTTCGATACCGTTACAGTAGCCGAGCTGCTGTATCATCTCAAGATCATATTGCGTACGCTCTTTGAGACGCTGTGCTTCAATCAGTTTATTATTTTCGCGGAAGTACTCCAATCGTGGCTCTAACTCCTCACGAATGGTATGGCTGGCAGCTTCTAATTTATTGCGCGGCGTCACATAGTGCGATTTTGGATAAATGGTAATACGTGGCACGCTACGCACGGTCTTGCCCGTTAATGGGTCGAACCAAGTGATCTTTTCCACTTCATTGTCAAATAAATGCACACGAACGGCCAATTGCTCAGACTCAGCCGGATAGATATCTAGCAGCTCACCACGCAAGCGATACGTACCACGGCCAAAATCCAATTCGTTACGCATATATTGCATTTCAACTAGGCGCTTAATCGTCGCCGTACGATCTATGTTGTCGCCCACGACCACATGCAGTAGCATTTTTAGATAGCTTTCAGGATCACCCAAACCATATATACAAGATACTGACGCCACGATAATCGCATCACGACGCTCTAGTAAGGCACGTGTTGCTGACAGACGCATCTGATCAATATGATCGTTGATGGCACTGTCTTTTTCGATAAAGGTATCACTCGCCGCAACATAAGCTTCAGGCTGATAATAATCATAATAACTGACAAAGTACTCAACCGCGTTGTTAGGGAAGAACGATTTAAACTCACCATATAGCTGAGCAGCAAGGGTCTTATTATGCGCCATAATAATGGTTGGGCGCTGGGTTTCAGAGATTACCTTCGCCATGGTATAGGTCTTACCAGAACCCGTCACACCCAATAGCAACTGCTCATCCATGCCCGAATTAATACCGTTGACCAGCTTTTTGATGGCTTGTGGCTGATCCCCTGCTGGCTCAAAATCTGTGACCATCTCAAAGGCACGACTTGATATTTGCGTCCCTGACGCATTGACACCACTAATTTCAGCTTCACCTTGGAGCTGAGTGGCCAATTGATTTAACTGACGCGATGAACGCGGTTCAGGCATACGCATAATGGCTTTCTTCCTAATTCTTATAATGAGGTAAGGTTTATAACAATATGGGGTCTGAGTGATGGTTTTTAAAGGACAATCATGGGCTGTATACGATGCTAACGGGTATCAGTTTTAGCCCATATAAAGGTACATAAGACCGATATTGTATACGCCTGTTTTGTCAAAAAGTCTAAGGCAGTTATAAAAAACTCACATGATTTTGGCTATATTTACAAAGCTTTTCATGGTTAACAAACTCTTTACACGACCACTCAACAAAGCCTAACGCTTAAGGGTTCCAATAGCGATTTAAACTGCTATTATTTATAACGAATCAACAAGTAGTTCATATAAAGAATGTCAAATAAGAACAAATCAAATATTCAATAATAGAAAATGGAGTAAGATATGAGAGAACGCTACGCAAGTGGAATATCAGACGAAACAGCCAAAGGTATGGTAGAGCTGTTAAATGCAAATTTAGCCAACGTCATTGATTTAACCTTAGATGGCAAGCAGTGTCATTGGAACCTACAAGGTACTGGCTTCATCGGTGTGCATCAGTTATTAGATGACACATCAGACCGTATCCTCGAAGTATCAGATACTATTGCCGAACGTATTGTAATCTTAGGCGGTCAACCAAATGGTTTGGCCAGTCGTGTGGTAAAAGAGTCTATCCTAGACGATTACCCAACGGATATCACTGAAGTCGATCAACATGTTCGCGAGTTGACTAGCCGCTACAAGAAAGTAGCCGAAACATTGCGTAAAGCAATCGCTACTGCTGGCGATGCAGGTGACGAAGATACCGCTGATTTATTTACAGAAGCCAGTCGTATCATTGACAAAGATGCATGGTTCATCGGTGCGAATGCCCCTAGTAAGTAACCCTAGCAATCAATAAGCAGATAACTTACCGAGCATTTGAAACGTAAGTTTAAAACATAAAAAGGTCGCCAAATATGGCGACCTTTTTTATGCTTATAGACTTTTATATAAACGATTTCTGGAGTGAATGAGTCTAGATTAATAAGGCTTTACATTACTCTTCAAGTTTAAGGGCTTTAATATCTGCAGCCATTCTTGGCATAATATCTTGCACCTTTTCCATAGTAGACTCCATAACAATAGGCATTACTTTTGCCATATAATCTTTCATCATATCAGGCTGTTTATCAATGATACTTTGGCCCGTTTTGCTACTATAAAATGCTATCTGTGCATCAACCTCTGTTTGGTCAAAGTGCTGTTTCGCTGTTTCCATATAAACCTTGATAACTTGTTGATTCACGCTGTCCCTGTCGCTGTTGTCTGTCATCTCTTTACTATATTTACTGACAATACCTTCTAGACGTTGGCGCTGATCTGTACTCAAATTATCAACCGGCAGCGAAGATAACATGGACTGCGTCACTTGATCTGTGATGCCGCTATCACTAGACATGTCATTCATCATCTCAACGACCTTAGTGACCTTAATAAGCTTTAATAGAGAGGCCTCCGTCGGTACTGCCGCTTGTACAGATAGCATTGGCACCGCCATCAAACTGACAGCACTAATACTCAACGAGACAGCAAATACGGTACTTTTTAGTAGAGTTCTCATATGATTATCACTTTATGGTTTGTTAGGGCGTGTTGAACTATCCGGTAAAGTCAAAACATCTGCATCTGGTACGGATAGTGTCAAGATAACTTCTTGAAACAATGCGTCTTTGCGAAATTGGTTTTCGATAGCTTCAAACTTATGAGCGATTTCTCTCTCTTTTTGATTACCGGCAATGTCTACTGCCGCTACCATAAATATTTTTTTTGGTCCTACCCACTCTAGATGTAAGTACGAGACACTGTCAATATCTGAATGTTCGAGCAATTCGCTCAATGCGTAGTTATGTATTTGCTCTGATACTTTGTAACCAACCAAAAAGTCACGGTTACGGCTAATCAAAAATATGGCTACAGCGCCCAACAATATGCCAACGATAATAGAGCCTAGTGCATCCCAAAATGGCTGTCCAGTATAAGCATGCATGCCCATCGAAGCAGCAGCAACTGCCAAGCCAATGACAGCGGCCAAGTCTTCAAAGAACACACCACGTAACGTTGGGTTAGATGTATTGATCACATAACCGATGGCACTGACATTAATTGCCTCACCATGCTTTTTGCTTTGTAAATAAGCTTGCCCTAACGAAAATCCTTCGAGCACAAACGCGACCGCTAATATAATAAAACCGATGGTGTAATTGGTCTCGCTCTCCGCCGCATTCCACTCAGTGATACCCGTATAAATGGAGACAATAGAGCCTGCCATAAATACACCAAAGGCGGCAATCATCGACCAGACATAAGATTCCTTGCCGTAGCCTAGTGGGTGACTACTATCCGCAGGTTTGACTGCCTTTTTTTCTGCGACAATGAGCAAGGTGCCGTTGCCTGCATCTGCCCAAGAATGCGCGGACTCAGCTATCATAGAAGCAGAACCTGTCATAACTGCTGCAACAGTTTTTGCAATAGCGATAACGAGGTTAGCCCCGACGGCAATCAATACCGTCGTCAATGAGCCAGAGTGTGGCTCACTTTCATCGGTGGCAACATTAGCAGCATGATTAGAGTCCACAATACCCATACCAGCACCACGTGCGATTCGTGTTGTTGGTTGAGCGATAGGAGTGTCTTGCGAATTGGTTTTTGGCGGCTTCAGATTCATAGTAGCCTCGATACAGACGGGTTAAACATAGATATTTAGATACTCAACGATATAGTAGATTTAGGATAATCATCCTACGATAATCATCCTACGATAATCAGATACATACTTAGAAACTACATACATAGGAACATAGGAACATAGGAACATAGGAACAGTAAATTAACCCCTTACCTATATTCCCATTATTTTAACGTTCATGCTCACCATCGAACTCTCCGACCATCTCTTTTAATTCACAGCTTGGACGATGCGAGCTTTGCATACGCAAATTTTTACGATCTAATGCAGCATCAGCACGGCACTGTTGCAGGTTGTTTTTAATCTCAAGTGGTGGCACTGCTGTTGGCTTACCTTTATCATCGATAGCGACCATCGTAAAGTAGCAGCTGTTGGTATGACGGACGGTACGACCACGCACATCTTCCGCTTCAACACGAATACCAATCTCCATCGACGTATTTCCCACATAGTTGACACTGGCAGCAAAGGTCACCAGTTCACCCACATAGATAGGCTCTCGAAACATCACTTGGTCGACAGACAGTGTCACCACGTAGTTACCGCTATAGCGACTGGCACAGGCATAAGCAACCTGATCAAGCATCTTTAACAAATCACCACCATGCACATTGCCAATGAAATTCGCCATATCGGGCGTCATGAGTATCGACATATATAGCTCACTGTTTAAGGGAGCTTTCTGAGCGGATGTGCTAGTGTTAGATTGTGGCATGATGATCCTTATTTTTAGAAATTTTTATTTGTATATATTTGCATGCCAGTATGACAGATTTGATGACTTAATAATATTTAGCTGAGCCAATGAAAGCGATAAGCCAACCATGCAACAACAGCGCTTACCGTACCTGTCAAGACGCCACCCCAAGCAAAGTCTACTAACGCAGTATCTAAGGTAAACCCTTTATACAGTGCCAAGTTAGTAAAATCATAAGTACCGTAAGCCATCAGCCCGATTAAACCACCGAGCAAGAATATATGACCAATTGAAGCACCTGCTTTGATTTGCGGATACAGCACTAAGATACAAAGCGCCAATATATAAAACATATAGAACACGCCCGCAGCCATCATGTTTGGCTCATCAGCCAATAGATGTCCGATACGCGACTCATAAAAGGCTCCTTTCATGGTCGTCAGCCAAACAGCATCGACACCCAAAAAGATAACCACAGCGGCGAGATAAATGAAAACGTAACCCATGATGTCACCCCTTATAAAATGAATAAAAACGGATAAAACTTATAATATCGATGAGGCGTTAGCGGTAACACGCTATTCAGGTTTACTTGATAAGCGCGCCCTGGAAACATCATACAACCTTTCAATACATAGGTCTCAAACTGCAAGTGCGGTATGAGACCCTATGAATATTATGAACAAACCATATCCACATCCACATCAAAACATTTACACCGACGCTGTGTTTACCATATTTGCATAATTAAAGACTGTTTCATCGTTTGAAACCGCTTCATTATTCAAAACCGCAGATGGCAAATCAGAGAAATGCATTATATCGATGTTATTTGGTTTCACCGCCGTCACTTGTACCACGCCGATAGTACGCTCCAAGAATCCCCCTTCACAGTAGCAAAAGTAAAAATTCCACAAACGGATAAACGCCTCATCATAACCAAGCGTGACTATCTCTTCACGCTGCTCCATAAAGGCTAGGCGCCAATCTCGTAATGTGTGCGCATAATCAAAGCCGTAGTCATGAAGCTGCTTGATGACCATGTCGGTCTGCTCTGTGAATTGAGTAGTCAACTCTTGGTTTGAAAGCAGACAGCCACCTGGGAATATATGCGTTTGGATAAAATCCACTGACCCTACATAGTCTTGATAGTTTTGGTCGTTAAAGGTGATGGCCTGTAACACCATCAGCCCTGTTGGCTTGAGTAAACTATTACACTTGGCAAAGAACGTCGGTAAATATTCATGCCCGACTGCTTCGATCATCTCAATACTGACCAATTTATCATATTGTCCCGTTAGCTCACGATAGTCTTGCTTGAGTAGCGTAATCTTATCAGACAGACCTGCCGCTTCTACTCGACTCTTTGCCTCGTCATACTGGGCATCAGAAATGGTCGTGGTGGTGACATGGCAGCCATAATGCTGGGCGGCATAAATAGCAAAACCGCCCCAACCTGTACCAATCTCAATCACGTGATCGTCAGCACTAAGCTGTAGTCGCTGGCAAATGAGTGCCAGTTTATGCTGCTGGGCATCGCTAAGAGACACATCAGACGTACGATATACCGCTGATGAATACATCATGGTGTCATCTAAAAAACGCTGATACATGTCATTGCCCAAATCGTAATGGGCTAGAATATTTGACTTGGAGCCAGATTTATCATTGCTACGCAGTTGATGCTTTGCTTTTTCAAAGGCTTTACTGACACCTGCAAAACGATTTTCTAGTTTATTCAATACAGCCAAGTTACGAGCTGCCAACCGAATCAAACCCGTCAAATCATCCGTATCCCACTCGCCATTGATATAGCTATCTGCTAGCGCAATAGAGCCACCAAGTAGCAGTTGACGATAGACAGCTGGATCATGGATGGTCAAGGAGACATGTAAAGAGTGACGACCTACTGCCGAACTACTGGCTACGGTAGTAGACTCACTGCCAAAACAGCTAGTCTTAGGTGCTTCATCACCGAACGATTCAATGAGAGTAAGGCTGCCAAACTGTATATGCTGCAACGCGCGAAATATCAACTTTCTTGCCACTTTATTAACCCCGCCACTGACGGGTTTTAAGACAGCGCTCTCATTGACCACTTTACTCATCTGTGCAGTTAATTTCTCTAATGTTGAAACAGGTGCTCGATCGGTCAGTCTGGCTGGCATCGTGTATTTATCCTTGTCTAAATGCTTTATTGGTTGGTCTAACATTCATGAGATTTTTGGATTATTAATGGCTTCAAATGGCTAATGGCTAATGGCTAATGGCTAATGGCTAATGGCTAATGGCTATCTTTTACGCTGTTTTATTTTTGCTGTTGGCTATCTGCTAGCTTTTCATCGTAATTGATATAAGGAACTTTTTTGACGGCATAGAGTTTAAAAGCATGCCAGTAGATACGAGTCAAAGAAGTCAGATTCATCACTGGATTTTGTCGTAAGCTCTTGCGTATAGAGTCCTCGGTCATTGGCACGCCTGACATCTTTATACCCGTCTTTAGCACTTCACCACGCTCATCACTGATATTAATGGCGATACGAACCTGCAAACAGTTATCTGGCTGTTTTTTCACCTTAACCTGCCAGCGGTAGAGCTGATCGATAGGATTAAAAGGTGAGACATGAAAATCTTTATCATGACAAAACTCTGTGTCTTCACCGTCGAGTAAAAACCCATAACAATGACGCTTGTCCCATGGCGTATTAGAAACTTCAGCTAACAGATGCGTTGGGGTCTGCTGCTCGTCAAATCCTAAATAGAAATTGACTGGGCTAAAATACATGCCGACATTACGACAGACTAGCAAGCCGACCATATCGCCTTTCGGCGCGCTACCTGAATACTCAACGAAAACATCACGCAGACGATTATTGAGTGCTTGAGTAGGATTCAAATCAATATTGCCATTGGTACCGTCGTTGTCATTATCTTCATTGCCGCTTAAACCCTCTAATTTCTGCAAATAATCATCTGGGCAAAATTGCTGCAAGGCTTTTTTCTTTGCTGAAAACAACGGTAGTCCTTTTGCTAAAAGTCGTTTGAATGGTGATTTCTTTATTAGACTATTTTTGGCAAAAATATTTTTACTGACTTCAGGAAGTCCTTGTCCTGTCGCTAACGCACTTATATTGACGCCCCAATACCGATACGGGTAGACAAATTTATTCACACTAGGCAGTAGCCGGCTGTGCCATGTTGTCCCGTGGAACAACTGATGTGGTAAGGCATTATTAGACGAGTAGTCTTCGTTAGACATAGCACTCTCTTTAGTGGTGTTTTTTATTTTAATTCTAAAATTACTTCGAGTTACGATAGCCAAATAAGCCACGTTTTTTCTTCTGACCGCCATCTATGACGGTAGACTGTAAACGCTCAGCATACTCAACCAGCTCCTGATTGGTTGTCGCTGTGATGACTTCACGCTTATTAAGTTTGCGTAACTTGGTATCTGCTTTTACTGGCATGTCTTTGTAACGGAATGGCGTGTGTGCACTATCAGCATCTGGCAAGTGAGCCGGATCAACGTCGTCTTTTATCTCAATATCATGACCCAATGCCTGACAGACACGTAGACCACTACGCACACCATCTTCATGAAAACCATTGAACCAATAGGCACCGCAAAAATGCGTATGCAAACCGTTACCAGAGATACTTGACCATTGGGTTTGAGCGTCAATCATTGCAAGGTCAAATACTGGATGGCTATAGTCAATGCTTTTAATGATTTGCTTGTCATCGATATTTCTGTCAACGGTTTCTGGGTTGAGCGTGACTAGATAATTATGCTGCTTAGTGAGTCGCTGCAGGATATTCATATGATACGTCAGCACTGGCTTAGCAGGGCCTTGTACGCTTTTAGCAGCTTGCTCAATCTCCGTCATATTGCCCGATGCTGTTTCATCAATGAGGTAGTTCCAACTTGCCCATGCCAGCGGTTTTTTAGGTAGGATACTGGTGTCGGTATGAAGTACGGCGGTATTTTTAGTAAAGTGGAAATGTTTCAGTACTTCAGACTCTTCTGTACTGGCATCTTTTAGAATCTTCAGCGCAGTATCTGCATGACAAGCAAAGATAACTTCGTCAAATACAAGATTTTCGATCGTGCTATCAGAGTTATCTTTGTCCTGAACCATCAATAATACGTGCTCACCATCACGAACTACCGACTGTACTGGGCTGTTTACTCGCACTTCGCCACCCGCTTTGATAAAGCGTGGCACTAACTTATTGACGTACTGTTTTGAGCCGCCTTTAATCGTAAACCACTGCGGACGATTGACCACATCAAGCAAGCCGTGGTTGTCAAAGAACTGTGCAAAAAACACCAATGGGAAATCTTGTACCTCATCGAGGCTGGTCGACCAAATAGCAGAAACCATTGGCAGCAGATAGTTGTCTGTGAACAGTTTGCCGTAGTTTTTCTGTGTAAGATAATTACCAAGTGTTTGCTCAGTGAAGGTGCTGACATCCTGACCTTGAGCACGTGCCGTTTCGTAGTCTTGACGGAGCTGCTTGATGTGTTTATTGAACTGTAGGATATCCTTGATAAAACGCCAAAATTTTGGATTGAGCACGTTTTTGCGCTGCGATAGTAACGTGTTTAGCGTGTGACCGTTGTATTCAAAATGACGTGCGGTATTTTTTACCGAAAAGCTCATGTCTGTCGATTGGAACGGTACTTTTAAATCATATAACAAACGAAAAAAATTAGGATAGGTACGCTCATTGAACACAATGAATCCAGTGTCTATCGCACTAGTTTCCACATTACCCGTTTTTGCTTTTTTGCCATCCTGGAGTACCACATCAATCGTATTCACATGCCCGCCGATATAATCATTGGCTTCAAACACTGTCACGTCATGTTGTGCCACAAGGTAATGAGCACAAGTCAATCCTGACACACCCGAGCCGATAATAGCGATACGCTTTTTGGCTAGGACAGTAGACGTATTTTTCAAAACGTTGCTGGCTTCGTTGGAGACTGTTTCTGTGTTCTTACGTTTACAGCGGATAAACGACATACATGCGTTCCTTTGTAGGTTTTTAACGATCTGTTTTTAACTACTGGTCTTTAGCGATTTATTTTGAACGACTCTTTAGGGCGTGTCTTCATTTCAAAAATGGTGATAAAAATGAGATAAATTGCCGTCAAACAAGAAAAATAGCGCAGATAATATCGGGATATTAACCAGCTATTTGACGATGTTTGGCAAGATTTAGCCATTTTTAGCCCATTTAGATGACTATCGGGTGAATTGAAGACACGCCCTAGTATCAGTTATTTTTTATTAAGCTTTCCACTGACTTGCTGCCACACTAGGTCTGGCAATGTACCCAACGCCTTCAGTGGCAAGGTTAGCTTTTTAGGGAATTCAATCACATCATGTCCGCTCGCTATGCCGTCACGGATGGCTTGACTTGCCTGCGCTGGTGTCTGAATAAAGGGCATAGGAAAGTCATTTTGTTTGGTCATTGGTGTTTCGACAAAACCAGGCACGACTAAGCTGACTGATACATCATGTGGCGCTAAGCTAATTTGTAGCGTTTTCATTAGATAATGGATAGCAGCTTTTGAGCTACCATAAGCCTCGGCACGGGCAAAAGGCACATAAGCGGACGCTGAACCAATACCAACCAAGCGGCCTTTCGAAGCAATTAACTTAGGTAAGACGCCTTCAATAGCGTGCGATAACGTTCCCATATTCACTGACATAACTTTCATAAATGACGCGCTATCAAAGTTTGGCATATCTAGATATTCACACATGCCTGCGCCGCAAATCGCCAAATCAACCACTTTAATTTTCTCAAAAGCTTCAACTACCTTTCCTCGATCCATGAGGTCCAAATCAATGGTTTCGGCCCCCAATGATTTGAGCTCAGCCAATGCCGCATCATCACGGCCAACAGCATAGACATGATGGTCGTCTAATAAGTAATCTTTGGCTAATTGGTTGCCAATACCTGACGTTGCGCCAGTAATGAGAATATGTTGTTTCTTGGGAGATTCGGTCATTGTCAGCATCCTTTGTTATGTCTTCTATAATATATAAGTCAACGCTTGAACAGATATTAAATACTCAGTTATTATTGTTTTTGGTATATAACATTAATCGCATTTCATTAAGATAATGTCTATTTTATTTAAGAAATCTAAATAATTATAGTGTACCGATACAGGTTTATTGTTGTGTCTTCGCAATTAAAATGCGCATAAGAGTACAAATTCTCTCGGTTTATCTAGTCAATGATAATGCTATGAATAATGACATTGATTCCTATTATTAAGACGCCACCCTCATTCTATAAAATATTGGTGAAAATTAGATAGAGGTTAGTTAGTTAGTAGAGAAAAACAACGCAAACAATATAGTGCGAATAACATAGAACCGCTAAGCAGCTATTTTGCAAAATTTAGTCATTGTTAGCTCATGTGTATAACTATCAATTAAATGTTGATTAAGTTGAATATGCGTTTTGGTGTCATAGGACGGCAAAATACTTGGATGCTACAATATTACAATCAAAGCACATTCATTATTGAGTATTATTTATAGTCTCAACGGCTTAAAAAATCACCTCATATTCGACATGCCTACAACGTTGTGTACTGGTTTCATGCAACACGTTATATAATCAATATCAGCTGTTCACCCACGCCACTCTAATATAAAAAGGATACCTCATGAGCGAGATACAACTGTCTGACCGCGTCAACAGCATTAAGCCGTCACCGACTATGGCCATTACCAATAAAGCCAAAGAGATGAAGGCTGCGGGCAAAGACATTATCGGCTTAGGCGCTGGCGAACCTGACTTTGATACACCAGAGCACATCAAAAAAGCAGCGATTGACGCCATTAATAATGGCTTCACCAAGTACACTGCTGTTGATGGCACACCAGAGCTAAAAAAAGCCATTATTGAGAAATTCAAGCGTGACAATGACATCAGCTATGAACCTAATGAAATCCTAGTATCGGCCGGTGGTAAGCAATCATTCTTTAACCTTGCCCAAGCCTTTATCAATCCAGGTGACGAAGTTATCATTCCTGCGCCTTACTGGGTCAGCTACCCTGACATGGTCATCATCGCAGAAGGTGTACCCGTCATTGTCAAGTGCCCTGCTGAGCAAGACTTCAAAATCACTGCCAACCAGTTAGAAGCAGCCATCACCGATAAAACCAAAATGTTGGTATTGAATAGTCCATCTAACCCAACTGGTATGATTTATACGTTAGACGAGCTAAAAGCTATCGCTGAAGTCTTGAAAAAACATCCACAAGTCTATGTAGCCTCAGATGATATGTATGAGCATATCCGCTGGACAGGTGATAAGTTCTACAATATTTTGAATGCAGCACCTGAGCTGAAAGAGCGTGCCATCATCTTGAACGGCGTCTCGAAAGCGTATGCGATGACAGGCTGGCGTATCGGCTATGCTGGCGGGCCTACCAAACTAATCGGTGCCATGAAAAAGGTGCAATCACAATCTACCTCATGTCCATCTTCTATCAGTCAAGTCGCTGCCGAAGCGGCTATCAGTGGCGACCAAAGCGTACTAGAACCCATGATAGCGGCATTTGAACAACGCTGTGATTTGGTCGTGAATGGTCTAAATGCCATTAAAGGTATTACTTGCCTGCGCCCTGATGGTGCATTCTATGTATATCCAAATATCGTACCGCTAATCAAAGCTGCAGGTCTGTCATCATGCACAGAGTTCTCAGCATGGTTATTAGACAAGGTTGGCGTGGCAGTCGTACCAGGTGACGCATTCGGCCTTGGCGGCTACATGCGTATCTCTTACGCTACTGATGAAGCCACACTAAAAGATGCCTTGTCACGTATTGAAAAAGCAGTTGCTGATTTGGACGTTGCTGAATAAATTTCAAAGGCGATAAGTTCAGAGATATATTGATAGATTAAGATAGCACTTAAAGAAGATGCCACATGGAAAATATGTGGCGTCTTTTTTATTCGCCTAGTAATGACTAATTCTTTGTGGGAAAAACCTTGAAAAATGCCTTATTAGCTAATTAAAATAATAAACTTTGAAAATTATGCAAAAAAAGCTTGACGTATTTTTTATCTTTGCTAGAATACGCCCCACTTAGCAAGAACTCGTTAGAGACTTTCTAAGCTCGTTGTAAGCGTATTTAATACTTGCAACCTATTCTCCAATAGCTCAGTTGGTAGAGCAACGGACTGTTAATCCGTGTGTCCCTGGTTCGAGCCCAGGTTGGAGAGCCACATTTTAGTAGTGAATTTTTTGAATTATTATTAATTCGATTATGGCATTTGCCAAAACCCTCATCAATTTGATGAGGGTTTTTTTATGTCTGCTATTTTCTTAATCGACATGCATAAGATAAACGATATGAGTCAAATAATAGGTACGACGCTCATAAAAAAGGCATTCATATAGTTACTATTTATATAGTTGCTATACGAATGCCCTTCTTATATTGCTGTCTGCTCGTAGAATCAATTCAAAGCTTCTACATACTTACCACAGCATAACTGTCATTAAGGTAAGAAAATCGAAATATGAGCCTGCTCTTTGTTCTCTTGAATCACATTATCATAGGCGGACAGCTGCTCGTTAGAGAAACTATTGGTAAATTGCCACATGGTTGCAAATATCACTGTCAATAATACCGCCATCACCGCCAAAATAATCCATAATGGCGTTTCGCTCGTAAGCGTATGTTTGATCTGATCAGGAATCGCCCAAAATGGTGAAAACTCGTTTTTGTTACCGCGTAGATGTTCAATCTCATCACCCAGTCGTGAGATAAGATAGCGGATTTTTTCAGGGGCTTCTAAACGATACTTTCCTTGAAAACCAAGCAGCATTGCGTAGTGGTAAACTTCTAGGGCTGGCAGACGTTTCTCCCCCTGCTCTCGCAGCCCATCTAGACGGTCGAAGAACTCATTACCAGCGACTTGTGAGCCGAACAAATCCAATTGCAACGGATTGAGCTCCCAAGAATCTTTTAGAGTTTGAAACTCTGGCTCTTGCGACGTCATGATGGTTTCATCAATCAGCGCACAATACGCGTACTTGGCTTCATGGATATCCTCTGACAGAAATCCTTTTTTGCGCGCATTCATCTCGAACTTATCTAAAAAATCATATATTTTTTGACGAAATTTGCGTGGCTCTGTACTGAAATAGTGATTCCGCAGTAAAAACACCAAATAAAAGCCGTCATACATGATATCAACCAGCGACTGGCTGCTAATACGTTTATCAAGGCCCGTTGCTGAGACTTTTGAGGCTACCTCACCTGAATCTAATAGCGAAGGCGCAGAACCCATTGAATTATTCCCTGACATGATTGTTCCTAATGCTTATTATTTTGCGAATACTAATTTGCAAATGCTGGTTTTCGAATACTAATTTAAAAGCACTGACGAATAGAAATCCTTAACGACTATTAATATATAGACTAATAGATACATTGGTATATAAATACATTGATAGATAGTCGTTAAGTAGAATCACTTTGCCTGTTTATATAAAGCTGCACTCAAAATTGAAAACGATAATAGTGATTAAAGAGACTACTGTACGATAGCCATCAGTTCAATTTTTAAGTCATCAAAGCCATTCGGCACATAGATACAGATAGATTCAGACTTTAACATCTCGTCATACAGCTCACCTACCGGCTCAATAGTGAAGTAGCTGAATCCAGGTCTCACAGGTATCGCACTAGGCACTTGAGTGACGTGTGACACAGGTGAGCCTGGAAGCGCGGATAAGACTCGTTTCTCTACTGAATCAGGGGTCGCAATCTTAAAGCGGCGCGGTACGATATCGATGAGCTCATGCATTGGTAGCGATGAGCTAATAGACAGATACAGCTGTGAGCCACGCGTAATCTTGTCACTGCCCAGCTCACCAGTATAGTAAGACGGCTTATTCTGACGCAATGGAATCGATATAAAGTTGCTCGCAATGACCGTATTGAGCAGCTCACGAATGATCAGAATAATACTCACAAATGACTCATTGGCATTATCATGGTGATAAGCAGGCAAATCGCCTACTTTATATAATGAGCTAAAAGTCGCTAACTGACTGGCCACATTCAGCAGGGCTTCATAGAGGCGCTCTGGATGCAATTTAGCGTTGTTATATAGATGACTCAACTGAGAATATGCCGTATTCAGCGTGTGTAATAACCAAAAAGAAGCAATATCTGAAGAGCGGAATTCTAGTAAGTCATTGTTGGATTGACGATGATGATCGTACAGCGAAGTAGACTTGGTACTAATCATGGTCATCAAACGATAGACCTGACTCACAAGCGCGGCATTACTCGTAATATGTACGCTCGGCACGATGTAATCATCATCCACTTGATAAACACCTTGGGTCGTACGTACCAGCTTAGCAACCAGTAGAGATACAGTATCTTGACTAGGCGCTTGCACGGAATGACTTAGCTGTAAGCTAGGTGATAACTTAACAACATCAATAACAGCTTCAGCAGCTTGGCTGTACAAATCCTGCGCCTCAACAGCACCTCTGACATAGCGAGCGGGGTTGTCACTGTGGTCGGTCTGTATATTGCTACCACCACTGTGGACAATCTCTAAGCTCAAAAATACAAAAACTTCATCGCCATTGTCTTGAGTATCGAGCGTAATGGCTTTCGGCAACGCATCGGTACGGGGAGCCTGATATATCGTGCCATCTGGCAGTACAGCATAAATACTCTGAAAGCTTAATAGATTGCTTTCCAAAAGTTGCTTGTCAATCTGCACATCCGATACGCCATAAGCATAGGGATGCATCAGCATCATGCTCAATGCTCGCTGCGAGTCATGATAGGTGTCTTGAATCTGAAAATGCTGAGGTCGTAAGAATAGCCCCTCGCCCCATAGTACTTTGTGTTTACTCAAGACAATCTCCTACGAACAGCTGACGAGCGGCTGCTGATAATATTTAAGTTTGGTGGTAAATGTGGGTGCCTGCTCTGGGCTGATACCTTCTACGATACTTACATCGCATGCACCAATATTTAGAGTAAGTGGGGTATCAAAATTGAGACTGGTAATAGGAATAAGGAACTGTGAGCGCTTTTTGGTATATCTCAATCCCACTTTTACTGCGATAAAGCGTGCATCTTGTGGAATATTCAATGTCAGATTACTCTCACGATTAGGCACGACACTGACCTCTTTCGCTGCTAGCGATTCGATATCAGTGAACTCGCTTTCTTCTTCCAAAAACGCAATATAAGCAGTACTCGCTGTACCCTGCTTTGCACGTCCCGCATTGGCATTGGCCGATGGTTTGATCGTCAATGTGACCTGCTGACGCTTTAGCTGTTGCTGCAACGCCTGCTGTTCGGCAAGCATTGTCTCTAGCTGTTGCTGCTGCTTCTCTAGCTGGCCTTTGAGATTCTGTAAATCATCATTGTCACTGCTAATGATGTCTTTTATTTTATCACCAATACCAGACTCGCCAGCCAGCTCAGAGGCTTTATCAGTTGATTGACTAAATCTGTCCGTGCTACATCCTGTGAGCACGCCACTTAACAAACAGGCAGTGGCTATTAACGCTGTCGGCAATGTCATACATCTGTCCATATTTTCAATTTACCTTGAAATATTATTATCATTATTGACTGGTCAAAATCTCTGCCATTTCTGGGCGACCGAGTACGCCTTTTTTACGCAGCTCAACATGTCCGAGATCCATCATTCGCCAGTCACCACCCCACACAAGTCCGGCAGACTTGGCTACTTTACCATATAATTTGTAGCCCCGCATCGCCCAAGGATCCTTTTCAGTTATGACAATCTTGCCGTTTCTGATAAAGGCACTATCACCTGCCAAACCAAACTGATGATAGCTCTTATATGAGCCTGCTTTTGTCACATGCGTTCCTTTTTTGAGCAGTCTACCTTGCCTTTCAGGGCTACGATACCCTTCTAAAAGCACCATGTCATAACCATATTGATCACTCATCACCTTATACACAGTCAACAGCCGTTGAACAAATTCCGAGTTCATTTTTTTCCAATTACGGTCAGCATTCTTGATGTTGATATGACCTCCACTCAAATGTGAAGCCAACATGTCACCTGAATAGCCAGTACTATGATCTAACGCATTTAAGTTAGACAAGTCAGGCTCAGGCATCATCAGCGGTCTATCTATCTGACTCACATCCGTCTGAGCATCCGGCCAATAGTCCACATCCGCTTTACTGGCTTGATAACTCGCAATCTCAGCATCGAGCTCATCGAATAGCTCTTCTGGTGGCGTTGGTGGCGGACGCAATCGCTCTCCTATCAGTAATTGGCTGATTTGTGTGCTGGCAGTGCTGGGTACGGTATCTTTCGCATGGTATACCGCCAACGAGTGATCGTTAATCAGTGCATAGCAAAGACCAGCGGTTGCCATGACAATCAATACCGACAATGCTGATATGACTGGGACACGAGAGACATCGATACGCGAAGCCATACTACTCAGCTGCCGGATACGAGAACGGAATGGTTTTGCTTGTGGTTTGATAGATAAGCGCTTAATTTTGAATCTGAATAATCGCTGAAAACGAACAGCTACTTTATTAAACAGTCGCGCGCACAGCTGCCTATCAAACAGCATGATAATCATGATGATAGAGACAATAGTAAATGCAGACACAGTCCAGTAAATCATAAAGAAGCAGCAACGACAGTTAAGGCGATGAAAACAAAAACAAACAGGCGTTTATTATTGTTGTTACGCAAGTATTATATAGACAAATGACCATCGTTTAAAATAAAGCTGACTTAATTACGTTAATTTTCTTATCTTTCCGTTTAATTTTTTATCTATAAGTCATTTTATATTCAGATAATCTTATAAAATATCACTTATAACCCTTTATCTATCTTATTTTTATAGATATTTTTTGTTTGAGCAGACAGCTATCGAGTACGCACTCCCTCTATAAGCAAACGACATATAAGTAGAATAAAGTCATTAAATATAGTAGAAAGTAGTCTATGAATGCCCTAAAATACTGCCTAGAAAGTCTATCTACATAGTAACAATGATAATAACAACCCAACAAATAGGGAGTTTAAATAAGTGGCTGCAAAAAAAATACTGTCGTACAGTCGCTTTATTTTAGGAGCGTTTTTAGGCATTTATCTCATTTTGGTCTGGATGTACTTCAAAGACAATGCCCGACAGCTGACTTCATCTGGATTATTACTGTGGTTCGTTGCCATTCCTTTATTGTTACTTGGCACTATCATGGCACTCCTATGGTGGCAAAAAAAGTTAGATAAGCAAGTCAGCAAAAACTCAGATTCCCTTGATGACATATCAAATAAAACAGAAAGTGCCAAGCAGCCCGATACTTATCAAGTATTTATATTTAGCCGTGTTTGCCTGCCTGAAGGAGACAGCTGGTCTGAAGTTATTGACAACGACGAAGACCTGACACTATTAAGTGATGAGCTGACAGATTTCGATGGCCTGCCGATACTAGTAAAACCGATTACCAGACTTACCGATGCAGCATCGCTACCATATCAGTATATATCTAAGGATTTGGAAGACGCCGACTGGGATGTTGATACCTCCGATGAAGGCGAATCGAGATCAGAGCGTATAGCCGCATTGAATGATACAACTTTGCGCTTGTGCTCATTGATTCATGAGCAGCTTACTTTGAGCGATGAGATATGGTCCGTACTCGCTGAACATTTTTATCAGCATCATCAGCAAGACAATATGCAGTCCAACTCGGCTGCCCATATTCATCCCGAATGGCAGCAGCATTACTTAGTTAGCGCCAAAGAAGGCAATAGCGATGAGACAATGGCGACCACCCCTACTGTCCGTCTGTCCAATTTGCCTATCTATTTGTGCTTGCCTGTCAGCGCTGACTCAGCATCTCTTATCTCAGTAGTAACAGAACAGTTAGCGACCTACGGTATTCCTGAAGCCGCACTCTCTTTTACCACTATCGCGACTGACGATACCGATGCAACAAGTGACAGAGTAAGTGAGGCAACAACGGCCAATCCTGCCGAGTTTATCAATAGACATATCATCTCCTTGTCGCAATCAGCTGCCCCTGACATTTGCTTGATGCTCATTGCAGATTCGCAGATTAGTGAGGAGTGGTTGGACTCTCATCTGTATTCTAATCAAACGGCCAATGTCATTCCTACTGAGGCTGGCGCTCTGCTGGTATTTTTTAATAAAGCAGCACAGGATCTACTGAATATAGATACCAGTACCCGTGTTCTATTAACTGAGATAGATGCCCCCAAAGCCAATGATAGAGATAAGGAAGGTCATACCTCTAATCGTCTAAGTAATAACCGCCGCTACCTTAATCATCTAACGACGATCCAAAAATTATTAATCGATAATACGCTGTCACTATCACCGACCAATACGGCAGCACTAAATACTGTCAACAAACCGACAACAAAAGCAGATGATGCTGATTCCAAAACTAATGTTGTACTATCAGACCTCAATATTACGGCCATATCAGACATTAATCCATCAAACCAACCTTATGACATGTCGGTATACATGAACTTTCTTGACGCATTTATAGCGCAAGGCGCTCTAGTAAACGAACGTCATTTAGGGCATTATATGCCATTGAATCACTGGTTAAAGCCATTTATTAGCTTATCGCTATTCGTAGACTTAGTCGAAAATGACCAACAAGAGTCAGACAGCGTATTTTTGATTACTCAACATAAGAATTGCACCATGCTTTGGTTAGCAGATACCTCTCAGCAGTCTGAATCATAGCTTTGGGTGACACTTTATAATTGAAAATACTCATTTTATTATCTTAAGACCACACTAGGTAGCACGCATGTTTTCAAGGTTTTTTCATCTTATCTATAACCCAAGAGTGCTATTGGCCTTGGGTATCATAGTCGCCTTAGTCTTGCTATACGACTACGTCCCTATCAAAACCTTTTTCCTTATTATTGGCGTCCTAATCACCTGTACGGTGCTAGGAGCGCTTGCCTACTATCTGTGGAAAAAGCGCAAAAAAGCCTCAGATGATCTGGCAAATTTGGTAGAAGATAATGGTAGTGAGGGTGCCAATGAAAATGGCACTCCTATGGCCAAAGATGAAAACACCCAAGAAGTACAAGCGCTACGTCAGCAAATGCAAGATGCGATCAAGACTATTCGCAAATCAAAGATTGGTGATCAAACGGGCAAAGCAGCATTATATGAATTGCCTTGGTATATGGTTATTGGTAATCCAGCAGCAGGTAAAAGCTCAGCCGTACTGCACTCTGGCTTAAAATTCCCATTTATGGAGCAAACCAACAAACTGTCTGTTAAAGGGGTCGGCGGTACACGTAACTGTGATTGGTTTTTTTCAACTGAAGGCATCTTACTTGATACGGCAGGGCGCTATTCTGTTTATGAAGAAGATCGCTCAGAATGGCTGTCGTTTTTAAGCCTACTCAAAAAGAACCGTCCTAAAGCACCGATTAACGGCATTATTATCGCTGTTAGTATCGCTGAATTGACCAAAAACGATCCAAACTATGCATTGGATTTGGCCAAAAACTTACGCAGCCGTGTCCAAGATTTAACTGAGCAGCTAGAAGTCTATGCGCCGGTTTACGTCGTCTTTACCAAGATGGATTTAATCTCAGGCTTTCGTGACTTCTTTAATGACTATGAGCAAGAGGAGCGTAATCAAGTATGGGGTGCGACCATCCCTTACCCTGAAGATCCAGATAACATCAACATGACCGATATATTCGAAGAGCATTTTGGAATATTGGTAAATGGTCTAAAGGATTTGAGCACGACGAAACTGTCTTTACGCCATCAGCGGACCGTATCTCCTAGCTTGATGACATTCCCTATGGAGTTTCAATCATTACGTCCGATGATACGAACGTTGATGCATGCTCTGTTTGAGGACAACCCTTTTCAGTTTAAGCCTATCCTTCGCGGGTTTTACTTTACGAGCGCATTGCAAGAGGGACAAGTTAGCAGTCAAATGACGCTGCAAATGATGCAGAATTACGACTTGCGTCCACCTACTATCCCGCTTAATGCGCAGCAAGAGGCCGCAGACAAGCCTTATTTTTTACAAGACCTATTTTCAAAAGTCATTTTAAAAGACAAGCATTTGGTCAAGCAGCACAAAAACCGTAATAGACGCAGTCACCGTGCGATTGCAACCTTAGCAGCTGTCGTAACACTATGCGCGGCAGCTGGTCTATGGACGTGGTCTTATGCCAACAACAAACAGCTCACTGAACGCGTCGTGGCTGACTTACAACAAGTCGCAGCGTTACAAAAGAACGCTAATGGCGACCTACAGTCTCAGCTTGAGTCACTTAATATCTTACAAAGTAGAATAGAGCAACTTGAGGGTTATGAAGAAGACAAGCCATTGTCTTTAAGATTTGGTCTGTATCAAGGTGACAAACTCAAAGACAAACTGCTAGCAGAATACTACAACGGTATCAGCATCATCGTGTTGGCACCCACCAAACAGAACATAGAACAGTTTTTGACTGAAGTGAACACCAATACTGACCAGCTAGAAGTGCGTACAGAGGGCTCAACCGCGGACGATGCAGCTGAATCCGCGACTAATGATGCCTATATTCAGTCAGATCCTACGGATGTTGAAGATGCTTATAATGCGCTCAAAGCCTACCTCATGCTTGGCAATCATGACAACTTAGAGACCAGTCACTTGAGTGATCAGATGACACGGTTTTGGCGTAATTGGCTTGAAGCCAATCGTGCAGATATGCCACGTGACAAAATGATTCGCCAAGCTGAGCGTATCTTGAGTTTCACACTGTCTCATGCCGACGACCCTACTTTTCCACTCATCCAAAATGATTTGGGATTGGTAGACAAAACACGTACCAATCTATCGAAAGTCAGCAAAGGTCAACCTGCTCGTGATCGCGTCTACTCTGAAATTAAGATGCGCTCCTCTGCCCGCTTCCCATCGGTTACCGTTGCCCAAATTACGCAAGACACCAACAGTGAAGCGCTACTGGGCAGCTATGTGATTTCAGGTACTTTTACCAAGCAAGCATGGGACTCTTTTGTCAGTGATGAGATAGACAAAGCCGCCACTACTAGAGTGGTAGCAGATGACTGGGTGCTAGCAACCAGCAGCCAGAATGACCTTACATTGACAGGCAGTCCTGAACAAATTCGACAGTACTTGGTCAACCGCTACAAACAAGAATATATCAGCGAGTGGAAACGGTTTTTATCGCAAGTATATGTTCGTGATAGCAAAGGATTCGATGACCATGCTGTGCTGTTGAATCAGCTGTCTAACCCCACAGAGTCACCATTAAAGACACTGTTTGAGACCGTCGATCGCCAGACACAGTGGGATAACCAAGCGGCCAATCCAGCAGCAGCCAATGGTGGCCAATCTCGTAGCTCATTTGTCAATTGGTTCAAGCAAACCATACTGCGTCAAAGCCCTGCGGAGCTGCGACAGGCAGAAGCAGCGCTAGGCAACAATGGTAGCACCAGTGACACAGCGACCCCTACAGCACAAGCACCATCAGGGGTAATTGCTCAAGAATTTTCATCTATACATGCCTTGGTAACACCAAGAGAAGACAATCAAGACCTGTCGCTACTGGACAACTATTTGGCAAGTTTAGGTGATGTTAGAACGCGCTTTAATAATATTGCTCGTAGTGATGATATCGGTCCTGATGCTCTGTTATTTGCTTCGCAGACCCTCAGCCCTGACGGCTCAGAGTTGACCAAATCTCTACAGATTTTGGACGAGCAGATACTAAGCCAAGCCAACTCTGAAATCAAACAACTCGTTCGACCGTTATTAAGTGAGCCGCTAACTCGCTCATTTAATATGCTATTGACTCCCACTAAAGCAGAGATTAATAAAGTCTGGAAAGCACAAGTACGTAAGCCTTTTCTCGATAATTTAGAAAAGAAATATCCATTTACTGCCAATGCAAATTTAGAGGCAACACCCGCAGAGATTGGTCAGTTCTTTGGTGAGGATGGCTATGTGGCAAAATTCGTCAATGAGACGTTGTCGCCCTTTATCATTCGCCGTGGTGATCAAATCTCTAGTAAGATTTGGAATGGTGCAGGCCTAGGCCTTAACCCAAAATTTGTCGCTGATTTTGGCCGTTACTTTACTAACTATACGGGTAGCAATACTGCTGGAACGACAGGTGCCGCTGGCAATGGTGGCTCTACCAATCAAACTACTTTCCAAATCATGCCACTACCCGTTAGCGGCTTGACCGAGTATACGATTGTGGTTGATGGTCAGCAACTACGCTATCGTATGGGCACCCAAGCTTGGACGACTTTTGTATGGCCGAACCCAAGCAGCCAACCTGGTGCGAGCATTCGAGCTAAGGACTATGATGGCAGAGACTTTACCGTCTTTGAAGAAGCTGGTAGCTTCGGTGTAGAGCGCCTCATCAATAGTGCAAGGCGTACTGAGCTTGGCGACGATATCTTTGAGATGGCTTGGTCAGGTGACGGCATCACTATCTCTGTACGCTTTAGAATCATCAGTGGTAATAGCAGCAATGCTACTCAGGGTCGCTCTACCAATCCATTTAATGGTATGAAGTTACCCGATGAGATTATCGCTCTGGGCGTCACACGTACGGCAGCCCCTATTGCTGATAGCAATGCTGCCAATAATAGTACGCCTACCAATGGTTCAACAACCAACACGACAACGCCAAGTGGTGGGCAGAACAATACCCCCCCTACGACGCCATCCAACACCTTGAACTTGACGCCTACTACTGATACCAATGATGCTAGTAATGCGCAAACTGATAGCCCTATTGCGAATAATACCTCTACGGATAATGACTCAACCGAAGCAGAAACTCAGGAGCCAACGCCGTGACTCCTGAATCTTTACCTTTAGTATATTTTGGCAAGCTGCCTGCACGCGGAGACTTTGTGCGGGCACGTGCTCATATCTCAGAGACCAACGCGATTGACGAATGGGTCAGTAAAGCCCTAGCAAGCTCGGAAACACTATTCAGTGACAGATTAGTAGATAAAACGACGACCAATAAAACGGCTTTTTTAAACTTTAGTCATGTGGATACCAGAACCAATGAAATTATCACTGGCGTCCTGATTCCCAGTCATGACAGTAGTGAGAGAAACTATCCGCTGATAGGTTTTGGTGTCCTATATATCGACAAACCCAAGAGTTGGATGAATTATTTGCCCATTAAGTCTGCTAGCATTTGGAATGAGACTTACGAAATTATAAGCATAGCCAAATCTAAGACAGACAACACTGATTTGATGGAGTACCTCGGTCATAGCCAGCTCACGATTGATAATAATGCCAGTACGCACTATTACGATTTTATCAATACCACGACTCTACACGATATCGCCATATTGATGAATATCGATAAGTCGCAATTGATACAGCAAATTATCGCGACTGGACTGTTGTTTTTACCGACATTCACGAAAGGCTTTCATGGTCTAAACAAAGCCATCTGTTGGTCACTCACTTCCGATAGAGCTGCTGCAATACATATGGCTACTTTTTGGCATGATTTGATCAGTGGGTTTTATCAACCACATCAGCTCTATCTGAACACCTATCTCTACCGTGCCTCTAATTGCTATCGCCTGCTACTGAGCTTTACGAAACCTGACGGACATATACTCAGTCAAATATCGGAGAGTGAGGACAACTACCCTGAAGGCTGGGTTGTCATCGCTGATAGTGACTGGACACAAGGATATATTGAAGAAGATATCGGGCTGACCCGCTTCAATAAAGTCTTGTTACAAGACAGTCTCTACCTGTATGATACTAGGCAATTGTTTAAAAAAACCTTTTTGGCACAATGATGATTCATGATTAACTGATGACAATATATATCAGGCCTCTGTATTTAATAACTGCTCAATAATATAAAGATTAAAAGGCACTTCAATGAAAGTCCTCTCCAAAATATTACCATCTAAGCTTGCTGGTCACTCCAAGAAACTACTATTAGTATCCGCGATGATACTTCCTCTCAGTGCGGTTGTATTTGCAGCACAAGATGACGGTCTATCACGCAACGTACCAGTTGTCATCAAAGGTGTGGTCGCGACCAGCTCAGATAAGCAACAGCTTCTCGAAAAACTAAAAGCACAATATCCTAATAAAACGGTCAGAGACGAGATCGAAGTGCGCTCGAACATTAGTATACCGACCAATTGGCAACAGGTAGCCACTGCCATTATCGATAGCGACATATCCAATATTAGCCAAGGCCGTATCGACATCCATGGTACGACCATTAGCTTACATGGCAAAGTAAGCAGCCTTGAACAAAAACAAGCAATTCAAAATCGCATTCATACCCGTCTAACCGACCTCTATCAGTTGGACAATCAACTGGTCGTCGTAGAGGGGGAGCAACGTCTCCTCGACGACACATTAGGCAATCGTATCGTTGAGTTTGAATCAGGTAGCACCACACTAACCCCCATGGGGCTTGGTATTTTAGACGATATGGCAGGCGTGTTGCAGCGGGTCGGTGATAAGCCCGTGACCATCACTGGACATACGGATAATGTCGGCAACCCTAGTTCGAACTTGGTGTTATCAAATAAGCGTGCAGAAGCGGTCAAGCAATACCTCATCGGTCGAAACATCAGTGCAGCACGTCTCAGCACTACAGGTAAAGGGGACGCAGACCCCATCGCCAGTAATGACAATGAAGAGGGGCGTACTCGTAATCGCCGTATCGAATTTACCCTCGCTGAATAACACGGCTGTACGCGTGACAATGGCAGACAAGCAGTTATATTTTGATGCCAGCGCTCAAAAAACATGATGCCATTGCGCAAAGAATAGGGACATAACTATGTTACGCTTGACCAATACTGTACTTCCCATGCATCCTGACAGGCTCTATGCCAGTGAGGGCAGTACACAAGCTCCCTATGCGAGTGCTCATCAAGACATCAATGACCATAAAGCGTGGCAGAATAAGCTGATTCAAGCATCTTCTGAAGATGATATCGTTGCCCAGCTAAACCCCAATGGGAATGAGCAATATCAGCAGCACGGTATCGACACTTACCTGCTTCATGTCTATATTCATGAACGTCACCATCCGCCTTTTACATCGCTCACCTACTTAATCGGCACTCCGCTTACCTTGAGCTTCGATACCCCGAGCGGTCTAAGCTATCGTCATTTATACCTAACGGCCGTACATCAAATGGATCACGATGGCAGCTATGGTTATTATCGTCTGCTCGCACAGCCCATTACTTATCGCCTGCATCAACACCAACGCTGTCATATAGATACTGACCTATCAGTACAATCAATGGTGGCAGAACGCACTGCTACCTTAGAGATAGAGACCGTCGATGATAGCAGCAGTGAAGACGCTAGCTGGACACCTGCACGCATGACCCAATGGCAAATCAGTGACTGGACGCATATTTGTGAGCGGCTTGCACGTCAAGGACTGACAGCCTATCTGCGTCATGAGCAAACGGACGAACATACACCGCCAAAACTCATTATCACTACAGCGAATCCAAGCGATAGCGAGGGCATCAGCGCAAACATTGGTGCGATACGCTACCAGCAAGTATTACACGACCGCGTACATGCGCCAGTATTGGCACTGAGTGAGCAAATCATCACTCAGCCAAGCTCCGTGACAATGCAGCGTTTTAATAGTGCCAGTGTCGCACATCCCACTCAGTCCGCTGACGTTACCATAAACACCAGCACTGATGAAAATAGCGCTGACGAGGACAATCAAGCAAATAGCAAATCACTCACGTTAGACACCCCTGCCGCATTTGCGCCCGTGACAGATACCGAGACCATCGATGAAGCGACTGTCGTAGCAAACAGTCATCAAAGCCATCACAGCGTCTATCATGCACTTGCTCATGCCACTGATTTGAATGTTGCCGATACCTTTATACTGGTCGATCACAACCATCTCAATCAGCACTATCGTGCCACTCATATCGTTCACTTGGCGCGCAACAGTCTGGCACACGTGACAGGACTGACCATCAGTCGTCGGCATCATGAACGCCATGCCTCACAGTTAGAGGCAGGCATTCACTTGACCCAGCTGCGTCTGATTACCGCAGACACGCCGTGGGTGGGTAGTTTATATAGCAAACGCGTGCTACCGCCAATGACTGGTATCACAGATGATCAAAGCGATACCGACAGTCGCAATCACATGACCCCAACCAAAAGCTATCTGCTTGACAGTCCTGCCCAACCTATCAATCGATTAGAAGCCCAAGCAGGTGCCAACTATGGCAGTCACTTCACTCATAGAACTGATGACCAAACCCTGATGCAGTCTATCGGTGATGGCGAGCACTTAATCAATACTGGTAGCTTATTGTCTAACACACGCCCTAGCCTATTCACCACGGACAATGAGCAAGCTGTTGAGAGTGGCTATCGCAATACAGACAATGGACTATCAGAATGGATCAGCGATCATAGAGATGAGCAAGCGTACTCACAGCTGAACGTCGATGATGGTCAAGTAGCTGCCACACTCAAGATGGGGATTATCAATGCTGAAGGTAATGGCGCCAGTAGTAAACGTCAAGGCATCAATGCCAATACTAATGCTCAAATCAATATGAAGTCTGGCGAAGCCCTCGTCCTCACAACCCAGCTGCAAACTCATGCGCAATCTGGACAGCATAACTATCAACAGCATACCCCGACTCTGACTCAAACAGCTTTGGGTGGTCAACATCTGGCTGAACGCTTAACACAATTGGCAACGGGACTGGGACGTCATGTCAACGACCACAAAGCGATTAAAAATCAGTTAGAAAACATCACAGAGGAGCAGCAATCCAAAACCCATCAACAAGTGCCCTACACGCTGATCGATGGCGCTGCTGATACGAGCTATGTCAGTGACGATACGCTGATTCAGCGATCTATGGGTGAGATGGTTACCACTACTCAGCAAGATATGATGGTGAGTAGTGGTGATGATCATCATCAGATCAGTAGTGAGTCTTTGACGATAGTCGCTGATGGTCAGTTCAGTATGACAAATGCGAAAGACCATATTATGCTGTCTGCGCATACAGGGAAGTTTGAAGCGACGGCGAAGCAAGAGGTGAATATGTCATCCTCGACCAAGGAGGTTGAGATAGTGGCAACGAATAAAATTACGCTGACGGCGGGCGGTGCAAGTATCACATTAGATGGCGGTGATATTACGATTGCGGCGATGCAGTTTACGGAGAAGGCTGGTAAGCATAGTCGTGATGGCGGCGGGATGGATGGTAATTACTTATCACGTCTACCTTTCGATAAACTGATGGAAAAAGAGTTTTTTGATGAGCAGATACAATTGATAGACCCCATGGGTAATCCGCTACCAGATATGAAATACCTATTAACGGGAAAAAATACGAATATAAGGTCAGAATCCGATATTGAAGGTAAAACTCCTAGAATAGACTCAGGTGATAAAGAAGATGAATTGCAGGTAAAGGTAGACTTAAAGTACTACGGTAAATAAAAGAATATAGGGAATACAAAGATGGTTAGTAAAATAGGAACCTATAACGCCCCACTTTATTCAGAACTATTAGATAAAGCGAAAACTAACACAACTAGAAACAGCTCTAGAGCTGTAACAGTAACATGCCCTGACTTATGGACTCATGTACAAGAATTTTGTCTTTCTAGGTCTAGATTCGACTCGACAAGAGAAGTTGATCCTAATAGAACTACGAATCACTCAGACCATACCATAATACCGTCCTCTCGAAGGCAGGCCTATGTTAATCGGGCGAGACGTATTGCCGCTACTTATGCTCGGTTTTATTTAGAAACAGAAATAAGCGGCAACCATAGATATAAAGGACGCTACTTTTGGATGGCGCTGGGAGCTTTTGCCAGTAAAGAAGTTAGTTTTGCACTTGATGGCTTTAGAGCACAGCTTGGTGATAGCATTTCAATGACAAGTACGATGAACTGGCTTGGTAGAGGGAACTTTTGGTTATTCCAAGATATTGCTGGTTGGCATTATTATAATAATCGTTATGGCTATTCAAGCTTTACGGCCTGTGAGCCACTACGTAATTGGTCAACCCTTAATGCGAATACAAGAATTAAAGTCAATAATGCAGACGTATGGGCAGCAGAAGCCTTGCCAAAAATAAAAAGCTTACAGACTAATAATTTTATTAAAGTGGCGTTTGCAGCTGCAGAGTCTTGTACGAAAGAAAGCAACCCTGCAAAAAAACAACAATACCAACATATGAACTTATTATCTCTTGCCGATCATGAACAGCGTATGATTCTACAGCCTCTAATCTATGAAACAGAGGAAGCTAAAGCAGATATTGCTTCTCAACGGACATTTTCTGCTGTTGCCCCAGGTTTAAAGCTAACCCTAAGCGCCAATGATCATGGTGATTACGAGTCAAAAGCTCATAAAGGTATTGTACTTGAAAACGTCGAAGACCGAATGAAATGGATTTATGGTATAGCGGATCTTTTTGAAAGTTATATGTTTGGTAAAGAAAAAAGCTATATTCACAAACAGCTTAAAATAATGGCAGGTTGGTTATGATGAAGCATCTAACAAATAAAAGAATCATAGTTCTTATACTAACTTTAATGGGTCTAACTACCTATGTGACCTGCCATAGCAATAACAAGGATTATGTAATGCCTTCTCCAGATCAGTTTTTAGAATTAACGCTACATGTAACTGCCGAGGAGCTATACGACAAAAATGTAGACTTTAAGAACTTCCAAAAGCTGACTAAAGGGCCAATCGGACGTGATCAAAAAGGCTTCGATTTTCCTACAGGCAGTCAAGTTACCGCTCAGTTCAACTATCCAAACGGGCAGCTAATACTGAACAATGTCAGCTTTGTTAACGTAATGGATGATACACGTGTCAAAGAATATCGCCTACCGGACTTTACAATAGCGACCTTTCTTCGAGGTAAAGACCCAAAGAATATTACTGATAAAGAAGCATATGAGCAAGTACAGACTATTTTTAAGCAATTAGAGAAACAAGGTTGGGAGTATAACTTTGATTTTATTGCACCGCGTATTACTCCTAAAACTGCACTTGACTACGCACTAGCGGGTGGTGATGCCTCTTATCTCGATTATCGCTATCCACTGAGTTTTGAGCAATTTAATCAAATCACTTCTTACATTCATCGTTGGTACCTGCGACATGGTACGGATATTTTCTTAAAAATAGAGATGTGGCGAAATGTTGAAGACAGTGGTGATACGACCATTTTGTTCGCTTATGATTTTCATGATCAACTTCATGAAATTTATAGGCACGTTGAACCAGAAAATCATGATAGAGCACTAGAGTCTTTCGCTAAACAATACTCTAACCCACCATTTGTTGCAAAACTGTCTTCTGAATCAAAAGTAGTCGCGAAAGGCTTGACGATTGATAAGTATTTAACCAGCTATACCTTTCCACTCGTAAAACAAAAAACAGGCTTTGATACTCAAAAAATAATCAATACAGATCCTTATAAATTAACTTATGATGAATTTCTTGAGAAAATAGATGCTGGTGAAGACTTAACGCCCTATCTAGAAGAACAACCTGAACCTGAAATCACTAGTCAAGCAAAGGGGCGCTGTCTACCGAACCAGCCCTGCCCAAAATCAGGCTACTGGTTCACACAAGCAAAATATGACAGTCGTGCTTACTTTAAGCAAGGCGAGCGCATGCCAGACTATTCAAACAACAACTGGGGTGAAGTGATTTGGCAGTTTGATGGTGAGCAAGGTTAGTCTTTTATTATTTTACTTAAGCCACCTTCGGGTGGTTTTCTATTATTGTCTTCTCCACCCAGCCGCAAACTCATGTGCAATCTAGACAACATAACTATCAACAGCACACTCCGACTCTCACCCAAACAGCATTGGGTGGTCAACATCTAGCTGAGCGTTTAACACAATTGGCAACGGGACTGGGACGTCAGGTCAATGACCACAAAGTGACTAAGACTCAATATACACAGACTACAAGAGGTCTATATGAAGGTAATGAAACTAACACTTACTCTAGTGATTACTACAATATTTGTCGCCTGTGACTCTACCTCTTCAGACTCACTTACTCCAGATTCAGCTAAAGCAATAAAAACCACTAAAACACCGGATAAAAATAGCCGTGATGAGAGCGTATCGCCCTCTAATACTAAACCTCAAATACAACAGGCGTTCAATACAACAGACCCGACTCCATTTATTACTAGAACACCCGCCAAACAAGCTCATAAACCATTTTTTTTGCCTGAAGAAAATGTAAGGAAGATTAGAAATTCCTTTAGTAAAAACCAAAATGAAAAACAAATAAAAAACAAACAATTTGACGAAACTGAATATGGATTTTTTGCGGTCATTCAATATTATGATGATGCTATTTTAGATTACTCTTTGGATAAAGTGAATAATAAATACTTTGTTAAGATGTCTAACTTAAGAGGTAACTATCAACCACTTGAACCTTTTAATAACATACATAAAGATGCCGTATATAAAATGTTAGATATAAGCGGAGCAGATAACCCTAAAGTGTTTTTTCAGGAGCTCATCAGTAGCCCTAAGATTACTAAATATAAAGGCTGCACTGTTCAACAAAAACAATCAAAGTATGCGATGGTGGATTTAACATCATGTGAGTTTGATAATAGAACAGATTTGTCTTTATATTAATCTCAAGATTAGATAGTAATAGAAGTGTATATCAATATCAGTAATCAAATCAAACAGTGGGCTTTGTTATGTATTTAAAACACCTTCAAGCAATCAGTACTATCATTTTGTTGAGCCTATCGACTCAAAGTAAAGCGCAACCCATAGAACCAGTGTTTGACTCAAAATTTGACGCCTATAGAGATATTTATTTAGATCGTCCTGATTTTACAAACCTAGCCCCCTGCGTCGAATATAAACGTAGTCGCTATGCTAAAGAAAAAGTAAAAGTTATCGATACTGGTGTGCAAAGAGACAAATTTATCGACGTGATGGACAAAGACTTATTTTTAGAGCGGTTTGAGAAATCGCCGTTATATACTCAGCTAACTCATAGAAATCATTTTGATCGGCGTATTGAACTGGGAAAAATAAATGGAGATCTACATTTACTAGATATAGGTGGTAATAATCAACTTAATAGTATTTCTTACCATTTTAACAGCGTGCATGCCAGAAAACAGTATGGTCATGAGCTCATAGCACTCGATAGATTTGGTATGAGCTCATGACCCTCAACCTAGTTTTAGATGACCGCGAAAAATCTGAAGAGATATTAAATGAGTTGTATAGTGACTACAGTGAAAAAGTTAAAAATGATATTAAGTTAAAAGATACTGATATCTATTTCTCTTATATTCGATTTGATGGCTTACTCTTTGAGATGTGGGGGCGAAATACTATTCATGAATTTGAACACTGTAGGTTTGATATGTTGAGTAGCCTAAAAATTCATTAGTTGTATTTTTTACATAACAAAGCGCGTTGTAACTGTGCATAATTTACTATGAAAAATTTGATCTTATTAACCTCCACGTTTATCTTCTGTGGCTGCACAATAGATGATACAAAAATAAATACTAATAATTCATTGGACGCAAACCAAGTTTTAAGTATAGAAAAAATAGCCATGAGGGAACACCGAGCAATGAATCAATCTATCTATACAAATCTCTATCGGTCCCATCTACAATAGATGATTATGATTTCAGACCCTTTGAATCTGAAGGTAAATGGGGCTATAAATATAAGGGAGAAGTTGTCATTGCGCCTGAGTACTCATTTGCAGGAGATTTTATTGAAGGTTATTCCAGAGTGCAAAAAAATGGCAAAATGGGCTATATAGATCGCCAAGGAAACGTCATTATAGATTTTTTATATGAACGCTCCTCTCACTTTTATGAGGGATTGGCAAACGTTCAATTAAATAATAAATGGGGACTCATAAATACAAAAGGTGATGTTCTACTACCTTTTGAGTATGACAATATAGATATGTTCAATGAAGGGTTCGCATCAGTTCAAAGGAATGGTAAACGCGGCTTTATCAATAAGCAATTTGTAGAAGTGATTGAGTGTCAATACGATGAAGGCTATGATTTCCATGAAGGCTTAGCGAACGTTAAGCTAAATAACAAATGGGGATTTATTAATAAAAAAGGAGAAGTCGTTATTCCATTTATATATGATGACGCTGATAGATTCAGAGATGGAGAATCTCAGGTTATCAAAGATGATGAAACCTTTTTAATAACTATGAGTGGAAAACGTCTGGATACTCCAGTTACTACTGATTATTTATATCAGCTTGAATAACAAAAGGTTTGACCTCTGCCGTCAAATCCGTACAGATAAACTTAACTCTTTTAACAGGCTTGACAATTAATTAGGTGTGTTTCGTGGTTAAACTTATTTTTATAGCAATGTCACTGTCATTAGCAAGTTGTACAAGCTTGAGTACTTCAAAAGTCATGGCTAGTGAGCCAGCACTACTGCAAGATGATGAACAGGCAGTAATAAATAAACCTGTAAATAATAAAAAACCAGTAAGATGCTATGAACCCTCAGAATACGACATTAAGCCTGAACTACCTGATACAGGAGTGCGCAGAGAGACTCCCATTGATGTCGTACCGAAAGAGCTATTTATTGAAAGATTAGAAGCATCTCCTTTATGGGAAAAAATAAGTTATTCTAATCACTTTGAACGCGACTTTTTATTAAGTGAGATTAATGGCTTTCTTAAGATCAAAGGTGATGGTAGTTTTTCGAAATCAGAAAAAATAACTAAAGTTACTTACTCTCCCTTAAATGTAAATAAGAGAAAGAAATATGGACATCAGCTATTAGATCAAGAAAAGTTCGGCATGACAGCAACTGTTAATTTAGTAATTAACGATCACGAAAAAGCTGCTGCAATACTGGATCAGCTTTATCAAAAATATTCAGTTAAAGTTGAAAATAATGACGTATTGAGTGATGGAGAAACGCTGCATAGCTATGTTCGCTATAACGATATATTGTTCGAGATTTGGGGCATAAACAGAACCAATCACCCTATTAAAGAGTGCAAATTTTCTTTTTTAACAATCTTATCAATCAGTTAGATACTGAACATGATTAAACTTATTTTTATAGCAATGTCACTGTCATTAGCAGGCTGTACAAACTCACTTAGGTCTGCAACTGCGGATAAACTATGAAAAACTTAATATTAATACTATCAGTGCTATTACTCGGTTGCGATACGACCGACGCTATAGATAAAACACTGAGCATCGAACAAAATAGCCGTAATGTAGCTACTGACTCTAACGTTGAAAATTCTTATCCTTCATCGAATAATTTAGGTAACATTTCACCTGATAGCTTACAAAGAACTCATCAAAATAATAGTAACGCTGGAATATTAGAAACCTCAGACACCCTAGAGTATAATGCACAGAGTTCTCTGAATAATATTTTAAGATTGACTGATCCTAGGAAAGTAGTTTATTTAGTTCATCCAACTAAAGAGATATTAGTTTACTGTTATCATGACGTAAGGTCTGAATGCTATATTGAAGGAGTACATAATAGTCAGTTCTTTAAATACGACATTTCTCAAGTTGAAGGCCAAAACAAAGGCAAACTAACTTCTCCAGGAAATCCTATTGATTCAGCTAAAACGACGCCAATAGAGTGGATGACTGTAAATAATGAATACGCTCAGGTACTCATGACTTCAAAAATAATGTTGAACTCACAACAATATACCTTGCATGAGCCTCTTGTTATTTATTATGAAACTGGAATGATGGTTAGATAGTATGTCATGTTGATTTAAATTGCCCTAGCGCCTTTTGTTAACCATAGTACAGTTTCTATAATCACTCCTAAGCACGCTTCAAGCGTAAAGCATTCAATACCACAAACAATGAGCTGAGTGACATACCAATAGCAGCGAGCCATGGTGGCACGTAACCCAAAGCGGCTGGTATCAACACAATACTGTTATATAACAGTGCCCAGCGAAAGTTTTGCTTGATGATACGCTCTGTTTTATCAGCGATACGTTTGGCAGCAGTAATAGCCTCTATTTGACCATTTAAGATAATACTATCGCTCGATACTTGCGCCAAATCTGCCGCGCCAGCAATCGAGGTCGAGACATCTGCCGCTGCCAGTACAGGTGCATCATTGATACCATCACCAACCATCAGTACTACTGCACCTTCAGACTGCAATTTTTGAATATGGTTAACCTTATCGGTTGGCGATAGACCATTATAGGCAGACTCCATACCCAAACCTTTCGCCATTACTAACGCTTGCGGACTTGGATCACCAGTCAGCATCACAGACTCAATGCCTAGCGCTTTCAGTGTATCAAGCATCGACTTAGCACTGTCACGCACCTTATCATTAAAGTAAAAACACGCCAGCGCCTGCCAATCGTCTGAATCGTCATTTTGACGAGACAAGACTACCGCTGAGCTAGCACGCTGAGCTACTAAATCAATGGTTATATCATTATTTGCACTAGAACCATTGGTGTTGTCTAAGGCAAAATCTACATGACCAATTCGATATAACACACCGTCGATCATTGCTTCTACCCCACCCGCTGGATAATGCTGTAATGCTTGCGTGGCTGGCAGGTGCAATTGATAAGCCGCAGTCAACAATGCATGGGCAATTGGATGGCGACTACCCACTTCTAGAGCAGCGGCGATGGCTAAGACTTTATCTTTTTGGTCTGATAATGCTGAACCTTCTATATCTGTTTGATTCAGAGCATCAGTTAATTCGATATTGAGTAAGTTTGGCTTACCATAAGTCAGCGTACCCGTTTTATCAAAAGCCACATGGGTTATTTCAGCGAGCGTCTGCAGCGTATGTCCACGCGTCGTCAAAAACCCATAGCTCGCCAACCGATTCGTCGATACCGTCAGGGCAATAGGTGTCGCCAAAGACAACGCACAAGGACAAGTTGCAACCAATACTGCGACGGTAGCCCAAATGGCTTGGCTTGGATCAACGATATACCAACCGATAAACACCAAGACGGATAATACTAAAATCCGCGCCACGAACCAGCGTGCCAGCTTATCTGCTTGCTGTGCCAGTTTTGGCTTTTCACTCATGGCGCGGTTCATAAGTCTATCTATCAAGCCTATCTGACTGTCTTCTGGTAGTGCGGTGACTAGCATCTCAAACGGTTGACTGTCATTTTGCGCACCACCAACGATATAGTCGCCTTGGGTCTTGATAATCAAGTCGCCCTCACCCGTCAGTAGACTTTGCGAGACTGTGGCGGTTGGACTGAGTAAGACACCATCACTGATAATTTCAGATCCAGCTTCTACCATGATGATGTCACCCACTTGCAAGCTGTGAGCGGTCACCATTTTTTTGTCTGGTGTACTATTTTTATCTTCGACGCTGATGTTTGTTGTTGGCTCTGGTTTTGATTCTTGTTTTGATAAAGAAAATCGCTGATTGCGTGATTGCTGCCAGTCTTGGGCAATACGTACGGTCAACTCATGAACATTATCGTCTATGCTCTTCATAAAATTGGGCATAGCACTTGATAAATTTTGGTTGCTTATAGCGTCCACATTATCACGTGAAATATCAGCCGTGCCATCTTCTTCACTGCTAGCCGTTTCATTGAGCATATTCTGCGAAATCTGTTGCAAAATACGCTCGGCAGCTTCTTTATCTTCCGCAACTTTTTGAACCAATACTGGTTCAACCACCACCAAATCATTGGCCATAGTCGCAGCTTTTAGGCGAGCATTATGCTCGATGTAACGCCCCGCTAATAAGAAGAAAATAAACATGCTAACTGAATCGTAATACGTTTCCCCTTGCCCAGTAATCGTGGCATAGAGACTGGCGAAAAAAGTCACAATTAGCGCAATACTGACAGGCACGTCCATATTGACTTGGCGGGCACGAACCGCTGACCATGCTGATGTAAAAAATGGTAGTCCAGCATAAAAGAATACTGGCGTACTGACGAACAATGAGACCCAACGTAGAAAATCACGCTGCAATATCAGCATATCGCTATATTCACCAAAATAGAGCGCCACGGCGTACATCATTGCTTGCATCGAACCCAGCGCAGCGATGCCAAGGCGCAATAGCATTTGATTAGTATGGCGTGCCAGCATGGCCTCATGCGTGTCTTGACGATAAGGCTTGGCTTCATAGCCGATCTCATTGATAACGGCCAGAATACGGCTAATCGGTAGCTTATCTTCGTTCCAAATCACCCTCATACGTTGATTCGTCAGATTTACCTGACATTTACTGATACCATCCAACTCGTCGAGACGTGATTCAATCAACCACGTACACGCCGCACAACGTAGATTATTGACAGATAATTCTGCCACCGACATACCATCCTGCGCATACACAAACTGCTGCTTTATCTCGTCATGATCATAAGCCTCAAGGCGTGTCATTTGAGTAGGCAAGCTTGCCGTACGACTAATCTCCGAGCGATCCAGATAATACTGCTCCAGTCCTGCCTCTACGATACTCTGCGCTGCCAATTGACAACCCATACAGCACATCTCACGTGATTGACCCAATATCTCAGCATAGAATGGCGGCTGCGGTACAGGATCACCGCAATGGAAGCAATCGCCCGCAAGTGGCAGCACTAGACCTTCAATGATCGAGTTGTCTTCATAATGATGGTTTGGGGTAGAGGCTATTGATGGAGGGACACTAGACATAATCGCGCTTACTTCCTTTAGACAGATTTGCTCGAACCTTATTCGTTTCGAGTTCGTTTCAAGTAAATTCGCTTCGCGTGCAGCTTGCTATCATTAACGGTACTCAATGCTTATATTATAAAACCAAATAAAACAGCAATTTTAGCTAGGGCGTGTCATCAATTTGATTGTGAGGCTTAAAATGAGAAAAATTGTAGATAAACAAGGAAGAAATTGCCGTTAATATGAACATATTGGCAAAATTTCTGACGATGTTTAGCAAAATTTAGCCATTTTAAGGCCACCAAATGTATTAATGTGCTAATTGATGACACTCCGTAGCTCTTAGCTTTACTAGCATAAAGTAACACGCAACAATAACAGCGGATAATTCATAAAAAACACATCTTTGTAGCAAGATTAAATTGCTATTGTGAACGACTATTCTATATGGCATCCATAAAAGCAATTAAAAGCTCTTGATGCGTTTATATTAATGTGAATATTTTAATAAAGATTATACTATAAGCAAGTAAGGTAAGCAGTCTCAATGCTCATAGTTTAATACCAATGAATGCCGACTTTGACGATGATAGATTGAAAAATTTGTCATTTTGCGTCATTATGAAGCAGTTTTTTATCCCAAAATGGTGCGATATCAGTGCAAAAATCCAATTCCAAGCTACCAAATACCCAGTTGCCACAGTCTGCTAGACCTATTGTAAGCACGCTACCTTCACAGCAGCGCGGCTTGGTATTTAGTAGTCTTATATTAATTGTCATTATCGCGGGTATGGTGCTGCTCGCGCTATACTTAATCAAACTTGATCGTACCATTACCCATAAGTTCGAGGGTAAGCGTTGGGACATTCCTGCCAAAGTATATTCACAGCCACTTGAATTATATCAAGGTGCTAGTGTCGATACAGATACGATGAAAACTTGGCTAGAATTGCTCAATTATCAAAACAATAAAGCTTATGATCGAACTGGCACTTATCACAAGTCAGGCAATACCTACTTTATCCATACGCGTGGCTTTACTTATAGCGCCAATGATGTGGACAAAGAGCAAGTCATCAAAATGACTATTAATGGTAATAAGATTTCATCGGTACAGAGCACTTTACCTGCCAAGAGCGGCATCATTCGCTTAGAACCTGTCAATATTGGTGGTATCTACCCAGACAGTAATGAAGATCGTATGGTCGTCTCATTAGATGACGTGCCACAGCCGCTCATCGACGCGTTGATCGCCACGGAAGACCGTGGGTTTTACGAGCACAAAGGGGTATCTGTACGCGGTATCGCACGCGCCGTAATAAATAACTTCTCTGGTGGCTCTAGACAGGGTGGCTCGACCATTACTCAGCAGTTGATCAAAAACTTCTATCTCAACTCAGACCGTACGCTAAAACGCAAAGCCAACGAAGCATTGATGGCTGTATTACTTGAATTGCATTACAGCAAAGACGAGATTCTACAGACGTATCTAAACGAGATTTATTTAGGTCAGAATGGTAAGCGCTCTATCAATGGTTTTGGCTTGGCCTCACAGTTTTATTTTGGCAAACCACTTAAAGAGCTGCGTTTAGATCAGCAAGCCATGCTTGTAGGTATGGCAAAAGGCCCAAGTATCTATAATCCACGTCGCAATCCAAATGACTCAAAAGAACGCCGTAATATTGTCTTAGGCAATATGCTGGCCGTAGAGTCACTTAGCCAAGAAGACTATGATAAAGCGATAGAGCGACCGCTTGATATTGTGGAAAAACCTGTTGAGGGTAAGAGCCAATTTCCTGACTTTTTGGATATCGTTAAACGTGAACTGAATACTGTTTATTATTCTGATGACCTCAAAAACGAAGGTTTAACTATTATCAGTACGTTAGACCCTATTGCGCAGTTGGCAGCAGACAAAGCCGTTGATAAAAAACTGGGTGAGTTACGTCGCAAGAGCAGCAAAACCAAAGATTTACAAGGTGCTCTAGTGAGTGCCAATCCTGAAACTGGTGAACTGGTATCTGTGGTCGGTAGTGGCAGTGAGTTTACAGGCTTTAACCGTGCCGTCGATGCCAAACGTCAAGTCGGCTCATTATTAAAGCCTGTCATTTATATGACAGCGCTTGAAAGCGGTCGCTACAATCTCGCAAGCTCGGTAGATGACTCACCAATTACGGTCAATCTAAGCGATGGGACTAAATGGAACCCGAAGAACTACGACAATCGTGATCATGGTTATATACCGCTTACCACTGCGCTATCACAATCATATAACCAAGCGGCGGTACGCTTAGGTATGGAGTTTGGGATTGATACTTTTGCCAAACAATTAAAGCGTATGGGTGTCAAAGAGGATATACCACCTTACCCTTCAGCATTGCTAGGCTCTGTCAATCTCAGCCCAATGGATATGCTTGGCGTATACCAAGTCTTTGCGACTGGTGGCTTTCGCACCCCTATTCATAGTATTCGTACGGTGATAGATGATCGCGGCCGTATCTTGCAACGTACCGGACTCAATACTCAGCGCAGCATCCCGCCTGAGACCAACTACCTAACGAATTACGCGCTACAGCAAGTGGTCGCAACTGGTTCTGCTAAACGTGCAAAATCACTTGGTAGTAATTTAAACTTGGCGGGTAAAACAGGTACTACGAACGACTTTCGAGATGCTTGGTTTGCTGGTTATAGTGGCAACTACGTCAGTGTCGTTTGGGTTGGTCGTGATGATAACAAACCTATCGGTCTAAGCGGTGGTACTGGCGCATTACCAGTTTGGGTTGATTATATGGACCGTCTCAAGCTGACGCCTGTGTCATTACCAGAGCCTGAAGGCATTGAATGGTTATGGTTGGAGAATAACTCAGGTAAGCTCTCTAATGAGCGTTGTACTGATGCTCGTTATCTGCCAGTACTGTCAGCACATCTACCAGAAGAGGCTAGTAGCTGTGCGCTTGGTCTATATCAGCAAGACCGTGCACGCGAACAATCACAATTGCAAAACCAGCAAGGTAACTTTGAGATTCCAAATGGTGAAGCCGTTGATAGCGATAATCAAGCTGACAGTGATGAGCAAGATGAAAACGGTGCTGATACTTGGTATGAACGTGCCGTTGAATGGTTCTAACATTGCTTTTAAATATTACAAAAGGTCTCAACATGTTGTTATCTCAGAAGCACGCTATCTCAGTCAAGCCAGCCGTTATTGGTAGTCCCAAAAAGCCTACCTCAGCTAATGCTGTACTGGTAACCAGCGCACTTATCAGCATGTTGGGTTTGAGCGCTTGTCAAACTGCGCCGACTACGATGACGACTGCACCTTCTCAAACTGTCCCATCGTCGCAAATACCTAACACATCTGTGACCCCTGTGACTCAAGCTCCTATCTATGAAGAGGATGATAGCAACGATTATCCAATCGAGCCTGATAGTCCAATTGAATCGACAAACCCATTGACGCAAGAGTCTCCGGTGTTTGTACCATCCAACCCTATACCGACTCAGCCTGATACTGTCTTCGTTATTCCTTCGCGTGAAGAATACGTAGTCCCTGAGCCCTCTATACCGTCACATAGCGAACTGTTAGAACGTGCTAGAAGCAACTCGCAGCAACGAACGCAACAAGCGACCAGTAACAATAGCAACTTGCCAGCTTTTCGCAGTTTAATGCAGACAGGTGTCAATCAGCTCAAAACAGGTCAATTGACCAATGCTGAAAGCAGCTTTACCCGTGCACAGCGCCTAGCACCCAAATCCTCGGCGGTGTATTTTTATTTAGCACAAGTAGCATTGAAAAAGAACCAACCTCGTAAAGCAGAAGCAATGGCACGCCGTGGTCTTAGTGTCTCTCAAGACGCTAATCGCAGACGCGCGTTATGGCAAATTATTTTGCAATCAGGACAGGCACAAGGTAACTCACGTGTCGTCAGTGAGGCAAAACAAGCATTACGTTAATATCAAAACATATCTAAGTGAATAGATGCCAAGTTTATAACTTTGTAATCTATTCACTTTTTATATTCTACACCCCATCATTTATCCAAAATATACATTTAATTTAGCTTAAGGTTATCGTTATGGCATGGCAACAACTACATTTACAATGTGAAAAAGCAAACGTCGATTTGGCTGAGGCACTACTACTAGAGGCAGGCGCACTGTCTATTGCCTTAGATGATGCAGGTGACCAGCCTTTGTTTGAGCCATTACCTGGTGAGTCGCCTCTATGGGACGAAGTTATCCTAACAGGGCTGTTTGATGCAACTACTGATGCTGGCAACCGTCAGGCTGTCGAGCAGTTGAGTCATGAAATCGCCGCTCAAGTACAAGCCACCCGTGTTTGGCTGAGTGCTGTCGATGACAAAGACTGGGAACGCGAATGGATGAGTAACTACCACCCTATCGAATGTGCCAATAATCTATGGATCGTACCCAATTGGCTAACACCACCGAACCCTGACGCGACCAATATTATTATGGATCCTGGACTGGCATTTGGTACTGGCTATCATGCGACCACGCGCTTATGTCTCGATTGGCTAACAGAGCAAGACTTAAAAGATAAAGTGGTCATTGATTATGGTTGTGGCTCAGGTATTTTGGGCATTGCTGCATTACTATTGGGTGCACGCCAAGTATATGCGGTCGATATCGATCCACAAGCGGTATTGGCAACCAATCAAAATGCTGAACGCAATGATGTTGGTGACCGTCTACAAGCATTCTTACCAGAAGAATTTACGGATTACTGTTCACAAAACACTGTATTGCCAGTAGACGTTATCGTCGCAAATATCTTGGCAAAACCATTAATTGGCCTAGCCCCTTATTTTGCGACTTTAATCACGCAAAAAGGTAGAATCGTACTAGCAGGTTTGATAGAGTCGCAAACTGACCAAGTCACTGATGCTTATCAGCCTTATTTTGCCCTTGATGCAAAACATGCTTTTACAGCGCAAGAAGACCAACATTGGCAACGTCTATCTGGTACATTTACAGGCTAGCAACATTTAATTACATCTGTTACGATAGAGGGCAGTCAGATACCCTGTGTTTGACGCCACTCTATGATGGCATTAGCATCATAGGCAGCCTTTATTGAGTGGCTAAGCGGTATTGATAACCATATTTTTTTGGATTCGACCCTATGACTACGCCAATACAGACCCAGTGCCCTCATTGCAAAAATTGCTTGAAAATACAGCAGGATCAACTCAATAAAGACAATGCAACAGTCATCTGCGATCAGTGCCACCAAAGCTTTTTAGTCAACAAACATCTTGTCGTAAACTCTGATGTTTCTAAGATATCAGCTTCTCCAGTAGAGACAGCAACGACCCAAAAAAAGGATATGTCGACTCCACATAACCACTCTGCACAAACATCTAAAATCAATAATAAAAACAGCTCAGATAACACTAAATCAGCATTTAAAAAACCACCTTCAAAAAAAATCTCCTCTGACATATTAATCCATGATGACATGGATACCGATGAGCCAGATGACACCTCTTCAGAATATGATTCTCTAGACAGTATGGATGCGTGGTTGGATCAAATAAACGAAACCAATTATACTTCAACAGTATCTGATGAACCGTCAAACACCACCTCTAAAACAACCAGTAAAAGCATCAGTTCAGCCGTCTCTAATGATATTCACGCCAATATCGATAATACGACTGACAACTCATGGCTCGAAAAGCTTCTTAAAGATCAAAACAAAAGCGAAGACATACTACAAGACGAAACAGACTTATCACGACTGTTACTCGATATGGGCGTGCCACTTAAAGACGAAGACAAATCCATTGATGAGCGTGTGAGAAAGTCTCAAGAGCAATTTATACCAACGCCGAGGAAACGTTCAGCAGCATCGTTACTATGGATACTCGGGTGTTTAGTGTTGGCACTATTACTCTTTGCACAATATGTTATTTTTAACTTAGAAACTTTGGTAAAAAACCCTGCTCATGCTGAAAAACTCCAAGCAATATGTTCAGCTATTTCTTGTAGCTTGCCCAGTGCCGATATAAATGCGCTGACGCTCACCAACGCCAATCATAGATCCAGCAAAATAAAAATGACGGGTAAATTTAGCGATATAAGCGCTACATTAAATAATCAAAGTGCAAGCACGCAGCTATATCCCAATGTTAAAGTCAGCGTCTATGGTGCTGAAACTTTGATTGGCGAGTTTATTGCTACACCAGCTGACTATCTATTAAGTAAGCAAAGCCAACTGGCTGCAGACAGCAACCGTCAGATACTCTTTACTATACCCGTTGCCAATACACAAATCCGCGATGTTAGCATCAGCCCCTTGTACTAAGTTTTGAGCTAAGTTGAAGCTTATAATATTGAGTTAATGTTTATCAGTCAGAAAGGTTTGTATTCATACTATTGAGAATAAGCTTTCGTGAATAGCACCAATGCTAAGATAACTGCCAATATATCAGCGCTAGACGACATTAATTTGATATAATACCTACAATATCTTATGGTTTGATTCTCCCTAATCCCAAGGACATTATCTTATGGCGCCTCATGCACAGCATTATGCTAATCATTTTGCTACAAGCTCTGAGCATCCTGCCGATTATAATAAAGAAAACTACCCTCAGTCGACTCACCACTTTAATGCGTCAGTAGACAGCTATGCGAGTAATACGCATGAGCCGCTACGAGTACATGTTGAGCGTGTGGTACGACAGTATTTTGCGATGCTAGGCGATGAGACACCCACCGATTTATACGAGCTTATCCTAAAACAAATAGAAGAACCGCTCTTATCTGTCGTCCTTGAAAAAACTCGGGGCAATCAAACCAAATGTGCGCAAATCCTAGGTCTAAACCGTGGCACTTTACGCAAAAAACTCAAAACTTATGACTTAATGTAGCCCTTGCTCTATGAGCGCACTTATCTTTAACAACCATCATTATGCATGGCAATTTAATATTCATGACATTATCCATTGTGATACTGTCTGCAATAATTGTCTTCATCACCTTGCCAGACGTTTACGTCAGGCTTTTTTTATGGAAGTTTTTTTATGAGTACTACCCCACTTGCATTGTTATCGGTCTCCGATAAATCTAATATCGTTGAATTTGCTCAGGGCCTTATTAAAGCAGGCTTTGGCTTACTTTCTACTGGCGGTACTTATCGGTTACTCACAGAAAACAACGTTGATGTGACAGAGGTATCAGACTATACCGGTTTCCCTGAAATGATGGACGGTCGTGTTAAAACGTTACACCCTAAAATTCATGGTGGTATCTTAGGACGCCGTGGTAAAGACGATGCTATCATGAATGAGCACGCCATTGACCGTATTGATTTGGTGGTGGTGAATTTATATCCGTTTGCTGAAACCATTGCACGTGCTGATGTCACGATGAACGATGCTATCGAAAACATCGATATCGGCGGCCCTACCATGGTTCGTTCAGCTGCCAAAAATCACGCCCATGTTGGTATCGTGACTGATCCTGCTGATTATGACCGTATCCTTACCGCTTTAGGTGATGGTACTGCATTGACAACGGCTCTACGCTACGACTTGGCAGTGAAGGCTTTTGAACATACGGCACAGTACGACGGGATGATTGCCAACTTCTTAGGCAGCCGTGTGAATGAAAACCAAGAAGCAGAAAACTTCTCACGTACATTCAATGTACAGCTTGAAAAAGTCCAAGACCTACGCTACGGTGAGAACCCACATCAAAACGCTGCTTTCTATATCGAAAATCAGCCACTAAAGAGCCAACAAGCTTCTATAGCGACTGCCAAGCAGCTACAAGGTAAGGCACTGTCTTATAACAACATCGCTGACACTGATGCGGCTCTTGAGTGTGTCAAAGCCTTTAGTACGCCTGCTTGCGTTATCGTCAAACATGCAAACCCTTGTGGCGTCGCAGTTGATAATGACCAAGTAGCTGCTTATAACACAGCTTTCAGTACTGATCCTGAATCTTCTTTCGGTGGTATCATTGCCTTTAACCGCGCATTGACGCTCGCAGCAGCAAAAGCCATTATCGACAACCAATTTGTAGAAGTTATCATTGCACCTAGTATCGAAGATGGTGTGCTTGAAGCGACTGCTGCTAAGAAAAACGTACGTGTATTAGTCTGTGGCGAGCTACCAGCACCAGATCAACGCGATATTCAGCTAGACTATAAACGCGTTAATGGTGGTCTGCTCGTGCAAGAGCAAGATCTTGGTTTGATTACCGCCAATGACCTAAAAATCGTCACTGATGTACAACCAACTGAAGCACAGATTGCAGATCTACTGTTCAGCTGGAATGTAGCAAAATACGTCAAATCCAATGCCATCGTCTATGCCAAAGGGCAACGCACTATCGGTGTTGGCGCAGGTCAGATGAGCCGCGTTAACTCAGCTCGTATCGCTGCCATCAAAGCAGAGCACGCTGGTCTAGCGACTGAAGGTGCTGTTATGGCGTCAGATGCGTTCTTCCCGTTCCGTGATGGTATCGATAACGCTGCTGCAGTAGGCATCTCTGCTATTATCCAGCCAGGTGGCTCTATGCGTGATGACGAAACTATCGCTGCAGCCAATGAGCATGGCATTGCAATGGTCTTCACTGGTATGCGCCATTTCCGCCATTAAACTATCTGGTATCACTTTGAAAACTGGCATTAATAGCCGTACTAAATTGTATACTGCTGTTAATGCTACATTCTTATGATAAAAGCAATATCCATTAAAAAAGCCACTATAAATAGTGGCTTTTTTATACGTCAAATTTCATAAGGGTATTTAGAAAATATGATTTAACAATTACATCATATTCCTCTCAATTCCTGATTTTTAGCGCCCTTGCGCATTTGACATATTGGCTTCGTTAATCTCAACTTTATACACCAAGCGCAGATAATCTAAATAGTCTTGTAGCTGATCCTGACCTAAGTTATCACGGATAATGCTAGCCGTTTGCGCTCTTTGCACATCAGATAATGGAGACTGTGGTTCTGTCTTGATACGATCACCAACCAATAGAGTAGCACCCGTTTCTGTTTCGCTCGCAACAGCAACCACACCATTATTAGCCGCTTGCTGACTGAAAGCCAATCCACGCTCTTTTTCTGTCAATAGCGTCGTTTGACGATTCACTGCACCTAATGATTGAAGACTGACTGGCTGCTTACTAATATCAGCTGACGTTTTAATACCAGCAACTAACGATTTTGCTTCTTTCAATGCCAATGCTGTGGCTTTCTGCTTACGTAGTATCTGGGTAATTCTTGGCGTAGCGGCAGATAATGCCAGAGTTTTAGTAGGACGATAATTGCTTGGCTGCACCCATACTGTACCATTACCCACTTCGATACCAGCGGTCACTGCTTGATCTTGAATAGTAAACTCATCAAATGCTTGCTTGATCACCGCAGGTTGTGACAGTACTGATGTGTTGTTCTCTTTGCGGTAATCTTTGAGACGTTTCAATGACACATTCTCTTGTTGAGCAATGTCTTCAATGCTAAAGCCATCTGCTGCCATATCATTAATCGATGTCACTTTATCAGCATACATTTCCTGACGCTTATACTCGGTCGCCTTGGCTGTTAATTCATCGCGCATGCTCTCTAGAGTTGGTGTTTTACTACCGTTGTCTTCGGTCACCGTAAATATCTGATAGCCAAAGCTGGTCTTGATGGGTGCGGTGATATCACCAACACTCAATCCTTCTAACGCTTTTTCAACTGCTGTCGCGTCATTGCCGAATACAGAAGCGTTAAAGCGACCGATACTACCACCCGTCTCTCCTGATGGGTCATCTGACTCTGATTTGGCCAATGCTACAAATGACGCCCCTTTGTCTAAACGAGCCTTAACGCTATCTGCTCGTGCCTTAGCATTATCACCTGTCAATAGAATTTGACTAACTTGACGCTCATCAACGATGGCTTGCTCTTGCTTATAGGCTTCATATTGCTGCTGCAAATCTTCTTTTGTAACGTCTGTCACTTGGATAGTTTGGGGACTGAGTTGCAGATAAGCCAAATCTACCATTGCTGCACTTTTTAGCGTGTCTTTATTGGCATCATAATAGGCTTGTATGTCATTTTTGCTCAATTTCACCTGATCGGTATAGTCTTGCCAATTAAAGCGATGCAACCAGACGTTGCGCGACTCAAGCTGCAGATCTATCAACTGACTGACCGCTTGCATTGGATATACTGCCGTACCGACGATACTGGCGTTAAGCTGATCCAAGCTTAACTGATTGCGAAATTCAGCAAACAGCTGATTCTTTGTCATACCACGCTGACGCAAAAAGTTCGCAAATTGATCGTTAGAAAAATTACCATCAGCATCCTGAAATACTTCTTCTTGACGCAACAAACGATTAATTGTGTCATCAGAAACTGTCATACCAAGCTTGCCTGCTTGCTGCTCTAGTAGCGTACGATCAATAAGGCCTTTTAGGACTTGCTCGTGTAGCACATCCTCGTTTAATAGACTGGCATCCTCAACTTGTTCTAATATTTCAGTACGACGGCTATTGACAGCAGACTGGTATTCGGTCAGCCCTACGCTTGCGTCACCTACCTGAGCGACTTGGTTGGGATCGACTCCACCGCCAAAGTAACTTTCGACACCCAATAGAGCGAGCGGCGATAGGCATAAAATCAATAAAATGCGACCTGGCCAGCTTTTTAAGAAATCGCGCAATTTATCCATAGTTATCTCTGCTGTATTAACCTATATTGATGAAAAACCATTGTAATATTAATATGAATATCAATGCTATCTAAGCAGGCAATGGTAAAAGTAAGCGCGCGTGCATTTTATATAGAAGGACAAGACTGACTAAAGCAGCCTAGTTTCAACAACACATCTATCGCGCGCCCTATGATACGTGATTTTTGGTGTAGACTCAAAATATTCACGTTGTATGATACAAACTATCGCAATAAAAAAAGCACCCAAATATTAGGTGCTTTTTTATGACTTACAGTACGACGTTAAACCATACTCTAAATCATCATCTATTTTACTATTAGTAAGCGCTATGTTTATTCGTATATTACGTCATGACCCAGCGCTTACTGATAATAGTATGGCTTAGTTCAAGCGCTCTTTTAAGTTTTTACCAGCTTTGAAGCTAGGTACTTTGCTTGCAGGGATGCTAAGCTCTTCACCAGTCTTAGGGTTACGACCAGTACGCGCTTTGCGGTCTTTTACGCTGAAAGTACCAAAACCAACTAATGAGATGCTATCGCCAGCTTCTAGCGCTTCACCAACACTTTCCATAACAGCATTCAATGCATCACCAGCTTGGGTTTTGTTTAGACCACTTTTGTCTGCGATGCTATCAATTAATTCTGACTTATTCATAAAATTTCCTTCAAGTTTAAGGGGGATAATAAACGCTCACGCCAAGCATTGTAACGCTCTCATAGCATTTAAGCAATAAAAACTGCCTGACTGACGCATTAACGGGTTTCGCTTTGTTATCGTCTTTATATCAAGGCAGCATAAGGAGCGCAAGCGATTTTACATATTTTTGTTCACTACACTACGTATTTGACACTCAATGTTACGCAAAGTATCTTCAACGGTTCTATCAAGGCACAATGTTCAACTAATGTGACCTTATCTTAAAGACATATCTATATATTATCTTATCGTCTAGCCCTGGTCAGGTCACATTAATGCACCATCAGTCACAAACACTCGTGTCTTTATTGCCTAACAAATTGTAAAGTAATAATTTACCAACTGACAGAAACTAGCGTTACTTTTTATTATAAAGGCGTTACTATAAGCAAAATATTACTGCACATTTTGCGTCAATTTTGACCCTTGATTGTCTTTTGCCTATAATTTGCCAAATAAAAAAACGGATTATTTACATGAAGCGTTCTACGTTGTCTCACTCTTTTTCTAATATCATTCTGGTGTTCATCGAGTCGGCGCTGACATTATTGTTACGTTTAGATCCTGAACTGCGTAGAGCTGCTTATCCCCTTGCCAAGCAAGGCACTGTTGTAGCATTGCGATTGTACTTGCCGCACGTTGAAATTTTTGCCACTTTTAGTACCAAAGGCGTATTGCTAGATGCCCAGTTACCTATAGATCGTAGCGAACCTGATGTCATCATCAATGCCTATAGCCTTCAGGTTCTCAATGCCATTACCACTCACGACAGTGAAACGACTGAAAAGTTGCAAATGCGCGGTGAGTCTGTACAAGTACAGTTGGTCAAACAATTCATTATGCAACTCGGTCTCGGCAGCTTAATTCAAGGCTTAATCAAAAAGATAAAAGGTGGCAAAGGTAAAACTAAGCCAACTGAAGCCGACCTAGCAGAAAAAAAGGAAAACTATAAGTTACGTATTAAAGAACAACAAACCCAGATAAACACCCTTACTATCAAAAATCGTGAACTTGAAACCACCGTCAAGGAATTACAAAGTAAGCAAAAGATGCTTGTTATTGTGACGGTCGTTGCTCTTGTCATTATGATTGGCACTATCATCGCTTTATTGATGAACTAATCTCATCAGTACATCATAGTTTAAAACAAGAGCTTAATAGAAAAGCGGCTGATACCTCTTACAAGATATCAGCCGCTTTTCTATTAATTAGTTACCTTAGGGTTGAGTCAATTCCATTTTTGACCCCCTCATTTTTTAGAAATATCAACGTAAAGCGCAGACAAGCTTACAACCTTCTATCTCTCAGCACATTCAAAAGCCCTAAGCACAATCTCTATAGTCACCACCACTAAACGGTCTTGTGACATCTTCTGAATACCATTGTTTTTATCAATCATAGTAATAAGCTAGATTAACCATTCAACCACATTTTAATCTTGACTAAATTACTCGGGATTAAGTATAATTGGTCCAATCGTTGCACACATCGGGTCAATCATCTGTTGTTTAATAACGATAAGACACAACTTAGCTGCCCTATGATTTATATCTGTGACTTGTATATTTATACGAATTGTTGCAGATATCATCTCGCTAAGATCGTTGTTAACTAAAATGATATAACAGTTTGGAGATAACACATGCGTTTGACTACTCGAGGCAGGTATGCCGTTACTGCGTTACTAGATTTGGCACTACAGACCAGCCAACAAGAAAGTGCGGTATCCTTATCTGATATAGCCAAACGGCAATCGATCTCTATCTCTTATCTTGAGCAATTATTCTCCAAACTTCGCAAACGTGGGCTCGTTACTAGTATTCGCGGTGCAGCCGGTGGTTATCATTTGGCTAAACCATTGGATCAGATAGATGTGATGAGCATCATATCTGCCGTCGATGAGTCTGTGAATGCGATGCAGTGTGAAGGACGTGGTGATTGCCAAGGTGGTACAATGTGCTTAACCCATGATTTATGGTGTGCACTGTCAAATCATATCGAACAGTACTTGAATAATATAACATTAGCACAATTATTAGACATGGAAAACGTGCAGTCAGTTTCCGAACGTCAGCATAGCTCTACTAAAGAGATTTCCATAAAAGACATCAATACTATTACTCTATCGAACAGCGAGGCAAACCCAGCATGAGCCAACATAACAACCTTATATACTTAGATTATGCCGCCACTACCCCAGTTGCTAAATCAGTAGCTGCCAAGATGAGCGAGTATTTAACGGTAGATGGCGTCTTTGGCAACCCAGCCTCGCGCTCACACGGTTACGGCTGGCAAGCAGAAGAAGCAGTAGAGACAGCGCGTCAACAAGTGGCTGAAGTCATTAATGCTGATCCACGCGAAATCGTCTTTACCTCTGGTGCTACTGAGTCTGATAACCTAGCTATTAAAGGTGCTGCACATTTCTACCAGTCTCGTGGTAAGCACATTATCACCAGTAAAATTGAACATAAAGCGGTACTAGATACTTGCCGTGAGCTTGAGCAAGAAGGGTTTGAGATCACTTATCTTGAGCCGCAACCAAGCACTGGACTAATCTTACCAGAGCAAGTTAAAGAAGCGCTACGTGAGGATACAATCCTAGTATCACTTATGATGGTGAACAATGAGCTTGGTACGCTTACTGATGTGACAGCGATTGGTGAAATCACTCGCGAAGCTGGCGTGGTTTTCCATGTTGATGGTGCTCAATCAGTTGGTAAAGTATTGATTGACCTTGAAGCGATGAAAATCGACTTAATGAGCTTTTCAGGTCACAAAGCTTACGGTCCTAAAGGTATTGGCGCATTATTTGTTCGCCGTAAACCACGTATCCGCTTGAAAGCTGAACAACATGGTGGTGGACATGAGCGCGGCATGCGTTCAGGTACATTGCCTACGCATCAAATTGTTGGCCTTGGCGCAGCATTCGCCCTAGCCAATGACAGCTATAAAGAAGACAATGCCCATGCAGCGAAACTACGTCAAAAGCTGTGGGATGGTCTACAAGATATTGAAGAGATTTACCTAAACGGCGACTTAGAGCATAGTGTTCCTAACATTGTGAATATCAGCTTTAACTTCGTTGAAGGTGAATCACTGATGATGTCACTCAAAGACTTGGCTGTCTCATCAGGCTCAGCCTGTACGTCAGCGACACTTGAGCCATCATATGTATTACGTGCTATTGGCCGTCCAGATGAGTTGGCGCATAGCTCTATCCGCTTTAGCTTTGGTCGTTATACGACTGAAGAAGATATCGATACCGTTATCAAGCAAATGCATGAAGCCGTTGACAAATTACGTGCCCTATCACCACTTTGGGATATGTACCAAGATGGCATTGATTTAGATTCAGTCGAATGGGCTGAGCACTAAAATTACCAAAAACGAAGATATGGCTATCGAACATAGCCATTAACCGATTGATCAGACAATTACGATTAAGTGTTTGACCCCAATTATCAATGAGTAGCAGCGTTCAAATCAATCAGCTACTACTCATTATCTAACTAGGAGAAAACCCCATGGCCTATAGCGACCAAGTTATTGATCATTACGAAAACCCACGCAACGTTGGCAACCTTGATAAAAACGCCAAGAATGTTGGTACCGGTATGGTCGGTGCTCCAGCATGTGGCGATGTGATGCGTCTACAAATCCAAGTCGATGATAACGGTATTATCGAAGATGCACGCTTTAAAACTTATGGCTGCGGTTCAGCTATTGCTTCAAGCTCACTCGTTACTGAGTGGCTAAAAGGCAAAAGCCTAGACCAAGCTGGCGAAATCAAGAACAGTCACATTGCTGAAGAGTTGGCATTACCACCAGTAAAAGTGCATTGCTCTGTACTTGCAGAAGATGCTATTAAAGCCGCTATTAGCGACTATAAAGGTAAGCATGGCGTAGCAGCAGCAACTGAAGAAGCTGTTATCTAAGGCTAAACCTACTAGCTTATGCACTGTGCAGTATTAGCAGCGCTATAGTAGCAACACGTTAAACAGCTGCTGATGCTAAAAAGGTGACAATGACACTTATGTAATTGTCACCTTTTATTTTCTAAGAGCCGCTAGCATATTATCTTGGCAATTTCGTGATTTCAGTTGCCAATCTATACAGATTTTTTTATTGATACTTATAATTAATAGTCAATGGGAGTTGGCATGATTGAAATGACAGAACGCGCCGCTCAGCATGTTCGAGACTTTTTGGACAATCGCGGCAAAGGTGAAGGTATTCGAGTCGGTATCCGCACAGCAGGTTGCTCAGGCCTAGCTTATGTTTTAGAGTTTGTAGATACACCTGACGAAAACGACACACGTTATGAAAGCCGAGACGTTAGCATCTTTATCGATCCTAAAAGCTTGGTATATTTAGATGGTTTGTTGATGGATTATGAAAAAGAAGGTCTCAATGAAGGCTTTAAGTTCAGCAATCCTAATCAGAAAGGCGAATGTGGTTGCGGTGAGTCATTTACAGTTTAATGATTTAAATCTTTCAACCTTTACGCTCGAAAAACAGTAAACAGTCTATATTGCAATCCGGATTGTAGACTCAGTAATAGAGTATCAACAGACAGACATTTCAAACAAATAAAAAGCAAGGCGTATGATATGACAGACATCACACCAGAAGCACAGTTTGATAACTTCTTTGCTTTATTTGAGCAACCAGTACAATTTGAAGTCAATCAAGACAGTCTCGATCAACATCTACGTCTGCTACAAAAACGTTATCACCCTGATAATGTTGCTAAAAACCAGGCTGACATTGCTCAAGCACAACTACAGTCTGAAAAATATTCAGCACTGATCAATCAAGCTTATCAAACGCTTAGATCGCCTGATAGTCGTGCTAGTTATCTATTAGATATAGCAGATCAAGCTCAAAATCTAGAGCATTCAATCGCAGATTTAGACTTCTTAGAAGATGCGATGGAGATGCGTATGGAACTAGATGAAGCGACTGAAGATAAGAATCGTCTGTCCTTACAGCAACTACATCCGCAGATTACAGAACGCCTAGCTAACCAATCACAGCGCTTTAGTAACGCTTACCAAGAGCAAGATTGGAGCACAGCGATTGATGCGACACAGAAACTAAAGTTTTTAGTGAAGTTAAATGCTGATGTCACGACTGGACTTGATGAAATAGCGACGGCTGAGCATTCAGATGACGATGATTTATACGTTTAGATAGCCATGACCAACCTGTATTATTCAAAAGCTAGGTGTTAGATATTTGGTTAAAAAATATTTGGTTAAAATAGTACCGACTATACCGTATAATCGTTTATCCCAAAATTTATTGGCCGTTGTACGACTCTATTTGTATGGTAGAGAACATAGTCGAGACAGTCTAGAATTAATACAAGGCAACCGAGCATATATAGCAGTATTAGTTAACACGCTAGGTTCGCGCTGTATTACTTGATAAATATTTTGACTATAATTGTCAGGCTGTCGTAATGCCTATGTTGCACTTACCCCATTTCACTTATTCATTTTATCTTTGAGTTATTTTATGTCTTTAATGCAAATTGCCGAACCCAATCAAAGTGCCCAACCTCACCAGCATCGTTTTGGTTTAGGAATCGATCTTGGCACCACACGCTCGTTGGTCGCTGTGGTACGTTCAGGCAAGGCGCAAGTATTAGAAGCAAATACTAGCACTGATACCTTGTTACCGTCTGTTGTTTATTACCCAAGCACTGGCAAGCCGTTGGTTGGTTATGATGCCCTAGCCCACTTAGCGGATGATCCAAAAAATACGATCGTCTCGGCTAAGCGTTTTATGGGTCGTAGCCAGGCGGATATTAAATTCTCTCACCCTTACGAATTAAGTGGCAGTAAAGATGACATGCCAGCTTTTGTCACCGCTCAGGGTGAAGTATCTCCTGTTGAGGTTTCTGCCCGTATACTAGCGGCGCTTGAGCAACGTGCAGCAAGCGCATTGCCTGCAGACAGTATCGAAGGTGCTGTCATTACCGTACCTGCTTATTTTGATGAAGCGCAGCGTCAAGCGACCAAAGATGCGGCTCAAGCAGCTGGTATTAAGGTACTGCGTTTACTGAACGAGCCAACTGCTGCTGCTGTTGCTTATGGCCTTGATCAAGCCACAGAAGCTAGCGAAAAAGAAAGCTACTATCTAATTTACGATTTAGGTGGCGGTACGTTTGATGTCTCTATCTTAAAGCTGACTGACGGCGTCTTTGAAGTACTAGCCACTGGTGGTAACAGTGCACTAGGTGGTGACGATATCGATCGATTAATCACCAATTGGCTTATCAAACAATTGGCTATCGATCCAAAAGATGTCAGTCTTCATGACAAATCAATACTTGCGCAACAAGCCAAAGCATATAAGCAAGCACTGACTGATAATGAACAAGTCGATATCGATATCACTGTCAATACTCAACCTTATAAAGGCGTATTGAGCCGTGCAGATATCATGACTATCGTAGAACCAGTTAGCCGCCGTACGTTAAGTGTCTGCGAGCAAGTACTACGTGATGCAAAACTCTCTAGTACTGATTTGGACGAAGTTATCTTGGTTGGTGGCTCAACCCGTATGCCTGCTATTCAGCAAGTCGTGACTGATTTCTTTGCCAAGCAGCCACTGTGCCGTCTCAACCCAGATGAAGTAGTCGCTCTAGGTGCAGCGCAGACAGCACATCAACTAGTCAACGGTGATAGTGACAATAACCTACTATTGCTAGACGTGACGCCCCTATCACTTGGTCTTGAGACTATGGGTGGCCTAGTCGAAGTGCTCATACCGCGCAATACCCCTATCCCTGTTAAAAAACGTCAAGTATTTACGACTTATCAAGACGGTCAGACAGGCATGGTAATCCATGTTGTACAGGGTGAACGTGAAACTGTCGATAACTGCCGCTCGCTTGGACGCTTTGAATTGTATGGCATTCCTTCTATGAAGGCTGGGTTTGCCCGTATTGAGGTTACCTTTAGTATTGATGCCAACGGTCAGCTAACGGTCAGCGCACAAGAGACCACAACCAAAACAGAAAGTAAGATTGAAATTGTGCCTTCTTATGGGTTGTCAGACGAACAAAAAGAGCAGTTACTGATTGCAGGATTTAAGCATGCAGAAGAAGACAAAAATGCACGTTCTTTAATTGAAACCAAAGTAGAGGCTGAACGTGAAATATTAGCACTACAATCGGCACTTAATGAGTTTGCAGCCTTGCTATCTTCTGAAGAGCAGCAATCACTGGCTGATCAAATACAACTAATGCAAGAAGTACTGAGCACTAATGACTTAGCACTTATTGAAGCACAACAAGCACAACTCAAGCCCCATAGTGATGCTTTTGCTGCTCGTATTATGAATCAGAGCGTTAAAACAAGTATGGCTGGTACGAGCGCCCAAGATTGGTAGCATATTTGCTGAATAGCATCTCCATTATATTTTCATTTCTTTAAATTGATTAGCATCGGAAAGACGATTTATGCCAAAAATTACTGTATTACCCCACCACGAGATTTGTCCTGAAGGCGCTGAAGTCGAGCTAGAGGCCGGTAGTAACTTATGCAAAGCACTAGTAGAGAAAGGCATTAAAATTGAGCATGCTTGTGAGATGTCGAAAGCATGTACAACTTGCCATGTAGTTGTACGTAAAGGCTTTAATAGTCTAGAAGAGATGGATGACATTGAAGCTGACTTGCTAGATCGCGCTTGGGGATTAGAGCCTGATTCACGTCTATCTTGTCAGGTCATACTTGATGATGAAGACTTAACCATCGAAGTTCCTAAATATACCCTAAACCATGCCAAAGAAAATCATTAGGCACTTGTAGAAAGCTCTTTTTCATTTTCATATAAAAAGCCAACGATCATTATGATCGTTGGCTTTTATATATATACGTTTAAAAATTATTAATTTTCAACGCGGCTTACTTATTACCTTTATCATTACGTTTATTTTCTGCATCAATTTCATTTTCATTTTTTTCGTTTTCTTGTTCAATACGTCCAAGCGCAAAGTTCAATCGAGCTCTAATATCTTGATAATCGTTATGATTCATGTCTTTAAAGTTTAAGTGTAAATTAAATCCAGGCAGTGTGTAATCGACCCATTTTGATAAATGAGCTTTATTGATGTCAGGATCAAAGACTCGCCATGCTTGTACCTTCTTATCAAATCCTTTTAGATGAAATGCACCAGCATGCTGACACTCATAATTGTGACAAACATAGTCATAAGTACTTTCACTGATCAATATCTCGTCTTTGCCAGCACTAGACTCTAATCTTGCAGCTAAATTGGCCTCTTTACCAATCAATGTATAGCTGAGACGATTGTTACTACCGAAATTGCCCACATGGCAATAACCTGTTGTGATGCCAATACGTATATATAGCCCTTCAAAACCCATAAGGCGCCATTTCTGTCTCAATGTACGCATTTCACGCCGCATGTCTATTGCCATTTCAAGACAGCTCAAAGCATCTTGACGCGTACCTTGACTATTGGGCTCACCGAAAAAGCATACCATGCCATCACCAACAAACTTATCAAGCACTGCACCATGTTTATTGGCAATTAACGTCATGCTATGCATGTAGGTATTCAAGATATCGGCCAAATTATCCGCGCTAAGGCTATCAGACAACTCAGTAAAACCAATAATATCTGAGAACATAATCGTCAGCTTGGCACGTTTATTAGAAACGTTCACTGGTATATCTGCTCTTACGATTGGCTCCCAAACTTGTAGTGGAACAAAGCGTGTTAATTTATTGATAACAGAGACTGCACTAGTCAGTCGCCCAACTGCCTGATGAGAGCGGGCTTCATAACGGATATATTTTCTATAAAAACATGTAAATCGACATAAAACAACGATCATGCTAGCTAACAATATGACAGGCGTTATCCAATCATCATAACCTTCTAGCTTGGGAATATTTAAAATAATACTGACATAATAAAAAATGATAGCTGTTATTACGGATACAATGATCAATTTTATACGATTTTCAGGGCTACTAACAATAATTCTAAGACCTATTAATGCCGCTAGACTGAGCGAAATAATCATATGCAACTGTATCGACCCAATGACCATAGACAATAAAATAATAACAATGTTGGATGTCCAAAAGCTGGCTTGGCGACGATAATTATAAATTAAAATTAGCATACTTGGCAGGCCAACAATGACAAGGAGCGCCATTGCAGTGGGTCTAAAGTCAAAATGTAAAGCGAGGAGTATAACGGTGAGTATTAATACGAAAACTTCTGGGTAATCGACCTTATCGTATACTTCCTCTTTGGTCAGAAGCTCTGGTCTCAATCTGTCTAAAGTAGTCATATGAGCATTCGCTTAAACAAAATAGGCTGTAGGAGAAACCAAGAGGCATGAGTGTAAGTGTATTACCTATTTTTATGACTAATTGGACATAAGTATGGTCTGATACTACATTATACTTCTTAAAGGTTATAAATCCCATGCCACTCATAACCAAAAGAACACCACTTATCATTTACTTTGCCTTAATATCCAATTAAATCAAAATAATACTAACGATTATCTAAGTTAAAAATAAGAAAACCAGATAATAAATATCTGGTTTTCTTAAGTGATGCGAAATATATTTCAAACAGCTTAGTACCTTTTCTTATTGGGGTAGTTATGATTTAAGATTTTATTTCATTTGCCAATCAAAAGGCATTTGATGATGTCCACGTAACGCCATCATCAGAGTCTGCTGCATTTGTGCCAATACTTCCTTGGTATAAGGAACAGCTGGAACACCCCATACTGGGTTTGGCCACTGCATGTCGTTTTGATAGCGTACGATATGATGGAAGTGCAACTGTGGTACTTGATTGCCCAATGCGGCTACATTCATTTTATCTGCTTGGAAAGTCTTGGCCAGTTGACTTGATAACCAGCTCGACTCACGTAAAAACTGTACTTGGTCTGTTTCGGATAGCTCATATAACTCTTTGATACCTGATACACGTGGCACCAATATCAACCAAGGAAACTGGCAATCATTGATTAAACGGCAAGTCGATAGCGGAAAGTCACCCACTAAAAAGCTATCGGCAGCAAGTTTATGATGAAGTTGGAACATAATGACGGTTCTCTTGTTATGGATCTCAAATAAAAGGAATCAAAAATATAGAAAGATAAAATATGAGTAAAATATAGTCTCATTATTTTATCAGTAATCTATCCGATAAAATAGCGCCATGACTCATTGCCTTGGCGTTTTGTCTTTAAACTATCTGTGTGAACGACTTGGCTAATCTTCTCATACATCTGTATAGCAAATAGCCATTATAGAATAAAGCTAAGCAGGCTCTGACACCATATGCTGACTAAAATAGTGCAACAGCTCTTGAATGACCGTAACACGCTGTTGTGGCGTTTCCAGTTTATCAGCATTTTGGTAACGAATACCAGACGCCCCATTCATACGATAGCGCTGACCATCTGTTTGAATCAGTTTAATAATCGCTAAAGCATCGACGGGTGTATCAGGGGCAAACTCTAACGTCATACTACTACCATTGGCATCGATTTTGTTAATCTTCAATGGTTCTGCTTGTAAACGCAGACCATGGATAGCAAAAAGCTGCTTAGTTTGATCTGGTAATATACCAAAACGGTCAATCATTTCAGTCCGAATATCCGTCAGTGCCTCTTTATCATCGGCATTACTAATGCGTTTATAAAATAATAAGCGCTGATGTACATCATGCAAGTACTCTTCTGGTATCAATGCTGAGCTGTGTAGATTGATTTCACTGGTGAGTGACAGCGGTGTACTTAAATCAGGCTGTTTACCCGCTTTAATCGCTTTCGTCGCACGTTCTAGCATATCCATATATAAGCTAAAGCCAATCACCTGCATATTACCACTTTGCTGCTTACCGAGTATCTCACCTGCCCCACGAATCTCTAAATCCTCACTGGCTAGCATAAAACCTGCGCCCAATGTGTTGGCACGTTCAATAGCATGCAGGCGGCGTTTCGCATCACCTTTAAGGCCTTTAATAGACGGTACAAGCAGATAGCAGTAAGCCTGATGATGGCTACGGCCAACGCGACCACGTAGCTGATGCAACTGGGCCAAACCGAATTTATCAGCACGCTCAATGATAATAGTATTGGCATTAGGCACATCAATTCCAGTTTCGATGATGGTCGAGCATACCAACACATTGAATTTTTTATGATAATACTGCTGCATCACTTGTTCCAGCTGGCGCTCCTGCATTTGCCCATGAGCCACGCCTACGCGCGCCTCTGGAACCAACTCGCGTATGGTCTCTGCCATGCGCTCGATACTGGCCACATCATTATGCAACAGATAGACCTGACCACCGCGCAGTAGTTCACGCAAAATGGCTTCTTTCATAAGTGCCTCTGTCTTTTGCATAACAAAGGTTTTAATCGCTAGGCGTCTCGCAGGCGGTGTAGCAATGATTGACATATCACGCATGCCAGAGAGCGCCATATTGAGCGTTCTAGGGATAGGCGTCGCTGTCATAGACATACTGTCTACATCAGTCTGAATGGCTTTAATACGCTCTTTATGACGCACACCGAAGCGATGCTCTTCATCGACGATCATCAATCCTAGATTAGAGAATTTGACATCCGGTTGTAATAGCTTGTGCGTACCAATAACGATATCGACCTTACCAGCGGCCAAATCTGCCAAAACTGTATCTTGATGCTTTTTGCCACCGAAGCGTGATAGTGTTTCGATACGTACTGGCCAATCAGCGAATCGATCACGGAAGTTGTCTTCATGTTGACCTGCCAACAACGTTGTAGGTACTAGTACCGCCACTTGGTATCCTGCGCTAACGGCAATAAAAGCCGCACGCATGGCAACCTCTGTTTTCCCAAAACCAACATCCCCGCAAATAAGTCGATCCATCGGCTGATTTTGCTTCATGTCTTCCATCACCGCATGAATGGCATTCGCTTGATCAAGCGTTTCTTCAAACGCAAATTGACTGGCAAACAAATCATATTGTGATGAGTCTATTTTAAAATGAATGCCTACCTTAGCTTCGCGCCGTGCCTGCATATTAAGTAGCTCAGCAGCAACATCGTGGATTTGCTCCAAGGCTTTTTGTTTGGCCTTATCCCACTTGCCACTACCAATTTTGTGCAATGGCGCCAGTGCTGGATCACCGCCACTATAGCGATTAATCATTTGTAAATTGGCTACTGGGACGTAAATACTGGCGTCACCATCATATTTTAAGTGAATAAACTCTTGCTCTCCATCACCCACATCTAACGTTATCAGGCCGTTATAACGCCCAACGCCATGCTCAATATGAACGACAGGGCTGCCTTCCGTTATTTCAGTAACGCTCTTAACCAAGAACTCTTCTGACACACCGCTTTGACGGCGACGACGCGTTTGCAGTACTTGTCGACCAAATAATTGCGTCTCACTAATCAACACCAAACGCTCAGGAACATAAACACCGCGCTCAATAGGCGCAACGGTTAGACCGACCTGTGGTAGTTTGCTATGACCCGTCCCACTCGTTTTATCGGCTACTAGGAATGCTTCAAAACTGTCATAGGCTTTGATATCGACTTTGCCTTTAAACAACTCGATGAGAATCTCTCGACGACCTGCTGTTTCAGCAACGATTAATACGGGCGTAGACGTTTTTTCTTGTATCTCTAAGAACGCTAATAGTTCAGCAAGAGGTTCGGACTTTTGATGATTTACCGCTAGCTGTGGTGGTGACTGGGCACTTAATCTCACGAGTCCCTGTGGTTTGTTTGATGCATGCTCTAATGATGAACTCTCATTATCCGTTTCAGCCACATCTGTCATCAATGCTAGCTCATCACGTGCGCTTAGAATAACGCGTGGATAACCGTTGAGATGCTCATTGAGCTTATTAGATAACAGATACAGTAGCTCAGGGGCGACGATAGGCTTGTCAATGTCATGACGGCGCTCTTCATAGCGGCGCTGAATTTGTGACCAGTAATCTGCCTGCTTTTCGTTAATCAACTCATCAGTGATAAATAACGCATTACTTGGCAAGTAGGCAAATAAACTACTCTCTGCTTCCCAATCCTTTAAATCAAAAAACAGTGGCTGATAATATTCCAGCCCACTGCTGGCAATACCTGCCATTACATCTTTGTGCAGTTCAAACTTACGGCTACTCGTATTAGGAAATATCGCAGCAAAGTTGGTACGGAAAGTCTCACGCCCTTCATCGAGTGGAAACTCTTTTGCGGGTAGTATTTGAAACTGCTGAATAGGCTTTGATATATCTGGCAGTTTATGTAGTAGCGACAACGACTCTTTGCCCATACTACTGTCGTTACCACTCATCATTGATTTGAGATCATCAATCGTCAGCGTGCGCTGAGTCTGTGGATTGAAGAAGCGAATGGTTTCAATTTCATCATCGAATAAATCGAGACGTAACGGAAAAGGCTGACCCATCGCAAAAATATCGATAATACTACCACGTACGGCAAACTCACCCGGCTCAAAGACGTTTTCAACGGCGCGGTAACCTGCTTTCGCTAGCAGTCCACGTTGGGTGTTGATATCAAATTGATCACCCACACTCAAATCAAAATGCTGTCCAATCAACCAGCTTGGCGGTGCTACTCTGTGCATCAACGCCTGTACAGAAATCAGCAAGACACCCGATGTCGGCATATCCGTCAATAGGTTAATACGCTCGCTAACGATGTCTTGATGCGGTGACAGCTCATCATAGGTCAGCGTTTCCCAATCAGGGAACACGTGGGCATCCACGCCGCAAAATGCCAATTCTGTCTCTATCTGATTGAGCTGATTTTGGTCGCGAGTCACGACAACCTTGAGACGATTAGCAACATCCCATATTTGCCCTTGTACCAAGCTTGCTAGCCACAAACTACTGACAGCACCGTGCACAGGTGCTAGCCAACGCCGCTCGGCATTTTGGATAGGAAATAGCTGCTGGTTAATAGGGTCAAACGCGTCAGTCAAAGCAGTGATAGGCATATAGAATAGGATCAAAGTTAAGAGTCAGATAGCTATTATACGAATATTTCATCAATTACCAAAATTTATGCCGTAACGGTTTGTCACTCAAAACTTGACTATTTATTAAACGGTCAATTAAGCCCTGAAAAATATCCATTACCGCCTAAAATCATCGTGAAATGAAAAAACCTCAACTTATAAGCCGAGGTTTTCAGTTGGTACTCATCGAGCTATTGTTAAACTAATGGTTTATCACTAGCGATAATGCCATTGTTATCTGCATAAACAAACATACCAGAATTTAGGATTAAATCACCAAAGCTGATTTCGATATCTGTTTGGCCTTCGTCACGGCGATTTGATTTACGCGGGATACAACCGAGTGCCTTAACTCCAATATTCATCTGTGCAACGTCATCCACGTCACGGACACAACCATAGATAATCACTCCTGACCAACCGTTCTCAATCGCTGATTCTGCAATCATATCACCCAAAAGAGCGCAGCGCATTGAACCGCCACCATCGACGACCAGCACCTTGCCATGCCCCTCTTTATCTTTACCATCACTGTTTAATAGTGATTTGACACGGCTATTGTCTTCAAAGCACTTCACTGTTACGATTTCACCGCAAAACTTGTCTTTGCCACCAAAGTTATGAAATGACTTACCTTCAATGTTTGGCAAACATACTTGCGACTCAGGATTGGCATCCAATAAATCACAAGTCACAAAATTTTCTCTATTCATCTGTATGGATTCCGGCATAGTGAAACTCCTTGTTTTTGATTATCTAGGGCCTGCCTTCAGCTTTTATCAAATATTAGTATAAGCACTTAGGCTATTTTAAAATACGGTACTGTGATAAACATAAAAGTCATTAACTGCTCAATTTTTTACTCTCGTCATCGCCAGCATCTGCTTATTTTCGATGATTTCTATTTTTTTCAACGTAGGTTCAGGTTCAGCACGGTACTTGTTACGCTCATAGATAGCATGCGCACTCATTGCCATTGCACTAGCGACACGCTTAGCAGAAATAGGATGTAGTGGTAATGACTCTGACAAAAGCGGTGATATGATCTTAAAAGCCTTTTGACCAATAGTTTCAAGTGGTCGGCCTTGGTGTTTTCCTAATAGCAATGAAGGTCGTAAAACGACTAGATGCGCAAAATCCAATGATATAATGGATTGCTCAGTTTCCGCTTTGACTCGATTGTATAGAAAACGACTGTCACTATCGGCGTTCATTGAAGACAACAAAAAGAAGTTTTCGACGCCTTTATCTTGACACAACTTAGCAAAATTTACATTGTAATCGTGGTCGACTTTTCGAAAGGCTTCGTCACTACCAGCTTGCTTCTTAGTCGTACCAAGACAACTAAAAGCATCTGTCTTACGATCAGCACCAACGCTAGCAAAAATCTCAGTTAAATTATCAAAATCATTTACTTGATAAAAACGCATGCTGGCATTGATATAGCGTGGCGGACGCCGTGCAATCACAATTAACGTGTCATAAAGCTCACTAAGCTGCTTAACCAGATACTGCCCTACCAGCCCTGTCGCACCAATTACAATTGCTTTTCGCTGCATATCCGATCCATTTATATATAGTGTTGGAAAATTTATTTTTATAAGAAAGTCTGTCGTGTGAAAGATCTTGAGTCTAGTATCATACCTAATTTAATACACAACTGACGGTATTCTATAGAATATATTGTAAGAGGTTTTATCAGCTGACGCATCTGTGTAGCCAATCATGTCTCCACTAACAATACTGAAAGATGGCTTAACAACAATCCTAATAGATACTAGAGAAATCAGCAGCCCATGTGATATCATAACTTCTTTTGGCATTAATCATCAAATATATTGTTCTAAGCGCAATAATTTGCTAAGATGTCCGGCTTTACACGTCAACGCTGTTTAATTATTCCAAACAGTTCTGGCGCTTGCGATGCTCTATTCATATTAGATACTTTAATATAAGACATCGACATCATGTTTGGCGAGAGGCTGCTCGTCACCGATGATTGTTTAAACCCTTTATTGCAATCAACATTCATATTTTATCTGTCTTTATCAAGGAGATACGCGTGGCTAATACTGCACAAGCTCGTAAACGCGCCCGTCAAAACACCAAACGTCGTCAGAACTCTGCGTCACAACGCTCTATGGTTCGTACTTACTTAAAACGTGTTGATGCGGCTATCGTAGCTAAAGATTATGACGCGGCTACCGAAGCTTACAAAAAAGCGGTACCAGTTCTTGATCGTATGGCTGACAAAGGTATTATTCATAAGAATAAAGCTGCTCGTCGTAAGAGCCGCCTAAACAAAACAATCAAAGGCCTTCAAGCTTAAGATTGGTCGTGTTTAGACCGCATTACGCTTTACAGTGTAATGACTAAGACCTTGTCACTGGTTCTAATACTGGGGCAAGGTTTTTTTATGCCTGTTTAAAACTCACTGATTCAATTTATATAGTCAAAGAAATCTAAGACAGCTACAAGGCAGCCGACCGCAGATTGTACATATAGTACCTCTAGGGAGGGTAACACCTTAGCGGTTTAGTAGTTCGCTGACTATGCTGATATCAAGTCCATTTTACTTCTGGCGGTAGCAACAGGTTGCTAGGATGGTACCCTGCAGCACGATAGCCGTCTAACAAAGTATGAATGGGACGAGTATAGACTTGACCACGCCAAACAAAGTGCGCGTTAGCCTGCTCAAATGGTTTATCATCAAACCATAGAAACACCCCTTCCATCATTTTTGGCCAATCATTCCAGTCAATCTCGACCACATCAAACATCACGGCTAAAAATGCAGACAGTAACGTATCATGACTGACTGCGAGCATGAGGTGCCCGTGTTCAGGCTGGTGTTGATAAAACAGCGATAAGATATCGAGACCACCTTGATAGGCATTTTTAGTACCTTCAAGATTGCCTTGTAAGAATCGATTGATGAAGTTAAGCACACCTATCTCTTTGAACACTGGATTGGCTATCTCAGGTTCAGTCACGAGGCTGCCGGGCTCAACCAACAATGATTGATGTGCAATGTCTCGTCGTAACCCTGCGCCTTCTTGCATCAGCTGCGCTGTATCAATACAACGACCTATAGGGCTTGAGATACTATCAACATCGAGGGAGTACGGCAGATGTCCTGCCAACCAACGACCCCAAGATTTTGCCAACACGCGACCTTTAGAGGTCAATGGCAACTGATAGCTGGCAAAACCATTGCCATCAGAACGCTCACGTAGAGAATGCCTGGTAAACAGAATTAATCGCTTATTTTCAGGCAATAAGCTGACTGATGAAATCATACTATCAGGCAGGTGCGAAGGTGCTGGTGCACTTGGGATGTGAGTCCCAAGCTTTTCAGCAGATAATTTTGATAAAGTATCGTTCGTGTATTTACTCATGACAGCAAGCGTAGCAGATTTTTTGGTAGGAATGAACAAAATATCAGTACAATCATAGTATATGTGCCAATTGTTATACCAAAATCTGCTCAAGTATAGAGTGGTCCGTCTTAATAATGCTATGACATTATTGCTAACAATACCTGAATCTCTACAGATATACTCTAACCGATATCGACCACTCTATTCCATGAGAACTCTAATGCAGTACTGCTTACCTCATTTGGATAAGCACGGGGATTAACAATCACTCGCGTCTTACCAATCTGATAGTCAAATGCTTCATGAGTATGTCCGTGCACCCAAAGTATCGGTGCCCATTCCTCATGCATCCATTCAGACAAGTCACTGACAAAAGCGGCATTACTTGGCAGATTGGCGTACTTTTCAGACACAGAGAGTGCACTGATACTATGATGGCTCATTACTACGGTCTTTTTGCCCAGTTCCTTAGCCGTTATCAATGCTTGCTTTAACCACTGACGATGTGTCGCATGGATTTGCATGGATACCTCAGGTGAAAACAACTCCTTACCGGCATAGATTTGTTTGTAGTCACGCATAAACTGTCGAGCAGCAGCCATCGTATCTTCATTGGCATGATATTGATAATCCGTCCACAACGTACAACCTAGGATTCGTACCTCACCAATATCCATATGCTGACACTGCAAAACCCGAACGCCTTGACTCGACTCGATATTATAATTGTCCCAAGTCGCTAGTTTCTTATCGAAATGCAGCACATCTTCATTGAAGTACTCATGGTTGCCTGCGATAGTGATTAGAGGAACTTGCAGACGCGCAGCTTGCTCCTGTAACCATGGCATACCATTATCACTATTTGCAGTATCTCCCGCTACTAGCACCACATCTGCATCGGTTTTAGGGATATGCCCTATCGGATGTGACTGACGAGCATAACTATCGATATGTAAGTCACTCAAAATCTGTAATTTCATATAAGCCAATATCATTGAATAAACACAAATAGTTTAGCACCTTTTACCTACCCGCAAAAAGCAAAAAAGACAGCGAGTTAGGCTGTCTTTTTATCGTTCAGGCATTACAAGTTATTAAGGCGTAGCCTAAATACTTTGTAGTATCTTCTGTAATTTCACAGCAGGGTCTTTTGCTTGTGTAATTGAACGCCCAATGATCAAGTAATCCGAACCATCACTAAGTGCCTGTTTAGGCGTGCAAATGCGTTTTTGATCATTTGCATTGTCTTCTAACAGACGAATACCAGGAGTAATGAGTTTAAAATCTTGACCAAACAATGCTTTAAGCGTTTTAGCTTCTTGTGCTGAGCACACCACACCATCAAGTCCAGCTAGCTTAGTCAATTGCGCCAGTCTACTCACGTGCGCATCCAGACCGTCAGTAATGCCCGTTTGCATCAGCGCTTCATTGTCCATAGAGGTCAATACAGTGACTGCTATCAGCAAGGTATCAAAACCATTATCTAGTAAACGCTGCTTGGCTAATGACATTGCTTCTAGACCTGCACTTGCATGGACGTTCACCATCCATACACCCAGCTCAGCCGCTGCCAAAACTGCTTGTGCAGTAGTGTTAGGAATATCATGAAATTTCAAATCTAAAAACACATCAAAATTACGCTGATGCAGTGCTTTGACAATGTCAGGGCCACAGCGAGTAAAGAGCTCTTTGCCTACTTTTAATCGACATAATGCTGGATCTAATTGATCAGCTAGTTCTAAAGAGGTTTCCATGGTCATATTATCTAGAGCGACGACGACTGGAGACTTAATTATATTATTCATGACTTAGCCATATTGGTATCGGAGTTATTAAAGAAGTATATCTAACTTAACCGCAGATTCATTGCGAGATAATTTAATCTCGCTTATGTTTAGTGAGCGTAGTACTTTCATCTAAGTCGCTAACTGCTCCATCCTGTACATTCGTCGCCGTAGAGCCATAAACGGCTTCTTCTACCGTTGGCGAATTCGCTTGACGATCGATGACTATATTGGCTTGTGTGAGTTGCTCTTGTAGATTGGTTTTTGCTTTTTGCAAACGCGAAATTTCCCACTTGTTTTGTAAAACGCGGAAAATAAGCAGTGCTAGCAAAATACCAATAACGATACCCAGCATCAGACACAGTATCAGTAGCAGCCCTAAATTCATCGTAGGCGCTTGCGAGAACAGTAAATTTACACCAACTTCAGTATTATTTGCCAACACCAAACCAAGCGCATAGGCAAAGCTCAGAAACAGTAATACAAACAGTAAAAAGCGCATGAGACGGTTACCTTAGTTGGGAATGCCGTTAATGTATCCAGAATAAATAGGTGATATGAGCGACTGATAAACCATTTTATGAAAAATGCTTATTCAATAAATGGTTTATGACAACATTTAACCAGTTGCAACCGTGTCATTAACCGCTTCACGCAGTGCTTTTCCTGGTTTAAAATGAGGTATAGCCTTAGCAGGTACTGGCACGCTTTCCCCCGTTTTAGGGTTGCGTCCTAGACGTGCACGGCGATGATGTAGACAAAAGCTACCAAACCCACGAACCTCTACTCGGCCATCGTTGGCTAAAGTATGGGTCATCAAAGTTAATATTTCGCGTACTGCATCATCGACGACTGTATCAGTCATATTGTCACAGTTCGCACTCAAATTACTAATAAATTCGGACTTGTTAATCGCTTGCTGCATTATTACGCTTGCCTTGTAAATTAATGGATAAGATGATTGTGAGTCGAAACGATATTTTAGGTTATTCAAATAAGAGTTATTTATTCCAGTAACTGCGACTAAATTGGCATATCCTGAAAAACCATCAGGATAAAAACTTGGTCTTTAGAACAACACATCGTTTTGAATAAGTAGTGACTCACATCTTGTTACTCAATGTTGCAAATGATAGCGGATATTACCGTAAATGAAAATAAGAGTTTGCCTCTTTGGGCAAAAACATCACCTGTTAATAGTAATATCAAAATTTATTCATAAAAAAAAGCGACCGGAGTCGCTTCTTTTATATTACTTTATATCAATAACTTAGCAGCTTACTGCATTTGTTCTTTGATCAAGTCACCAATAGTTTTTGGTTGAGCTTCAGAACCGGCAGCGGCAGTAGTACTTGTGCTGCTTAGTTCTTTAATCGCTTGACGCTCTTCAGCTTCGTCTTTCGCTTTGATAGACAAGTTGATGTTGCGTGTTTTGCGATCAACACTAATGATTTTAGCTTCAACATCATCACCAACAGTTAGATGCTTAGTAGCATCTTCAACGCGGTCACGTTGGATCTCAGAGGCACGTAGATAAGCTTCTACTTCGTCAGCAAGTTCGATAGTAGCACCTTTAGCGTCTACTTCTTTCACTTTACCATTAACGATAGCACCACGGTCATTGTTGACTAGGTATTCGTTGAATGGATCAGAGCTTAACTGCTTAACGCCTAGGCTGATACGGTTAGCTTCTGCATCTACTGACAATACCATTGCTTCAACGGTGTCGCCTTTGTTGTAGTTACGGATAGCATCTTCGCCAGTTTCGTTCCAAGAGATATCAGATAAGTGAACAAGACCATCAATACCACCGTCTAGACCGATAAAGATACCGAAGTCAGTGATTGATTTGATAGTACCAGTGATTTTATCACCGCGCTCATGTTTCTTATCAAACTCATCCCATGGGTTAGCAAGAGTTTGTTTGATACCTAGGCTGATACGGCGACGTTCTTCGTCGATATCAAGAATCATTACTTCAACTTCATCACCCACTTGAACAACTTTAGATGGATGGATGTTTTTGTTGGTATGATCCATTTCTGATACGTGTACTAGACCTTCGATACCTTCAGAAATCTCAGCAAAACAACCATAATCAGTTAGGTTAGTTACGCGTGCTTTAACAACACTACCTACTGGATAAGTTCCGCCAACGTTATCCCAAGGATCAGTACCAAGTTGTTTTAGACCTAGGCTTACGCGATTGCGCTCACGGTCAAACTTCAATACTTTAACTTTTAGGTCTTGACCAACTTCAACAACTTCTGATGGGTGCTTAATACGGCGCCATGCCATATCAGTGATGTGCAATAGACCATCAATACCGCCAAGATCAACGAATGCGCCGTAATCAGTAAGGTTCTTAACGATACCTTCGATTTCGATGCCTTCTTCAAGCTTGTTCAATAGCTCTTCGCGCTCAGCTGAATTTTCAGCTTCCATAACTGCACGACGGCTAACTACAACATTGTTGCGTTTTTGATCAAGTTTGATAACTTTGAATTCTAGCTCTTTGCCTTCAAGATGCGTCGTATCACGGATAGGACGTACATCTACCAATGAACCTGGTAAGAATGCGCGTACTGAACCGATATCTACAGTGAAACCGCCTTTAACTTTGCTTGAAATGATACCTTTTACGATTTCATCATTGTCAGCAATTTTCTCAAGGAAGTTCCAAGTTTCAACACGCTTAGCTTTTTCACGTGATAGCAAGGTTTGACCCATGCCGTTATCAACTGCTTCAACCACGACATCAACGCTATCGCCAACTTCAACTTCAAGTTCGCCTTCTTCGCTTAAAAACTCTTCACGAGCGACAATACCTTCAGACTTAAGACCAGTGTCAACAGTGATCCAGTCGCTATCGATGGCTACAACAGTACCAGTGATAACCGAGCCACGCTCGATATCCAGACCTGTTTCTTCGATGCTCGCTTCAAATAGTTCAGCAAATGATTCCATTATGTCTACCTTTGTATAGCCGTATCCTGTCCAGCACAGTACGGATCAAATTTATGATTGCATAAAACGAGAATACTGGTTTTTTATCCCATGCAATCATATATAAAAACGTTTGTTGTTAATAAGCGCATGTTTTACTGAAATTATTAACAACAACTGTCTTACCTAAAAATTTCGTTATATATTCTATCAAATCATGTTTTTTTAGGGCCTAGTAAGCCCTATAAATTTCACTACTACAATTTTATACTAAAACCAAACCTCATAGCAAAGCTTTTAATGCTTAATATGTTGTTTTTATTAACTATTAAAGAATATGCCTTTAGCTTGACAGTGTTTCTTCACTTGTTCGTATACAGTATCAGCATCTAGTACTGAGCTATCAAGCAGCAAAGCGTCCTCTGCAGGTTTCGACGGTGCAGTGCTACGATTTTCATCACGATCATCACGGGCTTTAATCGTTGTTAAGATTGCGTCAAAGTCTGCTGTTTGCCCAGCGTTCGATAACTGTGCCACACGGCGCTCAGCACGCGCTTCAGCACTGGCTGTCAAAAACACCTTAACATCAGCATTTGGGAATACTACCGTTCCCATATCGCGGCCATCAGCAACCAAACCTGAACGAGTGGCCATGTCCTGTTGTAACTTTAACAACGCTTCACGAACTTTTGGAAAGATTGCTATCTGTGATGCATAGCCTCCAACTGTTTCGTTACGCACCTGCTCACCGACCACATCATCATTCACGAGAATATCAACACGTCCTGACGCATTATTAGGCACAAATGCAATCTCTAAGCTTTGTGTCAACTTTAATACCGCCATTTCGTCAATGGCTTGACTGGTATCTGCGGTAACCAAACCAGCTTCGAAAGCTTTAAGTCCTACAATACGATATAGAGCACCCGAATCAAGCAACTGATAGTCCAATGCTTGAGCTAAGCGCCATGTAACCGTACCTTTGCCTGCGCCACTCGGCCCATCAATACAAATAACAGGATAACGCAGTGGTTGCGTTTGACCATTATCATTGTGAAGTGCGGTGTTATCAGTTGTAGAAACAGTCATAATAATCACTTAATCGGAGACAATACTCATATGGCTGACAACTTCGCCATTAAATAGGGCAATATTATAGCAAAGAAACATCCCTATCACTAGCGACAAGTCCGATATCTTGTTAACAGATTATTTTGATTTCATTTTGGCCAGTTTTCGTCGTTCGCGAAAAAAGCTTTTGAGTATTTGACTACTGTGCTCGCTACAAAGACCTCTGTTTACTTGAATACTGTGATTATAAAAAGGCTGCATCGGCAAGTTCATCTGACTACCAACCATACCTGCTCTTGGCTCACTCGCCGCATAGACTAGCCTTTCTACCCGTGCGTGAATCAGCGCCCCAACACACATTGTGCAAGGCTCTAAGGTAACATACAGCGTTGTCTGTAATGGCAAGCGATAGTTGTTTAAACGGGTACAGGCATCTCTCAATGCGATAATTTCGGCATGTGCAGTCGCATCATGGCGGCCAATTGGCTCATTGAATCCCTGCCCTATGACCTGCTGATCGTGTACTAGTATCGCCCCTACTGGCACCTCTCCATGCTCAGCACCTTGCTTAGCAAGCTTGAGCGCTTCTTGCATCCACTTAACGTCTTCAGTTGACCAAAATGTACTGGCCTGAATGCCTTCGATATCTGGCTGATGATTAAAGAGTTGAGATGGTTTCAAGCTTGTATCCGGTATATTTGTCATTTATTGCGGTAACTGCCAGTCAATCGGTGTTTGGCCGTACTGTACCAAATAATCATTGGTCTTAGAAAATGGTTTAGAGCCAAAGAAACCACCACGGTTAGCAGCAAGCGGTGAAGGATGCACAGCCGTCAGAATAAGATGCTTATCTGTATTGATATACTTGCCCTTTTTCTGTGCTTTACTGCCCCATAATATAAACACTGTATGCTCCGTTTGTTCATTGACCACATCAATCACCGCATCAGTGAACTGCTCCCACCCTTGATTTTGATGGCTATTCGGCTCACCCTCTTTTACAGTCAATGAGCTGTTTAATAACAATACTCCCTGCTGCGCCCAATACGTCAAATCGCCATGCGCTGATGGTTTTAGCCCAATATCAGTAGCCATTTCTTTCAACAGATTATTAAGCGATGGCGGTTTTGGAATAGCTTTTGGCACAGAAAACGATAACCCCATTGCCTGTCCTGGACGATGGTAAGGGTCCTGACCTAATATCACAACTTTGACTTGTGATAAAGGCGTCAGGTTAAAAGCATTAAACATCAACGGTGCTGGCGGATAAATGCTTTCCTCTGATTGGTACGCTTCTTTTAAAAACGCACGCAGATTATCCATGTTATCAGAGGTTAGCTCATCTGCTAATGCTGTTTTCCAATCTGTTGGAAGGCGTACATTGTCTAAAATCGATTGCTTTTGCTCGGGGGTTTTGGTCGTCTGCTCATCAAACAGTTCCATAATATATCCTTTTTTATTTGTTATACATCATATAAATACTGCATCGGATTGCATGAATAAGTCTTTCACATTCGAATGAATGGACTCATGCATTGGCTTTATGATGAATTATAGCAATAAAAAAACGGCTACCGTAGCAACATGGTAACCGTTCTTGTCTTATTGATAATAAAAGACTTAGCTAGCTAACGACTCAGAGTCCGGATATGGCTCATGCGTTTCAACGACGGTCAAAATAATACGACTGTCTGACGAACCTTTATCTGACGTTTTACCATTGGTTTTTTCAATCTTAACAGACTTGTCATCTTGCTCAGTACTGTCTTCAGGCTCTAGCGTTAGATGTACAACCCCACCATTGACCAAGTCACCAAACAAAATCATGCTCGCCAATGGCTTTTTGATCTCGTCTTGAATCAGACGCTGCATAGGACGTGCACCCATTAGGCGATCGTAGCCTTTATCAGCTAGATAGTTACGGACATCATCGTCAATCTCTAAAGTCACTTGCTTATCATCAAGCTGCACTTGCAACTCAACCAAGAACTTATCAACAACTGACACCACTACTGAAGTATCCAATGGATTGAACTGAATGATAGCATCAAGACGATTGCGGAACTCTGGCGTAAAGACACGTTTGAGCGACTCTGTGTTATCACGACTATGGTCTTGCTGAGTAAAGCCCATAGATGAGCGGCTAATACTGTCAGCGCCAACGTTGGTGGTCATAATAACAATAACTTGCTTAAAGATAGCAACACGACCATTGTTGTCCGTCAAAGTACCGTGATCCATCACTTGTAGTAACAAGTTGAATACATCCGGATGGGCTTTTTCGATTTCATCAAGCAATAACACGCAATGCGGATGTTGATTGATCTTTTCCGTCAGCAAACCACCTTGATCATAACCAACATAGCCTGGAGGTGCGCCAATCAGACGTGAGGCGGTATGGGCTTCCATATACTCTGACATATCAAAGCGAACTAATTCCACGCCAAGTAGATTGGCTAGCTGACGTGATACCTCTGTTTTACCAACACCTGTAGGACCAGCAAACATAAACGAGCCGATAGGCTTGTCTGGTGCTTTTAGACCTGCACGAGACAGTTTAATCGCATCCGCTAATGTCTCAATCGCTTCATCTTGACCAAATACTAAATGCTTAAGGTCGCGATCTAGATACTTGAGAATACTCTTATCATCGCTAGACACTGACTTGGGTGGAATACGTGCAAGCTTGGCAACGATGGCTTCAATATCGGCTACATCGATTTTCATCGGTGGTCTTTTTTTCGCAGCTTTTGAATCTTTAGATGATTGAACGCGATCATTGGCTTTAGCAGTATCTGCTTCATCCTGCATTTCATTACTGTCAATTTCGCTGTGAGTCACACTGTCAAAATCTTCTTCATCAGCATCAATCTGAGCATCAAAGTCTTGCTCTAAATCAGCAATGAAGCTTTCTTCTGCATCGATATCATCCGCATCTGGAATCACCCCCAAACGCTTGTAAGCACCCGCTTCATCAATCACGTCAATGGCTTTGTCTGGTAAAAAGCGCTCATGAATGTGCTTAGCAGATAACTGAACGGCAGTAACCAATGCTTCGTCTGTATATTCGACGTTATGAAATTCTTCATAACGAGGCTTTAGACCGCGTAAGATGTCGATACTGTCATCAACGCTTGGTTCTTTTACATCAATTTTTTGGAAACGACGTGATAATGCATGATCTTTCTCAAATACCTGACGATACTCGGTAAAGGTCGTAGAACCTATACAACGTAACTCACCATTAGCAAGTGCCGGTTTGATCAAGTTTGACACATCCATATTGCTACTCATTGACGACCCTGCGCCAATAATCATATGAATTTCATCAATGAATAAAATCGCATTGGGTTTATTCTTTAATGCGTCAAGCAACAACTTCATACGTTTTTCAAAATCACCTCGGTATTTTGTCCCAGCGATCAATGAACCAATATCTAGGCTATAAATAACGCAACCATTCAACGGTTTTGGTGCTTTGTCATTGATAATTAACCATGCCAAGCCTTCAGCGATAGAGGTTTTACCAACACCAGGCTCACCGACGAGCAACGGATTGTTTTTACGGCGACGACACAATACTTGAGCAGCACGCTCAATTTCAGAGGCACGTCCAATCAATGGATCCGTTTTACCTTCAGCGGCGCGCTGATTTAAATTGGTGGCAAACTCAACCAATGGATCTTTGCTGGTTTTCTCTGAGGCATTACGGCGCTCACCAGTCATCGAAGCACGCGGCTCAGAGGGTTCTTCTTTATCTTGACCATGTGATAAATACTGAGTCAGCTCAAGACGGCTGATACCTTGCTTTTTAAGCAGGTAAACAGCATAGGTGTCATGCTCTGAGAACATAGATACTAAAATATCCGAGCCTTCTACCAAACGGCCACCACCAATAGATTGCACATGAAAAATAGCACGTTGCAAAATACGATCAAAACTTTGGGTAGGCTGCGGTGATTGCTCTGTATCTGCATCTATCGTTGGCGTATGCTTATTGATATAAGCTTCCAATTCAGTACGCAGCGTTGAGACATTTGCATTGCAAGCAGTCAATGTATTGGCGGCGTGCGTATTTTCTAGCAATGCCAGTAGTAAGTGTTCAACAGTTAGATACTCATGCGACTTTTGACGCGCAAGGGTCATTGCTAAACGCAAAGAAACTTCAAGATGACGACTTAACATAACAACTTCCTACGGTTATACCTATCTTTATAATTGATAGCTTTATGAATGAGTTAGTAAGTAAATCAGGGCGATAGATGGATTGTTCAAGGGTAATATCTGTATTATTGAAATATCTTACTAAATGACACTGTCTAGGCATTGTATAAATAACAGTACTGTCTATCATCAACCAAGAGTGTTGATAACTCATACTTGCTGTTCTTTATATCAACACGATACTCAATCAGAGTCAATCTATTAAAAACGACTAAAGTGTATCAAAGCGTGCTGTACACCAGCCGTGTTAGAGATAATAAATGATAAAAGCTTAGAGAGTGAAACAGATAAAAGAGAAATTGAGCGAGGCAGCAGAGGATTTGGATAGTGTTTGTTTAAACACTAAAATAAACAAGATTCTAAGAAAAATAGCTATCTAGCTCACTGTAGAAAGTGAGCTTTTTATCAAAACTAATAATAGATAAATAAAAAATCAAGGTCAGCATTACAGTGAAACGTAGTTATTCGCCTTGATGCGGCTCTATTTGAGTCAATAGTGGATAGCCTTCACGATGCGCCAAACTATTTACTTTTTTGGCCTTGGTCTCAGCAATGTCTTTTGGATAAATACCCGCGATTCCCTTGCTAGCATTATGAATCGTTAGCATAATTTCAACAGCAGAGTCCATACTGTGACGAAACTCTGATTGCAGAATATAAACGACAAATTCCATAGGCGTGTAGTTATCATTGTACATAACGACTGCATACATCGGCGGCTTAGCCACTTCCGGCTCTGCCACTAGTACGTCTGCTTGCGGTGACGTTTCGCCATCCGTATCCCCATCTTGCGCACGGTCAGCAGGCATGTTTGGGAGATGCCAATCAGAGACGATTGGCGTAGTCTGTAATATTGTTTGATTTATCATAATTATGGTACAAATTAATAGGTATGTTTATTACGAAATAAAGGATAGTAAAGAGAGGTAATCGCTAGTTTAATACAATTAGATTTAACACTTTCAGATATAGTATCAAGCTCGCTGAGTCTACTGTTTGTAGTACTGTTACTCTCATATATCAGTTATCTAGAACCGGCTAAGGCTTAATAGGACTGTCATCGACTTCTGGTAAATCTAAAAGTGATAGTGGCATGTTATCAACTCGCGCACCGAGCTTCCAATCATAGAGCTGTTCTACTTCCTGCCCGCCTGCTTTCAAGCTGAGTTTTACTTGTAACGGCTTAAAGCTAGATGGCATAATAAAGCGACCACGAATACGAACAATGCCTTCAATCGTATCAATTGGATGATCTAGAGGTACTTCTACAAAGTCATCATCATTGAGCAGTGTCAATGTTGGCGTTAGACGTTTTGACATGCCATCACTGGCAAGCATTCCAACATCAAACATATACTCAAAAGCATTTTCGGGTAATGGTTTAATATGAGCGCCAAGCACCTGTAACGGCATGCCGCCGTTGCTACTAACGATATCAGCATATAACTCATTGAGCTGCGAAAGCTGTCTGTTTTCAACCGTCAATTCTTGCTTGTTTTCACTCAGCTCTTTTACATTTGCTAAGCTTATCGCCAACTCTTGCTTGGCAGTAGCCGCCTGATTGATCGCTATTTTATGACTAAGACGCGTGTCTTCCAGCTCTTTGGTCGCCTCTTCACTATTGATTAGTGCTTGCTGGGTTTCCGTCTCCATAGAGTGGTAGCCGCGCTGATAGCCGAGCTTATGACCAAATATCAATCCAACCATGGCCGTTACCAGTATGACAACCACGAATAGCGCCAATACCAATGTAGACGCTCCTTGCTGCTCGCGGCCCATAGAACTTACTGGGCTAAAACGATGGCGAGTGGCGTCTGTACACGATGAACGTGCTGACTGTGAGCAAAAGCGTAATACAAACTTAACACGCATTTAGGCGGTATCTCTTAACAATAAGTACCTGTTATTATAGCGGAATTTATAAGCAATACCTAGCAACATAAGTGCCAACAGTTCAATGTCAGAAATTTATATTATGGGACGATAGGAGCGAAATTCAGCCCCATTGACTCATCAAAACCAAACATAACATTCATATTCTGTACGGCCTGTCCTGCTGCCCCTTTGACCAAATTATCTTGTACTACGATGACAGTCAACTCATCACGATCATTGTCTTGATGCACAGCAATACGTAAACGATTACTGGCACGTACACTACGTGTATCAGGGTAAACACCTTTTGGCATCACATCAACGAACGTCTCTGATGCATATGCGTTTTCAAACGCCTGTTGCCAGTCGATAGCAGCCCCAGCATCCGTCAGTTCCATATGAATTGAGCTTAGCATACCGCGTATCATCGGTACTAAATGCGGTAAAAAACGAATACGATGGGTAAACTGACTGTCTAATAATTGTGCAACACCCTGCTCAATCTCAGGTAGATGACGATGCCCCTCGACGCTATAAGCTTTGAAGTTATCTGTTGATTCAGCATAATTTAGCGCAAGCGAGGCTTGGCGACCCGCTCCAGACACACCAGACTTTGCATCAATGACAATACGAGATTCAATCAAGCGTTCTGCTTGTTTATTTTGTCCTTCAATGATCGGCTTCAAACCCAAAATTGCAGTAGTTGGATAACAGCCAGGGTTGCCCACCAACAATGCATTTGCAAGTTTATCGCGATTGACTTCAGGTAGTCCATAAACAGCGGTCTTTAACAGCTCAGGACATGCATGTGACTGTTTATACCATTTCTCAAAGTCAGTCAATGACTGCAAACGAAAGTCAGCAGCCAAATCAATGACCTTGACGCCTGCTTGAGTAAGCGCTTCAGCTTGCTGCATTGCCACGCCGTGTGGTGTCGCAAAAAACACCACATCACACTTTTGTAGCGTCGCAAGCGTATCGTCACCTAAATCGCTAAAGACGATATCTGATATACCGCGTAGGCTTGGGAATATCTCATCAGCTCGAGTACCAGCTTCACTACGCGAGGTTAGCAAATCAATAGATACTTCAGGATGAGCAGATAATAAGCGAATCAGCTCAATACCCGTATAACCTGTACCACCAACAATCGCTGCTGAAATCATAAGATATCCTTTTTTCTTTTACTCAGTAAATAGCAGATAAATATAACGTCTATCTTGACGCTTATAAGCTTTGCCTGTCTAAATTTTAGATTTTGTAATCGTGCACCGCATCGATAAACACTTTTGCATTGTCAGGGTTGACCCACTGAGTGATGCCATGACCTAAGTTTGCGATATAACCTGTTTTTTCGCCGCTAGCATACGCACTATCTAGCATTGCATTTACTTCAGCGCGAATCGTCGCAGGTGAACCATACAAGGTTGCTGGATCCAAGTTACCTTGGATGGCTTTGCTACTTTGTAGTTTTTTATGTTGCTTGGTCAGTTGACGCTGACTGTCAGTCAATACCTGACGTGCACGGTCAATCGGCATCGTCCAGTCTAGACCTAACACATCGGCTTCGCTATCAGCTTGAATGTCTAACCATAGCCCACCACCTTTCGTAAACAATACCACTGGTATTTCTGGATGGCGTACCTTTAGCTCAGCGACGATACGCTTATTATAAGCATGAGAAAAGTCAATAAACTGACGATGACCAAGCGCGCCGCCCCAGCTATCAAATATCTGTACAATCTGAGCACCAGCAACGATTTGTGCATCTAAATAATCAATAACAGACGTTGCCAACTTATCTAATAATTGATGCAAAAACTCAGGATTGCTGTATAAAAAACCTTTGGTATAACGATAATCTTTTGAGCTGCCGCCTTCAATCATATAAGTGGCTAGCGTCCACGGGCTACCAGAAAAACCAAATAATGGTACTTGACCATTTAGCGCTTTACGGATGCTCGTCACAGCACGCATGACGTAATCAAGAGAGTCATTAGCGTCTAGCACAGGCAATCGATCAAGATCTGCTTGCGTACGAATAGGATGCTTAAACTTAGGACCTTCGCCCGCCTCAAAGTATAAGCCCAGTCCCATGGCATCAGGAATGGTCAAGATATCACTGAATAAGATAGCAGCATCTAAATCATAACGACGTAATGGCTGTAGAGTTACTTCGGTGGCACGGTCTGTATCTCTACACAGACTCATGAAATCGCCGGCTTCAGCACGGGTGGCTTTATATTCTGGTAAATAACGGCCTGCTTGACGCATCATCCAAACTGGGGTGGTATCTATCGTCTCAAATCGTAGTGCTCGCAGCAATCTGTCGTTTTTTAATGGCGCAAAGTCGTGCTGAGTCGAGTTACTATTGTCTGAAGCACTCATGTACAAATCTCCAAAACAACAAAGTATTCATACTTATCGATGAATACTTTGTTGGATAAAATACGTTAAATAAAAGAATGATAAATATTTATAGAATGGTCGTAGCAACATCTCAGTTTCAATATTATTAATACATATTTAGACTGAGACTATGTACACACCAAGCGCTTCTATATTATTAATGTACTATACGGTTAGTGCCAAGTTGTCACGATGTACCATGACAACACGCTCTTCACTGCTACCAAAAATCCTATCAAACTGCTCTGTACGCTCACGTGCTACTCGATGTGCATCCTGCGATGAGAAGTTGACTTGCCCAACCGCGATACGTTCACCAGTATCTTGATGGATGATTTCAACCACATCACCTTCATCAAAACCACCACGGACTTCGACAACACCGACCGGTAGTAGACTTCTATTAAGCTCAGTCAATGCCTTGGCAGCACCTGCATCTACAACCAAGCTACCTGACATGCGTAAATGCGCAGCAAGCCATTGCTTACGGGCGATAATCTTATCTTCATCGTTAGTCGTCAATAGCGTACCAACCGCTTCACCTGATACTACACGAGTAATGACATCTTCAATGGCACCGCTCACAATAACAGTTGGACAGCCACCCATTGCAGCAAGGCGACCAGCACGGATTTTGGTTAACATACCACCGCGTCCTAGCTTACCGCCATCACCAGCTATATCAAATAAATAATCAGCCATCGCGCGCTCTTGACGAATCATTTTTGCATTAGGATTGTCACGTGGGTTATCTGTGAACACACCATCTTGATCGGTGAGGATGATATACAAATCAGCATTGACCATCGCAGCAGCCATTGCCCCTAATGTATCATTATCACCGAATTTGATTTCATCAATGGTAATAGTGTCGTTTTCATTGATAACAGGTAGCACGCGCCATTCTAATAATTGCGTCAATGCACCTGTCGTATTGAGATAACGGCTACGATTAGACAGATCATCATGAGTCAGTAGCAGTTGCGAGCTTTGGATACCATGTTGGATCAATGCTGACCACCATGTTTCGATCAAACCCATTTGACCAATAGAAGCACAGGCCTGTAGTGCGGCTAATTTTTTAGGGCGCTCCTCAAGGTTCATACGTACCACACCTTCAGCAACAGCACCTGACGATACTAACAGCACTTCGACGCCTTGCTTGTGCAGCTTAGCAATCTGCTTGGCCCACTCGTATATGGCAGTTCGATCCAGTCCTCGACCGTTATTGGTTAACAACGATGAGCCAATCTTGACAATAACGCGCTGAATATCAAAGTTGCGATTTTGCTTAACAAATCTTGCTTCTTCGATCGTGTTTTCTATGCCATCTGCCATATAAACTCCTTTTTATCTTATGAATTGATTAGGGGATTGATTTAAAAAATTCAGGTATATCAGTTCAAGCTTGTTCACTTACTACGGAACGTAAACCACTTCGACACCATCTTCATCATCGAAGTCGTCATCATCGTCATTTAAGTCTAGTCCTTCACGTGCTGCTTTACGAGCTGCACGATAGGCTTCACGCTGAGCTTCAGTGTTGAGACGCACTTCTACTTCTAAGCGCTCAAAACGTGTTCTTTGTGCTTCAGCGAAGATAGGATCTTCTAGTTCACGCTCACGCTCTAGTTCAATCTCATTCATTAAATGATATTTAACCGCATCAGTCCCTTCGCCCATTAGTGTTGACGTGCGAAATACATCTCCTGTCCAACCAAGCTCGGCAACAATATGGGTACAGAGCTCATCTAACTCTTCTTCAGGCACCTGATCGATTTTGTTTAATACCAAAATCTGAGGCAAGTTGGATAACTCAGGCGAAAAACGTTCAAGTTCATTTAAGATAACACGAGCGTTGGCTACTGGATCGCTGCCATCAACTGGCTTTACATCAACCACATGTAACAATCGACGTGTACGCGCCACATGCTTTAAGAAACGGATACCAAGTCCAGCACCTTCTGAAGCACCTTCGATCAAACCTGGAATATCTGCCATTACAAATGAGCGATGACGACCGATATCGACTACGCCTAGATTCGGAACGAGTGTGGTAAACGGATAGTCAGCAACTTTTGGTCTAGCAGCAGAAACTTGACGGATAAAGGTAGATTTACCAGCATTAGGCAAACCAATCAAACCAACATCAGCCACTACTTTTAGCTCAAATTTAAGAACTTTTAACTCACCTTCAAAACCAGATGTCGCTTTACGCGGTGCTTGGTTGGTAGAGCTCTTGAAATGGGTATTGCCCAGACCACCATCACCACCTTTGGCAATTAGTAACGTCTGACCAAGTTCAATCAAATCACCCAATACTTCATCTGTTTCGGTATCAACTACCGTGGTACCGATAGGCACTGGTAAGAACAAATCATCAGAACCCTTGCCTGAACAGTTTCTACTGTGACCGTTCTCTGCTCGCATGGCGTCATGACGACGGGTATAACGATAGTCAACTAGGGTGTTGGTGTTGTCTTCTGCAATGACATAAACATCTCCGCCTTTACCACCATCACCACCATCAGGGCCACCACGTGGGACATATTTTTCTCGGCGAAAACTGGCGATTCCGTTACCACCGTCACCTGCTTTTACCGTTACGACGGCTTCATCAATAAATCGCATTTTACTTTCCTTAATTCACAATCCAGTTTATATACTGGTTACAACCAACGGTTATATTATGGGGTTTTACTGTGTTGTCACAAAAAATATTGTGACAAAATAAGCGCTAAAAGCACGCTACTTGTATTTGATATTCAATATGAAAATAACACCCGATAATCAATCGGACTATCGGGTGTTTAAGTATGACAGCTAACGCAATGTCAAGCTATCCAAACCAGCCGCTATTATGGCAAATTTTGCAGTATGACCGCACCAATTTACACAATATCAGATAACTGGTTTGTTATGCTTAACGTTCTATGCAGGAACCTGAGCGTAGCTGATTCCGGCCATCTGTGTCGCCAGACGCAATACCTGAGTACTATAACCTACTTCGTTGTCATACCAAACATACACAATAGCTTGATTACCAGTCAGAATAGTCGCTTGCGCATCGATGATGCCAACATGAGTCGTGCCAACGAAATCTGTTGATACGGCTTCTGTAGAATCTGTATAAGCAATCTGCGACTGCCAAGTGCTGCTGTTGGCAATTTTACGCAAGAATTCATTCAACGCTTCAGCACTTTCTGGTGCCGTTTTAAGCGTTAAGTTCAAAATTGCTAAGCTGACATTTGGTGTTGGTACACGAATGGCGTTGCCCGTTAGCTTACCACTCAATTCTGGTAATGCTTTACCAACTGCTTTTGCTGCGCCTGTGCTCGTGATAACCATATTCATCACTGCACTACGACCACGGCGGTCTGCTTTATGGTAGTTATCAACCAAGTTTTGATCATTGGTAAATGAGTGAATAGTCTCTACGTGACCGTTTTCGATACCGTACTCATCATTCAATACATTTAGCGTTGGTGTAATAGCATTGGTCGTACAGCTGGCAGCACTAACGATAGTGTCATCACCAACCGTGTCATTGTTCACACCATAAACGACGTTTTTGATATCACCACCAGCAGGGGCAGTTAGTAGTACTTTTTTCACGCCAGTAGATTGTAGATGCTTGCCAAGGCCTGCTTCGTCTTTCCAGATACCCGTGTTATCGATAACGAGAGCATCGTTGATACCGTAAGCGGTGTAGTCGATTTCACTAGGATCTTTCGCATAGATAACTTGTACAAAACGACCATTAATAATCATGCCATTGTTGTCATCATCGATGCTGATGCCACCCAAAAATCTACCATGGATCGAATCACGCTCAAGCAATGAAATACGTTTGGCCAAGTCACCAGCTGCTGCTGGACGTACGACGATAGCTTTTAATTGCATACCTTTTGCACTTGACGCTTGCGCCAGTAATAAACGGGTCAAGATACGACCAATACGGCCGAAACCATATAATACTACATCTGTCGCGCCATTCACGGCACCTGCATTATTAACAGATTTTAGCGCAGCTTGTACGTCAGTGTCATTAGCAATCAATTGACCAACATCGATACGAGTGGCTTGGATATCTTTGCTCTCTGCGATGACTTTTACCATCGCTAACGTATCAGCGATATCAATAGACTTAGCACCATGGTCACGCAACGCAACTTTTTGATGCAAAGCGAGTATTTGACCAACTGAGGTAGAGTCTAGCGTTTCGCCGAACAAAGTCACTTGTACGTCTTGCGCATTATAGAGCTTATTCAATAACCCCATTAGCTCAATCGCTTGTTGCTCTTGATTGTTATAGTTGCTTAAGTGGTCTTGATGTAATTGGCGTAAGGTATCAGCGTTGCTCACGAGAAACATCCTTATGGTCAGTAATGTATGATCAATAAAATATGAAGAAATATGAAATAGATAGGTTGTGTATGCTCTAAATGGTGACTCTAATATGATAATCAACCACTATCAATATGGGTTATTGACACTAGAGTATTTGAATCGCATAGATTTTAGCCTAAAACGCCTCATTTTGCCAGTAGTAACCGATTAGCTAGTGTGCATAATAGGTTTCATTCTCATATACAGACTCATATATAAATAAAGATAAAAATAAAGGCAGCCATATATGCTGCCTTATTAGGTTTTTTGAGTAAGAGTTGCTATGACTTTTTATTCATTGAAATAACCTGATAATAACCAGTTGTCTATCAGATATACAAACTCATTCTGCAATTAGAATTTAACTTTTTATATTTATATTAACTATGGCGTTAAATTTACCGTCTGATTGGTTTGCGGCGTAAGCTTAAATTCTTTTAAGTCATAACCTTGTTGTTGTGCAATCTGACGATATTTAGAATAGGTTTCTTGGCTGACATTAGGCGAACGAGCCAACAGCCATAGATAATCTTTGTCAGGTGTACCGACCAATGCCGTTTTATAATCAGCATCACGTGCTAGTACCCAATAATCGGCACGGCCGACTGGTAACCAACGAATCCATGAGGGCAAGAAAGTTACTTTTAGCTTACTACCAGTCTCATCCGCTGGCTTAGCGAGACCTTCAGCAACAATCTCCGAGCCATCTTCGGCCATACACTTGTTAGTGACGGTTATACCTTTACCATCAGCTTTTTGGGCGTAATTGGCCGTAACATCACCTGCGCATTTACGTTGAAAATACATCGGTAGACGCCCTATCTCGTACCACGTTCCGGCATATTTTTCGAGGTCGACGCTATCGACTGTCGTTGGGGTACTTGCAGACTTATGAATGATGGCGCTTGGTTCGATAGACAGCGTCTCTGTTGTCGTCTTATCCATCGTTGCATTGGTAGCAGCCATAGACGCTGCATTGACTGGAGGCGTAGCAGCATAAGCTGAGAACGCAGCCAATGGTATAATAATCGCTAAGGCAATACCTGTATGCTTGATCAGTCCATTCATAAATATGCGCTCCGGTATTTCTTTGTATGATGAGTGAGTGGTATCCGATGACGAATCGGTTTCTTGTTCAGAATCTCTATGCTCAGACTTATCTTTTGATGTTTTTATTTGATCATCTACAGATGCTGAGGTCAGTGGCGCAGACAGAGTTAGTCCTTGGGACTGTTCAAGACTGCTTTTCGAATCATTATTTTTCGTAATGTCATCATCAGACATAGCAGACTCTTTTGCCTTTAGCAGGCTTTTGACAGCGCTCTTGTACCCAAAATAGCTGTCTTGCGAAGACGTGTCTTTTACCGAATGGCTCGGATACTCATCATTCGATTCGTCATGGTTGTAGCTAGCATCATTGCTGGCATAGCCTGTCTTTTGCGCATTATCTTTATCCAGATAATAACTGCTTGACTGGCTAGTCTGCTGAGATTGAGAACCAGCTTCCTGTGAATCAGACCATCCTGACTTAGGTAACTTGTTGGCTTTCATAGAATTACCGTTATTAATAATGACTGTGAAAATTTCTTTGTGTATTTATCCACCTAGTCTAACTCTCTGAACGTCGCCAAATTCAAAAAGCGTGTCTAATAAGTAAACCAGCGCTACAGAATTTGATGTTATTGCAAGGGTCAAAATATATTTTCATAGGCAATTTGCTAATGAATAATAGGCAGCTTGCTTACGAATGATAGAGTAAATACTCTTTAATTAAGTATTCTATATTAAGGACAACTTGACTATTAAAACAGTGTCGCAATGTAGGGAAACGCAACGGTTTGTAAGTAACTATGTGTTTATACAGTGGAATAAACACCTAATAAAAACATAGTTACTTACTGGATAAATATCAGAAAATTCAGTGATGTCCCTGTTAATTTTCAACAAATAATAGGCTCAATATAAGTCGAATTTCTTCTCATTTTTCACTGTTAAAAAACTGACGAATACCAGCAACGCTGACACCGCCATGTGCTAATGCTTGATCTATTATCGTGGGTGATAGACCGCCCAAACCAATGACTGGCATATCGGCCAGCTGTGCTAAGGCAGACCATGCCTCCCAACCAAGTGGTACAGTATCAGGATGCGTGTGAGTGGCTAATACTGGTGAGATAAAAATACCGATCACTGGCGGTAGCTGTTGCTGTATTCGAGCACTGGCGAGTTTGTTGGCCGCTTCAATACTGGCAATATCGTGACAGCTGATTATCAATGGAAAGTCATCCGATAAACAATTCTCAGATACAGAAGTGTCTGAAACACTTTCAAGCCATTGCATTAATGCCGTATGGGTCAAATGATTTGCAACGATTTGATGAGAGATATTTTCATCTTTAATCAGTATTGACTTATCAATGTCTATAACCTGACTATCAGTACCATAAGGTACAATTACTTGAACGTCTGGACGACCATGCATCAATTGCGCTGCTAGATTGCCTGAGCGCTCTGCATCAGCTTCTTTTGTTCTGATATAAACCAAAGACTCTGGTGCTAAATGGGTTTGATGATACTGTAACCATGCTGCCGCTGGATCAGAACATTCGCTAAAATGTGATAATGGATAGGTAATCGTTATCTGCGTTGGCAATCTCAGCCACTCTAGAATCGTTTTATTCGCAGCGGGCAAGGGATACTCACCTGCCAATAGCTTAGATTTATCCACCCATGTCAGCGCCTGCCCTTCTAATCCATATTCGCAATGCTTATGCTGCTCGTATTGCTGCGCTGTCAGCTCAATCTTGTAAACCTGTAGTACAACCTGCTTGTCACCATAGTCATGATGCAAACGACCAAGCTTGACAATAATGTCCTTATCTATAGCAATCCCTGTTTCTTCAGCGACTTCTCGAACCAGTGCCTGTTCTGCACTCTCATTGGCATCAATCTTACCGCCGACGAACTCATAACGATTGCCTTGGTGTTGGGTAGCATTTCTAAACCCAAGGAAATATTGCTCTTTATGATGAATAACAGCGACGGCAACGTTTACGATGACTGCTTTTTTATCTATGGTTTGGTTTATTTCTTGGTTATTTGGTTCACTTGGCATGGTTTTGTCCTTCGTTGTTTATTTTTATTAGAGTATATTCAGTCATACGAAAATGTTAGGAAATAGCAGTTACTTAACTTAAATTACTGATTTTAAATATAATATTCATAGTTTATTTCGAATAAGACAAACTTTATGACAACTGCTTTAGATAAGTTTACATAATAACTGCATTTTATTTTATCAATTGTCTTGCAAAATCATTCAATCTAAATGATAATTATTATCGTTAAAGACGATTACTTACTGTTATCGCTACTCAGCTATTTTTTATCAAAAGGATTTTATTATGAGCATGGTCATCTCTCGTTATCTAAACTGCCGCGAAAACCGTCTACCTACTCTACAATCACAACACTTATTTGCCCTAACCAAGGAAGTACGTATCGAGCATGAAGGTGAAGAATACCGCCTACGCCTGACACGTAATAACCGATTAATCCTAACCAAATAGAATAAACATCACTCGATGCCCACTTATAAAAAAACGCCTTCATTAAAAGGCGTTTTTTATTGGCTGAAAATTACTGTGGTCATCGTTAATGGATATAGGTTTTAGATATTGATAATAATTTATAGTCAAAAAAATCTAAAATTGCTACAAGGCAGTCGACTGCAGATTGTACAGGTAGTACATCTAAGGAGACTAACACCGTAGCAGTTTAGTAGTTCTCTGACTATAGCGTTGCGTTTAGAACTGCCAACTATAAACCACATCTACTGCATTCTCTGCAGCGGCGCTTGCTTCAACATAGATACGACGCGTCAACTGGTAACGAACCGACAAGCTATTCTGAGCATTAAACACACCTACTCCGTAGCGGATATATAAATCAGGGGTCACGTAACCAGTGACATTGACATTGGTGTCTTCACTGCTGCCGGAGGCATCCACGGTGAGAGATTGCAAACCAAAAGCCTGACCTATCTGATTGGTTAAGCTGCGCGTGCCACTCAGTCCGAAACTCAATCCAGCCGCTGCTAAGTTATTGGTAACCTGCGATTTAAATCCTTGCTCACTGATTTGGGTCGCACCTGTATTAGTAAGGCGGCCTGTGACCAATGCATTCATCGCTTGCTGCTGTGTCAGACCAGCATTGTTAAAGACGATGATATTTGGTGATTCAGTATCACCTTTGACGCGTAGGCCTACTATTTTCCCTTCAATGCTTTTAACTGCTTCGACACTTAAGGTCGGATTCATGACATCACCGTCAAAGCGTACTTGACCATAATTGAGCTCTAAACTTTGACCAAAGGCATTGATATCAGTACGACGTGAGACCTGCACCACACCTTTTGCACGCATAACCCCAGTACCATTTTGGGTGATATTAATCGCCCCTGCTAAAGGAATCACGGCACCAAAGCCACGGAAGTTGATATCCTCACCCAAATCAATACCAATGTTTGCATTAATAGACCAAGGCTTCGAGATGGCCAAGACTTCATCAATATTACCAATCAAACGACGATCGAGCACGACTGCATCTTCAGTTTGCGTCACGATATCTTCACTGGCTTCTGGTGGACGGATAGTCGCTGACGGTACACTAATGGCACCTTTAATATCAACATAGCGATCGCCTGGGCGCACAATAATATCAATATCTGGATCGATTTCAGCTACTAGCAATGGCGGCTGAGTAAGCACCAATCCTTCGCCGATAACACTTAGCTTAGCCTGTAACTTTTGTTTCCAATCAACCGTTCCTGTTAAAGAGCCTTTACCGGTACCACTGTTAAACGTGCCATCCATCGTTGCTTGAGTGCCACGAATTTTGGCGGCAGCATTCACATTGGTCAAGTTAATCGGTAAATCCAACATGGCGATACGGCCATTAGAAAGCTTTACGTCACCATAGAACTGCGGCTTATCTAGCGTACCGCCAACGCCACCTGCCATCGTGACATTTCCTCGCAGGACTCGCATCCCTGGGAAGAAAGGCTTAAATATCGCTAGATTAAGCTCATTGAGTACCAGTGCACCCGAAATTGGCTTAGGCGCTTTATAAGGATCAACAACGACCTCAGCATAGCCACGAGCACCGCTTCCAGTATTGATGTCTGTGCGTAGCTTGAGGCCTTCTGGAACGGATACAGCAATGAGAGAAACCCGCTTATAAGGTAAAGTAACAGCAGCGCTATCACCCTCTTGAGCTAAGCCAATTTTGCCATTATCCGAATACAACGTTGTATTAATAGTCGGCGGACGACCACGTTGCCAGCCGACAATGGCTTTACCATTAATCTTGCCATGCCAGTCAATATCTTTGGGCAAAAACACTGAGAATAATGAAGTATCCAGATTTTGTAAGGCCACATCGACCTCACCTTGGTCTGGTGATGCGACTAGTTTTTTGCGTAAACACAGCTTGCCAGTTTGATCAGCAGCTTGCCAACAGTGCGCGGCTAGCTGTACTTCGAAGTCTGTGTTTTTCCCGTTCTGTTCGTTAGGTAGATTCACAATCAACTGCGCTGGTTGCAACTGGTTTAAGGTCGCGTATTTAGACTGAATGCGACCCTCACCGATGACTCCAGACCAGCTCACGTTATTGCGATTGAAACCGCCTTTGACTCTTGCACCAATAGTTAGCTGTTCATTGGCCACATCGAGATCGACCACATGTGCCTGCTCTGTCCCATTAAATGAAGCCTTAACACTTTTAAAACTCTGTCCAGCAGCATCTAAGCCTTCGGCAGTAATGATAAGCTGACTTGGGCTATTTGCCAGATTAACCAGTTTTCCGCGGACACGACCCTGACGTAAAACAAAGCCTGGTAGCGCAAGACGCTCACCCACCAAATCAATATAAATGGTTGGCAACGCTTGTCCTACTGGCTGCGACAAAGTGGCACCGCCAGTTACTTTACCAGCCAGCTGATCTGAGAGCTGATCTAAGCTGGTGATATTAATTTTGGTTTGTAGCTGCTTAGCATTACCGTTAGCAGTTACGTAATTATCACCCCAACGCAGTACGAGGTTTTTGGCATTCAAGCTATCAATTAAGGCATTTACTTTTTTGTATTGCGCTTGAGCATCTTGCGTTTGCAGACTTTCAAAGTAGCTTGCCAAGTCTTTTGGTAAGCGCATTTTCGCCGCCAAGCTGCCTTTAGCGCTCAACGTCTGCCCTTTTAACATACCGCTCAAATTAACTTGCTTGATATTGATAATTTGCTGCGAATCACTCCAGCGTCCATCAGTATCTATCGTACCCGTGATAAGACTTGGTGTGTCTTTTAGGAAATACCCTAGGTTAAAACGATCCATTACCGCATTGATATCCCACGCAACGCCTTGACGCACATCTACGGTACCTTTGGCATCGATGCTGCCGGCAGCACCCACATGACGGAAGCGTTTGATACGAATCAATTGATCATCGCCACTGGCATCAATAGTCAGCTTACCTGCTGGCAGTTGCTCAGCATCCAGTACACCATCGAAATTTACGGCAAAACGTTTTAGCTTACCTGGCGTGTTTTTACTATTGCTAGGCGGCGTTTGCCATTCACCACTGGTGGTTAGATCGCCCGTCAGAATTGCTGGATTATTGGGTAGAAAATAACCCAAATTGAAATCGTCAAAGCGGCCATCTACCGTCCAACCAATATTTTTGCGTAAATCAATGACACCCTTTGCTGCCACTGCGCCAGCCTCGCCATTATAATTTAATTTACGGATACTAATCAGATTTGGCGTGCCAGCAGCATCAATAGATAGGCGGCCTTTTGGTACATCTGCCGTATCAATTTGGCCATCAAAGCGCGCATCAAATACAGACAGCTCACCACCGACGATATCGACGCTGGCATCACCACCACCTGTTATACCGATGGTACGACTGTCTTGTGTGGCATCAAGCTGCGTCTGCAAATCAGTGTTATTCAACGTAATGATATGTCGCTGACCACTAACACCGCTTTTGGTGATATTTAACAGACGACCACGGGCGTTAATACTACCTGTCAAACGCTCAAGTGGTAAGTCGCTGCGGTATTTTTTCGGGAGCAAGCCTTTGGTACTCGCATCAACTTGCCATGTGAGTGGTGTATTTTTACTCGCTAGTCGAATCTGTCCAGTACCAGATAGGTCGCCTACGATTCCTTCATAGTTAAGACGATTGATATCAATGACGTCACCAGCTTTACGTAGACGCACATCATAGTTACCTTTGGGAGCAGCATTGAGCTCATTGATAACCGCATTGGCATCAACGGATAGCTGTGAGTCACGAATGATGACATTCGCCTGTCCACTCGGGCTATTAATATTGCCGACATCAGGCACATCACGGCGGACTAGGTTTTGCCATTTAGCATCAATATACCAAGGAGCCGCCTGTTTAGATTTTGCTGAAACTTTGCCACTGGCAATGTTGGCATTGACATGCTCGCCATCACGTTGACGTAAATCTGCATCTATTTCTGTATTACCAGCGCTATTCTGCTGCTGATAATGTAGCGACAGTCTGCCATTAAGCCTTTGCGGTGCATATGCTTTGAAGTCAGCGTACTCATCAGGAATCGCTTGGCGGATATCAAAGTTACTGCCTGTCGCTCGGATTTTTGCATCAAAGCTGTTTTTCCAATCCAAAATACCCTGCAACACCAGACGTCCAGCAGGCACATCAGCATCTAAACGATCAATACGCAGCTGACTATCAGCAATAACCGCACGGCCTTGATAGTGACCTGAAGGAATGTCTTTGGCCGTCAGTTCAGTATTGATGCGTAGACGTATTTCAGAGATGACACCCTCTGCTGTGGCCGTACCGCTTTTTAGGCGAATATCTTGATCTTCTGCATACGGGATTAAGATATCATCCCATTGCAGTTTTGCCCGAAACGGTGAATCGCTGTCCAATCCCTGCACAATAAAATCACCGGTAACATCACTATCATTATAGCGGCTGCTTACTTTACCAACCGTGCGCTTGAGCGTACCTGTTGCGGTAATGTTTAGTGGATCAATATAGGCTTGTTCTAGTGCACTTACTTCTGCAATAGCACTTAAATCTAGCGGATAATCGCCTTGTAAATCAATTTCACCTTTTAAAGCACTGATATTGACGATATCAGCATACTGCAAATCACCACGAGCAATGGATACCGTGCTGCCGACCCAAGTCAAATCACGGGCAACGACATTAAGGACGATGACAGGCTCTTTGGTCACTTGCTTATAAGTGATGCTTTTAATTTTAGCTTGATCAAAGCGTAGATTGACGGGTAACTGCAGGGTTTTATAATCGAAGGGCTCACCCGTTGGTGGCTCATTATTGATAATTTCAATGGTCTGTATCTCGGCTTCACGCAAATGCACTTCTTTGGCAAATACAGCACGCCAGCCTATCTTTACATAGGCTTTATCAACCAATATCTCAAGGTCTTCAGTCGCCTTGATATCGATGTCGGTCACCCAAATACCGTCACGCAAGTTACCTTGCCCATATTCGAACTCTATGCCTGTCTCGGCACTGACTTTCTCTAATATAAACTTGGTACCTGACTCTGTGCCAGCCGCATAAAAGAACACCGCAAACATAATCGCGAGTACGATTAAAATCAGCACCAGTAGTTTGAGCAAAAATGATAACGGATACAAGCGCCTGACTGCACGAGCGTCACGCTGTGCCGGATCTTCATCTGGTGAGTTACTAGGCGGGTTGTTTTTTGTCAGCATGGCACTCAACTACGTTAAAGAATGATTACCGGCAATCGGTACGATAAATAAATAACAGAACGAATCAAACAATTATAAAGGCGAACCAATAAAGAAGTGCAGTCTAATGGGAATACTCTCCTCTGTCACGCCAGCCGCCACATCGACTCGCACCACGCCCACAGGTGACGACCAACGAATACCGACGCCAACACCGACCTTTGTCTCAGTATCAAAGTTTTCGTCATAAGCATTACCCACATCCGTGAAGAATGCTGCACGAAGACCCGGTTTGAACTCATAGTTATACTCTGCACTACCCACCGCAAGAATTTGACCACCTGTCAGATAGCCGTTCTCTAGTGGTGATAAGCTCTCATAGTCATAACCACGGATGCTCTGGTCACCACCTGCAAAGAAACGTAATTTATAAGGCACTTCGTAAAAATCATCTGCCCAGATATAGCCCGTATTCAGACTGCCTAATACTTGATGCTTATCGGCATCGCCGAAGCTATAAAGACCACTAACACCTGCACGAACGATTGCCATATTGGTATCACTAGCAACTGATTCACTGCCTGCTTCAATAGAGTAAGACTGACGTATGCCCTGAGTCGGATTAGTCACACTATCTATACTGGTTTTACTCATGCCATAGCCAAATAACAACGCTTGCTGACTAGGATTTGAAGACGTAAAACGTATAGGCAGATCATCCAACTCTGTTTCATCGACCCCTGTTTCTAACTCATCCAAACGGTAGCGCACAGAGTAGCTACGATTCCATCCGTTATCTTGACGGATATTACGTGCCAATGCTGCTTTTAGTGTTCTGGTAGACAGATCAAAGTTACCTTCACCTTGGTCGATCACTTCTTCCTCATAAGTCAGACGTGCATCTAGCTTATCATTCAGCGGGTGCTTCCAAGGTCGACTGGCATAGACCGCCACATTTTTAGCAATTCTTGAAACTTCCGTTTCTGCACCAGCCTGATAGCCTTGACGATTTATCAAGTTGTAATCTATTTTTGCCGTTGCTCGCACGCCAGTATCTGTACCGTAACCAAGACCGACTTGGGCGTCGCGCGGTTTGTCAGAGGCAACAAAAACATACAACGGCACTTTTTTACTTTCTGCCACTTCTTGCGGTGTTTTACGTCCTGCTAATGTCGGTGGCACAAAGCTTTCATCGGAAAGCAGGCTTTTTTCATCAGGCAGTATTTTTTGAGCAACATTACTGATTGAGTCACTGATTTTACCTAACAGGTTGTCTGCCTCTTGAGGTTTTTCATCTAATACCCGATCGTTCGGCAAACGGCTTAAACGATCTGCTTTTTGTTCAATGGCTTGCAGCTTATCTAGGGTTGCTTCATCAGCCTCGAACTCAATAGCAGCAATATCGTCTTCATTGACTGTGTTTTCACTAACCACGCTGCCGTTATTAGAATCGCTGGCGCCACTAACAAGTGCCTCGTTCGCCGTCATTAGAGAGTCATTACCATTATTAATAACATCAGTAATGCTACCGCTACTAACGTCTTCATCTGACTCTGACGTACCGTTGCTATTCACTGGAGTATTATCAAAAGCCAATGTACTGGCCTCACTACTCTCATTTGGTGGTAGTATCGACTCAACGTTCACTGTATTAAAGTAACGAGTCGCTGATAAATCATTACTAAATTTGGTCACATCAGGCGCATAAAATGGATCGCCGGGTTTGAAATCAAGCAGCTGCTGCAATAATGGCAGCTCAACAGGCAGCTTATCAGGGTCTTCCGTTAACGTATTGGTCTCTCGGTCATAGGTAAAAAACACAACGTCATCAAACTGGTAACGACTGCCCGTGTCATAAACCAAAGAAACATCTGCTGTGTTATCCGGCAAGATAATATCAACCGATTTGTTTAGCCAATATTGGTCAAAATAACCATAGGTATTACTCAGTGACTCTAGCGCAGCTTTGCTGTTTTTGTAGACACGGTGATTAAAGATATCTTCTTCTTGTGGTGGGAGTTCGTTTTCAAAGTTTGCAAATTCCTCTTGCTCACTACCTTCGCCACGAATCTCAATAATACGGCTATCGACACGTACTGGCTCACCCAACTCTTCAATAACCACATCCAGAGTATCGCTACTAGGCTGGCGCAGACTCAACGTAACCTCATAGTAGCCCACGGCTTTTGCAGCATCCAGTGCCGTCTGACGCAAGCGCGGTAAAGCAGCAGTAAAGTCAGCAACGGACTGAACTGTGGTGTTATCCAGTGCGGCTTTAATGTTTTTCATTGGCTGGATATCATTATCCGCCTTGGTTTCTTTTGGTTCGCTATCGTCCGTATCTTCAGACGTGGCTTCCTGTAAGTAGATGGTCGTTTCAACATTAGGTATGGCAATGGCGCCATCATTAAAGAAACGATTATAAAGGCGCTTTACAATGTTGCCTTTGTTACGCTCTCGAGGCCCAGGTCTATTGGTTTGTTCGACATTTTCAACGGCTACCTGAGTATCTGTTTGATAATCTGGCAGATAATCACCTGGATCGATAATATTTGCTGTCGCACCCTCTACATCCTCCACATCACTGTTGTTCGCGACTAGCTCATTACTATTATCAATAGCATCGCTGTCGCTATTACCATCACTATCACTGTCACCATCCACACTTTCAGCACTGACAGAGCTGCTGACATTTATCGGATTCGACACCAATTCAGTCGTGTCTGTTGGCTCAGTGGCATTTTCACTCTTACCCAATGTATCAAGATTACTAGGTAATGGTAGGCTGTCAGCATCAAGATCCACATCTAAGCCAATAGGCGGTGCGGTATCATTCAACGTCGCGATTGGCGCTGTAAAATCGCTATCAACGTCACTACTACTGATGCCATTGGCATTATTACGGTTATTACCGCTATCTATCGTATTAATGTCTTGGGTATTTTGCGTATTCAATTCAGCCAGTTCACGATCTATCTGCGCAGGCGTCATCATCTGATAACCCTGCTGCTGTATCGCTGTGGCTTGTTGCAACAACTCATCATCCGAACTATCAAAAATATTGCGCTGAGCATCATCATTTGAATCTAAAAGTGTGGCTAACTGACTGGCCGCTACTTGATTGGTCATGGATTGAGCAGGAGTATTTGCATTGATAGCAGTATCAGCCAAAGCTGCAGGTGCGATACCAAAACCGACAAAGCTGGTCGCTAAAGCAGAAAAAAGCGCAGAGCGTGTAAAGTGAATGCGCGGCGCATCACACGTAGTCATACGAGGGCCGTTTTGAGTCTGGCAAGGTTGAATATCGCAAGTTTGAGTCTGGCAAGGTTGAATATCGCAAGCTTGAGCATGGCAAGTTTGCATGCGTTGGGCACTGATACTATCTGGCACATTTATAGAGATATCACACGGATTAACCGATACAGGACGCGCTAGAGTTGAAGGCTGGTGGTTCATGTTTATTTCCTATCACCTCACGCGGCACAATGTCATTAACGAGGGCAATCGCTAAGTCTTACCGGTGAATAAACTTATTAACAGTTGGCTGAGATTCTGATTGACTACCTTTGCTCTTGATAATGACAGTCTACGGCCTATAGTGCAAACTTTAGTCCTGAGTGCCGTTATCGTATCAATAGGTAGGTAGACCGTATTGCTAGCGGGGCTTGCCATCACTTATATATAACAGTAAAACCCTGTAAAATTCACAAATCATAACGTAGATAATTATGAAATCATAGCGTTGGGCGCATGTATTTATACCAAAGCCTTGCTATTATACGTCCTAATATTGATAAAACCTATGCTATATTTCGATAAGTTTTTGATACTATTAATAATTACCTTTATCTTAAAAGCCCCACTCCGTATGTCCTTTTAATCTATCAGCCGCGATCTATCTGTAGGAACTTTCATGGCAAATCAGTTTCAGTTATTTAAGCACCGCCGGTTTAGTGCCATGTTTTTTACCCAGTTTTTGGGCGCGTTTAATGACAATGTTTTTAAGCAAGCGCTCATACTGGTTCTGACTTACACCGCTGCAAGTCAGTTGGGAATGGAAGTCAGTATTTTAAATAACTTAGCCGCGATGTTATTTATCTTGCCCTATTTTTTGTTTTCAGCGCTGGCAGGGCAAATTGCGGATAAATACGAAAAGTCAAAGCTAACGCAATTGATCAAACTGCTTGAGCTTGTGATCATGGCGATCGCTGCGGTTGGTTTCGTGTTTGAGTGGTATGCCCTATTATTTGTAGCATTGTTTTTAATGGGTACCCATTCAACTTTTTTTGGACCGATTAAATACGCCTACTTGCCGCAAGCGATGAAAGAAGACGAGTTGGTTGGTGCCAATGGTTTGTTTCAAATGGGCACCTCATTAGCTATTCTGCTGGGTATGATTATCGCGGGCGTCCTCACACAACTGTCGCAGTCGCTATATTGGATTAGTGTGACCGTTCTGATCGTAGCCGTGTTGGGCTATTTGGCAGCACGTTACATTCCAACCATGCCAGCGATGCAGCCCAGTCTAAAAATCAACTGGAATATTTTTACCACCAGTTTGGCCACGGTTCGCTACTTATATTCATTACCTTTTCTATTCTGCGTCATCCTTGGCAACAGCTGGTTTTGGTTTTATGGTGCGACGTTCTTGACCCAAATGCCAGAGCTTAGCAAAGTCATTTTGCATGGTGATGAGTCAGTGGTGATTTTCCTATTGACGCTATTTTCGGTTGGCGTATCGATTGGTTCATTACTGTGTAAATCATTGACCAAAAACCAAGTCAGTTTGCGCTTATTACCTTTTGGTATTGCTGGATTGAGTATTTTTGCGATCGATTTATATTTCTCACTATCAGGCCTCAATATCAACGTGAGCAATGACACCTTCCTCAGTGTCAGTGATTTAGTGGGTATGAGTGGTAGCTGGCGAGTATTTGCAGACTTGTTCTTTTTGGGCTTTAGTGGCGGTCTATATATTGTGCCTTTGTATGCGTCTATGCAGGCATATGCACCCAAAAGCCATCGTGCGCGTATCATTGGTGCTAATAATATCTTTAATGCGATATTTATGGTTACCTCAGCGATTTTCGCGATTGTTATCTTAAATACGTTGGCGTTGAGCATGCCTCAGCTGTTTTTGGCAACAGGACTACTCAATATTGCATTTGGCGCGTTTTTATATATTAAGCTCAATAGGCATATCAAAAGTGCTGTGATTCAAACGCATGATGAAGTCGTTCCATAAATATGCTAAAGCTGAATTGAGTATTACTATAGTAATCAGTATGTTTTTGAGCCGATAATATTCGTGCTGATAATTTAGATTGTTTGCTATAGCAATGCTTGTGAAGCTGAGACTATAATTGTCTCAGAAAAACAGACAACCTTATTTGTTGATAGTAACTCTTAACAATAGCACTTTAACAACAGAATCTTTTAACAGCAGTACCTTTTAATAATAACATCTTTTAATAACAGTACCTTTTGATAGTACATACAGCCATTAGGAGTGAATTATGGCCTTACATCCCTTATCCAAAATCGACCAGTTCTTACTCGGCGTCGATAAGGCATTACGAGCTGTCGTACCGCACTCAAACCCTAGTACGCGTCCATTACCAGTCAGCAACGATGAGATTCCTGAGCTGACCATCACTGAGGCACGGCATGTCGCAGGGCTGATGCGTATCAATCATACTGGTGAAGTATGCGCGCAAGGGCTTTATCACGGTCAAGCCTTTGCGGCGAAAGATCATGGCGTCAAGCAAGCCATGCAACACTCTGCCGAAGAGGAAGTTGACCATCTGGTATGGTGTGAGACTCGTCTAAGTGAGCTTGGTAGCCACGCCAGTCTCTTTACGCCACTATGGTACGGCATGTCTTTTAGTCTTGGGGCAGTAGCTGGTGCTATCTCTAATGAATTCAGCTTGGGGTTTGTCGCAGAGACAGAAGCACAAGTCAGTGAGCACTTGCAAGATCATATCCAGCAACTGCCTGAGCATGACAAACGCTCAAAGGAGATACTGGCACAAATGGATATCGAAGAGTTGCACCATCGTGAACTCGCACTTGCCAGCGGCGGCGCTGCATTGTCACCGCCTGTACGCAAGACGATGCGCTGGATGGCCAACCGTATGAAAGCCACTGCTTATCATTTGTAGTAGTAAACGATGTAGTTGCCAGCTCTAGGTTAATAGAGACTATAAGCTTGATTATCGCGTCTGCTATCGAGTTTTTGACGTTTGCTATTAACAATCCTACTACTGATAGCGTAAAGCTTAATTTGCTACGGTATGAGAAATTTGTACGATTTTGCAGTAAAGACACAACTTATATGACCATTTAATTGCTAAATAACGACTAAATAAACAAGGTAACAATCTTTATGAAAACCATTAAAAAATCAATGCTCTCTAGCAGTGTGTCTACCAAGTCTTCGAAACTGGTCACGATGACCGCACTAGCAGCCGCATGCACAATGTTGCTATCAGCACCTGTCAATGCAGCTGAAACCAATGCAGCAGCCACATCCGTCCCTAGTGCTGTAGACTCTAGTAAACGTGTGATTCGTCTTGCTCAACCCAAAGCAGACAGTACAGCTCAATCAAGTACTCAACCAGCGCCACAAACTAATGCACCTGTCGCTGCTACTCAACAAAGCGCTCCTACGCAAAGTCTTTTTCCAATGAGTTCTGGGCAGCCACAAACCGTCACACCTGCCCCAACCAAGCCGGTGTACACAGGTAGCACTCATGTCTATGAGCCAGGTCCAATGACGACATCTGGTATCGACCTGCGTAGTGGTCAACTTGCAAACATTCCAACGCCGAAAGTACAGTTGTCAGACGTGAGCTTTTTAAAGACCGTATTGATTCCACAACAAACAACCGCTAACTCTGATAAATTAGACGTGAGTCTGCTTGATGACTTTATCCAAGAGGCATCACCTAATGCCCGCCACTATCCACCAAACTTCCCTAACCGTACACAACGATATAATGTTCGCGAAAAAATCAAAGTATTGGCTGAGTGGATTGAACCTTATGCCCTGTCACCAAATGCCTCTTATGATGTGCTGCTTCGTGCAGCCAAGCTTAACGGCATGGGACGTAACCTAGATTTGGGTTCAGACTATACGATACGCGGTGGCAAATATGTGGACCGTGCCATCAAACTGCAACCTGATAGCGGTGAAGCCAACTTCTTGTATGGCATGATGCTATCAGAAGGTGGTGGTTTTAAAGAAGGTCAAAAATACTTAGATAAAGCCGTCTCTCTAGGCTATACGGAAGCAGAGCAAAGCTTGGCACAGTCGGACGTCTTAAGTGACCGTCGTGATAGCGCGTTAGAGCGTCTGCGTCGCCTTGAGAGTAAAAATCCCAACAATGCTATGATTGGTCAGCAGATAAAACTTGTTGAAGAAGGTAAGTTCTACATTTGGGACATACCAGCACCTGACATCAACGTTAAACCAGGTGTCTAAAATGGTTTTACGTATTGATCAAAATGATTGATACATAATCTACGACCAAAGCAGTCAGCGTCTTCATTTTATATCGATATTATTTCAATATAAAATGGAGACGCTTTTTTGTGTCCACTAATAAACCAGTTATTCTAATTAGCTTCTTATCCCGCTTAAATGAATAATATATTCGATTGGTGAGATGTAAATACAACTAAGCAATACCAATAGTAGTATCAACGATAGATAGCCTTATTCCTTCGAAATTACTTAATGAAAAAGCCCTAACGATAGAGCTTAAAATAAAAAAGCTTAATCGCAAAAGTTACGCTACACTCTCTCTTGTACACCGCTTACTGACTTATACCTTGATGACTAACTGGACTGAACTATGACTTTCGTTAACCCTATAAAAAATATGGTAACGCACGCCAATAAAAAAAGCATACCGATCACTTCAGTCGCTTTGATAGCAGCGATGGCGTTATTGCCGGCATGTAGTACGGTCTCGGTAAATAAACAAGCGTCAGCAAAGACCATTACGGCACAGCGTGGCAACATTGTCACGGACAACAAGCTCAGTAGTGACACCGCATCAGCACTCTTATCAGCAGGGCTCAATGAGCAAGCTTGTATGCAGCAGTTTGATTTATGTTTGACCCAGCTCACCGATAGCATCTTAGATGAACACCACCGTTCCTCACTGGCTATTTTTTCTGAACTACATTATGCAAAGGCTCGGCAGCTTGCCAAATCGCAAGACTGCCTCAATGCGCTTTCTCGCCCGCCACTCGACCCTTATTATGCCAATGCACCGTTAAGTGATACCGAGGCCAATGTTCAACAAGAAAACACCGGTCGTTGCCTAACTGGCTACCAAGAGCGATTGTTTAATGCGATAAAATACAGTTATACCTATCTATTTTATGACAGCTTAGCGCATGATTTTGAAGGTAGCGCTCAGGATAGTAGCCATTCTAGTACACCAAACCGCATTCCAAATGATACTGATATTCAGACCCAAGATATTTATAATGCGGCAAGCAATGATGTCATCACTCAGCTCTATAAGGCAGTAGATGGTTCAGATAAACTGATGGGCGACCCACAGATAGAACATTTACCAATAGCCTCCACTGAACGTGATAATAGCGCGCAGGCTGCTATTGCTAACCGTGCACCTCTAGAAGGCAAGACTACCGACCAAGTCAAAGTCATGAAGATACAAGTCGATGGCTATGACCTCGGCGTTTATTTGCCCAATGAAAACAGCTATTTGCAAAATGCACATAAGCAAACCTCCGCTTTGGCAGACTTGGTCTCCACTTATGATTTACGTCTCTCTGGGCTCAACTCAATCAGTAAACGTCCAGGCTTGGGCATTAGCTTGGTTGCGTCATTGGATGATCGCTATACCACCACGATTCGCCAATTATTGGTATCCTCACTGTCAGGTCAATCGGATGATAAAAAAGATAATATCGATGATAGCAAACCAAGTTCGCGAATTTATCCCACAGGCCATTTACTATTAACGGGTCTGATTGAGCCCAGTGGCGATAGCGTGCTAGAAGTACTAGACAGTCGTAAACTCGATATCCACCTGTATAATCCGTATCAAAGCGAAAGTGTTAATATCCTCAATAATGACTATCCACTGGCCGCCAACTTCTCTGCCGGTTACGGCTTGTGGCTATCAGAGAACCAATTAGATGGCGTCGGCTATCTAAATTTGATTACTCGCCAACCAGAAGAAAGACTGCCCAAACTGTTTATGCTCGAGCCTTATGATCCCAATAAACGCGTACTGATTATGTTGCATGGCTTGGCCTCTAGCCCTGCAACATGGGTGAATTTGACCAACGATATTCTCAATGATGATAAGTTACGTGACAACTATCAGGTTTGGCAAATATTTTACCCAACCAACTTACCTATTTTAGAAAACCGTTACCAAATACAACGTCTGATTGACAGCACTTATCAGCAGACGGATCCGACAGGACAAAATCTCGCGAGCAAAAACAGTGTGATTATCAGTCATAGTATGGGTGCTGTGATCGCTCGCATGATGCTATCTGATGAAAACTTAGTCGATGACCTAGACAATCTCGATGATCAAAACATACTCTCTAATAGCGAAAAACGTAAAGTCCGCGACGCACTCAAAGCTTCTTTTGGTGAGGCACAATTACAAGAACGTTTTAAGCTAAAAACATTACCACAAGTAGATACCGCTGTCTTTTTGTCTGCGCCGTTTCGCGGTACTGATTATGCAGACCGCTGGTTCACGCGCGCCCTACGCCGTGTTGTCTACCTACCCGTTGGTTTAGTGAAAACTGTCACTGAAAATTTAGCAACGATTGCAACGAAAGGCGATTTGGCAGACAACCCATTAGGCGCACTATATCTACAAAACGGTGCTAGCCAGCTCAGCGATAAATCCTCCTTTATACAGCTCACCAAAGATCTCACTATCAATGACCGCATTACTTATCACTCAATTATTGCCAATAACGATGCTGACATCACTAAAGGACTGGCAGAAATGCAGCCGGGCGGTGCGAGAATCGACTTGTCACAAGCGATAGAAGAAGACGCAAGAGGTGAAGCTATTAGCGCAAGTGAGAACGCTGATTCTGATAGCGCTAAACTGACAGACGAATCGCTTGTAGCGGCCGTTACCATCGACGAAAATATCAGTCAGGCATTAACTGAACGCCTATCTGATGGTATCGTACCTTATACCAGTGCCCATCTAGACGGTGCAGCTTCCGAAACCGTTATTAATGGTGGTCACAGCATTCAAGAAAACCCTCAAACTATTTTGACATTAAGGCGTATACTGCATCAGCAGCTCAATCAATAGTTTAGGGTCTGTTGAACATTGACGATATTGAACACTGCTAAGTACGATAAAACACCTTCTTTATACTTTATTACAATATATAATATTGTATAAGGAATATAGCATTAACTTATTCTTACTAATTTATATTTACTAGTAAGTATGCGTTACATGGCCTTACTTGTAGCGATAAAGCTGCAGGCGCATAATGAAGCATCAGTAACAGTAATTGAATGAACGACTATTTCTTAATTTGTATGGATATAAATTATTTATTCAGTTGAATCGCTTTAGTCATAGCATAAATAAAACGGTTTAACTCGCTAATATTCACAGCTAAAGAAAACCTGATTATTGACCGCGATACTCGTATAAAAGGTTGCGGGCAGTTACTTGAGCGTATCATGGAAGCTTGCGCTACTTGGCTAACAAATAAAGGTAAGCGCTTATGTTCGCTGCATTTATGATCGACCAAATGGACGCGTTGTTACTCGCGCGTATTCAATTCGCTTTTGTTATTTCATTTCATATTGTATTTCCTGCTTTTTCTATTGGACTAGCCAGTTGGTTGACGGTGCTTGAATTCCGTTGGCTTCGAACGGGCGATCCTATCTATGCCGAAGTTTATAAGCATTGGATTAAGATATTCGCTGTCGTATTCGGTATGGGTGTCGTATCCGGTGTGGTAATGTCTTATCAATTCGGCACCAACTGGGCGGTATTCTCTGACAAAGCCGGTAACGTCTTAGGCCCACTACTCGCCTATGAAGTACTGACTGCTTTCTTCTTAGAAGCTTCTTTCTTAGGGATTATGCTGTTCGGTTGGGGACGTGTGAGCAAACGCATGCATTTTGCTGCAACTGCAATTGTCGCCATCGGCACACTGATTTCAGGTTTTTGGATTTTAGCCGCCAACAGCTTTATGCAAACGCCGCAGGGCTTTATGGTGGGCGCAGATGGCTTGCTATACCCAACCAACTGGCTTGAGATTATCTTTAATCCATCTTTCCCTTACCGTTATGCTCATATGATGACAGCAGCATTTTTGACAACTGCATTTGTCATTGGGGGTATTGGTGCTTATTATTTACAATCCAAAAAACATACTGAGCACCGCAAACACGGTCGCGTCATGCTAGGTATGGCGATGATTATGGCCATATTTGTCGCGCCAGCTCAGGTGTTGATTGGTGATGAACATGGTCTAAATACTTTAGAGCATCAACCAGCCAAAGTCGCTGCGATGGAAGGTATTTGGGAAGATGAGCGCGGTGCCGCCTTACGCTTATTTGCGATTCCTGACCAAGAAAACCAAACCAATAAATATGAAGTTAAGATTCCATATGTCTCTGGTTTGATTCTGACACATTCATTAGATGGCGAAGTTAAAGGTCTCAAAAACTGGGCACCTGAAGACCAACCACACGTTATGATTGTGTTTTGGGCGTTCCGTATCATGGTTGCTATTGGTATGTTAATGGTGCTGGTCGGTTTATTTAGCATATACAAATACTTCAAAAAACAGCAATTCAATCCCGAAAGCGTCTGGTTCCACCGTGCGTGGATGATGATGACACCGCTTGGTTTTATTGCATTATTATCTGGTTGGTTTGTGACTGAAACCGGTCGCCAACCATGGACCGTGTATGGCGTTATTCGTACTGCTGAAAGTATGTCACCAGTCGCTGCACAGCAAGTCGCGACCACATTGATTGGTTTCATTGTGCTGTATATTTTTGTCTTTGGTGCAGGCAGTTTCTATATCCTACGCTTGATTGCTCAAGGGCCAAAACCCTATTCAGACCCTTCTGAAGATAACTTCTATGAGCATTCTGTCACAGAAGGTCAAGGTCGCACGTTGACTGGCGATACCAGTGCTGGCGACAGAATGAGAACAGACCTTGATGAACCTGCAGATGACATCGATGAAGGAGGGTTACGCTAATGTTTAACTACGGTGATGTATTAGACTTACCTTTGATCTGGGGCGGACTTATCGCTCTCGCAGTCTTTGTCTATGTTTTACTAGACGGTTTCGATTTAGGCTGCGGTATTTTATTTCCATTTGCAGGCTCCGATAAAAATCGTAGCCGCATCATGAACTCTATCGCACCGTTTTGGGATGGTAATGAGACGTGGTTGGTACTGGGCGGTGGTGGCTTGTTCGCCGCTTTCCCAGTCGCTTATGGCATCATTATGACGGGTCTTTATTTACCTGTGACAGCGATGTTATTTGGTCTTATCTTGCGCGGCATAGCATTTGAGTTTCGATTTAAATCTTCGACACGTCGCCATGTCTGGGATACTTGCTTTTTTGTCGGTTCAGTACTTGCTACTTTTTCTCAAGGGATTATGCTTGGGGCATTGGTACAAGGGCTTGAAGCGAGCAATCGCTTGTATACCGGTGGGCCGTTTGACTGGCTAACGCCTTTCTCTATCGTCTGCGGTTTTGCGATGATTATCGGTTATGCCCTACTTGGCTCTACCTGGCTTATTATCAAGACAGAACACAAATTACAAGTTTGGGCACGCAGAGTTTCTGGCTGGATGCTATCTGCTCTAGTTGTCGCCATGATTGTCGTCACAGTATTTATGTATTTTTCAGATATCAATGCACTCGACGGATGGTTTCACTTCCCAGACTTATTATATCTGGCTCCCATGCCTATTATCGTCATGGTGTTATTCTTTATTATGCGTAAAGACTTGAACACTGAACGTGAATATCGTCCATTCCTATTGACTGTCGCGTTATTTTTGATGGGTTATATCGGTGTTTGTTCTGCCATGTTCCCTTATATCGTACCGTATCAAATGACGATTTATGAAGCAGCAGCAGCAGATACATCACTGTCCTTTATGCTCGTTGGTGCTGGTATTATGCTACCCATTATTTTGAGTTACACCGCTTTTGCGTATTACACCTTTAAGGGTAAGACGGATCATGAGCATATGTACTGATAAATAAGAACGTTAAGCATGGACATATGAATTGATAAAACAGTCACTGGCTATTGCTGTTATTAGCAGTAGCTATACTGATGTTCAAAAGCGTATTGACACGTAAATGGGAGACGAGCATGAAAAAGCTCAGTAAGAAAAAGTCACAATGGCTATGGTTTGTCGGCCTATATGTGGCAGGATTTTTGGTCGTGTTTACCATTGCACAGCTAATCAAACTAGCAATGGGTGTTTAACATTCCCCGAGATACACGCATAAAAAAGCAGCGTTGATTAAATCAACGCTGCTTTTTTATGCATACTTATATAAGAATTTATCGAGCTTATACACCTAAGTGGTTTTTGGCACCTTTACTTTCAATAAAATCGTTTACCTGTTCCAAGCGTTCAGGCGTGCCCACATCTATCCAATTGTCAGTAATGACTTCAGCAGTAATCTGAAACTTGAGCATTGCTTGTTTGAGCAATGGTGCCAACGCCGCTGGCTGACCTGATACCAAACCATCAACCAATCTAGGAGACATCACACTGATGCCAGCAAAGGTATATTTATCACCATCACCTACAGGTTGCTCACTAGCAAGCCCATTATTAATCGCAAAATCCCCGCTATCATTGTGCGCCGGATTATCAATCAAGAGTAAATGTGCACGCTGATCAGCACCCAGTGTATAGTCTTGCAACTGGGTAAAATCATAGGTCGTCCAAACATCAGAATTCACTAAGATAAACGGCTCATCACGCAGCTTACCAGTTTGTAGTGCCTGAAAAATACCACCCGCTGTTTCTAAAGGTTCATCGCCTTCTACTGACCAATGCAGTTTTACGCCATATTGAGTGCCATCACCCAACGTATCGATGAGCTTATCAGCCAACCATGACGCATTGATCGTAATGTCAGTGATACCTGCCGCCTGTAGCGCTTTGATATGCCAAACGATAAGCGGCTGACCCGCAACTTCCACCAAAGGCTTGGGCGTCTCAAGCGTCAACGGGCGTAGACGAGTACCCTTGCCCGCTGCCAAAATCATGGCTTGTGTAATCGTAGAGGTAGACATGTACACTCCTATAATGTGTGAGTTTTAAGCTCTCGAGATGCTAATATGATAAATAAATTTAGATATACTGTTGCACAAACTTATGCTGATATGCAGGCAGCACGGTATCCACAAACCATTTATTAAATGGTAGTAGTACTTGTTGCAAGCTATCACTCCCGTGTTTGCCAAGCCACTCTAGCTCAAAAACTAGATCACTCATTACTTTAGGAATATCTGCTAAATAGCGGTCTTTGCCATCACGCTCAGACAAACGGATAAAAATCCCCAGTACTTTTAGATGACGCTGCACGCCCATCACATTGACATCATTTTCAAACTGTTGCGCACTGGCAGCTGTGGTTAGCTCTGCTTGCTGCTGTAATTGCCAAAAGTCTTTCATCCATTCAGATATTTGACGCTCCGGCCATTCAACATAAGCATCACGTACCAATGACACCAAATCATAGGTGTAAGAGCCAACCACTGCATCTTGAAAATCAATCACACCCAAGCGCGAATGGTCTGCTTGATCCTGCATCAGATTGCGACTGTGATAATCACGATGGACGATGACTTGTGGCTGCTGCAAAATCTCTTTCGTCAATGCTACTTTTAAATTGTCCCACAACGTCTTATCAAGTGCTATTCCGATATAGGGTATAAACCAATCCGTAAACAGATCCATTTCACGATCCAACAACGCCGTATCATAATCTGGTAATTGGTGCTGAGATTTTGCTGTCTCAACAGGTACGGCCTGTAGTGCGACCAACGTCTGCATTGCCAATTGATAGTACTCGTTCACTTGAGTAGATGGCGCATCAACAAGTAAATGGGCGAACTCTACCGCACCAAAGTCTTGTAAGACCAAAAAGCCTTTGGTCACATCTTGCGCGACAATCGCTGGTACATTAATAGCAGGTGCCATCAATTTTGCGACGTTAATGAACTGACGCATGGCATCTTGTTCATCAGCAGAATCCATGACAATATAATTCAACGCTCCATTACCATCATCTTTTGGTAGTTGAATACGGTGATATTGGCGGGCGCTGGCATCACCAGGCAGGCTATCTAAGTTAAATCTTTTACCTGTAAATATCTGCTGCAACCAGCTCTCTAGCTGCTGTAAGCGACTATTTGTTTCGGTATCAGTCATGTTCGGCTCTAAAGTTAGTTTGTCAGTCATAATGGGCATCGCAGGTTAAATATAAGTCGTAAACAATTAAAGTAGTGATAAGTCAGGCAAAACCTTGTTAAAATGGTGAAATCTTGAGCCACAATAACTGCTATAACAAGTATATTGAGTTATCATTCAATATTTAGCGCTAAGCATAATCTCGGCAATCATTCGAAAAGCAGCCTAGCTATATTATAAATTTTGGTAAATAGTGTAGCTGATTTGGTTTTTTTTGACTATGATTAGTCGTCATTATATGTAAAACACTCAAATTCTTGAGATCGCTATTAGCAATTAGTGATTTTTTAGTCGTTTATTAACTGCTATACCTTGTTCAATAATGCGGCTACTAAGCTCAGTATCGCAATCCAATAGGCTCTGCAATCATAGGTGTGCCCTTGTTATATTCTCCGCTTTACCAAAGCATTCGCGTGATCTTATTTGGCGCCTTAGGCTTATCTAGCCTAGCCGTTAATGCTGCAATCAGCGATGCTGACACACAAAAAACTGCGCCGATCCTCACCGATAGTAGTACACGTTACATATCTAAAGCAGCGCCTAATGCTAATAGCAATATCAATCAAACGCCTGATTATAGTGATATCAACTATCAAGCGAGTCAGAGTCCAAAGACTACTGCTGCAAACAAACAATCGCAACAGGCAGCCGTCGCTGCTAAAACTACTATTGATGACTCAACTTTAACCAACGGCATTAATAGTATTGATACGGCTGCAAATGTTAGCACTTTAGATAGCAGCTCTTTTAACAATAGCGGCCTCAGTGATAGCTCTGTCAATAATGACAGCTTTTTCAATACTGGGAGCGCCATTAGTCAAGACACCCTAGATGACAGCTCTCTAGAAGTCACTGCCATTAAAGACAGCGACAATAAAGACGGCGATAATCAAGACAGTAACAATTCCGCTTTTGTACCAGCACTCGATACTCAGAAAAGCATTGCCGCTACACAAAGTAATGATACCAGCACGCCTAAAGCTGCAAAAAACACCAACAAGCTTGATTTAAATGATGAAAGCATTCAAGACAGCTTAATGCGCTTGGCAGAGTTCTATGAGCTAACACCTGATACTGAGGTTCCAACCGCTGATAGTATGGTCGACACAACCAGTCCTCAAGTCATTCCTAAAGTCGGTAAGAACTTACAGATACCGATACGTACTGTAGATAGCTCACAACGCTGTGAAGGCCAATGGGTATATCCACATAGCAACCCTAATTATCAGCGTGCTGTCAATGAGGCTGGAGCAACTAATAGCCTAGAAAATAACCGAGCACCTCTGTTTACAGAATCGGACTATGGTTATTACGACAGCGTTGACTATGCTGAGCTCTCGGGTAATGTCATTATTAATCAAGGCACTCAGCAAATAGCAGCAGAAAAAGTCTCGCTAGATTTGAGCAAAGGTGTGGCAGCAGCCCAAGGCAACGTCATGTTTACTGACCAAGCGACAGGGCAAAAAGTACCACGGAATAATGTACCCAATCAGGCTATGAATAATACTCAAGCCAGTTTAAGTGAAAGAGCGTCACAAGGTGGCCTAATTGGCGTTGCAGACAGCTTGAACTACAACACGGAAACGGGACAATCAACCGCTGAGAATGTGGCTTTTGCTAGTGTCGATCTACAAGCACATGGCTATGCCAAGCGCTTAAACAGACCCAATGACAGTCACTACGAATTAGATGATGTCATGTTTAGTACCTGCCCGCCTATGAATCGAAAATGGCAGTTTGATGCCAAAACTATTGATTTAGATACTGAAACAGGCCGCGGTGAAGCTTACGACACAACGTTCCGTATCGCTGACATACCAGTATTCTATCTGCCCTATTTTAACTTCCCAATAGACAGTCGCCGCAGTAGTGGCTTCTTATTACCGAATGTCGGTATTAGTAGTGAAACCGGTCTTGAAGTTGATGTACCTTATTACTTAAATTTGGCACCCAATTACGATGCCACGCTCAACACCCATATCTACACTGATCGCAATCCCATGCTATCAGGTGAGTTTCGTTATTTGACCGAAAACTATGGGAAAGGTACGGTAACTGGTTCATACCTCCCTAATGATAACGAGTACGATGACGAAAATCGTAGCAGTCTGTTTTATGATCATACTTGGGAATCCAAGAGTATTCCGCGTTTGAGCGGGGATCTCAAATACAGCTATGTCTCGGATTCGGACTATCTGGATGACTTTGACACCCTTGGTTTATCCGATAGTACGGTAAATTTACCGAGACGTGCCCGCCTCAACTATTATAACGACTATGTCACTGGTGAGCTAAAAATCGAGACCTTTCAAACACTGGATGCTTTTGATAGCGATGGTGACGCACTAGAGGATAAAGACAAACCTTACTCTCGCCTGCCACAACTAATGCTGAACTACCGCATACCGACAAACAATAACTTTGAAATTACGGGTGTTAGTGATTCAGCATACTTTAAAAAATCTATCGATGATGGTTCTGAGACTGAAAAAAGCGGTACACGTCTTTATAATAAAATTAGCGCCTCTTACCCAATCGAATCTTCGTGGGGCTACATTAAACCAAAGCTGAGCCTACAACATCTCTATACGGCATACGACGAAGACAGCTTAGAAGATAGCTCGCTAAGTGCAGAAGATGGCAGTCTATCAGCGTTTGTACCGCAAGCGAGCATTGATGCCGGACTACATCTATACCGTGCCGGTTCACCATTTGGTGCGTTTGACGATACCATGGGTGGCTATCAGTTGCTCAATCCGCGATTGAAGTACACTTATGCACCATACGAAGACCAGAATGACATTCCTAACTTTAATACCCGTATTGCCTCAACCAACTATGAGCAGCTATTTTCGGACAGTTGGTTTTTAGGTCATGACCGCTTGCAAGACTTGCATGCTGTTACGCCAGGGATTAATTATCGTTACATCGATGCAACGGGTGTGACACGTTTCGATGGTAGTATTGCAGAGCAGTTTTATATCGATGATGGTCGCGTCACGCTTGCTGATGATGAACCTGTGTTTACCACGTCATCATCAGGCATGGTTTGGGATGCGAGTATCCAACCATATAATAACGTTTGGGTCGATGTGAACGGTGCATTGGACAATAGCTATGACTTAAACTTTATCACAACTGAGCTACGTTACCAGCCAACAGACAACAGCTTATTTAATGTCGGCTTTGTAAAGCGTCAAAGTGATACGAACACCAATCAGCTACCATTATCTGCCGTTACTGCATCAGCTATATTCCCTATCAATAGCAAATGGCGAATATTGACACAAGGCCAATACGATTATCGTAACAGCAAAATGCTTGATGCGCTTGTTGGGGTCGATTATGAAGACTGCTGCTTTGGTTTTGCCGTTTATGGCCGTCGTTATTATAATGACTTGGATGTTACCAATGAACCAACACAAGCAATCATGGCAGAGCTTAGACTAAGTGGTCTTGGTAGCGGTAATGGTAGTTTGACGCGTTTACTGTCTGAGAAGGTACGTGGCTTTGATACTGTGCAAACTGCGTGGAAAAACTAAGGTTTCTTACAAGGTCTGTTATAAAGCCAAAACTTTATGACAGACCGATAAGCTACTTAGCTGAACAAATTAAGAATGAGCGGCTAAATAAAGTCAGCCTATCCCATTACTCGCGTAGCTATCTATTTACGTGATACTATTTATCACATTATTATGGACAAGATTATTCAGTATATGATTATTAAAATATAATGGATATGGTTGACCAACTACCATCCGATGCGATGACATTGATGAGGAGCATCATGAGATTTTTTTCTGTACGTCAAACCAGCCGTGCTGTACTGTTTTCGATGGGTATGAGTGCAGGCCTTGTGCTTAGTCTCAGTGCCCAAGCTGCCACCGTAAAGCCTGCAGCGGCTAAAGCGACAACCAATGCTGAACAAAGCAACGTGAATCGCCTGACCCCAGCCAATAGCACAGACGGCATCATTGCATTGGTCAATGAAAATGCTATCTTAAAAAGTGAATTGGTTGCTGCTATTACGCAAGCTCAAGCACGTGCTCAAGCTGCTGGCGAGCCAATTGCCAACTCAGCTCAACTACAGTCTGAAGTGTTAAATGCACTTATCTTACGCGAGCTACAGCTGTCTATGATCAAGCGCTCAGGCCTAAAACCTGACGATGCCGCTATCAATCAGCGCCTAGGTCAAATTGCACAAGCAGAAGGACTGGGTAGTATCTCAGCATTGCAGCAACGTCTAGATGCAGCAAGACCTGGTAGCTACGCTGCTCTGCGTGCTCAGTTGATCGAAGATGCCTCTATTCAAGCATTGCAGCAACGTCAAATCAGTGATCGTGTCCGCATCAGCGAACAGGATATCGATGCATTTTTGGCATCTCCTGAAGCCAAGCGTTTGAACCAAAGTGAATATCAAACCATTCATGTACGCGTGCCTTACATCGATGACTATAGCCGTTTATCAGAGGCGCAGCGTGCAGAAGCATTAAAGGTAGCGGAAGCATTACGCACTCGCCTGCTCGTATCAGATGTCAATGTCACGGAAGCTGTGGCTGCTAGCCAAGGTAGCTATCCTATCCCACTACAAGGTGGCGATATGGGCTTTCACAAAGCGGCCTCATTGCCTACAGAACTATCAAGCCAAATTACCAAGCTTGACGTCGGTGCGGTTAGCGAACCATTAGTTACCCCTGAAGGTATCGATATCATTAAGCTTGCTAATAAAAAAGCCAGTGATACCATGCTGATACCGCAATGGCAAACTCGTCACATCTTGGTGAAAGTTGATGAGCTTCAGACTGATGCGCTTGCTGAACAAAAGATCAATGATTTATACGAACAGCTACGCAGTGGTGCTGACTTTGCTGGTTTAGCATCGACCTATTCAGATGATCCAGGTTCAGCTGGTCGCGGTGGTGATCTTGATTGGGTTAGTGAAGAGGACATGGTCGGTCCGTTTGAAGCTGTCATGAAAAATACAGCGGTTGGTGATTATTCTGCGCCTTTCAAGACCCAGTTCGGTTGGCATATCTTGAAAGTTGATGGTAAACGTGATCAGGACGTTAGTGAACAATATCGTCGCAATATGGCACGTCAAGCACTGTACCAACGCCTAGCACCACAAGCTCAAGAAGACTGGCTACAAGAGTTACGTTCTAGCGCTTATATCCAAGTACTTGGATAAGAAGCTACCGAATAGATTAACAACATAAATAGTTTTTTCGAAAAAGGGTACATGCCAATGCATGTACCCCTTTTTATTGATAAGCTCTCATTTTTAGAAGCTATATCAAAGAACTCTAAAATGGGTATAAGGCAGCCGACTGCAGATTGTACAAGCGGTACATCTAAGGATGGTAACGCCGTAGTGGTTTAGTAGTTCACCGACTATATCGTTTGAGAATGTTTTCTGATTCCTGATATTCTAATTTTCTATAAAACCCAAAAAATGAATCTTCAACGAATGAATTTTGTACACAAAGAAAAGCCCCGAACCTAGGGCGATTGGTTCGAGGCTTTAACGCTTCATGTTGTTATTATTTCCGTGTTGACTCATCCTAAGTCATGAACAGTAAACTATAAGACAGCGGGCTGACCTGAGCTTTTATTGATACTGTCTCAACACTGCATCCTTGCATATCCTTGTGTTGATGGTCGTATTGTAAGGCAATCAGTTTGATACAACTAGAGGCTAAAGACCTTATTTGACGTAAGCATATGCTTACGTTTTTAGACAAAGCTAGACAGTACAATAACTTATAACGTTAGTGCCTATTAGTCCAAAATCATTTACTCTTCTGCGTGTTCTTTTGATACCTTTTTACCTTCTTTTTTACCTTCTTCTATTTTATGATCCGTCTCTTTAATATCTTCTGCGTCCTTAGTAGGCGCATTTTGTGCTTGTTGACTGGTCTTTTCTGGCTCATATTGTAGCGTTGTCATAACAGGAAAATGGTCAGAGCCAATAGAGGGCATGCGCTTTATATTTACAACGGTAAAGCAGGCACTATGGAAAATATGATCTAATGCCCAACGCAGAAATGGGTAATTGACGTGGAAAGTATTGATAAAATGTCGGCCAATACGCGGGTCTAGTAACCCAGATATACGCTGAAAACGTCGAGTAGTCTTTGACCATGCCACATCATTGAGGTCACCTGCCAATATCGCCGTTTGGTCGTTCTCTTTTATGTGTTTTCCGACCATGAGCAGCTCGGCATCTCGAGTGGTAGATTTGTCTGCTTCGGTTGGACTGGGCGGCATAGGATGCAAGCAATACAACCAAATGACGCGACCACTTTGCAGGCGCAGCTGCGCATGAATGGAAGGAATATCATCAATCATCAAATATTTGACTTCAGGATCAATCAATTCAAGCTTAGAATAGAGATGCATACCATATAAGTTATCTAATGGAACCTTTACGGTATAAGGATAGTCAGATTCAATCTGCTGTAATGCCTTTTCCCATTTTCTATCACTTTCTAGCGTAATTAAAATATCAGGTTTTTTTTGCTTAACCAAATCAACCAGTTTTTGCGTATTATTGTTAGGCGTCAAAACATTTGAAACCATTATTTTTAGATGATTATCCTGCCCTTCTGGCTTGTCTTTTGCTTTCTCGACTTCTTTTTTCCACAATCTAGTATAAGGTAGTATCATTCTCAGCTGAAATGCTAAAGTGATACTTAAGACTAAGAACAGCAGCCACTGACCTAATGCCCACTCTGACCAAAATAGCAGCATCCCAATCCAAGCAATAGCACCTAGCACCATAATTTGAATGCGTGGAAACTCAACACCGCGCACCCACCAATTATCAAGTGGTATCCAACCCCAAATCGTTACGAAGGCGATGAATCCTGCTAGCCCCTGTAGGCTGTAATATAGTAGTGAGAGATCCATAATGTGTATTAACCGTCTATTAGGAGGATGACTGAAGAAGTGGCCCTGCTCATGACTTATTCAATAACAAAATATGGCATGGCTTGGTCTGAATTGAAGTTCTCTTCTAACCTTAGCATTTCACAATATTATAGACTACTAATGAGCAATCATGATGCGACAACTATCATAAAACATTACAATATTTGCAAGCTCATAATAACCATTATCGTATATGTCTTTTCTATAGTCATGATTGCTAGATATTATTAATATACGATGAGTTGTCTAAGGCATCGTGAGTGTCACTATTATGCTAATAACTTAAAGTTATAACGAACATAGTTAATAGTATATAGAAAACCGCTAAAACGCCTTGCTTTTTAGCGCTATTCACGGCATTGTTATCGGTTGGTGATGCAACAAATAATTGTAAATAGGATTGGATTTCATGAGTAATTTAACAGTAGGCTTGGTAGGCTGGCGCGGTATGGTTGGGTCAGTATTGATACAACGTATGCAAGAAGAAAATGACTTCAATGGCATCACACCTGTGTTCTTTTCAACCAGCAATGCAGGCGGAGATGCGCCAAGCTTTGAAGGTATTGAAACTAGCCAATTAAAAGATGCTCATTATATTGACGCACTTGCTGCTTGTGATGTCGTTATTACTTGCCAAGGTGGTGATTACACGTCAAAGGTACATCAACCATTACGTGATAGCGGTTGGAATGGTTATTGGGTTGATGCAGCGAGCACATTGCGAATGAAAGATGACAGCATCATCATTCTTGATCCGGTCAATCGCGCTGTCATCGATAGTGCCTTAGCCAATGGTAAAAAAGACTTTATCGGTGGTAACTGTACCGTGTCATTGATGCTGATGGCTATCGGTGAGTTGTTTAATAAAGGCTGGGTTGAATGGGTCAGCGCCATGACTTACCAAGCCGCAAGTGGTTCTGGCGCTAATAACATGCGCGAGCTCATCAGTGGTATGGGCGTATTACATGATGCCGTCCAAGACGAATTAGCTGATCCTGCAAGCGCGATTCTTGAAATTGATAAAAAAATCGCTCAGACTCAGCGTTCAGCAGACTTTCCTACTCAGTACTTCGGTGTGCCTTTGGCTGGTAGCTTAATCCCATATATTGATGTTCAACTAGAGAACAAACAGTCAAAAGAAGAATGGAAAGGTGGTGTTGAAACCAACAAAATCCTTGGTAATTCTGAAGCTGATAAGATTGCTATCGACGGTATGTGTGTTCGCGTTGGTGCCATGCGCTGCCATGCACAAGGGCTGACTATCAAGCTCAAAAAAGACATTCCACTAGAAGAAATCGAAGCAGCACTTAAAAGCAGCGGCAACGAATGGTTGGACTTGGTAGAAGATGACAAAGAAGCAACCATGAACCGTTTAACGCCAGTAGCTGTCACTGGTACTTTGACTGTTGCGTTAGGTCGTTTGCGTAAGCTGAATATGGGTCCTGAGTATCTAGGTGCATTTACCGTCGGCGACCAACTGCTATGGGGCGCAGCTGAACCATTACGCCGTATGCTTAATATCATCCGCGAGCAAAAAAACTAGACCAACTATCCAAAAATTTGAATACAAAAAAGACAGCGATTGCTGTCTTTTTTTATGAGCTTAGTTTTTATAACCCTATGAATTGTTAAAACAGATAAACAACATACTCATTAAAAATGATATCTTTGAACTGCGGCTACTATTTTGACTCGTAGGCGATCATCACCTCATTGCGGCGCAAAAATGGTAACGTCCAAGGTGGGTTATAACGTGCCAATTCGGGCTCACCTGTAGGCGTCAGATTCTGGTCTTGCATCCATGTTTGCAACGCTTCAGTTTTTTCCGCTACTTTGTCCTCTCCTGCGAGCCAAGAGAACTTAATCACACCATAAGTCTGTGCAGGCACTTCAATAATCTCAACATTTGGATTATTAGGCTTTGGTAACGTTTGCATGGTGTATTGACTTGGCATAGTGAACTGCACACGCCACTTTCCATTCTCCTGCTGCATGCTCACTGGTGCTGTCATCGCGATTTTCTGTGAGTCGGTCTCACTTTTTTTATTATTAGACTGCATGGTCACAGGCGCCGTCATGCTAATTTTACTATTGCCGCCCGTTGGTGCTGTATTATTACCAAAGATATAATCGGCTAACACTTTGAACCCTTCTCGACTAGCGGAATCTTGATCACCACTCACCCACGTTTGCGCCACGAGCTGCTCGTCATAACGACGCAGCTCAAAGTCGCCTGTTTGCGACAATAACGTGTACTCTGGCTCTTCTGTCTCAGCGGCCATCGCCCCTTTTGATATCAATAATAATCCGCCCATTAATAATAAATAACCTGTCTTTTTCATATTATTTCCCTAATTTCTTAAAATGTCGTCTAATGACGGTCTGATGACTTTGCGTGCGCCACCTGTATGATTGGTACTTTATCAATGACGACACTTGCTGTCTGTGTCTTTTGGGGTGCTGTCTGTGTTTTTTGGTTATGACAAAGCGATATTGACCAAAGTGTGTATCGAGCGTATATCGATGACACCCAATATCTATAGTTAAAGAACGCTAAAACGGGTACAAGGCAGCCGTCTGAAGATGGTACAAGTAGTACATTTAGGAAGGGTAACGCCGTAGCAGTTCAGTGATTCTCTGACTATATGTCCAAAAAAACCGCTAACAATGCTATAATTATCGCCATTTTCATAGCGTAAATAGCGATAATCATATGCAATTTGTCTTACACAAAACGGCCAGCGGTGACACGCGTGCACGCCGTGGTACAGTTCATCTCAATCATGGCGATGTGCAAACGCCTGCTTTTATGCCTGTTGGTACTTATGGTACAGTCAAGGGTATGCTGCCACGTGATATCGAGGCCATCGGTGCGGATATTATTTTGGGCAATACCTTTCATCTGTGGTTACGTCCAGGTACCGAGGTGATTGATAAGTTTGGCGGCTTGCATAAGTTCATGCATTGGGACAAACCTATCCTGACTGATTCAGGTGGTTTCCAAGTATTCAGTCTGGGTGCCATGCGTAAAATCACCGAAGAAGGTGTCGACTTCAAATCTCCTATCGATGGTGCTAAAGTATTTTTGTCTCCAGAAAAATCGATGCAAATTCAGTACAGCTTAAACTCAGACATCGTCATGCAGTTCGATGAGTGTACGCCCTATCCTGCCACTCATGACGAAGCCAAAAAGTCTTTAGAGTTGTCGCTACGTTGGGGACAACGCTGCGTGAATGAGCATAACAGACTGGGCAGTACCAATGCCTTATTTGGTATCGTACAAGGCAGTATGTATCCTGATTTGCGTCAGCAATCACTAGAAGGTCTGCTAAATATTGGCTTTGATGGTTATGCCATCGGTGGTCTGTCTGTTGGTGAGCCAAAAGATGAGATGATGGATGTCCTAGACTACCTTCCTGATGATATGCCAGCAGATAAGCCACGTTATCTGATGGGCGTTGGTAAGCCTGAGGATTTGGTTGAAGGCGTACGTCGCGGTGTCGATATGTTCGACTGTGTGATGCCAACGCGTAACGCGCGTAATGGACATTACTTTGTGACGGGCGATGCAGACAATGCTGGTGTGGTACGTATTCGTAATAGCCAATATCGCAACGATGAAGGCCCATTAGATCCTGAATGCGACTGCTATACTTGCCAAAACTTTAGCCGCGCTTATCTGTACCATCTTAATAAGTGTAAAGAGATGCTAGGTGCTCAGTTAGCGACTATTCATAATTTGCGCTATTACCAACGTTTGATGCAAGGTATCAGAGATGCTATCGAGCAAGATAAATTTGATGAGTTTGTGAACGAGTTTTATGCCAAACGCGGTCAAACGGTTCCTGAGTTAAACTTGCGTTAATCCTGTTTAATATTCACGACCGTATAATGATATCTGTTGAAATAAAAAAGGGCTTAAGAATAATCTTAAGCCCTTTTTTCTGCGCTGCTTTTATCACTTAATGATTATCGCCTAATGATTCAAATAATGTCAATTCTGACTATTATCCCATCAATGACGTCACAAATACTACAATAACAGCGATTGGCGCGATGAATTTCGTAACGATTTGCCACAGCTGCCATGTACCATTAGATAAACCAAGCTCTTGCTGAATGTTACGTTGATCCATTTTCCAACCAACAAATACAATTGCAGCTAGACCTGTTAGAGGTAATAGGAACTTACTTGTGAGTTTATCTAATGCATCAAAGATACCATTACCCATGATAGTAAAGTCAGACCATAGGTTGAACGATAGCAATGCTGCAATACCTAACAACCAGATTACTGTACTTGCCACGATAGTCGATACAGTACGACTCATCGACGTACGCTCTTCTAACAACTCAACAGTTGGCTCGAGTAATGAGATAGACGAGGTGATAGCAGCAAAGGTAATAAGCAAGAAGAACAATGCACCAATGATAGTACCCGCACCCATGCTACCGAAAGCAATTGGTAAGCTCACAAAAATAAGACCAGGACCTGATGCAGGATCTAGACCATTGCTAAAGATGATTGGGAAGATGGCAAGACCAGCAGCCAACGCAATAACCGTATCCAAAATAACAACGGTACGTGCTGTTTTTAGCAAGTTTACTTCACGGCCCAAATACGAACCATAAGCAACCATGATACCCATACCAATTGATAGGGTGAAGAATGCATGACCTAATGCTGCAAGCATAACATCAGCCGTTAGTTTGCTAAGATCTGGGGTAAACAGGTAAGCAACTGCTTCACCAAACCCACCGTTCATCACGTTATAACCAACAATAACGAACAGAATTACACCCAATAATGGCATTAAGATCTTAGCTGTTTTTTCGATACCACTTGTTACACCAATACCAACGATGACAGCGGTCAAAATCATAAATACCGTGTGCCAGATCGTCAATGTACCAGCTGATGCAAGCATAGCATCAAAGGTTGCAGCAACAGAGTCACTGTCTTGACCGGCAAAGCTACCTGTTGCAACTTTAGTAATATAGTTAAGCGCCCAACCACCGATCACACTATAGAACGATAGAATTAAGAAGCCACCCAAAATACCAGTAGCACCAATAATACCCCAACTACGTGACTTACCTTCAGACGCTGCTACGTCTGAAAAAGTATTGACTGGGTTTTTTTGTCCGCGGCGACCAATCAGCCATTCAGCAACCAAGATTGGAAAGCCAACTAGTGCAATACAGAATAAATAAGCAATAACAAAAGCTGAACCACCACTTTCACCCACCATATATGGAAATTTCCATATATTTCCCAAACCAACTGCTGAGCCTACTGCTGCCAACACGAAGCCAAAACTTGAGCTCCACTGTGCGTGTTCTTGTTTATTGATAGCCATTTTTCCATCCTCGTGCTTCAATTAATGTCACTGATAATCCTCCTTGATTATCATAAAAGCCATTTATAATAGTAGGCTATTTAATAAGCGCATCAATGCGAAACGCCCAGTAACATTAAGAAAGAATTGATTACAATACCGTAAACGCTCAGTTTCTGCTAAGCGACCAAAAAAGTCAAGTACTCATAAACATAAAAAACCATAACTAATAGTTATAGTTTTTTATGTTTTATTTAAAGTTAACAAGCGTTTGGCTGATTAGAAGATTTACACTATTACTAACTCTTAGCGTATTTTTATCCTACTTTTAACGTACCACGCCGCGACGGCTTTTCTGTAGTGAGTCAATGAGTAGTTGAATTTTTGGCTCTTTCGGCAACAGCTCATTGTTCAAAACTTCTAGCGCTTTTACGGTCGTCAAACCCGATCTGAAAATTGTACGATAGGCTTCGCGTAAAAAGTTGATAGTCTCTTTTGACCAGCCTTTACGGCGCATACCCTCGATGTTCAGACCATGCGCTTTTGCCGGATTACCAGATACCATCGTAAAGGCAGCCACATCTTTCAAAATCAGACTCGCACCACCAATTAAACTATAGTCGTCAACCGTACAGAACTGATGGATACCCGAGTTACCACCGATGATAGTATGATCGCCAATTGTGACATGCCCTGCCACACCGACATTATTAGCCAGCACATTATGATCGCCAATCACACAGTCATGAGCCACATGCGTATTGACCATCAGCAGATTATGGCTGCCAATTTTGGTCAGCTCACCATCTTGTGCTGTTCCACGATGTAAGCTACATGCCTCACGAATGGTATTATGATCGCCAATCTCAAGCCAGGTGCGTTCACCTGCGTACTTCAAATCTTGTGGATCTTCACCAATGCTGGCAAACTGGTAAATCTGATTGTGCTGACCGATACGAGTTAATTTAGTGACAACTACATGTCGGTGCAGAACAGTATGTGCACCAATGGATACCTCATCACCAACGATACAATATGGACCAATGGTGGCAGTCTCATCAATCTGAGCGGACGGTGAGATGAGTGCTGTTGAATGGATCTGACTCATAATGTGGGCCTTTGTATCATCTGATGCAAGTAAATGGTAAAAATACAGCCAATTTAGCGTTGTTTAAAAAGCTAAAACTGGCTCTGCTATTATATAAAATATTCAATGGTCATTCTGATTGTCCATCTCAACATAGCTATTTAGATGCTATCGCTTACTATGGACACTATCATTATCAATTAGTGCTGTTGCTCTTGACGAGCAATCATTATTTGAGCGCTAGCTGCCAGCTCATCGTCGACATGTACGGTACAGTCGAACTTATAAATGCCACGCTTTTGCATGACTGTTTTGGCACGAATAGTTAGCTGATCACCAGGGATAACACGGCGCTTAAAGCGAACCTTGTCTACGCCTGCAAACAGATATAGATAACCATCTTCTGCCGTAAGCCCCGCACTAATAAATCCAAGAACACCTGAAACTTGAGCCATGCACTCTACCATTAATACACCTGGCATAATCGGCTCATCAGGAAAATGACCATTAAAGAATTCTTCATTAATCGTCACGTTCTTCACGCCAGTAATGCATTCTCCAGGTATACAATCAATAATTTTGTCTACCAAGAGAAAAGGATAACGGTGTGGCAAATAATGCTTAAGCGTATGATAAGTTAATGGTAACTTAAGACCTTGCTCATCTAAACTTTTGATATTGTCATCATTTAAAATATTTACGTCTTGGCTGCTCATAATGGCGCTTCCTTGCTATGTGTTGAATCTTTATGATTTGTTTGTAGTGGCGCTAATCATGGCCAAGCTGACGAAAACGTACTGCAGCACGTCGCCAGTTAGCCGTCGGCATTGCAGCCGTTCCAGAGGAGTATGAACCAGCAGTTTTGATAGATTTAGTTACCATCGTCATTCCAGACAAAGTCACATCATCTGTGATCTCAATATGACCCGTAATGCCAACAGCACCACCAATGATGCAGCGCTTACCTATTCGAGTACTACCAGCGATAGCCGTTTGGGCAGCAATCGCACTACCGTCACCGATATGCACGTTATGAGCAACTTGCACTAGATTATCAATAATCACATGATCACCGATAACCGTATCATCAATGGCACCGCGATCAATACAGGTCTGGCTACCAATTCGTACATAGTTACCGATCATTACACGCCCTAGCTGAGCGATACGCTCCCAGCCTGTGGTGCTAGGGTCAGTGGTTGGTGCAAAACCAAACCCTTCTGAGCCCACGCTTACACCTGCATGCAATCTGACATGATTACCAATGATGCAATCATGTCCAATAACCACGTGTGATTTTATAATACAATCATTGCCTATTGCAGTATTTGCCTCGACGACCACATGAGCAGCCAATGAACTACGCTCACCAATGTGCACATGATCACCGATCACACAAAAAGGACCGATGCTGACATTATTACCAATAATCGCACTATCAGCAATCACTGCACTAGGATGAATCTCGTTAGACCGTAGTTCTCGACTGAATAGCTGACTGGCACTCGCATAAGCCAAATACGGACTTGCGACCACTAGCGCTACCGCTGATGACGGTACTTGATCACTATACTCTGCAGTGACTAGCACTACTCCTGCCTGACTACTAGCAAGACTAGAAGCATATCGAGCACCCGCCAAAAAACTCAACTGCTGATGATTAGCAGTGGTTAGACTACCCACACCTTCGAGCTCTTGACGTAATTGTTCAGCGTTAATTTCAGTCTTGTTGGTAACCAGCTGACGCTGCTCAACCCGAGTGATAATTTGCTCTATCGTTATCATAGTGACTATTAATATTGTTATGAATAAGGCAATTGCCAAGCTGAAAAATCATCTTGGCAATCTATTACTGTCTAACGGGTATGGCGTTAGAACGTACTACCAATCTGGAACTGAACTTTTTCAGTCTCATCGCCTTCTTTATCACCGATAGGCATCGCATAACTGAGTGAGATAGGTCCAATAGGGGTATACCAAGTGATACCCGCACCCGCACTATAGCGTAAGCTATTATCTTGAGTGATTAAAGACACACCTGTATCCTCAAAAGTTTCATCTTCTTTACCAGTAGTATCAAAGACTTGTCCACCTTCAGCAAACAGTACTGGACGTACTTGATCTGCCCAATCGCCTTTAAATGGCATTGGTAAAATCAGCTCGGCACCGAAAGTTGCCAAGGCATTACCACCGACCTCTTCACCCTCACTTTCTATGCCATTCTCAGCATAATAATAGTTTTCTGACCTAGGGCCAAGCGTAGAAGACTCATAACCACGGACCGAACCATAACCACCAGCATAGAAGTTTTCATAGAATGGCAAATCATTACCATAGCCAAGTTTGGTATAGCCGCGGGCGATAACATCTTTATATATAGGATAATAAACATTACCGCTATAGGTTAATTTCTGGTAGCTAGAATCACCAACGCCAATCGTTGCATCAATTGCGTGGCTCATACCTTTCGTTGGAAACACAGGGCGATCTAGCGTGCTGTAATCCCAACCAAATAGTAAATTATAAGTCGTATAGTCATTTTTAAAACTGGCATCGCTTAAATCTGTATCATCATAATATGTTGCCGTGCCACCATCTTCTAACAGCTCTTGAACATTGGAAATACCAAGATATTTACCGCCACGTACGGTCGTATTATCAACGTTCAAACCCGCACTGACTCGCTTGGTTTCGTCAATTGGATAGCTATAATTAAGCGTAGCACCAAGGGAATCTGTCACATAGTTACTGACATTATCATCATCATATTTGGTCTTACGATAATAAGCACTCAGACCCTGAGAAACACCATTTTCCGTAAAGTACGGATCGGTATATCCTAAGCTATAAGAGTCAACAGTTTCTGAGCGTGATAGTGCGGCTTTTACACGGTTACCAGTACCCATAAAGTTATTTTGCGTCAAATCTAACTGGAATGTCACACCGCCGCTTTGTGAATAACCTGCGGCAATAGTTGAGCTACCAGAAGGCTGCTCTTCAACCACATAGTTCACATCAACTTGGTCTGGCTGATTAGGTACTGGCTTGACATCGACCGTCACACTTTTAAAGAAACCAGTACGCATCAAACGTGTGCGTGACAGCTGAATCTTGTCATTAGAAGACAGTGTGCCTTCTAACTGACGCATTTCACGGCGAAGCACTTCATCTTGGGTTTTAATGTTGCCCGTAAAGTTAATGCGACGAACATAAATAGGACGTGCAGGATCAATGAAGTAATCAATCTCAACCATTTTGGTATCATCATTGATACGTGGCACAGGTCTGACCTGCGCTAAATAGTAACCTTCATTACCATAACGACTCTTAAGTGCTGCGGTAGTCGCATCTAACTTGGCTTGCGAGTATTTTTCGTTAGGGGCAAAAGTAACCAGCTCTTTTAGCTCATCGTTATCAAACGTCGGCTTGCCTAAGAAATTAACGTCGCCAAACTGATATTGTTCACCTTCATTAAGACTCACTTCAATAAAGATACTGTTTTTATCTTCACTGATATTAAGCACAGCATTGTCTACGGCAAAACGCACATAACCATCATTTTGATAGAGCGCTTTTAGGTTTTCTAAACTAGCGGCTAGCTTCTCTTGAGCATAGCGGTCAGATTTAGAGATCAGATTTTTCCAAGACGATTCTTTTACTGCAAATACGTCTTTGATTTCTTCATCGCTGAAGTGTTTATTACCAATAACATTAATATCAACAACTTTAGCAGGATCACCTTCGATGAAGCGTACCTCTAACTTGACACGATTGCCGTCAAGTACCGCTTGATCCACTTCAATATTACTATTGTAGTAACCTTGGCTAATGTATTGCTGCTGTAGCTCGTTAGCGACGCCCTGTAGTGTGGCTTGTTTAAGCACATCACCTGCAGTTAAGCCAGCATTCTTCAGTCCCTGCTCAAGCCCTTCTTTTGGAATAAGCTTATTTCCTTCAAAAGTCACCTCAGCAATGGTTGGACGCTCAACGACATCAAATCGTAGCTGGCCACCTTCGACACGGCTTTGAATGTCAGCGAAATTTTCAGTCGCATATAGCGCCTTAATGCTGGCTGCTAAGCTACTATCACTCACCGTGTCTCCTACCGAAATAGGCAGAACCGGATAGAGGCTATCGGGGGTTAGGCGTTGTAGACCATTGAAACCGATGTCAGTGACTACAAACTCTGCAGCATGTACTGGCATACTCATCATCGCTACAACTAACGGCAACCCTGCCGCGCTCATAAATAAAGGCGTACGCATAAACACTATCCGTCAATAAAAAACTTGCTTAAGTTAAGTTAAAAAGCACGTATTGTCTAGCCCATTGCATATGAAATTTTCAACTCATACGGGGGAGACTCAGAACACTTTATATAAAATGCATCACAAAATAAACTAAAAATTACGATTAGTACAGAGACTATAAGATGAAGCACTATCATCTATCATAGCAACAAACAGTCTATGATAGGCGTAAAGCCATTAGTACATAATGCCTTATCATTTATATTAGCTATCATTTAATCAAAATAGCCGACTGATATCATTACCAATTGCTAACACCATGAAACCTGCCAGCAAGAGTAAACCGATATTTAGACCGACCATTTGCACGCCTTCTGAAAGCGGCTTACCGCGAACCAGTTCAATGAAATGATAGACGATATGACCACCATCCAATACAGGGATAGGTAAAAGATTCAATACCGCCAGACTCAAGCTAATCAAAGCCGCAGTGGACAATACCATCTGCCAACTGATATCAAAACTCTGTTTGGCAACTTTGGCAATCGTGATAGGACCTGACAAATTATCCAATCCAATCATACCCGACAGCATTTTTCCCATTGAGCTAACCGTCATTACTGCTAGCTGTTCTGTCTTCTCAAATGACTTTACTAACGACTCGCCAGGACCATAGACGACTGTGGTTTTATACGCATCAGGGACCACAATCTCAGACTGTACCACCATAGCACCAATTTGGCCATAATCGTTACCTAAGTTATCTTTTTTACCTTGCGGCATAATCTGCAATTGCACAGATTTTCCGTCACGTAGGACGGTAAAATTAAGCAGCGTTTCAGGACTATCGCGGATGATACGGGTAGCACTGATCCAGTCTTTGATTTCTGTATCATTGATAGCCGTAATGCGATCACCGACTTTTAGCCCCTGCCGACTGGCAGCACCATCAGCACTCAGATCACCCACTATCGGGGCAATATCTGGTTGCCACGGCAGCATGCCAAAGCTGGTCAATGCATCTTTGCCTTGTGCGGCGCCTTGCATAAATTGCTGCACGGGCGCTTGATACGTTTTGGTCGAGTTATCAGTTTGGACAGCTGATTGCACCGTGATACTCACATCATCTGTTTCGCCCATACGTCCAGCCAAACGATAGTTGATACCTTCCCACGTTTGCACGTCATGACCATCAATCGCCACAATCTTACCACCAACGGGTAGCTGTGCCATAGCAGCAGGCGTATCAGGCAATACGCTACCAATTTTAGTCGCTAGCTGCTCTGATGGGGTCATAAACAGTACCCAAAACAGCGCGATAGCAATAACAAAATTCATGATAGGGCCAGCAGCGGCAATCGCAATCTTCTTTAGCGGATGCTGATGATTAAACGCCAAATGTTGCTCATCTTTGGCCACCTCACCTTCACGCTCGTCGAGCATTTTGACATAACCACCCAGTGGCAATGCCGAGATTCGATAATCGATACCACTTTTTTTGCTGGTCCAACCAAAGAGCTTTGGCCCAAAACCAATAGAGTAAGTCAACACCTTAACGCCGCACATACGTGCCACGATATAGTGACCCCACTCATGCAAAGCAATAAGCGGACCTAAGACAAATATTGCTGCAAGGAGCGTTAATAAAAACGTCATGATCTTTTCTCAGTATGATTTCTTAGCATCTTTTATCAACATCTTTGCTAGGGTCTGCTATAAATCGTCTTTTGACTAAAAGCTTTTTCTGCGATTATACTAATTGCGATTAATCCAACTTTGCCACAAGTTTGTCAGTAAGATGGCGTGCTATCTTATCAATCGTTAATATATCTTCTATGTCAGCTGTTTCGGTCAATGGCGGTACTTGTATGTCATTTAATGCTTGCTCATTGATATCCGCAATATCAGTCAAACGAATTTGTCCATCCAAGAAAGCAGCAACCGCAATTTCGTTCGCAGCATTGAGTACAATAGTCGCTTGCGTACCCGCTTTCATTGCTTGACGTGCCAGACGTAAACAAGCGAATTTTTGCAAGTCTGGCTTGATAAATTCTAATCCGCTGAGCGCATATAAATCCAATGGCTGCGAGCCACTCTCAATCCGGTTAGGATAGCTGAGTGCATGCGCAATAGGCGTTTTCATATCTGGACTGCCTAGCTGTGCTAAGAAGCTACCGTCGCTATATTCTACCATTGAGTGAATGATACTTTGTGGATGAATGACCACATTTATCCTATCTTCAGTCAAATCAAATAAATGACAAGCTTCTATCAACTCCAATCCTTTATTCATCATCGTTGCAGAGTCGACGGATATTTTTTGACCCATTGACCAGTTTGGATGTTTGACTGCCTGAGCCACGCTTGCCTGTTGCATCTGCTCAAATGACTGCTGCAAAAATGGCCCACCAGAGGCGGTCAACCATAACTTACGCACGCCATGTTCTGACTGATGGATTTGGGTATTGTCTTGCTGAATAGCGAGTGGTAAGCACTGAAAAATAGCATTGTGTTCTGAATCAAGCGGTAGCAAAGTGGCATTGTGCATTTTGACAGCGTTAATCATCACCTGCCCTGCCATCACCAGCGCTTCTTTGTTAGCAAGTAAAATACGCTTGCCTGCACGAGCGGCTGCTAAAGTAGAAGGCAGGCCTGCAGCACCCACAATCGCGGCGACCACGGTATCAGTTTGCGAGTCAACGGCAATATCTATCAGCCCTTGTTCGCCGCCCACGACATCGATGTCCAGACCTGCTGCACTAAGACGCTGAGCAAAATCATCAACGGCTGCTGTCGGTACACTGACACGTTTCGGTAAAAACTGTTTGCAAAGTTCGAACAACTTGTCTAAACGGTGGTAGCCAGACAAAGCATAGACCGTGTACTGTGGTTGTGCTGCTAAGATTGCTAACGTACTATCGCCAATCGAACCTGTTGCGCCTAGTACGGCGATGCGTTGCGTCATAACCATTGATGCCTATGAAGGATACTGTGAGAAATAAAAATAAATAAACGCTCTGGTTTTTGACCACTCTGACGTTGATGCCTTATACGACGATCAAGCCAAACTGTTGTATCGCCCAAAAACCAAGTGCAAATATTGGTGTGGCAGACAATAGCGAATCGATACGATCCAGTATGCCACCATGACCCGGAAGAATCGTTCCTGAGTCTTTGACATCAGCACGGCGTTTGAGCATCGACTCAAATAAATCACCAAGTACCGATGCTAAGATCGTTATCGCTGATAATGCCACAAATGCGACTAACGGCACACCAGTCAATTGTAGTTTAAAGACACTAATCCCAATAACCACTAGCAGGCCTGTGATCAAACCGCCAGCCAGCCCTTCCATGCTCTTATTAGGAGAGACATTCGGTGCCATTTTGCGACGACCGAGCTTGCGACCGACAAAATAAGCGCCACTGTCTGCACACCAGACCAACAAGAATACATAGAGCAACCACCATGCCGACAGTTGCCACAGATAAAACATAGACGTAATCGATGCAGTCAATATAACAGCACCCATCAACGCCAGTTTTTTTCCGTACCAATTGGTCTGCGTTGGAAATACTCTGACCCAAGATAGCGCCATCAACCATATAGCGAGTGACGCCACCCACCAAAACAGCCAAGTCACTTTAAGCATGAGTGAGACTAACGTCAGCACCAAGACTAATAGCACAAATACAACTGGTTGACGCCATTTGGGCATCAGCTTAGTCCATTCATGAGCCGCAATAATAACGCCAATAGCTAACAGCGGTGCAAATAAAACAGGGGTTTGGCTCGCAAACATTGCAATACCAACGATAATAACGAGAACAATTGCCGTCTTAATTCGTTGCCACATACTTATTGAGCCTTATAATAATGAATAGCGCATGATCAAAAAGTGCATTATAACAGCTAATCTACAATAGCCCGCTAATAGCAATTAACACTCCTTGAAGCGGTTTATTATTTCATAAACAACCAATATTAACTACTCATACAATAACGGCTTTGCAAAATACTAAGTAAATGCTTAAAACGGTGACTGTTTTAGCGACTGTCTTGCTCTATTACTATCTGCTCACTGGTTTTACCAAAACGGCGTTGACGTTGAGCAAACTCTGTTACCATCGTCGCCAACTCATCTGCTGCAAAATTCGGCCATAATGTTTGGGTGAAGAATAACTCGGCGTAGGCTGATTGCCACAATACGAAATTGGATATTCGGTACTCACCGCCCGTACGTACTAACATGTCTACGGCTGGTTCGTCTGCTAACTGAACATACTCACCGAGCACCTCTTTATTGATATCATCAGCACGTAACTGTCCTGACTCTACTTGCTGCGCCAACTGTTTTGCAGCATTCGCAATATCCCACTGTCCACCATAACTGATAGCGATAACCAGTGTCATGGCTTCAAAGTCTGCCGTTTTTGCTTCAGCATCTGCCATCAATGCTTGTAAGTCAGCACTCAGTTGACTGCGATCGCCAATGAAACGTAAGCGTATACGGTACTCATACATGCGTGGTATTTGCTCATGAATGGTCGAGGCCAACAGTTGCATCAGCAGTGCCACTTCACTAGGCGGACGTTGCCAGTTCTCACTAGAAAAGGCAAATACCGTCAACACCTCGATACCAGCATCCACACAATACTCAACGATGGGATCTAGCGCGTCTTTGCCAGCGACATGCCCTTGGCCTTTTCCTAAATCATTGGCTTTGCCATAGCGATTGTTACCATCCATAATTATAGCGATATGACGAGGAAGAATAGTAGGAGCCAAAACGGCTGAAGTGGACATAGGCGAGCTTGCTTATTGTTGAGGTAAGATAATGATAACGTGTACGAGGGCGATTAAAAAGCATCAGACAAATAATTCATAAATTTATCATAATGCAGTCATCAGGCGCTTAGCACTCACGCAATAATAAGCAGCCAATAGCGTTGGCACATTGGCTGCTTAATAGGGAGGAATAACTGAATCAATCTGTGCCATAAGTGACAGAGGAGTCAGTATTTAGACGTCCATCAAATCGCTTTCTTTTTTGGTCAGACTTTTATCGATGGTTTCGATATATTTGTCTGTGATTTTTTGGATATCATCACTGGCGCGGCGCTCGTCATCTTCTGATATTTCTTTTTCTTTTGCTAAGTCTTTAATATCATTCATCATGTCGCGGCGAATATTACGGATAGAGACTCGGCTGTTCTCAGCTTCCCCACGCGCAAGCTTTTGCATATCGCGACGTGTTTCTTCCGTCAATGCTGGCATCGGTACACGAATCACATCAGCAGTCATTGGGTTTAGACCCAAATCTGCTTCACGAATGGCTTTATCAATCGCTTGTACCATAGTACGGTCAAACGGCTGAACAAGCAGTGTACGTGAGTCTTCAACGTTTACACTCGCCACTTGATTGAGGGCGGTATCAGCACCGTAGTAGCTGACCATCACACCTGACAACATACCTGGGTGGGCACGGCCTGTACGAACTTTACTGAAAGTATTCTGCAGCGCTTCCAACGTTTTTTGCATGCGTGCTTCGCCGTCTTGCTTAATCTCTTTAATCATCATGTGTCCTTATTTATCGCTACCGACAAATCATTCATTGTTGTGAGTTATATCAGTAGTCGCTATTAATCATTAGTATTGATTATCAGCGACTGACGTAACTTTAATTATTTACGTTGTGATATTAATGTGGGGCTCATCAAAGCAGATTAGTGATAAACACGTGTGCCTTCATTTTCACCCATAATGACATTTAATAACGCGTTAGGCTTGGTCATATCAAAAACTTGTAGCGGTACGTTATGCTCACGGCACAAGGCAATAGCAGTTAAATCCATGACACCAAGCTTTTGCTCTAACACTTCGTCAAACGTTAAACCGTCGTATTTGACCGCATCAGCATGTAGGCTTGGGTCTTTGTCATAAACGCCATCGACTTTGGTCGCTTTTAAAATCAAGCCCGCTTCGATTTCGATACCACGCAAGCAAGCAGCCGTATCAGTGGTAAAGAATGGATTGCCTGTACCCGCCACAAAGATGCAGACATCGCCATTTTTCAGATAACGAATCGCGTTACGACTGCTATAGCTTTCGGTCACTTCGCCAATAGGAAGTGCTGACATCAGGCGCGTTTTAATGTTACGGCGCTCAAGGGCATCACGCATTGCCAAACCATTCATAACTGTCGCTAGCATACCCATTTGATCACCCGTAACGCGGCCAACCAATCCTTCTTTTTGTAATTGGGCACCGCGATATAAGTTACCACCGCCGACCACGATACCAACTTGGACACCAAGTCCACGCAAATGGGCAATAGATAAGCTCATTTTATCAAGCACTTCGGTATCAATACCCATGTCTTTGCCACCAGCTAAGGCTTCGCCAGAGAGTTTTAGCAAAATACGAGAGTAACGCGGGTTTTTGTCAGACATGAGATCACCTTGTTATCATTAAATTATAATTAAAGTTATCGGTAAAATACAAATGGAGTTTGCCTTTGGTATGGACGATACCGACATACTTGATGATAAGCATGCCAAAAGGCTAAATTGCGCTAATTGTAGCAAAAACTGCCCTTTGTGGGGCAATTTTCACTTGTCTATCGTGTTAGGATTTTAACCTTTATAGCTGCCAAACAAGTCATATTCGCTAGCATCGTCAATAGTGACGGTTAAGAACTGCCCGACTTTGACTTGTGCAGTGATGTCGTCAACGTAGACGTGACCATCAATTTCAGGTGCATCCGCATAGCTACGGCAAATCGCAATACCTTCTTCACTATCAATCTCATCGACCAATACCATCAAGGTTTTGCCGATTTTTTCTTGTAGTTTTTGCGCTGAAATATCTTGTTGTAGCGTCATTAGACGCTCGTAACGAGATTTTTTAACGTCTTCAGGTACGTGATCTGGCAAATCATTGGCCACGGCACCTTCAACTTCTGAATAGGTAAATGCGCCAACGCGATCAAGGCGCGCTTCAACCAACCAATCAAGCAAGCATTGGAAATCTTCTTCTGTCTCACCAGGGAAACCAACAACGAAGGTTGAGCGAATAACGATATCAGGGCAAATCTCACGCCATGCTTTGATACGTGCCAAAGTGTTTTCGCTATGTGCTGGACGTTTCATCGCTTTTAGGATGCGATGACTGGCATGCTGGAAAGGAATGTCCAAATAAGGCAAGAGTTTCTTTTCGCCCATTAATTCAACGACTTTGTCTACATGTGGATACGGGTAGACATAATGCAAGCGTACCCAAATACCCAAGTCATTCAGTGCTTTGCATAAGTCGTAGAACTTCGACTTCAGCGGCATACCATTCCAAAAACTGGTCCTATACTTTAGATCCAGTCCATAAGCGGAAGTGTCTTGCGAGATAATTAATAATTCTTTCACGCCAGCATTTTTCAGCGCTAGTGCTTCATTCATGACGTTATCAATTGGACGTGAGTCCAAGTCGCCACGTAAGCTTGGAATAATGCAGAAAGTACAACGATGGTTACAACCTTCAGATATTTTTAGATAGGCATAATGACTTGGGGTCAATTTGATACCCGCCTCATTGATCAAATCTATTTTAGGATCGTAGTTTGCATCCTTACTGCGATTTGGCTTGGGCACGTGCTGGGCAACTGCCGTAATAACTTCGTCATAGGCATGAGCACCCGTCACTGCGAGTACCGCTGGGTGCATTGCACGAATTTTATCCGCTTCCTTACCCAAACAACCCGTCACGATGACCTTGCCGTTTTTGCTAATGGCTTCACCGATTGCATCAAGCGACTCTTGTACCGCTGATTCAATAAAACCGCAAGTATTGACCACGACCAAATCCGCACCTTCATAGTCGCTGGCTACTTGATAACCATCACGGCTCAACTCGGTGATGATACGCTCGCTATCCACCAAAGCTTTTGGACAACCTAACGATACAAAACCAATTTTTGGCGCTGCACTAACTGGCATCGTAGCAGTCGCATTGGCAGTCATTACATCACTGCTTTGGGCTACACTACGGTTTTGGTTATGATTGGCTTTATGATGGTAAGGTTGTTTAGTATCTGTTTGACTAACATCTGCCTGACTATCTTGCGCTATATTTGGCTTGGCAGGATTAAAAATAGTGGCAGTGTCTTTTGGAGCGCTAGAAGCTGACGGTGAGGCAGTAATAGTCGGATTGACCGACTCGGTAGAAGTTTTGGGCATGGCTAACCTTGCTAGAGATAAAGTGGCTATGCGCATTGTACGTTTTTTTTGCAAAAATCGCCAGTTTTGCCGCTCTATAGTGTTGATTTATGGTTAAATATTATATTGAGTATTTTTTTGTAGGCGCCGACCCATGACAACCCATTTGACAACCGCAAAATCGACACCTGATTTGGCATTCATCTCACAGCATTTGTTCACAGCCATCTTGTGGGTCAATGAAGATCTTTGTATCACTTGGCTAAACGCTCAAGCCGAACAACTACTGGCTATCAGTAGTGGCAGACTGCTCAAGCAACCTATATTGTCATTACTCGCACCCGAAGAGTTAAAACCCAAAGACAGCACTACCATCAATAGTGACGAAGTCTATGAGCAAAACTGCTCTTTAGCTGAAAGGTTTGAGCTCGCAAGACAATATCAGCAACCATTCATTGATCATGACCACATCATAAATACGCAACTGAATGGTAATTTATCGTTTTCAGTCGATTATAGCGTGACGCCGCTCATCTACGAGCAGAAGACGTATTTTATCATCGAAATGTGGGGCAAAGATCGCCAAAGTCGCATATCAGAAGAGCAACGTCAGCAGCAGCAATATGGTGTGGCACGTCATATGCTACGCTCAGTCGCCCATGAGATAAAAAACCCGCTGGCTGGCATTCGCGGTGCTGCACAACTATTACAACGAAAATTTATCAAATTCAGCGATGACGCTACTCTTAACAGAGAGCCTTCGACTTCTATAAGCAGCAAAAACTCTGGTTCGAATCACAATGACGAACTACAAAAGACCACCGAAAAACTACGTGGCTATACCGATATCATTATTTCAGAGACGGATCGCTTAACCCATTTGGTAGGACAGTTCCTCGGATCTAATCAGCTGCCAAACTGGCAAACTCTGAACATCCATGAACCACTAGAGCATGTACTGTCATTAGTCATCAACCAGTACCCGCAATTGACGCTACAGCGAGATTATGATTTATCGTTGCCTGAGCTATGCGCTGATAAAGACCAATTAATTCAAGTATTTTTAAACCTGATTAATAATGCTTGTGAGTCCATGACTGAGTTCGAACAGACGCTGCAACAGCAAGAGCTATCGGAAGCCAAAAAGTTGCAATCTACCGATTCAGAGACTGACAGTGATGGCCATATAAATTACCAGCCAACCCTACATATCCAAACGCGGGTCGCCTTTCAGCATACCATTATTGGACACCAGCACAAACAAGTCTTACAAGTAAACATTACCGATAATGGATCAGGGATTGATCCAGAATTGATTGGACAAATATTTTTCCCAATGGTAACCAGCCGTGCTGCAGGGACTGGTCTAGGATTATCTATTGTGCAAGATATCATCAGCCATCATCGTGGTATGATTGATGTCAGCTCCACACAGGTACAAGGCCAGCAGCAGACACGCTTTACACTTTACCTGCCATTTCACTAACCAATGATTGCAGTGTAAACAATAGGTATTACTAAAAATGATTAAATCACAAATACGATATTACAATCCTGAACTAACTCATTGCTCATTAGGCCTAATACATGACTGAATATAGCGAAAAACACAAACCTAAAAGCGATAATCAAACGGTAGCCGAGCCACTGCCAAGTGAACCAAGCATAAAAGTAACAGTCAATAATAATCCCAATGTTGACCCAGCAACGTTATGGCTGATCGATGATGATGCCGCATTAAGAATGGTGTTAGCAGATACTTTTGAGGATGCAGGGCTTACGGTTATTAGCTTTACCCAAGCGCAAGCAGCATGGGGACGCCTTAATGATATCTTGCAAGAAACTGAGTCGGTCACGCAGTTACCCGATGTGATATTGACTGATATTCGTATGCCGATGATGGATGGGCTGTCCTTTAGCGACTGGGTACATCAGCACTTTCCTAAGCTGCCTATTGTCATCATGACTGCTCACTCTGACCTCACCTCTGCTATCAATAGTTATCAAACAGGTGCATTTGAATATCTACCCAAACCATTCGATCTAGATGATGCCGTTGCCACAATCTATAAAGCGATTAACTACCAACCTAATTTGGTGATCGAGAGTAAGGCAACTAAATCTAATACATCTGAAGCGAAAGTAACGGCTGATATAACAGCGAATATTAAGACAAAGTCTGACAATAAACCCAAACCTATTAATCAGGCTAATACGGTCAGCAAAGTCAGTAAAAACCCCAAACTTAAAGCTGATGTCAAAGTAGACACTAGCGCGAATGACAATCCTAGTGGCATTATTGGTCAATCACAAGCCATGCAAACAGTATTTCGTGCTATTGGCAGATTGGCACACTCACCTATTACTGTTTTAATCACAGGTGAATCAGGGACAGGAAAAGAATTGGTCGCCAGTGCCTTACATCAGAATTCTCCGCGTCACCAGCAGCCTTTTATTGCACTCAATATGGCAGCCATTCCGCACGATCTAATTGAGTCTGAGTTATTCGGTCATGCAAAAGGCGCCTTCACTGGTGCGACGACAACACGACCAGGACGTTTCGAGCAGGCTGATGGCGGAACCTTATTCTTAGACGAAATCGGTGACATGCCGTTTAGTACTCAAACACGACTGCTACGTGTGCTCGCCAATGGCGAGTTTTATCGTGTAGGTGGTCAGCAACCCATCAAAGTAAATGTGCGCATCATTGCTGCTACTCACCAAAATTTAGAAGAGCTGGTTAAGCAAGGTAAATTCCGCGAGGATTTATTTTATCGCCTTAACGTGATTCGTCTACCGCTACCCCCGCTACGGACACGACGCGAAGACATCCCTGCACTAGCAACTTACTTTATGAAGCGTGCTGCCGAACAAATGGATACTGCACCCAAGCAGCTACATCCGATGGCCGTGCAGATCATGCAGTCTTTTGAGTGGCGCGGTAATGTGCGTCAGCTTGAAAACGTCTGCCTCTGGTTGACCGTGATGGCGACTGGTGACACGGTCATGGCGGAGGACTTGCCACCTGAGCTGCTCGAAAACATCCCTTCTAATCTAGAGCCACATCTAGAACAAGACTTGTATAGTGAAGATACGAATAGCCAAAACCATATTCCACAAAGTCAGCTGACCTCTAACACGACAAGTTGGCAGCAAGCACTGGCTGTTTGGGCCACACAGTCTTTGCAAACCGGAGAAACGGATATTTTGCAGACAGCCACACCTGAGTTTGAGCGTGTTCTACTGACAGCTGCACTTAACCATAGCGGTGGCAAAAAGATAGCTGCTGCCAACTTACTCGGTTGGGGACGCAATACATTGACCCGTAAATTGCAGCAATTAGATATCACAGCATCAGAAGTGCAAAGAAATCTTGAATAAAGACGTAAAAAACCCAATAAAAAATAATATTAATATCAATTACTTATAATATTTAGACAAAAAAAACGTTAATTAATTAAAAATAATTGCAAATAGGGGTTGCCAAACTATTCAAACTCTATATAATAGCCAACCACTGAGACGCACTACCGAATCAGTTAACTGTCTATATTGTGTTTGAGTTTAAACACTAATAATGATAGAGTAACGGAAAATGGGGCTGTGGCGGAATTGGTAGACGCACCAGATTTAGGTTCTGGCGCCGCAAGGTGTGAGAGTTCGAGTCTCTCCAGCCCCACCATTTTCGGATAGTACATCTTAGACCAAATATCAAAACCTGCTTTTAGCAGGTTTTTTTACGTCTGGAATTTGTATAAAAAACCCCCGCTAATTAGCGGGAATCATATCAAAGGTATAGTACTGACTCACTGGCGATATACAACGATTATAGATTTGGATTGACGATGATTTTTACTGCTGATTCATTGTTATGAATCAGTGTCTCAAAGCCTTTGGATATCAGATCATCTAAAGCGATGCGCTGAGTAATAAATGGCTCAAGATTGACCAAACCATCTTCAACCAGTTGGATTGTATCTTTATGATTGTTCACGTAGCCAATCGTGCCACGTACATCAAGCTCTTTCATCACCACACTATGTACGTTTACAGTAGCTGGATGGCTCCAAATAGAAACAATCACGACCACACCAGTCGGTTTACTCAGCTCAACCAACGAATCCAATACCTTATTCACACTAGTACATTCAAAGGCCACATCCACACCGCGATTATCAGTGATGCTCATAACTTCTTTTTTTAAATCAACTTCTGTAGGGTCTAATATATAATCAGCAACCCCGCTTTCTTTGGCTTTCTCTTTACGCTTAGCACTTAGCTCCGTCAGAACTACAGTGATACCTTTGGCTTTTAGCACCGCAGATAATAATAGACCAATAGGGCCACCGCCACCAACCAATGCCACATCACCTGCTTTAGCACCACTACGCATATACGCGTGATAGCCAACAGCTAACGGCTCAATCAAAGCAGCTTGATCTAATGGAATATTATTGGCGATAGGATGTACCCAGCGGCGTTTCACAGCAATTTTTTCAGACAAACCACCACCACGGCCACCCAAACCAATAAAGTTCATATCTTTTGATAAGTGATAATCGTCACCAAGGCCTGTTGGTACATCATCAGAGATAATATATGGTTCGACCACTACATGTTGACCGACTTCAATATCATCAATACCCTCACCAACGGCATACACAACCCCTGAGAACTCATGCCCCATCGTAATTGGTGCCGACTCGCCTGAAATAGGATGAGGATGACCACAAGGCGGAATAAAGATAGGACCTTCCATAAACTCATGCAAATCAGTACCACAAATACCACACCATGCCACATCAATACCAACTGTGCCTGGTTCTACTGTAGGCTCTGGAATATCTTCAATACGAATATCACCTTTATCGTAAAAACGTGCTGCTTTCATATAAAACTCCTTTGTTTATAATCAACATACTCTTAATTGGTATAGTCAATTCTAAACAAAATAGATGCATTTTATATGACACGCGACCGAGTTAAGTTTCTATTTCAGGCTGTGCCTATGCAGACAGAAGTGACAAAAAACTCACTCCAATCTTGCTAACTACTTTTTGTATTGAACTGACTATATAATTAAAAAAACAGGCTAACAATGAGAGTTAATGAAAAACCTATACTTCATTATCCGACTCTGGAAAACCTTCAAAGCATCAAGACTGTTAAGTATTGTTAAATACTGTTAAAAAATAAAATATACTATCCGGCATAATATTTGAGGCAGTTAATACATCCATCATACTCTGACATTGCATCTTTACACGCTTCACCAATACTCCATTGATAATGATTATATTTTGATGGCAACTTTAGAATCGGATATTTGCAATATAGAACCCCAATCATGCATCACAAGCGTAATATTCTTTAATACAAGATTTTAAATAAGGGTTTCTTAATAAAAGCTTTTAAGTATAGATATTGGTCACCAAAACCAGTAGAAGAACTTGCTGTCTGAATATGATTATGCACTTACTATAGTGCATAACTAGGGTGTGCCCTCATTTCGGAAATGGAGAGGAAAATTAGATAAATTGCAGTCAAACGAGAAAAATAGTTTAGATAATATCGAGATATTGACTAGCTGTTTGGCAAAATTTAGCCATTTTTAGCCCAGTTGGATAACTATCGCTTGAATTGAAAATATACTCTAATGAACAGAAGGATTTTTCTCACTGTCATTGAATAATGCACTACGTTGATTTTTGCGGAGGGTTTCACGTTGAATTATATTTTTTGCATCAACTTTTTCTAAAGGTAATCTTGTTTCACGAGAAAGATCGCCATCCGCTATTAAAGACAAATAACGAGAACAACAAACTCTTAAAAAAGAGGTAAAATTGCCAATATCATGATCAGCATCGAGAGATTCAAGGTATAGCTTAGTGATCAACTGATTAACCGTCATTTGATCCCGAAATGACAACTCTTCTAATATATCCCAAAAAAACACTTCTAAACGAATTGAGGTGACAACTCCTTGAATGCGAAGTGATTTGGTTTTAGAGCTCCACAAGCTATCGTCAGCACTAATAAAAAGTTGGCACATGTATATATCCTCTCTCGATACTGGGGTCTATTGAACATTCAACAGACCCGAATTAATGCTTATAGCAAAGCAACAAACTGCTTTAGCATAGCTGGGTGGGCAGGCCATGCAGGTGCCGTTACCAGTTGGCCATCTGTAATAGCGCCATCCATAGGTAACTTGACATACTCAGCGCCAGCCATTTCTATTTCTGGCTGACACGCAGGATAAGCAGATACTTTTTTCCCCTTCAATACGCCAGCAGCCGTCAGCATTTGTGGACCATGGCAAACCGACGCAATCGGTTTATCCGTATTTGCGAAATGCTGAATCATTGCAATGACCTTAGCATTCAAACGCAGGTATTCTGGCGCACGTCCACCTGGTAAATACAGAGCATCGTAATCTGCGACATTGATATCGGCAAAAGATGCATTAAGGACAAAATTATGACCGCGTTTTTCGGTATAAGTTTGGTCACCTTCAAAGTCGTGTATTGAGGTAGCGATGCTATCACCTGCCACTTTATCTGGGCAGACCGCATCAACCTCATGTCCCATCGCTAGAAGCGCTTGGAACGGAACCATGTTTTCATAGTCTTCAACAAAATCACCGGTAATGATAAGTACTTTAGCCATGATATTCTCACTGTATTGTAATGAAATACGGGAACTCAAATTAGTTTATAGCGACTTCGCTTAAAATGAGCCTGAATATCCATTCAAACATAAAAAACAATGACTAGGTAATATGTGCATACTACAAGCAATCACTTTTTGAAAATTAAATAATAAACTTAGCTGTTGTCTAATAACCTTAAATCTATCAACACCTTATCCAAATCCTGATACCGTCCCTCTACCCACTTCGCCAATGCCTTATCGACAATACATTGATAGTGACTATATTCTAATGGCAACTCTGGAATCGGCTGTTGGCAATGCTGAATCGCCCACGCTTTCAATTTGTCATTACTGTGAGCACTTACCTGAAACGGTCGCCTGCCTGTTAGTATTTCAACCATCATTACGCCAAACGCGTAGATATCACTTTGCACAGTGGCACCCTGACTTTGCCAGCACTCAGGTGCGAGATACGCAGGTGTACCAGCAGGGCTTCCTTCTTTTAGCTCGTTAAACCGCTCTGCCAACGCAAAATCAGTCAATAATAAATTAGGCATTATACTGCTGCCACCTGCATTACTTAGCAATGCATCATCGAAAGAAGAATCTAACAAAATATTGCTAGGTTTAATATCATTGTGTAGCCAGCCAGCCTGATGCACATTGGCTATTAAACAGGCAGACTGCATGATGAAATGATGTTTTTGTAGTGCTGTCAATGAATGCTGATTTCGCTCACTCAACTGTACTGCCAAGCTACCATTAAAGTAATAAGGCATGACTAATATTACCAGCTGTTGAGACGACTCTAGTATCTGAACGTTTACACAATGATGAGCCAATAGTGGTGGTGCGATAGCATTATCTTTGACTATCAATGAAGCATTTACAGTAGCTAAAACGTCCGCTTCGTGAGTTAAATCAGGAGAGGTATGATAAGCGTCAGCACTCAACTGCCATTTAATCATGACCTGACCAAACTGTGGATGTTGGGCGCGTGTTAGACCTTGGTAGGACGTATTTTCAATATTTTGCGTTTTGATATCTTGTGTGTTGATACTTTTCTCATGATTTTGCTGAGCAATACGCTGGTGTACTATCTCACTAAAATGTTGTGCGACTAATTCTTGCGTAATAATGGGCAATAGTTTCTGAAATTGTCTTTGCAACGCTTGTATAGTAAATAAATTACTGGCACTATTTCCCATGGTATTGTTTCTCATAATATGGTGAGATCACCGCCTTCTCGTTCGTATCATTTCCAAAAATAATAATAGCGCGAATAATTTTTACCAGTACTACGCTCAGTAGGCGCCAAAAGTTTAGCCACGTTAATGATATTTTTGGGTATGGTATTAAAGACAACCTTAAATACTCGAGCCACTATGTCACAATCAACCATCACAACTACGCCTTCTAATCAGCCTACTTATGCCCTACCTCAGCCGTTATTGGACTTACTCAGTCAGTACTTACAAGAGCAGGTTACGCCGACGATTGAAATCGATCCGAACCAACTTGCTTATCGCTGGGTTGGTGGACGCACTGGCAATTTAGAGCCTTTATCAGTCAACTTGTTTTTGAGCTTAGATGACTTGCATGGTATCGATACGCAAAAGTCTAAACTGGTACAAAACACCCGTCAGTTTATTAAAGGTTATCCTGCCAATCACGTATTAATGTCGGGGACACGCGGTGCCGGTAAATCATCATTGATTCGCGCCTTGCTACAAGCCCATCATAGTGAAGGCTTGCGTATTATTGAAGTTGCTCGCGATGATCTGCAAATATTAGATAAGATTCGCGCTGCCATTAACGCCCTACCAGCAGATTCTAATTGCCGCTACATCGTATACTGTGATGATCTCGCATTTGATGGTCAAGATGAAAGCTATCGTACACTAAAGAGCGTGCTTGATGGCTCGCTAGACTCTGAGCAAGACAAACTATTGGTCTATGCCACCAGTAATCGCCGTCGCCTGCTACCGCAAATGATGAAAGATAATGTCAATATTTATAATGGACAGACGGATGAAGTCAATCCTTATGAAGCCATTGATGAGACCGTGTCATTGTCAGATAGATTCGGTTTATCACTCACTTTCCACCCCATGGATCAGCAGACTTACCTGCATATCGTTCAGCATTATCTGAATTTAGAACAGCAGAAAATCTCAGCTGATATGGATAGTGATGCTAAGAATGCTTTGGAAAGTCAGACCATGCCTGACAAGATCAAAAAGGATGCGCTACGTTGGGCCTCTGAACGTGGTGGTCGCTCAGGACGGGTTGCTTACCAGTTCAGTAGATACTGGAGCGGTATAACGCAATTGGAAATTGCAGACGGTAAGCGCTAAGTCATATTTAACGCTAAATTATATCTAAGCTCAGCCATATCTAATCACTGCGTGCAGAGCCTATATACTGCACGCGGTTTTTCTTTTGACAGCCCTCTTGATTGCTTACCAATTCAACTGCGCCATCGACCATATATTGGTCAAAATCTGCCGCCAGCCATAGATTGCCTCTGTAAACGCTCTCAGCATCTAAACGAATAGATGCCATGTTTGGCGTCTTGCTATTAGGATTATCAAAACCCTGATAGCGAGCACTAAAGTGCGTCAATATTAGATTATTTACGCCACTTTTTTCCACAAAATTCGCCACCAATTGCGCACTACTATGCATCGGATCAAACTCTGGATTTTTAGCTTGAATCTTAGTCAACACCTCATGCGTATACGTTGCTTCATGCACTAATAAATCCGTATCAACCAACGCAGCCGTGAGACACGCTGGCGTATCGTTATCGCCAGCCACCACTACTCGTGTTCGTGATAGGTCATCATTGACATAATCATCTGCACACAACTGCTGACCATCTTCAGTGATGACATCTTCCCCTTGCTGCAATTTACCCCACAGTGCGCTGGCGGGAATGCCTTCTGCCAGCAGTTTATCAGTATTAAGCGTGCGATGATGGATGGTCTGCGTGATACCAAATGCATGAGATGCGACCCGATGTGATAGCGGCGTAATATCAATATCAAGCTGATGTTGGTCACTCAAGCGGATGTTCACCTTGTTTGTATCACTTTGCTCAGACAGTATCTCTTCAATCGCTATAAAATTAACAGTAAACGGTAGATATAGCTCAGTGGTTATCATATAAGCCTCAAGCAGAGTAGCAATTGCTTGTGGCGCGATAATCGTCAGTGTCTCACGGCGTCCTGACATCGCTGCACTTGCCAATAGACCTGGTAGGCCATAGCAATGATCGCCATGCACATGGGTGATACAGATGGCGGCTAGTTGATGCAAAGAGAGCTTGGTATGTAACAGTTGCTGCTGTGTACCTTCACCGCAATCTATCAATAACCATGGACGTGACTTCTTGTTCTGATTATTGTGATTGGCAGCTCGTGACTGATTATTTGGCTGAGTACCATGCGTATTCAAACATTCAATCGCCAGTGCGGTTACATTACGCTGTTTGGTCGGCACACCGGCAGAGGTACCCAAAAAAGTCAACCTCAACATAGATTACCTCCCTTACACATGATATTTATCTGCTATGACAATTGGCACATCATAGTTTTTTGCGCTTCAACCATCTGCCCACCATTGGCCGTACACTCATTGACCATATTGGACTCATAAGATTTCCAACCACCATAAAAGCTCGCTGCGCATAGTATTACAACCAAAATTTTCTGCGACCAAGATTTGATAGAGACTTGCTGGCTATTAATAGCGGCTCTATCAATTTGTGATACAGCAGCGATATCTGTATTTGAAGCATTTGATTTATTCAGATCTGTCATTTTTTATCCTAAAAAAGGTTTTGTCTATGATAAACAAAACCTTTTATTTTACTATTAAATGAGTTATTTCTCACTGTTCAAATGTGTTTCGTCTAAAACTGCAAACGACCACCCTTTTGTTCTGCACGTTTAAAAGCATCACGCTCTTCACAACGTTTCAGCCAGTTCAAAATATTGGCATATTTGCGACTGTCCAAACCTGCACCTGCATTAGCTCCAACAAGCGCAAGGTGCATTTGAATATCAGCCGCACTAAAGTCACTACCTGCAAACCAATGGTTGTCTTGCAAGCGCTGCTCGATCATATACAGCACTTTTTCTAGACCACTGCTGATCATGTTTTTTTCGACTTGACCCTGGATTTTTTTACTGATGGGTTTGATCAGCATTGGGGACTGTTGAACCACTTTGGTGAATACCAAGCGCATTACCAGCAGTGGCATCAACGATGCTTCTGCAAAATGCAGCCAAAAGGTATATGCTTCCCATGCGTCTTCATTGTCATCGGTAGGTTTAAACTGCTGCTCCTTATCATAATGCTTGAGCAGATACTCAATGATAAATCCTGACTCAATCAGCGCGCGATCGTTCACTTCTAGTATTGGCACGTTGCCAAGTGGGTGCACTTTTTTCAGACTTTCTGGCGCGCGATACGCTTTATTACGTTCGTAGCTCGTCAAGTTATAGTCGACGTTTAACTCTTCTAACAGCCATAAAATACGAAACGAGCGTGAGTTTGCTAAATGATGAAGATGCAACATAAACCATCCTAATTATAGTGTGAATGAGCAATAATATTTTATATAGGGTGTGCTGCATTTATCTAAATATGGCAGCACTGCTCTTGATAATAGCGTAATTACCTCATCTTTAACACAGAAACCGCACTGCGTTGTACCAAAAGATACGGCCCGCTAAGCCAGATTCAACCTACGCCCACTAGCAATGTTTACCTTAAATGCAATGCTTCGATTTTGCGTGTCATCTTATCTATTTTTTGCTGATACTTTTTAATTTTGCGAAACCGATGCGCTGCTAATACACCTTTAATACGGCGATTTTTCAGACGACGGCGCGGAGGGAAGCTACCCACTTGTGGCTCATTGTAGCCATGTAGTCGGTCATCACGTTTGCGTGCCATATAACCAAGTGCACTATCCGCAATCATGATAAGCAATGCGATGAAAATCATGCTATACATCAGCATCGAGCCTTCTTCGACGTTATGATCCAAAATAGCGATGGAAAACACAAACAAGAATATCGGCTCAAGGTAGCATAAAGTACCAAACAACGAGACTGGTAATTTCTGGCTCGCTATCATCGTCAACGACATCGCAGCCGTACTGATGATGCCTAATAATGGCAACAGATACCACAGTTTATGGTTGGTTATCGCTACTTCAAAGCCGCCATTCATATACAGTGCTATTACCACGACAGGTAATAGCAACACAAGATCGGAGATAAGACCTGTGATGGGTGGCACTGCCAAATAGCGACGCAGTAGATAATATGGTGGATAGCCTAGACAAACAAATAAAGTCGCCCAAGAGATAGCGCCGTATTGGAAGATATCATAAGCAATACCAAAGCCTGCGCATACGATGGCAACCCACTGAAGTAGGCTCATGTCTTCATTATAGAAAAACCGACCAACCACAATCATAATCATTGGATATAAGAAGTAGCCTAACGTCACTTCTAGCCCTAGCCCATTGACGGGTGCCCACATGAATATCCAGATTTGCGCGCCCAAAATAGGTGTGGGTAATATAAATAAAAACCACTCTTTCGCGTTTTTTAATGTTTTTAGATAATCAAAAATATGCTGCCACTGCTTTAGTACAGTAACCAGCAGCACTAGACTAAAAAACATCGTCAGCACGCGCCACGACGCAACCTGCGTACCTGATAATGGTTGCAGTAGTAAGCCAAATAAGAACAGCAGTGAATACAAAAAATTTGCAGCCACAGCAGTGATTGTACCCTGCGAGGTTTGGTTAGTAGTCATCATGGCAGCGGCCTTTAACAATTGGTGCACATCCTTGGCAATTTTTAAAAAAAACAAAAGCCTCAGACGAGAACGTCTGAGGCTTTTGCAAATAAGGTCGTCGCGCAATCTAAGATAAACGCTTTGAATGTATGGTGCTTACATCATGGCGGGCATTATGTCAAAGTCAAAACAGATAAGCAATGCCAGTGTTCATCTACTGGCTTAACTTCTGCAATGAGTAAATTAGATACACCTAAGTAGTTATTTTATATCAAGTTGTGCTATTTTTTGTTTTATTCTCACCAGCTTTTTTTGATAGCGGCGTTTCTTGCGAAAACGATGGGCTTTGAGCACACCATCGATACGCTGATTGATAAAATGACGACGTGGCGGAAACCCACCTATCTGTGGCTCATTGTAGCCATGCAAATGATCGTCACGACGACGAACCATATAGCCTGTGACACTATCAGCCATCATGACCAGTAGCGCAAGTGTAATCATGCCGTACATAAAGAGAGAGCCACCTTCCTCGAGGCTTTGGCTAAGAACTGTGATAGACAGTACAAATAACAGCATGGGCTCTATATAGCTTAACGCCCCAAATAGTGACACAGGCAACTTACTACTAGCAATCATTGTCAGCGACATAGCTAGCGCACTAAAGGCACCCAGTAATGGCAATAGATACCAAAACTTTATATCCTGTATTGCCACACTAAAACCACCACTAAAATATAACATGGTGAGTACCACTGGCGTCAGCAGTGTCAAATCAAACAGTAGCCCTGTCACTGGTGGCACAGACAGTGTACGCCGCAGTAGATAGTATGGCGGATAACCCAAGCACACAAACAGCGTCACCCAAGATATCGACCCATATTGGAATATATCATAGCCAATACCCATCGCGGCAAATAGTGCTGCCGCCCACTGTAATACGCTCATATACTCATGATAAAAAAATCGTCCCAGTACTATCATCACTAGCGGCAATAGGAAGTAACCCAAAGTCACATCCAAACCAAAGCCGTTCACTGGTGCCCACATAAACAGCCAAATCTGTCCACCCAAAATCGGTGCGGGTAGTATAAATATGAGCCATTCTTTCAATGTCTTTAGTGTCTTTATATAGTCAAACACATGCTGCCACTGCTTGGTAAAACTGACTAGTAGCATCAGACTCAACAGCATCATCAACACACGCCATGACGCGACTTGTGTACCAGTTAACGGCAGCATAAAAAGCCCGAACAAAAACATCATCGCGAATAAAAAGCTCGACGATATCGATGCAAGGGTACCTTGAAAGGTTTGATTGGTCGTAAGCATAACAACAGCCTTAAAAATATAACTTTATGGGCGTAATTTATAAAAAATTATAGAAGCTGAGGTTTATATAACTTAAGAGCCAACAGCAGATCTCAAAATTAATAAACCTCAGAAAAACAAAAAAGCCTCCGACGATAACGTCAGAGGCTTTTCTAGAACAATCATATAAGACTAGATCAAAAAGCTAACTACTGAGACACTTACTCGCCGTCTAATTCATCACTATTTGCAATATCAATAACGTCACTGACGTCGGTCGGCACTGCGTTACCAGTCGCCGCATCGATGTCTATCTGCTCTTGACCTTCTACTTCAAATGTACCGTCTTCTCTCATAGCATCGACGAGTTCATCGTCGCTTTCTTCGTGCTCAACACGCGCCATGGCAACCAGTTTTTCATCTTTTGATAGACGAATCAGCGTGACACCTTGCGTATTACGACCAGAACTGGCCACATGCTGAACTGGCGTACGAACTAACGTGCCTTTGTCTGAGATTAGAATGATGTCGTCTTCAGGATCAACCTTAGTGGCACGAACCAGCGCACCATTACGCTCACTGGTCTTAATAGCGATAACACCGCCACCACCACGATTTTGCGTATTGAACTCATCAATCAAGGTACGTTTACCGAAGCCGTTTTCACAAGCAATTAAGATTTCGCGTACATCGTCTTCAATAACGACCAGTGACTTGATAAATTCTTCAGCAGACAGACGCATACCACGGACGCCTTTCGCAGTACGGCCCATCGCACGAGCATCGTTTTCATCAAAACGAATGGCTTTACCACTTGAAGCAAATAGCATCACTTCTTGGCTACCATTAGTAATACGAGCGCTGACCAGCTTATCGCCTTCTTCTAACCCAACTGCAATGAGACCGTTCGAGCGAATATTGGCAAACTGCTTGAGCTCAACACGTTTCACTGTACCATTAGCTGTTGCAAAGAATACAAAAGGCGCCTCTGCTTGGTTACTGCCCTCTAATGAGTCATCATCGCTATCTATTAAGATGTCTGCGTCTGATATTTCGCCTGTTACTGATACGTCTTCTACAATTTTTGGAATCGGCAATATCGTTGTAACGGTTTCATCACCATTTAAGCCGATTAGATTGACCAATGGACGGCCACGTGCACCGCGGCTAGCAATTGGCACTTCAAAGCCACGTAAGCTAAAGACACGCCCACTATCCGTGAAGCACAATACCGTCGCATGCGTTGAGGTTACAATCAGATGATCAATCACATCATCTTCTTTCATTGCCGTTGCAGACTTACCTTTACCGCCACGTTTTTGCGCGACATAATCGTCAATCGGCTGCGTTTTTGCATAACCAGTACGTGATACTGTCATCACGACCGTCTGTTCAGGAATGAGGTCTTCACGGTTAAAGTCCATACGTGAATCGATGATATCGGTACGACGCTCATCACCAAAGTTATCACGAATCTCAATCATCTCATTAGAAATAATGGCCATTAACTTATCAAAGTCGCCAAGAATAGACTCTAAATGCGCGATTTCACGCAATAGATCCTGATATTCTTCTGTCAATTTGTCTTGCTCAAGACCCGTCAGACGATGCAACTGCATATCTAAAATGGCATTGACCTGCTCAAGGGACAAGCGATAACGTTCTTCACTTTCGATCAGACCAAATGGCGCTTTAGGATCTTCGCCTTCGATAAACTCAGGACGTACAGACTGACTACCAGCAGCGGTAAGCATCGCAACGACGCTGCCTGAGCCCCACGTATTATTTAACAAGCTTTCACGTGCTAAGCCGCGGTTTGCAGAAGCTTTAATCGTCGCAATAATTTCGTCGATATTGGCTAGTGCGACCGTTAGGCCTTCAAGCAGATGACCACGAACGCGCGCTTTGTTCAATTCATAAATCGTACGACGTGTCACTACTTCTTGACGATGGCGGACGAAAGCAGCAATCAGCTGGCGCAAGGTCAATAGTTTTGGCTGGCCATTATCAAGCGCCACCATATTGATACTAAAGCTAGACTCAAGTGGTGTTTGTAAGAACAAGTTATTAACAATAACTTCAGCAGTCTCACCACGACGCAAGTCAATAGCGATACGCATACCGTCTTTATCAGACTCATCACGAATTTCGCTAATGCCTTCGATTTTTTTATCACGAACCAATTCTGCGATACGTTCAATCAACTTGGCTTTATTGGTTTGATAAGGTACTTCTGTGAACACAATGCGCTCGCGATCACGGTTAACACCAGCATTGCTCATCGGTTCGATATGATAACGGCCGCGGATGTGCAAACGGCCTTTACCAGTGCGATAAGCATCTAAGATACCGGCACGGCCATAGATGATACCGCCCGTAGGAAAATCAGGACCTGAGATATGTGACATCAGCTCTTCAGCTGAAACTTGTGGGTTTTCGGCATATGCCAAACACGCATTAATCACTTCGGTCAAGTTATGCGGCGCCATGTTGGTCGCCATACCGACAGCAATACCGGTTGCACCATTGACTAATAGGTTAGGAATACGCGCTGGCATGACGCTTGGCATGCGCTCAGAGCCGTCGTAGTTGTCTTCCCAATCGACGGTGTCTTTGTCCAAATCAGCAAGCATTTGGTGGGTCAGTTTGGTCATACGTACTTCGGTATAACGCATGGCTGCCGGAGGATCATCATCGATCGAGCCAAAGTTACCTTGACCATCAACCATCGGGTAACGCAAGCTAAAATCCTGCGCCATACGGACAATCGCATCATATACCGCGCTGTCACCATGCGGATGGTACTTACCGATGACATCACCGACCACACGTGCTGACTTCTTGTATGGCTTATTGTAGTCATTAGATAGCACATGCATGGCATACATCACGCGGCGATGGACAGGCTTGAACCCATCACGTACATCAGGTAGCGCACGCGAGACAATCACGCTCATCGCATAATCCAGATAGGACTGCTTCAGTTCATCTACAATGCCAATAGGACTGACCGACTCGCTCATATACACTCCTTCACTCATATCCACGCTATTAATTTTGCAGGCTTTATAGATAGCGTATCGACCTCATTAAGTATCGGTAACAACCAATAAATACAACAGGCATAGCAACACTATAAAGCGTGAAAAATACTGGGAAAATGATGATATTTTTGATAGTAAAATAAAGAAGCTATTTTAGCACAAATTTGCCGATTTAGGGGGTTCTGACTGCCATTAAAATCAAGCAAAACAGCCTATTAACCGCAATATTTGAAGCAATCAGTAGCCTCTGAAAATATATTACTAACAGGGACGTTTTGATTGGCTGATTTTGCTGTTTTTAGCCCACTTAGCCTATTCAAATGACTATCGAGTAAATTGAATACATGCCCTAGACAAAAAAAAATTAAACGCTACACTAACTTATCTTTTACATCACTTAAATAACGACTTAACAGGCTACTCTTATTATGGATATCATTCTTGCGATTGTTTGGATTTTAGTAATGGTGCTATATAGCTTTTCGAGCGATTATGTTTCTAAATTTCCTAACCATAACAATCGTGCTGTACCTTATGTCCGTTGGGGCGCACTTTTAGTCGCAATGGCTCTATCAGCATACTTGGCAAAAGCCTATCGAGAAAACCTACAAGGCAATGGTATGTGGGTGTTTGTTATCGTGGTATTTGTCATTATTATTTTATCGAAAATCATTTTTAAATGGGTCATTAACAGACGTTTGAAACGCTAGATTGAACTGAATACTTTTCTTATAGTCAAAGAAATCTAAAACAGCTACAAGGCAGCCGACCGCAGATTGTACATATAGTACCTCTAGGGAGGGTAACACCGTAGCGGTTTAGTAGTTCGCTGACTATACTCTAAACCTCTTAATTATTGATCTAAATACCTTATGCCAACTAAACCTCAAGACAGCCAACCTGACTCAAACCACTCCATACCAATAGAGGTCGATCGAGCAGATCGTAGCTTTGATGCTATTGCAGATCATTTTGAAAAGAAAGTGTACGGTGGTTTAAAAGGTGACATACGACTGGCAGTACTGCGCCGTGACATCTTTGAGTATTGCACACAAATGAGCAAAGATCTGAATCGACCGCTACGTATCTTAGATGTGGGTGCAGGATTGGCTCAGATTTCGATAGAACTTGCTGCTCAAGGTCACACGCTGGTTATCAATGATATCTCTGAGAATATGCTAGAAAAAGCAAAAGCAAGCGCGGAAAAGAGTGATCAAGTTTTAGATATCACATGGCATGTTTGCCCGTATCAAGATCTGGTAGGAAAGCTGCCTCAGGCAGGAACAGAAAAATTTGATTTGATACTCTGTCATGCGCTACTTGAATGGTTGGCAGAGCCATCTGCTGTCATGAGCTTTTTTGATCAGCAGCTAACAGATAATGGTGCGCTATCACTGTGCTTTTACAACCCAGCGAGCTTTGATTATCGAAACCTAATTATGGGAAATTTTAATTTACTTGATAATCCCGAATACAAAGCTGATAACAAAAAAAGCCTAACGCCTAACTATCCTGTCGCCAAAGAAGAAGTAGAGTCTTGGCTAGCCATACATCATTATAAAACGGTGCGCACCAGCGGTCTGCGCGTGTTTCATGACTATGCACCGCTCAAACGTGGGGGGCATAACGACCCAGAAGCAGTCATTCGGATGGAACTACGCTATTCGCAATTAGAGCCGTACAAGTGGTTGGGACGCTATTTGCACATACTAGCCACTCGTTAAATTAGTACGTAACCACTCATCTATCTGAGCTTTCTTACTTGTTTCTTAAGAGATAAGTATAAAAAATCGGGTCTTTTGAGCAGTGTCTGCTAACCACTACTGTGTCTCTTCTGACCTATCGTACTCTGACCACGTAGTCGCATTGATGTTCTTTTCATCAAACACGACTATATGCTCAAGCATAGGTAAAATGCCGATACGTGTACCAATGCCATGGTTGTGATGACTGGCAACTAGAGACAGTACAGTCTGCCCATCGTCGAGTTGTAAGCGATATAGATAGTTAGCACCGCGAAACACACGTCCGATAACCAATGCCGTCTGCTTACTATCATCGTCATGAATGATATCGTCAGGGCGTACCAATACTTTAATCAATGTACCATTTGGATAATCATACTCACAGTACTGCGATTGACCCGACTCATCATGAACTTCCATACGGCGATAAATATTACCCAATGCTGTCTCAACATGACCTTCTTTGATGATGCCATCTATCATCGCGCCCTCGCCGACGAACTCAGCAACGAAAGGACTGACTGGCTCATGATAGAGCTCGCTCGGCGTCGCCCACTGCACCAACTTACCTGCTTGCATTACCCCAACTTTATCCGCTAATGCAAAGGCTTCATTTTGATCATGAGTGACAAGAATAGCCGTGGTATTGGTGCGTTTTAGAATATCACGGACATTCATTGCCAATGATTCGCGTAGTACAACATCCAAATTCGAAAACGGCTCATCAAGTAGCAATAGTTTGGGCTTCGGCGCTAATGCACGGGCTAAGGCTACTCGCTGCTGCTGTCCACCTGAAAGCTCATTTGGGCGTTTATCCGCGTGCTCGGTCAACTCAACAAGGCTTAGCATTTCAGCCACTCGTGCTTTTTTGTCAGCGGCAGACCATTTGTTGAGACCAAAAGCGATGTTCTTTGCCACGCTAAGGTGACCGAATAATGCATAGTCCTGAAACACCATCCCCATGCCACGCTTGGCAGGCGCTACTGCATAGGACTTACGATCGGTGATATCTGTTAAACACTGATTACTCAGATGAATATTACCGCCGCGACTTTGCTCTAGCCCTGCAATGGCGCGTAATGCGGTGGTCTTGCCGCAACCGCTGTAACCCAAAAAGCAACCAATCTCGCCTTGCTGTAGTACTAGCGACAGTCCATTAACGATAATCGTATCGTCATAACCGACGATTAAATCTTGCACACTAAAATAAGGGCTGGTACTAGTACTTGCTTCAGTATCCATTGATTGAGAGCCTGATGAGCCTTTGATTGAATCAGTGTGCATAGACGGTACCAGTTAGCGATTAGTAAATAAAATCCATAGATAAAGCAGTAGAACGATAGAGAGGGCGCGACAAAAGACTATAATATTTGAGGTGAATGTTAACACCACTTTTAGCTTTGTTTGTCGCTTTGACGCAATAGTATCCAGACAGGCAACAGACCAACCAGCACAATCAATAAGCTTGGCAACGCGGCTCGTCCCCACATGCCTTCACTGGTCATCTCAAATACCCGTACTGCCAATGTATCCCAACCTTGACGTCTGGTCATTAGCGTAATCGGCATCTCTTTCATCACTTCGACAAAACCCATCAATAACGCAGTCAGTACACCAGGACTGAGTACTGGTAACATCACATGTCGCCATCGTTGATAAGCGCTATCACTCAGTAATTTAGCAGCCGCCTCTTGATTGACGGTCAGCCGTTGTAATTGACGATCGACGGGTTGGAAACTAACGGTCATAAAGCGCGTTGATAGTGCCAATAGCATAACAATAACACTGCCTGATAGTACTTGCTGTGACGTAATGCCAAAGGCAATCATTTGATTGTCTAGCCATGCAATTGGAATAAATATTCCGACAGCCAATACCGTACCGGGTACCACATAACCCAAATTGGCCAAAGTGGTCATTAGCTTGGTTGACCTATCAGGATATTGACGTTTTATCCACGCAATAATAATGGCCAAAAAGCCGATGAAAATCGTGGTCATACTTGCAATCATAAGGCTATTGGTCACAAAACCAATATAACGTGCATCAAAATCTTGCCTAAAGTTTAATGCGGTCCAATAGATAAGCTGAAGAAACGGTATGAAAAAAGCCACTGAAAACACGACCGTACACAGTAATGTCATGGCCCATTTAGCTGATTTACTAACTTCAAAACGCTGGCTACTGCCTTGAGTGATAGACTGACCGCGCTTTGCCTGCCAATACTGCTCAAACAAGACAACGATAAATATCATGCCGATTAATAATGCCGCCAATTGTGCCGCGGTCGTTAGACTGAAGAAGCCAAACCAAGCTTTGTAAATAGCCGTTGTAAATGTATCAACATTAAAGACAGATACTGCGCCAAAGTCTGCAAGTGTCTCCATGCTGGCCAATAATAGACCACCAATAATCCACGGTAGTGCTTGCGGTAATGCCAAACGAAAAAATACGCGGCCACGGCTTAAGCCTAGCATCTGCCCCGCCTCTATCGCCCGCCTGCCCTGCGATAAAAACGCTTGGCGTGCCAACAGATAAACGTAGGGATAAAATGCTAGGGATAATACCAAACCTGCACCCCAGACATTGCGTACCGAAGGAATTGCAGTGCCGATACCCATATCACGTAGACCTGTCTGTAACGGCCCACTAAAATCTACAATACCGAGGGTAACAAACGCCAATACATAGGCAGGTATCGCAAGCGGCAACATCAACGCCCACGAAAAAAACCGCTGCCCAGGGAATCGGTACATGCTCGTCACCCAAGCAAGCGCGGTGCCAACCGTTCCAGAAATAGCCACTACCATTAACAATAAAATCGCGGTGTTTTTTAGGACTTGCGGTAGTACATACTCCGCCATGTGACCCCAAATATCCGCGACAGGCTGTGTCCACGACAGCAGTACGATTAAAATTGGCACAAGCATAAACAACGAAATCAGTCCTAAGACTGATTTTGAGAGGATACGTTTACGGAGGGTATGGTCTTGGCTGACAATCTGATGCTTATCAATAATAGTATTATCAATTACCGTGTCATTGACTGTATCATTCTGACGTACAGACGCGCCTGGCATTGTGCTCATAAATTATTACCGTGTCATACGCATAGAGACCTTACATCATACCAACCTCAAAAACACGATGAGCCGTATCAAACTTAGCCAGCTAGCTTATTCTCGTTTTTAAGATTGGTATTATTGGTCATGACGCCTATTTATAACCTGCTTTGTCCATCAACTGGATGGCTTGGGTTTGTAATTCACCAAACTTCTGCACGCTGATGTCATCTTTGTTGAATGGGCCCCATGATCTGAGTAGGTCTGACTCATCAATACCTTCTTTGACTGGGAACTCTTTATCTGAACTGGCATACAGGCCTTGCGCCTCATCAGATGACAACCACTCTATTAGTTTAAGCGTACCGTCTGGATTATCAGATCCAGCTACCACACCAGCGCCTGAGATGTTCACATGCGTACCAGTCGTGTCTTGGTTTGCCCAAAATATACTGACAGGGAAGTCTGGTCTTTCATCTAGCAGACGACCGTAATAGTAACTATTGGCAACACCCACTTCACACTGACCAGCGGCGATGGCTTCTAGCATAGCAACGTCATCACTGAATACATCGGTAGCTAAGTTATCAACCCAACCACGAACGATTTCTTCTGTTTTTTCTTCGCCCAAATGCTCCATCATACTAGCCACAAGCGATTGGTTGTATACCTTCTTAGATGTACGCAAGCATAATTTGCCTTTCCATTTTGGATCGGCTAAATCTGCATAAGTAGATAACTGGTCGGCACTGACTTTGCTTGGGTCATAAAAGATAGTACGGGCGCGTAATGACAAACCCGTCCACTGACCTTTTGGATCGCGATATTTTGCAGGGACATTTGCCTCTAGCACAGACGATGATACTGGCTGTAATAGGCCCTGCTCTGCCGCTTGCCATAAGTTACCAGCATCCACTGTCAACAGCATATCGGCTGGCGTGTTCTGACCTTCCGCTTTTAGACGCGCCATCAGCGGGCCTGTACTGTCCGTCACCAACTCAACCTTCACACCTGTTTGTTCGGTATAACGATCTAGCAATGGCTTAATTAACTGCTCATTACGTGAAGAATAAATAGTAATCGTTTGCTCATCTGAACCGGTAGCACCATCGTTAGCAGCTTGTTCTTCAGTACCCGCTTCTCCAGTCTCTTCTGTCGTAGATGAATTGCTACAGCCTGCCAATCCCAACATCATGCCAAATACGGCAACAGGCAAGATAAGCTTGGTAGAAGTTAGGTTAGCGCTAATGGCACTTAATAACATGGTTTTCCCCATAATAATGCTAAAAAAGATAAGACAGCAACGGTATAGAATGGCAATAAAACCCTAACTATTACGAGGGGCAATACTGCGACAGACGAACACGATATACTAATCGAAATGAGAGTAATTATCAATCCATTTATTTCATTCAAAGATAGGCTAACTTTTTGAATCAGCAATTATTATTGAAATACCTGTTTATCAACTTTGACGGCCAAATGACTCAAAGAACTTTTGCGTATTTTCAGGTATTTTCGATATAGTTAAAGAGGTCTGAAATGGGTATAAGGCAGCCGACTGAAGATTATACAAGTAGTGCATTTAAGGAAGGTAACTAGTTCATCTAAGCAAGGTAATGCCATAGACGTTTAGTCGTTTTCTGACTATTCTACTGTAGCAGCCACTGTCCTAAGACAGCATTCACAGCGGCTTCGGTACGTAAGATGCGTGGGCCTATATTTACGGCTGTGCAACCTTGTCGGGTAAGTAGCTCTATCTCGTAATCTATCCAGCCACCTTCAGCACCGATACAGGCCAAACTTGGGAGCGTTAGTATTTGCTGTGGTGATTGCTGTAGTAAGTACTGTGCAAATGACAATTCACTATACGGATGCGCGACGATAGCACGATTGGTAATTAGACTTGCCAGCTCATCTTCGACAAATGGCTTAAAGCGCTTTACTAGCCTGATACGAGGCGCAGTCGTATCAACACCTTGTTGCAGTCCTTCTAATACAAACTCATCGAGCCGCTCAAGCATCGGGCTTTGCCAATAGCTTTTTTGCGTGCGATAACTATTGATAAGGACAATATCACGTACACCCAATGCGGTCATGTCCATTATCAAGCGTCGCAATACTTTGGGGCGTGGCAGCGCTAATACGACCGTAAGATTTAACTTAGGCGGCGGTACAATACTAAGCTGAATATCACACAACTGAATACTGTCGGCGTTGATACTTTTTATGATGGCAGTGCCTAAATGACCTTCTAACTGGCCAATTTTGAGCGTGTCACCGACTTTTGCACCCAGTACTTTATTGACATGGCTGATTTGCGATGACTCATTGATTACTGCTGAGTCGTTCGAGAAGTTCGTAGCGGGCAATAATATACAGTTCATAGCAGCTCTTGATTTGAGTATTGCTCAATCACGTCTTCAATCATGGTGAATTGACGCACCAATACGGCCTGCTTCTGCACAGTCAATTGCGCGCCTGCTTGTCCTGCCTGCTTTGCGACATCGAGATGACTCAACCAAGATAATAACTGCTGATAAATAAGCGCCACATCATTGTTTTTACCTGCCTTAGGTAAAGTGGTTGTACTCGCCATATCTAGGGAAACTGGACGATAAAACGTATTACTTGGTTGATACAATGCCCCAACTTCTGACAATCTATCAACCACCGTTTGGCAAGACTGAGTATGGCATCCCATCAGTACAGGCGTTGCGATACTTGCTGGCTCAACGGGATTATGCCCGCCTACATCGACCAAAGAACCACCAACTAATGCCACATCTGCCAACTGATACCACGTCATCAGCTCACCCATACTATCAGCCAGATAAACATGCGTATCTGCGCTAATAGATTCCTCCGCACTACGCCGTGCCATGGTTAATTCTGTACTTTGAATGAGTGCTGCGACTTCGTCAAAACGCTCAGGATGCCTAGGTACTATAATAAGTAGCGCATCAGTGAGTGCGGGGTTGGACAGTAGCTGTTTGTGCAATGACAATGCGATTTCTTCTTCGCCACCATGCGTGCTTGCCGCCACCCAAATCGGTCGACCTACAACACCAAACTCTGTTGCCAACTCAATTTTTTGGTGTTGTATATGCTGATACTCGTCCTCTATACCGACTGTCTGCGCATCAGTAACAGCCGTATTACTATGAGCGGTGCTATAAGCAGTATTGTTTTTTGGCGTATTAATCACCCATTTCAACGAGCCAGCCACGCGAATTTGCGCACTGTCAGCACCTAATTGTCGAAATCTTTTGGCTGATTCATTATCTTGCGCAATAATTAACGCAAGGTTTTTCATCATGCTACGGCTGACAGCACCAATCTTTTGATAACGTATAAAAGATGACGCGGATAGCCGACCATTGACTAAGATACTAGGAATACGATGTTCAGACAGCTTGGTTAAGATATTCGCCCACAGCTCTGTTTCTACAAACAATGCAATATTAGGCTTTACATGAGCTAAAAAACGTTCGATCACGGCAGGGCTATCGACAGGTACGTAACTGTGGCTCATTCGACCTTGAGCAATCTCATCGGCGAAACGACTTGCACCACGAGCAAAGCCAGTTTGAGTGGTGTTGGTTAACCATATCTGATACCCACTAGCCAATAGCATATCGAGTAACGGTGCGACCGTATTGGTCTCACCCAATGAGACCGCATGGCACCAAATGATACCTTTATCAGTGCTCGGCTGAGCTACTGGTGCGAAGCTCGCATCCTCTGTATTTACTCTTGGAACTGATGGATAGTTTTTACCAAAACGCTGCTCAACTTCTTGCTGATAGTTGTCACGCTTATGTGAGCGTCGCCATACTTGCAGTCGATACGCGGGCTTAAGTAAGCTGATGGCAAACTGGTAATAAGACGGCGGCTGATAGACAGTTTGGCTAGTCAACGATTCAGAATCAATCGCGGATGAAGGACAATCGGATGAGGTATGAGACGATGGCATGAAGTAGCCCAGATTAGTAATGGATCGAATAGTAGAAGGTAGCGGTAAAAATTGCGCCAATTCTACCTGAATTTAGCGCGTAACAATAAACTTTTATCGCATACATAAGTCAGGAATTAAACACCTAACTTAGTAAAAAAGCTTTAAACAATAATCAGTATCAATAACGCGACTACTATAACGGCTGCAAATAATAGCTGATAACGTTTAATGCTATGCTGTTCTTGCTTCTGTGTCGTTATCAGGGCTTGTGCTTGCTGCCATTGCTCCACGATTTTTGCGGCTTCCATATGGCCATTTTCTGCCGCTTGTTCTAGCCAATATTTGCCATTATCGATATCTTGAGCCACACCTAGACCTTGGTAAAACATCTTACTTAATAAGCGCTGAGCACGACTGTCATTTTTGCTAGCCGCTTGCTTGACCCAAGCTGTACCCGATTCTGTAGCAGCGTTTTTATCAGCCGCTATACCCTCATCAAGTAACTCATATATCGCCAATCGTAACATGGCGGCGGTGTTACCAGCTCTTGCCACCTCTTGTAGCTTTAATAGCGCTTGTTTTTTTGCAGCCAAATGATTCTCTGAAAATACAATTTGCGAGCGCGGCTTGTTTTGCTTGGCAATGTGCTGCTCAAACTGCTCCAATACATCACTGGCTTGCTGATATTCAGTCTGACCAGATGTCTGGACCACCTCAATGGTCTCTAACTCTATGCGCAGTTGCGTAAACATTTCTGGCATCGATAAGTCTTTCGAAGACGGCGCAGGCGATTCTGAAGATGTTAGGGGCTGATTTGATAACGGCTTTGACAGTTGACTAGAGATAGCCTGCTCTGAGGCAGCACTTTCTACTGGTTTAACCTGTTCTATTGGCGGCTCTTCTTTAGATAGTACAAGCTGACTTTGACTATTTGGCTGAGATAGTATTTTAGGTTTTGGGATAGCAGCTGGCGTATCATTTACCCACTGCTTTTCCAATGGTGTATGCATATCAACTGCTTTGACATTCTCTATGTTAGAGCCTATATTTATATCTGTATCTGCATGCTTTAAGTGGCTTGGAGTAATTTGAGCAACTGTAGCTGGTATGCCTAATTCAACTGCTTGGCTATCATTTAGTTTTGGCAATCTTGCGCTAACCGCTTGATATAGACCGCTAGCTACTTGACCGCCTTGTACCGCCTCGAACTGTCTATCGATATGACCAAATAGACGTAACCCAATTGGCTCTAAGGCAAAAAATAATGACGTATCGGCACTAGCTCCAGCGTCATCACAATAAATGACTGCCATATGCTGATAAAAATCATCTGCTATGAGTGACAATTCTGGATAACGCTTATGTAGCTCAAATTGCCCGTACCAATGCGATGTGCTTTGCCATTGCTGCGCTAAGACTCGCCCAGCATAAAATGCCAAAAACATCATAAAATTACGATAGCGCTCATCAATCAATAGTGAGGCTTCATCCCATTGACCAACTTTAATCATTTCACGGCGTATCTTCGACAATAACGTATCTATGCGCTGTAAACTTGCCAGCGACTCATCCAACAGGCAATCACGAAGCTCGGTTTCATAAGCAATGCCACCAGCGATGGCTCGTCCGGCTAAGAAATCTTGCCAATAGCCTGCTGCAATATAGTCAAAAGGCGTTAGGGGTGATGCAGACGATGCATACATAGACAAGCGCGTCCTTTATATGGATAAATGAATACTACAAATAATGATATTATCACGCCACCAAAACAAGATCGGCGGTTTACCTTAACCTAAAATTGAAAACGCTACAATAAAGGACTAAACAAACGGACGACGTTGTCAAACAGCCGCTCTGATCCTCGGCGCTGCTGCCAATCCTCTAAACTCAAAAACCGGCAGCTTTCTAAGTAAGCCGCTTGGCAATCTGCCACTTGGGCAACCATCTCTGGTGTATAAATAGCCAAGCTGACCTCCATGTTTAAATAAAAGCTGCGCATGTCGATATTCACAGTACCAAACAAACAGTAATCATCATCGATTACCACCGTTTTGGTATGCAACAGCCCACCTTTAAACAAAGCAATGGTCACACCCGCATCCAGCAACTCTTGATAGTAGGCTTGTGATGCATGCTGCACAAGAAATGAGTCGACTTTTTCAGGCACAATCAGCGTGACATCTACCCCTCGCTTAGCAGCGGTCGTCAATGCGCCTGACAGTGCTTCATCAGGTACAAAATACGGAGTGGTAATACGAATGCGTTTATTGGCGCGATGAATCACCGTTACTAACGTGTTGTAAATCACATGTTCCGTCACTTGCGGTGCTGAAGGGATAAGCTGAGCAATCACATCTTCTACGATAGGCATCTTCGGTATCACAATGGATGTCGAGCCAATATCTGGCTGTTTATGATAGTCGATACTATTTCCTAGTACTTTTACCCGACTGTTTAGGTCATTAATAGTTGGGTTCATCACATATAGCTTACGTGTATAGCCATTTACTCGCTTATTAAGTGCGTGTAGATTGTCATTATTTTCAGCACCGATATCCGTAGCCACCACGATTGCCATCGCTGTCGTAATACTAATAGAGTGTTGGCTAGTCGTGCGTATTGCCACATCAATCCACTGTCCCACATTTTTATTTTGTTTAAAAAACCTCGGATCGACCAAGTTAAAGCTACCGATATAACCAATATATTCATCAATAGCGACGAGCTTACGATGATTGCGCAAATCAGAACGCTTAAACAGCGTCTTAAACAGACCCACTGGCAGCGACTGATGGACAAAAACGCCTGCTTTTTCTAATGTCTGGTGCGCATCACTATTAAAGAAGCTGAAACTGCCCACGCTATCCGCCAATATATGACACTCGACCCCGCGCTGCGCTGCCGCTGACAACGCTTCTATTACTTCTAACACCTGCCCCTTGGGATAAACAATATAAAATTCCATCAGGATAATGCTCTGTGCAGCATTGATATCTTCGATTAGACTCTGAAAAATAGTATTGGGATCAGTCAATAACTGCATTTTATGATTAGGAAACACCCCAAGCCCTGTCCAGCGCGTGCCTATTTGACTGACACCGCGATAATTGGCTGGCAATAAGTCTTTTCCTTGATCAAAAACCAAATGCTCACGCTGTGCCATATCATTCATCAATATGCCCGCTTGGTCTACCCGCTCGCGATAACGCCGCCCAATCATTGGCTCACCTAGCAGTATATAAGCGATAAATCCAAAAACAGGCACTGTATAGAGCACAGCGACCCAAGCAATCGACACGCCTATATTTCGCTGTACCGACACAACACGTAGCGTCATGACTATCATGAGAACAATGTGCAATACCAACCCTAACCCTGCAAAATCACCCCAAGACCAGGTCGTAGCAGTTTGTTCAACAATGGAATTATCTATGCCAGCCTCCAACGATTAAAATAAATAAAGCATGAGTCGTAAAATATTATCAATAGTATAGTAGTTTTTAGCCATCAAACAATAGCTAGCCATAATAAGTGCTTTTATGCCCACCTCATTAAACACGGGGCTTGCGCGCCTATCGATAACGCTATACAGAAATTATTTTAAATTATTTACGGAAATTTTAAAAAACTGTTTGACAGGCAACTATAAATCTATATAATACACATCCACAGCAACGGAGCTTAGTGACAAACTTAAGAGCTCAGTTGATGTTGAATAAATTGCATAGCAATTGTTCGCGGGTGATTAGCTCAGTTGGTAGAGCGTCTGCCTTACACGCAGAATGTCGGCGGTTCGAATCCGTCATCACCCACCACTACTTTAGCGAAGTGGACCTCTTCATAAAGGTAAAATGCTAAAGAGACCTAAGCAGCGGTAGTTCAGTTGGTTAGAATACCGGCCTGTCACGCCGGGGGTCGCGGGTTCGAGTCCCGTCCGCTGCGCCATATTTAAAACGAATTTAGACTTTCGAGTTTAAGCAAGTTTCGCCTCAAACATTAGATTGTTTGAGGTTTTTTTGTGTCTAAAAATCATGAAATACTACTACTTAATTTGAAAATTAGAATCTATTACTTAGCCCTCTATTCTCTTTCCCCCCTCTATTTATCACTATCCTTCCTATAAATCACGTTTACTCTTGCCTCAGGCAATACCATTTTTCGTCATTAATCAGATGTCATAGCTATCTCTGTACTAATTTTTCCTTACAAAATAAATTTAACTGACCAAATGGTCAGTTAAATCAATAAAATCATAATCTTACAAAATATCAAGTACCTAAGATGATTCTCGAACAGTTTATTACCCATTGATTTATAGTTGTTAAAGAATAGAAAAAATGCTTAACTGTTTCAAAGTGTTAAATAATGTTGCTAAAAGTCACAGTAAAATAAGCAGATTCTTACAATGTAAATAGCACTTAGAGTTAGAGTTTTCATTTCTCTCTATTTCTACTGAAAATTAACTTTATTTTGTTCTTAGTAGTATGGGTATGTCGTAATAAATCAAAGTGTCATCCCGGACACTCATGCCGATTTTACTAAGATAATGACTGTATCTAAAGGAGTACCACTGTGCATTACAATCCCTCTGCAAGCCTACCCCTAACGCTCAACAGTAAAATTAAAGATAAAAATCTCGTTAAAAAAAATCTATCCTTCATCAAACCATTAGCTACCGCTTTGGTCGCTACTATGGCCCTAGGGGTTATGAGCAGCAGTCATGCCGAGATGCTCTTTAGCGATACCAGTGTATCTCTTCTTTATGGTGACGATTACGAGCTGGTAGAAGATGGCGAATTAACGACCATCACATTAGAACATGTCTCAGCCCACACTTGGGGCGGCGTGTTTTTCTTTGTAGATCGTCTTCAAGGTGCTAGTGATAGTGAAAACAACAAATTTAAAGAGACTTATGGTGAGTTCTCTCCTAAGCTTAAGTTGCAAACCTTCGATGACAGTTTTATCAAACAGGTTAATCTAGAAGCACAGTATGAATTTGGCTCGAACAGTTCAGGCTTTAGTCAAGACAACTATTTGGTCGGTATTGGTGCAGACTTAAATGTGCCTATTTCGGGTATGAAATATGCATCAGCATCTTTACTTCACGCTTTCAATGATAATACTGCTGACGACCAACAAATCACTTTAGTCTATGGTTGGGAGAAAAATAATTTTGTTATTGATGGTTTCGTGGACTACTCCTTTAACAACGATGACACAAAAGACCAACTTCATATCAATCCTCAGATAAAATATAACTTACAAGATGTTCTGGGCATTGATAACCGCCTAGAAGTCGGTATGGAATATAGCTACTGGAAAAATAAATACGGTACTGATGAGACTCAAAACTCACCTAGTGCTTTAGTTAAATTGCACTTTTAAACCGCTGATCGTTTAAACAAGCCTCATGCTAATATTAAGTATTGCATGAGGCTTTTTTGTTCATCGACAGGATTTTTAAACCAAGAAAATTTAGTACAGCTCACCGTAGAATTACAGTAAACTGATCCATCATCTCTTTTATTATAAAATGGATAAAATATGGAATATAGTCACATCGCTAGAGAGTCTTTAGGGTTTTTCCCAACACCTTTAGTAGCGCTTAGCAAGTTGAGCCAAAAGCTTGATGGGCCCACCATTTTTATGAAAAGAGACGACAATACTGGGCTCGCATTGGGTGGTAATAAAACGCGCAAGCTTGAGTTTATTATCGGCGATGCACTGGCTAAAGGTGCTGATACGATTATCACTGCGGGTGCTGCGCAATCAAACCATTGTCGCCAGACTGCCGCTGCTGCTGCAAGTTTGGGATTAGAGTGCCATTTAGTCTTAGGTGGCAAAGAGCCTGAGCAAGCCAGTGGCAACCTGTTGCTAGATAAGATATTTGGTTGTCATATCCACTGGGCAGGCGCCAATCGCAAAGGAGAGGATATTCCTGACATTGTCGAACAATTAATAACCCAAGGTAAAAAACCTTACGTTGTGCCTTATGGTGGCTCAAATGAGCTAGGTGCTTTAGCATTTGTAGAAGCCTATAAAGAGCTAGAGTCGCAACGCAAAAGTATGAACCTATCCTTTACTCATATTATTTTTGCTTCGAGCTCTGGAGGAACACAAGCTGGCTTAATGCTTGGTAAAAAATCGTTCAACTCACACTCACCTTGCCAAATAGTAGGCATCAATATTGATAAAGGTGAAACGGACAAAGTTCCGTTTAATCAATACACGCTTTCTCTTGCTAACCGTACGGCAAAGTTAATCGGTGCAGATTATGAGTTTTCAGAGTCGGACTTAATACTAAACGCTGACTATGTCGGAGAAGGTTATGGTGTGATTGGTGCATTAGAAAACGAAGCGATTGCCCTGACAGCACAAACTGAGGGCATACTGTTAGATCCTGTCTATACAGGCAGAGCGATGGGCGGGCTAATAGATATGATTCGCACAGGTGTAATCAAAAAGACGGACAGCGTTTTATTTTGGCATACAGGAGGCGCACCCGCTCTATTTTCATATTCAAATGATTTGGATATTGCTCAGAAATTCTAATGGCAATTGCTAGCATCTTTACTCTGATAAGTTTCCTCAAACTGACCGATGCCTCTACTAGTGAGAAAATAAGGGCTCGCTAGTTCGTTTAAGTTTTATGGACGCTGGTTCATTCGGCTCAGACTCGCAATCAAAACTACCATGACTACACCGATGATAATAAGAAAGCCTGACATCATGTGCGCTGCCTCATAGTTAAGCGCTTCGACTTGCTCATATATCGCAATTGATATCACCTTAGTCTCACCAGAGATGCTACCACCTATCATCAGCACGACACCAAACTCACCAATCGTATGGGCAAAGCTGATCAAACTACCTAGCACGATACCAATGCGCGCTTGTGGTAACGCGATGGTTATAAAACGCCTGAGACGGCTCGGCTCTAATAAGCTTGCGACTTCCGTTACGCTTTGCGGGATACGCAAGAACTGCGCATAGACAGGTTGGATATAAAAAGGTAATGAGTAAATAATAGAGCCAATCACCAGCCCTTCAAAGGTAAATATCAATGGGCTGATATTATGCTCACTCAGCCATCGCCCAATACTCATACTAGGACTAAGCAGCAATAATAAATAAAAACCAATCACGGTAGGTGGCAAAACAAGGGGCATAGCGATAATGCCTATAAGCAAGACTTTAAGTCGTGCTATATATTTGTTATTGCTAGGCTTTGCAAGCCAGTAGGCTACGGGCGTAGCAAATAATAATAAGCATAAGGTAGTGACACCAGCAAGCTTAATACTCACCCACAATGGACTTAGCATATCTGACATAAGCGACTGATCTATCATAATGTCACTGCTCGTCCCTACTGGTCATGAAGATAAAATTGGTGTTGTATGTAATTACTGCACAGGCAGATAACCAGCTTGTAAGAAATGCTGTTGCCCTGCTGTTGAGCGTAAATAGTCAGTGAAATCTACTGCCATATCTGAGTCACTGATTACGATGCCATCTTGCAATATAGCAGGATAGCTGTCTGGGTTTAGCGTCATAAACTGCTCAGGCTTAGCCTTTATCGCGATAAGCTGTGACTGTGCCACAAAGCCATAATCAACACTAGCGGTATGTGCATACTGAAAGGCTTGGCTGATATTTTCTGCCTGTATGACTCGTTTTTGCTTACTTAAAGACTCATAGAGACTTTGTGATTCTAAGAACGTTCTAGCCGACGCGCCATAAGGGGCAAGCTCAGGATTAGCGATGGTAATTTTAGCGTTTGCGTCATTCGTAAAGGCATCAGCCAGTGACTCTATATTGAGCTCATTTAATGATTTAGTGACACTATATAGCGCCAATTGACCTTGCGCATAAGTAAACGGAGGGTATGTTATCTCGTTTGGATGACTACCCTCTTTCTCTTTCGCAAGCTTAGCAGGAAATTCTTGATTGGCTGACAAAAATATATCATAAGGCGCGCCAGAAATTATTTGAGCATATAACTTACCTGATGAGCTGTAAGTCACTTCAATATCAGATTCAGTTAAATTGTTATCTGCTTGATACGCATCAATAATACTCGGTAGTACATCAGACAAATTAGCAGCCGCAGCGATACGTAGCGGCTGGGTAGTCTCAGATGCGTTGGCAGCAGACCCTATATTAATGCTGCTCTCCTGCGTACAAGCGCTCAATAATACTAGCAACCCAGTAGATGCTGATAACGCTAACTTACCCATTATTGCTCAGCCACTTAGAGGAGTCATCCTCGTAATACTCTTGTTTCCACACAGGAATATCTGCCTTTACCGTGTCTAGTATCCAGCGGCATGCATCAAAAGCAGGGTAACGATGGGCAGAAACCACGCCTACCCATATGGCCACATCGCCGACCTCTAGAGCACCGATACGGTGTATGGCAATAGCATGTGTAATCTCAAAACGCTTCTTGGCTTCTTCTATAATGGCTCGGCCTTGATTAATCGCCAAATCCTCATAGCCATAATAGGTCAAACGATCAACGCTAGTGGCATTATTATGATTGCGTACTCTTCCTTCGAAGCATACAAACGCGCCGCAGCTATCGTCATCAAGCGTTTTTTTGAGTCGGTCTTCATCAATCGCTACATCTAATAAAGCAAAACCATCACGTTCAGCGATTGTATATACTTCATCCACACTACGCTTGATCGTCATCGAATGGCTATGAACATTATCTGTCATGTATTTTCTCTGTTTATTCTACAGTCTGTTGAATAGTTATGAACGTCTCTCTAGCCACCAGCAACTGGCGTGATAAACACCACATTATCACCATCAGAAATGAGGTCTGTCCACTTAGCAAAATAATCGTTCACCGCCACTCGCAGCTCTGATTGTGGACGACTAAAGCGATGTGTTTGACTCAACTGTGTATATAAGTCGATAAGTGACATTGACGAATCAATGCTTACCTTTTCCTCATGACAGCCCGCTTCATCAGCTAAACTGGCGAAGTATAGAATATTGATAGTAATCAATGATTCATTGTTTTTTTTTACGTCAATATTATCCATCACATCAGTAGTATTCATAAAACTTTCCATTTATTACAAGCTGTCGAGCTTCATATTTATCATACGGCTAAGTGTTCAAACAAAATCTGATGATGCTATTTGTGCTGATAATCGGATTTACCACCTGTTTTCTTAATCAGACGAACACCATCAATAACAATGTCATGTGACAGTGCTTTGGTCATATCATAAATGGTTAAACAAGCCACACTGACTGCCGTTAGCGCTTCCATCTCAACCCCTGTTTTGTGGGTGACTTTGACAGTCGCGCTCACACTGATACTATGGCTGGCATCGTCATACTCAAAGCTCAAGCCGATTTTATCTAATGGTAATGGATGACACAGTGGAATGAGGTCATGCGTACGCTTGGCCGCCATGATACCTGCGATATGTGCCGTCTGCGTGATACTACCCTTTTTAGTCATGCCATCAGCGGCTTTAATTTGGGTATAAATCTCGCTTGGAAAACGCACTTGCCCAACAGCATGAGCCTCACGTGTCGTGGCGGTCTTGCCACTGACATCAACCATAGTGATATCACCGTCACTGTCTAGATGAGATAAGGTAGATTGGTTGTTTTCTTGGCTACTGATATTCATTTACGATTTCTCTCGATAGACTTTTTATAAATTATTTAAAGCCGTACATGCCTGTTCAAAATCTTCAGGCGTATTAAAATTGGTCAAGTGCTGCCAGCTCTTTGCAAAGGGTACAGACTGCACCATAGGCTTAATAAATGGCATCACTCGGCGCTGACCACTATCAATATAGGCTTTTAAATCAGGCTCAATGCCCAATTGATAGAGTCCTAATAGTGGGTACAAGTGACTGTGATCTGTTAAGCAAATTATTCTTTTATCAGCGGCTTGAGCACTCGCCCGTTGCAATTCGTGCCACAAATCAGTCGCCGGTATCAAACTATCGCAACTAATGACCATTAGCCATGATGGCTTGTTCTTATCTATGGTCGCTGAACCAGCCGCTGAATCATTTATATTCGTCAATGTTTGCATAGCAGCCTCAATAGCGGCCAAGGCACCAGCCGTATCGATCTGTTCATCACTCTCATTAGCAGTATAATCAGAGATATGAAAAACCGCTGAGTGCGGTCGGTTTCGCATTAAATCTGCATCAATATCAAACCCGCGACCATTGTCTGCAATCATAATAGGCAGATGGGTATCAGCCACATTTAGCTCAAGCGCATGACGGACATGATAATCGAGCAGACGTTCCCCTGTCCGCAGAATGAGCTCTGCTTTGGGCGTACCCATACGTTTAGAGGCACCGCCCGCTAAAATAACAATGCCTGCCAAGCCATCCACACGATTTAAGATAGTAGTCATTGATAATATCAGTCGTGACTTGGGTTTTGTGCCATAAAATGCGGTACAAAATTACAGGGACGCGTACGACTATCAAACTGCTCTTTTAAGATATTTTCCCAACCAGTACGGCACGCACCAGATGAACCAGGCAAGCAAAATATGCCCGTGCCATTTGCCATGCCAGCCACTGCTCGCGACTGTACCGTTGACATACCAATCTCATCTTTCGAGATGAGACGGAACATCTCACCAAAGCCATCGATAGACTTATCGAACAGTATATTTACCGCTTCTGGCATACTGTCCCTAATAAAAAAACCTGTGCCACCAGTCGTAATCACAGCATGGACTTTCGGGTCTGCAATCCAACCACTAATCACGGCTCTAATCTGATAAATATCATCGGTAATCAGCTGACGGTCTGCCAGATGGTGGCCTGCTGCTTCTAGACTATCGGCTAAGTACTGCCCTGATGTGTCTTGTGCTAGCGTACGACTGTCCGAGACGGTCAAGATAGCAATATTAAGTGGGATAAACTCTGCAGCAGGTTTACTCATAAAAATTCCTTTATACATATAATTTTATAGTATGTTTAAAAATATCATTGGCACTCTAGTTATTCAATGTCGTGTGTCATGCTTAATGGTTGTACACCTTAACCACCAATGATTGATAGATTGTGCATGATGCCACTGTTAGAATCGTGCAGATGATGGTGCTCAGGCTTGATCGGCATAAACTCATGTAAGGTATTCACCAGTCCTTGCACATTGTTTTGCTGCAGATGCGGACGAATATCATAATTGCCTTGATCGAACAGACATAAATGCACTTTACCCTGACTGCTGACTCGCAAGCGGTTACAGGTATCACAGAAATGCGCGGCATAAGGCGCGATCATACCGATACGGCCTACATGTTCAGGATGACTGTACTCTACCGCTGGGCCATCGCTACTCCCACGCTCATGTGGTTGCCAGCCGTGATCCAATAGATAGTCAGTGATGATATCAGACTGCGCATGCTGGGCAAAAAACAAATCGCTATTGTCACTGGTCTGCATAAACTCGATAAAACGATACGTGACTTTTCTGTCTTTTACATAGTCGATGGCATCCATGAGGTTTTCAAAGGCCGTCTCTGCCATCAAAACACCGTTTATTTTGAGCTTAATATCTGTTGTTTCTAATAGCGTATCCATATCGATGAGCAGCTGCGGCAAACTATTAAAGCCCGTCATCTTATGAAAGGTCGCAGCATCAAAGCTATCCATACTGATATTAAGCTGATCCAATCCTGCGGCTTGCCAACTGGCCAAATGCTTGCCGAGCTTATAACCATTACTAGTCATCGCCACTGTCTCGATGCCATCAGTTTGTTTAATCGTTTTTATAATCTCAACAACATCGCGGCGGATAGAAGGCTCACCACCAGTAATCCTGACTTTTTTAGTCCCTACTTGGGCAAAGCCGCGTATCAATGTGGCAATCTCAGGCACACTCAATTCGTCATCAGGGCGTTTACCTTGATAGCCATTTGGTAAACAGTATTCACAGCTAAAATTACAAAAATCAGTGATAGATAGACGCAAATAAGTCAGACGACGTGAAAATCCATCCGTCAGGGGTTCATAGTTTTCCAGTGGCGAGTACTGTTGAGCACTGCCTATGTTGCCGTTATTATCACTCATATTTTACTACCGTCAGTATTGCTTACTATCTATAAGCATTACTTTATTGTTTGCGTTTAGCATACCATTTTAGAAGTCACTATCAGTGGTTTGATACTCACCTTATAGTAAGTTAACACGTTGTGAATTAATTATATAACCAAGGAAAAGGCTGTACCGTGACCGTACTATTTGCAGAGACATTGCCGCTGTCCTTATCCAATACAATAAAACAATTGGCACGGCTAAGCTGCTTTATTCTATGAGATTGCTGACTGGTGAAGCTCTCGACTTCATAACTGCCTACTGCATTCTGTGACAGCACACCGCGCTGAAAATCTTTACGACCTGCTGACTTTCTGATGTCATTGGTGAGTGTGGCTTGAATGCTCAGCTGCATAGGCTGCTCTAACCGGTCCGCGCCTGACATCTGCCACAGCGCTAGTATCACAAACTGTAGCGCGCCAACGACTGTGGATAATGGATTACCCGGTAGACCAAAGTACAGCACTGGCTTATCAATGTCTTTATTTAATTCACCAAACACGAAAGGCTTGCCTGGCTTCATCGCCACTTTATAGTGATTGATTTGACCTAACTGCTCAATCACAGTGGTCAAAAAGTCATAATCACCAACAGATACGCCCGCTGTCGAGATAATGACATCACAGTCTTGCATAGCATCATGGACAGCAGCGGTCGTCTGCTCTAAGTTATCAGGAACAATGCCGTAGTCACGAATGGTAATAGGTAGATCTGATAGGAGGCTTTTAAGCGTTGGGGTATTGGAGTTATATATTTGTGCTAGGCTGGTCAGCTCATCACCAATCGCCACAAGCTCATCGCCAGTGGCTAAAATACCTACCGTCAGCGGCTCAAATATACGGACTTGACTAATACCTAAGTTTGCTAGCAAGCTGATATCGGCAGGGTTAATACGCTTGCCTATCTTTAGGACAACTTCGCCAGACTCAATTTCTTCGCCCTGTTTACGGATATGTTTATCAACCTGAGCCGCTTGCGATAGCGTTATGGCATAAGGCCGCGACTTGTCTACAGTAGCCTTGATATCTGCAAAATTGGTGTTCTCTTGCATGATAACCGTATTACAACTGTCTGGCACTACTGCACCCGTAAAGATACGGACACCTTGCCCTGCTATCAACTCACCTATATAAGCGCAGCCAGCTTGAGACTCTCCGATAATGTCGATAGTGCTGCCTATTGCTAGCTCGCTACCTTGAGCAATCGCATATCCATCCATAGCAGATAGATTCTGTCTGGGCACATCAAATGGTGAGGTGATGTCTTTCGCCAAGATATGGTTGCGACTATCTAATAAATCACATGTCTGCAGATCTCTATGTTGTAATGGAAAGTCGGTATCGTTGTAGTTATTTATACGCTGCTTTATCGCAGCTTGTAGTTCTTCCATGGTAATCATATCGCACACTCTTTGGGTCGTTCTATTTATTATTTGAAAACTGCTATTAAAAAACGTGGTTTAAAAAACCCATTTTCTAGGGCGTGTCCTCATTTTAAAAATGGTGATAAAAATGAGATAAATTGCCGTCAAACAAGGAAAATAGCCTAGATAATATCGAGATATTAGTCAGCTATTTGACGCCGTTTGGCAAGATTTAGCCATTTTTAACCCATTTAGATAACTATCGATTGAATTGAGGACACGCCCTAGAGTCTAGCACTCACAATCATAATTTTCTTGTATTAACCTTGTCCTGATAAGTTTTGACAAAAGCACAGTATATTCAGCTTGAGTGCTCCATACCTATTGTCTCGACAGCTATCAGCAAAATCACCCATAGACTGAGGCAAAAAAAGCACCTTGGCAAGGTGCTTTTTTTAGAACAAAGTAACGCAATCATTGAAACATTAGCAGTCAAAAACAGTGGCACTTATACCACGTATTAACAGCAATAGCTTCTCTCACCATGATGCCAATGAAGACGCACTACGCTGGGTAATAAAGCCATCTGGAGTCTGACCATTATCTCCCTGCCAGCGTTGGAATGCCGTACGAGTATTAGTACCAACGATACCATCTGCGCCTTTTGTGTCGTAACCTGCACTGGTCAAACGCTGTTGTAAATTGCGTACCTGAGTAGTCGATAACGGACGCTCATAGCGCGGCCATGATTTTTGTAAGCCGCCTTGACCCGTAATTGCTTTACCCAATAAGCTCACCCCTAGCGCGTAGCTTGATGAGTTGTTATAGACTTTGATTACATCAAAGTTTGGGCTTAACAATAGTACTGGGCCATCCTTGCCAGCTGGCAGCCATAACTCCATTTCTGTATTAGCATCCAACGACACATCCGCTATTGTGTCAACACCCATTGCAGCCCATCTAGCCGCAGACTGCTTGCTACCAACAGTTGAATAATCGAATGAGGTCGGAACCGTTGCTTCGTAAAACGGTGCCAAGCCACGAACCCAGCCTGAGTTGCTTAGGTAATTAGCCGTAGAGGCCAAAGCATCGCCAGTCGCCCATGGGTTGCGATGTCCATCACCATCACCATCGACTCCATGCTTAAGCCATGTAGCAGGGATAAATTGAGTCTGACCCATACCACCAGCCCAAGAGCCTTCAAGCTGCGACCATGACACATCACCACGCTGTAATAGCGTCGCTAATGACAGTAGCTGAGTTTCTGCAAACTCTTGGCGACGACCGTCATAAGCCAAACTACCCAATGAACTTGGTAGACTGCTATTACCAGTCACAACGCCATATGAAGACTCCATACCCCAGATAGCAGCGACAGTTTCTGCACTTACACCATACTGTGACTCTAACTGTGACAGATACGCACGTTGCTCGGAAAACTTACGCTTACCCGTACTCACGCGTCCATCAGATACGGCAGAATCTACATATTCCCATGGCATCTTGGAGAACTCTGGCTGTCCTGAGTCTAGCGAAATCACTTGCTGATTTAAGTAAGCTGAGTCAAGCAGACGACGAACGGTTGCCGCATCATTGCCTGATGCAATCGCACGCATGGAAAAATCCGACTTCCAATCATAGAAACTGTTATAGCTTGGCTTTGCCACTGGTGGCGGCGTAACTACTGGCTTTGGTGTTGGTTTCACTTGTATTGTTTGAGTCTGGGTAATCTCAACATTGCCTTGACGCACGGGCTTGTTAGACTCTTGCATGGCCTGTTGGCTCGTACACCCAACCATTACTAAGGCTGGGAAAAAAGCAATGTACTGTTTTTTTAACATCATAAAAATTCTCAGGTATGAATAAGTAAAGTGACTCAAACAACATAACTTTATTCAAATCGCGTTCATAAAGCAATGTCAGTAACGCCACTAAATTCGCCAAGCAATTAAAAACACGGTGTCAAACTTAACGTCCCAATACCGCACGTGGGTCGATAGGATTACCATTTAAACGTACTTGGAACTCCAATCCCACTTGGTTGGTTGTACCACTATTGCCCATATTTGCAATACGTTGACCCAACTGTACCGTATCGCCTTCTTTGACAAGTAGTTCACTATTGTGTGCATAGGCGGTGATGTAGTTATCACTATGACGAATCATAATAAGGTTGCCATATTCTGTCAGACCATTACCTGAGTAAAGCACTGTTCCAGACTGACTGGCAAGCACTGGATCACCAACGTTACCAGCAAACCACATACCCATCGTGCCAGCTGCCACATCGAAGTTACGAGTGACTTGATTGCGACTTGGATATTCATAACCTGACGTTGCGTTTGCCGTCACTGCATAGACAGGGTTTTGCGAGTTATTCTGAGGCGCACTAGTTACAGGAGGTGTATAGGTTTGCTTAGGCTGTGTATACGTGTTATTCGCTGTCGTCTCTTGGCTGCCTTGCCATAGCTTGAGCCACTGACCACTATAAATCGTATACTTGCTATCTAAGTTATTAAGTGCGCCGATTTGACGGTAACTGACACGATAGCGCTCGGCGATTTGACTGACCGTATCGCCGCGTTGCACGCGATGATAGTTAGGAATGCCTTGTGCATTGGTGACAATCGTAGGACCAGCTTGATTAGCTGATTGGTAAGTAGGTTTGGTGGCACAACCGACTATCGTTAAGGTTGCGACTGTTAAAGTGCCAATCAATGCCGCTGTTGTAAAGCGTGATCCAGCAATAAGCTTCTTCATACAAGGTTTCCTATTTTTTACGTTATTCACAAACGTCTTGTGTGACTCACAAGCATGTTGCTAACTTTTATACTACTTAAATATTTGACAATAACCATTATCCATCATTTGATAATCAATGCATTCTTTTACCTTTCACCACTTACCTAGCGCCATTCATCGTTTTATACAGCGCATTTATAAGACTAACGCAGATAAACTGTCTAGCGCAGCGGCTGGCGTATGATGGAGTCGCACTGGTGATAGGCTAATATAACCCGCTGCCACTGCTTGGTCATCTGTTAATTGTATGGCAGATGACGGCATATCTTCCGTTTTTTCTGGCAACTCATGTTTACATTTGCGTAGCGACAGCCAATAGGCATCTCGCCCGCGTGGATCAACCACATGGTGCACAGGACGGGCAACCTGACGATGCCCCAACGAGGTTATCTTGCGACCTTTGATCTCATCGGCATGATTAACATCCGGAATATTAACGTTTAATACGTGATAGGGCAAATTTTTGCAGGCATCTAATAGTGACGTTTCAGCTAATAACTTAACTATCTCATTTGCCGCCAGCTGATAATCACTGACTTGCTCTTGCCCATCCCTTTTGGCACCGCCGCCTACTAAAGAAGTTGCGATGGCTGGTACACCAAAAAGCTGCGCGGTTAAGGCTGCCCCAAAGGTGCCAGAAAACATTACATCCTGCCCTAAATTAGCACCTGAATTAATGCCTGTAATCACAAAATCAAAGCGCGTATGACGATACAACTCATGTAATGCTAAATAAATACAGTCCGCAGGCGAGCCATTCACAGCGATAAAACCAGATGGCAGTTCATGAGTATGCAATGGCGTGGTCACACTCAATGCACTCGCGTAACCACTCTGCTCACTATTTGGCGCAACTACCATCACTTCCCCGATGGAAGACAATGCCTGATACAGTGCCAACAACCCTGGCGCATAAACCCCATCATCATTACTAATCAAAAATTTCATTGCTACTCAATATATTTATAAATGACCGCCTGTCCACTTATGAACTTTATCGGCATAAAATTGCTATAATTAGAACCGGAAACATCACAGCCATGAAAAAACTTCACGATATTAGTTCAGTATATCAAGGCTATGGTGCAATCATAATGATGAAAGATTATACCCTACATAGTATCCTGACACGAACCCTGTCTTTGCTCAGAATCTAGCTGATTTGTTATTTTACTAACGACTTTATCCGTATAGTCGCTGAATCGGCAGAGGCAAAAACATTGCTCTCTACGTTACAATAGGCAACAACGGACAACAATATAAACTTATATTTTTATGCTGACGTAACTTACAAGTATATGCTGCTGATATGTTGCTAAGAAATGCCTTTGGCTCACAAGACATCTACACATAAGTCAATATTTTATGTGACTTTTGTTTTTTTAGCCATTAACATATGACCATCAAATAAAGATAAGCGAGTGTAATGCTAAATGAAAAATCAATCGATATTATCTATAGCTTCTGTCATAGTGAAAACTGGACCAAAATTTGGTCTTGCAGGACTAATAACGTCTGCTGCTATGCTATCTCAAGCATCTTTTGCGGCGAATAACCCTGATACAACCATACCTTTAGATATGGCTGGCGTAAACATAACCAAGCATGAAATTGCGGTAATGCAAGTGTTGTCAGAGATATGTCCACCGATGCTGAATGGCAACCAAAAACAGCGTTTTTATAAATCCTATGGTGTGCAGCTGCACGAACTTATGCCATCTCTAGAAGATCCGAAAGCGGCTATTCAATATCTATCAACTCAACAAGACTACCGTCAAATCCTACAAGGTATTCGTAGTTGGACAATGGGCTTCTCAAAGCAAGAAAACAAAGCACTATGTGAAGATTTAGCGAATGCTGAATATTAGTCGCTAGATATTAATAACTGGTTTACTAAACAGTCGCTTGATAAAACCCGCTACCATTAACGATAATAAAATAGCGGTATTGGCTCTATAGAATAGATTATGTCATCTCTATATAGAAATAGACTTAAAAACTGTGTGATTTAATTTGTACAATAAAAGCTTGCTGTAGCCCCGCTCAAAATAATAGACGGTGCAGCAGGCTTTTTTGTGGCTATAACCAAATCTTCCATAAATATTCTTCTTTGTTTTTAGTCGCGCCTTATTTTTTGTATTTATCGATTCCCCATCGGTTGTCATTTTGCTAAGATAAGGCGTTAATTTTATGTCTATTGCGCAGTGATTCATATTTTCGTCGATACATTATTTTAAACATTGCATTTAAGATATGCTGCTTAAAATAATGTATGAAAATTAATACAGGATACAAGCAATAGATACATTTGGTTCCATGATGCGGTGTAACGATATATGACAGTAAAGCGTGTAAAAAATCAGCTTGTACAGCTGGTAGTTGGTGTAAGTATCTCAATGAGTGCAGTGATGGCAAGTGCTGCCATACAGCCACCCGAGATGGACAATACCGCCTATGTATTAATGGACTACAACACTGGTGAAATCTTGGCACAAAAAAATGCCAATGAATCACTACCACCAGCGTCTCTCACCAAGATGATGACCAGTTATATCATTGAGCAACGCTTAGCATCGGGCGATCTCAAAGAAGACGAGCAAGTGTTAATGAGCCCAAATTCTTGGTGCCGTGGCAGTAGCAGTCAGTCTTGTATGTATGTGCCAGTAAACAAAACAGCCAGCGTCATTGACATGCTACGCGGTATTATCATTCAATCAGGTAATGATGCGTCAAAAGCGATGGCTGAGCACATTGCTGGTAGCGAAGCATCATTTGCTATCTTAATGAATGAACAAGCAGAAAAAATTGGCATGGAGAACTCTAATTTTGTCAATGCTACCGGTATGCCTGATGAAGGCCACTTAGCATCTGCTTTAGATTTATCTAAACTCGCTCGCGCTATCATCAAAAACAGTGGCGACTATTACAACATTTATTCAGAAAAAGAATTTACCTATAATGGTATTACCCAAGGTAACCGTAATGCTTTGCTCATTACTGACCCCACCGTTGATGGCCTAAAAACTGGCCACACTGATGCGGCGGGCTATTGCTTAGTTGCTTCAAGCAATCGCGATGGTATGCGTCTGATTTCTGTCATCATGGGCACCAAGAGCCAACAAGCCCGTGCTGATCAATCACGTGAACTTCTCAATTGGGGCTTTGGCCACTTCACTACCGTTACCAAAGCACCTGCTGGACAATTCGTCAGCAAAGTCCCAGTATGGTTCGGTGAAGCGGACGAAGTTGAGCTGACTACTGGTGATAATTTACAGATTTTGACCAGCAAAACTCAAAAGAATAAAATCACGACTGTGGTTGATATCCCTGAAAGCCTAGAAGCACCTATCAAAAAAGGTCAAGAAATTGGTAAAATGATGGCTGTCATTGATGGTAAGGCCGTAGCATCAGTGCCTATCATTGCCACTAGCGATATTGAAGAATCAGGCTTTATGAGCCGTACTTGGCAGCGTCTTGCACGTTGGGTACAGAACCTCTTTTAAGCATCAGATGAGATATGAACAACCTGCCTGATAAGCAGGTTGTTCAATAAAAAAGACGCCCTGATATAGGGCGTCTTTTTTATTGGTTGTGATAAGGGATAAGAGATAAAGGCAGCTTAGCTTATTTCCATAGCAACCAACGTTGCAGCAAATCACTCAAAGCCTTACCCTTATAAGTAGCACTACGACAGTAATCGATACCTGCAACCTTCAAACCATGCTCAAAACTGTCTAAATACTGGGCTCGATGCGGTGAGTACCAATACACTAATAACGCACGGTGCTCGCTTTCAGATCGACGGATGAGATCGGCTAAGGATTCGGCTTTATTTACCACGATATCCTCTGCAAACATAACCATATTTATTTTTTTGACGCTCATCTCATCCATAACCAGCTGTTCATGCTGATGATAGATGACTGTCGCGCCCAAACGCTCCAATTCATTCCCTAAAAAACCCACCTCATGATAGTAATAATAAATGACCGTCAACCCAGCCAATAGCTGTTGCTGCTGAGACTGATGCTGGTTAGGCATTATGACCGTCAGCGTAAACTCTGTACCTAGTCCTAGCGTACTATCTACTTCGATAGTGGCACCCATAAGCTGCGCTATCTGCTTAACGACAGGCAACCCAACACCTGACCCTTCATACTGCCGAGTTTGTGATGAATCTACCTGAAAAAATGGATTAAAGATATCCTCTATATGATTGCGATCGATACCAATACCGGTATCTTTCACACTGATTTGCCAACGATTACTTTTATCAAAATGGGTCAATTGCGACGTAATAATCACTTGTCCAGCAGGCGTAAACTTGATTGCATTACTGAGTAACATCGATAGAATTTGTTGTATCTTTTCAGCATCGCCCGTAAGACTATAGTCGATATGATGAATACGGCTGGTTAATACTAAGCCTTTTTTCTGAGCAACTGGTTCAAAATCTGCCAAGATATCTGCAATCAATTGTAATGGATTGAATTCGATAGAATCGATAGTTACCTGACCTTTTTGTATTTGATTCAACTGGATAATATGGTCAAGCGACGATACCAATTTATCACTACCACTACTAATGATTTCAATAGCATCTTTTTGCTCTCTATTGAGTAGGTCGTGATCCAATAACTGCAAACCGCCCACGATAGCATTTAGCGAGGTTTTCAACTCATGGGTTATCATACTTTGAAAATTATGCAGCTGCACATCGAGAGACAAATCTTTGCTATGCAACTGCTTTTCAAAAGTCGCAAGCGATTCATAATCTAGCCTAACTTTTTGTAAACGATTAAACAAAGCTATAAAGGCTTCTTTGATTAGCATCAGCTCTTGAAAATTAAAATGTTGCGGAATAACTGGTAACTGCTCAAGCTCTGTGTTTTTTAACACGATGTCACAGGCTTCGGTCAGAGATTCAATATCTCTGACTGGCCATTTGAGTTTACGTAAAAGATATAAAGCCCAAAGCACTGCCAGTATGGTAGTAAAGAGCCATAGCAGCAAGTTGCTACGATACCAATGCGACCGAAGTTGTTGCACATCTAAAGTGATATTAATATAGCCAACTAGTGCACTGTCTTTATCGGCTGCTGACGGTTCATTTTTATTGCCTAATAAAGTGGTAGCCGATTGCTGTTTAGGCTTTAATGCATTGACGTCACTATCGATATTAATATAGTTGCTAGTTACCGGATAGTTAAAGCTGACGGTATCTGCAAACAATGCCGTTCTCCAATCATTCTTTGATTGGCTGACATCATCATCAAAAGGCTGAGGTGTTGAATAAAACAAGATACTTCTGATACTTGGTTCATTCTCTAACAGGAATTTCACTTGCTCAGACACAACATCAGCGCTATCAGCCGTCGATGCACTAGTCGTTAATAATGTGGCTAGCTGTTGCACATGCCTATATTTTTCTGTGTAGTGATAGACTAAACCATAAATAAAAGACAATAAAAAGCCTACTAACACAGCTAGTATAAGGGCCTGTGCGACAGAACGCCGGATTAGCACAGAGATGGTTCGCGGTGAACGGCTGTTCATATCACTCAACTAAGTTAAGATAACATTGATTTATACTACAGCTACTAGGAAGGTGTGATAGGTGAAACTGATAGATACTCACTCTTCATGACAGCTAAAGCAACCACAGATACAGTAGCGTACAGCTTACTTTATCGTGCTCTATGGCACGATAAAGCAGTAGTGAATGAGTCAACTATCTTATCTATTTACGAGGTTTTTTATCTTTGGTAGTGAATTTTTGTGCTCGGTTGCGCTCACGTTGACGCAACTGCTGTTCTTTCGCTTTGGTAGGAGTATCGCTCTTGTTCGCATATGGATTGTCATTTTGTTTAAGAATGACATTAAGTGGCGTACCTTCGAGCTTGAATACCTGACGGAACTGGTTTTCAAGATAGCGCTGATAGCTCTTAGGTAATGAGCTGGTCTGGTTACCATGAATAACAATGACTGGTGGGTTGTGACCACCAATATGCGCATAACGTAATTTAATGCGGCGACCAGACACGGTTGGTGGCGGGTTCGCAGTCACAGCATCCTGTAGAATCTGAGTCAAACGGTTGGTTGACACTTCAAACATAGATGATTTATAAGCACGTAAGATAGACGGATATAAATTACCCACACCAGTACCATGCAGCGCCGATATCAAATGAATTTTCACATAAGGGATAAAATTGAAACGACGATCCATCTCAATTTTAATGTAATCTCTTTGATCTTGAGTCAGACCATCCCATTTATTAATCGCCACTACCAATGCACGGCCCGCATCCAGTGCATAGCCAATCATATGCAAATCTTGGTCGACGATACCTTCGTGGGCATCAATTACAATGACGGTCACGTTAGAATCTTCGATTGCTTGCAAGGTTTTGATGACAGAGAACTTCTCTACTTTTTCATCGATTTTACCGCGGCGACGTACACCAGCGGTGTCAATCAATACGTAGTCTTTACCTTCACGCTTATAAGGAATGTAAATACTGTCGCGTGTGGTACCAGGCATATCGAAAACCACGACTCGATCTTCACCTAATAAACGGTTCACTAGCGTTGATTTACCAACATTTGGACGACCAATAATAGCAAGCTTCAAACCTCTTGGCTCTACAATATTATCTTGCTCAGGCATATCCGCTGTCAACACTTCAAGCAAATTACCAACACCGCGACCATGACTGGCAGCCATTGGGTACGGCTCGCCCAATCCTAATGCATAGAATTCTGCAGGCGCAGCATCATGGACGCCATCGACTTTGTTGGCGACGACATATACTGGCTTGCCAAGTGTGTGCAAAAACTTACCAATCTCAGCGTCGGCACCAATCATACCAGCACGAGCATCAACGACGAATACAATGATATCGGCTTCGTGAATCGCAGTATGCGACTGTTCAGACATATAATCATCGATATTACCGCTACCATCATCCGCCTCACCGATACCACCAGTGTCTACAACAATGAAAGACTTGTCTTCATAAGTAGCATCACCGTATTGACGGTCACGAGTCAGTCCTGATAAATCAGCAACCAATGCCTGCCGACTTTTTGTGAACTGATTAAATAAGGTGGATTTACCGACGTTTGGACGACCAATTAAGGCGACCACAGGCTTGATACTCATGGATTACTCTCAGTGAAAGGCAAAATGACGGACAGTACAGTTATTCTGATAACCAAAACATAACAGCGAACTTACCGCACTTGACCGTAAATTAAAATAAATAATAAAACGATAGCAAAAACAATAATCACCTATTTTGCAATTAATGCATACTATATAAGGGGGACTACATGTCGTATAAATAATATATAGATAACGCCTATGGCGTATCGGTCGCATAGAGTACGCGAAAGCCTGTGTTTAAACAAGTCATTTACACAAGGCACTAAACGCTGACTAAGCAGCGTTTGTATTTTACAATATCATGATCAATCAAATCTCATAATAACACTATAGTCAATCCTCTATAAAAGAGTAATAGCGTTAGCCTCGCTTGACGTATCAGATATACATCTGCACTCGGTTGCCTTATCTCTCTTTTAAACTGAGTCAACTACATTAAAACATATTATTCAATTTAATACTTATCAATCAATACCTTAGCGTGCCAACTGCCAGATTGCGACTTGTCCTGAAGTACTTTGAGTCATCAAACGACTGCCTTGTACCTGCAAGCTGCTTAACGCACCTTTGGTTTCTACGCGGCTGACGATTTTACCACTAGCAGGGTCAAATAAATGTACCACACCGTCTAAGTCACCAACTGCAATATAGTTGCCAATCATCACAGGATTGGTCAAATGACGATAAGCCAACTCTTCACTTTCCCACAATACTGCACCAGTGTTGCGATCGTAAGCCACAACTTTACCATCTAAACCAGTCGCAATGACTTGCTGAGTGTTGACGGCAAGCGCTTCTAAGCTGGCTTGTTCATTGACGAACATCACTTGACGCGATGCCAAATCAATACCTAATAATTGACCACTATAACTAATGGCGAACATCTGATTTTTATCAACGATAGGCGCGCCATCAACATCACTCATGCGCTCAACTTCACTGCTGCCAGCACCAACGCCAACACGTCTTGACCACTGTGGTAAGCCATTATCCGCTGTCACTGCATGTAGACGTCCATCGGCAGTGGCCAATAGTGCCGTCTTGCTATCTAATAATGTCGGTGCAGCACTACCACGCACGCTGATAGCGGGTACTTGTGTGGCAAACTGCCATACAGACTGTCCAGTTTGTAGTGATAAGCCATGTAAAAAGCCGTTGTTTGCTGATAAAACGACACGATTATTGGTAATGAGCGCTGGTGTCAACACTGAACCTGATAGCTGTTGTTGCCAGCGTTTTTCACCAGTGGCACTATCAAACGCCATTATTTTACCACTGCGCGTGCTAATAATTGCGGTTTGGCTCAATGCATCTAAAGCGACACCACCGGTGATTTGTTCGTCAACATTCACTGACCATAGACGCTCACCTGTATTATTAAAACCAGTCAATTCACCACCGCGTGATGCAGTAACGATTTGTTCATTGGTATAACCAACCTGCAAATCTAGTGGATCTTTTTTACTGGCTTTTTTATTACCGACGTCCGTACTAAAAACAGATTGTAGTACACTAATAGGCTGAGCAATCTGTACTAGCTTTACCGGATCATTGACAACGGGTTTGATACCGCGATTACACCCAATCACTGCAGTGCTCATTACTGCCAGTACGGCCACATGCATAACCGTCGTTTTGATGGTTTTAGCTTTTGAGGTTTTGCTAGAGTGAATAGATTGAGTCATTATAAGTTCTCACTACAAATAAATTATTATTAATAAGCAAATTAGCTATCGATAAATAACTAGTCAACGAATAGTATTAGCAAAGCACGTCAAATCAGCGCCCTGTGTCGTAATGTGCTGCTGATTTACTGCGCCATTTAGTATATGGAACTGGTATATGGAACAATGTTAGGTACTGACTATCAGTTAGCTATTATCAAGTGCTAAGTAGAATACAAGTGCCATTATTAGTCAATAATATTTACGACGATACGACTATTGCGTAACCTCAGCAGCAGGAGCTTCTATAGAAGAATCAGCCGCTACTGGTAGTTGGACAGCAGTGTTTGCTGTTTGAATAAGACTGGCTTGGTCTTCGATAGGCTCAGGTACCGTGCCCAAACTTTCCATCTTTAACGCCAATACTGCACGCGTTTCCTGACGGCTACGTAACAGCTCCCAAGCATTGTTGTACGATTTGACTGCTGATTCTTTATTGTCTTGTGCTAAGTAGATATCACCTAGTAGTTCTTGCTGACTGGCTTCAAAAGAGCTTGGCATGTCATTTTTAGCTTCTGCCAATGCAGCATCTGTATCACCTGTCGCCAACAACGTCTTCGCATAACGTAAACGAGTAATAGCCTCTAAGCCTGCATCACCCAAATCGATTGCCAGTGCTTTCTTAAAAGTCTCTGTAGCAGCAGCGAAATCGTCATTATCAACTTCATGACGAGCTTTAATCATCAATGCTTGCCATGCGTAGACTGACTCACCATGCGTACTCACCAGCGTATCAATATCGCTGCTCAATTGTGTACGGCTCTGTTCTAGCGCTGCTTGTGCCTCTGCTTCTAAATCAGGGTTTTGTGAGGACAGACTGACTTCTTCATTCAACCGCTGAATATCGGCATAACTATCAGCCGCCACAGTATCTACCCGTGCATGATTGTCCTGCCAGTACGTCCAACCAAAATAGGCTGCCAATGCCAATAAAATCGCAGTGACAATGTAGCTGCCATATTGCTTTAACGCTTGCATTGAGTTGTCTGCATTCGGCGAATTGGGTGTCAGAGCCATATCTATTTACCTGATAAATTTATATTAAATTGCTGATACTAAAACTAAGGAAACCGAAACCGATCAGTTACGAGAAAAATTGTCTTTATTCGACAACCAATCTGTCGCAACCGTCTGTTGCTCACCCGTCTGCATATCTTTCACACTAATAGTATTATCGTCCAATTCTTGCTGAGCAATAATAACCGTCAATGCAGCACCTGACTTATCCGCTTTTTTCATTTGCGCTTTTAGGCTGGTTGCACTAGCCATCTTGACTCGTACATCTGGACGACTGTAACGCAAGTTCTGTGCATAGCCGATACCAGCACTATAGACCTCTGGATGAGCAACTACAAATACATCACAAGCAGGTATATCAGAAATCGGTGCTACCGCTTCCATCAATAATAATAGACGCTCAAGCCCCATCGCAAAGCCAACACCGGGCTCAGATTTGACTGGCTTATTGGCATCTGTACCGATTGATTTTAGCTGTCCAATCAGACCATCATAACGGCCGCCAGCACACACAGTGGCTTGGCTACCAAGCTTGTCTGTCACCCATTCAAAAACAGTTTTATTATAATAATCAAGTCCACGTACCAGATGCGGATTAATCTCAAATTTGATACCGAGTGTCGTCAGATACGCTTGTACTTGCTCGAAGTGCGCCATACTTTCTGCACCCAAAAACTCAGCCAACTTTGGCGCGTCTGCCAATACGGCTTGGGTGCTCGCTTCTTTGCTATCTAGAATGCGTAGCGGATTGGTCGTCAAGCGGCGCTTGCTGTCTTCATCAAGCTGATCTTTTTTATCCGTCAAATAAGCCACGAGTGCTTCGCGATAAGCGTAACGCTCATCCAGCTCCCCTAGACTATTCAGCTGCAAATGCATCTCGTCTTTTAGACCCAATTCTTGCCACATTAAATGGGTCATCGCAATCAATTCAGCATCAGCATCTGGCAATGCGCTACCGAAGCTTTCGACACCCAGCTGATGAAACTGACGATAACGGCCTTTTTGTGGACGCTCGTAGCGGAACATCGGACCGATATACCATAATTTTGGTGTATCACCGCGCAGTAGGTTGTGCTCAATCACTGCACGTACTGCACCAGCGGTACCTTCAGGACGTAGCGCCAATGGCGTTGGTGGATCAGATTTATCAGTAAAGCTATACATCTCTTTTTCGACGATGTCTGTTGCACCGCCGATAGCACGTGCAAATAAATCGGTCTGCTCAACGATTGGCAAACGAATGTGCTCATAGCCGTATCTGCCCAAAACGTCAGCCAGTATTGCCTCTAAATGTAACCATTTTGCGGACTGGTCAGGCAAAATATCATTGAACCCTTTGATAGCTTTAATCATGGTACGGTCGTATCCTTAAAATTTTTAACAAGTATATCTATAGTTTTTTTACTAACAGTAGCGTGTTATTTTACTCGAATGATCTCATTTTCACGCTGTTTGGCGAGGTCTGCGGCGTGAGCGCGTACCATACCTTCTATTTCGTCAACCAAGTTATTGGTGTCTATAAGATGACTTTTTTCACCCATACGATAGACTAGTGATTTACGTGCAGCGCCAACGATACCTATATCAGATTCCTTCGCCTCACCTGGGCCATTCACTTTACAGCCAATCACTGACAAATTCATCGGTTCGCGTACATCTTCTAAGCGTGACTCTAAAGCCGTCATCACTCTAATCACGTCAAACTCTTGGCGTGAGCAACTTGGACAAGCGATAAAGTTAACGCCATTAGAACGAATATTTAACGATTTTAAAATATCAAAACCGATTTTGATTTCTTCTTCAGGCTCTGCAGCTAAAGAGATACGAATGGTGTCGCCGATACCATCTAACAGTAGGCCACCTAACGCAATCGCAGACTTCACGGCACCCGTACGATAGACGCCAGCTTCGGTCACGCCCAAATGTAATGGATTGTCGATTTGAGCCGATATAAGACGATAAGCGTCCAATGTTAAAAACACATTACTGGCTTTGACCGATACTTTATATTGATCAAAATTGAGACGCTCTAATATATCAATATGACGCATCGCAGATTCGAGCATGGCAGCGCCAGTTGGCTCAGTATATTTACGCTGAATGTCTTTTTCTAAAGAGCCAGCATTCACACCAATGCGAATAGGAATATTATAATGTTTGGCACAAGCGACGACTTCACGTACTTTGGCATCGCTGCCAATGTTACCTGGGTTGATACGTAGACAGTCCGCTCCTGCTTCGGCCACTGCCAATGCAATCTTATGATCAAAATGCACGTCGGCAATCAATGGAACACTGACCAATTTACGAATTTCACCAAACGCTTTGACGGTATCCATCGTGGGCGTCGAGACACGCATCAGGTCAGCGCCTGCTTCAACACAGCGTTCGATCTGCGCGACAGTTGCTGCAACATCACAAGTATCAGTGTTTGTCATACTTTGCACACTGATCGGCGCATCACCACCAATCGCGACATCACCGACATATATTTTTTTGGTAAGGCGGCGGTTAATAGGCGCTGACGTTGACATAGACAAACCCTTTCATTAGAGCAAAAAAATATAGAAGACACATGTTTATAATAACTATGAACAGCTATTGGCTTTAAACAGCTGTTAGTTTTGACAATTAAGGTGCTAACTCAAAACTGGCTTGCTTATCAGTTGCTGCATAAGTGTCTAGCGCAACCGCTTCTTGATTTAGCATTAAGCTAACATTATCGACGTTATCGATTTTCACACTGAACGGCGGCGTGCCTGACAACTGATAATCACCCGAAGTTTGCGAACCCTCTATTAAAGTGCTACCAGAGGCATCAATGATACTAATGACCGCAGTATCAGTCAGTTTGACTTCTAACGCAGCTGGGCCTACTTCAGCGCCGCCTAAATTTAATGCGGAGCCAGACGCACCAACACCAGTCGTGCTATCAATCGAAGCGCCTTGGGCTTGTTCTATCTCAGATACGTCGTCTACTGTAGGTACTGATTCTGCATTGTTTTCTTTGCTGGCATTGCTTACCATACGGAATAAGAAAATTGCCAAAACAATAACGCCAATAACCGCCAAAATCAGTAATGGGTTAAAGCGAATACGGTTGCGAGTATCGCGCTGCAATGTGCCCATTGGACGCAGTGGTGTATTGGTATTATTAACTGATTTAGCTTTAAGCTCACTGGGATAAGCCGCATCAAAACTACTAGCGACTTTGGTTGCATCCAATCCCAAAAATTTGGCATAGTTTATTGCAAAACCACGAGCAAACGTTGCTTGTGGTAAATCAGCAAAATTCTCATTTTCTAGCGCTTGTAAATGACGCTTTAAAATAAATAACTCGGCGGCCGCCTCTTCTAAACTGACTTGCTTAGATTTTCGGGCTTGCTGCAACATGGCACCAAATGATCCCTGAGCGTTAGATTGAGTGTTTAATGATGGGGTGGTCATTTCCATGGTGCCTCTGGATTGTTAAGCCAAGTCTTAAGTTTTTTTGCTTCATCACTTAATGGATAAGCGGATAAAAGTTGCTGTGCTAATCTTTGACGTGTCGGTATATTGTTTTGCGCAGCAGCAAGTTTGATACCTTGTAATAGTACGCGCGGGCTAACACCCTGTCTTTGTACTATCACCAATGTTTCATCATAGAGCCTTTGAGCCTGAGGAATACGCTGTTGCTCAAGCAACAAATCTACCAATTCGATATGAGCAATAATACTATTACGATTGCCATCAAGCGCACGTAAAAATGCTTTGGAAGCCGCACTGCGGTCACCTAGCTGTAAATAAGTACGTCCTAAGTTCTCTAACGCACCAATCCGCCCTTCGTAACCCAATGCTGAACCTGCAATCTGAAACTGCTCAGCCGCTTCACTATAGCGCTTCATCTGTGACAGATAAACGCCGTAGTTATTATTTGCTTGCTCAAAATCTTTATCGAGTGAGATCGCTTTTTTGAAATACTCATCGGCTTTTTCGAGATTGCGCTGACTGCCCTCTTGCTGCAGCAAAACGCCCATCATATCATAGGCTGGCGCGTAACGGCTATCAGCAATAAAGGCTTTTTCGAGTTGGCGTTGGGCAGTGTCGAGGTCTTTTTCGCGAATATATTGTGCAGCAAGTGAGGTGCGCACACGAGCGACTTCTTGTTGATCCGACTTGCGGTTATCGCTGGACCGTGTGGATGTCTGATAAGCCGTATTATTAATCAACTCATTGGTCGATGTGCTTTGACAACCAGTCAGTAGAACCCCCGCAAATGCCGTTGCCAGCATCATATGCTTCGACGTCGCCATTTGGGAAGTTGCTGTCATCAACTGCTTACCATCTTTAGAAAATAATGTTTGATATTTGAACTGACAAGAATTTTTAGAAGTCATCATAGCCGCCATCATAAAACTGTGATTCAATGCGTTCGATCAAAGAAACATCAGTTTAATAGATTTAACCCCCATAAGTACAATTTAGTTGTGATTAATTGCTGTACTCATCAATACTTATTGTTATCGCTACATTTCTATTACCATTGTGACAGATAAAAGACAGCTTATCTTCGAAGACAATTAAACACTAAACCTACCTGTTTAAGACCATATTAAACATTTTCACGGTCTTTAATACTTTGCTGCCAAGCGGCTGAGCGTCTAGTACGATCTGCCACTTGTCCAACCAATTGACCACAGGCCGCATCAATATCATCACCGCGGGTTTGACGAATGGTACAAACAAAACCTGCTTCGCTTAGTATGTTGCTAAAAGCGTGAATGCGGTTGTTGCTTGATTTGTCATAGTTTGCATGCGGGAACGGATTGAACGGAATCAAGTTAATCTTACTTGGTAGCCCTTCTAATAATGCGACTAACTGATGAGCATGCTCGTTGCTGTCATTGACGCCATCAAGCATCACATACTCAATCGTGACGTGTTTTTTGTGACGTGGATTGACATCAAACACATAGTTTTTTGCCGCAGCGATAAGCTCTGCTAACGGGTACTTTTTATTGATTGGCACTAGCTCATTGCGTAGCTCATCATTGGGTGCATGTAATGAAATGGCCAATGCTACATCGATATCTTGCGCAAGCTGATACATCTTAGGTACGACGCCTGAAGTTGACAATGTGACGCGACGCTTTGACAAACCGTAAGCATGATCGCTGAGCATCAGCTCCATTGAGCCAACCACTGGCTTATAATTCAATAGCGGTTCGCCCATACCCATCATCACGACGTTGGTGACGTTATTTTCCCATAGACTATGATCGACGTTTTCTAAGCTGTCATTCTCGTCAGTCATATAAGAAGCATTGGCCACCCACAGCTGTCCAATAATCTCAGCAGCGGTTAAGTCACGCTCAAACCCTTGCTTGCCCGTACTACAAAAACTACAGTCTAGCGCACAGCCCACTTGCGAAGACACACACAATGTCTTACGGCCATTCAATTTGCTGTCATCTGCAGGAATAAGAACGGTCTCAACCAATGAGCCACCCGTGACTTCAAACACCCATTTACGCGTGCCATCATCACTATATTGACGATGAATCACTTTTGGCGGAATGACACAAGCATTGAGTGATAATTTATCACGCAATGATTTGCTAAGATTGGTCATTTGCTCAAAGTCTGTCACGCCCTGCTGATATATCCATCTAACTACCTGCGTTGAGCGAAAAGGCTTTTCGCCAATGCTCTTAAAATACTCTGCAAGTTGGGCCTGCGTCATTCCTAATAGATTGGTTTTTGCCTGAGCTTCATCAACTAGCTTGATGCTATCTGTCAGCTTAGCAGGGACATGTTGGATCGGTGATTGAACAGTGGACATAATAGATAACCTTTTTGCATAAGCTTAGATAAGCGGTGCAATTGTTTATATGAATGTTGTCATACATGATATATGAATGCATGAGCAATCCGTTATGAGCGCATTCGATAAAAACATGCTGATAAAGGATTGATAACGCTCAGTAAAATTAATAATGAGGCAAGCCATTAAAAATTTCAATGAATAATATGGTTAAAGAACTCTAAAGCGGATACAAGGCAGCCGACTGCAGATTGTACAAGTAGTACATCTAAGGAGGGTAACGCCGTAGCAGTTTAATAATTCTTTGACTATAAGATTATTATAATAGCTAAAACGGCTTATACCCATAAGATATAAGCCGTCTCGCGATACGACTGATTGACAGCTAATTTGCTACGTCAGTCGTATACAGTGAATCAAATATAAAACCAGTACGAATAAGACCAGGATAAATCGTAACTAGCTAATTATAGCAGTTACAGCAAACAAGTCTAATGCCGTCATCGTTTATAGTTGGTTTACTATATTAGCGCGTACGTGCACAAACGTCTTCTTCATTGAAGAAGTAGCTGATTTCACGTGCTGCTGACTCTGCAGAATCTGAACCATGAACGGCGTTTTCATCGATGCTATTAGCAAAATCAGCACGGATAGTACCTTCAGCAGCGTCTTTAGGGTTAGTTGCGCCCATGATTTCACGATGCTTAGCGATAGCGTTTTCGCCTTCTAATACTGATACCAATACTGGGCCTGACATCATGAAAGATTTTAGGTCATTGTAAAATGGACGCTCAGCGTGCTCAGCGTAGAAACCGCCTGCTTTTTCATCATCAAGTTGCATCATTTTAGCAGCAACAATTTTTAGACCAGCTTGCTCAAAGCGGCTGTAGATAGCACCGATGTGGTTGCCAGCAACTGCGTCAGGTTTGATGATAGATAAAGTACGTTCGTTAGCCATGAAAAGCTCCTAATAAATGATAAATTGGATAAAAATAAAATGGTAAATGCTTTGTTTTATCTTTGGCCACAATGTTGACTTGGGCTGACTTAACTAACTTATTGTTAGTCAAATCTAAAACCTGAGCGCCAACATAGGATTGCTGCCTATTATAATGATTGAGACCATAAATGATAGGGTTAATTTATGACCGCACCTTGCATAACTATAAATTTGATAGATGCTATTTAATATGTATAAATTATTCATAAACCATAAAACATGCTAAAAGCAAAAACCCCAATGCTTAGCACTAGGGTTTTGTCATTCGGTTATTTAGTCTGTTGAGAGTGTAACAAATATAAAGCTGATACAATGAAGACGAGTGCGAATTGTACAATTAGTACATTAAGCGAGTCTGACACAGTAACAGCTTCATAGTTGGTTCACTATCCTTACGCGTCGTATGGGTCACGCAATACGATAGTCTCTTCACGATCAGGACCAGTTGAGATGATATCAACAGGGCAACCAATCAATGCTTCGATACGTTTGATGTATTTTTTCGCATTTTCTGGTAGGTCGTCATAGTTGGTTACACCAACGGTTGACTCACTCCAACCTTGCATAGTTTCGTACTTAGGCGTAACTGACTCATAGAACTCAGCATCATGTGCGCCTGCACACTCAGTCTCAGGTAGGTTGTAACCCACACCGATTAGTAACTCTTCAAGACCATCTAATACGTCAAGCTTAGTCAAGCAAATACCTGACATAGAGTTCAGTACCACTGCACGGCGTAATGCTTCAGCATCGAACCAACCACAGCGACGCGCACGACCAGTGGTCGCACCAAATTCATGACCGACTTTGGCCAAATGAGCACCAACATCGTCAAACAATTCAGTTGGGAATGGGCCACTACCAACACGCGTGGTGTAAGCTTTGGTGATACCAAGTACGTAATCTAAGTATAATGGACCGATACCAGTACCAGTAGACACGCCACCAGCGGTTACACTTGAGCTGGTTACAAACGGATAAGTACCATGATCGATATCAAGTAGCGTACCTTGAGCACCTTCAAACATCAGGTTTTCGCCAGCAAGACGCAATTGATTTAGGTCTTCAGTTACATCAGTAACCATACCCTTAATCTCTTCTTTCCATTCTTTACAAAGCTTAAGTGTTTCATCAAAATCAATCGCTTCAACTTTATAATACTGAGTCAGTTGGAAGTTGTGATATTCGATCAAGTTGCGTAGTTTTTCTTCTAAGTCTTCACGGAATAAATCAGCAAGCTTGATGGCACGGCGTGCAACTTTATCTTCATACGCAGGACCGATACCACGACCCGTTGTACCGATTTTACCGCTACCACGTTTGGCTTCACGTGCTTGGTCAAGCGCTACGTGATATGGCATGATTAGTGGGCAATTCGGTGAGATGCGCAGACGCTCACGTACAGGTACGTTGTTGTCTTCTAGCTCTTTCATTTCTTTTAGCAGTGCGTCTGGGGCTAATACGACACCGTTACCGATGAAGCAAGTAACGCCTTCACGTAAGATACCTGATGGGATTAAATGCAGGACGGTGGTTTTGCCATCGACAACTAACGTGTGACCAGCATTATGGCCGCCTTGAAAGCGCGCGACTGCTGAGGCTTTTTCGGTTAGTAAATCAACGATTTTACCTTTACCTTCATCGCCCCATTGGCTACCCAAAACTACGACATTCTTACCCATGATCAATCCTTACCTTTATGTATTGAGGTGTGTGCAATAACGGTTTAAAACGGTGATATAGTCAATCTTATATAAAAGAGTGACAGCGTTAACCTCGCTTGAAGTATACATATACCTCTGCGCTTGGTTGACTCGACTCTCTTTTAAACTGAATCAACTATAACTTTCGTTACCTTGATTTTAAAAACGTTAAAAAATGATAATACTATTAAAATTAATGCTTAAATATTCTGTAACTGCCAATGATTATCGACAAAGCTCAAGCGATGCGTCATGCCAACTGGGCAATCTGCTATATCCAATGGCATGGTGACTCGATAGCCTTGCTGGCGTAAACTCTCAACTTGCTGCAACAGCGTCTGCATTTGCTCTTGGCTAGCACTGCTCAATGCTTCATAGTCGACCAATACGATAATTGGCGCCTCGAGCTGCGTGTGTGCTAGCAAACGACTGACATCCATACTAAAGCCAGTGGCTTCACGTGGCTGATTGAGTGCTAACTGATTGCCGCTTTGCATACCGTCGAAACGACCGCCACGTACCAGTGGCTGAGTCTCACTATTGATATAGCCGTTGAATATGATACCAGTGTGATAATGATAGCCTGATAGTTCCGTCACATCGATACTCACAGGGCACTGCCACTGCTCTTGTAGATGTGTTTTTAGACGTTGTAATTCATTGATAGCAGTCGCGACTTGCGTGTCTTGCTGTGCACTCTCTGACAACCTTGCCAACAGGTTGGTAATGTCATGGCCAAAGCGTGCCAATGCATAAAAATCATCACCCAATGGCAATGACTGACAGACACGCTTCAGCTCTGGCAAGTTTTTATTGGCATATAAATGCATCAGTTGCTCAGTGTCATTATCAGACAATTGAGCCAACGCTGCTAAACGCTTAAATATGGCGACGTGGCCCAAGTCTATATGTAGCGCAGCACTCATATTCAGTGTATTCACCATCGTGAATAACACATCTATCAGCTCAATATCTGCGGCAAGCGAGGCACAACCAAATATCTCAGCACCGAGCTGCAAAGGTGTACGTGAGCCAAATAGGCCTGATGGCAAAGTATGAATGACATCGCCTGCATAGCAATAACGCGCAATACCTGTACCACCATGATGTGCATCGATACGCAAAATCTGTGGTGTGATATCAGCACGCAACCCCATCAATCGACCTGTTAGTTGATCGATAATTTTAAAGGTTTGACGTTTTAAATCTTCTGAGGCGCCACTTAGCAATGACTCAGTGAACTCAATCATTGGTGGGCTTACGAGCTGATAGCCATGAGAGATAAGCTGCTTAGTCAATTGATGCCTAAGCACTTCTTGCTTATGCGCATCTTCAAACAACACATCGACCACACCATCAGGCAATAGCCAGCTGTTGGCAACATCGCTAGAAAAATGGCTGAGATACGGCGTGCTATTAGATGCAGCAGCATCGTTGGCATGCTGAGTCGCTGCTTGATTGGTAGTATTTGACGGGGCAGGTTTTGCAAAATCAGGACTGACAGACACAATAAATCCTTGTTTGGCGTATCGCTTACCAAAAACGCGGTACTGATGCGGTACTTAAAGGTTATATTTACAATTGCATTGACGTCACGCATTTTTTATTTTTAACGCACAACATCATTGACCCAATTATTTATAAACAAACTAGGTAACCGCAAAAGGGTGAGTAATAAGTATTATTTAGAATGATAAGACGAGTATCTTTATACGCTAATAAACGGCGATAAATAATCAAGGCGCTTTACGGTTTTAGTTTAGCATAGCAGTTAAGGTTCGCCTAGTGACAATTGGCCACAATCACTATCTAATTACGCCTTATCAACACTAAAACGATGAAGATTATCTATACCCTATATAAGTAATAGTTCGATTCAGAAATGTCACAATCATTCTATACAATAAAGACAATCATGAGCATGGTTAGAACAACGCCTTTGCGGCAGACTCATGATACACTAACGCATACTTTTATCTCGGAAGCCTTATGTCATCTGATTATCACCCAAACCCAGCCATCAATCAAACCAATGTTTTAGGTACAGCGCTTGCCAGCTGCTGCTTTGATCCTATCACTGGCTACTACCGCAATGGCTTTTGTCATACTGGCAATCACGACGTCGGTCAGCATACTGTTTGCGTCAAGATGACCAGCGAGTTTTTAAACTTTTCTGCCAGTCGTGGCAATGACCTTATTACGCCGCTCCCTGAATATAATTTTGCGGGCCTCAAACCTGGTGACTACTGGTGTATCTGTGCCCTACGCTGGGTTGAAGCGCTAGACTTCGATATTGCACCGCAAATCAAACTCGAAGCGTGTCATGAGAGTTTATTGAGCTTAGTGGATATTGAGACGTTAAAGCGCTATGCCCTTTAGAGCGTGGCATAAGTTGTGACATTAGTTATGACATGAATTGCGGTATCGATATATTTTTTTATACCATTTACAAAAATTATAGTCGCAAGGAAAACGAGTGCAAGTACTACGCATTGTAGACTAAACAAGTTTGACACAGCTAATCGTATTTTTTGGGATTGGTACTACTTATTAAAGGAGGGTGTATGGAAAACAATAATGATCAGTTGATTCAGAAAACAGCGCGTATTGCACCCGACTCCAATATCAGCCGTCTTTATGCCGATATGAATGACTCACATTTATATTTAGACAATAACGGCAGTTATATCTACGGCGATACTGACGCAACGAACGAAGATACCATCGAGACCATGACGGTCTACGATCCTGATTCTGAGCGCTATGAAGATATTGACTTGTCGAGTGAGGATGAGGTTGTCAATTGCTATGCTTATTCGCGTAAGACGGGCGAAAAACTTAATAAAGTCGCCCTGAACGATGTGAGTCGCGCTTTGAGTAACAACGGTCAGTTTGTTTGGCTGGGTTTATACGATCCTAGCCTAGAGACCATGGTCAAAGTCAAAGAAGCATTTGGTCTGCATGAACTGGCGATTGAAGATGCTTTCGCTGATCATCAACGCGCCAAAGTCGAGAATTATGACAACGACATGGTCTTCGTCGTATTGCGTACGGCCAAGCTGGAAGACAAAGTTATTCGTTATGGTACGACAGCGATATTTATGGGTAAAAACTACCTAATCACTATTCGCAATGGCCCATCAAACTCCTACGCACCTGTCCGTGAGCATTGTAATCGTCGACCTGAAAAGCTGCGTATGGGACCCATATTTGTGCTGCATGCCATCCTCGATTTTATCGTTGATAACTATATGCCAGTCACCGATCGCTTGGGCCGATACCTACGTGAGCAAGAGCGCTACGTTTTTACCTCTGAGTTTGACAAGAGCACGCTAAAAAACCTTTATGAGCTAAAATCGCAATTGGTACATATGCGTGCCATTATTTTACCGGTACAAGACATCTGTAGTTTTTTTATCAATCATAAAAAAAGCGAACTGGTCTCTGGCTTCTCTCAAGCGGCAAAGCCCTACTTTCGTGACGTTAATGACCATCTATTACACTCTCTAGATGCGATCAACGGGCTTAATGAAATGCTCAGCGTGGTCATGAACACTTATATGGCCATGGTCAATATGGGACAGAATGAAGTGGTGCGTAAGTTGGCAGCTTGGGCAGGTATTTTAGCTGTACCGACGGCCATCGCTGGTATCTATGGGATGAATTTTGACTTTATGCCTGAGCTACACTGGCAGTATTCTTACCTTGTGATTATGCTCATTATTGGTTCGTTATGTGGCTATCTATTTTATAACTTCAAAAGACTCAAATGGTTATAGCATGCGTTTCATAATAGATACGTGATGTTTTATCAATCGTTAAGTGAGAAGGCCGTATTGCTGATAATGATATTGCTAATAATGATACTGCCTTCTCATTTATTTATTGATAATATTTCCTATTTGCAATATTATTATTAAGCTTGTCTCATGATTGATGTAACCTCAATTGTAAAAATGTGATGAGCCACGTCAAACGTGCTAAGCCTATCAAATATAGTGATTGCACCTCTACTGCTCGCTATCTTGATGCTTTGACATGATACTACTGTGAATTTATTAAGGTTTTTTATGCGCTTATCTCACCTTATTCCAACCATGACTTTCGTTGCCACTGCTTTGGTAGTTGCAGCTTGTGGCGATGATGGTTCTGACATGGCCGTCGCTATCATTGATGGAACGCCGCCTTTATTAACCACCGATAGTAACTTTACGGATGGCTATAGCACGACTGCAGACTTATTTGTCTCAGGCCAAGTACAAGACAGCAATGGTGTTAAATCGCTAACTTATACGCTTAACGAAGAGTCAGCACATACCTTGGAAGTGGATACTGAAGGTCATTTTAAGGATCGTATCTTATTGGCTTTAGGTAGCAATACTATTCTCTTAGAAGCCACAGACAATGCCGGTAATATCATGCGCTCAACCAAAACGATTTATGTAGAAAATAATTATTTAGAAAGTGCTTAATTATGAGGTGTTTATTTAAAAAGTACTGTCGCCGCAGATGGCTTACATAGTACTGCTTTATATAATGGTTAGTTGCGTAATAATAGTCAGGTGTATGATTAGAATATTAATAATTATGCCTAAGTTAATGCGCTTGACCTAAGTTGACACCCTCGGAAGATATTTAAATTCTTAAAGGTAAAACATAGAGTTTGAGCAGGCAATAAAAAAGGGCTATCCGTTGGTAGCCCTTTTTTTGTCACATCAGCCAGTCAAAGTATCATTCGCGACGATGCTTGGTATGGCTATCGGGCGCTTGCGCATTATCAGGCAACAGTGCTTTAACCGTTAAGTTTGCATGCTGTTTATCAAGATTGTCCTCTGGGCGGCCAAAGGTTTTTGCTGTCCATGTCAGTATTACGATAGAAGCACTTAATAGCATAATAGCCACAGAAATTGTCGCCAGCAGCCACAAATGAAAATAATCTGAGACGGCCTGTACATCGACCACCAAATGCCGTGACAACGCCGTTATCGCAATGAATATCAAAAACTGTACTGGCAGACGGTGAGTTTTAAAATAAATCCCTATCATGGCTAGTAGCTCAAGATAAATAAATAACATCAAGATATCTTTTAAGTCCGCTGAGCCTTTTTGGACGATCTCAATAAACTCCTTGCCTGCCGTCCACACCACCACCACACTGATTAGAAATAAGATAACGTAGTGGCAAATATCGACAAACTCTCTACCGATACTCTGTAGTCGCTCATGAATACCTACGTTTTTTTTAGCCATGTTTAGGTCCTATCAACTGAAATGTGGTTGATTTAGCCTGAGTTATTATTACCTCAGGCCCCTTATATATCGGCAATCAGTATTCCTATCGCACTCTTTTTAATCGAACTACAAACCTGCTGACTTTTCAGCGGCATCAACAGTCTGACGAATCAAGGTATTGATGGTCATTGGTCCAACACCGCCCGGCACTGGCGTATAAGCACTAGCGATATTCTCTACACCTTCTAGCTCGATATCACCCACGCCGCCATTATCAGTAGGATGGAACCCTGCATCGATGACGACCGCGCCCGCTTTGATCCATTCTGCTTTAATCAATTCTGGTACACCTACAGCGCCAACCACGATATCAGCGCGCTTAATATGCGCCGCCAAATCCTGAGTTCTAGAATGGCAAATGGTCACGGTACAGTTGGCGTTCAATAGCATCATCGCCATTGGTTTGCCCAAGATGGCACTGCGACCGACGACGACTGCTTCTTTACCTGAGAGCTCAATATTGTGATGCTCTAGCAAATGCATGATACCTTGCGGCGTACATGAACCATAGGCTGACTGCTGCATACCCATGCGACCAAAGCCAAGGCAGGTGACGCCATCGACGTCTTTTGCCAAATCGATCTGCTCAAAACAAGCACGTTCATCGATATGCGCAGGGACAGGATGCTGTAGCAAAATACCATGTACGTCTGGATTATTATTCAGCTCGTCTATCTTTGCCATAAGCTGCTCAGTGGTTGTCTCACTTGGCATCTCAACTTTTATAGAGTCCATGCCGACACGCTTACAGGCATTGCCTTTCATACGCACATAAGTCGCAGATGCGGGGTCTGCACCAACTAATATAGTCGCCAAGCTCGGCGTACGTCCTGTCTTTTCTTTGATAGCATCTACGCGCGTGCGTAGTTGTTGTTCTATTTGTTTGGCAAGTGCTTTGCCGTCCAAAATGGTGGCTGACTCTTGGGTAGTAGACGCAATAGACATAGGAACTCCAATAGAGGGTATGACAAAAAAATAAAGACAGCGCCGCAATTGCTTGCATGCCTGTCTTATCCTTAATCAAGGTATGATTGATAGTGATATTGTACCTGCCTGCGTCTAAAAATCCTAGCATGGCATAAGGTTAGATACTCATAAATTTCTATAAAGACTCTATTAAGCAGTGTCGCATTATGATTAATAAAACGCTAATAATCTTTAATTAACAACTCAATAAACCATAAAACTGATATTAGACTGGCGTTTTGGCATGAAATACTAGGGTATGTCCCCATTTCATCTGGCTATTGAACCAAACACACTATCGATAGCTTGAACGGTTTGCTCTATCTCTGCGGTGGTCAGTGTAGGATGAACCAAAAACATTAAGCTGGTCTCACCCAACTGTTTTGCGACTGGCAATCTAGTCTCTGGGCGTAACCCTGTATCATCAAACGCTTTTTCCAAATAAACCTCTGAAGCAGATCCAGAAAAACAAGGTACGCCTTGCTCATTTATCATTTGAATAATACGATCTCTGGACCAATCATTAGGTAGATTATCCGGTTGCACATATACATACAGTTTATAGTACGCATGTGTAGAACCTGAAAACTGAGCAGACGCCTCTAGCCTTGGCACCGAAAGATAGCCTTGTTCTTCCCAATCAGCACACGCATCTAGTATCGCTTGTGCATTGGCAGTACGCTTGGCCGTCCAATCACTCATCCTCTCCAATTGAATCCGCCCTATGACACCTTGCATCTCCGTCATGCGCCAATTGGTGCCAAAGCTCTCATGCAGCCAATTATAACCAGGTTCATGCTCAGTCTCATAGACCGCTGCATAGCTTTTACCATGATCTTTATACGCCCACATTTTACGCCATAGCTGCTCGTCATTGGTCGTGACCATACCGCCTTCACCACCTGTCGTCATGATTTTATCCTGACAAAAGCTCCATGCACCAATATGACCGATGCTGCCAACACTGCGGCCTTTGTACTGTGCACCATGCGCCTGTGCACAATCCTCAATAACATACAAACCATACTCATCTGCGAGTGCCATGATGTCGTCCATATCACACGGCCAACCAGACAGATGCACGCACACGATACCTTTGGTTTTATCAGTCAATACAGCAGCGATGGTATCGGCTGTGATATTACCTGTCGCATTATCAACATCTGCAAAAATAGGTGTCGCACCCACATTGACTACCGATGAAATACTGGCAATGAAAGTGCGCGATGTAACAATTACTTCATCACCTGCTCCTATTCCAAGGGCTTGCAAGGCCACATCTAGGGCTAAGGTACCATTACCCATTGCAATCGCGTACTTGCTGCCTGACCAATCAGCGAACTCCTGCTCAAACTGACGACATTCTTGCCCTGTCCAATAATTAACCTTGTTGGATAACAATACTTGGCTAACGGCATCGGCCTCTTGTTGCGTAAAACTTGGCCAAGGTGAAAAAGGGGTATTTAGCATATGTTCCTCTATGGTACTTATGTCTAATGGTTTATTGCTTCTTACACAACACTTTTAATACTCAAAGACTTGATTGAATAGCTAGAGCGTGTTCTCAATCTATTAAAGCATATTTTTGCTAGGACACGCCCTAGTGCTATTACCCGTAAACTTGCTCATGGTCGCCTCACCTTCTGCGCTAATACCATCCTTTACGATGACTTTTTTTACTGTTTTGAGTAAGATTTTTATATCTAACCATAGCGATTGATTGTCCACATACCAGTTATCAAGCTCAAATCGCTCTTGCCAACCAATAGCATTACGACCGTTAATTTGTGCGTACCCTGTAATACCTGGTCGTACCTTATGACGGCGAGCTTGCTCCTCGCTATATAATGGCAGATACTCCATCAATAACGGGCGCGGACCAACCAAGCTCATGTCACCTTTAACCACATTCCATAACTCAGGCAGCTCATCCAGACTGGTATTACGCAATGCTTTACCAAATCCCGTGAGACGCTCAGCGTCTTCTAACAGATTACCGTCTGTATCTACACTGTCTTTCATTGAGCGAAATTTTATCATCTCGAACGGCTGACCATGCAGGCCCGGGCGAGTCTGACGGAACAAGACAGGGGTACCAAGATTTTTGCTAACTTTGTAGGCAGTTGCAACATAGACAGGAGACAGCACTACTAGAGCAGTTGTTGCACCTACGATATCGAATAGTCGTTTTATCATTGTTCCACCCGCTTTCTTCCATCTACGCTAGTATCTATAACGTCATCGACACTTCGCAAATAAAAACTTAAAAAACTTTGCCACAACTTTTTTTGTTCGAAATGTGCAGTGGCCCAGTCTCTTGCGTCAGGGTATCTATTTTTGAAACTCTCATCAGTAGCGGCATTACTAATTGCAGTTGCCACCGCTTGCACATCTTTAAATGTAAATTTCTGACCGCTAACACCTTCTTTTACACTGTCCTTTACACCAACGACATCATAGGCAAATGTAGGAATACCGCAACTTGCCGCTTCAATCGCCACACTGCCAAATCCTTCTCGATAGCTCAAAAATAAATGCAGATCAGCACACTGAAAAATTTCTTGCACATTGGGATTAGCGGGTATATATACAGCTCTATTGTCTTTAACCATTTTTTCTACGACGGCTTGCCCCACATCATCTTCAAAACCTCCAATAAAAATAAAGTGGACGTTTTCTTCTTTGAGTGTTTCAGATATATAACCAATGTCTGTCAGACCTTTATCTTCACATACTCGTCCTACCACACAAATTAAAAAACAGTCTAAAGGCACTTTATATTTTTCTCTTAACGCATTTTTTTGCTGCTGATCTATAGGACTAAGCAAATCAATATCTATCCCATTAAATGAGCCATTATCGATGACGGTTGCTTTACTATTTTTTAAAATCCTTTCTTCCAAACACACAGCCAATAGTGACTCAGACACAAATAAAACGTCATGAGACAAGGCAAAACTTAATGTATCAAAACCCTGAAATACTCGCTTTTTAAAACCTGAAAAATTCTCATAAGCTCTACCCACACTAAAAGCAATCCGCCTCTTTTGCAAAGTAAATGCACTTGCAATACTTCCTAATAATAGAGCTTTGGGGGTTAGATAAACCACCACATCAAAACGATTCAATAGAAAGTAACGAGTTAGCAGCGCCAGTGATTTAGTATCTTTAAATAAAGAAGGTTTGCGTTGAAAGTTTAAATTGACCACGTTACCTATATTACGCGCACGTAAAGTATCTAGCTGCTCGTCATTACCCCCACAGATTAGCGTAATATCAAAATCTGAGTTGTCTCTCATATACTCAAGCTGATTGCGGTATAGAGCATTAAATGAAACGGCATCTGTCACAAGAAAGCATATTTTGAAACTCATTTAAGCACCTCATTGTTTCTCATTAGTGAACTCACTCAGCACAGATGCTATCAACGACAGCTTGATGCTGCGTTTTAAGTTCATTAGACATCATTAATTTATTTCTTTTATTGGCTATTCGTTGCAACAAACCCATCGAGTCCAATAACCTAACCGTTGCTATTTTTGCGTTGAGTTTCAAAGATCCTAATGCACTACTTCCTTTATATTCACGGTAGGTCTTGAAGCTGTCTTTGTATGATCGAATGATTTTTGCTAAGGATAAGTTGCCCTCTTCTCGATAGTAATATAGTAAGTCTGGCAATACCGCCAATCTTAAATCTCGACTGGCTACGGCTCTACACCATAGGTCGTAATCTTCAGATCTTGGATAATTCTCATCATATCTGTTGCGTTCATACCAAGTCTTTCTTGCCAAAATAGAGGCATGTACAATAGGATATGCTGGCGCGATTTCGTCGAACTTCGTATAAATACGGTCTACATGACGACAGCCATATACCTTATTATGATTATCAATAGATACCACACCCGTGGACACTAGGTCACAATCTGTATTACTTGCTAAGAATGCCATTTGAATGGTCAATCTGTCTGGGTGAATGAGATCATCTGCATCCATGCGGGCAATATAATCATATTGCGATTCATCAATAAGCTGATTTAAGCGAGTTGGCAATTTTTTGTTTTTCCCATCCGAGATGACTTTTATTCTATTATCCGCTTTCTGGAAACGTCGAGCGATGGCCAATGAACCATCCGTAGAACCATCATCAATTAATATCAACTCCCATAGCTCATACGTTTGAGCCAATACCGACTTTATAGCATCTTCCAAGTATGCTTCAGCGTTATAAATAGGGATGCCAATGGATATGTACGGCTTATTTTTCATTAGAAAACCTCAAATATCGGATTGAGAATATACGGACTCAAGTTGCTAAATCTCGATGTCGTCAACATAAAGTAAGTGAGAAACAACAGCACACTAGCGATATAAAGGTAAACATTATTTATTTTTTTCAACATCACAGGAAGTATTAGAACTAATGTCCATGTAAAGTACGCCAGTAACCTTTGCGGCCCTGAAGGACTCGTACCCAACATCGCTAGCGGTATGATAAAAACTACGCCTGATGCATAAAACGTTATTAGCTTCTGGTAGTTTTCATCTTTAATTTTATATATGTAACTCACAAACATAATTAAAATCATGATAGCGGTATAAAATCCGAGCGTTAAAAACCCACCTGCCTCTTCAGAAGCTTTTGCATAACCCTCGTACCTATCATTGGTAGAAGCAATATAAGAGACCAGTACCCCACTTACCAATAACGACCCTAAAAATGTTGCCAAAATTTTATATAAAGGCCTTACCCTTAAGTTGACGATAAAATAAAATGGGATCATGAATAAGGCGGTAACGTGAAATAATGAGGCGACCCCACACACTAGTAGGTATGGGATAAGTCTTTTTTCTAATAAATAGGGAACGGCCAAGGCAAATAGTGCCATCGCTAACCCTTGACGCAATCCGTTGAAAAAAAACGTATAAACACCTAATGTGATGAATAAAAATACTGAAAACCAATAGTTGACGCTGTATCTTTTAATAATCTTAAGATAGCAGTACACAATGATTAAGCTGGTAATCGTCAGAAGCCAAAAGTAGCTGCTTGTCACATTTAACAACGCATACTCTAAAGCTTGATAACCAAACTCAATGTCTTCGTTAAATCTAAAATACTCGACATTCAATTGACTGTTAAAATTTCTTGTATAGTTTCCTGTATCTGTACCAACACGATAACTTCGAGCGCCTGCAAATAATGTCAAAATAATTAACGGCAACCAAAAAGACGTACGATTGAGAGATTTTTTCTCCAGTACGATCCAAAAGATAACAAGGCTAAGAACCAATAGGTATGGAAGCATTTAACCCTCGATAAGGTAGATATAATCAACTCTATATCAATCAGATATGGTTGCAGGCTCGCTCAGCCTATTATATGTGTCGCACTTTTACTCTCGTTCCTTGTACTTAAATAACGCTGAACCTGCTATAGATGAACAGCAAAAGCTGTCATTTCATATTCAAATACATTTGCGTTAATTTTTGCGCGTTTGTCACAGCACTGAATCCATATAGATTTAGTGCTTCTGTTATTTCTTTTTCATTAGGCCGTATGTCTTTAGGTTTCAATAAACAATCGACCCACTCCTTGACCGAATGAATCGGTAAAAACTTCACCAGTCCAAGCCCCAAATCCACTTCAGGTGATACTTGATCAGAGACCAGCGTTGTTAACCCAACGGTTTGACTCTCTACCAATACAACTGGAAAGCCCTCATGCAAAGAAGGCATGATCATATAATCTGCGCTGGCCATCAGTTCTGTGATATCCGTACGCAGCCCCAAAAACTTGACCGTATCCAGTAGTGACTTATCAGTTACTTGCTGCCTGAGCATCACATCCAATGGACCTTGTCCGACAATATATAAGGTAAAGTCAACATGACGTTTTTTTAACTCCTCAGCGACTTCTAAAGAAAACTGATGGTTTTTAACCTCATTGAGACGACCGACTTGGATAATTTTTAATCCTTTATATCCAAGTCCTTTAGCACCCAACTCATGATCGATATAATGTCGTGATTGGTTGGCGACTGTCATCATCTTCTGTATATCAACAGCATTGGGCAGTAGCCACACATCTTTTGTAGTACCAAATAGGTAATTTGCAGCATGGTCACCGCAGCTAATTCTCTTAGTGGCTAATGTACGATTGGTAATTAATGCCCATTGCTCATATATTTTTTTGACGATGTTAGTTTTACCATTACTGGTACTATGAGAGTGTGAAATGCGATGCCGCACGCCAGCACTTTTAGCAGCTAATAGATGAAAAGCATTGTTTAATAGCATATGAGCATGAACGATTTGATAGTCAGGGTGCTGTTTAAAAAATCGTTTAAGCTTTAGCATACGCTTAATTGGATTGCTGGCTAAAATGGGTATAATTTTACCGCCCAACGCTCTTATCTCAGCATCGTAGTCACAGACCTCATCGGTAAAGGTAATAAAATCAAATTGAATCTGACTATGATCTATATGGCGATATAGATTCATGAGCATGGTCTCTGCCCCAGCACGATCCATTTTACCCACTATGTGCAGTACCCTCTGAATAGCCATCTCTTTACCTATTAAGAAACATAAAGCCAAACGTATTTTTCCAAACTATTTTTAACCTGTCTTCTCTTAAGCTTTCATTCTTGCTTTTTTATCTAGTGCTTGACGAAGTACCTGCAACATAGCCAAAGCGGCTTGGCTTGGCAGACGTACTATATTGCTGATCACTAGATGTCTTAATGTTAAATCGCTCTCATAGCCTTTTAATCGTAGCGTCTTATCTGCTTTTTTGGCTTGTGCTAATGCAGCTGTTAAATATTCATTGTCTATACGAGTAAGAATACTCCAATGACTTTGTCTGATTTTATTGGCGAGTATTTCTTTAACTGTATCCGCTTGATAACTCTCTACTAGACTGATGACTTCTGAGTGAATAACGAAGAGGTCTAATAGTTTTTTATCTGTTGAACCTGTGATCGACGTACCTCGCTGTCTATACAGATAAAAATCAATAGGCAGTTGATACCTAACCTGAGCAGATAAACCAAGATACCAATGAAACGGCCAATCCTCGTAATACAGACCTACTGGGAAATGTAACGAGGCAGAGTGCACGATACTAGATCGAATAAATTTGAGCCATGCAAAATGCGGTAGGCTAAAATACAAATCGTCTATTTTAGTAGCATTGAATGTCAAATTAGCAACTGGGTACGGCAGTTCTGTTTCTGCTATGCCCTCTTTAAACGGTACAAAGCCATACGTCACCACTTCTGCGTTCGTAGTGAGGGCACAATCTACACAAGCTGCCACCAAGCGAATATCTACGATATCATCGGAATCAACGAACATCATATACTCGCCTATCGCAGATTTAATGCCGGTATTACGAGCAGCAGAAAGGCCACTGTTTTCATTATGTTGAATGACTTTTATGCGCTTATCTGTGAGATGTGGGGTTAGTGCTTGTTTTGAGTCATCAGTGGAGCAATCTTCAACGACAATAATTTCAATATTTTTATAAGTCTGCTGCTTGATAGATGCTAAGCAGGCGTCAATATATGACGCGACGTTATATACTGGCACGATAATGCTCACTAATGGCTCGGCTGCAATGGTCATATTCTGGCCACCGATTTTTTTAAATCATTGTACTCATTGATGTGAACGGGAGACTCAGTCATCGTACCGTGAGTCAGGGAAAGAAGCCTATCGATGAATTTTGGAATCTCCATAATCTCATCTAATTCTAAAAAAACGAGTCTTGGATGATTACGTAGCCAGTCCAACTGCGTCTGTCTTATCTTATGATTGGAGTTCGGCAATACCAAGCATGGCGTGCCCGATAGCAAACATAAAATCATGCCATGCAGACGGTCAGTCACCACCAATTGTGCAGCACGAAACTGGCTGAGCTTATCAGTCAGCAACTTTAAACAATGTGCCTCGTCTAATTGAGAGCCACCAGCATGGGTGTCTGTTTTTTCAATCTGATAGCCAGTATCTGCCAAGGCTTTGTCTATCATTGCATATTGCTCAGTCGATAGTGCAGCTTCTTTGTCATCTCGTAAGCATCGTAAAATACCTGAAGGTACTAAGCCATCTCTCGCTCCAAGTATTGCTGCGTTGGCACTCATAACGATATCTGGCACAAGACCAATATGGACATTGCTATGCTCAGTAAAAAGCTTAATAAGCTTGGCCGCTGTCATCGACTCTCTGGCAAAAATATGTATATCTGGATGCTTGGCATAGACGTTTACGATACGATGCAATACACGCTTAGACTTAGCAGAATTACTCCAATCTAATGTCTGAGGAAAACAAACAATGCGATTCGCAGGAAACGCCTTAATGACTACTTGGCGCAGCTCCTCAATATCAGGATATGTGCCACCCATATTACCGCCGCCGATAATAGTGACGATATCATTCTCTTTGATTTGCTGTTTAATTGAATTCAGCACCAATCTGGTTTGACTAATAGGAATACTAACCACCTCATAATCGGTCATCACATGTTGCAAGTATTGCTTTTGAGCATGAGAGATAGCAATATCACCAATATTGCCATAGTCAGCAGCCAGAAAAATGAAGCATCGATTACTGCTCGGAAGTGGTAATTCGCGTGTGCCCATATAGGTTGCTAAATGTTTTTTTAGTCTGAGTGGTATGAGTTTTTTTATAGCGGTAGTATTCATTTTCGACACTCCCTTATTTGTTTCTCATTAACATTTTTTTCACCCACATACGACGTCTTGAACCAAAAGGAAACAATCTATTCAAGTTAGGAAGCGGTTTACGTTTGAGTGCTTTTTCAATGTATGGCAGCCATTCAAGGCCTCTGCCCGTTTTAATCATCTCATGACGAATAAAATTCCAATCTATACGTACTATTTCGTTTTTTAAAATCATAGATTTAAAGAGTGATGAGTCAATGGGCTCACTAAAACATTGAGGGTTATCTATACCTGCAACCAAAAAATTGAGACGCGTTCTAACACATTTCTCACAGTGGCCACAGTTGCTATCATTCTGGTCACCCGCCCAGCAAAAACGTAGGTTTTCAATACCCAAGGGCCATGCTGAAAGAGCTTGAAGCTTCTCTGAACGACTAAACCCTGCCCCATCATGAATTACTCTAAAGTCGCCAGAACTCAGCAGCGGATCAGTAATTGGATGTGAGCCCCAAGGGCTAATTAATACATCATAAGAGTCACCGCTACCGATGAGCCCAATTCCTGCATATCGTTTCAAGCCGCATAATACTGAAGCGATAGCAGCAGCATGATAGTCCTCCCAATTGATAGACCAAAGCGTGCGAATATTCGTTTCAACTGGCAGTAGCTCGATATTGATATCTGCAAGTGCTTTTGCCGCTATTTTTGCCGCACTGCTAAAACCTTCTGTATCATCTAAAGGTATATCAAAGCCGTGGACAAAAACCCCTGCTTTGATATCTCGTGTGGCATATCCTGCTCTGCCTGTCGCATGACGATAAGCGGTAAACTGAGCATCCACACCACCAGAAAATGCAGCAATCGTACCATCAACTTGTACGTCGCTCTCTCTAATACGATCAACTTGTATATTAATCAAAAAATAACGCTCTGGTAACCATTTATTCCAGACATACTGTAGTTCTGTCAGGTTGGCTAATAGCTCGTGGGACACGCTACCATGGACACGAATAGCCGCACGCAACTGCATCGCAGGCAACAATGTGGCTAACAAATAAGAGTCGCAATCATCGTCTTCCGGCATGGGTAGATCAATAGGATACGCAAACCACAATTCTTGCTCGGTGACACTTTCGCTCGCAGCAGTTTGTTTCAGCAAACAATAACGAGTCTGTCTGCTTTCGTCACTCTTTAATGCCTGAGGAAACAAATCAATATTAAACATGTCTTTTTACCTTTGCTTTAGTCCAAGACAGTTGAAGAAAAACCAATGTCATAACATACCAATGTCGTGAAAAACATGAAATCAAGATACGAATGCCGCGCGATGGGTGTTGTTGATAGTAATGTGGCAAACAGTTCTGATAAACGAAAGACTGACGTATTCTCATCAACTCTGTACGACGTTTCCAAACCTCAATATGAGCCAAATTATTGAGTAAATATGGCAGCATATGCTCGATATAACTACGAGCAAAATCTGATAGTAGCACTTGCTTCTCAGTAGCACTGATAGACCAGTCATGTATCTTAATTCTGGCTTTATAGTCTGCTTCAATAGACTCCAACAGCCCTGGCTTATATCGCAAACTCGTCATCGAAGTAGCATTTTCATAGTAGTTATATGGACAGTCGGGTACGACAGATAGATGGCTCGCTTTATCCAAGCACTCAATATTAAAAATACCATCTTCACCAAGCTTTACGTCACAATTAAACCGTAAATCCGCTATCAGGCTTTTACTATAAACTTTGGTAGTTACATACCAATATATATTTCTATTCTCTGTCACTCTCAGTTGCAAACTCTCAATATCTTGCCGTGAATATTCTGCCGAAATGTTATGGCGCTCGATTACATCACCATTTAGCATGATTCGCTTATGACCAAACGCCAACATCTCGATATCCCGATCAACAGCCTGTTCAACGACAAAGTCAAAATACCAATCGTCGATACTGTCGTCCGCATCTATAAAGACGATGTAGTTACCAGTCGCGATATCAAGCCCAGTATTACGAGCGTCTGCCACACCACTATTTCTTTGATATTTCACCGTAATCCAGACCTTAGCACTTTCCCAGCTATGCAATAATCTAGCAGTCTCATCTTTAGAACCATCGTCAATGACTATCAACTCAATCTCATGGCTTTTTTTCGCAACGTCAATACTACTAATACAACGATCAATAGTAGCAGCGGCATTAAATGCGGCGATAATAACTGAAATCATAGTGAGCCTCTTGAGTTGAGACTTCTAATGCATATCCTTTGTGCCATCCAACGCAGTCAAGATATTTACCTACTGCTGCACTTCATGGATATGAACAAGACGCCGAAAAGCGACATAAACGATAGATAAACTAAGCAAGACCCCAACAAATGAGAACAGGGCAATAGCGACCATATCTGACTCAAAAACGTAAAAACCTATATACAGCGCTGCAGCACGAAATATCACTGCAAACACTTCTCTAATTAAAAGAAAACGCTGCAAACGTAATGCTGGCAATGCCGCAGTACTCGCACCCGATACCAAGCTGGTCAAAAGCCAAATAGAAAGCCACTGCGAATAACTACCTGCTAATGCCCACTCTGCTCCAAACACTAAAGAAAAAAGATAATCGCCAAAAACGAACACTGTACCGAATGGAACAATACCAACCACCAATAGAATTACCGTCACTTTTAATAAAAATTGATAAGCCTCTGGTGAGTTTGATGTGATCGCACGCGTAATCTTAGGATAGAAAACCTCTCCAACAGCTTGGCCTAACAACATCGCTGGTGCGCCGAGCACAAGAACAGCCAGTGAATACTGCCCTGCAGAAGAAGCACTAAATAACGATGCTAACAGGATAGTGGGCAACCCTACTGAAGCAGCATTAAGCATACTCTGTGGCATGCGGTATATGGCAAAGTCACGCTGCGATATAGCAGCGTTACGAATACCAACCGTGCCAAACCAGTTTCGGACATTTAATACACCAATCCTAGGCACACGGAGCATTTGCATTATAAAATTCGTGAGCTGCCCTGCTATCGTTAATAAAATAAGCAACATACCAGAAGGTGCCAATACACCACCTATCAACTTACTGGTATCTGTCACAAGCTTGCTCTCTACATATGCACGAGCTTTGGCTTTAAACAAACCTACTCTGATAGCAGATTGATCAGCAACAGATAGAAACGCGCCTGCCAATAGCGTCAACGGTATGAGATACAACATGTATGGTGTACTTTCCATACCCGTCCATCGTGCCAAATAAACATTACCAAAATAGACAACGATGAACGATATAGCAGCGACAAACAAACTGAGTAACACAGACAACCTGATAATGGCTGCAGCATCCTCGTCACTATCAGGCATCACAATGGCATTGGCATAACCCATGGTCGCAATCGGAGTAATAATACTGATGATTGCGGCAAAGGTGGCAGCAATACCAAAATCTTCAGGGCTATATAATCTGGTGAGAAACGGCATAAAGACCATAGCGATTGCCTGACCAGCCGCAATACCGCCGCCAACCATGGCCACATCTCGTACAAAGTGACTGGTTTTCAATCGACTGATTACGCTCTGTATCGATAACAACACTTCAGAGGCCATTGCTCATCATCCAATTTGATACTTCATAGAACTTATAAAGAATTAACAGTCTCGCGGTTAGCTACCTACTGTATTAACCAATTTCATCCACCAGCGGTGATGTCAGTTTTTCAACCTTAATCCTGACATCATCACCTTCACGATAGCCTTCCACAAACGCTCTAAATTGTGTTTTTAGCCATGCCACATCCTGTTGTTTGGCTTTTTCTATAAATTCAAACAAAATATTTTCGATATCTTCTAAGGGAAAGCTGTGCTCCATTGCTTGCATGATTAACGGATGAAAGGTGGTTTCGATATTATCCTCACCTATAATCAATTCCTCGTAGAGCTTTTCGCCCGGCCTCAATCCAGTAAACACAATTTCGATATCTCCGTTAGGGTTACTCGCATCTTTTAGCTCGCAGCCAGTCAAACGAATCATACGCTTGGCAAGGTCTACAATTTTGACAGGTGCACCCATATCAAGTACAAACACTTCCCCACCAAATGCCATAGCACCTGCCTGAATCACCAAACTGGCCGCTTCGGGAATCGTCATAAAGTAGCGTGTTATGTCTGGATGGGTGATGGTAATCGGACCACCCTGCTCAATCTGTTTAGTAAATAATGGTACGACAGAGCCTGAAGACCCCAATACATTGCCAAAACGCACCATGCTAAAACAAGTATGACTACTATGCTGGCTCAATCCTTGACAAACCAACTCAGCCAAGCGTTTGGATGCTCCCATGATATTAGTAGGTCGCACTGCTTTGTCCGTAGAGATCAATACAAAGGTGTCTGCTTTAGCCTGTATCGCCGCACGAGCACAGTGATAGGTACCTTTGGTATTGTTAATCGTGCCTTCAAAGGGATTGGACTCAACAATCGGGACATGCTTGTAGGCTGCTGCATGGTAAATTGTATTTATATGGTTAATTTTGAATATATTAATTAATTTTTTTTCATTGCTCACGCTTCCGATGATACTAATAATCTCAATATCTTGATAATCGATATTTTCTATCTTTTTATTTCTGAGCTCTTGATCTATCGTATATAGAGCATATTCAGACTGCTCATACAACACCAAGCATTTAGGCTTATTCTTAATAATTTGCCGACACAATTCACTACCGATAGAGCCACCAGCACCTGTCACGAGGACGTTTTTGCCAGTAATATTTTTTTGCAGCAACTCAGCAACTGGCTCGACTGTATCGCGTTCAAGGACATCCAAAATATCAACGGGTCGTATATGACTGACTGTCACTCGCTCGTCTGCCAACTCTCGTAAGCTCGGTAAGTCTTTTATCTTGACAGAAATACCTGATAGGCTATCCATAATCTGCTTTTTGCGGGCACGGCTCATAGAAGGCATCGCCAAAATCACCTGTGCCACATCAAACTTCTCTATTAACGAGGGCAGCGCATGACCGGCATAGATTTTTCTACCATGTAAGTAAGCACCTCTCAGCTGTTGATCATCATCGATGTATGCCACCACGTTATATTTATGGGAATGTCTCAAGCTTTCTAGCAGCTCTCTACCCGCTTCTCCTGCGCCATAAATAATCACGTTATCACAGCAATCATTTGAACGACGTTCTTCGTCTGTTTTCTGCAGCCTTTTCAAAAAGGTACGTATTATCAGCCTACTGTTCCATAACCAGATAAAAAAAGAAAATAGAAATATGATGGGTACTGAGCGCGGTATCATTGATAGGGGATTTACATAGATAAGCACTTGGTAAACGATAATAAGCAACAAAAACAACTGCAATACACGACCCATTACCGCATCAAAAAAACCTCTAGAAGCCCCTCTATAAAACCCTATAAGGTACAAGCTCGCCACAGGAATAAAGGCATACGAAACTAATATTATAGGGCTGACATGATGCGCCATATATCCTTGTCGTAATGCCAACGCTAAAAATAAGCAAGAAATCGATACAGCATAATCTATGCTAAATAAAATAGAGCATTTGACAAACCGTGGTAATGACAATAAAAGCAGAGCCGCACGCTTCGACCATTGATGCAACTCACCAGTCGACCGATAAGCATTGTCAGACTCTGTTTTTATAAACATAAGATCCACCCACTTAAGTTGTATTGATGATAATGAACAACCACAAAATACTAATTAGCGGTTATTTCCATAGGCATAATGGTAATGATAGCTGTATTTATTCATACGGCTTTGCTGTACATCATTGAGAATAATGCCATCTACTTGCACATTGGCTTTACTCATCTGCTTGACCGCATACATCAGCTGACCTTCTACTGAGCGATTAAATTTAGTAACGATAAGCACTTTGTCTGCATGTTGCGCCAACACCATCGCATCTGAAGCTGCCAATATCGGTGGCGAGTCAATGACAATATAGTCATATTGCGTCTTCAGCACTGCTATTAGCTGGTTGAACTTTTGACCTATTAATAGTGAAGTAGGATTGTTTGATGACTGTCCTCGCGATAGAAAGTCAATATTCTCCATACCAGTAGGATGAATAAAACCTTCAATCCTTGGAGCAGATATCTCGCTAGTGGCTTGAGTACCGTTAATGGGAGATGCGCTCTTTTTATCCTGCAACAGATAATCTGCAAGACCCTCCTGCGGGCCCAGTTTAAACATCTTATGCAGCGCACCTAAACGCATGTCGCCATCAATGACCAAAATCTTTTTATCGAGCTGTGCAAACACTTCAGATAAATTGGCTGCGATAAAGGACTTACCGACACCTGGGCTTTCTCCAGTAATCAATATGACTTGTGCGGACTCTCCGACCCCTGCGCCTGTTGGCATGCCAAACATCAGGTTTGTTCTCAAACTTTTAATGGCTTCATAGCTCAAACTACTGTGGTCAACATGAGCAAGCATTCGATCGGTGGTCTTTTTATTTTTACTCAGTCTGAATAATAAAGGTGAGCGCAGAATCGTGGCAATGACAGGAATACCTGTCTTAGACTCTAAACGCTCTGGATCTTTTACAACCGTCCCCATTAAGTTTCTGAGTAAAACCAATATCACCCCAAGCATCGCACCTGCCATTATGGCTAGTATCATGATTTGTGGCTTATTAGGGGCAATGGCATTAAAGGTACTGGTGGGTGTATCGATGACACGGGCATAGCCGATTTGGCCCGCTTTGACGATTTTTAGTTGTTCATAATTCTTGAGTAGCGTCAGATAGATTTCTCTATTAATGGCGGTGTCTTCTGATAGCCTTAAAAACTCTCGCTGGATTTCAGGTAGGCCTGATACCGTATTTTCGATTTGTCTCGTTCTATTACTCAGCACTTTGAGCTGCTCATTAATTTGAACGACCAAGGGATGTTCTTCAGTATAATAAGTGGTCAAATCTGCTTTTCTGAGCTTAAGATCGTTGAGCTGCCCATCGATTCGGGATTTTTCGTTCAATAGCAACTCAGCCTCTTGAGCCACATCGATAGTGCCGTGTTTTTTACGAAAGTCATTAAATAGTGCTTCAGACGCTTCTAGCTTCCCTTTTAATAGCGGTATCTGCGTTTCCATAAAGGTGAGCGTTTTAGTGGTTTCTTCAGAGCCGCGTGACTGGTTTTGATCCACATAAGATCGAACTATTTGATTGAGTATAGTCGTGATTTGCTCTTGGTTTGTACCCGTCATCGATAGCTGAATAATGCCCGTGCTTTGACCTTTTTCTTCAACCGTTAGTGCGCTATTGATACCATCTGTCGTGGCTTTTAATGTCTGTTTACTAATACTAATCGGGTAATTACCCGTCGGTAATCCGGTAACGGTAATCTTAATCTGACCTTTTGATCCTTTAAACTGATACGGCTGACCAAGCTGACCTTTAAAGTTATCCAAACCATTGCTCAAAACAAATCCGGTGGCAGATCTACTCAAAGTAAAATATTGGTTCAAATAAGCTTTCGACACATCAAACTGACTGATTTCCACTACGCCATTTTCGGTATTCAGTGACACTTCATCAGTTGTATTAACTTGAGTCTCTATATAGTTTCTTTTGATCGTATCAATATATCCAATATTAGGATCCGTGAGCCTAATACGCAGATTCAGTAGATCGACTACAGGCTCTAGTATCATGCGTGATCTTATAAGCTCTGCCTCTGTTTCTGCTTTGCTTGTTTCTGCACCGACCAACTCTGAGATGCTCGCGCCAAGTGCTTCCACCCCTTGCGCATTTTCTTCAATCTGTATCAGCGCATCAGATTTAAACGTTGGATTGACATGGCGGGTATACAAAAAACCTATCAACAAACCCAATAAAACCATGAGTGCTATTATTTTCCAACCGCGCAGCAATGCTAAAGCCAGCGCCATTAAGTCGATGTCGTCAGTGTCTTTTTTGCCCGTAGGCATTGATAGGTTTTTTGAATCTGTTTTATTCATAACCATATACTCACTACTCAATGTTTACCGCTTAATAGCACTCACTAACCTTCAATTCTTTTATGACAATCGCCTCACTCATCTTGATAGCCCATTGCTCAAGACTGTCGTCAATATCTTGTCTACTCGTCTCAAACACCGAGTTATCCTGCTGATAAGGATCTGCAATATCTTTATCAATCCAATGTCCAATTCGAAAAGTTCTACCACGGCAATGCGGCCACCGATTCTCAATCCACTTGGTTTGACTCACTGACATAGTCAAAATTAAATCTGCATGACTGACTAATGCTTCGCTGATGGGTTTGGCGATATGTGAGCTGATGTCGATATCGTGCATGGCCATCAATTCTATGGCTTTAGTATCCGCAGAATGACCTACTAACGCTGACAGACCTGCAGAGTCTACGTGCTTGTCTGGATAGCGCTCTCTCAAAATAGCAGCGGCCATCGGGCTACGGCATATATTGCCAACGCAGACGACTAAGATACTGTCAAACGTATTCATGATTGACTCCTATATCCCTGAAATCAGATTGATTGCTGATGTTGAGGGAAGAATGGCGCTGATAATACGATTCCAGCGTGCTAAACCTGTTGGATCTACATAAAGTATGTCGTTGGCCTGCATGTCAAAACGGCTAGCCAATGCCAAACTTGTGATGCTCTGCATATCGACATAATAAATATGTGTATATTGTGATTGCGGGTTATCACGAACGATGTATACTTTTGCAGCATTGGCGGTATTGGAATTTAACCCGTTCGACTCGCCTAACACATGTGCCAAGCTCAGCCCTTGCTCAGGAATAGAAACTGGTTCAATTTTGCCAAACTCACCCAATACATAGACTCTATTACGACTTTGGCTGTTGACATGAATGGCGTCACCATCTTGTAAATATATTTGATTGGCAGACAGTCCCATTTGCTGTAATGATTGGATACCTAGCTTGTAACTCTTGCCTTGGCGATTTAATACAATATGGTTTGAATCACCAGCATCAGTGGTACCACCTGCCATAGAGATTGCCCCATATACGGAGATTGGCACATCAGCAATCGTAAACTCACCAGACTCTTTGACTTCACCATCAACGAAAAACTTGCTGCCACGATAGTTGATAATTTTGACCTGAGGATCTGAGTATTTTAGATAGCGTTGTAGTTTACTTTGTAAGGTTGCGGTAAATTGCGGAACACTCATTCCGCTGGCTTGAATGCGTCCTATCAATGGGAACTGTATAAAGCCTTGCTGATCAACGGTTAGGCTAGATGTCGATGCATTAATATCTGGATAACTGGTGAGTATGATATTGAGAATGTCGCCTTTAGCAATTCCATAACTGACTCGACCAGACGTTTTAATTAAATGATACAAATCCTGATCTGGGGTAATGGCTTCTGTACGTGGCAAGGTCGCCAAATTCAAAGGTTGAATATAAAACTGTAGGCCATTTTCTGCAGTAAACGCACCTGATTCCGGCACATCTCCAGACTGAAGTCCTGAATTGACTGTGCAACTCGCAAGTGAGAGTGCTAATAACAAGCCAACAATGCTCGTCATTAAAAAGCGCTTGCGTACAGAAATGATGTATTTATAAACCATAACAGTTACTCATATTTATAATATTGCATAAAATCGAAGCCGCTCACTATGATAAATATATTCACTAAAAAGAATTTATATATCAAATATACACTCAAACTATACACAACGCAATATTTATAAATTCTCATATAACAATGTGTGATCATTTACCATTTTCAATACAGCCCTTTTACAACAATGCCTAACCAATTTCTTTAGAAGTAGACACAACTGGAACGATAAAATAGTGAGCAGATAGCAAAGAATATAAGTAATAATTCTGTAACTTTTAAAAATTGATGTCGCACTTTATATTTCAACCGATAATTTAGTATCAATTAAACAAGGCTATCTGTTATCAAAATACAACTCTCGATATAATTGAGCCGACATCTAGTTGAAATAGCTGTATATAACTAATGAACTTTTATTCAATTTTATTTTCATAACAACAACTTATATAATTAGTAACAACAGGTTTGCGTGCTAAAGCCATCAAAATAGCGTAGAATAGTCAATCCAAATTTTTTTACATTGAGAAATGTAAACCCACCGACTCAAGGTTATGATTATGAAAGACGAAAAATTACAGAAAGCCCTCGCCCGCATGGGTCTTGGTTCACGCCGTCAGATGGAAGAAGTCATCAAAGCTGGTCGCGTCACTGTCAATAACGGCCCAGCAACTATTGGTGATCGTGTTGAACAAGGCGATGAGATTCGCGTTGATGGCCGTCAGATCAAATACACTTCTGAAAATGAGAAGCGTCGCCGTGTTATCGCTTACTACAAGCCTGAAGGCGAAGTCTGCTCTGCTAAAGACCCAGAAGGTCGTCCAACCGTTTTTGAGCGTTTGCCAAAGCTGACTCATGACCGTTGGGTAATGGTCGGACGCTTGGATATCAACTCAACGGGTCTGTTATTGTTTACCAATGATGGTGAAATGGCGCATCGCTTGATGCATCCATCTGGTGAAGTCACTCGTGAATATGCGGTACGTGTATTGGGTGAAGTGACGCCTGAGATTGCCCGTGCATTAACGGCTGGCGTCATGCTAGAAGATGGCCTTGCAAAGTTTGAAGATATCAAAGACGGTGGCGGTGAAGGCGTCAATAAGTGGTATCATGTCCAGCTAAAAGAAGGTCGTAACCGTGAAGTACGTCGCTTGTTTGAGTCGCAAGGCCTAAAAGTTAGCCGTCTACTACGCACGCGCTATGGCACGATTGCTCTACCAAAAGAGTTGCGTACTGGTCGCTTCTTAGAACTCGACAGAAAAGACATCAATACGTTGACCGATTTAGTAAGCTTGCGTCCTCGTTATGGTACGGGTCTGCATGGCGCAGCGAAAGAGAAGCAAGAACGTATCAGAAGCAAGCCGCTTAAAGCGCGTCGCGCTACTGACAGTCGTGGCGATAGCCGCAGTGGTAGCGACAATCGCAACAGCAGTGCAAAACCTAAGAGCAGTGCTAGCCCTGCCAGCCGTGGTACGCGTAACACTCGTGACCGCAACGATAAGCGCTAAGTGATACCAAACCCAAAAAATACGATTAGCTGTGTTAAACTCGTTTAGTCTACCCTTCGTAGTACTTGCACTTGTTTTCCCTGCTACTCTAATTTTTGTGAATGGTATCGTTTTAAAGTGACGCATAAAAAAAGCTGCCATTGATTATTCATCACTGGCAGCTTTTTTGTGGGTCGTTTATAGCAAGTCGTGATAAATATGACAATCTAGGCTTAGCTATCGTGACTGTTGATATAGTTTTTCATGACTCGTAATTCCTGCAACTGCTGCGTATCCAACTGCGCCAGTAACTTATCTAAACGCTGCTCAATATTATTTAACACGCTCTGTAATAATTCATTGGCTTCTATTTTCTTTTCGTCGTTCCTATTATTAGCGCCTATGTTTGTTAAATGGTAATGACTGGCTAAAATTTCTGGAAGCCGAGTATGCAGCATCTTATTCAATACAAACTGCTGCTCTGTTACCTCAGGCGTCTTATGCTGAGCTTTTAGTGATTTCTGATACGCTTGATAGTGATTCACTTTTTCATCAATACGTTTTAATTGGTGCAGTTGCTGCTCTGGCAGATTTTTTAGATGTTTCTTATTTAAATTTAATTGTTGCCAACTGAGCTTGGATAATGACAATTGTTCATTATCATTCTGATAGACGAGCACACCTGGCGTAATACCAACAGCTTTATGGAAAGCTTGCCAGCCTTTTTTACCCAGATAAAAGGTAGTAACTGTCGTTACAATGCCAATGCCTATTAAAATACTCATATACGCTTACTCTTCATTCTGCCCTTTAATCATAAAATTCTGCATTTATAGTTTAATATCTTCAGCACTCACATTTGTACCCGTTGGACTTTCAATCGCTTGAATATTTGTATCACCGCTCACATCATTACTGGCACTACTCACACTGCTATCGAGCTTTTGAAACTCTGTATTACCAGCAGGATTATCAAAGCGCTTTTGTAGATAGCGATTGGTCGCGAGTAGCTTTTGTCCATCTTGATGATAGGAGGCATTGAGTAAATCATCAAACTGCGTATTAATCGTACTTAATACATCTAATAGCGCCTCTTTACCAGTGACATTAGAATACTTAATCTTGGTTGTATCAGCGAGTGCACCATCCCTACCATCTAAATCATGCAAGCGGCGATAGTCCGTCACGGCAAGTGGCACATGCCTGTCCATTAGGTTTTGAATCATAATATACGTTTCGGTGACAGTATCCTTATCATCAATTCTTCCATCATTATTAGTATCACCATAAATGACACGCAGCTTCTCACCTTTTTTATTGATTTGCTCAAGAGCTGTTTTAACTTCCATAGGTAGACTCTTTTCAGGAATATAACCCAACTGCGGCATCGCTTTATATTCAAGCATTTTGGGCGCGGTGAATTTTTTGATACCACGATACCCTAGGTATAATCCAGCGACCGGCAACAGCCCATATAAAACAAACATGACAAACATCGCAGTAACTTGGGTCATTAGACTGTCCTTATTATTTAGCAGAATTTTATGGCAAGCTTATTATTATTTTTGATACATCTTGATGCTTAGGCCTTTCATATTTTTATGAATTGCTATTATTAAACAAAAAAATAAGGCTTTGTTAAAGCCCTATATTATTATGCATCATAGTGAGTCGATTGGATTTAATGGTACTTAGCTGTCTTAAATTGACAATGATCATTTAAGCCATTACTAACTAACTTTTCGTGCGGCTTTTAACATAACGATGCGTGGAGGCCAAACGGTTCATCACCGTTTGATGCAACTCATCTAGCAACTCATCAAGCTCATAATCAATCTCAAGAAACAAATCGGTCAGCATATCCCCTGCCGTCATCTTGCCTTGTACCATATTGTTTTTGGTACGATGCGGGCTGAACCGCTGTAGTTGCTCATAATGATGTAGCGCTTCTGGAATACTCTCGGACACCAGCTTATCTATGACAAACTGACGCTCATTATGTTGCTGCTGTTGCTGCTCGTTGAGCTCGCTGCTCCATTCACGGTAACGCTTTAACTTACCATTGATTCGGTCTAGGATTGCCACAGCCTCAATGGGCATGGCGTTTAGCGTGGCCTCATCGACCACATCAATAAGCTCAGTCATAATCGGACAGCATCCATGTTTGAGATACCATAAAGTATCTGGGTCGAAAGGAGGTCTATTGGTCGGGCGCATCTGAGCACGATTGGACAAATAGCGATCAGTCAAAGGCGTGGGCGTTCGAATATCACTCACTTGTGCCAATGCATCACAAATACGGTTGGCACGTTCGGGCGGTGTCAATACAGAAGGCGTTCTATCAGCTTGCTCGCTGTCATCATTTATACTGTCATGATTCATACTAATATCAGTCGAGCTAATATCCGTCGAATCTGTCACTTGACTGGCACCCATTTCCTGAGCGTGCTTGGCCGCTTGTGTTGGCAAGTCATCTGGCGCTTGTCCAAATGATTGTAGTATTCTCGTCAAACTTACCACCATGACCTACCTTGCCTCTCATTCCGTGCACTCAAATTGAGCTCGTATTGCATATATTAATTCAATAACGTATCTTAACAGCTTTTTTTGGCACTGCCAGTAAGCAAAGTGTCAATATTCCTACTCTTCAAAAGAATAAGTACATTACTATGAATGCGACTGACTATACTTCTGGCTTTTTACTTGGTCTATCGCTCATCTTAGCGATTGGATCACAAAACGCCTTTGTACTTAAACAGGGTATCAAACGTGAACACGTCTTTTTCATCTGCTTATTCTGTGCCGTTAGTGATGCGTTATTGATCTCGGCAGGCGTTGCTGGATTTGGTGCTGTAACCGCTCGCTATCCACAAGCGGTAAATATAGCCCGACTAGCAGGCGCGCTGTTTTTGCTGGTCTACGGACTACAAAGCTTATATGCCAGCGTCCGACGCTCACATGCAATGACTGTCGATGGTCAAGTTGTCACCAGCTTAAAAAAAGCACTATTGCTATGCTTTGGCTTTACGTGGCTCAACCCACACGTCTATTTAGATACCTTGGTACTCGTTGGCATGGTTTCAACGGGTGCTAGTAGCAAATTGGCCTTTGGTGTGGGTGCCGTTAGTGCTTCATTCTTTTTCTTTTTTGCATTGGGTTATGCGGCACGACTACTCAGACCTTTGTTTGCAAAGCCAAAATCATGGAATATCCTCGATGCTCTAGTCGGCATACTGATGCTGTATTTGGCTTGGCACTTATATAATAGTTAATATATAGTCAATCCTCTATAAACTGGATACTGTGTCAGTCTCGCTTATTCTACTACTTGTAGTACTTTCGCTCTCCTTCCTTGTATCCAAATAATATTAAACCGACTATAGTAGCTGAATGTACCGTGCACAAAAAAACCAAACACGCTGAAACGTATTTGGTTTTTTATCTTTTTAGACAATACTAACTGTTAGCGATGCCAATTATTTACGATGCTTTTTTGCATTTTTTAGGCTTCACAAGCGACATATTCAAAAAATGCTCAAGCGAATCATCAAGAACATCTAACCAAGGCTCCGGTAACTCAGGAGATAATATACCTGTCAAAGTCGAACGATAGCCCTTTTCTCTAAAGGTCATGATATTGTCGGTTTTATCTTCTTGCCACTCTTTTAGGATTTCACCCTGCTTTTCTACCGCGAATTCTGGATAGTCTGTCGCATTGGTCAAATCACGGATATAAGCCGCCTGAAAGTCAATCGAATCGCTAACTGTGACACATTTAGCATAGGTTGCCACCCACTCTTGCTCATCGGCTGTCCGTGTCGCCAAGTCAGGCAGCTCGATATCATCCATGATGACGTCACGTGCATACCATGCTTGGGCATCAAACATATTGAAGGTGAAATACTGATCCTGCATACCTAAATAAATAAGCTTTGGATTGGGCTGCCAAAAGACACCTTTGTATAGATTTTCTGGATACAAGCAGTTATGCGTCTGCAAGCGCAATTCGTCTGGCATAAACGGAAAGTGGAACAAATAACCAGTACACATGATAATAGCGTCAAACTTTTGACTCGTACCGTCAGCAAAATGCGCCACGTCATCTTCAAAATGAGTGACTAAAGGAACCTCTTTGATACCCTCTGGCCAGTCATAACCCAGTGCTTGTGTGCGATAGCTAATGGTTACTGATTTGGTGCCATACTTATAACACTGCGTGCCAATATCTTCGGCTGAATAACTACTACCAATCAGTAGAATGTCTTCATCTTTGAACTCTAATGCATCACGGAAATCATGAGCATGTAGGATACGACCTGGGAACGTTTCCAGTCCTTCAAAATATGGCATATTTGGCGTTGAAAAGTGACCAGTCGCTACCACCACATAATCAAACTCTTCAACTTCTTGCTCATTGGTTTTATGATTCATCACCGTCACGGTGAATTTTTGTGTGTCATCGTCAAATGATACCCAACGTACAGGGCATTCAAAACGGATGTATTTTTGGATATCTTGTTTATCGATACGCCCCATGATGTAGTCTTTTAAGACTTCACGTGGCGGGTATGAAGGGATGGCTTCTCCAAAGTGTTCATCAAACGAATAGTCGGCAAACTCTAAGCACTCTTTTGGACCATTGGACCACAAATAACGGTACATACTACCGTGGACGGGTTCACCGTTTCTATCTAAACCAGTACGCCAACTATAGTTCCACATACCGCCAATAGCATTTTGCTTTTCATAACAAACTATCTCAGGTAAGTCGGTTGCACCAGCCAATCGTGCCGCCTCAAAAGCGCGTAATTGTGCTAAACCACTTGGACCTGCCCCTAAAATAGCAATTCTTTTGTTACTCAAAATTAACTCCTATGATATTAGTTGTTCCTCCACTGTAACATATTTTTATGGGTTGTGTTTTTTCGCATACTTTTGGTGATTGATACCGTTATTTTAGACATAGCTATTCTATAAAAATCGCTTTTAGCCACTTTTATAGAATATTCAAAAGTTTTGAAGAGTTTTAGAGGTTTTTAGCTGATAGTAGGAGTAAGCGGTAAGCTTTTTTTACAACCTAAAAATTGAGGGGGTAATTCTAAATATTTTAGGCAAGCGTATAGGGAACCAATCTTTTCGTTAGACCAAAGCAGGAAACAGCGTGCGTAGGCCATTAACGATGATTTCAATAGAAACTGCCGCCAATAACATACCCATGATTCTACTCATAATGTTGAGTCCTGTATCACCCAATAAACGGCTAATACGACCTGCTGCCATCAATGCCAAATAACAAAACAAACTGATCAACAACCCAGCTATTAATATGGCCGATACTTGTAGTACACCAGAAACTTGTGAAGAATAAATAATCACCGTTGAGATACCGCCCGGCCCAATCATCATTGGAATAGCGAGTGGAACGACGGCTGCTGCCATTGAGACTGGGGAGTCCTGTACATGATCGACATCGAAATTTTCTTGGTCAGGTTTAACTGGATTACCTTCACCATTCATCATATTCAGGGCAATCAAGAACACTAAAATACCGCCCGCCAGCTGGAACGAACCAATAGAGATTCCCAATATCTTGAGTAATGACTCACCTGCTACGGTAAAAAAGCTAATCGTAATAAAAATCGTTAAACAAGCCACACGCGCGACTTTACGTCGGTTATTCATTGAATAACCGCGGGTCAAATCCAAAAATAACGTCAAAGCGCTAAAGGGATTAATCAGTACCAAAAAGGCTAAGATTATCTTGATGATTTCAGTATTCACTGAGCGCTCGCTTGTTTATTGATACAACTGCTGAAAAAAGTAAGGCCATCGTGCGAGTGCAACGATGACCCAGTATCTGACTAAAACTATATCTGATTAAAAATAGCATTGTAGCTTGTATTGTAACATAGGCAGATAAGCTAATAAAATCATTAACTTTGCTTAACGCGTGTCCTCAATTCGAATCATAACTGTTAAATGGGTTAAAAATGAAGACACGCCCTAATTCCTCTGTACCATCTCATTAAAAAAGTTAAGTGCAGAGCAACGCTTCTAATCAGCTTTATACATAAGATAAATAGATTTTTTACCATGAAAATTCAGTCACTTACCTATGCGCTAAAATCCAAGCCAATATCCAATGCAGTGGTACTGTGCGTTAGATAACCCATCGCGATAAAATCAACGCCTGTCTGTGCTGCTGCTTCCACGGTTGCAGGGGTAATACCACCTGATGCTTCCGTTTTGGCTCGCCCTTTACACATTGCTACTGCCTTTGATAGTACCTCAGGTGACATATTGTCCAAAAGCACCAAACTCACACCAGCATCTAACGCTTGCTCAAGTTGCTCTAAAGTATCTACTTCCACTTCCACAGGAATTAGATGACCAGCAAAATTTTGGGCTTGTTGAATGGCCGTTTTTATATCGCCAGCGATGGCAATATGATTGTCTTTGATTAAAATAGCATCATCCAACCCTAGACGATGATTGCGCCCACCACCGCAGCGTACCGCGTATTTTTGTACAATTCGTAAGCCTGGTATGGTTTTACGTGTACAAGTGATTCGCGCAGGATATTTCGCCACACTGTCTACGATTTTTCGGGTATCTGTAGCAATGCCACTGAGATGCGTCAAGAAATTGAGCGCGGTACGTTCGGCTGTCAATAGATGACGGGCGTTCCCACTAACACTGGCCAATACTGTGCCAGCATCCACCAATTCACCATCATCTACTTGAGCGATAAACTCAATCTGAGCATCAACCAAAGCGAATGATAAACGCGCTAAGTCCATACCGCATATCACGCCTGCTTGCCGCGCCTTAATCTCTAGTTTTGCTTGCAAATCAGCAGGGATAGTCGCTTGCGATGTTATATCACCACGTCTACCCAAGTCTTCAGTCAAGGCCGCTTCAATCAGTGGTTTAAGTAATACCTCATCCAATGCAGGTTCTTTTTTAACAGTCATTTGTCACCCCTATATACGCATTATATTGATATCGGTTCAATTTAATTAAACTCAAAATGAGCATAAATATAGCGTAAAGTTGACAGTACTGCAAGGAAATGAAGTATTTCATGCAGCTGCTAAAAGCGAATAGTCATAAAAACATGAGAGCACTTACCGCTTATTTAAACCTACTTACGTTTAGGCAACTTGCTGTCCATCAATAAACTTTGCAGTTCGATATCATGGCAAAATCGATAAAGCTTGGCAGGACGACCACGTTGGGCACTGCTACTCTGACCGGTTTCTGTCACTAAGTTTTGTGAATCTAGCAGACGGCGGAAATTTTGCTTGTGCAAGCGCACTCCTGAGAGCGCTTCGACACTCTGCTGCAGTTGCGACAACGTAAAGACATCTGGAATGAGACCAAAAATAAGTGGTCGGTATTCAATCTTGGCACGTAGCCTTGAGATGGCAGTTGCAATGACGCGGCGATGATCATAGTACATCGGTGTACCTATGATTTGTGCCCAATTCTTTGGCAGTTTTTGCGGCTGATAGTTAGATGATTCTGGAATTAAGCCTGCTTCATAAAGCATCTCATAGCGCAGTAATACATGCTCTGAGACCCAATCATAACCGTTAATGGTACTTGATTGATGATAGGTATTTTTATCTTGAGCTGAGTCTAAGAGCTCAGTATCCACACCCCAACATAAATGAATACGCTGACGACGGCGCTGCTGAGCAATTGAGTCTGGTGCACTATTTGCCCAGTCCAATAATGCCGGCACAATAAAATCCATAATGATATTTGGCATACCATCTAGGTGATTTTCCCATGGAAAATAATCATACCAATCTCGCCATAGGGCTTTGCTTTGGAGCGCCTGCATTTGCGTCTCTTGCACCAAGCCCAAGTAGCTTACGTAAACCAATGCATGGCCGTCAATATTACGCCTATTGGTATCAACAAAGGTATATAACTGTTCCAAATAGCCAAGCGGTTGCTGCGTCTGTTCCTCAACCCATTGGCGCACACCAGCTTGCAGTGAGCGATGTAATGGCATGAGTGGTCCATTGGGCAATAACTTGCCTTGATCAACTGTTAAAACTCGGGCGGTATGATCCGTAATCGCAACCAAAACCGCAACAACCTCAGTAGTACCGCTACCCTGCTGATGCGCATGTGAATAAGACAACGTCATGATGTTAGTAATTACCTTTTAACTTTGAGCGTGCAATAAGAAATCCATTACACTTGTTATTTATAGTACGAATCAGTATAGCTTGAATCTGAAAATATCATAGTCTACCGATGTAAATATAAGCGGCTGAAGGCAAAAGTGATAGAGCATATTTTTCATAAATACCTACTGTACAGAAAGCAGAATATAAAAAACCACTTGTATTTATGCTCAAAATGAGCATAATAAAAGCTTGTTTACTTTAAAGCTGTATTTAGGCGACTTTTATTACTCCTTAAAATAACAATAGTAAGCAGAACGATCGTCAGCACTACGCCTAGTAGACTGAACGAGTTTAATACGGCTAATCATATTTTTGAGGTTGGTATCATTTTTAGCGGCATATAACGTGTCGTTATCGCACACAAGGTTTGCACTTATGAAAACTTATCCCTATGACGCACCCATCATGAGCAATGACAACCGCATTGCGACTAAAATGAATATCGAGTATGCCAAAGCTAAGATGCCAGCAGATCTGCCGCGTTCAGAGCGTATCGTGGTTGAAGAAAATATTAAGCAATTATTAAAAGACAATAACGCCGTACTGGTCGCACATTATTATGTCGATCCTTTTATTCAGGATTTGGCATTGGCGACTGGTGGCTGTGTCGGTGATTCGCTTGAGATGGCACGCTTTGGTCAAGCGCACAGTGCACAGACATTGGTAGTCGCAGGTGTGCGCTTTATGGGTGAGTCGGCAAAAATTTTAAGTATGGAAAAGACCGTACTGATGCCAGATTTGGAAGCCGAGTGTTCGCTTGATTTGGGCTGCCCTGCTGATGAGTTTTCAGCCTTTTGTGATGCGCATCCTGAGCGTATTGTGGTGGTGTATGCCAATACCAGCGCCGCGGTCAAAGCACGTGCAGACTGGGTAGTGACCTCGTCTGTTGGTATCGACATCGTCCGTCACTTACATGCTCAAGGTGAAGCTATCATTTGGGGACCTGACCGTCATTTGGGTAAATACATCGCGCGTGAGACTGGTGCAGATATGTTGCTTTGGCAAGGGTCTTGCCTCGTACATAATGAGTTTAAGGCAACCGAACTCCTGCAATTAAAAGAGGAGTATCCAAACGCCAAAGTCTTGGTACATCCTGAGTCGCCTGATAGCGTTGTTGAGTTGGCAGATGTGGTCGGCTCTACCAGCAAACTATTACAGTCAACCTATGAGATGGATGCAGATACCTTTATCGTCGCTACCGATTTGGGCATATTACACGAAATGCAAAAGCGCTCGCCCACTAAGCGATTTTTGGCGGCGCCTACTGCTGGTGAAAGTGCCAATTGCAAAAGCTGTGCGTTTTGCCCTTGGATGGCAATGAACGGATTAAAAGGTATCGAGCAGTGCTTGACCAATCAAAGCGGTGAGGTTCTAATGACACATGAGCTAGCAGTAGCAGCCAAAAAACCTTTACAGCGCATGCTTGATTTTGCCGAATCACAGAAACAACGTGTGGCCGCTAGTGGTGATATTGTCAAAGACCGTACACTGTTCGCCAACGTTGGAGCTGCCTAGTATGAGCGCGGATCATGTCAGGCAAACAGACGTACTTATTATCGGTGCAGGATTGGCCGGTCTAAGTACTGCATTATCACTACCAAAATCGCTGAGTATCATGGTACTGAGTAAAGCCGCTTTGGAGGTTTGCTCAAGCCATTACGCACAAGGTGGTATCGCTGCAAGTTTGGACCAAAATGACTCCGTGACTGACCATGTCGCTGATACCTTGATCGCAGGCGCAGGGTTATGCGATGCTACTAATACGACTGAGATACTAAGTGAAGGACAGCAAGCGATACAGTGGCTGTGCGAACAAGGTGTCCCTTTTACTCAGAATCCACAACAAGATGTCACGCAAAAAACCTTAACTGATTTAAATAGTACTGACTTAGAAATTAACAACTTACATCTAACCAAGGAAGGTGGTCATGGCTGCAGACGAGTGGCCCATGCGGATGATGCAACAGGTCGGCACGTTATGGAAGCCCTAACCATAAGGGCCCATGCTGCAAGTAATATCACGATATTACCGTATCATGAAGCATTAAGCCTTTTGAAGGATCCTATTACTAACAGCCACTGCAAAGGTGCACGCATTTTTGATCACAATAACCATTGTCAGCTGACCATTTATAGTCGCGCAGTCGTACTGGCCAGTGGCGGTTTGGGGCAGCTGTTTCAACGTGCCAGTGCACCGAATGTCTGTGTCGGTGATGGCGTGATGATGGCGTGGCAAGCGGGCTGCCGTCTGGCAAACTTGGAGTTTGTGCAATTCCATCCGACTGGTCTCGCATTAGGCGACAGCAGTTTTTTAATCTCTGAAGCGCTACGCGGAGAAGGTGGATGCCTATACTGTCCGCAGACAGGTCGACGATTTATGCTAGACGTTGATGAGCGTGCTGAATTGGCTCCAAGAGATATCGTCGCACGAGCAATCGCTGAGCAGATTAGTGTAAATGGACTTGGCTATGTACATCTTGATGTCAGTCATCTACCAGCGCCATTTTTACAGGAGCATTTCCCACAAATTTATCAGACGTTGATAACGCTTGGCATTGATATCACGACGGATCCGATACCAGTCGCCCCTACCGCACATTATAGTTGCGGTGGCGTTGTCACATCGGTAAACGGTATGACCGATGTGGCAGGTCTCTATGCAGCAGGCGAAGTTGCTCATACAGGCTTGCATGGTGCCAACCGTTTGGCGAGCAACTCGCTATTAGAGTGCGTGGTAGTAGGACGTAATATCGCTACCGACTTGCCTCGTTACTTGGCAGAAATGGAAGCACTAGATGCAAAGCTAGATATCAATCTACATACTACGGCATATCATCTTAATTTGAATGCAAGTGCCGATGACATTTGGAAAACACCCGTACTGAAGAACACCCAATCGATTAATCTTCCCTATTTTACATCGTCGACATCAACGTTATATGAGCATAACGAGGCTATTAAGCACTGCCATAATGATGCCGATATGACAGAAGTCATCGTAAAACTAAAAGCGCTAATGACTACCAATATGGGTATCACACGTAGTGCCAGAGAGTTAGAGGAAGCGCTTGAACAGATACAACAATGGCAGCAATGGTTGAAACAACCTGAGTTAAGTTCATTTAATGGCAGTGATAGTAATAGCAATATCAATCGCAAAAATAGCACGGTCAGCATTGATGACCTTACATATTTACAGTTGGCAAGACAGTTACAATTAGCGACATTAATTATTCAATCAGCTTCTCAACGTCTTGAAAGTCGCGGTGGGCATTATAGAAAAGACTATCCAAATCTAGCCGCCACAACTCGAACAAGTGTGATTAATCCATTAATAGACCCAAGAGAAGGTAGTATTGACTGGCTTATTCAGCCTATAATTGTTCACTCAGGAGCTAGAAAAATAAAAGTGACTACTGCCACCTAAAAGCAGTAGTCAACTGGCATTCTAGTCATTACTAAAGTGGTTGATGACTGCTTTTTATCTCTCAAAGTGTTAAAAACATGTCTACTGATACGCTGTTTGTTATCGGACTTATGATGGTAGTAAGTTTGGTTTGGGGCATACTGGCTATCCCTCGTCTACGTACTCGCTTGCCTAAGATTTATCTGATTGCACGCTCTTGGTGGCTCATGCTAGTGGCTCTGTGCGTGTGCTATGTCATCGCCAAAATAAATAATAGTCAGGATGATTATCCCTATCAATGGGTTCTCGTTACGTTTTTTATGTTAATTGGTCTACGCGGCTGCTATGAGATTAAGCGCGTATGGTGCATATACGACAAAGCGGGGCTGATTAGCAAACTCCAAGCACGCGGGCTACAACCACAAATAATATCTGACGAAAAAAACTCAGCACTGACACAGTCTTATACGCGTCTCAATCTACTGGATATCGTGTTTAGCAGTGCCTTTATTTCACTAATTTTAAGCCTTATTGTATTGCAGCAATTGACGTGGCAACGTGAGCAATATGGCGTCTTACTTTTTGTCTTCTTCGCCAGTCAGTTCAACGATATTGCCCAATACTTATGCGGACGATTACTGGGACGCAAACTGTTTAAGCGAGGTCTCGCTCCTACCGTTAGCCCAAATAAAAGCATTGAAGGCGCGGTCTTTGGTAGTTTGTGTGCCGCTGTATTGGCGTCGTTACTGGGACTATGGCTCACGCCTTTTAGCGGGTGGCTTTGTTTATTAGCCGCCTATGGTTTGGCAGTAAGTGGTATCGCAGGAGATTTATTGGAGTCAGCATTTAAACGCCAACACGGGGTAAAAGATACCGGAACGATGCTCGCTGGACATGGCGGCGTATTAGATCGGATAGATAGCTTGCTGATTGGTGTGCCAGTATTCACTCTGCTCTATTGGCTATTTGGCTGAGCTGCCCATTTTTGATTAAGGCAGTATTCGTTTAAGAAGGCTTATCCAATTTACTGCGCAATATTAAGTTGAGTAATGGCTTGGGTAAGTGATTTAACACCCGAGTAATATAGCGCATAGATCGTGGAAACACGGCTAACTCAACATCATTATCAATCGCCTGCATAACCTCTACCACAGCAGTCTGCAAACTCATGATAAATGGTTTATGACTGGCATCACCATTATTCAAATCACGCAATGCTTGGGTATCGATATAGCCTGATGCAATACAATTCACTTGGATATTATAAGGCGCAAGTGCCGCTCGATAAGCGCTAGCAGTCGCTATCATTGCTCGCTTGCTTTTTGCATAAAAACTGGCGTAAGGATAATCCATCGTGCCAGCGATAGAGGCGATACAGATAAGGCTTGATCTACAGTCTTTAGCAAAGTCCAATGACTGATGTTGCTGCTTTGACTTCACGCTTGCCCACCTAAAAACCTGCTCAAATGCCTGCAAGTTAATCGCTAGCATTTGGTCGCTCTCTGCTTGATTTAGATGATGAACACGCTCATTGGTGTAACTACCTGCACTATAGATAAGTCTGTGAAAGCTTGTAGCTGACAATTTATCTAATAGACTCTGTGTTTGGACACTATCAGTCAAATCACAAGCATAAGTCTTGATAGTCGGATACTGACCGTTGATATGTTCTATCTTTGCAACGTTACTACCAACAACGCTCACCTGCCAACCAAGCTGTAGATGATACACAGCCAGTGCCAAACCAAGACCACTCGTGCCACCGACGATAATAATATGCGGCGTATGATTTTCGGCGGTATCTTCTACGAGGGTTTTCACAAATTATGCTGCTGTATATAGTCAGCTGTACGCTGGTAACCGTACTTCCATTGCGCCTGCATTTGCTGCACAAAACCGTCATAGTCAGCGTGTATCAGCTCAATAGTCATTTGCTTTATATTAAAACGCTTCTGCACATTCTGACCTACTAACTGCTGTTCATTATCGGCAAACGGTAACCAATGTAGCTGATGGTTGTTGCTAGCGGTATTAGTGTGCGACGTTACTTCCATCGGTTGATAACCGTGTACTGCTGCCAATCGCTCATTAGGGTCAAAACCAAAAACCCGCTGAATCGCGGGAACAGCCAGCCACGAGTCGTAACCTGCCTTAGTCTCTGCAAATACGCTATCACCCAACTGACAGGCTAGCTCAATCGGTGTGAGATTGATGACCCCACCTAAGCACCAACCAAGCTCTGTAATATGTATAGGCGGTAGATAATACATGTCGGCCATAGAAGCACGAACCACTGACGCAAAATCCCATTGAGTCCGTATCTCTACCGCCTGATGTATACGACCATTTGCAAATGTATGCGCAGGTGATATCAGTTGCTCGTCAGCCAGATCTGATACAGAACTTGGCAAATTTGCTAAGCGCGACGGCGCAAATAACAATTCTTGCAGCATTAGCTTTTCATCAGATGAACCATCGATAGGCGCTTGATACAGTCGGCTGGCAATGATGGCTATTTCAGGGGTACTAGCATTAGGCTGGCTACTGCCATTTTCGATAGATGCAAAGCTAGACAACTCATCAAGCCACTGCACTTCATTATCAATACGAAACATCGCTAACTGCTGCAGCTCATCTAAGAGTCGCGCATAGCTGTCTGCTTGTCGTTGCTTTTGCCCATTAGATGTACGCTGTGACAGATGCCAACGTTTGAGTGCATGAGTCATATAACGCATTTTTGCACGCCTGTTAGCTTCATCAGGGCTAACATGGCGAATCGCTTTGATGACTGAGTATAGCTCGCGGCTGTACATCAGCGCTTGCAAATCCTTGGGGTCAGGAGCTAGGTTGACCAGATAAGCTGATAAGCTCCCACCGCAAGTACCAACGATAATATCCGGCTTTAGGTCATGCTCGACCAACGCCGCATAGCTACCTAAATAATAGCCAAAACGCGAGCCTCCTCCGGAAAAAAGTTGGACACGCTCATAGGGCTTGATGGGTTTATTATTCATTTATTACTTATCATCGATTGGTGCCGTTTTAATCGCCAATGACACGGTAAAGATACCAAAGCGGTCGATACGCATGGCAACCTTTTTAAAGCCTGCACGCTCAACCAATTGATCCATCTCGGCTTGTGATCGACAACGCATCACCCAACTGCTGCCACGGTGGTTGTTTAAGGTTTTACTGATGAACTCTTGCTCAGGATGCCACGGCTGATTGGTATAAATTAAATAACCGCCCGCTTTTAAACTGTCATAAATACCTGCCAATGCTGCCGCTGGTAACACATTATCAGAAAACAGCTCAAACACGCCTGAGCTGATGGCCACATCAAATTTTGTGTTATCAGAATCAGGATAACTTGCTACGTCAAAAGCATCTTTTTGACACGCAATGACTCGATCAGAAATCGCTAACTGCTCCGCCTTTGCTTGCAATGCTTGAATATTATGCATCTCATAATCTCGTAGCTCCGCATGCAAGTCTGTAAACTCTGTTAGCAGATCAAAGGCATAAAAACCATGGCCACTAGCGATATCTAATAATTTTGGTTGGTATGGCTTGGCGTTACTCTGATTTTTATCTTCAATATCTGCGAATGCTAAGCGTGCCAGCTCTAAGATATGTGCGCGGCGTATACGAATGCCTTGCCAGCCAATATTACTTAAATAAAATTTATCGATTGCTTGCCCAAATTTATTCTGACCGCTGGGCTGATTGTAATAGACGTGATCAAGCGAGTGACCAGAATCAAACCCATGTTCAAGCCCTGTCGCAATCGCATCGCTAACATGACCGAACTTCTGCATCGCAAAACGGGTAATCGCGAAGCTTGGATTGAATGGCTTAATCGCTAAGCGGTCTACCTTGTCTTTACTGGCGCTATTCAAATGAGCGGTACTCAAATCAGGTGCTTGGACTTGTGTGCTAAATACGTGCTCAGCGAAATCAATACAGTCGGCAAAGACATCGGCTTTATTGGTCTCATGAAAGATTGCATGATAACTGTCTGGATACAATTGCCAGCGTTTCGTAGGTGTATTGATCGCTTCATAAAACGCGCGTTCAGCCTGCTTATCCACCACGTAGTCCTTACCTGCACATAAGACAAACGTCGGTACAGTGATAGCCCCAGCATCGTCGAGCAAGCGCTGACCCGTCGCATGGGTATCGATGAGTAAGTCAGTTGAAATACTATTCGATATCAATGGATCGGCATTATAGGCTTGCTGCGCGTCTTTATCATGCGTCAATACTTGCGCTTTGACATAGCTACTAACACGTGACATCAGACCCAGTGTCCGTGCTACCTTTAATGACGGTATCGCAAAAGGCATATACAAGCGAATGCTTAGCGCAGGCGTACCGAGTATCATCCCGCGAATATTGGGCGCATAGTCATGCACCCATGCTGCTGCCAATACCGCGCCGATACTACTGGCGACGATTAAGGTATCTTCAATAGCAATGCCTGTCTGCCCAATAACCAATTGCACAAAGCCATCTAAATCTCGTTCAAGCTCGGTAACACTCTCAGCATGATCTTTGATACCCCCTGAGCGCCCATTACCGCGTGCATCCCAAGCAAAGACTTGATAACCAGCTTTTGCAAACTGCTCTCCTAACTCTGCCAATCGACCCGAATGCTCATGCCCACGATGTAATAAGATCACTTGACGTAATGGCTGAGTCGGTTTTTCAATGGCTGATTTTTTCATATCTGTTAAAGGCATCGTTAACCAATAGCGATAATAAATAGCCGTGCCATCATAAGCGTTGTAGCAACTTTCACCATTAATGATTTTTGGTGATGACTGCTCAAAACTAACACTAGCCTGTTCTTTTAATTTTTGACTATTAACAGTGGTTGGCATTTCTTTGAACTCCAATGGGCGCGCGTTATCAGTAAGATTATTTGGTAAAACAGTATTGAGAGATAGCGAGTTGTTTATTGACTCACACGTTACTGCTCGAAGTGCTGGTGGCTGATGCATCAGATATAGATTTGCCATATAGCGTAAACGGTTCAGGCACGTTTTTAGTAATAGCGTCTCTACCAACAGGGACAACTGCACGATTCTTTTAGGAGAAAGTGATAACGGTATCTTGCTACCCATAACGGTACCAAGTATACCTAGCACTAGAGCACGGTCGCTTTTCCCTAAAGGCCCTTGGTTTGCTCTTACCCCTAGCATCGTATTGCTAGCGATACCAAGTAGCTCACTACTAATACTCAACGCTACAATACTGCTGATATGCCGCTGAGTGGTTGGCGACTTACTCGTGCGAATTTGTCGTTCAGAATTAATTCGTAAATCATGTTTAGCTATATGCGGAACCAAACTGGCAATGAGTGCCGTATCAGCAAAAATATCGCCCGCCTCATTTAGTACTGCACCCAGTTTAGTAGCTTGACCATGCTCGCGTGCCATCATGCCGTCAATGGCGTTCAGTGCCATCCGTACGAACAATGATGAAGGCAATAAAAGCCATAACGCTTGCTGCTCGGTTGCAGGCTTCGCAATAACATAAGCCGTGCCCACACTTAATAGTACCGCAGACACAGTGACTTGATTGGCAGTAAAATTGTGCGCGACCAACGAATTACTGACTGGTCGCAGCTGATCTTGAAATTTAGGCTTGAGCTGATATAGCGACATAATGCCAACCACGTATCTTCGGTGTCTTAATTTAGCAACAAAAGTTTATTAAGTAAATACTTAACCATAGCTATAAATCTAATTATAGTCCATAAAATTGGGCTTTATAAAGAATATGGTTTGCCGATACCAGCATTTGTAACTTGATATGATACAATCTTCAGCTTCTTAAAAATGCCTTATTAAAATCCACGAGTCTGCCGTTATGCAAAGCATAGTTACCCTTATTTTGGTCTTAATGCCAATGTTTATTGGCTTTGCCATTCCTTCTAATCCCACTATGACAAGGCTTGCGGATAAGGGCTTATCTTATTTAGTGTTTGTCATTTTAGCCCTAATTGGCATTGAGCTATCGCAAGTCGAGGGCTTAGGCGGTCAAGTAGGTGAGATTGCGCTTTATGTTGCTGTGCTTTCAATCCTCACTATCGGCTCTGGTCTACTAGCTTTGATGATTTTCGATAACATGCGACCATGGCAGGCCAAAAAACCCAGCGTAAAATCTAAAGAACACCGCGTCAGTATTCGCGGTAGCCTCGCCCAAGTCGTTTGCGTATTGATTGGCATGGTAATTGGCTATTTCCTACCAGCGAACTATATGCCGCCTGAAAATACCATGACCGTCCTACTGATGATTTTGATTTTACTGGTTGGTATTGGTTTAAAGGGTTCAGGCATTACGCTCAAAGAAGTGCTACTCAATAAACGTGGCGTTGAGATGAGTGTTGTCTTTACGATAGCAGTATTGGCAGGTGGCTTAATATTTGCGCTGATGTTCAGTGATGTATCGTGGACGAAAGGCTTAGCGCTTTCATCAGGATTTGGTTGGTATTCCCTATCCGCCATCGTGATGACCGATGCTTATGGTGCAGTCTGGGGCAGTGTCGCACTATTCAACGATTTAATACGTGAATTCTTTGCCTTGATATTTATTCCCGTATTTATGCGAAAATATCCATCAGCAGCGGTAGGACTTGGTGGCGCAACCAGTCTAGATTTTACCTTGCCAATCATTCAACAATCAGGCGGTCTAAAGGTCGTACCATTGGCAATTAGTTTTGGCTTTATTATTAATATTGTCTCACCCGTATTGATGGTGTTGTTTTCGGCGTTAGGGTGATAACGTCTTTATAAGTGTAAAGTGACATACTTTTATAGCAAATAGGAGAGCGGCATGTCTATGTGGGAAGTAGAATACATTATTGAGCAGACCGTAAGGATCATTGCTAGCGCTCAAATCACAAACAGCGAAAAACGCAATTTAATATACAATGCTTATCACCTACAAGCCGCTTTCGATACAAGCCATACTCACTTTAGAGTAAAAGGCATTTTGCTCAGTATTCAGTATATGCAAGCCTACGCTCTCGAAGACTTCCCAACCTATAACCGTCATCCAAAGTATTTCAATAGCCTAATAGAGGCAGGTGATTCCTGGGTTTATGACAACCCTGAAGGTACTCGGTCAGCTGACAATTCTGAGGTCGCATTATGGGATAGTGAGTCACAGCGCTTATATGTAGACTTTGGCAGTCCCTACTATAGCCTCAATACTGACGAAACTGTAACACTCTATGAGCCGCTAGACTTTGCGTTACTTATCATTAGAGAAGCTAGTAAACAACAGAACAAAGGCATGGTCTATGATTGGACTGGTTTCGTTCTCTTTTATTTACTGACAATATTGCCAAGTAATAAGACAGTATCTGAGCTAAAACAGGCATACTTTACGGAAATAAGAAGCATATTTGCATCGTTCGACTTTACTGATTACGAGCCTATCGATGATCGTCTAGATTTGTATAGTGACTTTCACAAAGAATGGTTGTCAGAGCAGCAGCTTAAATGTTTGCTGTATGTGACTGCAACATAAATACTTCTGTCTTAATTCAAGCCTCTATCAACCTAATAACAAGTCCTCATCTACCTGACAAGCCCTATCATGCCAGTCAATAAATGCTTGTATGGATTTGTGCTCTAACTGATGGCTAGCTTCTTTACCAATAAAACTCTCAACATAACGGCACGCTCTATAGTTTTTAGCATACTTATCGTAATTGTTAATCCATTGTTTACGAGCTTTTAACTCATTTTGACGTTTCTCAATACTACTATCTGCATCCATGCTCTCGGCATCAAACCAAAAGTTTTTAGCAGGGATATCTTTAGTCAGTTTTTTATCCTCAACCTCATTCATACGCCACGGTTTGGCAGTTAGCCGCGCTCGAAAGCACTGCTGCGCCTGACAAAGACGCACGTAATTAGTGTCTGCATAGAAATATTCAAACCAGTCCGCGACTAACGCATCACTTGGCGAGATAGTATCGTGGGTAGCGATAATACGAAAGCCTGCAGGTGTCTCATACAAACGAAAGGACTCATTGGGATAATTGGCGATACGCTTTTGAATCAGATCAGTTATAAAAGATGGCAGCGAAGCAGAGTCATCGGCATATTTTTGTATACGCACTTTTTCTCTTTGGCTGGCTTGCTGCCATAAGTAGGCCGTCGCACCTATCATAACCACCAACAGCCATAACCATGACAATCCCAACCAAGAAATAACACTAGCGATAAGTATAAAAGTAAGAACAAAAACCCAAACTTTTATTTTAGCTGAAGGCTGATTTTGGTTGTCGGTTAGCAAAGTTATATAACCATTGCTGTCATAATCATCAGGATATTTATAATGCAATAATTGATCGTTATCAACATCTACAATCGCAACATTATTGACATTGGCAACCTGTGCACCGTAACTGTTACGCGTGACAACCAGCTGCGTATCCGATGCCTTACTCTCTAAGCCAGTTTTAGTTAAGCCATTCTCTAAAAAATTCTGCTTAGAAATAATCTGCTCACGAATGGGAATGCCATTACTTTCGTTATACTCCTCCCTACGCTCACGTCTGACAATATCCTCACCCTCTAGCCAGCGTTGATGAGCTTCTTTCACTCGTTCCTTAGCATGAGCCAAAGCCTCTATTTGACTAACATCCGACCAACCATAACGCTTAATAGTTGCTTGCTTAGAATCAAAGTCATCGGATGCGTTATCAGCCATTTTTGACAATTCAAAGCGCTGTTTATATTGCGCCCAGTATTTAGGGATGAGCATAAGGGATTACCTTAAGGTATTTGATTTAAGATAGATGGTGGTTGAGCTTTAAGCGCTTAAACCCCACTCGCCTGCTTAGCAAACAAACGCATGAGCGGCTTCATCTTGCCAACACGGTACATGCCCTCATTACGTATCTGCTGTACGGGACGTAATTGCGCAAGCGACCCTGCGAATAGCCAGTTAAGGGCAGAAAAGCTGTGCATCATCAGGCTATTATGCGGACGACGCAGACGCTCGTAACTACGCAACGTTTGATTACTGCCCCAAATCGTACCGCCACTACGAGTAAAGTCGTGTGCTAGTTGCTCGCTCAATACTTGTACATCAAGCATACCTAGATTCAGCCCTTGACCTGCCAGCGGATGCACACCATGTGCCGCATCACCGATTAATACCAAGTTATCAGCCACGTAGCTTTTCGCCTGTTGCGCGGTCAGTGGAAAACTAGCAATGGATTCAATCTGACTGATAGCACCCAACTCATAATGACAGGCAGCAGCCAGCTTATCAGCGATAACACGGTCATCTTCCTCTATCAATGCCAATGCTTGATTGCGCGGCAACGTCCATACGATTGACTGCCAATGTTGCGGATCAGCTTTGTCTTCATCAGTAATATCTGCTAATGGCAATAACGCCAGCGTACCCGTGGGCAACATCGCTTGACGTGCGGTTGCCTGATGTGGTTTTTCGGTATGAATCGCACAGCAAATGGCGGTTTGATTATAATCGAGCGTGTCTAGTCCAATCGCTGCCTGTTTACGTACAAATGAGCCTCGACCATCAGCACCGACCAGTAGTGCTGCGTCAATAGTCGTATGATTGTCTAAAGTCACACGATAGCCTTGCTGCGCACCCAGCCAATCCATGTTTGTGACTTTTTGCCCAGCGATAATGGTCAGATAATCACTGACATCATCCTCACACAAGCGTTGCCACAATGCATGCTCAATGACGGCTGGCTCGACCATGCTGCCGAGCATCTGCGGTATAACAGAATTAGACGGATCAGCGCTACTCTCACCAAATAACAGCTCACCCCTACCGTTCAGTTGCCATACCTGCATTTGTGAGTAGTCAGCCTTACGCTCAGAGCTAGTTATCTTTTGCCAGGCACCCACGTCTTTAAGCAAATTAATACTGGCCAAGCTCAGCGCATACACTCGAGCATCACGTTTGCTCAGTACGCCTTGCCAAGCTAATTCATCTCGTGCGGGACGAGCATCAACCAACGTTACAGGCATTTTGGCTTGTGCCAGTTTTAGCGCAAGCGTTGCACCAACGATACCACTACCGATAATCAGCGTATGGTTGTTTTTCATAAGGTGTCTCTCAATACTGGTCAATATTAGAATACTTATTATAAATCTTACTTATATATAGTTGGTTCAGTTTAAAAGAGAGCCAAGGCAACCGAGTGTAGATGTATATTGAATACTTCAATCGAGGTTAACGCTGTCACTTTTTTAAAGAGGATTAACTATAGCGCTATGATTTTAAGCCCATCGCATAGGTCGCAACTAACGGCTTAATGTTCGGCAGTTTATCAAAGGCGACTAGAGCCACATTACGAGCTAGCTTTATCACTGGATTGGGATGTGTAAAGCCATGTACCACAGCATCACAGAAACGAATGACTCGTTTTTGGTCGCTTAGACGTGCCTTCTCATAGCGCTTGAGGAGCGTTGGATCACCAATATCTGCGCCCTTCAGTACTTGCGAATTCATCATCTGCGCCAATACATGCGCGTCACGCATACAGAGATTAAAGCCTTGCCCTGCTACAGGATGCAGGGTATGAGCCGCATTGCCCATGACCACGCAACGACCGTCTACTTGCTTGTCTGCTAGCACGCGTGTCAGTGGATAAGCACCGCGACGACCAGCAGCGATAAACGTGCCAGCGCGTTGACCAAAGGCTTGCTGCAACGTCTGTAAAAAATGTGCGTCATCTTCTAGATAGCGTTTTTCTTCGCCCTTTGGACAGACCCAAACAACTGAACGTCTATAGCCACTCTGATACTCATCATTGCCGTCTCCATCTGGATCCGTCAATGGTAGTACGGCAAGGGGACCTGCTGGGCTAAAACGCTCAATCGCGACATGCTCATGTGCTTTGTCAGTTTCTACCACACCCACGATAGCTGTTTGCTGATAGTCATAAGTGGTTGTGCCAATATCCAATAGCTGACGCACGGTAGAGTCGCGGCCATCACAAGCGACCAAAACACTGCCCTGTAATTGCTGCTCATGCTCTTCTTCACCATAATGGCTAAAGCTCAGCGTGACACCGTCCGCTTTTTGTGTCACTGCGCTGACATTGGCATTATCAATCAACGTGACCAATGGTGCTTGCTGCGCGGCTAATAGAAGCTTGCGTCCGAGCCATGCATTTTCTATCACTTGACCAAACGACTCGACCTTTTCTTCAGCTTTATTGAGTTGCGCACGGCCAAAGCTGCCTTGTTCGCTAACCTGTACTGAGTCGATACGGCAGGCATGGCTTTGTAACTCATCCCACAGTCCAATCTCTTGGTAAATCTGTACCGTGCGGCGTGATAGTGCCGTATTGCGACTGTCCAAATAGTGACTACGATTGTCATCATCTTTTGGACTGATAGTTGGATAGCTGTTTTTTTCTAATAACGTGCTGGCAATACCCTGATTCGCTAGCAGCAGTGCAAAGGATAAACCGACATGGCCACCACCAGCGATAAGTACTTGCTGCTCTGTGATTGCCTTACTATTATTAGCTATGTTTTCAACCACATTGTTTTCAACCACATTTTCAGCGTTGCTTTTAGCATTCGATAAAGTTACATCATCATTTTGTGTCATTATTATTCCTACTTTATTATATGGGGCGTGCTTTCTATAATTGATCAGTGGGCTATTGGTTGCTGCTAATTAATTGCTGCTAGCAGTCACTGAAATCTGATGACCTTTGGTCAAGTTAACTCTGTTTTAGGTGCAATCAGAGAACACTATGATAGACTCAATAGATTAACACAAATAACCCATTATTCTGTGCGGTTAACGGTAGGCAAAACGTGTACTAAAACAGCTTTAATATTGATAACAATGAACGCAGTAACCACGAAGCATTGAGAAGTAACCAAACCTGAAAAATGCACTCTACTAAAATTATTAAAAAACTACTAACGATTGCAATCACCATACAAAAACAGCGTCACGTATATGATGTATGGCTTGAAATTTAAAAACTATCTACCATAATAAAGGCAAGACCGTTACTTATCACCATTCCTAAAACAAACAACAAAACTAATAGCACTGCTACCGTCATTTCTATCTCTACCATTTAAAGCCAAGACAATAACGACCGACTACTTTATCTCTTAAGTCCAAAGCTTAATAAAACAACATCACTTTGGGCACACAATAAAAGGATAATCGCTTGACTGATTCCATGAGCCGCCGTATAAAGTTTGAATCATTGACGCCAGCACAGCTCAAAATCGTGCTAGGTGAATACAACAATCACATGAAATACATCCAAAAACGCCTCGATATCAAAATCATGCAGCGTCAAGGTGATTTTTGCCTGAGCGGTGATGTGACTGGTGTTGAGCGTGGTGAGCGTATTATCTACAAGATGGTAGATGAAGCACAAAACAAAAAAGACATCAGCGCAGAAGAGCTGCATCTCATTATCCAATCAAGTATCTCTCGTGACGAAGACATGGCAGCCGATGCACAACAGGCAGAAGAAGCTGCCAAAGAAGAAGATTTCGATATTGCTAGTGAATTTACGCCCGTTAGCTTGCGCACCCGTAAAGGTCGTATTATTCCTCGCGGTGGCAACCAGCAGACCTATGTCCAAAGTGTGCTGAACTCTGACGTCTCATTTGGTATTGGTCCTGCTGGTACTGGTAAAACGTATCTAGCGGTTGCCTGCGCCGTGGATATGCTTGAGCGTAATGAGATTGAGCGAATTTTACTCGTGCGTCCAGCGGTAGAAGCTGGTGAAAAACTGGGCTTTTTACCGGGTGATTTGACGCAAAAAATCGATCCCTACTTGCGTCCATTATACGATGCGCTATATGAGATGATCGGCGTTGAAAAAGTTGGCAAGCTGATCGAAAAACAAGTCATCGAAATCGCACCCCTTGCCTATATGCGCGGTCGTACATTAAACAACTCGTTTGTCATCTTGGATGAAGCGCAGAACACCACGCCTGAACAGATGAAAATGTTTTTGACCCGTTTGGGATTTGGCTCACGAGCTGTCATTACTGGTGACGTCACCCAAGTGGATTTACCCCGTGGTCACAAGTCTGGCTTAGCACAAGCGATGGAAATCTTAAGCGGTATTGAAGAGATTCATATCACTAAATTTGACTCAAAAGATGTGGTACGCCATCAACTGGTACAAAAAATCGTCGAAGCGTATGATGTGTTTGATGAAGAACAAATCATATTAGAAGAAAAACGTAAGTTTGAGCGCATCAAAGAACAAGAGCGCAGACAAGCTATCGCTAATGCTGCAGCCAAGCTATAAAATGGCAGGTTTGATATTTGCCACCTTAGAAGTGCAAATATAGAAATGCAAAACCGGATTACTGATTAGTAGTCCGGTTTTTTGCTGCTAGACTGATAATTAGCGTAGTAGATTAGGGTTAGTAATTTAGCCTTGAGTAGTTTTAGCAAATTAAAAAAATGGCATGATAATAGAGTAAGGAGAGAAAAACATGAGCCAGTATGACGATAATGAGAACTCTAACCAAAATAAGGCAACTGATATCACTAATAATGATGAAAGCTTTGAGATATTAGACATCAGTGCAACGAGTAGTATTGATGACACACTACTCGATACTTTTTATCATCGTGACACGCTATTACCTGTGATGGTGGCAACTTTAGATTACATAGATAAGCAAATTAATAGTGGTTTAGTACTGCCTTATTTTGCAGATATTGATGTTGAATTATGGCAAGAAAAAGCCAAATCACTCGATATATATATCACTGATGAGACTGAAGGTCGTGAGTTGAATTTGGAAGCACGAGGCAAGGATTATGCGACCAACATTCTGTCTTATCCTAGTGACTTGCCAGCCGCTATCATCGGGCTGATGCCGACCTTAGCGCTTGGTGAGCTGATTATTTGCCATGACGTCATAGTGCGTGAAGCCGCAGAACAAGAGAAAACAGTCGCACAGCACATTAGCCATCTATTAACACATGGTGTGCTGCACTTGCTTGGATTTGATCATGAGCTTGGACAAGCTGAACAAGATGAGATGGAGCAGTTTGAAATTGAGGTTTTGGCAGGCCTAAACCTACCAAACCCCTATTTATAATGAATACGATTTAAAGGTTTTGATCTTTGTCTAAAGATGGCAATGGCGATTCGTTTTTGTTGCCCATCAACATCTCTAAACCTTTAACATGTACACTGCGCTGCGGGAATGGAATGTCGATTTTATTGTCATCAAGCGCATATTTAAACTGCTCAAGTAAATCACATTGCATGCTCCACCAGTCCGCATTGGTAGTCCAAACGTTCAAGGTCAGGTCCACTGAATTGTCCCCTAAATTGGTCACACGGACGATAGGTTCAGGGTCAGTAAATGCCAACGGATTGTCGGTGGCCAGCTTTATCATGATGTCTTTTGCGGTCTTAATATCGGCATCATAACCAATACCGATAGTGATATCCACGCGGCGATTGGGTAACGACGAATAGTTGATAGTCGCGGTTGTGGTGATGTCACCGTTAGGGATAATAATATCGTGATTGGTGGTCGTGGTCAGATGCGTATTAATCAAACTGATCTCTGTCACCGTACCTGTGTGACCCAGTATTTGCACATAATCACCGCGTACAAACGGGCGAAACGTCACAATCATGATACCAGCGGCAAAGTTAGACAGTTGATCTTTCAGTGACAGACCAATCGCAACGGCTGCACCACCTAATATGGCGACAACTGAAGTCGTCTGCACACCAACTTTGCTAAGTGCTGCTAGTGCGACTATTACCAATAGCACGCCGTAGATTAAACGACCCAAAAAGCTAGAAACCGTGTCATCTAAGTGACTACGCAGCATGATTTTTTGTGCGATAGCGACCGATTTTTTGGCAAGCCAACGTCCTACGACGAATATCAATATCGCTAGTGCTACTTTTATAACCAAACTTACTGCATTACTGGTTAAGGCCGCAATATCTATGGTAAAACCTAAAAATTCCATACTGACTCTTTATTTTATAGCTGTGTTTTATGAATTTGGGTGTTTGTCATACAAAAACTAGAATAAAACATGAATTACTATGCTTTATTCTAGTTTTCATCATTGATTACATTTGAACCATCTTAAGAAGCATCTTAATAAGTCACATTCACTTTATCGCTGTATTGATAAGTACGAATCAAACGTAACTCGACAATATCACTCATATCTTTGGTGAACTCACCAAAAGGCGCGGCTTGTCTAACCGACTGTTTGGCCGCTTCGTCTAATATCGTTGAGTTTGAGCTCTCAAGTAAGCGAATGGCTTTAATATTACCATCGCTACTAATGATTACCATCAGACGTACTTCACCAGTGATCCCTTGCGCGCGCGCTTGTACGGGATAATGTAGATTGCCGATGCGCTCGACATGTTCACGAAACGTATTGATATAGTCCGCTGCTGCACCGCGTGTCGTTGAATTACTATCGACAGTCACCACTTTCGATTTGGTGGCATACACTTGCTGGCGCTGAGACAACTGAGCTTCCAAGGTGGCGACTTGTTTTCGCAGACGCTCCTCTTGTGCAATCATGTCATCTTGTGCTTCTTTGCTGTCATTATCCGACTCTACATTGGCCTGACGCCAACTCAAAGTAGTACGTAGGTAGCTCTCTTGATACTGCTGCTGTCGAACCTGCCGTTGCAAGCTAATCACATCTTGTGTCTCACTCATTTGCTCAGCGGACAATGGGCTAATCTGATCCGTTTCTTGCCTCAGTTGCTCTTGTACCGTACCACCACCTTCTTGGGAGGCATCAGCAATAAAGTGAGCATCTTCATTTGGCTTCATATTGTCAGTCAGTGCTTTTGCGACATCTTGCATCATCGCAGCGGGGTCTTTCCCCATAGAAAAACTAACACCAAAAATAATAAGCGCATGTACACCAACTGCGATAACGATAGCAACAGGTAAGCTAATATCTCGCTTAGGTACTTGTGCGGAAAAGTGATAGCTTTGTGAATCTTTAATATAGGCCACAGTCGATCTCAGCTTATGGGTACGAGCTTATAAGTATAAAACAGCAAAAAATAAGCATCATAATGGTATGTATGATTTATTCTGGCGCTATCATACCATGACATAGAATCATGTCACCACGAGAACCTGTACGTTAGCAATCTAACGCACTCATACAAGGTTTACAATTCTTTAGTCGAATGATTAAAAAAATACCGTCAAACCTAATACAAATCGCATACGCCAGATGATAAAGCGTTAATGATTGCGCTGTAAGCATCTTATATACCAACGTTTATAGGGTGAACACTATTATAAAAAATAGATTTCTTATTACCCACAATTTATATTTCCCCAAAATAATCGATGTCAGGGATATATTCTGATGTTCTATATCGATAGAATGAATGACTACAAAGTACATGTGTGCATTTTGAAGCCATCATATTTGATATATACTGTATTTCAATAAGCATCGTATTATCAATAACAGTCCATCAACTACTTTTGATCAGCGGTTCTGAGCGCTCTATACAATGATGCACCCCGATAACGATAAGGATAAGAAGTTTGAGTGATTTTGATAACATAGATACTTCAGACAATTTTGACGAATTCTTTGAAAATTTAGGCTACCGATTTGACGAGTCATTCAGCGGTGGCTGGGAGCGCCTTACCCAATCTATCAGACAGATATATGATAGAACAACGGATAAATTTGAAGATGAACTTGCGCTGCCAGTGACACAAGAGTACGTCAATGACGCACTACAGAAATTCGTCACAGATAACGTAAAGGCCATTTTAGAGTTGCGTGTTGAGATGCATGATGACTGGTTCCGCTTGTACTGTACGATTAACGTGTCAGGCATTTATGTGGAAATCGCGAGTAACTTTGGCTTGATTCATGTTCAGCTCGATCGTAATGTCCAACGTTTTGTATTTGGTCAGCAGACTTATACTGACGTACTTAACTTACGCTGCGAGTCTTTTCTCAAACGCCAAGGTGTCAAACTGTTCGTCTGGTTCTATCACAGTATTCTTAAAAAAGACCCATTAGGATTTCTGCTCTCTTATATCAATATTGCCCGTGCAAAAGATGAAATCATTTACATTGATATCAATCGCTGGCTAAAAAAGAACAAAAAAATCATGAGTACCTTGCATAAGGTACAAGTGAATTATGGCGAACTTGAAGAAGAGCAAATGATTTTAAAGACTCAGATTAATTATCGTGACTTACTAGCCGCAAGTAGTAACGAAGATATCATTAGTGACGATGATGAACCTGAGTTGATGCAAGGTCCTGTCAATCCCGTAGATGATGCGACTGAACCAAGCCAAGTTTAACTGTTTCACCGTATAAAAAACGCTGAGCTTCAAAAACAATAGTCTTTGAAGCTCAGCGTTTTTATTTTGTCAAAGCAGATCTATAGAATACTCAAACCAGTTATATGGCTACCAATAGTTCTCTACAGCGATATTGCCCTCGCCTCGTCGATTCATCACCAGTCCTAGCGACTTTAATGCTTCTTTGGTGTCATCCACCATATCTGGGTTGCCACATAGCATGACATGGGTAGTCTCGATATCTAAATCGATGCCTGCACGCGCTTGCAACGTACCATCCAGTAGCAGCCTTGGCAGACGTTCTGTCAATGCACCTTCAACAGGTTCACGAGTCACGATAGGGATAAATATTAACTTTGCTGGATTCTCAACCAACGAGCCAAAGTCTGCTTGCAGGCTTTCAATTTTTTCAACGTAAGCAAGCTCCTCTAGCGATCGAGCGCTATAAGCCAATACAATATGTTCGTAATCTTCCCACGTTTTCAAATCCTGTAGCATGGATAAAAATGGTGCCAAACCCGTACCTGTTGCGAGCAACCATAGATCCTTGGGCAGTGGCTTTTGATAACGCGCCAATGTTAAAAATCCAAATGGTAAGGTGTTGAGAAGCAACTCATCCCCTACTTGTAAGTGTTGCAACTGTGAGGTAAATGCCCCGTCAGGAATAACGATAGAGAAAAACTCTAATACTTCGTCGAATGGTGAAGAGATAATCGAATAAGCGCGAAAGATATCTTCATCTAATGCCTCATCAGATATATCAGCATCAGACTTGCCACTCTGCTCTGTATAGTACTTCAGTCGACTGGGATTGACACCCAAGCGCACGAACTGACCGGCAGTAAACTTAAAGCTGTCAGGACGGCTGACCGTAAAACTAAATAGGTTTGGCGTCCACGTGGTTTTGCTGAGCACGGTTACCGTTTGAATATTGTCACTCATAATAATTAGCCACTCGCTTTTTATTGTTATAGTTAGAGAACCACTAAATAGCTACGGCGTTACCCTCCTTAGATGTACGAATTGTACTATCTGCAGTCGGCTGCCTTGTAGCTGTTTTAGACCTCTTTGACTATAGTTATTTTTATAAAAACTTTAAACGATACAAAATAAAAGATGCGCCAAGCTTATCACAAAGCTGGCGCATCTTGGTTTTCTAACCGTAACAGCAGATAAGCCACATGCAGCGACTTATCTCACCTCTCTCAAGACTACCAGATACGTGCCAAACTTGACCATTCAATCATATTGCTCGGCAAGATACCGAAGAAGATAATCATCGCTGTCACCGCAATAATCATGATACCGCCAGTACGCATCGCCCATTGTCCAGAAACATCAAACTCAATAAACTGCTTAGGACGTTTGAACAGCGTAAGCATCACGCGCAAATAATAGAATAAACCGATCGAGCTGCCTAAAATAATCATTGCTGCTAAGAACCAGTTGGTTCCTTGTACCGCAGCCAATATCGCAAATAGCTTCGTGATAAAGCCTGCCGTCAACGGAATACCCGCCAATGACAACATCATGATAGTCATGACAGCAGTCAGCACTGGACGACGCCAGAACAGCCCTTGATAATGAGTCAACTCATCAGCTTCGCCAGATAGACGATACGGACTCGACATGAGAGTCACTACGCCAAAGGCACCGATAGAGGTCAACGCATAAACAGCCATATACATACTAGAGATACTATCTGCTGCCGTACCAATACTGACAATCACGATCATCACATAACCCATATGGGAAATAGAAGAATAGCCCAGTAGGCGTTTCAGACTAGTCTGACGTACGGCTAACAAGTTACCGACCAATATTGACAAGGTAGCCATTACCATCAATAGCATTTGCACAGAGGGTAATGCTAGCAAAGCAGTATCAATTAAGAAGCGAACCGCAAGCGCCATCATCGCAACTTTTGATACAGATGCCAAGAAGGTCGCGATAGGTGCTGGTGCACCCTCGTACACATCTGGCGTCCACATATGAAAAGGTGCAGCAGACAATTTAAACGCGATACCAAACATCATCATCGCCGCGCCCAATATCAACAGTGGCGATTCAAAAAGATTACTCAATTCCACACTAATAGGCTTAAAGGCCAGTGACCCTACTTCTGCATAAATAAACGCCATACCCATCAACAAGGTGGCCGATGCCGTTGCAGATAGCACTAGGTACTTTAGACCAGACTCTAGCGAGTTTTTGCGCATATAGGTGTATGACAGCATACCGTACAGTGGTATAGACAGCATCTCTAAGCTCATAAAGAATGACGCTAAATGCTGAGCACTGACCATCAGCAAAGCACCAATCGTCGATAACAACATGAGCAGATACAGCTCTTCTTTATTATCCTTAAGGTTTGCTAAGTACGCATAAGACAGCGTACAACAAGCCAATGCACAGATAAAAATAATCACCATATTAAACTGAGCAAAGTTATCAATTACAAATAACTGTTCAGCACTCGGTATCATGGTTCCACTATTCACGATGCCAGTCATTTGACCAAGCAAAGTAAATAAGCCAATGTTTAAACCAACGACGGTAACTGTACCCGTCACCATATGTGAGCGTTTAACTGCGATGGTAATCATGACCACCAGTACCGTAATCACTACGGTAATGATTGGCGCATAAGGCAACAATCCCATCAAATCATTCATCGTAATATCATTCATGACTTAACGTGCCTCCATTGCATCAAGCAGGTGCGACGCATCTACTTGTGTTACTTGACTATAGGTATATGCATTGTTAATCCACTGCATCGCGTGACTCGATGTATCAAGGAAAGGCTGTGGATATAACCCAAGCCAGACCAGTCCGGCAGCTAGCATAAGTAACAATGACAACTCACGCTTGCCCAAATCTTTGAGTTTACGCGGTGGCAAACCATGTGATTTGGTTTCTTGCATTGCGACTGCTTCGATGTTGTTTTTACCAAATAACGCGCGATGAATCAGAATCAGCGAGTATAGCCCTGCTAGCACCAAACTGAATGTTGCAAAGACGACAAACACAGGATATTGAGCAAATGAGCCAAATAAAATCATGAACTCGCCAATGAAGTTACCTGTACCTGGGATACCCAGTAACGCTGCGCAGAAGAACATCAGTATCGGCGCATAATAGCGGAACTGCCCCCACATGCCACCCATTAAGGTCAAATCACGTGTGTGCAGGCGCTCATATAACTGACCTGCCATAATGAATAGTGCCGCCGAGCTAAGACCATGTGCGAGCATCTGAATCATCAAACCTTGCAAGCTGAGCAATGTACCAGCATAGATTGCTAAGACCACAAAACCCATATGCGAGATACTGGTATACGCCAGCAAACGCTTCATATCGGTCTGCATAAAGGCCAACCATGCACCATAGAAGATACCAATTGTACCTAAAGTAATGGCAATCGGCGCAAACTCTTGTGACGCTACTGGGAACAATGGCAACACAAAACGAATCAGACCATATGCCGCAGTCTTAATCAGTACACCAGCCAAATCCACTGAGCCTGCCGTTGGTGCCTGTGCATGCGCATCTGGCAACCAACCATGGAAAGGAATGATTGGCAACTTCACCGCAAAACCGATAAAGAAACACAGCATGATTGGATATTCCCAACCACCCAACGACGTACCGAGCAAGTCATTATAGTTAAAGCTTACGACACCTTTTTGGGCATAGCTAATAATGACCAACATCAAGATACCAATGAGCATAATCAGCCCAGAAGCTTGGGTATAAATAAAGAACTTGGTTGCTGCATACTCTTTGGTTTTGCCAACCACATCATGACCCCAAATCGCGATCAAGAAGTAGATAGGAACCAGCATCATCTCCCAAAAGAAGAAGAATAAGAACAAATCAATGGCTAAGAAAACACCAATGACGCCGCCTAAGCTCCATAGCAAGTTCAGGTGAAAGAAACCAACTCGGCGTTGAATCTCATTCCACGAACAAGCAACTGCTGCAATACCTAGCAGTCCTGTCAAAGCCACCATCATCAGTGACAAACCATCTAATGCCAAATGAAAACTAATACCAAAGCTTGGTATCCATGGCACACTGAATTCAGCGACCCAAGGCACGTTTGCACTTGGGGCAATCACTTGCTTACTCATTCCGCTAAAGTCACCGTAATGCCACAATACTAGTGACAATACAAAGGTCAGCGTCATGCCGATTAAGGCAATCCAGCGCGGTAGACGTTTATTAAACCGTTCGACCAACCAACATAGCAATCCTGCAATAAAAGGAATTGCGATTAATGCTGGTAGCATCCACGTTTGTTGTAACTCAATCATCTTATACCACCGTCATCATTACCAGCACCAGCAATACAGCCATACCCAAGCCAAAGCTTGCAGCATAACCTCGAAGTGACCCTGTTTGCGTCGCAGACAACACTTTATTACCTGCTGAAGCCAGCTTAGGTAGGATGAGCCACGTTTTATCAATAGGGTCGGCTTTAAGTAAGCGGCCGATGAACAAAAAGGGTTTTACAAAAATTACATCGTATAGCGCATCGAAGCCTAGGCCATGATAGCACCAGTGATATAGCGCCCCACCAATACGTGAGCGCTTAAAGCTGGTAAGCATTCTACCTTTATCTACGACGTATAATAATGCTGCCAATATCAAGCCCGCGCCCATCGCACCCATCGCGATATATTCTGCGGTATGCTTAGCATGCGCTTGACCCGCGACTTCTAATAAGTGACCAACACTCTCTGGCAATACACCATCTAATGGCGGTGTAATCCATGCACCAACGGCTGTAGATAGTACTAGCAATACCGTCAACGGCAACCAATACGACATACCTGATAATTTGTGTGCAGGCGTTTTTTCTTCACCAAAGAAGATAATCCAAATCATACGGAACGTATAAATTGCGGTTAAGAAAGCACCGAATACACCCATATAGAATAGTACTAAGTGACCTGTGGCATAAGTCTCCCAAAGAATCGCTTCTTTAGAATAAAAGCCAACGGTGACCCAAGGTATGGCTGCAAGTGCACCACCACCGACGACATAGCACCAAAATACCAATGGTATCTTTTTACGCAGGCCGCCCATCTTAAAAATATCTTGCTCATGGTGTACTGAAAGGATGACGGCACCTGATGATAAGAACAGCAGCGCTTTAAAGAAAGCATGTGTCATCAGATGGAAGATAGCCCCTTGCCATGCGCCAACGCCCAGTGCTAAGAACATATAGCCGATCTGACTCATCGTTGAATAAGCAAGAATACGTTTGATATCTGTTTGCGCAAGCGCACAGAAACCTGCAACGATAAGCGTCAATGCACCCACGCCGCCGACCCAATACAATAAGATACCAGGCGTCAGTTCAAACAACGGATGTAGACGGGCGATTAGATAAACGCCTGCCGTGACCATCGTTGCTGCGTGAATCAATGCTGATACAGGTGTTGGACCTGCCATCGCATCAGCAAGCCATGTATGTAGTGGCAACTGCGCTGATTTACCCATCGCGCCGCCAACGAGCATCATCGTCGTCAGCATCATCGTTGGATTATTGATATCGAATACTTCTGGCGCGCGCGTAATAATCTCTTGGATATTAAGCGTACCGAATTCACGGAATAATAAAAACAAACCAAAGGCTAAGAACACATCACCCACGCGAGTAACCGTAAAGGCTTTCATCGCCGCGCGTCCATTGGCTCTGTCATGGTAATAATAACCAATCAGTAGGTATGAGCAGATACCCACGCCTTCCCAACCAAGATATAGCAGAAATAAATCATCTGCTAGTACCAGCAATAACATACTGGCCACGAACAAATTCATATAGCTAAAGAAACGGGCAAATCCAGTGTCGCCTTTCATATACCAAGCGGCAAACAGATGGATTAAAAAGCCAATACCCGTAATGACACCCGTCATCGTTAGTGCCAAGCCATCAAAACTAAGACCAAAGCTTGGCGCAAAATCACCGACTTGGAACCATGTCCAAAGTGGAATCTCGACTACCGTACCCGCTGGGTTACTGGTTAAAAAAGTATAGCTAACGAATAGCGTACATAGTGCTGATAACAGCATGCTACCCACACCGACAATCGCTGCCACCTGCTCTGTTAGCTTGTCGCGCATAAAGGCTAAAATCAAAAAGCCAACGAGCGGGAATATAAAGGTTAATGGTAATAAACTCATGACATCATCCTTTCATCTCATTGGCGCTATCGACATCTAGATGCCCACGCTGATGATAAAACCGCAATAATATTGCCAAACCAATGGCGGCCTCTGCTGCTGCTAACGTCAAAATAAAGATAAACATAATCTGTCCATCTGGATCGACCCAACGACTGCCTGCCACCACAAATGCTAGTGCTGCCGCGTTCATCATGATCTCAAGGCTCATAAGCATAAAGAGAAAATTGCGACGTACCATGACACCGCATAGACCGATAGCAAATAAAATACCTGCCAAAATCAATCCATGGCTCATGGGTATCAGACCCAATACCTGTTGCACCTCAACAGCTGGCTGTACTAAGCCTGCTACTTCATGGGCAAACGGCACATTCGCGACCTCTTGTGCCACGCTCGCTGCTAGTACCATTAGTCTGACTCCTTGCGCGTGACTTTCTTCGTACTCATCTGCGTGCCTACATTCATACTTACGTAGTCATGCGGATCTACTTCTTTATATTCGTAGGGCTCAGCTGTTTTCACGGCATCGTTATCTGTGTGTGTGCTGTCTGGATGAATGTCATCGTGCTGTTTGACACGATCATTCGAGCGTGCTGTTTGGCTATCATGACTGATAACCTCATCATCTACAGACTCTTTGCCTAAATGATAAGCGGCGACCAGAGCTGCCAATAGTAGCAATGCAGCCACTTCTATTAGCATCACGTATTTAGTAAATAACACCGTGCCGACTTCTTTCGCCGAAATTGACGTCACACCAATCATTGCTGCTTCGTCATGATTGAGACCAATCATCGCATATAGCACAACCGCGATAATAATCGTCAATCCTGTCGGTATCGCCCAAGTGCCCGCATCAAGCCAACGCTCTTCACGCTCATCATTGCTCATGCCCAAGTTCAGCATCATAATGACAAAGACAAACAGCACCATAATGGCGCCAGCGTAAACAACGATTTCTAGTGCCCCTGCAAATGGCGCACCGAGCACAAAAAATATGCCAGCAATCGCTAACAATGACACAATCATCGACAAAATAGCATGCACCGGATTGGCTTGGGTTACCACACGCAAACTGGCAAATACTGCCACTGCTGCGAGTGAATAAAACCCTGCCAACTCAGGATGGTTCAAAATATTCATCATGGCAGCAAACTCCTTAGATCAATAGGTGCAGCTTCATTTTGCGCCGCCCCTTTTGGTTTGTCCGCTACCGCCATACCCGTCACACGATAATAGTTATAATCGGGATATTTACCTGGTCCTGAAATGAGCAAATGCTCTTTTTCATAGACCAAATCTTGGCGCTTATATTCACCCAACTCAAAGTCAGGTGTCATTTGAATGGCTGTCGTTGGACAGGCCTCTTCACACAATCCGCAAAAAATACAGCGCGAAAAGTTAATTCTAAAAAACTCTGGATACCAGCGGCCGTCTTCACGTTCAGCTTTCTGTAATGAGATACAGCCAACGGGACATGCCACAGCACATAAGTTACAAGCAACACAACGCTCATCACCATCAGGGTCACGCGTCAGCACAATGCGCCCACGAAAACGCGGCGGTACTGGTACGGGCTCTTCAGGATAAAGAATGGTGTCGCGTGGCCTGAGCGCATGACTATTGACCATCCACATACTGCGAACAATGGTAAATATACCAATGACGGTCTTTTTTATGGTAGTAAACATGGGATTATTATCCTTATCAGCTTTACCCTAGTTCATCAATGATGGCTAGTAATGATTATAACGTTGGGGAAAAGATCAAAATGACCGCAGCAGTAACCAACAGATTAATCAGTGTTACTGGCAGACAGACTTTCCAACCAAAATTCATTACCTGATCATAGCGCGGACGCATAAGTGAGCCACGAGCCAAAACAAACATCGTCATAAAAAACAGTGTTTTAATCATGAACCAAAAAGCTGGTGGAATAAATGGAATATCTAAATTGAAAGGCGCAAGCCAACCGCCAAAAAACAAGCAAGTCATCAATGCAGAAATCAAGACAACGTTGACATACTCTCCGATAAAGAACATACCAAACTTCATGCCAGAATATTCAACATGATACCCTTCGGCCAGCTCTTGCTCTGCTTCTGGTTGATCAAATGGATGTCTATGCGTAACGGCAACACCAGCAACCACAAAAGTCAAAAAGCCAAAAAACTGCGGAATGATATACCAACCGTCTGCTTGTGCTTCAACAATAGCACGTAAGTTAAATGAGCCTGTCAGTGCAACCACACCCATCAAAGATAAGCCTAAAAAGACTTCGTAACTGATGGTTTGTGCCGCTGAACGTAAGCCACCTAATAATGAGAACTTGTTGGCAGAAGCCCAACCACCGAACATCACTGCATAGACAGCAATACCTGCCATAGCAAAGAAGAACAAAATACCAATATCCCAATCAACCACGCCAAGCGTTGGCGAGATAGGAATGATGGCAAATGAGGCCAGTGCGGTAAACATCGCGACCGCAGGTGCCAACGTAAACATAAACTTATCGGTAAAGTTCGGCGTCCAATCTTCTTTAAAGAAGATTTTGAGCATATCAGCGACCAGCTGCAGTGAGCCAAATGGACCCACACGGTTTGGACCATAACGATCTTGCCATAAGGCCAACATGCGGCGCTCATAGATAATCATCATCGCCGCAACCAATACCACGACTAAGAAGATAACCAGTGACTGCCCAACCAGAAATAAGATAGACCAAGCATCAAAGCTCAGGCTACCAGTCAAAAAGCTTGGCACATCAGGGATAATACGGGTAACTTGCATATTACACCTCCTGTGTGGTAATCGGCGCTGCGTTCATTTGCGCAGTATCGTTATCGTTAATCATGTCATTATTGTTCATCATATCGTTAGCCATACTGCCCATCATAGTGACCGGTGCATCTACTTTACGTACCGACGCTGGCATTGATGGGTGAATAATACTCACCTGCCCAACTGGGTAACCGATACAACCTTCCGCTAAGTAACCGACAATCTGTACTGGCAAGGTGATTTGTTGCTTATCAATCTCAATCGCCAAGTAATCACCAGCAGCAATATTCCAGTCCTTAGCATCATCCATACCGATACGCCATGCGGCAACAGGTAGTTGCTCAGCGACGATTGGACTACGTGATGCCATCATTGAGCTGGCATAGATATTGTAGATAGGCACTAGCTTCGCTTGGCCTTGCTGCATATCAGTCGTCGTCGCAGACATCGCTTCTGGCGCAACATATTGACGTGTTTCTAAACGTGATAGCTGATCGAACAAACGCACACCTGGATCACCATTTTTGAGATGACCGCCGACCTTGTCTTGGTATTTGTTCCATGCTTGCGGTGAGTTCCAACCTGCCGCATTGGCAAAAGGAATCATCGAGCTTGGTGTTTCTTTACCACTATAGCCTTCCATTGAGAAGGTCAAACCAGTGTCTAAATCTTTTGGTTGCATCGGCTCATGGACTGATATCGGTGCACGCATGGCGGTACGACCTGAATAACGGCGCGGCTGACGAGCAATCTTCAGACCAGTCATACGGTAAGCAGCATCAGGTGCAGCGCCTTTAATCCCAGCAAGCTTAGGATGCGTGGCGATTAGTGCATTGATGACATCATCTAGCTGCGTCCAATCGACATCACGACCCTCGATGCTGCTATGCACTGCATGCAACCAGCGCCAGCCTTCTTTGATGCTACTCATTGGATGGTAATATTCGTTATCATAGACTTGGAAGAAGCGCTGCGCACGGCCTTCAGCCGATATCAATGTGCCGTCGGCTTCTGCAAAACTAGCCGCTGGCAATACGATATCGACATCTTTATACCAATCAAGCAACTGATGATCCAGTGCAATGACCGTTTTATCCGTCAATAGCTGCGTCAATTTATTGGCATCGATGGCATCAGTCAGCTGATTTTCAGCAACGATGACCACATCGAAATCAGTCGCTAACAACTCTTCTACTGACTGACCGCCGAGCATGCAAACACCCATACTGTTAGCATCGGTAACCGTTAAGTAGATACCTGCTTGTGCCTGATAGCGGTTGTTCACTTCTTTTAATTCGAGCAGTTCGGCAGGAGCACGTTCTACGTCATCTTGCGTTTCTGTATCAACACCTGTTTCAGGTTTGTTCGGCTTAGCAGATAAATCTTGGTCTTCTTCAGGCTGATCATTAGCAGACTGCGCTTGAGCTTTTACCTTGGCGTTGTGCGCTTCAACTTGCTGCTGTTCAGTCGCTCTAATAGCCGAGCGTTTTTGCGTCAATGCCTGAGTAATCTGCGCCGCTGCTTCTATCAATGCGGTAGATGACAAGCTACTACCCGAGATAACCAGTGGCTTATCCGCTTGAATCAAATCATAAGCGATTTGCTTCGCTAATGCTTGCATACCATCAGTCTCAGTACTGGCATCTTGCTCAGCCGCTTGTGGATCTACTATCTCTGCTAAATCATCAGCAAAATTAGCAATCTCATCAGCGACTTTAAAGCCAAGCTTAGTGATATCCTCAGGTGTCGCCACCACGCTCACTTTACTGATGTCTTCTAGCTTAGTTTGCGTTACATCGATGACATAGACTGGGCTTAACGCATCTTGAGCAATACGTTTGACTGGTTCTGCAAGCCAAGGCTGCGTTTGCAACGCTGCTGCCATTTTCAGGCCTTCATTTTTTGCCGCTTGACGTACTGACAGCGCAACACGTGATGAAGTTTGCGTGATATCTTCACCCAATACCAATACTGCATCATAGCTTTCGATATCGGTCATACTTGGGTTATAAATGCCATCGGTACTTAATACTTCGATGCATTTATTGACCAGTGCTTGCTGCTGATGGTTCAAACCTGTTGAAAACTTATCAAAGCCAACGAGATTTTTTAGCGCAAAGTTGGTTTCTAGACTGGCGCGCGGTGAGCCAATACCGATGACTTTTTTATCTTTGATACGCTTAATGGTTTCATCGAGTGCGTAGTCAATATTGATTTTGACATGCTTGTCATTGATACGTTCAAGCGCTTGGGTTGGACGATCTTCACGATTGACATAGCCATAACCAAAGCGACCACGGTCACATAAGAAATAGCGGTTTACTTCACCGTTATAGCGGTTTTCGATACGGCGTAATTCACCATAACGCTCACCTGGTGAGATATTACAGCCAGCCGAACAGCCATGACAGATGCTTGGCGCATACTGCATGTCCCATTTACGGTTATAACGTTCAGAATGCGTTTTGTCGGTAAATACACCGGTTGGGCATACTTCTGTTAAGTTGCCTGAAAATTCGCTTTCAAACTGACCATCTTTATCACGGCCAAAATACACGCGATTGTTTGAGCCATAAACACCCAAATCTTCGCCACCCGCATAGTCTTTATAAAAACGTACACAACGATAACAAGCGATACAGCGGTTCATCTCATGTGCGATGAATGGGCCAAGCTCTTGATTGTGATGGGTGCGTTTGGTAAAGCGATAGCGACGACGGCTATGACCTGACATATAGGTCATGTCTTGCAGATGGCAATGCCCACCCTCTTCACAGGTTGGACAGTCATGTGGATGGTTGGTCATGAGTAACTCAACCATCGACTTGCGGAATGCTTTGGCTTCATCGTCAGTGACTGAGATGTACATGTCATCGCCAGGGGCGACCATACATGACATCACGAGACGACCGCGACCTGCTTCCATATCTTCTTTGTTTTGAAATTGCTTGACCGCGCACTGACGGCACGAGCCTACTGAGCCAAGGGCTGGATGATAACAAAAATACGGCACATCAATGCCGAGGGATAAACAAGCCTGTAGCAAGTTATCCGCGCTATCTACTTCGACAGTGGTTCCATCAATATGTATGACTGCCATGCCGCTCTCCTTATTTCACTACTGGCTGTTGATTGGCTGCAGCATCAATGATATCTACACCAACCGCCTGAGTGATTTTTTGATCAAACTCTGGACGGAAATATTTAATCGCACTCATTAGTGGCTCCATCGCACCTGGGGCATGCGCACAGAATGTTTTACCAATCCATAAGTCACGCGTGAGGCCCTCTAGTTTTTCCACATCGCCTACTTGCCCTTCACCATCATTGATGGCGGTAAGCAGTTTGACACCCCAAGGTAGACCATCACGGCATGGTGTACACCAACCGCATGATTCGCGTTGAAAGAAAATTTCGAGATTGCGAACGAGTGGCACCATATCTTGCGCTTCATCCACCACCATAATCAGCCCAGTACCCATACGGCTACCTGCTTTTTGAATGGTGTCAAAATCCACCACCACATCTAAATGCTCAGTGGTTAAAAAGTCAGTCGATGCGCCGCCCGGTAGCCACGCTTTAAGGGTTTTGCCCTCGATCATACCGCCCGCTAAATCTTCAATGATTTCGCGTGCCGTATAACCAAACGGTAACTCCCACAGACCTGGGTCATTGACTAAGCCTGAACAACCAAACAGTTTGGTGCCTGGAGTCTGGCTCTTACCTTTGATAGTAGATAACGACTGATACCATTCGACGCCATGGTTCAAGATAGCTGGCATGTTGCACAAAGTCTCAACGTTATTGACAACCGTTGGACGACCCCATGCACCAGAAATTTGCGGGAAAGGCGGTTTGGTACGTGGGTTAGCACGGCGGCCTTCTAGACAATTAATCAGTGCGGTTTCTTCACCGCAGATATAGCGTCCAGCGCCAGTATGCACATGCAGATTAAAGCTAAAATCTGAGCCTAAAATATTCTTGCCCATTAGATTGTTGGCCAAGCATTCTTCGATAGCAGCGACCAAACGTTCAGCGGCCAAGATGTACTCACCGCGGATAAAGATATAACCATCAGTTGCGCCAATCGCATGAGCGGTAATCAACATACCTTCAATCAGCTGAAACGGTAGACGCTCCATCAATAGACGATCTTTAAAAGTACCCGGCTCCATCTCATCAGCATTACAAATGAGATAACGCGGCAAACCGTCAGGCGGTGACATAAATGTCCACTTCAAGCCAGCATTAAAACCTGCACCGCCGCGGCCTCTGACGTTGGCAGCTTTGATCATATTCCCGACTTCTTTAGGAGATTGACTCAAAGCTTGCTTTAAACCAGTGAAACCTTTTAGAGATTCGTAGGTGGCCAAATCAAGTACTGCGTCATGATGTGCTAGACGCCATGTTAACGGCTTGGTTTCGCTAGTCGCTGTGGCTTTATCACCATAAATTGGCACGCGCTGCTCATTAAGCTGGCTTGGCGCTTTGCCTTGGCTACGTTGAGCAATCTGCTCTGAAAGTGTTAATCTCATGCGTATAGCTCCAATAATTGCGTTACCTCTTCAGGCTGGACAGGACCATACGTGTCTTCGTCAATCAACACAGCAGGTCCCTTGTCACAGTTACCTAAGCAGCAAATTGGCAATAGCGTAAAACGTCCATCAGCAGTCGTCTGACCATATTCAATACCCAGCTGCGATCTGATTTCAGCCGATAACGCCTCATAACCTGTCAAGAAACAAGCCACTGAATCACAAATAAGGATGACGTGGCGACCGACAGGCTGACGATAAATACGGTTAAAGAACGTCGCAACGCCGTCCATATCGGACATCGGAATGTCTAGAATATTGGCAATGGCATTCACTTGTGCATCATCGACCCAGCCGTTGCGCTTTTGCACAATTTTTAGCGCATCTAACGAGGCAGCACGCGCCTGTGGATAATGGTGCATAAACTCATGAATAGCCGCAATTTCCTCGCTAGTGAGGATGCTTGCCACATCTACTTTTGGCATTTTGTCGGAAACAATTTTCATAGTCTTCTATCTGTCCTCACTCATCACGCTTTATCAGCTAATAGCGACAGTCTTATGAGTGTCGCTACATGGCAAGATATCAGCATTTTGGTGTGCCATTTGGCAATGATATATTGATAAACGTATTTCTTTAATAACGATAATTTTCTGATCAAAGCATCAACGATCAAAGTATTAGCGATCACAATCGGCCATCACGATATCAATCGATGCCAAATACATAATGGCATCAGAGACGAGCGAACCATTAATCACCGATGGCATCTGCTGCAAATGCGCAAATGTCGGCGTACGAATACGGGTACGATAGCTCATCGTTGCCTTATCTGAGGTGATGTAATAGCTGTTCAAACCTTTGGTCGCTTCTACAATCGTCGTACACTCACCCGCTGGCATCACAGGACCCCAAGATACTGAGATAAAGTGATTAATCAATGTCTCAATATCGTTCAAGGTACGGTCTTTCGGCGGTGGTACTGCTAGTGGATGATCTGCTTTATAAGGGCCTTGTGGCATGTTATCCATGCACTGGCGAATGATACGTAACGATTGACGCATCTCTTCAACTTTTACCATACAGCGATCATAAGCATCACCGTTGTAACCCACTGGCACTTCAAAGTCGTAATTCTCATAGCCCATGTATGGACGCGCTTTACGCAGATCAAAGTCTACACCTGTCGCACGCAGACCTGCACCAGTGACGCCCCAAGCCAATGCTTGCTTGGCATTATACTGAGCAACGCCTTGGGTACGGCCTTTGAGCACGCTGTTTTGTAATGCTGCTTTGACATACTCGTCCAAGCGTTTTGGCATCCAATCTAGGAACTCACGCACCAGACGCTGCCAGCCACGTGGCAGATCAGCAGCTGTACCACCGATACGGAACCAAGCAGGATGCATACGATAGCCAGTCACGGCTTCGATGACGTCATAAGCTTTTTGGCGATCGGTAAACATATAGAATACAGGGGTCATGCCGCCCGCATCCTGAATGAACGTACCAACGAATAGTAAGTTATTGGTAATACGGAAAAACTCACTCATCATCACGCGGATGGTTTCAGCGCGCGGCGGAATGGTAATTCCTGCCAGCTTTTCGACCGACATGATGTACGGCAGCTCATTCATCACACCGCCAAGATAATCGATACGGTCGGTATAAGGAATAAATGAGTGCCATGTTTGACGCTCAGCCATTTTTTCTGCGCCGCGATGGTGATAGCCAATATCAGGGATACAATCGACGACTTCTTCACCATCAAGCTGTAGCACCAAACGAAATGCACCGTGAGCAGAGGGATGGTTAGGACCGATGTTCAAGAACATAAAGTCTTCATCACGACCTGAACGCTTCATGCCCCACTCTTCTGGGACAAAACGTAGGTTCTCTTGCTCGTATTGCTGCTTAGCGGTGTTCAAGAAATACGGGGTAAATTCCGTCGCGCGCGCATGATATTCTTTACGCAGTGGATGACCTTCCCAATATTTTGGTAATAAGATACGGGTTAAATGCGGATGTCCCGTAAAGACAATACCGAACATGTCCCATACTTCACGCTCATACCAGTTGGCATTTGGCCAAATATTGGTGGCGCTCGGTACATTGACGTCGTCTTCGCTCAGTGCAACCTTGATACGCACATCACTATTGCGCTCAAGCGACATTAGGTGATAAAACACCGTAAAGTCACTGTCAGGCAAACCAGCGCGATGCTGGCGTAAACGCTCATCTATCGCTGACAAGTCAAATAGCATGACGTATGGCTGTGGCAATTTACGCAGGAATAAGAGAACATCGAGCAAATCCGCACGCGCAACCCACACTGTTGGAATCTCATCAACAGTGTGCTGCACGACGAACTTACCGGCATACTTCTGCTCCAGCTCTTTGATAACGGCTGGGACAGGCTTAATCTTAGGATCTATGTTTTCGACTACCGTGACCATGAATGATGTATTCCTTCATTAATCATAACTGAACTATGTTAGTCATAACCAAGCTATGTCAATCATAACCGAACTATGATGAGCGCATAAAATATTGAGGTTGTTGCTATCGCTATAAATCTAAACGCACGAATCTAAATACTGTCTGGGCTACGCAAGTTTTTGACAGCGATACGATCTGCCTGCTTACGGTCACGCTCAGGCGTCATTTGTGGCTGATAGATACCTTGCTCATTGACATGGATACCTAGCGGACGACGCTCTTTGGTGATAGATTCTTGCAATAACATCAAGCCTTGAATCAAAGCTTCTGGACGTGGTGGACAACCCGGCACATAGACATCGACTGGAATGATTTTATCTACGCCTTGTACCACAGAGTAGATATCATACATACCGCCAGAGTTGGCACAGGCACCCATAGAGATGACCCATTTTGGCTCAAGCATTTGCTCGTAGAGACGTTGAATAACAGGCGCCATTTTGACAAAACAAGTACCAGCGACGATCATGACATCCGCTTGACGAGGTGAGGCACGAATAACCTCAGCACCAAAGCGTGACAAATCATGAACGGCTGTCAGGGTGGTGGCGTATTCTACATAGCAGCAAGAAGTACCAAAGTTAAATGGCCATAGTGAGTGCTTGCGCCCCCAGTTTGCTGTCGAATGGACGAGGTCTTCGAGACGACCCATAAAGACGTTTTTATTGACTTCGTCTTCGATAGGGTCATTGACCGTTTGACTGGTCTGTGCAGGATAGGTATCTGCATCAGGGTTGGCTTTTGTTAATGTGTATTTCATAACATACAACCTTTATATTAGACGTCGCGTGGCAATCGTCTTGCCGTCGCTAGCGCCTTAACTTCTATTATTAACAAGTGATCATTCATCCAAACATACTTGCGTCGTCGTAATCTTGCTACTAGCCTTTATAGACTATCGAAAACTAAGACCGTCCAACAAAACTAACGCTTACCGTTATCTTGTCGAGCAGACGTCGCAAAATCTACAGAAGTAACATTGCCTGTAGTATTAATATGATCGATATTTTCTAAATGATGACGATTGACTTCAATATTGTTCGAGACGTTGATTTGTCCTGAGGACTGTGCGGGTACTTTGCCTGTCGGATCGACCATCAGCTCGTGAGCACCATCGAATTTGGTGATATCTGCTAAATTAAAACCAGCAGGTGCGGCATATAGACGTACTTTTTTGCGCAGCTTATCAGCAGGTGCCCAGTTCATCGCACCCAAACTTAGCTCATAGATCAAACCGATGATTAAGATGGTGATGAATATGGCAGCAGCGGCAAAACCTAACCAGCCAGCCTCACGTACTGAAACGGCGTAAGCGTACAAATACAGCGCTTCTAGATCGAAGATGACAAAGAAGATTGCTACCAAATAGAATTTGGCAGACAAACGAATACGGGCGTTGCCAGATCCGACAACACCCGCTTCAAATACTTCTTCTTTTTGTGAGCCCTGAGAGCGACCGCCAAGCAAACGCGGCACGACCAGCATGAAGACAACTAGCCCAATGGCGGCTAAGATAAAAGCGATTGCTGACCAATTAAAAGCAGACATGATAATACGTGCTCCTCACCCAATCGAGTGTTTAGCACAGCGCAAGTACCGACCTATCAAGGTCGTCTAGCCACAGGCATCACACAAACGAAAACACAAAGCGACTGTCATTCAGTCGCTTTATTTAAGCAACTGTTATTAAGTCACATTTTAGGTATTTTGCTAGTAACAACCAATTATCAAGTGTATTGACGACGATGTCAGACATAACCAACTGCAGGGATTCCGATATACGCACGGAAACATGGCTGGTCGTCTAACGCATCTTCTAAAAACGTAAGATCAACTTATTAAATCAATATCATATTCGATAGTTTACTTAATTGATTTAATAGCTCATTACACGTAGTCAATAATGACGAGACAACTGGCATAAATTATGTACGTACTATACGCATATCAGTGTCCAAAAGCTAGTTTTTAACTGTATTGAGCGGTCATTTTATATGTAATAAAACATGTTTTTTTCATCAAAAATTATGATAGGGGTTGTACCTTATATTAACATCAAATCCATCTTATGAATTATCATAGGCCGTAATTGTAAATATGGTCAGAAATTCAGCCTTTAAACCCCTGCTCTTCGCCCAACTCATTCCCCAAAGTTCATGTTTTTGCTTTATAATAACCCACTTAATTTTATTGCCTTTATTGGGTGTTTTTTGATTAAAACATCATCATGACACTCATGTTAATAAGTCAATCAGCGTGTATCTAATGATGCCGCCATCAGTGCCACTCTCTCTTTTTGCTTTTGTCTTACAGGTTACGTTATGAGTCAACTCAATCCCAAACAACAAGAAGCCATGCTCTACGTATCTGGTCCGTTACTTGTACTCGCAGGTGCAGGCTCCGGTAAGACATCCGTAATTACCCGAAAGATTGCCTACCTGATCGAAGAATGTGATATGCCTGCTGAGCGCATCACGGCGGTGACTTTCACCAATAAAGCGGCTCGCGAGATGAAGGCCCGTGTCAGTAAACTGCTACCAAGTGAAAAAATGCGTGGTCTGACCGTGTCGACCTTTCACCAATTCGGTCTGCAGTTTTTGCGCTACGAGCTGATTCATACCCCGCTAAAGGGTAACTTCTCTATCATGGACAGCGACGACAGCAAGCGGCTGCTGATGGAACTGATGATGCGTGACAACTTAAGTGGTGCTGAAAGTCGCGAGTTGGTTGGCAAAGCAATCAAGATGATTTCTGATTGGAAAAATGATCTGATTGAGCCTGATAAGGCGATGGAAACGTTAGACGACCCAGAAGATATGATTTTTGCCACGTTGTATGCATTATACGAGCGTAATCTGCGTGCTTATAATGCCGTCGATTTTGATGACTTGATTGTACTACCAACCAAGATATTGCGCGAAAATAGAGAGCTACGTGATAAATGGCAAAACCGCATTCGTTATCTCTTGGTCGATGAGTATCAAGATACCAATACGGCCCAGTATGAAATGATTAAATACTTGGTTGGCCCGCAAGGTCGCTTTACTGTGGTTGGCGATGATGACCAATCTATCTATGCGTGGCGCGGAGCAAAGCCTGAAAACATGGCACTGCTAAAGGAAGACTTTCCTAAGCTAAAGATCGTCATGCTAGAGCAAAACTACCGTTCCACTACCCGTATTCTGACCTCAGCCAACGCGGTCATTATGAATAATGAGCATTTATTTGAAAAGAAACTGTGGTCAGATAAAGGTCAAGGCGAAAAAATTCGTATTATCAACTGCCGTAATGATGACGATGAGTCCGAACGCGTAGCAAAAGAAATCGTCACTCATAAACTGCGCTTTGGTAATGAGTGGGAACAATATGCCGTCCTTTATCGTAGTAACTTTCAGGCGCGGATGCTAGAAGCGCAACTGCGTCAGCTACAAGTCCCTTATAAACTGTCTGGTGGCCAATCTTTCTTTGCACGTAGTGAAATCAAAGATATCATGGGCTATCTGCGTCTGATTCTGAACCCTGAAGATGACAGCGCATTTTTGCGTATTATCAATACGCCTAAGCGCGGTATGGGACCAGCAACGCTCGAAAAGCTTGGACTGTTTGCGCAAGAGCACAGCATATCGCTGTTGGCCTCTTGTACACATGCTGGCTTAACCCATGTGTTACCGTCTAAGTCTTATGGCACCATAAAAGAGTTTGGTGAGTTTATCGAGCACTATACTCGTGAGTTAGACCAACACCCGGACCCCGTGCCAATCGTACGTCAAATGATCGATGAGACAGGTTATATTGACTTTGTGCGTAGTGATGCCAAAACGCCGCAGCAAGAAAAGAACCGTATTGATAATATTGATATGCTTTATACCAGTATTCAATCGCTGATTAATCGCGCCGAAGAAGACGAAGATCGGACGATTGATACCATCATTCGTAAGCTGGTATTGCTTGATATGCTCGAGCAGCAGCAAGAAGAAGAGAATACCAATAAGGTCAACTTAATGACCTTGCATGCGGCAAAAGGCTTGGAGTTTGATTTCGTCTATATCATGGGACTTGAGGAAGAGATGCTACCGCACCGCAACTCTATCCTGAGTGAAACCGTAGAAGAAGAACGACGATTGATGTACGTAGGTATCACCCGTGCTCGTCGCGAGCTAACATTGACACTAGCCACGCAGCGCCGTGCAGGCGGTCAGATGCGCGTTACGTCAGAATCGCGATTTTTAGATGAGTTACCAGAAGATCATATCGACTGGCCAGCCAAAGCGAAAAAGAAAAAAGCCACTAAAGACCCAGAAGCAGTTGCTGATGAGTATTTGGCAAATATTAGAGCGTTATTAGGCAATCGCTAGTCTTAATGAAAATGCTTAAAAACACACGCCTGAGACTGGGCGAAAAATGACTGTTTTAGTTGTTATTTATATTTTTTGAAAACCTTGGAAATTTTATGCCTACCCCGATGCCGAATCAAGAACGACCATCTGCGCTACAGGGAGATTATAATCCAGCTGAATATAATGCTGAATATAAGCTGCTGTATCTACAGGGATTGGTAGCTGACAAGGCATATGAAGCCATTACCGAGTTTTTAGAAAAGCAGTCAGAATATGAGATTGCCAACTTATTAGAGTCTTTCCCGACTCAAAACCGTCTTTTAATTTGGGCGCAGGTTCCAGAGAGCATTAAAGGTGAAGTCCTCGCTGAGCTAGATGTCGATACACGCCAACCCTTAATGGAGAACATCTCTTCAAAAGAGATTTCTTTATTTACCCAAGACCTCGATGCACAAGACATCTCTGAGATTTTGGATACAGTGACCGAAAGCGTACGTACCTCCGTCATGGCAACGCTGGACGAAGAGACCCGCGTTCAGGTCAACAAACTCGATACTTATGAGGATTGGGAAGTTGGTAGCTATATGGATCCTGATATTATTCAGGTACGAGAAGATATCACGCTAACAGAAGTACAACACTGGCTACGAGAGAACGACGACCTCCTCGATGATGAAAGCCAAGAGCTATTGGTGGTTGATCAAAGCCAGCAACTATTGGGTCTATTAAGTTTGGTTGATTTAATTAAACACCATCAAACCACTTTAGTATCCGAATTGATTGACACTGCCATCACGATCAATGATCGTCTAGATATTCAAGATGCCGCTGCGATTTTTCGTTCAGAAGATATTCGTTTCGCCCCTGTTACTAACAGCCATGGCGAGCTAGTCGGTCAGCTAAATGGTGAGGACATCATGGAAATTATCCAAGATGATGTCGACAGCACCATGAAAAACTTGGCGGGTGTCAGCCAAGATGAAGAGTTATTTGCCCCTATCTTAACCAGCGCCAAAAGCCGTAGTGTTTGGCTAGGTATTAACTTGTGTACCGCCCTATTGGCCGCAGCGGTAATTGGACAGTTTGAGGAAGTACTAGCACAAGTCGTGGCGCTAGCGATACTCATGCCAGTGGTTGCGAGTATGGGCGGTATTGCTGGATCACAGACCCTTACCGTTGTCATTCGCGGTATGGCTATGGGTCAAATCGGTGGTTCTAACCGCGTGTGGCTGTTGAACAAAGAGCTGTGGGTCGGGGCGATAAACGGTATTATATGGGCTATAATCATGGCGTTTATTGCCCAGCTATGGTTCCATGATATTAAGATTAGTGCGGTCATTGGCTTTGCCATTGCGATTAATATGACGGCCGCCAACGTCTCAGGCATCAGTATACCGCTGATGCTCAAACGTATGAATATCGACCCTGCGCTATCTGCTTCCGTTATCCTAACGACTGTTACGGATATTGTCGGTTTTATGTCATTTTTAGGCTTAGCCAGCGTATTAATACTATAATCAATTGCTGAATTGCCCAATCAAAATATAGAATTGTTATTTATATAAAAACTCTGAATACATTTTGTTCAAAGCCCTAGTTCAAAAACATCATTTAAAAACCATCAAATCGTTAAGTGAGTTCGTTATGCAAGCTGTACAAGTTAAAGTTATAAACCCTAAAATTATCGAAGACGCAGCATTTTCTCTTCCGACTCGTGCCACCGATGGTAGTGCGGGTATTGACTTGCGCGCTTGCATCGATGAGCCATTAACCATTAAAGCAGGTGAAACACACTTAATCGGCACAGGCCTCGCCGTTTATATCCAAGATCCTAATTATGCAGGTATGATTTTACCGCGTTCAGGTCTTGGTCATAAGCACGGTATCGTCTTAGGTAATCTGGTTGGGCTGATCGATGCTGATTATCAAGGTGAGCTGATGGTTAGTATTTGGAATCGCAGTAACAACGACTTTGTGCTTAATCCAGCAGAGCGTATGGCACAATATATCGTCGTACCTGTCGCTCGCCCTGAGTTTTCAGTGGTAGCAGAGTTCAGTGATGAAAGCGAACGCGGTGCCGGTGGATTTGGACATTCAGGTCGCCAGTAATCAATCGGTAACCATAACTGATTTATCGTTTTAACTATTGTTAATCATCAAGATAATAATAATTACAATGACAACAATAAAAATAATAGCCACAACCATCATAACCACGATATAAGGAGCGTAAGCGATGCCATCTTTTGCTGAGCAGCAATCCTTATTTCGTGCTTATGATATTCGTGGTTCACGCCAGCATTTCACCACTGACTTTATACAAGCGCTCGGCAATGCTTTTGCTCACCTCTATAATGGTCTACTTTGTCTATCAGAAGATAGCGATTCAAAAGATAACCTGTTAGCGCAACCCTCCATCTCTAAAAGCATCATTATTGTGATTGGTTATGATGTGCGTAATGGTAGTAATGCTATTGCACATAAACTCGCTCATACATTGGCTCAGCATGGTCTAACTGTTATACAGCTAGGTCTCGTCACTACACCAATGATGGTTTTTTGGGCAGAGCAATATCAGGGGCATGGCATCATTGTGACCGCCAGTCATTCTGCTAAAGAAATTTTAGGCGTTAAGTGGTTGGTAAACCACCAATCTCCTAGTAGCTCAGAAATTCAGTCACTCTACCAACAGCTGTATTTGCAAAAGCTGATAATGAGTGATAGATCAGAGCATTGCCTTAAACAGAAATCTCATCGTCAAGATGAACTCTCATACACGACTGATAATTTCGTTCATAGTCAACAGGCTGACTTATCTACTGAGCAGATAGCAACGGCTTACATTGAGGCTATCGCTGAAGTCTTTCAGCAAATTTATCAATTTAATCAGCAGCACTCAAAAGAGACTCAGCAGCCCTTATCTAAACTTGATTTTCGAGTCGTTATTGACTGTATGCATGGTGCGACCAGCGCTATTGCACAGCGTTTATTTGGCCATTTCTGCCAAGATGTCATCATGATGAATGACATACCAGACGGCAACTTTCCCTCTGGCAATCCTGATCCTACTGAACCACACCGCCTCACACAATTACAGCAAAACGTACTTCACCATCAAGCAGATATAGGAATTGCCTTTGACGGTGATGGCGATCGACTGATGATCGTCGATACCAACGGCAAAGTCGTCTCGCCTGACCATCTATTATATTTATTAGCGCAAGTGGCTATCGCAGAACGCCCTGACACTTTGTATAATGCAGAGTCAATAGACGATACAGCCTTAATAAGCTCACAACGCTCACCTCAAGTCCTTTTTGACATTAAGTGCTCTCATCATTTACCAAAGCTGTTATCTGATCTTGATGCAACACCCGTCATGAGTAGAACGGGTAGCAGTTTTATGCGCCAACAGATACAGCGCTCTGATTACCAAATTGTCTTTGCTGGAGAGTTGTCAGGGCACTTTATCTTTAATGATAGCCGCTTTATTGTTTATGATGATGCGATGTACGCAGCATTACGGCTGTTGCACTGGTTGGCTACTGACAATCTGGTCGATAGCAAACGAGCATTGACACACATTACGGAAAGTCTACCTGCAATGGTAAGTACAGCGGATCATTATTTGCCGATGCCAACAACTTTTGGAACAGAATACTCACTCGTAGAACAGCTGGCCAGATTCTGTCGTTATTTACGCCAAATTTTGGAAGCAACAGCAGCAGATTCTGACCATCATTTGATAAATACTGACCTGCTATTAGATTGTCACTGTTCGGTGGTAGAGCCTCACTTAACACTCAAGCAAGCCAGAAACTTAATGCCCGTAGGGACAACGCTGAGCTGTATCGATGGCGTTCGTTTGGATTTCCCACATGGCTTTGGGGTGCTGCGCCAATCAAACACCAGTCACCATCTGACCGCACGCTTTGCTGGTGATAGCATCGATGAACTAACAGATATTCAGACAAAATTTGCCGCATTATGTAGCCCATTTGATAAAGAATTGGCAGCCAAGATTGTCGCTATTCCTGCTGAATAATTGTATTAAACACATTATGACCTTATTAATGATATTAATAATGACGATAGTTTTATATCGCACAAATAACCAACCCGTACAAAACCGTACTTTAGGAGTTTGTAATGACGCTTAACTTAGATGATGCCAAAAACACCGCTGAAGTATTGACCACGGCACTGCCTTATATCCAGCGCTTTGTCGATAAGATCATCGTCGTCAAATACGGCGGCAATGCGATGACTGATCCTGCGCTAGAAAGCTCATTTGCCCGCGATATCGTTTTGTTAAAAACCGTTGGCATGCATCCTGTCGTCGTACATGGCGGTGGCCCGCAAGTGGATAACTTGTTAAAAGAGCTTGGTCGTCAGTCTAAACGTATCGATGGTATGCGAGTCACTGATAAAAGCACCATGGATATCGTCGAGATGGTGTTAGGCGGCGGCGTCAATAAATCGATTGTTAGCTTAATCAATAAGCACGGTGGACGCGCGATTGGTTTAACTGGTAAAGACGCCAACTTAATCCTGGCCAAAAAGTTAAAGATGGAAAAAATCGGCGAAGATGGCATCGCTGTTCCGATAGACCTAGGGTTCGTCGGTGATGTGGTCAGTGTCAATAAAGACGTGATTAATATGCTCATTGCGTCTGACTTTATCCCTGTCATCGCCCCACTCGGCGTCGATAGCGAAGGCAATACCTATAATATCAATGCTGATCTAGTCGCAGGTAAAGTCGCAGAGTTTTTGCAAGCAGAAAAGTTAATGCTGCTGACCAACATCAAAGGCGTATTGGGCCGTGATGGCGAAGTCGTGACTGGACTGACACCAAAGAAAGTCGACAGCTTAATCGAAGATGGCACTATCTCAGGTGGCATGATTCCTAAAATTCAGTGTGCGCTTGATGCCGTACGTAGTGGCGTAAAAAGCGCTGTTATCGTCGATGGTCGTGTGCCTCATGCTACCTTGCTTGAGATTTTCACCAATGAAGGTGTCGGCACATTAATCAGTCGTGAATTGGATTCATAATTGCGTTAGCAACCTATAATTACTAACACTGATACTAACACTGAAAAGCCCGAGCTTGGATACCAAGCTCGGGCTTTTTTATGGTCTATCGATGCTTCAACTATAGCCAAAGAAGGCTAAAATGACTACAAGGCAGCCGACTGCAGATTGTACATTTAGTACCTCTAAGGAGGGTAACGCTGTAGCGGTTTAGTCGTTAACTGACTAGGGGCGTGTTGAACATTCAAATGTGGTGCTGGCAGTGACTATTTTTTAGACAATACGCAGTGAAATTTTTGACGCCTAGTCGTTCTAGGTTAGACAATTTCGCCATGTATTGGCAAAAAATAGTCCTGCCCTGAAAGGCTGATGCTAAAATCATTCCAAACGTTGTTATAAACCTAGCTAAGGTCTCGACATTATCGTCAGTTTATGCCTAGTTTGGTGCAATTTTAGCAATCAGCAGCCCTAATATTTGAATATTCAACACGCCCTAAATATTAATAAGCACAGAACTCGACAGAACTATGGCTACTATTGCCATAAACCTTCATATAATGATTGCCTTTACTCTCAGTAATGTAAGACGTTTCATTGTCATAGCGATCACCATCCAAACGACCACTTGGCCCTGAGACATAAGCCATATTGATGCGGTCATCACCAACATTGCGAATCACTAAGTTCTGATCTGACGCAAGCCATAGACGAAACACTTTTCCGTTTTTAATGTTACCTGTAAAGCTACCGCAATAGCTGTCTTTTGCGAAGGTAATCTTAGTAGAATTGTCCGCTGCTTGCACGCTTGTGACCATGAGAGGTGCTGCTGCAAGGGTGGCCATTAGTAATAGTTTTTTCATGATTTTATCCTTGAACATTATAAACGAGCAAACTTAATTCCATTGATGAAATCATAGTTTATAACGTGTCAAAGTGATAGCTTTTTTATGAAAAAGTTGTATCGAATACAGCCTCATCAAAACCGCACAGTAATATCGGCTGACCTTGGTTTTTGTCATCGATCTGACCTTCTACAATCGGACGCTTAATCATACTGGTATTCTCTACTAGCAAGTCAATCGCGTTATCTACATTGGCATCAGCTGATTGCTTTTGCTCGTCGGTCAGCTTACGCCATGTGGTGCCACGCTTGTTCAGTACTTTATCAATGCCTAGCTCATTTACCCAACGCTGTACTGTTTCTTTCTCAATACCTTGTTTTTTATAATCGTGAAAATCATAGCTGATATCTAGCTCTTTTAGCTTAGTGAACGCTTTTTTCATCGTGCTACAAGACTTGATACCGTAAATGGTGATGGTCATTTTTCTTCCTCTAATTTCTCTTCTGACGTGTATATGTTTTCTAAAATAGTACCCTTTAGGTTAGAACCTTTGAAATAAGCCTCTTCATGATTCGTGCCTTCGAAATTACCGTTTACAATATTTGAATCAATAAATCTCATATTCCCAATGCTAGCATTCTTAAAGTTTGCATTTTCAAGATTAGAATCAATAAAGTTAACTTGCCCAGCAATATTAAACGAATCTTCAGATACATCTATATTTTCGAGATTACATTCTTTAAAGTCAATCTTCAATAAAACTGTGTTTTCAAAAATCGATTTTTTCAAATTACTATCTTTAAATTCTGTATCTATAATTCTTGCTTCAGAAAAATCGACATTTAATAAATTATTATCATTAAAATTAACACCTATACAAAATGAGTTTTTCATACTAACTTCTCCAAAATTACACTGATAAATTTTATTAAACATTATGAAACTATTATCTAATATAGTTGAAGAAAAATCGCATTCATTGAAACTATTTTTAAAAGTAAGGCTAGATAAATCTAAATAATTTAAGCTTGCATTTTGTAGGTAATTCAATCTAGACAACCAAACATCAAATGACTCTTTCTCTCTATAAGATACGTTTTTAATTATCTTTTTTGTACGTTTTGCACATAAAGAATGAAGCTCTAAAAGTGCAATTTCAGAATTATTGCTATATGTTAAATCATCACTGAAGCTATCTAGACCTAATTTTTTGACAGGCGACTGGCCATTTACAGCCATCTGTATGAGTTCTATAAGTAGCTCTTGAAACTTATTTATCTTATGCAAACCAGAATCAGTACTAGCTAATATTTGGATTTCACCATCTAAGAATTCTCTTAGATATATATCTATTCTTTGAGGTCCACAAACACTTATCCATTTTCCAAATGCATCTTCTAACGTCCAACCTGAGTCAGCCTCTTCTTTAAACCGTTCTACTTCATTTAATATTTTAGACAGTTCGAGCATTATTCGCTTTGCTGTCAGATACTCACCAAAGCTTTTATGAGTAAACTCAAAAGTTTCATCACTATTATTTCCATCAAACTTTCTGAAATAAAATGCCATCAATAAACGGATAACGCCTGATTCCGCATCTTTAGTAAACTCTTTGAAATAGCTATCAATATTAGCTTTTTTACATTGTTCAGTAATCTGGCTAACGCTAGCCGTTCGCCCATTCTCATGCCAAACTGTCAGTGCAATTTCCTGTAGAATACGTACGAATTTCCTTTTATCCATACTATCGACACTTCTGTGTGTACCGCTATCCGTATATTTGCGCTCATGTACTGAATCTAATAAATCGGCATATATTTCATTTAAATTAGTATTTTCTGAAAATGCAATACCGTCTTCTTTCAAATAACTTAATGACACAAGATAATTAAGTAGCGGTTCGGTCGTAATAGGCTCTAAGTGTTTAGTAGCTAACTCTGTTGGTATGTCATCAAATTCAAAACCTTTCAACTCAGCCAATTTTTGCCACCACTCACTACGCTGGTCAGTCATCAATAAGCTATTAGCATCATTAAAATCTTCTCTATTTTCTTCATCAATATAATAAGGTAATAAATGATAGATAGTCTTTGGCTTCTTAAGTTTATGTTGTTGCGACTGAATAGATAACTCACGGCCTGTAATAATTGCTTTCCAATGGACGTTTTTTCTGTCTCTTAGGGCGTCTTGCACTTCAGTAATAAATCTGTTTGACACCTCTGCTGCGTTAGTACCACTTTGCATAGACAACTCATCTAAGCCATCAAATATAAGCAACAAATTTTTCTCTTCACTCATACTGGTATGAGAAAGTATTAGTTGATTGTCAACGAACTTCTTAATAGCTTCTAGTAGATAGTCATTAAGATGAAAATGATGTAGAGGAATAAATAAGATTGGTATATTTGATTGTGCAGATAGATTTGCAGCTAACATTTTAGCAAATGACGATTTCCCAGAGCCAGGACCTCCGCTGATGACTCTTAACGCGTCATGTTCATTGTACTCCTCCAGCCATTCCCGAATTTCACTTTCTAAATCACATACGATTTTATTCGTTTTTCCATGGGTTTTAATGCCTAAAGGTTCTGTCAGATCTTGTTCAATTATATTTTCGTCTTGCTCCTCTGATTTCACGTAGTAAGCTCTCAAAGGAACATATATCTGTTTTAAGCCAAATGCTTCATCAAACATACGCTCATTGACTTGTTGCTGCAGCCACGAACGATACTGTCTAATGTTTCTTTGCTTTACAGTAGCCTTAGTAAATGGCGTATTTAATTGATCTATAATTGAGGTATATTGTGAAGCGTTAGTTACCCATTCTTTATCAAGTGAAAAAGAAAACTGACCTTTCAAACGCTTATAAGTTGATTTGGCTTTGGCTTCATCAAGTCCTAGTTGCTGGAACCATTCAATTAAAACAATTTCCAAGTCATCTAATAGAGCTAAATGATGAGGCGCTTCAAAAAAATCGTTATCTATAGCAACTTCTGACTCATTAATCTTATTTTCTATATTAGTAGCGACACTTGTTATCGCTGCTTTATCAATATTACTACCGAATAAATCCTGATCGCTAGTTAGCATCTCAGTAATAGCCTGAGTTAGGGAACGGGCAATAAGCAACCATGCTAACTCTTCAACCTTTAACTCAAGCTCTGTAGTCTTAGATATATCAAATACACCTTTGACAATCGTCGCTGCACTACCTATTAAGTTTCCAGTTACCCCTTGAGCAGTAGCTTGAACAGCTGTTTTAGATGCCTGTATAAAAAAATCTTTGATATCAAAGTTTATTTTTCGATTGAGCACGCTGACAGGTTGCTTAAGAATAATTTCACTCATGTTGTATCTACTGTATTAGGTGATTGATAGAACATCTGTCTATAAAGACTAAGCCCCTATATTCAACTATAACAACGTCACAATCAATCGCAATTTTCGCCAAATTACGCTATGCTATGGCATTGTCGAATTCCACCTATTTTTTATCTGTATTAACCAATTTCGAGCCCACTATGAGTAATACTGTGACATCTGAACAATCAGAAAACAATTATTATAACCCACAAGCTATCGAAGCTGCGCAACAAGCCAAATGGGCAACTGACAAGCGCTATGAAGTGGGCAATGAGCCTAGCGACAAGCCAAGTCGTTATATGCTGTCTATGTTCCCTTATCCAAGTGGCAAGCTGCATATGGGCCATGTGCGTAACTATACCATCTCGGATGTACTGAGCCGTTACTACCGCCTCAAAGGCTACGAAGTCATGCAACCAATGGGTTGGGATGGCTTTGGCCTGCCAGCAGAAAACGCCGCGATTGCCAATCAAACCCCACCTGCCAAATGGACATTTGCCAATATTGACAATATGCGTGCACAGCTTAAATTACTGGGCTTATCTATTGACTGGTCACGTGAATTTGCCACTTGTAGCCCTGAGTATTATCAGTGGGAGCAGTGGTTGTTTTTGCAGTTATATAAAAAAGGCTTAGTCTACAAAAAGCTAGCGACTGTCAACTGGGATCCGATTGACAATACTGTCTTGGCCAATGAGCAAGTTATCGATGGCAAGGGCTGGCGCAGTGGCGCTGCAGTCGAAAAACGCGACATACCAATGTACTACTTCAATATCACTGATTATGCCGATGAACTATTGGATGATTTGGATGATTTGGAAGGTCATTGGCCATCTGAAGTATTGACCATGCAGCGCAACTGGATTGGTCGTAGTGCTGGTATGGAAGTGCATTTCCCATATGAGTTGGCTGGTGAAACCAACACTTTAGACGTGTTCACTACCCGCCCTGACACCTTGATGGGTGTGACTTATGTCGCCGTTGCCGCAGAGCATCCGCTCGCACAGTACGCATCTGAAAATAATAAAGCCATTGCAGATTTTTGTGCCCTATGCAAAAAAGGCTCAGTCGCTGAAGCAGATTTAGCCAAAGCTGAAAAAATCGGTATGGATACAGGTCTGACCGTGACTCATCCACTGACAGGTGAAGAAGTGCCTGTTTGGGTGGCCAACTATGTGCTTATGAGCTACGGTTCAGGTGCGGTTATGGCTGTACCTGCACATGATGAGCGTGACTATGATTTTGCAACCAAATACAGTCTGCCTATTAAGCAAGTTATCGACATTCCTGCAGGATATTTTGATGAAGCAGAAGCAGATGCCAAAGCGAATGATACTAAAATCAATCTTGCCTATACTGAACGCAATACCTTAGTCAATTCAGGCGAATTTGATGGTCTAGATTTTGAGCAAGCGTTCGAAGCCATGCTTGCCAAACTTGAGCCACAAGAATTGGCCAAGAAAAAAATCCAATATCGCTTACGTGATTGGGGTGTATCGCGTCAACGATATTGGGGCTGCCCTATCCCAATGATCAATTGCGAACATTGCGGTACGATACCTGTCGAAGAGCAAGATTTGCCAGTTATCTTACCGACTGATGTCGTTCCTGATGGACGCGGCAACCCACTCAAAAACATTCCAGAATTTGTGAATACTACCTGCCCTAAATGTGGTAACCCTGCTGAGCGTGAAACCGATACCTTTGACACCTTTGTTGAGTCAAGCTGGTATTACGCTCGCTTTGCTAGCCCAAATGATGCGCAAAGCATGGTCAACAAATCTGCCGCCAACAAATGGCTGCCTGTCGACCAGTACATCGGTGGTGTTGAGCACGCGGTTATGCATCTACTTTACGCGCGTTTCTTCCATAAGCTTATGCGTGACGAAAACCTAGTCTCAGGAAACGAGCCATTTGCCAACTTGATGACGCAAGGTATGGTACTTGCGGGTACTTTCTATCGTGTCAACGCTGATGGCAGTACCACTTACTACTTTACCGAAGATGTCGATATCGATTATGACGAGCGCGGTCAGCCGATCAAAGCCATCTTAAAGACTGATGGACAGCCAGTGACGATTGGCAAAATTGAAAAAATGTCTAAGTCAAAAAACAATGGTGTCGATCCACAAATCACCATCGACAAATATGGTGCTGATACGGTTCGTTTGTACACACTATTTACCGCGCCTGCTGATCAAACGTTAGAATGGTCAGACGATGCACTAAAAGGCCCTTACAATTTCGTCAAAAAAGTCTGGCGTTTGGCGACAGAGCATACGCAAGCGCTTACCGCAGCGAACTTAGATCTTGCGACGCTCAATAGCGAAGCATTGAATACTGACGACTTGAGTAAAGCAGCCAAAAACTTACGTCGCAAAACTCATGAAACCATCGCCAAAATTGATAATGATTTGGGTGATCGTTTGGCATTGAACACGCCAGTATCGAGCCTCATGGAGCTTGCCAATGAGCTGACGAGCTTTAAAGCGGCTAATGAGCAAGACCTAAAAGTACAGCACGAGGCAGTGACTGACTTGCTTATCATGCTATCAGTGTATGCACCGCACGTTGGTGAGCACTTACTTGAGCAATTAGGCCTAGATACCGTCACGCTAAACTACCCAACCGTTGATGAAGCTGCACTGGTGCAGGATATGATCACGATGGTCGTACAGGTCAATGGTAAAATGCGCGGTAAGATGGATGTGGCGCCGAATAGCGATCCAGAGCAGCTAAAAGCCCAAGCTCGAACCATGGAAAGCGTGGCGAAATTCATCACTGGCGAAATCAAAAAAGAAATCGTCGTCCCGAATAAACTCGTGAATATAGTGGTTGTAGGTTAGATGTTTTAGGCTTAGTAGATACTCTATCTAAGCCTTCTTATCATTTGAGGATAGCGATTATGTCGTATAAGCAGCAAGCCCTATCAAGTAGCAAAAGCCCTATTGCAAAAAAGTCCGGCGGACAAAAGCTAGTAACTGCATTACTTACTGCACTGCCGATGTTTACGGTGCTCGGTGCAACGGCTGCGCTTAGTGGTTGCGGCTTTCAGCTACGTGGTTATGATGCGCCGATGCTCCTCGATGTTGCCAAAACAGCGGTCATTATCGAAGACAATCGCACCGCTTTCCCGCTTAAGCTACCATTAACGCGACGCCTAGAAACATTAGGTGTCGATGTTATCAGTAACATGACTGCTGCAGACGTTGCGCTTAATAATAAACAAGCCAGTGCTGATCCTGTTTCTGTTATCAGCGTCAATAACCTGCGCTTTAGACAGTATGAATTAGTCGGTGTCTTAACAGAGATTCGCTTGATCATATCAGCAGATGTTAGCTATCAAACCACTGAAAATGGTAAGCCAGTGACACTGAGCAATCCTATCCAAATCGAGCGTAGCTATCAGTACAATGACGCCTCGGTGAGTACGGATGATCAGCAAGGCGATCAAATTCGCGAATGGCTCTATGACAGTTTGGCACGCCGTATCACTGATCAGTATGTTGCTATCTCTCTGCCTAAAGTACCGTCCACTGGCACTAAAACACCAGTGAAAATCGGTAACGGCTCAGCATCGACAGCCGTGGTCGTACCAACGCCTTAACGTCTCATTACGATACGCTCCATACTTATTTCCATTAACCTGTGTACTACCCATCTATTTATGCAAGATACCTTTATACAAGCCTATCCAAAACTACTACAACCCTCCGTTGCAGTAGCGGGCTTGTGGCTGGCGCACGGTGATGAGCCGTTGCTGAGTCAATGGCTTATCGATGCGCTGCGTCCACATTGGCGCGCGCAGAATTATGCCATCAAGCGCATAGAACTAATATCAGTTAAAAGCTGGCAAGAAGTACTGTCAGAATTGGGTAGCCAATCATTGTTTGATGATGCCAGCGCCTTAATCGTGACTGGCAATCATAAGCCCGATAAAACTGTCATTGCTGAGCTCGAACGCTTTGCGATTGAAGCACAAGCAGGTACACACGGTCATAGTGTATTATGGCTTACGCCTAAGCAAGACAAACGTAGCCAGAGCAGCAAGTGGTTTGCGCCTTTTGCGCAATATGGCAATGTCATTGACTGTAATTTATACAACGAGCAGCAGCGCCAGCAGCTCTTGCAGATTCAGGCTCAAAAATTTGGGTTACGGCTGTCTCAAGAAGCATGGCAACTACTGATGTCACATACTGAGCATCATTTGCTGAGTGCGTACCAAACCTTATGGCGGCTGTCTTATCTGTTTGCGCCGCAGTTAATGGCTCCTCATGAAGATACCGAAACCGCTGGCGATTTTGCACAGCCTACAAATACTGTGGCACTCGATATCACAGATTTACAAGCAGCATTGGTCAGTGACGCTCAATTTAGCGTGTTTGATTTGTCGGATGCGATGCTGGCAGGTAATAGCGCACAAGTGGCAAAAATCATCTTTCAACTCAAAGCGACTGATGAGCCGACGACCTTAGTATTATGGGCAATTAGTAAAGATATGCGTCAGATTATACAACTGATGGATGGACAAGATCCGCAAGCGCTTGGCATTTGGCGCAGCAAACAAGGGCTATATCAACAAGCCTGCCGCCGCCAATCAAAAACGCACACGGCTGAATGGCCTGCCCTACTTTATCGCTGTGATCAAGCAATCAAAGGACTCGTTCGTCAGCCAGCGTGGGAGTTACTATTGCAAGCTGCGCTAGAACTAGCAGGAAAGCGTCTGTTTACCGTTTGATTGGTTGGAAAAATTCAATAACTTAGGCCGTGTTTGATATTCGATCATGGCACTGGCAGATATTACTTTTTAGACAGTTCGACGTTAGAAATAGTAAGTTTAGTCATTCTAAGCGTCTATGCTTGTCTCATACCGAACTCCAGAGCCGACACATTAATTATTCAAAAGAGTATTTTCATCTATGTTTAAAGGAACGTGATAGGCGTTTTAACTACCGTGACCCAAAACGTCAATTACATCAGCTAAAACTATGGGTCACGCAGGAACTGAACTGGTTATCTAGGGCGTGTCCTCAATCTGAACGAAATCGCCTCAATGGGCTAAAAATGAGGACAGCTCCTACTTTAATTTTTATATTCCTGCCTTCAAATCATTTTTGAGGAAATAAATCAGTGTCTTTTCCCGTTCTTCATTCATTTTCGCCGACACATCTGGTTCCCACGAATAAAAGCCCTCTCCTGTTTTATCTCCTAGCTTATTTTCATTCGCAAGTTGAGACAGCACTTTACCTGAACGTTGATCTGTCGACAAATCTTCGAATAAATAATTGGAAATAGACGAACAGACATCTAGCCCACCCATATCCGCAGACATCAGTGGCCCTGTCACAGGCAGCCGGCGGCCTATACTGTAGGTCACAGCAGCATCGATATCTTCTTTTGAAGCAGCTCCAGCATCTAATAATGCTTGTGCTTCCCGAAACAGTGCATACTGCAAACGATTCCCAATAAACCCTGGGATTTCTTTATTAAGTACTATTGCTTTTTTATTCATCAGCGTTAAAACATCCATTGCTCGCTGGACTGTAACTGCATCTGTATGCTCGCCTTTTACCACCTCCACCAAAGGAATGAGATGAGCTGGGTTCCAGAAATGGGTTACAACAAAACGTGCAGGATGCAGCATATCCGCCGCTAATATACTCGGTGTAAATCCTGAGGTATTGCTGGCAATCACTACATCGTCTTCAACTAACGCTTCCAACTTGCTATATAGCTCTTTTTTTAAATCTAAAACCTCAGGGATAACTTCAATAATAAAAGTTGCCTCCGACACTGCTTCTTCTAGGGAAGTAGTAAATTGGATACGTTGTCTAATTTCGTTCATTTGTTCGGATGTAAACAGCTCGTTTTCAGTCATTACCTTGAGCTTATTGTTCAAGCCTTTAACAGCGTTTTCAAGATCATATTCATCGATGCCGTATATGTTTACGGTTTGGTTGGCCCATGCTGCTGATAAAGCAATTGAATGCCCCATCGTCCCAGCACCAAGAATTGTAATATTTTCCATTTTCTATATTCCTTTATATCTGGATTGTATGACGCAGACTACCCAACAAACCTTTAGGGCGTGTTGAACATTGGTTATAATGTGATGATAAAAATAGCAAACCGTTAATCTTTAAGTTCTTACACCAAAAGACCTCATTTCCTATGCCTCGCATAATACTCAAAGATGAACACTGAACCAGACTGAAACTTATATTACTGGAACTTAATGTTCATAACAAAGGGAATGTGAGACAAACGGTTGGAGGCGTCTTTATCATATGCGCGTTGGCTGTCCTTGGCGTGATCTACCGATTGCTTCAACAGACCCTAATCACAGATTCAGACCTTGAGTGGGTATTTATAAACGGTACTCATATTAATGAAGTTTGTGCTATGGACGGATAAGAAGGCCGTAGTATCTGATCTAAAAGTCTCTCCTGCGCTTCTATACCGCTGTGACCAAACCATAAAAGGACTGGTTCTTCAGCCAGCATGGGAGTTATTATTACAAGCTGCACTAGAGCTAGCGGGAAAGCGCCTGTTTACTGCGCGATAAATATCAATCACTATCGCCATTCCTGTCTTGCAAATGCGACGATTTAGACAGTGACACTTACCACCATCTCTAGCACAGCTTCTACCCTTTCGATCATTCTCAGACTCACCCATTTTTACTATTCATCACTCAACTTCTATTATCTCTCTATTCCCACCACGTTCAAAAACACCTTAACCTTTCTTAAACTAATTGCCATTCCCTTTTAGGGATGAAGCATCTACTATAACCATACTTGAGTTTATTGTCATTGGATTGTTGTTATGCGCAAAATGAGCAAAAAATCTGCTATCAAATGGGGCGTCATTGTCCTGATTATTGCCGCATTGGTGGCGTTGGCTTATGCTACGTTGAAGCCAGAAGAAGAAGGCCCAAACTACTTAACTGCCACGGTTGAGCTCGGCGATATTGAAAAAAATGTCATGGCTTCAGGCAAAGTCAAAGCCTTAAATACGGTTGATGTCGGTGCACAGGTCTCTGGTGAAGTAACACGTCTCTATGTGGAAGTGGGTGATGAGGTACAGAAAGGCGATTTGATTGCCCAGATTGATCAAGTCACTCAAAACAATAACTTAAGCAATCAACAAGCTGGCCTTCAGCAAAGTGAAGCCGCACTTCAAAGTGCAAAAGCAGAAGCACTAAGCAAGCAAGCCAGTCTAAAAAGCGCCTATGCCGACCTTGCCAGCCGTCAGTCTGAGCTGAAGCAAGCAAAGTCCGATTTTTCTCGTTTGCAGTCTTTGGTTGCCATTGATGCCATCTCTCAGCAAGAGTATGACACGCAAGCAACTAGCGTTGAGACAGCCGAAGCAGCCGTTGCTAATGCACGTGCTGCCATCGATACAGCAAAAGCAGCGATCGCTACCACAGATGCTAATATTAATAGTCAGCAGGCAGCCATACGCATATCACAGACGAACGTAAGTACCGCAGAGGAAGATCTCAGCTATACCACTATTCGTGCGCCCATATCCGGTACGGTCGTTTCTATCACGACCGAACAAGGCACGACCGTCAACGCCAATCAAACGGCGCCAACACTAGTGACTCTAGCCGATTTATCAACGGTTCGTATCAATGCACAAATCTCCGAAGCTGATGTCATTAACGTCAGTGCTGGCATGCCTGCCTACTTCAATATCATTGGTAATCCAGACAAACAGTATGATGCGACCTTGACAGCCATTGAGCCAGCACCTGAGGAGATTAGTGAGACCAGCTCAACGGACTCTGCAATCTACTATGTCGGCTATGTGGAAGTGCCAAACCCTGATCGATTATTTAGAATTGATATGACCGCTCAGATCTATGTCATTATTGATGAAGCCAAAGATGCACTACTTGTACCATCAACGGTCGTACAAGAAAGGGCGGCTAAAAAGAAAGTAGAAGGCCAAGCCCAAACCAGCAAATATGTACGGGTGCTAAAAGATGACGGTAGCGTCGAAGAACGAGCCGTAACAGTAGGTATCGACAACCGAGTAAATGCGCAAATATTAAGTGGTTTAAAAGAAGGCGAGGAAGTTATCATCAGTGGAGAGAGCACTAAAAAATCAGGTAGCGGGCGTGGACCTGGCGGTGGTGGCATTCCAGGCATGTAACCTATTCTTTGTATATGTTGATTGTAATAGAGCTGGTACAAATCAGCTCTGCTACACCGACGCTCACGACACTTGATTAAAGACATTGCTATGACTATATCTCAATCTTCTAAACCGTCGCCCATGAGCGCTGACGTCTCAGCAGAAGCCCCAAAGAATAATGTATCCTCCATCGCTGATAATCCTATTATGCAGCTGTCGGGGATTATTCGAGAGTTCCCTGCTGGTGAGCAAACCATTCGAGTCTTGCATGATATCAACCTAACCATCAATCAAGGTGAGATGGTCGCTATTATTGGGCAATCAGGTTCAGGCAAGTCCACTTTAATGAACATCTTGGGCTGCTTAGACCAAGCATCAGCTGGTGATTATAAAATTTATGGCCAATCAGCAAACAGGCTAGATGCTGATGAACTGGCTAAATTGCGCCGTGAGCACTTTGGGTTTATTTTTCAGCGTTATCATCTGCTCGGTGATATCAATGCCAAAGACAATGTCGCCGTCCCTGCCGTATATGCTGGCATGAATACTGAGGCACGCATCAATCGTGCCGAAAAGCTCCTGACAGACTTAGGACTGGGAGAAAAGGTAAACAATCGACCTAGCCAGCTCTCAGGTGGTCAGCAGCAGCGCGTCTCGGTTGCTCGTGCTCTGATGAATGGTGGCGATGTTATCTTAGCCGATGAGCCAACGGGTGCGCTAGATAGTAAATCTGGCGAAGATGTGATGGCCATCTTACATGACCTAAATGATCAAGGTCATACCATCATTATGGTTACCCATGATCCCAAGCTTGCCGCCCAAGCCGAACGCGTGATTGAGCTGAAAGACGGTTATGTCATTGCTGATTATAAGACTGAGCATTATAAACCGACAACTCAACAGCCTGAGCCTATTCTGAGCCAACATCGAAAAAGCGCCTTTGGTAGCTTTGTCGATCGTTTGCTCGAAGCCTTTAAGATGTCCTTGCTCGCCATGCGTGCACACAAGATGCGCACCCTACTGACCATGTTAGGTATTATCATCGGTATCGCCGCTGTTGTCTCTATCGTCGGCCTCGGTCAAGGCTCTCAGCAGCAGATTCTCGCGAATATCAGTTCACTCGGTACCAATACTATAACAGTGAATGACGGCTACCCTAGAGGCGACCCAAGACGCCGTTACAATGATGACAATCTGACCCCAGAAGACTCAGAAGCGGTCGGCAATCAACCTTATGTCATTAACGTTAGCCCTCAAGTGAACGCCACTTCTAGTGTTCGTTATCGCGGTGTAGAAGAGAGTTCAACGATTAATGGCGTTGGTGAATACTACCTAGGGGTTACTGGTGAGACATTAGCACTGGGTCAAGGTTTTGATGCACAAAGTATTAGCCTGCGCAGTCAAGACATTATTATTGATAGTAATGCTCAAGAAGCCTTCTTTTCAGACGTTGAAAACCCAGTTGGTGAAGTACTGCTCATCGGCAGTGTACCTGGGCGAGTCATTGGCGTCCTAGAGGAAAGTGACAGTGGCTTTGGCCCAGACGTTACCACACCTACGATATATATGCCCTACACCACTGTCATGTCACGTATTACTGGTAGTGCTAATATCGACCGTTTTGTTGCGTTATTAGATGATAGCATCTCCTCTAGTGCAGCTGAGTCTGCTATCTCCGACTTAATAGAAGGTCGTCATGGCAAAGATGACTTTGAGATTCGAAACTCAGACTCTATTCGTCAGACCATTGAATCGACGACAGGAACGATGACGCTGCTTATCTCCTCCGTTGCCGTTATCTCATTAATAGTTGGTGGTATTGGCGTTATGAATATCATGCTAGTTTCTGTGACCGAGCGTACCAATGAGATTGGGGTACGAATGGCCGTAGGCGCCCGTCAAAGCGATATTATGCAGCAGTTTTTAATAGAAGCCGTACTGGTCTGTATTTTAGGGGGCTTACTGGGTATTGGTATGGCCTTTGCCATTGGCGAATTGATCAATCGATTGGGCGGCGATAGTTTTAAAGTTATCTATTCATCAACTTCTATTATTGCAGCCTTCGTATGCTCAACGCTCATCGGGGTTGTTTTTGGCTTCTTGCCTGCCCGTAATGCTGCCAAACTTGACCCTGTGGATGCCCTCTCTAGAGATTAATAGTGAATGACAAGCGAGCTGAATCATTAAATTAGGGTCTGAAACGGCTCTAATAGCGAAATCCTGAAGAAATATAACTTTTTTTCTAATATTTGCACTTTATTTATCATTTAGGGTTGTAATTGTCATAATAATATATATAATGTGCTCTCACGTTTAGGGATACAAAATATTTAAACGTTGAAACAAACTTAATGTGCTTATTAAAATTAAGTTTGATTAACAAAGTTTTTGTTTAAAGAACTTTGACTTGTAGAACTAAAAAGCAATGCTTTTTTATGTGTTCTTCAGGGCCGATAGCTCAGTTGGTAGAGCAGTTGACTTTTAATCAATTGGTCCCGCGTTCGAGTCGCGGTCGGCCCACCATATTTAGTATTACGCTTGTTGTGTACCTTACCCTATCAGGTAGCGGCATAATAAGTCACAAAGTTTAAGAAGATTTCTTTTAGAAAACTTCACCGAATTTACGAAACTGTAAATTCACTTGTAGAGTTAAAAAAGCCAGTGCTTTTTTATACGCTCTTCAGGGCCGATAGCTCAGTTGGTAGAGCAGTTGACTTTTAATCAATTGGTCCCGCGTTCGAGTCGCGGTCGGCCCACCATATTTAGAGAGCTCAGTTACTATAATAGTAACTGAGCTTTTTTTCGTTTAAATTTTATTTTTTTCGTTTTTTCTTAAAGACAGTAAATTCGCTATTTTTTCGCCACAGCAGTTTATGTTTGATTGTGTCTTTAATCGTACGTGGATGCTTGGGTGCTTGCGTAATCAACATATCAAAAGTTGCCTCATCTATCGCCAGCTCACACCCATGTGCCATCATAACCATTGAAGGTTTTAAGTCTTTTATCTTTTGGAGTGATTGAATATAAACCTTAGGATCATAGACTGGAAAAGGCGCCACAAACTTGTGGCGTAGCTTGATAATTAAGTCAGCCGTATAGACCTGTCGACTGGGCATATGAAACAAAGACAAATCACGGTCTGTATGTCCTGGGGTCTCTAACACCTGCCATTCATCAAACCCTGGCACGCAGTCACCCTCACCAACGGTGATATCGGCTTTGAGATGTGCTGGATAATATAAATTTTTTGGAGAGCGACCTTGACGTCTCGCCACATAATGCGCAAGGTTCATATCTACAAGGTGCATGGTGCGCCCAGCGATACGGCTGTACCACTGCGTATCTTTGTCTGCTGAGACAATCAGGCAACCTGTCTGCTCTCGGAACTTATGGGCCCCACCTGCATGATCTGGATGCATATGAGTGACCACAACTACTTTTAGGTCTGTGACTGGTCTCTGTAACGTCGTTTTAATATAATCTAATACCATCGCCACATCAGGGCGACACGCTCCATCTAGCAGCATAATCTTATCTGGATATACCGCCAGATATGTGCTTTGAATATATCCTTCTAAACGTACAATTTCACATAAACTCATTTGCATTCCCTGCTACATGATTGGTCACTATAGTCGTCCTACTATAGAAGACGCTTTTAACGCGCCTTAGTAGACTTTAGTATAACCCTCACTATTCATATTGTAATGACTTTGAGTGAACGCTTGTGACTATAAACCACTTTTCCTCACATAAACAAAAACCCAGCACTTAGGCTGGGTTTCTGAAGAAATTTAACGTATTTGGAAACTGTGTGAGATTAATTACGCCAAATCACGTACCTTTGGCTCACGCTCCCACAGACGAGACTTCGCATTGTTAATAAAGGCATCTAGTTCAGCCAGTGGCGTGACAAAACTGTCTTTTTCAACAGGGAGCTTACTCAAAATGAATTCATCCGTCGCACCGCAATAAGCAATCGCTTTACAATGGTTGTAAGCATCATTGAACCAATCTAATGCTGAGCTGTCTTTTGCGAGCTTCTTAGCCTGTTCAGGCATAATGATACTCACTACCGCATCGAACATCACTGATGGGCCACCAGCGAGACGCTCATCGGCTTGTATACGGGTGCCATCATCCAGTACCACTTCCTTATTAGGTGCTACTATCTTGACACTGGCACCCTGCGCCTTAGCAGCATCTTCGAATTTTTTGACTTCACTACTATTGGAACCTTCTGCTACCAAGATACCGATCATACGACCTTTTAGGCTATCAGGAGTCAAGCCAATGGTTTGTATTGCTTTAGACGTTGCCATGTCTAGTACAGGCGCCGCAGCATCAGCAGGCTCTGGTAACTCCATACCGAGCGCTGTTGCCACACGATTGGCCAAATCTTCATCGATGTGAATCAAATGACCAAGCATGCGAGCACGTACGTGTGCCGTATCTACTTTACCAAGCTCAAAGGCATAAGCCGTTGCAATGTGTGCTTGCTCCGTCGGTGTTTGGCTACGATAGAACATACGCGGCTGACTATAATGATCGGCGAAGCTCTCTGCACGTACGCGACCTTTTACCCCATCATCTAACTGCTCATGGAATGACTCAAAGCCACGTTTGGCGCTTTCACGAGGTCTCGTTGGATCTAGGCTTTGTGGCTCATAAAGCGTGCGAGTTTTTGGTACTTGCATCTGCATATGACCATCTTGCTGATTGTTCGCAAATGGACATTTTGGTGCATTGATTGGAATTTGTGCAAAGTTTGGCGAGCCTAAACGTGATAGCTGGGTATCTAGATAACTAAATAGACGACCTTGCAATAATGGATCGTTACTGAAGTCAATACCTGGTGGCAGATGTGATGGACAGAACGCGACTTGCTCCGTTTCCGCAAAGAAATTATCCGGATAACGATTGAGCACCATTTTACCCACTACCTTCACTGGCACCATCTCTTCTGGAATCAGTTTGGTCGCATCTAAATGGTCAAACGGAAACGCATTGGCTTCTTCTTCTGTAAATAACTGAACACCAAATTCCCATTCAGGATAGTCGCCATTATTGATTGATTCAAACAAATCACGACGATGATAGTCAGGATCAGCACCCGAGATTTTCACGGCTTCATCCCATGTGGTTGACTGCACACCCAGTATTGGCTTCCAATGGAAACGTACAAAGGTACTTTTGCCTTCTTTATTGATGAGACGATAGCTATGAATACCGAAGCCTTCCATCATACGTAGGCTACGCGGTAGACCACGATCACTCATCAGCCAAATCAAGTTATGCATGGTCTCAGGAGTCAATGATACAAAATCCCAAAAGGTATCATGCGCAGATGCTGCTTGCGGGAAACCGCGATCAGGCTCTGGTTTTACCGCATGAATCAAATCTGGGAACTTCATCGCATCTTGAATAAAGAAAATCGGCATGTTGTTACCGACGATATCCCAGTTACCTTCTTCAGTATAAATCTTCACAGCAAAACCACGGACATCACGAGGCGTATCTTTTGAGCCTTTGTTACCAGCAACGGTAGAAAAACGCGTAAATAAAGGCGTTTGCTTACCCGTCTCGGTCAAAATTTTCGCCGTGGTATATTCTTCTAGTGATTCTGTCAGCTCAAAATAACCATGTGCAGCACTACCGCGCGCATGGACGATACGCTCAGGAATACGCTCATGGTCAAAATGATGAATCTTTTCACGCAGTACAAAATCCTCTAGCAATGTAGGGCCACGACTGCCAGATTTTAGAGAGTTTTGATTATCAGAGATGGCAACGCCTTGTTGCGTTGTCAAAACTTTAGTGTCATCACTGGCACGCTGATGAGTTTCGCCACCATTGCCACGTTCAGTATTCATATCTTTAGCGGGGTCAGTATGATCAATATTATTTTTCATTATGCATCCTAGCTAGTAATTGAAAGTAGGCTCTATGCTGAGCTGTATCTAATATTAGCCAAAAGATATGACTAATTCATGGCACTCCTTGTTGATATTTGGTTAAAGTTTGCAGCCGTGATAAATAAGCCGTTTTAGATGGTTTAAAGTGAGCATCAACACTGATAATAGATTCTTGTAATGTAGTGATTTTTTAAGGTATGCTTTTATGAAGCATTAAAAACGACTGATAAATACATTGGCATGGTTTTAGCCTCATATTTATCTTTTTTATATCGTTGGATTCAAATAATTCCGATACAAGGAAGCCGAGCGCAAGTTATACATTAGTATGGTTAGCGAGGATGACGATGTAGCGGGTTTGTATGGATTTAACGATGCGACTATTTTTTATATGACTATAAGGCGACCTACCATGTTACCAACTTTAAATTCCTTATCCAAAAAACCTTATCACTCATTGCTAATGGGTGCGTCAGTCGGTCTAATGGCACTGACTTTCAGCCAAACAGCCGCCGCGATTACGACCAAAAACGTTACTTACACAGTGGATGATCAAGCATACGAAGGCTATTACGCCAAAGCGGATAAGCCCAACGCACCTTTTATTTTGCTCATTCATGATTGGGATGGTCTAACCGACTACGAACGCAAACGCGCTGACATGTTAGCAACTGAAGGCTACAATGTGCTAGCAGCAGACATGTTTGGTCAAGGCGTTCGCCCTACTTCTATTGAAGAAAACAAACGTCTAACGGGGGAGCTATATGACGACCGTAATAAAATGCGTCGGATATTAGCAGGGGCATTAACGGCAGGACAACTGCAAGGCAATGATGTGCGAAAAGGCACGACTATGGGATATTGTTTTGGCGGTACGGTTGCGCTAGAACTAGCACGCTCAGGATTTGAGCAAAAAGCGTTTGTACCATTCCATGGGGCTTTTGAGGTTCCAACCGGTCAGAGTTATGATAAGACCACAGGCGAGATACTGGTGTTCCATGGCTCAGCTGACCAATCTGTCTCTCTAGAAAGCTTTGCGACTTTGGGTAAGACGCTAGAAGCAGCTAAGATACCTCACGAGATGGTCACTTATAGCGGCGCGCCACATGCCTTTAGCGTGTTCGGCAGTGATAGATATGATGCACGTGCGGATGAACGCTCTTGGAAGCGTTACTTGGACTTCTTATCAGAAGAGTATAAATAGTCTAACCGCACAAAGCAGATAAGTAGATAAGTAGACGAAAAAAGACACCTCAATAAGATCTTATAATGATCCATTGAGGTGTCTTTTTTTATACAATATTAAGCATTTAACTCTTCCGAAATACCAATAATTGATTGTTGGCAGGCATTGCATAAGTATTATTCAGTTGCAAATGATGTTCACTTGCTAAACTGACAATGTCTTCTTTATGGCGAATACCACTATCAGGATTGCCTGCTCTCAACATCGCATCAAATCGCTGATTACCCTCACTGGTATATTTACCCTCTTCGTTAAATGGGCCGTATACAATCAGTTTGCCATCAGTAGGTAGCGCATCACCAGCCAATGCAAATAACCGTTCAACCAAAGCCCAGCTGATAATATGCAGCGTATTGGCCGTAAACATTGCATCATAAGATAAGTTTAACTGGCTATTGACAGGTACGGCATCCGTACTCAAATCAAACGCCAAAGGGGCATATAGATTGGGCGCAGGGTAAGCATGATGCCAAGCTATTATGTGCCGATGATTACTAATCACATCACTCGTTTGCCATTGTAGCTCAGGCAGATTGGGCGCAAAGTGCACACTATGCTGACCAGTCCCAGAGCCAATCTCTAGCACATAATTAAAACCTTGTAGCTCAGTTTGCAGCACTTCTAAGATAGGCTGCTTATTATTCTCACACGCTTGAGAAAACGGCAATGCAGCGATGTCCACTTTACTATTCAGATTATCACTATTTAGATCAGTGTCATGCATGACTACTCTCTCCAGACCGTCTATTATCGTCTTAGTATTAATGTCAATAGATTCATAAGCATTGTCAAATCCTACCCTAGTCACTGCCAAATGTCTTAGGACTAGTAAATACCCGCTTCTACGCCAGCGGCTAGCGTCATGGCTAGCGCCTCTACTTGCGCAGCAAAGCTGTCTTGCCAATCGCCCTGTAGTATCAACGCTTCTTGCGCCCACGACCAGCGCAATCCCATGGTAATGGTTTTGAGCGCAAGTTTAGTACCCGTACCATCATGCCCTGCACGTATGTATACCGCAAATGGCATGCCCTGCTTTTCTTCTAACACTGGATAATAGCAACGATCAAAGAAGTCCTTGGTCAGCCCTGCCATATACGCCAGATTTTCAGTCGTACCTAGCAGTAACGCATCGGCTGCCAACACATCTTCAGGCTGCGTGTCCTGTGGTGATTTCAAGATGACAGTGATATCTATATCAGGATGATTGGCACCGTCTAAAGCTGCCTGCGCCAATTTCTGAGTATTGGGCGATGGCGCATGAGCAACGATGAGTAAGGTCTTATTAGACATATTAAGCGTCTGTGCCATTGTTAAATACTAGATTTTGAGTAATGGCAGGATCCAAGCTATTGCCTACTGGGCAGGTCAACGCAGCTTTGTAAAATCGTTTTAACGTACTCTCATCCAATGCCTTTGAGAAATTGACTATAACGTGTATTTCACTCACACGCCTTGGTTTGGTAGCCATGACTTTGGTGACTTCTGCGGTCGTACCTGAGATATCGATGTCCATCGCTTCGGCTTTGATACCGATAATCGTTAAGATACAACTGCCCAAACTGGTGGCTAGCAAATCAGTGGGAGAAAACGCTTCGCCCTTGCCGTGATTGTCCGTAGGGGCATCAGTGATGATTTGATTGTTTGACTGTAGATGGATGGCTTGGGTGCGTAAATTACCTTGGTAGGTTACTTTTGAAGTTGTCATGGGGTTCTCTTTGATTATTGTTGTTGGAATAACATCCTGTAAAAAATTTATAACAATGAATTTATACGTATAACAAATACATCAAAAATAAAAGCTCAATATTTTTGAATAACTTTCTACAGGACTGTGTCTTGCCCTTTTTTTTCTATTTCCAGTTCAATTAATAAGGCCGAATGAGCATCATTAGCAGCATATCTCTTCTGATGCTCCTTTAAAGGAAATATCGACCAGTTTGATTTTTGTGCTCCCTTAGAAAGCCTTTGATTAAAAAACATTGCAACAGCAGCTCTAGCACCGACTCTTTGCTTGGTCCCTGCAAAACGCATAACTTTTGAAGAAAGGTCTTCCGAGTTTACTAATTTAATTCCAAATTTACTAAAAATTATTTTTTTATCTTCTTTTAATCCAAAACCCACTTTTTTTATTTTTGGATCTGATAATATTTTTTCTATATCAGAGAAATTTTTATAAAATTTCGTAGGAAACAAAAACACTTTAGATTTTGTTGCTATCTGTATGAGATGAGGTCCATCACTTACATCTTCTTTCCTAAAACAAGGCTTACTTTCTGTATCAAACCCTAAGCATGTATGTTTTTTTAATTCTGCTATTGCGTGAGTAGCATCTTCTTTCTTAGTCACAATGACTATGTTTTCTAGAGAAATACCCTCATATACTGGTAACTCTCGAATTTGTTCTTTTGTTAATCTTTCCATTGAAACCTTCTATCTTATGACTATTTATTTCAAGTTAAACAAGTATACTTAACTTAACTAATGACGTTATCAAGTGTGGCTCCAGCACCATTCACCACTAGATAATTCTAGAAAGAATATTGTCAGTAAAGGTTGTTCTCCTGATAACTTCAAAGTCTTGCGAATGAGTCGACCATCTCTAACTACTCCATAGTCACTCATCTTTGAAAATATTTTTCAGTAATTATTAGAATAATTTCTATAATATAGTATATATTCTGATTAGATACACCTGTTTGTCTAACCCCAGAAACTGTCTTATGATAAGAACTGAATTTATATTTAAATACATTGCTCACTTTATTAGCATCAAAAAGGCATATCTTTATTAAGATTACTAGCTATCTCAAACGATTTAGGTTGAAGAATATCTTCGTTTTTCAAAAGCTCATCTATGCCTAACTCAGTAATTGAATATACGTAGCAATCATATCCGTTCTGGTAATCTGTTTCTATAGACTTACTTATTAGCCCCATACGTTCAAGTTTAATAAGTGATATTTGAAGAATAGCCTCATTTATTCCACGAAAATTATTAGATATTGTATGGAACGGCAGACCTATGGGATCGGCAACATAACTCTGAAGACAAGTCGCTAAGAATTTATAGTCTTGTTCTTGTAGATGATAGACCGCAGGGTTAGCAATAATTATTCTAGATTCTGAAAGACTAGTATGACTTATGAGCCCTAATCGTTCTACCTCAGATTTAATCAAAGAACACGCTCTATTAGTTGCAGAAACTAAATCCCCATCTGAACGATTTGCATCAAAGTCTGCAGGGGTTACTCCCAATAAGTCAGTTGGCAAATGCATATCTACATCACGCGGCTTTAAAACAAAAGAACGAGATTTTCCAATTGCGCCCACAAACAGACCCATTTCGAATATCACATTGTCCCTAACTACATGCTCATTTCTACTTCTAATCGTAGCAATGTCATCAGGTGCAAAAATAAATAATGCAAAATCTACAGTAGATGATTTTTCTACTAAATCTTCAATTGTTGAAGAAGATAGTTTAAATGTACCATTTTTCCAAATAGTAACTTCAAAATCATGATCAAGATTGACATTTACGGCCTCAGCGATTGGAATACTCTCAACCGAGGACGCAATAAATAATCGTGGTTTTCTCAACTCATAATCTCCATATTTCATTACCCACTAACAGGTTATTATCCTACAATTGTAGATGATATTAATACTAAAAGGTATGAGTTATTAAAGTATGAGCATTTCTAAAAACTAGACATCGCAAACAGAGAAACTCACTTTCAGTTTAGTGCAAGGGAGTTTTCTAAAAATAGAGAGCTAATGATTAACCTTTTCAAATCAAAGAATACTCTACAACTGCTAAATCCAATCTGCTGAAAAACCTCACTGATTTGTCAAATACTCTTAAACCATTTGTTAGCTAAACCTTGCTGAAATATAGGTCCAATAACCTAACAGCAGTATGAGCAGGCCCCAAGACAACGAAAAGCATAAGTAATATGACTCGCTATCAAGTGCAACATAATAGTAAATGGCCAGTCCAGTACTCACTAATAAAGATACTGTATATGCGATGAGTAAAGTAAACAGAGCCGTATTTTCAAATCTAGATAAATCTGGGCTATTCTCTGCACAAATATAAAAGAGAAAACCAAGGGAAAAAGCCCCACCAATCGTAATATGCAAAAATGATATTAGAACCAGTGACCAAATTGACATAAGCTTTCCCTTTGCTGCCTCAATTCTTTCTTAAAAATTCTGAGTTATAACCTTAATAACTTAGTACGATTATATTTTAAATGGTGTCAGATCTATCTTTTCAAACTCACATACTGCTTTTATACTAGAATTTTCACTTAATCGATTTAAATACATTGCCAAGTTTTTATAGGTCATAGGCGATTTTTCTGATACCAATGACCACTCCGCCAACATAAAGAGAAAGTAATCACATGCCGATAGTTTTTCACCAAGCAAAAACTCATTAGACTCCAGCTGATCATTAATGATAGACAAAGCCTCTGCAATGCGATCATCTTGCGCAGATATAACACTTGGTATATTACGTTCATCATTAGTATGACGATGTGGATAATAACGAACCATCAGCTCCGCTTGCAACGTATTGTTTAAGAATGCGAGCCACTGAAAAAATAATGGCCGTTTGGGATCGCCAAGTGGCGGTATCAACTCGTACTCTGGGTGGGATTCACAAATATGAATGCAGATAGCAGGACTTTCAAAGATTGGCTGATCATCAACGACCAGCGTGGGAATACGCCCAGTAGGATTTAACTTCAGATAGTCGGCTGATTTGTGAGTGTCCTTCTCTCTTTCGACAAGCACTAACTCATAATCCGCTTGCACATGGTGCAGGAGAAAATGTGGAGCCAAACTAGCATTGTTTGGGTAATAGTAAAGTTTAAACAAAATATAGACTCCATTATTCTAAAGTTACCAGACACTCATAACAGCTTACTGTGTGACTAAAACATATCTTAAATCAAAGCTCAATCGATTAACAGAAGCTCACTAATCGCTTTAGTGGTTAAATCTACCTTTAATAGCAGGTTCATCATTATTGATACTTTCTAGGGTCTCAAATCCTTTCTTAGTACCAAAGTATAAAGCGTCTGTTTTTTTCTCTCTATGAAAACGCATTTCATCGCCTTTATTATCAGTTAGCGTAAACTCATTGAATACTTTTTCCCAGTGCGCTTTCTTTTCAGATTCATTGTGATCTACTTTAAATGTTGGCTTCAAAATATAGGAAATATCCTTACCTTCTTCAGTGGTTATCAAAGGCAGTAATTCTTTGTGTTTTGTTAAATATAGACATATTTTCTCAATATCGTCCAAATTTTCTCTACTATCAGTTAGTTTAATAATTAACATCGGTTTATATCCTAATTTGCTTTCTAGCTTAGTGTTATTGAAAGTTAACTAACCTTTTAAAATGATAAAAGATCAATACTGATGATCCCAGCTGCTTGCTCTTAAGCCTAGCATTATTATGCTCATCTACTTTAAACCCATATTAAAGACAATACTACTAAACTCCGCTGTTTACCCCAAACGGCAGGCAAAAGAAAACCCCCTCCGCATGAGCAAAGGGGGCTTTCTTTTGAATAGAAAGCTTGCTAATAAGGAGAGCGCCGTAAAACTTATTCATATAGACTCAAGCTGATTAACAGTTAATGGCACACTTTGCCTAATACTAACAAGTTATTCTTCCATCTGCCATTTATCATCTACCCATACTGCATCAGTATCGTCTAAGTGCACATGCCACTCTGCATCAGTGACTGCCAATCGAATCTCAGTCAAACATTCTAGCCAATGACCAAGCGTATATATAAGATCCTCAACATCCATACTAGAAGATATTTTCGTGGCACCTGCTAATATCACCTCTGACTCACTATCATCATAGGCGTAAAGATCAAACGACTCTGCCTCTTCTGTATGCTCAAAGCTTTCATTATACTTATCAACGATCAGCGTAATATTTTCTTGCTCTTGCTCCGTTAAAAGTGTCGTACGCTCAGCTGTATAATAAAGTGAAACGCCCATGACTTACTCCGAAATATGATAATAGTTATAAATAATAGCACACAGTACTTTATCCCACGCAAAGAAAATCCCCCGGCTAGATAACTAGTCGGGGGATATTTCAGTATAGAGAGCTGACGATGACCTACTCTCACATGGACGAATCCACACTACCATTGGCGCTACGATGTTTCACTTCTGAGTTCGGGAAGGGATCAGGTGGGGCCATCGCGCTATTGTCG
>NZ_JADGMV010000024.1 GCF_015234355.1 Psychrobacter sp. NG25 | reverse complement strand
AGTTTAATTATTAATTAAAATTTTTAATTGAAAATAATATAGTTCGATTTTATATGATTTATGAGGTGTGATAATATGTTGTGTTGGGATTATAGCATTGTGATTGAGATTGAGTGTATATGATAAATTTAGTATGTGTTGAATTGTAAGATATACATGTGTATTGAGATGTTGTGTGCATTGAGTTGTGAGCTATGAATCGTACAATCACACGACTATAAGACCCTTTAAGGGTGACGAGTTAATGCTAAGACCCTTTAAGGGCGACGAGTTAATGCTAAGACCTTTTAAGGGCGATGAGATAAACTATTTTGAGAACAATTGAGGAGTCGTGTGTTTTGTACAGTTCATAGATAGAGTCTGTGTGATAAAATGTTTTCTGGGTTGGACCTGAATCAGGAGGGAGAGGCCCTGACGGACTCTTCGGAGTGTAGGCCTTGGGGGTCACACGGTTTGAGTGCTCCTTTAAGCCTGTGTTGATCCCATATGGTTGGAGCATTCTCGCAAAATACTGTGTCCCTGACTGGTCTTCCTATGATTTTACCTAATGAGAGTGACCTGACTTGCTAGTGTG
>NZ_JADGMV010000023.1 GCF_015234355.1 Psychrobacter sp. NG25 | reverse complement strand
GTTCTTACGTAACAGTTTAAAAATGGGCTCACAGGTAGAGGTGAGTTGCGAGATAAATCTCGCGATATAATTCAATCTGCCCAAAAACCCCCGAACCTGCTTCTCTGTGCGGGGTTCCGGCATTTCAAGGATGGCCTTCACTTTCTCGGGATCTATCTCTATCCCTTTCTGACTTACGATAAATCCTAGCAACTTCCCCGACTTTACCCCAAAGGTGCACTTGGTTGGGTTTAGTTTTAATTGGTATTTCCGCAACCTTCCAAACAGCTTACGCAGATTGACAAGGTGTTCGTCCTCAGTCCGAGACTTGGCAATCATGTCATCTACGTAGACCTCTATTTCCTTATGCATCATGTCATGGAACAATGCCACCATGGCACGCTGATAGGTTGCCCCAGCATTTTTCAGCCCGAAGGCCATCACTTTATAGCAGAACGTCCCCCATAGGGTGACGAAAGTGGTCTTCTTTACATCTTCGGGTGCCATCTTTATTTGATTATACCCCGAGAAACCATCCATAAATGAGAAAAGGGCGAATTTGGCTGTATTATCTACCAATATATCGATGTGTGGTAGGGGAAAATTGTCTTTAGGACT
>NZ_JADGMV010000022.1 GCF_015234355.1 Psychrobacter sp. NG25 | reverse complement strand
TATCCATGACTTTCTCTTTTGTTGGTTTCCCTTTATTTCTCTTATGTTCTTGTATATAACTCTTGAATGCTTTTAGTATATTTTAGCTTTAATGTATGCATGAGGTAAATATTTATTCATTTGATGCACACAAACACCAACACTATTTGCACACACGGTGAGTTGAAAAAGGGCCCTATACCCGGGTCCATGGGAACATAAGGAGTGGAGGTGAATCTGTGGTCATGCTAGGTCTCCGACTTGCTTGATAACAGTGAACCCTCATCTAGAGTTTTTCTCTTTGAAAACATATTGTTGCTAGTAGTCCCTACTGCTGCTGTATGCTTATGTTCTATAAGACATTTTTGAGAATCAAATGATACTAGATAGCCTTTGTCACATAATTGACTAACACTAAGCAAGTTGTGCTTAAGGCCTTCAACAAGTAGAACATTTTCAATGGAGTTTGAAGAATTCGTACCTATTTTTCCAACTCCAAGAATTCTACCTTTGTTGTTGTCACCATAAGTTACATGCCCGCTTTTCTTGGGAGAAATATGTGAACGACGAATAACGAACAAAGAACGATGAAGAACAGTGAAGAATCTTCACGAAATCGCTCACGGAAAC
>NZ_JADGMV010000021.1 GCF_015234355.1 Psychrobacter sp. NG25 | reverse complement strand
GTAACTCTTCAAAAGGTTTTTTACTTTTTCAAATTGATTTTAAGTTTTTCTAAAAAGTTATAACTCTTCTAAATGGTCTTCTTGACCAGACATGAAGAGTCTATAAAAGCAAGACTTTGTTTTGCATTTCAATAATCTTGAATACTTTTCCAATCAATCTCTTACAATCCTTTACAAGCCTTGAATCTCTTTGAACTTCTTCTTCTTCTTTGTACCAAAAGCTTTCTAAAGTTTTCTGGTTTTCCAAACCTTGAAAACTTGTGCTATTCATCTTTTCATTCTCTTCTCCCTTTGCCAAAAAGAATTCGCCAAGGACTAACCGCCTGAATTCTTTTTGTGTCTCTCTTCTCCCTTACAAAAGATTCAAAGGACTAACCGCCTGAGAATTCTTTTATTTCTTCCCTTCTCCCTCTTGACAAAAGATTTCAAAGGACTAACCGTCTGAGATATCTTTTTCCCTTTCCCTTTATACAAAAGATTTCAAAGGACTAACCGCCTGAGAATTCTTTTGTATCCCCATTCACAAAGTTTCAAAGGTTTAACCGCCTGAGAACTTTGTCTTAACACATTGGAGGGTACATCCTTTGTGGTACAAGTAGAGGGTACATCTACTTGGGTTGTTATACTGAGAACAAGAGAGGGTACATCTCTTCTG
>NZ_JADGMV010000020.1 GCF_015234355.1 Psychrobacter sp. NG25 | reverse complement strand
ATCTTCCGACAGTACATCTTTAGATGGTTCTTGGAGCGAGTAGTCCCCTTGAACTTGCCAAAGTCCGGCACCTTGAACTTGGGAGGGGTGATGATATTAGGTACTAGGAACAACTCTTCTAGGTTAGGAAAGGCATAATCTTCACCTCCTTCAATGGCCCTGAGCCTTTCCTCTAGATGATCCAACTTTCCCATTTCTGCCATAGCATGAGGGTTTTTACTCGCTGTGGAATGCAAGAGGTGTGGTTATGGATGATATTGAGGGCCCTCCAAAGTGTTTTGCAGGGGTATATCACCAACTGCTTGCCCTTCAGTGGCATATCCGAGGCAAGGCTCGAAGTCGGCTAGATTGTGGTGGGGAATTTCATGTGTCTCCCCCATGGGTTGAGAGACATGTGCATGATCAGATTGAGGTTGTTGGCTCTCAATGAGTATGGGAGTGGAGTTATTGACATCCTCATTGGGAATGTACGCCACATTGGGTGGTGTATAGTTGGGAGGCAAGCCATATGGCGGGAAGGCGTGCTCGTTTTGAATTTGCACATCATGGGGTCGTCCATACTTCCCAAATCTTTGCCCACCATATCTGAGGTTGGATGATTCATTTGGTTGAGATCAAATGGGGGCATCGGGTTCACCGTAGCAATAGCCCTGGTAGCGGCAGCTACAACGACATTGG
>NZ_JADGMV010000002.1 GCF_015234355.1 Psychrobacter sp. NG25 | reverse complement strand
TTGGAGCGGGAAAAGAGATTCGAACTCTCGACCCCAACCTTGGCAAGGTTATGCTCTACCACTGAGCTATTCCCGCTAATTATCAATTAACTATCGTCAGTTGATGAAGGCGTATTATACGCAGTTTTTCTTACCTGTCAACACTTACGTTAAAAAAAAGTAAAGTTAGCAAAACAGGCATGTCATCCAACTGCATAGATATGTTATAACAGTTTCTTATAATATGCATTCCAAAAAATTTGCATGAGATAAATAGGCTGGAATACTCATTATAATTCACTTCAACCATAAAAGATTATCAGTACTTATAAGGATAAAAAATGACACAACAATATACCATCGCCGATTATTTGTTTGATCGTGTCGCAGAAGCGGGTGCCTCTGAGATATTTGGCGTACCTGGTGATTTCAACTTAACATTTTTAGACAATATTCTTGCCTCTGACAAGCTGCGCTGGGTGGGCAATACCAATGAGCTAAATGCTGGCTATGCTGCGGATGGCTACGCACGTGAGCGTGGGTTTGCGGCTATGGTCACGACTTTTGGTGTGGGGGAGTTGTCAGCGATTAATGCGACGGCAGGCTCTTTTGCTGAGTACGCGCCTGTATTGCATGTTGTGGGAGCGCCAAGTACCGCTCTACAAGACTCAAAGCGCCGTATTCATCACTCGCTTGGTGATGGCGTATTCAATCACTTCATTAAAATGGTAGAGCCAGTGACCGTGGCACGGGCGCAAATCACACCAGAAAACGCGGCCTCAGAGATTGATCGTGTCATTCGCTTGATTCTTAAGAAACATCGTCCTGGCTATCTGCTGTTATCACCTGATGTGGCAAAAATGCCCATTTACCCACCAACCACGAAGCTGATTGACAGCCAAGAAGATATCACCAGCCAAGCGGCATTGGCAGATTTCAAGCAAGCGCTTATAGCGTTTTTACCGAACAAAACCACGACGCTTATGGCAGATTTGATGGTGCATCGTTTAGGGTTGCAAAATCAGCTTAAAGCACTGATTGCTGATACGGATATTCCTTATACCACGCTGTCTTGGGGTAAAACGCTACTTGACGAAAACAGTAATCGTTGGGCAGGAACTTATGCAGGCGTCGCCTCACGTCCTGTGGTCAAGGACGTAGTAGAAAACTGTGAGTGCCTGATCAAAATAGGGGTGCAATATACGGATACAACTACGGCAGGGTTCAGTCAAGATATCAACGAAGATGTGGTCGTAGATTTGCATTATGAGCGGGCGTCAATCAGTGGTCAGAATTTTGCACCGATTGCGCTAAAAGATGCGTTGCAAGTCTTGCATGAAGTCATGACCTCTGGCATCAAAATCGTGCCAAAACCTTTCTGTGAGCCTGTCAATCCTCATGAGCAAAACGGCAAAGACGATGAGGCCATCCGCCAAGACGATCTGTGGCACATTATTGCAGAGCACTTAGATCATAATAACTTGGTTTTCTCTGAACAAGGAACGGCATACTTTGGTATTAGTGATGTGCGTTTGCCACAGGGTGTTACGTCTTACGGGCAACCAATGTGGGGTTCGATTGGCTACACGCTGCCCGCAAGTTTGGGTGCTGCCATTGCCTCGCCAGACAAGCGAAGTGTGTTGCTGATTGGTGATGGTTCTGCCTTACTCACTATTCAAGAAATCGCAGTGATGATCCAAGAGCGTACCAATCCAGTCATCGTGTTGATTAATAATGATGGCTACACGGTAGAGCGTGCAATTCATGGTGAAAATCAAGCTTACAATGATATTCCTAAATGCAATTGGCAGTTGATGCCACAAGCTTTTGGTGCCACTGAAGAAAACAGCTTGATGATCAAAGTAGAGACCGCTGGCGAGTTGAAAGCAGCACTCGAAAAAGCAGCAGTGACCACGGATAAGTTGGTGATGTTAGAAGTCATCGCCGACAAGCATGATATCCCGCCATTATTAGCAGACATCAGCGCGGCACTAAAGCCTTCTTAAATGAATAGCAGTGCATAAAGGAAATTAGCTTTTATATCAATTTTCTTTAGTTTTTAGACAGTGAAAGCCCTATTTGGCATGATGCCAAGTAGGGATTTTTTTGTATTTTAGGATTCTCATTATTTATTATCAGCTATTTTGTTCTGTGCGTTCATTATCGTGATAAATTAAGCGATTGATATGCGACAGGAGAGAACGCATCATGATTTGGCTAAAAATGCTTATTGGTGCCTTGATGGTATTGGCGATTCAGTTATTTGCACAAACTCGATTTTTCTATTTGGCGGCACTTGCGCCGCTTTTTCCCACGTTTACTTTGATCAGCCATTTCATTGTTGGTACCGAGCGTAGCCCTGCTGATTTAAAAGTCGCCTTGATATTTAGCATGCTCGGCGTCATACCTCATCTTATCTATACTTTTGTGGTGTTTTTTAGCATTGGCTATGTCAGCTTATATAAAGCATTAATGCTAGGGGTGGTCGCTTGGATGGTTGCTGCCGCTATTTTAGTGCTTACGTGGCAATACATACAAGCATAGCCAGTATTGAAGAGAGCGTCTAAAATAGTATGAGAAATAGCGCCAACTGTATTTAAAGTCCTTAAAACATGTCATCAAACTCACTTGTATTATCATGATTAAAATGAGAGCAAGTATTAGTAAAAATCTTTATAGATAGTTTTTATAGACATGATAGTAGATGTTATTCTTAATGATATTTTTAGGATAGTTAATCCTCTATAAAAGAGTGACAGTGCCAACCTCGCTTGAAGTATTAAATATACAGCTACACTCGGTTGCCTCGACTTTTTTTAAACTGAATCAACATATATTCAGATGTGGAGTTTACTAGTAAAGGTAAAAGATTAAATTGTAATATTTTCGCACCAACTTAATTCATCACCATTGATAAAAATAGGGCTTAAAAAAAGATGGATACCTTAAATATCCTATATCTCGTAGGAGCATTGTTAATTTTTGCCAGTATTATGGCCAGTACATTGTCAGCGCGCTTGGGCGTTCCATTGTTACTATTGTTTTTGATAGTAGGCATGTTGGCTGGCGAGCAAGGTATTTTAGGGATTGAGTTTTCTCAATACGCGTTGGCCAATTTCGTCGGGCAGGCAGCTTTAGCTTGTATCTTGCTAGATGGTGGTCTACGTACTTCTTTTAAGTCATTTAGAGTTGGACTCAAGCCAGCGATTACGCTAGCCACATGGGGCGTGCTAGCCACGGTCATGGTGCTCGGGGTATTCGTTACTTGGTTGCTCGATGTCGATTGGCGCTTTGGTCTATTGATGGCGGCTATCGTTGGTTCGACCGATGCGGCAGCGGTATTTTCTCTATTACGTAATGGCGGTGTCAAGCTCAATGATCGCGTCCAAGCAACCCTTGAGCTGGAGTCGGGTGGCAACGATCCATTGGCTATTTTATTAGTCACTGGTTTGATAGCCTTAAATGTTGATCCGAATGGTCAGAGCGTACTTGGATTTTTGGGTTTGCTGTTGCAGCAGTTGGGCGTTGGTTTGGGTATGGGTTTGCTCTTTGGTTATTTGCTATCACGGCTATTGCCCAAGGTGCATTTGGCAGAGGGTATGTATGCTATTTTGATACTGTCTGCGGGCTTGGCCGTTTTTGCGGCTACCAACATGTTAGGCGGTAGTGGGTTTTTGGCGGTATACCTCACGGGTGTCATGATTGGCAATCATAAAGTGCGCTCGACTGAGCATGTGATGCGAGTCATGGATAGCTTTGCATGGTTATCACAAGCGGTGCTTTTTGTCGTACTAGGGCTACTAGTCACACCCTCGAATGTTCTCAATGTCTGGCACTATTCAGTAGCGATAGCGGCCTTTATGATCTTCGTTGCTCGTCCTATCGCCGTATATACCAGCGTCAAACCATTCAAATTTAAAGACAGAGAAATTGGCTTTATTTCTTGGGTTGGACTGCGTGGCGCGGTACCTATTACATTGGCTCTCTTACCGGTGATGGCAGGCATAGACAATGCCTTTATGCTGTTCGATATTGCTTTTGGCGTGGTCGTTGTGTCTTTGATTTTGCAAGGAACGACCATTCCTATCATGGCGAATTTGTTTAAGGTACGTATTCCAACGAATAAAGACCCAAAAGAAGAACACGAAGTTTGGGTGTCCGATAAAGCCAGTATTACTTTATATGAGTTCGAAGTTCAATCAGGCGCTTTCGCTATCGGTCGACATCCCTTAGAGATATCTAAACGTGTCAACCCTGATGAGATTCGTATTTTTGCACTGGTACGTGGACAGCAGATTGTCGTTACTGATGAAGAGACGAAGCTGAAATTTGGTGATAGCGTTTGGTATGCGATGCGAGGCAATCACGCCAGCAAGATTGCCAAAATCTTTAATGACACGACTTTGAATCATAAAGCGATTGATGACTTTTATGGAGATTGGCTGCTATCACCCAGTGTCAAGCTCGGCGATTTGCCATTTTTTACTGGAGCGATGACGTCTGAATCTCTAGTGGATAATCTAAAGCCAAAGCCTAAAGATGGCTCAAAAAGCATGTGGGATCAGACGGTCGCTGAGTATGTAAAGCAACGTTTGGATACTGCACCAGTCTCTGGTGACACTGTCGTAATAAGCGATGAGTGGTCATTGGTCATCAAAGAAGTCGATGACAAAGGCAGACTGCGAACCATTGGCTTAAAACACCGAGAGCTACCAACAGCAGTTTAGTTGTGTGCAGTGATTTTTTATAATAAATTCATCATTTTGTTCAAAAAATCAGCAATGTGTTTGTGCTGGTTCTGCCGATACGCCCAATGGTGCTCGACGGCATAACTGGCTTCTTCTCGCAGTAATATTTTCATCAAACCTTCTCTTTCGTACCGCATGGCTAGGTCACGAGGCAAGTAGCCAACATGGTGACCGGCCAGAATCAACTGTGCAGTAGCCTCCATATGATACGTCGTGGCGCTTAATGTTTTGGGGCGTACATGATGGATGCTGACATCAGTAATATAGCCTCTTTTTATCCACGGATGGTTTTGTTCTAAGTCCTCTAATGTCAAACCTTCTGAATTGTAAAATAACCGGTGCTCGCGTCCGCAGCAAACGACCTGTCTCTCTACAAATGCTGGCTTAAACGTCAGTAGTGGTGGAAAGCTGCCAAAATAACCGACCCCAATATCACTTTCGTTACTGAGCAGTTTCTCTAACATGCTTTCAGGGCTTTGTACGTCGATAGAAAAATGTATCAGTGGATTGTTACGGTAGCTGTTCGCAAGCCGTTGTCGAAGCACGTCATAAAAAAACTTGGGCATTTGATCGGTTAGGCACAGTCTAATATGACCGCCATGAACAGAGTCTAGTTGCTGAATATAATGCAGCTGATGTTGAAAGTTAGCGACCGATTCGGTAAAGGCCACACAAGCCTCATAAACCGCTGCGCCATCTTCTGTCAGCTTAAATCCTGCGCGACCACGATGGCATAATGTCATGCCCAAACGGTCTTCTAGATGTGTTAGATGACCGCTAATCACCGAAGGTGTGACATTTAGGCGCGTCTGAGCTGCTGTCACCCCTTGAGAGTCTACGATGGCCATAAAGCTACGTAGGGTTTTTACATCTATTTTTATCAACTCATCTAATATCAAGATCCATCCTCCGATAAATACTCTCTTCAACAAACTTCTGCTAATAACGTATAAGTCTGCTTTACTACGAAAATTCAGAAGTTTACTTCTAAATTTTACCATGGTTTGCTGTCTTATATTTAGGTATTGTCAAGGGTATGTAGCAAATTGTGTATTTTAATTAACAGGTAATAAGGACGTGATTTATGAGCTTCAATCAGCCACTAAGCGGTAACGAAATGCCAAGATTTGGCGGTTTCGCCACTATGATGCGTCTGCCAACTCAGGCAGATGCCGAAGGGTTAGATGTCGCGTTTGTAGGTGTGCCTTTAGATATCGGTGCATCGAACCGTAGCGGTGCGAGACTAGGCCCAAGACAGATTCGTGATGAGTCACGCATGATTCGTCCTTACAATGTAGCCACTCGTGCTGCCCCTTTTGAATCCTTACAAGTCGCTGATATTGGTGATGTACCTATCAATACTTTTAACCTCCTAAAAAGCGTCGATATCATCGAAAAATTCTATACCGATAAAATCGTTAAACACGGCGCGATTCCACTGACGTTGGGTGGCGATCATACCATCGCACTTCCTATCCTACGCGCACTTGCCAAAAAACACGGCCCTGTCGGTATGGTGCATATCGATGCTCATGCGGATATCAATGATGATATGTTTGGCGAAAAAATCGCCCACGGCACACCGTTTCGCCGTGCTGTCGAAGAAAACCTAATCGATGGCAACCGTGTGGTTCAGATTGGTCTGCGTGGTACAGGTTATAGTGCTGAAGAGTTTGACTGGTCAACCGAGCAGGGATTTCGCGTTGTGCCTGCTGAGGAGTGTTGGTACAAGTCATTGGCCCCGCTGATGGCAGAAGTACGTGAAAAACTAGGTGACGGTCCTGTCTATCTAAGCTTTGATATTGATGGTATTGACCCTGCATTTGCACCTGGTACTGGTACTGCGGAAATCGGTGGTCTGACGTCTACTCAAGGTATCGAAATCATTCGTGGTATGCGCGGTCTAGATGTAGTCGGCGGTGATTTGGTTGAAGTATCACCACCTTATGATCCATTTGGTAACACCTCTGTACTGGCTGCGAACTTATTGTTTGAGATGCTATGTATCCTACCGGGTGTGCGTTATGACGATAAGGTTAAAGCTGTTTATTAGTAGAGTGTCTTGCGACGATAACCATAAGGGGAGGGGTATTCGTTCTCTCTTATTGGTTAAATTAGGAGCATAGGGTAGCTATCCAAATATGGTATATGACCGGATAGCTGCATCGTCACCAGGGCAATTGGCTTGCTGGTATTAATACAACTCGGTTAAGGAAGATGCTCATGAGTAAACCTTCTTCATTTTTTGGTCAAGATACGCTATCTCCAAATGAGGCTGGACACAGTTTAGGTTCGATTGGTACGTTTGCACTGTGGTTCGGTGCCAATATCGTCGTCACGACTATTTTAACTGGGATGTTATTAGTACCTGATTTACGGTTTACCACGGCTATAACGACGGTACTCATTGGCTCATTAATCGGTGCCATTCCGCTACTCTTAGTTGGTCTGATGGGTCAGCGAACTGGTCTACCTTCGATGGCCCTAACGCGTAGAGCTTATGGGCCGTTGGGTAGTCAGTTGATTTCACTGGTCAATATGGGTGTGCTCATCGCGTGGAGCTGTATTCAGGCTTTGCTCGCTGGCATGAGCCTGAATTATGCAGTGGAAGCCACAACAGGTTATAGCAATCTGCCATTATTTGTCATTCTGTGTGAGACAGTCGTGGTGTTGATTGTATTACGTGGTCATCTTGGTATTGAACTTGTCGAACGCTGGGCTGCATTAGCAATGGCAGGTCTTACCGTGGTGGTGCTCTATCAGTTAAATCAGCATTATGATGTGTCTACACTGTTTGAGATGCCAGTTGAGTCGCGTAATGGTATTACGCTAGGTATCGCTTTTGATATCGTTATCGCCACTGCATTTTCTTGGATGTCTTCGGCAGCTGACTACAATCGCAATTGTAAGACATCTAAAATCGCAGTATGGGGTACTTACTTTGGTTATATCATAGCGGCCATCGTTGCCATGGGCTTGGGTGCGACAATCTCAGGGCTCTCTATCCTAAACGGCATGGAGCAGACTTACGATCCGACTCGCTTGCTCGCTGAATTTGGTTTTGGTTTGCCAGCCGCATTGGTTATTTTCTTCTCAGTCATGACAACCAATGTGATGGCAGTGTATAGCGCAACGCTATCATGCATGAACATCGCGCCTAATATGAGCTTTTGGAAACCTGCACTTATCATTGGTTTGGTCACTATTTTTGGTGCATTGATTCCTGGTATTTTAGATCAGTTCCAAAACTTCCTGTTAATCGTCGGTGCACTGTTCATCCCAGCATTCTCAGTCATGATTGTTGATTACTATCTTGTTGGTCAAGAGGGCTATACAGAAAAGCTGCTTGACTCTACTAAGCAATTGGGCCGTCCTACTGCAAAAATTGCTATCGCGTCCTACATAATGGGTGCAGCGCTTGCCGCTTACTGGACCTTGATAGCACCGCCATCTTTTGGGGCCTCGTTACCCGTCTTTATCATCACGGGTGGACTCTACTGGTTAGGTGCTACTTTATTCACTCGTCCTAATAGTGCGATCACTTCTGCTCAAAAGGAGCCTTCATTATGAGATTGATGATTGCTCAAACGGATCCTTTATGGGCTGAGCCTACTTTTAATTTAGCAGTATTGGAGTCACTCTGTCGCTTAGCAGCAGAAGCTAAAGTGGATTTATTGGCCCTGCCAGAGCTAGCATTTACAGGCTACAACATCTTTGAGCGCCTTGATGATCTCGCTGAAGCGATCGACGGTCCAATCGTCACCGAAGCTGCCAAGCTTGCTGATAAATACAACGTGCATTTGCTATTTGGTCTGGCTGAGCAGGGGGCTAATGGTGAGTTTAGCAACGCTGCTGTATTGTTAGATGACAACGGTCAGCACCTTGCCACTTATCATAAGCGACATTTATGGGATCGCGAAAATGACTTCTTTGCCGCAGGCAAGCAATCTTGTGTGGTGGATACTCGATTCGGTAAATTAGGATTGATGATTTGCTATGACAATGAGTTTCCAGAAGTAGCAAGAGAGCTGGCGCAAGCAGGGGCGCAAATCATATTATCACCTACGGCAAATATGTTGCCAAATGCAGAGCGGCAGGTACTACAAATCCGCGCTCGAGCAATGGACAATCAGTGCTTTGTTGCTTGTATCAACCGCTCAGGTGTGGAAGAAACGCTCCATTTCTGTGGCAATAGCATCGTTGCTGGTCCTGATGGTGAGGTGCTCGGCCGACTTGGTTTAGCAGCTGGCACCATGATAGTAGATATCGATCTCGCCTGCATCGATGAGAGTCGCACGCACCAAAACTATCTTAAGGACCTGCGTGTTCTTAAGGGTACTCATGTCGTTAATGGAGCGGACTCATGAGTGAGCAATCATTACCACGTATTAAACCAGAAAACTGGTATCGAACGACTACCCTCAGTGATGGTATTACGCTCATCGATGAGCCGTGGATTAAGCCATTTTTTCGCTGTAATCTGTGGCACGTGCGAGGCAGTCAGCGAGATTTATTAGTAGATTTTGGCTTAGGTGCTGTACCATTGCGCCGCCACGTCGCTCTGCTCGCTGATCGCGATATTGTTGGTGTTGCCAGTCATACGCATTTTGACCATATTGGCGCGGCAAATGAGTTTGAATGCTGTCATGTACATTCTGCTGAAGCCCATATTCTCGCTGAGCCAGACAACGCTCGCACCTTGGCTGATATGTTTGTCAATGATGAGATGTTTGATGCGCTACCTCCTGAGCCTTATGCTCATTGTGGCTATAAAATCGCTGCCCCAGCGAAAATTATGCAACTTGAGGATGGGGATGTGATTGACTTGGGCAATCGTCAATTTGAAGTAATTCATACGCCTGGTCACTCCCCAGGTGGTATCGCCTTGTGGGAAGCTGCTAGCGAAACTTTGATTTCTGGTGATCTTATCTATGACGGTCCATTAATTGAGGATACTTGGCACAGCAATATGTCTGATTATGCCAAGAGTATGCGCCGCTTAAATGCATTGCCTGTACGAGTTGTTCACGGTGGTCACTTCCCTAGTTTTTCAGGCAAACGTTTAAACGTCATGATTGATGATTGGTTACGGCACCATGATTTATGATTGATAGCATTTAAGAAATATTTAAAAAAATCGCGAACCAATATAAAAATCTTAACTTAATACTTATTATATTTTTCAGGATGAAAAACTCATGACCCAATTGACGCAAATGTCTTCTGACGTATCTACAGTCCCATCTCTAACCTGCGGTGAGCTGCTAGTACAATGGCTAGAATATTATGGTGTAGAGACTGTATTTGGCATCCCAGGTGTGCACACAGTAGAGCTGTATCGCGGCCTGCCCAATACCGATATCCGTCACGTGACACCGCGTCATGAGCAAGGCGCTGGGTTTATGGCTGACGGCTACTACCGTGCTTCTGGAAAGATTGGGGTTTGTTTTATTATTACCGGCCCTGGTATGACCAATATCATGACAGCGATGGCACAGGCACTTGCTGATTCTATACCGATGCTAGTGATATCTAGTGTGAATAAAGTAAAAGATACGGGCAGTGAGGAAGGGCATTTACATGAGTTACATGACCAGCAGGGCATGGTCAGTAAAGTTGCACTTACTAGCAAGACCATCTGGCAACCAGAAGCGCTACCGAAAGTCATCGCAGAAGCCTTTGCTTTATTTAATGGTGCGCGTCCGGGACCGGTTCACATTCAGTTGCCTATTGATGTCATCACTGCCGATGCCAGCCACGTGGCCAAGCCGCCTAGCATAAACGACTCTAAAGCTAGCCAAGCTAATCATGTTGCTCTAACGCTACCACAAGTCATGAGACCACTTCCTAATCCTGCGCAGCTTGATTTAATCGTTGAGACGTTAAAATCAGCAAAGAATCCCGTTTTACTTTATGGTGGCGGCTGCGTTGATGTCGATAGTTCGGCACAGAAACTAGCAGAGCTGATTGATGCACCGACATTTCTGACGATTAATGCTAAAGGTCTATTACCACCTACTCATCCATTGAGCTTAGGCAGCAACCAGTCATTAGCGGCAGGTCGAGCCGTTATCACCGAGGCTGATTTGGTATTGGCCATTGGCACTGAGCTTGGGGAGACGGACTATGATGTCTTCTTTAATGGCGAGTTTAAAATCAATGGCACGTTGATTCGTATCGACTGTGATGCTCAGCAACTGCATCGTCCTTTTAGAGCCGACATCGCAGTATTGTCCGATGCGCAAATGGCCGTTAGCGGACTCTGTAAACGTCTAGAAAGTCAGAAGTTGGATAATCAAGCAGCAGTGCGAGTCGCTGAGGCAAAACAGGCATTGTTAGCAGATATGACGCCAGAATTCGCTGGTCAAAATGCACTGCTTCAACTTATTCGCGATGAAGTGAAAGACGTCATCTTCGTTGGTGACTCGACACAAACTGTCTATAGTGGCAATCTTGGCTTTGAAGCATTGGCGACCCGTAGATGGTTTAACTCATCGACAGGATTTGGCACGTTAGGTTATGGCTTGCCCGCTGCTATTGGAGCGATGGTTGGCTCAAAATCGCCAGTGGTCAGCCTAATGGGTGATGGTGGAATTCAGTTTACCATTGCAGAACTCATCTGCGCCGCCGAGCTTGAGCTACCATTGATTGTCCTGCTATGGAACAACCAAGGTTATGGTGAAATTCGCCGTTATATGGAAGAGGGTGGTTTGCCATTGATTGGTGTCAATATTAAGACACCGAACTTTGAACCTTTAGCAGCAGGATTTGGTGCCGGATATCGTAGAATTACTGACAAACAGCAATTGCTAGAAGCTTTGCAACAAGACATCGAAGGTAAGCAGCCTATTATCTATGAGATTGACGAAACCGATGCATTTGTCGCTGAGATGGGGAAGAGCTTTACCTGCTTTAGTTGATGGTAATGGCTTAAGCTGACGATAATGATTTAAATGTACTAAAGGCTAGTTACTCAAGGAACAACGTCTGTAATGTTAAATGCTCACCACTCGTCTAATAGTTTGAATGCATCGCAGGCGAGCTTGTTAGCAGACTTAGTGACCGTTGCTGGCGCGCCCAATGTAATGACAAAGCCCAGCCAACAGCAGTCTTATGTACAAGGTGCTATAGAAGCGAGTGCGGATAATGTGTTGGCTGTTGTGACACCAGACAGTTTAGTAACTCTATGGCGTGTCATTAATCTTTGTGCAGCAGCGGATACGATTATTATCGCTCAAGCGGCCAACACTGGGCTAACAGGTGGCTCAACACCTTATGGTGAGTATGATAGACCACTGGTGGTTATCTCGATGCAGTCATTGAACGGTGTGCACTTACTGAATGATGCAAAAGAGCTGATAGCTTTACCAGCGGCGACCTTGCAGCAATTAGAGTCTACCCTTGCGCCTTTGGGGCGTGAGCCGCATTCCGTATTGGGCTCTAGTTGTGTTGGCGCATCGGTGATTGGCGGAATCTGTAATAGCTCGGGTGGAATGCTAGTGCAACGTGGTCCTGCGTATACCGAGATGTCATTGTTTGCTAAACGCAATGCTTCAGGACAGTTTGAGTTAATCAACCATTTAGGGGTTGATTTAGGTACACATCCAGAGGAGATACTTGAAAACCTACAAGCGGGCAGATTCGAAAGAGACTCAGATAGCCTAAGCAATGGAAAAGCCTGTACCAACCATCAGTATCAACACAAAGTACGTGATTGCGAAGCGGACACACCTGCTAGATTTAACAATGACCCCAATGGGCTGTATGAAGCGTCTGGTTCAGCAGGCAAGGTCATCATATTTGCTGTGCGGGTGGCGACCTTTGCCAAACCGACACAAGAGCAAACATTCTACATCTCGACCAATGACGCAGATACTTTGACCACGCTCAGGCAACAGTGGCTAAAAAGTGAATTGAACCTGCCTGTATTGGCAGAGTATATGCACAAAGACTATAACGACATCACAATACGTTATGGTCGCGATACTTGCTTAAGCATGCGAAAGCTCCCTGCTAGCAAGATAGGCGAGTTATATCGGCTACAAATGAAGATTGGTTATTATTTGGATAAATGGCGATTGCCACAGACTTTGCCTGACCGTGTGCTACAGATGGCTAGCGTTTTTATGCCGCCATCATTGCCAAAACCCTTGGCTAAGCAATCGCAAGCATATCGCTATCATTTGATTATCAAAGTGGCAAATGGTTGTGACAATGGGAAAGGTAATGATGACGGCAACGATAGCGCCAGTCATCAACATATTGCCGCAGCGCAAGCATTTTTACAGTTGCATATGCAGCAGAATGAGGGCGCATTGCATCTTTGTATTGAACAAGAAGCGCAAGCGTTATTGGTGTTTCGTAGTGCTGCCACGGCTGCTATGTTCCGTTATCACAATCTCAACCACACAGAGTTTGGTGAGCTGTTGTCTACCGATATTGCCTTGCCACGGAATGCCGTAGATTGGGATGAGTCTTTGCCTAACCACTTGCAAGAACAGGTAAGCAAGACCTTTTATTTAGGGCATTTTTTCTGCCATGTCATGCATCAAGACTACCTGCTACATCCTGAAGTAGATTCAAAAAAATTCAAGGATGACATACTGGCGTTTTATGATCAGCGTCATATCGAGTATCCTGCTGAGCACAATGTGGGCCATGTATATACCGCCAAACCTGCATTACATTCTTTTTATAAAAAACTAGATCCAACCAATTCGCTTAACCCCGGTATTGGTCAGACAGAAAAATGGAAAAACTGGCAATCATCGCCCATTAAGGAGAAGTGAAATGACAAACTATATGGATAAGTCGCAGCAACCGATTTTAGGGAATAATACTGTCGATCCAGAAACGCCAAAAGCAGGACAGTGGCGTGCGGCCATGTGGAAGTTTTTATTGTTTTCAGCACTAGGTATTGCGCTATTTATCATACCGTTTCAGTGGGATGGTAAGGTCACGATTTTATTGGGTGTGTTGACCGATACGCTACAAGCCGCGTTAGGCGGATTTGTGGTCTATATCGCAATGGCGATCGTATCGATTTCCTTCATAGGGGCTTTGGCGGTCAAAATATTAAAACCCACTTTGCATGAAGAGTCACCAGTAAAAAAGCTCTTTGATGTAGATTGGTTTTGGTTAGCCACTCGCTTCTTGGGCATGTTGTTTGTTTGGATGATTTTTTTACAAGTTGGCCCCGAGTTTATTATCAATCGTAATACCGGCGGTGTCATTTTTGAAGACTTGATTCCTATTCTGATTCCTTTATTTTTCTTTGCTATTTTATCGCTGCCATTTTTGACTGATTTTGGCTTGATGGAGTTTTTGGGAACGCTTGCCAGTAAAGTATTTATCAAGCTTTTCAAACTGCCAGGTCGTTCTGCAGTCGATGCGATGTCTTCTTGGTTTGGCGCAGCTTCTATTGGATTGCTGGTCACCATGCAAGAGTATGACAAGAGTTTCTATAGCCAGCGCGAAGCAGCCGTCATTGCCACGACTTTTTCGGTGACGTCTATTGCCTTTACCTATGTAGTCGCAAAAACCATCGGCGTAGATAATAATTTCGTCTACTTTTATCTGACCATTGCTTTGACAGGTTTCATCGCTGCGATCATCATGCCGCGCATACCGCCATTGTCACGCAAGCCTGATACATATCATTCGGGCAAAAGCATGCTAGATGAAGGTATTCCTGCTGAGTATTCAACTTATCAATGGGCAGTGAACCGTGCGGTGACTCGTGCGCACTCTATGCCTAGCTTAGGTCAGGTGTTCAAACGCAGTGTAAACAATTTGTTCGATATCTATTTTGGTCTAATCCCTGTGATTTTTGCTATCGGTACGATTGGCCTTGGTTTAGCAGAGTACACGCCTGTCTTTAACTGGTTAGCGACGCCGCTAGTACCTTTGCTTGAATGGTTACAGATTCCAGAAGCAGCAAAAGCGGCACCTGCCATGATTATGGGCTTTGCGGATATGTATTTGCCAGCCTTGGTGGGTAAAAGTATCGAGAGTGAGATGACACGATTTATCGTTGGCGCCTGTTCTATTACGCAGATTATTTATATGTCTGAAGTGGGCGCGCTGATTTTAAAATCTAACATTAAGCTTAATGTCTTAGAGCTATTCTTGATCTTTATGCTTCGTACCATTATTAGCTTGGTGGTGATTACTTCTGTGGCACATCTGCTGTATTAGGAACGCGTACAATATTGATAATGTATCTAGCCTAAGCAAATAATCGGTTTTTTCTGTAGTCAGATAAGCCGATTATTTTGCTAAGCATATTACGAGCGCCAGACATAAAAACCTTATATTAATAAAAAAATATCCATATAACAGCAGATGCAGACAATTTTATAAAAAATAAAAGGCAATTAACCATGATGGAAACGATGAACTCTAAGGGTATAACCAGAGAAAGCGCCATACAAACCGTCCAAGATGAAGTGATGCTGAACGCTGCTTATATTGATGGAGACTGGATTACGATTGAAGCGCCTACGGCCGACTCTAAAAAAACCAACGCTGATGAAAATAGCTCTGATAAAAATAGTTCTGACGAAACTAGCCTTGATGTAACAAACAACTGTGCCTTGTATGATTCACATTTTGGCGAAATCATCACCACCACTCGTTTGTGTACCCAAGCTCATGTAGATATGGCAGTCAACGCTGCTAGCCAAGCATATCCGTCTTGGTCACAAACCACGGTAAACGAACGCGCGGGTTATCTCAATGCCATTGCAGATACGATGGAGCAGCAGTTCGATACGTTGGTTGGATTGTCTGTATTAAATAATGGTAAGCCAATCGAAGAAGCAAAAATAGATGTGAGCGATGCTATTGCCTGCTATCGTTATTATGCCAATCTCATCATAAAACAAGCGACTTTGTCTGAGGTGCTTACCAGTGAGTCGAGCATACGCTTGCTAAAAACCTATGCGCCTGTTGGTATTTGCGCACTCATCGTACCTTGGAATTTTCCAATGGTTACGACTGCTTGGAAGGTAGCGCCAGCCATAGCGGCAGGTTGCACTGTGATCTTAAAACCATCTGAGGTGACATTATTGCCAGAGCTGATGTTAGGCAATATTTTATCTGAGATAGGACTGCCAAAAGGGGTGGTCAATATCTTACCCGGAGCAGCCGAAGTAGGGGCTGCCATGACCAGTCATCCGCTAATTGATAAAGTTTCCTTTACCGGCAGCAACGTAATTGGAGAAAAGGTCATGAGCCAAGCGGCAAAAGGTATCAAAGATATCAGCCTGGAGCTTGGTGGTAAGTCTGCCATTGTCGTATGTGCCGATGCAGATATCGACTACGCTTGTGATTTAATCATCGGTGGTATATTTACCAATGCTGGTCAAATATGTTCAGCGACTTCAAGGTTGCTCGTTCATGAAGACATTGCTCAACCATTATTTGAAACGTTGAAGGTCAAGACAGAAAGCCTAAAAATTGGTGATGGCTTTGCTGTGGATACACAAATGGGGCCAATGGTTAGCGAGCAACAGTTAAATCAGGTCAAAAAATACTTTGATATTGCAGTGAATGAAAATCTTGAGTGTTTGACGGGCGGTGAGATAGTAGAGGGGTCAGGATACTTTGCAACCCCAACGATTTATACAGACGTACCAGTAACCAGTCAGTTATGGATAGAAGAGATCTTTGGACCAGTATTGGTATGTAAAACCTTTGCAGAGGAAGCAGAAGCGATTACCTTAGCCAACGACAGTAAGTTCGCCTTGGCAGCTTCTATTGTCAGTGCTGATGAAACTCAAGCATTGGAGATGGCATTACAAATTCAAGCAGGTCATATCTGGATTAATGAGCAACAAATCGTGTTGCCTGAAACTGGGTGGGGCGGGTTTAAACAAAGTGGTATCGGACGTGAGCTAGGCGTAGATGGCTTATCTGCGTATCAGAAAAGCAAGCATGTGTTATTGCCGTATTAGCATTGCTTGATTAAACAAGTGGGATTTTTCAGGCTAACGATTAATCGTTAGCCTAATTTTTATTGCGTAAAGTAACTTTACTAGACTAGAGTCATCATTCGAGATAAAATTGAGCAATCATTCAAATTTATTGCTGTGCTCATACTTATATGAAGCCATGGCTGTTGCAATGGAAAAACTATGTCACGTACTGCACTTTATAATCGTCATGACTCCTTAGAACGAGCCTTAAAGCTTTTTTGGCAAAAAGGTTTTCATGCTACCTCTTTAAAAGACATAGAATTAGCGCTCGATATGCGTCCGGGCAGTATTTATGCTGCATTTGGTAGTAAAGATGGCTTGTTCCAAGAAGCTTTAGATTATTATGCTCGCTCAGGGTTGACTGAGCTTGAACGTATATTGAGTCAGCAGCCATCTCCTTTGTTGGGATTGGCAGCTTACTTACGTCAGCTTGGTGGTATTCGTGACAAAGAGTTGCCAAGTCGAGCGTGTATGCTAGTCAAAAGCTTGCTAGAACTGGGCGCCCGTGAGCAAGCGGCACTACAAAAAGTAGAGATGCTGCTGGCAGGTATGGAAACACGTTTTGTAGGTTACTTTACCGAAGCGCAGCGGCTGGGTGAGATGGATAGCGAGTTAGATCCGCTAAGACTAGCACGCCGTTTACAGGCCGAAGTGATGGGGCTGCGAGCTTTTGCACAGCGTGATGTAGACAGTGCAGCAGTACATGCATTGGCTGAAGATATGGCACTCTCCATAGAAGCGCTACGTATCGATGAACATGCTACTGTTTAATCTTTATACTATCAAAAACTGATATCGTTAAAATCGATTTTACTAGAAATTTATACCACTAAAAACTAATATCACTAGAAGTGAACGCCATAAAAAAGGGTTGTAGAGGAACTGTATAGTCTCGGGCTACACAATTCCTCTACAACCCTTAACGTTATAAAGCCAACCATCATTCAGATGACTTAGTCTGGCATGTCAGCCAATTGTTGCAAAATGCTCTTATAATTTTCAATACCTTGAGCACCGCTGATGAGATGCCGCTCATTGAAAACCATAGATGGCACACTTTGAATGCCCTGTTGTTGCCAGTGTTGTTTCTCTTTTTCTACTGCTGCAGCAAAACGCTGGTCTTCTAAGACCGCTAATGCTTCGCTGCGATCCAATCCGATATCTGCTGCGACACTTGCAAGTACGGTACTGTCAGCTACGTTTCTATTATCGACGAAGTGTGCGACGAACAATACTTGTTTTAGGTCGTGCATACGTCCTTGCTGATCGGCCCAATACAGCAACTGATGCGTATTAAAAGTATTGTAAGTACGAAACTCATCGGTAAACTGAAAATTAAACCCAGCTTCTGCACCTGCTGCTGTCATTCTAGCTCGGTTCTCTTTAATGTCCTCAGCAGTTGTACCATACTTCTCCATAATATGCTCACGATAGTTTCGTCCTTCGTGCGGCGTATTAGGATTTAACTCAAATGGGTGCCAGTGAATCTCGTGCGGAGTGTTGGTCTGTTTTAATGCCTCGGCTAGTTGACTATAACCGATAGCGCACCAAGGGCACACAACGTCTGACACAATGTCTATTCGTAAGGGTTTTTTTGCCTGTTCCATAGTATCTCTCATTAGCGATAAATTAAAATGAAAAACTGCTGCCCGAAGATGTTTCGAACAACAGTATGAAAACATCAAATGAACTGTGTCAGCGTTAGCTGAAAAACGTATTAGTCAGCTTTGTGCCATTCAAATTTTTGGAATGGTTTGTCGATTGGTGTATTAGCTAGGTGGTTCGTGTAGTTGCTCATTACTTTTTGAGCAGCACCAAGAATAACTTCAAGAATCTGACGCTTAGTGTAGCCTGCATCTAAAAACGCTTGAACAGCGCTGTCATCAACGTTACCACGATTACGGACTACAGATAGTGTGAAGGTACGCAATGCTTCCAATTTTTCAGTTGGTAGTGGCGTTTCATCACGTAATGCATCAGTGATAGCGTCATCTACTTTCATGCTCTTAGCAATACCAGTATGTGCAGGTACACAGTAATGGCAAGCATGTTCAACGTTGATAGTTTGCCATACCACAGTGGTTTCTTCATCATCAAAGCTGCTGTCTAAAAACAGTTGATGTAGACGTTGATAGCCTTCGAGCAAGCCAGGTGCTTCAGCCATTACAGCGTGTAGGTTAGGTACCATACCAAATGCTTTGATAGAAGAATCAAGTAAGTCTTTGCTTTCTGCTGGGGCTGTGTCTTTGTCGTGTAGAGTAAAATCAGTCATATTAAAACCTTTTATTCATTATTAATAAATTGTTGTAAAGTAAGTGTGCAAGTGACTAAAGAAACAAACATTTATTTGAGCGAACACTCATATTAATAAATGATATTTTCGTGAGTCGCTTAACAACTGCAACCACTATAATTCATTTTGAGCAATCGTTCAAATATTATTTGAACGATTGCTCAAGTTATTTGTAAATTTCGTTTACATTTAGAACGGGTTAATAAAGTAATGATTGTGAAGGCTTTGATAGATAAGGGTTTACAAACACAATAGATATTAAAAAATTTACCCTACCTAAAAGTGAATTTTAGATAAGGTCACAGGTGAGTTTGGTCATTTTACGATTGACCGATAAGTTTACTTGCTTTTAGAAGGCTTACCTTTGGGAGGTTTATCTTTGAATGGCATGATGAGCAAATTCCATAACGATGCATTTTGCTCGGGTAATGGATACTCTTTTAGACCAATATCTAACTCGCTGTCAGATTTCTTTGCTTCACTCTTATAGCTGCCAAACAGCTTGTCCCACCAAATAACGCTAAAACCGTAGTTTGAATTGGTCTCGCTCACACGTTTACTGTGGTGGATACGATGCAAAATCTGGGTCATCAATATTAAGCGCAAGGGCTTTTCGATCGCAGGTGCTAGGCGAATATTGGCGTGATTGAACATCGCCAGTCCATTTAGGGCAATCTCAAAAATCAGCACGGCGATTGCAGGCACCCCCAACAAGGTGACAGCAATAAGCTTCACTACAATGCTCAATAAGATTTCTATAGGATGAAATCTCAGCCCCGTACTGGTATCAATGTGCGCATCGGCATGATGTACTCTATGTAAGCGCCATAGAATAGGGACGCGATGAAACAGTCGATGCTGCCAATAGATAACGATGTCAAGCAATAGCAAGCTCAGTATGATGACTACAATACTTGGTAATTCAATGATATTAAATAAGCCGATACCATGCTGTTGGTTGTATAGCGCTACAGCTGTCAGACCAATAGGTACGGCCAACCGTGTGACAATAGAAGCTGCAACCACCAAGCTAAAGTTAGCAAACCAGCGTTTACTACTTTTGATTGGGGATTTACGTGCAGGCATACGCCATTCAAGCATCATCATGATGACTAAGACGCTAAAAAAAACGCCAAGTCTCCACCATACTTCATTTGTCATTGGTTAACTCTTCACTGTTTTTATGGATATGGTTTTTGATGAACGTCAGTCTCTAGCTGTTTGAGTGTATGGTAGCCCCCATGGATGCGGGTGAATATTGTGACGGCACAAGCAGTCGCAAAGATACCAGCAAGGAGTGAGAAGTGCTGCGGCCAAAGACAAAACGCCACAAACAGCGCGATGGTTTCGGTTCCTTCAGTCAGGCCGTTTAGATAGTAGAAACTCTTGTACTTAAACTGCGGCTTGTCCAGATTGAACTTTTCTGCTGCAATGGCAAATGCCAAAAAGCTTGAGCCAGTACCAATGAAAGTGGCTAATAATATCGAGCCTGCAATGGCGTTTTGTTCAGGATTTGCCAAAATAAAGCCAAGCGGTATGGCTGCATAAAATAAAAAATCGAGCGTAATGTCCAAATAGCCACCAGCGCTTGAGCTTTGGTTGGCATGTCGAGCCAGAGCACCATCCAGACCATCAAAAACGCGATTCACTGCAATGGCTGCAAGCGCCCCATACCAAAACTCAAACGCGAGTAATGGTAAGGCTAGCATGCCAATCAAAAACCCCATCATCGTGAGTTGATCTGCTGTGACACCGCGCTTATGCAGTACGACAACCACAGAGGTCAGTATTGGTTTGATGATGGGCGTGATAAATTTGTCGAGCATGCGAATGGCCTTCTGTAAATCGCGTTGATGTCTAAGACAATCAGGTTAAATGAATAACTTTGCCGCCTGCTGCTTCGGCATCGCTATGGTCATGCGTCACCATAATCGCAGGCAGTTTGAACGTGCGAATTTGCTCAAATACCAACTGACGTGTATCGACTCTAAGCTGTGTGTCCAACTTACTAAATGGCTCATCGAGCAATATGGCTTTTGGCTCACTCATCAAGGTTCGTAGTAGGGCGATTCGTGCTTGCTGTCCCCCTGATAAGTTATCAGGATGTCGACTACCCATGCCTGCCAATCCAACTTGCTCTAATGCTTGTTCGATTTTTTCTAAACGCTGTTTTTTATTACCTTTGGGCATAGCAAAGGCGATATTTCCGGCAACGGATAAATGTGAAAACAGCAAAGGGTCTTGATACAGCACCCCAATATGGCGTAAATGCGGCGGAAGTTGGCACACGTTTTCATCATTTAACCAAGCTTCGCCCGTGGCATGGAAACCGCTGGGCAATGTACCTGTTAGCCAGTTCAAAAAGCTCGATTTACCACTACCAGATGGCCCCATAACGGTGAGTATATCACCGCCAAAAATTTGCTCATCTATGCCTAGTAGACGCGTGTCTTCTCGATATAGCTCTAAGTTTCTTATCTCTAAAGATGGTGACATCAAAACCCCTTTATTCGTATTGTCATTATTGGCTTATGTAGGGCGTGTTAATGAGTGTTGTTTTTGCCACTTCTAAAAATATATTTAGGGAGCAGACTTGCCAGTATAAAACCAATCAGCGGTAGTGCCATTTGGATGATGGCATAGACCGCACTAGTGCGCCTACTGGCCCCATTCGCGAGTGTCACGGCTTCTGTAGTGATGGTTGCAATACGTCCGCCACCTGCCAATAACGTCGGTAAATATTGGCCGAAGCTGATCGCTAGGCCCAGTGCAACGGCAATCAAAATGGGCGTAAACAGTTGTGGTAGTTTAACCTGAAAAAACACTTTTATAGGTGTCGAACCTAAGCTTGCTGCCACATTCGCAAAACGTGGGTCTAAGCGTCGATAGCTGCTAGCCAGCGATAAAAACACATAGGGCAGTACAAATAATAAATGTGTAAATGCCACATTAAAAAACGCCGCTTGGTTATTAACCAACTGCTGTAGCCAAACCAAGCCAAACAAGAAAGCGATGCTAGGCACCAGCAGCGGCAAGTAAATGATTAAGCTGGTAAAGTTTGAAAGTCGCTTTGCACTTAATTGCTCGGCTTCCAAACATAATAATGTGAGTACAATAGCAAAGAGTGTGCTCACTAGGCCGATAGCAATGGTATTAAAGAGTGGCGTACCCATTTGCATAAAGGCGCTTTGGAAATGTAGCAATACAAACTGTTCTGGCAAAGCGTCTGGAAACCGCCAAAACCCAGCCACTGACCACATGGCAAGACCAATGAGTGACATGAAAATAAAGCCAATGACCACAGTAGTCATAGTGGCCGTGATTCTCTGACAGACAGCATCTCCATAATTGCGTTTACCATTGGTTAGTGAGCTACAGAATAGTATTTTTACTATTTGCTCACCGCCAAGCCATAAAGCGATCAAGCCACCCGTCAATGCCAGCTGTAATAGTGCCCCTGCTGATGCTTTTATACGTAAATTCAGGTCCACGTCATTGAACCATTGCATGATAGTGACTGCAAGTGTGGGCGGTGTATTCGGGCCCAATATCAATGGCATCTCTACGCTGGCACTGGCATAGGCAAGCACTGCCAAAATCGGCAAACGCAGCAATGGATATAGCAGAGGAAATACCGATTTAAAAAAGGCGGCAATCGGGTAATAACCCAGATTTAATGCGACTTTATACTGTTGACGCAGTTTTTTACCAAGCTCTGGTTGTGCCAAAGCACCCAATGCGATTAATAATAAAAAAGGCAGTTCTTTCAACGTCAAGCCCAGAATGATACTGATACCGTAGGGGTCATGAGGAAATATCCCCTCTGGTGACATTTCCCAACCGCTTAACCATGGTGAAATTAATCGTGAAAACATACCAGAAGGCGCAATGAGAAAACCAACGGCAATCGCCGCTGCGGCATGAGGAATCACTAAAATGGGGCTTAGCAAATGCTCGATACGCGTGAGCCAAACACTATTGAAAAACGCTGCCAGTATCATAAGTGTCATGACAAAAGCGAGCAGAGTACTGATGAGTCCAGTTGCCAGGCTAAGCGCCACCATCTGGGTAAGACCTGGCGTCATCCAAAGATCTTTAAACCCTTGTAGACTGATGGTCGTCTGGTCAAGCGCGGGCACCCAGCTAAACGCAGGCAATAGCACACTAATCAGTCCGCCGAGTACCGGTAGCACCAGTATCAGCAATAAAAGCTTTGGACTAGATATGGCAATGCGCGTAAATAGGTCTTTTTTATAAGGAGTGGCAATTGCCGTACAATTATTGACGCTGCCTTTATTTATATCATTTTTATTGACACTGCTTTGAGCGGCCTTGTCATTCAAATCTTTATTCATGGGCGAACCCCGTAGCGTGCTTGCCAGCCTTCCATGATTGCTTCAACCCAACTTGGGTGTGGCTCGCTCACTGTGCGTGTAATACTATCAAACGGCAGGGCACTGGGATGGGGTTTGTTGGTTTTGAACAAGGCTTGCTGCTCAGAGGTGAGGGTAGACTGGACGAGTACGGTTTTGTCACCCCATACAGAAGGCGTTTGTTTTTTGGCTTGTGCCTCTGGACTCATCAAAAAGTTAGCGACGAGCTGTGCTGCTTGTGGATGGCTGGCATTATAAGGAATGGCCACAAAGTGAGTATTACTCAAGCTACCATCGCTCATCGCATAGCTACGAATACTTTCAGGTAAGTCATAACGCTGCACAGCTGCTGGAACTTCAGGGGCTGAAAAGCTGAACGCTAAACTAAGTTCGGTATCATCGACCAACCGACGCATTTGCGCACCCGTTTGTACAAACTGCTCACCCCTGCGCCAAAGCGTCGGATGCAAGTCATCTAAGAATGCCCATAGTGGGTCGAGGACAATCGCTCTATTTTGCTCAGTGACAGGCATATTGAGCTGAGCGCTGGTATTCTCGCCAGTATCAGCATCGTGTTGCTCATGCAGCATGACCAAGGCATATTTCAAAAAGCTCATGCCTAAAAAGTCAGGTGGTTTTGGATAGCTAAAGCGACCGGGATTTTGTTTTGTCCAAGTCGTTAGTTCTTTTAAGGTAGTGGGTGGCTTTTTGACGGATAGATTGTCGTAATAAAAAGTCAGTGACGCTTGTCCCCATGGTGCTTCCATACCATTGGTCGGTACACCAAAATCAAAGGTAACAGCAGGGTTGTTATCAGGGTCAGTGAGGGTAAAATTAGGCAGCTTGTTTGCCCACTGTTTGAGCAATAGTGAATTCTCACTCATGGTGGCAAAGTTTGCGCCATTAATCCAAATCAGATCTACGCTACCTTGGTCATTGTTATTGGCTGATTTTTCTGCCAATACTCGACTGACGGCTTCACTGGTATCTGTGAGTTTTACATGGACCAAGTTGATGTTATATTTATCATCAACTTGCTTGGCTACCCACTGTAAATAGGCATTGATTTGAGGGTCTCCGCCCCACGCGTAGAAGTAAACGTCTTGATTTTTACCCTGAGATTCAACCTGCTGCCAAGGTGCTTCCTTGCCATCACTGCTAATATTAGGGGAGGCAGTGCTTGCAGAGATACCGATACAAACGCTTAGCGCCATAGCATAAGAGCTATAGCGCATGACGTTTTTTAATGCTGGCAAGGATTTAAGAACGTGCATTGATGGGCTAACCTCGACGCCAAGTATGGTATTTTTCTAGCCAGCTTAATACGCGCTGAGGGGCATGGTCACGTTTCCATTCACCGGCCACATATTTGTTGCCTTCCGCCCAAGTTGGGTAGCTATGAATAGTACCAAGTATTTTGTTCAGTCCCAAGCCGTGTTTCATCGCTAATACAAACTCAGCAATCAAATCACCAGCATGTTCAGATACGATGGTCACGCCAAGTATTTTATCTTTCCCTTTAGGGGTAATGACTTTGATAAATCCTTTAGCTGCGCTGTCAGTAATGGCACGGTCTAGCTCTTTGAACTCAAAGCGGGTAATCTCGTACTCAATACCTTTGTCTATCGCGTCTTGCTCATTTAAGCCGACACGTGCGACTTCTGGATCGATAAACGTGGTCCATGGAATCACACGGTAGTCTACTTTAAACTTTTTCAGGTTACCAAATAAGCCGTTCACTGCGGCATACCAACCCTGATGGGCTGCGACATGAGTAAACTGATATGGGCCTACGATATCACCTGCTGCAAAAATATTAGGATACAGCGTTTCTAAGTATTCGTTGGTGACGATAGTACGGTTGGTTTCGATACCCAAATCTTCAAGGCCATAACCAGTCAGGCGAGCGCTTCGACCAACGGCACACAATAGCTCATCGTACTCTATGTCGATTTCAGTGTCGTTGTGTTTAACGACAATATACTTTTTACCATCACGAGCTTCACAGCGTAGTGCTTGATGTGAGGTCAAAATGTTTACACCGCTTTCAACCAGCGCTTGGTGTGCAAAGGTAGACACTTCAAGATCTTCTTTGATCATGATGCGCTCACTCATCTCAATTTGAGTCACATTTGAGCCCAAGCGTGCAAAACTCTGCGCCAATTCACTACCGATAGGACCACCGCCCAGTACGACCAGCTTTTTGGGCGCTTCGTCTAGTTCTGCAAACTTGTTCCATATGGTATCGCTGGTCACGTAGCCCGTTTCTTCAATACCAGGTAATGGCGGTACAAATGGGCGTGCACCAGTTGCAATAACGATAGTACGGGCAGTTAGCTTTTGTGTGCCACCATCATTTAGGGCGATTTCTACCGTCCATGGATCGATGAGCTTGGCATAGCCTTTTACCACATCGACACCCAAATCGGTATAACGCTCAACACTGTCATGCGGTGCAATCTCAGCCACGACATCATGTACACGTGCCATGACTTTTTTGAACGAGAACTGCGGAGACGCATTTTCAAGGCCGTAGTTTTCACCGTGGCGAATTTGATCTGCGATTTTTGCACTTTTAATCACGGCTTTACTTGGGACACAACCATAGTTTAAGCAATCACCGCCCATTTCACCTGCTTCGATTAATGTTACTTTTGCTTTAACAGCAGCAGCAATATAGCTCGTTACCAAGCCGCCAGCACCCGCACCAATAACAATCATGTTGCGATCGAACTGTTTGGGCTTCGAGTAGTTTTTATAGACGCGACGTTTTTTAAACACGTTTAAGATTCCTTTAGCAATAAGCGGGAATATGCCCAATAAAGCGAACGATAAAATTAAATTGAGCGATAAAATACCTGACAAGCTTTCTATTTGCGCAAGTTGCGTACCCGCATTAACGAATACAAAAGTACCTGCCAACATACCTACTTGGCTTACCCAGTAGTAGGTCCATGACTTAATGGCGGTCACACCCATGAGTAAATTGATTAAAAAGAAGGGAAATACAGGGACTAAACGTAATGTGAATAAGTAAAAGCCACCTTCTTTTTCGACGCCAGCATCGATAGCGGCAAGGCGTTCAGGAAAGCGCTGTTTGATGGTATCGCGTAGTAAATAACGTGATGCTAAAAACGAAAGTGTCGCGCCAATACTTGAGGCAAATGAGGCAATGACTAAGCCCTGAAATAGACCAAATAAAGCACCAGATGCCAATGTCAGTATAGCAGCGCCAGGTAGCGAGAGGGCAGTAACAACGACGTATAGTAAAAAGAACCCACCGATAATAAGTAACGGTGATTCTGCTTTATAGTCGTTGAACTGCGCCATCGAGCCCTTTAAGCCCTCAAGCGTCAACAGTTGGTTGAGGTCAAAGTAGAAAAACCCCACTGCTAATAGCACTATTAACAGTATTAGAAATATTCTCTTAATCATGAAAGATTCGGCCTAATAGTAAAGCAAAGGTTTCATTCATAGTCATCTTTCTATAATTAAAACTATGATCAAAAAACTTTTGCTGTTTTAGTGATGGTGGCAATTACATTGAATTGTTGAATAATCTATTCGTTTACCTGCAATAAAACAGCTAAGTTGTTAGTTTTAATAATATATAGCTTAAGCCATTTTAGCTAGCATTTATATTATTGCACCAATTAACCTCTATAGCTTTGCTACGGCAACACCTGCATTTGACGTACCACCTGTACGGTCTACGCTTGGATTGCTGGTACTGAATTTATTTAGATTTGACCATAGTCAAACGATAGACTCTGTTTATCTCTATGTCAAAGGAACAGTTTTGCCCACGGTGCGTTTGCCTAGTGTCAATGTATCCCAGTCTCTCATCAAGAAGAGAGCAATACATGCTGCCAGCATTGGCCATGCGGCAAAAAACAATAGGTTATCAAATGGTTCTAGATATAAAGCAAAGGTCGAAAAAGTTGAGCCTGCATGAGCCAGCAGCAAAATACCATAAGTCCAGGTTTTAAATAACCCGACGACAAACAGTATGATGAGTATCAACTGAACAGCGCCCATAACATAGAATATGGAATCACCCATATTTTCCATTCCATAAAACTTAGACATAACGCCTGCGGCATGGTCAGGATTGATAAATTTATCAAGCGTCCAAAATAAAAAGACTGTGAAGATACCAAGTCGAAGCAATAAGAGTGAAAGTGGCAGATGTTTTGGCATGAGAAATCTCTTTTTGAGAAATTTTGAAAGCCTTTTCAAAACTTCTTGATTAGGGTGCCGATATTGGCTTTTGTTATATGATTAGTAAAAGTCAAAATGTGTTCAATTCTTGAGTGATTGCTCAATTTCGAGCAAGCCTTAGCGCTAAATAGGTCAAGAAATCGCATTGTAGTTGTTATTGAATGGCTGTTCAAGTTCGCATCGCCATGTATGGCAGGGTTATGGCGATTTGTTACCTTTTTCAATAAAACCTGTAACGCTAGCTTAAAGGTGATTATTTTCTATACAATAAAAAACCCTTTGTAGAAGCAAGTATTCTACAAAGGGTGTCTAAGTTAACAAAGCAAGTATTATAAATACCAAGTGTTTACCACATCAAATCATCTGGAATCACATAGGCGGCATAAGGGTCATCTTCTGCCAGTACGTCTTCTGATGTATCGTTTGATACGACCATAAAGCCTTCCATTTTTGAATCTATACGATCTGCTAACGGACGAGGAAGTAATGCATAGCCTTCTTCTAACCGCGCAATGACGACATGACCGGCGACAATTTGGTCATATAGTTTTTGGGTAATAGAGATTTTTTTGACTTTAGAGCTGTCGACAAACTGATAGCTGACATCACCACTGATATCAGTGATTTGATGCTGCTTAATCATTTGGACAATATTGGCCTTGAGTGCCTTTTCTTCTAAAGCGCGTTGTTTTTCCTGATTGAGCTGCTGATCTTTTTCTAGTTTTTTTGCTTGTGCATCTGCTAATGCTTTTTTCGCTTCTAGACTTTCTGAGTCGCCAGTACGCTTGGCATGCTGATTTTGCTTGCTGATTTGATTGGCTTTTTTGCTATCTACCAATCCCGCTTTGAGTAGTTGAGCCTGTAGGGCATTTTTTGCCATAGTTCCATCACCTAAATAACGATATTTAAATCACAAATGCTAAAAAATACATTGTAGCAAAATTTGTTAGGGCATGTTGTTAGACGATGACAAGACTTTGTTGATGCGGTAAAGCCATGCATTTTTAAATCTTGCGCAATGCTAAAGATAGCAGAATAAAGATTATTGTAGAGGCAGGCATACATCACTGGATGAAGTCAGCCAAATTGGTTACTATCAAAGTAATGGGAAGGATTCTCCCAGAGCATTTGGAATGAGCATTGGACGCTATATGGAACTAGGGCGTATCCTCAATTCAATCGATAGTCATCTAAATGGGATAAAAATGGCTAAATTTTGCCAAACGGCGTCAAATAGCTGACTAATATCTCGATATTATCTGCGCTATTTTCCTTGTTTGACGGCAATTTATCTCATTTTTATCACCATTTTTAAAATGAGGACACGCCCTAAATAATTAAAATTAAGGACATATTATGACAACATCACAGCACGTTTTAGCTTGTATTGATGGTTCGGCAGTGACTGAATCAGTTTGTGACTATGCAGCATGGTATGCCAGTAAGTTGAATTTACCTGTTGGTTTGTTGCATGTCAGTGAGGTTCCTGCATCGACCAGACGCGATTTGTCGGGCGCGATAGGGGTGAACAGCCGCCAGTTTTTGTTAGAGGAACTGACCCAGATGGATGAGCAAAGAGCGAAGGTGGTCAATAGTTATAGCAATGCCTTGGTCCAAGATGCAAAAAGCCATATTCAAAGTGATTTTGAAGATGTCGCTATCCGTATCTATCAACGTCGCGGCAAGCTGCTACCCGCCATTGAGCATTTTAAGACAGAAAATCGTGCTATTGTTATGGGTCGACGTGGAGAAGATCACAAAAACAGTCGTATCAATATCGGTAGTCAAATCGAAACGGTCGCCCGTGCATCCGATGTTCCTATCTTGATTTGTTCAGAGACATTCAAAGCGCCAAGCTCATACATGATCGCTTTCGATGGTAGTAAAACTGCTATTAAGGCAGCATGGATGGTTGCAAGAAGCCCAGTACTAAAAGGGCTGCAAGGTCATATCGTTATGATAGGGAGCCACAATGATGCCGCTAAGCAGAGCTTAAGTGCTGCAGCAGCACAATTAGAAGCGGCTGGGTTTATTGTGGCGGCTCATCATTTATCATCGGCGGATGCGGTCAATGGCTTGTTGGCTTTTCAAACGGAAAATGACATCGATATCATGGTGGTTGGGGCTTACGGTCACTCTAAATTGCAGCAACTGTTTCTCGGTAGTACGACAACAGAGATTATTGCCAGTACATTGTCGCCAGTCATTTTAGTGCGATAAGTGCAATAAAGGTCGGGGCGTCTTATAAAACTGGTGCATTTGTTATCTATCTCTAATGATTCTTAAAAAATGATTGATAATTATGAACAAGGCTCAATAAATGATGCCAGATACTTTATAAGAGAGTATTTAGTTGCCTTGCACACTACTATTTTTGGACACAATGTTATGCTTATTAATGCAGATTTTTCTAGTCGCGCCGCACTTGCAGTTGAAGACCAACAGTGGGTAAACTCACCGCAGAGTGGTGTAGAACGTATCATGCTAGATCGCGTTGGAGAAGAAAAAGCCCGAGCCACCAGTCTGGTGCGTTACGCGCCTAATTCTTATTTTCCGCATCACTTGCATCCAGGTGGTGAAGAGATTTTGGTATTGTCAGGTACGTTTTCTGCAGATGACAAGCACTATCCAGCAGGCTGGTATTTGCGTAACCCACCGTCATCAGGTCACACCCCTTATAGTGACGAAGGTGCGGTGATCTTTGTGAAGCTCAGACAGATGCCGTCTGATGAAGACCGCTATGTTGCTATTGATACTCACGATGATGGCAATTGGACACGCCAAGGCAATCGTGATGTCTGTGCGCTTTTTTCTGATGATGGTGAGCAGGTGAGTTTGCAACGTCTCACAGCAGGCGACGTATTATTCGACGAAGATATCATTAGTGGTGTAGGTGCAGGCGGTGCAGAGTTACTGGTTGTAGAAGGTAGCTTAGTAGAGGGCAGCCTATTAGATGGTGATAAGGTATATCAACGAGATAGTTGGATACGTCTACCAGTAGGTGAGCAGTCGAAAATAAAAGCAGGGTTAGAAGGCGCCACGGTATATGTTAAGAGAGGACATCTAATACAAGTGATTGGTCTGTGATTGGCAATTGACCAAGCCACCTGAATTTTCTGTCTTATTTTCTACCTTGGTGTTATAAATATGCACCCTATACTTTCATCTATCATTTGATAAAAACTGGCTATTATGACAATAGCCAGTTTTTTATGATTAGAAATTGGCTTTTACACTGACTGTTATTTGACGCTCGGGTCCCATCCAGCAGTTATTGCTGTCGTAACAGGAGCTAACATAGGTTTTATCAAACAGATTATTCACACTAGCACCGACAGTGAGCGTCGGGTTGACTTGATAGCTGCCGCCAATATCTACCAGTGTCACGCTTGGTAGCTCGTCTGAATTTTGTTTATCTATCTGCATACCGCTTTCATAGCGAACACCTGCATTGAGCGTCAGCTTATCTGTGGCGTAGTAGTCCGTCCATAGCGTGGCTTTATGTTTCGCTGTTTGCGCTGGCGTGTTACCGACCACATCAGGGTTGAACTCATCTTCTGTAATCTCAGCATCGGTATAGCTGTAGCTCGCCGCGACATCTACCCAGTCGTTGAGCATGTGACTGCCTGAGACTTCAAATCCTTTAGACGCAATCTCACCGGTTTGGGTTTGACTTCTATAGTTGACGTAATCTGATACAACAACATTTTGTTGTTTAATATCAAATACCGCCAATGTCCCTTTAGTGCCGCCATCTGCAGATTGATATTTAATACCGGCTTCTAGCTGGTCAGCTGTTGTAGGTTCAAATGGCTCATCGGTCACGAAGTTGCTACCAACGACTGGCTGGAACGATTGTGAGTAGCTCGCATAAGGTGATAGACCGTTATCGAAATCATAAATAGCAGCAAGACGACCACTGGTCTCTGATGCGCTATTGTCGATTTCTTGGCCGCTATACATCACACCTGAAGAGGCTTTGGTTTGATCAGTGGTGCTCTTGAATTTGTCATGTCGTAAGCCTGCAACCACGGTCCAGTCTTGCCATTTCATCTCATCTTGCACATAAAAACCAAGCTGGCTCTGTTCGATGTCTTCATATTGACTGTAGACATCTAATGGCAGCGTGTCGCTATTGATTTGAGAAAAGTCTGGATCCGACAAGTCAAGGTTTGGCGTACCATCCGCGCCAGCATCATAGTAGGCCGCAGTACTATCTGTCTCTTGGTACTCGACACCAAACAGGAGGTTATGAGAGGTATTAGCCGTATCGAACTGATAAGCCAGCTGATTGTCTGTGGTCCAGTTTTTCATGCTTTCATCGGTAGTATAAGCCACGCGGTTCAATATCGTATCACTACCGCTGACCAACCCTCCACTATTATACATATTGCGTTGCTCTGCTTCGGCATCGGTATAGCGCAGTATGTGCTTAAAGGTTAGTTGGTCATTGATGTCCCAGTTTACGGTGACACTCGGCATGAATACTTCTTTGCTAAATTTATTCCATTCGTCACCCGCATAGGCATCGCTATCCAACTTGCCGTAGCTAGCGTTATAGACAGTACCGACCGAAGGCAGCGGAGTAGAGGGCACCATGTCTGGATCATCTTGATAAAATAGATTAGCAAGTACGGATACATTGTCTGTCGCTTGCCATTCAAGCGATGGGTTGAGCAGGGTGCGCTCTTCTTCCGTGGTCTGCATCTGGCCATCTTTTTTGCGTTTTAATGCCACAAAGCGATAATTCAAGCTGTCTGTAAGCGCCCCTGTTGTATCGATTGCCACTTCTTTTAGGTTTTGATTGCCTAGTCGTAGCTGTACCTCAGTTTCTTGGGTGCTTTTAGGTGTTTTGGCTATTTGATTGACCATACCGCCGGGTGCCGTATAACCATAAAGTGAGGATGCGGGTCCTTTGACGACTTCTACGGCTTCGGTTGCATAGATGTCTACTTGCGGCATGAGGTTCCAAGCACCATCGTAAGGCAATCTTAATCCATCATAAAAATTCGATAAAGTCTTAAAGCCACGGACTCTGTACTCATCAAAGATAGATACCGTGCCGCGACTCTCAGAGCTAACACCGGGCTCATAGCGTAGGGCAGCGTTGACACTGTCAGCTTGGCGTTTTTGCAATAGGTCTTGATCGATTCTGGTATAGCTCATCGGTGCATCATCAGGGTCTAATGCGGTTTTTGTGCCTGTACTACGGTAACTATCGGCATAGACAGTAATCGTATCTAAGGTCGTTGATGGTGTCGCTGTCTCAGAATTTTCTGTTTGAGTATTGCTCAATGTGCCTTCAGTATCAGCCGACTCAGCATAAGCGACATGACTGATGCTCATAACTAAGCCAATTTGTACTGCTACGGTCAGATGTTTTTTTCGGATAGATTCAGAGGTTAGAGAAAGCCGCATCATATTTCCTGTTCAATAGTATTCGTTGAATATGTTGGATTTAAATTTAGGGAGACAAATAACAGAAATAATAATAACACTAATGATTATTGTTATCATTAAAAAGTTACAATTAACATATTCTAGAAATATTGGACGCGGTTCTGAATGGTTTAGTACGGCTTCTTTACATTAATATTATTGATATATGACTAGAGGGGTAGTGGTTTTTTCGAGGGTTTTCTCGTATGATGCAGCCGATATTAAGTTACGAACAGATTTATGTTGTTACTTGGGCAATCAGAGATTATCAAAGGTCGTATTTATGAACAGAGACAGCAGTCAGTCACCTAACACGCAGCGCTATTTTACGGTATGGCGCTGGCATTTCTATGCTGGCATGTTTGTAGCGCCTTTTTTGATTGTTTTGGCGGTCACCGCACTGGGTATGCTGTCTATGTCCAACACAGCCGGTAGAGATAACGATCGCTTAACTGTCATGATTCCAGAGTCGACTGTCCAAGAACCAGTGTCTATACAAGCCAAAAACGCGCTCGGTACTTTACCTTATAGCGGATTGATTAAATATATTGCGCCCCGTGACGCAGATACCGTCGCTTTGTTTCAGGTGCAGTCAGAAGGCCATACCAATATGGTGGCAGTGAATCCTTATACAGCTGATGTCGTCAATAGCGCACCTGCTAGCAGCGGTCTTTATGATACGTTTAATAATATTCATAGTGATTTGCTCATCGGTAAAGTAGGGGATTATCTACTAGAAACGGCTGCATCGTTGACCATCTTGATGATTTTGACGGGTTGGTATCTCTGGTGGCAAAAACGCAAATCAGTTAAGGCCATGCTGATACCTAACGAGGTGGTAGCCAACAAGAAAAAATGCTCTTTTATCCGTACTATTCATGCGACATTGGGCAGTTGGGTATCGATTCTGCTGCTGTTTTTCTGTATATCAGGTATGGCGTGGGCAGGTGTGTGGGGCGAAAGAATGGTACAGGCATGGAGTCAGTTTCCTGCAGGTAAGTGGGGTGTGGCGCCTATGCCGGTATCAATTGATCATAGTCAACACAGTACTGCGATGCAGGAGTCAATGGCTGCACCTCACGTCCATGGTGCGGCAGCGTCCGAAGCACATACGGAAGCACCCACGCACGGCAGTGTCTTAAACTCGGGCGACACCAAGGAAGTTCCTTGGGTGCTTGAGCTAACGCCGATGCCAGTATCAGGTACGACGATGGGTAAGGATGGTATCGCACCTAATATACCTATCATGATTGATACGGTAGACCGCTACGCTCGTGAAATTGGGTTTGTAGGGCGTTATCAGTTGAATCTACCACAAGGTGAAACTGGGGTTTGGACCCTCAGTCAAGACTCGATGAGTTATGATATGACGAGTCCAACCGCTGATCGCACGGTACATATCGATCGCTATTCGGGTAATGTCTTGGCTGATATTCATTTCGATGATTACAATGCGTTTGGTAAGTTTATGGCGGCAGGTATCGCGCTGCATATGGGTACGCTCGGATGGTGGAGCGTGATGGCCAATGTCTTGTTTTGTCTGTTTGTTATCGTAATTAGTGTGAGCGGCTATATCATGTGGTGGCAACGTCGCCCTAGCAATACCAATGAGAGTAGTGGGTTAAACCCGCCAGCAAGTGGTCAGCGTTTTTCTATTTGGTGGCCGCTTGCTATTCCTTTACTGATAATCGCGATGATATTTCCGACAGCCATTATCGCAATCGTTGTCATTGCACTGTTAGACTTTTTGGTGATATCTCGTAGTGCTTTTTTACAGAAATTATTAAAATAAGCAAACGGCTTAGACAAGTTTTTGAGTGTCTAGATACTTTTGATTTATATATAGTCAAAGAACGCTAAAATGGGTACAAGGCAGCCGAATGCAGATTGTACAAGTAGTACATCTAAGGAGGGTAACGCCGTAGCGGCTCAGTAGTTCACCGACTATAACTATAGCGTGGTTCTTTCTACCATAATGGGGCGACTTATGATAAGTCGCCCCATTTTTTTTCGTGACCGTCTTCATCTATAACAAGTCATATTTATTGCAACATGGCGATTGCATCTGTACTGGCGCGCTGTCGTTCTTCGGCATTCAATTCAATCAATCTGCCTTCTTTCATCAATAATAAGCGGTCAGCGTGTTCAAAGTAGCTGTCGTCATGACTGATAATAAACAGCGTTTTGCCCAGTGCTTTTAGCTCAGGTATTAGCGTTTGATAGAACACACGGCGAAAAGCAGGGTCTTGGTCAGCGGCCCATTCATCAAGCAATAAGATGTCTTTTTGTTCAGCGACTGAGAGTAGCATGGCCAATCGTTTACGTTGACCTTGAGATAGTTTATCTGTAGAGAGTTGATGATCAGACACGCTCACTTTGTCTTGTAGATTGAGCTTCTGCAGCCAGTCAGATATCAGTGCCTCATCAGGTTGATTGCCCTGATTGCCAATTAGCTGTTTAAACAGATGCTGATCACTGAAGATAGCAGAAAACAGCTGTCTATAATCGGCATTATTCTCTGAATCCACGATGCCTTGGTCTACTTGTACAGAGCCTGTGGTAGGAGTGAAAATTCCCGTAATGATTTTGGCGAGGGTAGACTTACCGCTACCATTGGCGCCGATTAAGAACACTACATCACCACGTCTCACGGTAAGATTGACCGACTTCAAGATATCATCAGCATTATTTACGTCACCAGCTAGCTCTTGTGTCTTCATATTGATACCGCCATAGCGATAACCAACGTCAGTCAGTGAGATAGAGTTCCAGTCTTTTGCCACGCGATCAGTCATAAACTCTGCTTGGTAGTCAGCCAGCTCTAGAGACTGTATTTTGTCTAGTGCCACTTGGGCAGTCTGTAGGGTTGGATACGCACCAACCGCGTGCAGAATGGGTGACTGCATAAATAGAATGGTCAGAGAAAAGGTGGTTGCGACGCCCATCGGTATATTCAGATAATTCGATACCGCAAACACCACACCAATCGAGGCAAACATCATGATATTGGACCAGTTCACAGCAGATAAGTGAAAGGTATCAGATTTAATAACGGTTTTTTGGTATGACTTGGTATGAGATAAAAATTCATCTGAATATAACTGTTCAGCGCGGTACTGATTGAGCGCAAGCTCCTTACGACCTTCTATAATAGATTGATAATCTTGATATAAAAAATCATTAATCGCTCTGAGTTCTATCAAATGAGTATAGACGTGCTTTACTAAAATGGTGCTTATCCAGATTGTCATCACAATCCAAAACATGATGATAAACAATAGTGGTAGTGACAGCCATCCTAAATAGAGGGCAACCCCCGCAGATAATATAACGCCTTGTACCAATTCTGGCATGCGTACAAAGGCAGTCGTAATAGATTGGATGTCTGAAGATAAGCTGGCAATTAATCGTGCACTACCTAAGTGATCTATCTGCGGCACTTTGGTATCTATAATTTGTTTGACCAGTTTTGTTCTGAGCTCGTATACAAACTGATGGCCCAGACGTGTCAACGCGTACTGTGATAAAAAAGTAGTGACTAATAGTAGTGTAATCAAGGCAGAAAAATAGCCTAAGCTGAGTAATGACAAAGTATCAAAGACAGGCTGGCTGATAAAGGTATGGTTTATATACGCAATGATGCCCACACTGACAGCCGCATTTACCAAATTAAGCAGGATAACTTTGAGAAAAGGCAGGCGATAATGCGTCCAAATCATATGATACAAAGAAGTGGTAGTGCGTGAAGACATAATGGCTCGTTATGATAATAATTGTATGTGTGATGGCAGAAAAGGATTGTTAGGCAAAGCCTGACTTTTATCGTAAATATACAAGTAAGTTTTAATCATTGCAGACTATAAATTGAGAGTTGCTAACGTTATTTATTGCACTTCTCTGAATGATATTCGGCGGTATCTTATCAAGACAGCAGAAGATATATAGATATACGTGGAATAGAAGAAGGTAGGCAAGAAAAGTCAGACAGGCCTTAGATGTTATTGATAACCATTTATATTTACAATATTGTGACGTCAATCTGTATATGTGTCAACGTGTTTGTGACCGTGAGAGGGAATGCTGAATATTGTGTTACTACCGTTTTAAGTGATGCTGAAAAAAGCATAGAACTCAAACTCGATTGATTTCATCGTATCGATAGGAATTTATTATGGTTGAAAAGGATGGAACTTACTTTGCTTCTGAGTAGTATCTGACAAATAGCATATTAATTTTTATGTTTTCTATTATTTTTCTAGTGGTTTTCTATGCTGATATATAGTCAATTCAACTTAAAAAATTCACAAAAATAAAATATTTTGAATCCTCAAATAAACCATAGCAATGATTTTATGAAGACGAATTTGTATGCTCTGATGTGATGGTGACTATTATCAAAATTATATATTAAATGGCTGTTTTCCTATCAATTAATTAGTAACTTATTTTAACCATTGTTTTTATTTCAGCTCTACTATATATTTATATACAAGGTGTTTTTTTGTGATTTATTTGGCTCCGAAAATTTAATTCTTATGTATATTTTTTAATAATGTAATGTTGTATTAATAATTTTTATGTATCACATAGATGCTTATAATAATTTTTTATATAAGTCTATTAGCTGTATCAAAGAGTAAGATTTATTAGTCTTTTATGAGGAGGAATTACTATGGAAAGAAAAATATTATTATCTGCTGCATTCTTTGTAGCTATGAGCGTAACAGGCTGCCAGATCATAAAAGAAAATCAGCAATCAGTACTCTCAGATAGCAAGATTAAAACCAATTGGGCAAAAAATCATGAAGTGTTTAAAGTTATGCCTGATGACTCCTTACAAGAAATGGAAAGTAGAATCGTATTTTTCCGTAATGCCAATAATAATGACTCATTAGGTAGTATTAACCCACGTAATATCAATATAGGCATGGGACCTAGCAGTGCGTTTCAAGTGAGCCTGACAAACGGACATTATTCAGACATTAGGGTATGTAACGGATTACAACTTATCAATGCCAAAGTGTTAGATGAAGAAACTGGCAAAATCACTACTTACTCTAAACAGTATCAACTTAGCCCTCAAACGACGACTTATCTACAAGTTACTTCATCAAAAGAAGGTAGTCCTATCCTTCAGCAGGTAGCCGCTGATGAAGCATTGCTGTTGATGAAGACCAGTACTCGTCAAAATCATCAAATCAGTCGAGTGCCATCAGATTGTAGTAATTTAAATAAAAATCTAAAAAAATAGCCTGTTTGAATATTGATTAAGAATAAAAATCTTTATTTAACGATACTTCTTCAAAGAAGTACGATAAAACCACTTTAGTGGATGTATGGAATGTAAAGACTATTTTATCGATATAAAGAGTAATAAATAAAAAATGCATAGCGCTATTTGTATATTTGTTTAAGCGGATTAACAAAACCAACTCCCAATTTTATATTGATATTTATTGACTTAAAGTTAATTAAGGATGATGTTATGAATACTATAGTTATCAAAGTAAATGACACGGTACAAACTATTTCTGAGCATAAAGTTATTACGCAAGACGGCAAACCTACAATAATAAAAGCTGTCGACAAAGTGAACTACGAACTTATTGACGAATCAACGGGCTATGCCCCACATCATATTGTGACTAAGCGTGTAAATAAAGACCTTCACGTTTCTTTTGAAGAAAATAGCGAAAGTTCTGAACTGATCATGGAAGGGTTTTATGATGGTATCGATAGTGCGCTCATCGGTATCGCTGAAGATGGTAACTATTATTACTACATTCCTAATACTGGTGAAGTATCCGATTTTGTCACTGAGTTGCAATTGGGTGAAGTGCAGGGACAAGCGTTGGGCGGAGAGGAATATGCTGCACCTTGGTGGTTAGGTGCGACAGCAACTTTTAATGCTCTTCCTTGGCTAGCTGGATTGGCAGGTCTTGGTTTAGCAGGGGCGGCACTTTCTGGCGGTGGTTCTGGCGGTGGTTCTGATAATGGCGATGATACTGCCCCAACAGCACCAACCGTGTCAGCCTCCGCTGATCTAGAACAAGGGGAAGCGGTCGCCGGTACGCTGGTGGCAACGGCCAGTGGTTCAACCGATCCTAATGGAGATACGGTCAGCTATGAGCTTGATACTGACTCAGCGGTGAACTACGCCATTGATCCAGCAACAGGCGTNCATCACCCTGACCCAAGCGGGTGCCGACATCGTCAATGCCGGTGGCACCTTAGCGGCGCCTGTGGTCAATGCCACCGATGGCGACTTGGACAGTGCTTCAACGACAGGCACCGCCCCGACGACGGTCGACAACAACAACAACGACGCCCCAACAGCACCAACCGTGTCAGCCTCCGCTGATCTAGAACAAGGGGAAGCGGTCGCCGGTACGCTGGTGGCAACGGCCAGTGGTTCAACCGATCCTAATGGAGATACGGTCAGCTATGAGCTTGATACTGACTCAGCGGTGAACTACGCCATTGATCCAGCAACAGGCGTCATCACCCTGACCCAAGCGGGTGCCGACATCGTCAATGCCGGTGGCACCTTAGCGGCGCCTGTGGTCAATGCCACCGATGGCGACTTGGACAGTGCTTCAACGACAGGCACCGCCCCTGCTATCGTTGTACCACCTATCACTGCTCAAGATGATTTGGATGGTCTTGATTTAGGTGAGTTACAAGTGACCACTTATCCCTCGGTTAATGGTTCTGATTTAACTGTACTTGGTGTCGCTGAAGGTAGCGGCGGCTCAAATAGCAGCCTTGGCTTTACAGTAAGTGCAGGCGCTAGTGGTACTGTCAGTATCGAAGTCAGTCAGACGGCGCTAGTAGCAGTAGCAGATGCGGTCAATATTGAAGTCTACAATAGTACTGGTGAACTTGTTTATGTCGGTACTACTGGTAATGAACCATTAGTAGGTAATGTGATAGGTCTAGAGTTATTAGGCTTAACGGGCAACGATACATTAACGGCAACTGTATCTGGTCTAGAACCAGATGATTACACAATAGTTGTACGTAATGATAGAAGTGCTCTAGAAACCTTAGTCAACGGTCTCACATTGGCAGAGTTAGGGGAAGCAGGGGTTGTATTGGGTCCTGATAATCAAGAAGTTGTTTTTGCGACGATCAATAATGCATTAGGTCCAGTTTTAGGAGGTACTGTCAATGGTCTTCTCAATATTGCACTAACTGCGGCTGGAGATGAAGGCTTAGGTCTCGATGCTGTAGTAGATATACTTGAAGATAATGTATTAGGATTAGGTGTTTTAGATCCATTACTTGATGACATTACCGCTGCGCTTCTTAGTAATACTTTAACCTTACTCGAAACTACGGACATTACAGCGACATTGACTGAGTTCGATTATGCCGATGATACCGTTATTACTGGTAATGTGATTGACCCTGACGCATTAAATACCGATGAGACAGGTGAAGATACTGTGACATCGAGTACGGTACTGACTGATATTGATAGTGATAATACTCAGTTAGAGCCTACCTCTGAAATGGTCGGTGGTATTACTGTGTTTACCATACAAGGTCAGTATGGTGTTTTAGTTATTGATGAAAATGGTGACTACACGTATACGGCGAATGGTAATTTTGCCTCACTAGGTCAATCAGAGATATTTACTTACACAGTTTCTGATGGCGTTATTGGCGATACAGCAAAGCTGGTGATAGAGCTTGACGATATGACGCCACCAGCGACACCAACTATAGATACCCCAATCGCTGGTGACGATGTAGTGAATAGTCAAGAATCTGCAGAAGGCTTTAATATCACAGGTACCGGCGAGGCAAGTGCTATTATTACCTTGACCGATGAAACGGGTGACGTCATTGGTACAGCGACTGTTGGTGCTGATGGTAACTGGAGTGCTTCAGTTGATCAGGCGGATGTAGCTGCTATGGATCAAGGTGCTGAGACTATCACAGTGATAGCAACGGATCCTTCAGGTAATGTGAGTAGCTCTGTTACAGCTGACATTACAGTTGATACCGTGACACCTATTGCTACTGATGATCAGGGTTATGCTGGTTTAGAAGTAGACCCGATAATCACCCAGCCGCCGTACAATGGAACGGCTAGTGGATTACTCAGTCTTAGTGCTCTTGGTGGGCTGACCGTCTCGGCATTGAGTACTGCTTCTGCTTTTAATGTTACTGTTACTGCTGATCAGCAGCTGTCACTCACCCTAGATGGGAGTGGGTCTGTACCTGTGGTCGTCGGAAATCCGGATCTCGACCTTTTGGTCTATCAAGTAGACAATGAAACTGGCAATATTACACTGTTTGACCAGCAAGCGGATTGGTTTGACTTTACAAGAGATGTTATTGACGTGTTAGGGGCTCCAGTGCCTGGTCCTGGTGGAATATGGAGTGCTAATGATTTAGAAATTGCTACTCTTACTGGGGGAACTAATGGTGCAAGTGCAACCTACTATTTCGTACTCGGTAGTGACAGCAGTTCACTCTTAGGTCTTTCACTTTTACCAGTCATGAATGTGCAGTCGGTTGCTAGCGAACTGATTGACTCCGATAACTTTAATACTGTGGTATCGACTGGTAACGTCATCACTAATGATGATGGTGACGGACAAACAATAACGGTGACAGCTGTCGATGGTGAGCCTGTGAATGGGTCTACCCCTATAACGGGTGATTATGGCATATTGGTTATAGGTTCTGATGGTGCATATAGTTACACGCCAAATGAAGATGCTAGTGGTATTGATCAAACAGACGATTTTGTCTATACCATCAATGACGGTAACGGTAATACGGATACTGCCACGCTGAGTATAGCTATCAATAGTGATGGACAAGCGCCAGCCGCTGGACGTATGAGCTTCAGCAGCTTCACACTTGTGGATGATACGGATGACGCTATCGAGTTGCCTGATATATCGCTAATCACATCAAGCGAAGGACTTGATATCCTTAGCTTTGAAGGATCAGACCAAGTTGTTAGCTTAGCTGACCTTATCCAGCCTGACGTGATAGATATCAGTGGTATCGGTGCCAACACACTTACGGTTCAAGCAGCGGATATTGCCAATTCAGGTGTATCTACTCCTATTTATATCAAAGGTGACGGTGATGATACGGTAGATTTAGGCGGTATTGGTGCTGATCTTAATGATAAAGATGAATCTGGTAATCCTTCGACTTGGATTGATACAGGAAACGATGTCGCCGATACTGCTGGACAACAATATAATGTTTGGCAATTAGATAGTGATATAAGCACACAGGTTTATATCGATATTGATATTACTAATGTCATCTAAGATCGGTTAATCGCATCTTAAACGTTAAAACGCTCCCGCAATGGGGGCGTTTTTTTATGAAGGATAAACAAAAATATATGTTTAAGAGAGAGGTGAAGACAGTTGGTTTAATATATAACAGTCATACTTGTTGCATACAAGATAGTGGTTCTCGGATATGAGAAACCCTAATAGTAACTGTTAATCTTTAGAATGTATTATTTAACAACATATTTAGTTATGGTTTATTTTCGCATCTGTACGAAGCCATTATTATGAAGCCACTATTAGTACCTAGCTAGACTTAGGCACTCATAATTGTGGTCATATAATCAGTCTTATCCTTGTTAGCGGCCTTATTCATAATCCTGATTAAAAGTCACTGCTAGCTCCAAAGCGGCCTCACGCATCAGAGGTACGTACTCCAGCAATTCTTCCAAAGTTTTTCTTACTGTCGGGCCGTGGGTAAACACTGTCGCAAACGCTTTATTTTCATCATTAGGAATGAGTACGGCACAGGCGACCATACCTGGAATAAACTCTTCGTTATCTATGCCTATTCTAGTATCTCGAGTCTCAGCGATGGTCTGCATCAAACGTTTTTTATCCGTCTGAGTATTGGTGGTTAATGCATGTATAGAAATTTTATCGATGATACGTTCGCATTTTGCATTGGATAGTTGTGATAAGAATAATTTACCACTGGCACTTGCCCAGATGGGAACATGAGTCCCAACGGGTAGGTATATTTGAAGCGGCCAATCAGACAAAACCCTATCGATATAGACGATGTCTAGGTCTTGCATAATGGCAATACCGACAGTTTCGCCTATTTGTGATGATAGTTGCTGCAATATCGCAAGTCTTTCGATCTTGAAATGATTATTCTGTAATAAATCCATCGCGAGCTTATAGGTTCTTTTTCCAGACGTTACCTTTCCGGGTAAGTCGAGTTGTACGAACCCAATATTTTGTAGTTGATCTAATAATCTATACATACTAGGTATAGGCACATCCAATGTGTCCGCTAAGTCGCTCACACTCATCGGTCTTTGCGATCTTGCTAGAATTTCTACAATCTGCAAAACCCGCTCAACACTAGAGCCCTTCTTTTTAGTATTAACCATGGCTTTGTAGCCTCCTAACCAGATGACATTAAATCTCTCTAGACATTATAACGATAATATTTGTCCGTTTGAGGCTTGTTATTATGAAAATATTCTGTTATTTTCTTAAAACGATAAATATTCTATCGTTATGTGATTTTTTAACAAATGGATTTGATGTAGTTATCGCACAAGGAGTGCACATGATAAGTTTATTCCCCATTTTGCTGTCGCTAGGGTTGCTGATGTATTTGGCTTACCGTGGTCATAGCGTCATTTTGTTAGCGCCGTTATTAGCAATGCTAGCTGTGCTGTTGAGTGGTGAGGCCAGTACGATGCTAGGCGTCTATACCCAAGTATTTATGAAAGGGTTGGGCGGATATATCATCAGCTTTTTCCCGCTTTTTCTATTAGGGGCTATATTCGGTAAATTGATGGATGATTCAGGATCGGCATTGAGCATATCCGAATCATTGGTCGCCAAACTTGGCAAAAAACAAGCGGTTCTGTCTATTGTCATGGCTTGTGCCATTTTGACGTACGGTGGGGTGTCGTTGTTTGTAGTAGGTTTTGCTGTATACCCAATCGCTGCTGCTCTATTTCGTGAATTAAATATTCCAAAAAGATTGATTCCTGGTGCAATCGCGCTAGGTGCTTTGACTTTTACGATGACGGCGCTACCAGGTACGCCTGCCATTCAAAACGCTATTCCCATGCCATTTTTCAAAACGGATTCTTTTGCAGCCCCTGGTCTTGGTGCTATCGCTGGCTTGATTATGCTAGTAGGTGGCATGGTTTGGCTTAATTATCGTGCTAAAAAAGCTTTCAATGAAGGGGAGGGTTATGGTGAGCACCATAACGATAAATTAGTTGTCACCGATCGTAGTGCTAAGCCTTCATTACTGGTGGCATTGTTACCCATTATCTTGGTCATATTGATTAACTTCATTTGTACGAAATGGCTATTACCCAGCATGGATAACAGCTATTTGGCGAGTGAAGCGTTTGGTGCTGTGCCACTGGCTAAAGTACTCGGTATTTGGGCTATCGTCATCGCTTTAGTTGTATCTTGTGGGTCGATGATTTTGCTGAATTGGAAACGTTGGAAAAACTTAAAAGAATCTCTTAGCGAAGGTGCGCTTGGTTCATTGCTACCTATTTTTAATACAGCCTCTGAAGTTGGTTATGGATCGGTAATCGCTACTTTGACAGGATTTATCATTGTAAAAGAATTTTTATTAGGCTTATCTCCAGGCAATCCACTGATTTCAGAAGCCGTGTTCGTCAATGTGATGGCAGGTATTACTGGCTCTGCATCAGGTGGACTAAGTATTGCTCTAAATACTATGGGGGACAACTATCTACAATTGGCCTCTCAATTTGGCATCAATCCTGAGTTGATGCATCGCGTAGCGTCTATCGCATCAGGTGGTTTGGATGCGCTTCCTCATAATGGCGCAGTGATAACGTTATTGGTAATTTGTCAGCTCACACACAAAGAATCTTATAAAGATATTTTTGTGGTCGCTGTTGCCGTACCTGTGCTAGCACTTATAGCTGTCATAACTTTAGGCACGTTAATGGGTTCGTTTTAGCACAGTATTCAACACAAAATATTAAACACACAGTATGAAAAACATCGTGATCAACACAAGGATAGGTAAATATGTCACATAGTATTCTTCTCCCAAGAATAATGGAGGTCGGGCGTGATGCGTGTCAAAAGCTACCGACAATATTAGATAGCTTGGGTATAAAAAAGCCACTCATTATCACAGATGAAATGATGGTGAAACTCGGCTATGTAGAGAAACTACAAGCCATTTTGAAAGGCGTTGATATCACGGCTGATGTATTCTCGGATACTATGCCAGAACCAACTGAAAGCTCTATTGAATCAGGTGTGCAGCAAGTACGACATCAAGAATATGATGGGTTAATTGCTTTGGGCGGCGGCAGTCCTATAGATAGTGCAAAAGCCATTTCAATTTTGGGTAAATTCGGTGGTGTCATTAATGACTATAAATTTCCTCGTCAAGTGAATAAAGCTGGCTTGCCTATTGTTGCCATTCCTACTACCGCAGGAACAGGGTCAGAGGTTACCAAGTTTACTATCATCACTGATGAGGCCAATAACGAAAAGTTATTGTGTGTCGGTATGGGGTTCATGCCAGTCGCAGCGATTATTGACTATAGTCTCACGATGACCGTCCCCCCTCGCACGACTGCCGATACGGGCATTGATGCGATGACACATGCTATCGAGGCTTACGTTAGTCAAAAACGTAATGCTTATAGTGACCAGCAAGCTTTAGCAGCATTACGTTTGATTGGACCCAATCTACAAAAAGCCTATCACGATGGTAAGGACGAAACGGCACGTGAAGCGATGATGTTGGGCTCTACGTTAGCAGGCATTGCATTTAACAATTCATCAGTGGCCTTAGTACATGGCATGAGTCGGCCAATTGGGGCGTTCTTTCATGTACCACACGGTCTATCAAATGCGATGTTATTACCAACGATTACTGAGTTTGGTATATCAAGTACTCCGGATCGCTATGCAGACTGTGCCCGTGCACTAGGTATTGCTGAACTCAACGATACAGACGACCAAGCAAATATAAAGTTGATTGCTTACTTAAAAGGTTTGAATACGGAGCTTAAAGTACCTACATTAGCGCAATTTGGGGTTCAAAAAACAGAGTTTGATGAGTTGGTCAATACGATGTGTGACCAAGCGTTTGGCTCAGGCTCGCCTAACAACAATCCTCGAATACCTAGTTTAGAAGAAATGCTGCAACTTTATGCGCTGCTATGGACAGAAGACGCCTCGAATGATGCTTTACTAAGGTAATAAACGGAAATTTTACTTTTAATTCACTTACCAACTCAATCCTATAAAAGGAATATATTATGCAAACTATCGGACATTTTATTAACGGTCATACGATTACTGAAGACGGTCAAACTCAGCCTATTTATAACCCTTCTACGGGTGAAGTGAGTAAGCAAGTTGCGTTAGGTGGTGCTAAAACGATTGATGAAGCCGTCGTTGCAGCAAAAGCCGCTTTTCCGGCATGGCGTAAAACCCCGCCGATGAAACGCGCTAGAGTCATGTTCAAATTCAAAGAATTATTAGAACAAAATGCTGATGAAATCTGTCGACTAATCGGTGAAGAGCATGGGAAGATTTCACATGATGCCGCTGGTGAGCTACAGCGCGGCATCGAGAATGTTGAATATGCTTGCGGTGCACCAGAGTTATTAAAAGGTGAGCACAGTCGTAATGCTGGCCCAGATATTGACTCTTGGAGTGAGTTTCATCCTCTAGGCGTAGTGGCTGGAATTACCCCATTTAACTTTCCTGTGATGGTTCCTCTTTGGATGTTCCCTATGGCTATCGTCTGCGGAAACACGTTTATTCTAAAGCCATCTGAACGTGATCCTAGTGCCGCCATGTTTATTGCAAAATTGATGAAAGAAGCAGGATTGCCTGATGGTGTGTTGAACGTGGTCAATGGTGGCAAAGAGGCCGTTGATGCGCTTTTGCATCATTCAGATGTTGAAGCCATAAGTTTCGTGGGCTCTACACCAATTGCAGAATGTATTTATACAACAGCCACCGCTCAAGGCAAAAGGTGTCAAGCATTAGGCGGCGCAAAAAACCATGCAATCGTGATGCCAGATGCAGACTTAGATAATGTGGTTACTTCGCTACTAGGCGCTGCATTTGGTTCGTCAGGCGAGCGCTGTATGGCGCTATCTGTTGCGGTCGCAGTCGGTGATGATATAGCTGATAAAATGGTTGAAGCATTACAGCCTGCCATACAGCAGTTGAAATTAGGTGCTTATTCTGACAAAGAAAATGATTTTGGTCCTGTCATTACTGGTGCGCACAAATCTAAAATTTTAGAGCATATCAAAAGTGCTACTGACCAAGGAGCTAACGTCATCATTGATGGCTCTGATGCAGCACCGACAGGTCATGAGCAAGGTTTCTTTGTGGGTCCAACTCTAATAGACAATGTGACAAAAGAGATGGACAGTTACGAAGCAGAGATTTTTGGACCAGTGCTTCAGGTGATGCGTGTGCAGACAATGGAAGAGGCGATACAGCTCATAAATGAACATGAATACGGCAATGGCACGTGTATCTATACCCGAGATGGGGAGGCGGCACGTTACTTCGTTGATAATATTCAGGTGGGTATGGTTGGCGTTAATATTCCACTACCAGTGCCTGTTGCTTCTCAAAGCTTTGGTGGTTGGAAGCGCTCATTATTTGGAGATTTGTTCATGTACGGACCAGATGGTGTTAGGTTTTTTACTCGCCGAAAAACAATTACCCAACGCTGGCCTAGCGCAGCAATACGAGAAGATAAGCAATTTTCGATGCCAACTTTAGGTTAGCGTTTATAGCTCGTCTGTAGTACAAATAACACTCTCAACAAAAAAGCCACTTAATAGCTAAGTGGCTTTTTTGTTGTTTTTGGGTCATATGGGTCATGGTAAAGATAAGGCTCTAGTCTCGAAATAGATGTCGCTCTATAATTTTCCTAAGACAGCTGCGTAAAAGTTATGATGATTATGAAGGTATAGCGCTAAACCCTAAAGAAAGAATACGCCTAGTCGCTGACCTTGGAGATGCCAATTTTATGATACTGCAGGGCAGTAGCGATAGTTTGAACGTATCAACATATAATCAATGCTTTAATTTATCTTTGCTTATACACATGAAAAACAGGCCTATTACTTAGCAGTAATAAGCCTGTTTTTCATGGAGTGACTCTCGCAAATGCGCAACAAGCAGTTTCAACTTTTGATCCGGTTGCTTTGCCTTAGGATAAACCGCATACATTCCCATTCTTTTTCGTGTAAAGCGTTGCAAAATCTGTGTGAGCGTATTTTGCTGCAGCTCCTTATAAACAAGTGCTTGTGGTAAAAAAGAGATACCTAAATCGCTAAGAGTCGCTTGTTTAATCGCATCAAGATGATTGCTATGAAACCGACCCTCTACAGCAAGCAATTGCTCTGTACCGTCTATATATAGTGGCCATACGTCATTAGCCGCATTATCAAACTTATAGACCAAGCATTTATGATCCTGTAATTGTTCAGGTGTCTGAGGTGTACCATGTTGCTCCAAATATTCCGGCGTCGCACATATCACCCACTGACTATCTATAAGGCGCCTTGCAATAAGTGATGAATCTTCAAGCTCGGCGGTTCTTATGGCCAGATCAAACCCTTCTTCTATCAAATCAACCAATCGATTGGTAATTTGTAAATCCACTGATATTTCTGGGTGTTGTTTACAGAATTCAGCAATAGATTCGCTCAATACTAGATTAGCAGAGACCACCGGTAGAGTGATACGTATGTTGCCCTTCATATCCTCACCGTAACCTGTTACGGCGTTTTCCGCTTCTTGAAAGGCAAATTTAGCAATTTTAGCTTTGTTGTAAAGCGTTTTTCCTGCATCGGTTAAGCTCAATTTTCTGGTGGTTCTATAAAGTAGCTGTGCGTTTAGATTTTCTTCTAATCTTGCAATGCGTTTGCTTACGACTGAATTCGTCAATGACAGTTTTTCAGCGACCCGAGAGAATGATCCTTCATCAACTACTTGAACGAATAAAACCATATCATCAGCTTTGACCATACTTGTTCTCCAATTGGTGCAATATGTTTCGGATTATAGCAAAAAAAGAAAATAACATTGTCCTTTGATGCAATATATCAATGTATGGACAAGGCGTAGAATATTTTGGGGAATTTTGAACATTTAGTCGGTGCAATTATTAGCACTCATTGTGCATGACTGTTTAAAATTTTCTAATCACCATTAAGTCATAAAAATAAATATTTAGATGACTTTGTTCAAGGAAGATTACACGTTAAAAAGGATATGATTTTGAATCAAACAATATATGGGCTGCTGGCATTACTACCAATCATTCTCTGTGGTGTTTTTCTGATAGGCTTGCAGTGGTCAGCCAAAAAAACCATGCCAATTATTTTAGCCGTTACTGCCGCGCTTGCCCTCTTTGTATGGGATATGACGCTTAATCGCGTGTCCTCATCTATTATTCAGGGTTTGGTTATTACCGTTTCAGTATTGTGGATCATATTCGGTGCTATTTTTTTACTGAATACGTTGAAGCATACCGGTGCTATCGCCGTTATCCGTGCTGGGTTTACCAATGTATCGCCAGATAGGCGAGTGCAAGCCATTATTATTGCATGGTGCTTTGGCTGCTTTCTTGAGGGGGCTGCTGGCTTTGGTACAGCTGCCGCTATTGCAGCACCTTTACTCGTCGCGATAGGGTTTCCAGCGTTGGGTGCGGTGTTAATGGGAATGATGATACAAAGTACGCCGGTATCGTTTGGTGCGGTCGGTACGCCTATCGTTATTGGGGTAAACAAGGGGTTAGATACAGTAGCTATTAGCGCCCAACTGGCACAACAAGGACTAGAGTGGGGTGACTTTTTACAACTGATTACCAGCCAAGTCGCTATTATGCACGGTGTCATTGGTACATTTATGCCACTTTTTATGGTGATGATGCTCACGCGATTTTTTGGAAAAAACAAAAGCTGGAAAGAAGGCTTCGCAATCTGGCCATTTGCTATATTCGCTGGCTTGGCATTTACGATTCCTTATACCTTAACAGGTGTCTTCTTAGGGCCCGAGTTTCCGTCACTGGTCGGTGGTTTGGTCAGTATTGCTATCGTTGTTAATGCGGCAAAACGTGGCTTTTTAGTACCAAAAACCACATGGGATTTTGAACCGAAAAAAAGCTGGCCAAATGAATGGCTTGGTAAGTTAGTGGTCAGTAAGGAAGACTTGACACCGAGTTCAAATGGTAAAAAGATGTCCGTGGTTATGGCATGGTTTCCTTATTTACTGGTTGCCCTCTTACTGGTGTGTTCAAGAATATTAACAGGTTTTCAGTCTTTGCTTAACAGCGCAACAGTAGACCTAACCTCGATTTTAAGTGAGGCAGATATCAGTGCCAGTTTTAGCCCTTTATACTTACCAGGTGGCTTGTTATTAATCAGCGCCTTGGTTGCCGCAGCTTTTCAAACCAAAAAACCAGGCAGTGCACTAAGCAGTGCATTCAAAGAGTCAGGTAAAACTGTACTAGGGGCTGGATTTGTCCTTATTTTCACGATTCCAATGGTTAGGATTTTTATTAATTCAGGCGTAAACTTATCAGATGTGGCAAGTATGCCAGTCGCTAGTGCAGAGTTATTTGCGGGTACTTTTGGCAGTGCTTTTCCATTGATCAGTGCAACCATTGGAGCGTTAGGTGCCTTTATCGCGGGCTCTAATACCGTATCTAATATGATGTTCAGTCAATTCCAATATGAAGCCGCCATGAGCTTACATATTTCACCTTCATTGATCATCGCAGCTCAAGCAGTTGGTGCTGCAGCTGGTAATATGATTGCCATACATAACGTGGTGGCTGCATCAGCAACGGTGGGTCTACTCGGTATGGAGGGCGCCACACTTAGGCGTACTATTTTACCTACCCTCTATTATGTGTTGTTCTGTGGCATCATCGTCATGGCTGCCATTTACCTCTTTGGTTTTCAAGGGCCTTTAGCATAATGAGTGACACACAATCACAAGTTAAGGAGCGTCATATGGCTTCATCAAACCTTTTCTCATCAAACATAACGTATCCGGACACACTCCGTCCTGATCAAGTGTTAGATAAGCTAACGCATTTACTGGGAGCCAGTAATGTACAGGCTGATCCAGAGAAAAACGAACACTATAGAATGGGGTGGCGCTCTGGTGGTGGCAATGCTTTGGCTGTTTTGTTTCCGCAAACACTGCTTGAGATTTGGCGTAGCTTAGAAGTGTGTGTAGAAGGCGACTGCATCATTATCATGCAAGCGGCAAAAACAGGACTGACTGAAGGCTCAACCCCGAGCGGTAATGACTACGATAGACCGGTGGTTGTGATTAACACGCTTGCAATGAACCAGTTGTATTTGGTGAATGACAATGAGCAAGTGATTAGCTTGCCTGGGGCGACATTACATCAGTTGCAAAGTCAGCTTAATACCGTAAATAGGGCGCCTCACTCCGTCATCGGGTCTTCGACATTGGGTGCGTCTATTATTGGTGGTATTTCTAACAACTCCGGCGGTGCGCTGGTTAAAAGAGGCCCTGCCTATACCGAGCTTGCATTGTTTGCCCAAATAAACCAACACGGTCAGCTGGTGCTAGTCAATCATCTAGACGTAGAATTGGGCGACACTCCAGTAGAAATACTTACTAACTTACAAACAGGTAATTTTGATAAAAGAGAATTACCTAACACTGGCAAGCTTGCTTCTGACAAAGAGTACATCGCTAGAGTAAAAGATGTTGATGCAAGCACACCCAGCCGCTTTAATGCGGATAAGCGAAGACTTTATGAGGCCAGTGGCTGTGCTGGCAAGCTTGCCGTGTTTGCGGTACGTCTTGACACCTATCCAATAGCGGTAAAAGAGAAAACCTTTTATATAGGTACCAATAGTGTGAGTGAGCTGGCACAGCTCAGAAGACAGATATTATCGAGCTTCGATAATATTCCTGAAGTTGGTGAATATATGCATCGTGATATATTTGATGTATCTGCTAAGTATGGTAAGGACACGTTCCTGAGCATTAAGCATCTTGGTACAAATGCCTTACCTAGATTGTTTTCTATTAAAGGCGCTATGGACGCAAAGTTCCATAAATGGTCATGGATGCCAAAGCATTTTACTGACAAAGTCATGCAGTTCATCGCCAATATATTTCCAAAGCATCTACCGAAGCGCATGATGGAGTACCGCGATCAATATGAACATCATCTCATCATAAAAATGAGTGATGATGGTATAGCAGAGGCACAGAGTTTTCTAAAGACGTTCTTTGCTGCTTCAGACACGGGTAACTATTTTGAATGTAGTCAGGAAGAGTCAGAAAGCGCGCTTTTAAATCGTTTTGCCGCAGCTGGTGCCGCATTAAGATATGAAGTGATACACGAAAAAGAAGTCGGTGAGATATTAGCGTTGGATATTGCCATACCGCGTAATGAATTAGAATGGCTTGAAACGCTACCTGAAGAAATTGAAAAGCACTTAGAGATGAAGCTGTATTACGGACATTTCTTTTGTTATGTGTTTCATCAAGACTATATCTTGAAGAAGGGCAGTGATGCACACCTTGTTAAAAAGATGATGTTAGCGCTGTTGAGTGCACGCGGGGCAAAGTATCCTGCTGAGCATAATGTAGGGCATCTATATGAAGCAGAACCTGATCTGCAAAATTTTTATAAGAGCCTAGACCCAACCAATACCTTTAATCCGGGTATTGGTAAAATGTCGAAAACCAAACGTAATTGCTCGTGCTGTTTATAACTGAACTTTAAAACTGGCAGCGGACTGATTATTTATCAGTAGCTAAGTGGCTGAATCGTTCAGTGTTTGTCTATTATAAATTGTTCAATACACCCTCAAAAGCACTGCCGATTGGTAGTGCTTTTTTATTATTTCTAGGTAAATATATCAGTGGCCTAGAGTTCAGAAGCACATTTATTCAAAATGATTTTGTTATCTATTGTTAAATACCAGTCGATGCTATGTATAATGCAGCACTAGCATAGCTTTCACTTAGTATGGCTTTCACTCATATGCCTTTAATAAGAAGATTACATTATGTCAAACAAGCGTCCTTTATATATCCCCATTGCTGGACCAGCTCTACTAGAGACCTCTTTACTGAATAAAGGGAGTGCTTTTTCATCAGAAGAACGTGATAGTTTTAATTTAACAGGGCTATTACCTCATAACATTGAGACGATTGAAGAGCAATCATTACGTGCTTATCATCAACTGCGCTCATTCACTAATGATATGGATAAGCATATTTACTTGCGTAATATACAAGATACCAATGAAACCTTATTTCACCATCTAATTGAGCAGCATATCGAAGAAGTCATGCCGCTCATTTATACGCCAACAGTTGGTCAAGCGTGTGAAAAATTCTCGCAAATTTATCGCCGTAAACGGGGTTTGTTTATCTCATATCCTGAGCGCCATCAAATCGATGATATGCTGCAAAATGCCACCAAACAAAACGTCAAAGTGATCGTTGTTACTGACGGCGAACGTATATTGGGCCTAGGTGATCAAGGTATTGGTGGTATGGGGATTCCCATTGGTAAGTTAGCTTTGTATACGGCTTGTGGTGGCATCAGTCCTGCTTATTGTCTACCTATTCTGCTAGATGTCGGCACCAATAACCAACAGCTACTTGACGATCCTATGTATATGGGGTGGAGAAATCCACGCATCTCTGGTGATGAGTATAATGAGTTTGTCGATTTATTTATTCAAGCCGTTAAGCGTCGTTGGCCAGAGGTGTTATTACAATTTGAAGATTTTGCACAGGGCAACGCCACCCCTTTATTGAATAGATATCGTGACCAATTATGCTGCTTCAATGATGATATTCAAGGGACTGCTGCGGTTTCGGTCGGTGCTTTGATTGCAGCGTGCCTAAATAAAGGTCAGAAACTAAGTCAGCAAAAAATAGCATTTTTAGGGGCAGGATCTGCTGGTTGTGGTATTGCTGAGCATATCATTCGTCAAATGCAGCGTGAAGGGTTGACTGAAGAGCAGGCTCGCAGCCAAGTGTTTATGGTTGACCGTTATGGCCTGCTTATTGATAGCATGACAGAGCTACAAAAATTCCAAGAACCGTTAGTGCAAAAGCAATCTGCTATTGATCACTGGGACAAAAGTCAAAAGCTGGGTTTAGCGCAAGTAGTTAAACAAGCAAAAATTACCGTGTTATTCGGCGTCAGTGGACAAAAAGGTCTGTTCACCCAAGAGGTGATCGAAGCCTTGTGCGTCAATACTGAACACCCAATTGTACTGCCTCTTTCAAATCCAACGTCTCGTGTGGAAGCAACGCCGCAAGAAGTGACTAATTGGAGTAAGGGTAAGGCAATTATTGCAACGGGTAGTCCTTTTCCTCATACTACTTTTAACGGTCAGTCTTTTGAGGTTTCTCAGTGTAATAACAGCTATATTTTCCCCGGTATCGGTCTGGGTGTTTTAGCAGCACGGGCGACGGGTATCAGCGATAATATGCTAATGGCGGCAAGCCAAGCGCTTGCAGATATATCAATGGAATACGAAAAAGCACCAGGTGCCATACTACCGCCTATCAAAGTTATCAGAGAGATTAGTGAAAAAATAGCTTATGCAGTGGCATTGCAAGCAGTTCAAGATAAGCTGGCACTACCTATCACGTCGGAGAACTTACAACGCCGATTGAAAGCGAATTTTTGGTTACCTGAATATCGTAACTATCGCCGTACTTCTTTCTAGGTTTATAAATTAGACATAGCAAATCTTAATACTGGGCAAATTATCTAAGCAACATATTGAATGAAAAAGATAGTTGATGAGCCTGTCATGTTGGAGAGGGTAGTCGGCTTTGTAAAACGACAATCTTGTAGATAGCCTGATTTTAATAGCAAAAAACCACCTTTATAGGTGGTTTTTTGCTGCTGATTTTTTGTTCAGAATTGGTGCAGCCGACTTTCAGAAAATCCTCTTGCGATGCAAAAATTGCAATTTAATATTATTAAAAAATCATGTGCGCACATAATGCAATAATCGGTAATGAGATAATGGTTCTCAATAGAAAAATCACTAATAACTGAAAAAAGCTAACTGGAATCTTCGTTCCTAAAATCAATCCGCCTACTTCCGACATATAGATCAATTGAGATACTGACAAGCAAGCGATGACAAATCGGGTCAACTCTGATTCTATTGAAGAGCCGATAATCGCAGGCAAAAACATATCGGCAAAACCTACCATAATCGTTTTTGACATCTCTACCGCAAAAGGTATGTTCAATAACTCTAAGAATGGAATAAACGGCATACCTAAATAATCAAATACAGGGGTTTCTTCTGCAACGATTAAGCCCATCGTCCCGATTGCCATAACGACGGGTAATATTCCGATCCACATATCCAAAATATTTTTTAACCCATCCTTTAAGAAAGTAGAAAAGCTTGGACTCTTTTCTGCTTTGTGAACGGCTTTATGTAAGCTGTGCGTAAATAATGTTTTTCCTTCAGGGATGGTTTCATGATCTCTATCACCATTTTCTACTACATACGTATCTTCAATTCTAGATAAAGGTAACAGCCTTGGTACGATCAAAGCACAAACAATCCCGCATAAAGCAACCACCCCAATCATATTGAGAAAGTAGGTTTCTAGCTTAACCTGAGAGATGACAACCAAGCAGAACGTAATCGAGACTGCTGAAAAACTGGTAGCAATAACTGCCGCTTCTTTTTTGGTATAAAACCCGCCTTCCAATTGTTTATCAGTTAATAATACGCCGATAGTTCCATCACCCAACCATGACGTTAGACAATCTACAGAGGACCTACCGGGCAAACCGAATAGAGGTCTCATCACTTTACTTAGTAGAACTCCGAAAAATTCTAATAAGCCAAAATCAAGCAGTAGTGGTAGCAACAACCCAGCCAAGAAAAATACGATAAAAAGTATTGGCATTAATTCATATAATATTAATCCACCGATATTATCTGAATATATTGCCTCAAACCCAAATTTAAAATAAGTAGCGACAACAAAGAACGCACCAAGCATTCTAATGATGAGCCAAGGTGTTGTGACGTTCAACAAGTTATTTAAAAAGGCATTGTTTAGAATCAATGAAGGCTTCATGACCTTAGTATATAGCGTACAGCACAGTGTAATCATAATGGAGATTACAACAAGCAGTGGTAAAACATCACCCATATAACCCTGTATATAATCCTTTAACACAGAGATAGGAATGGTAAATCCTTCTGCATATGATACAAACTTACCATCTACATAGGGGATTGGAAATACGAAGAGCAACAGACCTATTATAGAGGGTATAAAGAATTTTAAGAACTGTCTGGTACTGATATTGCTAACATCTTGACTTGAAGAACTAGATTTAATAATGTCCATATTATTGTTACTCGCAGTCCATTTTTTAACTAGCCTAAATAAATATTTGCAATAAATATATTTAGGCTAGATGCTTTAAATTATTTTAAATATTTAATATTAGTAATTCTTTAAAAGAGACTGCGTAACTTTTTCTAAAATTTTAAATATTCTGGTAGAGTCATCTTTTGAATTGTTATACAAAGGATTGATTTCTGCCATTTCCCAACAGCATACTTTCTTATTTTTGATTAGCTCTATGTTAAGTTGCATGGCTTGTTCGTATGATAGGCCATTCATTGCAGGCGTACCGGTTCCTGGTACATACAAAGGGTCAACGCTATCAACATCAAACGAGACATAAATATGATCACAATATTCTAATTTTTTGAAGATTTCCTCTACTGTGGAACTGATGCCTTTTTGAGTTATCTCAGCAACGCTATATAAAGGGATTTTATGTCTTCTAATTAAATCCATCTCTTCTTCTTGATAGTCTCTAACGGCACAAAAGACCACATTTTCTGGCTTGATAGATGGTTCGCTTGATGCCATAAATTTCAATTTTTCCCAATACTCTTTTTCTTTTTCAGAAAGCTCATTGCGCTGGCATTCTAGATTGTCGATCGCACAAGCCATCGCCAAAGGCATGCCATGCATGTTTCCTGATCCACTGGTATATGGTGAATGAAAATCAGCGTGTGCGTCTATATAGACCACACCAATTTCAGCATCAGGATGCGCCATTTTTAGGCCATGCATCGTTCCTGCACAACTAGAATGATCTCCAGCTAAAACAATAGGAAATTTATTCTCATTTCTTATATCTTTTATTTTGTGTGCTAACTTAGAGATAATCGGTTCAATCACATCAGCATACTTTGCATGCGCAAACTGTGACTCCCCCTCACTGTTGCTATCATCTTCAATACTGTCGAATTGCAATTTTTCAAAATAATCTGCATTGAGCTCTTTCGATGATGCTTTTAATGCATCAATGCCTAGAGAGGCGCCTTTTTTATATCCTGCAATATCTGAATAAACTTCTACTATTCTTATATTTTTCATCATATCAGTCATGATTTTGTCTCTATTAAATAAAATAATTTTTACATCATTTAAATTAAATTCATTTTTATATATTAAAGTTCTTGAAAATTAGCAGATAGATTTAAAAAATAAACATATCCACAAGTGTTCAAGAGCCATACTAAATATAGAAAAAGTTTAAAAATTAATTTTTGTTTTAAACTTTATACAAAACGATAAGTACTTTTAGAAGCACTTATCGTTTTGCAGTATTAATTACTGTTGCATTAATCACTTACGACATAGCCACAGATTCAGCTTCATTCGTCACTAGGCTATGATTTTTGCTATGGCCTTTCACTACCGAATATAAGTTTTTAGGGTCAGCTTGCTGAGGTATCAGATCTAAAACCTCATACCCGCCCTGCTCTCTGATCAAGTCGCGTAAAAAGACCAACGCCGTAAAGTCTTCTGAGGCAAAACCAACACCATCAAACACGATTAAATCATCTGCTGACGTTCGAGCTTGCACTTCACCTTTGAGGATGCGATGAAATTCAGTAACAGGGAAGTCGCTTGATAGATTTTGAATCTCACCCTCAACGCGTGTCTGAGGCTCAAACTCCACAATCACATGATCTGCTCGCATCAATATATTGCTATCCAGCTCTGTTTTACCAGGACAATCACCGCCTATCGCATTGATATAAACACCTTTTGTGATTATATCGTCGCGTAAAATAGTGGCATTGGTTTTGTCAGCCGTACAGGTAGTAATGATCTCTGCACCTAAAACAGCTTCCTCTAACGTGCTACAAACAATAACTTCTAAACCTGAGTCTACAAGATTGTCAGCCGTTTTCTGCGAGGCCGCTGGATCAACATCATACAAACGAACTTCTGAGATACCCATGATGGCTTTCATGCCTAATGCTTGAAATTCAGACTGAGCGCCGTTTCCTATTAGCGCCAATTTTTTAACGCCTTTTGGCGCACAATGTTTAGCCAACATAGCTGATGTGGCAGCCGTACGTAATGCCGTCAGAATACACATCTCTGTTAGCAAAATAGGATACCCAGTCTCGACGTCAGACAAGATACCCATCGCCGCTACGGTCTGCAAGTTTCGTGTGGTATTGATTGGGTGACCATTGACATATTTACAAGCAAACATCTCTCCATCGCTGACTGGCATCAACTCGATGACACCATCTTTTGAATGCGAAGCAAAGCGAGAAGATTTTTCAAATTGATCCCAACGAAGATAATCTTTTTCTAAAGCATCTACTAGATCTGTAATGCATTGCTCAACGCCATAATCATGAATCATTTTAGCCATCGCTTGTACACTAACGAATGGCACGCCTTCCTTGGGTGATACGATAAATTTAGACATTAATGCTGTTCCTTTTCATGAATATTGTTTGTTGAACCGACAATTAATATGCTACCAATTATAATTGTCAGTTAAAATGTCAATAAGTTATTAAATATGGACGTATTTTTGACATATTGTTAAGTGCTACTTGGCATAATGTCAAAATTCAACGAAGGAAGCATTTTTATGGCGTATTACACTTATGACTCTTTAGATAGCGAACTGATATCTGAACTTCGACAAGATGGTCGAGCAACCATCTCAAACCTTGCTAAAAAACTCAAAGTTTCTCGTGCCACTGTCCAAAATAGGTTAGACAGACTGATTCATAACGGCGCTATTTTAGGATTTACCATTCGAGTGCATGAAGCATTAGATAAAGAAACGGTTAAAGCGATGATGATGATTGAAGTGACAGGAAAATCTACGTCACAAGTGATTAGGAAATTACGAGGTATCCCGCAGCTGATTAAGTTACATACGACCAATGGGGCATGGGATTTGGTTGCAGAGATACACACTACAAGCTTGAGAGAATTTGATGAAGTACTACGTCAAGTCAGAGAGATTGACGGCATTCTAAATAGTGAAACAAGTGTTCTGCTTTCGAGTTTGTAAGGTAACCGTATCCAGATAAATATGTTCAGCACAGTCGAAGAAGCCAAGCCAAGCGACATATGTGTAAACATAATGGCATGCAAAAACGTCAATTACATCAGTTAAAACAGTGAGTTCAAAGGGAACTGAATTAGTTATTTAGGACAGCGCTAAGATAAAAATTTTTCTGACATAAGTTATATCAATTTTATATTGAACTGATTATATATTGTATTTCACTAAATTGCAGACAATAAAAAACCCTTACAAGTCAATGACTGTAAGGGTTTGAATTTGGTGGGCCCAGTAGGACTTGAACCTACGACCAAAGGATTATGAGTCCTTGTTTTTACAACAACAATACACAATATATAGCGATAAATAGTTGTAATTTCCGGTTGTAAGTCAGTTGATATAAGGGTTTAGGTTGTAATATAAACATATCTGTCAACAAGTAGATATATCTATCAATAAATTCAGAGTATCAAAATAGTATCAAAATGAATAGTGTCAGAAGTTTTTGAAAAGTAAGGGTCTACAAATAAAACTTTTAAGTGATTAGCAATAAAGGATATATCTTCCGTTCAATGTATGAAAAAAGTCCACATGTAGTTGGACTTGCGAATTAAAGTCCCTCAAGTATTTTTACGGATTTTGGCAGGGGTCAGATCGACTTATCAACTTCCGCAGGAAAGGTTTGAATATTCAATTCACGAATAGCAGTAGCTCTATTTTCAAACCCCAATATTAAGCACATCATCTAAGCAAAATACCAATTAAAGAAAAGTTGCTAACACTATGCACAATATAGTTTTGGCAACCTTTTTTACTTCTATAAAAATCAGTCATATCGTATATGAATTTATGATATTGATATTCTTATAACCGCACTAATGAGGTGGTTGGCATCTGACAAATCTCAAGCCAGCCTATGAAGTGATTTTTCTATAGCGTTAAACTTAGTGAAAGAAAGTACGAATTTTGAATATTACTAAAGAGCCATAAACATTTTCATTCATATACGGACATCACTTATCTAGCTTAAAAGTAGCGAATCTATATATCTGATCAGACAATAAGATACTACACTCGCTGTTGCCAGCCATTTTGACCTACAGGCAACCGATCAAGTAAGTCACATCTTGATCTCCAGTCAGATATGTGTATCTAATAAAGCTTTAAACCTATCGTTGTGCTATCGTTCTTTAAAGTGTAATAACTCATGCACGATAATATACTCTAAACAAAGAAGGGATTTTTAGCCAATTCAAGATTAAGTAATATTCGCTATTCCTCGATATCGCAGATACCCCATTTAGTTTTCATCTTTTGTACTTGCCAGCCACAGACAGTCCCATCGATCTGACCAGACCATTTATTGATTAGAATCTCTCAATTTAATGTCTACGGATTTGACAGCAAGGGTCACTAACTGATAATTAGAGTTATCAATAACATATAATGCGTATACAACGAAAGCATTAGGATACTCTTTTGACACGGTCTAACCAGAAGCATCTAAAGAGTTCATCAAAGCAGTCACTACTAAGTTGTTTACATTTTTGAGTGAAAAAACCACCTCATCATAGTCTGAAGGCAACTCCGCAATAGGCACCTTCACAAAACCACCTTTTCTTATTGCGCTTTCGCTCCATGCAAATCCGACACCTAAGTTTTGCTGTACCGCATCGTAAACACTTTCTTGAGTGTTAACGATATAGGTAGGGGTTATCTCTAAATTAATTTTTACCAGTGCCTCATTTATAAGTTTTTGAGTGGTAGAGCCGTGCGTGCGGAATATGACGGTTTCCGACACCAGCTCAGTTAAGCTTATAGACTCTCTTGATGCAAAAGGATGGTTCGGTGAGCATAAGGCAACGAGTCGCTGGGTAGCACATTTCTTAAACTGCAACCTGTCATCCTTTGGCACATTTGCAAGAATGCCAACATCTACTTGACCGTTAACTACTCTACTGAACGTTTCATAAAAATTACCAAAATAGATCTCAGTTTGTAGCTTGGGATAGCGCTTACTAAACTGCCTGATAATTTCAGTTCCCGGCAATGGGCTGCATAGAGCTACCTTTAATATAGCCGATTCAAAGATTTTACTTCTTTGAATCAGCTGCTCTAGATCATCTTCAACTGCTCGTATTTTACTCGTCAACGACCCAAGCTCTAAGCAGTAATCTGTTGGCACAAGGTGCCTGCCACGTTGCATAAATAGCTTAAACCCAAGATTGTTTTCAAGCGTAGATAGTGCTTGGCTAATGGCCGATTGAGACACGCCTAAACGTTTAGCTGCCTGCGTGTAATTACCTTCCTCAAGCACAGAGTTTAAGATGTTTAGCTGATTATAAGTATATGGCTTTTTCGTCATATGACCGCCGTTTTTCGTATCGGTTTCAGAGATTGTCAGGCATATCTCTGGGAAGTACGAGAAGTTATACACGATGAATAAGACTGAATGATTAAATATATAAGCTAACCTTATATATGACACCAAATTGTCATACTCATCTCTTATATTAGTCACATGTAAACGATTAAAGCGTTGAGCAATTTACCTAAGTATATTTGCTTGAGCTATCACTCACTGCCAATACCAGAATATAAGTTTGGGCTTAAAATTATGTTAGAACTAAGAAATGTGACTAAGAAGTATGATGGCAAAGTTATTTTTGAGGATATCTCCCTAAAGGTAAATAAGGGTGAGATTGTTTCAATATTAGGCCCATCTGGCTGTGGGAAAACTACGTTGCTGCATATCATTTTAGGTCTAACCGATATTAGTTCTGGTCGGCTTGCTTATGATAATGAAGACATCACACGTGTGCCTATGAAGCACAGAGGTTTCAATATTGTATTCCAAGACTATGCTTTGTTTCCTAACTTGAATGTAAAGCAGAATATTGAATATGGGCTGCGCAATAGGCCTAACGTCAGCACACAAGCGGAGGTTGATGAGCTGGTTGACCTTTTGGAGATTAAGGCTCATTTGAACAAGCGAATCAGCCAGCTCTCTGGGGGACAAAAGCAGCGTGTTGCATTAGCGCGTACTCTAGTGATGAAGCCGAAAATTTTATTGTTAGATGAGCCTTTATCTGCTTTAGATGGAGTTATTAAAGAGACGATTAAGGCACGTATTCGCGAGATTGCAGAGCGTTATAAGCTAACCACTTTGATTGTGACACATGATCCTGAAGAAGCGATGACACTCTCTGATCGCATTTTGTTGTTATCAGACGGCAAAGTAGCTCAATATGCTAAACCATCAGAAATCATTAAAAACCCTGCCAATGATTTTGTTAAGAGCTTTATCTTAAATCAGCTAAATATCAAACGTCGTAATATCTTGAGCCTATTTGAAGCGGACGATGCGCCAGCTGACCCTTTAGAAAAATACACTCAAATGAGACCTACACCAACTGGTAGCTCAGTTACTGAAGATATCAACGCCATAATCCAGCGCACAGCTGCTAAATCCATTAAAGACACTTCCACAAGTTAATCGCACTAGGCCAACGCTGGTCTCTCAAAACTTACTTATTTTGCGCGTAGGTCATTATGAAACTTAATAACTCACTGCTAATGAAAGCTTCATGGCTTTTCATTGGTGCGCTATTCATCGTCTTTATGTTTGTGCCTTTAGGCAAAATGTTGATGCTGTCATTTAATGTGGCTGATGGATTAGGTCTAAACCATTACATCGATATCATCAGCAGTAATGACTTCAGACAAGTGATGTTAAATAGTTTTTTTGTCGTCATTGTTAGTGCGATGAGTGCCACCTTTTTGGCATTTATCCTTGCTTATACGGTGCACTGGACTAACTTGCCAAAGGGTTTTAAACAAACCATTAAGCTTGCATCACTGTTCCCTATGCTATTGCCAACAGTAACTTATGGATTTGCCATTATTTACACCTTTGGTAAGCAAGGTCTACTCACTAAGATGATTGGCTTTCAGTTGTTTGAAGACATATATGGTTTCTATGGTATGTGGCTTGGCTACACCATCTATACCTTGCCAATAGCCTTTTTACTACTTAACAATACTTTTCAATATTTGGATAAGAAGTTCGTAATCGTATCAGAACTGATGGGCGATTCACGCTTACGCCAGATAGATATGACGGTCATTCGTCCTTTAATTGGTACGTTTGCAGCCGCTATCATTCAATGCTTCTTTTTAGCCTTTACTGACTTTGGTATTCCAGCCTCTATTGGTGGTCAGTATAAGGTTATAGCCACTGAGCTTTATACCCAAATACTGGGTGCATCTCCCTCGTTTGAAAAGGGATCTGTGGTTGCCCTGTTTATGCTAATCCCCTCTGTCTTGAGCATTCTACTGCTTTGGTATGTGGCTCGATTTAATGTCAGGTATGACTCAGTAGAGCATTTTGACTTGCCCACCTCTAAAGTCAAAGACAGGATTCTGGGTGTGTTGTCCAGTGGCATTTTGATTTCACTGTTATTCGTATTTGCTGTGATCTTCATCATTCCATGGATTAAGACATGGCCTTACGAGATGGCGTTTAGTACAGACACATTTACTAAGGTGATTGAGTCCTCGAACCTAATGCGAGTGTATAAGAACTCACTTATGGTCGCCACACTAACAGCTATTTTTGGAACTATTATTACCTATGTTGCCGCGTTGATATACGAGCGCTCAGGATTATTCAAGATAGGAAAGCTGACGATAGAAAGCTCAGCCTTAGTAACCAATACAGTGCCGGGTATGGTTATTGGTATTGCTTACCTGATGGTTTTTTCAGGCTCATCGATATCGAACACCATCTTCATTATTGTGATTAGTAATATCATTCATTACTTCTCGACACCTTATCTCATGAGTAAAAACGCACTATCAAAAATGAATTTAGGCTGGGAGACCACAGCTTCTTTACTTGGAGACTCATGGCTACAGTCTTTACGCCGAATTGTTGTACCCAACTCAATATTTACACTTATCGAAGTGGCCTCGTACTTCTTTATCAGTGCGATGGTCAGCATCAGTGCAGTGATATTCATTTCAGGTGCGAAGACGATGGTGCTTACTACAAAAATTGTTGAATTACAGCACTTCGCCCGCTTTGATGAGATTTTTATCTTGTCGCTGATGGTGCTACTCACAAATATCACGGCATTAATATTCTTCGCAGTAGTTCGATACCTTTATACCAGAAGCATCAATGGCACAACAAAAATAAAAGTGAAAAAACCCACAGTAACGACGGTCGCTTAGATATTTCAACACAGTCTAGGCGTTGATGTTACGAAAACTAATTTAACCTTTAATCACTCAAATAATCAGGGAAAACAATGAATTTATTTAAAACGATAATAACGGGATTGACTTGCGGAGTTTTAGTAGCAGGTTGTGGGTCGCAAAGCTCGGGAGATACGGCTGGCGAGGAGGTGATTATTTATAGTAATGCTGATGAAGAGGCAGTCGAGGTTATTCAAGAGGTGCTTGATGAGGCAGGCTTTGAAGGTCAATACATATTTCAATCATTCGGAACAGGTGAACTTGGTGGACGACTATTAGCAGAAGGAAAAAATATTGAAGCTGATATGGTGACAATGAGCTCGTTTTATATCGAAAGTGCTCAAGCAAAGAACCCAATGTTTAAAGCGTTAGCATTTACGGCAAACCCACAGATTGCGACGCCTAATTACTATGCACCGATACTCAGCTTTACGGGTGCCATCTTACTCAATACCAAAGAGATGGAAGCCAATAATCTCCCCATACCTACCAGTGCCAAAGACTTAGCAAATCCTATTTATAAAAACCAAATTTCTATGGTTGATCCAAATGGTTCATCAACCGGTTGGTTGTTTGTACAGGATATTGCTGCTGAATATGGAACCGATGCTGAAGGTCAACAAATCATGAATGCTATTCGTGAAAATGCAGGACCTAATTTAGAGCTATCTGGCTCTGGTCCTCTTAAAAAGGTAATGGCAGGTGAGGTGCCTATCGGTTTCGGACTACGTCATCAGGCAGTCGCTAATAAAGCAAAAGGTTTACCAATTGATTTTGTGGATCCCAGTGAAGGTAATTACACATTGACTGAATCGGTTGCTGTTATTGATAAAGGAGAGAAAACCAATCCTAAAGCAATGAAAATGGCTGAATTAATTGTCACTAAAGCTCGCCCAGGTTTATTAGAGATTTATCCAAATACTGTGTATGACGGTGAGACAGTAGCTGCTGAGAATCAGATTGATAATTCTAAGACCTATCCAGAGCTATTAACTGCCGAGCTGTTAGATAAGCACCGTGCTTTTTTCCATGGTGAGTAATTTTAGTTCAATCAAAATAATGCCCATTCATGCTTAGCTATATTAGTTCATAGGTTAAGCAAGTAGAGGGCTAATTAATAAAGATGTATGGGAAGAGCAGATATGACAATGAGCAAAATACTTTCTGATAAAACATACGATGTCGTTGTCGTAGGTGGCGGCATCGTTGGGCTGGCAAGCGCCTACGCTGCCGTTAAAAAGGGGCTAAGTGTTGCAGTTGTAGAACGCCAATCTCAGAACAAAGATGCTTCTGTTCGTAATTTTGGATTTGTGACCGTTAGTGGTCAGCGTCAAGGTGAGCATTGGCAACGTGCCATGCACTCGCGTAATGTTTGGACCGAGATTGCGCCAAAAGCAGGTATTCAGGTAGAGCATAACGGTCTGCATATGTTAATGCAGCGACCTGAAGCGGTAGATGTTGCACACGCTTTTTTAGATACGGAAATGGGTGAGGGGTGCCGACTACTGACACAGTCTGAAATTAATGAAGCCGTGCCTTATCTGAACAAAGGAGAAGGGGTGTTATATAGTCCGCATGAGCTTAGAGTAGAGTCCAATACTGCAGTCGCTAAGCTGGCCCATTGGTTACAAGAGACCCAGAGTGTGGACTTTTATAATCATACCACGGTGACTTCAGTGGAATTACCAAAAGTGCATACCAGTCGTGGTGTCCTTAACGCTGAGCACTGTGTGGTCTGCCCCGGAGCGGACTTTACTGGCTTATATCCAGACGTGTTCGCTAAGACCAAAGCTAAGATGTGCACACTAAATATGATGCGAGTCATGCCCAAAAAAGCATTTAGATTAAATGCCGCTGTCATGTCAGATTTAAGCTTTGCCCGTTATGATGGATTTGCTCAGTTACCTGAAGCTACGGTACTAAAAACCTTACTTGATGATATTCAAAGTGTAGAGCGTCAAGCAGGTGTCCACCTAATTGTGGTTCAGTCTGAAGATGGCTCACTAATCATTGGCGATAGTCATGACTATAGTGATAGAGAACTACCGTTTAGAGACACTCGAATTGATGATCTAATCATTAATGAATTTAAGCAGGTGATGGATATTGGTGAGATAGATATTACTCAGCACTGGTTGGGTGTATATCCAAGTGCAGATGACGTGGTATTTAAGACATCACCTGAAAAAGGCGTGGTGGTCGGTGCAGTCACCAGTGGTACAGGGGCATCAACAGGTTTCGCATTTGGCGAAGAATTAATTGAATTGGTATTGGAATCAAAGTAATGAATACAGTAAAGAATAATGTAACAAGCAGCAGCTCACATAGCGATAGTATAAATAATATTAAAAATAAATTTTTTGATATTAAGCTCTGTGTATTTGATATGGCTGGCACAACAGTAGATGAAGGTAACCTAGTCTATAAAACCGTACGTAATGCCATCAATGAAGCACTGAATAGCGCTGGCAAATCAGATAAGCAAGTGAGTCTTGAGTTATGTTTAGAATATGGTGCAGGGAAAGAAAAACGCAACGCCATCCGCGATATTTTAAACAGGTTAGATTTATCTGATGCTTGTATTGAATCGTTAACGGATACGGCATTTGCAGCCTTTAGAGACAGTCTTGCAACTGCTTATAGCAAGGACACCTTATCTGAGTTTGAAGGCATGTCAGAGTTGTTCAAGCAGTTAAAGGCGAGCGGTCGTAAAGTGGTATTAAATACAGGATATGATGCTAAGACTGCTAATAAAATTTTGACTGTCTTAGGGTGGTCTGTGGGAGATCAAGTAGATGCACTAGTAACAGCCGATGATGTAGACAATGGTCGTCCAGGCCCTGATATGATTACTCTTGCGATGAAGCAGTTTAATATTGATAACTCACAGCAGGTGTTAAAAGCAGGGGATAGTGGTATCGATATTGAGGAAGGTAATAATGCAGGATGCGGGCTGGTTTTAGGTGTGTTATCTGGCGCACAAAATGAGCAGCAGCTAGCGAAATATTCACCCGATGCAGTTTTAGACAAGCTGACTGAATTAAAGGAGTTCATTTAGCTTAAAGCTAGGTCTAAGCTTCAAAATATACAACAGAATAGTAGAGCCATAAAAGTAATGACTTTTATGGCTTTTTTAATTTAGAGAAAACATCGCAGTTTCTGTGTAATTGCCGTTTAGATTAAAGGCTTACTAATACGGTCATCAAGCATAATCATAAAGTAATTTTCTGATATTTTTAGGGTAGTCAAAGAATACCGTTAAGCCATCCTAGTTACTGCGTCAAGACAAAATAAGCTATATCAGCTGATTCTCTTGCCTGTAATGGCTTGGTGTCATGCCATAGTTTTTTTTGAAGGTGCTAGAGAATGCACTGTTATCGATAAAGCCGCTTGCTAGTACGATTTGGCTAATAGGTAGCGTAGTATGTTTAAGAATATATTTGGCGTGTTCAAGGCGCAATCGCACGTAATACTGTTGCGGTGAACAACTAAAATTTTTGTTAAATATGCGCTGTAATTGTCTACTTGATAATCCAAGATGACGGGCAATATCCTTAACGCTTAAAGGCTCTTCAAGATTGGTTTTCATCAATGCAATAGCATCTATCACATTGGTATAGCTACTGCTCAGTATTTTTGGCTTGGGCATATGCTGTACGTAAGTAGGCTCACGTATAGAGGTGATAATAAACATATCTTGTATCTTGGAAACGATGTGATGACCATGATGCTTATTGATGATATGTAAAGTCATATCCAATGCGCAAGCTCCACCTGAACAAGAGTATAGCTGCGGTGCTATTGTAAATATTTGGTCATTAAAAATAACACCTGGATAGCTTTCTTGGGCTACGCTGATGTTTTCCCAATGCAGTGAGGCTGCTTGCTGTTCAAGTAAGCCGGCAGCCGCCAATGCTAGCGCCCCTGTACACAAACCGCCAAGTGCAATATCCCGTACTGCCAATCGCTGAATTAAGGTAATGAGCTTACTAGACTCCAAGTAATCTGTTTGGTGTCCTCCGCATACAAATACCAAGTCGCAGGTTAATAAGTAGTCGAGTGGTGCAGTATGACTTAACTTAATACCGTTACTACTACTGGTTTTATTGTCATCGAACCCTGCCACCACCCACGAGTATAAGAGTTGCTCGCTCACATAATTTGCCATTCGAAGTGGCTCAATGATATTGCTGAACGCGAGCATGGTAAAGCCATTGATTAGTAGAAACCCAATACGCCTAGGCTTGTCTGTCATCTTTTTTGTTATCTGAGTCATCTTTTGTCGCCTTCAGAACACACCTCAAATTCTGGTTAATGTTAAGTTGTTTGTCCATATGTCCGATTATAAACATAAAATGTCGCTTATGAAAAAATACCTTATTAATTTTACCTCTATTATCGAACGTGTTCTCAGTTAATTATTACCTACTTTGGAGACATTCCATGTCAGCACTAAAAGACCTCACTAGCACGTTATCTTCTACAGATTTTTCTCGAAAATCGATGAACTCATTAAACCTAGCCTCTTTAGATGGCTCATTAGATAATCTGCATCTCCCAAGTCTAATCGAAATTAAAAACGGCCAGAAAGTGCAACCGACTTTTAGTCATCAAGAATATGCAAATCGTCATGAGAAACTTCGTGAGTATTTAGACAACCATAATATTGCAGCGGTATTTTTCACCTCGATACATAACATCAATTACTACTCTGACTTCATATATTGCTCTTTTGGGCGACCTTATGGACTAGTCGTTACTTCAAAAGAAGTCGTGTCAATATCCGCCAATATCGATGGTGGACAGCCTTGGCGTCGTACTGTGGGTGACAATAATATTGTTTACACTGATTGGCAGCGTGATAACTATTTCAAAGCCATTGCTCAACAAATTCCTCATCACGGACGTGTAGGTATTGAGTTTGATCATTTACCAATGGATCGTTTTGCTAAGCTCAAAGCTACCTTACCCAATGTAGAGTTTATTGATATTAGCCTAGCATGTATGACCATGAGAATGGTTAAGTCCTCTGAAGAGATAGCGCTAATAACAAAGGGTGCTCAGGTCTGTGATATTGGTGGAGCTGCATTGGTACAGGCTGTTTATGATGGCGTGCCCGAATACGAAGTTGCCTTGGCATCTACACAAGCGATGGTGAAGGCTATTGGTGAGCAGTTTGGTCAAGTGGAACTCATGGATACATGGACATGGTTTCAGTCAGGTATTAATACGGATGGTGCCCACAATCCAGTGACCAATCGTCGTGTCCAATCGGGTGATATATTGAGTCTTAACTGTTTTTCTATGATAGCAGGCTACTATACCGCGCTTGAACGAACATTGTTCTTGGATAAATGTGATGCAGATTCACTACGATACTGGCAGATAAATTGTGAAGTACATGAAGCAGGTCTTGAGCTTATCAAACCTGGCGTGCGTTGCTGCGATATCGCACATGAGCTGAATAAAATTTATGCAAAATACGACTTATTAGAAAAACGCAGCTTTGGTTATGGCCATTCTTTTGGTGTGCTCAGCCACTATTATGGACGCGAGGCAGGACTGGAGCTACGTGAAGATATTGAAACAGTGCTTGAGCCAGGTATGGTCATCTCTATGGAGCCGATGATTATGATTCCAGAGGGCATGCCAGGTGCTGGCGGTTATCGAGAGCATGACATCTTAGTCATCAATGAGACGGGCGCTGATAATATCACAGGCTTTAAGTATGGCCCTGAGCATAATATTATCGGTCGTTAATGGAGGGGGCATCAATAAATACTATCTATATTGAGTGGGCCTACCATGAATAAATTTCTTATTTTCAGCCCGCCAATATAGATGATGATGCGCCTCACACGATGCAATTATTTTCACATTTTACTTATTAAGGAAATAACATTATGGACCTGTTTCTTAACAGCTGGACGTTATTTTGGTTTTTGACCATTAATGTACTGACGCTATTACTGGCAGTGAGTTATTTCTTCGTAGAGCGTCATAACAAGTAATGTAGTAAACGATACGAGGAATCGACATGTTTATTAATTGGATGATATTGTTAGCAGCAATTGCACTTCTCATTGTATTGGCTAGTAAAGCGTCAAAAGTCATGTCAGCAGATGAGGAAAGTGGTTTTTTAGTAGCCGGTCGCTCATTAGGGCCTTTTGTTATGGCAGGTACTGTCGTGGCGACTGGGTTTAGTGGTTGGGGCTTTATGGGTTCACCTGGTGCCGCATACCAATATGGGACGATTGAGCTTTTAGGTAATTTCTTTTTTGCACCAGCCATGGTCGTCGCCGTATTATTTTTTGCGGTCTATTTGCGTAATAGAGCCATGAAGATGGGTAGTAGTACCATTCCTGAATTTATCGTCAATTTGCACTGTAATGATCGAAATTCAATATCTGCTCGCACTTTGCGTATTGTCACGTCTTTGGGCATGATTATATTTTTAACCGTATTTTTAACGGCTCAGATTAGAGCGCTTGGTATGTTGGGTAGTAGCTGGCTCGGTATTTCACCTCTTCTGGCTTCTGCGCTTTTATTGGTGATTATTACTATTTATACCATGGCAGGCGGATTGCTCGCCGTTGCTTGGACTGATACTTTTATGGTAATTGGGATGGCCACTGCTGCCATTTATATAGTGGTTCAGGTGTTCACTGACATTCCGTTAGCAGATATGATGACGCAGCTGAATGCGATAGATCCAAACCTTGTCAATCCAGAGAATTCTAACCCATATGGTAATGCCAAAGCTTCTGTTTTTCTAGTATTTGTCTATGCGCTTATCTTTAGTACTGCATTGCCCTATATGTCAGTACGTTTTTTGGCGATGAAATCTAATATTAGCATTGCCAAAACAGGCTTTTATACGGCCATTCTAGGGTGTATTTTGAGTTTGGTGCCTATCGTTGGCTTATATGTTCGTATCAAAAACCCAGGCCTGATCAATCCCGATGAAGCAATGCCTTGGTATTTAGCCAATGCTATTCCAAGTGTGGTGGGTAGTGTGATCACTTTGTTTATTCTCTTCGCTATGAAGTCTACGGCAAACTCTATCTTGCATACCTTATCAACTGCTGCCTCACATGATTTGCGTTTGGCTATATTTGACAATAAACCTCGCACTGAGGCTGAGCTATTGAAACTGAATAGATTGTGGGTCGCTATTGTGGCTGCTATCGCCTTCATTTCTACTTTCTTCCTACCTGAAGCGATGCTTAGCTATCTAGGAATATTCTCTAGCGGTACTTTAATGGCAGCTTTATCTGGCGTGCTTTTAGTGACTATCTTTTATAAAGGCTCAACGATGGCTGCTATTGCCTCTATTATCGTCGGTGCTGTTTGTAGTAGCTATCTCTTAACATCAGGTATTGTCGGCTGGGTAGAGGGACCTCTTATCGGATCAGCTGCATCAGCCATCACTTACGTGGTCGTTAGTGTATTGGTTCCTAATAGAGTCAAAGCCATATCAGAAGAAGCTGTCAGCGCTTAGATATAGATACTTATATTTATAAATACTTAACAGAGCCTAAGTTAACCGCTGAGTTTACTGACTGATAGTCATAAATTCGGCGGTTAACGTATTCAGTAAGGCTGGCAAGTACGAGTTGTATAGATAAGCTAATGCTGATTCACACTCAGTTATTTTGTACCAGTTTTATATTTACTTAATTATATTACGAACATTTTATGTTCAATAATAGAGGTGATTAGTCGTGGAAGCATTGAGCACCAGACCTATAGCGGTTGACGTCAAGCCATGGATTGGCACCATACAAATTGTCATGGCGGCCATATGTTGGGGTACACTTGGTATATTTTCGACTTATCTTAGTCAATTAGGTTTTAGTAGTTGGCAGATTACGATATTGCGTATCGTAACGGCAGCTATTATTGCTATAGCGATGTTGCCTAAGATCTGGAAACCACTAAACAGGCTAACACTCGGTCAATGGTTTGGGCTTGGTCTACAATCCCTAATTGGCGTACTAGGTATGACGGTTTGCTACTTATTTGCAGTGCTTCATGTGGGTGCAGGTACGGCCGTTGCGTTGCTCTATACGGCGCCAGTCTTTAGCTTGATATTTTCGCACCTATTGTTAGATGAGCGAATTACTTATAAAGCTGCATTGCTGGCAGTTGTAGCAGTGATTGGCGTTGGTATGACTACGATGGGTGGTAGTACTGAAGGGAAATTGGGTATTGCCGTTGGGCTGATCTCTGGCGTTTGTTACTCGTTATATGGTGTGCTTGGTAAACGCGCCATGCATCATAAACACTCTGCACCGCTTGTCTTTTTTACGTCAATTTTGTTCAGTGGCATTGTATTATTGTTCATTCCTACCACGTATACAACTTATTATAAGCTGATACAGCTTCCCGTTGTTAGCTGGATATATGTACTGGGCTTATCTTTGGTGGGTACGATTGCACCTTTTGCATTATATATGAAAGCATTAGAAAAATTACCGGCCACACGCGCGTCAGTATTTACTATCTTTGAACCTTTGACCGCAATATTTTTGGCAGTGTTGCTCCTGCATCAAGTGTTAGCAGGTATTCAATATATGGGTATTGTTTTGATTTTACTCGTTGCTTTATTAAATGGGCTAACAAATTCGACCAATGTACATCTGCCAAGATGGTTTAGAAGACAAAAATTATCGTAATTTAGTTTTATAAACATTATTATTTATAATGTAACTCTCTCAAATCAGTTGCTGAGCTCTCAAAAATAGTAAGTTGCGCTACGAGTTAATAGACAGTTATTAAAAGCACTCTAAATGTTGAGTATACAGCTTAGAGTTCGATGCCTGTATAACGCACAGAACGTATTCCCATAAATACACGTTATGATAAATTTTTTTAGCGGAAAAAGTCGGTTTAGGGTGGTCTGATTAAGCTATTGAGATAGTCATCAAAACACCACTAACACTTCGTTTGTCCTATCAAACTGATTTTGTTTGAAGTAATGTTTTAAAGCGCCGGAAGAAGAAACACAGTTAGCAATATGAAGGGTAAGCATGCGACATATCTTATTTGAAACAATAGGCATCAAAAAGAAAAGATTAATATGTCATCGAGCACTGTTCTTAAGCTTCTTTATCTATGATTGCTTCGCTTATTTTTTATATATTGTTTGATTGAAATAATAATTAAAGCTATTAAAACTGGATAAATAATGAACACATCGACTCTTATTATTGCTCCAACTTGTGTTTTAGACCATATACCGATATAAATTTCCCATATAATACAAAAGACTATGGCGATTATCGTTGCCATTTGTACTTTGGTAATTTTTTTCACAGCTCTTCTCTCTTATTTACTTTCAAGATAGGTTGGAAATGCAGAAATATGTGCAAATATTTTAGATTGCTCTTCCCATCTCCAGTATTTTTGCGTTTCTTCAGTATCGCCTGTTGGGGTCGGAATTACCCATCCTGACGTTAGAATATTGCTTTCCTGTTCAAATGTAACATATGTGCCATTACCACTCCATTCTTTATCTTCTGGTAAAGGATAGACCATACCATTTCGGCTATCGACCATTGCACCACTGACACAGACTGAACCACAGCCCCATGTTATTACTACGTAATGGTTTGCAAAATTCACGTCCTGTTTCGCATATTCCCCACTAATCACAGTTCTATAACGTTTTGCAATTGGATGACTGTCGAAATTTATATTCGATTTTTCGATAGCTATTGGTTTAGCTTTTACCAGATCCGTCTCTTCAAGTACAGTATCAATAGCGGTAGTTTGAATAAAGTTCATATTTGTACAGGCAGTCGTGAATACAGTTAATGCTAAAATTAACTGTATTTCAAAGTTTTTATATAGCACTTGTTCCATTCTATGACCCAGTAAACCTTTAAGAGGTGTTTAAAACTCATTAACCGTGTCAACCACAAACTGACGAGAAGCCTCACCATCTATCATATGATACTGAATTTGGCGTGTTTTACCTTGTGGATTGGCATTGCTATCGTTTTCTAAATAGAGTGGGAAACGTCTAACCAATACATTCTCAACCAATGCAAACGCATCATGACCCATATAACCTTGTTTGAGTTTATCAGTCAGCTCTGGATAAGAGATTTCACTCCATGACAGCCCTTTATTGCTCGAATAAGCAATCACGTCACCATATGAACCGCTACCCACACTTTGAGTGAACACCAGAATTTCATGATATCCATCGCCATTCATATCGCCCACATCAGCACTAACAACAGGATCGCTAATTGGTCGCTCGATAATGTCTTCACCCATGGGCTGAATCTGCAAGATATAATCACCATTGCCGTCAGAGGTACTGGTCACTTGAGTAGAAAAATCACCATAGTTGAGTGATGTAGCGTATTGCGAGTTATCCAATTGTCGGGTATCCAGCGTATCGCTTAATTTTTGATATACGCCACCAAGTGTTGCACCGCCGCTACAATAAAAAGCTGTTTTTTGTAGATGGGATGTTTCACCTTCAATGGATAAGCTATTGTCATCAAAGCGCAAATAGACGGGGTTATTATCTACCCAAAACTGATATCGTCCATCATGAGCTTTATGAAGTACGGTGTCTAATGTACAAGTAGGTTTCTTTTTGTCTATGCGAGAACGAATAGACACACTAATAGCATCTTGACCAGCATCACGTACGCTGATCGCAAACCAGTCATAACCCTCGTTACGCTTTGTATAGCCATCTGTGACGTAATCGCCCGTTATATTGTTAGTATACTTATCGGTTGAGGTTGTCGTCGGTAGGTCGTTATGTAAAACCGTTGTTGTCTCAAGGCCCTGTGTATTAGTGTTCTGGCACGCAGTCAGACTTAATAACAGCATGCTGGGCAGTAACGTTTTTCTCATCATAATTTTTATTCTTTCAGAAGATCGTTATATGGGCCATTCATAATAAATTCATTACAGCCCACATCATTTAGCAATTTAAAAAACCATTATCCATTCTTGGCGTGGAATATTGGTTTTTACTCATTTTTCTCAATGGGGTCTAAGTCAGGGCACTAGGATAGTGGAGTTCAAAGCCTGTGACCGTGTGTATTCAGTAACCTTACCACTACCACTACCACTATACAGTAAGCGTGATCTTACCCACTGCTTTACCTGATTCAAGATGGTCATGCGCGCGTGCTACTTCCCAAATAGAGTAGTTACTATCATCTATGATAGGCGTGATTTTGCCACTATCAACCAGCTCTGCAATCATTGTCAGGATACGACCGTGCGATTCATGGTTGATGCCATGAAATAATGGAATGAGCACCAAAACACCATGAAAGGATAAGGCTTTGAGAGCAACTTGCAATGGATCTGCAATGGGTAAAATAGTGGCGACATGGCCATTGAATCTAACAGCTTGAAAAGATTTTTGAATATTATCACCAGCCACCGTATCGAAAACTTTGTCAAAACCCACACCGTCAGTATACGTCGCCACATAGTCATCAACTTCCGCTGTTGTATAATCCACTAGATGATCCGCGCCTAGTGTTTGTGGTAGTGCACTATTAGCAGGAGAGTAGGTAGCGGTGACTGTCGCGCCAAGTACTTTTGCTAGCTGAACGGCAATATGACCAACGCCTCCTGTTGCACCATGAATTAAGACATTATCGCCTTCTTTGACATTCATTTTTTGTACGAGTGCCTCATAAGAAGTGAGTGCGACTAACGGCAGGGCTGCGGCTTGCTTCATACTGAGTGTTTTAGGCTTTTTAGCCATCAAACGCACATCAACCAACATGAATTCAGCAAGTGCACCATCAATACCGTTAAGGCCACCAGCCATACCATAAACTTCGTCACCAACACTAAATTCAGTGACGTCGGCACCTATCTCGCTCACAATGCCAGCTACATCACCGTGTAGTATCTCTGGCAAATTCTCCGACCAAGGCAGCTCGACTGAGCGCAGCATGGTATCAATAGGATTCACACTAGTGGCTTTCACTTCCACAACCATGTGACCTAGTGTTGCCGTTGGTTTTGGTTTTTCTGCCAATTGAAAAACTGCAGTTGTACCGATTTCTTTAATGATCATCGCTTTCATGTTATTACCCTTTACTGGTGTGAATGTCTTATTGTTTGTTTCAGGACAATCAGTTTAGACGTTGCTAATCCAGCAAGCCATTACCCAGTAAACAAATTACTTTTGCTTTTTGAGCAAGCCATGGTTACAGTTAAATGGAATACCTATCAACTTAATAGAGGAGTGGCAATGAGCTCAATAAATCGATTGGCATATTTCAATAGTGTTGTCGAAACCGGTAGCATTTCAGAGGCCAGCCGCATCTTTGATGTACAGCCGTCTTCTATTTCACGGCAGTTAGCGGTGCTCGAAAAGGAGTTGGGGGTACGTCTGCTCAATAAAACGACCAGAAACACCAGTTTGACTGAAGCGGGGCACAAATATTACGAATACTCTCAGCGAATTGTGTCAGAGTTTGATAATGCCAAAAGAGCTGTTAATGACTTACAAATAACGCCACAGGGTAAGCTTAAAATAAGCATGACAGTCGGTTTTGGTGAAAGTATGGTATTACCATTGATACCGAAATTTATGTCGTTATATCCAGATATTGATATAAAAATTGAGTTAACAGAACGGGTTGTAGATCTTATAGAAGAAAATATTGACGTCGCTATCCGAAGTGGACGCTTATCTGATTCGACCATGATTGCAAGACGCTTGGTATTTAATGATTTTCTACTGTGTGCAAGCCCCAAATATTTAAAAAATAATGGCACGCCTTGTAGCATTGACGAACTAGCTGATCACCAATGTATCCGATATGGTTATAACGGTTGGAAAGAGTGGTTTTTGATAGCAGAAGATAGTAAAAAGTTGATGATTAATAGTCAGGTTTCAGTGAACTCAGTGAATGGTCAGAAGCAGCTGGTATTAAATCATACAGGTCTGACGCTAATACCACTGTGGGCTGTTAAAAGTGAATTGGCGAACGGGTCATTGGTTCAAGTCATGCCAGATCATATTTTTAGTCCCTATGAAGAACTTAGTGCTACTTACGCTATTTATTTAAAGCGAGATATGGTCTCACCAAAAACACGCGTTTTTTTAGATTTTTTGGTAGAGCACATGATAGCGATTTGAGTTTGGGTCTACAGCTTGATCGCACAAATTTTTATAGTCAACGACTGCTAAATGCATTTTAACGAATATTGATATTTTTAAAGACCGAGTATGAATAGTTTATGAAAAAATAGGAGAGCGCCCAATATGCGTATTATTTCATGTAGGATACATGCCTAGGCACTCATGACTTGATGAATACTTCTAAATTTAAAATGACTTATTATTCTTAAATATCAGCCTATGGAGCTTTCATGACATCTAAATTATTTATCAGTGGCTCAATTATGCTGGCCCTCGCTGGAATGTCTGGGCTGATGGAAAGCTTGTTTTATGGTGGCATTGCTTCTGATGGCGTGCTTCAAGACAGCTTGTTTTTACCTCTGACTTTTATTTTTTTAGCCTTAGCAGTAATCCTTTATTGCTTATCACTAATCATGCAGGTAAAAACAAGCGTGACAGGGACTCAAATGAACTAAACACTTATTCCACAACCACATTATCAATCAGTGTCATCTTTTCGCCCGCTTTAAACGTCAGAGCATGAATACTAGACCTGACGTTTTTATTTTGGTCGGTTTCTGTTGGGTACTGACGTATGCTGACATTGACAGTCTCTTGTCCATCATAGTTTATGTCAGTCAGCGTACTGTACTTCCCTAAGAGCTGTTGATTATGTTGAGTGATATTATTGGTGTTGTAATCTAGCTCAAAAAATCCTAAATAAAGTGAGCTGCTAGGAAGGTTTGGATTATCTAAATTAGACAGCGCTTCATCTGATACAGGGGTAGTATTGGTTAGTGTATAAGGAGCGATAAATTTAAAAACATTTTTATCTTCTGAGCTGTTTAACGCGGTGATATTGGTATAGTCCAGCGACGCTGAATAATTTTTATTATTTGCTAATACACCTCTCACATATGGTTTGCTACCTTGGCTGTCATTGGCGCTGATAAAATTTGTCAATTCCACTTGATTCTTATGGTCAGGGAAAGTGATATAAAATACTTCATCCGTATTGATACTAAACAATTTCTGCATGACGTTGGATGGCTTTATTTCTAGTGAACCCTCTAACGTTTTATCCGTATGCTGGCAACCGGCCAGCGTGGTTAATGTCACTAACGCGATAATTGAGCTAAATTGTAAAACTTTCATAGTATTCTCTTAAATTTAATAGCTATTCAAAAATATCCTACTAGACTCAACGATATTTCAAAATTTCTTCTTGTAAGGTCTGATAAGAGTGCTATACGGTAATAAAGCCGTTACATATAAATTTAATGATTAAAATATGAACAGCATAGGTCAACACTTCAGTAGTTATGAAAATAGCGTGTACTTTAATCTTTTTTATATTATCTCAGCCTGTTTAGACCCTAACTAAGTTTTATGAAGCTATATCAATTGATGCAATGTCGATTTCACGCGATCCATCACTATCATCGTTCTAAACCACTTAATATTAGGATTGTCATAGAACAATTCTTTCCTAATAACACTATACTCTTCCATGCTTGATACCACCAAAATCAAAATAAAATCCGCATCCCCTGTTACGTAGTAACACTGCTGTATCGACGGTGATGAAAAGGACTTTTTTAGCGTTTCTAAATCTGATGAATGAGATTTTTCTATATGTATTTCAACAACAATAGTAATGAGTTTCCCGATTTTTATAGGATCAACGATTGCTGTATTAGTAGCAATAACACCATTGTCCTCCATCTTTTTTATTCTGCGTTGAACGGATGCTATAGATAGACAAACTTTTTCAGAAAGAAATTTTAAGGAGGTTTTATTATCCTCTTGCAAAACGCGCAATATCTCCTTATCGAAATTATCTAGCAAATCAGCTGTCTTCATTGGTAATTTTTCCCATTTAATGGCTATATTCAGACCGTTATTCTTATAGCAAAAAAGCTAAACTTACAAGTACAAATTAACAATACTTAAAGGAAATAAGTATGCATTGGCAAACTAAATTAACTCAACCTCAAGTTTTATCCAATCCAGGTTTTAAGTCTCTAGTTACTCCCACCTATAGAGGCTCTACTGTTTTGTTTGAAAAACAATCGGACGTAGTTGATGGCTGGGATCAAAAACAAAATGGTTATAGTTACGGTTTATACGGAACGCCGACGACCATTGAATTAGCGGAACGTATAGCCGAGCTAGAGAATGCACATCATACTTTTACCGTTCCAGGAGGACAAGCTGCAATTGCGTTGGTTTATTTGGCCACTTGCCAGAGTGGAAGTCATGCTTTAGTACCTTATTCTGCCTATGGCCCAAGTAAAGAGATGGCGCAAGGTATGCTTAAAAACTTAGGTATCGAAGTTGAGGCATATGATCCAATGCTAGGCGCTGATATTTCTCATCTTATTAGAGAAAATACTACTTTGATATGGGTTGAAAGCCCTGGTTCCGTCACTATGGAAGTACAAGATATTCCAGCCATTTGTGTCGAAGCTCACAAGAGTGACGTCATCGTTGCATTAGATAATACTTATGCAGCAGGAGTACACTTTGATGCATTTGGTCATGATGTTGATATTAGTATTCAAGCACTGACTAAGTATGTCGGCGGGCATAGTGATTTGCTTTTAGGTACTGTTTCCGTAAATTCTGAAAAGTTAAAAGCAAAAGTAGGTGCCACTTTTAAGCAGTTAGGGCTCGCCGTGTCTCCAGATGATTGTAGTTTAGCGCTTAGAGGTTTGCAAACACTAGCCATTCGACTTGCTCATCTTGAAAAATCAACGCTCACAGTTGCCCACTGGATAGCAGAAAATCCTAACGTTGAGCAAGTGTTACATCCCGCCTTACCTTCTTGTCCTGGTCATGAGTTTTGGAAACGTGATTTCACAGGCTCTAGCAGTGTTTTCTCTTTTATTTTCAAAGACTATGTCAGCGCGCTTGAAGTTGAAAATTTTATTAATTCTTTAGCGCTATTCAAAATTGGTATGAGCTGGGGTGGTGTAACCAGTCTGGCCTTAGTTTACCCCTCTATCGAACGCCCAAATAAAGATTATGAAGGCCGTCTAGTTAGACTGAATATAGGTCTGGAAAATACTGACGACTTAATTCTTGATTTACAGCAGGCCATGCAATTAGTCACTTCTTAAAATAAAATCTGATTATATAAACAAATTTCAATATACATGGATGTTATAAATATGAACGAACTCACAAGAGGGTTTACTCAAAAAGAGTTTGAAACCAGAACAGAAAATGCTCAGAAAATGATGTATAAGCGCAAACTCGATGCAATGATTTTTACTACTGAACCAAATGTTCGATACTTTACTGGTTTTTTATCTCAATTCTGGCGTAGTCCCACTCGTCCTTGGTTTGTCGTTGTGCCAGCAGCAGGGAAACCCATTGCCGTTATTCCTAAAATAGGAGCTACCGGCATGGCAGAAACTTGGATTGAAGATATATACACTTGGGCTTCACCTCAGCCAGAAGACGATGGCATTAGTCTATTGGCCAATACTCTTAATACGCTGCCTCGTAAGCATGGACGAATCGGCGCTACATTAGGTATAGAGTCTCATTTACGAATGCCCATCAACAACTATGCATTGCTGACTAGCATGGTAAGCAGTGATTTTGTTGATGTGTCACTTGATGTACATACATTACGTCAAATCAAATCAGAAGCTGAGATTGCCAAGACTCGTGAAATTTGTCGTATCACAAATGCAGGTTTTGACAAAATACCGACATACGCAAAAGTGGGCATGACAGAACGTGAAATCTGTAAACAATTTAGTATAGATATGATGAGAGAGGGCGTTGACGAGACACCTTTTGTTATCGCAGGGTCAGGGCCAGATGGTTATTACGAGATTTTGATGGGACCCACTGATCGAGTCATCGATTCTGGTGACGTCTTGTTAATTGATACTGGCGCCGTCTGGGATGGTTATTTTTCTGATTTTGATCGTAACTGGGCGTTTGGTCGTGCTAGCGAACAAACGAAAGCGGCTTATCGCGCTACTTATGAGGCTACGACTAAAGGCTTTGAAGCCGCGCGTCCTGGCGCAACTACAACAGATATCTACAATGCAATGTGGAATGTATTAGAAGCCAATGGAGCGTTAGGAAGTGACATTGGTCGTCTGGGTCATGGTTTGGGTATGGAGTTGACCGAACGTCCTTCTCATACCGCCACGGATAATACCGTTCTTCTACCAGGTATGGTGCTTACTCTAGAGCCAGGTATGACCTATGCGTTAGACAAAATGATGTTGCATGAAGAAAACATTGTCATTACAGAAGATGGTGCAGAGTGGTTAACAAAACGAGCTGAACCTGAATTAATTATTATTGACTAATAGCATCAAGAGCGGATGAAAGAGGCGTATAGGTGAATCCCATATAAAAGGACAGCTATAGGTACTTTGACCGCTCTAAAAAATCACATCGGAAGTGATATATCCACTGAATATTAATAGGGAATAAAATAAGATGTCAAATTCTTTAGACAGAAATCATCATATTCTGGGCAAATGGACGCTATTAGCCATGGGGATCGGCATTTGTGTCGGTGCTGGGCTGTTTTCGCTTGTCGGTGCAGGTATTGGACTCACTGGACATGCTTTGTGGTTGGCTTTTGGCATTGCACTTATATTTGGACTGCTCTATAACATACCTATGTTATTTGCGAGTGGTGCGATGGTTTTAGATGGTGGCCCTTACGCTCTTATTAGTAGAATACTTGGCAAAAAATATGCGGGCATGTACGTTGTAAGCTTCTTTCTATATTTTCCTACGGTCGCTATATATGCATTAGCGCTAGGGTTTTACATAAACTCCTTACTTCCCTCAGTCACTCCTTCAGCGGGTGCCATTGCAGGTTTAACGGTATTCTATATTGTGAATTTATTTGGTCTAGATACTCTATCTAGATTCCAAAACATAATGACAACTCTGCTGTTGGTTGGTGTTGCGACATTTATTCTAATTGGCTTTGGGCAAGTTGACTTTAGCCTTCTTTCACCACAAGCAAATCCAGATTTTGCATCCCAAGGTAATCTAGGTATCTTTAAAGCAGCTTGCTTACTTTCTTTTGCAACATATGCCCAATACTATCTAATGTATTTTAGTAAATACGCCAAAAATCCTAAAAAAGACATTCCTTTCGCGATGATAGGTACAACCGCTACAATTTTTATAATCTATCTTGGCGTTTCGGTCGTAGCCAGTGGTGTTCTTCCTATTGATGAAGTTGCTAACCAGCCTATGACCCTTGTTGCGCGAGAAGTTCTCTCAACACCATTATTCGTGTTTTTTATGATCTGCGGACCATTTATGGCTCTGTCGACAACCATTAATAGTGTTTATGCCTCTTATGTACAACCTATTCAAGCAGCTACGCATGATGGATGGTTCCCAAAAAGCTTCGCTGTTACCAATAGAAGAGGCACTCCTTGGAAGATTTTAACGCTTTGTTGGCTGGCCTCTATGCTACCAATCATTCTTGGTTGGGATATCAGTACTATCGCAAATACCTACATTCTTACTGATATCTGTATTGGTATTTTTATGATGGTATCAATTGCAATGTTGCCTAGTAAATTTCCACATGCTTGGGCAACGCGAGAGTTTGGTAAAAAAGTTCCTTTATGGGCATTTTATACGCTAGTAGGCCTTGCTGGTGTGGTGCAAGGGATTCTTATATACAATTCAATTACTTCTATCAAACTGTACATTGTACTGGTAACGGGACTAGCTTTTGTTGCAGGAATTATTTATGCCATTAGAAAAGATAAAGAAATTAATGTTGAGAGCCCGAAAATTGCGACGACTATCTAACCAAGTATCACTCTTTTATTATCCTTCAGATATAACACTGATAAAACGTTCAATTATCACTATTCTAAATATAGCAATATGATGGATACAGTATTGCTATGACGGAAATAACAATGGATATGAATATGAATCTTGAGCAATTTAATGATTTTGAGATCAAGTTGACATTTACGCCTGCACCTCGTCCAGACAGAGTACATATTGGTCTGGTGCAATTAGCCAATGATCATACTTTAGAAACAGATTGGTCACATTTACTGGCAGAACAAGCGTCCTTATTCAGCAATCGCGTATTTAAAAAAAACGGCATGACACCAGAAGCGTTGGATGAAGTTGCTGCAAGCATTGGTGCAGCTGCGTTACTGGTGGCGGACGGACTACCAATGGATGTTATGGCATTTGCATGTACCTCTGCCTCCTTTGTGATTGGTGAAGAAAAAGTCTCCAACCTGCTGACAGAAGGGCGTGGTGATATACCTACTACAAACCCATGGTCTGCTGCAAAAGCAGCCTTTAAACATCTTAACGCAAAGAAAATAGCTATATTTTCTCCCTATCCAACCGATGTTAACTACCAACTTAAACTGCGATTAGAAGATTCTGGTTTTGAATTAGTCGCATTAACTGGGTTAGGGATTATGGATGATAATATGATTCATAAAGCGTCATTAAGTAGTTTTGAAGAGGGTATTGAAATCCTTGTAAAAGATACTGGAGCAGAAGCAATATTTATGTCTTGTACCAGTCTTCGAGCAGTAGAACATATTCAGTATCTTGAAGATAAATATGGTATTCCTATCATTTCTAGTAATTCAGCTCTATTTTGGCATTCTATGCAACTTTGTGGCAAAACAGCTAAATGTTCAGGCTACGGTAAATTGCTAAATGGTGAGAAATAATTTCCATTGATAAGCTTATATTGGTGGAGGAATAACGGTAATGAGGAAGCTTTTTTAATAGCAATAAAAGGACATATTCATGAATTTAGAACAAAAAGTAGTCGAATGGCGTCATCATATACATCAGCACCCTGAGCTGAGTACCAAAGAGTTTAAGACTGCAGAATTTGTCGCTAATAAACTCGAAGAGTTTGGACTGGAAGTTCATCGCAATATTGGTGGCACTGGTGTGGTTGGCATTTTAAAAAATGGTACTAGTGCGCGCTCAATTGGTCTACGTGCTGATATAGATGCGCTACAAATACATGAACAAAACACGTTCAGCCATACCTCAAAGAATGATGGCGTGATGCATGCTTGCGGGCATGATGGGCATACTGCTATGTTGCTAGGGGCTGCTTACGCACTGGCAAATAATAAACGCTTTGATGGTACAGTGCATTTCATTTTTCAGCCAGATGAAGAGCGAGCTACTGGTGCAAAAGCAATGATTGCTGACGGCTTATTCACCCGCTGGAAGATGGACGCCATATATGGTATGCATAATATCCCTGGTGTTCCAGCAGGACAGTTTATAACTAGACCAAACTCATTGATGGCAAGTGAAAGCAGCTTTAAAATTGTTATCAATGCCACTGGTGGGCATGCGGCATTACCGCATATGGGTACAGATCCGATCGTTGTTGGTGCGCAAGTGGTTACTGCATTGCAAACGATTGTTTCGCGTAATTTAAGTGCCATAGATGAAACCGCTATAATCTCAGTGACCAACTTTGAGACCAATGGTACGGTTAATGTTATTCCTTCACAAGTTACGATCACTGGTGACACGCGCAGTTTTACCGATTCAGCATTGGGTAAAATTGAAAAGGCCATTGAACGTGTGGTGGAAGGGCAGTGTATATCTGCAGGAGTTGATTATGAATATCACTTCAACAGCACTTGTTTGTCTACGGTCAATGCTCCAGTTGAGACGACTCATGCTGTCACAGCGGCAAAAAAAGTGGTTGGCGCTGATAACGTAAATGGCAATTGTGAACGATACACAATCAGTGAGGATTTCTCATTTATGTTACGTGAGATTGATGGTTGTTATATTTTGATTGGTAATGGTGAAGGCGAGTGTGGCGGTACTGCTCTACATAACTCACTTTATGATTTTAACGACGGTATTTTAGCCATTGGCATTGATTACTGGATAACCTTGGTTGAGCAGCAGCTTAGTCAATAATGGCGTTGTTATGTAATATTTATACGTACCAAATTAAGGTTGCAACTTAAAAATCGCAACCTTATTGTAGGTTTTATTAATGTCTGCACCATTTTTTCATATAAAAAACTATGGACTTCACACGTTATCTAAAATTAGTTTAAGTGACCCTCTCCGAGCATATTAGAGGCGGGCTTGATCTATGCTGTAAAACTAGTAGAAACTAGCTTGGGATATCTTAGTTGTGCAGCCTGACGGTAAAAGTTAAACTACATTTGTCTTGGCGATCTATAGCTTAAACCCTTTTAAATGCTCGTCCCACTGTGAGAACAACTCTTGTCTTGCATCTCTGTAAACCCCGATATTGAAAACTTTACCTAAGAATAATAAAGGCCTGAGACAGGTATATATCATATACAACCTAGCTTAAAATTTTTTGAAGGTTATAGTCTCTTAAGTAGATTATGTAATATTGCTATATTAGCTATCATGAAGGTTATGCCATTGTTATTTAAGAATATCTGTCTTAGCAGCAGTGCTTCGTAGGTGAGCCTAATCTAAACTCTATTGAAAAAAATGGGTGCAAGAGGAGTTTCTATACCAAGGATAGATGGAGAGTTATTTAGACGAATTGTTCTATGATATGGGTTGTGCTAAGTTTATTGTAGACTGACTATAGCAGTAGTGTTTATTACACCGCTAACAATATTTATTGCTGAATATGGTAGCGACTTGCCAGTCTCCTTCAGAACTATAAAGCGGTTATCCAAGCGCGTTTGACTGATACTGGATTAGGCTGCCTGATGGGATTAAGTGGTGGTATGGCAACGTATTCAACTGCGTTACGTGAACCAATACAACGGCTAGAACGATGGTTAGTAGTGAGTTTTGGATAGCGGAAAAAACCAGTTTTTAGATATTTACTTAAAGATTATGGTGTTGATCGAGGACATGGAACATTAATAGAGGAAACTCCAATATTAAGAAGCTTACCTAGATAAAAACATGAAATCGATAAAATACTCTAAGCTATGAAATCTAAAGATCAAAAGGTCTTTTCGTACTAAAAGTATAAGAGGATGGTTATAATTAGTACTGCCATGAAAGGCTGGTGCTAGAATCTCCTCAAACGTTGTTGTAAGCCTAGCTAAGGTCTCGACATAGTCGGCTTGCGCCTAATTTGGTGTAATTTTAGCGATCATCAGCCCTAATGTTTGAATGTTCAACAGACCCTATAATATCTTCATTAATTAATGTTAGTGCCTTTCAAACACCTTATACATACAACCTTGAGTTTGCAGCCCTATTGCGACTACTCCGTTTATTTAAGGTGCGTTGATATGTTGCAAACTTGAGACACTCTAAGCGGCGTTATAGGCAAACGGCAATATCGACATGAGTGTTATGTGATGTGCATAATACTCATGTGAGTAATCCTAGAATATATTCAGATATTATTAATTTTTCTAGTTAAAATTTATTCAATAGCGATCACTTTTTGCATCTCATTTTGATGTCCCAAATTAGCATCAGTTAAGTCTCCAAAGTTACTTCTTTTCTCAGTCTGATCTACTATTTTGGCACCCACTAAGTCACCAACGACGTTGCCAAAAGTGAAGATCATATCGACCAGGATATTGATACCTGCGGTGAGCGCAACGATTTCGATGGGCAATCCCGCTTGGGTAAAGACGATAGACATACCAATCAACCCAGCACCTGGGACACCAGCCGTACCAATCGCGGCCATAGTACCAATGATGACAATGGTGGCCAATTCAGGTACCGACAGTGACATCCCCATGATTTCTGCTGCAAAGATGACAGCGACACCAAAACGTAATGCCGTCCCATTCATGTTTACAGTTGCGCCAATAGGCAATGTCAGTTTGGCAACACGCTCACCAATACCTGCTTTTTCTGCACATTTAATGGTAATCGGTAGTGTGCTCAGGCTACTGCTGGTCACAAATGAGGTAAAGGCTGCTTCTTTGATGTTTTTATAGAATTGAATGACTTTCACGCCAAAGAGTTTCAACATGATTGGGAACACAACACCCACCAGTATGATGACGCCAAGGTATGAAGTACCAATGAATTTACCTAGCGCAATAACGACATCCAATCCTTGTGTGCCAAAGGTATTGGCAGTGATGCCCAATACACCAATCGGTGCGTATAATAGAATACCGTTTAGTATTTTAGAGACGACTTCGTTACAGGCTTCGAGCATTCTGAATAAGAAATCACCCATCTCTTGTTGCTTCTCATCTGCTGAATGGCGCATGAACAAAATAGCCAATCCAGAGATAACCGCGACAAATACGACCGCGAGAATATCACCTTGAGCAAAAGCATGGAAAATATTACTGGGTACCATATTCAGTATGGTATCAATGAAAGATGGGCGGGCAGGGGTATCCATAGTTACGGCGGTCGGCAACGAAAATCCTGCACCAGGATTGGTCATTTTTGCCAAAACAATGCCAACGACCACAGCAATACCAGTCGAGACGATATAAAAGGGGAATATTTTTAGTCCTATCCGACCGAGTTCTTTAGGGTTGGAATGGTTGACTGCGACTATCAAAGAGAAAAGGACAAGAGGTATCACGACCATTTTTAGTAAGTTCAAAAACAGGGTTCCAAGCGGTGATAGAAAGCTACTATGCTCGCCTAAGACCAGTGCCAAAAAGATACCTATTAAAAAGCCGCCCGTCATTTTTACCATGAATGACATGCTGGTATACCAACGCCAAATTATTCCCATTACTATCTCCTGTTATTTACAATATCTGTCACTGACCTTTGAAAGGATATGTCGAGATGGGCAAGAGAATATTTCGATTTTAGACATTCCATTGTCCAGTCCTGTATGATTCAAACTTTTTCGATTGATACGGATGCTGTCAGTTTTCAGACATATGATATTAGAATTTTTCCTTAAGGTAAGGATACTAAACACCAACAATCACTGAGACAAGCGAATTAAATTATGGCGAGCATTCCTTTTTTTCTTACTCAGGGAGGAATGCACGCCTATTTTTAGTGAATGCTTAGGCGCTTTACTTAATATATAGTTGATTAATTTAAAGCGGATACAGGATGGTTGGGATAGGTTTTGCAGCCTTTGAAGTATTTTGTACACAGCAAGCGAAGCAGGATTATACCAGCAGGCCCTAACCACAATTACTATTTTGGATTTGAAAAAAAGTTATGAAAACGGATACCAACAGTTCGCTAGATTTTAGAAAATATCCTTCAACCAAAGCTTTACAATGTTTTGAGACAGCGGCTAGACACTTAAGTTTTACCAATGCAGCGCAAGAGATGCATATGACTCAAAGCGCCATTAGTAAGCAAGTCGCGCAGCTAGAGGAAGTGCTAAATATTGCTCTGTTTTATCGAACACCGCAAAAAATCTCATTGACGCCTGCTGGTAAGACTTATTATTTGGACGTACTCGATATATTGAAGCATATTGAAATAGCGACTACTAATTTAGTGTCTCATAATGACAATACCGAGGTACTGAGGATTGTCTCGCACCCAACGTTTTGTTCACGCTGGCTAATTCCTGCTTTGAGCGGATTTGATAAAGCGTATCCTTTAATTAATTTAGAAGTCAAAGAACAGGTTGGGCCGTTTTTTTCTGAAGACCAAAATGTCGATATTGCTTTTTTATATGGTACGGGTATCTGGGGTGGGATGGAGACGATTAAACTGTTTGATGAATATAGTGTGGCTGTTTGTCATCCTGACTATTTAAAAGATAAAAAGATCTTCATTAGCGGTATTGCAAATTACACCTTATTACATCTCAGTTCGCGCTTGAATGCATGGTACGAATACTTTGAACAACAAGAGGTCAGTGTTGATAATACATTTATTGGCCCGCGTTTTGATACGTTTCAGGCATGTATATCAGCGGCATTATTGGGGTATGGTCTCGCGTTGGTACCGCTACGCTTGGTAGAACGTGAGTTGCAGTCAGGTGCGCTAGTCACCGCATGGGATTATGCTGCAAAAGGAAGAGGAGCTTACTATATGACTTATCCATTATCACTTGGTGAGTCACACAGAATAAAAGTCATTATAAACTGGATATCTGCTTATCTTGAAACCTAGGGCAGGTTGAACCGTTAAAAAACGAGTCGTGCTTGTTGGTCAGATAAATATTTACCGCTAATCGATAGTAATCAGTGCAAGCATCCACCGTAATAAAAGCTGTTGAGGATATTTATAAGCCATTGATTAAATATATATTTATGCTTAGATCTTTTCTGTTTTAGCTTTGATTTTTTACCACAATGACAAAAAGGAATGAAAGCACAACTATTATTCGTTTGCTGAGTGCATCAGGTTTTGCTGAAATGAGGGTCACATTTAAGGAAGATAAGAGACTCTTAATGGATAAGCTATACAACGTCACTGATGCTTTTACGATGGTGCATCCCATCACCTTAACCAAAGGTAAAAATGCAAAAATTTGGGACAATAACGACCAATGCTATATTGATTTTGTGGGTGGCATAGGGGTCTTGAATTTTGGACATTGCCACCCTCACATCGTGACGGCCATTATCAATCAAACCCAATCGCTCATTCATTATGCCTACAATGCAGCTGCTCACACTCCCTATCAAACCTTCATGCCACGATTGTGCGAGCTCATCCCTATCAGTGGTGAGCTATCGGGCATGCTCACCAATTCTGGTGCGGAAGCCACAGAAAACGCTATAAAGATTGCCCGTCTCAAAACCCAACGCGTCGGTGTCATTGCGTTTGATGGTGGGTTCCATGGACGGACGCTCGCCGCTGTCAACTTGAATGGTAAAGTTGCTCCGTACAAGCGAGGACTGGGGCCTTTAGGGTGTAGTGTCTACCATATTCCTTTCCCAAGTCCAGACAATGAGGTGAGTGACCAACAGGCAATCGATGCGCTAAATCGTTTGTTTGAAGTAGAAACTGACATCAGTAATATTGGTGCGATTATCGCAGAGCCCATACAAGGGGAGGGTGGGTTTCAATTAATGTCACCCTCTTTTGCTCAGTACCTGCGCGCCTTTTGTGATGAGCACGGTATCTTGTTGATTATGGATGAGATTCAATCAGGCTATGGGCGTACTGGTTCACCTTTTGCCTTTTCACATTTGGGCATTGAGCCAGATATGATACTACTGGGCAAAAGTATCGCAGGCGGCTTGCCCTTAGGTGCAGTCGTAGGCAAGGCCAGTGTGATAAATGGCTTGCCTAAAGGCAGTTTGGGCGGCACGTACTCTGGTAATCCAGTGGCGTGTGCAGCGGCAAATGCCACGATAGATATCATGCAAGAGGATGAGATATGGGCATCGGCTAAGCACTATGCGCAAGCAATTGAAACAAGTATCGCGCAATGGCAGGCGGAAGGCGTTTCCCCTTGGCTGTATGGTCTCACGGGTATTGGGGCGATGCGCGGTATTGAGCTGCGTCATGCGGAGTATGGATCTCATCCTAGTGTGATGGCTCACGTACTAACCCAAGCGCGAAAGCGAGGCCTACTGCTCATGCCAAGTGGTAAATACCGTCATATCATTCGATTGTTACCACCTCTGACCATTGAGCCTGAAACGCTAAAAGCTGGCCTTGATATTTTAAGAGACGTATTACGTACGATTCCTAATCAAAATCCAGTCGAGTGGTCTTAAATATACAGATTAATTATTAATGGGATTCAAGCCCGCCGTAGATGTAAAAAAGGATAAATATCTATGAGTAATCACAATTTTATGAGCAGTGATGACATTCGCCATGAGTTTTCTATGGCCATGTCAGCGATGTATCAAGCAGAAGTACCGTTATATGGCGATCTTGTTGATTTGGTCACTGACGTGAACACAGAGGTTTTAGCTGCTCAACCTGATATCAAAGCGCAGCTTGAGCATACTGGCGAAATGAATAGGCTCAGTATGGAGCGCCACGGTGCCATTAGAGTGGGTACTGCTGCTGAGCTTAGTATGATGCGTCGATTGTTTGCAGTGATGGGTATGTATCCTGTGGGCTACTATGATTTGGCCCCAGCTGGTGTGCCTGTACACTCCACCGCATTTCGAGCGACTGATGCAACGTCATTGAGTAAAAGCCCCTTTCGAGTGTTTACGTCATTATTACGTTTAGATCTTATTGGTAACGAAGCGCTCAAAGAAGAGGCTGTAGCAGCATTGGCCCGCCGCAATATCTTTACTGATACTGTCATCGAGCTCATTGAGTCTTTTGAAGTGCAAGGTGGTTTGAGCAAGCAAGCAGGCCAGCAGTTCGTTGTTGAGGCATTAGAAACGTTTCGCTGGCATGACAAAACCCCTGTGTCAAAAGCGCTGTATGAAAAGCTGTTGCAGCAACATGGTCTCATCGCTGATGTGGTCGGGTTTAAAGGCCCACATATCAACCACCTAACACCTCGAACGTTGGATATTGATACTGTACAGCACAGCATGCAAGCAAGAGGGATACCGCCAAAAGCGATCATCGAAGGGCCACCAAAACGAAATTGCCCTATTTTATTAAGACAAACGAGCTTTAAGGCACTAGAAGAAGCGGTTCGCTTTAAGAATACGTTGGCCGATGCAGGACAAAGTAGCTATGAGCAAGGCCAACATACGGCACGCTTTGGTGAGATTGAGCAGCGCGGTGTGGCATTGACGCCAAAGGGTCGAGCACTATATGACAAACTGCTGAGTGACGCTCGTGAAAAGCTAGGTGTGACCCCAAATGAAGCCAATGCCTCACAGTATTATCAGATTTTAGAGGCGACATTTGCTGAATTCCCTGATGATTATCAAACGCTACATAGAGAAGGTTTAGCGTATTTTTATTATCAACCAGTGGATAACAGCAATACTGACTTGCAACTCACGAGCTTGGAGACGGCTGAGTCCAAATCCGCGATTATCGAGCTGATCGAAAAAAACGTGATACGTATTGAGCCTATTGTTTACGAAGATTTTTTACCTGTGAGTGCGGCAGGAATTTTTCAGTCGAATCTACGTGACACTGAACAAAGTAGTTATGAGGGAAATTCGAATCAACAGGAGTTTGAAAAAGCACTGGGTACTCACGTTCAAGATGAATTGGCTTTGTATGAGACGACCCAAGCTCAGAGTCTGCAAGATTGTTTTGTTGCTTTGCAAAAGATGGCATAAGTGTTAAACACGTATAGTCGGTTCAAAATAGCAAAACCTCTGTCTCACTATTGATAAAAATAGTGGCAGCTATTAATGCGTTTTTATTTACTATCTTAGGGAATATATCCGGTGAATAATTTTTCAGACCTCTCACAAGGGGTGGTTGATATTATCATACAAAAGTTGCAACAAGATCATGATTTCGACGCCAGCCAAATCAAAACTGATGCTGAAAGCTTAGAGCATTGGGGCAAAGACTGGACCAAGCACTTTGCTCCAGCTGCATCTGCTATCGTCTTTCCAAAGACCACAGAGCAAGTGCAATTTATCGTATTACTTGCCAATGAGCACAACGTCGTCCTGACACCTAGTGGCGGCCGTACTGGTCTGTCTGCTGGTGCCGTGGCGGCTAATGGCGAGATAGTCGTGAGCATGGATAAAATGAACCGTATCGGACAATTTTACCCTGCAGATCGCATGGTCGAGATTGAAGCAGGTGTGGTCACCGAGCAGCTGCAACAGTTTGCTGAATCTAAAGACCTATACTACCCTGTCGACTTTGCCTCAGCAGGTTCTAGTCAAATCGGTGGCAATATCGGTACCAATGCTGGCGGTATCAAAGTCATTCGTTATGGCATGACCCGTCAATGGATTATGGGCTTGACTGTTGTTACGGGTAAAGGTGATATCTTGCATCTCAACCGCGGTATGGTAAAGAATGCCACGGGTTATGACCTGCGCCAGTTATTTATCGGTAGTGAAGGTACACTTGGACTCGTCACTCATGCACAAATCAAACTTGAGCGTCAGCCCCAAGATTTAAACGTTATGGTGCTTGGTATGGACAGCTTTAATGACGTTATGAACGTACTCTCTGCTTTTCAAACACAAATTGATTTGACGGCATTTGAGTTCTTTGACGATGTAGCGATTGATAAGCTAATGGCACATGGTCAAGTACAAGAGCCGTTTGAATCCCGTACCAAGTTCTATACGCTATTAGAATTTGAAGCACCCTATGAGCCAATCATGGATAAAGCCATGGCCATATTTGAGCATTGTATGGAGCAAGGCTGGGTCGTCGATGGGGTTATGAGCCAAAACCTCACACAGGCTGAAGAGCTGTGGAAGCTACGAGAGTATATCTCAGAGACCATCTCAGGATTTACCCCTTATAAAAATGATGTATCGGTGCTGATAAGCCATGTACCGACCTTTATCGAAGAGATTGATCACATTGTCAGCAGCAACTATCCTGACTTTGAAGTTTGCTGGTTCGGTCATATCGGCGATGGTAATTTGCATCTGAACATCTTGAAACCTGAGAATATGAGCAAAGATGATTTCTTTGCTGAGTGTCAGGTCGTCAATAAATATGTGTTTGAGACAGTACAGAAATATGGTGGTTCAGTGTCTGCTGAGCATGGGGTTGGTATGACTAAGAAGCCGTACTTGCACTATAGCCGTAGCGAGACTGAGATTGAGTACCTAAAGGAAGTCAAAAAAGTCTTCGATCCAAAAAATATCATGAACCGTGGTAAGATTTTTGATATGTGAGAAGCATGCTAAACGCTTAACCCAAATAAAAAGACGCTAACCCGAAAGGCTAGCGTCTTTTTTAATATCTTTAATTCTAAGGGGTTGTTTACATACCAGTGCATAATAATGTAATCATAAAATTTTCATTATTTTTTATATATTGGTAAAACATAATGAGCAATAAAAAAGTACCTTCAATTTATTGGAAGTTCTTAATGAGGTAGCTTAAATACAGGTTTTTCACAAATCCTAATACTAACAGTATCACCTAAACTCTTTCATGATATGGGTTGTTCCAGTTTTATTTGGATTAGACTATATCAATAAATTCAGAGTATCAAAATCAATAGTATTAGCAGTTCTTTGAAAAGTAAGGATCTACAAATGAAACTTTTAAGTGATGAACAGCAGAGGACTAATCTTTCATTCAAAGTATCAAAAAAGCGTACCCACATTGTGAGTACGCTCAACACTGATAATTATAAGAAAAGAATATCTGAACGAAAGTAAAGTCTGACTCAGACCTAGGTTGCTATAGGTCTATCTAAAGTAGCTGGTGTCACGCTACCATGTTTACTGTCCACTGCTGCAGTAAGATTCACTAAGAAGATAGCGATGGCTGCGATAATACCTGGTATAGCAATAAATAAGAAGTTCATCTGATGGGTCAGCTCTAAGGTGAGTAGCGCACCAGTTAGGATTGGACCTACGATAGCACCAATACGCCCAATACCTGATGCCCAACCCATAGCCGTCGTACGTACAGCGGTAGGATAATATTGAGCCACAAAAGTATAGAGCAGAATTTGTGAGCCGATAGTGGTAGCGCCAGCAATCGCAATAAGGGTATACAGTACAACTTGAGGACTATTGTAGCCAAGTAGTATTAGTGCCACGGCACCAGCGACAAACATAATAGTCAATACAGGTTTTAAATGAAACTTATCGGCCAGTACGCCACCGCCAATAGCCCCAATCATCCCACCAATATTAAGTGCAAATAGAAATAGCATACTAGCACCTAGCGAGTAACCGGCTTGAATCATTAGCTTTGGTAACCAGCTTGCTAAAGCGTAAACCATCAGCAAACACATAAAAAATGCGATCCAAAACATAATAGTAGTGAATCCACGTCTATTCAGAAATAACGCTTTAATTGGGGCATCATCACCTTTGGTGGGTTCGTCCAGTACTAAAGTGGTAGAGGGTGTAACTTTTTCTTGAGGAGCCAATTTTTGAACGATATTTTTAGCTTCGTCTTCTCGATTTTCTTTGACCAAATACATCAAGGATTCAGGTAGCATCTTCCATATAATTGGCAATAGTAAAGTAGGAATGCCCGCAATATAAAACATAATTTCCCAGCCAAAATCTAGAACCAAAAAAGATCCTAATAATGCTGACGTCATACCACCAATTGCATAACCACTGAACATAATAGCGACTAAAGTACTACGCATACGTTTCGGTGCGTATTCAGATGTTAGTGCCACGCAGATTGGCATCACGCCGCCAATACCTAGACCTGCAATGAAGCGTAAAGCCGCAAACTGCATAGGCCCACTAGCGAAAGCACCAAAGAAAGTAAAGCTACTGAATAGAGCGACACAGATCATAATTGTTTTTTTACGACCGATCTTGTCAGATAAAGTGCCAAAAATCATGGCGCCAAACATCATGCCGAATAGTGCTGCGCTAGCAAGAAAACCTGCTTGTACCGAAGTTAACGACCACTCTTCCATAAGTAGTGGGAGAGCCACGCCGTAAATAATGAGGTCGTAGCCGTCAAAGATAATAATCAATAAGCACCAAAACAGGACTTTCCAATGAAAAGGTGAAAATTTGGCTTCATCAATAACTTTATTGATGTTTAAGGTTTGAGATTCCATTCATATTCTCCGTTGATGATATCCTTATACGTGCTTTACAAGTTAGGGTTTTACAGGTGCTAAGTCAAAAACTATCTAGGTATTAATCGATACCTAAAAGGTATATCTTTCCATATAACACTTTATTGAAATAATGTTGGCCTTCATCTTAATTAGAGGAGTGAGTACTCTTATAAAGTATTAGATACGAAGAATGATGCTTGCAGTGAGTGTATGTAAGACAACTAACACCAAAAATTTTCATTGATTTCTAATATAAAAATACTGGATGCGCAGAAAATCATCCATATACTAAAAAAATATATAGATGATTAAAAATGTAAGATAAATAGATTAAATTAGCCTAATTAATCAAGGCTAATAAATGTGTTTTTTAAAAGCATTTACTGGCGTTATTGTAGGTAATATCTAACATACTCATTAAATACTTCAGGTTGTTCAATATTTGAGATATGAGAGGCTTCGATAGTCGCAAGCGTAGCGTTAGGTATATGATCAACCATGTATTGACCATCGGCAACGGTCGTCACCGGGTCTTCAATGCCTGCCAACACTGTAATTGGTACACGAATATCTTTTAACTGCTTGCGAGTATCAGCGATAGATAACGCCTCGCAGCAGCTTGCGTAGCCCTCTGCACTGCCAGCCGCAAGAGCGCTAGAAAATGCCGCGACTACATCTGGGTAATGATCGATAAAATCTGCTGTGAACCAACGTGGAGCAGCTGTAGCCGCGATAGGAGCTAGACCTTGCTCACGTACCAATTTTGAACGCTCCGTCCATGCTATTTCGTTACCAATTTTCGCTGCAGTATTACATAACATCAAGTGGTGGAAGCGGTCAGGGTGATTGATAGCTAACCATTGACCTGTCATGCCGCCCATAGAAATGCCACAAAAAAACACCTTATCAAGATGCAGGTGATCTAACAAATCAATCACATCTTGCCCAAGCTGGTTTAAATTATAAGGACCTCTGGGTGCTGATGATTTACCATGGCCACGAGTGTCATAGCAGATGATAAAGTAATCGGCTTGTAAGGTATCGATTTGTGGTTGCCACATATGATAGCTAGTACCTAAAGAGTTGGAGAATATTAGGGTAGGGTTGCTGCTATCTCCAAAGGTGGTATAGTTTAGCGTGACACCTTTATTTTCAAATACAGGCATGATGAACGTCCTTGTTTTAACTGTCGGGTGATTAAGGTCTTCTTTTTGACTTATTGAGCTGGGTGTCTATCTTATTTTGAACGATTAATCAGCTCTCAACACGCTCAATAATCATTGCGATGCCTTGTCCAACACCGATACACATTGAGCAGATGGCATAACGCTTACTTGTTTTTTCAAGCTGATTGAGAGCGGTTAAGATCAAACGTGCACCTGATGCACCGAGTGGATGACCAAGGGCAATCGCACCGCCATTCGGATTGACACGTGCGCTACCGTCAGGCAGACCTAAATCACGAGTACAGGCTAATGATTGCGATGCAAAGGCTTCGTTTAACTCAACGACATCCATATCATCAAGTGACAGGCCAGTTTGCGCTAGTAGCTTTTTCATCGCTGGTGCTGGGGCAAAGCCCATAATACGTGGCTCAACGCCTACCGTAGTTGAGGCCACAATACGTGCACGCGGCTTTAGATTGAATTCTTTAATCGCTTGCTCTGACGCTACTAGGAAGGCTGCTGCGCCATCATTGATTCCAGAAGCATTTCCAGCGGTTACTGTGCCATCTGCGGTGACGATAGGGCGTAATTTGGTCAACTTCTCAAGTGTAGTATCAGCACGAGGATGCTCATCAGTATCGATGGTGACAGGCTCGCCTTTACGTTGTGGGATGACGACAGGGGTAATCTCATCTTTGAAGAATCCAGACTCTTGCGCCGCTTTAGTACGTTGTTGGCTACGTAATGCAAATGCATCTTGGTCAGCTCGATTGACATTAAATTGCTCTGCAACATTTTCAGCCGTTTGAGGCATGGTTTCTGTTCCATATAGCTCATCAAGTTTTGGATTGATAAAGCGCCAACCCATGGTGGTATCTTCAAGATTTTGGCTACGACCAAAGGATTTGTCTGATTTACCCATTACAAATGGTGCACGGCTCATGCTCTCAACACCACCTGCGATAATTAGATGAGCTTCACCGGCTTTAATCGCACGCGCCGCTATCGCTAACGCATCCATCGACGAGCCGCACAAGCGATTAACAGTAGTTGCAGGCACTTGATAAGGTAGGCCGGCTAGCAATGACGACATACGTCCGACGTTACGGTTGTCTTCACCGCTTTGATTAGCACAGCCGTAGATGACGTCATCTACTTTTACCCAATCGACATTAGTATTACGTTCGATTAGCGCCTTGATAGGGATAGCGCCTAAATCGTCTGCACGTACAGGTGCTAGACCGCCGCCGTAACGACCAAAAGGAGTGCGAATGGCATCGATAATATAAGCATCGTTTAAATAGACAGTTGAATCAGTCATGGCGATTATCCTGAATTTTTGGTTGTTTGAAGTTTTGAGTAAGACCTGTTTTTATTGAGTAGCGTCAATTAACATTGCACCAGTCAATTCTTGCAAGTCCAAAAAGCTCATACCATCGACCATTTCAGTGACTAGCAGTCCTTTATCAGTGACATCAATGACGCATAAATCAGTATAAATCCGATCTACGCAATTTTTCCCAGTCACAGGGTAGGTAAGTTCGCTGACGATTTTAGGATCCCCAGTTTTGGTGATGTGATTGGTCATTACAAAAACTTTTTTGGCGCCGACGGCTAAGTCCATAGCACCTCCAACAGCGGGTATCGCATCCTCTGCACCAGTACTCCAATTGGCTAAATCACCATTAGCAGCTACTTGAAACGCACCCAACACGCAAATGTCGATATGGCCACCGCGCATCATGGCAAAAGAGTCACCATGATGAAAGTAGCTACCGCCATCGAGCATAGTAACGTATTCCTTTCCAGCATTAATCAGTTCGGGATCTTCTTCACCTTTGGCAGGTGATGGACCAAAAGCTAATAAGCCGTTTTCTGAATGCAAAAATACGTCTTTATCATTAGATAAATATTGTGCGATTTTAGTCGGTAGTCCGATGCCTAAATTGACATAGGCTCCATCTGGAATGTCTTGTGCAGCTCGTTCGGCTATTTGGTCACGGGTCAAAACGCTGTAAGAGGTATGGCTCATGATGACGCTCCTTATAATTGGCAGTATTTAGCGGTGGCTACGCTGCAGTATCAGAAAGTTCAGTACTAGTGCTAGCAGGTTGGACTTGCACCACGTGCTGCACAAAAATGCCTGGTGTAATAACGTGCTCAGGATCAAGCTCACCTAGATCAACTGTTTGAGAGACTTGAGCGATAGTCACGTCAGCTGCCATTGCCATAATTGGACCAAAGTTACGTGCAGATTTTCGGTAAACTAAGTTACCCCAACGATCACCCTTGTTTGCTTTTATTAAGGCGAAATCAGCTTTAATTGGATATTCCAAGACATAGTCTTTGCCATCGATATGACGAGTTTCTTTGCCTTCTGCGAGTAGAGTGCCGAACCCTGTTGGTGTATATACGGCTCCAAGCCCCATGCCTGCCGCTTGAATACGGCAAGCCAAATTACCTTGTGGTACTAATTCCAGATCAATTTTTCCTGCATGATAAAGCTCATCGAATACCCATGAGTCTGATTGACGAGGAAAAGAACAAATGATTTTACGTACCGCGCCCGTTTTTAATAATCTGGCAAGACCATGATCACCGTTTCCAGCATTATTATTAATAATGACAAGGTTTTTAACACCTAAATTGATAAGGCCATCAATGAGTTCAGCTGGTTGCCCTGCAGTTCCAAAACCACCAATCATAATAGTGGCGCCATCTTTAATTTGGCTAAGTACATCCGTGATATTTTTTTCAGCTTTATTAATCATGTTTATGTCCTATACAAAAGTAATATTAGGTATTGCGAGACTTAAGTTTTATGCATCTTCGAGACTGTCTTGTCGTTTGGGCTGTTCTATTGATAAAAATGACGTATATTTTTGCTTATGAAAATAGAGGTAATAATCGTTTTTTGCTTAAAACATAGTAAGCAATCATGCCGATAAGAATGCCCCAAAAAACAGAGCTTAATCCAAGAAAACTCATACCAGATGCTGTTGCTAAAAAAGTGATTAGCGCTGCATCTCTTTGAGAGTCATCTTTCATTGCTATAGTAATGTTGGTAGAAATAGCACCGATAAGTGCAAGACCGGCTAATGCTGCAACTAGCTCTTTGGGCAGCAAGCTAAATACCATCACGATGCTACCGGCAAGTAGTCCCCCTAATAGATAAAAAATACCGTTTGCTACACCTGCTATGTAGCGTTTCTCTTTTAATTCATGGGCATCCTTACCAGTACAAAGTGCTGCGGTGATTGCTGCTAGGACAATCGTAATACCCCCTACACAGGCGACTGCTAACGAAGCTAGGCTTGTAATACTGACGATAGGCTTGGCTGGTGTGTCATAACCACTAAGATTAAGAATCGCCATACCAGGTAAAAACTGTCCAGTTAAGCTGACAAGAATGAGTGGAACAGCAAGATTGAATACGGCATTCCATGTCCACTCAGGCCATATCACAGTAGGTATGGTAATGGCTAAATCTATATCGACAGGGTTCATTTTCCCCAATAGAACACTCAAAATGACACCGCATAGCAGTACCCAAATCATGGTATAGCGCGGTGAAAATCGTTTGGCCATTAAGTAACAGCCAAGCATGCTAAACACGATAAACGGCATCGTATTGGTTGCTACAAATAACTCTAAGCCGAATTGAAACAGGATGCCTGCCATCATACCGGCAGCGATACCATTAGGAATCCATCTTAAAATTTTGTCAAAAGAGCCAGTTGCACCTACTAAAAAAATCACAATCCCTGATACGATATAAGCGGCTATCGCTTCATTAATACTCATATTCGGAAAGACGGTTACCAATAGTGCGGTACCAGGCGCTGACCAAGCGGTAATAATAGGGGTTTTATACTTAATGGATAAATAAATACCTGAGACAGCGGCACCTATAGACACCCCCCAAATCCATGATGCCATCATCGCTTCTGACACCTGCGCTGCTTGTGCTGCCTGAAAAAAGATAATTAAGGGGCCAGCATAAGAAATCAGTACGGCCAAAAAACCTGCTACGGTGGCAGAGATTGACCAGTCATCTTTCAATGTGTGTATTACGTTTGCCATATTGCTTCCTTGCAAATCAGCAGCGATTAGATAATTCTCTGTTCAAAGCTATGCTACTTAATAACCTGACGAGAGAGATTAGCCTGCGTCACCACCGCCTACAGGGATAGTGCTTCCAGTGATATAGGAAGATTCATCAGAAGCCAAAAATGCGATGGCATTGACTTGTTCATCTATTGTGCCGTAACGTTTCACAAATGTGCTGTCGATGGTTTGATCAACAACTGCGTTCATCCAGCCTTTCTCTTCATCAGTTAAAGGCTTTGTATTACGTGGAATCTTTCTAGGCGGGGCTTCAGTACCACCCGTTGCCACTGCATTAACGCGAATTCCATCACTTGCATGTTCAAAAGCAAGTGATGCAGTCATGGCGTTTACACCGCCTTTTGCAGTTGAGTAGGGTATACGGTTGATACCACGCGTTGCGATGGAGGAAACATTAACGATAGTGCCAGATTGTTGTTTGATCATCGATGGCAATACTGCATGGCAACACCATAATGTTGGAAATAGTGAGCGACTAATTTCTTTTTCAATCTCTATCTCAGAGAAACTGATGAATGGTTTCATCCATATTGCACCGCCTACATTATTGACCAATATGTCAATACGACCGTAGGTATCAAGTGCTTTACCGATAACATCCTGTGCCCCTTGATAAGTCTCAAGATCAGCTTGAATGGTCGTCGCATGCCCGCCATTTGTAGTGATTTCTGCTAACACGTCTTCTACCAAAGGTGAGACGTCTGCCATGACTATCTTGCCACCCTCATTTGCTAAGCGTAATGCGACCCCGCGACCGATACCTTGTGCGGCACCCGTTACGACACATACTTTATTATCAAAACGCTTACTCATTGCTGTCTCCTAGAGAAAAGTATTCTATCGCTGTATTGTTTGAGCTATATTACTGCTCACTAGGTGTGAACTTTTCATAATAAAAATTGCTAGGTTTGAGGCTACTTGTATCTAACCAATTACTAACGGCATCGACCATCGCCAGAGGACCACACAGATAGACATCAACATCACCATCATTTAGCCAATCAGCTTCAACATGGCTGGTTACATAGCCTTTGCGCTCATGGCCGCTTTCCTCGCTTGCTACACAGGTATAATAGTCAAACCAATCGTGGTTTTTCTTCACTTCTTCCAGTTTTTCAATCTCTATCAAATCAGCATCATTAGTAACACCGTAGACCATCTTGACAGGATGATGAGCACCCGATATTTCTAAGCTTTTTAGCATCGATAAAAAGGGTGCGATACCTGTACCACCAGCTAAAAATACAGTAGGGCGTACGATAGGACGTAAATAGAAACTACCAAACGGTCCTTCAAAATCAATATCTTGACCTAGCTTGGCAACATCAGATAAAAAGGTACTCATCTTGCCATTTGGAATGTTACGGATGACAAATTCAGCCTGATTGGTACTAGGCATTGAGCTAAAAGAGTAGGAACGTGTCTCATCAGAGTCAGGGATAGTAATGTTGACATACTGCCCAGGTAAAAATACTAAGGCATCTGGATTGCTCACTTCGACGCCGAAGTGAATGGTGGATTCTGACAATACATTTAGCTGCTGTAGCTTACCTTTGAACACAGACTTACTAACTTTGCAGGCTTCTGATGAGGTTGGCACTTTAATGACACAGTCGCTTTCAGGAATCATTTGACAGGTCAAGACGTAGCCATCATTAGCTTCGGTTTCGGTCAGCGCCTCTTCAATATACATATCAGGATGCATGTCATAGCTGCCCGACTCACAATGACAACGGCAGGTACCGCATGCGCCATCTAAACAGTCCACAGGGATATTATATTTTTGGCGATAAGCAGCTTCGGCAACGGTTTCATCATCTTCACATTTGATAAATCCCGTGACACCATCTTCAAACTGTAGAGCTATGTTGTATTCCATGAGAAACATCCTTTTTCAATATATGGCTACTGACTAACATCACTATATTTTTGGTTGGCTCGTTGATACTTTATAAATTACCAACAAGCTATTTTTAAATTTAATTATTTGTACTAGCTGGAAAGCATAAATAAAATCATGCGAACTCTAGACGTGATATACATCCATAATTTGGTGTACGTAATCATCTTTTAATACGATGTATTTGTCCAAAATCTTTGGGCTAGCTTGATTCATGTCTATTTTGTATTTAGAGAATCCCCAGTAAGTATTGGTCTCATGATAACGATAAGACTTATTGATCCAGTTAAATCGGACGCTAACAATGCCGTTATTATCTTCAAGTAATTCGATATTAGATAAGTTATGCGTGGTGCGAGTATCAGGAATGGTTGCAGAAGAACGCTCAGTCTCGATACGGAAAATTCGATCTTCAAGCCCGCGACGATCAGGGTAATAAATCAGAGATATTTCGCGTTGCGGGTTGTTTATTAGCTCGCCATCATCATCCCAACTAGGCATCCAAAACGGACATTCTTCGTCATAACAAGCCAGCCATTCTTCCCATTTTTTTTCATCAAGCAATCGTGCTTCACGGTACAGAAACTGACGCACATCTTCGATATTAACCGTTGCATTTTTCATTAGCGATATCCTTTTATATTTGTTCGTCCTGCAATAACTAGCAAGTTACTGGTCTAAGTAGGTAGCTAATATTAGCCTGCGCCATGTAGCTGCTGTTCTTGCTCTAGGGCTTTTTTCATCTCTTCATGCCAATATCGATGTTGCACGGTATACAATCCTTCATCTTCAGTCTTAGCTCCGCTTAACAAAGGCTTCAGGTCGATGGCTTTTGCACCTTCGTCAGCGCCTTCTATCCAGTGCTCGGAACCACGACACATGTCGTTCCATTCGAGCTTAATGCCGTTATAGCCTTGCTGGCATGAGCGGAATTCTTCTAAGTCATCTGGTGTTGCCATACCAGTTACGTTAAAGAAGTCTTCGTACTGACGGATACGGCGAGTACGTGCTTCATCACTTTCGCCTTTCGGTGCGATACACCAGATAGTGACTTCAGTTTTATCAACGGCTATTGGACGCAGCATACGGATTTGCGAGCTAAATTGATCCATGATATACACGTTTGGATATAAGCATAAGTTACGCGAGCGTCCAATCATCCAGTCGGCCATTGCTTCACCATACTGGGCAACATAGTCATCGCGATACGCAAAATTAGGACGATCTTGCGGGTTCTCCCATTGAGTCCAGAGTAGTAAATGACCGTTCTCAAAAGAATAGAATCCGCCACCTTGACGACCCCATTTGCCAGCATTCATGGCTTTGATGTTGTCTTCTTTTTTTGCTTCTTGCTCTTTGCGACGTGCTGTTGTCGCAGCATAGTTCCAATGGACAGCTGAAACATGGTAGCCATCAGCACCATTTTCAGCTTGTAGCTTCCAGTTACCATCAAAGGTATAGGTTGAGGTGCCGCGTAGTACTTCTAGGCCTTCTGGTGATTGATTGACAATCATGTCAAGAATTTTGGTTGATCCGCCAAGCCAGTCTTCAATCGGTTCGACGTCATCTTTAAGACTAGCAAACAAGAAGCCTTTGTAATTGGCAAGTTTGACTTGCTTTAGATCATGAGAGCCGTCTTTATTAAAAGCGTCAGGGTAACCTGCGCCGCGTGGATCTTTAACTTTAAGTAGCTTGCCAGAGTTGTTATAAGTCCAACCGTGAAAGGGGCACGTATAAGTTGCCTTATTGCCTTTCTTATGACGGCATAATTGAGCGCCTCGATGAGAGCAGGCATTGATCATACAATGCAGTTCACCTTCTTTATTACGCGCAACGATGACCGGCTGGCGGCCGATGTATGTTGTATAATAATCGTTGTTATCAGGGATTTGAGTCTCATGAGCCAGATAAACCCAATTGCTTTCAAAGATATGCTTCATTTCAAGCTCAAAAAGCTCTTCATTGGTAAAGGCACTGCGATGTAGGCGATAAATTCCTTTTTCTGCATTTTCTTCTAAAAAATCATCGATAGCGATATCTGATCCTTCAGGTATTAGATTAATACGCTCGCTCATGGCTGTCTTCCTTGTAAATAACGGTGTTAAACGATGTTGGGGTATGACGCTTGATACGCCAACTGCATGCATATCAAGCGAAAATTTATAATATTTAGTAGTTGCTAACAGTAGCTAGGGATATTCAACAACTAAGCTTGCGCACGACGGCGTTCAACTTCACTGCCCTGTACTGGCTTATCGATGTCTTTTACTAAGTGAAAGTCAAAGTCGATACTGGCATAAGGCTTGTTCAGACCATGCTCTTTTAACTTGTCAGCATCTTCTACCATATTTACCTTGGGGACTAATCCTTCACGACTAGCAAAGGCAAAGTCATCCCATAGGTACTCATCACCGTCGATATTGATTTGGGTAGTTAGTTTACGATAACCGTCTGCACTAGCGAAAAAATGAATGTGTGCTGGACGATGACCATGACGTCCTAGCGCGCCTAAGACCTTTTGAGTCATGCCTTCTGGCGGTACTGCATAACCGAGTGGCACAATGCTACGGAATGCATAGTTGCCGTTTTCATCAGTAATGATGGTACGTCGTAGATTAAAAGAAGATTGAGACTCATCAAAGAAAGAATAGTTACCTAAGCTGTCGGCATGCCAGACTTCAACCTTGGCGTTTGGTAAAGGCTGGCCGTTTTCGTCGTAGACGCCTCCTTGCATGAATAAAACGGTACCATTCTCAATATCAGTGCCGTCATCTAAACGGGCAAAACCTTTTTCTTCTGGGGCTCCAGCAACATAAAGAGGGCCTTCGATCGTACGTACAGTGCCACCATCAAGACCAGCTGCTTTGAGATCTTCTTCAATCATCAAATCCATAAAATGATCAAAACCAAGACCAGGGGAGAGTAATCCTGCTTCTTTACCCAAGTCACCAATGAACTCAACCCCAGACCAATATTCATCGGCCGTGATTTTCAAATCATTGATGGTCTGCATGAGGTCGGTTACGATACGTAAGACAATAGCTTGTATACGTGGATTAACTTGTTCAGGAAAGTCAATTTTACCTTTGATGAACTGAGTGGCTAATGCTTCAATTTGGCTGCGTTCCATGTCTCTCTCCTTGTTGAGGACTATTTAAAAGGTAGTTATATCTAGTACTCTTACTCAAATTTTATTCATCTAATACTTATTTTTGGCAACAGGTCTCCGTTGATCTGGTATAGACCAATAATTATTAAAAAATGGGTTAAGGCGCTATTATTTGATCAACATCAAAGGTAATAATGAAATCTAGTAATAGCGTTATAAGGCACTAACTATCATCATCGCGAATAGAAGAAGGATGACGAAGTAGAGGGGTGACCTCGACTTTCATATAAGGGTAAAGTGGTAGCGACATCATAATGTCGTGTAGTTCTTCATTACTTTCGACATCGAAAATACTAAAGTTAGAATACTCTCCTGCTAAGCGCCAAATATGACGCCACTTACCTTGTTCCTGCAGTTTGTGTGATAGCGCTTTTTCAGCTTGCTTAAGTTCATTAACTTGATCAGCATTCATATCTGTCGGTAACAACACATCCATTCTGACGTGATATAACATAATTATGTCCTTATATTTTATGGTTAGTCATATGGCTGATATTTGGTCTATATCAGCATTTATTTTACGGAGCTTTTGGCAAAGCACTATCAAGCCCCAGCGTGAGAGTCGCTTACGTAAGTTCCTAACGATATAGGATTTGAGGATGATAAATTTGCTTGTCTGGCATAGTGATATACTTTGTCGCTATCTACCTCGATACCTAAGCCAGCACCGGTTGGAATAATTAAACCAAAATTTTGATAATCAAGCGGTTGAGCTAAAATATCCTCTGTTAGTAGCAACGGACCAAAAAGCTCCGTGTCAAAGTTCAGACTAGGATAAGTAGAGAACACATGCGCTGATGCAGCAGTACCAATGGGTCCTTCTAGCATCGTCCCGCCATAAAGCTCGATACCTGCTAGATGTGCCATTTGTCCGATAAGGCAGGCGGCTTTTAATCCACCAGCTTGATTGATTTTTACAGCAAAGACATCGGCACAATGATCCGCTGCCAATTGAAACGCATTATATGGATCTTGCACAACTTCATCAGCCATAATAGCCACGTCGAAGTGTTCAGCTAAACGCTTTAACGCTGATTTATTACGCATCGATACTGGTTGCTCGATCAAATCAACGCCGCCGTCCTGCAACAGACTAATACCTTTCATAGCTTCAAGCTCTGTCCATGCTTGATTAACATCAACGGTGATGCGGCAATCGGGTAAAGCTTGTTTAATAGCCAACACGTGGGCAACATCATCAAGAATAGGGTTGCTGCCTATTTTCAATTTGAAAATTCGATGTTTTCTTTGTTCAATCATTTGATGAGCTTCAGCGATATCGGTATCAGTATTTCCGCTAGCAAGCGTCCATGCTACTTCGATACGATCACGGATGCGACCACCGATGAGCTCGCTGATAGGTAAGTTGAGTCTTTTGCCTTCGATGTCGAGTAGAGCAGTTTCAATCGCGCATTTTGCAAAACGATTGCCGTTGATGTGGGTGTTCAATAGCTGCATTGCTTTTGCTGTGCTTGTAGGCTTCTCTTTCATCAAGAGAGGGGTAAAGTAAGTATCGATATTGGTTTTGATACTATGAGGACTTTCTTCAGCATAACTTAAACCGCCAATCGTCGTTGCTTCGCCCCAACCTTCGTAGCCATCTTCGGTTTGGATATGTACCAGAACCAATACTTGTTCATTCATCACGGTACAAGCCAGTTTATGCGCTCGAATAGTAGGTATTGGTACTAGTAAAGTATTAATTGAACGAATCATATCTGTCCTTAGTATAAAATTTTGGCTTCCTTATGCTTAATAAGAACTATAGGTGTTAAATATCGACATGTCTAAGACCTATTTAGTCTTATTTTAATACTTTTTAGGTATTTTATTGAAAGGTAGGTAGTATGTTATGTTCTTTAGGTATGGATATTCTGTATGTGAAGCAGGTGATAGATAAAAGGGAAGAAATTAGAACGACTTAGGATAGAAGCAACAGAAAGTCAATCAAGGAAGAAGAATGGAACTCAGGCATTTACGCTATTTCGTAGCCGTGGCAGAAGAAAAAAGCTTTAATAAGGCAGCTGCTCGTTTGTATATCTCACAGCCACCACTTAGCCGGCAGATAAAACAATTAGAAGAAGAGATTGGCGTTACGCTTATCGATAGGGAGCATCGACCCTTGAAGCTCACTGAGGCAGGTGAGTTTTTTTATGATCATGCCATTCAAATTTTAAAAAAATCAGACGACCTGCGTACCATGACTATCCGTAAAGGAAGTTTCGATAATTCGCTTTCGATAGGCTTTGTGTCATCTATATTGTATGGCATATTGCCGAGAGTAATATCCCGTTTCAGAGAAGTTCATCCAAATATCGAGATTAAGCTGTATGAGCTAAACTCTTGGCAGCAAACGCAGGCATTGACAGAAGGCAAGATAGATGTAGGTTTTGGCAGGTTGTTATTTGAAGATGCTTCTATTAGGCGAATGGTGCTTAGGGAGGAAGATTTAGTGGTTGCCGTTCCTATTGAGCACCCCTTATCAAAAGAAAAATGCAAAAGTTTGAGCCTTATTGATCTAACAAACGAAAACTTACTACTGTATCCAACAGCACCGCGCCCCAGCTTTATTGATTATGTATTAGACTTGTTTGAAACTCGCAATTTGAAAGCGAATTATTTTATGGAGGTACGTGAACTGCATATCGCCCTAGGGTTGGTAGCAGCAGGTGAGGGGTTGACTATCGTACCAAAGACACTTGAGCATTTACGTCATCAAGAGATAACCTATATACCATTTGAAGAGGGGATACTAACTTCGCCAATTGTGATGAGTGTCAGGCATTTCGATAAGTCTGAATTACTGGAAACGCTATTAGATGTCACTTATCAAATTTACGATGAAGAAGGCTTCATTTATAAGCGTGAGAAGATTTGAGCATATCTCAAATCTCAACATCAAACCCTGACATTAACAGCATCACCTAAGAAAATTAAACCTCATAACTAAGCCCTACATGCTATATAAATATTAGCATGTAGGGCTTTTTTGACCTATCGAGGTAAAGTTGATTTATTAGATATTATTAACACTATAGTATTGAAGGGTCTATCATTTAATAAGTTATATTTTAAATTGATATTTACTCTATTCCAGCTGATTGATGTCTCCGACATTAATCTTAATTTCACAACTCCATCTATATGTAGTCGTCAGCTAAAATTAGATAACCTATGAGATTTTAAAGAATCGTTAAAGGGTAGGCCATGAGCTGGAATTAGCAAAGTACTTCTTTGATCGAGTGCAAGACAGCAGGATATGGTTTTAGTAGCTTACAGTTTCAGCACATGCTTGTTTAATATTACCACATTTTGCTACTGCTTTATCAAATGTACTAATTATGAATTATATTCCATGGATACCATCACATGTTCTAAGTCCTTAGTCATAGTGCTTATAATTGTACTTCTTTAATTTTCGACTAATTAGTCCTATCGGCTTTATAACGTTAGTGGTTTAGGAACGAGCCAGCCAGTTAGGCTGCTTAGTACTTTGAGATACTGACTGTATGATGTATTAAAACTTTGAGTTTGATAGATTTCAAATAAATAAACCTCTAGCTTATAAAGAACATTACTGTACCTATGGCAAAATAATCGTCATAAGTCTATTATTGAGTACATAGTATTTATACAATTTTATATCTAAAAAAGACAAGTTAAATAACATCAAAACTTTAATAAGTGAAAGACATAGAGGATTTCCCTTTGAATACTTTTTCTCAATCAGCATCTAGTTATAACGTTCTCTCAGATAATACACAAGTTAATCAATATGTGCCTATTACCCAGTCAAACACACAAAAGCAATCACCTAATCGATTACTCCGTGTAGCATTGATTAATAGCTATCTAAAAGGTCAAGCGCATCTATTAAATGTTGATAACAACTGTATTTTAACAGGGCATAACTCCGCTGGTAAAACGACTCTAATGGGAGCTGTTGCTCCATTTTATGGCGTACCTTTGAGTGCTATTGCCAGAAAGTCTGAAGTAAATAAAAGCTTTATTGAGTTTTATCTACCTTATGATAATAGCTATATCGTTTATGAATACGTACGAGATGGTCAATCACGTTGTGTCATTTTAAGCAGTCAGGATAAAAAGCAGATATTTAACTTCATAAATAGTAGTTATAAAGATGATTGGTTTATCGGTAAAAGAAATGATGAGCTCTACTTTAAAACAAGCTCAGAGGTCATGCACGCTATTAAGTCGCAAGGACTACAGGTCTCAAGTAATATCAGTCAGCTAGAGTATGAAGCGATTATTAGCAACTGCCCAATGAAACGCTTAAAAATAACATCTGCACAAGCTCGTAGAACCATTGCGAAATATCGTCCTGATTATGCCCTTACGTCAGATCCACACGCCACATTTTTTGGTTTTTCGCCTATTGTTAATAATGTTTTTCAGACTCAGCTGGAATTTGATGATATATGTGCTTTTTTAGTAGAAGCTATGAAAACGCAGGACATGCTAAGTAGTGATGAGCTGAAGTTAGATGCGGTGAATATTGATACCGCCAAATGGGTGCGTCAGCGCGAAACGTGGCAGCAAATAGAGGCGCTTAAACCAAAATTTGAGACATTAACCCAATCTTTAAGTGACAATATTGCTCATCAACAGCAGCTTGCTGACATAAGACATAAAGCTTCGATCTTATTATCCAAGATTGGTAATGAAGTCATTGATAAGAATGAAGAAAATAAAGCGCTTGATAATCAATATAATAATGTGGAAAGAGAAGCCCATGATAAAGAAACCATGTGGTATTCGGCTAAAGGTAAACTAGGCTCGAATATTAACCTAACGGCAAATGAGATAGTGAATCTTGAAAATAAAAAAGAGGCGTTTGAACAAGGAACTCAAGATAAGTATAAATATGAGCCTATGTTTAAGTTAAAAGAGCGTGTTGCGCAAATAGATAGTTTGCAATCGCAAAAGAGCAACAAACAACAGACCTTGAAAGTCTATCAACAGCAATTAAAAGAAGCAGAAACAAACTTAGAGAAAATTCAAGCCATATTTAAAGATGAAGTCCGCAACCTTGAAAAAACGTACGATGAGGCAGTAAATAGAATCGATAAAACCAAGGGCGTGACTGATTTTGAATTCAGTGAAAAACAACGAAGCATAGAAAATAGATTGTCTAAGGAGAAGCAACGCTTACAGTCGCAATTTCGGATACAAAGTGAAAACTTCAAAACTAAGATTAGCCGAATTGAAATAGCGATAGCGACTAAGCAAGCTGAGACCAGCAATCTATCATTTAGTCAGTCCTCAAAAAATGCTATTGATAACAACCTTAGCGAAATAGCTAGCTTACGTCTTGTGCTAAAAGAAAATCAGACAAATTTAAAGAAAAGACAAGAAGAAAAAGTTAATCTAAGAGATGAGGTAGATAGCCAGCTAAATCAACAACGTCGCATTAATGCCACAATTAACAAGCATCAGGATAGTAAGACACATTTAGAGTCTTTAGTACAAGGTGATACCTTGTTTAGCTTTTTGATTCAAAGCGAAGCAAACGACAAGCTGTATCATTCCGTTAATAAAATACGTAAAACAATTCATCCTACGCTGTTAAACCGAGCGGACTTAAACCCTGATTGGCTGGCAGATGGCGAAGAGTATAGCGTAGTTGATATTGATCATGAGGGCTTGTACGGTCTAAGGCTTAATACTAATGCTATACCAACCCCAGATATCCGTACTCATGCTGACATTGCCCAAGAAATATTGAGCCATGAGCAACAGATAGAATCAAGCAATGCTGAGTTGGCTGAACTTGAGAATACACTCAATAAATTGAATAAACGCAAAAAACAAAATGGTCAAGAGATAACTCAATTACAGCTTACCGAGCAAAAAATAGAAAATGAAATTGAAGCTTTAGAGGATCATGCGAGCTATCTACATATTCAAGCAGAAGACGAGAGGAAAAAGCGTATATCAGAGATTCAAAATCAAATAAAAATGTTAGCTGATCAGCTAACTAATCTCAATACAGAACTGGAGGCTCTAGACTTAGAAGAGCAAAATCAGTTGAGTGCATTAGATGAGACTCATACGATTGATAGTGATAAATTAAACCAAGAAAAGCAGGCGCGTTTAGAGGATTTAAAAACCCAATCAGATAAAGCTAAAGAACAGTATAAAACCCTCTTAGCTGAAGCGACAGAACGTAAAAATCAGGCAGTCGAAAACGAAGGCTATGACCCTAGTATTATAAATAGCATAAATACTGATATTGAATTTTTAGATTCGGAGCTTTTAACTGCTGAACGAGCAAAGCGTCGCATTGATGATTACCATGTATTTCTTGAAAAAGAATATGCCGAGCTAGGAGAGCTTGAAAGTAAGAAAAATGAGCTGGAGAAAAGCCTAACTACACAGCAACATGCTTATGAGAAATATGCTGCGGAGACCGGGAAATTACTAAGTGAGTTACAAGCAAAAATAACTAAGACTGCCGAAAGACTGTGTGTGTTAGAGGCAGATAAAACCAATTTAACCTCGCACCTTAAGAAGCTAGAGTTAACATTAAACTCTGCTTTAATCGATATGAATACTTACTCATCTGAAGCAGAAAGTCGCTTACTTGAAGAAGATGTCCATTTGCAAACAGAGCGCATCTTACGCGGTATACAAAATAGCATAGAGTTGGCAGACACTACAATAAAGCAAGGGGTTAAGCTGGTTGATACCATCAAAAAACCCTTCTTTGATAATGAGTCGATGTTTCAAGCATTATTGTCTCAATCTGACATTATGGGTAGAACGACAGAAACAAACTGGTTTTTACAGTCTAGATTTTTTATGGACTATATTAACAACGAACATGAAAGTAAAAAAGAGATGATCGTTGGGCATTATATTGTAGAAGCTGAAAAAATAAATAATTTCAAGCATGACTTAGATAACGCCGATAATAACTTAAATAAGTTTACTCGAAATATTAATAAAAACTGCTCCGATATTTGTGACAACTTAAATGCCTTAGCAATCGAAGAGTTTAAGATGAGTATCAGTTCAAGCATAAAAGATAACGAGTGGTATAAAGTGCTCGATGATTTTTCTGAAGCATATGATAATTGGCGTGGGTCTGAGCGCATTAATCAACCTATGCCAAGTGAGTATTTACTTGCCAGCCTAGATAAAGTGCAGCACTTTATTGGGCAGAATAAATTGAATGTTAAATTTGCCCAGCAGTTCTCAATGGATCTGATGGTCAAGCAACATGGTCAAGCGCCAAGAACTGCAACGAAAACCAATTCATTTAAAGCGTTATCATCTAACGGTACCATGCGCATTGCTCAACTTATCATTTACCTGTCTTTACTATCTATGATTTCAACGGCTACTAATACTGAGCTCAAGCTATTTATTGATGAAATCGGTGTGCTTGATCCACAAAATACTCAAGAGCTATTAGAACTGCTTAAGAGCCAGAAAGTCTCTGCTATGTGCGCCGCGCCTCAAGTTGTTGACGATGCGGTTATCCCTTTATTCACCAATAATATTGCCTGTAGTCGTGATAAAAGTAATACCTATAGACTGTCCCAAACCGATGACTTATCCTCCCTAACTCAAGAAGCCATTATGGAAGCTCACGGAGTCTTTGACTTATGATTGAGATGACGATTGCTAGAAAACTCTTACAAAACAAGTTTATTTGTCTCATTACGGACGAAGAGGGTTATCACTGGTTAAAAACGCCTGATAACCTTGAGCGTATGACAGCTATTTTAGAACCATTAGGTATGAGGTTAACTACCTTTAGCGAAGGTGACGTCTTTGCTGGCATCAACGTTGCCGTAGATGAGACGGATAAAAAAAGAGTTGTCAAAGAATTCGAAGATATTCATTACAATATTTATCCCATCATCAATATATTGACAGCGCTGGCTAGTGCTGATGAAGATGGCGACACCCTATATATGGGAAAAATAATAAAGCAGGATAAGTTGGTAATTACTGTTAACGACAATCAAGAGTTTGCAACACGCTTAAAAAAATTGGCAGAGTTTACCAATAGTGTTAATAAACCCAACGATGAGCAAGTAGGAGCGTTACTTAACAAACTACAAAAAGACGAACTTCTTTATTTGGTTAATCCTGAGAAAAAGGTATACCGAGTAACGGGAAAGATGGAGTATATCAATCGTATTATTGAGTTTATCAATGAGAATTACCTAGAGAAGGAGAGTGAAACACACACTCAACAGGGACTTGATCTATGAGCCGTGGTGGACAATTAAACGAGGACAAAATTCGCGATTTAGGCCGAGCTACCGAAAGCCGCGCCGACTTGCTATTACAAGCCTATCTGTCTGAGTTATCTATTGAGGACAGTCAATCAACCAAGCATTATCGCACGCTACGTGATTGCGGTGTCATCCAAGAAGGGCTAGATACCATAACGCTTAGTAAAGAGATGAGACGCATCTTCGATATCATAGCAAAAAAATCCCATCGTTTGCACGTGATGCCTGACATAGAAGAGTGGAAACGCAATATAGAGCATTATAGTAAACTTGCGTTAAATGCATCATACGAGGTGGATGAGGCGAGTAATGAGCAAGTTTTTTTAGACACTATCGACGATTATAGTTATGAATTGGCTGATGCGCTTATCCAAGAGATGGCGAGTATCGAGTTCACGATTAATTCAGAATTAAACAACACGTTTAACCTGAAATCAAAGCGCATCATACTAGATACACTCACACAAAAAATAAAGTCACAAATCGAAAAGGTACAAAGCCTTAGCCGAGAAGAGTTGCATAAATGCCACGCCGGTAACTATAAAGTTTCTATGATACTAGACAATCTTCTTTTTGGTACTATCGATCAATGTATTAAAGAGTTAACGATTAGTCTAGATAAAACCGTCACTCTCATTGATAAGTTAAAGAAAGAACAAACACGTCAAAACGAGATGTTATGGCGACTTCACCGGAATATCCGTAACGGCCAATATAACTCTAAAGATGTGGTATTAAGTTTTGATGACTTGGTATCTCATAACTTAGCCTTCGGTGGCATGGCAGTTGAGAGTCAGCTAACCAATGTTGACGTAGAGGAGGATAAGTTCCTACTGCTCGGCTTGCTTGATAAGATGTCACCACCTAAACGCGCACTCAAAGATAGTGTGAATAATCATTATGATGATCCCTTATTACACGTCAATAATGATAATACGAGTAAGCCACTACTAAGCGCGGAACAACGCTGGGCGTATGACTTCATGAAATATAACAATACGGATGATATAAATAAGAATCTGTCTGTCAGACAATTTTGGGAGCGGTTTGAAGTCAATCGTATTATCAAATTTAAATCGTTTTTAGCCTTAGTTATGCATATTTGTAAAAGCAATTTTAGGGACGATGCCATCGTGCATACCAAAGATGGTTATCAATGGAAACTGTACCTTAAGACCAAGACACCATCAGAGCTTTGTAATACCATACGTATTTTCGATGCGCGCTATATAAGATATAAAGTAGTAGATAACGAACCTAGTTTGGATAAGGTATGGAGATGATATGGAGCCAAGGCTTGCTAATAAGTTAGCTCAAAAACGAACATTGAAAACCTTACGTGATGGTTTGCTCAAACGCACGAAGGTATTCGCGTATCGTAATGAAGACAATGTTTTTTATATGTTGTGTCAGCATGATAAGACGATTGGATATTCAGCAGGAAAAAAGATATACCTGTCTGATATGGGTTGGCAAAGCATTATTAATTTAGTGAAAGCTGGAACGGGCGTTAACCTTATTTCAGATGATATTGAAGATTTATCCCAAAAAGGAAGATTAGAGAATAGCACCATAATGGCTGACGAGAAAATATTGAGTAGATCGCCAACGCAGGGGTTTGTTCTATGTCGCTTATTAGGTAGTGCAGAGACGCTAAGTCAGACAACAGACCACTTCGCTAATAAATCAACACCATTACGGTCTTATTTAGGTGTGCATATAAACCATATTTTAAATTGGGACATAGGTACAATTATAGTGATTGAAAACTTTGCATCTTTTACTGAGTTCACTGAAGGTCATTTAAGCTCAATAGAGGGTGTAAGTAATAATGAAATGGTATTGCTTATCTACAGAGGACACGATGATAAAAAACATCTATAGTGTCGCAACAGAGATAGCAAGTTTGACCTGCGCTAAGTATGTCTTTGCTGATTATGATTTAGCAGGCTTGCAACTTGCGGAAGTTATCGCTGAGCGTATCGAATCAGCAGGGTATATCTTGCCCAAAAAGGCTATGCACAGTCAGAAACTATTAGAGATAAATAAAATAGCAGAGCGTGAAAAGCAGTCTGCTATTACTATTAAGGACTCAGTATTACAGCCATATATGAATGATATGAAAGTTAGGTTTCTGGCGGTCACTCAAGAGGCTTTGATGGCGCATGAGGTGAAACTAGAGGTTGTGAATAGAGAATAATTGATTAGTTAAGCAAACTCTAAGTTTAAACGGTTCAACTAACTAATCTATTTGAAGTTCTCATAGCTTCAAGTCACTAAGGGTAGAGAAGTGTTTCAACTCTAAGCTGATAGTTCTAAGAGCTATATAGTTCAATATTTCTAATATTTACATCTCCATAATTTGGAGGGGTTTCTCATTTAAGTAATTTTAAGTATCTTTATAGCTTATGATAAACAAGTCATTTTTATGCTAGCCTAACTCATATATATAATTTGATTATGGCAGGCAAGATATTCGACGGTCATAAGTGGTAATAGTGCCTTCAGCTAAGCCAGTCTTCGTTGATTTAAAGTAGTCGTAAGCTTCTTGCAGTGTTGGCACATTATTGGTCTTATCTTTCGGGTCTTCTAGGTTCTCATGAAGCCCGTCATAAACATGGATGCCTTTTTTAATGTTAGCCATCATTATGCTGGCTTTTTCACGTGCTTCGGTTAGCGTAATCAAGTGTGTTTCTTCTACTACATCTCGATATAGCTTTCCATTTATACGCTTATGTAATGTAAGCGTTTAGACTGCTTACCTACACGTAGTGCAAATCCAGTCAATACATCATCTATATAGATATCAGTACCTTTAAAGGTATAGTCTATTGAATCAATAAGTTTTTTGGTAAGTTTAACCTTTATATATCACACGTGCAGCAGTACGTAACCATAGTGGTAGTAGCCATCATACTTTAATTACTACAAGAGTCAAAGTATCAAGATAGTAACAAAAAATTAATTACATCAACGTGTTTGCATGAAATTTAAGCAATAAAAAACCCTTACAAGTCAATGACTGTAAGGGTCTGAATTTGGTGGGCCCAGTAGGACTTGAACCTACGACCAAAGGATTATGAGTCCTCTGCTCTAACCAACTGAGCTATGGGCCCTAACGCTAGACGGACAATGATACCTGATTTTTTGAATTTTTCAAGCAAAAAATAGGCCATTATCAAGATATTTTATATGAAGTGCTATTTTCTATCAAACCTGACCACCGGCCAGGGTTAGACTGCGACCACCATCAACCGTAATTATCTCACCAGTGAGATAATGGGCCTGCACAAGATACAGCACGCTATGGGCAATTTCATCAGGTCGACCTACGCGCTGCATAGGGATTGAGCCGATGATACTTCGTTGCTGATCATGATCCAATGCTTGGTCGCTATTAGCGTCAGGTAAGATATTGACGCCAGGTGCGACACCATTGACCCGTACCTCTGGTGCCATCTCAAGTGCTAAAGACTGTACCATCATACGATGAGCCGCTTTTGCCATATTGTAGACAGTATAATTGCTAAACGGCTTATCATGCGCGTGAATGTCCAGTAGGCTGATAATACAACCTTGCTGGTTTTTAAGATAAGGAAATAGTGCTTGGCTCAATAATAAAGGCGCTTTGGCATTGGTCAAAAATAGCTCGTCCCACTGTGCGTGATTAATACTGCCAAGTGGGCTAGGGTAAAAGCGTGAAGCATTGTGTACCAATACATCTAGTTGGCCAAAGGTCTCTACAATATTTTTGACGAGTGTACTCAAAGCATTGTTATCATCGACGATGGCTAAATCGGCGATGATAAGCGCTGCGCTATCCGCACGCAGACTATTCAGCTGTGTGGCCAATACTTTGGCTTCTGATTCACTATGATGACAATGAATAATGACTCGATAGCCTTGGTTGTGAGCGGCTCTAATAATCGCTGCGCCAATACGCTTAGCACTTCCCGTGACGAGCATCACTGGCGCTTTGGTATTGATATTTTCTGATTGGAGGGCGTTGATGGTCTGATTCATAGTTAAGATGCTATCTGCTCTCTAATGTTTTTTATGTGAGTTCTGTACTTGCAAGTGCTCAATTCTAGCCTGCTGCAATGCGGCACCAATAGCTGGGCCCTTGAGGTCTGATGCTATATCTGTCATGCCGATAGCATGAAAGCTATTTAGCGCGATCATCATCTGACGGTGTTGCACTGCCAGCTGTAGGACATGACTACATACGAGTAATTGCGAGAGTTTATCAGGCTCTTTATGAGCACCGCAAGTTTGTATAAGGTCGATTTTTTCAGCAGCACTAAGACTATTTATAGCACTTATTTTCTCTGCTTGTTGCACGAATAAGTTGGCAAATTGGGTATGTGCTTTTGGCACCTTGGTGATGTTACCTATGCTATTAATTTCTTTTAGATTAACTGCTGAATTAGCGTTTTCGTCTATAGGCTCTGAGGTAAATAAAGATGGATTAAGGCTGCTCATTAGCAGTGCCCAACGCTGTGACAAATTAAGCTGCATTTGCCCTGCGAAATATAGCGCAGTCTGTACGGTCTCTCGTATCTGAGTATCAGCCCACGCATGATGCAAAGGCGCAAAATACTCTGTGAGTGCGCCAATCTCAAATATTTTTTGCCAGTAGGCTTGCGGTGATATCTGCATGGTTGCGCGACTCGACTCTTGCCAAATGCGTTCGCTACTTAGATGACTAAGCTCTCCAGAGTCAACCAATTGGCGCATTAAGTTCAAGGTATCCTCTGCGATACTGAACCCCAAATCGTAGTAACGACTATAGAAACGAGCCGTTCGCAGAACCCGTAGTGGGTCTTCGCTGAATGCACTTGATACATGACGCAATGTTTTGTTTTTTATGTCAGCCAGTCCACCATAATAGTCAATGACGTTACCATTGATAGGGGTGTCATCATTTAGACTGGTAACCTCTATCGCCATGGCATTGATTGTCAAATCACGACGTTGTAGATCATCTTCTAAGCTCACATCAGGAGTGGCATGTACGCTGAAGCCTTGATAGCCTAATCCTTGCTTTCGTTCCGTACGTGCCAGTGCGTACTCTTCATGACTGCTAGGATGCAAAAACACAGGAAAGTCAGCGCCTACTTGTTGAAACCCTGCATCGATCATCTCTGCAACGGTTGCACCAACGACCACAAAGTCCTTGTCTTTAATAGGACGCTTTAGGAGTCGATCGCGAACAGCTCCGCCCACAAGGTATATTTGCATAAAAGCCTCTGTTTATTTAGCAAAATGTCATTGTACTTATCATCGCTGTATTGATTAAATCATCATCAGCTCAGTTTTCATTGATCAAAAAAAACAGCCAATGCTTTATAAGTCGCATTGACTGGTTTTAGTATAGCAGACGGGGTTCTGTCAGTGGATGATAGAACCCGTCTTAATCATATTGCATATGATAGATGACTATTTTTCGCTTTCTAAGTCTTGAGCTTCAGTCACTGTCAGTGCGGTCATGTTGACGATACCACGTGCAGTCGCTGATGGTGTCATGATGTGTACTGGCTTATTGGTACCTAATAAGATAGGACCAATAGAAGCACTACCAGTTGCTGTTTTAAGCAAGTTGAAGGCAATGTTCGACGCATCAAGTGTTGGTAAGATGAGCAAGTTCGCTGCACCTTTTAACGGACTTGATGGCATATCGTTTAGACGGATATGCTCATTTAGCGCCGCATCACCTTGCATCTCGCCATCAAACTCAAAGTCTACATTCATATCTGTCAGTATCTGATATACCTTGCGCATTTTAACAGCGCTGGTACGGTTTGATGCACCAAAGTTAGAATGAGAGACTAGCGCGACACGTGGCGTGATACCGAAGCGACGTAATTGGTCAACTGCCAACACGGTCATTTCAGCCAACTGTTCAGCCGTTGGATCTTCGTGGATATAGGTATCCGCGATGAAAATATTACGATCTTGCATGAGTACCGCATTCATAGCATAGAAGTCGTTCATGCCTTCTTTTTTGCCAATGACGCTTTCAACGTATTTTAGATGCAACTGGTAATGGCCAAACGTACCACATACCATGCCATCTGCCGCACCATTTTCGACCAATAACGAGCCAATCAATGTGGTTTTGCGACGAACGTCACGGCGCGCAAGCTCGATGCTGACACCGCGACGTTTGTTTTGCTCGTAGTAGCCCTGCCAGTAGTCTTTATAACGAGGGTCATCATCAACGTTGACGATGGTAATATTCTCGCCATCTTTTAGACGTAAGCCCAGTTTTTCGATATTGGCTTCAATCACTGAAGGACGACCAACCAAGATAGGCTTCGCTAGTTTCTCATCAACGACCACTTGCACAGCGAGCAAGATATTGTTGTCTTCGCCTTCACAGTAGACAATACGTTTTGGATCTGATTTGGCACGAGCAAAGATTGGCTTCATCACAAACGCAGAGTTATAGACGAACTCAGACAGACGCTGACGATAGGCTTGCATGTCATCGATAGGCAATGTGGCAACGCCTGAATCCATGGCAGCTTGAGCAACGGCAGAAGCAATCTCAATGATTAGATTTGGCTCTAGAGGTCCTGGAATTAAGTAGTCACGACCGAAGCTTTGCATTTTTTCGATGTTTCTAACGCTTGCAGTTGGCGTTGCTTCAACGTGTGCCATCGCAGCGATTGCTTTTACACAAGCAACTTTCATCTCTTCGTTGACAGTGGTTGCACCAACATCTAGTGCACCACGGAAGATATAAGGGAAGCATAGTGCGTTGTTTACTTGGTTTGGATAGTCTGAGCGACCTGTTGCCATGATAACGTCTGGACGTACAGCATGTGCCAATTCTGGCATGATTTCAGGTGTTGGGTTGGCAAGTGCAAAGACGATAGGGTCTTTGGCCATACGGCGAACCATGTCTTCAGACAATGTACCAGGCATAGATAAGCCCAAGAACATATCGACATCGTCCATGACTTCTTCGATAGTGGTCGCAGTCGTCTCACGTGCATAGCGCTGTTTGGTTTCGTCAAGATTTTCACGAATAGTGGTAATGATACCGCGTGAATCTGAAACAAAGATATTGTTTTTGTTCACACCAAGTGCGCAAATGATGTCTAAACAAGAAATAGCAGCAGCACCGGCACCCGAACAAACCACTTTAATTTCTTCGATTTTTTTACCAGTAATCAACAATGCGTTGAGCATCGCTGCAGCAACGATGATTGACGTACCATGTTGATCATCATGGAATACCGGGATGTTCATGCGCTTACGCAATTCACGCTCAATTTTGAAACATTCTGGTGCTTTGATGTCTTCTAGGTTAATACCACCAAAAGTAGGCTCAAGAGAGGCGACCGCTTCGATGAATTTGTCTGGATCATTTTGTGCAATTTCAATATCAAAAACATCAATACCTGCGAATTTTTTGAATAGAACGCCTTTACCTTCCATGACAGGTTTTGATGCCAATGGACCGATATTACCTAGGCCCAGTACCGCAGTACCGTTGGTGATAACACCAACCAAGTTGCTACGTGCAGTGTACTTAGCTGCCAATGTCGGGTCTCTTTCAATTTCGAGACAAGGAACCGCTACACCAGGTGAGTAAGCAAGCGCTAAGTCGCGTTGGTTAGCCAACTGTTTCGTAGGCGTGACTGAGATTTTACCCGGGCGTGGGAACTCATGGTAATGCAAGGCAGCTTGTTCAAACTGCTCTTTTTCTGTCGTAAGGTGATCCGTATTCAAATGGGTATCGTCATTCATAATAATTGCCATGGTTGGAATAAATTGGAATAAAGTAAATGGAGATAAAAAATAACGTTTTACCCTCAAAAAATCATGGAATGATCATAATCTAAGGGTACATTGACATTAAAAACTAATGATTACAGACATAGTAACCAACGATTAAAGACAAGCTTAAAAATGTAATTTAGTAAAACCATCATTCTAGCACTATTGACAATTCACGCCTAGTCAACAGCCGTGAATTGTCGGAACAATATAATGAAATGATATTCATTATTTATCTATTTGATGATGCCAAAAAAAAGAGCCAAATACCAACCTTAATCCCATAATGTTTCAAAATATTACAGAATGATAGACTCGGGTATGTCCTCATTTTAAAAATGGAGATAAATTGCCGTCAAACGAGAAAAACAGCTGGTCAATATCGAGATATTAACCAGCTGTTTGACAATGTTTGGCAAAATTTAGCCGTTTTTAGCCCAGTTAGATGACTATCATTTGAATTGAAGACATGCCCTAAATTAAGATGAGCAACTAATCGGCTCTTGCGGTATATGAGGAAGAGGGGGTGCAATATCCAAGTCGGTGGCGATATCTTGTACATGATAGGGGTTCGCCAATAACTCAAACACTCGTTCCACTTCTGCAAATTGACCTTGTTCTGCTGCCGTGATGGCACGCTGCGCCATACTATTACGCAATACATAAACAGGATTATTGGTTGTCATCTCGTTGATGACTTGCTCAAGTGGCAGTTGCTGTATTTGAGCCACATAACGTGTCGACCACTCTTGCCATACTTGTGTTGCCTCATCGTTAAGCTCAGCAGTCATGGTCGCCAGTAGCTGCTGCTCATATGGATGAGCGCTTGGAGCGACTAATCCCAGTAGCGCGCGGAAGCTATTGGTGTAATCGAGCAAGTTATCTTCTAATAATGTCAGCCATTCAAAAGCCAACCTCAGACTGTCAGACTCGTGCGGCAACCCAAGTTTACGGCACAGTCCTTGCTGATAATGCTGCATAAAGGTCGCCTCATAAGGCGCTAAACAATCGGCTAATGCTTCGCGAGTGACACCCTCTAGTCGCATAAAGTGCGGTAACCAAGCATTGAGATTCCAATGGCCAATAGCAGGCTGGTTTTGATAAGCGTATCGACCTGTGTGGTCAGAGTGGTTGTTGATCCAAGCAGGGTTGAATCGTTCCATGAAGCCAAAAGGCCCAAAGTCTAAAGTACTGCCAGTAATAGATAAGTTGTCTGTATTCATGACACCATGAGCAAAGCCAATCAATTGCCAATCGGCGATCATCCGTGCGGTACGCTCAACCACAGCGGTCAAAAATGCCAATACAGGTTTTTCGCTATCGCGGCACTCTGGATAATAAGTTTCAATCATATAATCGGTAAATTCAGCAAGCAAGTCAGGGGCAAAACTGGCGATCCACTCGATATGACCAAGGCGAATATGACTGTCAGCCACACGCATCAATGCCGCGCCAGCCTCTATGCGCTCACGGCGTACTCTCGTATCGGAGACCACAAATCCCAAAGCGTTAGAGGAGGGAATACCCAATTGCGTAAGCGCATGACCACATAAATACTCACGAATAGTACTGCGTAGTACAGCGCGTCCATCGCCCATCCGTGAGTAAGGTGTGAGACCAGCGCCTTTTAGATGCAAATCTTGCGGTTGGTTGTTACTATCGAGTACTTGCGCCATCAATAGGCCACGTCCATCACCCAATTGTCCCGCCCACTGTCCAAACTGGTGACCGGCATACGCCATAGCCAATGGTTGAAACTCAGCTGGCACGTATTGACCACCGAGTATCTCAACCCAGCGTACCATCAAGTCGTCATCTTCTGACCAGCCCAATTGCTGTGCAACTTGTGTGTTGAAATGACCCGCACGTGGATTGTCTAATGCCGTTGGCAGTTGCTCATGATAGAGGCGTGTGTCTAGGTTGACATAGGTGTTTTGATAACGCATATGAGCCGTTCCCATTTGAATATCAGAGTAAAGGGATTACTATAACATAGCCGTCATATGACATCGTGTCGCTCTGTCCATCTCTTGTAATACTAAAGAAAAAAATCCCCCTATCCATGACGGATAGAGGGAAGGAGAAGCTTTGCAATTATCAAAATAAATCAGCGCTATATTATAGGTAATTAAGCGGCTTTCTTGTTTAACCCAATAGAGCGAAACGCTGTCTTTAGGTTGCTATTATGCTCAAGTATTTTTTGCTCAATCTTGGCATAGTCATGCTTTAGCTTATCATCAACTTCATGCAAGCGATCAGCATATTCTGTCTTTTTCAACTCAATGGTTTGCGCTTTCAGTGCTTGCCATTCTTCCACAGTTTGTATAAATGCATCGTATTCAAACTTAATGCGATCTTGGAAGCTCTTCATCGCATGAGGAAGGTCAAGGCCAGTACTGGCTGCCGTATCAATCTGCTGTTGAGCTGCCTTGAACTGCATTTGCACTTCAGCATGCTTGATAGTGGTGTCATCGACAGTACGTAAGTCTGTGGTCAGACCAAGTTTCGATAAGCCAGCAATCAACCATTTGGTTGGATCATACTGCCACCATTTTACGCCATTACGATAATCGTATTGGAAGAAGTGATGGTAGTTATGATAACCCTCACCCCACGTAAAGATAGCTAAGAAGAAGTTATCACGGGCAGTATTGGTATCAGTATAAGGACGGCTACCAAACATATGACATAACGAGTTAATGAAGAAGGTAAAGTGGTGCGTCAGTACCAGACGTAGTAAGCCTACGATGACCAACGTACCCCAAACATCACCCAATAACCAACCGATCGCGGCGACTGCACCGATGTTCAATGCCGCAACCCATAAACCGTAATATTTATGCTGAATTTGCAGCGTTCTATCTTTGGTTAGGTCAGGGATATTTTTATAGTCAAATTTACCACTAGGATAATTGCGTAGCATCCAGCCCATGTGACTGAAGAAAAAGCCACGCTTTGCTGAGTACGGGTCTTCTAAGCGATCATCGACATGACGATGATGCGTACGGTGACCAGAAACCCAATCAAACGCTGAACCTTGTACGGCAAAGGTAGAACCTAGCAATAAAAAGTTTTTGACAATCGGGTGTGCTTTATAAGCACGATGCGACAATAGGCGATGATAACCAGCAGTAATACTGATACCTGTCCATACCATAAAGGCACCAAATACACCCCAAACTGGCGCGCTAACTTCATGAGTCAACAGATACCATGGCGTAATAATAGCAGCAGCAATAGGCGTGGCTACCAATATAGACGCTGGAATCCAATTGATTGGCGCTTTTGTAAACTCAAACTCACGCATATCAATGCTGCTATCTTCAGGAGCATCAATTTGAACGGCAGTGTCAGCATAGTTGCGCTTTGCAACTGGCTGCTCATTAAACGAGTTACTCTCATCAAAACGCGTTTTAAAACGTGTGACTTGAGTGCTGGCAGCTTTCACAAGCGTATCACCAGATTTGATAGCGAAACGTAAGCCTTTCAGCGGTAAGCCAAGTGCTTTTTTTGCGATCATATAATATCCCTAACGGTATTAATTTAAGTCTCTATAGTACCTTAAAAACCTAACAAAGTGAACACTTATACACTATAAAAATATTGCTAAATAACAACAACTTGTATGGCTTATAGAATGTATTGGTAGAAATAACCTGTGACTTATCAGGCATTAAGGAGAAGTGTAAGTAAGACTAAATATATGTAGGTTTTTTGAATGAATGAAATGAGAAATAGATTTATGAATTCAATAACAAATGGCTTGGAAAGTCAGTAATGATGACATCGGTTTGCCATTTGACTAGCTGTTCAATTATATCTGTGTCATTGACTGTCCAAGCACTTACAGGCAAGCCGTAACGGTGACTACGTTCAATGATAGACTGGTTGATTAAAGGATAATAAATACCCAATTGGCTACAGCCAAGTTGCAGCGCAGTATTGGTTGCGGTTGTCAGCGCTTTAGGTGTTTCAATTAATAGGCCACGCGGTATATGCATCAATAGCTTACTGCGTTGCAGTCGAGCATGCAATTCCATATCAAAACTGGTTAGTGCAATAGGAAGGTTGGCAAATGGGCTATCAATTAAACTATGTGTCAAAGCTCTCATTAATTTGGGGTAATCGGTGCGGCTGTGGGTCTTAATCTCAAGCTCAATGTGCGTAAAGTTACTCAGCAAAGACGCTATGCTGGCTAATGGAATTATTTGATGTTCAAACTGTCGTTGGCGCTGAATCTCTACCATACTCAACTGATCAATGCGTGACTGTTGACGACACATCCGTGCCAAGTCATCATCGTGAAACACGACTAAATGACCATCGGCGCTCAGTTGCACATCAAACTCGACCCCTGTTAAGCCGTGAGCATTAAGGCGTTGAGCATGCTGAAACCCTATAAAGGTGTTTTCTAGTGCTTCGCCACGAGCGCCTCGATGACCGAGTAAGCGGGTGTTTTTTATATTTATCATTATTTATATGGTCTGCTGTTTTTATGAGCAATCATATAGCCTCATATAAGCAGCGTCTAATAAAATTTGTAAAACAGACAGTTGATAGTTTTTTCTCTTTTGTTTACCAGCGGTAATAATTTAAAAAAGCACTTACATTGAGTTCATAAGCATGTATTTGTTATGTTTTTGCAACCAAGTGTAGGTTTTACCCATTATGAAGGACGTTATTTGTATATCCATGGGCTACACTAATGACCATTTCATCCAAACACCGTATAATAATCTGGTTTTCAGACCTATGGCAGCTAGAGTTGCGGTTTGAACATCAATCACTGTCCTTCAGTGGCGGTACGAATTAGTAAATTGGGAGCAGAATCAATATGAGCGTAGCAAATAAGAGTTTAAGCAAGTGGCAGAAAGTCGCTGGAATCGGTATCGTATGTAGTTTGGCGCTTGCAGGCTGTGATCGCTCAGAGAAAGAAGACAGCACTGAGGCAGCAGAGCTCACAGAACAGGATTCGACCGCTACTGAAAACACGTCAGCCACTGCCGTTAGCTGTGATGATCCAATGGTACAAGATCGTCTCAAATCGGCTCTAAAGAATACGCTCAATCAGCAAGCGCAAACGCTGGCTGCCAACTACGCAAACGATGCTCAGATCAATCTTGCTAGCGGTGCTATCACGGATAAAATGAGCGGTATTGTGATTGATGTACAGAACGCAGCGGTATTGCAACAAGCCAATGCAAATGGTATGACGACTTGTCAGGCAAGCGTTAGCATGACGCTACCAAGTGCAGATTTGTATCAGGCTAGTCAAGTACAAGCGGCCAATAATCAGCCAAGCTTGCAGTCACGTTTAGCACAAAACAACATTCGTATTAATAACAACATGCTCGTTGATGACGCTTTCACTTATGTCGTAGGCACTCAAGGTGGCCAGGTACGTACACGTATCGCCGGACAACCAGCATTAATGACCATCGTTGCTGATGTAATGGCAGGCTCTGTGTTCCAGTCAGCAGTGGAAAGCCAACGCGCCCAACGTGCTGCTACTCAGGAAAACAACAGTCAGCCAGCACAAATTCGTGAGCCTAGAGCAGTAACGCCGGTTGAGCCGACTCGTCCTGCTGAACCTGCGACGCCGCCAACCATCAATAAGCCAGCAGAAAGTCAGAGCAGTCCAGCAGCGAACAATCAAACGGCGTCGTCTGAGCCTAAAACGCCAGCAAAACCAAAAGAAGTACCTAAAGATGAATCTATTGATATGATAATCATCGAAGACAGCACTGCTACTTACTAATCAGTTAGCTAGCCTAAATAAATGATTAGATGATAAGCACAAAAAAAGCCCGCAGCGTTAAGGTTGCGGGCTTTTCTTTATATTTTAATAATCACGTACCGCTATTTTTTCTCAGCAAAATCTTTTAATACCTGACTGTCCCATAGTACTTCAGAGACTTGCTTGGGGTCGGTACAAAAACGAGCAGCGACAAACAACCAGTCAGACAAGCGATTGATAAAGCTTACTGCGGTGCGGCGAATGGCTTCTGGACGCTGCTGTTGTAATAGCACTGCTTGACGCTCAGCACGGCGACACACACTACGCGCGACATGTAATTGGCTAACCAATACGGAACCTGTCGGTAAGATAAAATCTTTTAGCGGTGGCAAGGTGGTATTCATGGCATCAATCTGTTGCTCTAACCATTCAATATGAGTGGCATTGACCCCTTCATATTCTGGCATAGCCAGTTCACCACCGATATTGAATAGTAAGTGCTGAATAATGATTAAGCCTTCAGAAAATTCCTTTGCGATAGATTGGCCTTTATTGCGTTGTAACTGGGCGCGCACCAGACCAATGTGTGAGTTAAGCTCGTCAATATCACCCATGACGTTGAATATGTCGTCAGCTTTACTGAGACGGCTACCATCTGCCATACCTGTGCTGCCGTCATCTCCAGTACGTGTGTATATTTTACTCAAGCGATTGCCCATATCTAAATCCTTAATCATTTTTGTGATGGAATAGTGTTAGTTGCGCGCTCATTGTAGTATTTTATGGCTGTTTTCGCTAAGATAATGGGTTAAGTTTTATATCACGGTCGTTATATTTATGACGACAGTAGTCTATATTGCTTGTTAATCAAACTCAGGCAATGTTTTTACTTATTATTTAGGGCATGTTGAACACTCAACCATGGCACTGACAGAGACTATTTTTTAGACAGTTCGACGTTAAAAATAGTAAGTTTAGTTATTCTAAGCGTCTATTTTTAACTATGAAATGGCAAAAAAGAGTCATGTCTCTTCGAGCTGATACTAAAACGGCTCCATACTGTGTTGTAACTCTTGTTAAGGCACGAGCATTACCGTCGTTTTACGCCTTGTCTGGAACCGTTTTATTAATCAGCAGTGCCTATTTGTGAATATTCAACGCGCCCTAATCAATTTTATTTATATTAAAAGGCTTTTTTACTATGACCACACCACTTGCCGATGCGATGTCTCAGCTTGCGATTTATGACTCATTGACTGGCGGAAAACGCCAGTTCGTACCACTCAAAGCAGGGCAAGTAGGCATGTATGTGTGCGGTATGACCGTTTATGATTATTGTCACATTGGTCATGCGCGGGTGATGGTCGGATTTGATATGGCGGTACGCTGGCTGGCACAATTGGGTTATAACGTTAATTATGTGCGTAACATTACAGATATCGATGACAAAATTATCGCGCGTGCGAGCGAAAATGGTGAAGAGATTGGTACGCTGACGCAGCGCTTTATCGAAGCCATGCATGAAGATGCGACTGCGCTTGGTTGCCAGATGCCAGATGCTGAACCGCGTGCGACGGATCATATCGATGAGATGCAGCAAATGATTGAAACGCTAGTCACAGGCAACTATGCCTATGCGGGCGACAATGGTGATGTTTACTATGCCGTCGATAATTTTGCAGACTATGGCAAATTATCTAAGCGCAATCTCGACGATATGCAGGCAGGCTCACGCGTTGATGTCGAAAATGACAAGCGCAATCCATTTGATTTTGTACTATGGAAATCCGCAAAGCCTAATGAGCCGCAGTGGGCGTCACCATGGGGACAAGGACGACCAGGCTGGCATATTGAATGCTCTGCGATGTCGACTAAATGCTTAGGTAGCACCTTTGATATTCATGGCGGTGGTCATGACTTACAGTTCCCGCATCACGAAAACGAAATCGCTCAGTCCGAAGCTGCGACTGGCTGCGAGTATGCACGCAACTGGATGCACGTTGGATTTATTAACGTCGATGGCGAAAAAATGTCTAAATCATTGGGTAACTTTTTTACCATTCGCGATGTAATGGCAAAGTACCTACCTGAGACAGTACGGTTTTTCTTATTATCGAGTCACTATCGTAGCCAAGTCAATTTCTCGGACAGTGCATTAGACGAAGCACATAATAGCCTAAGCAGGCTCTATAACGTTCTAAAATTGGCAGAACAGTTAAAGGGTGAGACGCTCATAATTGATGAAGCGTTGACTACTGAAGCCTACAATAGTGAAGCTGGGCAAGATTTTATCAAAGCGATGAATGATGATTTTAATAGCTCAACTGCAATCAGTGTCTTGTTTGGGCTGGCACGTGACATCACCAAAGCCATTAAAGCTGAAGAGATAGACACCGCATGGCAGTCAGCTCAGCAATTAAAGGCATTGGCGCAAGTGCTCAATATTCTACAGCAGCCAGTACAGCAATTTTTGCAAGCTGTGATTGGTGAACAGGCAGATGATGGTTTAACGGATACGGCTATCGATGGTTTAATCATTGAACGTGCAGAGTCTAAAGCCAACAAAAACTTTGCCCGTGCTGATGAGATACGTGAACAATTAAAAGATGCAGGTATTGAGCTCGAAGACAGCCGTGCTGGTACGACATGGCGCCGCGCTTAAGGTAATTCTGTTACAGAATACCCATACAGATAGTCACAAACTAAGTCAGCTTTACGCTGGCTTTTTTTGTAGACTTAATAAAATATAAGAATCTTAGCTAGGGTGTGTCATCAATTAGATTGTGAGGCTTAAAATGAGAAAAATTGTAGATAAACAAGGAAGAAATTGCCGTTAATATGAACATATTGACAAAATTACTGACGATGTTTAGCAAAATTTAGCCATTTTAAGGCCACTAAATGTATTAATGTGCTAATTGATGACACGCCCTAGAATCATCTTCATGAAGGACAGCCTTTGTATGCGACTCTCACATAAACTACTGGCCGTTAATCTATGAATACCCTCAAAAATCGAGCTGCTAGTAGCCATAGTATAGCCACTGATGTGTTTGCCAATGTCGATGCCAGTATGGATGGTAATGAACATCCTAGCACCATGTCTGACCTGTCGTTTTATAACCTGTGGTCATTGCTACTCGCTTTTTTTATTCTTGTGATTAGCGCTGTGTGCGTACCGGTTAATGCAGCAATTAATGGCAATGCGCAGACTGGAAGAGAACAAGGCGCAAGTGAGCAAGATAGCGCCCAGTCATCAAGTACACCTGACAATTTCGCTGAATATGCTGCTCAAAAAGTCAGTGACATGAGAGAGGATAGTGCTGGTCTCTCTGGTGTGGTAGAAGAGATATTTGACCCTACTGAGCGTAGTGCAGTCGAACAAGCAGGCAGGCTACAAGGCGATTCAGCACTGACGGGAGAGTATAGTGAAAGCTATTACATACTCGATAAGCTAAATGTTGGATTGCCGCCATTGTCTGAGCCGCCCAATTTAGAAACGCCGCTTGCAGCCTTAGAGTTTTTTCAATCAGCAGTAATGAAGCAGCAGTATGACTTGGCCGCTTATGCGTTAAATATGAACTTGATTGATGAGAAAAGCCAGCGTGGCCGTGCGCTTGATCTGACAAAGCGACTGGACTTTTTGTTATCTGAAAAAGAGCTGTATGTGTTCGACGACATGCCAGATCGTCCCGACGGTCTGATTGAGCCACCACTTGGTAATACTAGCAGTGTCATGGGCATTGCTAGACGTTCTCTTCAGCTTGGATACATTGATTATCGAGAGCGCCGTGTTCCTATTTATTTGCAGCGAGTGCGAGTAGGTGAGGAAGCGCCTATTTGGGTGTTTTCTGCGCAGACGGTTGGTAATATTGACAATCTCTATGAGCAATATCATCCCGCCGAGTTTGAACGTTATTTGCCTACTTGGTTAAAAATAAAAATATTTGGGATTGCGCTGTGGGAGTTTTCAGCGCTCATACTATTTTTCTTATTAACCATGGGTGTGGGCTGGCTACTCAGTAAAGGCACTGAAAAAATCATCAATCATTATATCGATGATGAAAAGTACAGCATGTATGTTGGTAGCACCAATGGCGTAGCAGATTTGGTTAATAAACTGACGGTACCTTTGACCTTTACGATCAGTTTTTCACTCGTTTTCACCTTAGTTTCTGGCGGTTTTCCTTACTTAGATGCAGTTGCCTCATCCACTCGTCCCCTTATTTGGATTGGACTGGTGTTTAGCACTATGTGGCTAGGTATTCGCATTATTAATTTCTTTGCCAACCGCTATCAAGATATGCAGATTGAGAATCTGGCTGAAGAGCATTTCGATAAGGAGCGTCGCCGCCGTACTTATGTGTCGATATTTCGCCGTGTCTTTATCTTTGTTATGATTTTGGGGAGCTTTTGGATAGGACTTAGTGAGTTTGCCAATATGGAAGGCCTTGGTAAGACCTTATTGACCTCAGCTGGTATCGCAGGTGTGGTCATTGGTATCGCCGCCCAGCCGATATTGGGTAACATTATCGCAGGGGTGCAAGTGGCAGTAACTCAGCCAGTACGGATTGGTGATAGTGTGATAATGGATGGCAACTTTAGCACCGTGGAAGACTTACGTTACACTTACGCGGTACTAAAAACATGGGATGAGCGTCGATTAATTGTGCCAATGCGTGAATTGATCACTGATAGGGTAGAGAACTGGTCACATACAGAAGTACACCAGACCTGCCCTGTGTTCTTATATATCGATTATGGTGCAGATATTGACGCTATTCGTCAGCAGTTTATCTCGATGGTTAAAGACAACAAGCTTTGGGATAACAAAACGGAGCCTGAAATATTTGTCGTAGACGTGACAGAAAACACCATTCAATTGCGCGGTGCTGTTTCAGGGGTAGGGCCCATAGAAGCGTGGACGTTGGCCTGTGAGATACGTGAGCAGATGCTTGGTTACTTATATGAGCAGCAAAACAAGTATCTACCAACAGAGCGTTTTACTTTAACAGAAAGCCAGTCCCAGTGAAGATGACGATTAGTCAAGGCTTATATTTGATGGAATGTGTTTCTTCAAGCTTTAATCAGATGCTGATTAAAGCTTGTTATTGTGAAGTTTTTTACTAGACAGGAATATTAGCTTAGCATTAGAAGTAAACGCTATGCTCTATTGTAACAATTACTATTGATAAAAAATTAAATGCAGGAGTTTACCTCTAAACCCTTAATATCATTAAGGATATTTATCCAAGAGATGTGGATACTATATCTTGTTGATTCTTTGAATGTTTTTTGTTTGCAAACCCCGACGGATGTTGCTATATTATTATTGAATATATAAATTTGTATATTGATTAAATAGAATTTTAACAGCACCAACATTAAGCCGTATCAAACCTACAAAAGTCATAATAAATGGAATTTTGTAGCTCGAATGAAATGATGATAAAAGTTGTTTGTATTTTTTTATCACATGTTTTTATTGATAGTAATAGCTAGTCAAATAACATATAGGTTGGGGAGTACAAAATGAAGATTAAAAAATATTTGTTAGTGTCGGTTGCACCGGTGGCATTGGTAGTTCCATTGACTATTACACATGCAGATACTTTCGATACTGATGCTTTTATTGGAACGTCGGGTGGTGGCTTTGTTTATGTCGATGAAAAAGAAAATGTTGTAGAGCCAGGTATTAAGGCGATAACCTTTACCGCGACTAGGGGCGATGAGTATACGAATGAAAATCCGGTTATTGTTGAACCTTATGATAGATTTACCACTAGCTTCTCAGATCTTGACTCACGCGGTATCGTTACCAATTGTCTGATGGCGAGTAATGAAGCGCTTTGTGATTCAATATCTGGGTCTGGCAAACGTATCAAAAACTATCTAACGGGAATGGATCCATTTGATACGCATTTTCGTACTTCAACAAAAGAATATATAAATACAGAAACAGATGAACCTATCGATACTTCATCAGTGGATTATTTCACGTTTGGAAAAATGTCTAATTTTACAGGTGCGCGTATTACTGGTTTCAATATTGAGCTATTGGATAAAGATGGTAATCTAATGGATGAGTTGGATCCTGATAACACTGCTTTATTTAACCTCGATGTCACAGATATTGGTTTAGGTGCTGGATTGACCGATGGTTTATTTGGTGGCGGTGGTCAAGAAGGTGAAATTGGATTTTTTTCTCCTGAAAAAACAAAGTTTAATCTTGTTACAAAGTCAGGAAATACGTTAACGTTCGAAGGCCTCTCCAACGATGAATACAATGCACTTTTCGGTACTGGCTATCTAGACAACACTATGGTACCAGACGGTATATTCTGGGACGATAATGAAGATCCCGATGATGAGGGTGCACTAATCGCGTGGAATAATCCTTCTAAAGGTGGCTGGACATACGGCACACTAGATACTGAAGACAATATTGCCGCCAGACTTACTGATTTAGCAACTTCATTAGGCGTTAGTGTAGAGGACCTTGGTTATGAGTCAGGCAGCTTAGTACCTGAGACTATCGTGGCTGCGGCAACAGCGAATGGTTTATTTGAAGTTGAACCAGTCGAAGATCTACGTAATGCTAACCTGAATTACACGATGACGGTCGGTACTATTGACGGTGGTGAAGTGACAGTGCGCATTGCTCCAAAGTTTGCACCTATCGTGGCGAGTGCAACATCTGATTATCAGTTGCGAAATGCAATTTATGTGGATACGTTGGCCGAAGTTCCTTATCTAAACCTTCTAGGTAATAACGAAGCTTATCAAGATGCCATCTCTGGTATTGAAGAGATGAGCGCAACTGAAAAATCGAAGTTCCTAAATAGCATCGGCTTTGGTTACGCAGCAGCATTCACTAATATTGGCTTCGAGGCAGCGCGTGATCAGTTAAGAGCCGTTACTAGATCTGTACCTTGGGATAGCATGAATAATAATCAGGATGCTAATTCAAATAATGATAGTTGGTTAATGCAGGATGGTCTGTATGGTTTTGCTTCGCAAAGTGGCTCACGTTCATCATATGATCCAGTGAGTAACTCTCTAGGTTATGATATTGATGTTTATTCACTTTCTGCAGGTATAGAGAAGCGTCTAAACGGTACTAATTCCTCGCTAGGCTTGGCAGTAGGTTATACAGATTCAGAGGCAGAAGCGTATCAGAATCAAGGCAAGATAGATGCTGATGGTTACTCAGTAACAGCCTTTACACGAACTCGTTTTGGTGCAGGCGGCTTAGTGCAAGCCTCAGTCGGCTATCAAGATTTATCATATGACTCGTCACGGGAAGCGCCGGATCAGTCCACCGCAACTGCAAATACCGACGGCTCACAGGTTTTCGCAGCATTAAATGTTGATTACTTGAAAGACATGGGCGGATTTAAAGTAGGTCCTACGGCATCAATTGAATACTATGATGTTTCAGTTGACGGATTTACTGAAAATAGCGCAGGTATTTGGAATCTAGAAGTTGGAGATCAAGATTCTGATATCCTTCTAGCTTCTATCGGTGCCCGTGGTGAATATCAATTCCCTACTAGCAATACTCGTCTAACAGGTAGTGTTAAATACACAAATGCATCTGGCGATGATCTTGCTATTAAGAGCGGCTTCATAGACCAAAATGGTTTAGCACCTTACACAGTGAAAGGTATGGATGAAGACTTGGTAGATGTGAGTGTTGGCGTTGATCATGTTATTAGATCTAATGCCTCTAGCCAAGTTGCTGTATACGGTGGTTATAATGGAACGTTTGGTAGTAACTATGACAGTCAAGGCCTACAAATTGGCTTAAATACTACTTTTTAAAAAACTATCATTTTTATCCTAGTTTGAATCGAGATTTTATGAGAAGCCAGATACTAGATTATCTGGCTTTTTTATGGGTATGTGTTGCTGTAAAAGTATTAGCTTACTGTGTGATAAAGCCTATAAAACAATCTGACAAATATAGCATGCGATTTGTCTGATTATTTGTTATAATGTGGCGTTATTTTTAAGGGATAAATGAGTGATTAAGCGTAAGGCTGCACTATATTTGTGCAAACTTATGATTCATCAATCACTTGCAGTTTTCGAGCGTTTTGTTTCGCTGGTTTATTGCTAAAATCCCACCCATCAAAATAACCACCACTAGGGGTCTGTATGTTGCGAATTGTCGATGAAGCCTTAACCTTTGATGACGTTTTATTGTTGCCAGCCTATTCTGAAGTCTTGCCAAAAACTGCCGATCTTTCTACCCGTTTGACCAAAAACATTACGCTAAATCTACCGCTAATCTCTGCGGCTATGGATACGGTCACTGAGTCTGAAATGGCCATCACTATGGCACAGCTTGGTGGCATGGGTATCCTGCACAAGAGCATGGATATCGCCAAGCAAGCCACACAAGTACGCCGCGTCAAAAAGTTTGAAGCGGGTACAGTTGTTGATCCTATCACTGTACATCCAGAAATGACCATCGGTGAATTACTACGATTGACTCAAGACAATAATATTTCAGGTGTACCTGTCGTAGAGAAAGGTACAGATAAAGTTGTTGGTATTGTTACGCATCGTGACTGGCGTTTTGAAACCAATCTGTCACTACCCGTTAGCCAAATCATGACACCAAAAAGTCAGCTAGTCACGGTACATGAAGGTGAGAGCAACGAAAATATCAAACGCTTGCTACACGAACACCGTATCGAAAAAGTGATCGTTATTGATGATGATTTCCGTCTAAAAGGTCTTATCACCGTTAATGATTTTGCAAAAGCTGAAAACAACCCAAATGCTTGTAAAGATGAGCAAGGCCGTCTTCGTGTTGGCGCTGCTGTTGGTACTGGTGCAGATACCCAAGCGCGTGTTGAAGCATTGGTGGCAGCAGACGTTGATATCATCGTTGTTGATACTGCACATGGTCACTCAAAAGGCGTGATTGATAAAGTGGCTTGGATCAAAAAGCACTATCCAAATGTACAAGTCATCGGTGGCAATATTGCCACAGGCGATGCTGCACTTGCATTGCGTGATGCAGGCGCCGATGCCGTAAAAGTAGGTATTGGTCCCGGTTCTATCTGTACCACGCGTATCATCGCAGGTATCGGTGTGCCACAAATCTCAGCGATTGATAACGTCGCTAGTGCATTAAAAGACAGCATTCCACTGATTGCTGATGGTGGTATTCGCTATTCAGGTGATATGGCAAAAGCCATTGCCGCTGGTGCCTCGTGCATCATGGTAGGCTCGTTGATGGCTGGTACAGAAGAAGCGCCAGGTGAAGTTGAATTGTTCCAAGGTCGTTACTACAAAGCTTACCGCGGTATGGGTAGCCTTGGCGCGATGTCAGGATCAAATGGCTCATCAGACCGTTACTTCCAAGATGCTAAAGATGGCGTAGAAAAACTGGTACCAGAAGGTATCGAAGGCCGTGTTCCTTATAAAGGCCCAGTCGCTGGTATCGTCAATCAGTTGGTTGGCGGTTTGCGCTCATCAATGGGTTACACGGGCTCTGCAACTATCGAAGACATGCGTACCAATCCACAGTTTATTAAAGTGACGTCGGCAGGTATGAAAGAGTCGCACGTTCATGATGTTCAAATCACTAAAGAAGCACCAAACTATCGAGTAAGTTAGATAGTTTTTGACAGCTCTGTGTTACGTTAGTGAAAGCTGGTTTGCAGAGCTGCCTTGACTTTGAGATAAAAACGGCCAACAATACCTTGTTATTGTTGGCTGTTTTTTTTGTAAAATACATGAACAGATTATTATAATAGTAGTATCGCCTGCGTATACGTTGGGCCTTTAATTTTTAGATATGGAGAGCATGCATAATGAGCTATTTTGGCACCGATGGTATCCGTGGGAAGTTTGGTGAGTTACCGATTACGCCTGATTTTATCTTAAAACTGGGTTATGTCACGGGACAGGTATTGATAGAGAACAATGACAATCCTGCGCGCAGACCTAGTGTAGTCATCGGTAAAGATACTCGTCTGTCAGGTTACGTCATTGAAGGTGCCTTGCAAGCAGGATTTAACGCCGCTGGTGTCGATGTTCATATGCTTGGCCCATTGCCAACGCCAGCTATTGCTCATTTAACCCGTAGTTTCAATGCTGATGCGGGTGTGGTGATTTCGGCATCACACAATCCTTATTATGACAACGGTATCAAACTGTTTTCAGGGGATGGCAAAAAGCTGACCGATGAGATGCAAAATGCTATCAACGATAAGCTAAAAGTTATTATGAGTATTGGTGGCAGTGCCAGTGATAATAACAATGATTTGATCATGCCTATTCTTGATCCGGCTCAAATGGGTAAAAACAATCGAATCAACGACGCCAAAGGCCGCTATATTGAATTCTGTAAAGGTAGCTTTCCTTATCAGTATGATCTGAGCCATCTGACAGTCGTTGTAGATTGTGCCAATGGTGCAGGATATAGTGTGGCACCAAGAGTCATGCGTGAATTGGGTGCTAACGTGATTGCTATCAACAATACACCGGATGGCCTCAATATCAATGCTGATTGTGGTTCTACCCATCCTGAAGGTTTACAAAAAGCAGTAGTTGAGCATGAGGCAGATGTTGGTATCGCATTAGACGGCGATGGTGATCGTATTGTGATGGTCGATGAGGCTGGTAATCTGGTTGACGGCGATGGCATTTTATATGTGCTTGCTACCCAAGGTCAGACTAAGGCCAAAGGCGTGGTTGGTACGCTAATGAGCAATATGGGTCTAGAGTTAGCACTGCAAGCAGATGGCATTGCATTTACGCGTGCAAAAGTGGGCGATCGCTATGTGATGCATGAGCTTGAGGCGAATGGCTGGATATTGGGTGGTGAGCCATCTGGCCACATTTTGTGCTTGGATAAGAGTCGTACTGGCGACGCTATCATTGCAGGCTTACAAGTACTGGCTGTGATGCAAGCACGTGGTCGCGCGCTCAGTGATCTCGTCGAGGGGTTTGAAGTGCTGCCACAAAAATTGGTTAATGTGCGTCTGTCGCAAATGCAAGATCCTTTTGAGCATGAGGAATTGGTTGCCGCTTTTGATAAAGCACAGGCTACTTTAGAAGGTAGAGGCCGTCTGTTGATTCGTCAGTCAGGAACTGAGCCTATGATTCGAGTAATGGTTGAATCAGATGATGAAATAGAATGTGATGTGCTAGCGAATGACTTGGCTGATCATATTAAAGCAGTATTAGGCTAAGATCAGTTCATATAATAAGGCAACAACATTAAAATAAGGAATGACCATGAGCATGGATTTTACCGATCAACGTCTGTCATATGAAAAGGGCGCACTTGATCAACAGTCAGTACCTACATCACCATTTGAGTTACTAAATGCTTGGATGAATGAAGCGATAGAGCAGAAAGTGCAAGAGCCGTATGCGATGAGTTTGGCTACTTGCGGTGCTGACAACAAGCCTAGCGTACGTATTGTTCTCATGCGTGAGATTACAGATACTGGTATTGTCTTTTATACCAATTATGAAAGCGCTAAAGGGCAAGATATTGCTGAAAATCCAAATGCTGAGGTGCTGTTTTTTTGGCATGAGCTTGAACGACAAATCCGTATCAGCGGCAGCATTGCTAAGATAGATGCTCAAAAATCTGCAGCATATTTCCAAAAGCGTCCACATGATAGTCAAGTTGGCGCATGGGTGAGCCAACCACAAAGTGGTGAAGTTGCTGATCGTAAAGCAATGGAACAAAGTTTCGAGCAGCTACAAGCGGATTATCCAGAAGACACTCAAGTGCCAACGCCAGTATTTTGGGGTGGTTATGAGATTACGGTCAATGAGATTGAGTTTTGGCAAGGCCGTGCCAATCGTATGCATGACCGCATTGTATATACTCAAGAAAATGGCGATAGTTGGAATACCAAACGCTTATTACCATAACTGATGTTGCGATAATAAAAAGCCCCGTTAGCAGTTGTTATAAACAATTTGCTAGCGGGGCTTTTTTGCACTTATAGCAAGTGTCGAATAGTAGGTGCCAAATAGTAAATGCGGGAATTTATTTTACTTCAGTATCCACGTCGACAGAAACGGACATACCAGGGCGCAGTTTGGCCAGTTCTGGTTGATTTTCATCTAAATCAATACGTACCGGAATACGCTGAGCGATTTTGATATAGTTACCAGTGGTTGGATTTGCCGCTGCGGCACTAAATTCACTGCCCGTTGCAGGCGAGATATTATTGATACGTCCCGTGAATTCAGTACCACCAAGGGCGTCAACTCGAATAGTTGCAGCTTCACCTATCGTCATATTTGCAATTTGGGTTTCTTTAAAATTGGCGATAATCCACACGCCTTTTGGTACGATATACATGAGCTGTGTACCAGCACTAACGTATTGTCCTGATTTCACACTGACTTGGCTCAACTGCCCTGATTCAGGGGAGGTGATAATGGTATTGTCCAAATTAATTTGTGCCTGTTTTGTGGCAGCTTCTGCACTTTGAATATTGGCATCCAGTGACGAGCGGCTACCACTGGTTTTTTCACTGGCCTGCTTTGCAGCTTGTAGATTGGCTTCAGCCTGTTGTACGCCTGCCTGTGCTTGGGCAAGTTCTGCTTTGGTATGTGCCACCTCCGCTTTTGAGACTGCACCAATAGCATCCAGTCCTTGATAGCGTTTGACATCTTCGCGTGCACTATCAACACTGACTTTCGCGCTGTACAAATCGGCTTCACGCGCTTCTATCTGAGCTTGGCTGGACTGGGTGTCTTGCGCATTACTGGATCGGTTGGTTAATGCCACTTCGATATTGGCCTGTGCTTGTTCAAGCTGCTGCTGAAAAGTGCGATCGTCTATCTTTACTAGTAGGTCACCGGCTTTCACAGTAGCAAAATCCTCTACGGCGACATCGGTCACGTAGCCAGATACTTGTGAGCTGATAATGGTTGTTTGGCCTTTTACAAAGGCATTATTGGTTTGCTGCACCGTTGGGGTAAAAGGCGGCAGTTTCCAAGCATAAAGAATCAGAAATACACCAATTATGATGAGGACAATAAAAAGCCCTATATTAAAAAATGTTTTTTTCTTAGGGTTCCATCCTGAAGCGGAAGGAATAGGTTCGGTTGGTGGCATGGGTGTTTCATTATCAGCGTCACTCTCCATTACCTTTTCTGCAACTTGGGTCTCGTTGTCTTCAGCAATTGCTGTCTCACCGGTATTAGAAGGCAGGTTATTAGAAGATAGGTTGTTAGAAGACAGGCTGTCGGCTGGCGTCTGAGTTTTTTGGTCAGGGTCATTGGATTTTTCTTGGCTCATGACGCACTCCTAAAGGGTTGGATCAATATAATAGATAATTTGATATGGGTACAAAAACGTGTTGTTTATATTTTAGCGATATTGAAAAATATCTTATTTTCGCTCACGCATTTTAGCGATAACGGCCAGCTCTTTAGCCAATGGGTTACGTTTATGATAACGATAGTAAAAATAATTGAGCAGTAAAATAACGGTAGCACCAGTCGATAGAAGGGCCATGATGAAAAACAAATCACCATAAGCAGAAACAGTGGCTTGGCGCTGAATACCTTGAAGTACTTGCAACACGGCAGCCGTATTGGTTTGAGTAGCGTCCGTCATTTGTGTAGATATAGTACTGCGTGCAGCAGCTATCTGTCCCACTAGCTCAGGATCACCAAAATTGAGTGAGCTGACCATATCTGCATAATGTACCTGCGTACGAACCGTTGTGAATGCTTGAATAGCAGCTGCACCTGCCAATCCGCCAACCGTTTGTGAAATGCCAAAAATAACGGAAAAACTAATAATATAGGCAGGACCACTAGTAATAGCACGCAAAAACCCTTCAAAAACCAGCGGCCCCATAAAATACACGGCGGCAAATGCAATCAAAAATTGGCTGATATAAAACATATAGGGTGCTGAATTAATAGACACACTCGTGTCCATCCAAGAACCTACGGCAATCAATGCCACTGCAAAAATAACGGGTCGGCGTAAATCTATCGGATTGGTGCTAAAAATACTAATCACCAAAGCCAATACACTAGCTGATAATATGACAGCATAAAAAGTAACTAGCTGATCGTTACCATAGCCTAAGTTGGCAAGTAATCCTGCAGCGCCGACACTTTGCTCAGATAGCAAAATTCGCATGACAGCGCCTGTAATCATAAAGGCAATAATATTGCGGCTACGCATCCAGCGCACTTGTAGCATCGGGTTTTTGCGATGGGTTTCAATCCATAATGCGATGCTAATCCCAACGATGGCAATAGTTAGTGGATAGATGAGCCAAGGTGTCGTCCACCATAGAACCCTACCTTGTACTAAAACGACAGACAATGCAGCCAAACCACTGGCAAAAAAACCAAAGCTTAAAAAATCCAATTTTTCAAATACTTTTTCTGTATTACCTGGTGGTAGCTCTAGCAAGTTAATCAGTCCAAAACAAATCAGCGCCAAACCAAATTGAAATAGAAATAAGCTTTCAAGCTGACCATCGATGGTGAGGTAGGGCGAGATGATTCGTGATAATGGAATACCAAACTGCACCAAGCCAAACCCCAATATTAGACCACTAGTACGTTTGACGGTTGGCATACCTTGCAAACAATAGAATAACCCTAATATGGTCATGCCACTGGCCACCATACCACTCAACCCACGCGCTATAATCTCTAAGTAATAAGGGTCAAGCCATAAGCCATCAGCAGCCGTCACCAAACCACTGCTTACAAACCATTGCATGCTGGTTGCTAGTAGCAAAAAACACAGGGTGATTTTACTGAACAATGACATGCCAAATTGCTGACGAATCTTGTATAACAATACGGTGATGCAAGCATTAGTCATATTGTAGGCAACCGATATCCACCCGCCTTCCATAGGAGTTAGGCTGAGATCGCCTTGGATTTGGGTCAAGTTGACTACTAGCAAGCCGTTTTGAAAACCGGCTGTTACCCCAATAATAATACCAATGATCAGGTAAAAAAACTTGCGGCATGCGGGATGGTCAGGATTGGCTGGTGAGCCGACCATCATTGGTTGTTCGTGGGGCTTAAATTGATACTCAGTACTCATGGATGAATGACTGTCTTTGAAGGTGGACGGTTGATTCTATAGGCTTGAATTAATAGAGCCTGCCAACGGTATAGTCGTACAATAGAATACACTTGATAGATAGTAACAAACAACAAAAATAGCCCAAGATAGACTTGAGCTATTTTATCATATTTTTTATTGAGCACTTGCTATGACGTGCGTTTAGGCTTGTTTTGATTCGTCATGTTCAGCTTCAAGGCGCATGGCACGTTGATAGCTATCAAGGCTCGCCAACTGCTCTGCATATTGCTTAATATGCGGATAATCGTCTAGTTTCTGACGTTGAGCAAGAATGATTAAGTCGAACGATAGCATGAAATCTGCACCGCTGAGTTGGTCACCCACGATGAACGACTTACCTTCGACCGACGTATCTAGATACTTAAACAATCTGGTCTTTTCTATCTCGATATAACCGTTCAAAAACTCGTTATCCTCGATGCCTGCTTTTTTGGTAAACAATTCAAGCATAAGTGGCAACATAAGAGAGCTTTCAGCAAAGTCAATCCACTGCAAGTAATGACCGTAGTCACTACTGTCAGGGGCAGGGCGCAAGCGATCTGGCGCAAAGCGTTCGATCAATAGCTCAGTAATAGCACCAGACTCTGAGTATGTCTGACCATCCATTTCGATGACCGGTGACTTACCAAGAGGGTGTACCGCTTTTAAGCTATCAGGCGCCAAATGCGTCTTAGCATCACGTTGATGACTCACGATCTCATAAGGTTCGCCTAATTCTTCTAGGAGCCATAAAATACGCAATGAACGTGATTGGTTAAGATGATGCAAACGAATCATAGTATTAACCTTTAAGCTTAGCGAGTAAGCGTTTAGCAGCTTCTTCTGAAGAGGCTGGGTTTTGACCTGTGATTAATAGACCATCTTCTACCACAAATGATTCCCAATCAGCTGCTTTCTCATAATGACCACCATTAGCGATCATTGCATCTTCTACTAAGAATGGCACGACATCGGTAAGACCAACAGCATCTTCTTCTGAGTTGGTAAAGCCAGTCACTTTTTTGCCTTTAACCAAGTATTCGCCATCAATTTTCACATTTTTGAGCGCTGCTGGAGAGTGACAAACAAACGCAACAGGCTTGTCTTGCTTAACGAAAGTCTCAATCAGATTGATAGAGTTTTCATCCACTGCCAAATCCCACAATGGGCCATGACCACCAGGATAGAATACTGAATCAAAGTCTTCTGCTTTCATGTCAGCGAGCTTTTTAGTAGTAGCAAGGTGCTCTTGAGCATCAGTGTCATCTTTGAAACGCAATGTGTCTTTGGTTTGCGTGTCTTCATTGTCACTACTAGGATCGAGTGGTGGCTGGCCGCCAGCAGGAGAGGCTAGCGTGACATTCACACCTGCATCAATAAATGCATAGTAAGGTGCTGCGAATTCTTCTAGCCAAAAACCTGTTTTTTTACCAGTGTCACCTAGACGGTCATGTGAGGTTAGTACCATTAAAATATTCATAGTTATCCTTATTTATTATTCATTAGTTTTAAAAATTAGTGTGGATAGATAAAAATTCTGTTATCAGATAAGTAGCAGCCATCTTAAAATTGTAATAGCAAATGATGACTGCTAACAGTATCTATGTTTGAGACTTAATAGTCAGTTGTTAAAGTCAGTATTTATGTTGTTAAGTAGTTATAGCGATTATGAGTCACTATAAACTATTTAACGTCAGCAACCTTAACGACTGTTTTACCAAAGTTCTTGCCTTCTAACATGTCAAAGAACGCTTGCGGTGCTTGTGCTAAGCCATCTGCTTGGTGCTCTTTAGTTTTGATATCGCCTGACTCAACCCATTGACCCATGGTTTTTAAGAATTCAGGGTAATGATCGCCATACTCTTCAAAGATAATGAAGCCTTTAACCGTCAGACGGTTGGCCAATACTTGACCCATTAGCATACCCAAACGGTCTTTGCCGTCAGGTAAGTCAGTGGCGTTATATTGTGATACTAGACCACATACTGGGATACGGGCATGCGCGTTTAAGAGAGGTAATACCGCATCGAACACTTTACCGCCAACGTTTTCGTAATAGATGTCGATACCATCTGGACATGCATTGCTTAGTTGTTCGGCGAAGTCTTCGGCATGATGATCGATACAAACATCAAAACCCAATTCATTAACAGCATAAGCACATTTCTCAGCACCACCTGCCACGCCAACTGCGCGTACACCAAGCTTTTTACCCACTTGTCCGACTGTTGCACCGACAGGACCAGTTGCTGCGGCTACTACTAAGGTTTCGCCTTTTTGTGGCTTACCGATATCAGTTAAGCCCATGTAGCCAGTAAAACCAGGCATACCAAGTACACCAAGACCATAAGAAGGATGTGGCATGTCTTTATCTAGTTTTAGGACACCCTCGCCATCACTGACGCTATAGTCCTGCCAGCCAGAACCTGATACAACCAAGTCACCTTCAGCAAAGCCATCGACATTAGACTCGACCACTTGTGCCACTGTGCCGCCCGTCATGACGTCACCAATTTGTAGTGGGTCGGTGTAGCTTTTTGCATCACTCATGCGGCCACGCATGTAAGGGTCAAGTGATAGGTAAACGGTACGTAGGAGCATTTGCTTGTCGTTAGGGGTAGGGATATCGCTAGTAGCAAGCTCAAAGTTGTCGCTGGTTGGCGTGCCATGAGGACGACTTGCCAGTTTGATTTGACGATTTTGTTGTTGGTTTTGAGTATTATCAAAGCTCATATTATTATCCTTTTTAATTATTGATTTTAAGTGTCTATATTTACACTCTTTACATCTTTCGATGAAAGGTTTTTCTTGTACAAAATTCTTTGTTCAAAGCTTTTTATCTTTGATGTGATGTTGAATCTGATGTTGAATGTAGTAACTACCCATTGCTGAGTAGCTACTATAAATAGCATAACTATATGTACTTATTATTACTGTTGTGATTTTTCTTATAATTATTCTGACAGTTCTTGCTATAGCGCTTATTAAGACGCTTTGCTAGTAACAGCACGTTGTAGGATACGACGTGATACGTCTAAATCGTTTGTGCCGTGCTCACCAAGTTTGACCATACCATGCGCTTCAAGCTGCTTGATAATTGGATCAATCGCTGATTCCGTCAAGTCAACGTCTTCTAGGCTAACTGGCAAGTCAAGTTCGCGGAAGAAGTTTTCAGTATAGACAATGGCAGTTTCAATGATGGCGTCGTCATCTAGGTCAGTATCGGTAATGTTCCATACGTTACGTGCATACTGGAGCAATTTTTCTTTTTTGCTTTCTTTTAGCTCACGCATCACTGATGGCAATAAGATAGTTAAGGTACGTGCATGATCGATCGCGTGTAGCGATGTCAGCTCATGACCAACCATATGAGTCGTCCAGTCTTGTGGTACACCAGTACCGATCAGACCATTCAATGCCATTGTCGCCGTCCACATGATGTTTTTGCGGGTTTCTAAATTGTCTGGATCTTGCTTAACAACCAAGCCTTCATCGATAAGGATTTTGAGCAGGCTTTCAGCAAAAGCGTCTTGGACTTTAGCATTCACAGGATAGGTTAGATACTGTTCCATCACATGAACGAAAGCATCAGCCACACCATTCATAACCTGACGTTCAGGCAATGTAAGCGTTTTGATAGGATCTAGTATTGAGAATTTAGGGAAGGCAAGTGCATTACCAAACGGTAGTTTTGCTTGACGTTCACTATAGTTGATAACGCCGCCCGAGTTCATCTCAGAACCAGTTGCTGGAATGGTCAGTACCGCACCCAAATCAACCGCAGAATCGATGTCTCTGCAATAGCTAGTCAATGCATCCCACGCTTGTTCACGTGACACAGTGCCATCTTCTTCAGTCAGTGATGATACCAATGCAACAAATTTGCTGCCATCGATCACTGAACCACCGCCAACGGCTAATAAGAAGTCGATGTTGTGCTCATTGACCATGTCTGCTGCTTTTAATAGCGTGGTAAATTCTGGATTGGCTTCAATGCCACCGAATTCGAGTACGGTACGATTACCGTTCGCTGACAAGGCGTTTTTTACTTCGTCTAATGTACCCGTACGCTGTGCTGAACCACCACCATAAGTAATGAGAACGCGGGCATCAATAGGGACTAGATCTGATAGTTGCTCGATTTGACCTTCACCGAAAACGATACGTACTGGGTTGTAATATTGGAAGTTGTTCATAATATTCCTAAACTTTGTTAAATATTGATTGGGTGTGCGAGCTGCAAATTTATTTATTGGCGAGTTCGTTTCTTACATTTGCGTGCATTGTACATCAATTAGACCAGTCGTCTAGTGTTTTTTACAAAAGTCTCTCATAACTTGATTATTAAGTAGGAGTTTAAGAGTTATGAGGATTGTGTATTAGAACGTGAATCGTTCTTAGACCCTTGATAGCTTGAGGCAGTCAAGAAACCAGAATGACAAGAGACTAAGAATGATTCATTACTGGCGATTATCATTGGTGTGCTTTTTAAGACACCAATGATTTATCTAACATAGGATTTTAATGCAGCAATAATTATTTAAGAATGGAGAATACGCGTCTAGAGCATTAGCGTCCCAGTTGTGACGTCGTCATCTGCCAAACTTCTGCGAGTGGGGTATTGGTTTGGCTAATTTTGGCAATTAAGCTGGCACCAAGCCATGCAAAGTACCAACGTTTTGCGATGCTCTCAGCAGCGATGTTTTCAGGCTGTGGTACAGAGCCGTCTATCCAGCCGGCTTTTATTTGATCACCAAGCCAGTTGACGGTTTGTTGGTAGCCTGCATTTAACGCGATGCGCATAGGCTCTGACATATCCGCTACTTCAGCACTGAGCTTAACCACCAAGCATTTCTCATGATCGCAGCCGTTTTGCTGAGTGTCGTACCAGTTTTGAAAGTAGTTATATAGCTTTTGCTGTGCACTAACATTTTGCGCGCCGATGATGTCTAGGCGTGTCTTATATAGGCTAAAGTAATGATGGATAATCGCTTCACCAAACGCTTCTTTGGACGCAAAGTAATGGTAAAAAGAGCCTTTAGGTACACCTGCTGTGTCTAGTATTTGCTTAAGACCAACGGCAGTAAAGCCTTTTTTGGCGATGAGTTGATAGCCAGTTTCGAGCAAGTGAGCTCTAGTATCTGATGTAGCAATAGGTACGGGTGGTGCATTTGTAATAGTAGACATAGAGGTGATGTTCTCCTTGGAACTTCATAGCAATAGAGTGATTAATATTCATTTAAGCGTCATATTGAGGACGTATTCTAATAGTATTTATTTATGTGCGTTACGTTTCATCAACAATATTTACGGGTAAAGTAGTCTTGTTTTATTAATAGCTATGGTAGCATTAGACCAGTCGTCTATCAAGGTGCGTTTTAGGCTCGCTAGTCATTAGGACGTTTGTCAGTCAAATCGTTAGACTGATATATCGTTTAACAATGAGTTTAGAGGCACTTCTTGCAAGATGCTGTTTACAAGAAGCTATTTATAAGCGATTTTTTATAAATAAGCTTTTATAAGTAAGTTTCTCATTCGATATTTCGATAATAATTTTAAAACTATCTTTAAAACCAAATTTCAAACATAACTAAGTAAAAATAAGGATCATTATGTCAGCGAATAATACCAACACCAGTGCTTACAGTGACTTTCATTTGCAATATATTGCAGGTGAATGGCAAAAAGGTAAAGACGATAGCGTCAATACCAATACAAACCCATACAACGGCGACGAGCTTGTAAAAATTCAACAAGCAACGGAAGCGCAGCTCAATGAAGCCTATGAAGCTGCTAGTCAGGCACAGCAAGAGTGGGCCAAGCAAACACCAGCGGCACGTGCTGCTGTACTGTACAACGTCGTCAATATATTGGACCAGCGTCAAGAAGAGATTATCGACTGGTTAATTAAAGAGTCAGGTAGTACGCGCATTAAAGCGACTGTAGAACTTAGTACGGCACGGGCAATTACTTTGGAAGCTGCGACTTTCCCTAATCGTGTGCACGGTGAGATTCGTCCGTCTAATACCCCTGATAAAGAAAACTTCATTTACCGTGAGCCAATTGGTGTTGTTGCAGTCATCAGCCCATGGAACTTTCCATTGCATTTGACCCAGCGTTCTATCGCGCCAGCCTTAGCACTTGGTAACGCAGTGGTACTCAAACCTGCTAGCGACACGCCTGTGACAGGTGGTTTGCTACTTGCAAAAGTATTTGAAGAAGCAGGTCTGCCAAAAGGTCTGCTTAACGTAGTCGTTGGCTCAGGTAGCGAGATAGGTGATGCGATTGTTGAACACAAAACGCCAAGCCTAGTATCATTCACTGGGTCAACCTCAGTCGGTAAGCACATCGGCGAGCTGGCCAATGGCGGCGATTATATCAAAAAAGTTGCCCTTGAATTGGGTGGTAATAGCCCATTTGTCGTATTAAAAGATGCTGATATCGATCAAGCAGTAAAAGCAGCTGCCTTCGGTAAGTTCCTGCACCAAGGTCAGATCTGTATTGCGATCAACCGCATTATTGTCGAAGACGCACTATATGATGACTTCGTGACGCGTTTCCTTGAGCATGTCAAAACCTTGCAAGTCGGCGACCCTGATAAAATGGAAACAGCAGTCGGTCCAATTATCAACGAAAAACAAGTCAAGTCATTAAAAGACAAAATCGCTAAGGCGCAAGAAGAAGGCGCAAAAATGATTTTAAGTGGTGAGATAGACGGTCAAGTAGTGCCACCACATATTTTCACCGACGTCACACGTGAGATGGATTTGTCACGCAACGAAGTATTTGGCCCGCTGGTCGGTATCATCCGCGCCAAAGATGAAGATGATGCGTTGTCAATTGCTAACGATTCTATGTATGGCCTATCAAGTGCAGTATTTACGCAAGATTTAGCCAAAGGCTTGCGTTTCGCCCGCGGTATCAAAGCTGGTATGACGCATATCAACGATATCTCAGTGAATGATGACAGTAATGCGCCGTTCGGTGGTGAGAAAAACTCAGGTATCGGTCGCTTCAATGGCGAGTGGGTACTAGAAGAGTTCACTAGATTGCATTGGATATCTGTACAGCATCAGCCACGCGAGTATCCATTTTGAGAGCTTAACTTTTAAATGTTGTAAACTGATATTTTAACCATAAAAAAGACCGCTTATATAGCGGTCTTTTTTATGGATGTACTGTCTCAAATTAGCAGGTATTAATGTTTATGTTCTTGAGACACCACGCGTTTATTTAAATTTTCTGTTTATGATGAAAACCAAGTAGGGCTTCAATCTCTTCAATCGTGATGCGTCTGACAAGTGCTTGCTCTTCTACAGATAGGCGATTGGTATGCTCTTTTATCATGGTATGTATGCTGCGAGAGATTTCGGATGTCGTGGCGTAATACATCTGTGGTTGATCTTTCGTTAGTCTCATCAAAAACTTGTTGATGAGCTTACGTTTTTCTTCTGGTGCGTTTTCTTCAGTCATATTATTCTCCTAGGAATAAATCATGTAGGCAGTCAGGCTTATGGTTAGAATAACGCAGATAAGTATCATCAATCTACAGTGATATTGATACGTTAATATAGCTGGCGAGGTCAACGATGTAGCGGATTTATATGGATTTGACTATAACAAACATTTAAGTGAGGTATCTAACATACCTTGTACCGTATATCATATTCTAAAATATTATAGTTCAGACTGAGCTAATAAGTGTATGAGTACAATTAGGGAGTCGAAAACATGTCAAATCCGCAATTAGATAGTTTAACAAAGAAGCCAACAGATAAAAAAGCAGTGTTGGTACTATTTTATAATGATTTGCGTATAGATGATAATGCAACATTGGCAAAAGCAGCAATGCTGGCCCAAGACAACCATAGGCAGCTGTTACTTATTTATGCGGATGCTTTAGCAGATGGCATCGGTCAGACAAATAAAGATCAAGCTTACGACTTCGATCGAATAGGAGATGCTCGTCAGCAGTTCTTATCTGAGAGTCTGTCTGATTTGGATGAATCGCTACAGCGTCTTGGCAATAGATTATTGCATCTAACGCCGCATACATCATCGGCCACATTGGATACCTTTACGCAACTATGTCAGCTTATCGAGCAGCAGCATGTCACTGATATATGTGTCAGTAAAACGGCAGATTATAACCAAAACCAAGCCTACAGTATCTTGAAACGTAAGTACCCACAGGTACGCTGGCATGAGCAAGTAATCAATACGTTGTTTGCGTCTTTACCGATGGAAGCATTACCCAAAAGCTTCACGCAGTTTCGTAAACAAGTCGAATCAGATCATGATTTATTAAATGCTGAAATAGACGTAGTTATTAGTCCAGCGCCAAAATCTCTACCACCCATGTCAGATACTTTGATAAATGGTATAGCAGATAGCCATTCGTTATTCTTCAACAAACATTATCTTGATGTGAAACTGCCCTCTGAGTTTAAAGGGGGAGAAGTTAATGCTATTAGCCATTTGAATGACTATTTCAATTCTGATTCGCCTAGTACGTATAAAACCACGCGCAATGCGCTAGATGACTGGACACATTCTACTAAGTTTTCGGCGTGGCTCGCGAATGGCACACTCTCGGTCAACGTGCTGCTGAACCGCTTGCGTCATTATGAGCGTGAGGTAGTGGCCAATGAATCTACTTACTGGATATGGTTTGAGCTACTGTGGCGTGAGTATTTTTATTGGTATGCCATGACCCATCAGCAGAAGCTGTTTTGGTACAAAGGTATTGCCCAACAGTCACCAACGACAGGGTTTGATAAAGAACGTCTGGAGCAGTGGAAAGAGGGTACTACGCCGTATCCTATCGTCAATGCCTGCATGAATCAGCTAAAGCAAACGGGCTATATGTCCAATCGTGGCAGACAAATAGTTGCCAGTTGTTTCATCCATGAGTTGGGTTTGGACTGGCGTTATGGTGCGACTCATTTTGAGCAGTACCTTATCGATTATGATGTTGCTAGCAATTGGGGTAATTGGCAGTATCTGGCGGGAGTGGGTGCTGATCCAAGAGGCTGCCGACAGTTTAATTTGGCCAAACAAACTCAGCAATATGATCCGAGTGGTAGCTTTATTCATAAATGGCAAGGTGATCAAAAAAGCTAGAGTGGCTTATAAACTATTAAAAATAGCTTTAGATGATATGCATTAAATCGCTAAAACTGACACAACTTGAATCATATGGCTATAATATTATGAAAAAACCGAGTCCCTACTTAACCTTTGCAGGCACTATTCCGTTCATTACCTGTGCCATTATGATTACTATGAATATCGATAGCCTGCCGTATTTTGGGTCAACGGCTGATATATTAAGTACTTATGGTTTGGTGATTGCCTCATTTATGGCAGGGGCGCACTGGGGCAATCACCTTGGGTTGGCTGAGAAAGATACATGGGCAGTGAAGTTGCCTATACTGAGTAATGTAATCGCATTGAGTCTATGGCTAGGTTTTTTGATGCTGTCAGCGACAGGTTTTACCTGGTTGCTAATTATTAGTTTTGGCAGTTTGTTAGTCATTGACTATGCTCTTTATCAAGCTAAAGTTATCACACATCATTATTTTAACGTTAGAAAATACGTCACGATAATAGTTCTGATCTCGCTTATGGTTGCGGCGATACAGTTATAGGTATTACTTTACGTTAATAATAGGAACAGCCCATAGTAATGATGGAAATCCGAATAAATTCTATTACTTACATTAGACTTTCTATGCAAGAAGTCGCTAAACTATAAAAATTGACACAAATTTTGAAAGGACAAGTACGTGAAAAGAGGAATAATAGCTGCGCCAGGCATTATAAATAGGTTGCCAAGAGGATTTCAGATGGAAAGAAGCCTCAATATAGACGAGCTGCGTTATTACGTTCTTTACTGGGATGAGGTAGTCATTCCAGCTAATAATGCCGTATATATAGGTATACCTCAGGAAGAAGCATTTATATTGGCTGGAGCTATAAAGCGTCCCTCAGTTCAACTGTCTGGATTAATTGATACAGATGCGATGCTTTCTTGCCAAAGTAAAGTTGCCGAAGCATTAGTCAAAGAAAATAAAGGTGTAGATTGGGTTATTCAACAGTTTGGAGAGGAATGTCTTCTTTTAGAGAACTATAGCGAAGAAAGGAATACTCTGCGTATTGATCTAGCTTCTTGCCTTCCTGTTCCCACAGGAGAAGTTAATGTTTATGATATCTTAGATTTCAAAGAACGTAGAAAAAATGAATTTATCGCACTTCATGAATACTTAGATGAAGTTTATGAGCAAGCGTTACTATCTCCTGATCAAAGTTTAGCGTCAAAAAAAGCTGTATATAAACTTACAAAATCTATAGAAGATCTAGATAGAGTTACGCTTGAACGCTTTAAACTATTTAAGAAACACGATTTATCAGCTGTGTTCAATCTTTATCGTGACAAAATAGTTGAGGGTGTAATAATGGATGTGGTCGCGACAGCTTTTACTGGTTCTACAGTCCCTGTAGTAACTATCGGTGGCATTATCTCTGCAACTATAAAAGTAAGTGCCAACTCGACTCAGACATTTAAACCAGCAGATGAGAATTTAAAGCTAGCATATCTATCAATTGCTCAGAAAGATGGCTTATATTAAATTTATGAGATATCTTTTTTGGTACAATTAATTATCTATAGTTCTCACATTCTATGTTTTTTACGTCTATAACTTACCTCAACAAACATCTTTAATGTTTAAAAATGTTGTATAACTTATAACATTCATTTAATATGAATCTTTAAAGTCGATTATATTTATATTCCTCTAAGAAGATCACTATGCAATCTATTAACCTACCCAGTAAGCCGCCAAGCTCGCCACACCCAATTCTTAATTTGAGTTTCCGTCTGTTTTTTAGTGCTGCTACATTATTCGCGGTAGTCACGATGGTGTTATGGGCCTTTGTGTTCACTGGGCATACAGATATAGACGCGCAGGTATTAAATCCCTTGTATTGGCACGGCCATGAGATGATTTATGGTTATGCATTGGCAGTGGTTGCAGGGTTTTTGCTGACAGCGGTCAAGACTTGGACAGGGGTGATGATGCCGCACGGCTACAAACTGTTAGGTATCTTTGCCTGTTGGTTGTTAGCACGTCTTAGTTGGATCGCTTTTGGCATGGGCATAGTGGTGGCGGGCAATAGCGCATTGTTGTTGTACGTCGCCGCAGTGTGTGATTTTTTGTTTATCGCATCGATGGCCTTTGCTATTTTCCGAGCAGTATGGCAAGTCAAGCAATATAAGCAGATGGGCATCTTAGCTAAGTTGGCATTATTAATGTTAGGCAATGGACTGTGCTATTGGGGCATTATCAATGCAGACATGAGCATCATGAAGACAGGCATGTATCTGGGATTTTATTTAATCATTGGCTTAGTATTGACCATTGGTCGCCGCGTGGTACCATTCTTTATTGAGCGAGGTCTTAGTACGACTAACGCTAAAGGCGTTGCGGAAACCGTTACCTTGTATAATAGTAAAGTACAAGATATCGCAAGCTTATTATTATTTTTAGCCTTTTTTATCGTTGATCTGTTTTATCCTCATCCATATTTACTGACTATAACGGCGCTCGGTGTGGCAATCGTTAACATCATTCGTCTAGTAGGTTGGTATCATCGTGGCATTTGGCAAAAGCCGTTGCTTTGGTCATTGTATATTGCGTTTTTAGGCATGTGTTTGAGTTTTATGCTGTACGCATTGCAACCGTGGTTAGGTTTCTCTCATAGTTTGGCGGTACATGGGCTCGCGATTTCGGGTATTGGCATGATGACGGTAGCGATGATGACACGGGTATCGCTTGGGCATACTGGCCGCAGTATTCATAATCCACCTAAAACGACAACTTTGATGTATGGTTTGATGGTTTTGGTGTTTGCCAGTCGCGTGCTATTGCCTTTGGTAGATATGAGCCATTACTTATTATGGATTATGATTGCTCAAGGTGCATGGATTGCCTGCTTTATGTTATTTTGCATCAGCTACGTACCGATGCTGGCACGCCCTAGACCGGATGGCCTGTTTGGTTAAGTAGATAGTGGTTAAGCAGCTAGTGGTTAAATGATTAATAATGAGAATTAGAATGGGAGTGTTCGTAAATGCGATTGACCAATTATAGTGATTATGCACTGCGCTCATTGATTTATCTGGCGGTCAAACCGGAGCCGCACACGCTCGCTAATATCAGTGACATTGCCAATAGCTATGACATTTCCAAAAGTCATTTGACCAAAGTTATTCATCAGCTGGGTCAGTTAGGATATATAGAAAGTGTGCGTGGCAAAAATGGAGGCATACGACTGGCACGTACACCTAAAGAGATTAATTTGGGTGTATTGATTAAACAAATAGAGCCTGATTTTGATTTGGTAGAGTGCTTTGCCGTACCAGTGAGTAAGGATAAAGGCTCTCAATCAAAAGATTTGCCAGTTACCTTCATCGAAGAAAAGACAGATAAACCGATAGGCTGCGTGATTACGCCAGTATGCCAACTCAAAAGTGTATTCTCTGAAGCATTAAGGGCTTTTATTACCGTCCTTGAGCATTATACATTGGCAGATATTATTAATAATGAAGACGAGCTGAAAGATTTGTTGTTTAGATAATGGTTTTGGTAATGGTGTGGATAATTATCTAGGGCGTATCATCAATTAGCCTATTTATAGGTAATGATGACAGGCCCTAACGGTATATTTTTTTATATTGATCTAATTATATTAATGATGGTTAGTTTAGTTGCTAAGCTGTTCTACCTTACGCGAGCCTTGTGGCTGAATAGGGCGGTTATTACCTTCGTATAAATCAGACATAATCTCAAACTGATCGCTAGTCAATATTAAAGGTTGCTTACTGACATACCATTGGACTCTTTCTGAACAAGGCGGTGTTGTTAGCGAGCCGCTATAATGATAGAAAGTAGCCATGACAGGTGCTAAGGTGGATAAATCAACATCATTAGCCGTAAATTCGTCATCATTTTGGGTGGTGATTTCAGTCCCGTTTAGCAACACGCGCAGCATGTTATTGGCCTCACCAATTTTAAGCATGACACCTACTACCGCAAGATTGCCTTCGCTATTAGCGTGAACAAAATGAATCTCGCCTGGATAATTTTGACTACCAAATTGATGTTCGCTTGGCGTATGGTAATGAAACTGCTTCAATAGATAGCGTTCATTGTCTAATATAATAGCGTTATTTTCGGTCGTCGGTGTATAAACAACAGTATGGCCATTGTCATGAATTCGAATGTCAGTAGATTTAGCATAATCCATGACGGGTGTGGCTGCGCTACTGGCAGTCACTTTTGTAATATTGATAGGCGACTGCTGTTTCCCAGTTTTACAGGTACTAGCACCTTCGATGTCACCCCAATATTCAGTACCTGTACTACCTTCGTATGACCACTTAGGATGATGAACACTATGACTATCTTGCGATGCCATTACGGTCGCATTAGTGTTAGTCAGCTGTTCTTTTGAAACTTGATGGTGAGAGGTACAGGCAGAAAAACCGAGGGTGCTTACTGCTATGGTAGCAAATGCTAAATAATGACGATTCATATTATAGTCCTGAATAAAGTTACAGTACCTTAAAAATCAAATAAATACGGCGTAAAAATTGTACGCCGCAATTATATAAAGCTTAAAGTTTATTTTCTTGTATTAAGATTATTATGTGTTATCTGAAAGTAGGATTTTATAACAGATTTATGTCTACTTAGCAAAGAGTGACTTTAAGTCAGAAGTAATATCCTAAAAAAGCCACCAAAATGGTAGCTTCTTCTTTGAGGAATAAATTCGTTCTAGTCCATTTGGGTAGTTTTCGATTGGAACGATGACCTACCTAGCCTGTTTTTCAACTTTTAACTGTGAGAAGCTAAGCATTTTCTAACTTAGGACGTGCCTTATTAATCGCTTTTAATAGTGCCTTTTCAAACTGGCTTTCTTTGAATTGGACCAAATATGAATGCGCCGCGCAAAAGTTCTGAGTGTCACGCCATTCATGGGCGAGATTGGTGGCCCAGTCACAATATTCCTTGCCAGCACTGGGTTCGTTTTTCAATGCTTTTTTAGTCGTAGGATGCAGTATCAGCTCAGGCAATATCGCCTCTAATAATTTAGTTGGCGGACTCATAAAGGTATCATCGACGTGCAAGCTTTTGCTGGCAGGATGGTAGGCCAATAATGAACCGGCATGAATCATCTCATTAGGCGAGATATAGTAGACGCCTTCTGACATAGAGAACTCAAGCTCAGGATAGCGTTCAGCGACCGCATCACTCTCGACCAAGTCATCTGCCCATTGTACTTCTGATATTTTTTTATGATGTCGGCTACTGCCGTAAAAAGTTGCTTTTGGGAAGTCTTTTGCCATCTGTGCACAATGTACCGTGTGGAATGGGTGTACGTTCAGTACAGCCTCGACATTTTCCCCATTATTGGTCAATGCCATCACTTCGTCTCGAACGTCACCTGTTAAGGCATAACTGTCCAAAAAGATAAAGCGTCCTGATGCTAGCTTTATTAGTGAGCATTGCGTACCGATATTTAGTACACCACCAATGCGAAATGATCCGCGTATGTTCCAAAAACCCGACCCTAAATCATGAATTTTATCGCTCATCGATATACTTCCTTAAATGATTAATTTTTAAATTTATAAGATTATTGTTATACAGCTACTTTATATAGCGCTTTATGATTATGGCAATTTGCTCACTCAAAGTCTGTTACAAAGGTGAAACTTTGATTAGGGTGTGTCCTGATTTCAAAAATGGAGATAAAAATGAGATAAATTGCCGTCAAACGAGAAAAATAGTGTAGATAATATCGGGATATTGACTAACTATTTGACGATGTTTGGCAAAATTTAGACATTTTTAGCCCAGTTAGATGAATGTCGTTTGAATTGAGGACATGCCCTAACGTTGTTATTAATGGCGTTTTTTGTTTGTATTAGGTTTTGATATCAGCACGCGTGATTGGCTGTGATACCATAATGTGCTTGTCGTTACAAACCTAAAGCAATTATCATTGCTGACGTTTATATGGTTAATTCAATTTAATAGTGGTACAAGGCAACCGAGCGCAGAGGTAGTTTTCATACATCAAGCTAAGTTGACGCTGTAACCTGTTTATAATGAATTGACTCTATTTTAATTCTATCACTCACGTCAGCCACATGACGCCTAATATAGTCAGCATCCTTGTGAACAATACTGTCAATCAGACTCAAAATAATGCCCCATTGCCATCTCCTCAAACCAATTCACCATCATGGGTATTAAAGCTCACGATTGGTTTGATTGGTATGTTTGCTTTTTTGCAAGTGTACTCTATTCAAGCCGTGCTACCTGTGCTGATGGTGGACTTTTCGGCGACCGAAGTGCAAGCAGGTATGATCGTTGGCGCGACGATAATGGCGATTGCGATTATGTCGCCATTTTTGGGTATGCTCTCTGATGCAGTGGGGCGTAAGCCATTTATCGTTGGGGCGCTGTTGTTTTTGGCGATACCTACGGCGTTAATCGCGCAGAGTCCGAGTATTGGTTGGCTAGGGCTCTGGCGATTCATGCAGGGCTTGTCAGTGCCAGGTATTACAGTCGTGACGATTGCTTATATCGGTGAGGAGTTTGAAGGGCGAGCAGTGACGGACCTGATGTCATTCTATGTGTCAGGCTGTGTATTAGGCGGGTTCCTTGGTCGGTTTTTGCTCGGGCATTTACACGAGCTCATTGGCTGGCGTGCTGGGTATTATGTGATGGCAGCGATGACGCTAGTCGGCGCGATGTGGGTCGGAAAAATGCTACCGTCATCACAACAATTCGTGGCCAATCCCAACTTTCGAGCAGCGATACAGACGCTTGGAGAGCATTTGACGAACCGTTATGTCGTGACTGCCTGTCTGCTTGGGGCATGTGTGTTGTTCTCGCTAGTGGGCTGTTTTACCTTTATTAATCTACATCTGGCCAATACGCCTTATGAGCTGAGTACAGGTGCGTTGGCCAATATTTTTGCGGTCTATCTGATAGGGGTTGTCATTACACCCTTATCGACCAACCTGTTACGTCGATTCGGGTCAGCACGTACCGTTCGAGTTGCTATTTTTATCTCTATGATAGGCGTGTTGTTGACACTTGTGACGCCATTATGGGGCGTGGTGGTAGGGCTTGCTATTATGTCCTCAGGTGTGTTCGTTACCCAAGCGGCTACTATTAGCTATATCGCGGTCAATGTGAAGAAAGGCCGCTCACTCGCATCGGGTCTGTATTATCTGGGCTATTATACGGGTGGGACATTAGGGGCATGGCTGTGCGGCATCGTCTATGCGCGTGGGCAGTGGTCACTGACAGTATGGTTGCTAGTATTTGTACAGGTTTTAGCATTGCTCGTTGCCAGTTTTGGTATGGTAAAGACCAAATCACGTGCCGCTTAATATAAAGGCTAATAACCTAAGTGCTGCTAATCTAAAGTCTACTAATCTAAGTGCTGCTAATCTAAAGTCTACTAATCTAAGGGCTACTAATCTATAGGCTCGCTAACATAACGTGATAAGGCGTGAAACCAGAATAAACGAACGCTCAGTGTCATAGTGTTTATGCGTGTATACTTTACATGGTATGGGTTTTTTCTTACTATCGATGATGGCATTTTTTAAATACTATTAGTAAAAATGGAGCAACAGTAATGGCTGCTCATAAAAATATAATTTGTTAGAAGTTTTTAACAACGAGAATCGTTAACGCTTTATCTCTGATCAACAAGGAAGTCAATTTTATGTCAAATATCTATAATAGTGCACCGTCCGCTTACGATTATCCACTATTGGTAAAGCAACTATTAAACCGTGCCAAGACAGTGTCGCTAGATCAAGAAATTGTTTATGCAGATAAAAAACGCTTCACTTATAAAGAGCTGTTTAGCCGTATCAATCGCTTAGCCAACGTTTTAGCTGATTTAAAGCTTGACGCTGGTGATGTGGTGGCGGTGATGGATTGGGACAGTCATCGTTATCTGGAGTCGTACTTTGCGGTACCAATGTCAGAGTATATTTTGCAAACCGTTAACATCCGCCTGTCACCAGACAAAATCCTTTACACCATCAATCATGCCAAGCCTAAAGTACTGATGCTGAACTCTGAGTTTGCGCCATTGGTCAAAGACTACCAGTTTGAAAACTCCAGTATCGAGCATATTATTTGGCTTGATGATGATGGCGTGTCGTATGAAGGCGTTTTTGGTGGTAGCCAAAATCGTGTAAAAGGTGAGTATGAGACATTATTAGAAGCCGCCAATAGCGAGTTTGATTTTCCTGACTTTGATGAAAATACCATTGCGACGACTTTCTATACGTCAGGAACAACGGGCGATCCAAAGGGCGTATTCTTTAGCCATCGTCAATTGGTATTGCACAGTTTGGCGGAAGCCGCGACTTTAGGTATGCTGCCTGATAAGCAGGGCGTCAGCTATGGTGATGTTTATATGCCTATGACGCCGATGTTCCATGTCCATGCGTGGGGCTTTCCTTTTACCGCAACGATGGTAGGTCTAAAACAAGTCTATCCAGGCCGCTATGCCCCTGACAGCTTGCTCAATTTGATTATTAATGAAAAAGTCAGTATCACCCACTGCGTACCAACGATTTTACAAATGGTGCTCAAAGAAGCACAGGATCGTGGTGCGAGCTTTAACGGCCTAAAAATGATCATTGGTGGTTCACGATTGACAGAAGGCTTGGCAAAAGTAGCCATGAGCCAAGGTATCGAAGTTTATACCGGCTACGGTATGTCAGAGACTGCACCGCTTATTAGCTTGACCGAATTTAGTCTTAATGAGCCTGAGATGTCTGATGATGAAGATATCGCGCGCCGTTGTATGACTGGTAAGCCTGTGCTGATGGTGGATGCTCAAGTGTGGGGTACAGACAATAAATCGGTTGGTACCGGTAAAGAAAATACAGGCGAGTTGGTATTGCGGGCACCTTGGCTGACCCAAAGTTACTTGAAAAATGAGGATGCGGGTAAGGAGCTATGGGAAAATGGCTACATGCATACCCAAGATATCGCTTACATACGCCCTGATGGTTGTATTGGCATTACCGATCGCCTAAAAGATGTGATCAAATCAGGTGGTGAATGGATATCATCATTAGAGATTGAGACCATTTTATCACTGCATCCAGCCGTGGCGGATGTATCAGTCATTGGTGTTCGTGACAAACAGTGGGGTGAGCGTCCATTGGCTTTGATAGTTCTAAAACCTGATGCTCAAGACACGAATGTGGATGATATCAAAGCCATTGCTGAAAAAGCTGTAGAGCGAGGTATGATTCCGAAGTATGGTGTGCCTAGTCAGTTTAAGTTTGTGGATGACCTGCCAAAAACCTCTGTCGGTAAACATGATAAAAAAGTCATGCGTAAGATGTATGCGGATCAGACTGAAGTATAATTTTATGTAGTTGACCTTTATCATTAGCTCTGCTACATTTTAAACCGATACATAATGTATCGGTTTTTTTAGTTTTGGCAAGGATAGCCAATATTGTATTGTGAGAATATACAATAAGAGCTTATACCAATTCCAAAAACTGCGATTAGCGGTGTCAAACTTGTTTAGTCTACGATAGGTAGTACTTGTACTCGTTTTTCTTGCTACGCTAATTTTTGTGAATGGTATTATATTATAAAGCAGTATCTTATTACTCATCGTTTACGCTAAGGACAGCCATTATGAGCGAGCAAGCCACCAACCAAAGCATCAATCAAAGCAGCAATCACGTCTCCATTCAAAACTCTCAAGAGCCATCCGATACCACTCAGAACTTTGCTGATATCTATCATGATTCTATCAATAATCGTGAGCAGTTTTGGGCTGAGCAAGCCAAGCGTATCTACTGGCATAAAGAGCCTGAGCAAATTCTCGATAACAGTAATCTGCCATTCGCTAAGTGGTTCGTCGGCGGTGAGACCAATCTTTGTTATAACTGTGTGGATCGTCACCTCGAAGAGCGTGCAGAGCAGGACGCATTCATTTGGTTGTCATCAGAGATTAACCAAGAATTGATCGAGACATTCCCTGCCGTCGTTGATTCGTTTAAAGACCTAGGTAACAACGTCGAGTTTTATACAGACTATACCAAGCGCCGTTTGACGTACAATGACTTGTATAAAGAAGTCAATTATTTTGCGGATGTATTGCAACGTCATGGTATCGGCAAGGGTGATCGAGTCATTATTTATATGCCGATGATTCTGGAAGCGGCTTATGCCATGTTGGCTTGTGCTCGTATCGGTGCGGTGCATTCGGTCGTGTTTGGTGGGTTTGCTGCACATAACTTGGCGATCCGTATGGATGATGCCGAAGCTAAAATGGTCATCACGGTGGATGCAGGTTTGCGCGGTGGTAAGGTCATTAACTATAAAAGCCTCGTCAATCAAGGGGTTGAGCAAGCAACGACAAAGCCGGAGCATGTGTTGGTCGTCAACCGAGGCGTATTGCCATTTGTACCACAAGAGATCGATGTGGACTATGCGACTGAGCGCCGTGTTAGTTGTGAAGCCAACGCGATTGTTGAGCCTGTTTGGCTTGAGTCCAATACGCCATCGTATCTTCTCTATACTTCAGGAACGACGGGTACGCCAAAAGGCGTGCAACGCGATACGGGCGGTCATGCCGTAGCGCTGACAACATCGATGGATTATATTTATGACGGTAAGGCAGGTGAAACGTTTTGGGCGATATCTGATATTGGCTGGGCCGTTGGACACTCTTATACGATCTATGCGCCACTATTAGCTGGCATGACCAGTGTCATGTATGAAGGATTACCACATCGCCCAAATCCAGGTATTTGGTGGCGGATTGTCGAGGCCAATAAGGTCAATATCTTATTCACCGCACCGACGGGTGTGCGCATGCTCAAAAAACAAGATGAAGCTTGGATGACACGCTACGATGTCTCAAGCGTTAAGTCGTTCTTTTTGGCAGGTGAGCCGCTCGATGAATCCACAGCCAATTGGCTAACTAAGCATCTGGGTGTCCCTATTTTAGATCATTATTGGCAGACAGAATCTGGTTGGCCTATTCTAAGTAATACGCCAAAGTTCAATCATAAACCGCATAAGCAAGGATCGCCTGGTTATCCAATGTATGGCTATGATGCGCAAGTTATCAATGAAGAAACAGGCGAGCCTTGTGCTGCGGGCGAAAAAGGATTGCTAGCGATTAGTGCCCCATTACCACCAGGCTGTCTCACTACCGTATGGCGTAACGACGAGCGCTTTATCAGTAGCTATTTCGGCTTGTTTGATGGACAACAATACTCAACGTCTGACTATGCCGTAACTGATGAGGATGGGTATTTCTATATCTTAGGACGCACAGACGATGTGATTAATGTCGCTGGTCATCGTATTGGTACGCAAGAGATTGAAGAGGCGATCAGCATGCATCCAGAGATGGCAGAGTGTGCGGTTGTAGGTATTCAAGATCAGTTAAAAGGGGAGTTGCCTATTGCATTCTGTGTGCTGAGAGATCATGAGCAGGTGGCAACGACTGAAAATCGGTTCCGTATTGAGCAGCAAATCATCGGTGCCGTGGTCAAATCCCTTGGCGGTATTGCAAGGCCCGCGGCCATTTATTTCCCGCAAGCGTTGCCAAAGACCCGCTCTGGAAAAATATTACGCCGTGCCATTCGTGCATTAGCAGAAGGGAAGGAAACAGGGGATATGTCGACACTCGATAATCCACCCGCGATTGATGCGATCAAACAGTCTATGAAAGATTATTAATCAATGCGGAATGTGACTTTATTGATTGCTGACCAATAACGACACTCGATTTTGTAAAAAGCTCATGAATCATCATGGGCTTTTTTAGTTTTAAATTTCCATAATATTTACTGGTGGATATAACCTAACATAAAAGTTTAATAAAGCGCTTGACCCTAAAATTGATTTATTGTTATAGTCAATAACGATACATAATAAATCATTTTAAAATTATCATGTTTGGTAACTATTGATGAATATTTAATTTTTGATCAATACAAAATATGGTCTATTCAATATAGTTTGGATACAAGGAAGCCGAGTGAAAGTACTACAAATAGTAGACTAAGCGAGGCTGACACCGTAGCCAATTTATAGAGAATTTGCTATACCGTCACATGGTGGTTTTGCAAAAAAGATAAGGATATCTTATGCACCACGTTCAGCAGCTCATCAATGGTCAATTCGTCGATTCTAATACCAGCGAATGGATTGATATCACCGATCCTGCCACACAAGAAGTTATCGCAAAAGTTCCACAAACGACTGACGATGAAATTAACCAAGCAGTTGCCGCTGCCCAGACCGCCTTTCAAACGTGGCGCAAAACACCCATCACCACACGTGCCCGTATCTTCTTAAAGTATCAAGCATTGATACGCGAGCATATGGACGAGCTAGCAGGGATTTTGACCGCTGAACAAGGCAAAACGATTGCAGATGCTCGCGGTGACGTATTCCGTGGTTTAGAAGTGGTCGAGCATGCAGCAGGTATTGCAAACTTACAGATTGGTGACTTCGTTGAAAACGTCGCATCAGGCGTTGATACCTATAGTATCTGGCAGCCGCTAGGGGTTTGTGCAGGTATCACACCGTTCAACTTCCCAGCAATGATTCCACTATGGATGTTCCCAATGGCAATTGCTACGGGTAACACCTTTATTCTTAAGCCGTCTGAGCAAGACCCGATGGTCACCATGCGTTTGGTTGAACTAGCGATTGAAGCGGGCGTACCTGAAGGCGTGCTAAACGTCGTACATGGCGGAAAAGCTACCGTCGATGCTATTTGTGACCATCCTGATATCAAAGCCGTTTCTTTCGTCGGTTCTACCGCTGTTGGCAAACACGTCTATGAGCGTGCCAGTCAATCTGGTAAGCGTGCCCAGTGCATGATGGGTGCAAAAAATCACGGTGTTATCTTACCGGATGCTAATAAAGAACAAACGCTTAACCAGCTAGCAGGCGCAGCATTTGGTGCTGCCGGTCAGCGTTGTATGGCACTGTCAGTGGTGGTGTTGGTCGGTACTGCAGGTGAGTGGATTGATGACATTAAAGCCAAAGCAGAAAAACTAGTTGTATCAGCAGGTAAGCATGATAAAGATCTAGGCCCACTGATTTCTCCTGCTGCAAAAGCCCGTGTCGAGCATTTGATTGGTACTGGGGTAGAAGAAGGTGCGAGTCTGATTCTGGATGGTCGCGGAATTACTGTTGAAGGATATGAGAAAGGCAACTTCGTCGGCCCGACTATCTTTGATAACGTCACAAGCGACATGCAGATTTATCAGCAGGAAATCTTTGGGCCAGTACTGTGCATCATGCGTGCAGCCGACCTTGATGAAGCGATTGAGATGCTCAATGCCAATCCACATGGTAATGGCACGGCGATATTTACTCAGTCAGGTGCTGCTGCACATAAATTCCAACAAGACATTCAAGTCGGTCAAATTGGCATTAACTTACCGATTCCTGTGCCACTACCAATGTTCTCATTCTCAGGCTCACGTGCTAGTAAGCTTGGTGATCTTGGTCCGTATGGTAAGCAAGCCGTGCAGTTTTATACTCAAACCAAAACTGTTACTGCGCGTTGGTTTGATGATGAGGCGAGCCGCGGCGTCAATACCACCATTTCAATTTAATCGTTTGTTCGATATGTTTGCGGTATAGCGGTGGTTCTGCTTAGTAATTATGATTAGCAATTATGATTAGCAAAGCCTGACTTTATGATTGTCGTTATACCGCTGCTATACTGTATAGCCAAGACTATATGAACAATATTAGACTGACGATTTATAAAGTTCTCTACACCATATTTGCGATGCACGCACAAGGATGACCTCATGGATTTTTCATTGACCGAAGACCAAATTGCCTTCCGCCAAACCGCTCGGCAGTTTGCCCAAAAAGAGCTAAAGCCACACGCAGCAGAGTGGGATCGCACGTCGCATTTCCCAGTTGATGTCATCAGAAAATCAGGCGAGCTTGGGTTTTTAGGATTGTATACCAATCCAGAATATGATGGTTTGGGATTACCACGCTTAGACTCTGCCATGGTGTTCGAAGAGCTTGCATGGGGTGATACTGCCGTTGCTGCTTATATGAGTATTCATAACATGACTGCTTGGATGATAGGTGAATATGGTAGCGATGCTTTGTGTCAGAAATATTTACCCAATATGGTGAGTGGAGAGTGGTTGGGTAGTTATTGCCTAACGGAACCCAATGCTGGTTCCGATGCGGCTTCTCTGCGTACCAAAGCGGATAAGCAAGGCGAGCATTATGTACTAACTGGAGAGAAAACATTCATTTCAGGCGCAGGGTCTACCGATGTGTTAGTCGTCATGGCACGTACAGGCAGCGCAGGCGCAAAGGGCATTTCGGCTTTTGTGGTAGATGCTAATAGTGCTGGTATCGAATATGGTAAAAACGAGCATAAAATGGGCTGGAAAGCACAGCCAACCCGCACGATAAGCTTTAAAGATGTGAAAGTTCCAGTAGAGAATTTAATCGGTGAGGAAGGTCAAGGCTTTCGTATTGCGATGAAAGGTTTAGATGGTGGTCGTATCAACATTGGTATCTGTGCGGTTGGTACAGCGCAGTCAGCATTAGAGACGGCGACCAACTATGTGCAAGAGCGTAGCCAATTCGGTAGCCAGATTGCTAATTTACAATCGGTACAGTTTAAACTTGCGGATATGCTGACCCAGACCATTAGCGCGCGACAAATGCTTTATCTAGCAGCGAGCAAAGTCGATAACAATGATGTCCAAGCGTCTACCTACTGCGCAATGGCAAAGCGTCTCTCTACTGACCTGTGCTTCGATGTCGCCAATGAAGCCTTACAGCTACACGGTGGTTATGGCTATCTAAATGAGTATCCACTTGAGCGTCATGTACGAGATTTGCGTGTGCATCAGATTTTGGAAGGCACCAATGAGATTATGCGAGTAATTGTCTCGCGTCAGTTATTACAGGACGATGCGTTGGATCAATTGCGTTAATTGTATTAGGGCATATTCTCCATCTAATTGATGACACGCCCTAATGGCTAACCATTTAACCATACCCGATTCAGATAAAATAAAGGATTATTTATGACGGATTATACCAATCTCAAACTGTCGATTGACGGTCATGCTGCTACCGTGACATTGAACAACCCACCAGCCCATACGTGGACGATGGACAGTCTGCCAGCACTCAAACAGCTAGTGACTGACCTCAATGCCAATGATGATATTTATGCTTTGATTATTCATGGTGATGGCGAGAAGTTCTTTTCAGCGGGTGCTGATTTAAACAATTTTTCAGATAGTGATAAAGGTCGTGCAATCAGCATGGCAATTGCTTTTGGCGAAGCGTTTGAGGCGCTATCAGCATATCGTGGTGTCAGTATTGCTGTCATCAACGGCTATGCGATGGGCGGCGGACTTGAGTGTGCGCTTGCTTGTGATATTCGTATCGCAGAAGCGCATTCACAAATGGCATTGCCGGAGACTGGTGTGGGATTACTGCCATGTGCGGGTGGCACACAGAATCTGCCTTGGCTCGTTGGCGAAGGCTGGGCAAAACGTATGATTTTATGCGGTGAGCGCGTTGATGCAGAGACAGCGTTACGTATTGGCCTCGTTGAAGAAGTTACTGCCAAAGGAGAAGGACTAAAAGTGGCGCAAGCATTAGCGCAAAAAGTGGCTAAACAGTCTCCTGTTGCCGTCAGTTATTCTAAAGTGCTTATACAAGCCGCCAGAGATACTCCGCCTGCACAAAACCTTATCCATGAGCGCGAAGCGTTTGTTAAGTTGTTCGATACCAACGATCAGCGTGAAGGCGTGCAAGCTTTCTTAGAGAAGCGCAAACCGAATTGGCAAAATAAATAGGCTGTAGGTAAGATGTCCTAATAGTCGTTTTACTCATTTTAACTTTTGCAGGTACCTTTTATGACAGCAGCTATAACAGCAACGAATAATAATCAAAAAGTCACAGAAAGCACAGAGCAAGAAGCGTCGGTATTATTCAATACTGAACCGACAGATTGTGGTCATCTGATTGGCGTCATGACACTCAATACACCAAAATCTCTCAATGCGCTGAGTGTTGATATGTGCAAATTATTAGCACAGCAGCTAGATGTTTGGGCAAATGATGCCCAAATAGTAGCGCTTGTATTAAGAGGAGCAGGTGATAAGGCTTTTTGTGCTGGTGGTGATATTCGTAAACTGTATGACAGTATGTCAACCAGTGCACCGTTACCGAATCCTTATGCAACAGAATTCTTCAGTCATGAATACAGCCTCTATCGGCAGATGCATTTTTATGCCAAGCCATTAATCCTTTGGGGCGACGGTATCATCATGGGTGGTGGTATGGGTTTGATGGCAGGTTGTAGCCATCGTTTGGTCACTGAACGTACTCGCTTTGCGATGCCAGAAGTGACTATTGGGCTATTCCCTGATGCCTCTGGCAGTTGGTTTTTGCAGAATATGCCTGCTAAAACAGGTCTGTTTTTAGGGTTAACCGGTGCAATGTGCAATGGTAGTGATGCGCTATTGGCCAATTTAGCAGAGTATGCCGTCGCTAGTAGTGATTATGATGCCGTCATACAAAGTTTAAAACAGAGTGATTGGCAACCAGCCGTTAATAGTATGGATAAATGCGATAACAATAGTGCGCATAGTATCGTTAGCCGTGCACTCGCCGCGCAATCAGTCTCGGAGTTGCCTGCCAGCAATTTAGCAAAATATTGGCAACCTATTCAGCAGTTGATGAATAGTGGTGGCTTAGGAGATATAGATGCCATATTGCAAAGTGATGAGGCATTAGCAACGTTACCTTTAGACTTTGCAGCAGACAGTTGGGCGCAGCGAGCAGTCGCCACTTATCGACATGGTTGTCCCGTTACTGTCGCTTTGACCTATGCGCTTTATCACAAAGTCACTGATTTATCTTTAGAGCAAGTTTTATATTTAGAAACCAACGTCGCTGTACATTGTGCGGCCAATCCTGACTTTAAAGAAGGGGTGCGCGCGCTATTGATTGATAAAGATAGAAATCCGCAGTGGTCGCGTTCATTAGCTGATTGTCTCAATGCAGAGGGGCAGGCATATATCCAACAGCATTTTGTGAACCCTTATGTGACAGGTGAGCACCCTTTAGATGATTGGTTGGGTAATGAAGCAGCAGGCAACCAGTTTGTGCGCTAACAATTTAAACTACCCATTTGAGTGCTATTCGAACTAGACATACCACACTGAATGACATAATGGCATGACGTACACAAAACACAAGCGTGCGCCATGCTGACTATATAACCATCAAGGAATGATGAGATGAATACACAGGATGTAAATACTGCTGATAGTGGCAGTGCGAAGCCAAACATTGCTTTTATCGGACTTGGTAATATGGGCGCGCCAATGGCGGAGAACTTGTTAAAAGCAGGTTATGCATTGTCTGTCTATGATTTGTCTGAGGATGCGACCCAGCGTCTACAGCAAGTAGGTGCTAGGGTGGCAGATAGTCCTAAAGCTGCTGCAAGCAATGCACAAGTCGTCATCAGTATGCTGCCTGCTGGCAAGCACGTTCACTCTGTCTATTTGGGTGAAGATGGAACTAATGGTCTACTGGCAGAGTTACCACAGGGCACATTGGTGATTGACAGCAGTACTATCGCAGCGGCTGATGCAAGGACCGTGGCAGAGGCGGCAAGCAAGCTAGGTATAGAGTTCTTAGATGCGCCAGTCTCCGGTGGTACGGGCGGCGCTATTGCAGGCAGCTTGACTTTCATCGTGGGTGGCAGTGCTGATGCGTTTGCAAAAGCAGAGCCAATACTAGTAGTCATGGGCAAAAACATCTTTCATGCTGGCGAGCATGGTGCCGGACAAGTCGCAAAAATCTGTAATAATATGCTGTTAGGTATTCTTATGGCTGGGACAGCAGAGGCGATTAATTTGGGTGTCAAAAATGGCTTAGATCCCAAAGTGTTATCAGATATTATGCTACAAAGCTCAGGTCGTAACTGGACATTAGAAGTGTACAATCCTTACCCGCAAGTAATGGAGAACGTACCATCGAGCAATGGTTATCAAGGTGGCTTTATGAGTAAGCTGATGCAAAAAGACCTAAATCTGGCCTTGCAAACCGCTCAGAATACAAACGTCGATACGCCGATGGGTGCTAAGGCTGCAGAGTTATATGAAGCGCATACAGTCGAAAATGGCGATAGGGATTTTTCTAGTATCATGGCGCGTCATGACAGTTCGGTACTCTCTTAGCACCAATCCCCAAAAGTACGATTAGCGGTGTCAAACTTGTTTAGTCTACAATGCGTCGTACTTGCACTCGTTTTCCTTGCTTCTCTAATTTTTGTGGATGGTATTAGCTCCAAAATAGTATGTTTAATATAGTTAAAGAACTCTAAAATGGGTACAAGGCAACCGACTGCAGATTGTACAAGTCGTACATCTAAGGAGGGTAACACCTTAGCGGTTTAGTAGTTCACCGACTATACATTATAAGAGATGTGTTCAACCCTATAAAAAGGCCTGCACTAAGATATTAGCGCAGGCCTTTTTGTAGTTATTCGATTATAGCCATTTAATGATAGTCATTTAACGGTCACGGCTTTAGCTTTGTAGCTCATATACCAACGACTGAATATCTTGTGCCGCTGCTTGTAGTCGTGGCACATGTGTCAATAGCTCATCCAAAGATAGACGTACGGTTGGCGCATGAATATATAGTGAAGCTAGATAGCGCGACTTTTTATCAAGTATAGGGACGGACACAGCTACCATTTCAGAGATAAACTCTTCATTGTCGATACCAACACCCATTTCAGCAATATGATCCAGTTCTTTGTTTAACGCATCGATATCGGCGATGGTGTTTTTTGTGAACTTATCTAGTGGCAGACTTTGCAGTATCTTGTTGCGACTGGTAGCAGATAACTGACTCAAATACAGCTTACCGGTAGCGGTACACCACATTGGTGACTTGGCACCTACGGGCAGATAAATCTGTAGCGGTAGAGCGGTCTGTGCACGGTTGGTATAGAGCATGTCCATATAATAGGGAATAGCAATCCCGCACGTTTCCTTTACCTCTTCTACTAATTTGTGCAAAACCATTTGTCGTTCATTAAAGAACTGGCGCTGCTGCCACAGCTCAACACTTAAGTTGCGTACTCGTTTGCCAGGAATGATGCCACCTCCAATATCGACGGTCACAAAACCCTCATCAACCAAATTCTGGATCAATCTATGCATGGTTGGTTTAGGAATGTCTAATTCCTGTGACAGCTCAAGTGGAGAGAGAGGCTTTGAAGCATAAGACACAGCTTCGATAATCTCTAACACACGGGTAATCGACGATACTTTAGGCATATGGATGGCTCAATAATAAAAATAATACAGCAGGAAATATCATAATGTTTTAATCAATCAGACAGGTGGTTGAGAATATGCAGGCTATTGCCATACTCTTAACTACTTCTAATTTAGCACAATATCAAGCTTAGACAAGTCTTAGGTACGCTATCTACTCATACTATATAGAAACAATTGTATGATTAATGAATGTGTCTAAAAACCTGTTCAGAGCAACAGTGGCTACAACAACTCACAAAGTACAACAAACCGTAGTAATAAGCTATATAACAGCCACTGAGTTTAGTGGAAAGGTCGTTCACCATAATGACATATTTTGTAATATCCTTACATAAACATTAAGCTGTCCAATGTCAATGTTTACGCTATTCAGTAGCTGTAAGAGTGTTGTGTAACAGAAACTCGAAGTTTTACGGATTGGTGTAGTAATTATTACAATACCTATGCAATCTTTACATAATGGCAAATAAAAAGCGCATCTATAGGGATGACTTTTAAGGCCAAAATTGTTTTAATCTCCTCAACAAAAATGATTGATATCAAAATTTGAATTATCATTTTTTTACGGGCGAGTTATTACATTCTTTAGGAGAATATTGATGAAATTTATTAAATTAACGGCTATCTCTGCTGCTGTCATGGCATCAACTGCTGCTTTCGCTGCTGAACCAGTTATCGTTGTTGATGAAGCTGATGCAATGGTATATGAAGCAGAGCCAGCTGCTGTTGCTTATGAAGCTGAGCCAGTTGCTGTCGCTTATGAAGCAGAACCTACTAACACTGGTGTTATCGGTAAAACTGCTGGTGCTGTCCGTAATACTACTGGCGCTGTCGTTGGTGGCACTAAAACGCTATTCAACACCGCTATTAACCCAGCATCTGTAAGTGCTGAAGCTGGTACTTTAGGTTATGGTGCTAACATCGGTTGGTCACTAAACGAGAACACTGAATTGCAAGCTGGTTGGGCAGGTGGCGATGTCGCTGACCTATTCGGCGGTGATTTCGATGCTGGCGATGTTAACTATGATGTTGACGCAGACTTCAGCAACCCTTACCTAGGCGTACAATTACGTCCTACTGGTAACTGGTTCACAGTTGGTGCTGGTATCATCGTACCTGACAACGATATTGATGTAACTGCTAATGCAGATGGTGGTTTCTTTAAAGTTGACGGCCAGCAATATAATGCTGCTCAAACTGGTACTCTTGAAGGTACTATCGAGCATCGTAACAAGCTAGCGCCTTATGGTACTATCGGTTTCCGTCCTAACATCACAAATAACTTCGGTCTATTTGGTGAAATCGGCGCGGCTTACATGGGTAAAACTGACGCAACTGTTCGAGCTGTTGATGCAGACAGTGAAGTTAGCTATACAGATTCAAATGGTGATACTCAAACAACTACTGCAGGCGATGTTGCTAAAAAAGCTGAGCAAGAGCTTGAAGATAAAGATTGGTTAGAGTGGTTACCAATTGTTAAAGTTGGTGCAACTTACCGTTTCTAATCTAATCACAGTTTAAATACTGTCATTAGAAGAAAAGTAAGCACAAAAAACGACCCTAAAATGGGTCGTTTTTTTGTCTGAAATAAAGTAGCAGTCGTTGTTTAAAACAATAATCGCTATCTAAATTAATATAATTGTCACTTATCTAAAAAACAATGACCGTCTGTTGTATAGTTAAAACGGCAATCTGATAAGGTGACTTATGGTCAGTTATGACGGTTAAAGCTGACGGCTCTCTACTGGTATCTATTAAGTCATCAATAAGATAGGAATAATCTATTCCTAGACCTTGAGCCAGTTTGTATTGATGAATTTTAATAAAGCTTTCTTTTATTTGCCACAACAACTTAGCGATGGTGTCACGTTGAATCACGGGTAATGATTGCAAGATTGAAATCTCGCTGTCTGAGTAAAATCGCTTTGCCACATGCCATGCAATATTATTGACCTCTACGTCGACACCTATAGGACGATGAGGGCTAATCACCACGGCAACGGTGCCACTTAAAGGTGTATTGACTGTCTTGTTTTTACCACCTGTATGGCTGAAGCATACGTAGTGCCCACCTTTGACAAGGCGATACGGGAATGCGGATTCATCTAACGTATCGCTGAGCGCTAGTTTATCCAGTAACTGCTGTAATAACAGGCGTACGCCTAGACGCTGTCGCTGACGTTGGGCACAAGCGATATCACGCACTGATAAATTATCTGGTGGTATGTGGTATTGCCAACTACGTTTGTACCATTCATCAGTATACGAGTACGAAGCGTTATCAATTGGTCGCCTCGGTGATTGTCCCCACAAATCTCGATATGTAAGGCATGGAGATTCACTTACCTGCGCGGTAGCACACCAGGTCATGGGCTGCAGCTGAGTAAATTGAATCTGCGTCAGATGTAAGGTTGGCATCATGAGTTATATCGATTGGTATGAGTTGTATTTATTGGCTTAATAACACGTAAAAAGCCCAGCAATATCAATATCACTGGGCTTTTATGAATCAAATTAAGCTTGTCTGATTCTGATTGGCTTTGCGACCCTTAGTAAGACAGCTCAGCACGACGGTTTTGTGCATAATCAGCTTCAGTGTTACCAGCAGCAGCAGCGCGTTCTTCGCCATAGCTGATGACACGGATATTATTTGTAGACACACCTTGGGCAGCAAGATAGTCACGCGCTGCTTGAGCACGGCGCTCACCTAATGCGATGTTGTATTCACGGCTACCGCGCTCATCAGTGTGACCAGCGATAACAACACCAGCTGATGGGTTTGAGCTAAGCAAGCTTGCATGTTGATTCAGAACACTGGCTGATTGTGCGGTGATTTCGCTGCTATCATAGCCGAAGTATACAACGGCTTGTAGGTTCTCAGCACCAGCCATAACGGCGCTAGAGTTGTTCATAGAAACAGAGCCATTATATCCAGCTTGACCACCTGGGATACCTAGTGGGGCAACCACAACTTCAGAGTTTGTACGTTTGGTAGCACAACCTGTAGTAATGGCGATTGCGCTTGCTAATACGGTTAGAACGGCGATCTTAGAAAAGTTATTTGACATGCTGAGCTCCTAAAATTTTAATTAAATTGTTTTTGTAAACTGCTTAGGATAATACTTGGGCAATTGCTATCTATAATATACTAAATGTTACTTTATGTAATTAGTTTTACTGTAAATAATTCTAGAATTTACATATAGATATGAGGCTTACTACCACCGATGCTTGCCCCAGTTTTCAGGGTTGGCCCAGTAGTCAGCATTAAGCCAATTCGGTAGCTGTTTGTAGTCATATAAATTAAACTGCCAAAGGGTGGTTACTATTGATACGAGCGAGTTTTTTTGATCAGTTAAGCTAATCTCTAAAGACTGCTCGTTCAAAATATCAAATGATGTAAAGCCATAAGCTTGCAAGCTTATGCTGCTCTCAAGTGCGATGAGTAGATGCGCAGCATACAGATCACGATAGCGCATCAGTAGTGGAATATATTGCTGTAGGAGCTCGGATGATAATGCGGGCAACCAAAAACAGGCGAGCTCATACCGTTCAGGCAGTTGCTGCTGCGTAAGCTCTGTCAGCGTTACTATCTGTAGCGCTTCAGCCTGTTCCATTTCATTATTGCTGTCTTTATTACTGAGATATTCTTTTAGCTCTGTCTTTAATGCCGTGCGTGCATTTTTGTCTTGTACTACCCATAATAATTCAGTGATGTCGTTGACCTGTTCAATCATTTCCGGTGTGTCATCTTGCGTCATTAACGATGGTAGTAGGGCATCAACGTAATCTATAAGTAATGGTAAAGTAATGTCTGAACGACGGAAGGCATGCTTTGTCATATAATAGGCCGTTAATTGAATAGTGATCAGTAGTGAATCTATTAAATCATTTTAAGCATCATTATCCAATGATTGATTAACACAAGTTGTCTTAACCTCGCTTGAAATATCACATGTGTATCTGCATTTCTTCTGGATGCTATAATCTTTAAACCTGCACTTGAAATTTGGCCGTTCAGGTCAATTTAGTTATAAGTCTAGCAATCTCTTGTACCCATACCATTTGTATATTTATATCATAAAAAATAATAGGAATTTATATGTCTACTGCTGAAACTGATGCTCAAATCATCAATGCTGATATGCCAGACGTGCCACCGCAATCACCGAGTAAAATTAACTTGAAGGACTATAAAAAACCAAGCTTTGATGTCGAAACGGTTGATTTGAATATCAAGTTGTTTGAAGGATTTGCGCAGGTAGACAGTACGCTAAAAATGGTACGTCAAGCCGCAGGAGATATCGTATTATTTGGTGAAGCGTTAGAGCTGCTTGCTATCAGTATGAATGGCGAGACACTGACTGCTGAGCAATATCAGCAAGACGCTGACAAACTGACAATATCGAATGCACCTGATGAGGTCGTTTTAGAGATTCAAGTTCGCATCTGCCCGCAGACCAATACTGCACTTGAAGGCTTATATATGGCAGGTAGTGGTGACGATACCATGTTTGTCACCCAATGTGAGCCTGAAGGCTTCCGAAAAATTACCTTTTATCCAGACCGTCCCGATGTGCTAGCGATATTTACCACGCGTCTGGAGGCAGATAAGCGCTACCCAACGCTATTGGCCAATGGTAATTTGGTTGAGTCTGGTGAGTTGGCCGATGCGCCAGACCGCCACTATGCGATCTGGCATGATCCGACTAATAAACCAAGCTATCTATTTGCCTGTGTCGTCGCTGACTTAGACGTACTGACAGACTCTTATACGACGAGCGAAGGCCGAGACGTCAAGCTTGAGGTATATGCCAAATCTGCCGATATCGATAAATGCGATGTCGGTATGCAAGCGCTAAAAGATGCTATGGAGTGGGATGAGGTCAATTATGGCCGGCCATACGATTTAGATCGTTATATGATCGTGGCTGTCAGCCAATTTAATATGGGTGCAATGGAAAACAAAGGCCTGAATATTTTTAATACGGCCTGTGTATTGTCTAGCCCAGAGACAACGACTGACTCACGTAGCTTCAGTGTCAAAGCCATCATCGCCCATGAGTATTTTCATAACTGGACAGGCAATCGCATCACCTGTCGTGACTGGTTCCAACTGTGTCTAAAAGAAGGCTTTACCGTTTACCGTGATCAATCGTTTTCAGCAGATCAGCAGTCGCGTGCTGTACAGCGTATCGACGATGTCGCGACATTGCGCGCGCATCAGTTTGCAGAAGATGCAGGGCCGCTTGCACACCCTGTGCGTCCTGAGAGTTTCGTTGAGATCAATAACTTTTATACGACGACTGTCTATGAAAAAGGCGCTGAAATTGTCCGTATGATTGCGAATACGTTAGGGCCTGATGATTTCCGCAAGGGCACTGATGAGTATTTCCGCCGTTATGATGGGCAAGCTGTGACCGTTGAGGACTTCTTGTCTGCGCTGAGTATCACTGATAGCAAGATTGAAAACTTTATAGATTGGTATCGTCAGCCAGGCACACCAGTGGTCTCTGGCCATCAAAGCTATGACAGTGCAGCACAAACAATAACCATTACTTTGAGTCAGCAAACTCGCCGTGTCAGTGGCTTTGATGCACCAAAACCATTACCTATTCCGGTAGCGACGGCACTGTTTGATCAAGACTCTGGCGATATCATCGCCGAACGTATATTATTGCTCGATCAAGCAACACAATCATTCACCTTTGAGAATGTGTCTAGTGAACCAGTCGTGTCACTACTGCGTGACTTCAGTGCGCCAGTACAGCTTAATTATGATTATCAAGATGAAGACTTGGCGTTTTTACTCAAGCATGAAACCAATGGTTTTAATCGCTGGCAAGTAACACAGATGCTCGTCAATCGTATCCTGCTACAAGGCCAAGGATTGAAGAGCAGTCCTGACGTCTATCTAAGCGCATTGGCTCAGACATTGCCTGAATTGGCAATTGAAGATGCTATGTTGGCAGCACGTTTGCTCGATATTCCATCAGCACAAGAGTTAGCGTCTGCTATTCACAAAGATTACGATCCAGCGTTGGTGAAATCACAGCGTGAAGGCTTGTACCAACTGGTAGCAGATTCCTTAAAGGATCAGTGGGCAGCACTTTATAAGCAGCTACCGATGCAGTCTTATGAAGACAGCCCTGAGGCACGTGGTACTCGTGCGCTACGTAATGTGGTGTTAGACATGGCACTAACGGCCAAAATTGAAGATGCAGCAGTATGGGCGCAGCAGCAGTATGACAATGCCAGCTGTATGACCGAGCGTTTCGGTGCACTAAAAGTGATGGTCAATCATCAGGTAGCAAATGCTGATGCTTATTTAGCCGATTTTTATGAGCGCTTTAACGGCAATGATTTGGTCATTGATTTATGGTTCAGTGTGCAAGCGTCCGCTGATACTGTCACGGCTGATGCTATCAAGTCGTTGATTGCTCATACTGATTTTGATTGGAATACGCCCAATCGCGTACGTTCGGTCATCAGTGCCTTTACGTCACAGCCAACAGCGTTGTGGACAGCAGAAGGGTTGAGTCTCTATACAGGTGTGATCAAAAAGCTAGATGATGCCAATCCTGTCTTGGCCTCGCGTTTGCTGCAAGTGCTGGCACGTTGGAATACATTGGCCGAATCACATCGTCAGATGGCGCATGATCAGTTGCTTGAGTTGCAGCAGCAAGTCTCATCTAAGCATGTGCTTGAGAGTTTAAACAGTGTGTTAGGTGCAGCGAGCGAGTAGGCTAAATGACCTTGTGACTGAATTGAAAGCATAAAAAATCCCGTCCGACATTATTATGTCGGACGGGATTTTTTATGCCTGGCTTATAGCAATTGACTATAAGCCAATGACGGTTAGCGGTTAGGCAATACGTCTTTTACCATGTCACGTAAATTGTGTAGCGCAACGACGGTACTGTCCCAATCTAAGCAACCATCAGTGATAGATTTGCCATATTCAAGCTGGCTCAAATCAGCAGTCAGTTTTTGATTGCCACCTTTTAGGTGACTCTCAATCATCATACCGATGATAGATTTGTTGCCGTTCTGAATTTGTTCAGCGACGTTTTTGATGACCATCGGCTGTAGATATGGGTCTTTACCTGAGTTGGCATGACTTGAGTCAATCATAATCTTGCTACTGGTTTTGCCTGCAGCCAGCGCATCTTCAACTTCAGAGACAGCCGTTTGATCATAGTTAGGCTTGCCATTACCGCCACGCAATACTACGTGCGCATAAGGGTTGCCTTTAGATTTGATGATAGAGACTTTGCCATCTGATGATAGACCTAAGAAGCTATGACCGGCTTTTACAGCTTGCATAGCATTCACTGCGACTGTCATGCCGCCATCAGTACCATTTTTAAAACCAACTGGGCATGACAAACCAGAGCTCATCTCGCGGTGAGTTTGGCTCTCAGTTGTACGTGCGCCAATCGCTGACCAGCTAATCAAATCCTGCATGTACTGCGGAGTGTTTGGATCTAATGCCTCAGTCGCACAAGGCAAGCCTTTTTCGTTCAGATCAATCAGCAGCTTACGGGCCGTACGTAGACCTTTTTCGATATCGAAGCTGTCGTTCATATCAGGGTCATTGATCATACCTTTCCAGCCGACAGTGGTACGCGGCTTTTCAAAATAGACACGCATCACAACAAAAATACTGTCTTCGATTTCTTTTGCCAATATGGCTAAGCGATCGGCATATTCGTGAGCGGCTTTGATATCATGGATAGAGCAAGGGCCGATGACCACAAATAAGCGTTTGTCTTTGCCATCCAAGATGTCTTGGATAGTATTACGGCCTTTCAAAACCGTGTCATATGCTTTCTCTGACAAAGGTAGCTCAGTTTTGAGCTCGTTTGGAGTGATTAGGGGGATGAATTGTTCAATGTTCACGTCATCAATATCTGCATTATGGGTAGCTGGTGTCGTCATGATTATATCGTCTAGCTAATTTATAGGAATAATCATTATGCGGACAAAACGGGCAGTTGACAAGGGTAGTCGGCGAGTTTATTGACTCATAACTGGAATGATAAAAACAAAACTTAGTTATACTTGTTTATTATCAGTCTTGTATTGGGCGTAATAGAGGTAAGATTTATGCTTTATACGTCTAGCTATTATGAAATAGTGACCGAAATTTTAAGTCATTTTTCATAGGTATATCATGCTACTTTTATCAGCTAACTTAGCTATTTATATCATCGTCACGTATGATGACAACATAAATGAGAGGACGCTAAAATAGTGAGCACTGAGAATACTCATTAATCACCATATTTTAGTGTAGATTTCCCCAGCATTATTTCATAATAATTATTTTTTATTCTTTATAACATTGTGTTTTTTAATATCGAGAGCTTGTCATGACAGATTTTTCTACGCCTGATAAACATACTGAACTCACAGAGCAGACACCTGAGTTAAAATCGACGCCATTAGTGATAGGTATCGTCGCAGGTGAAGTATCAGGTGACAGTTTGGGTGCGGATTTTATGCAACAAATGAACAATTTGCGTGATGATATTGTTTGGGTAGGTGTGGGCGGCAGCATGATGGAAGCGCAAGGGCTACAAAGTATTTTTCCTTTGTCGCGTTTGGCAGTCATGGGGTTGGTAGAGGTGATGGGCCAACTGCCTGATTTGCTCAAAGCCCGTCGTGAGCTGTTGAGCGCATTCAAAGCCGCTAATATTGATTGGTTCATCGGTATTGATGCTCCTGATTTCAATCTCAGAGTCTCTAAAAAGCTAAAGCCAAAAGGCGTGTTTTGTGTGCAGTATGTCAGTCCTTCTATTTGGGCATGGCGCGAGTCACGTATTCATAATATCAAAGCGGCGACCAATTTGGTGCTGTGCTTATTTCCTTTTGAGCTACCTGTTTACGAGCGCCATAATCACCCAGCGATATGTGTCGGTCATCCGCTACTACGCACCATTGATCAGACATTACTAGAGACACCGATTAATCAGCGCCGCAGCGAATTGGTTTGGCACAATGATGGCTTGCAGCAGTTCTTTATTGAGCGATTTGATGACGTCAGCCAGCTTATTTGTGTGATGCCAGGCTCTAGACGCGGAGAGATAACCGCTATTTTACCGTTGATGCTAGACGGTATTCAAAGGCTAATACTATTAGATCCAAAGCTGTGTTTTATCATTCCAACAGTGGATCAGAATCATCAATATATCGTGCAAGATGTGATTGATCAACGCTCAGAGCAGCTGCGCGCCGCGATAGTCGTGGTATATGATGACAGCCAGCCAACGTTCAGTCAGCAGGCCATGGCTGCATCTGACATCGTCATGCTAGCGTCTGGTACGGCAACGTTAGAGGCGATGCTATTAGAGCGCCCGATGGTCGTGGTTTATCAATTAAATAAGCTCACCTATCAGATAGCCAAACGCTTGGTAAAAGTGCCGTATGTGGCGCTGCCTAATATCTTGGCGGGTACTGCTATCGTCCCTGAGTTGATTCAAGAGCAGGCAAGTGGCGATAATATCTGCCGTACGCTCATGCGATTACTGCAACCGCGAGCTTATGCTGAGCAGTTAAAAGACCTCGTCGCTACTAAACGGTCATTAGAGCAGCAAAGTAATCATGACCCAGCCAATAGCGTGATTGAGCAGTGGTTTATTCAAAAAGACCATGAAGACTAATGCATAAGCATAATACCGCAGATTGAAGCACGCTATATTTTCACTATTTTGATAAAAAGACACAGCAACGCTATGAGTAAACAGCACAGTACCGACAGCTCAATGACACCAATTAAAGTGAGTATTGAGAGCATTGATATTAAAGGTCAATATATCCAATTGGCAGCCCCCATTCATTTGACTGGGCGACTCAATATCTCTGAGTTTCTCACTCAATATTCAGTAGATAGACAGCAAAATTTAACACAGCCAATGCTACAAATTGGCATCGATGAAGCAGGGCGTGGGCCTTTGCTCGGGAGCGTCAATGTTGCCGCTGCGATATTGCCTGCCGCTTGGTCAGGACTGATTGAGGAGCAGCCACTCACAGGTACGCCGCTGTCTATATTGACAGACTCCAAGCAGTTGAGTGAAAAAAAACGCGACATTCTTTATCCGTTGGTGAAGCAATATGCAGTAGGCTATGTCATCGCTGATATACCTGCAGCAGTGATTGATCAGGTCAACATCTTGCAAGCGACCATGCTAGGGATGCGCCTATGTACCGAAACGTTATTAGAGGCGGTTGCTCAACAATTTGCCATAGCTCATGAAATCGAGGCAGATGCTGTTAAACCGTTACAAGTTGAGGTGTTGTTCGATGGCAATCGTTGTCCAGAGTTGGACTTTGGTAAGCTTACTAAGTGTGGGGTCGAACAGGCTAATATCGATTGCCAAGCATGGGTAAAGGGCGACGCTCGTCATACTAGTATTGCCGCGGGTAGTATCTTAGCAAAAGTAAGCCGTGATGAAGCCATGTATGTGCTTGATACACAGCATCCAGCATACGGAATTGCCAAACATAAAGGCTATCCAACGCGTGCCCATATGGAAGCGATTGAAACTTATGGCGTATTATCTGAGCATAGACGTAGCTTTGCACCCGTTAGAAAGGCGCTAGAAAGTTAATATATTCAATTCTTTATAAAAGAGTGACAATGTTGACCTCGCTTGAAGTATCACACATACATCTACACTTGGTTGCCTTGTCTCTCTTTTAAACTGAATCAACTATAGCTGTATTTAAAAGCCCCTATAAAATAGCCTAAGCATAAAATATACTGTCATTGAAATATGGAAAGCCACCTACTTATTTATAGGCAGGTGGCTTTTGCTTTTATAATTTAAAATACTTAGAACGATGAATTAGGCTGCTGCAAGAACACTTCTTCTTCATAAGTTGATTCACGATCCAACATATTATTGCGATGAGGGTAGCGGCCAAACTGCTCAATAATATTTTTATGGCGATGTTCAAAGTCTAAAGTATAGGCATCATCCAATTGTTCAAACAATGGCAGATAACGCTCGTGAATAACTGCCGATTCAGAGTGCATAAACGGCATGATAATGAACTTACGCCATGCCATTGGTAGCGTATCAAAATACGGTTGCTGACTGGCTTCTTGTGCTAAAGCGACTGCCATACCATCTTGAGAAAAAGCGCCGACTTGCCCGCGGCATAAGTTACGTGAAAACTGATCCAATACGATAATTTCTGCCAAGCGTCCCGCCAAAGCAGTGATTGAGCTGTTGCTGTCTAATGATGACTCTGAAAGTCGCCAAGTCGCACATTCACCCTGTTTGGCTGCTTGCCAGATATCGCCAAATTTATTTTTTATTTGTCTATCAAAGTTATCATTTTGTGCAAACCAATATTGCTCATTGTTTGTATCAAACCAAAAGTCCAATACGGCCCGCGCATTAGGATTTAGATGGGTCAAATCAATGTTTTTTGGATCCAATTGGGCCGAGTTGGCTTGACTTGACGAGGTGGAGTAGTCGGTTGAAAGTGCCATAAACTATTCTAATCATGATAAATTTAGTCTACTATAGCGAAAAATATTATTCGCTACTGTTATCAAATGCTATCGGGTGCACCATCATGAATACATCGTCTACCAATCCAACTTTTAACAAATCTACCAGCCAGACTATCAACGTGCCAACGCCGTACTACTTACTCGATGAAGCTGCCATCGTTGCCAATATGCAAATCATTGCACGGTTATGCGAGCTGTCCGGTGCAAAGGCGTTATTAGCACTGAAATGCTTTGCCACATGGGGTGTGTTCGATATTATGCAGCCTTATTTGCATGGCACTACCTCATCCTCGCTCAATGAAGTCAGACTGGGCTATGAGACTTTTGGCAATAATGATGACGCGAGTAGCAAAGACAAAAAAGAAACGCATGCCTACAGCGTGGCGTATAGTGCAGATGAGATGCCTGAGGTATTAGAATACGCGGATAAAATCATCTTTAACTCTATCTCGCAGCTCAATGCTTTTGGCGAGCAGGCACGTGCACAAGACATTCCTGTCGGCCTGCGTTTAAATCCAAAAACCAGTAATTCATCGTTTATTATCGCTGATCCGGCCCGTCCTTTTAGTCGTCTAGGCGAGCACGATAAAGATAAAATCACCGCAGTACTTGGTGACATCACTGGCGTTATGATTCATAACAACTGTGAAAATGACAGCTTTGAAGCGTTTAGTGAGAGTCTGGCAGATATTGAAAACAGGTTTGGCGATCTTCTGGCGCAATTAGAGTGGGTAAGCTTAGGCGGTGGTATCCACTTTATCGCGCCTGATTATCCATTGGAAAAGCTCGCTGGAAGACTAAAAGGATTTAGCGAACAATATGGCGTGCAAGTCTATCTTGAACCGGGTGAAGCGAGCATTCATGGTGCTGGCTCATTAGTCACGACCGTATTGGACACCATGCACAATGAAAAGCATCTTGCCGTGGTTGATTCGTCTATCGAGGCACACATGCTTGATCTACTGATTTACCGCGAGTCAGCACCCATTGCCGCCATCAATAATACAGCAATGGATATCGCTCCTATTGGCCATTCAGTGATTGAGACGTCAGAACCTATTCTCGAAAGTGAGATAAACAGTACACTCATTTATGGTCGTTCTTGTTTGGCAGGGGATATTTTTGGTGAGTACGATTTGCCAAGTAATTTACAGATAGGCGATCAGATTACTTTTGGCAATGCCGCAGGTTATACCATGGTTAAGAAAAATTGGTTCAATGGTGTCAACATGCCAGCTATCGTCATTCGTCGTCTTGATGGCTCGATTGATGTGCAGCGTGAGTTTGATTATCAGGAATATAAGGCGAGCTTGTCTTAACCTTCAGAACTGAGTGTTGGCTAGCGTTATGCTTACATTGTTAATAAGATTCATATTTATTCATGAATTTTTGCCAAAAAGAGATTAAAAAATTGTTATAATCGCCTCGGGCAAATATCCATTGGTAAAAAATGGCATTTGCCCGACGGGTGCGTGGGTTTTCCTCGGTCTTCCTTTTTAATTCACGCATATCATTCACTCGTTTCTGTTTTGCATAGCCGCTATCAATGGTATCGACAGGGACACAAAGGAGGATTGTTCATTGAACACAAACCAACAAGCTACAACCAACAAAAAAGACGTGCTCATCATTGGAGCAGGCGGTGTCGCTCAAGTGGTTGCGCATAAATGTGCGATGCATAATGACGTGCTTGGCAATATTCATATTGCGTCGCGCACGGTAGATAAGTGTGATGCCATCGCCCAAAGTGTGCAAGAAAAAGGCAGCTTTAAGCAGCCAGCGACTTTGCATACGCACCAAATCGATGCCATGGATATCCCTGCGCTAATACAGCTGATAAAAGACACAGGCATCCAAATCGTCATCAACGTTGGCTCACCTTTTTTGAATATGAGTGTGCTAGAAGCTTGTATCGAAACGGAAGTTGCTTATATTGATACGGCTATTCACGAAGATCCTCGTAAGATCTGTGAGACGCCGCCATGGTATAACAACTATGAGTGGAAGCGTAAGCAGCGCTGTGCGGACAATAAAATCACCGCTATCTTAGGTGCAGGATTCGATCCTGGTATGGTCAACGCTTATGCGCGTCTTGGCTATGACATGATGGATGCAGGCTCGGTCACAGACATCGATATTATCGATATCAATGCTGGTAGCCATGGCAAATATTTCGCCACTAACTTTGATCCCGAGATTAATTTCCGTGAATTTACGGGTACGGTTTACTCTTGGCAAGATCGTAAGTGGCAGTCAAACAAAATGTTTGAAGTGAAGCGTACGGATGATCTGCCTGTGGTTGGTATGCAAAACAGCTATCTAAGCGGACATGATGAGATTCACTCATTATCAGCCAACTTGAATGTGCCAAACATTCGCTTTTGGATGGGTTTCGGTGAGCACTATATCAATGTCTTTACTGTGCTTCAAAGCCTAGGCTTGTTGTCTGAGCAGCCTGTTATGACCGCTGAAGGGCAAGAAGTCATTCCACTAAAAGTGGTAAAAGCCGTACTACCAGATCCAAGCTCTTTAGCAGCAGAATATACAGGCAAGACTTGTATCGGTGACAAGGTTAAAGGCAAGATAGATGGCGTGGATAGCGAAGTATTTATCTACAACGTCTCTGATCACAAAGAGGCCTTTGAAGCCATGGGTAGCCAAGGTATTTCTTATACTGCGGGCGTGCCACCTGTCGCGGCTGCCATGCTTATTGCTACCGGTGAATGGGACGCAGGCAAGATGGTCAACGTCGAAGAGCTTGATGCCAAGCCACTTATCAACCTGTTGAATAAGATTGGTTTGCCAACTCGTATCAAAGACGAGAATGGCGATAGAGCACTTGAGTTTGATATCTAGTTAGTCGTAATATCTGTTCGAAAGCCCCTCTGACTCACTATTGAGTCAGAGGGGCTTTTTTTGTTTTTACAGAATTTTAGGTTCAAAGGTTTACGAGAATGTTAAGCCATTATTAGGCATTCAATTTACAAATATTTAAATGATAATGATTTTCAATATCATTTATAAGGAAAGTAAGGTAGTATTTCAGCTTTGTATCATTTGCTAGGGTGTGTCTTCATTTTAAAAATGATGATCAAAATTTAGCTATTTTTAGCCCATTTAGAGGGCACTCGTTTGAATTGATGACACGCCCTAACATCTTGTAACGGTGGAGGTTAGATGTTTATCAATGAATAGAATAAGGAGCAATGAATGACATACACACGTTTTTTCTCTAATAAATGGGCGATAGCAGGATTTACTTGTTTGATATATTCGACATCATTTTCGGCATTTGGTTCGGAGACAGCAGTGTTAAAAGTGGGAAGTCCTATGAAAGGTGAGCTAAGTTATTCCAACAGCGAGAATAATATCAAGCCATACACTCAGTCACAGTCTAAGCCACAGCATAAGTCATTAGACATCAACGTTCCCTGTGACAAGGGTGACTATCTGACCGGATATGTTGACAGTGGTGATAATACGATGACGATGGATATTATCGATGCCAAAGGAGAAATATCGCGCCGTTTGATTGACCATGAAAGCGGCAAGCAAAAGTTCTATTCAGTGGCCGAAAACTGCGCAGAGATATGGCGACTGTCGGGCGCAGGTGCATATCAGATAGTGCTCGAACAACGTGTCAGTTTAGCGGAACAGGATTTAGAAGGCTCTTTAGAAAATCATTTACAAAGTAATTTAGAAAGTTCTGATACGTTACTCAGCCCAAAAGTATCTGCATTACGTGAATCACTGCAAAAGGGTGAGAGTACTGATAGTTTTTGGGCAGATGTAGAAGCATTAGGTACGCCGCTTATAGAAGAGATACCTTCGGGCACCTTGATGACGTTTTTGGCGCGAGGCGACTATCGTAATATCAAGCTAATGGGTGGCCCGTCCAATAATCATGATGCATTGCAACGATTGGCGGACTCTGATACATGGTACAAAAGCTTTATTGTGCCAAAAAATACCCATCTGTCTTATCAAATAGCGCCCAATGTGCCTCAGCTACCATTGTCTGGGCGTGCCCGTAGAATTGCCATAAAAGCTGTGGCTCAGGCAGATCCTTATAACCATCATCCATGGCCTCATTCAGCAATCGACAAATACACAACCAAATCTACTATTACGTTAAAAGATGCACCAAAAAATCCTTGGCTAGATGTGCAAAAAGAAACCCCCAAAGGCGAGCTTTCTACTTTTAAATTCACCAGTAGCACATTAGATAATACCCGAGACATCACTATCTATTCTCCTGCTATTGATGACAGCCAGAATAATAGAGACGATGCGGTGTTGCTGTATATATTTGATGCCGAGTCATATATCGATACGGTTGGATTGCCAACGATATTAGATAATTTAATTGCAGCAGGTGAGATTCCACCTGTGACGGCGGTATTTATCAGTAATCCTGATGGTGATGCTCGTGCGCGTGAATTACCTGCCAACCCTGTATTTGCAGATGTATTGGCTAATGAGCTGGTACCGCAAATTAATAAACAACTGCCAATAACGATACCGAAGGATAGAACTATCATTGCAGGGTCGAGCTATGGCGGATTGGCTGCAACAACCATTGCGCTACGTCATCCTGATATATTTGGCAATGTTATCTCTATGTCTGGTTCTTTTTGGTGGAAACCAGAAGATCAGAGTGAAACTGATAAACATTTTGTAGCGTCTGAAGTCATAAAAATGGATAAAGTGCCCGTTCGTTTCTTTTTGAGTGCTGGCGTGTTTGAAACGGCTCGTGGTAATAGTAGTAGCAACGGTATATTGGGAACCAATCGTCATCTGCGTGATGTGTTATTAGCAAAAGGGTATGAGGCGCATTATCAAGAATATGGTGCAGGGCATGATTATTTTTCTTGGCGAGGAATAATAGGGGATGGTTTGATATCGCTTTTTCCGTCTAAAAAAGAGAAGTAGCTAAGGCATATTTTCAAATAATCAAATCCTCATGCATGATTAAAATCATAGATAAACTACATTTTAATATAGTCATCAAGCATCGATTATGATGAATGAGGTTTGGTATCTAGTTAGTCGTAATAACTGTTCGAAAGGGCTTATCTGACTTTAATTGAGTTATGTCGGCTTTTTTCGGCTAGTTTTTTATCGTTTAACATGAATACAATTCTGCTGTGTATCTTAGTTGAGGTGATGTTTCTTACTATCAAGACTAATGATAATATCTTAATTTGAACTATAAAATATAAATATAAATATAAATATAAATTGTTATGCTGCTATCAATATATCCATGCTAACCTTTGTGATTTATCGGATGAGATTTATTTTGAATTATATTTCAATTGATGGTGATGATATAGGTAGAAAAATTACTTCTTGCTATTTAAGCAACAATCGTCAAGAGCTTATCAATATAAGCCAATCACTATATGAGTTTACGAAAAAGATAGCCACTGAACTCCAAAATTATGGTTTTGATATCATATTTTGTGCTGCTGATGGAGTCGTAGCATCCACAGAGTTAGATATTAGCTTGGAAGCTGTATATCATGAAATACAAATTCTAGCACCCAATAATATGACTTTTTCTGCTGGGATAGGCACAAGTCTTAGCGAAGCCTATATAGCATTGATGTCAGCTAAGTCTAATGGAAAAAATTGTTTACACAATTATGCAAAGCTGGGCCTATGAGGAGCAAAAAAATTGTTCAGAATTGTAAGGTTTGATCTTATTCTTAGATATGTAGTTTCGGCTACTACTGTAATGAGTATAGGGGTTTATTTCTTAATAAGAACCTATTTTCTTTCAGATGTTCCATTGACATTAGTAATCACTATATCCACTATTGTAAGTACTTTTATAATGATTATTTTATTAAAATCATTCTTTGCTAGAAAGTTGTGGGCTTTTCTTACTTATTTTAATAAATCAATGTTTCCTGATTTAAATGGAACATGGGAAGGGGAAGTGATCCTTGAGAATAACAGAGCTCTCGTAGTTAAAGCTGTGATTCGTCAATCACTATTAGCAACCCAGATTGATATGCATGGTGAAACAACAAAATCAATTACTATAGAAACAACCCCAACAATAGAACAAGGCCAAAAAAAGTTATACTACGTATATCGTTCAACTCCTAAAAATCCGAGCTGGTCTTCGTATAATGGTTCAACACTATTTGACATAAGAGTTATAGAAACAGAGGAAGGTAAAAGTTATGAACTTTCAGGTAGTTATTACACAGACAGGAAAACAATAGGAAGAATAAATTTACAAAAAATATGTGATGACCCAGATAAAGATGTATCTTTTTACTAAAATATTTCAAGTAGTTATCTATAAAATATATCTAACAGATTGTGTGTTGACCAAACCAATATGTGAAGTTGTTTAATATGATTCTAGCTAATCATTATTATATTGTAATTTAGTAGGGTGCACTTTCTGCGTCAGATAAGCGCACATTGCAGCATAATCTATAGACAATCGGTTCAATCTAAAGATCATGTCTGCAGTATTTGAAGATTTTTCTATTACGCTTCACTAGGATTATACGCTCTCAATGCCGCAATACGGTCATCAAGCGTTGGGTGCGAGCGGAATAGGTTTGCAATACTAAAGCCTTGAGTTTGCCCAGACGAGATTGCAAACGCTTTCATACTCTCTGGCATTTGGTCGGGACGCTGTGCAGAAGGACGCAAGGCATCAAGCGCACTGATCATTTTTTCACGGCTGGCAAGTTTTGCGCCCATTTGATCCGCACGGAATTCACGTAAGCGTGAGAACCACATGACGATGGCAGATGCCAAAAACCCAAGCAAAATGTCCATCACAATACTGGTAATGAAATAACCAATACCTGGGCGACCACTGGTGTTTTTGAACACAGTACGGTCAACGAAACTGCCGATAATACGTGCAAAGAACATCACAAAAGCATTCACCACGCCTTGAATGAGAGCAAGCGTGATCATATCGCCATTGGCCACATGACCAATCTCATGCGCCAATACCGCCTCGACTTCATCTTGATTCATATTCTGTAGTAGGCCAGACGATACTGCCACTAGCGCTTTATTCTTATTCCAACCAGTCGCAAAGGCGTTTGGCTGCGAATTATTAAAAATACCAACCTCAGGCATGCCGATATTTACCGCCCGTGCTTGTTTGGCTACCGTATCGACCAGCCATTGCTCAGTAGCGTTGCGTGGAGATTCTATCACCACCGTACCCGTTGATCTTTTGGCCATCCACTTTGACAGAAATAGTGACACCATCGAGCCAACCATACCGTAGATACCACACATAATGGCAAGGCTGACATAGTTCAGCCCACCTGCTGTATGCACACTACCAATCCCAAAAAACCTCGACAATATACCGAACACAATGCTAAATACCACAATCACTGCTAAGTTGGTTAATAAAAATAATCCAATACGCATCATGACGCTAACTTCCTATGTAAAGTGTCGGTATTACCTCGATAGAGCACTCTCTAAGAGGTTTGTTTGCTATAGTCAAGTCCATATAAATCCGCTACATCGTCATCCTCGCTAAGCATACTAATGTATCACTTGCACTCGGCTTCCTTGTATCGAAATTATTTGAATTCAACTATATGATAGATTTTACGATGATTCTGAGTGTCATGTCATTTTAATCAGGGTATATTGGATAATGACAATGACGCTCACATCGACTATCGAACAGGCGGTCTTAAATACTATTGTAAACAAAAGAACGTATGGCGATTGATTTAATTATTATAAATTGGAGTGATTATTATGGCGAACCGTAGTTATCTATATTCGACCAAGACTATCCCCGAACCAAATCAAGATGATAGCAGCCGTGTGCTGACTGGTATTTCAGAACATAATTATGACATTCCAATCGTCTTTAAAATTTTACTCTCTGGCAATCCGCAAGCCTGTCTATCAGTAATTTGGGAAAACTCCGAAAAGATTGCTCTCATTGGGGATTATGCTAGTGGTGTTCAAAACCTTGAAGCATTCTTAGCAAGTATCACGTTACCTGCTGCTCAGGCCCCAATCGCAGAGGCACTTGAATTTTTAAAAATGCCTGAGAACCAAAATCAATATTTTATTTTGGAATGTGGCGAGATTTTTGAGATGAGTGAGACGCCAGTAGAAGCGCAAAATCTGGCACTTCTCAATCAAGTGCAGAACCTTCAGCCTGAGATAGAGGCCGCATATCAGTCACTGTTGCCACCTGCGCCAGTAGTGAGCGAGCAGCCTAAAACTATTGGCTTCTGGGCAAAACTGTTCGGTCGTCGCTCAACACCGCTAAAAGCATTGTCCGCGAATAATCCAGAACAAGCGATCTACGCTCTCGGCCTTGGACTTTGGTCAAACATTCTTTATTTTGACTTTTCCGGAGAGGATAATAACGATGACCAAGGTTAATCTTTAAAAAATGTAGAAATATTATTAATGCTTTAAAACCTTTGTAAAACGAGAGAACGTAAAAAGGGTATTTTCTTAACTTTCCTTGTTAGTATGCTTTGTGGATACCACCATAATATTCATTAGAAATAGAGAAGGTCTAACCATGAACGCTCTAGAGCTCAAAGTTCCACCTGTAGCGCAAGTCATTATTACAGCAGCTGTTATGTATGGTGCTTCTAGAATCATACCAAGTCTACAGTTCTATTTTGATGGAAAAAATATGTTTGCGATTGCTCTGAGTATCATAGGGTTGAGCAGTGGCATTATGGGTGTGGTTCAATTTAAAAAAGCACAAACCACTGTTAATCCGCATACGCCCGAAAAATCTACGGATTTAGTAACACTCGGTATTTATCAATATACTCGCAATCCAATGTATTTAGGACTGGTGCTTATCTTATTAGGTTGGGCATTCTATCTGTCTCATTTTTTGCCATTTGTGTTAGTGCCCGTTTTTATGATTTATATGACACGCTTTCAAATTCAACCAGAAGAAAGAATAATGACACAAAATTTTGGCAGAGAATATCAGGCTTATCTAGCTAGTGTACGAAGGTGGATATAAGGCCTATCAAGCATCCAGTCGAGGTGGGGTCCTCGATTGCACAGTTGTAGAGGATAGGGTGCTGGTCTCTGGTAATGCTATAAAGTATTTGACTGGATTTATCACGATTGCAGAGTAATGGGTGAGGAGTAGTAAGTTTTGACAGAATTGAAGACCGTTGGGCTGTTTGCGCTTACCGCATTAGCAGAAATTATCGGTTGCTACCTACCTTATTTATGGCTGCGAGAAGGTAAGTCAATCTGGCTTCTGATACCTGCTGTACTGAGTTTGGCAGCTTTTGTATGGTTGCTGACATTGCATCCGACGGCTGTGGGCAGAGTCTATGCCGCTTACGGTGGGGTATATGTTGTCATGGCAATTCTATGGTTGTGGACGGTGAATGGTATCCGACCAACCACTTGGGATGTTATAGGTTCGATAGTTGCACTGATAGGAATGGCGATTATTATGTTTGCACCCCGCAGTGGCTAATTAAAAATTAGTAGCTAACACAAAAAAATGCCAATCAAACGGTTAGGTTTGATTGGCATATTGTTGCATTTACTATTAGTGTTTACCTAAGATACTGCCGTTGTCTTCTTTTTTAGCTTGTTTCGCTGCTTTCTTTTCTTTTGCCGTCAAAAGTGGTTTCTTTTTTACGTTTTTTTTACTGTCTTGACCTTTGCTCATGGTTTTTTCCTCTTGAAATAAGCTGCAATACCCGTAAAGTCGAAATAAGCAGACTTCAAGGAATATATTGGTACGAATAACGCAAATATCGCGCACTTTCATGAGTATAGGCTTAAGAGAGGCTAATAGATAGCACGCGCACAATTCACCTACGATTCAATCAATACCTTTGTTAATCCCAAATGCGTCATGTCAATTCGTATAATAAATATGAGTATTCATAAGTGCTTACTTACGGATACATGGCGATTTGCTATAATGAGCGACAAGCCGATGAATAGACGCGGCAAACCCTTATTTATAATTGAATTCAAATAACTTTGATACAAAGAAGTCGAACCAAGCTATACACTAGTATGGTTAGCGAGGCTGACGATGTAGCGAATTTATATGGAGTTGATGATATTAATATCTAGCACGATGGTGCTTACTGTTTTGGTCAAAATTATTATGCGTATTCGTAAACTTTTTAAATTTGAAAATGCCCACATCGTTCGTAATTGTAGCTCTGAGCGTTGCAAGCATTCTATCCATGGTCATAGCTATCAGATTGAGCTGATTCTAGAAGCTAAGCGTTTAGACCATGGTCAGATGGTCTATGATTTTGGTCTGTTAAAGTCTTCGATCAAAGACATTATCGACAGCTTTGATCATGCTATCTGTTTTTGGAATAAAGACGATCCTGAATATATCGATGCCTGCAAAAAGTTCAGTGCACGCTGGATAAGCTTGCCAGTATCACCGTCAGCAGAGCAATTCTCGCGTGTTATCTTCTTTTGGGCGCAAGAGATTTTGCGCCAGACTCAAATGCAAAATGGCGAGTCTGATGTCAGTGTCTATTCAGTTATTGCGCACGAAACAGCAACGGGTTATGCGCAGTGTTTTTCTGATGACGTAGCCAATGATCAAATGGGTAAACTGGTTTTGGAAGAGTTTGCATTTAGCGACCAAGTCTCTAAAGAATGGCATGACCCTGAGCTGTATGCCAAACTGATTCGCGGTGAGCGCTTTATCAACCCATCAGTGACTATGCAAGTACAGACGGGTTCAAACTGATGCACACTGATAAATCTATAGAAAATAGTAAATACTCGCAAACATTGATACTGAACTCTGAGCAAGATACTCAATCATTGGCTCAGCAGTTGGCTGATTTGCCATTGACTGGTAGTGTGTGGCTGGCAGGTGATTTGGGTGCAGGTAAGACCACGTTGACTCGCTACTGGCTGCAAGCGCTTGGTCATACAGGGGCAGTAAAAAGTCCAACTTATACCTTGGTAGAGCCTTATAGTATTCAGCAAGGTGATGGCACAACTAAACCAGTCTATCATGCAGACCTGTATCGTCTTCAAGACCCAGAAGAGCTGTCTTTTATTGGGTTTGATGAGTATTTAGATGAGCCGAATGCTCTGGTCATTATCGAATGGGCAAGCCGTGCGGATGGCTATTTACCGCTGCCGACTTTGTTTATTGATATGACGCAAGGTGATGGTGATAATCATAGTAAAGAGTCTCGTTTGGTTGAGCTGCGACTATCGAAAGCAGGACAAGCGCTAGATTTAGATCTATCAACGCTCAAAATTTAACGTTATACAAAATGCCTGTAGTCCAAAATATATGATGCTCATTAATGTCTAATAATTACGCTAATACACGTATCAAAAAACTGTCGCCATTGTTAATCAATCAATTAGCAGCGGGTGAGGTAGTGACGCGTCCGGCAGCTGTGGTTAAAGAGCTGCTTGAAAATGCCATCGATGCTGGTGCTAACAATATCGAGGTGCATATTACCCAAGGCGGCATGGGGATGATAGAAGTCATAGACAATGGCGTTGGTATCCATCCCGATGATATGGTCATGGCGATTACCCGTCACGCAACCAGTAAGGTCGCCGATGTCGCTAATCTACACGGAATCACCACTTTGGGGTTTCGCGGTGAGGCGCTAGCAGCAACGGCGGCGGTGTCCCGTCTGACTTTGACGAGTAGTCATGATGATAGTGGTGTTGGTCGTCAGTTACAGGTCGCTGGTGTCTTGGCTGATACGCCAAAATTAGTACCTGTTGTACACAATCGTGGAACGACGATTACCGTCAAAGATTTATATTTCAATGTACCAGCCCGTCGCGGTAACTTGAAGTCTATTGCCACTGAGTTTGGGCATATTGAGACCATCGTGCGAGAAGTTGCTTTGGCGCGAGCCGATGTGTCGCTGACGCTGTTTCATGACAATAAAAAACGCATGTCTCTATCCTCAGATACACTGTCTTCAACGTCACTATCTGTAGGTTCAACGCCTTCAAATAGCGTGCATATAGATGATAGCACGATAGGGGCTAATAGAAACGGCAACGAAAATGCTAGCCGTCTGCCGTTATCACGTCTGGAGCAAGCCACAGGCATTTCATTAGTAGATAATGCCATAAAGATCACGATTGATTTGTCTAGCCTGATGCAACAGACGATGGACTATGCCAATAATAATAGCTTTGGCAGTCAAGCGAGTATCAGTGGTTGGTTATGGCCTATATATCACGAGCAGCAAGCCAAGGGGTCATCGGCGTTACCGAAGCTAATCTATGTGAATGGTCGACTGGTCAAAGAAGCCTTAATTAATAATCAGCTCCGTCAATTGGCTCAGAGTGCGCAATTAACTGGTATGGGTTACGCACTTTATTTTGACCTGCCAACCCAGTGGCTCAATATCAATGTGCATCCATCGAAGCAGCGTATTAAGATTAGCCCGCTAAATAATATCATGGCGCATTTAAACCATGCGGTACAGTCCCAACTGAAAAATATCGAAGTCAACGAACAGCCTGAAAAATTTGACAAACCATTAATAGAAGATAACAAGCTGACAAGTGATGAAAGGGTAGATATGGTAGCTACCGATCAGCCTTACGAAAATGCTTTATCACAGCCTCGAAGCAGACAGGTAAATACTGCTAAGCAATTCTATGAGCTGCCAGCCAGTCAGACAATGTCTGAATCTCAATATCCAGCAGAGTCAGAATTAGGTAGTAATAAGTTTACAAGTCAGCGTACTGATATTTCTAATGGTGTGTTGGTAGGAACGAGACCTTTACCAATTTTCTTAGAGGTTATTAGTGGTTTAGATAAGTTAGCACTTTGCACTGATATTGCTAAAGATATTGATGATAAGACCTTACCTTGGTTGTTATTTTTCCACCAAGGACAGTGCTTTCTTATTGGAGAACAGGATTGGCAATCAAAGTTGAACCAACTGTTTGAATCACAGATGCTACGCAGTAATGTATTGCAGCACGATAAGCCTATCATTAGTGCGAGAGAAATAAATCAGCAGCTTATTACCATGAGCCAGCAGATGTCTACGCAAGACTTGATGGTATTTATAACAGATATTGAAGCGTTGTTAATTAAAAACTCTATCAAGACGATTAGTAGCAGTCACCTAGTAATATTGATGCTTCTGTCTACCCCTGAAGCAATACTAAGTTAGGTTCGACAACACCTTAATTACTACCTATAAATATTACTTACCTATAAATAATGATTAAAGGCAATTCTATGAGACATTCGTCTGATGGTTTATCTCATAAGCTGACAGATAATAGCGTGGTGTGCTTGATGGCGCCAACTGCGAGTGGCAAAACTGCATTGGCATATGAGCTATATGATACAGGGCGCTACGAGCTGATTTCAGTAGATTCAGCACTGATATATCGTGATATGACTATCGGTACAGCAAAGCCATCGGCTAGTGAGCTGGCACGTTATCCGCATCATCTGGTTGATATCATTGATCCGACACAGAGCTATAGTGTTGCGGAGTTTGTCGCAGATGTCGCTAGTTTGATTGATAACTGTCATAAGAATGGCAAGATACCGTTATTAGTGGGCGGTACCATGATGTATTACATGGCGCTACTTGATGGACTATCACCTGTACCTGATAGTGACGATAGCGTGCGTGCACGTGTGGAGCAGTGGCGGCAAGAGGAAGGTATTGAAGCTTTGTATGATTACCTTGGTCAAGTTGACCCGATAAGTCATGAGCGTCTTAATGCAACTGATACTCAGCGCATTACCCGAGCGATTGAAGTTTATCTGCAAACAAACATCCCAATCAGTGATTGGCAACGTCAGCCTAAACAAGCACTGGCACATAATCCCAATCAGCAGTGGCATGCATTGACAATTATGCCGGATCGTCCATGGCTGCATGCGCGTATTGCTCAGCGTCTAGATATAATGTGGGATGAAGGGCTGGTAGCTGAAGTGATTGGCTTACTTGAGCAGTATCAGTTGACACCTAATTTGCCTGCTATGCGCTGTGTTGGCTATAGACAAGTATTGGAGTATTTGGTACATATTAATCATCCGATATTTGAATTGCCGCATTTGGACAAAGCGCAGTTTTATGATGCTTTTGGAGGATATTCAGAATCAGTTGATGCACAAGTAATATCAAATAATGCTGTTGAGCTGTCAGCACAATCATTGCTCCACAGTGAAGAGACCGAGGCACTTGCTTGTCAGCAAATGCAAAATAAGGCATTATATGCTACAAGACAACTGGCAAAACGGCAGTACACTTGGTTGCGTAAAGTCATGCAATTGCCTCATGCTACGACAGAGGTGATAAAGATGCCGGATTTACCTAACGATGAGAATACCTCTATAGACACGGGTATGATTATAAAGACATTTACAACGATGGCGCAGGCAAGAGAGTATCTATACTAAAAATTGCTCGTATGAGTAGACTATCAGCTCAAAGGTAAGTTGCGCGCAAAGCGTAACGTACTGAAAATTTGGTATAGAAACAGACGCTACACAGCCATCAGAAAGTAGTGACAATTAGTTTCAAATTATAACGTAGATAACTGCTATAATTTAAATCTATGAAAGTAACGGCTTTAACACTACTTTCCTAATTGCTAGTTACTGATGCTTGTTGAAAATAATCATCAATGATACAAGTAGTTACTTAATTATTTACAATAATAATGTATTCACGATAAAGTGGAATCACTTGACAACAATTAGGGTTTATTTAGATACGTTTTATAAAGATAGCTTATTATTGTATCTACCTTCAGCCATTATAATTAAATCAACACTTAAAATAATTGGCGCTCAAAACATAACTATATAATATTTAGGAGAGATTTCATGTCAAAAGGACAAACTTTACAAGATCCGTTCTTGAATTCGCTGCGCAAAGATCGCATTCCTGTTTCTATTTTTTTGGTCAACGGCATCAAACTGCAAGGCCAAATTGAGTCATTTGATCAATATGTTGTTTTGCTTAAGAATACTGTGAGTCAAATGGTATACAAACATGCTATCTCAACCGTAGTGCCAGCTCGAAATCCTCGTAGTAGCACGACGACTGGCACTAGCACCCAACAACCTCAAAGCGCAGCGCCAACGGCTTATCAAGGTGGTGGTTTCGAGCGTGGCAGTAACCCTGCTAGTACGGGTGGCTTTGAAGAGCGTGGTTTTGCATCTAACCGTAGTGGTTTTAATCGTGGTGGGTTTAGCCAAGGCCAAGAGCGCGGATTTGAACGCGGTAGCTTTGGTCAAGGTCAAGAACGCGGATTTGAACGTGGTGGATTTGGTCAAGATCGTGGGTTTGAGAATCCAGCAGACAGTGCAGGATTTGAAGATAAGCCAAATGATGGATCTAATGATAACAACGGTTAAATATCTCAGTGCATTGCCTCAACTGTATCGTTAAGATATGACTTATTCGATTAAGACCTGCTACTATAGTGGGTTTTTTTTGTATAAATAAACACACAATAATGATTTAATAGGTAGTTCGTAATGGCTATCGATAGGTTTTGCCTGATGCTATTAACAGCCTAATATTATTAATATTAGTCATAGTGTAGTAAAATACCTGATTGATTCATTATAAAAATAGAGCGTTTTTATGGATAATACCCAAGCTAATTTGACCCATAAGCAATTTATCAGTAGAGCTATCGAAGCGATTAATACAGAAATATCTGCGCTAACATTATTGACAGAACAGATAGATGATAGATTCGCACAAGCTTGCGATACTATTTTGGCCTGTCAGGGTCGAGTAGTAGTGACCGGTATGGGTAAGTCAGGGCTGATTGGACGTAAAATCGCGGCAACATTTGCCTCTACTGGTACACCATCATTTTTTATGCATCCTGGTGAAGCGGGACATGGTGATTTGGGTATGCTGGTAAAAGGTGATGTGCTACTTGCTATCTCTAACTCTGGTGAGTCTGATGAAATTAAGATGCTACTGCCTGTTGTTAAACGTTTAAATATTCCATTGATTAGCATTAGCCGTGATAAGCGTGGCATGCTGCCTCGTGCCGCTGATATTGTCTTGACACTGGGTCAGTTTCAGGAAGCTTGTCCTCTTAATCTAGCACCTACCTCGAGTACCACAGCTACTTTGGCCCTTGGCGATGCACTGGCAGTTGCTTTGGTACATGCCCGTAACTTTACCTCAGAAGATTTTGCATTGTCGCATCCGGCAGGTGCACTAGGCCGCCAGCTGCTAACGCGAGTTGAAGATTTAATGCATACTCAGTCTGAGAATCTGCCACTTATTCATCAGAACGCTCCACTGCAAGAAGCTTTATTTACGATGTCTGCTGGGCGTTTAGGTATGACAGTGGTGACTGATGATAGTGATAAAGTCATTGGCGTGTTTACAGATGGTGACCTGCGTCGTGGCCTAGAAAAAGGCATTGATTTACAAACGCCGATGGGTGACGTAATGGTCAGCAATCCACGCCGTATTAGTAAATCTATGCGTGCCTCAGATGCGCTTAGCGTGATGAACGAAAACAGCATCAGTCAGTTGTTAATTATTGATGACGAAGATCGTTTAGAAGCGATTATTACGGTACATGACTTGTTGCAAGCTGGTGTAAAGTAAGCAGACTGGTATTATCGGTTTATCATAATAAAATCTAATAAGTAGCGTTAAGCAAGAGGTACATGATGCAAGACTTAATCAAAAAAGCTGGACAGGTAAAATTACTGGTAATGGATGTTGATGGCATCTTATCAAATGGTCAAATCATCTATGATGCCAATGGTATCGAGACCAAAGCATTTTCAGTTCATGATGGTGTTGGTGTTAAGTCTTTAGCGCGTTATGGCATCTTAACAGCTATTATTACTGGTCGTAGCAGCGCTATGGTTGATAAGCGTGCCCTAGAGATGGGTGTTGGCTATGTGGTACAAGGGCGTGACGATAAGCTGATTGCTTTGAATGAGCTACTATCAACACTTGATCCAGCGCTCAATATTACGGTAGCTGATTGTGCTTATATGGGTGATGATTTACCAGATATTAAAGCTATGCAAACGGTTGGGTTTTCTGCCACGGTCCCTAATGCACATGCGGAAGTAATCAATCGAAGCGATATGGTCACGACTCGTGCAGGTGGCACTGGCGCTGTACGTGAAATATGTGATCTCATCTTAAAGGGTCATGGACACTATCAAGACTTTATTGCGCACTATACGCTTGATGAAGTAAAAACTCAGGATGATTTGTCGTGAATACTCGTGTTTTAGTAATTATTGCATTAATTATTGCTGGTATTGCAGGTTGGTTTTTTCAGCAGCAGGGTGATGTTGCGCCACCAGTTAGTATGGCGCCCACTGATGTCGATTATGAGGCAACAGAAATTAAGGCGGTACAGACTAACGATGAAGGTGAGACTGAGTATGAGCTGACAGCTGAGTCCTTGACGCATAATCCAGAGACCAATTTGGACGAAATGTCAGGTATCATTATGAATTGGGAGCCGTCCGCTGAACAGCGCTATCGTATTGAAGCAGGTACGGCTGCTATCAGTCAAGAGACAGGTGAGCTTAGTCTATCAGGTGGCTTCTCACTTGTTAGTGAAGGCAACAAAGACGCGTCTGAGGTTGAGCCAATAAAAGTCACAGGTAGTACCCTTAAAGGTAATACTAAGTCAGGTAAAGTATATAGTGACGAGCCTGTTCAGGTTGTGCAAGGGATGAATCGTTTTGAAGCTTCTAGTATGACTGCCAATCTTGAAACAGGTGAGTATGAGTTTGGCCACGTCGCTGTTGCTTTTACCCCTTCTGAACGCCAAGATAAAGCATTGTTCTAATGATAACTGTGCTTATTGCTTATATTAAAAGACAGCAGCTAGCATAAAGTTTGCAAATTCTACTACCCATTATAAAACGAGTGATTTTATGAAATCTAAATTTTTGCCTACTTTGCGCTCAAATTCAAAAGTACATAGCTTGCGTCAACTGCGCAAGTTACCAATGGTCATGCTGCTAGCATTGCCACTTTACAGCCATGCACTACCATCAGATTCTAATCAAGAAATAAAACTGCTGGCTGACAAAGCGACTTATAGTGAGCGTACAGGGGTGACCAGTTACTCAGGCAATGTCAGTATCACTCAAGGTACGTTTAAGATGACAGCGGACAATATCACTGTCAACTTATCGCAGCAGCGTAGTATTAACTCAGCCGTAGCGACCGGACGTCCAGCGACTATGCAGCAGGTAGTGACTCAAGAAAAAGGCTTAGCAAAAGGCCAAGCCAGCAAGATCGATTATAATGCGGTTACCGGCATCATTACTTTAACAGGTAATGCCAAGTTGGTTCAGAATGGTGCAAGTTTTGCTGGTAATGTCATTCGTTATAGCCTAAAAGCAGGCGATGTTGAGGCAACTGCTGGTGGTAATCAGCGAGTAGAATTGGTATTTCCGCCCAGTAGTGGCAGCAGCCAAAGTGGCGTACGCTAAGACGTTAAATCGTCTATGTACCAATATACTAACCAGCCTGCACCAGTGCTTAGATTCTTCAACAGTATGAGTAAGTTATGAGTGATAGTAAAAATATAGACTCTCCAGCCACGGGTAATAATATAGTACCTGCTGAGCGATTATCGATGCAAAATCTAGGTAAGCGCTATGGTAAACGTTGGGTCGTAAAAGATGTCTCGTTCTCTGTTGAACAAGGACAAGTCGTTGGGTTGTTAGGACCCAACGGTGCAGGTAAGACGACTAGTTTTTATATGGTGGTGGGTCTGGTTAACATGGATAAAGGCCGTGTGACGTTAGGAAAAATGGACCTATCTAAGTATGCGATGCATGAGCGTGCTCGTGCAGGTATTGGCTATTTACCGCAAGAAGCCTCTATTTTCCGTAAATTGTCTATCGAAGACAATATTCTGGCTATTTTGCAAACTCGTAAAGAGTTAAGTAAAAGTGAACAAAAGCAAGAGCTTGAAAAGTTAATCGGTGAATTTCATTTAGAGCATGTGCGGAAATCTTTGGGAATGAGTGTGTCAGGTGGTGAGCGTCGTCGCTGTGAAATTGCACGCGCATTGGCAGCTGACCCAAAATTTATCTTACTAGATGAGCCTTTTGCAGGCGTTGATCCTATCTCTGTTGGTGATATTAAAGACGTTATTCTGTCCCTAAAAAATCGTGGTATTGGGGTTTTAATTACGGATCATAATGTACGCGATACATTGGCCATTTGTGAAAAGGCTTATATCGTTTCAGAGGGCGCCATCATTGCGGAAGGTACTTCGGCTGAAGTCTTAGACAATGAGCTAGTGAAATCCGTCTATTTAGGTAAGGATTTTCAGGTATAAATTGATACCTTTTCATATATACCACGCTAATATTTAAGCTGGCTGCTAGAATTAAAAGGTTTAATGATTTATTTCAGCCAGTTACTACTATAGCTACTTTTCTTATTTCTAGAACATCATTTTATAGTTGAATTTATATTGATTTGACTATATTTGATGCCATCACCCCTATCGCGCATAGTCCGTCATGATTACAACTGATTGGTCTCAAAGTCATTCTTAAGCTAATACTTATATATAGACTAGCACTCATACAAGTGCCACGATATTTTCTCAGTTATTTTTGATTGAACACCTGAATAAGGCTCATAAATTATGGCAAAAAATAAGAGCAGCTATGTCTGTCAGCATTGCGGTGCGCATTTTGGCAAGTGGGCAGGGCAGTGTACCGATTGTGGCGAGTGGAATAGCTTGGTTGAAGCACCTAATGTCAGCATGCCACATCATAATAAAAGTACAGCCAAGCCTAATGCCAGTCGTGCCGCTTCTCGTAGTACTGGCGCACCTGCGGGTAATTATTCAGGTACGCATAGTGCGGTCATGCCACTCAACGCAGTCAGCGTAACGTTAGACACGCGTCTACCGACGGGCATTGGTGAGTTCGATCGAGTGCTGGGTGGTGGATTGGTCGCTGGTTCTGTAGTACTGATAGGCGGCGACCCTGGTATTGGTAAGTCGACTATTCTATTGCAAACGGCGACTAATATGGCACGTGCTGACTCATTAGCAGGTAGTGCACTGTATGTGACAGGTGAAGAGTCACTTGCGCAGGTAGCCATGCGCGCCAAACGTTTGGATTTGCCTGCAGATAGGCTACGCGTACTTGCTGAAACCAATGTAGAGACAATTTGCGCGGCTTTAACGCAAGAGCAGCCAGCCATTGCCATTATTGACTCTATACAAACTATTTATACAGATGCGATCAATTCTGCGCCGGGCGGTGTCAGTCAGATTAGAGAGTCTGCAGCTATTTTGACCCGCTATGCTAAGCAAACGGGCACCGCACTATTCTTAGTGGGTCATGTGACGAAAGAGGGCACACTAGCAGGACCCCGTGTACTTGAGCATATGGTTGATACGGTGTTGTACTTCGAAGGTCAGTCAGACTCTAAATTTCGCATGATTCGTGCCGTCAAAAACCGTTTCGGTGCGGTTAATGAGTTAGGTATTTTTGGTATGACTGACATGGGTCTTAAAGAAGTTGCCAATCCATCAGCGATATTTTTGAGTCGTTATGACAAACCTGTGGCTGGTTCTGTTGTCATGGTCAGCCGCGAAGGTACAAGACCTCTATTGGTAGAAGTACAGGCCTTAGTTGATGATTCGCAAGGTTCACCTAGACGGATGGCGTTGGGGTTGGACTTTCAGCGTCTATCCATGTTGCTAGCTGTCATGCACCGTCATGGTGGTATTCATACCAGTGGGCAAGATGTATATGTCAATGTGGTCGGCGGAGTCAAAGTCATAGAGACAGGGTCTGATTTAGCAGTATTGTTGGCCTGTGCCTCAAGCATTAAGGAACGGGCATTGCCATCTTCATTGGCGGTCTTTGGTGAGGTAGGACTCTCTGGTGAAATTCGCCCTGTACCTAATGGGCAAGAGCGTCTAAAAGAAGCGATGAAACATGGATTCAAGCATGCCATCATTCCAAAGGCGAATGCGCCTGCTAAGAATGCGCCTCAGTTTAAAGGTATTAATGTCATTGCTGTAGAGCGGCTTGATGATGCGATTGAAAGCGCATTTGAATTGTAAGGTCTTATATCTTCAATATAGCCAATTTGAGCTAAATAAAAAAGCGCCTAACTCATCATGGTTAGGCGCTTTTTATTGTTTGATATATCTATCAGATTTTGACGTATTTTTTAGATAAAGTCTGGGGCAGAACTATTGTGGTAGAACTATGGTCCTGAAACACGCTCAATAGAAACGTTGCCAACCCCTTTGTTCGTAATACCTAGGCTTTTAGCAGCGCCATAAGATAAATCTAATACACGGTTGCCATGGAATGGACCACGGTCATTCACTTTTACCACGACGCTTTTACCGTTTGTCTTATTGGTGACTTTAATATAACAGTTCAATGGTAATGAGCGATGGGCAGCCGTCAATGCATTCATATCAAATGTTTCGCCACTGGCTGTTTTACGACCATGGAATTTACGACCATACCAAGAAGCGAGACCAGTCTGCTTAAATTTGCTGACTGAATTAGAGGCGACAGCTGTCAGACGCTCTAGTACATCTTCATCATTGCTTACTTGGGTCGTGTCATTAGCCAACAGCGAACTGCTAAGCGCTAATGAAGTAGGTTGACGTGCTGACTTAACCAAACTTGATGCACCATCATGTTGACGGCTAAGCTCACCAAGCACACGATCGATATGGGAGGCGTTATCTTGTGAAATCATCGCAAGGGAGGTTTTTGATTCTACAGCATTTGCATTAGTAACGGCTGCAGAGCCAGCAAACAATACTGCTGAGACGGTAAGTAAACCAGATAAACGCTTGTTCATAGATACCTCTATAACGTGTACATTAAAACCTAACTCTAATCATATTAGATAGAGTGTCACAGTATCTGTTCAACTTAACTGTGTCATACACTCTGAAGCCGCATTATTCATCTGATTTTTATGTAATAGTTAATACCAGATAGGGCTTTTATAGATCTTAATATAGGGTGATTTTTCATCATCATAAGTCGGTTACAGTTACTTAACTGAAGGTACTTATGACACGCTCAAATGATAGTCAACGATACCCGTAAAACACATTAATCAAATAGGAAAGTTAAGTACTAAACCTATTACTTAATAAATGTCTTTACGTATAACTTTGTGGCTAAACCGTTAATTAAGTAGTGTATTTGAAAGCTCAAAATCTACAAGCTGCTTACTATACGGCTGGGCTACAACTAGAATATAATTGAATGAAAACTTTTTTAGTAGCTCTGTACGGGTTATGTATCAAAGTACATTTGAACGAGGTTAACGCAATTATTTGTAAAAAACAAGGATTAAAATCTATCATTACTATTTATAGAGGTGTATTTTTCGAGAAAAGAATTAAAGATAAAGTTGGTGTTTATATGATATATATCAACTATTTATAAGTGTTTTTTATGACGTGTATGAGTGCTTTTGTGAAGGCCATTATATTTTCTATTGAAATAGTCAGATACTAGAAATCATTAGTTGGGTCTAATATCTGATTGTTTAATATTCATGCTCAGTTGTTTTCAAATTCACTGCTGTCTAAATCCACCACTTTAATCCGTTAATTTAATAGTCAAAAGATAACTGGGAAGAGTGACATTCTATTTTATTCCTCCCAGTTATCTTTAAGTGTTTTTTGACAAATCAGTGTTAACCTGATTTATGGGTGTGGATAGACATTAGCAGCCCAAAGCCTGCCATGAGAGTTACGATAGCAGTACCACCATAGCTGATAAAAGGTAGAGGGACACCAACCACAGGTAAAATACCACCAACCATGCCGACATTGACGAATACATAAACAAAGAAAGACATCGCAATAGCACCTGCTAACAATCTGCTATAGGCATCAGGGTGGGTAAAGGCAATGTACAAGGCGCGCATGAGGATACAAGAGTAAATAAACATCAATAGCAATACACCTAGCAAGCCAAATTCTTCAGAAAAAGCCGCAATAATAAAATCCGTATGACCCTCTGGTAAGAAGTGTAGGTGCGACTGCGTACCCTCTAAGTAGCCTTTTCCTGTGAGGCCACCAGACCCAATAGCGGTTTTGGATTGAATAATATTCCAACCAGCCCCTTGAACATCGGCTTCAGGGTTTAGCAATGTCATGACGCGTGTTCGCTGATAGTCGTGCAATAGAAAGTTCCAAGCGAAGGCGATAAGAGGTACTGCTAGAATGGCTGCTGCTGAAATCAGTCGCCAAGATAGACCTGCTAAGAACAACACAAAAATACCGCTGGCTGCTACCAATATCGAAGTACCAAGGTCAGGCTCTTTTGCAATCAATAAGACAGGTACTATGATTAACCCTAACGTGATAGCGATACTGGAAGCGGATGGTGGCAACTCACGTTTGGACAGAAACCAAGCACACATCATCGGCATGCCCAGTCTCATAAATTCTGATGGCTGAACACTACCAAACCCAGGTAGGTTAATCCACCGCTGAGCACCCATACGTACTTCGCCGATGATATCAACTAGCACCAACAGTATGAGCCCAAGCACATAAAATATGGGCGTAAAGGTACGATAAATACTAGGAGGTATCTGCGCCATAATAATCATGACGGTAAACGCCACACCATAGCTGATCATCTGGCGTATGACCATATTAACGTCTTGGGCTGCAGCACTGTATAAAATCGTCAAACCAATGCAGCAAACCGTTAATAAAAGCAGGGTTAGCCATGGGTCGATATGAATACGCTGCCATAGCGTTGGTGCATGACCTTGGCCGAAATGATGGCTCTGACGTGAAAAACGATATTGCGGATTAGAAGACATAGGCAAAGTGAGTCTGGCAATTGGTGTAAAAGAAAAGTTTTATCTAATGATATAGATTCAGAGAGAACAGGATGTTATTTACTAGTGCAATGTTGCGTAAAAAGTAACACCTAAGCAATAAAGTCACATAATTATAAAAATTATGAGGATAAGTGTTAATTACGAATATCACACCTCTGATTGGAAGCGATAGTTTAGCCTGCTTGCTGAAAATTTGATAGTATCGATAAAACGTTTTTAGCGGTAGTCTCTTGCGATGATCAATATAACAGCCCGAAACTATAGGCATATTCAGCAGCCTATGATTGCATTACTTGTGTGTGCCAGCAGTATATCTGCCCATGCTGCGCTTACCAGTGATAATAGTGAACGTCGAATACAAGTACGTCAAGGTAGCAATGTCTACATTGAACCTTCCACAAATGGCTCAATTCACAGCCCTGGTATTACGATGCTGAGTGGCGACAATGTTACCAATGGCGATAGTATGCAGGGATTGATTGCTCAAAAACAGCGTGATTTTAATTTGGATGCCCGTCTATCTATCGAAGAAAACAAACGTGTCAATATTAACCGGCGTCCTACTTATGGCACGGAGCACAATCATGAAGGACAGGACGCAGCAAACAATGATTACAATGACGCCGTTAGTATGGACTTTAACGTATGGCTGAATAACAACAGTTACCGTGCCAAACAAGTGGCAGAGTATCAACGCTATCTCAGCTCGCAAGTGGGCTCAAAAAACGTACCACCACTATCACAGTTATTGACTACTGCTCGTAGCTGGAGTAAATGTGGCTATGAGCCTTATCAGTTGCCACCGCAAGAATTATGGGCAAACATTGTACCGACGTTACGTCTGTATAGTGAGCTCAAGCAGCAGGGCATCTTGCCTGCAAGTAGTGAAATACGTTCGGTATATCGTAGTCCCGGCCTCAATGATTGTGCAGGCGGTGCTGACAGCAGCAAGCACATGAATGCTAGTGCTATGGACATCTGGGTGCCAGAATATGAATATAACCCATGGCAGCGTAGCACGATGCAGGATGGATTATGTCAATTTTGGCAATATCAGGGAAGTGGGCATAATTTTGGTTTAGGGTTATATGCGACAGGCGCTATTCATTTAGATACTGATGGCTATCGTAAGTGGGGGTTCAACCATGCGAGTAGTGGCTCGCCCTGTCGCTATTAGGATTGCTTATCAGTGAGTAGATTATCAGCTATGAGATGGTTCAAAAGTAAGAAATAAACGCATAAGTCATAAATTTTTTTGGTATTAACGAATATGTTGATAGACTATATTCGTATAACTAAAAGTACCACTTATTTGACCTCTTGATTGAGTCGCTAGACAGCTTGCAAAGCTCGCCTATCAATCTTAGTAATTCCATACTTTTGCAAGTAATTTATTATAAGTAGAATTTATGAAAAAGCAGTACTCAGCAAAAAATAATAATACCTATAAACCAACCAAAACATTCTTGCAGTCAAATAACAAGCACATTGTTTTATTTGGTTCAGTCATATTCTCGATTTTATTTATCAGTGCTTGCAGTCCAGATTCTATTTTTGAAGACAGTATGCCAATGACCGAGGCGACTGCTAACAATGCTGATAAAACCTTGCAAGAAGCGCAAGAGATTGAAGACAATATTCGAAACTCTTATGCTCGATTGGCTTCACAACGTTCAGATGTCTGTCCAAAACTGATACAAGAGGATGTAGGCAGTCAGGTCGTTGAGCGTACTGCAGAAGTTATGGTAAATGATTATTGTGATTATTTTCTATATCCACAAGAAGGTCAAAATATTTCTGTTAAAGTTAACAATCGTCAAATCGAAGCATTATTAATAGTCCCTACGTTATATAACTTTGCCAATGGTGATTATCAAGTAAGCTCTTACGACAAGCACGTGATTCGACTGGCTTACAATGGGGCAGACTATAAACCTGAAAATTTTATTTATGACGTTGCCGTAACGATTGCCAATTAAATATGTCCTTAACTGTCTTTGTTGCTAAAGATAAACGTCAAGAGCGATGCTATTTCTGGCATCGCTCTTAAATTAAATAATTACTTTTTAGACTTCTTATCTTTCCAAGGGTCATCTTGGCCGACAGTGACAATTAAAAAATCATCAGGCTTTAGCGTGTCACGCATTGTTTGATTGACCTCCGATAGCTTTACTTGGTCAATACGATTGACGTAATTAGTCAGATAATTGTCTTGTAACTGATAGAAATTCATCATACCAAGTAAACCATTGATCCCCGCATTACTCGCAAATCCCATTGGAAAACTATTCTTAAGACCATCTGTTGTCAGTTGCATCTCGCTACTGGTAATACCCTCATCTAAAGTATCATTGATAACCTCTAAACTGGCGTCAATGGCAGCACGAGCTTTATCATTACGAGTCGAAAATCCAATCTGATAAGGACCTTTTGCAAGCATTGGGTTCATAGATCCTGATATGCCATAGGTGTAGCCAAGATTTTGTCTGATTTCAGTCATCAGCCGTGCATTAAAATCTCCACCAGCCATGACTTCGTTGCCGACAGCAAAGTTTGTTTGCTGCTGCTGATCTTTTGTATTGGTAGCGCGTTTGCTGCCCAACTGGCCCATCAGTACGGTAGTTTGGGTGCTTGGAAATGGAATATGAATGTGTTTTGCTTGGCTTAGTGATTTTGGCTCAGGCAATTCAGGTGCTACCTGACCTGTCGGTAGCTCGGCGGTGATATCTTCAGCCAATTTTTTCGCTTGTACTAAGGTTAGGTTTCCTGTCATAGCAAGCGAGGCATTAGCTGCAACTAAATAACGATTTTTAAAATCTATCAGCTGTTGTTTGCCGATATTAGGGACGCTTTCAAGCGTACCAGCGGATGGGTGAGCATAGGGGTGCTCTCCGTATAGCGCCTGATCAAAAGCAATGCTAGCAAGGCTGTTTGGATCTTGTTTTTGCTGCTGCAAACCGACCAACAATCGTGCTTTATTGCGCGCTAAGATAGCATCGTCAAAAGCAGGTTCACTGAGCATCTGTGTCATTAAATCAATGGCAGGCAGTAGATGCTTATCATCAGACAAGCTCCGCAATGAGACGATAAACATGTCTTTATAGGCACTGCTATCTAGGTTTATACCCAATGTTTCAACTGCTTGTGTGAATTTATTTTCGTCCAAGCTTTTAGAGCCTTGAGTCAGCATGGTGGCTGTCATATTAGCAATACCAAATCCATCTTTTTGGATACTGCCATCACGTGCGCTACCCGCATTAAAACGTAAATCGACATCGACAATTGGCAATGTTGTTGTTTGTACAAAGCGTACAGGTACACCCGATTCGGTTTTGAACTGCTGAATTGTCGGTACGGTGACGGTCAAAGGTTTGGCGTCATTTAAGCTCGTCAATTTCGATAGTGCTGCAATAGGTGCGCTCGTATCTACGGCAGCCGCTGAGCCACGATATTCTTCAGTAGCCGCTGAGTCCGCTTGTGCGGGTATCGTCAATATCGTCATACCGAACAATACGCCTATGCCTAGATGAGAGAGCTTTTTAGAGGCGGTGTTTAATCGTTGCATTGGCATTCGTGCATGATTTAGAGGGTTTTTTCGTATCTGTAATAAGTCATTATTTTGAGTCATGGTTTTCTTCTTATTAATAGTAACGTCTTTATGATCGGCGCAATTACCACACCATTATTTTTTTGTGTTTACTTGATCTTTAGGCGGGATAACATGCATGACCGTTAAGTTGTCTTTTACTAAGTATTTTTTACTGGCGGTTTGTATATCAGTGATCGAGATGCCATCAAGTTTGGCGGGTAGCTCGGCAAGCAGTCTATCATCCAGTCCAATGGACTGTAATGAGCCAATCATACGTGCCTGACCTTCCATACTATCTTGTGCGTAGACAAGTCCTGTCACCGTGTTGGTTTTGGCACGGCTGATTTCATCGGCGGCAATTGGATCAGTTTTTAGCTTCTCTATCTCAGTCATGATGGCTTGCTGCGCTTGCTCTAAGCTCACGCCTTCACGTGGAGTTGCTTGAATCAGGAACAGACCATCGCCGCGATCGAGCAAATCATAAGACGTTCCTACTGTGGTCAGTAGCCCTTGCTCACGTATCAGTCGACTCTCAAGGCGAGCGGACAAGCCACCATCTAATACATCTTGGGCCAGTGAGAGCGCATACGCTTGTTTTTCATTATTTTTATCTGCTGTGACGAGGCTAGGTACGTTATAGCCCATTAATAAAACCGGTACTTGTACGGCTTGCTCGGAATCGACTTTCTGATAGCCACGAAAACCTTTTTGGCTGACAGTAGGGCGTTTCGGTAAAGCGCTTGGCGTTAGCTCACCGAAGTATCGTTTGGCCTGAGCCAACACGTCTTGAGGGTCGACATCACCGACGATGACTAAGGTTGCATTGTTTGGCGCGTACCATTTTTGATACCAGTCTTTGAGTTCTGGTAGTGTGATTGATTCAATCTCGCTCATAGGGCCGATAACGGATTCACCTTTTGGACTATCAGGCAATGCGAGTAAACGAAATGACTCGTATGCTTTTGCCAATGGATTGTCATCGGTACGTTGACGGCGCTCTTCCATGACAACTTGGTGCTCTTTAACAAACTCTTTTTCATTGAACAGCAGGTTTTTCATGCGATCTGCTTCTAGCTCAAGCGCTAGAGTGAACCGATTGGCAGGGAACAGCTCGTAATAACCCGTATAGTCGTAGCTCGTAAAGGCATTATTGACGCCGCCAAACTTGGCAATTAAGCGTTCATAATCATCACTTGATACATCTGTAGTGCCTTTAAACATCATATGCTCAAGTAAGTGAGAGATACCGCCCTTGTTAATAGGTTCATCAGTTGAACCTACGCGATACCAAATCTGAGACATGACCACTGGTGCACGATGGTCTTCTTTTATCACTATTTTCAGACCGTTCTCTAACTGATACTCATGTCGACCTGACATGTCTATGGTTAATGATGATGACTGATTGTCATTGGTTGTTTGGTTTTGACCCGCTTTATCTTGGTTTAATATGCTCGGAGTTGCTGGAATTTGAGCGGTAGACAATGGCTTTGGATCGATAGCATTGGTTTGGCAAGCAGCAAGGGTCGTCATCATTGCGATGGAACAAGCAATGCGTAAAGCGGTTTTAGGTAGTGGTAAAGACAATATCATGATGTGTTCTACTCATATAAAATGATAGCTTGTAAACTGATGATTGATAAATCAAACAATATATTAGGACAGGTTCACTATTCAGCTATGGTATAGACAGACAGTGGCTATTGTTTAGACGATTTAACGTTAGAAAAGCACTGATAATTTGTGAATGTCTAATAGGCTTTAGTTGTCGTGATAAAGTGCTATAGAGAAGTATGTGCACCGACCATAACAGTAGCAGTTGGCTTAATATCATGTGTGGTGTTACAGCCTGTTGTTGCTAGTGTGACGGTCGCTATCAGCATTACGGTACTGATACTGATTATTTTCTGTGCATGTTTTTTATAAGTGTTAGATAGTGATGACATAGGTAACTCCTAAAAGGTGATAACCAAAGTGGTTTCTAGGTATAGAATGAAAAGCTAGAACAAGAAAGTAAGACTGGTAGAGTAGGTGAAGTTTAACATGTGTAAAGTCAGATTTTTGTGTCCAAACCTTAAGCAAAACTTTCTCAGTCGGTTATATGATCTCTTAAACTTATAAATTTTGATGATAGTCTATGATGGTAAGGGCTGAGCATAACCTGAATTATGCTAAACTAGGGCAAAATTATTTGTCATGTCGATGGTCAAAACATCATGACCGATAAACCCATTTAAAATAAACAAATAACTGATTGTGACAACTTTTAGGGCAAGCTTATGAATAACCCAAACAATAATAGCCGTGTGGTCATTAACCTCGATGGAGATCTTGATGACTTGGATGACGACGATATTACTTTACCCAGTCTACCGGCACAATCCGTACCCATTATCGATGAGACTGTCGATGTTGCAGCATCGCAAAAAGACAGCACGGTAAATAAAGAAGTACCAAGTATCAATGCTGTCGCCAATGCAGCAGATAATATCGCTCTGGGTTCGCCAATCGAAAGTGATACAGTTAATAAAGATAACTCTGCAACACCTAGTAGCATTTCTACTGCGCCAACTATGCCATTACAGGACCAGTTAGGCGATACACCAGCTGTTAGCGCTGCAAGTAGCAATTCGCAAGCGGTAACTCAGACAGCGCCAGAATCAGCAGAGAGCCAAGAAAATAACAAAAAAGGCAGTTGGTTTAACCGTATGAGAACGGGACTGAGTAAGTCACGTAAAAATCTTGCTGAAGGTATGGTCAGTATCTTGATCGGTGGCAAAGAGATTGATGATGAGCTATTAGAAGAAGTTGAAGATCAACTGCTAGTGGCTGATATTGGGGTAAATGCAACCAATCGTATTATCAAAAGTCTCACTGAACAGACCGCCCGTGGTGATTTGATTTATGCACACTCATTATATAAAGCACTGCAAAGTGAGCTAGTCGATATTTTAACCCCGAAAGTCGCACCTTTAGTAATTGATAGCACCAAAAAGCCATTTGTCATCCTAGTCGTTGGTGTCAATGGTGTGGGTAAAACCACAACGATTGGTAAGCTTGCCAAGCGCCTACAAGGTGAAGGTAAATCAGTTATGTTAGCGGCGGGAGATACGTTCCGTGCGGCAGCCACAGAGCAACTACAGATATGGGGTGAGCGTAATAACATACCAGTAGTAGCGCAAGGTCATGGCTCTGATAGTGCGTCTGTCATCTTCGATGCCATGCAGTCTGCCAAAGCAAAAAACATTGATGTGTTAATCGCGGATACTGCTGGTCGCTTGCAAAACAAAACTCACTTGATGGCCGAACTAGAGAAAGTCGTACGTGTCATGCGTAAAGCTGATCCAAGCGCGCCGCATGAAGGCATGATTGTACTTGATGCTGGCACAGGGCAAAATGCGATTAACCAAGTAGAGCTATTTAATAAAATCGTACCATTGACCGGTATTACCATTACCAAGTTAGATGGTACGGCAAAAGGTGGCGTAGTCTTTAATATTGCTGAGACAACGGACGTGCCTATTCGCTATATTGGGGTGGGTGAGTCGATTGATGATTTACGTGCCTTTAGTCCAAAACAGTTTGTTGCCGCGTTATTTGAGACTGACGATAAAGAATAAAATAGCTGTTTTCATTTAGGGCGTGTCTTCATTTCAAAAATGGTGATAAAAATGAGATAAATCGCCGTCAAACAAGGAAAATAGCGCAGATGATATCGGGATATTAACCAGATATTTGACGATGTTTGGCAAGATTTAGCCATTTTTAACCCATTTAGATGACTATCGATTGAATTGAGGACATGCCCTAGTAAATCATTTTTAAGACAATTGGAAAATAGACGCCATGATAGTTACCACCGCATCTTTTGGAACACATCGATTAACGCTAATCGCCCGTGTCAATGAGCATGGTCACCCTATGCTCGTTGAGGCCAATTGGTTGCTGGCAGGTAACTCTTGGCAGCACTCAAAATCTATTCCCAAACTCAAAAAGCATTATAAACTTATAGAGCAAGACTTTACCTTTATAGACAATAATAGCCTAAGCGATAATGAACCTTCTCAAGCATTGTTAATAGAAGCCATCGCGCAATTAACGGCATATTTTAAAGGTGAACTTCAGGCGTTTGATTTGCCGATAGATATGAGCTTGGGTACTAAATTCCAGCAGCAAGTATGGCATGCACTACAAGATATCAAGCATGGCGAAACGATCAGCTATGCTACATTGGCAAAGCGTGTTGATAGTCCTAAAGGGTTTCGTGCCGTTGCTAATGCCAATAGCAAAAACCCTTTTAGTATTATCGTGCCTTGTCATCGAGTGATTGCTAGCGATGGTAAGCTTGGCGGCTATACAGGCGGGCTAGATAAAAAAGAATATCTGTTAGCGCTTGAAGGGGTCAAATGCAAACCATAAGCGTAAATCTACTTTTTACGAATTGATTGAGCACCAAACCTGTCATGAGGTTTGGTGCTTTTTTATTTGGCGCATTTATTACAGCCAGAGCAGCCTTGTGACTTCTTAAATATAACCTTTGTCCATACATAGTAAATAGAGATGGCAACGATTATAAAGACGATAAAATATTCTAACCATATACTCATTATTAACTCCTTAGAATCCAAAAATTTGGCCCGTTATTCGATAAACTACCCAAGCCATGACATAAGCCAATACAAACAAATAGCCAGTGATGGCCAACGTCTGCTTTAGCGATTTTGTCTCACGGCGGATAACCGTCAGCGTGGCCAAACACATAGGCGCATATACGTAAAATGCTAAAAACGAAAATGCAGTCGCAAGTCCCCACTGGGCATGAATGATTGGAATAAGCGTCTGATTGATAGCTTCATCACCGACACTGCCCACGGCATATACTGTACCCAAAGCGGCAACCACAACTTCTCTTGCTGCAAGCCCTGGAATCAAAGAAATACACATCTGCCAGGTAAAGCCAATAGGCGCAAAAATAGGCTCAATCAAATGGCCAAGCATACCAGCAAAGCTGTAATCAATAGCGGGTCCAGTTGCACCAGTAGGGGCTTCTGGAAAGGTAACCAACACCCATAGCACAACGGACAAGGTGAAAATAACGGTACCAGCCTTCATTAGAAACGCACTTACTTTGTCCCAAAGCTCACCTGCTATATGCCTAACATTGGGCATACGATATGTGGGTAGTTCCATCAATAACGGAAAAGCAGAAGACTCTGACTTTGTGTTATGAAAATGTTTGAACAGCCAAGAGATGAGCGCCGCTGAAAATGTGCCAGCCACATATAATACAAATAACGTAATACCCTGCAAATTAAATATGCCAAGCACCGCATGATTGGGTATCACAGCGGCAATAATGAGCGCATAGATAGGTAAGCGAGCCGAACAGGTTAGCATGGGTAATACAGCAATCGCTACCAATCGCTCTGTGTGACTAGGAATAGTACGGGTCGACATAACTGCTGGTACGGCGCACGCAAAACCTGATAGTAAGGGAATAAACGAGCGTCCAGATAGACCTATCTTGGCCAGTAGATTGTCTAATAAAAAAGCGGCTCGGGGCAGATACCCTGAATCTTCAAGTATTAACAAAAATAAAAACAGTAATGCAATCTGTGGCACAAACACCACAACGCTACCCACACCAGCCACAATGCCATCTACAATGAGACTTTGTAATATTCCATCCGGCAGCCACTGTGATAAGAGGGTTCCCACGCTGCCTACTAGCCACTCAATGCTGTCCATCAGCGGTGTGGCCCATGCATATACTGCTTGAAATATGACAAATAAAATCATCAATAAGATGACAACACCTATCACGGGGTGAAGTGTCAATTGGTCTAAACGTTCATGCCATTTGGGCAAACGCTGTACTGCCGTCACGGCTCGGCTGAGAATATCGTCAGCCTGTTGGTACATCGTATGGGTGTCAGTATCAGTCTCAAAAAAATGTATGGGCTGCTCGCTATTACCAATATAATCAATCAGCTCATCAGCTAAGGTGAGTAACTGCGTGCAGCCTTTACGTTTAATGGCGACTGTTTGTACGAAAGGAACGCCTAGCTCATTTGATAGTATCGACTCATCTACAACCAAACCACGGCTCTGCGCCACATCACTTAGATTGAGCGCCACGATGATGGGTAAGCCTAAGTTTCTCAGCTCTAGCAACATACGTAATGACATACGTAGATTGGTTGCATCAGCCACAAATATAATCCCATCAGGGACAGATTCGCCAGGCATCTGACCAAACAGTACTTTACGAGTGACTTCTTCATCGAGACTGGCTGTTTTTAAACTGTAGGTGCCCGGTAGATCTAAAATATTGACATTTGAGTGCCCAAGTAGGCTAGCACTGCGTTTATCAACCGTGACGCCAGAGTAGTTTGCCACTTTAGCTTTGGAGCCTGTAAGCACATTGAAGGTAGCTGTTTTGCCGCAATTGGGTGCGCCGACCAAAGCCAGTGTGATAGGAACAGTGCTGGCTTTTATTTGATTGGCTGGTACTGAAAGGGTTGCTGAAGAGGACATAAGCTTATGAATCGCTGTTAAAGGACTGGTATCGTCATTTCACTAAAAAAGTGTTACCGCGTTAACCTCGCTTGAAGTATTTAATATACATCTACACTCGGTGCCTTGTACTACTTTTAAATGGAATCGACTATATGAGAAAAGCATTTGGATAGAGCACATGGGCATCCAATAATTAGTGCCTTTTATCATTTGCCTTTATGTGACAGCGCGGCATTGTATTTTTATCAGTTCATCGGCACGTAAGCTAAACTGTGCGCCAGTGCTCAGCTGTACGGCATAAGGTGGCTTACCAAATAACCCTTTGGCTACAATGTGAATCAAAGTATTAGGTAAAAACCCTAAATCTTTTAGTCGTTGACTGATAGCGCCATCGATCTCACCAAACCGACTATTGGCGACAATCTCATCAATAATGGCAGGTTGACGCTTATTGAAATCCAGCAATGAACACACAGGCGATGATGTGGTTTTATGATCAGAAGGAGTAGATGTATCGGTAGTGAGGTTTTGAGAAGGTAGGATCGTAATACTCATAGAGAGTCCTTAATTATTCGCATTATTGCAAATAATAACTATTACTGTTTGTGTGCGATTATATTCCTCAACTTTCACAAAAACAATATTTATAAGGGTGCTTGTGACAACAAAAAACCAGACAGTAAGAAACTGTCTGGCTCTAAAGTGTAAATGATTAATATTAAAGATTATTTCTAATATTTAGATCTCAAAGGTCAGTAACATAGGCCACATTTGAGACTATATTAATCACCCTTCAAGCTGTGCCATTACGTCAGCAGAGAAGTTTACATTGCTATAAACCTCTTGTACATCATCGATATCTTCTAGCATATCAATCATCTTCATGACTTTTTCGGCATCTTCAACATTGTCTATTTCAGCAATGGTTGATGGTGACATGGTTACTTCCGCATTGTCAGAAACAAGGCCCGCTGCATTAAGCGCATCTTGAACTTGACCGAAGCTTTCCCATTCAGTGATGACCAGTAAGCTTTCGCCATCATTTTCGATATCGAGGGCACCCGCATCTAGTGCCGCCAGCATGACTTCATCCTCTAAACTCACATCGTTAAAGGTGATTTCACCGCGTTTGGTAAACAGGTAAGCCACTGAACCTGTAGTGCCAAGATTGCCTTCATTTTTTGTGAAAGCATGACGTACTTCGCTGACCGTACGATTTAGGTTATCAGTCATGGTTTCGACCAATACTGCCACACCGCCAACACCATAACCTTCGTAGCTGACATCTTCCATGTTTTCATTGTCACCGCCGCCTGTACCACGGTCGACCGCACGGTTAATCGTGTCACGGGTCATATTGACAGATAATGCTTTTTCGATAACGGCACGTAAGCGCGGGTTTTTATCAGGGTCGGGGTCACCTTGCTTGGCAGCAGAAACAATTTCACGGATAATCTTAGTAAATACTTTACCTTTTACCGCATCCTGACGAGCTTTGCGGTGTTTGATATTTGCCCACTTTGAATGGCCTGCCATATAACATCCTTAAGTTCTACGTACTATTTATTGTGCTTAAAAAAGTGTTTATTAATCATCTTTCATACTAAGTCACGTGTCTTATCATATAGATGGCGCTATCTCTTTAAAGTAATAGAGCTACTGACACGTTAACGATTTGTATGTTGTTGAGAGTGCTTTTTTGCTACACTGTGGCAACTTATAGATTGTATTCACTGTGATAGGTGAGCAATATTATAAACCAGTTTTGTGTATTTTGACTAACTTGGCCTTATCCATCACATTTTAAGTCATTGGATGCCATCAAGCCATTGATTTTATGAAGCTACTGACTCTATGAAGCAACTCACTGCCGAAGCCATTACACACTTGCGTAACCGTATTCATGTCATTATTGAAGGCACGGATACTCGTTTGGGCAAACTTTTTGATATTGTATTATTGATTGCAATCTTGGCCAGTGTGGCTGTGGTTATGCTTGATAGTGTGCTATATATGCGCTTGCAGTATGGCGTTATATTCTTTTACGCAGAATGGTTTTTTACCATTTTATTTACGATGGAATATGCCTTACGGTTATTTTCAGCCCCTAATCGCTTGCGTTACGCTTTTAGTTTTTTTGGGGTTGTGGATTTGTTGTCCGTATTACCAAGTTACTTAAGCCTAATGTTCGTAGGTGTGCAGTATCTACTCGTCATACGCGTTTTGCGCATTTTACGTATCTTTCGCGTACTCAAGCTCAAAGCTTATATGCAACAAGCAGGTTTTTTGGCCTCGGCGCTTAAGACCAGTCAGCAGAAGATCACGGTATTCTTCTTATCTCTCGTACTATTGGTTACGATTTTTGGCTCGATTATCTACGTAGTAGAAGGGCCCGAGAACGGTTTTACCAGTATTCCGCTGTCTATCTACTGGGCGGTCGTTACGATGACGACGGTCGGTTATGGTGATATGTCACCCAAGACCCCGCTTGGTCAAGCGATTGCGAGCATGGTCATGATTACGGGTTATTCGATCATTGCCGTACCTACAGGTATTTTTACTTCTGAGCTAGCACGTAATATGCGTCCTCAACTCAATCCCGTTACTTGTCCCAACTGTGGTAAGTTTGGTCATGCCATCGCAGCAGAGTTTTGTGATCGCTGTGGACATGCGCTGCACGTTTAGTATGGCCTAGCTGCTTTGATATAAGTTTTTACTTCGTATCATGCTATATATCGATGTACTCACTGATAAGCGGTGATAAGTCAATATCTACGCCCAAATTGACCAGATTCCAATATTGTCCTGACACGGTTCGGTCGAGCATCATGGTCGTCGCAGAAGGCTGAAACTGACCGAAATACTTCAAAGATGTTCGCATTTGTGCAATGGCTTCGTGGTGTATTTGACTGCTACCAAAATCGAAAGCGCCTTTCTGGTAAGGTTCAATGGAAAAGGGCTTTAGGCCAATGGATAGCCATTTTTCATAGAATTCACCAGGGATGTTTTTATCATCATCACGGCGAATATCTAACGCCACCAAATCTTGCTCAAGGGCAGTTACATCACTTTTAATCGCATGTTTAGCGAAACGTCGAAACAGTTGAACCTCGTTGTCACTATAACTGCGAATACCGCCGAAATCATAAGCCACGACGCTACCATCTTTGCGAAAGGCAAAGTTGCCAGGATGTGGGTCACAGTGCATACGATACAGTCCAAATAGCTGCCCTGCGGTAAAATGAAACAGGCGTTTGGCTATTTCTTGTTTGATGTCATTATCCCAACTCGCTGCGACGGTGAGAGTTTCTCCCATCTCTTCAGTCAGTGTCAAAATCCGTTTAGAAGAGTGGCTACTAATAACTTTCGGAATAATAAGACCTTCGTCCTCTGCATGAAATGCACCAAATACGCGTAAGTTATGCGCTTCTTTAATATAGTCCAACTCATCATGCAAACTTTGGCGAATCTCATGAAACAACTGTTCTTGTAGTTGCTTGCTCATATTGAGCACGCCAGCGATTTTCAATGCCATACGTACTTGTTTGAGGTCACTATCACAGTTTTCATCCACATCGGGATACTGAACCTTGACCACGACTCTTTGACCAGAGGGCAATACTGCCTTGTGCACTTGTCCAATAGAGGCAGCGGCAAATGGTGTTTCTTCAAATTCGTTGAACAGCTCTCCAACAGGCGCTTTAAGCTCACGTTCTATTTGAGCTTGTATCTGTGCATATGGCATGGGCGGCGCATCTTTTTGCAGCTTTTCTAGAGCTGTGGCAACCTCAGGTGGAAACACGTCTTTATATTGTGACGCGATTTGCCCCACTTTCATGACGGCGCCTTTCATTTCACCAAGCGTCTCAGCTATTTGAATCCCCACATCTTGCATGAGCTCCGAGCGTGCTTGCAGACGTTTCTCTTCATCGCTTGATAGGTGCTTAAATGAGTTTTTAGCTGCTTTTCCGGCAATACTTGCAGTCATGCCAGCGAGTTTCATAAAGCGCTTTCCAGACGATTTTGCCATTCATATCACCGTATATTGGGTTGTTTATTCAGCCATAATGCTAGGGCGTGTCCTCAATTCAATCGATAGTCATCTAAATGGGTTAAAAATGGCTAAATCTTGCCAAACGGCGTTAAATAGCTGACTAATATCTCGATATTATCTGCGCTATTTTCCTTGTTTGACTGCAATTTATCTCGTTTTTATCACCATTTCTAAAATGAGGACACGCCCTAGTATTTTAATCAAACTATTTTAAATTGAATCAACTATATTGCTGTTTGACTGAGCCATCTTTAGTACATATAAACAATTATTATTAGCACTTAAAACTAGTACTTCAAAAAACCGATAAATGTTAGTCGCTAAGGTTGATAGAGTAGAGGTTGTTGAGCCAATAATCTAGTGCCATTTGATAACCCATCTGTCCCAAACCACAAATAACACCGACTGCGACATCGCTCAAATAAGAATGATGGCGAAAAGACTCACGTGCATGAACATTAGATAAGTGTACTTCTATAAATGGCTTTTGTGTAGCTAGTAATGCGTCACGTAGAGCAACTGAAGTATGCGTAAATGCTGCAGGGTTAAGGATAATAGCATCTACTTGCGCTGTCGCTTCTGCTAACAGTCCATGATGTTGGATGTCATCGATCAGCTGACCTTCATGGTTTGATTGTATGCAAATTAATTCGACATCATGCTGAGCGGCACGCGCAATCAAACGTTTTTCGATATCAGCAAGTGTCGCATGACCATAAATATCAGGTTCACGCTTACCCAATAAATTTAGATTGACCCCGTTAACCAGCAGCAGCTTATGAGTGAGTGTATTGCTGTTGCTCTGACTAGAAGGCTTTGATGCTGTGGTAGGTTGTGATGAGGTCGTCATACTGGTCTCTATAGCGATTAAGTAAGGTTAGTGGTTTATCTTTTATTGTAAGGCATAAGGGTCGTAGAAAAAGCGAATTATGTCACTCAATGGTGCTTATTGGTTTATGATAACAGCTTGCCAGTAGTGGTTATAAAAAAATTACATGAAAAATCAACCTGAAAGTAAAAAAGCATGCTAAAAGTCTTTATGTTGCTAAAAACCCGTGCTATGATATTTTTTATGCAATAATTATTGCAAGTTTGTTGCTATAGCTAAAGTAAGGCTAATATGAAAGTCCCTTATTGTCTCTATAAGCGTAAAGAATGTTTATAGAGGTAATTGTCTATCATAAAAGCTATATGTTAGTAATAGTGGTTAGTGTAGGACTCTTAAGTTTTTTGATTTCATAATTTTAGATCCCGTTTGTATGCAATGTTGCAAAGGAATTTGGGGCTAAGCGGACTTTTTTAGGAAGTAATATTATGTCAGCTCGTGAGCAAGGTACTGTTAAGTGGTTTAATGACTCAAAAGGTTTTGGTTTCATTCAACGTGATAGCGGAGAAGATATTTTTGTCCATTTCCGCGCGATTCAAGGTGATGGCTATCGCTCTTTAACAGATGGCGCAAAGGTTGAATTCAGTGTAGTAGAAGGCGAAAAAGGCCTTCAAGCTGAAGAAGTCAGAAAAGTAGACGAGTAATCTATCCGGTCATTAGAGCGGTTTAGCTATAATGTCTGTACAAACTACTGATATACTACTGAGTCAAGCCCGTCTTATCTTACCTATGTTGAGTGAATCTCCGCATATTAGGTCAGAGTAAGTATCGGGCTTGGCTTTTTTATGTCTGCATGACTATCCGCTATCTATAGATTTGATGTGGCAATGATTATTGGTGACGCTATATAGTATTATAACGTTTGATAATGCATTTGCTTACGATGGACAACATACAAGTAATTAATACAAAAAGGATATTTTTTTGAGTAATTTTACGACATTTACTGATTTGCCGCTTTCAGCACCGACATTACGTGCTGTCAGTGATTTAGGGTTTACTGCATTGACGCCTATCCAAGCACAAATACTACCACATACGTTGGCAAATCAAGACGCTATTGGACAGGCTCAAACAGGTACTGGTAAGACAGCGACTTTCTTATTAACGATCATGGAGGCATTGCTTAAGCGTCCTTTTACCAATGATGAAGAGCGCTATTTAGGTGAGCCGCGTGCAGTTGTAATGGCACCCACCCGTGAGCTTGCGCAGCAAATATTTGATGATTGTATTGCTTTGACCAAATATACGGCGCTACATAGCGTGTGTATCATGGGTGGTACTAATTATGAAACCCAGCAGCATGAGCTTGAGCGTCAATATGTTGATATTTTGGTTGCGACGCCTGGACGTTTAATTGACCTTGCGAATAAAGGCATGGTCTACTTAGATCGCGTTGAAGTACTCGTATTAGATGAAGCAGATCGTATGTTGGATATGGGGTTTATTCCTGATATCAAGCGTCTGGTAGGCCGGATGCCAGCCAATACAGACCGTCAGAGCTTACTATTTTCTGCCACTTTTAACCAAGATGTGATGAATTTGGCTTATCGCTGGTTACATGAGCCGCAGTTTGTTGAAATTGAGCCTGAGCACAAAACCAGTGAGTTGGTCGATCAGCATTTTTACTTATTGACAGAAGATCAGAAGTTAAAAGCCCTACAGCGCATCATTAGTGATCCTGCAGTGGACAAAGTCATCGTATTTGCCAACCGTAAAGACCAAGTTAAGCGTTTATATCACAAGCTGCGTGCAGACCACAAAATCGTGATGCTGTCAGGTGATGTTATTCAGCAAAAACGTGAAAAATACCTACAGCGCTTTAAAGATGGCCATGCTTCTATCTTGGTCGCAACAGATGTCGCTGGGCGCGGTATCCATGTCGACGATATCAGTCATGTGGTTAACTACACCTTGCCGGACCAGCCAGATGATTACGTACATCGTATTGGTCGTACGGGGCGTGCTGGGCAAACAGGTATTAGCATTAGCTTCGTGAGTGAGGATGACGCGTTTAATGTACCAGCCTTAGAAAAGCATTTGGATACTAAGTTTTCGCTTGAGCAATGGCAAGAGTAGTACTTTTAAAGCTGCTAGTTTTTCTATGTAGTCAATCTTCTATAAAAGAGTGACAGCGTTAACCTTGCTGGAAGTATTACATATACATCTGAACTCGGTTGCCTTGACTCTCTTTTAAACTGAATTAACTATAGTGTGCAGCGAATAAAATGATAAAAGCCCTTAACATTCGTATTGATGTTAAGGGCTTTTTCATACGGTAAGCTTTGATAGCACGCAATGTTCTATTTTAATAATATAGTCAAAGAACTCTAACATGGGTACAAGGCAGCCGACTGCAGATTGTACAAGTAGTACATCTAAGGAGGATAACGCCATAGCGGTTTAGTAGTTCATTGACTATATATATCTGTGGTCGACGACTCTATTGAGCGTGTTCCATCGTTTCAGAGTGCTCATGGTGGTTCATGTCCATTGACGCATCACTCATATCATGCATACTATGATCCATTCCCTGGTGGGATGTATCATCAGCTGGCATCATATGGTGACTGCTGTGATCCATGTCTGCGTCCATAGGCATGTCCATCATTTCTGAGTCACTCATTTGCATATGATCGCCATGCATATTAGACATATCATGCCCACCATGCATACTTGACATGACCATCGGCACGACCGCAACGGCCAAACCTGATATGACCATGACAGCGCCATTTAGCTGTCTTAAGCGAAAGCGTCCAATTTTGTCACGTAACCAGCCAACTGTTTCGTGCGTGGCGACCAACATCGGTATTGTCCCTAAGCCAAAGACAAACATGAGTGCCGCACCATTCAATGGATTATGAGCAACTACTGCGATGAGTAAGGCACCATACACTAATCCACAAGGTAAGAAACCCCAAAGTAAGCCAGCGGTGAGTGCACGTGGAAACGTGTTTAGCGGGAATACTTTTTGACGAAGTGGGCTTAGGTATTGCCAAAAACGCATACCAAAACGTTCAAGTTTGTTTAAAAATGGTGCGCCAAGCATGGTGACACCAACAAACACTAATACTAAGCCTAATAAAATACGTGGCATACTATTGCCCATCATTAATGGCGCTAGTACAGTGGTACCAATCAATCCTGCGATTAAGCCTAATAATGCATAACTGCTCAAACGGCCTAGATGATAGGTGGCGACAAGGGCGCGGCGTTTAGCAGGACTGGCATCTTTCATCGATAGGCCAAACGCTGTCACAAGACCACCACACATACCCAAACAATGTGGTGAACCAAAAAATCCCATTAGTAATGCCGCAACGAGTAAAGCTGTGGTCATGGGGTGATTCTCCTAAAAACAGTGAAAGATTGAATCTACTTAAATAGATGGTATTGGACGAAACATAATCGTGAGTCACGTATAGTCAAAATATGGTCAGTTCTATACTGATTAGCAAGGTGCTAGGCTTGTTCAGTCTATTATGTGTAACACTTGAATTTGTCTTACTTGCCTCTAGATGATCTCGAACCGACTATCTCTCGAGGCTATATTTTTGGATTGCTATCAATATTAGAAGGATTGACGGACTCTGTGTCAGCAAGGTTTGTTTGATCATTTGTTTGCTGAGTAGATGTAGCATTCTCATGAGCTTGCATGGTTTGTCTGCGCTCTTGACGATCATCTAATATAATGCGCTGTGATGCATTGTCTAAATCTTCAAATTGGTTTGATTTTACCGCATAACGTACTGCCCAAATGGCAACCACAAATAACATGAGACTTAACGGAATTAATAAAAATATACTGAGCATGGAGAGTCTCTTAGATAGCAATTTCTGGTGGCATTATACACCTATTATTAATGTGGTGATTGCCTGTGAACATAAAAGTGAAATAGCTGCTAGCTATGCTCATTATTAAATAAAATCTAGTTCAAATGCTAATCCAGTTCTATTCTGTAGGTGACTTTGCCGCATGGCCTCTAGGTGTTAATAGCTGCTGTGAAGTAACCTCTCTGGCATGACGACAATCCATCTGCGGACGTATCACATCACGTAAATAAGCGGCGACTTCATAAACGGCGCGCCGTGAATGAGTTAGATTCTGTGCAGGTTTTTCCCAGTCTCGACCAACTGGTAGAGGAGCGCTGAGAGGCGTGGTATTGATACCATTTAGCGCAAACTGTCTACGGGCGCGTGCCATATGGTAGCTATCAGTGATGAGGTAGACGTGACGTAGTGGTATACGCTTTGCGGTAAAGCGTGCATTTTCGCAAGTATTCATACTGGCGTTTTCGCTTATCAGTCCATCAATATCATGCTCGATGAGCCATTGACCGAGCCAAGGCGCTTCAGCACCACTGAGCACAATAGGTAAGGGCAGGTCGTGATAAGCGCCCGCAGCAGTACGAGCACGATTGAGACTATAGCTGTTTAAAATGATTTGATTGTTCTGGTCGTTGGTCAGTCCGCCGCCTAATACTACATAGGCCGTCGGTGGAGAGCTCGCCGCTCCAGAGGGGATATTTGGCAAAGGCAGTAGCGTAAATAGATAAACAATCGCTTGCGAAAATAGGGGGGTGAATAAACTAATGAGGACTAAAATAACGGCCGTGGAGCCAAGCAAAAAGGTAATATTGATGATACGAAACAGCGTTATCATACGTTCAGCTGAACGCAAGTAATAATGCCATAATCGTTTAGATAACAGCCGCTTAGACCGTGACTTTTTAGGCCACATGCTCATCATGCCCAATCGAGCTATCAGTATTTACCCAAACCGGCTCACGTGATAACTGAATCGCAAATTTCTCATAGATCGCATCAGTGATATAACGCTGTGCTATCGCTACATCTTCTTGGGTTGCTTGATAAGGAGCATGGTTGGTGAGTACCAGTGCTTGCTGCTGATGGGTGACAATGGGTGCAATACCACCACCTTTTAACCCTGCCTGCTCAATGAGCCAACCGGCTGCAACTTTTATTTTATTATCAGGCATTGGATAACCAACGATAGCTGGATAAGAGGCTTGTAACGCAATGAACTGCTCTTGGGGAATAATCGGATTCTGAAAAAAACTACCACAGTTAGCCAGACTCTTGGGATCCGGAAGTTTCTGTTGGCGAATCTCTATAATAGCGTGCATCACATCAGCAGGAGTAGCCTTGTTTCGGTCTTGCTGTTCAGCATAGCGTTGTGCAACTGTCTGTACATCACCGTAACTGGCTAACACTTTGCTTATATCTGTGTGTAATCTGAACCCCACACGGCTTATTAGCCATGTATTGGGAGTCCGTTTAAAGATACTGTCGCGATAGCCAAAATCACAGTCTGAGATTGATAGTTGGTGCCACGCCTGGGTAGGGATGTGGTAAGCACGGACATACTGTAAGTGGTCTTCTAACTGGACACCATAAGCCCCAATGTTTTGTATCGGTGCAGCACCAGTGAGGCCAGGTATCAGCGCAAGATTTTCTAACCCGTACCAACCTTGACTGACCGTATGGACAACCAAATCATGCCAGTTTTCCCCTGCCATCACTTCAATATCGACGTAACTATCCGTCTGAGCGGTCAAGCTGATGCCGCGCATTTTCGGCTGCAATACAATTGCATTTAGTTGTGTTGGCAGTAATACGTTGCTACCACCAGACAGCACAAACAATGGCTTTTTTTGATCTGTATTTTTCGCATAGTCTGCCATAAAGGTGTCAAGTTGAGCCTCATCTGTCAACGTCACACCATAGTCAGCGATACAGGTCAGTGCCATAGTATTGCTATGTGACAAGTCAATGGACTCGCTAGGCAATAATTTTGCTGCTGAAACCGTTGTCGTGGCAAGTTGAGCACTAGAATTAATGCATGAAGCTGAGGTCATAACGTAACCCATATGGCAAATAGATAAGAAATTAAACAGTAATCATTATAAAGGATGCGAGACACAAAATGCGTGTAAATCTAGCTTTTATCACTAGCAAGCTTTCCAGCTCTCAATCCAAGCTTGTGCGCTTGATTCTATACGTTCAATGACTTCTTCAAAGTCATCGGCCCCGCCTTTATAAGGGTCTGGTACATCATCACCGCCATACGTTGGGTCTTCTTCACTGAATAATGCCAGCTTGGCCATACTATTTTCAGTATCTGCTATATTGTTTTTGAGCGCTTGCAAGTCGGCTAAGTTCTGCGCATCCATTGCCAAAATCAAATCAAAATTGCGGAAGTCATCGTTATTTATTTGGCGTGCGATGAGTTTATTGATTTTATAACCATGTGCTTTGGCATGACGCTGTGCTCGCTCATCGGGTTTATGACCGATATGCCAATCCCCTGTGCCGGCAGAGTCCACTTTTATTGATAATCCAGCAATCGCTGCTTGCTGACGAAACACTTCTTCAGCAGTTGGTGAACGGCAAATATTTCCTAAACAAACCAATAATACAGACGATGGCGTACAGGTTTTCATCAGCATAATATGACCTTGTATAACAAAAAAAACATGCCATAAGAGACCAGCATTATTAGTGCGGCTTTTATCAGCATGCAATTGATTGATTGAATCGGCTGTCAGCGTAACGTTTAATGCTGTAAATGGCAAGAGTATAGGCTGAACAATATGGTCATATGACACAATATTGATGGCGATGTTATCTATAATTCAGTGTGGTGCGGGCAGTATTTTAGTCTTGCTTGCTTTTAAAGCGATGCAAATCACGGCGCTCTTTCTTGTTGGGTTTATTATCAGGGCGAGCAAGATTGGCAAGCTTGCGTTGCTCTGCATGATAGGCGCGGCGATTTTCGCTCTCGTCAGTTTCTGAATACAATACTTCAGCTGCGCTTGCATTACCACGTTGAGTGGTTAGCGCTTCCACGATGACGGTTTTTTCAGTCATGGCAGTGGCTGACCCTTGGCGGATGGTTAATTCATCTCCGACTGCAATCTCTTTGCTGGTTTTTACACGGCTACCAGCGTAGTGAACTCGTCCACCTTCAATGGCTTGTTTGGCAAGCGTACGTGTTCGATAAAAACGTGCTGCCCAAAGCCACTTATCAAGGCGAATTTTAGCTAAGCCTTGGGTTTTGCTATTTGTATTATTCTGCATAACAGCTACTCTATATGGATGTCTGTATTTATTTAAAATAAGCTAATTTTAGTGAGATTAGGGCATATTTTATATTTGCAAATAAGTTTTTGTGATTGATGGGCTGGATAGGGGATATATTGCATTTTTAGTTGATAGAAATCAGTTACACAATTGCTGTTCACAAGGTACGCCATCATGATTGCCGTCCATTTTTGTATTAGGACAGTGTTGTATAAAGTAAGTTGCCTCTTCGCATGAGGTCATCTGAGAGCAGTGTTGTCTACCATCACATGAAAATCTTGACGTTGTTGGCTGTGAATTTGTTGTTGAAGTGATTACTGGGGCTGCTTCTGAATTTGGGTCTAAATCGACATACGTTGGTTGTATCTCGTCAAAGTCAGCAGTGGTTAGTGCAGCGCCTACTGGAGGCGTATTGGATGAATCCGTGATAGAGCTACTCGGTGCGCTCTCAGGTTGAAAAAGTTTATAACCCACAATTACCAAAACCAGCAGTACCAGTATCATTAATATATTTTTCATCATGGCATTATACTCACCAATAACCGTTAAAAACTAACTGTTGCTACCATCCGCTCGCTATTGTCAGCCTTTTAATGGATTAAAAAACTGACAGGGTAGAGAGTGATTGATACCTGCTTTATTATTTCAAAAACAATTGATAGCCGATATTGTCATTGAGCATCGTACAGTCGTAACCAATATCAAGCAGCGCGTCTTGTAGCTGGCGAGAGTTGCTCTCTGAGGCTTGTAGGCCTACCAGTACACGACCTTCAGCGGCACCGTGATTGCGATAATGGAACAAGGTAATATTAAAATCATCACCAAGCTTCTCTAAGAAAGTAAGCAACGCACCTGGACGTTCTGGGAACACCACACTTAGTAACTGCTCGTTTTCGACGTGTGCATGACCACCAATTAAATGACGGATATGAGATTTAGCGATGTCATCATCGGTTAAATCGTGGGCAGTGTAGCCATCAGCGGCCAATTGATTGCTGATAGTTTGACGCTCTTTATCCCCTTCTTTTAAGGCGATACCGACAAATATCGAGGCAGGCTCCATAGAGTCTGGTGATTTTTTGCTATCAGCACGGTAGTTAAACTCAGTGATATTACGTCCATGCAGGCTACGGCAGAAGTTTAAGAAAGCACCCGTTTGCTCAGGGATAGTCACGCCAAAGATGGCTTCTTTTTTCTCACCGATTTCGGTACGCTCAGCGATATAACGCAGACGGTCAAAGTTCATATTGGCACCGCAAATGATACCGACGCAGTTTTTGCCTTGTAGGTTATTGGCTGCGATATATTTTTTCATGCCCGCAACTGATAATGCGCCAGCAGGCTCGACGATGCTACGGTTTTCTTCAAAGATATCTTTGACGGCGGCGCAGACTTCATCATTGGTGCAAGTAATCACATCAGGTTCTACGATAGGGCCTGAGTTATCACTTTTTTGTGTACGGACGACTTCAAAAGGCAGCTCGCCAATTTGAGCAACCGCTACACCATCGACGAATAAGCCAACTTGTTCTAACTTAACGCGTTCACCTGTTTCTAGTGCTGCCTTTAAACAAGCCGATTGTTCCGCCTCTACAGCGATGACTTTGACATGCGGAGCCACGGCGCCTAAAAATGCCGCGACGCCAGAGATGAGACCACCACCGCCAACCGCGACGAATACGTAATCCATATTTCGCCACTGTTGTGTCAACTCCAGACCGATAGTACCTTGTCCAGCAATAACCAATTCATCATCGTAAGGCGGGATAAAGGTTAAGCCTTCGGTCTCAGCGCGATTGATTGCATAGCGGTTGGCTTCATCGAAGCTGTCGCCATGGAGATCGACGTTACCGCCCAATGCTCTAACGGCGTCTACTTTGATGTCAGGTGTGGTGGTCGGCATCACAATGATGTTGTTAAGATCAAGTTTGCGAGCAGAATAGGCCACGCCTTGTGCGTGATTGCCCGCCGATGCGCAAATGACACCGCGCGCTTTTTGCTCATCGTTCAATTGGCTAATACGGTTGTAAGCACCGCGCAATTTAAAGGATTTGACCGGTTGTAAATCTTCGCGTTTAAAACGAATGTCATTGGCAAAACGTTGGGTCAGCTTGGGTGCCGCTTCAAGTGGTGTTTGAATCGCAACGTCATAGACGGTGGCTTGTAAGATGGCTCGTACCCAGTTTGACAGCATAATGATCCCTAATACAGGTTGTAGATGAATATAAAAACGAAATAGATTAGCCTATGCCGATTTTGATTATCTTGCAAGACCCTATTGCAGTTTTTGCAATGATTTCAAGTTTTGATGAGAGATAAGGTTGGCTTCGTACAAATATTTTATTAAAAAATATTGAATAATTTTAATATGTCTATATTATTGGACATATGGAAATAAATAATGCTATCGCAAGCTTTGCTGCGCTCTCTCAAGATACTCGTTTAAAAGCCTTTAGGTTGCTTGTCAGTCAAGAGCCTGAGGGACTGCCTGCGGGTGAAATTGCCCGTCAATTATCCGTACCACATAACACCATGTCAGCGCATCTATCAGTGCTGGCACGAGCAGGGTGGGTGGTTTCGCAACGCCAAAGCCGACAAATTATCTATCGTGCTTCGCTATCGCACATGGAAGCTGTTGTTCAGTTTCTATTGCAAGACTGCTGCGCGGGTCATCCAGAATTGTGTGCGTCCCTTATGGACAGTCTAAGTGGATGTGGGGTCGTTAATACTAATGACTCAAACAGCGAGTAAGATAACTATTAAGACTATATTCAAATAATATATCCAGAGTTCAAAAACATATTCAGACAATAAGTGAAATCATTATGACATCATTAATTTTTCATAATCCCAAATGTGGAACCTCTCGTAACACCTTAGCCATTATGCATGCGTCAGGTGAGCATCCTGAAGTGGTCGAGTATCTCAAAACCCCACCAGCCCGTGAATACTTGGTAGAGCTGTTGGCAAAAATGAATATCACGCCAAGAGAGTTATTACGAAGTAAAGAGTCTATTAACGATGAATTAGGGTTAGACAATCCTGAATTATCTGATGATCAGATCATCGATGCGATGATTGCCCATCCTATTTTAATCAACCGACCTATAGTGCTCACCAATAAAGGCGCCGCGTTATGCCGTCCGTCAGAGCGAGTGTTTGAGTTGCTAGAGCACCCAGTGAGTAGTTTCACAAAAGAAGATGGGGAAGTCATTCATCATGGCAAAGGATAAAATGGATTCGAACATGGCTGGCTTTGGTGATTTGCCCAATATTGATGCAGACAGTATACAGCCTATCGATATTGAGGCGTTGATTGGTCCAAATGATTCGCGTCATCCACCCAAGATACTGGTGTTATACGGCTCTTTGCGTGCCCGCTCATTTTCTAGGCTGGCAAGCGAGGAAGCGAGTCGGTTACTGCGCTGGTATGGTTGTGAGGTTCGGACATTTGATCCGACGGGCTTGCCACTGCCTGATGCTGCCGATGCAGATCATCTCAAAGTGCAAGAGCTACGAGAGCTGGCACAGTGGTCAGAGGGTATGCTCTGGGTAAGTCCAGAACGGCATGGCAGCATGACCAGTATCATGAAAGCACAAATCGATTGGATTCCACTATCATTGGGAGGCGTGCGTCCGACCCAAGGTAAAACATTGGCAGTGATGCAAGTCAGTGGCGGTAGTCAAAGCTTCAATACCGTCAATCAACTACGCATACTCGGCCGTTGGATGCGGATGATTACGATTCCCAATCAATCGTCTATTCCCAAGGCATTTTTGGAATTTAATGACGACGATCGCATGGATAAGTCACCTTTATATTTGCGTCTTGTTGATGTCTGTGAGGAGTTGGTGAAATTTACTTGGTTGACTCGTGGACGCTCAGCCTATCTCACTGACCGCTACTCTGAACGGGTAGAGAGCGCTGAAGAGTTATCAAAACGTGTCAATCAAAAATCACTTTAATTCACTCTCTTATCATGTATTTTTTAATACGGCTTCTTATAATAATTGAGCTTAGACAGGTTACTCGATGATCGCATTGACTATATTTATCGTCACGTTAATTTTAGTAATTTGGCAACCTAAAGGACTGGGTATCGGCTGGAGCGCAATGGGTGGTGCATTGATCGCCTTAGCGTTTGGCGTGGTACAGATCTCCGATATTGGAGTTGTGTGGGACATCGTTTGGGATGCAACTTTTACCTTTGTCGCACTTATTATTATCTCTCTTATCTTAGACAAAGCCGGATTCTTTGGTTGGGCGGCGCTGCACGTCGCTAGACTGGGCAATGGACAAGGGCGTTTATTATTTCCTATGATTGTGATATTAGGCGCGTTTATTTCTGCCTTCTTTGCCAATGATGGGGCGGCATTACTATTGACCCCGATTGTCATCGCTATCTTGCTGCGTCTTAAGTTCTCGCCACCATCTGCTTTAGCGTTTATCATTGCGACAGGCTTTATTGCCGATACCGCGAGCTTGCCGTTAGTGACGTCCAATCTAGTTAATATCGTCAGTGCCAATTATTTTGACATTGGCTTTAGTCGTTATGCGGCAGTCATGGTGCCAGTCAATATCATCTCTGTATTAGCGACACTCGCCGTGTTATGGGTCGTCTATGCGCGGCACATTCCAAAACACTACTCTGTTGCTGAACTGAGTGCGCCAGAGTCCGCGATTGAAGATCCGCTCGTTTTTAAGGCGGCGTTTCCGCTTTTAGCCTTACTACTCGTCGCGTACTTTACGACTGAATCATTGGGGATTGCTATCTCGTTTGTGACAGGCGTCGCTGCGTTGGTGCTAATGGCAATCGCAGGTCGCTGGTGGCAAGGTGGACGCGGTGCAGTGGTTTCAGTATCCGATGTTTTGCGAAAAGCCCCTTGGCAAATTGTATTGTTTTCAATTGGTATGTACTTGGTGGTTTATGGTTTGGGCAATGCAGGGTTGACGGACTATGGTGCTCAGATTTTGAATTGGCTAGGACAGCAGGGTACGGTCATCGCAACATTAGGAACTGGATTCCTCTCTGCTATTGTAGCGTCTATCATGAACAATATGCCGTCCACCTTAGTTGGTGCACTGGCTATCGATAGCGCGCAGGTACCAGCCGCCACTCGTGAGCTCATGATTTATGCCAACGTGATTGGTAATGACTTAGGGCCGAAATTTACACCTATCGGTAGTCTTGCAACTTTATTGTGGCTCCATGTATTGGCAGAAAAAGACTATAAAATCAGTTGGGGACAGTACATGAAAATCGGGCTGATTATTACACCGCCCGTATTACTAGTAACGCTATTGGCCTTAGTCTTATGGTTACCTTATCTGTCTACATTTTAAAGATTGAGTAAATCTCTTGTGATTAGCGTGGTTATTACGCTGACATCGATCAAACTCATCGGGTATAATAGCGGCGCATTTTACCTCTTTTATAATGATATAGTCGGTTCAAAATAATTTGGATATGAGGCAGGCGAGTGAAAGTGCTGCAAGTAGTAGGCTAAGCGAGTCTAACGCCGTATCCAACTTATATAGAATTGACTGTCCGTTTATTTTCCAAGGATTTATGATGAGTGATCAGCAAGCACAAAAGCAAGCCGCAGCCAAAGCTGCTCTAAACTATGTCGAAGATGGCATGATACTTGGTGTAGGCACAGGCAGCACAGTCAATTGCTTGATTGAGTTATTACCGACAGTAAAGCTTGCTGGCGCAGTTGCTAGCTCACAGGTCACTGAAGACAAACTTCGTGCCCTTGGTATTGAGATTGTTGATTTAAACTTTGCTGGTACGCTTGATATTTATATCGATGGTGCGGACGAAGTGAATGAGAATTTGCAGCTCATTAAAGGTGGTGGCGGTGCGCTTACTCGTGAAAAAATCGTGGCAGCAGCTTCTAATAAATTTATATGCATGGTTGATGAGAGTAAGAGTGTCGAGATGCTTGGACGTGAGTTCCCAGTACCGATTGAAGTATTACCACAAGCACGCTCTTATGTTGCACGCCAATTGGTTAGTCTGGGCGGCGAGCCAGTTTACCGTGAAGATTTCGTGACCGATTATGGAAACGTGATTTTAGATACCTATGATTTGGATGTGAGTAATCCAATAGAGCTTGAGCAAATGCTAAATAATATCGTTGGCGTAGTATGCAATGGTATATTCGCTGCCAATCAAGCTGATGTATTGCTCAAAGCTAGCAGTGACGGGGTAACAACACTAACTCGTTAAATACCTGTTAAGCAATTTCTCATTTCTCAGAAAAAATAAAAAGGCAGACCGCAATCAATGTGGTCTGCCTTTTGTTTATTTACTCTTCGATAAATAGCTTATAGCTATATTTTTTAGATTTTGATTTTGTCTTTTAGCAAAAATTCCATTAATGCTTTTTGTGCATGCAAGCGGTTCTCTGCTTCATCCCACACGACTGAACGTGGATCATCCAACATATCATGAGAGATTTCCTCACCACGATGCGCAGGCAAGCAGTGCATAAATACGACTTCAGGATCAGCCTTGTCTAACAGTGATGGTGTTACCTGATAAGGCGCAAAACGACGGGCGCGGGTATTTTGTTCTGACTCTTGTCCCATGCTTGCCCATACATCAGTGACGATTAGGTTTGAGTCTTTTGCCGCATCTTGTACATTTTCGACGAGGCTGACGCAATGAGAGAAGCGCTCCATCAGTTTAGGGTCTGGCTCAAAGCCATAAGGCGCTGCCACACGTAGCTCAAAACCAAACTGATTGGCCGCTTGCATAAATGATGAGCACATATTGTTGCCATCACCGACCCACGTTACAATCTTGTTTTCGATACTGCCGCGATGCTCATAATAGGTCTGCATATCAGCAAGCAACTGGCAAGGGTGGTACTCATCAGTTAGAGCATTAATGATTGGAACGCTTGAGTATTCAGCAAACGTCTCAACATTTTCGTGACCAAAGGTACGGATCATGATGATATCAACCATACTAGAGATCACACGAGCAGAGTCCTCTAGCGGCTCACCACGTCCAAGCTGCGTATCATTCGGTGACAAGAAGATAGCACTACCACCAAACTGGCCCATACCTGTTTCAAAAGAAATACGCGTGCGGGTCGAGGATTTTTCAAAAATCATACCCAGCGTACGACCAACAAAAGGCTGATATATCTCGCCAGCATGTTGCATCTTACGTAATTCGCTTGCGCGTTTGATAAGGGTTTCTAGTTCTTGTTTGGTTAAATCAGATAGGGTCAAAAAATGGCGCAAACTCATAGTAATCCTAGCAGTCGATCGCAGTCAGTGAAACGTTATCAGTCTTCAATAGCATCGCATCAGTGCGCATACTGGGGTGACAACAAACTTTTAGTATAGCGCAATTACTTCTAATGTAAACGCCCAATTTAGTCTGATTGTTCAGTCACTCCAGTACTCGGCAATTTCACCGTCGTATTATGATTATTAGGCTTGCACACGCTTTGGACGTATGCTCAGGCGGCATAGCAGTTCATAGCTAATGGTACCTGCATGTGCAGCGACCTCATCAACGTGCGGTGCATCGCCCCATAACATTACCTTACTGTCTAAAGCAATGTCTTCTGGCGCAGTACTGACATCAATGACAATCATATCCATTGCCACGCGTCCAATGACCGCGCATCGATAGCTTTGATTATTGCTCGTGTCAATGACAGAGACATAAGCGTCATCGCTGACGACACGAGGGTAGCCATCTCCGTAGCCGATACTGACCAGAGCCGTTCTAGTGTCTTTTTGTGCGATCCAACGACTGCCATAACCAATAGCATGGTCTGCATTGACCGTTTGTAGAGCAATGATTTGCGCGCTAAAATCCATCGCTGGCTGTAAATCTAATGCTTGTGCGCTTTGATCAACGACAGGTGAGCTACCATATAAGATAATACCTGGACGTATCCAATCATAATGATGCTCTGAAAAATTGACGATGCCAGCTGAATTGCACAATGAACCCTGAATCTCAGCGCTAACAGTCTCTTGTAAAGTGTTTAAAGCATCTGAAAAACGCTGTATTTGCATCGCATTTAATGGATGAGTGCTGTTATCTGCATTGGCAAAATGCGTTGTGAGGATCAGTTTATATCCTGCTTCATGAAGCTGTTTGGCCGCAGCAATCACCCCCTCGGCATCGAAACCTAGGCGATTCATACCCGTATTGTATTTAATCCACACCACTCTAGTGGCACTACTAGCTGGTGGGATGTTTTCCAATGCCCACTGTAACTGTGGTGCATGATGAATGACACAGCTAATATCGCTGTCAATAGCTTGCTGCCACTCATCAGCGGTAAACGCACCTTCTATCAAACCAATCGTTTTATTCCAACCCAATTGTCGTGCTTCTAGTGCTTCATTTAAGGTGGCGACTCCAATACCATCTGCTTGCTGTAATGCTGGCAAAACTGCCGCTATCCCGTGTCCATAAGCATTGGATTTCACCATGGCCAGAACTTTAGAGTGTGGCGCCATTTTCTTGACTTGGTTTAGGTTATGAGTAATGGCTTTTGGTTTGATAGTGATAGTACGCATAATTGGCTTCTTTATTAGCAAAGTTATGAAGTGATAAAGCCAATGCTACATCAACCCAATTGATGTGGCACTGGCTATGGTTACTGAGAGCTGTTTGTATTAAGTGTCTAAGGTTGAGCAAGCATAATATTTAAAGCTATGACTATTCATCATTCTCGAAACTGACGTTTTGATAGTATTCTGGCGTCAGATTGATAAAGCGAGTAAATTGTCCTTCAAAACCCAAACGTATGGTACCGATAGGGCCGTTACGCTGTTTACCGATGATGATTTCAGCCACGCCTTTGTGATCTGAGTTCTCATTATAAACCTCATCGCGGTAGATGAACATAATCAAATCGGCATCCTGCTCAATCGCACCAGATTCACGCAAATCTGACATAATCGGACGTTTATTCGGACGGTTTTCTAGACTACGGTTAAGCTGCGATAGCGCAATCACTGGGCATTCAAGTTCGCGTGCTAATGCTTTTAGACTACGAGAAATCTCAGAGATTTCCCCAACACGGTTGCCATCTAGGTTTGGCACTTTCATCAACTGGAGATAATCGACTACAATAGCGCCAAGCTTGCCATCGTGATTTTTGGCGATACGGCGACAGCGTGAACGCATCTCAGATGGTGGCAGGGCAGTACTATCATCGATATACAGGTGCTTAGATTGTAAATGCTGAATAGCATTCATCATCTTTGCCCATTCATCTTCATTCATTTGTCCAGAACGCAAATGCGTCTGATTAATCGCGCCCCACGATGACAGCAAACGCATGACGATAGACTCTGCGGGCATCTCCATCGAAAACACCACGACTGGTAAGTCTTCGTTAAATAAAATGCCTTCTGCCAAGTTCATCGCAAAGGTGGTTTTACCCATCGAAGGACGCGCGGCGACGATAATTAAATCGCCTGCCTGCAAGCCCTGTGTTTTATTATTCAGCTCAGCAAAGGGGGTTTGTAAACCAATCATGCCATCGGGATTGGATTTAAGCTCTTGGATTTTATCGATGACGTTGGTCAACACAGAGGTAATGCCGACAGGGCCACGCTGTTCAGCGCGCTTGTTATGCTGCTCATTAATACTAAATATCTTGCCCTCGACACTGTCTAAAATGTCACTAACGCTTTGATCTTTCGGGTTATAAGCCAGTGTCAGCATGTCATTACCAGTGGTAATCAGCTGACGTAACGTTGATAGTTCACGTACACGCTGCGCGTAGGCCGTGAGGTTAAATAAGGTAGCAGGGCTTTGGCTCAAAATATCTGCCAAGTAACTGTCACCACCCGCACCTTTGAGTAGTTTCTGTGCCTCCAACCAGTCATGCACCATGACCGTGTCATAAGGCTCATTGACCGCTGCCAAATGGGCAATCGCATCAAAGATGTATTGATGTCGCCCAGCATAAAAATCGTCTTTGGTAACGATATCGGCAATCTTGTCATACGCTTCTTCGATGCTCATCAAAGAGGCAAGCAACGCCTTTTCAATATCGATATTGTGCGGCGGTGTTTGATTGAGCAAGTCGTCGTTTTTTTCGGTATCTGCCATGAGTGCCTAATGTATCAAGAGTCGGTATGAAAAAGGGTATAAATAGATATTTAATATAAGTGTTTGGTGATTGGCAATAATACAGCAAAGCAAATGCGGTGTGCTGCTACGATACAACACAAAATGCAGTCTCACGCTTACCAGTAAATGCTACAATCAGATGCGAAAGTTTAACACATTATGGGCTTTTTTTAGACGCATACAGTAACTAAATCTGAAGCTATTAGGGTTGATCAGTGAAGAGATGGATTGCAGTTTTTAGATATAAAAACCATTATATTTAACCATAAAAACAATAAAATCAGATGTTTAATTAAGATATGGGACTATTTTTATGATGCAAAATAAATTACCGTTGTTAATCACGACAGGCGAACCTGCTGGCATTGGTATGGACGTCGTACTGCTACTAGCGTCAGAAAATAAGTTGCAAGATTTTTCGCGGCCAATTTGGGTAACTGCGGATGCAGACGCAATGAAAAAGCGTGCAAAAGAGCTTACCACTGCTGGTGTCTTAAAAGTTTGCCCATCTTGGCAGACTGTAGACGCACATATAGATGCCGATGATTTCTCAGAGCAGATGTCAACGAATATGAATCGTAGTGACGATGCTTTCATCCTACTTAATACGCCTTGCGCAGCACCAGTCATCTCTGGGCAAATCAATACTAGCAATTCAGCAATGGTGGCCAAACAATTGGACATTGCGCATAAGCTAGCATTCAATAAAACAGTCGCTGCTATCATTACCGGCCCATTGCAAAAATCCGCACTCATTGATGCAGGCATTAAGTTATTAGATGGCACTATGTTTAGCGGTCATACCGAGTTTTTTATGCAGCAAAGTGGCTGTGAAAAAGTAGTGATGATGCTTGCCAATCAAGCGATGAAAGTCGCACTTGTCACGACTCATTTAGCATTAAAAGACATACCAGCAGCTATCACTACCGACAATGTACGCCAAACGGTACAGATTGTCATCGATGATATGCGAGAGAAATTTGGCTTAACGCAGCCTCGCATTTTAGTTTGTGGGCTTAATCCACATGCAGGCGAGGGCGGCCATTTGGGTGTCGAAGAGATTGAGATTATAAATCCAGTGTTGAATGAGTTTATCGAAGCAGGGGTCGATATATCAGAGGCGATGCCAGCGGATACGTTATTTACCCCAAGGCATTTAGCAAACTGTGATGCAGTGATTGCTATGTATCATGACCAAGGCTTACCAGTGCTCAAATCACACGGCTTTGGTGATACGGTCAATCTAACCTTGGGCTTACCTTATATTCGAACGTCTGTCGATCATGGTACGGCGCTAGATTTGGCAGGACGTGGCGGCGCGAGTGCGACCAGTTTATATCAAGCGTTAAATATGGCCAATGAGATGGCTAATAAGTCGCTTACTAGCTGATATACCTTTTTTATGATTCATTGCCTTATAGATATTTTTCACACAATGCTTGATAATTTTAGTGTGGGCAATGCCTGTTTAGGAATAATAAAATACGACCTAATGTAAGTGGTTCGATTATAGCAGTCTATTTATTAACGAGTTTTATTGTGTGGTTCATTTGAAGTGCATCCTAATAAAAAAACAGCCAATCAGACTTATTTCAAGTAATAATCTTCCAAATTAATGTCTAATGATGTGACGTCAGAGGACAGTATTCTTTTATTATGGGGTTGCATGTTTATTAAAGAATTTAGCCAAATGATAACCATCGTATTATCCCTACCTATTATTAATTTTTGTGGTGAAGGGCTTCGCCCGAATCATATTGGCGATCTGGGCGGTGTTCCTGTTGATATGCCTAAAAACCTTGTGCATTTTGTTGCGTATGACGGCGACCCTACGTTTGGTAACAAACGTGAGCATCCAAAACCCATGCGCACTTATGACTCAAAAATTAACAGTTTCGGTTTTGATCTGCGTTATACCGACAATACTATGCTAGATACGACTAATAAAGCCCTTAAGAGCGCTTATCGTAGAGACAATAAAAGAAACTTAGGAGATAATCCTTGGGTATCGGTCACCGTCAACTCAGGCGACAGAGTGACTGTTCCCAACCCTGTTCATCGTATCGGCTATGGCACACTTAACCCTAGCAAAGAAGCAGGTCCTGTTCATGAATATGAACGGCTTGATAATGATCAATTCGGATTGGAGGTTTATGCGCCGCCAAATATTGACCCAGTTACTAATAAACCGTGGCGTGAAAATAGATATGCAGAGGATGTCTTTATTCAGCGAGATAAAACGGGTCAAATCATAACTCATATAGAGTGCAGTAATAGAGACGTACCAAGACCACCTTGTACCCAATTTTTTAATCTAGGACCACAGAGAAATCTATCTATTAAGGCGCATTATTCTCGCTACAATCTTGCTGATTGGCAACAAATTGAGCAAGTAGTCAGACAGCATGTTTTAGGCTTCCAAAAAACGTCATAGAGGCGCTAGAGCAAATAGTTTGAGAAAAATTCACTGTATCTGTTGCGATAAAGTATGGGTAGCTTATCGATAATAATGTTTCAACAATACAGCCTAATTCTGAGCTGTGGTATAATTCATCATTATATAATTGGCATATTACTGCCATTATCGCCCATTTATCTTTTATACATTAAGACTCTTCTATGTCCAAAACTCCGTTTGATGCTCAATCTATTTCCAACAGCCTACGTGCTGTTAAACACCAACCGCGTAAGCGCTTTGGTCAAAACTTCTTGCATGATGGCAGCGTCATTCGCGAAATCGTTGAAAGCATTCGTCTCGAGCGCGATGACAACCTAATTGAGATCGGGCCGGGAATGGGTGCGTTGACTGAGCCACTATTGGCAGAGGTTGATGCAATGACCGTAGTAGAGTTGGATCGTGATTTGGCAGACAGTTTGCGTATCCGTATTGGTGCCAACAGTCATCCGAATTTTGAGATTATCAAAGATAACGCGATGCATGTGGACTATCGCGAGCTTTATAGTCCTGAGCGTGGCAAGCTACGTGTGGTCGGTAACCTGCCATATAACATCTCTACCCCGATACTTTTCCATTTACTCAGTTATGCCGATGTGATTCAAGACATGCACTTTATGTTGCAAAAGGAAGTGGTTGAGCGTATCACTGCTGATGTTGGTAGCAAAACTTATGGCCGCTTATCAGTCATTATGCAATATCACTGTGGTACAGATTATCTATTGACCGTGCCACGCGGTGCTTTTAATCCGCCACCAAAAGTAACCAGTGCTGTATTTCGTCTGACGCCGCATATCACTAAACCAGTCGTGGCAGAAGATGAAGAGTATTTCGCGATTGTCGTACGCGAAACCTTTAACCATCGTCGTAAGACACTACGTGCTATTTTTAAGAAATCTACGCTATTGCCAACGTTGAGCGAAGAAGATTTTGCGGCTTGCGCTATCGATCCACAAGCGCGCCCTGAAGTCCTAAGTGTGAAAGATTTTGTCAATTTGAGCAATCAGGCACGCAAAGTAGAAGGTTAGTTTAATCAAACCTAACATTTAACACCTTTTAAAATATTCACATAAAACTATTCATATAATAGCACTCATATCAGAGTGCTATTACAAAAATCAATATCTAAAAAGCATAGAGGTATTATGAGTTTTCGCCACCAGTATGTCATTGGAGACCTGCAAGGCTGCTATGCTGCTTATCTCAAATTACTTGAAGTATTGAATTTTGATCCAGCCCAAGACAAGCTATGGTTTGCCGGTGACTTGGTAGCACGTGGTGAAGACTCATTGAGTACGTTGCGTCATATTAAAGCACTATGTGAACAAGGAGCGGCAGCAACAGTCCTCGGTAATCATGATATTAACTTGATTGCTGTCTGGCGCGGCGCGGCGAAGCTCAAAAAGAAAGACAAAACAGCGCCGATTTTTGCTGCTGATGATTGTGATGAGTTGCTTGAATGGTTACGCCATCAGCCGCTATTGACTTACCCTGATGAAAAGACCGTACTAGTGCATGCTGGTATTCCACCGCATTGGAGTATCGATGAAGCAGCAAGCTATGCACAACAAGTAGAAGCGCAATTACAAAGTAGCTTATGGCAACTCGATCGCTTATTACCGAATTTGTATAGCAAGTCAGCTGATGATTGGCAGCCAGACATTAATGGCTTTACTAAAATGCGCGCTATCACTAACTATTTTACGCGTATGCGTCTATGTCAGCAGGATGGCACGCTCGAGTTTGGTTTTTCAGCAGGTTTGGATGAGCTGATGCCTGAAGGCTTCTTGCCTTGGTTTGAATGGCAAGTGCCACGCACGCGTAAGATACTATTTGGACATTGGGCGGCGCTAAAAGGTGAGATTGATTTGCCACATGCGCGCGCACTCGACGGTGGCTGTGTTTGGGGCAACTGTCTATTGGCTTATCGTCTCAGTGACGGTAAAGTAATAACCTCAAGCGAGCAGTGCCCAAGTTCTGAATAAGGATTATAGCTGACCTTGATGTATCAGGCTAGATAAGCGGTCTGTCTATTATTGGTGGTTCTGTGATAGCAGTCTATTTTGAGTAGCCTATTAATACGTTTGAAGGGTGAAATAACTGGTTCCTCTGGGGTATAGTCAAAATAACAGATATTAGAATGCTTTTACCATTCTAATATCTGTTATTTTGGTGTTTTCATATAGTTCTTCATCACATTGCCCGTCAGATTCAAAACCAAATTTCTCATAGAAACTAATTGCAGATAGATTGGTTTTTAACACCCATAAAGATAGACTGGAGCAGCTGTTACATTGAGAAGCAACAATTAGGGCTGATTCCATTAATTTAGTACCTATTCCTAAATTTTGGTATTGTGGTAAGAGATACAAAGTGGTTATTTCGCACTCGTGATCTTTTTTAAAGTAAGAAATAAACCCTACAGCAGTATTCTTAGTATTATATGCTATCCATGTATTCACACCAGAGCTAGATAATACCTTCCCCCACATTTCTATTTTTTGAGACAAGTTATTTTCTTTGTCTCTATACGTTTCGGGTAAAAGGTTCGAATACGTAGCATTCCAACTTTCAAAGTGTATATGAGCAATGTCTGATACATCGTTCTGGTCTGCCTTCCGTATAAAAAACATGCGGCGCTCCATAGTTAAGTATTAGGGTAATGCCATAACGTAGCAAAATGCATCATCTGATTGGTAAGTAGATGTGGAAATATCTTGGCTGTCAGGATGATTTTTTAAAATTAATTCAATTTTATCAATAATACAATCTTCCGAATCTGTCATCTCCCCGTTGTACACAGCTTGTTTAAAGCTCTCACCTTCATGTAGTTTAATCTTATACTTACTTTCTATTTCTCGTGGTTTTGAAAAAATACTCATATTTGATCCACGTTTTTAATATTATTTAGATAATCATTGTATAGGCTTTCTTGTGTTCAAATAAACCTATAGTTCGATGCCTGTGTAGCGCACCGAACATATACTGATAACTCATTGAGTGACTATACCACTTTGAAACTGGGTTTAAAGACTAGTAGCCTGAGACGTTTTAGTGAAGTTTTTATCGTGCATGAGGGGCAGTATCTGTCTTGAGACAATAACACTGAAGCCGTTGCTCGTTTGTAGTAGATCTTGATCTCGCTTATTTTTGGACGAGCAACATGGCATGTCTACCGTGTGCTTGATCCGTTGAACAAAGGCCTTGATCTGCAGGGTAAAGAAAGTGAAGAGCGCGAAACCGATTGAGCAAGACCACTCCGCATCCCTTCTGTTTTGGCGGCGGTCATTGTCTCAAACGTAGACCCGCATGCCTAGGATCGGGATACTAAGATTGTCTAGTCACGGATACCGATTGGTTGACAAACTCCATAGATCCAAACGCGGTTAGGAACGCGACGCTGGACGCGTCGGATCCAACACCAATGCGGACCATCGTGTCGGCATCTGCCATGCCAGTCGGATCAATGAGGTGCCAGCTCCCCTCGAGATAGACTTCGGCCACGGCATGAAAGTCCTGTGGTGTCACATCAGGCGCGTAAACGCTCGCGAACCTGGCCGGTATCGACGATGCGCGTGCTAGTGTCACGAGAACATGCGCGAAATCGCGGCATACGCCCTGACGTTGAACAAAGCTGTCGAGCGCGGTGGTTTGTGCGTGGCTAGATCCAGGCACATAGCTAAACGCCGACTCGATCCAATCGCGCATCGCGGCAATTCGTGCGCCGCCAGCGAGATCGCCAAACTCGGCGTCCACGAAGGCTTGGAACTCGTCTGACGGGCAATAGCGAGACGGCATCAAATGCTTGATCGTCTCTCCCGGCAAAAGATGGAGGGGCGTTTGGGACAGTGCCGATATGTCCAAGGTAGGACGGTCAACGATAATTTCTGCGATGTAAGTGCAGCTAAAATCCCCTTCGGCGTGGATCCAAATCCGCTCTCCTAGGCCATCATCAGCGGTGACCCGTGAAAAATGCGCAACGTCTGATGTCCAAATCTCGGCCGAACGCACCCGCTGATCCGCAAGATCGGCGGCTTCGATCTGAAGCAAAAGGTCCATCGGCGCGGAGAGCCGATAATGGAGTTTGACGTTAAGTTTCAGGATCATGTTCGAACTCCTTAAGGGTATTGATCTGGCGGGCTGAACCGCCCCGACTATATCAGAGACTGGCTTACTTGAGTCAGGCAGCAATGCCTGACAGGGTTAAATTATCATAATACCGCTTTTCAAACTTAAAAGGTGAGACATAACCAATTGCACTATGCAGTCGGGCTTTATTAAACCTGAGAAGCGTCAAAAATCGATTCATTATCGATCTAGCTTTGCAAGACGAGAGCTGTGCTCGAAGTGCCACCCATTCAAGAATTACCAGTTCAACATCGTTCACCCCATGCCACTGCTCTTTTAGGTACTCAATCATCTCGGACTTATATAGTCCGTTGACGGTTTCATCCAAGGCATTATCGTATGAGTCACCTGTTGTACCAACACAAGCAATAATGCCGCAATCAGTCATTTCATCCGTATCGCGAATGGATAGATACTGAGTGCCGCAATTGCTATGATAAATCACATCTTTGGGCTTGTCTCTATCTGCTAGCGCTTGATTTAACGCTGCCACTGTTCACATAATCAGACTTCATGGTAAATAAGAACTGCCGTACTCAGTTAACCAAGTATAAATCCACCTAAACCATCCTATTAATTAGGCAGTTTTGGCGGCTTTTTTGGTTTTGGCAGAGGTGTTTTTGCATCGCCCGCTGCTTTACTATCAGGATCTACATGATGTGGTTCTTTGCTGATATCGCTGTTAGCATCGTAATCATGGTTATTCGGTGTTTTGTCCGTTTGATTATACTGAATGTCATTGGTGTAGGGCATGCTATTGAGCTCTTCATCCATCAAACCATCGTCAAGGTCTACAGTCGTGTGAGAAGGGGCGTGAGCTTGTGCATGATCGCCCTCAGGTTGATTGTCATAGTATATATCGGTGTTTGTTTGAGAATGCTGGGCATTAGCTTGCTTAGACTCAGGTAAAATTCTGACATCAGACAAGCGTCGTACCACATAATTACTTGGTAAATGTTTACCATTTTTTTGCGCTGAGGTATCGTCAAATATCATATGCCCTTGGCTGTCGATACGTGCATACTTCATTGGTTTGTCACGTGGCCAGAAAAAGTCAGAAGGGTGGCTAATAATATGACCGAACACTAATTTAGTTAGGCGACTCCATTCGAAGAAACGCACTTCTTTTGAGCGTAATGCGACAAACAGTGCTAATGAAAAACTGACCATTAAGTTGACGATACCAATAAGCGCCACGCCAAGAATAGAGACTAAGATAACGCTCCAACTTATCTCATCGGCAGAGCTATTAAACAACCCATGTGCCAAGTTCGCGGAGGCAAACGCAATATGGCGAATATCAATTGGCAAGCCAAAGATAAAGCCAATCGTCGCGGTACTACCTAAGAACACACCGAATAAAAAGTTACCCATGATGGCACCCAAATTGGCTTCTATAAAGCCACCAAGGCGCTGAAGCCATGATTTCGGTAGTATATACATGAGTAATTTATGGCGTTGGATACGGGCACCTATATTATTGTATACCGCTAAATTGTCATAATAACCAGCAATCAGACCCGATAAAAATAAGTACACACCAGCAATCGCAGCATGGGGCAGTGCCAATGAATGAAAGGGGTTTAGGTCATGGAGTAGGTGACCCGCTTTTTCGGAGTCAATCATCGGCATACCCGTATATTGCAGCCATGCAAAAGAGATGATGAGAGCAACAGGTATTGCTAGCATCACATTACCCATGATGGCAACGAACTGAGTCCGCAAAATATCGACAACCAATTCTGACAACTTGGTTAGCTGATGGGATTTTTTACCAGAGCTTTCGGATATAGTAGAGGCAATCGCTGCCGCAGTCATGGCTGGCTGTTTAGTAGCAACGGTACCACGGATGACATGGATGAAGACAAAGCCCAAACCATAAATCATACTGTTGACGAATGCTCGACCTATCGGAGCCAGTGCCAATTGATAAGCCAGTATTTTAATCGTGGCCATAAATGCAATAATAAAGCCACCAATAGAGGCTTTTTTGAACATCTTTCGGTAGCCAGACTTATCGGTACTAATATAATGCTCACCGACGCGACTCGCATTTTCTGTCACTTTACGAGAGAGTAGCTTGGTATTGTTATCGATTAAATAACCAATACTATAGCGACGATTGGCAGTCGTAATCAGCGTTTGAATCAGATCAATCACCGCACGATCGCGCTTGTGATCGTCATCAGTGACCAGTTCCGTCAAGATGCGCATACGTTGTAAGCTTTGGTCTAAACGCAGCATCATATTCGTCAGGCGAATAGAGATACCAGTTTTGTATATACGTTTGCGTACAGTAGCAACGATATCTTCACACTGCTCAATCATCACGAGTAAGGGCGCTGGGTCAACCGCTTGTTCAGGAGTGATATCCGTTAACGTGTCAAGCTCATGCGCTTTTCTGTATTCATTGACAAATAGTACCGCTTCTTGGTTTTGAGCCACAAAAGACGCTGAGTAATTCAACATCTGCGGGTAAGAGTCCATTAAATCAGGATGCAAGCCGATACCACTGATGCGATAAGATAAGATAATAATCGCATTCAAAATACTGTTTTTTACGGTGGCGACTAAGTCTAAATGCTTCTCTTCTACCTTAAGCAGCTCTATTAATGTATCCCATTTACCTTTTTCGATATTGGCAAGCCAGCGTTCATCAGATTTTTTATCAAACAAGTAGCCAACCAGCTCAACGACAGAGTCTTCTTGCGGTAGTATCGGTAAAAAACGATGACCGACCAAACGGCGTAAGCTGTTAAAAAACCCTTGGTCTGACATGATGCCAGTGTCGGTATACAGAGCAATTTGACGGTATTGAATGATTATCTTTAGCACAAAGCTAGAGAGTCCATCAGCATATTCTGGATGCTGACGAAGAATATCAATAAGTGATTGAATATTTGCGTTGGCGAGGGCAGGCTCTTTATCGTTCACCCGCAGCTCGTCTATTAAACGCTTTAGTACCGCGTTGTCGGGTACATCACTTAAGGCAGTAATCTGCTGTAAAATGTGTTTCATTTCTGACACGTCATACCCTTTGTTATGATTATTTTAGTAATTTTTGTTGTGTAATTGGTCACAATAAGAGTTTTTTTAAAAATATGACAACCTCTTTATTTGGTTAAAATAACGCTTTATTGTACGTCATTTTAATCTGAACCATTCATTGATAGTCACTTATTTTGTTAGCAATTATGATGAGAATCATTTTGGCACAAAAAAGGACAGCTCAACGTGGCTGTCCTTTTTTAAGAGTGTTTTATACGATAATTACTTAGCTAGCAGGTACATTAAAGTAATCAAGATCAAAGTTCATCATTGGATCACTACCAGCTTGTACCATCTGTGCATGTGACTCGATACGTGGCAATATACGACCGACAAAATAATCAGCAAGCTTGGCTTTGTTGGTATAAAAATCACCTTCTTTGCCATTGGCAGCTTCGACCATCAGTGCAAACATGTATGAATACGCTAGATAACCAAAGGCATGCATATAATCAACGGCACAGCCATTGACTTCATTTTTGCGCTCGCCAATGTTGCCAAGTACAGTTTGAGTCAACGTTTCGATCGTATCTGCAGCATCTAGTGTCGCTTGTTTGATACCATGATCTGCTTTCATATCACTGATAAAGTCACGAATTTCACCCAAGAAATGCGTCACGTATTTACCGTTATTACGGGCGACTTTACGACCTAATAAGTCAAGTGCTTGAATACCGTTGGTGCCCTCATAAATCTGTGCAATACGGGTATCGCGTACGATTTGCTCCATACCCCATTCGCGGATATAACCATGACCACCAAATACTTGCTGGCAATCAATCGTGGCTTCTAACGCTTTGTCAGTCAAAAACGCTTTAGCTACTGGCGTGAGTAGGGCAACACGGGCAGAAGCCGCTTTTGCCAACTCAGGATCCGTACTAAATTTCTCTTCATCAAGATTTTTTGCAACATACATAGCAAAGCAACGAGAGGCTTCAGTATTTGCCTTAGCGTTCAATAGCATGCGGCGCACGTCAGCATGATGAATGATAGCATCAGCAGGTTTTTCTGGGCTTTGAAGTTGCGTATCGCTACGACCCTGACCACGATCATTGGCATATAAAGCAGCATTCTGATAAGCAAGCTCAGAACCACCAAGCCCTTGTAGGCCCATCGTGACACGCTCATAGTTCATCATAATGAACATTGAAGATAGGCCTGTGTTTTCTGCACCAACCATCCAACCTTTAGCATTGTCAAAGTTCATGACACAAGTGGCTGAGGCTTTAATGCCCATTTTGTGTTCGATAGAACCCACTGCCAATGTGTTGCGCTCGCCTAGGCTACCATCTTCATTGACCAAGAATTTTGGTACCACAAACAGGGAGATACCTTTTGAACCTTCTGGTGCATTAGGTGTTTTTGCCAATACCAAATGAATGATGTTGTCAGTCAGATCGTGCTCACCACCAGTGATAAAGATTTTGGTGCCAGAGATATCAAAGCTACCATCATCATTAGGCACCGCTTTGGTCTTGATGATACCCAAGTCAGTACCAGCATGCGGCTCGGTCAAGCACATGGTGCCAGCCCATTCGCCGTTATACATTTTTTCTAAGTAGGTTTGTTTTTGCTCTTCTGACGCTGCTGCGTTAAGGCAAAGTGTTGCACCAACGGTGAGGTTTGGATAAAGGGCAAAAGACTGATTGGCAGTAAAAACCATCTCTTCAGTGAGCATGGTGACCATTTTTGGAAAGCCTTGACCGCCGTATTCAGCGTTACCACTTAAGCCAACCCAACCTGATTCAGCAAACTGCTTATAAGCTTCTTTGAACCCAGTTGGAGTAGTGACGACACCATCACCTTGAAAGGTTGCGCCTTCTTCATCACCACTGCGGTTGATAGGCAATAGAATGTTTTTTGACAATTTTGCCATTTCTTCTAAAATCATATCGACAGTTTCTATGTCAACATGAGCCAAGTTTTCGTTATTTTGCCAAAATTTAGGCGCATTAAACACATCATTTAAGATAAAGCGCATGTCATTAAGAGGGGCATTATAGACAGCCATAAACATTCCTTTGGTTCAAATGAGTAGAGTTAAGAGTATTAAAGTTATAGATTGTTTTTCTAATTTAACCTGAGCGATTAATAATTAAAGTTTAACAAATAAGCGTGTGAGCGGGTGTATTTCTTCGTGAATCGTGCGTGCACCAAAAGTACTTACGACTATATTGATAATAAAAATACGAAAATTGCCAATAGTAATTAAGCTCTTGTTGTTGGTTTAAAGATACTTTAGATAAAGAGCAGGCGAGGATTAATATTGGAGGTAATAGACTGAGTAAGCCCGACATTATGTTTGATTAGTATCAGCCAGACAGTAATAAGAAAATCGGCAACATACCTGAGTATGTTGCCGATAGAATGACGTTAGCTAGATTAACTTGCAAGCAGTTAATGTATTAAAGACTCATCAAACGGTCAATTAAAAAGCAAATTGATCGACGTCCATGCTCATGTATGGCTCAACACCAGTGCTGATGCGCTGTACGTGAGTAGTGGTACGTGGCAATAATTTAGCAAAGTAGAATTGTGCAGTTTTTACTTTAGCATCGTAGAATGCGGCTTCACTCGTACCTTCTGCAATAGCAGTTTGTGCGACTAGTGCCATACGAGCCCATAAGTAAGCTAGTGTGACATAACCACTGAAGTACATGTAATCAACAGCAGCGCCACCGACAGCATCTGGGTTTTCAGTTGCTTGCATGCCGATACGTGCCGTTAGGTCACCCCATTCTTTTAGATGCTTGACCAGTGGGCGAACAAATTGACCCATCTCGTCATTTTCTTTGTTATCTTCACAGAACTGTTGAATGATGTTAACAAAGTTGCCCAGTAGTTTGCCTTGTGAACCCAATACTTTACGACCTAGTAAATCAAGTGCTTGGATCTCAGTCGTACCTTCGTATAGGCAAGCAATACGGGTGTCACGGACGTTTTGTTCCATACCCCATTCGCTTACAAAGCCGTGACCACCATAAACCTGTATACCGTGGTTAGCAGCTTCTAGACCAGTTTCGGTCAAGAACGCTTTAGCAATTGGTGTCAATAGTGATAGCATTTGGTCAGCAAATTTAAGCTCTTCGCCTTCGCCTTTTGCGACGATATCAGCAAAATGTGAGAGATAATAAACCAATGCACGGCCACCTTCAGCAAAGGCTTTTTCGGTCAATAGCATGTTACGAACCGCTGGATGCACAATGATAGGGTCAGCTACTTTTTCTGGCGCTTTAGTACCTGATAGTGAACGCATTGCCAGACGATCTTTTGCATAGGTTAGTGAACCTTGGAATGCATATTCTGCAGCTGTTAGGCCTTGAACAGCGGTACCAATACGGGCGACGTTCATAAAGGTGAACATGCACTGTAGGCCACGGTTTTCCGGCCCAATCAAGTAACCTGTTGCGCCATCGAAATTCATAACACAAGTCGCAGAGGCTTTGATACCCATTTTGTGCTCGATAGAACCACAAACGACATTATTGCCTTCGCCAATGCTACCATCTTCGTTGACCGTCATTTTAGGAACGATAAACAATGAGATACCTTTTGTGCCAGCAGGCGCGCCTGGCAGGCGAGCCAATACGATATGAATGATGTTACTGGTTAGGTCATGCTCGCCTGCAGAGATGAATATCTTTTGGCCAGTAATACTATAGCTACCGTCTTCTTTAGGCTCAGCTTTAGTACGGATGATACCCAAATCAGAACCAGCATGTGCTTCAGTAAGGCACATCGTACCTGACCATTCACCGCTGATCATTTTTTCTAGATAGGTTTGTTTCTGTGCGTCAGTACCATGATGCTCGATGGTTTGAATAGCACCATGTGATAGGCCAGGGTACATAGAGAATGACCAGTTAGCTGTACCAACCATCTCATTGATGACCGTAGACAATGAAAAAGGCATGTTTTGACCACCGAACTCTTCTTCAGCAGACAAAGCAGGGAAGCCAAGCTCACAAAACGCTGTATAAGCTTCTTTAAAGCCTTTCGGTGTAGTGACAGTACCATTATCGAATTTACAGCCTTCAGCATCACCACTTTGGTTCAATGGTGATAGCTCATTTTCAGCAAAGCTTGCAGCCATTTCGAACAAGCTGTCCATCAATTCACGGTCAGCCTCTTGAAACGCAGGTAAAGTTTTATAGTGGCTTTCGCTATCAAGTAACTCATGCATTACGAATTGAATATCACGTAAGGGCGCTTTATATTGCATAACTTCCTGTCCTTTTTGGAATATAATCAATAATCGTCAAGAGTAGGTCGCTGCACTATTAGATAGCACAAAAGCCCTGATCACTTTAATCTGAACAGCCCAAATAAATGCTAGGCTGTAATACAGATTGACTAAGTTATCGATTACATAAAATCGTATTGAAAAGAATGGTGATTGTTAGAGTCGGCTTGAGGCTGAATAAGACCTAACAAATTCACTATAAAAGATAGGCTTTCACAGATGATTATACAAGTTTGGTGACAGGACTGATAAGTCATGAACCTGCCTTGCATCCGTTATGCAATCGAAGCTAGGCGTTCAAGATGAAGGCGAATAACCACATGAAAGTATTGGCTATACTGGATAAAAAATTTCAATCAGTTTGGGTTATGTCATACCGTGCTGCTGAATCAACATATTGGTTGCAGCCTCAGCTGGCACGGGTCTGCTCAGCCAATAGCCTTGACCTTGCTTGCATCCCATGGCAAATAGCACGTCACGCTGCTCCTCGGTTTCGATACCTTCAGCGATAACCTGCATATTAAGGGCATTGCCCAAATCTAAGATAGCCTTGACAATCGCATGTTGGGTAGGATTTTTTTCGATATTAGAGATAAAGCTTTTGTCGATTTTAATAAAATCAAACGGATACTCTTGTAAGTAACTTAACGAGGCATAACCGGTGCCAAAGTCATCTAGGGCCAGACAGATCCCCAACTCTTTGAGTAACTCCAGTTGTTTTTTAACGTTACTATGGCGCTGAATGAGAGAAGATTCAGTCACTTCAATATGTAACTGATGAGCAGAAATATCGTGCTGTGTAAGGAGGCTGCTTACCATCTCAGAAAAATTAGGATGGCTAAATTCCGCGGCGTCAGCATTGATACAGATATGTTGAAGAAAGCCTCGCTTTTGCCAAACCGACAGCTGCTTGGCAATTTGGATAGCCATTTGTGAGAATAGCTCAAATGATAGCTTATGGGTGATAATGGCATCGATAAAGTGTACTGGGCTTAACAGTCCACGAGTCGGATGTTGCCAGCGTACTAGGGCTTCAAAGCCAGTGATAGTGCCCGTTGCTAATTCAAATTTTGGCTGATAATAAGGAATAAATTGACCTTCAGAGGCAGCGGCTCTGAGTTCAGCCTCTAACTGCCAACTATCAGTGGTGGCCTCATCAATAGCGGTGTCATACCAACAAATATCGTCACCACCTTGACTCTTGACATAATGCAGCGCTTTTTCGGCGTTGGTCAGTAGTCCTGTTAATCCTTCACCATCTTTAGGAAAGTAACTAACACCAATGGATACATGACAATATATCTTTGCCTCTGATTTGTCTGGAGAAAAAGGACGTTCACACATTTGCATTAAGCTGTCTAGCTGGTGCCGAATTGTATTAGCATCAGGGCATTCGAATAATAAGGCAAAATCATCACCACCAAAATGGGAAAAACAATGCAAGTTATCGAGTTTGAGCTTTTTGACGCGTTTGACAAAATTGTTAATCAAAGCGTTTATGCCATCAGGACCGAGTAAGCTTGCAAGGCTACGATAACGGTCGATATTTAAACGTACAATAACGACTTCTTGGTAGCTGTCTAATAGTAAGTCACTGACTTGACTCAAAAATACTTTACGGTTTGGCAGGCCTGTCACCTGGTCGTAATTGAGCAAATGTACCAATTGTTTTTTGTCTTTGATGGCAGAAGAGGTATCACGCAGCATACCGACATAGTAAACAGTCTGTTCGATATAGAGTTTGCGATAAGTAATATGACAATCAACGATTTCGCCATAGCGATTGGCCATCGAAAAGTCATTTGTATAAAAACCATTAGTATCTAGGTGGCTAGTGATATCCGCTAAAATATCTCTTTCTTCTTTTGATAAAAATTCTGCCGCGTAGATACCTAGGGGTCGACCAAGTAAAAATGACTCGGTGTAACCAATAGTCATCTCGTAACAAGCATTGACCGATAAATAGCGCAAATTGGCATCTAAGATGAATATTGAGTCATCAAGTTGTTCGCATAACTGCGCTAGCAACTGCTGCTTGTCTGCGATTGGCATGGCGGCGGCATTAGTCATAATTGGACTCACAACGTCAAAGTTGAAGAATAAATAAGGTTAGATACATGGTATTTTGATAACTAATGACTTAAAGCATGTAAGGTCGCTAATGCAACGACTGGTGCGGTTTCGGTACGTAACACTCTCGTGCCAATTTGCCAAGGATGGAAACCTACCTCTGCTGCTTTCAGGCATTCATAGTCGCTGAGCCCGCCCTCAGGGCCAATCAATAGCTCGATATAAGGTGCTGACTGCTTTAGCGTGACTGTCAACAACTCCGGCATTGCAGGCTGTCCTAATGCTGGTACACTCAACTGCATACGCAAGTCAGCTGGCTGCTGTAGCCGTTGATAGTAAGTATCTTGACTGAGTGCAGTGACTATAGGGCTGATGGCCATTTCTTGGTTGTTATCTGCTACCTTAAGTAACCAGTCATTGATAGAGACTGGTGCGAGAATGAGCGGTGGACGATTGAGGCCGCATTGCTCGCAGGCCGCAATGGCCACTTGCTGCCAATGTGCCAGTTTTTTCTCCACTTGCGCAGGTTTTAGGTTGACCTCACCATGATGGCTACTTAATAATTGAATAGCCGTTACACCCAGCTCGGTTGACTTTTGAATCGCATAATCCATGCGCTCACCGCGACTCATCACCAAACCAATTTTACTGATAAATGGGGCAGTACGATCATCATTTATATGAGCCAATAAAGTCACAGTGGCATGCTTTTTACTAATGGTTTGTAGCGCTACCTGATATTCACCGCCAAACCCATCGAATAAAACACCTTGATCGCCAATGTTTGCGCGTAGCACACGGCACCAGTGATGAACAATACTGTCTGGCAATTCAATATCACTACCTAACGGTAAGGTAGCCAGTTGAGTTGAGAGTAAGCTATGATCATAATTACTGTCACTACTATAAAAAAAACGTCGCACGTATTCTTATTCCTATTATTTGATTGGTCGTACTTATTATTAGTTCAATAGAATATCACTTGAGACAATTAAAGACATTTCTTTTATGAGAATTTTTCTTAATAAAAGCGATTGTTATAAAATAGCAGTATTACACAGTAAAGAAATTTTTAAAAGTTAAATAAGATAAGCTGTATTATGACAGCTATAGATGGTTGTTTATTAGAATTTTGACAAAAAAAAACTGGCACTCCGAAGAATGCCAGTCATTAAATAAGGGATCTGATGGTCGTTTAAGCAGTCAAACCTAAGGCCTCGACTAAGCGTTTATTAGGCTCAACCTTGTTCATGCTATAAAAATGCATGGCAGGTACACCTTCGCTAATGAGACGCTCACATAAACGATACACCACATCAAAGCCAAATTCACGGATGGCCTTGCGGTCATCGCCAAAATCTGCCAATTGCTTACGTACATAACGTGGAATGTCAGCGCCACAGCTATCAGCAAAACGCATCAAATTGCTAGAATTAGTAATTGGCATGATGCCAGCGACCAACGGCTTAGCAACCGTATCAACACCGCGCTTTTCTAAGGTGTCGCGCAAGTATAGATAGCTATCAGCATTGTAGAAGAACTGGGTAATCGCTGCATCCGCACCCGCTTGAAACTTATTGACCAAGTTGTCGATATCAGAATCGAAGCTACGGGCTTGTGGATGCATCTCCGGATAAGCGGCTACTTCGATACGAAAGTGATCACCTGAGTGTTCGCGGATAAACTTGACCAAGTCTAACGCAAACGGCAGCTCACCCATACCAACTTGACCTGATGGTAAGTCACCACGAAGCGCGACAATACGATTGATGCCTAAACTTTTGTAATGCGTCAATAGTTCAGCGATTTCGCTTTTATCATCGCCAATACAGGACATATGCGGAGCAACACCAGTATCACCACGTGTGCATAATGCTTGCACAATATCCAAGGTTCGACTACGGGTGGAACCACCAGCGCCATAAGTCACCGAAAAATAACTCGGTGACAGCTTGTTTAGCTCATCATAAGTACTCAGTAGCTTTTCGTGTCCCTGCTCAGTTTTTGCAGGGAAGAACTCAAAAGAGAACGCAGGCTTACTCACAGTCTGGCTCCTTTTAGTATTTATAAGCGTCAGGCTTGAATGGGCCTTCGACTGATACACCTAAGTATTCAGCTTGCTTTTCAGTCAGCTTGGTTAAAGTACCGTTAAAGCCTGCAACCATCGCAGCGGCTACTTCTTCGTCTAACTTCTTAGGCAATACTTTTACGTATAAGTTATCAGTACGCTTGTCTGCTGGTAGTTCAGCGAATTTTTCTTCGAACAAATACATTTGAGCCAATACTTGGTTGGCAAATGAGCCGTCCATCACGCGTGATGGGTGACCAGTCGCATTACCTAGGTTCACTAGACGACCTTCAGCAAGCAATATCAAATAATCGTTCTCGTCGTCTGAGCGGAAGATTTGATGTACTTGTGGCTTGATCTCAACCCAGCGCCAGTTGTCACGCATGAATTGGGTGTCAATTTCGGTATCAAAGTGACCGATGTTGCAAACGACTGCACCAGGCTTTAGTGCAGCTAGCATATGACGATCACAAACATGGTAGTTACCAGTAGTAGTAACGATCATGTCGGTATCTTCTAGCAGACGCGTATTGATGTTTTCTGCGCCGCCAGTGTTATCACCGTTAATGTAAGGCGATAATACTTCAAAGCCGTCCATACATGCCTGCATGGCACAGATAGGATCGACTTCTGATACACGTACGATCATGCCTTCTTGACGTAAGCTTTGCGTAGAGCCTTTGCCCACATCGCCATAACCGATAACCAAAGCGCGGCGACCAGCAAGGAACATGTCAGTTGCACGTTTGATAGCATCATTTAAGCTATGGCGGCAGCCGTACTTGTTGTCGTTTTTAGATTTAGTAACGGCGTCATTGACGTTGATTGCTGGTACTTTAAGTGTACCTTTGGCAAGCATCTCAACCAGACGATGTACACCAGTAGTAGTCTCTTCTGAGATACCATGAATGCTATCAAGAAGCTCAGCATAATCATTATGAATCAAAGCCGTTAAATCACCGCCGTCATCCAAAATTAGGTTGGCATCCCAAAGTTGGCCTGACGCTTCGCCGCCAACGTGAACTTGCTGACGTAAGCACCACTCGTACTCTTCTTCTGTTTCGCCTTTCCAAGCATAAACAGAGATGCCAGCAGCAGCAATCGCAGCAGCAGCATGGTCTTGAGTTGAGAAGATGTTGCATGAGGTCCAACGTACTTCAGCACCTAGCGCGACTAATGTCTCGATAAGAACGGCAGTTTGGATGGTCATGTGGATACAGCCAGCGATTTTAGCGCCTTTAAGTGGCTGATCGGCTTCGTAGCGACGACGCAAACCCATTAGGGCAGGCATTTCGGCTTCGGCAAGGGTGATTTCACGGCGGCCGTAATCAGCAAGGCTGATGTCAGCGACTTTATAGTCAGTGAAAGAGGGGTCGATCGTATGGGCAGATGGGGTGTTAGACACTGCGTCCATAATATGCTCCTATCAGTGGTTAATTTATGATAAAAAGAATAAAAACGCAGGTGCCGTTGTTTGCGCTGTGAGTGACCAAAAATAGGACACTCGACAGTTAACCGAGCCTAACATAACCTATGATTTGCATGATTTTAGCTTTCAATGCAATATTCTTGGTCATGGCGCAACACCTCTCGGAGGGTGTCATTGTAATAGATGACAGATAAAATGTCACCTACTGGCTAATAGAAATAATAGACAGCAGTGTTATGTTTGGTTTCAAATTTTATGGCCATAAAAAAAGGCCATCGATTGATGACCTTTCTATTGCTTGCAATAAATACTATCTCAATTTCCGACCAGTTTAGTACCAGTCATAGGTTAAAGAGCCGAAATAGCTAGTGCCCTCAGTAGCGTATTCTGTACCGAATTGATTAGATAGTGTGTAATCTTCATCAGTGATATTGTCAACGCGTAAGTTAGCACGAAGATTGGTCGTCAGATAGATAACGCCGCTTAAGTTTAGTAAAGTGTAATCATCCAACTTGGTAGTATTCGCAGCATCAGAGAATCTTTCATCAGTATATTTAGCTTCTAAACGCACATCAAAAGCAGGTTGCTGATAACCAAGATAAATCAAACTGCTATTTTGAGGGCGATATACAAGGTCGTTATTATAGTTAGCACTATTGGTGGTTTTGTCTTTAGCTTCTAGATAGTCATAACCCAAACCAAATACAAACGAACTAACGCTCCAGTCTGAAGTCAAACTTAAGCCTTTGATTTGTGCCTCGCTCGTATTGGTATTACCACCAATCAAGTCATCAACGTCAGTATGATAGCCAGTCAGACGGGAAATTTGATTGCCTTTATTGTACTCTACAAACACTTCCGTATTTTTACTGGTCTCAGGCTTTAAGTCTGGGTTGCTGTAACCAGGGTAGTATAAATCGTTGAAGGTGGGCGCGCGAAAGCCTGTCGCATAGCTTGCACCGATACGCACGCCATCTAATGGACGTATAGCGGCACCTATGTTATATGTGTTCTCATTGCCATATTGTGAATTGTCATCGACACGATAATTGGCTTGTAGATCATAACTATCTTCTGATAATTGATAGCCAACGAAACCACTTTTAACAGTTCTATCTTCAGGATCATAAGCAGTTTGAGCGGCAGGGGCAGGATAACCTGAAAAATCTAAAACATCAGATGCATCTAATTTCTGTGATAACCATTCTGCGCCAATGATAACGGTGCCAGGTTGTGCATTAATACTTGTTTCTGAACGTGCCTGCTGTTGAATGGTATCAAATTGATTGCCATCTTGATAATTTATAGAGTTAGCATCATGAGTAGTGGATTTATCGACACTTTGACCATAGCTAAATTTAGTGACAGCTAATGGTGTTTGATGCTGAATAAAAACGTTGGCGCTGCCATTTTTTTGATCTGAATAAGCATTTGGAAAAACATTGCCTGCAGAATCAATATCTGTTGTAGAGTCAGAATATAACGCACTGATTCCAGCACTTAGAGAGTCTGAGATCTTATGTTGTAATGCTAGACTGGCATTGGTAGATTTAAAACCATCATCATCAGAATTGTAATCATAAGAACTAGGACTAGCAATGGCGTTAAAACCGTCTGTTTCGTTGCGGCTGACACCTAAACTCAATGAAGAAGTCTCATTTTTAAGCTGACCTGTTATACCTACTTGATAATGATTATTGCTACCATAACCAACGGTCGTTGAAACGTTAGATTGTTTTACGTTATTGCCTTTAGTAAATATTTGAATGACACCGCCCATTGCATCAGAACCGTAAATACTAGAACCTGATGCGCCATATAGAATTTCTATACGGTCGATTTGATCGGCAGATAATAGATTTAGCGCAGGCGCGCCTGTAGAAATAGAGCTGTAGCGAATACCGTCAATGATTACAAGCACCTGCTTACTATCATAGCCACGCATATAAAAGTTACTGACTGTTCCTGTGCCGCCACTTTGAGCAATATTCATACCAGATTGATTTTTTAGTACATCAATCACTGTTTGACCCTGATAACGCTGCAATTCTTCGCTATCAATAACTCGTGTCTGAGCAATGATGTTACTGGTCTTAGTCTGTGTACGAGTAGCTGTCACCACAATTTCATCGAGCTCAACTTCTGGTAGTTCGTTGTTGCTTACGTCAGTCGCTGCTGTTGCATTTAGAGAAAATACGCCAAGTGCGCTCAAAATGCATAAGCGAAGATAGGCAGTCGAAGATGAACGTGGTAAAAACATAGTCAATTCCAGAGTAATCATATTAAGGAGTACAGAAATAAAAAATAACCATTTTGACGCTAATATGGTTAAAAATTACAAAAAGCAATAAGTTAGCAAAACTATGCTCATTATCTATAAAAATCACTACTTTATAAACTACTTTAACCTAATGTTTCTTCACGCTAACATGAATAACTTTCATGGTTAGTTGCTAATGATTCATTTTACAGTTTTTTCGGCTTTTAAATACGCTGATGTTTATGAAAGATTTGAGCTAAATTGATGAGAAGTGGTGTGGGTAGTCATTGACATAGATAGCTACAAAAATGCGTAATCAAAAGTACTGCTGTTATAAATAATTGTTATCATAGTCAGGATTTCATTGTTCTCTGTTGTACTATCCATAAAGCTAAGAGGTTTGTTTTGTCTACTAAGTATCGCCTGATTCCCCGCACCGAGTTATCTTCACTATACTCAATGATTAAAATACCATTACTTGCTATGGTGTTTTTACTTGCGCTGCTACTGAGTTTATTATGGCCAACTCATACCTTTGCGGCAGAAGCCAGTTCATTGGGTATTAGTGAGAGTAGCAGTGAAGAGTCAGCAAGATCACCGCGACCGGACTCATTCGGGCGAGATACACCAAGGAATACAGTGCAAGGGTTTATCAGCGCCCTGGGTGAAAATGACTACCTGCTGGCGAGTAACTATCTAAATTTATCGAAGTCTGACAACCCAACGACCATCGTACGGCAGTTCAAGCAAGCATTGGATGCAGGTGGCCGTTTTCAGCCGGATTTGCAGCTGAGCAATACGCCTGAAGGTAACCTCACTGATCAGCTACCACCAGATCAAGAAAACGTGGGTGCGATTAATATTGGTGAAAAAAGTGTGTCATTGATACTCGAAAAAGTGACGTCTGAGAGAGATGAAAAGTATTGGCAGTTTTCAAGCGATACGCTCAGCTCGATACCAGAAGTAATAGAGAACACTGAACCGACTTTGGTATCTCGCTATACCATTGATTCATTGGATGGCAAAAAGCTCTTCGGTTATCAGTTAGCTGATTTGGTCGCGGCACTTACCATGATCGTCAGTAGCTTTATATTGACTTATATCATGGTTTGGCTGTTGTATCATCTATTGAGAATCACTTATCCGCGTGTACGCGGTGTGACATTGCCATTACCGGATAAGGTGATACTGCCGCTTTCCGTGGTGATTATGGCACTGATACTGTCTGAGGTGATGGTATACGCTGGCGTATCAGTGACCCTGCGTGAGCCAGTCAATCGTTTCACGGAAATAGCTTCGTGGGTTGCGATAACATGGTTACTACTGCGAGTCATCGATGCCATATTCACTCGTGCGGTAAATTTGAGCTATAAGAAAAACTATACTGAGCGAGTCTCAATCTTAGGGCTGCTGCGCAAAGTGGTAAAAGCGCTGCTACTTATATTTGCTGTGATTGTCATCTTTGGTAATTTAGGTTTTGACTTGACCACAGGTATTGCTGCATTGGGTGTGGGTGGTTTGGCATTGGCACTGGGTGCACAAAAGACCATTGAAAACCTTGTCGGTAGTGTCGTCGTCGTGGCAGATTCGCCAGTACGAATCGGCGACTATTGTAAATTTGGCACTTATGAAGGCACGGTGATAGATATTGGTATTCGCTCATCGCGTGTGCGGACATTGACGCGTACGATCGTGACGGTACCGAACGGTGACTTTTCATCGATGCAGATCGAAAACTTTACTTCTCGGGATATGTTTCGTTTTTTCCATCATTTATATCTTAAGCGTACCGCTGATCTTGATGTGATTTTCAAAATGGTAAACGACTTGGATGAATTCATAAAAGAGCATGATTTAACCAACCCAGAGTGGAATCAGGTCAATATCTTAGAGCTGCGTCAAGATTGCTATGTCATTCAGTTGCAGGCTTATGTCAATGCTACTGGAATCATTGAATTCTATGACAAGCAAAATACGTTATTTATCGATGTATTAAAGAAAGTCGCGAAATATAAAGTAGAACATGCATTACCGACTCAGCAGCTTATTGTCAATCAAGCCGAGCTAGAAGATCACATTGATAATGAGGATCAAAACCATAATCAAGAAAATAACCCCATTGAATCGGTAAAAGATGTATCAATTAGCAAGGATACTGATGCTGGCAATGACAGTTCTGATGACCATACTGCTGTGGATTTAAATAAAGATAAAGGCAATGACAGTACTAATAGCGATGAAGCCCTCAATGAAAAAAAGAAGGCAATATTGAAAAGCAAGAAAGGCCACATGCTCAAAGGACTCATACATAAAAGCCATGTATTAAAGAAAAGCAAGTTTAAGCATGTCAAAAAAAGACCTAGCTTTTCTATATGGAACCAATTTTAGAGTAATGATTAAAGAGACCTTTGTCATGGTTTTAAATACAGAGGTCGCTAGCAATATAAGACTCAAACGATTGCCTTACTCACTTTTTTAATACTAGGTCTTTATAAAGGCACTGCAGTTTTATTACGTAATGCACCATAATATGACCATAGCAACAGGCTGGCAGCGCTACGGTGCGGTGACCAGTCTTGGGTCAGGTTCTTTAATTGTTTCGGTGTAGGTCGCTCTGCCAAACCTAGCAACTCCATAGCCGCCACTTTGATGGCTAAGTCATCGACAGCGAATACGTCTGCGCGTTTTAAAGAAAACAATAAGTACATCTCAGCTGTCCAGCGACCAATACCAATGACGGCGGTTAGTGTATTTATGACATCTTCGTCTAACATAGTTTCTAATGCACTAAAGTCTATATCGTGCTCGACCAATGAGCGGATATAACGAGTTTTTTGTTTAGACAGTCCTTGTGCTCGCAAAGTCTCATCCGTTGCCTCAATGATTGCATTCGGTGTCGTCAATCCTGCATCAACCAACCGTTGCCAAATGCTGGCTGCGGCAGCGACAGATAACTGCTGACCAACCATTGCTCTCATCAGCTGCTCAAACCCACCTGTATTGTGTCTAAGGCTTGGCGTGCCAACTTGCTTATGGACAGGCGAAAACCTTGGTTCGATAGCAATCAAAGCAGTGATATGCTCATTTAGTGCTTCAACACTTTCAATTGTTTGTATGCTCATGATAGATTCACTCTAATAAAAATTGTGCATGACAGTCGTATAGCTATGTGCTTACAGCTTGCTACTATAGAAATAGACGATTTATTTATATAAAAAAGGACTGCAAATGGCAGTCCTTTTTATTTCTAATACTGAGCTATCAATACAGACTATTCACCATCCGCTTTAGGCTTTTTAAGCAGTACCAATACCGCACCATTACCACCATCTTTAGGCGGAGCAGAGCAAAATGCTAGCACTTCTGGTAATTGACGTAACCAACCATTTACACACGTCTTTAAAATGGCCTCAGAGCCTTTACCATGGACTATTTTTACCATCGTCTCATTTTTCTGTTTTGCTTGACTTAGTAATTGTGTCATGGCGTCACGAGCTTCTTCTATCGTGCAACCATGAATATCTACAGCATCATACCAACGTAGCTTGCCTTTCTTAAGTTGATCAAAGATTTTGTTTTGCAAGGTTGGCTGTTTGTACGATAAAAACGCTTCAGCAGCGACAGGGTTGAGCAGTGCTTGCATATCTGACAAGCCTGCACCCAAGTCACTGGCTTCACTACCTTGAGCAGCCGCACGTTTAGACAGTGTGGTCGCATCAGGTTTTCCTGCTTTGCTAGCATTGGCAGGTGAGCGGACATTCTTATCTTCAAGCTGATTGACACCATGCATGGCTTGCATAAACAGCACTTTATCATCATCAACATGTTCGCTGTTCATTTGCTTAACAGTCTTATTTACTTGTTTTTGCGTGGGTAATGACACAGGTTCAGTTGGCTTCTGATCCTCACCTTCAGGTGACGTGGTATCACGACCTTTACTTAGTTGGCCTTTTAGCTCTTTAAGTTGGTCTTGCATTTCTTTTGAAAATAGAGAATTTGACATAAAAGTTAATGTATCGTTGGTTGATGAATGAATGACTTAATAGTCTATATCGTCGCTGGTTTTATACTAATATAAGCTCACAAGTCGTATCGTAGTTTAAGCTAATTTAGTTACTTTACTCGTCTGTTGCGACGCCCGCAAGTAAGGATTGTAACGCTTGTCCAGGATGATCGGTTTTCATAAACTGCTCACCGATCAAAAAGTGCTGAATATCATGACTTAACATCAAACGAATGTCATCACTGCTATGAATGCCACTCTCGGTAACGACGAGCGGTTTAAGGGTTGTATTGTCTACTGCTAAGGCTTCAATCAAAATATTTTTTAGATCCAGTGTGGTTTGCAGATCGACGTCAAAGGTATTTAAGTCGCGATTATTAATACCATAAATATTGTGCTCTGAGCGTGGCAATGTTAGGGCGCGCTCAAGCTCATATTTAGTATGTATCTCTATCAACACATCCATACCTAGTTCGATACTCAGTGCATGCAGCTCGTGTACTTGCGTATCATCAAGGCAAGCCATGATGAGCAGTATACAGTCTGCACCCATCAGATAAGATTGATAGATTTGGTATACATCTACCATAAAATCTTTGCGCAGTATCGGTAGGCTTGTGGCATTAGCCGCTTGAAGAAGATAGCTATCATCACCTTGAAAATAATCACGATCAGTCAATACTGATAAACAGCTGGCACCAGCTTGCTCATATTGCTGGGCAAATAACGCTGGTGCAAAGTTATGATTGATAATGCCTTTGGACGGCGATGCTTTTTTAATTTCAGCAATGATACCGACACTGTTTTTGTTCGTACTGGCCGCTCGTAAAGCGGCAGCAAAGCCTCGGCGTGGTTTATTATCAGCTGTGACTTGCGCTTTTAAATCCTCAAGAGAAAGACTCTCACGTGCGGCTTTCACCTCTTCTATTTTGGTTGCGACAATGCGCTGCAATACTGAAGGTATGTCTGAAGGAGTTGTGGTCATACTAGTATCCAAATAATATTAAATGTAAATATAGTCAAAGAACGACTAAACGGCTACGGTGTTACCCTTCCTAGATGTACGACTTGTACAATCTGCAGTCGGCTCCTTGTATCCGTTTTAGGCTTCTTTAACTATAGACAGTGGTGGCAAAGTTTGCATCATATGAGTGCTTATAAGTTAACCCTGAGCCACTAATTGCTGTGTGTAGTTGGCCAGAGACTCAAGCTTGAGCAACGCATCACCATTTTGGATGGCTTTTTGCGCTCGGCTCACACCATTGGCGTAGTTGCTGGCAAGTCCTGCTGTATATATTGCCGCACCTGCATTAAGCGCAATCATATCACGCGCTTTGAGTACAGAACGGTCATGAGTATCGGCTCCAGATAGTGCAGCACGAATCAGTTCCAGACTTTGCGCTGGAGAGTCGACATCGAGACCGATCAGTGTCTGCGATTCAATGCCAGCATCTTCTGGCATCATCTCATAAACAGATATCTCGCCATCTTTTAATTCAGCGACAGTAGTTGAAGTAGCAAGGCTAATTTCATCCAAGCCGTCTTTTGCACCCACGACCATCACATGACGGGCGCCCAAGTTCTTCATGACTTTGGCGATAGGCTCACAAAGTTGGGCAGTGAAAACACCAATGACCAGATTGGGTGTGCCAGCAGGATTGGTTAATGGCCCTAAGATATTGAAAATTGTACGCGCTTTGAGTTCGCGGCGCACGGGTATGGCATAGCGCATGGCACTGTGGTGATTTGGTGCGAACAGAAAGCCGATACCTTGGTTTTCGATACAGTCTTTTGCTTGTTCAGGATTCAGCGCCAAACTAATACCTGCTTGTTCGAGTAAGTCTGAGCTACCCGATTTGCTAGACACGCCGCGGTTGCCGTGTTTGGCAACTTGTGCGCCAGCCGCTGCTGCCACAAGAGCAGAAGCGGTAGACACGTTGAATAAATTAGCGCCATCGCCACCAGTACCGACGATGTCTACTAGGTGATCACAGTTCTTTGGTTCGATATTAGAAGCCAATGCTCGCATGGCGCTAGCGGAGGCAGTAATCTCATCGATTGATTCGCCTTTCATACGTAAGCCAGTCAAAATAGCGCCCATCATGGCGTCGCTACATCTGCCTTGCATGATGATCAGCATGACTTGGTACATTTCATCGAAGGTCAAATCAATGTGTTGAAAAATTCTTTCTAACGATGCCGTCAACAATTTATGAATATCTGCATCAGACATTTTAGCAATATTATCTGGCGTGTGATTGCCCTCTATTTTTGTTGTACTCATTATATTCTCGCTTAATATTTTTATATGTTTATTTTGATTAAATTGGGTTCTATTTTAATGCAGGTCGCTTATATTTAGTCGCTAATCAACCAACTTGTGGTAACTCGTTCGAGGCCAACACTGCCAAATTGTGTGTTTGCAAAAAGTTATTGAGCAGCTGATAACCTGCCTCGCTCAAAATAGATTCAGGATGGAATTGCACCCCTTCAATGGCAAAAGTTTTGTGGCGGATACCCATAATTTCTTCAATACTATCATCAGCGTACTGTGTCCATGCGGTCAGCTCGAGACAATCGGGTAGGCTGCGTTTGTCAATGACGAGCGAGTGGTAGCGAGTGACTTGTGATGGATTGGGCAATCCATCAAACACACCTTGACCGTTATGGTAGACGGCCGATAGCCGGCCGTGCATGACTTCACCTGCTTTGACCACTTGACCACCGAATGCTTGTCCAATGGCCTGATGACCCAAACAAATACCCAATATCGGTATAACACCCTTGAATGTTTCGATCACTGCTAAAGAAATACCAGCTCGATCAGGATCGCACGGCCCAGGACCGATGACAATCACATCTGGTGCAAGGGTTTGAATCTGTTCAATGGTAGCCTGATCATTACGCCAGACGGTGATGTCCTGCTGTAACTCACCGAAGTACTGCACGATATTGTACGTAAAGCTGTCGTAATTATCGATCATCAAAATCATTGGGTTTTCAACTTATGGATGTGATTGTATTTTTAGACTTATATTTATTTATAGTGCTTCATTACTCAAGTGCTTTTTGATTCAGATGCCTCTTGAATCATACGTTTGTGAGGCGCGGTTATCTTACCATTATTTTGTGATCTATCAAATGTAGGGTACATACTATCTAAGTAAGTCATGCGTAAAATTATTTTACCTCACAATACTTTTGACGAAATACTTGCGAGGAGACTTTGGTTATTGGCTTGTTTGATATTTTTAAGTGTTAGACACGCACCAAAATAGAACATAATTCAATTTGGTGCATTTTTTCGGAACCAAAATAGTGCAAAAATATGGTGTCTCATGTCTATAAACGAGATATAAGAGACGTATTATTCGTTGACAGGCCATACTTAATATAGAATAAAGTGTGTCATAGGTAATTGTAATAGTTGCTAATTAAGTTGATGGGTATTGTCTCAGGTATGATTATTTTTATAAGTTGGCATAGCGTTTGCATCACTACTTTCATGATTATTTATGGCTGAAAATCGATTCAAAAATAATTATTAATAAGTGCTGGAAGAATTTACTATTGTGAGTTATATATTGTTAGAATGAGCAAAAGCATTACAACCATGTCTTGACTAAAGACATTGACAGTGCTGATAATAAGCATAATATTGAAGGCGCTATTTAGTATTAAGAGCACAGCTGATATTTTTGAACCAGTAAATTGCACCAGTCACTTTAAATCGCAATAACGTGATCAACACAACGGAGATTATTTATGTCGAACAAATTATTAGACCTTATCAAATCAACAAATGCTAAATGGGTTGACTTTCGTTTTACCGATACCCGTGGTAAAGAACAACATATCAGCTTTCCTTCACATACCATTGACGAAGAAGTAATGGAAGACGGCAAGATGTTTGATGGTTCATCTATTGCTGGTTGGAAAGGTATTGAAGCCTCAGATATGATCTTGCGCCCAGATCCAGAAACCGCTTTTGTTGACCCGTTCTTTGATTCAGTTACCGTTGTCGTTACTTGTGACATTATCGAGCCATCAACGCTACAAGGCTATGATCGTGACCCACGCTCTATCGCACGTCGCGCTGAAGAGTACTTAAAGTCTACTGGTATTGGTGATACTGCTTATTTTGGTCCTGAGCCTGAGTTCTTTATCTTTGATGATGTGAAGTGGTCAATTGATATGTCTGGTGTTAGCCATAAAATCACTGCTGAAGAAGCAGCATGGTCAACAGGCGAGACGTATGAATGGGGCAACATGGCGCATCGTCCACGTGTCAAAGGTGGCTATTTCCCAGTACCGCCTATCGATAGCTCACAAGATATGCGTTCAGTGATGTGTGAACGTATCGAAGACATCGTTGGTGTAGGTAGCGTTGAAGTACATCACCACGAAGTAGCGTCTTGCCAGTCTGAAATTGGCGTAGCGTTCAACACGATGGTACGTAAGGCAGATGAAGTTCAACAGCTAAAGTATGTTGTTCATAACGTTGCGCATCAGTTTGGTAAAACGGCTACCTTTATGCCTAAGCCAATCGTTGGTGACAATGGTTCAGGTATGCACGTGCATATGTCTATCTCTAAAGATGGCGTAAACACGTTCTCTGGTGATGAATACGCTGGTTTGTCTGAAACAGCTCTGTTCTTCGTTGGTGGTATCATCAAGCATGCTCGTGCTTTAAACGCGATTACCAACCCATCGACCAACAGCTATAAGCGCCTAGTACCACATTATGAAGCGCCTATTAAACTTGCTTATTCAGCATCTAACCGTTCAGCGTCTATCCGTATTCCACACGTGAGCAGCCCTAAAGCGGTACGTGTAGAAGCACGTTTCCCTGATCCAACAGCGAACCCTTACTTAGCATTTGCTGCATTGTTGATGGCTGGCCTTGACGGTATCCAAAACAAAATGCATCCAGGTGAAGCTGCAGACAAAAACTTGTATGACTTGCCACCAGAAGAAGAAGCACAAATCCCAACGGTTGCAGAGAGCTTAGACGTAGCACTACAAGCACTGCGTGACGATCATGACTTCTTATTAAAAGGCGATGTGTTCACTGAAGACATGCTAGAAGCGTTTATCGCTTTGAAAGAAGAAGAAGTACAACGTCTGAATGTGACTGTACATCCAGTTGAGTTCGATATGTACTACAGCTGCTAATTAGTCGCTAAAGCATTCATTTATTTTGAATCAAAAAAACCAGCTAAGTTATTCTTAGCTGGTTTTTTTTATGCGCGAAATAATTGGTTAGATGCCATAACTAACTTTCCTTGAAATCATTGCTGATTTAACACCAAAAATATCGCATAATGGTTGTCATAATACTATATTAATAGTGAACACTATAACTGGGTTAACTGATTATGATCTCATTATCAAAACTGATTTTTTCAAAAGGCAATATAGGGCTGTTGACGGCTATGATTGTGAGTGCCGCCAGTCTCTGTGCGCCTTTAGCAAATGCCTCTGCTATTTATAAAGTCGTTGATGAAAAGACGGGTCAAGTCACCTTCACCGATCGTCCACAGAATTATGAGCAGCAAGCAGACAAGCAAGTCACTCAGACCAGTGTGATGACTAGAAATGATACGCTTAACTCAAGTAACAATAGCAATACGAGTGGTCAGTCTAGCAGTACTGCGCAAGCTGCCAGCACAGAGACGCCTGATGAGGATAAGAACAGTTCAACCGTCAATTATCAGCTTACGATCACTGAACCAAGCGCAGAGCGTGCTTATCGTCGCCCTGCCCAAAATATCGCTGTAAATGTACAAGTAAAGCCATCTTTACAAGCAGGCGATAACGTGAGTATTTACTTGGATGGTAATGAGGTGGCGCAAGGTCTCAGTGCTTCCATTCCAACGGTAGATATTTTACCAGGTGCGCATAGTATCACGGCAGTTTTGACCAATAAGAAAGGAGGCACGCTCCAGCAGGTTGCGCGTACCATTTATGTGATTCAAAACAATACAACCTTGCAAGATAATAAAAGAAAGGCAGAGCAGCTGTTGGCTTATCAGAACCTATCGTTGTACCAAAAACTATTATTAAAGTTACGTCAAAGTGATTAGAGCTTGTCTTATTGATGAATGATGAATAATGACAGCATAAATAACAGCTTAAGAAAAAAGGCGAGCACCATAATGGTACTTGCCTTTTTAGTATGAATAGTTCGATTTATGAACGAACCAACTGCGGGTATAAATTGATTTATTTAGTCAGCTCAATCGTACCATTTGCGGTCACAGAGATCGTACTGTTGCCAGACTCAAAGCTTTGGCTTGGTACTGACTCAAGTGAGTCTGATTTCATGCTCATGGCGCTATACATTGGACGCGGGTAGTTGCTACCTGTATTTAGGTTGACGTTCACCACACGATAGCCGCGAGCACTCCATGCGCTAGTTAGGTTTTTAGCTTGTTGTTGAAACGCGCGCGAGGCATCTGTCATTAGTTTCTGTTCTAGCGCATCTTTTTTGGTGTCTGACACACCAAAGCTGAGATTTTCCATGACGAGCGTTTCTTGTAGATCAGCGATGAGCTGACTGGTCGCGGCAAAATCAGTACTCTTCAAATCTATATTGGCTTGTCCTGTCCAGCCTATGATTTTGTTGTTTTTATCATAACGTGGGTAAGTGCGCTGCTGTCCTGTGCTGACAGTGACGCTAGGATAGCGTTTGGCGATTTTCATGGCATTGTTGATAGAGGTGTTGAGCGTAGTGGCCAATGCTTTTGAGTCAGTTGCCTGTGCTTTTTTGTATAAGCTGGATCGTACTTCATCATTTTGCACTTCTTCTTTTATTTCTGTTTGAAAAGTAAGTTGGTCGTAGCCAGTTGGTTCTGCATGCGCGCTACCCATCATAGCGGTTAATAGAAGTGCAGAGCCAGTCGTTAGGGCTGCTTTGTTTAGTAGAGTGGTTTTCATTACTATCTCCTCAGTAAGTTATATCAATGATAAAGAGAGAAGCCATCATCAAACGCTGTCTCTCTCTATTAAAAGCGGTGCATTTTATTTGTTAGTTGCTATCCATCATGCTCAGCTTTATAGGCTAACATAGCAAAATTCAGACGCGATGCTGTGATAATTTTGTCACCTAAGTTACTGATTTTTTTGCCTTACAAAAACAGTTTTACAATAGGGGTTGTAAAATTAAAAAATTCTTGTATAATTTGCAACTGGTGGCTCCATTGGTAGCCTCGCAACATTGTTCTATGAATCCCGCCAGGACCGGAAGGTAGCAACGGTAATAGTCACAATGTGTGCCGAGGATGTGCTTTTGGAGTCGCTTTTTTTTGCCTAAAATTTGATAATTGGTTTTATAATCAGTCATAAACACTCGTATTATGTGTTAAGCCCTTCATTGTAAAGGGCTTTTTTTTGCGTGAATTTTATTCGCTTTCTAGTTCGATTTCTAAACTTCATTGATTAATATGAGTTAAAATACAATGTATTAACTTTTTAGTAACATTAGAGTGTGTTGAGTATTTACCGATAGTTGCTGTCAGTGCCATGGTGGAGTATGCAACAGGCCTTAATATCAATACGAAACGTTTTAGGATTTGATTATGAAGATGTTTGTCTGGCTGTTTATTGCCTTTGTGGTGTTGGTAGTTGTATTTGGGGTATCCATATTTAATAAATTGGTACGCGCCCGTAACCAAGCAAAAAATGGTTTTGCTCAGATCGATGTGCAATTGAAGCGCCGTCATGATTTGATTCCAAATCTTGTTGAGACGGCCAAGCGTTATTTGACGCATGAAGAAGAAACGCTTACTCGTGTCATCAGCGCGCGTAATCATGCCCAAAGCTTGCAAGACTCTAGTAAACATCAGCCAGACTCACTGGAACATATGGCCTTATTTGCCAAAGCAGAGAGTATGCTGTCCAAAGCATTGGGACAGTTCTCAGCTGTCGTGGAAGCATATCCTGAGCTAAAAGCAGACAGTATCATTAAAGAGCTGATGGATGAGCTGACCAATACAGAGAATCGAATTGGTTTTGCACGTCAGCACTATAACGATAGTGTGATGTTTTATAATAATGATCGCGAAGTATTCCCCAACAATCTGGTTAGCACTACTTTTGGCTTTCGCCCATTAAGTCAGTTGGTGTTTGAAGATAGAAAAGCGATTGCTCAAGCCCCCGTTGTCAATATGGGCTGATATTCACATGCGTTCGGCTATGTTTAGATAATATAAAATTTAGACCATATAAAGTTTAGGTAAGACAAGTAGATGGATTTTTTTGGTGAACAGCGCACACGTACTCAGCGCAGTCTATTGCTCTATGGGCTGTTTTTTCTCATTGTATTTGCGCATATGGCAGTGGCACTCGGTGTCATGGCCCTGTTGCTCACGTTATTTACGGGTGGCATTTATTATTGGGCATTAGTACTGGTCATTATCTGGACATTAGGTAGCTTCGCTGGTGGTAGTTTTTTAGAGTATCGTCGTCTAAAAGCGGGCGGTCGTGCTATTGCTCAGCGCGTAGGTGCTGTTAGATTGTTTATTGATCATAGCCAAGACGCTTGGGAACACAGTGAGGGCATTGCTCATCAGCATGAGCCTATACAAAAGGTTCGCTATAGTGCACGTCATATCGCAGTGCGTGATGAGCGTGATTTTCCACCAGTCTACCGCCGCTATCATGAAATTGCGCAACAGTTGGCCATTGCTTCAGGCTTAAGTATGCCTATCTTATATGTGCTGCCTGATGAGCAGGGCATCAATGGTTTTGTGGCTGGTCGGCATAGTCAGGATATGGTGCTGGTCGTGACGCAAGGTGCGCTGGATAAGTTGTCTGATGAGGCTTTGTACGGGCTCATTGGTCATGAATATGGTCACATCCTCCATGGCGATGCCACCTTCAATCTGCAGCTGATGGTAGTTTTGGCAGGCTTGCAGATACTATATGACTGGAGCGATCCTATCGGTAATAGCAATTATTTTGATAATGCCGTCAATCAAAACCTTGATCTATCACAGAAGTCCATCGATAATCATGCTCGCAGTACTGAAGCGAAAACCGCAAGTTTTACCACCCATAGTGAGTGGGTGGCGTACTGGCAGAGTCAGTCGCAAAATCAGCAGTCAACCGCAAAAAGTCAGTCGAAATGGCTACAAAATAAACCAGTAGTAGATATCAAAGCGCCTCGTAGCGTTTGGACATTGTTGTTACATGGGTTGAGCTTTTCGAGCATGGCCAGTGCTCAACTTATCAAACATAGCTTCAATCGTGAGCGTGAACTGCTTGCCGACGCGACCAGTGTGCAGCTGACGCGCTCTCCTGCGATTATGGAGACACTAAAAGCCATTCATCAAGATTCACTTGGTTCACGCTTGACAGGTATCACTGATATCAATGGACTCAGTCATTTTTTCTTTGCCAGTAGTGGCACAGACCTGGGAGATGTTTCTTGGTTTGCGACTCATCCCAGTTTGTCTGAGCGTATGGGTGCTATTAATGCCAACGCTTACCATAAGTTTGCCGTACAAGTTGCTAAAGAAAAACGCATCAACCAGCAAAAAATAAAAGAAATATATGAGCAGCGTCGACTCGGGGACGTGGAGAAAGTAAAAACAAATAGCCTAAGTATAGATAAAAAAGAAAATACTAACAAACAATCACTCCACGCAGAACCACTCTCTACTCAAGCATTGAATAGTGAATTAGAGAAAGAAGAAGAAAAAGGGCTAGATTTCGTTGTAACAGAAGATGTTGTCATTGATGGGCGATTGCAAGTGCAGTCGCAAGATATGGATATCCATGAACGGTTAAAACCTTGGCAGGCCAAACCTGATAGCGATTTGCCATCGGCAGCGCTGATTAGCATTGATGATATTGAAAAAGTCTCGCTACCACAGTATGTGCTCAATCACAGTCACCACCCGTTAGGTGCGCAGGCCTTGGTTGAAGCGGTGATGTTATGCCATCAAGGTCAAGCCCTAGCAACGACGAGCACTTATGATTTGGCTGACATTTGGTACGAAGTTACTACCAATAAAACCGATGATCATCGCCAAGCGCAAATTCTACCGCATGCCATCGACCATAAATTGATAGAAATCGTGGCGAGTATCGATCGACGATTGGACAGTGCGCTAATCACAACTGCCATAAAAAATCTGAGTCAGCATAATTTATCCGAAAGCGTGATTGCAGAGCTACGTCTGAAGCATGAGAGCAGCCACAGTAATGAAAGCTATCAATATTATAGTCAGCAGAAAAAATGTCGTATGATGCTCATGCGCTATCAACAAGGTATCACTGAACTTTTTAACGGCCAGCTAACTGCTGATCTGAGTATAGACTTAGCAGATAAGATGGCGGTGACGGACAAAGATTTTCTTACGGACAGTATTCAGTCAGAATCAGCTGACGCCAAAAGTGCTACATCTTGGACGCCTTCTATTTTGTCACTATGGCAAGCGCTACATTTACAACAGCTGCTACCGATACTATCTACGGTGCTAAGTGATGAGCCGTCACATGTACGAAAATATGAGTCATGGCAGTACACATTGAGAGCTGGCACAGAAAGTATATATGCTCAGCTTGATCCTTCAGGTCAAGTGTTTGCTCGACTGAACGATGTTAAGAGAACGATGCTGATTTTACTGGCATATCGTTTATCAAAAGATGTCAAAGGTCAAATGACATCAGCGCTAGATAGTTCAATGCTTAACTATAACGATGCTAGTGTGGCCCACTATATCGTGGATTTACGCCGCCATGCACGCTTGATTGATATTGATTTAGCAGCCATTAGCAATGCCAATCTACAGTGGTTGCTGTTGACGGCTCAAAACCTCAATAGTATTCAGCTATTGGCCTTGATAGAGACTGTGCCTGTGTTCATAGCATCTACCGTTGAGTCGTCTGTAATAGACGCTCAAAACACTGATAATTATCGAGAGAGACAACAGGATAGCAGCCAAATAGATTATAATGATACGACTGGTGAGAGTTACACCTACAATAATTATCAGCAATGGCTGAGTACATTGCATACAGTGATGTTACACGATACGATAGTCAGCCAAGATGAGTATGATTGCTTAATGCTGTTAGCAGAGCGCTGGCTAGGCGTTCGAAAGCTCTTTTGAATGATGCGACTGAGTGATGCTACTGAGCGAAGTGTTTAGGCATTGTTTGACACGCATTGGGCTGGCTAGAAGTAGCATGATTTAAGTTGTTATTTGACATTTTTTAATACAGATATTCTGTAAACCCATCTTAGATGAGTAGGATAGTAAAGACGTATGAGTGATATCCAAGACCCGCTAATTGTATTGCAACATCGTATGCAGCAGCGCCAAATTTTAGCGATGATGGGTATCAATCAATGGATACAGCCAAGCTCCACCACCATCAATATGGCAGATATCTCTGCGCCTACTATTCCTGATTCTACAATTGATACGCCTACTCAGGCTGTGTCGTCTGTTACTAACATTGAACAACCAAGTATAGAGCAGCAAAGTAATAATGCTGTGAGCATCGAGATGTCAAATATAGCGTTTGCTGATTCTGTATCAGCGGCTATCGATGATGACGCCACTCGTAATTATTACCATGATGCTAGTGATGTAGAGTTAGAATCACCTAACGAACAAAGCCCTGTCACTTATAGTTTTGATACCACTACTCCTGATGTGGCAGTTAGGCCTCTCGTAGATAACATAGCTCAGCAAACCACTGCCGCTATCAAGCAGAGCCCTATTGCTCATATAAACAACGATGAGAGCTTTAAAAAAATAGCACCATTCGATTTGCAAGGCGGTCGCTATGGTGATTGGGTGGTTTTGATTGATATCCAAGCACTCAATAATGACAGTCAAAAGCTATGGCAGAATATCACCCAAGCGTTATCCATCACTTGTGAGACCACCTCTTTTCCTATTTGTGAAGGAATGGATACCGCTGAGCTTGCCAATGCCAGTCTCGCGGGATATGTCTTCAAAATTGGTCGCAGTGAAGAAATACAAGTGGTAGCATTGACTGAATTGCCTGAAGGGCTTGAGCATCCGACGCTTACGGCTGTGCCTAGGTTAGATGAAATGCTCGCTGATAGCAGCTTCAAGCGCCAGCTTTGGGATAAATTATCTGGTTAAGCTAGCTGATCATTGGTGTGGTCATAAATTATTTGTATAAACTATCGGCATAAACAACAGACATTAGCAAATAAAAACAACGAAAGTCACTTTTGAAGTGATTTTAATCGATAACTTTTACGCTCCAACAAACAACGATGATTTCATCATATTTAGGATAATGACTATGACCACCGCATCAACTATCAATACCGTCGCTCCTAACCGTGTGCCTAACTTTTCAGCGGGGCCTGCTACGATACCAACTGCTGTATTATCACGCGCTCAAGACGAGTTGCTTGATTGGCAGGGAAGCGGTATGTCGGTCATGGAAGTAAGTCACCGTAGTAAAGAGTACATTGCTATTACGGAAAAAGCTGAAGCGAAATTGCGTTCGTTGATGGACATTCCAGATAATTATAAAGTGCTATTTTTACAAGGTGGTGCCAGCTTACAGTTTTCAGCGATTCCATTAAACCTATTAAATGGTGGGCGCGCAGATTATCTAACGACAGGTGCTTGGTCAGGCAAGGCCATCAAAGAAGCTGATCGCTATGCCAAACTGGGTCTGGGCGAGACTAACGTGGTCGCAACGGGCAAAGAAAGTAACTTTACCGATGTGCCTGACCAAAGTGAGTGGCAGTTAAGTGAAAATGCAGCATATTTCCATTATTGTGCTAATGAAACCATTCATGGCTTGCAAATATTTGAGCCGCCAATCGTTGATGCGCCGATTATCGTTGATATGTCTTCTTGCATTTTGTCACAGCCAATTGACGTCTCTAAGTTTGGGATGATTTATGCAGGTGCACAAAAGAACATTGGTCCAGCAGGACTGATTATTGTGATTATTCGTGAGGATCTATTAGGGCAGGCGAGTGAGTGGTGTCCGCTGCTAATGAACTACGAGCATCAGGCCGAAAAAGAGTCTATGTCAAACACGCCAGCGACGTATTCTTGGTACTTGGCAGGACTGGTCTTTGATTGGTTAGAAGAGCAAGGCGGGGTGGCTGCTATCGGCAAGATTAATCAGCAAAAAGCAGACTTACTCTATAAAACGATTGATGACAGCGATTTTTATAACAACCCAGTAGCTATTAAACATCGTTCTATCATGAATGTGCCGTTTACCTTGGCAGACAGCAGTCTTGATAAAGTATTTTTAGAAGAGTCAGCCGCTGCAGGCTTGATGAACTTAAAAGGTCATCGTGATGTAGGCGGTATGCGTGCCAGCATCTACAATGCCGTATCACTAGACTGGGTACAGCAACTGGTTGATTTTATGAGTGCCTTTGAAAAAAAGCACGCTTAAATCAGCACCAGTTTTAGAAAAAAGACGCAACTTTATGAGCTGCGTCTTTTTTTGTCTAAAACCAACGTCTCTGTTTGCTAGGCTGGTGTATGGATAGGTGGCTTGTTTGTAATACCACGCACTTTGCATTGCAAACCATTAGGTTAAAAAACTGAAGTTTGTTATGATAAATTTTGTGCAACTTATCATGCTTAGCGAGTTTTCAATTAGCATGCAGTCACTAGTTAAATTCTAAATATATTCATCGGTTTGGCAAAAGGGCTTGTTATAACTTTATTATGATAAAAAACACCATGCTAAAAGCCATAATGCTAATTGTCGCAGTGAGCTGGGCACCTGTCAGTATCGCAGCGCCCATCACCACGACTGCGCTTGGTCATAATAGTCCTACCAACTATATTGACGCACCATTTATGCCTTATGCCAATCCAAATGCACCGACAGGCGGCACGCTCTCGCTCGATGCGCGCGGCACTTTTAATGCTGCCAATAAATGGATGACCACTGGTGTGGCAATGGCTGGTACCGACTATCTGTATGATACCTTGATGACTGGCTCATTAAATGAAGCCTTTACGATGTATCCGCAGCTGGCAAGCAAGGTGACGTATGACCCTGATGACACCAGTTGGATTGTTTATCATATCAATCCTGCTGCACGCTTTTGGGATGGGTCACCAGTCACTAGCGATGATGTCAAAGCCACTTATGATGCGATTTTGAACAAAGGGCCGATGTATATTCGCAGCTATTTGGGTGATATTAAAGAAATTCAAGTTCTGGATGAGCAACGAGTGAAGTTTGTCTTTGCTTCTGATGAGAATAAAGAAATCTTGTTAACTGTTGGACAGTTTCCTATCTTTGCCAAATCCTCTATCGATGCTGATTTTGAGAAGATTAGTCTAACGCCATTGATGGGCAGTGGTCCTTATAAGCTCGGACGTGTAGATGCAGGACGAGCAGTCAGCTATATACGCGATGTCAATTATTGGGGACGTGATTTGATGGTCAATCGTGGTCGTTATAACTTTGATATGATTAAGTTTGTGTATTATCAAAGTGATGAGATTGCGTTTGAAGGGTTTAAATCTGGTCAATATCGCTTCCGCCCTGAGAATAAAGCGTCCAATTGGGCAACGGGTTATAATTTCCCCGCAGTAAAAGCGAAGCTAATTAACAAAGAGACGATAAGCAGTCAAAATCCAGTACCGATGCAAGGTCTGGTAATGAATATGCGTCAGCCAGTTTTTCAAGATATTCGGGTTCGTCAGGCATTAACCGCAGCTTATGATTTTGAATGGATGAATAAAACCTTATTTCATGGGCAATATGAGCGCTTACAGAGCTTCTTTCATGGCTCGGAGCTTGCTGCAACGGCTACGCCTTCGACTGCTGAGATGCAAGTGCTTACTCCTTTACTATCCAAGCTTGAACCCATACAACGTCAGGCTGTATTGGCAGAATGGCAGTTGCCTACTACCGATGGTAGCGGTTTTAATCGTCAAGGGCTATTAGAGGCACGTCAGCTATTGTTAGATGCAGGTTTCTATTATGAGGATATGAAGCTGTATCAGCCTGATGGGCAGATCGCTCAAATTGAGATTTTGATGACGGGTGAGACTATGGGACGAGTGCTGTTGCCCTATATTCGTAATTTAAAGCGTTTAGGGTTTGACACGACTTTGCGCCAAGTGGATGGTCCACAATATTATGAGCGTATGCGCAATTTTGATTATGATATGGTGGTGGATATATTTGCGCAGAGTTTATCACCTGGCGCTGAACAGGCGAGCTTTTGGGGTAGCGCGGCAGCTGACCAAGCGGGCAATAGAAATACAGCGGGTATTAAAAACGTGGCAATCGACGATGTCATAGACAAGTTGGGCCGCGCTAAGAACCGTGAAGAGATTGTGCTATATACACAAGTGCTGGACCGCTTATTACGTGCTGGTCATTATTTAGTGCCACTATATGGAAAGTCGGGTACCAATGTCGCCTACTGGAATCAATACCGCCATACTGAAAAACTGCCTACCAATGCCGTTGGTATCGACTACTGGTGGACGGATAAAGCAGCAGAAGCTCGTATTAATACCTATTTAAAAAAGTAGCTGTTTAAAATGGTAAAAGCTAACAATTTTGAATGTTAAAGCGTTTCACAAAAACGTTTGATAAAAATTAAGTAACAGAGATAACTATTCGTAAGGATTTGCCATGAGTATTCGTATTCACCCGATTAGAGCGTTCAATGACAATTATATCTGGACATTGATTAATGAAAATAATAAGCAAGCGATTGTCATTGATCCAGGTCAGGCTGAGCCTGTCGTTGCCTACCTAGAAGAAAATAATCTAGAACTGACGTCTATTTGGACCACGCATCATCATCATGATCACATCGGCGGCGTCGCAGCGCTACAAGAGTCTTATCCGATGACGCACCTAGTGGCGCATACTGAGCATAATGTGGATGAAGATCAAACCATAAAAGATGGCAGTACGGTAAGTGCATGGGGCTGCTCCGCGCAAGTTTGGGATGTATCAGGCCATACAGCTAGCCATGTGGCCTATATTTTAGATATCGATGGTCGCAAGCATTGCTTCTGTGGTGACACGCTATTTAGTGCAGGGTGCGGACGTGTATTTACCGGTACGATTGAGCAATTGCATGACAGCTTTAAGCGTTTGAATGGTCTAGCCGCTGAGACGCTACTGTATCCTGCACATGAATATACGGCCAGCAACTTACGTTTTGGATTATCAATTGAGCCCGCCAATGAGGCAATGCAACAAGCGTTAGCGCAAGCAGAAGCGCAAACCGCACAGGGTATGCCGACATTACCTGTGACCCTAGAGCATGAGCGTATGGTAAATGTATTCTTACGTACACAAGAGCCAAGTGTGATAGCAGGCGTGAAGGCTAAAGTGAGCATCAACGATGATAAGTCTTTGACCGTATTTGCTGCTTTACGCGAGCTGAAAAATAACTTCTAACTGCGTTCACCGCTCGTTTTCTCTGTCGTCATGTTTGTTATGCTAGGAAGCTGCTGTTATGGGTCGTTATATCTTAAAAAGATTACTGTTGATATTACCGACGCTATTTTTGATATTGCTCGCAAACTTTGTCATTGTACAAGCAGCCCCCGGCGGTCCTGTTGAGCAGCAGCTTGCGCTTATTGAACAAGGCGCAAAAGACAATGCATTAGCTGGTAATATTGGTGCGGGCAGTGCAGGTAGCAATAACAGCACGTATCAAGGTACGCGCGGCCTATCTGAAGAGATGGTGGCAGCGATTAATGCGCAATATGGTTTTGATAAATCAGCCCCCGAGCGCTTTTGGCTAATGCTAAAAAACTATGTCCAGCTAGATTTTGGTGAGTCATTTTTTAAAGGTCAGACGGTAACCGATCTCATTGTAGAAAAACTGCCAGTATCAATCTCGCTTGGGCTATGGAGTACGCTGCTGATTTATATGATAGCCATTCCACTCGGGGTCTATAAAGCCATGCATCATGGTTCTGGGATTGATAAAGCAACGGCTATGCTGCTCGCTATCGGTCATGCGATACCCGTCTTTGTATTTGCCGTCATACTACTGGTTTTCTTTGCTGGTGGCAGCTACTGGAATATCTTTCCACTACAAGGGCTAACCTCTGAGAACTTTGACCAACTAAGCGCCTTTGGCAAAGTAAAAGATTACTTTTGGCATTTGGCGTTGCCACTCTTAGCAAGTACGGTTGGCGGGTTTGCTGGCTTGACCTATTTGACCAAATTCAGCTTTTTAGAAGAATTAGGTAAGCAGTATGTACTTACTGCTCGTGCCAAAGGTTTAGGAGAGCGGCAAGTCTTATATGGGCATGTTTTCCGTAATGCTATGTTAATCATTATCGCTGGTATTCCAGCCGCTATCGTTGGCATTTTCTTTGCCGGTAACTTTCTGATTGAGATTATCTTCAAATTAGATGGTTTGGGCTTACTTGGCTTTGAAGCCATTCAGCAGCGCGATTATCCCGTAATCTTTGGTACGTTATTTATCTTTACCTTGGTGGGATTGTTATTACAATTAATCAGCGATTTAAGTTATCACCTGATTGATCCCCGTATTGATTTTGAGGGGCGCTAATGTCAAGTCATCCATCACCTTCTACGCCCTCATCTGAATCTCCTGTCTCTATGCCAAAAAAACGTCGGCTAAATCCTATCTGGCAGGCACGGCTAAATCGTTTTCGCCAAAATCGCCTTGGTGTTATCTCGCTATTTGTTTTTGCGCTGATATTTACCATTTGTATGGCAGCCAATGTGATTGCGAATGACAAGCCGCTACTGGTGCAGTATCAAGGTGATTATTACTTTCCTGTCGTAAAGGCTTATCCTGAAACGACTTTTGGTGGTGTGTTCGAAACCGAAACCAATTACAAAGATCCTGCGGTGCAAGCATTGATTGATGAGCAGGGCTTTTATATTATGCCGCTCATTCCCTTTGCCGATCAGACACCCAACGTAGAGCTAGGCATTCCTTATCCAGCGGCACCCAACGCCCAAAATTGGCTTGGTACGGATGATTTGGGCCGTGATGTACTGGCGCGCATACTTTATGGGCTGCGAGTGTCTTTATTGTTTGGCTTGGCATTGACACTTGCGGGCGCATTGATTGGTATTATCGTTGGTGCTATCCAAGGCTATTACGGTGGCTGGGTGGACTTGATTGGACAGCGTTTTATGGAAGTGTGGGGCGGGATGCCTCAGTTGTTTATGATTATTATTTTGGTCAGTTTATTCAGTCCGAGTATCACCATGCTGTTTGCCCTGATGCTATTGTTTGGCTGGATGGGTCTGGTGGGTTTGGTACGGGCAGAGTTTTTGCGCGCGCGTAACTTTGACTATGTTCGAGCTGCTCGCAATCTTGGTGTGTCGGACAGCCAGATTATGCTGAGACACATATTGCCGAATGCTTTGGCCTCAAGTTTATCTCAACTACCCTTTATTTTAACGGCGAATATCATTGCCTTAACGGCGCTAGACTTCTTAGGGTACGGTTTACCGCCGGGCTCACCGTCGCTTGGTGAACTGATGGTACAAGGCAAAAATAATCTGGATGCACCGTGGCTGGCTTTATCTGGGTTCTTCAGTTTGACCTTTATTTTATCGTTACTCATCTTCGTTGGCGAAGCGCTGCGTGATGCGTTTGATCCGAGGCGCTCTTAATATGACAATGACGACTGCTAAAAATAACCGATCAAATAAAAATGATGATCAGGCAACAAACACAGTCATACTGTCGGTAGATAAGCTCAGTATTCATACCGATGTGGGCGTGCCTTTGGTTGATACACTGTCTTATGAGCTCACACAAGGGCAAACCCTAGCCATCGTTGGTGAGTCAGGTTCTGGCAAATCAATAGCCAGTCTCGCGCTGCTAGGATTATTACCAGATAGCTTGACCATTACGGGCAAGGTGCAGCTAGCAGATTCAGCAGGTATGACAATCTTACCGATAGCTAATGGAAAAGGGCAGAACACGGCATTACGTGCTATACGTGGGCAGCGTATTGGTATGGTGTTTCAAGAGCCAATGACGGCGCTTAACCCTCTACATACGGTTGCTAAACAAATTGCTGAGTCACTGCGCCTAAGTGGTATTCCTAAAAAGCAATGGCGCGAACAAAGTATCGCCTTGTTAGATGATGTCAATATTACTGATCCTGCTGATAAGTTGAATCGCTATCCGCATGAGCTATCAGGTGGTCAGCGTCAGCGCGTCATGATTGCGATGGCATTGGCACAGCAGCCCGATATTTTAATCGCTGATGAGCCGACTACAGCACTCGATGTGACGTTGCAACATGAGATTCTTGAGCTGTTAGATGATCTCAAGCGTCAGCATAATATGGCCATGGTGCTTATCAGTCATGACCTCAATTTGGTCAGACGTTATAGTGATGATGTCATTGTCATGCGCCAAGGAAAAACGATTGAACAAGGACAAACGGCCGCTGTATTTAATCAGCCCAAAGCAGAGTATACCCGCACGCTTATCCAGCAGGATTTTGGTCAAGTATTGACTATATTGGATGATAATAAAAGTGAACAGTTAACGGTATTACAAGTAAATACGCTACAAGTACAGTTCCCAATGGAAAAAAGTCTATTTGGCGGTACCAAGCGTTGGTTTGATGCGGTTAAAGGTTTAGATATAACGCTGCATAAAGGACAGGCATTGGGTATCGTAGGTGAATCCGGCTCTGGAAAAACGACGACGGCGCTTGCTTTAAGTCAATTACTTGGTAATACAGGGCGTGTTAGTGGACAGATAATAGTCAATGAGCAAGATATTTCGGCATTATCGAAACGTGATCTACGCATCTTTCGCTCGCAGATTCAGATGGTATTTCAAGACCCATTTGCCAGTATTAATCCTCGTATGACCGTAATGCAAATCGTTGAAGAAGGGTTGCTCGTCCAAGGTGTCGATAAGGCCACTCGTCAGCAGGCAGTTATTGATAGTCTGGCTACCGTACATCTACCAGCTGAGTTTTCACAGCGCTATCCGCATGAGTTGTCTGGTGGTCAGCGACAACGCGTGGCACTCGCGCGCGCGCTTATCATGCAGCCAAGTCTATTAATATTGGATGAACCGACTTCCGCACTAGACAGTACCACGCAGGTGACAGTGGTTAACCTGCTACGTGAGATTCAACAAAAACTGCAAATCAGCTATGTATTTATCAGCCATGACCTAAAAGTCGTGCGGGCGCTATGCCAAAAAATCATGGTGTTAAAAGACGGTACGTGTGTAGAGTCAGGGAGTACTGAAGATATTTTTCATAATCCGCAACATCCGTATGTTAGGCGTTTGCTGCAGGCGAGTATTACTTAAGTGTGACCCCATAGCTTACCTAAATGAAGTTGACTGTAGCAGTTCATATTAATAGCGATATCATATAGATGGCAGTGATAAACTACGGTTAGAAAGTGATTTTTCAGCGTAAATATTAAGGCTCACTTTGACACTATAGTTAGTTCAATATAATTTGGATACAAGGAAGCCGAGTTAAAGTACTACAAGTCGTAGACTAAGCGAGACTGACACCGTATCCAATCCTCTATAAAAGAGTGACAGCGTTAACCTCGCTTGAAGTATTACATATACATCTACATTCGGTTGCCTTGTATCTCTTTTAAACTGAATCAACTATAGATGAGCTGTTACTTTGCTAATGGCTTTTAGTCGCTGATTAAAATGGTTGTTATTGCTATTTTGGTATTATTAAAAGGACTGTTTACCCATGAAGAAGCAAAATAGTATTTCTAAATTAGTAAGCAGTAACAGATTGCAACATGCAGGGTATGTCGCTGTTGCTAAGACTCGCGCCAAAGTGCTTAAAGCTGTCTCTTATGTCATTCCTATCAGAAGACCAATGCTGTTCGTCGGTGAGTCTGCTTGTCATGAGCTGTGTGATATGCTCATCAATGAAGGAAGCACTAACGTATTTATTGTCACTGATGCAGTGCTAAATAAGCTTGGTATACCTGCGAAAGTCACTGAATATTTAGAGGCAAAAAATATCAGCTATCATGTCTACGATGGTATTACGCCAGATCCTACTTTTACGGTAATCGAAGAAGGTCTAAGCCAGTCTATTGCAGCAAAGTGTGATGCAATCATCGCCATCGGTGGCGGTTCGGTCATTGATGCTGCCAAAATGATGGCGATGTCGCAGGGTAATGGCTGCAAACCTAAGCAGCTCATTGGTATTCTCAAAGCAAGAAAACCCGCCATTCCTTTGTACTGCGTGCCGACGACGGCAGGCACTGGCTCAGAAGCCACGCTTGGCGCAGTAGTGTCTGATGACAAGACGCATCAAAAAGCACTCTCCATTGATCCTAGGATGGTGCCATTAGCAGCCGCGATTGATCCAGTTATTATGAAAGGCATGCCAGCCCATATTACCGCTGATACAGGTATCGATGTATTGACACATGCGTTAGAGGCATGGATGAGTGTGAACGCTAGCGTAGAGACCGACTATTATGCAGCCTCTGCGGTCAAGTCTGTTATGCATTACTTACCGATAGTCTATAAAGATGGTGGCGACCTGAAAGCAAGAGAAGCGATGGGTGTAGCGGCTCACTATGGTGGTATTGCCTTTAATAAAGCGGGCCTCGGCTATGTGCATGCGATTGCTCATCAATTAGGGGCGCATTATCGTATTCCTCATGGTCGTGCAAATGCTATTGTGTTGCCTTACGTTTTGGATGTGAACCGTCAAGCAAGCCAAAAAAGACTGGCGGCATTGGCTAGAAAAACAGGCATAGTAAACACAGATCAAGCAGCTGGAAGTGACAGTATTGACAGTACGATAACCGATCATCTAATCGCTCAAGTACGTGAGCTGATTGCAGACTTAAATATAGAACCCACTGTTAATGGCTTACAAACCAGTGATTTTGATAATATTGCTAAAGCCGCTGCAAAAGAAGTCAGTGATACCTATGCAGTACCACTTTACCTCACAGCATCTGAAATAAAAGATATCTTAACAAAGATCAAGCAGGCAAGTGATCGCTGTATGAATGATAAAAGAGAAAGTATTAAGGTAGCCTAAGATATATAAATGCGGTATAAAAAGAGCATGCTACCACCAGTGTAGCATGCTCTTTTTTCATATTACGCTGTATGGGTTTAGCTTGTAAATACTCAAAAAACGGCTATTCGAAAAGTAAAAACCTAAAAAATAGCTTAAACCAAAAACATTAGACGATGATTGTTCAGTTTAAGTACAGAGTTTTTAATCTACGTTAAATTTTTATAACAAACTAGGTGTATTCCAGTGACACACAAGGGTTATGATAACTGTGTAGCCTCACTCCATAACATTATTTTTAGGATATTCTAATGAACCTCAAACTAAACACAAAGGTCGCTGCTATGGTTGTTGCGGCGAGCAGTACTTTCTTTGTCGGCTGTGCTGCCACTGAAAATACTGCGAAGACCACGCCACCAACCACTGGTAATAACCCTTATGCGCCTACAGATCCTAATTTGGCTGTGGCGACAGTCGCTGGCGGCTGTTTTTGGTGTGTAGAAGCGGGTTATGAGAAGATACCTGGTGTTGTGGAAGTGGTATCAGGTTATACAGGTGGTGAGACTCAGAATCCAACTTATAAACAGGTATCGGCAGGTGGTACCGGTCATACGGAAGCGGCACAAGTATATTATGATCCGACGAAAATAACGTATAATGGCATAGTACAAGCATTATGGCGTATCGCTGATCCAACCGATGCTGACGGCCAGTATGTAGATCGTGGAACCCAGTATCGACCTGCTATTTTCTATAATAACCAACAAGAAAAGCAAACGGCAGAAGCGGCGAAAAAAGCGCTGCAAGACTCTGGGGTCTATGACAAGCCAGTGGTGATAGAAGTCGTTCCTGCCAGCACCTTCTACCCGGCAGAAGAGTATCATCAGGATTACTATAAAAAGAACCCACTTCGTTATAAAGCGTATACCTTCAACTCTGGTCGCTACCAGTTTATCGAGAGCGTATATGGTAAAAACTATGAGTTGGACTTTAGTCAGTTCAAACCAGCGGCCGGTAGTGTAAAAGTAAATACATCAACCACACCTTCAAGTACCGCCGTGGCTACTACTGGTTTTAATTCAAAGACCTTTGTAAAGCCTGCCAAGAGTGAATTAAAGAAATCACTCAGTGATATTCAGTATAAAGTGACTCAAGAAGAGGGCACTGAGCGCGCTTTTGATAATGAATACTGGGATAATAAAGCGCCTGGTTTATATGTCGATGTCGTATCCGGTGAGCCGCTGTACTCTTCTCGTGATAAATACAAGTCTGGAACAGGCTGGCCAAGCTTTACTCGTCCATTAAGTACAGATATGGTCGTTGAAAAAGAAGATCGCGGTATATTCTCTGTTCGTACGGAGATACGTAGTCGTTATGCTGACTCTCATGTCGGCCATGTGTTTGATGATGGTCCTGCTCCGACAGGCAAGCGCTACTGTATGAACTCAGCAGCACTGCGTTTTGTACCATTAGCGGATATGGAAAAAGAAGGTTACGGTGATTGGATTGATGACGTAAAACCAATCGCTTCTTAACTTTTGACAGAATAAAAATAAGAAAAGGACGCTTATGCGTCCTTTTCTTATTTTTGAATATTTAATGACTCTATATTTAATGATTATATCTTTAATGACTACTTATTTTAATAATTAAAAAGCAGGTTGACGCTTAGGTATCGCGCTCAAAAATTCCGTACGAGCTTGATTATCATGGACAAACTCGCCTAACATCGACATCGTACGTGTAGTGGAATGCTGTTTACCTACACCACGCATCATCATACACATATGTGCGGCATCCATCACGACAGCGACGCCGCGGCAACCAGTGACTTCCATAATAGTTTGTGCTATTTGTTCGCTTAGGTTCTCTTGAACTTGCAAACGACGGGCAAACATATCAACGATACGGGCAAATTTTGATAAGCCCAAGACTTGTCCGTTAGGTAAATAGCCGACATGTGCGATACCATGAAACGGCAACATATGATGTTCGCATAATGAGTAGAATTCAATATTTTGTACCAAAACTAGCTCACGATTGCTCGATGGGAACAGCGCATCATTGACGACCTCATCTAAGTTTTGATGATAACCTTGGGTTAAATGGGCAAAAGCCTTTGCCGCACGCATGGGCGTTTCTTCAAGACCAGGGCGCTGTAAGTCTTCGCCAGTTGAGCCAATTAATTGACGATATGACTCAGCGCTTTCTAGGTAATCTAATGTTATTGTTGGGGTGTTACTCATAAGTTTGGCAGCCATCCAAAATGTGGGTGTAGCTTAACGCTAAATCCTTGGTTATAAATAACGGTTATAAAGGATTTTTATAAAAATTGTGCAAGCTGGGAAGGGCTGTGATTATACTTGAAATCTGCTTAACTTCATACTGCTGTGGTTCGTAGTTCAATGTTTAATCAATATTAGACGCCATTGTAGGCAAATCTAGTTTACGACTGTTTACTTAAATTAATTCGTGTATAATAGTTCACCTATCATTTGTGTTTAATTATCACTGGCTATCTGTCATATATAACAACTCTAAATAATTTTTTAATATCAATAAATTTGATCGATTCAAAAGGAAATACTATGCTACTTCAAGGACAAAGATTTGTCGTAACGGGCATCGCAAGCAAGCTCTCTATCGCTTGGGCAATCGCAGAAGCGTTACACCGTGAGGGTGCCTCACTGATTTTGACGTATCCAAACGATAAGATCAAAAAACGTGTGGATATGGCCGCAGAAAAATTCGAAGCAGATTTGGTACTAGAGTGTGACGTAGCATCTGACGAGTCTATTGCTGCTTGCTTTGAGCAAGTGAGTGCTCATTGGGGTGATGGTATTGACGGTGTGGTACATGCAATTGGCTTTGCCCCAATGGATCAGCTAGATGGTGACTTTGTCAACGCGACCACTCGTGAAGGTAGTCATATTGCGCATGACATCTCAAGCTATAGCTTTGTTGCGTTGGCGAAAGAAGCTCGTGCATTATTAGCCATGCGTCATGGCTCTATGCTGACGTTGACTTATGAAGGTAGCATTTCAGTTTTACCGAACTACAATGTAATGGGCATGGCAAAAGCCAGTCTTGAAGCCAGTGTTCGCTATCTTGCGACCTCTATGGGCGGTGAAGGTATTCGTGTCAATGCGATTTCAGCAGGCCCTATCCGTACGCTTGCTGCTAGTGGTATCAAATCATTCCGTAAAATGCTTGATATTAGTGAAAAAATAGCACCACTACAGCGTAATATTACGCAGACAGAAGTAGGGAATGCTGCATTGTTCTTACTATCACCGTGGGCATCCGGTATTACTGGTGAGATTATGTTTGTTGATGCTGGTTTTAATACCGTTGCCATTAGCGAGCAGTTAATGATGCTGGACGAACCAAAGTAACTGTTTTAGATAATTAAGAGTATTCTTAGGTAATTAATAGCATTGTTTAAAAAATAGCGTTTAAGAAATAAGGAAGGCAGCCAATTGGCTGCCTTTTTTGGTTATACTAGAGACCATTTTTAAGTTAGCCTTCAGGCAGTAGATATGATAACTAAACTACCAAAGTGGATATTGTGGGGTGGTGCAGTGCTTGCATTTAGTGCGGGCTGTGTCAATACTGCTGCATTGATGGGCTTTGCTAATTTATCAGTTTCGCATGTCACTGGTAATGTAAGCTTGTTTGCATCAGCGATTGCTTATTTAGATGTACACAGTATTTTGTATATTGGTGCGCTGCTGCTGTCTTTTTTAGCAGGTGCGGTCTTGAGTGGTTTCGTGATTGGACAAGCGCCTTTAAAGCTAGGCAAACGTTATGGCCGTGCGTTATATCTCGAGGCATCATTACTGCTGATTAGCTATTGGTTGTACCAGCAGCATGATTATTTAGGGCAGCTAGCCGCTGCGATGGCGTGTGGATTGCAGAATGCAATGGTCGCTACTTATAGTGGTGCCGTCATTCGTACGACTCATCTCACAGGCTTGACGTCAGACATGGGCGCAGCGATGGGTAATTGGTTAGCAGGTCGCTCAATCAGCAAGCCGACACTGGGTTTTCAGGCTATTATTTGGTACTGCTTTTGCGGTGGTAGTGTTGTCGGGGCATTTTTGTATGCCAAAGTAGGCTATGGTGCGTTATTGGTGCCCATCACCATCGTATTGACGGCGGCATTTATATATAACTATGCATCAGATCATTTGCCAGAAAAGAGAGAACCAAGACAAAAAAGGCACTCATCATAATGATAAGCGCCTATTCTTTTTTGCGTTAAACATAAAACGGTAATTTATTTATCGTCTTCTTCGCTGTGGTTTTCATGTTCATGCATACCTTGCATCATATCTAATGCAGAGTCATCGGTACGTTGCTGGTCTTTTTTGGCTAGACCGTCTTGATTGATGTCTTTTGGTGCCATTTTCGTGGTTGAATCAGTTTTATTTGCGTCTGTCATAAAGTACTCCTATTTATTTTTATGTATTTCCAGTATAAATCTCTAATAGAAATAGACTTTAACCATGTCTATTATTATTTGGCTTAACAGTCAGTATGAGAGACAGCTATACTCTTGTATATATACAGTGTACACTTGTTTAGTGAATATATGTAACCAGATATCATATAGGCTTTGAATAGTGTATATCTATTTCTAGTGCATGGATAAAAGGCATAATGACACCAAAATTAAGATGGAACTTATTGGGAATAAATATGTCAGCATTAAAGATGGTTAAAAGGATGTTCTGGAGTAAATTTATTAAGTGATTTGTCAATTAATTTTTCTGTCATATATCTGCTATGATAGCCACGTATTTTCTGGGTTAATGACAAAGTCAATACTATTATGCCGTTTATACAGAGGGTGTATTCACACTGTCTTTGAGGAAATAAGGACGTTTTATGTCAGAGCAAAAACTAGACAGCCATCTACCTAATGATGGTAATGAGTATTTATTTACCGATACCTTTCCAAAGGGTACTGGTAAAGGTTTGATAGTCGTCGCTATTGCGGCGATTATCGCTATGATTATTTATAATGTGCTGCCGTTCGATATCAATGCCAATAAAGGTCTTGCCTTATTGTTTTTCATTGGCGTGCTTTGGTTAACGGAAGCGGTACACGTTACCATTACTGCGCTATTGGTCGTGGTCGTGGGCGCATTGATTGGCATACCAGACTTCGACGCCAAAATTGGTTTAGAGAGCTTTGCTAGTCCGACGATTTATTTGTTCTTTGGTGGTTTTGCTTTGGCAGCCGCCTTGCATGTACAGCAATTGGACAAAAAAATCGCATTAAAGATTTTATCAATGTCAGGTGGTAAGCTAAACACCGCTGTGTTTTTGATATTTGGCGTGACAGCATTTTTGTCAATGTGGATATCGAATACAGCCACTGCGGCGATGATGCTACCGTTAGCGCTTGGTATATTGACACAGGTCGATCGTGAGAAAGATCGCGGTACGTTTGTATTTGTACTATTAGGTATTGCTTATTCGGCAAGTCTAGGTGGTTTAGGTACTATCGTTGGTTCGCCACCTAATGCTATCGCAGCAAAGGCACTGGATATCGCCTTTATTGACTGGATGAAGTTCGGCATACCTATGATGTTGGTGCTATTGCCACTCTTATTAGGTGCGATGTATGTGTACCTCAAACCCAATCTAAATCGTAAAATCGTGATAGTGGAAGATGAGCCTATTGCTTGGAATAAACCACGTGTGGTGACGATTATTGTCTTCATTGTTACCGCGTTGAGTTGGATATTTTCCAAACAAATTGGTGAAGCACTAGATGTTACTGATACAGATGCCATTATTGCTTTATCAGCGGCAGCAGCAGTGGTGAGCTTGGGTTTGGTATCGTGGAAGCAAGTCTCTGACAATACTGACTGGGGTGTACTCATGCTGTTCGGTGGCGGTATTGCGCTTTCGACCGTGTTGAAAGTATCAGGCGCGTCTCTAGTACTGGGTGAAACGGTCGCTAATGCATTGTCTTCTGCACCACTGGTTGTGGTGATGATTGCGGTATCTGCGTTCATTATCTTCTTAACCGAGTTTGCATCTAACACAGCATCTGCTGCATTGTTAGTGCCAGTATTTGCGGCTATTGCAGAGCAGATGGGCTTGCCACATGAAGTGCTAGTATTGGTCATCGGTATTGGTGCATCATGTGCCTTTATGCTACCAGTTGCGACGCCACCGAATGCTATCGTGTTTGGTACGGGTCTCATCAAGCAAACAGAGATGATTCGTACTGGTATCATTCTTAATATTATCGCCACCTTTGTCGTGGGGCTGTGGGCATATTTTTTCTTAATATAGCTTAGCAAATAATATAGTAATGAAACTAAACCCGATGTTTTAAGTGATGCTTAAACATCGGGTTTTTTACTTTCTGAGGTTTTTAATATTTGCTTCTTAGTATTTGTATAAGACCTTATTGGTGAGAGGAGGTAAGTAATATGATGAACCTTGATGATCAGCAGATAAGTACCATCGCTGCAATTTCTGACATTCATAGCAATGTCTTTGCTCTAGAAGCAGTTCTTGCAGATATAAAACGTCGTGATGTAGAACAAATCGTCAATCTTGGTGATATTTTGTATGGCCCCATCGCGCCGAAAGCAACTTATGATCTGTTGATGACATATCGAGACGATATTATTACTATTTGTGGTAATCAAGATAGACAGATATATGAGGCGATAGCGGCAGATATTGAGAGTAATTCAACGCTAGATTTTATTATTAAAAATTTGCCTAAGTCGGCTATTGAGTGGATGCAAAACTTACCTTTTGATTGCCATTTAAGCAAAGACGTTTATCTGTGTCATGGGTCGCCGATGGATGACATGGTATATCTGTTAGAAAATATAGAAACAGGTCAACCGAGAGTACGTAGCGATGCAGATATTTTGGCATTGCTCAATGGTATTGATAGTGCCGTGATCATATGTGGTCACACCCATATTCCCCGTACGGTAAAGCTATCGACCGATCAAATAGTTATCAATACTGGTAGCGTTGGTTATCCCGCCTATGAAGATGACTTACCTAATGCCCATAGAATGCAGACGTATTCTCCTCATGCAAGTTATGCAATTATTAGATGTGTTGATACCGAGCAGGGGAAACGCTGGCAAGCAGAGCATATTAAGATGCCTTATGATTATGAGGCTGCTGCTCAATTGGCTTCAAAGAATGGTCGAGAGGATTGGGCGTTTGCACTGAGGACGGGACGTGTGTTTTAAGCTTGGTATGACATTATTTATTTAATAATTTACCCCATAACTTTAACTATAGTCGATTCAATTTAAAAGTAGTACAAGGCAACCGAGTGTAGATGTATATTAAATACTTCAAGCAAGGTTAACGCTGTAATACTTTCATAGTGGAATGACGATATAAGGCAATAATTTATGCCAACCCTATATATGATTCAACTGGGCGCTCGGCCCAAAGGTCGCTTGATTGAACAGCACGATATTTTTTTTGGTGTGGCCAATCAGGTGAGTGAGTTAATTGTAGATATCAATGAGCATTGGCCAGAAGTAAAGAACAAATGGCATATTGATTCGTATCGTGCGGTTACTAACGTCGATGGTTATACCATTAAATTGGTTGAGCCCAGTAATGAAATTGACAATCACACAGACCATAATAAAAGCCTAAAGCTGTTTTTCATTAATCTCGGCGGATACCAGCAGGGCAGTTTTGAAGAGTTTCATTATAAGTTACTCATCGTTGCCACCAATCAAGCGGATGCTATTAAACAAGCAAAACAGAGTGCGTTTTATCAGAATTTTACTTTTAAAGATAGCAACTCGCCTTTTGATGCTGCTTCACATATTGATGATAAGTTTGAAGTGGATATAGACGATATATATAACGTGAATGATCTGATATCAGACTTTCAGTTAGTGATTGAGCCTATCGATGTTGTCGATAAAGCAATAGATGAGGATTTAGCAGATAAAGAATATGTCGGCTATTTGAGTATCAAGAATTTGAAAAAATTGGCATTGTGATTAATAAGTATGATTAACAAGCTGATTAAATAAATGATTCATTCACAAAAATAAAATAGGGCGAGCAGGTTTGCAAAATTTCATGAAAGGATTTTTCAAGTGGGTTATTGCAGGTATTGGCATTGGAATAGGACTGTTCATTGTTCTAGTGGTTGTAGCGTTTTGGAATAATAAGAATGAACCAGAAAAATCTGATGACACTACAGGAGTATTAAGTAACGAGGCTGAAAATGCTATAGAAGATAACAGTGAGTTATCAAGCTCTCAATCTATGGTAAATGATCAAGATGTACCAATAGGTTATAAATTGATGGAAGAGGGAGGTGTCATGTTAGATGCACCTATTATGGGCATGGAATGGGAGAGTGTGAAAGATGAAAACACGACCACTAATCCACGTGTGTACGAGCCCTTTATAATATATCAATGTGTCACGGAAGACGGTGAGCATTTACGTTTGGATGTGATTAATAGCGATATTGGTTATATGCTCAAGTACTATTTTGCCACTCAAGGTAGCCCTTTAAAGCTAGAAGCACAGCAAGCTACTGAGGATACCTATTATACGACTCTTTCTAATGGTACTAATCTCGTTATGCGGGATCCGAATAATTATTATAATTTGACACAGTTTGAAGATAGCGATACCTCTTTTTATATTATTAATGCCATCACTGGTCAGGAGATGAATTATTTTTCTTGTGAGAATAACTCGATTGAAAATGATCAGTATGCTTTGATTGCTCAAATGGAGCCAGAACATTTTAAATTTAAGCCTATGACTGATGAGCTTAGAAATATTTTGAATGAGCGCTTTGAAAATCAGTAAAAGCCTTTTTGGTTACCGACCAAACATCAGAACCAACTTGAATCACACTCAAATTACCCCCATAATCTAAACACTTTTAAATAATAAATAGCCTAAGTATATATGCCCAATAATTCTGAAAATACCACACAAGCATCTAACGAAAATGCTACTCGTCAAACCAACAACACCATAAATCCGAATCAAGAAAACGGTGATACAAACCACAAAAACTTAAATATCACACCAAAAAGTGCCACACCACGCAGTGATAAAACAGCTGCTCAATCTCATATGAGCGCTGATTTTCCAGTACTCGCTAAAGACAGCTATTACTTAACGCGTCTAGAGCGAGAGCTGGCACGTGCTGTTGTGTCAAGTAAAAAAGAGAATAGTGAAAAAGCCAATGAAGCGTTAACGAAAAAACGCGAGCAATACGACAAAATCAAAACTCGATCTCAGGAAGCGGTACAGGCACGTATGGATAGCATTCCTGCAGACTTGCCAGCCAAGCTAAACCTTGATTTGCCCGTGAGTCAACGTGCTGATGATTTGATTCAAGCCATCATCGATAATCAAGTCATTATCGTCGCAGGTGAGACCGGTTCTGGTAAGACGACGCAGTTACCGAAGCTTGCGATGCTGGCAGGGCGTGGCATCAAAGGGCAGATAGGGCATACGCAACCGAGGCGTCTAGCAGCGAGAAGCGTGGCAAACCGCATTGCAGAAGAATTAGGCGAACCCTTAGGGAATACCATTAGTTTTAAAATTCGTTTTAATGAGCAAGGGTCGGCGCAATCCGTTGTGAAGCTTATGACCGATGGTATTTTATTGGCTGAACTGGGTCATGATCGGTTCTTGAGTAAGTACGATACGATTATCATCGATGAAGCGCATGAGCGTAGTTTAAATATTGACTTTATTATGGGTTATCTGAAAAAGATGCTACCCAAACGCCCTGATTTAAAAGTCATTATTACTTCAGCGACGTTAGATACCAAACGCTTTAGTGAGTATTTTAGTCATTACGATGCCAAACTTAAACGTAAAGTGCCTGCGCCAATCTTCAATGTGGAAGGTCGAAGTTTTCCGGTGGAAGTACGCTATCGTCCACTCACTGATGAGCCTGTGACGAGCTCCGATGATGACAGTTATGATGACTTTGAAGAAAACTTACCGCGTGCCATCGTTGCCGCAGTAGAAGAGTGCTTTAGCGATGCACAAGGCAAAGGACATGCTGATCAGGCAGATATCTTGATATTTGCCGCGACGGAAGCCGAGATTCGTGAGACACAAGAGGTCTTAGAGCGTCATGGGCCTAAGCACACCGAAGTATTGCCTTTGTTTGCGCGGCAGACCTACGAAGAGCAGCAGCGTATTTTTCAGCCGTCCGGCCGCGGCCGCCGTATCGTTATCGCTACCAACGTGGCTGAGACAGCGCTGACCGTACCCGGTATTCGCTATGTCATTGATTTGGGCTTTGCGAGAATCTCCCGTTATTCCTACCGCTCACGTGTACAGCGTTTGCCTATTGAAGCGATTTCACAAGCAGCAGCGAATCAGCGTAAAGGTCGTTGTGGTCGAGTTGCGCCGGGTGTCTGTATTCGTCTATATAGTGAAGAAGACTTTAGCGGTCGTCCCGAGTTCACTGAACCTGAGATTCTACGAACCAACTTAGCGTCAGTCATCTTACAGATGGCCAATCTGCGCTTAGGTAGTGTCGATGATTTTGCGTTTATCGAGCCACCTGACAGTCGCTTGGTCACGGACGGGCATAAATTGCTCGACGAGCTAGGGGCAATTACCTCTAAAACTGAAGCCACTTCTGCGAATAAAACCAATAAGCCAAAACCAAAAAAAGGTCTCGATCATCTCGCCCTAACGCCTACTGGTCAAAAGATGGCACGCATGCCGATCGATCCAAGGCTGGCACGTATGTTGGTGGCTGGTTCTGACTTTGATTGTATTCGTGAAATGCTCATTGTCGTCGCCGCACTTGCAGTTCAGGACCCACGCGAGCGTCCTGTTAATAAACGTCAGCAAGCGGATCAAAAGCATGCTGAGTTTCGCCAGGATGACTCTGACTTCTTGTTCTATTTAAGCCTATGGAAAGCATTGTTTGAAAAGGATGAAGACGGCAATAAGTTGTCTGGAAATCAGCGAAAGCAGTTTACTAAGAAAAATTATCTAAGCTTTCCACGTGTACGAGAGTGGCATCAGACGCATCGTCAACTGGTGCAAATGGTCACTGATTTGAAGCTTACGGATGTCAATGATGCTAAAGCTACTGCTAAAGGCAAGGCGCTAGAGGTTACTACTAGTGATCCTACAGCGATTGAAGATGAAGAGCTAAAAGCGGTTAAATACGCGAACCTGCATCGTGCATTGATGACAGGTCTGTTATCTACTATCGCTCACAAAACTGAAAATCGTGGCGAATATCTCGCTGCTCGACAACAAAAAGCCAAGATATTTCCAGCCAGTACGGTATTTAAGCAAATACCACCATGGGTGATGGCGTTTGAGGTGGTAGAAACCTCTCAGGTATTTATGCGTACGGTGGCCAAGATTGAACCGGAATGGATTATCTCCGCTGCTGGTGACTTGTTGAAGTATCACTACTTTGAGCCACATTGGTCGAAGAAGACAGGTCGCGTCAAAGCCTACGCACAGATTAGTCTATTTGGTTTGATTATTATCAGTAAGCAGCTGACCAATTATGAGCAAGTCAATCTAAGTGAGTCACGTGAAATCTTTATCCGTGATGGTCTGGTCACTGGTAATTTAGGTCGTCAAGCGCCATTTTTACAGCACAACATGGATAAAATTGCAGACATCGAACGCATTGAAGATAAGTTACGTCGCCGTGATTTGTTGGTCGATGAAGAGTCGCTGTACCAGTTTTATGACAAAAAAATTCCTGAGCATATTGCCAGTCGTAAATCTTTTGAAGATTGGCGCGCTGAGGTTGAAAAATCTGACACCAAGCATTTATTCTTTACCGATGATGACGTACTCAATAGCCAAGCACCGACCACGGGAGACTTCCCAGAAGTATGGAAGTTGGGTGACTTAAAACTACCGCTACGTTACATCTTTGACCCGGCAAGTGATGATGATGGTGTAACCATTCGCGTACCACTTGTCGCGTTGCCGCAGCTTGATGCCATCGAGCTATTGTGGGGCGTGCCTGGCTGGCGCTATGAGCTAGTGCTGCAACTACTCAAGTCATTACCTAAAGACATTCGCCGTCAGATAGTACCTATTCCTGATACGGCTGATGGTTTGTTTGACGAGTTGCAACCCGCTGGTGGACAAGGACTATTGAAGCAGCTCTGCCAAGCGTTGAATCGTCGCGGTATTATGTCAGTGACACCAGATAAATTTAATCCGTCTACGATTGACCGCTACTTACAGCCCCAAATCTGTGTAGTCGATGATAAAAACCGTATTATCGAAAAAGGTCGTGACCTGCAAACGTTGCAGGTTCGACATGCCAGTGAAACCCGTCAAGCCGTTAATGAGCAGCAAGGGGCACATACTGAATTCCCTGAACATTTTGCCTTTAGCAAAAACCATCATAGTGCAGGCGTGGTGATGAAGCAGTTTGCGGCTTTGGTCGCTGATGAAGCAGGTGAAGCGGTATCGATTCATCAATATACGGATGTCAATGCGGCACTACAGGCGCATCGCATCGGGGTGTTGACCTTAGTAAAAGGTAAGCTTGGCGCGAAGAAAAAACAGCTCACTAGTCAAGTTGATAGCATCTTTAAATTGGCCTTTGCACCACTTGGCGATATGGGTAAGCTTAAGACCATCATCATCGATGCAGCATTAGACGCGGCGCTTGAAGAGCATTACGTGCTATTTGATCACAGTACAGACTTGCCTGAAAATGCAGACGATATCGCTGTGGCGCTTGCTGAGGAGCTACCGTTTACCTCAGAAGAGTATCAAAAAACATTAGAAGTAGTGGCTGGCAACTTCTTATTGACTGGTCAAAGCGTCATCAAAACCCTCAAAAACGTCTATACCCGATGGCAGCGTATTCGCCAAGGATTATTGATGCTAGATCGAGAGATATTCGGTGAGTCTATCGAAGATATTGAAGACCAGCTAGAAGATTTACATTTGGCTGATTTTGTCTATCGGATGGATTATAGCCATTGGCAACAGTATCCACGCTACCTAGAAGCGTTAGAGATTCGTCTTGAACGCCTTGAGCATAACCTAGATGCAGATCTTGATGGCGTCTATGCGCTAGATTTACACATGGAGCGACTAGCAGGGCGTGCGGATAAAGACGCCATTAGTGACTACCGCTGGATGGTGGAGGAGTATCGTATTCAGCTGTTTGCCCAGCCAATGAAGACCCGTATGGCAGTATCGCCGAAGCGTCTTAGTAAGATGTGGGATAAGGTAAGTTAGTCAGAGAGTTATAGTGCTAAACAATCATAAGTTTTTTAAAATTTGGTAGTGTGACGAATTTTAAACCACTGATTTAACACAGACTATTTTACTGGCACTCTATGCCTATCTTATGCAAACTGCTACTAAAGTAAGAGACAATCTCAAACAAAAAGGATGATAAACATGTGGGACGAACGCTACAGCGGCACAGAATTTGCATTTGGTAAAGAGCCTAATGATTTTTTGAGAGAGACGTTTGAGCAGATTCCCACAGGTGGGCACGTATTATGTCTGGCAGAAGGCGAGGGTAGGAACGCCATTTTCTTAGCCCAGCAAGGCTATAACGTTACTGCGATGGATATGTCCGAAGTGGGTCTGACAAAAGCGACACAGTTGGCAAAAGACAGAGGGGTGACAATCACAACTCAAGTGGCTGATTTAGCCGATTATCCATTCGGTACGAATAAATGGGATGCCATTGTTTCTATTTGGGTACATGTACCTGACACGATACGTCACTATATACATACACAGATTGCGACTGCACTAAAGCCAAAGGGTGTTTTTATCGTTGAAGCATATACCAAAGACCAGCTTGAGACAGATGCTATCGGAGGACCACCTGCGAGTCAAATAGAGCGTTTTGGATCACTACATTACTTTCAGAGTGAACTCACAGGGCTTACAGAAATCATTGGTGTCGAAAAGCTGCGTATGGTGTCAGAGGGAAAACGTCATCAAGGACTTAGCGCTGTTGTACAGTTTGTTGGAAAAAAGGATAGCAAGTAAAATAGTTAGGAGTAGATGGCTGAAGGTTGTCAAGACTATCAGGCATGATTAAAGAAGCTCTTGTATAAAGCATTATTTGTATAGCTGTCCAATGTTCAGTCGCTAATATTTTCTGTCAGCACACCCATACTATATAGTACGTATGCAACTACTGTTAGCGCAACAATAACTGGTGTGAATATCCAAATTACGACATTGACTAAGACTGATGGCAGTAATCCATTGAATAGCTCCATATCCGGTGCAAAAAAGTCCGTCATCACATCGACTGCACGCTTGGCAATAGGGAATAGTAGAGTACTTAGTGCTAATGCATAAACATACTTAGCAAAGCTAGGGTCGCTCATGACAACTATGAAGTAAAACACTGAAAAATAGGTGATACCTAGCATCCAGCATTTGAGAGTGTAGCTTAAACGAATCATGTTAGTTTCTCCCAAAGTATTTTGATAATGACATTTAGAGAAGTTGTTGTAATAATTCCATAGTAATGAATATAACATATATGTTTAAAAATGAATATATAAGTCAACTGTTTTTTTTGATTTTTTACTACAAAAGATCGATACGCATGTCCTTTTAGTAAAACTAAAGTATATCCTTGTATTAAAATTGACTATTGTTAGTTTTTATAAGAAAATCAGTGGCTTCTAATTGTCGAGTTAGATACCCAATATAGAGTCGTTATGACTCAAAAAGTGATGGTATAAAATAGAGATAGTGGTTTATGCACAGCTATTGCATGGTATTTATATACAAATGCTGTGTTTTTATACTGAGGGATTCCAAATGTACGATCGCGTTAGCTACGGCATATCATCAGTTAGATTGTGAGACTTAAAATGGGAAAAATTGTAGATAAGCATGCAAACAATTATCGTTAATATGAACATATTGGCAAAACTTCTGACGATATTTAGCCATTTTAATATCGTTCAATGTGTAAATATGTTCATTGATGATACGGCTTGGGATGACTGATAGACAGTTGGCCACTATGCAAGTAGCTACTTTTTTATAATGCTAGGGTCTTTTTATTTTTTCTCGCAACAAAAAGAATAGTTTTCCAGAATGTCTTTAAATGGTGTGACTAATAGACTCTAGAGTTTTCTAAACTCTTACTGCTTTCTTATTCAAAATAAATACCAACACCGCACCCAATATCACCGTACTTGCCACTACGAACTGCATGGTCAATTGCTCAGATAAAAACACCACGCCCAGTATAGCGGCAAGCACAGGCACGCACAGCTGTACCACAGCTGCTTGGGTATTCTTTAACAGCGGCATTGCCATATACCAAATGCTATAGCCCATACCCGATGCTATCGCCCCTGATGCACATGCCAACAGTATTCCTTTGACAGTAATATTACCTAAATCGATGTTTTCCAAGCCGATATTATCAAGATACACCATGCCGATTAATAACAGGATAGGAACAGCGACAAGGCTCCGGATAAAGTTGAAGCCAGTGGCACGTAGCGGTGACACGCATGATTTACCGCGTATGCTATAGATGCCCCAAGCTACACCACTTATTGTCATGAGTGCCGCTGCGAATAATGAAGGTACAGCTGCTGACGGTAGCATTAAATAAATAAATCCGACGACTGCAACGATAAAAGCGATCCACTGCAATACGCTTAATTGTTCTTTTTTATAAATGCCCCAGCCAATCATCGTGAGCTGAACCGCTGAAAACAAAATCAGTGCACCAGTGCCAGTATCTAGCTCTACATAAGCAATCGAGAAGCACAACGCATAAATCACCAAGCTGGCGCTACTAAGCCAACTGCCTTTATCATTCAAAATAGCCTCATAAGAGGTGCTACCTAGATGGAGCGCTTGATGTCGTAATCGATAGGTATGAATCGTCATAATGATAGCCAGACAGACAGCTGCACTCACTAAGCGAATAATGGTAAAGCTCCAGGCATCTATATAGCTTTCTGCTAGTGCCATTCTTCCAAAGAGAGAATTTGCAGCAAATGCGATCAATGCGATAACAGTATAAAGCGTGGCTTTCACAATAATTCCTACAATAAAGAAGTGGCGCTTCAAACAAGCGAGTACATGCTTTTGGCTATGAGTTTTGGCTGTATTATAATACCGACCTCTTAGGACTGACTGCTTCGCGAAAATGAGGGCTGCTCATTCAAAATACGCTCAATAGCTGGTTCAAAAGAAGTGATATTTTGTCGTAATTACAATCAAAAATCTTTTTTAAATGAGAATAACGATAGTTGCATTGATGATAAGGCCTGTAAGACGAATAGGCGATCAATCTCATTTAATCAGTCAAATAAAAATTATACGTAGGAAACGATAACATGGATTGGGCAGGTATTTTTATATATGACACAACGTGGGTACTCGTACTTGAAATATTGGTACGCGTCACCGTCATGTTTGTGCTTATTATTTCATTTTTACGCTTTACGGGTAAGCGCGGTGTCCGTCAGTTGTCAATTTTTGAGTTGACTATTATTTTATCACTGGGCTCTATCGCAGGTGATCCAATGTTTACTGAAGACCTGCCGATTGTTCAGGCGGTATTGATCATGAGTTCGGTTATTTTTCTTTACCGATTGTGTACGTGGGCAATGATGAAGTTTCAGCCGTTCGAAGATTTACTAGAGGGTAAGTCGCTATACATTGTCGAAGATGGATTATTGGTACTAGAAAAGATTAAAAAAGGTAAGATGTCGCATGATGAGTTTTTTGCGGAAATGCGTCAACAAGGCGTTGAGCATTTGGGTCAAGTGCGTACGGGGCTTTTGGAAACAGATGGCAACTTTAGTATCTTATTATACCCACCTGAAAACACAGGCTATGGCATGCCACTATTTCCCAAGCAGTACCAGCCAGTCGAGCAAGTAGAGTCAGGGGGTTATTATGCTTGTATGCATTGTGGCTATATTGACACTATCTCTGACGCCAAACAGCTGTGTATACGCTGTGAGGATGACTGTCGAAACTGGGCAATAGCGTTGAAGAGCGAAATTGTGAGATGAGAAAATGCTTGGGCTGTTCTCCTTATGCAGTTCTATTATGCAGACGGGAACAGCCCAATTATTTAAAGTGTCATCCTTTCTAGATATTTTGATGAACTTAAGCGACTTTATACCAGTCAATTTTACGAGTCATGACCATCACACAGGCGAGCAGTACAAAGCAGAATACGGCACCAAGCAATAAGTTCATATCTTCTGTGGTAAGAATACCGAAAAACGATGCGTATAATCCTGCGAGTGTGATGGTAAATATCACTGCTCGTTTTATACCACCGAACACATAGTAGGTATACCAGCCAATGAGTCCGACACAGGCACTAGCCGCAATGGCATACGCTTTCCAAAACACAATCTGCTCAGCCAACGGTAGTAACAACACATAAAAGACAAATAGCGCACAACCGACTAATAGATATTGAATCGGGTGAATACGGCTGGATTTAATGACCTCAAATAAGAAGAAGGTACCAAACGATACTAAGATTAATAGCAGCGCATATTTCATGGTTCGTTGAGTCTGTAGATATACATCATTAGGCTCGGCAAAACTAACCCCAAAGCTGCTTAGGCGCATACTATCAGGCATTGTGCCACCTTCTACTGCAATCAAGTCATTGCGAGACATCGACTGACTGCTAGTATCAAGGCTGGCTTGACTCGTAACAGCACATTCATTATTGGCGCTACCGATACAATGTGATAAATATTGGTTGTTAGTGACGGTTAAATATTGATTCTGCCAATTGGCTTCAAACCCTTTCGTAGTGAATTTTTTAGCATTTGGAAGGGCTTTGCCAATGAAGTTGGGTGCATGCCAGTTACTGCGCATGGTTAGGCTAAAGTTCTGCCCAGTAGGAACCGTATTTAAATTGCTAATACCTGCTAAAGGTAAGTCTACTATGATGCTAATCGCTTGAGTACTTTCGGTATCGGATGGCTGATTGGTCAAGTCTGTACCAGATAATGTTTCGTTATCCTGCGGGCTAGCAACAGGTTTTGCTAGACGATTCAATAAATTTTGAGGAATTGCCACCTCTACATAGGTTAGCTCTTTCAGCATAGGTGTCTGTGGATATGTTGCTTGTATTGATTTTTTATCAATGGTCACTGTCGGTAGTGTCGCTACACCGCGTAGATCTGATACAGGAATAATTAATTTGGCTTTATTCCAATGAATGATGGTTTTTTCAGGTTTTATTTTATTGATAAATGGGTTTTTAGCGCTATCGACTAAATTTGATGATTGGCTGTTCGTGCTGTTAGAATCGTTTAAGCTACTAAGGGCCGAATCAAAATTATAATTTTGGTCAAATTTCAGCGCACCGTTATAACTGGTCGCATGATAAACACCGCGCTTATAGGTGTCCGTGTTTACCTCAAGATCTTGAACTGCTTGGGTTTGATTGGCAAAAACGGTTTCAATTTTTGAGTAGGGGGCGGCGCAGTTACTGGTTGATTCGGACCCTTCAATCTCACATTCAGGTATGACCGTGGTAGGAATGGCGATAAATGGCGTAATGACTTCTTGTGGGTTGACGTGCTGTTGAGCGATTTCTCTGATAACCGACTCTGAATAACTTTGCCTCTCATAGATGACCGAGCCAATCATGTTGAGACCAATGGCAAACAGAACGCATAGCCCCGCGATGATAGATAATTTAATCAGTAATGTCTTTTGCATGGGAGCTCCTCATATAAATCTTTAGTCCAAAACTGTCAATACAACAGTCAGCAGGTTTAAAGAAAAGGATAGAGGAGGGATGAAGAAAAAATATGTAAGAACAGTGGAGAGTATGTGGAAAAATAAGCGCTAGTGTTTTTTTGTATCGCCAACGACTTTATCCATAATGGCAAATAGCAAGCCTGACAGGACAAATGTCATATGAATAATGACCTTCCACATGAGCTTGTCTGCATCACCTTCGCTCATACCACTTGTGATGTCCATAAATGACTTTAAAAGATCAATTGCAGAAATGGCGACGATAGCACCAATGACTTTTAGCTTTAAACCAGAGAAATCTACTTTGCCCATCCAGTTAGGTCGATCGTCATGATCATTTGTATCGATTTTGGAAACGAAAATTTCGTAACCACTGAATATGATGATGAGCAATAAGCTAGCAACTAATGAGATGTCCACCAGGACCAGTATGTCTACGATTACGCTTGCTTCAGAAGCGACAAGAATATCTGCAAACATACCCCAAAGCTTTTGGATGAATTTGATAAATAATAAAACAATGCCTAAGACCAATCCTAAATAAAAAGGCGCTAGTATCCAGCGGCTGTTAAATATGGTTTTTTCTAAGTAGTATTCAATATTTTTTAGCATGGATGTCTCTTAAGGTTCCTAAAAGTAAGACTATAGGTCATATATTCATGGTGTTAGTTTTGATGCATTTGAGCAAGCTGTTTAGCCACTTGTTGCACTCGTTGCTCTCTATTACCACCGATACGATAAAACCGCTTTTGATGATGGGTCAGTTGGCTTGCAAAATATGCACTGATCTCATCACGCTGGTGTGGGCTATCTCGTAAATCGTCAGCGACCCACGGGATATCCACTTCGGTTAATAGGATTAAGTCATAATGATGCGTCAATGCGGCCTGAGTAAGAGCAGTAGGGCAGTCGTCATAATACCAGTTGGAATACGCCATTAATTCAAACAGACTGGTATCACAAAATAGATAATGGTTGCCTTGTGATGTTTCAGCTGCTATTTCAGCTGCTTGTTTAGCAAGTTTATTTTCTAATGCTATCTGACCCTGTGAGATAGGGAGCAAGTCATCCCACGTACAAGTCAGTTGCTCACTGTCCCATTTGGCTTGTAGGTAGGTGCGCATATACTCCGGTACCCAAGGGCTATTAAAATGCGCTGCCAAATCACGACATAAGGTAGTTTTTCCCGTACTTTCTGCACCTAACACCGCAATTTTAGTGACCGATTTAGGCGTACGCTGTCTGAGGTTGTCTGCGATGTTGTGTACGATAGCGTCGTTGCCATTCATAATAAGCCCAGATTGCGATGAGGGTGAAAACCACATACTGTAGTGCGGTAAAGGTAAAACCTTTATAGAAGTATAAAGGCACAGAGATAGCATCGGCGACGATCCATAGTAACCAGTGCTCAATTTTACGTCTTGCCATGAGCCACATCGCCATCAAAAACAGCGCAGTGGTGAGCATGTCAGTATAGTCGACCCAAGTAAATAAATGCAGACCGAGGACGGCACCGTCGAAGCTAAAGCCATTATTAATCACTGGGCGGAAGTAATAAACGGTAGCGACAAAGACAACAGTTGCTGTGGCTAGCGTGATTAATATAGGTACATCTTTCGTGTTCAAGCGTTCAACTTGAATGCTACTCTGAACATCACTGTCTTTTAACGGCCTATTTTGCTGCTGGCTAGTGGTGGGAGTCAATTGTTCTTGCTGTTTCTTGTTGTCTTTGTTTTTTGACCAGTTAATCCATCCATAGATGCTCATAATACTGTAATAGGCATTGATGAACATATCGCCGAATAGCTGCCATTTCCACAATAAGTAAACAAATATAGCGGTACTTACCAGTCCAATAGGAAATACCAGCACATTGGTTTTGCTGGCCAGAAGGACACTTGCTACGCCAAAAACGACAGCAATCAATTCGAGAACAATGAATAAAGTGGTGTAGTCAGCGTATTGCCCAAATAACCAGTTGAGAAGTTCTGCCATTAGCATTTCCAAATATTAGCGTTTATATGTACTTTTAGTGAGTTCAACATAATAAATAGCGCCAATTATAGCGTAGCTGCTGCAAAATTCTGGCAATCTTTGCTTGTTTTTCGCAACAAACAGGTTATTTGTAACAAAGTATTAGAAAAATTATAATAATCAGGCATAATAAAGCCACTGATTTTAAGTTTACAGTCATTCACCGAAAGTAAATGACTATTATTTTTCAACCTTTATGCTTATTTTAAGCACTATAGTAGTAGACAAGGAAGCTTATCATGACGACTTGTATCACAGGCACAGGCCTATACATCCCACCTTATAGCATCAGCAACGAAGAGTTAGTAGAATCATTTAACCAGTATGTTGAAAATTATAATGCAGAGCATGCTGAAGAGATAGCTGCAGAGACGGTTAAGGCGCTTGAGCCTTCATCAGCCGCATTTATCGAAAAAGTGTCTGGCATCAAATCACGTTATGTGATGGAAAAAGACGGTATTCTAAACCCTGAAATCATGGCACCAGTGATTGCCTATCGCAATTTGGGTGAAGAGCTGTCTGTTATGGCAGAAATGGGCGCCGCTGCGTTAAGAGATGCATTAGCGGATGCTGGATTAGAAGCCAATGACTTGGATGGTATTATCCTTGCGTGCTCGAACTTTCAGCGTACTTACCCAGCAGTCGCCATCGAGATTCAAAACGAGATTGGTATGATTGGCGGTTTTGCTTATGATATGAATGTCGCATGTAGTGCAGCGACGTTTGGTCTATCACAAGCGCATGGTTCTATCGTTTCTGGTCTGGCCAAGCGTATTGCTGTGGTCAACGTTGAGATTACCTCAGCGCATCTTAACTGGCGTAACCGTGACAGCCATTTCATCTTTGGTGATGTAGCGACCGCGTCTATCGTTGAAGATCTTGACACGCCAAAAGGCTACGAGATTCTGAACTCTAAGCTATTTACACAGTTTTCGACCAACATCAAAAACGAATACGGCTTTATGGATCGCTCAGAGTATTTAGCCGCACAAACTGAAATGTACCCAGATATCAAAGCACCAGTAACTGACAAGCTATTTTTGCAAAACGGTCGTAAAGTATTCCGTGAAGTCTGTCCAAAAGTATCAGAGATTATCACTGAGCATTTGACTGAGAATGAATTGCAAGCCAGTGATGTGAAGATGATGTGGCTGCACCAAGCCAATGCTAATATGCTGGACTTGATTTTACGTACGGTCGTCGGTAAAGAAGCAGATAAAGCCATCGTGCCAAGCGTCATCGCTGAGTTTGCCAATACCAGTTCAGCCAGTCCAATGATTGTATTCCATCGATACAAAGATAAACTAGCGTCAGGTGATCTGGGTGTTATTTGCTCATTCGGTGCTGGTTACTCGATTGGTTCGGTATTAGTTCGTAAGGTTTAATACTGTCATTAGATATCTGTTGTGACGATAAAAATAGCTAAGAGCAATCTTGGCTATTTTTTTGTCCAAATTTTTTGATATACGTCTTACAAAACTTGAATAACGGTACAAAGTGATGGTATTACGGAATAAGTGAAGATGTTTAGCAAAATAATGGCTAGATTGCTTAGAATAACGACAAGATTACTCAGAGGTTTTAATTTACAGTGAAAAATTTGCTATAATTACTCTCTTATTCCTCTTATCCAATTAAAAGTCCTTTTATGAAAGAATCCTTACGCCTGCGTTTAGACCAGATGGTAGACCGTTATGAAGAGGTCACCGCCTTATTATCAGACCCTAGTGTCATCAGCGATAATAATAAATTCCGTGAATTGTCTGTCGAGCACAGCGACTTGATGGATATCACTACTTTATGGCAGAACTATGTAGGTGCAGAAACGGATCAGGCCGATGCAGAAGCTATGCTGGCCGATGCTTCAGATCCTGACATGAAAGAGATGATGCAAGAAGAGATTGATAGCGCGCGTGATACCATCGTAGAGATGGAAGAAGCACTCAATGTCATGATGCTACCAAAAGACCCTAATGACAAAGTACCAGCATTTTTGGAGATTCGAGCTGGTACAGGCGGTGATGAAGCAGCGATTTTCTCTGGTGATTTGTTTCGTATGTATCAAAAGTACGCTCAAACTCAAGGTTGGACGGTGGAAGTGCTGTCAGCCAATGAGGGTGAGCATGGCGGTTATAAAGAAATCATCACGCGTGTATCCGGCAATAGTGTATATGGTCGCCTAAAGTTTGAATCAGGCGCTCACCGCGTACAGCGTGTCCCTGAAACCGAGAGCCAAGGTCGTGTTCACACGTCAGCTTGTACGGTTGCGGTCATGCCAGAAGTTGAGATTGATGATACCGTCGATATCAATCCTGCTGACATAAAAATGGATACTTTCCGCTCAAGTGGTGCTGGTGGTCAGCACGTTAACACGACTGACTCAGCTGTACGTTTAACCCACATTCCAACGGGTACCGTGGTAGAGTGTCAGCAAGAGCGTAGCCAGCACAAAAACCGTGCGCATGCTATGAAGATGCTGGTCTCAAAAATCCAACAAGCCAAAGTGCAAGCGCAGGTTGATGTGGCTGACTCCATACGTCGTGACTTGGTTGGTAGTGGTGATCGCTCAGAGCGTATCCGTACCTATAATTTTCCACAAGGTCGCATGACTGATCACCGTATCAACCTTACTTTGTACAAGCTCGACTCTATTATGGAAGGCGACTTGGATGAGATTCTTGATGCATTGTTACGTGAGCATCAAGCAGATCTAATGGCGAGTATCGGCGGCGGTGATCAATAGGACTTTAGTAGTAAGTAAAGCGATAACCATAAAGTCAGTAGTCAAAACTTAATTGAAACCTATGCTGCTGACGATAAACCTTGTGGTTATCGTCAGACTATTCAAAGCAGTGTAGCAAGAGGGTTGTGGTGTATAGATTAACCATATAATTTTTCAAATCTACAATTTAACTTATCAAAATTTGAGAGTGTTATGTCAAAGCAAAACCAGAATAATCAAGCCCAAGAAGAACAAGCCCCAACACTAGAAGAAGCCAATGAGCTGATTGCTCAATTACAGGCCAAATTAGATGATATTACGGCTTCTGGTAAACAGCCTTATCCCAATCAGTTTAAGCGCACTGATTATGCTAAAGACTTACAAGCTGATTTTGATGGCATCTCTAAGCAAGAGATTGAAGAAAAAGCCGCGAATGGCGACAAGACTCAGGTTAATGTTGCAGGGCGTGTGATGCTCAATCGTGGCTCATTTATTGTCATTCAAGACATGACGGGTCGCATCCAGCTGTATGTTGCACGTAAAGAGTTAGAACCAGAAACACTTGCTTCTATCAAATCATTAGATTTGGGTGACATCGTTGGTATCTCTGGCTACATCGGTCGCTCAGGTAAGGGTGATTTATACGTACATATTGAGGAGTTCAACCTTCTTACTAAAGCATTGCGTCCAATGCCAAACAAGTTTCATGGTTTAGCTGACGTAGAAGCCCGCTATCGTAATCGCCACCTTGATTTGATGACCAATGAGACGACTCGTGATACGTTCATGATTCGTAGTCAGGTCGTTAGCGGTATCCGCAAGTTTATGTTGAATGAGCGCTTCATGGAAGTTGAAACGCCAATGATGCATCCTATTCCGGGCGGTGCTGTTGCGCGTCCATTTGAGACTCATCATAATGCGTTAGATATGCCACTGTATCTGCGTATTGCGCCTGAGCTTTACTTAAAGCGTCTGGTTGTTGGTGGTTTTGAGAGAGTATTTGAGATTAACCGTAGCTTCCGTAACGAAGGTGTCTCTACTCGCCACAATCCTGAATTCACCATGATTGAGTTTTATCAGGCTTATGCTGATTATCATGATTTGATGGATTTGACTGAGCGTTTATTTAACGAATTGGCATTGGATATATTAGATACCACTGAAATCACCTATCAAGAAGAAGCTATTAGCCTAAAAGCACCGTTTGAACGTCTGTCTATGTCTAATGCAATTGCAAAATATGCAGAAAACCTCGATATGGCGCGCATCAACGATCGCGAGTATCTAGCAGAATATGCTTCGACTGTACTTAAACAGCAAGTAAAAGACGGTTTTGGTGTGGGTAAATTGCAAACGATTATCTTTGAAGAAACTGCTGAGCATCAATTACGCCAACCAACGTTTATCACTGAGTATCCAGCTGAGACCTCACCACTAGCGCGCCGTAGTGATGATAATCCTGAGATTACTGATCGTTTTGAATTGTTTGTCGGTGGTCGTGAACTGGCCAACGGCTTTAGTGAGCTTAATGACCCTGCTGATCAAGCTGAGCGCTTCCGTGGTCAGGTTGCTGAAAAAGACGCGGGCGATGATGAAGCTATGCACTTTGATGAAGAATACATTGAAGCCTTATCTTACGGCTTGCCACCAACAGCGGGCGAAGGTATTGGTATTGACCGTTTAGTAATGCTATTGACTGACTCTGCCAGTATCCGTGATGTGATTTTGTTCCCACACATGCGCCGCAAGCACGAAGGTTAAAGTGGATTTGCTTGCTATAAATCCATACTGATACTCAATTGAACATAAAAAAGCTTTTGCTCATTTACATAGAATGGGTATAAGCTTTTTTATGACATTTCATTTATAGGGACGTTATGGATATTCAGCAAGCATTACCTTCGCTTTGGCAAAAAATGATTCAGCAATGTTTCCTATCTTTGTACGAATTACCTGATGATAAAATCGCTGATTCTGATAATTTTCAGGGTTACGATTTTGTTTTTGAGTTTTCTGGCGCGACTATTTATCTGATTGTTAATAATGTTGTGATGCAAGCGAATAAGCAAGAAGTAGATAGCGCCCAAGTTCGTGAGTGGAGGAAAGAAGTTGTTAATCAATTAATCAAACGTCACACTCAGCTTTATCAAAAAAACGATAAGTTGATGGCTGATGGCAGTATCTCGAAAGATGGCAAAGCCGTTTATTTTGTTGGCTTAACCTCACTCTCTATCAATCATCAAGACGATAAATCGGGATCATCCTCTTATACGGTTGGTTACGAATATGGCAGTCAGTTTTTTGCTGAAGACTGTGTTTTAGACTTGGACGATGAGCAAAGTGTATTACAAGTATTTAGTCATCAAAACTTCTCTGATATCCTCAATCAGTTAATCACCCCAAGTGATTTGACGGCTTTCCTAGACTTTCATCGTGGTCAGTTAACAGGTTTTGAGTCGTTTCAAAACGAATCGACACTGCTAACACAGTTTTTACAGTCTCCTGACTTTCATAAAAGAGCGATCAGGGTTCAAGAGCAGTTGCTTGAGGGTGAACTAATCGATCAAATAGAAGTACGTTTGCTTAAGGCCACAGAACCTAATCAAGAAGTGTTTGCCAATGCCTTGATGGCTGAGGTTCAGAAAAACACTCGGATGTGGTACAAACTATTCAACAGTTTGATTGAGCGCTATCATGAAACAGGTCAGCCATTGGCAAAGGAGCAGGTTGATATTTTGGCAGATGAGTCGATGTACACCTATGCTTGTTTAGTAGAAAAAATCTTAGCATATAGAACCATTGATCAAGACTCTCGCTGGAATGGCTATGTTAGACATGAGCATTCTTATCATGTATTTGGACGCCATTATCTTATGGTGTTTTATGCGCAAGATGATAGCAGTCCGTTGAGTGCAGATAATGTGCGCCTCTCTTATCAGGATTTATTGTCAGATCTCAATGCCCAAATACAAGATCCAGTGATGGATGATTTGTTTTTGATTGGCGTGGAGTTCAGACCTTGTCAGGAGAGTGTAAATACTGAGGTGTATCTTGATGTCTTTCATCAGACGGGCTCAGTGATTGATGCAAATACTCAGCGTTTATATGAACGTTTAGCACAACTTCAAGCGCAGTTATAATCTAAACCTAATATAGCTCACTGGTTTGACACTTTATCTATATTTGTATTATTTACATTGGCATTTACTATGACGCAGCAATATCAAGTTTTAGCTCGCAAATATCGTCCCAAAAACTTTCACGAGTTAATTGGGCAAACACACGTCTCGCAAGCGCTGATTAATGCGATTGATTATAATCGCCTGCATCATGCGTATCTCTTTACTGGGACGCGCGGTGTGGGTAAGACGACGATTGCGCGTATTTTGTCCAAGTGTTTGAATTGTGATATAGGTATCACTAGTACTCCTTGCGGTGTGTGCGATAATTGCGTGGCCATTGATCAAGGACGGTTTATTGATCTGATCGAAATTGATGCCGCGTCTCGTACTAAGGTTGAAGACACACGCGAGCTACTAGACAATGTTCCTTATGCGCCAAGTCAAGGTCGTTACAAGGTTTATCTCATTGATGAAGTGCATATGCTGTCTACGCACAGTTTTAATGCGCTGCTCAAAACACTAGAAGAGCCACCTGAGCATGTAAAGTTTTTGCTAGCGACGACGGACCCACAAAAACTGCCAATCACTATTATCTCGCGCTGTTTACAGTTTGTGCTGCGCCCACTACCACAGACATTGCTGAGCGAACACTTGGCGAATGTTCTTACCCAAGAGCAAGTAGCCTATACGCAGCCCGCCCTTTGGCAGTTGGCAAGTGCGGCTAAAGGCTCAGTACGTGATGCGTTGTCGTTGACCGATCAGGCGATCGCTTTTGGTCAAGGGGCGCTCGACGACGTTACCGTTAATGCGATGCTTGGTCTGATTGATGCCGCTGATTTGGTCAGTTTGATTACAGATATTTATAACCATGATAAATCTGCTGTTGCTGCTCATATCGAGCAAATGCGTGCACAGATGGTTGATGCCACCAGTATGTTTGATGGGTTAGCTGAGCTACTTCATCAATTGGCGTTGACACAGTTATTACCTGAAGTCGCGCTCAATGTGAATGAAGCTCAGGCACAGAATATCACTGTACTGGCGCAGCATATCAGCCCAGACGTGTTGCAACTTTACTATGAAATCGTGGTACAAGCACGTGAAGGTGTGAAACTTGCTAGCACACCTATGCAAGCGCTTGAGATGTGTATTTTGCGTTTACTGGCCTTTCGCCCGTTGCCAGTTGATGAAGTATTGAGCAACACTTATGACAGTGAGGTGTCTTCTACGCAACCTACAGGTGCTGTCACCCATGAAGCTTCAGCACCGCCTTTACAGTCATATGATGTGGATTATCAAGCGCAAAGTTATGATAAACTGCAAACCGCTAGTTATGATGAAAATATAGCACAGTCAGTGACTAGTGCCATGCCTGAACCAGTCGTTGAGCCTGAACCAGTCGTTGAGCCTGAACCAGTCGTTGAGCCTGAACCAGTCGTTGAGCCTGAACCAGTCGTTGAGCCTGAACCAGTCGTTGAGCCTGAACCAGTCGTTGAGCCTGAACCAGTCGTTGAGCCTGACGTAAATAATTCTCAGTTAACCTCGCAAGTTGATGACCCACGTACTTTGCTACGTTGCCCACCACAAGAGCTAATGGGTGAGTGGAATCCAGAGAAATGGGACTATTGGTTGCAAACGGCTCGTGAGGCAGATGTCTTGGCCCAAGATGAGTTAGCGCTTGCTCGTCAAGGTATGATGACAGGTTTATGTGATGGTAAGGCAGTCTTTGTGACCAGTGTGGACAGTCGACATTTACAAACGACCTTTCAGCAGTTAGCAGCTAAATTGCAACAGCAGTTTATCCAAGCGGAGATTGACTTAAAAATTGATGGCAGTGTCATGCATGCTGAAGATAAGACGCCTGAACGTCGTCAACAAAAACGCCTAGTACAAGCTAAGGCAGTAGCAGAGTCAAAATTGCTAAATACTCCAGTGATGCAATACTTAACTGAGCGTGGTGAAGGAAGGATGGGTAAAGTACATTTGTATTAAGCAGTCAGAAAAAATATTGTTAAAATTATTTAAAATTGGATATAGTTGTCAAACGCAATTCCTACATAAAACATCAAGGTGATATTGTACTATCACCTTGATGTTTTTACTTTTATTGCTTATAAAATAAATCAATTCGAATAATAGAAGTATGCTTAATTGCTATAAGGAAATTAAAAATTCTCTATAATGATTAAGTTATATTAAAAACTAAAATGTAGCTTAGGTGAAAGTATGTTGGATAATTTACGCGGTATGGCTGTGTTCGCCAGTGTGGTCGGACATGGTTCTTTTAGTGGCTCAGCTCGTGAGCTAGGTATTACCACCAGTGCAGTTAGTCAGCAAATTAGATCATTAGAAAATGATTTGGGTGTCGTGCTATTACATCGCTCAACTCGTAAGCTGAGCTTAACAGAAGCGGGTGAGAGTTTTTACGAGGCCGCAAAAGATGTGGTGAGTGCTGCTGAACAAGGCCGAATTAAGGTCAATCAATTGCGTGATGAGTTGGCAGGTAGCTTACGCGTGGCGACGACGCCTGAGCTTGGTGTGAATCATATTTTGCCAGCATTGTCTACGTGGATGGCAGCACATGATGATTTGAGTATCACATACTTGGCAGACAATCATTATGTCGATATGATTGATGCGCGTATCGATATTGCTATACGTATGAGCCCATCAATCAATGACTCTAGCTTGAGCAGTCATCCTTTGACAGACGTGCGACAAATGCTCGTTGCTTCACCGCAATATCTACGTCAACATACTAAGCTTCAGACGCCTAAAGATTTGGCCGATCACCAGCTTATTTGTATTGAAATTATGAAAGATGCCAATCAAATTGATATGGTTCAAACAGAGACTGGCAAAAAAACACGCACAAAAATGAACTCACGCATTTATACCAATAACGTCTTTATGGCGACTACATTGGCCAAAGAAGGTCATGGTTTGGTTAGAATGTTGGAAATGGATATCAAGAAAGAGCTTGAGAGTGGTGAACTGGTTGAAGTGTTGACTGGTTATCAGTTGCCAAGCTTTGTGCTATATGCCGTTACTTTGAATGGTGAACAGCAACCTGCTAAGATAACTCGTTGCTTAGAGGTGCTGAAAAAGTATTTTCACGCTCATTAAGTTTTGAGTGGTAAGTGCTAATTTAATGACATGCTAGAAGTTAAGTAATTAGCAGTCAGCAAAAAGCCTATAGATAGTTTATGTCTATAGGCTTTTTTTTATGATATTCGGCTTTATATCAACTAGATAGAGTGTTAAGCGCGCTATTCCTTAATCCATTATCTATAGGGCTTTCACTAATCTGACTTACACATATCCAGATTATTGTGAGTTGACTATGATATTGATAGTTATGAGTCATACTTTAAAAAGACGGTTTTAATAAGTCCACCAAGCGTTCAGCTACTTGAGTGCTCTCATCCCGGCTCATATTCAGTGGCGGTAGCAAACGTATCACATGGCCACCAGTGACGTTGATGATTAAGTTTTGCTCATCACGTGCACGATCTACGAGCTGACTACAATCCATGTCTTCAGGCAAGGCGATACCAATCATCATCCCTGCGCCGCGACTGCTCACGCCGTGTTGTCCTAGTGCATCGACTAGTGTCTCTCGAATGAATAGCCCTTCAGTAACCGCATTTTCCATTATGTTACTGTTACCGAGTACGTCATAGACAGTATGCACCACGCGGCTTGCCAATGGTGTGCCACCATACGTTGAGCCGTGGCTACCCGCACCGAATAAACCATTAGCACGTCCACGTACCATACAGGCTCCTACTGGAAAACCATTGCCCAAGCCCTTAGCCGTTGTCAATACATCAGGGCGAGCATTGCTGTGTTGATAAGCGAAATACTTACCAGTACGCCCGTTACCTGTCTGCACTTCATCTAACATAAATAGCCAGTTGTTAGCTTCACACTCTGCTTGTATCTCTTCAAGGTAAGTAAACCCGTTGGCAGCGATGTTCAGTCCACCTTCACCTTGAATGGGCTCTACAAAGATAGCGCAAATGTCATCATAATCGAGCGCCGCTTGCTTAATGGCTGAGATATCACCAAATGGAACACGAATAAAGTCATCATCCAATGTATAAAAGCCTTCACGCGCCTTTGGATTGGCAGTGGCAGACAACGATAGCAATGTACGGCCGTGAAATGATTGCTCCATCACGATGACTTTTGGACGTTTAAAGCCTTGCTTATGTGCGTATAGTCTTGCCATTTTTAGTGCGGCTTCGTTTGCTTCAGCACCACTATTGGCAAAAAACACGCTATCCATTCGAGCTGCTGTGCACAGAATCTCTCCTGCACGCTCTTGCCAGTCAATACCGAATAGATTACTGGTATGTACTAGAGTCGCCGCTTGTTGTTGAATAGCATCGGTCACCTGTGGATGGCAATGGCCCAATCCGCAGACGGCAATGCCAGTCAGCGCGTCTAAATAAGGCGTATCATCTTTGGTATATAACCAACTGCCCGAACCACGCGTAAAGTTGATTGGCTGGCGGTTATAGGTAGGCATCAGGTAAGTAGCAGACATATAAAACATCCTTAAGATGATCAGTGAGTAAAAAGAAAAATAATTGGTTATAGCTCGTCGGAGAAAGGCGTGGTTTCCGCAGGCAAAGTGTAGTCTTCATTTGCCCATGAACCTAAGTCAATAAGTTTGCATTGACTACTGCAAAACGGCTTATATTTATTATCCTGCCATGCTGTTTGGGTGCCGCAGCGTGGGCACGGATAGGTCTTGGGTGGTGTGTTGGGGGTAGGGTCAGTCATAATAAGAGTGAAAGCATCCTCGATTTATTTGAATTATTAATAGTGAATGACAGTCAGTAGGTTCGCCTACGTGATGATTAATAGACGGTTTTAGCATTGCTAGCTGTCGTCATATTACTATTGCAGTGGATTGACTATATAATAGCATGCAGCCGAATAATGGCAAAAGACAAATACTTTAAGGATAGTAAATGACTGACAATATCGAGCTTACGCATCAACAAGAGCGTGCATTTCAACCACAGAGACTCTCAGCACCGCGTGACTTTATCTTGCCAAGTATCATTGGTGAAAACGAAAACAATCTGCCTTTGTTATTAGAGATTGGTGCCGGGAAGGGCAAGCATGCGCTTGGTTTTGCATTACAGAATTCTGATAAGCATTTGATAGCAATTGAGCGTACACGCAACAAATTCGAAGCGTTTGCCAAACTGGCAGCAATACAATCTTCACCGAACCTAGATGCGATCCATGCTGACGCCATTGCATGGACAGTGCATGCCATCAAGCCAAGCAGTTTGGCAAAAATCTTTATTCTTTATCCCAATCCTGAACAGCATAATCCTAATCAACAGTGGTTAAATATGCCATTTTTTGAGTTTCTATTGTCACGTTTGCAGATAGGTGGCGAGGTAGTTCTCGTAACCAATATAGAAGCATATATGGATAATGCAGAGAAGCAGGCAACCAAGGTATGGTGCTTACCAAACACTCGATATACAGTAGCGACGGATAGCCAGCGTACACATTTTGAAGTGAAGTATCTAGCGCGCGGAGAAACATGTTGGGAGCTGAGCCTGTGTAAGCCAGAAGGATATAAGACAAGGTTTGATGAATGGCAAGTTGGTAATATAAGCCAAGATGAATAGCCTAAGTAAAAATGATGCGAAATTGAAGAAAGATCGGAATAGTCAGAACTAATAAATATAAAATAGCCTAAGCAAATAAAAATGCTCAAAAATAAAGCCGTCACTAAAGGACGGCCAAAAAGTAGGTCGTTATTCGATACTATAAATAGGGTTTAACGAGCTTATTAGAATCAGTATAAGCATCCAAAACCGTCAAGAAAGTGTAAGCTCCGATGAATTTACGACTAATAAACATAAATTCTTTCGGTGGCAGGTTAAATTCGAAAGATTGCATTGCTCGTGTGGCTTCTGTAGAAAGGCGAGAGTGCAGCTTACTATTGGCCCAAATATAACGGTTGCTCTCATCCAGACAGTCAGACGGAATATCAGGATTCATAGCCGGATCACTGAACGGCTCTGTTGCCAACAGAAACAGCGAGGCTATATCAGAACGTACTTTGCCACTCATACTATCAAAGAAATCATAACCAGTCATTGCTAAATTCATCGCTTGATGATTATGACGATAGCCAGCTTTTAATAAGCCATGGGCAATGGTTAACAAATTATTATCAAACTGGCGAATCGCACCAAAATCCAATAATACTAATTTATCTATATCGTTTTCATCATCACTAACTCGAACTAGATAGTTACCAAAGTTTGGATCTGTCTGCATTTCACCCCAAACAAAAATCTCTTGCATCATGATTTCGATAGCAGCTTGACCAATGGCATTGCGGCGTTCATGAGGTAGTAATTGTAGGGCATCAGAGACAACCGTGATGCCTGGCTCGTAAGACATGCACAGTAGACGCTTCTTTGAATAACTGCGGTTAATCTTAGGAACGACATAACGTGGATCGCTGCTAAGGCGCTCATAAAAACGTTCTGTGGTTGCTGCTTCTGCCTCGTAATCGACTTCATGATGGAGTAGGTCACGTATCTCTTCGAACCAAGCATCAAGCGAGCGAGTTTGGGGAACGATGTTGCTAACTTTTAATAACTGCTTAAATAGAGAAAGGTCAGAGTTGATAGCATCAGCCACACCTGGATATTGGATCTTCAGTACTACTTGCTCGCCAGTTTCGATGACTGTTGCGCGATGTACTTGGGCAAGTGAGGCGGTGCCAATAGGGTCAGTGTCAACTTCTAGTTCATCTAACTTTTTACCCAATAACTGACGTAATGTAAGCTCTATCGTTGGCCATGACAACGTGGCCGTATCATCGTTTAGGGTTTGGAGCGCACGTGTGATTTCAGGTGGCAAAATGTGCTCACCATAAATCGCCAGCATTTGGCCAATCTTTACGACAGAACCTTTTAGCTTACCGAGCTCTGATGCAAGGTAATTCGCTTGTTCTTCCATAAAAGCTTGGTTACGCGCTGTACGTGTCTCTTTATTCAAAAACATGCCAGACACGCTATTACCTGCCCAACGACGACCAATGTTTAAGGAAGTTTTGGCAATCGACATTCGACGCTCAAACCCTGAGGTTTTTAAGTTGTCGATTGATTGCTTATTGCTAGAAGGTTTAGACGTATCATTTGCCATAAATATAATCATTCATCCGGTTGGTATTGATTTGTGGGTTAGGAACCTACAATACAAGGGAGATACGATGCATAGGGGTAAAATTGTATCATATAAAGCATATTTGGTTGATGAGTCTATTGATAATACTAAGGCTGAATAGCCTCTTTGATACTTATGTTAACATTTAATTTTGCTAAATTATTGGGTATCATTTTGTAGAAATATGCCAATAGATGCTGCTATTCAGAAAATGCAGCTGTATCAAAAAATAAGACCTAGCGTGTTGCTAGGTCGAATAATAGAATAGTAGAATTTTACCAAATTAGATGACTAACTAATTTAACGGTATTTACTTTACTAGGCGTTTTCACGAGCAATGGCATGATGACCAATATCGCGGCGATACTGGGCACCATCAAAACTAATCGCACCTGTCACGGCTAATGCAGCTTGTTGAGCATCAGCGATATTATCTGCCAGTGCAGTCACGCATAGTACACGGCCACCATTGGTTATCACTTCATTCTCAGTGCTGGCTTCATCAGGGTTAAAAAATGCCGTACCCGCATGGAATACTTTAACGGCATTGTCATTACTGCTATCTAACTTTGGCAAGCCAGCGATAACGTCGCCTTTTGAAGAGGTTTCTGGATAGCCTTTAGACGCAACAACGATACCGAGAGCAGGGCGGGCATCCCACTTGGCATCATTAGGCAATTGACCTGCAAGCCCTTGAGCCACCAAATCCACCATTGAAGACTGCAAACGCATCAAGATAGGCTGTGTCTCTGGATCGCCAAAGCGACAGTTGAACTCGATGACATAAGGGTCACCTGCTTCATCAATCATAAGGCCAGCATATAAAAATCCAGTATAAGGATGGCCAGCATCTTTCATGGCATCGACTACTGGCTGAATGACTTGACTCATTACCTTGTCATGTACATCCTGAGTGACGACTGGTGCAGGAGAGTATGCGCCCATACCACCCGTGTTTGGCCCTGTATCACCTTCAAAAGCACGCTTATGATCTTGACTGGTTGCCATCGGTAAGATGTTGTCGCCATCAACCATGCAAATAAAGCTGGCTTCTTCGCCTTGCAAAAATTGCTCGATAACCACACGGCTACCCGCATCACCAAACTTGTTGTCTGCTAGCATGTCGTCGATTGCATCATGTGCTTGTTCGATCGTTTCAGCAACGATGACACCTTTACCAGCGGCTAAACCATCAGCCTTGATTACGATTGGTGCACCTTGCTCATCGATATAGGCTTTGGCTGCTGTTGCATCTGTGAATCCTTGATAAGCAGCGGTTGGGATATTGTTTTGCGCCATAAATTCTTTAGCAAAGGTCTTTGAGCCTTCTAATTGTGCACAGTATGCTGTTGGACCCCATGCTTTGATACCAGCATCACGGCATGCATCAACGATACCAGTGACCAAAGGCGCTTCTGGTCCAACGATGACCATGTCGATATCGTTATTTTGGCAAAACGCTATCACTGCGCTATGTTCGCTAGCGTCATCATCGGTAGATTCTAAGACTACGTTTTGGCATTTAGGTTCAAGTGCAGTACCAGCATTACCAGGAGCGACGTAGATATTATTGACCTTATCGTCTTTTGCACACTGCCATGCCAGCGCGTGTTCGCGACCACCTGAACCGATTACCAAAATATTCATCATACGTCTCGCCCTTAGCATTAAAATTAATAATGAGTTAGTCACACACTCTCAAATATACCGGCATATTCTAACAAAAAAGTCGTACTGATTACCATGAGTATCACATGCCAGCAGCCAATCAATAACAAAGACTAGCAAAAGTGCATTTTATCTCATTAGCAAATGTTATCGACATGTTGCTGATTCATGAAATGATGTTGCACGCTTCAGCTAGCGCCCTAGTTGCGTTACACTTCACTAGATTAATGGCGTTATATCCTGATTGCTGCATGTCAGCAAAATATAGTAGTAAATATAGGAGAAAAACTTAAAAAAGTAAGAAAAAATTAGAATAATTTGTACAAATGGCTATACTGCCTCGCGGCATCAATAGTATTCAATATATTCATGCGCTGCCAGTGATGTTACTCATTAATAAACTCAAATAAATAATAGATAGACCAGATCTATAAAAAAGGATAAAGAACATGCCAAACTCTCTTAGTATCGCAACAGAGCGGATTAGTCAGATAAGCGATATTGCGACCAGTTATGTACAAAAAGATAAGTCATTGTTTGACCATTTTATTCATAGCTATTACCAGCCGCTCCATCAAGAAACGGCAAAAGTCATCAGCAATGCTGATTTGGCGGGCATGGCACTACATCATTTCACTTTGCTCAAGGCCTATGATCGCAGTAGTCCACAACTAACTGTGCTCAATCCTAAAGCGGAAGAGCAGCATTTTCACAGTTCGCACACAGTCATCCAAATTGTGGCGTATGACCGATCTTTCTTAGTCGATACGATTCTGATGAGTCTTGAAGCGGCAGGTATCGATGTACATCGTACTTACAATATCATTATTAGCGTTGATCGTAATGATGATGGCGATATTACGCATATTGAAGGCGCACATGAAAGTGCCATTTCACATCTGTCTTTGATTCATTGCGAGATTGCTTATCAAGATGACGAAGATTTGGACGCGCTACAACAAATGCTGTTGGCTAAAATCGATACGCTAGATACAGTCGTTGGCGACTGGACACAAATGCGCTCGAAGCTGACCGATATTAAAGCAGAGCTGTCTACAAAACCATTGCCAGAAGTGTTTTATTCACAGCAAGAGATTCAAGCGTTTTTAGATTGGGTATTAGACGATCATTTTATATTCTTGGGTTATCGCGAATACCGCCTAGAGGGTGGACAATCTGTTGAAGTTGATACCGATTCTGTGGACTTGGATTTATTTGCCATTGGCAATAGTGGTCTTGGTTTACTGCGCGGTGCTGAAGAAGACAAATTGTCAGAAAGCTTTAGTCAATTGCCTAAAGTATTGAAGCAATTATTGACTGAGCCACGCGTATTGATGCTATCAAAATCAAGCCGCGTATCTCCTGTACATCGCCCAGTATATATGGACTTTTTGGGTATTCATAAGTTTGATGACAACGGTAAGCTGGTTGGTGAATATCGATTCATCGGTTTATTGACCTCACAAGCGTACCAGCTGACTGTACAGCAAATACCGCTATTACGTGAAAAAGCCAATAAGATTATGGCCATGGCAGAGTTGCCACGTGACGGTCATGCCCATCATAAAATGATGCATGTGATTAACACGTTGCCACGTGATGACTTGTTTCAAGCCAGCGTCGAAGAGCTGTATCCAATCGTATCTGGTATCAGTCAATTACAAGACAAAAAGAGCCTACGTCTATTCAGCCGTATTGATCATTATCAGCGTTTTGTCTCGTGCTTAGTCTATATCCCACGTGATAAGTTCAACACCGAGCTGCGTATCAAAGTACAAAATGTGCTAAAAGATGCCTATGGTGGAACCTCATCAGGATTTACCACTGAGTTCAATGAATCTGCACATGCTCGTGTGCATGTCCATGTACGCACAGTGCCTGGTCAAGTAAACGACGTCAATACGACAGCGCTAGAAGCCAAGTTGTCAGCATTGATGGAGTCATGGAGTGATGACTATCAGAAAGTATTGCTTGATAATGTTGGTGAGCAGCAAGCCAATGCCCTGAACCGTCGCTTTTTGAACTATATCCCTGCTGCGTATCAAGAGCGTTTCGATGCACGTACAGCGGTTGAAGATACCAAACGCTTGGCTGGATTGACCGCAGAGCAACCAATGATTTGGCATTTATACCAATCAACGGGCGATGCAAGCAATCAGTTGCATCTAAAACTCTATGGTCGTGAGCAGCCTGTTATCTTGTCAAAAGTCCTGCCAATGCTAGAAAACTTTGGTGTGTCAGTTATCTCAGCACAAACCTATGAGTTTGATCTGCCAGAGCAGCCTATCTGGATGCAAGAGTATGAGCTAACCTTAGAACATGTCGATACCGTCAACATGCAAGTGGTGCGCGGTCAGTTCGAAGACAGTCTCAAGCAGATTTGGGCCGGAAAAGTTGAAAGTGACTCGTTTAACGAGCTGGTACTGACGACCAATCTAGATACTTATGATGTGGTGTTATTACGAGCACTGTCACGCTATATGATGCAAGCTCGAGCACCGTTCTCTAGTAACTACATCCAGCAGACTGTGGTAAAAAACAGTGATATCAGTGTGGCACTCGGCAATCTGTTCGATGCTCGCATGAATCCTCAGTATAGTGAAACTGAACGCACAGAAAAAACTGCAAAAATTCAAGAACGTATCGTTGCTGCGCTAGCAGATGTCGATAGTCTAGATGAAGACCGTATCCTGCGTTGGTACTTGGATTTAATTAACGCGATGGTACGTACCAACTTCTACCAGATCGATACCGATGGTCAGCGTAAAGATCGTTTGTCGTTTAAGTTTTTGGCAGCAGACATTCCTAACTTGCCTAAACCTAAACCGATGTTTGAGATATTTGTGTACTCACCACGTGTTGAGGCCGTGCATTTACGTGGTGGCAAGGTTGCCCGTGGTGGTTTGCGATGGTCAGATCGTATGGAAGATTTCCGTACCGAAGTACTGGGCCTAGTCAAAGCACAGATGGTAAAAAACGCAGTGATTGTGCCTGTTGGTTCAAAAGGCGGATTCATCGTCAAAACCAAAACCATGGCGGATGGTCGTGAAGCGTTCCAAGCGGAAGGTATCGCTTGTTATCAGACGTTCTTGCGCGGTATGCTCGATGTCACAGACAACATCGTAGACGGCGTGATTGTCCCGCCAGCCAATACGGTCAGACATGATGAAGATGATCCATACTTGGTTGTTGCTGCGGATAAAGGTACAGCGACTTTCTCTGATATTGCCAATGCCTTAGCAGCAGAGTACAACTTTTGGCTCGATGATGCCTTTGCTTCAGGTGGCTCAGTAGGTTATGACCATAAAGCCATGGGTATCACTGCCCGTGGTGGTTGGGAGTCGGTCAAACGTCACTTCCGTATGCGCGGTATGGACATCCAAAACCGTGATGACTTCACTGTCGTCGGTATTGGTGATATGAGTGGTGATGTATTCGGTAACGGTATGCTGCTCTCAACCCATACCAAGCTGGTCGCTGCCTTTAATCATCTGCATATCTTCATTGATCCTAATCCAGACACTGCTGCCTCTTATGCCGAGCGCGCACGTTTGTTTGAATTACCACGATCATCATGGGCAGATTATGAAACCTCATTAATAAGTCAAGGTGGTGGTATATTCTCACGCCAAGACAAAAAAATCGCTATCAGTGCAGAGATGAAAGCAGTCTTCGATATCAATGAAGACAGTCTCGCACCTAATGATTTAATTAGTGCGTTATTGAAATCGCCTGTTGATCTCCTCTGGAACGGCGGTATTGGTACTTATGTCAAAAGCGCTAATGAGACACATGCGGATGTCGGTGACCGTGCGAATGACTCACTGCGTATCGACGGCAACGAGCTTCGTTGTGCGGTGATTGGTGAAGGCGGTAACTTAGGATTCACGCAGCAAGGCCGTATTGAATACGCACAAACGGGTGGTCGAGTCTATACTGATGCTATCGATAACTCAGGCGGCGTCAATTGTTCAGATCACGAAGTCAATATCAAAATCTTATTGGGCAAAGTGGTTGAGCAAGGCGATATGACCTTAAAACAGCGTAATGAGCTGCTAGAGAGCATGACCGATAACGTGGCAGAGTTGGTACTGCGCCAAAACTACCTCCAGCCTCAAGCAATTGAACTGAGTCACATTCGTGCATCAGCTAATCTAAGCGATCATCAGCGCTTTATTCAAATGCTAGAAGGCGAGGGACGTCTCGACCGTGCAATCGAATATCTACCATCAGATGAAGAGATTACCAAACGCCAAAAAGCGAATGCTGGCCTGACCAATCCTGAGTTAGCCGTCGTGATGGCTTACGGTAAGATGTGGGTATATGACAACTTGTTGTCCTCTGATTTGCCAGATGACCCATACTTCATCAACGAGCTACGTAAGTACTTCCCTGATGAGCTAGCGTCACGCTTCTTTAATGAAATGACAGAGCATCGCTTACATCGTGAGATTATCAGTACTTATCTGACCAATAGCGTGGTCAACCGTTTGGGTATCGAAGCACTGTTCCGTCTGTTCGAAGAGACTGATCAATCACTAGCCACCATCGTGCGTGGCTATGCGATTAGCCGTGATGTCTTTGATGTGTCAAAAGCTTGGAAAACGCTTGAGTCGTTGGACAATCAAGTCGATGCTACGTTACTGTTAAATCTCGAGCTACGTCTGCGTGATGCACTTGAGAGCGGTGTCGTTTGGTTTATCAATGCCTTTGGTCAAGACTTGCAAGTCGCTGATATGATTAGCCGCTTTAGCGATAGCGTTGAAAAGCTAACAAAACCAGGTGGTTTCATTGAGCAGCAATTTGCAGCGTACTTGCAAGAAGATACGACTAGCTTAATGCAGGAAGACCTGTCTAATAGCGATGCTGCGTTGTTTGCTATGTTACCTTATCATGTGGATGCCCTCGATGCCGCGCTGTTAGCAGAGCTGTATGAGCGTCCTGTTGATGAGATTGCAACACTATACTTTGAAGCCTACCATGTCTTGCAGTTAGACTGGATGATGGACAATATCGCCACCTTACCACAGCAAGATTACTGGGATCGTCGCGCACGCCATGCATTGATGAATGAGCTGTCACGTAGCTTGCGTCTGTTAATGGATGCCATATTATCTAAACCGGATGCGAAACAAGCGTTTGGCGAGTGGCGCTCACGTCATTTAGACCATCTAGAGTCTGTCACATCAGAGATGAGCAAGTTAGATCAGCTTCATGCTAATGATGCAGACAGTCAAATCAGCCTGTCGACACTATCCGTGTTGATGAGTGAATTGAGTGGTTTAGTTACTAAGTAAATACCTAATGAGTGATTGAATAAGTCACTAACCAAATAAAATACTGTTTCAAAAAAACCACCGTTATTCATTAACGGTGGTTTTTTATTATCTAATCAAACAAGAATCAGAGTATTTAGCTCTTGATTACAGAAACTCTATTATGAAAAATCAGATTTAAGAGGCTTTTTCACTAACAACTTTACGACACCCTTGACCGCTAATTTGGCTGAAGCCGCCAGAGAGTTTTTCGACCTTAATTTGGGTCAAGATACGGTCTTTTAGTGCCTGCACGTGAGAGATAATACCAATCAATTTGCCTTCCTGTTGCAAGCTTGTCAACGTATCAAGAGCGATATCAAGTGACTCTTCATCCAGTGTGCCGAAGCCTTCGTCCAAAAATAAAGAATCCACACGAATATTGTGACTGGCCATTTGTGATAACCCTAACGCAAGTGCCAAACTAATGATAAAGCCTTCGCCACCAGAAAGGTTTTTAGTACTACGAACATCGCCACCCTGATAGTTATCAATCACATTGAGCTCAAGCGGATTGTGATCGTCATGGATGAGTAGGTAACGATCACTCATCTTTTGCAGTTGCGTATTAGCATGACTAATCATAACTTCAAACGTTAATCCTTGGGCAAAGGTACGATATTTTTTACCATCAGCTGACCCAATTAGCGTATGTAGCTGCTGCCAAACTTGTAGCTTTTGCTTTTGCTCGTCGATAGCCACGAGTTGCGCTACTTGTTCGCCTTTTTGATTGTCGTTGTCTTTCAGCTTTTGATCAATTGCACCTATCTGCTGACTTAGTTGATCAATATCTGTCTGTATTTGATGATACTCGCCAGCAAGCGTTTCTCTATCCTTATCTGTCATAGGCGCAGCAAGTTTTTGCGCTAATAATTGCTGAGTACTATCTAGCTGTGACTTCACCTGTTGCAAGGCATTATCTATAGCTGATTTATGTATGTGTAGTGCTTCACGCTCTTGCTTAGGCAGGCGTGCACTGACAAAAGCAGTTTCGTCGGCGAACTGTGATTCTGATAGTAAATCAGTAAACTCACTTTGTTGTGTATTAAGCGTACCAGTTGCAGATTGTAGCTCTGTTGCTAGCTGCTGCTGTCTAACCTTTAATTGCTCTAATACCTGCTGAATGGTATCTAGTTGCCTTTGTGCCATGATCTTACTAGTTTGAGCCTTATCCACCAAACCTCGTAATTGAGTCTCCTCAGCATCTACCTCTTTATCTGCGAAAATCTCTTTTCTGTCTTGCTTTAATTGCTCGATAGTATGGATTTTATTAGTAACTGAGCGTTCTAGTTCTTCGAGCGATTTTTCGTCATTGGTAAGCTGTGCTTGCTTGGCTTCAATCTGTGCTGTTAAGCCGCTTATCGTATTGGTTAGCTGCTGTTGTTTGTTTTTTTGGCTATGGCAATATTGCTTTAACTGACTTAGGGCACCACGCTGTTGACGCAATCTTTCAATATGAAGGTCATAGTCTGAGTTGTCTATTACAGTCTGCTCAGTAACACTATCATTCAGTTGCTTGAGTGCACCATTGATGTCTGCTGTATTAACAGCTACAGATAAATACTCTTTATGGTTCTCTATAGGGTATTTATGCGCTAGAGCTGAAACAGTGGTCATAATAGGTGCTAATTCAGAGAAGTTGGCAGCGATACTTTCTTCAATACTCTCAATTTTCTGTGTATTAAGCTTAATATCAGTTGCTAAATTACTGATGTCGCGAATAAGTACTTGTTGCCGCTTTTCATCGGTTTCGATTGTAGTACTAATATGTGCCATACGTTGTGTCAGCACATCGTATTGGCCCATCATGGTTTGTAGAGACTGCTTGTAATCAATCAGATTGTGTTTGGCGGCATCCAATAGAGATAGAGAGCTATCTACGTCAATCTCATCATTGATGTTATCCGTAACCTGAGTCAGTGGGTGAATGGTCGCTGCAATGGATTCAGAGTAATTATTTTTATCATCGAATAATGAGGCCAGATAAACCTGAATATCAGTAGATAAGGTCTCTGTCTCTTGCTGTAACGGCACTAATTGCTGTTGTTGATTATTAAGCGTTTCTTTCTTTGTAGCATGTTCAAGACGGTGTTTTGATACCGTCTGCTCAAGATTGTCTATAACAGTTTCTAGTGTATCCATTTCCTGCTGAATCTTTTGTGTTTTAGACAGTTGGCTTTGGTCGGCATTGTCATCGATATGATTGTCTAATAACGGATGGTGTTTACCATAAGGATGTTCATGAGCACCACAAAGCGGGCAGGGCGATCCGTCTTGCAGTTCTGTTATATAGTCTTCAAGCTTAGCGACTTTCTGTAATAGATTCAGATGCTCTTGTTTATCTTGGCGTTTGAGCTTGGTATTTTGAATGTCTGATTGATGACTGGTGATTATCTCTTCTAAAGTCGTTAACGCTTGGCTAAGTGCTGGTAGCGAAAGCGTGGTTCTTTTTATTTGGCTAGTCAGTTCGGACAGTCGTTGTAACTTGAAGCGAGCCTGCTCAGTTTGGTTATTAATTTGATCAACATGTTCTTGATCACGGCGCATACTAGCCAGCGATTTTTTTTGGATGAGTGCTGCTTGCTGTTGCTGTAAGCTGGCAAGTTGCTCACGCTGTTGTATTATTAATGAGGTATCGGCGTCTTGCTGCTTAGACAGTTGATCGAAACTTGCTTGTAGCTGGCTGGCTTGATGACCATGTGTTCGTTTATCGGCAGCTAAGCGCACATTGTCTTCTAGCAATGCCTTTAATCGGCTACAGCTGCTGTCAAAGGTTGCCATATCTGTATCGAGATCGTTTACCTCTGGATAGTCATGAAAGTATTTTTCGATACTGTCAAACTGAGCCTTAGTATCTTGCTCTGTTTGCTTATGGCTAGCTATTTCTTGACGTAATTGTTGAGTATTATTCACCAGTACGACTTTACGTTGGTTATCATTTTCTAAAGCATGTACTTGCTGTTTTATATCAGCATCTAATTCACGCACCTTCTTAATAATGGGTAAAGCAGTTTGTAAGTTATCCGTGGCGTTCTTTTCAAAAGTATTTGCCTCATTTAGATGACTAGAAGCTTGCCTAAGCGCTTCTTGCTGTGTCGGAATTTTACTAATCAATGCTTGTTGCTCGGCATCCAACCTACTGACCATCTCTCGGCTATAGCACAGCGCGCGAAACTGGCTATCAATTTCTAAAGCTTTAGTCGCAATATCTAAGCGTTGTGCTTCTGGGATAAAGTCTTTCTGTATCTGTTGCGCTGTTGCAAATTCAGTCTGATAAACCGAGAGGTTCTGTTGTAGTTGATAGACACTATCCAACCACTGTAGTTGTTCACTCAAGGTTTTGAATGTTTGTCGTTGTTTGATTTGCTGCTGATTCAGAGTTTCTAATTCTGCAGCCAGTCGTCTTTCATCTTCAATATTTAATAGGGATAAGCTATTAACGCCTGCTAGTAACTTGCCAAGCACTTCTTCCTCAGAGCGTTTTTTCTCATGCACGTTTAACGATATTTTGGCATAGATAGCCGTACCCGTTATTTTTTCTAAAATGGCGGCTCTATCACCAATATCAGACTTCAAAAATGCGGCAAAACTGCCTTGTGCCAACATGATGGAACGGGTAAATTGATTGAAATCCATGCCGATTAGGTCTTGGATATAGGCGGATGTTTTAGATTTTTTCTCTTCTAAAATAGTGCCTGTTTTAACATCAGTAATCTCATGCTTAATCGGTAATAAGTTGCCCTTGGCTTTTTTGTGGGCACGGTGTTGGTACCAATAGCATAGATAGCGTTTGGAATTTATTTCAATGATAACTTCTGCTGAGCACTCGCCCGTACCTTGGGTCATTATCTCGTTCGTTGAACCCGTAATATCACCCAATCTTGGCGTTTGACTGTATAGCGCTAAGCAAACGGCATCCAGTATGGTGGTCTTGCCAGCACCTGTTTGCCCAGTAATAGCAAAAATGCCCTCATTGAGAAAAGCGGGGTCACTAAAATCAATGTGCCATTCGCCTTTTAGGGAATTTAAGTTTTTGAGTCGCAGTTCAATTAGTCGCATGGGCAAGTCTTATTTGTATAGGGCAGTGTTGAAAGCTGATAAAGGTAAAGGTATCAGTTATTAGCAATTAATAATTATATCGAATAACTTATATTATTCGGCATGGCTATCTGCATAGCGTAGGTTATAAACGATTTGATCGTATGCATCTCTTAACGTTGATTTTTGCTCATCAGGAATACTATGGGCAGTCAAGCAACGCTCAAATACCTCTTCTTCATTTAAGTCTTGTAACGTCTCAGAGGTTTGCTGTTGGTTAAGGACTTTATTATAGGAGCTAGCATTTTTTGTTATCAGCACTTCAAGCGACAAGTTTTCTACCATCTCATTAACTTGTTCTTTTAGTCCACTTATAATCTCATTTCCAGTATAAACAACCTCTAACCAAATGGACTCAGTTGGATCAATAGATCTAATGGTTTCTGAAATAGTAGCTAGATCACCTGAGACTTGTGCCAATTTCTGAAATTTTGGAATGGGTAAGGAGACTACTTGCATCTGACTTAAATTATCGCGAAGCAGTATTTTATTGTTAGTATCAGCATGAGTAGGTACTGATTGATTATCTAGGTCTTGCTGAGTAGGAGGGTTCTCTGTGATATCAGTTTCTGCCACCTCATTATTATCATTGGCTGATGGCTCTTCAAAACCAAACAAGTCATCCATAAAAGACTCTGCCTGAGTAGCCACTTTTTTAACGGTTTTTTCTATCTTGGTCGTTTTAACATGAGAAGCTGTATTGATAAGCTTAGGAATATGACCATTAGAGGTAACGTCTAGATCTGATACGACATTATCTGCAGCACCAAACTTTACTAGCAATACTTGTTTTTGCTGCTTGGCCTCACCAAAGCCCATAGCTATGGGTGAGCCTGAATAGCGTATATGCTCACGACCACCGACCCGCTGCGGTACGTGCAAATGACCAAGCGCAACGTAATCAAAGCTTTCATCGAACATATCAGCAGATATTTTACCCAGTGAGCCGACATAAAGCTCACGTACGCCGTCATCATCGGTCGTGGTACCCCCAGCTGCAAATAGATGCCCTGTGGCGATGATAGGAATATATTGCTGATGCACTTCAATAAGTTCAGATTGTTTGGATTTGGCAATGCTAGCCACTTCATCGTAGTGTGCACGAATACCTTTTATGACATTGGCATCTTTACTATCTGCAGACTCGCCAGCGCTACTACTACGCACATCGCGGTCACGCAAGTAAGGAACGGCGGCGATAATGCAATGCGGCGTGCCATCTGCATCATCCAAAACCAATACTTCGTTGTTTAAATCGTCACAAGCAGTGCCAATCACATGAACGTTTAAGAACTTAAGTACCTGACTGGGTGCATCTAAAAAAGTAGGGGAGTCGTGATTGCCTGCGACTATCACCACGTGCTGACAGCATGACTTGGATACTCTACCTAAAAACTCAAAATACAATGCTTGGGCTCTGTTACTTGGCGTCATGGTATCAAAGATATCACCAGCAACGATTAATACATCGACTTTTTGCGCGCTAATCGCCTCTTCAAGCCAGCTCAAAAACGCCTCGAATTCCTCATAGCGCATTCGACCATAGAGCCTACGACCCAAATGCCAATCTGAGGTATGTAGGATGGTTAATGGTCGAGCGGGCATTGAATTGGAAGTGGCAGGTGTAGACATAATTGCACTTAAAGACAGTTAATGGGAAGCTGTCATTCTAGCAAGATTTGTTGTGGTTTGCGCTGTTGGAATGCGTGAAAAAAGAGCCCTACCAATATATTATTATCGATAGAGCTCTTTATTGTTGAAAGTTAATACTAAAAATTAATCAATAATCAGTTGTTCTAAACCTTCCTCTTGCTGCGTAGCCAAACTGGATATCATAGAGAGCGCATGTGCTTGTTGATCTATCAGTTGTTTTTCTACTTTACCTCTTGACCCTTCGCGCAACCAGTTCTTTGCTAGATCATCACTGTTTTGATTGTGCTGCTGATTTTGTAAGTTGTACCAAGCCAAATTATCATGCAGGGCGACGACATCTCCCATGATAAGTAGCGCAGGCGTTGGTAGTTGGTTTTGCTCTTGCAACTCAACGATATTGGCAAGTGTGCCGGTTAATACTTGCTGATTGGGCATACTGGCATTGGATACGATGGCAATAGGAGTACTATCAGCTCGTCCAGCATCAATTAAGCCTTCGGTCAAACGAGGCAAAGAGTGCAGACCCATATAGAAAACAACCGTCTCATCAGTATTCAAAAAGCTCTTAAAGTTACTGTTTGGTGCACCAGCCTTTAAAAATCCAGTGACGAAGCGTACCGATTGCGAGTGATCACGGTGGGTAAGTGGAATACCTGCATAGCTGGCCGCTGCATTGGCAGCAGTAATGCCTGGCACGACTTGATAAGGAACGCCATGTGCCCGCAAGCTTTCAATCTCTTCACCGCCGCGCCCAAAGATAAACGGATCACCACCTTTTAAACGAACCACACGGCGACCTTCTTTGGCACTATTGACCAATAGCTCATTGATACCAAGCTGAGCAACAGCATGGTTGCTACGTTTTTTACCAACAAACACTTTGTCCGCATCACGGCGGCACAAGTCTAAGACTTGCGGCGAGACCAAGGCATCATAATAGACAATATCTGCTTGCTGCATCAGACGTAGTGCTTTAAAGGTGAGCAGTTCTGGATCACCAGGGCCTGCGCCCACAATATAAACCTCGCCAACTGGAGTGGTAGCATCCAAAGAGGTTTCGTGTTCGACTACAGGAGCGTCTACCACAGTAGTATGCGTTGGTGATTCAATAGCACTGGCAATCTGAGCAGCAGTATTGTCTAAATCAGCTTGTAGCTGCTCAGTGGCTTCAACTTCATTACCAGCAAACATGAGCTCACTGACTTTCCCTTCAAACGCACGTTCCCAAAACTGGCGACGTCCCGTTAAGGTAGGAATCTTGGATTTTACTTCAGTACGGAACTCGCCGGCCAATTTGGCCAATTTGCCATAACCTTGTGGAATCAACGTCTCAAGGCGGGCACGTAGTAAACGTGCTAGTACTGGTGCTTTGCCGTTAGATGAGATACCAATCACAATAGGGTTGCGATCAACAATGGCTGGAAATATAAAATCGCATAAATGCGGCGTATCAACCACATTGACTGGTATGTTTAGTGCAGTGGCATCAGCATGAATTTGATGATTCAGCGCTTCGTCATCAGTAGCCGCGATAATGACCCGGGCGCCTGACATATAGGTGTTATTGTAATTTTCATAGATGAGCTGATGCTTACTATCATTGAGCAAGGCTTGTATCTCATCACTAATAACGGGGGCAAGGATAGTGATTGCTGCACCAGCACGACTAAGCAGATCCGCTTTGCGTAGCGCCACGTCACCGCCACCAACGATAAGCACTTTGCGGTCTTCTAATTTAAAAAATAATGGAAAAGTGTTCATAGCATCACCAGCAATTCATTCAATGTAAAATATACCACTATTATGAGGTATCGTGCGCGACGTCTCATGCGGTGAATTGGCATTAGTATATTCGTTTTTGATATGAGAGGAGTGTTTTTTGATAGGAAAAGGAATAGACAAACCAAATACATCCATATATAGCAAGGATAGCTGAAGGACAAAATATTATAGCCGAAGCAATATGCTTAAGTGCTCTGGCTATAACGTTTATAAAATGTTCGCAATAGTATATGCAGTCTTATGCTAAAACCTACTCAAACTCACTGAGCATTTTAGTCATGCGTTCATCTTTTTGTTGCCAGATATCTTCTAACCAATCAAACATCATCTTTTTTGTGGCTTCATCACGGTCGTAACCACCATCCATAATAGCGGTAAACAGCTCATCAGGTATCTTTAGGCGAGTTACATCAACGCCCAGACGACGGATATTACCTTTCCATAAGTCATCATAGTCAGGGGTGCCATCTGGGTACACGATTGTGACATCTAAAATGGAATCTAACTGATCGCCTAACGCATTGATCGCCAATGACAGACCACCAGCTCGTGGTTTTAATAAATGCTGATAGGGTGAGTCTTGCTTGTCATGTTTTTCTTTAGTGAAGCGCGTACCTTCTAGATAATTAAGTAGCGCAAAAGGCTTATCTTTTAATTGACGACATGCACGCTTGGCTTCGATTAAGTTTTGTTTTTTAAGTTCTGGATTTTTTGCCATTGCTTTAGAAGAAAATCGCTTCATCATCGGAAAGTCTAAGAAATAAAAGGCTTGACCGATAACAGGGATATAAATCAAATTAAACTTAGTAAAGAACCGCGTCAAAGGCAATCTATCTTGACTAATGTATTGCACGATACTGGTATCAACCCAAGACTGATGGTTGCTCACGAGTAGGTATTGTTTGTCCTCGCTCAGATCATCAGGCATATTAATACGCCAGTCTTTATGAGGTAATGCATGATTGATCACAGCGTTATTACTATTAATCCAATATTTGGTAATCGCAATGAGTGCGTCATCGGCATATTTTGACTTGGTTAATACTTTCGCAGCACCCAACGTCCAGATGGGTAGACCAACGAAGATGCTATTAGCAGTGAGGACACTGGCACCAGTCAGAAAAGACGCCGCTTTACCGACAGGAGGCAATTTATTATGGAGCTTTTCGTAGAGTGAGTCATTTTTTTGTATAGAGGGCATAACAGGTATCCATATTGATGAGTGCGGTAAAACTATTACCAATCTTGAGTGACACGATGGGCGTGATTATCTGCAAAGAGGGTAACTTCGTTCATAATTAGGTTTTAAAGGGTTGGCTTAATGGAGTGATGGTGCACAGCCTTCAAAGGTAATTCATAGAATAACGTAATGTTATACCAAAAAACGTTAAAACGTTGTATAAAAATACTAAATCAGTCGTTTAACATTTGCACAATGCGCTATCGTCTGATGAGAAAACTCTTTAATGAATGACTATATTAAACGCAAAAAAGAAGCGATGATATTGAAATCATCGCTTCTTTTTCTTCTTGATACCATTAATAACTTAGTCGTTATCTACAGCTGAGTATGCAAACCACACTCACGGCTTTCTTCTACTTTCGTTGGATCAAAGTAGTCAAACTCATTTGGCAGGTTATGCTCTTCAAGATATACGTCTAGATCAGCATCTGTTTTTTCAAATAAAGGTGCTACTTTTAACACGCCGTCTTTTGATAGGCTAAGCACGTCAAGGCCTTGACGGAATTCTGTTTGATCTTTACGGATAGCATTGAACCACACATCAGGCTTCAATTCATCTAACGCACGGCGGAATGGTTCAAGTTTTACTTGGTCAGTAAACTCATCATGCTGTGGATTATCAATACCAGGAATACCATTCATGGTCGCGTCACGATGTGCAGCGGTTTGCTTAGGGATATAAGTAACGACATTTAGATTGAGATCACGAATGACTTTATTAGCAAATTGATACGTCGCATCCGTGTTATAGCCTGAATCTACCCACAATACAGTGATATCTGGATGCTGTTTGGCAACTAGATGTAAAATCGCTGACTCATAAGGACGAAAGTTAGTAGTAATGATTGGGTTTTTAGCTTGGCTTAGTGCCCATGAAACGATCTCTTCTGGCGACTTACCGTTTAGCTCTTGGTTGGCTTGATCGATATCTAGGTTTGGGTGTAATTGACTCATGATACATTCCTTACAATGGGATTGGTTTAACAATAAATTTGGTGAAAATTAAATAAATAATGGGTGGTAAATTAAGCGTTAGCAAACATCGGTAATGCAGCAGCGTTTCGACCATCGTAGCTACTGGCAAGCGCGTTAAATGCTTGACCAATATCAGAAATCGATTGCATATCATGCTCACTGAGCACAAAGCTATCTGCACCAGAACGTAGCAGATAAGCGATTTGGTCACGGCCAAACTTGCCAGCCATGCGAATCTCGCCTTCGTAACCCATTTGGCGCAACGTCTGTGCAAAACTAAAACCACGACCATCGACAAACAACGGCACATGAATGACGATTAAGTCTTGCTGTAATAAAAACTCTGACAAGCCAACCAATACATCCGTATCGCTATCCGATGTCACCCAAACGCCTGTACGGCTGGTATGCTGGGACAGTAACTCGCGTACTTGTTGTAATAGTCCGCCGGCAATCTTGCCTGTAGCGTCTAACAAATCATCAAGCGGCAATAGCACATCTGTTTTTTCTGATTTATGCAATAGTTCAAGCAGTGATGTGTGGGTTAGGGCAACGCCTTCTGGCAGCTCATTAGTGGTGAGCGCTAGCCACGTATCGGTCTGACTGATATCGATACCATCGCTATTTAATACGTGATGATTACCCATAGACCTTCTCCTTAAAAGGTGCCACGCCAACGCGATTGACCAAGTCACTAAAGGCTTCTACGTCGTTCTCATTGCTGACGCGCTGCTCTAAATAGACGTCCAGTATTTTTTGTAGGGTAATCGCCACATCTTCGGCTGGTACTGCTTTACCCAATATTTTACCGACCTTGGCATCGTTGCTAGAGTTGCCGCCAAGGCTAATTTGATACCAATGTTCACCCTTTTTATCAACACCAAGGATACCGATATCACCTGTATGGTGATGAGCACAGGCGTTCATGCAGCCAGACATATTTAGGCGAATTTCACCCAAGTCATAAAGGTAATCGAGATCATCAAATTGCTTTTCGATTTGCTCAGCGATATTGTGAGTTGTGGCATTGGCGAGTGAGCAATAGTCCCAACCTGGGCAAACAATCATATCGGTTAACGTGTTTATGTTGGCACGTGCTAAATGCAGTTCAGACAGCTGTTGCCATAGCTCATATAGCTGATTGGTTTGCACATCAGAGAATACGAGATTCTGCTGATAAGTACCGCGCAATTCACCAAAGCTATATTTATCAGACAGATCAGCTAGAGCGTCCATTTGTGATTCACTGAGATCACCGGATGGTACATAGGTTCCGTCGACCAATCCTGCTTTTAGAGAAATCACTACCGCGCGATAGCCTGCTATTTTATGCGCGACTGTATTTTGGTTATACCAATCAGCAAAATCTTTATTCGCATTGAGTTGCTGTTGCAAGTCAGACTGTACTTGTAGGGCATCAAAACCAACATAATCAGGCTCACTAAAGAAGCTGATAGCTGTGTCAAAGTTTGCATCGGTTAGCGTCAGTGGACCGTCTTTGGTATGGGCTTCCCACTCAGCGTCGACCAATTTAGCAAAGGCTAGACCGCCCATGCTCTCGACCAATATCTTGATACGCGCTTTGTACTTATTGTCACGGCGACCATGCAGGTTATAAACGCGCAAAATAGCGTCTAAATAGCTAAGCAAATGCTGACGTGGCAAGAATTCGTTAATCACCTTACCAATCACTGGCGTACGGCCAAGACCGCCACCTACCAATACTTCAAAACCAATCTCGCCTGCGGCATTGGTTTTTACATGCAATCCAACATCATGTACTTGCGTCGCCGCACGGTCATTGGCAGTACCAACGACGGCAATCTTAAATTTACGCGGTAAAAAAGCAAATTCAGGATGAAAGGTAGACCACTGACGGATAATTTCGCAATAAGGGCGTGGATCCGCAATCTCTTCTTGATGAATACCGGCATAAGGATCGGTAGTCGTGTTACGAATACAGTTACCCGAGGTTTGAATGGCATGCATCTGTACCGATGCCAGCTCTGCCAAAATATCTGGCACTTCTTCAAGTTTTGGCCAATTCAACTGGATATTGGTACGGGTCGTGAAGTGTCCGTAACCCTTATCGTACTTACGGGTAATCTCTGCCAATTTACGCAGTTGATAGCTGGCTAGTAGGCCGTAAGGAATAGCAATACGTAACATCGGCGCATAACGCTGAATATAAAGGCCATTCTGCAAACGCAGTGGCAAAAACTGTTCTTCTGGCAGCTCACCCGCCAAAAACCGTTCGGTTTGGTCGCGAAACTGGGCGACTCGTTCCTCTACTAAGTTTTGGTCAGCGTAGTTATATTGATACATGACGTAATCTCAAATTTGTTTTTAGACTTAAAAGCAGCGACGAAAATGATTTGCGTGTGTAATATATTTTGTTGTCGATCGCAATGTGTACCGTTCAGCTTTACATCATATAAGCTTGTGCTTCAAAACATAAATTCCTTTAAGACATATACATATCCAAACACAGCATAAATTTTCATAACGAAAGTTAGGTAGCCTATGTTTATCAAATTTAACCCCTAAAATTTAATATCTGGTAATGCACGATTTTAACTGACGATCGTTAGCATCTTGTTCATAAAGTTACCTTTTAAGCCATTCACTTGCTGTTATTCAACTCTTTTTTCTATACATTGAGGTTTTAAAATTACTATGACATCTACTATCTCTAATCAAAAGCCATCACAACTCGTTCCTCCACATGGCAGCGATGTACTTAAACCACTATTGTTAAACGGTGAAGCACGCGATCAAGCATTGCAACTTGCCAGCACATTACCGACCATTACCTTGAGCTCTCGTGAGCGCGGTGATTTGATTATGTTTGGTATTGGTGGCTTTACGCCACTTAACGGCTTTATGAATCAAGCGGATTGGCAAGGTGTCGTTGACAACATGCGCTTGCAAAGCGGTGACAACGCAGGCTTGTTTTGGCCGATTCCTATTACCTTGTCAGCACCTAAAGCCACTGCAGATAGCTTAAGCCAAGGTGACAAAGTTGCATTGGTCGCCCAAGATGGTGAAGTCATGGGTATCTTGACAGTAGAAGAAACCTATACCATCGATAAAAACCATGAGTGCCAGCAAGTCTTTACGACGACTGATAGCGAGCATCCAGGCGTACAGCAAGTATTGAGTCAAGATGACGTCAATATCGCCGGTAGCGTAGAAGTATTGAGCGAAGGTGAGTTCCCAACGCTATATCCAGAGATTTATAAAACTCCTGCTGAAACACGCGAAATATTGGATGCCAAAGGCTGGAAAACAGTTGCGGCATTCCAAACACGTAACCCAATGCACCGCTCACATGAATATCTTGCCAAGATTGCTATCGAGATTTGTGATGGCGTATTGATTCACTCATTATTAGGCGCATTGAAGCCCGGTGATATCCCAGCAGACGTCCGTCAAGAAGCGATCAAAACTTTGATTGATAATTACTTTAGACAAGATACTGTGATCCAAGCTGGTTATCCGCTAGATATGCGCTACGCAGGCCCACGCGAAGCGTTGTTACATGCGCTATTCCGTCAAAACTATGGCTGTAGCCATCTGATTGTGGGCCGTGATCATGCAGGTGTTGGTGATTATTATGGTGCTTTTGATGCGCAGACCATCTTTGACCACGTAGGTAAAGATGACCTCATTACTCAACCATTGAAAATTGGCTGGACGTTCTGGTGTAATGCTTGTAATGCAATGGCTTCAGACAAAACTTGCCCGCATGATGCCTCTGAGCATGTCAAAGTATCTGGAACAAAGCTACGTAAAGCACTATCAGAAGACGAAGTGGTACCAGAGAACTTTAGTCGCCCAGAAGTGCTACAAATATTGCGTGATTACTATGCAGGTATCGCAAAAGAAGAGCGTGCTGAAGTTAAATTGACCGGTGCTTCTGCGGTATAGTCAATCCTCTATAAATTGGATACGGTGTCAGGCTGGCTAGTCTACTACTTGTAGTACTTTCACTCGCCTTCCTTGTATCCAAATTATATTGAACCGACTATATAACAGCATCTGACTGACTACGATATTTAACGATATCTAAAAGACGGTATTTAAAGAAAGGGATCAGACGATTATCGTTTGGTCCCTTTTTCTATGAAGGCTTATCCAGAAACTCACACCATTACAATAATTCATAAATACAAGTAAAAACAGTTAGTTAAAGATAGTCGAAAAAATTGCTTATGCCAAGTTAACCACTCGATAAGCGAATTCGTCACTAAGAGTCCGGTACACAAACTGCTAGCATATCTTTTATTATCCATCGGGTGATTTTCGAAATACGTTGGGCTGCAATATTAATAATAAAGTGCCCACTATTTTGCCAATGCCCAACCATCTATTAAGAAGAAAATCATGCAATCAGCCATACAATCAAAATTGTCTAATATCACTTCAAAAGTGGGTAGCGTACTGGCCGTTACGGTGCTCATAGCAGGTTGTAACTCTAATGAATCTACATCGCAAGACACATCGACAGCGGGAGACTCGCAAGATATTAGCTTATTGAATGTCTCCTATGATGTATCACGCGATTTTTATAAAGACTACAACACTCTATTCAGTGCAAGTTATCAAAAAGAGCATCCAGGTAGCAAGATCAAGGTCAATCAGTCACATGGCGGATCAAGTAAGCAAGCACTGTCTATTGCCAATGGTTTGCAAGCAGATGTGGCAACCTTAAACCAAGAAAGCGATATGAATCTGCTGGTAGAAAAAGGGCTAGTAGCCACTGATTGGAAGCAGGCATTCCCGAATAATGCGGTGCCTTATACCAGTACGATGGTGCTATTGGTACGTAGCGGTAACCCAAAAAACATCAAAGACTGGTCAGACTTGGCACGCAATGATATCGATGTGGTCATACCGAACCCAAAAACCAGTGGCACAGCGCGCTATGCCTTTTTAGGTGCTTATGGCTACGGTCTGCATCAATTCAAAGAAAGCGTGGAAACGCCTACCAAAACCGATGACTTTATCAAGAAATTATTGGCAAACGTGGTCACTTATGACAATGGTGCGCGTGCGGCGACGACTAGCTTTACCCAGCGCGGGCTAGGTGATGTGCTCATTACAACTGAAAATGAAGCACATTTGGCTGCCAAGGAATTTGCTAAAGGACAAGTCGATATCGTTTATCCAAGCTACTCTATTGTAATTGCCAATCCAGTGGCGGTCGTGACCGGCGTTACGGATAAGAGCGGTAAGACAGATGCCGCAAGTGCTTACTTACAAGGTCTGTGGGATGTGCCTGCTCAGCAGCTCATGGCAGAGATGTACATGCGTCCTAGTAATGCAGAAGTACTGGCTGCTCATAAAGACACATTGCCTGAAATTGCAACTTTCGAGCCAGTGGCTGTCTTTGGTGATTGGACGCAGATTATGGATACGTTCTTTGTCGATGGCGGACGATTCGATCAGCTGGCAAGTGTAAAAAAATAATCTATAAAGCAATCTACAAAGTCATACTTAATTTACCAGCTGTCAGATAAAAAATACCGTCAATCGTATCCGCTTTTGAGTCTCTATAAACGAGGCTCTTCTAGTAGGATTCTGCCAACTGATTGATAAGTTTAACGTTACGTTCTTGTTATTCCGTTTTGGCAATAACATACGCATATTCATCATTAAACATAATAAGATGGCGCTGTTAGCATACTTGCATTACTTAACAGATATCTTTGAGGGATTTATGACATACGCTGTGCGCTATCAACAAAAAAGTAAAACACTGAACGTCCTAAGTATTGCCGGTGTGGCATTAACTTTGGGTCTGGTCGGCTGTAGCAACAGCGAGCAGACAGATGCAAGTGGTAGCGCAGCAACAGACACTCAAGATATCGAGTTGCTAAATGTCTCTTATGATGTGGCACGTGATTTTTATAAAGACTACAACCCATTATTCGTTGAGCATTACAAAGCTGAAAACCCAAACAGTAATATCCTAATCAAACAGTCACATGGTGGCTCAAGCAAACAGGCACTGTCTGTCGCTAACGGTCTACAAGCAGACGTTGCCACTATGAACCAAGGGTCTGATATTGAGCTATTAGAGAAAAAAGGCTTGGTTGAATCAGATTGGGAAAGCAAGTTCCCTGACAACGCTGTACCTTTTACCAGCACCATCGTGTTTTTGGTACGTAAAGGCAACCCAAAAGGCATTAATGATTGGGAAGATTTGACCAAAGACGGTCTTGAGATTGTGATGGCAAATCCAAAAGTGACGGGGAATGGTCGTTATGCATTCTTAGGTGCTTATGGTTATGGTCTGCATGCTTTTAATCAAGATGAAACCAAGGCTAAAGGCTACGTCAAAGACATGCTCAAAAATGTCAAGGTTTATGAGAATGGTGGACGTGCTGCAACGACTACGTTCGTTCAGCGTGGCATAGGTGACGTTTTGGTTACTTTTGAAAACGAAGCAAACCTTGCAGCAACTGATTTCGGCGCTGGTCAAGTCGATATCGTTTATCCAAAATACTCGATTAAATCAGAAAGCCCAGTGGCGATTGTCAAATCAGTAACGGATAAAAAAGGTACAACGGACGCAGCAAAAGCTTATTTGGACTACTTATGGAGCGAGCCTGCTCAACAGTTAGCCGCCGATCTTTATCTACGTCCTAGCGTGCAAAGCGTGCTTGATAAAAATGGTGATAAATTACCACCAGTTGAAACGTTCCGTCCGAATGATGCCTTTGGTTCATGGGATGACATCATGGGTACATACTTCAGCGATGGTGGCGTATTTGACCAACTGGCCATCAATGCACCACAGTAGCAAATTATTAAGACAAGAATGATCACTGAGTAGCCATTTAGTAAAGGTGATTACTTTGCTATGAATCAGGTGATGTAGTCATTCATAAGAAACTCCATAAAGGACATGGTCGTACGCACTATGTCCTTTATACCGTAAGCATACTAATAATAAGTTCGATATAACATGGTCTTACGATAAGTACCATCAGTTGGGCAACAGGATATCACTATGAGTGCACCCACATCTTCTACCAGCAAACCCATTCCTAAGAAAGGTTGGCTGACACGTTTGCGTCAACGCAATGTGCTGCCAGGGTTTGGTTTAAGCATGGGCATTACTGTTTTTAGCTTATCGCTATTGGTGGTGCTGCCGTTTGCCATGATGGCATATACGACAACGCAGATGGGCTGGACGGGATTTTGGGAAACCATTAGCCAGCCGCAAGTGACTGCTGCTATCAAGCTGAGCTTATGGATGTCATTTTTAGCGATGCTCACCAATATGGTGTTTGGTACATTGGTCGCTTGGGTATTGGTACGTTATGAGTTTTGGGGCAAGTCCTTGATCAATGCCTTGGTTGATTTACCATTTGCCTTACCAACGGCTGTCACTGGCATCTCGCTTGCCACTCTGTATGCGCCTAACGGTCTAATAGGGCAGTGGTTTGCCAAATTTGATATTCAAGTGGCCTTTACACCGATAGGTATTTGGTTGGCGCTGGTCGTGGTCAGCTTCCCCTTTATCGTCCGTGCCGTGCAGCCAGTACTCGCTGAGCTATCAGTTGAGTTTGAAGAGGCGGCAGCCGTATTGGGTGCCAATCGTTTCACCACCTTCCGTAAAGTAATATTACCAGAGCTGCTACCAGCACTATTAATGGGTGCGGGTATGATGTTCGCCCGTGCGACGGGTGAGTATGGCTCAGTTATTTTTATCGCGGGCAATATCCCGATGCAGTCTGAGATTTTACCGCTGATTATTATCAGTAAGCTTGAGCAGTTTGACATTCAAGGCGCCTCTGCGGTCGCGCTATTTATGCTGCTCATCTCGTTTGTAATTTTATTAACCATTAATATTGTGCAGTGGAAGCTGTCGCGCCGTGTAGGAGCTCGCTAACATGCAAATATCCAATAGCTACGACTACCAAAGTAATGCGGCAACCAAAGATACGCCATGGATACGCCGCACCTTTATCGGTATCGCTGTACTGTTCATGATGATAATGCTAGTAATACCTTTGCTAGCAGTGTTCTATGAAGCCTTTAAAGGTGGCTGGCAGTTGTATGTTGCTTCACTGGTCGATCCAGAAGCGCTACAAGCCATCAAACTGACACTAATTACCGCTGCCATCGTCTTGCCGATTAATATGGTGATGGGCATCGCGATTGCATGGTTGGTCACCCGCTATCAGTTTAAAGGTAAGCAGTTGGTCACTACGTTACTTGATTTGCCATTTTCGGTATCACCAGTGGTCGCAGGCCTGATGTTCATATTGCTGTTCGGGCTTAACTCTACCATTGGTGGCTGGCTTGAGAGCATGGGTTTCCAAGTGATTTACGCCGTTCCTGGTATTGTCTTGGCAACATTATTTGTCACCTTTCCGTTTGTGGCACGTGAGCTGATACCGCTTATGCAGACCCAAGGCGACAGTGAGGAGCAAGCAGCCTTAACGTTGGGCGCGACTGGTTGGCAGACTTTTTGGCATGTGACCTTGCCAAATATCAAGTGGGCACTGTTATATGGCTTGATTTTGACCAATGCGCGGGCGATGGGTGAGTTTGGTGCTGTCAGTGTGGTATCAGGTCACATTCGCGGTGAGACCAATACCATGCCGCTATTAGTCGAGATTGCTTATAACGATTATAACTTTACCGCCGCTTTTGCCTTATCTAGCTTACTTGCTGCATTGGCTCTCGTGACGCTACTCATTCAGCAAGTCATGACGAAGCTACAAGAGCGTAAATTTGCTAAATCTGAGCGACTGGCCAATATACCTGAGCTATCAGTGAGTGCCAATACTACGGTTGCTACGACTAAAAATAGCAGTGATAAATAAGTCACGATACGACAAAAGATATAATAAGAGATACTATTATGAGCATCGAGATTCGCAGCGTTAATAAAAAATTCGGTAATTTTACCGCCTTAGACAATATCAATATCACAGTACCTACCGGCAAACTGACCACCTTACTAGGGCCTTCAGGCTGTGGTAAAACGACGCTATTGCGTATCATCGCTGGTCTTGAATATGCTGACTCAGGGCAAATATTGTTTGATGAACTGGATGTGACCAATACGCCTGTGCAAAAACGTCATATTGGCTTCATGTTTCAGCACTATGCCTTATTTCGTCACAAAAACATCGCTGATAATGTCGCTTTTGGTCTAACGTTGCTGCCAAAGCATGAGCGACCAAGTAAAGCTGACATCAATAAACGTGTGGCCGAGCTGTTAGAGCTCGTACAGTTGCCCCAGATTGCCAATGCATATCCACATCAGCTATCAGGCGGCCAGCGTCAGCGCATTGCGCTAGCACGAGCGCTCGCGGTCAAGCCAAAATTATTATTACTTGATGAGCCGTTCGGTGCACTAGATGCCAAGGTGAGAAAAGAGCTACGCACTTGGTTGAAAAATATCCATCATGAGCTGGGTATCACTAGTATCATGGTCACACATGATCAAGAAGAAGCACGCGCAGTATCTGATGAGATTGTAGTCATGAATCAGGGTCGAGTAGAGCAGGTAGGGACATCAGAAGAGCTGATACACCAGCCAGCCAGTGCCTTTATTAGTGAATTTTTAGATCTGACATAATTGAATATGGCATAGCCACGTTACTAAAGTCACATTGCTAGAGTTATATTATTACCGCCACATTCTCATAGTCACATTGTTAGCAGACATAAAAAAGACCTATGATAAATAGGTCTTTTTTGCGTTAGTCGATGCCTTATGTTTTATCGATATCACTTATGTCTAGCCTGCTTTTGGCAGAGCAATATCATTGGTAGATATTTGCTTATAAGTAATCTCTAGAACCTCTTGGCACCATTCTGGCAAATCATCGGCAACTTCATACCACATCCAGGTACCATCGCGTACACAGTTTAAAATACCTAATTTTTTCAAATGATTTAAATGACGCGATATTGTTGGTTGAGGTTGATCTAATATTTCTACTAGCTCTCCGACACAACGTGATTCTTTGTTAAATAAAATTTGAAATATTTTTAAACGCGTTGGATCAGATAGAACTTTAAACAATTCAATCGGTCTTATCGTAAAATTATTATCAGACATAAAATAATCCCTATGGGGTTATTGTTGATAGATGGTCAATATAGCAGTAGTTATCTAAAAAATCGATTAAAAAGTAAACTAAATTACAGTTTATCGTAAATTTACTACCATTCATCTATATCATAACATAAATATTTATATTCGCTTACATAGATTAATATATGCAATATTCTTGCCAAGTCAAGCCGACCCTTAAAAAAACATCTTTGTGATTAAAATATGTCAAATACTATTGAAAATGATAATAGTTATCGTTATTATAGGTCAAGCAGTAAAAATGATTAGCCAGTAGTTATTGAATAGCGATATTCGTAGGAGTTAGTTCATGTACGTATGCATCTGCAATGACGTAAAAGAAAAGCAAATTAAAGCAGCTATTGCTTCAGGCATTGATACGCTTGATGGTTTGAAAGACACGCTTGATGTAGCGACTTGCTGTGGTTGCTGCGAACCTATGGTCAATGATTACCTAGAAGAGCACCATGCTAAACTTGATGTCTTAGCTTACGCCGTTTAAGCACCATCAATCTTTAAAACAACAATGAGCTTTAGCCTCACACAAAATATCCAACATACTTCACTTACTCTTTAACCATTATATATAAAGAGTAAGTTGCAAGCGTCCTTATAACTTCGCCAATACACCTATTTTATTGACCTCAGTCGCCTTTAATAGTCAGGATTGACGCTAGCTAATTATTATTCTCAATTAGCATCTTATTCTTAGTTCCTAACGTTACAAGCGATATCAGAGCCGGTATGCTACTATATATGTCTGACGCTGTAAGGCATTTTGTTGGTTTTGATATCTACTACTCAGTTTGCTAATAACACTATCCTTATATGGGTAATTATGAATGCACTGTGAGCAGTAAAGTATAAATAGGGGAGTATAAGTTATGATAGGTAGCCCAAAAGTCATTGATTATTTGAATTTTTTGTTAGGTGGTGAGCTTGCCGCTCGTGATCAGTATTTTATTCATTCAGAAATGTATGCTGAGTGGCATTATGGCAAGTTGTATGACCGTATCCATCATGAGATGGCTGATGAAACATTGCATGCCCAAGCCATTATTCGCCGTATCCTAATGTTAGGTGGCACGCCTAAAATGACGGTTGATGCAATAAATATCGGCGCTACTGTTCCCGAAATGCTTCAACTTGACCTTAACCTAGAGTATCAAGTACAGCAGCACTTAAAGGATGGCATTGCTATCTGTGAAGCAGAGCATGACTATGTCACACGTGAGATGCTGGTTGAGCAACTAAAAGACACTGAAGAAGACCATGCTCATTGGCTTGAGCAACAACTGCGCCTAATTGATATGATTGGTCTGCCAAATTATCTACAAAGCCAAATGGCTGAAGTCACTCCTAATCTCATCTAACATTATGCTAGGGTGTGTCCTAGATAATTAGATGAATAATATTTAGCTTAAATAATAAATGAATAAGGAGAGAGATAATGAAAGGGGATAAAGAGGTCATTCGTGCTTTAAATAAAGTACTTGGACAGTCGCTGATTGCTATTAATCAGTACTTTTTACATGCTCGCATTGCACGTCATTGGGGATTAGAAGCCCTTAATGAAAGCTTTTATAAGCAGTCTATCGCCGAGATGAAATGGTCTGATGATTTGATTGCACGGATTTTATTGCTAGGCGGTTTACCGAATTTGCAAGATTATGGCAAGATGTTCATCGCTGAAGATGTGCCTGAAATGATTGACTGCAATTTGCGTTTAGAAAAGCAAAAATTTGCAATTATCACAGACGCTATCACGTTATGTGAGACAAAATCTGACTACGTATCTCGCCAGTTATTGGTCATCTTAAAAGATGGCAATGAAGAGTATGAAGACTGGTTAGACACACAAGAAGATTTGATTAAGACTGTTGGGATAGAACGATACATCCAATCACAAATGAGTGATGATGACGCGCCATAAGATGATGTGATAGATAAATAGATCATATTTTCTAAACTTGCCAGCCTATGATTGGTCACAAACCAAAACATACGCTGGCATTTTTATGTCTAAAATTCGACAGACTCTATTCGGCATACTCTAATATAGACCGCGACCATCTTCAGGCTTTAGACGTAAAAAGTACAATCCTGAGAGTATGGTTAGAATACCAAGTATCCAATAGGTGGTCTGGAATGCGGCTAAGGTATCTAGCTCAAACCTCTCCCGCAGCAAGTTAAGTACTGCTGCACCAAAAGCAATACCGAAGCTAATTGCCAATTGCTGATTAACCGCCATGAGGCTGTTGCCACTACTGGTCTGTGTACCATGCAAATCGCCAATAGTAATGGTATTCATCGCGCTGAACTGCATAGAATTACAAGCCCCCATGACAGTCAAGATGGGTATGAACCACAGCCATTGTGATGCGTCATTGAACTGTGCCAACACAATGATAAGAGAACCCATAAAAAAGGTGTTATAAACCAATACGGTGCGATAGCTGTAACGCTGAATGATTTTACTCACCCATGGTTTGATGCCGATGGCACCTACAGCGATAGGTGCAAGCAACCAGCCTGCCTGTGAAGGTGAGTACTCAAACACCACCTGTAATAGTAGCGGTAGCAGGAACGGAACCGCACTGATACCGAGTCGCGTGAATAAGTTACCCGTAATACCAATGCGGAAGGTACGGATATCAAATAGGCTCAAAGGAAACAGCGGTGCATCACGCTTTTTGGCATGCCAGATATAAGCCCCTATCAGCAGGCCCGCACCCAGACCACAGAACAATCCATAAAGCTCTCGTCCTGCCTGTGAGCCGAACTCTACCGCTAGCGTAAATCCACAAGCGGCTGCCGCAAACAATAAAAACCCTGTCCAATCAAGACGCTTGGTATCTTCAAATAATGCAGGCACTAGCTTTTTGCCCATGATAAAACCGACGATACCCATCGGAATATTAATCAAAAATATCCAATGCCAGCTGGCATATTGTACGATATAACCACCCAATACTGGGCCAACTAACGGCGCGACCAATGCCGGTATCACCGCAAAGTTCATCACAGTCAAGAGCTTGTTGCGAGGATAAGACTTAACCAGTATCAAACGAGCCACAGGCGTCATCATCGCGCCGCCAATACCCTGAACGATGCGTGAGCCAATCAAAAAATCTAGCGTAGGTGAGGCGGCACACAGCAACGAGCCAATACAAAAAATGATAATGGCCGATAGAAATACCCGACGTGTGCCATATTTGTCCGCCAAAAAACCACTGATGGGAATGAATATAGCCAAGGTCAAGGCATAACTGATCACTGCCCATTGCATCTTCAGTGGCGATTCACCCAACGCCTGTGCCATTTGCGGTAAGGACGTGTTTAAAATAGTAGCGTCCAAAATCTGCATGAACAGCGCTACCGCTAGCACATAAGGTAAGTATTTATCTTGCGTTGGAGTTAGCGTTACCATGTAAATCTCATTGGATATCTGATTATAAAACAAGCAAAAAAGTATATTAACGACTAGAGCACTATAATAAAAGTGACTCAAGGTAACGGTGCGCTGTCAAAGTGGAAAAATAAAAAACCTAACCGCAATTACATTGATTACAAGAGAGGACTTTAATGTAGGGAGTGGTTCTCGTTATAGTAAACACTCGCTATATCCATAAAAATAAACTGAGGATAAATGATGAGTCAGGATAATAATAAATATGTACCACCAAAAATTTGGACGCAAGATAAAGAAAGCGGTGGTAAGTTCGCTAATATCAATAGCCCGACAGCTGGCGCACGTTTTAATAAAGAGCTACCAGTAGGCAATGCGCCACTACAGTTGTATTCATTGAATACACCAAATGGCGTCAAGGTAAACATGCTACTAGAAGAGCTGGCCGAAATTGGTGTCAAAGGCGCTGAGTACGATGCGTATAAAGTTGACATTTCTGAGGGCGAGCAATTTGGCTCTGGCTTTGTGACCATAAACCCCAACTCAAAAATCCCAGCTTTGGTCGATCATTCTAACAGAAACGACGGTGAGCCTATTGCGATCTTTGAGTCTGGTGCCATCTTAATGTATTTAGCAGAAAAGTTTGGCAAATTTATCCCTTTATCGGCTGGCAAAGCGCGCGCCGACTGCCTATCTTGGGTGATGTGGCAGATGGGTAGTGCGCCGTTTCTCGGCGGCGGCTTTGGACATTTCTATGCTTATGCGCCCGAACCATTAGAGTACCCAATCAACCGCTATACGATGGAAGCCAAACGTCAGCTTGATGTACTTAATATCCACTTAAAAGACAATAAGTACATGTGTGGTAACGATGATGCGGATTACAATATCGCGGATATGCTCATTTGGTCATGGTATGGTCAGCTAGTGCTTGGTAAGCTTTATGACGCAGCAGAGTTTTTACAAGTAGATGATTATACTCACGTAAAACGTTGGGCAGAAGCTATTGCTGAGCGACCAGCGATTAAGCGTGCTGTAGAGTTGCCACTGCAATCAATGGGCTAACTATAATCAGAGAGCGACTAAACTGCTACGGCGTTAGCCTTCCTATATGTACAATCTAAAGTCGGCTACCTTGTACCTTTTTTAGAGTTTGACTATAGCTGAACAATACATATATTAATAACCAAAAGGCTGATAAGCAGATTGCTTATCAGCCTTATTTTATAGACATTTATAACCATTCAACTCGCAGTTATTCTGTATTTATATATGGTTATATTAAAATAATCATATACTTGCCCGTTTACATAATAGTACATTAGTATAACAGATAGAAACATTGATACGTTAAGATAGCAGACACTGCCCTAGTGGGTAGATATTTGTACTGCTTCTATTGATGAGTAATGACTATGAATGACGATAACCGTAAGCTGATAGATATATCACTACAGACAAGCCCTGATCGCTTTGCTGTTTGCTATTCTCAGATCAAGGCCGCGCAGGACCATCGACATATAGACGTCTCTCCATACTCACGCCCGAACGATACCACTCGTCTAAGACTTAATTCTAAAAAAACAAAAAAGACACCCTTATTAATGATAAAAAATAAAATACGATTATCTTTACTTGCTGCTATCAGCACCACTTTATTTAGTACAGCAAGTATGGCACATTCAGGCGTTGAGCTGACCAGCCAAGATTGGCAGGTTGCTTGTGACAATACCCGTACGTGCCGACTGGCAGGCTATCAAGCAGAAAACAATAGCGAATTCCCTATATCTGTATTACTCACACGCCGTGCAGGTGCGAATGCAAGCGTGGATGGCAAAGTAAAAATTGGCGGGGCCAAAGAGAGCTCTTCTAAAGCCTTGATGAAATTGGGTAACCGTCACCGTATATCATTGTTTATTAATGATAAAGACTATGGTGAAACTCAGCCGTTTTCGGCCACAGCTGGTAGTGCCGAACTGACTAAAGCGCAAGTAACCGCGCTGTTAGAGGCGCTGACCAAATCAAGCAATATCGAACTGGTACTGCGCAACTCACGTTGGCAGCTATCTGATAAAGGCGCTAGTGCCGTTATGCTCAAAGCGGACGAAGCACAGGGGCGAGTAGGGACATCGAGCGCTTTTATTGATCATGCCAGTGCAGTTAAACCTAATAGCGGAGTATTAGCACCTAAAGCGGCGCCTATCCTACGTTTTGTCGCGCCTAAACCAAATGCCGCCGTGAATGATAAGAAAAAGTTTGTCATGAAGTCGTCGCAATTGGCCGCACTGATGAAAGGCACTATCAAAGATGTCGATGGTGACTGCCCAAATTTGTCAGATAAATCACCATGGCGAGTTAGTCGCCTGAACAGCTCGAAATTGATAGCACAGCATGACTGCTGGACGAGTGCTTATAATACAGGGGCGGGTGCCTGGGTCATCAATGACACCAAACCTTACAATCCAACACTGGTAACGACCAACGCTACTGACTACGATAAAGGTATAGTCACTTCAGTACAAAAAGGTCGTGGTATCGGTGACTGCTTAACTAAGACTGATTGGATATGGACAGGAAAATCGTTTGAAAAAAGCAATCAGAGCAGTACTGGGCTGTGCCGCATGATTGAAGTTGGTGGGGCATGGCAACTACCGACCTATGTCACTGACGTTAAAACAGCACAATAAGTCATACATTTAGCGTATATTAAACATGGCTAACATACATGGTTAAAAGTTAACCTTGCAGACTAAGCCAAGATTATTTCTATCATTATCAAATAAAAGGTACAACTGTACTTTTATTATGATATACTACGTCGCCACGTTAGCTTATAGCTTTCGTGAATTATGAGATTGATAACATCGCCTGCGATTTTGGGTCTAGGATGACCATAAGTAATTGTTGCCGATGATTTTGTGTACTTAAATAACCTTTTAAAATATCCGTTATTTTTGACTCATATCTTATCTACTGTTCCATGAGTATGGATTAGATTGGTTGCTGTTTGCCTTTATCTGCTTTAGACAAAGCATCGATAATGCGCGTATATCAAGCAAGGATAAGACACTCGGCACTACCACCAAAATACGTCAGACAGCACGAACGCATTTATTGTAGAAACAACAGCTCTATTGGCTGGGTTTCTGATCATCGACACTCTTACAGTGGTCCGGTGATTCTTTAATAAAGGCAGCGTGATGAACGGTTATCAGTGGTATGCATCAAGTTTGCTGAATTTACAGCAACTTATACTTACCAAGGATTACTATGACTGACATCTTATCTGCAATCGCCGCTGAAAACGGTATCATCGAAAGCACTGACACCCCAAACACTGACACTCAAGCGGCTACTACTGACGCTGTTGACGAAAATCAAGTTACTTTTACTGATCTTGGCATCGCTAAGCCTATTCTAACTGCACTTGATCGCAGTGGTTACACCAACCCAACGCCTATCCAAGCACAAGCTATTCCTTTTGCTCTAGCAGGTCGTGACCTTCTATTGTCAGCGCAAACGGGTAGTGGTAAAACTGCCGCTTTCGTTATCCCAGTACTTGATCGTTTAAGCCGCGCTACTAGCTTTGACAAATTAACCAAAGCACTTATCCTAACGCCAACGCGTGAACTTGCTCAGCAAGTACATGACAGCGTTCGTACATACTCTAAAGATATGCGCGGTCTGTTCTGTGTACCACTAGTTGGCGGCGCACCGTACAATGGTCAGATCACTGCTTTGAAAAAAGGCGTTCAAGTTATCGTTGCAACTCCTGGTCGTTTACTTGACCATATCAATGCTGGTCGTGTTGATCTATCAAGCCTAGAAGTATTGGTACTTGATGAAGCTGACCGCATGCTAGACATGGGTTTTGCTGATGACATCAGTGACATCTTGCGCGCTGCTCCTACTGATCGTCAAACCATCATGTGTTCTGCAACTTGGGATGGCCCAGTAGGTAAAATCGCTGCCAGTTTCACTAAGAACCCTGAGCGTGTATCAATCAAAGTAGAATCTGCACACATCGAAGAAAAAGTGTACTACTGTGATGATTTTGATCACAAAAACCGTTTACTTGACAAAATCGTTTGCCAGCAAGATATGGAACAGATCATTATCTTTGCTGCTACCAAACGTAGCACTGAAAAACTAGCAAAACAGTTACAAGAAGCTGGTCATAAAGCAAGCTTCCTACATGGTGACTTGCCACAAAGCAAGCGTAACCGTATCGTTCAAGATTTGCGTAATGGTAAAGTTAAAATCCTAGTAGCGACTGACGTTGCTGCTCGTGGTCTAGACATCCCAGCAATCTCGCACGTTATCAACTATGATCTTCCACGCCAAACTGAAGATTACGTCCATCGTATCGGTCGTTGTGGTCGTGCTGGTCGTACTGGTATTGCTATCAGCTTATGTAGCATGGATGACCGTCCACAGCTAAACGCTATCAACCGTTATTTAGATCGCAAAATGGAAGTATGCATCATCGAAGGTATGGAACCTAAGAAAACATACGTACCTAGCGAAAACAAAGGTAATGGTCGTGGCCGTGGTCGTGGTCGCTCTAACGGCGGTGGTAATGGTCAAGGCCGTGGTCGTTCAAGCGGTGGTTATCAAGGTAATCCTGCTAATGCTCGTGGTCGTTCAAGCGACAGCTCATCAACTGGTCAACGCGCTAGCAATGACAGCGGTTATCAAGGTAAGCCACGTGACACGTCTGGTAAGCCAAATGAGCGTTCAGGTGGCAAGCCTTATCAAGGCAAGCGTACTGGTGGCCCTAGCCGTGGTGATAGCACTGGCGTTCCACGTGGTGAGCGCGCTGCAACTGGTCGCGGTCGTCCAAGCGGCAGCCAAGGTCGTCCAGCTGGTCGTTCTGACAGCCGTGGCCAAGGTCGTCCAAACGGCGGCAACCGTGGTAACAACTCGTAATAACGCTATCGTTAACGGCTAATAATGATTTTAATAAAATCACTTAATTTAATCGTATAACCTAGCATTGAAAAGCCAGATACTTGTTATCTGGCTTTTTTGTGTCTGCTAACTTTGTTTTTGTCCGCCTTAATACTCTTCGAGCATAATTAATAGGATTAACTTAGCTAACAGAGTAAAAGTTAGCTTTGTATTCGATAGTGGCTTGCACGTTTTTTTTGCCTTCTCTATACTGACAAGTTTTTATCGTGCGCACTGGAGTCATTGGATGCCCGACATTTCTCATTTAGCCATTGATAGTCTGCCATTGGCCTTTGGCATCATTATGGCCATTATCGGCTTGGTGTTTTATACACAAAGTCTACCCGGTAGGTTTTGGCAACGGTTTTATGCTGTACTGCCAGGTATTGTACTGTGCTGCTTTATACCTGCGACGCTGAATAGCTTAGGCGTCTTCGCTGATGGTATTGGCTCACAGATTTACGGATTTACTGCCACTTATCTGCTACCAGCAAGTTTACTACTGATGACCTTGTCGATGGATGTGCCCAAAATATTGGGCCTGGGTTGGAAAGCGATTGCGATGTTTTTCGCGGCCAGTATCGCCATTATCATCAGTGGTCCTATTAGTCTGGGCGTCGCTAAATGGATATCGCCTGGCATGTTCACAGATGACACGCTATGGCGCGGATTTTCAGCGGTGGCGGGTAGTTGGATCGGCGGGGCGGCCAATCAAGCCGCGATGAAAGAGCTGTTTGGGGTTAGTGATGATTTATTTGGCATGATGATTTTGGTCGATACCACCAATGCTTCATTATGGTTATTGGCTATCTTAGTCATGGCTAAACACAGCGAGAAAATAGATCGATTTTTGCGGGCGGATACCAGCAGTATTGATAAAGTGGTTAAAGCTGTTGAAAATTATGAGCGTGATAATGAGCGACCAGCAACTTTAAATGACTTGATGGTGATGTTTGGTTTATGCTTTGCTATGGTAGGGGTGGCGCACTTTATCGGTGGTCAAATTGCAGGATTTTTTGCCCCATACAAATGGGCAGTTCAGTATAGCTTTGCCAGCTCATTTTTTTGGATGGTGGTAATTATCACTTTAATAGGTGTTATCTTTTCGTTTACTAAGATTCGTCGGCTTGACCATGTGGGTGCATCAAAAATCGGCACCGTATTTATCTTTATATTGATTGCTGCTATTGGTATGCAAATTAATCTGGCCGGTATCGTCTCGCAATGGCGACTATTACTAATCGGTCTGTTATGGATGAGTATTCACGTCGTGATTATCTTTGCTGTCGCTCGACTCATTCGAGCACCGTTTTTCTTTTTGGCGGTTGGCTCCAATGCTAATACTGGCGGTGCATCCTCTGCGCCAATTGTGGCAACGGCGTTTCATCCGTCACTGGCTCCTGTCGGGGTATTCTTAGGTATTTTAGGTTATGCAGTAGGGACATTTGGTGGCTATATCAGTACCCAATTGATGCGCTTGGTGGTGTCTTAATCTCCAAGTCATTATTATCCTGATAGTATTTTTTGCTAAACAAAACCCGCGTTGATGCGGGTTTTTTATTATTAATGATTGGGTGACTTGAGTTATCGTTTTGTCTATCTATGCTATTGATACGTAAGCCTAGCCATAGCCTTGCATTAGTACATGTTAACCTTTCTGCTAATTGAATAAAGACAACTAATTAAATAAAACTAGGCACGTTAGGAATAAACAACGATTTGATAGGAACAATAACGTTATGGCGAACCCAAAAAAATTAGAAGAAAAAACAAGTAAAACAAGCGCAGTGAGAAACACTCTTTATAACCCTGACCAAGAAAACATTCAAGTAAGAGGTGCACGCGTTCACAACCTAAAGAACGTTGATGTTGATTTACCTCGCAATGCCTTAGTGGTCTTTACTGGTATATCAGGCTCAGGAAAGTCGTCACTGGCATTTGGTACATTGTTTGCTGAGTCACAACGCCGTTATCTTGATTCTGTATCGCCTTATGCTAGACGCTTGATCGATCAGGTTGATGAGCCAGATGTCGATAGTATAGAAGGGTTGCCACCAGCAGTTGCTTTGCAGCAAAAGCGGGGTACGCCTTCAGTGCGCTCGTCCGTGGGTAGCGTGACGACGATATCTAATGGTTTGCGTATGCTGTACTCACGAGCAGGAGAGTATCCGGCAGATCAAGAGATTCTATACGCAGATGCGTTCTCTCCCAATACGCCAGATGGTGCTTGCCCGACTTGTTCAGGTATTGGCCGCGTATTTGAGGTCACTGAAGAGCTGCTGGTGCCAGATAACACCAAAACCATCCGTGAGCGTGCGATTGCAGCATGGCCACCAGCGTGGCAAGGTCAAAACCTTAGCCGTATATTGACTACATTGGGCTATGATATTGATAAACCATGGCGTACATTACCGAAAAAAACACGCGACTGGATTTTGTTTACGGATGATACGCCGACGGTGCCTGTCTATCCTGAATACAACATTGAGCAAACGCGCGATGCGATCGCTAAAGGCGAAAAGCCAAACTACATGGGTACTTTTACCAGTGCCAAAAACTTCATTTTGCACTCTTTTGCCACGACCCAAAGCCCACGTACCAAAAAGCGCGTCTCGCAATTTATGCAGATATCTGAGTGCCCAGAATGTCATGGTAAAAAACTAAAGAAAGAATCGCTATCGGTTAAGTTTGCAGGACTTGATATCGGTGAGTTATCACAGCTAACACTGACTGAAATGGCACAAAAACTGGAAAAACCCGCACGTACCAAGGTAGCTAATGAGACACCAAACCGCGAAAAAGCCATCGTTGCCCAACGTATTGCCAGTGATATTTTGTCACGTGTTGAAGCGCTGACAAGGTTAGGGCTAGGCTATCTCTCGCTTGAGCGTACCACACCAACACTCTCTCCTGGTGAGCTACAGCGACTGCGATTAGCCACTCAAATTCGCTCGCAGCTGTTTGGCGTGGTATATGTCCTTGATGAGCCATCGGCAGGTCTGCATCCTGCTGATACTCAAGCATTGCTAGGGGCGTTGGATGAGCTAATCGCGGCTGGTAACTCGGTGTTTGTCGTTGAGCATGACGTGAGTGTCATTAGACATGCTGACTGGATAGTCGATGTTGGGCCAAAGGCAGGCACGCATGGCGGCGAGATTGTCTATAGTGGTCCTATAGAGGGCCTTCGTGAGGTTAAACAGTCGCATACTGGCCAATATCTCTTTGCCAATGCTACGTCTAACGCACAGTCAAAATATAGTACAAGACAGCCGACAGAGTGGCTCAAGCTTGCCAACATTGAGCGAAACAATATCACAGGATTAGACGTTGAGTTTCCGCTTGGGGTGATGACCAGCGTCACAGGGGTATCAGGCTCAGGAAAATCAAGCCTCGTCAGCCAAGCGTTGGTAGAGCTTATCAGTGAAGCATTGGGTCAAAAGACAGTCACAGAAGCGCCTGTCGGTGAGGCGGACTTACTTGAGCAGGAGCTCGAGTCAGTAACTGGCGGTGAAATTGTCGCTGGCATGGAGCACGTCCGTCGTCTCATTAATATCAATCAAAAAGCAATTGGTCGTACACCGCGCTCTAATTTGGCAACCTATACTGGTTTGTTTGACGATGTACGTAAGCTGTTTGCAGCGATCAAGCAAGCAAAAGCGCAAGGCTATGATGCTGGCAGGTTTTCGTTTAATACTACCAAAGGCCGCTGCCCAAATTGCGAAGGTTTAGGGTTTGTCAGTGTTGAGCTGTTGTTTTTGCCAAGCGTCTATGCGCCTTGTCAGGTATGTCATGGGCAACGCTATGACGATGATACACTAGCAATCACTTATCGAGATAAAAACATCGCTGAAGTCTTGAACTTAACAGTGGAAGCAGCATACAAATTTTTCGTCGATGAAGCGCCTATTTTGCGTGCATTAGAGGCGTTACTACAAGTTGGACTTGGTTACTTACGTTTGGGTCAGTCTGCCACCGAACTATCAGGCGGTGAAGCGCAACGGATTAAGCTTGCCACTGAGCTGCAGCGTGTGCAACGAGGCAACACGCTATACATATTGGATGAGCCAACTACAGGTCTACATCCTGCTGATGTGACCATGCTCATGGCCCAGTTAAACGGTCTTGTCGATGCGGGCAATACTGTCATCATGGTTGAACATGACATGCAAGTGGCGAGCAATAGTGACTGGATCATTGATATCGGACCAGGGGCAGGGGATGCTGGCGGGCTAATCGTCGCTCAAGGTACGCCATATGACGTTGCCCAATCAAAAGAAAGCCGTACTGCACCGTTCTTATTAGTCTAATTAAAATATAATTCTGCGCTAACATGCTTCACTTGAATGAGTATTAGAAATGGAATTCTCTAATACTCATTTTTTATAAATATAAATAAATATTTATGCAGATGTTTCTTGCTTCACTTGTAAACGCTCAATTCTATCTAGATAACTATGTCCCAAATCTGGCTCTGCCGAGGCTATCCAAGCGGCATATCCTGACAGCGTATTTAAAGTCTCATCAGCACGTAATTTGCCGCCTGCCTCTAAATTATGAAGCGCTGCACGTAACATGCGTTTGATTTGGCGGGAGACCCTTGGGACACCGTCGCCATTCACCACCATGCCAGTAACGTTGTGCTGATTGCCTTTACGAATCACACGCGTTTTATCATCGTTTAATACAAAACCTTCTTCGCGTAATATCTTATGAACTGATCCTAATAGTTGCCCAATCAGTTTATTGTGCTGCGTATCGGTTTGTTTTTTTGTGGTGCTAGTTTTAACTTTTGATTTAGTTTTGGTGTCTGCAACAGCGGGCATACTAAAGGTCAAATCATCTGCATAGCGACTATAACGCAGGCCGATTTTGTCAGCCAGTCCTGTTAAACGACGATCCAAATTTAAGCAGACGATGTTCGTTAACGCAGGGCTAGTAGGGGCACCTTGTGGCAATGCTCTGTCTCCTAGCGCCACGTAATAAGTTTTGCCATCTTGCTGCACCACTTGACGAGGCGATTCGGTACAGAGTAATGACAATAAGGTAGAAATCTGCTCTGGATAGCCGGCATGACGGAACACACCTTTGACACGGCGCCAGCTGACACTAGGAAAGAAGTCTTTAACATCCAACTTGATAAGTAACTCGCTGTTGCTATGTACCGCTGCGTTGGTCACGATAGATTTGCCACGTACGAAGCCATGAGCGGCACCATGCGTTGTTAAGTTATTCAAAATATTGTGCAAAATCCAGCGTTGTACAAACTTTAAACGCGGTATCGGCGACCATATTTGACGCGCTGTCCCATTGCGTTTGGCAATCGTAAAATGCGAATAAGACAGATTGGTGGCGACCTCTCTTTGATAGCAAAGTCCCTTTAATTGCGGGATAGTAAGGTTCACAGCCTCTGCGAGTTCGTTGTGTTTATTTAACAGTGGTAATTTGTTTTCGATAAGACGATTGGCGGCGTCTTTGACATCCCACTTATCAGTACTGGTATCATCTGACCAATATACATGACGACCAAGATAAACCATGTGATGCGCTTTATATGCTTGCCAAGCAGCCTTTTTGAGACTTTTTTCTTCAGCGGCTTCCTTTTTTAAGGCTTTTTTATAGCGCTCACGTTCTTTTGGACTCATGTTATCGACAGGTTTGCGATCAACCATAAATCCTTGACTGACCAGTTGCTGTTGCACATATTGGTAACGTCCACCTGCCTGCTCAATGTCTTGCCATAGCTGTTGCCACTGACGCTCAAAAGGAGTGGGTGTTGGCTCAGGACTGATGTAATCATTATTGTTTGCTATTTGAGTGGTCATACATTACATCCCTTGGTTTTCGATAAAGCCTTTGGCTTCAAATCTGGCAATATGTTGTAAAAAAGCGGATTTGGCTTGAGCAGGTTGATTAAACGCCAGTTGTTGGCGCGTATCTTTGCCACTTATTGTTTGTTCGATGGTGATTTTCTTATGAGCAATAGTGATGTAAACATAAGCAATAGAACTCTCTTGCGCTGCTAAATCCTGCGCCTTACCGTTTTCATTCGTATGTGGATGAGCAGCTGGTTGAGCTAGGGCAGTCAAATCAAGCGTCGCTGCAGAAGGTAATGCCATAAGCGAGCTATTAGCTGATTTTATTTTTGCACTTTCTTGTACGTTTGCTTGAGTGTTCTTAGGGTTATTAAGACGCTTGCTTGGCACGCGTTTACTCAAGACTCGAGTATCATGCCAGCTATCATTGCTCGTGTTATTAGGGTCGTACTGGTTGTATCTAAGGCGCAGCGCGATAAGATGCGCACACACACCATGAGTAAGACGATGTTGCAAGTATTGCGGGCAGCTACACTCTGCTTTGGTCACCAGTCCTTCGTCGCCTAATTGCAGCTGGCTGTGATAAGTGCGCCTGTCTTCCTCGACATGAATATCTGCACGGATAGTGATACCTTTGACAGCGACAGTCTCGACTGTGAATTTCTGCACAGCATCTGTACGGCCAATCAAATCAAAAGCCTGCTTTTCTGCTTCGTTGTGATAAGCGAACTGCGCCATTTCAAGCGGCACTTGAGTCAAAGGTCGGTAATGATACAGCTGTGTCGCCATCTCAAAGCGAATCAACCCTTGCTGCGTACCTGATAGTAACCATTGCTGCACTTGTGAGTGGGAAACAGGCACAGATTTCAATAAAGCATCTGCTGACAGCGACTTTACCAAATCGTCTAAAGTACTAGGGGTGCTCGCCAGTGTTTTAATTAATACAGACAAGCCATTATTGTCATCGTTACTATCGTTACTATCGTTATGGCTGTCTGAAAGGTTTTCTTCACTAGCAGCTAATGTATTGTGCAATGGGCGCTTGGGTAGCAACAAATCAAAGTTTAATGACTGTGACCAATTGGCTTGGCTAAAGCCGGTCATAGCAAAGGTGAAGTGGAAGCCTTTGCCTTTTAGCGTCCAGTAGCTTGGCATACCTTGACCCAGTAGTGATACGGACACGCTATCAGTATGTGGTAACAGACGTTTTAGTAGACTCAGACGCCTGCGACCCCACAAGCGAATTAGTTTTGCTTGTTGCCCTTGATAGGGTTTTTGCTGTTGACTCACTTGGCTGGTAACGGTGATGTCAAAAGGCTCTAGTATAATCACTGGCAGCTGCTGAGGCCTGAGCTCGATGAGTAGACCACGGCGCTTACCTTTGATATCAGCATGCATACGTAGCTCAAACAATACGTTATACAATGCGATTGGATCAAGATGAATAGTATCTTGTGGTAATTGGCCTGCAGACTGTACTTGTAACAGCGCTCTGATCCAACTTTTTGGTACATTGATACGTTTTTCTATGATCTGCTCTTTTACGCTAGGGTTGGCTACATCGCTATCAGTATCTGCTACATCTGTTTCTGGTATGGTTTCGAGTAGCTGTAAGCCGACCGCTTCATGACCAATGTCTAATATCGTTTGTTGATGGTCGCGAATTTTTTCAATACCGTTAAATAGAGCCGCGCTGTAATCAATGTTTGTGGTACCAATGGTAGGTTTGGTACTTTGCTCAAAAATCTCATTGGTCAATGTCAATTGAGCATAGCAGCCTTCATCACGGCTAAATACCTCAAAGCTAACGCCTTGCTCGTGCACCTGAATAATCGGATCTAAAATACAAAAGGCGAGTGGGTCGTTATCGAATAGCCACGTGAAATAATCACGTTGTGCGGTAAATAGGTTTTTATTGCTGCTAGCACGGCGCATCTGCATAAATACCGTATATGCTGAGCGGTCTTTTGGCACATAACGGTAGTCACTACTCACCACATCAAACAATGCTAGCAAACTGTCACGAAAAACAAGAGGAGACTTGACCTTACCGTGGAAGTTAACGTCAGATCGATTCAGCTGAGCAAATAGTGCTACATGCTGAGTGTGTTCGCTTGTTTGCGCCTCCGACAATGAGTCTGACGATTCGTTAACTTGACTGATTTGACTAGGTGCAGCGTAGTCTAATTGCATCATCAAGCCATCAGTGTTTACTACTACTTCTGACTTTGTTTCTGACGCTTGGTCCAATTGGTTATCTATAGTCATTGACTGTCTCCTTCACCCTGATTGCTTTTTTGACTGCTGTCCTGACTATTTTGTGTTGCTTGGGTCGAGCTAGGTTGTGACTCTGTATTGCCAGATGACAAGTTGCCAGGTGATAATGGACGCTTTTGCTGCGCTCGTACCATGGCACGCTGCCAGCGACGCATTACTTTATAAGCAAGCTTTTGAATATCTGCATTTTCATGCGTCATGAGTGTCGTCAGCCACTGCTCGATATTTGGATCATGTAGTTGTCCAAGCGCCTCGATGGCACGGATACGAACGGTCATCTCCATGTTGTCATTACTCGCACAATGATAAAGTGCATCGGCATCTTTTGCTCTGACCCACTGTAGTAGCTGCTGATTGATTGGCATCTCGGTAAACGAGCTCTTATTTTTCAGCGCATTCTTTACCACAGTTATTATGGATTTTTGGGTAGATGTACCGCTTTGTTCAATACGAGCAAGCAACGTTTCTAGCAAGGTTTGATTGTCATAAGTGAGCTGCGATTGAGTTGCTGTCGATACAGCGCTCAACGTCGCCACGATACCTGACAGCATCTTATCTTCGGCGACAGGTCTGGCCAGTAACGCAAGCAGTGCTTGCTGCCACCAATCGCTGACGGTAGTAGACAGTAATGGAATAGAGGTGGTAGTCAATGGTTGACGCGCATCGTTGAGCCAATCAAACATTGCTGATATCTGCTTAACCGCCACTTTATCGACAGCCCCTTTGGCAGTTTTGATGGCCACATGACGCATGATTAGCCAAACCAGTTGTTTGATAGTGTTACCCACTTGTTCAACCATCTCGATCCACTGGTTGTTACTGATAGTAGTCGGACTGCGGTTGATGGTATCGATCAGTGTATGCCATTTCTCACTGGCGGTTTCAAAACGTTGCTGCAATGTCGCAACCAGTTCTTTGTCTAGATAGCTGGTTGGATACTGAGTCAGATAGCACAGTCCAATATGCTGTGTCAGTGTGTTGTTACTGGTAATTAACGCGGTAAGCTGTGATGTTGGCATATCTTGCTTGGCCATAATGGCATTTTGCAGTGCCATCAGGGTATCGGCTGGCAAGTGCGCACCATGCTGCGTGATGAACACTGCCAGCTCATCGATGCTACTATTATCAATAATACGCTTTAGGCTCAAACGCTCCGTCTCTTCTGCAAAGTCATCATTATGGCTTTGGATGGCTGCCCAATCATAAGGATAAATCTGCGACGCCAGACTGCCCCACGTTTTCTGTGCCGCAGTATAAGCCACCATGAGCACATCACGATCTAGATTGTTTTGCTTTAAGATATCTAAAATTAATGCTTTATTGGCATCGCTATTATTCATCTGCAGTAGCCATACCGCATGTCTTTGTGGACGGAAGAATATGGCTTTATCGATATGAGTGCGTATATAGCTGCGTATTTGCTCCCAAGCAGGCGTTGTGTTGAGCCAGCGCAGTCCATTTAACCAATGGACAATGGCGGGATTGGTGAAATGGACTACGGGGTCTGACAAGTGCGATTTTAATAGCTCAAAAATATGCGGACTATGCTCAAAGTCACCACCTTGTGCAAGGCGACCCAAGGCTTCACTGGCCACGTCTTGTAAGTAGTGCTCATCGTCTTCGGCCAGTTTGATTAACTTATCATAGGCTTTGTACAGAGTATGAACCTGTAAGTTTTTATCAGCATTGTCCGTAGGCGAGTTAGCATTTTGATTATTATTGCTGCCTAGTAGCTCGCCAATGGCTAACACACTGCAGCTGCGGAACTCAGCATCAGGGTTATAATCGATCGTGGCCATCAAGATATTGACCCCATCAGCATGACCGCATTTAGCGAGTCCTTCAGCCGCGGCAAACTGCACATCGGCGTCTTTATTGCGTAGGGCGTTTTGTAATGAAGCAATGCTTCCGTGACGTCTTTTGGCTCGATATGCCAGTGCTTCAACCAACTTAAAGGTATGGTTGGCTGGTATTTGCTCATAGGCGAGTGCTAAAGCGGTATCAATGCGTGAGGATAGGTCGCTGTCGTCCGATTGTACCCATGCAAGTGATGGCAATAGCTGCGTGGCAAGCTCATAATCATTATGATTCATAAGCGTGATAAACAGCGACAGTAGCACTTGCGGGTCTCTTGGATGCTGACGTTGCAACCAACGCGTGTCTTCACGCTCCTCCAAATAATCCTCAATTTTTTGATCGTAACCGCTGATTTTTAAGAGAGTAGTAAATAAGTATTTACGCTCTTCTTTATTTTTTTCTGGCGTGTGCTCAAACAGATTTTCTAAACGCTGCAGTAAGGGTTCAACCAATTTTTTGTTACGTAGGTCAGCAATATCCCAATAAATAATCTGTTTAGGTTTTTTGTTGTGAGGGTCATCAAGTAAGGCTAATAATCGAAAGTGCGCCGCATTGGCAACCTGTTCAGCAGTGGTGATATCAAAGCTGCTCTCTAAACGCCCTTCTAAAGTATTCTTATTGAGGTATTGGTACGATATGAGTGCATCAGACAGTAGCTTCGAGCTACGATATTTTTCTCCACTGGTCCGAGCATCTTCAGCAAAATCAAATAAGTTATCAAATAGCGTACTGTCTGCAAACAGTACGTCATAAAACTCGACCAGTTGCTCCAGTGCTTGATACTTAGCACTCCAGTCATCACTCTTGACGGCCTGCAGCAAAAACGTCAGTTTATCTTGACGTTGCACTGATGGCGTTTGACTGTTTGCAAAGGGTGTGACGATGACTTGTTTCCACTCAGCAACGATTTGAGGCAGCAGCGACTGACAATAGGTCTGTAGCCCAAGCAAGCTGGCTGGCAGATGGCCCAGTCGGCCTTTTAGCAGCTGATAGGTCTCTTCTGCTAAGGTGTGATTATTGGTTTTTAACAAATCAATGAGTTGTTGATCAGCGCTACTGACAGTAGCTGTATCCGATGGTTTGCTTTGCTGCTGTACGGCATTGTTATTTACGGTATCTAGCAATAGATCCAAGCCGCGTTTGACCATATCACGGTAGGGCGTGCTCATGGCATAGTCAGCCAGCTTGTTGGCAGGCATGTCCAGCTTATACAAGCATGCCCAAGCCAACTCACGAGTGTCAAAACTACTGTGGTTGAGTAGTGGCAGTAGCACGCGACTGGTACTGTCTCGCCAGTCCTCATCGTTATTAGTGTTGTTATTGGTGTTAAGCTGCGATGATTGAGTAGCAAGCCACATTAGCCCTCGAATGGCTTGGTCTGTGGTGCTGCTATTCGCATAATAATCATCGCTTACGCGTATGACGCCAATCCAAGCGCCAAAGGCAAGAGACTGGTAAGGATAATGTACTTCCTGACTGTCTTGTTTGTCAGTAGAAGAGTCACATGATGCTTGCATATTGTCGTTTGCAACATCCTGAATAGAGGCTGATACAGGGTGAGCACTTAGCAATGCCTGCAAACTGCGTTGCCATTTTTGTAGTGTCTCAAAAACATCGTCCTCATCGTCATAATAGTCATGGGCGAGTAATTCAGATAAGTGGCAAATGACACTAATGGTTTGTGCGCGTACCAATGGCTGCTGATGGCGACTGAGGTTGGCGAGCTGTAGTAATTTTTCGGTACTGACGGTTGTCAGGATACTTACTCGGATAGAGGCCGTATTATTCGACTGTCCTTTAACACCACCTTTATCTGCCGTGTTTGGCATGGCATCCATCATCATTGTGATGACTTCAGAGTGAGAAGATAAAATACTGCCTAATTGACGTGACAAGTAATCACTTAGGTACTGCCACGTTAACGATAGGGCTTTTTGGTTATTAGGGTGTTGTACGTCAATAGGATAACGAGCGAGTATGTTGGCATAGACTACTGCCGTGTCATTATCGGCAAAGCTTAGGGCTTCTATCAGTCGGTTGGGTCGACCAGTGCTAGTAGCGGTCTTTTCAGGAGCTTGCAGGCTATCTTGCAAGCCATTCTGTAAGTCATTAAATATCAATAACAGTCTAGCTGCTACTGCATAGGGCTCTGACTCAAATAAAGGCTGTAATTGCCGTGCATGTGTAACACCTAAACCGTGCTGTGCTTGAAGCCAATGCGTAGGTGTCATCGGTGCGACAAGCGTACTCAGATTGTCTGTTTCGTCTCTTATGTCATGAGTAAGGAAGTACTGCCCGCGAGCATCACCCAAAATAGCCAAACACAAACTGGCTGATTGACTGATAATGTCGCGCTCATCTTTTTGCCATTTCACCAGTAGATCAACGTCTTCAAAAGAAACTATCTGCGTAATCTTTGGTGCAAGGGGTTTAAAATCAGCATCAGGGTGGTGTAGATATTTAGCATACCAACCTAGTGCATCATGCTTTGATGGATATGCCAGTTTAGACAAGCCAGACAGTGCTTGGCTTACATGACTGTGCCACTGGGTATAGCTGTCACTTTTCTTGCCTTGAGAGGGCATAGGCAGTTCTAGATAGTGTTTAAAGACTTGATACGCTTGTTCATCACTCCGCTGTGCCTGTTTTTCGTCAGCATATAGGCGTGATTGGCTGGCCAGTAGTTGAGCGACTGTTAGCTGGATGTCAGGATAAGGGCTGTTGAGGGCTGCGGTAATTAATGCTTCGTGTTGATTCGGTTGATCATCAGTGCTGTTTTTATTCGCTAAAATAGTGGGCTGCAAGTCTGTTAGTGCCAAAGCAACCGTCAAGGCTTGCTTACGCAGCTCAATACTGTCATCAGCGAACATGGCCACGAGAGCTGGCATCAACTGTATCAGCTGAGTCGTATTCGCTCTGGCTTGCACTGTCGTAAGGGCCAGTTGCTTGGTATCAGCATAAGGGCTGGCAAGCGCGCTTAACATGACGTCAGCAAACCCTAAATGCTTGCTTTGCTTGAGTGCAATATCAAAGGCTTGCTTACGGATAGCGGCAAACGTATCTGCAAAGAATAGGGGCAGAACAGCTTGATTGGTCTTTTGACTATCAGTTTCTTCAACTTTATTTGTTTTATGCTTCGATGTCATCGATAGCAACAGTCGTTGCCATTCTTCTATCGCCACTTGATGCACATCTTCAAAGAGGCTTTGCTGCAATAGCTTGATAATGTCAACGATAGCACTGTCAGAAACGTTTTTAGAAATATTGTCAGATGACTGCTTAAATTGGCGGTTTAATAGAACTTTAACCACTTCTAACCGAATACTGGTAAAAGGGTTGTTTAACGCTTGTAGCAGTAAGTCTGTCATCTCTGACGACATCTGTGCGCTTTTATCACTGCTATCACCACTATTTAAGCCATCTGGCGTTACATGCTTTAAAAACAGTGCTAAAGACTGCTCATGAATGTCTTGATGTTTAGAAGCAAAACCTGTCGCTGCCCAAGACAAGACATTGTCTGACAACTTACCATAGGCTTGCATGGCGACTTGGCGCACGCCAGCGTCCTTATCGTCTAGTAATGTCGGTAGGACTGCTTTGGCATCTTCTATATTTAAATGACCAAGCGCGGTGGCGACACCAGCACGGATGATGGCACTGTCTTCATGGCTCATCAGACTAATCAAAGTGCCAAACGCCCGTTTGTCTTGTAGACAAGCCAGCGCATAAGCCGCTCGGAAACTGATATCTTCGTGACTATTGCTTAAGCTTTGTAATAAGGGCTCTAACGTGTCATTGCTTAGCTTTATAGATTCAGTATCAGGCTTCTTGGATTTTACCGTTTTAGCCTTACTCTCAGATGCTTGGGTATTATCTGCTTGCGAGATAAAGTCTTGCGTGGATAAGGTTAAACGGATCGCCTCATCGGATTGTTTAACATTATTATCATTCGCCGCTGTGCTACTAGCGTTATCTAGTAGCGTGCCACGTAGTAAGCGAAAGTCATCAAAATCAGTTAAGGTACGTAATGTTTGCGTGTCGCCTTGCTGTTTTAACGCCTCTATCAACTTGGGTTGAGACAGTAATGAGACGTAAAACGCCGTTTGCCTAATCTCTATATTACGATGATTCTGTAGCAGCATCAACTGACGCGAGACTTCAAGATGGTTTAGCATACCGCGCTGATACAGACGAATTAACCCTGATTGGACAATGTCTGACTGATTGCAGTCTAATGCCATTAAGTCTGCTTGCGGGCTGTTGTCAGGCAATAGTGTCTCAAGCGAGGCCAATGCTTGCTTACGAATATTCGCAAAACTGTGTGACAACGCTTCTCTTAAAATAGGTAAGATGCGGCGCTGGCTCGTAGCATCGGTCATCGCGACCTTTAGGTAACCTTGTAACGCAGAAGCCACCACTTCTTCGTAGTAACGGTTTTTAAAGGCTTCTTCTAGATAATGCAGCGGGCGCTTCGCCGTACTTGCGCGGTCGGCCAAGGCATGAAAAGCAGCAAGGCGTACTTTTGCACTGTGAGCCGAGCTTAGTTGCTGCTCTAAAACCTGTGCAGTTTTATCCAGTTTTGTTGTCGCAATCCACTGTACCAGTTGCAATGCTTGATTGGCCGTGAGTGTGTCGCTATCAGCAAGTAATTTTTTAACCAGCTCTAATGTTTGGTTATCTGCTTGCGCCTGTAGCAGCGCCAAGCCTTCTTTAAAAGACACATCGTTATTGTTTGAGGCATCTGTCAGTAACTGGCTGATTCTCTGATAGCCGTCTTTGATGATATAAGTAACTGGCAGCAGCTTGCTATTTTTTGCCGTACTATTTTGTGAGGTGCTATTCTGTGACGTACTTTGAGTATGGTCAATAGGTATGAAACGTAAGCTCTGATCGGCACTGACGACGATGAGCGTTGGTTGTTCAGCATAAGAAGATAAGACGATCTGTCGAGCCTTGGTCAGATCCTCTTTACAGCTGTTTGGCTGACCTTTATCAAATGCCCATGACTTAACACTCTTGTCATCGGCAGCGGTAAATAACCGTGTGTCTGAGACACAAAGCGCCGTGATCATTTCACTGTGTTGGCTAGACTTGGCTCTATCAACAGGATGCAGATCGCCTTGGACATGAGTACGGTATAAGCACTTATCTGCGCCTGCTGAGAAAAAGTACTGACCGACCGGCTCAAAACAAAGCGCGTTTACCTTACCTTGGTGGAGCTGTTTGCGGCTACTTAGATTGAGCTTTGTTTCACCTGAAGTCCATTGATAGCTACTAACATCTCCTATTTTATCTGCCACCACGAGCCACGAGCCATCACTTGAGGTTGCTAGCGCTGTTAATGCAGACTCCTTACTTGATGTTGCTATAGAAGACGAATAAGGCTCAATGATGACAGTACTGCTGGCTTGGCTGTCCTGATAAGGCCATACCACGATGTGTTTCGGATATAAAATAGCCAGTGCATCTTGTAGTGGTGCCATTGCTACGGCACGGCCTATAGTACTGTTATTATTTTCAGGTGCATCGAGTAAGGATTTGGCACTGGTCTTCTTAACTTTCTTGGCTTGCCAATCCGTTTGGTAAAGATGACCATCATCACCAATCATCACAATAGTGCTGTCATCTATTTCGGTGATGGCTTGCATCGCACAAGGCAGCGCAGTTGTCGATAAGCTAAATTGCTCACCTTGTTGATCAAGGACGTATAAGACCGTAGTAGATGCTTGCTGCTGGCGAGTAATAAAAATACTGCGCCCATCTTGCTTGGTTGTCTTTTGAGTTGCCGCTTGGGTGCTGTTGGCCTTACTGACTAAGCCAATAATTTGACCCCAATAGGGGAGTGTTATTGTTTTCATGTTGTTATCTCAGTTGAGGTGACGTCATATTTTTTAAGTATCTTTTATCTATATCTGTTTGCCAAAGCCGTTAAGCCGATGCCACTGGCTGCAGATTTTTAGATAGCTCAGGATAGCGATGCAATAACCGTGTGACGGCAACCAAACACGCATGACGCTCCATCTTGCCTGCAGAGTGCGTAAAGGTGAACAGTGTGGGCATAATGAGCGCTGCAAAGGTGCTGTCAGCTAATGCCACATCACGAAAAGTCTCAATCAAAGCCAATTTGGCACGACTCGCAGATATGGGTTTTAGCGTGATGTTGCTATCTGACTCAGTTTGCTCTGATGAGTTTTTATCTGAGTAACGTTGTTGCTTATGCTTACTGCTGTCACTAGTACTTGGCTCTTGCGAACCGCCTAGACGGCCAGGTGGTAGCTCAAAGAGGCCACGGCGTAGCAGCATTAGTAGCTGATCAACTTCTGCAGGCAAGCTTGCCAAACGTTTATCTGTCTGCTCTGTTATGACTGGTTGAGCGCTGCTATCTTTATCTTGCGCAGCATCTTTATCTTTACTATCGCTACTGGTTGGTTGCCAGTTTGGCGACACGTGACGCGCCTTATAGTGTTTCCATAGCATGGTCACGGCGGCATAGCGTACTTCGCGGTCTGTGCTTTGGGTCAATCGATATAAAGACTGCACATCTTGGAAATTGGCATGACGCTGCAGCAAGGTGATGCCGATTTGGCGAGCGACTCGCGCTTTGCTTTCAATCAACGCATTCAACATGTCAGTATTCAATTGTGCTGACTGAACATGGTAACGTCGATTGGCAACGGATGGCTTGTCCAATAGCGCACGCTTCAGTAGTTGCGTGATATCCGTATAGGGAGATTCTGCCATCATCAGCCATAGGGCTGGCGTTGGTTGCCACGTCGCCATCTCATACTCACTCAGTAATAAGCCAAATTCTCGTAGCTGGCTGTTACGGTGTTGCAGTAAAGGAATGACACGCTCTGCATCAAAGAACGAAGAAGGGATAATCGCATCGGGATCGACTGGTCTGTCTGTCAGTGCCATGCAGATCTGTTCATGATGATGACTGAGGTAGCTAATCGCAAGCTCACTGATAGGTGCAGTAGCGTCATCTGTTGCCATATGCCACAGTGCGTTGGCACCTGCAAAAGTATCGTCTTCAGACACCTCTCTCGATTGACCACTCAGCATCTGTAAAAAGGCGGTTTCGGAAATAATCTTTAGCGGCGCACCATCGGCGATTAAGCTTTCGGCTTTAACTTGCTTGCTACCTTTACGGCCATTACCGTATAACGGTGAACCATCATCACCGATGACCAAGTAATCTAACTTGCCGTTGACAGCGCCACTGATGGCACCATTAGCCGCTTTCACAACTTTTTCGGCCTCGCCACGAGTCATACTTTGCATTTTGCCTGTGAATAAATAGCGTTGGCCGGTTAAATCTACTTCAGTAGCAGCATCGCTATTCGAGTCTTTATTGTCAGTGCCATTAATGGAAGCGTTACTGAAAGCGTTGTCAGTAGAGGCGCCTTCATTACTGTCAAGATATGCGATAAAGTCGGCAGGCAAGAACCCTTTGTTAATGCGCTCAATAGCAAATTCACGATAGAGTACTTGTTCGCTATGCGCAAGGTTCATAAGCCAGTCGAAACCTAAATCTATTGGTGCAAAACGACGCACATCAGATAGCCAGTCCCGCACGTTTTCTGCTAAGTACTCATCAAAGGCCAAGTGCTTTTGCCAGTTTTTAATAGGAGTGTCAGCAGATTTTAATTGTTCAACATATTCGCTCACTTGCCAATCAGGCTCATAGGCAAGTGCATGCCAATAGCTCATATCAAGCGTTGCTGCTGACAGTACATCTTCATCAAACCAATCGGTAATAGTGGATTGCGATAGTGGATGTAATAACAGCATTTGCCACACGGCAGCGTTTACTTGGCTCAAATCCAAACGTCTGAGCTGATCCAACGCAAAGTCCATGCAGTCGCTATCATTACAGTAACTGCAATTATGAGCAGAGAAGTCCTGTTGCTCTGGTATATCTAATTGCTGGGCAACGCGTATAAAATATTCAGTCCCTAGCTCTTTGGCACTATAAAGCTCAGGCAGTTTTTTTATGGCAAATTTTACGCTGTGTGTTCTGCCACTAGTCAGTCGTTCAAAAAACCACTCAGGGGTTAAATCGCGCCTCGTAAAATGTTTGCTAAGTTGTTTGCTCGCGGTTTGATAGTGATGCTCTGTGTCTAATAACTGACCCCAACCGTTGACACCGATATCAGAAACAGGGTCACGACTCAAGATACTGTTGATGGCAAATACTCTAACAGGCTCATAATCTGACATGGCTAGTAGCATCAGCTCAGTGAGCGATAAGTCCTGAGCGTAGCTTTTGGCATAGCCAATCGCATATTGATAGGCGGCAGGATAGTGTGAATGGAGTAGTTGCAGTACGACTTGATGCAAGCCCAATGTTTGAAATTTAGACTTTTCAAAATGTGGTGCGTTCTCTAATAGCCAAACAATCATCTCATCACGCGCTTTGCTATGCGCTTGTCCGGCAGATAAATATTGTAGCGTCTCACCACTCACATCACGTAATTGGGTCTTAAAATCGTGTTTTAGGCTATCGGTTGCGAACTGTCTGACAGCCTCATTTTTGGCGATAGCCAATAGCTGGATAAGTGGTTCAGGGTCTCGTTGCCACGCCTCAGCGAAAGCGCGACCTTTTGCATCAAAGAGCTTGCGAGGTGAGCGGCTGCTGAATCGATTGACGCCATAATCAAGGCTGTTATGGAAGCAGATGTGATTGAGTACCCAGCTGCTCGTTTGTTCAGGGCTGCCAGCTGTCATGGTTTCGTCATAGCTGGCGAGTACAGAGAGGGCAGCATCAATATAGCCAATTGGCATCTGCTGACCCAATTGCCGCAGATAACGCCATGCTCTGAGGCTCATATAGGTTTTGGTGGCTAGGCTGACAGTAGAATTAGCGGTTTGATTGAAGCGTTGTAAATCAATCTTGGCGGAAATTTGTCCAAATATCTCATAATCTTGAGAAAATTCCGCTTGCTTGTAAATACGCTTCAAACCTTTCCACACACCATAGCTGACTGGCAAAGCCGTAATGGCTTGTTTTAGAATAGTTCTAGAATAGGCGCTGCCATCTTCCCACAGTGCGGTTAATATTAAATGGATTTTGTAGCGATCAGGGAGAGGGTAGACGCCTTCGTCTGCCTCAAGCTTGGCAATCATTGCCACACGCTCTGCAAACTGTACTTCGGGGTTTTGCTCTCGGAACTGATGACTTAGAATTTTGTCCAAAAATCGCTCAAATGTCAGTTCGTGCTCGGGGATGGGCGACTCAGGAATATCATCAACTTGTGTTGCTAATAAACATAACTTATCAACCAAGCTAGGGTCTTGGGCTTGCCAAGCTTGCTGAATTTGTGCGAAGGACAGACTCATAGAAATTTGCCTTAATTTTTATTTTGTCAGCTTACGATGTATTTGTATGCCCTATGTAACCGCGTTTTACAAAAAACATCAAGGACTTTTGTCACAAAATAAATAGCTGGCGACAACAGATGTCGCAAGCAAAGAAAGTGGGCAATTATGTATTGACAGTACTAACTGTTATGAGGCACACTTAACGGGTTGTGAGATTTAGCGTTTCACCGTTTACGGTGATGGGCGACGTTGCGTCGTCCACGAGTCAAGCCATTACATTTTACCCAAGGAAGGCTGTTTCAGTCCTGCTAATACCTAGATAAAGGCCCTAGTGTCATTAGCTCGCTGGCGCAATCACGCAATCGTGATTGAGCTAATGCACTAGGGCCTTTATCTAGGTGCAGTCCAGTGAGTCTTCCATGTACCAGGTCATGAGGTAGATTACACAACAATTGAGTTTGACATCACTATGATGGCATTCAAGGTCTTTAAAGCAAAACCGGAGTAGTGCTGTTTATTCAGTCATACTCCGGTTTTTTATTGCCTAATTATTAGTTGATAATAAAAAAGCCCTTTGCATTAGACAAAGGGCTTTTTAGTGCAGAGAATATGATTTTATACGGAACTTTTATCCCCAATAACCATCAGGACATTTAGGCAATTCAACCAAAATACGGCGGAGCTCCTCTGACCATTGACGACGAATGCTATTGAAATATTCATCATTCTCATCAATACGTCGGCCATTAGGCAGGGTTAGGCTGTCATTGTCATAAAGTACAAAATCTATGGGCATGCCTACTGACAAGTTGGATTGAATGGTTGAATCAAATGACAGCATCAACGCACGTGCTGCATGCCTCACATCCGTATTGTAGCTGACAGAACGATCTAGAATTGGTTTGCCGTACTTACTTTCACCCAATTGGAAAAACGGTGTGTCTTCAGTGGCTTTAATACAATTACCTGCAGGATAAATCATGTAAAGCTCAGGCGGCTGCCCTTTGATTTGACCACCGAGCATAAAAGAGCTGGTAAACGCGCCATCGACATTAGCATTAGCGACTGCTTTTGCATGATTCATAATGTCACGCATACATTCACCAACCATTTGGGCGGCATCAAATAAAGTGGCTACTGTATTAAGATTACTCTCAAGGCGCTGATCAATATCGTTTTGCAGTTTGTTAAAGACCGCCTGCGATGTCGCTAAGCTGCCAGCTGTTTGCAATACTATAAAACGCTCGCCTTCAATGCCATACTGATAGAGCTTTCTGAAGGTTGAGATGTGATCAACCCCAGCATTGGTACGCGTGTCGCTAGCAAAAACCATCCCTTCTTTCAGGCGTATAGCGGCACAGTAAGTCATAACTTATCCTTAGTGGAATAGGCTTAAAAATAGCCTATGATAATCTCGAAACCAGTACTTGACTGTAAAGATTTTCGTAACCGCCGCCCATTCTAACACCGCGGACAGGAGCTGTGTCTAAATAGTCTCGACCAATGGCAACGTAGACATGAGAGCTTGGTTGGAACAGCTGATTTGAGATATCAAAGGTATACCAGTAACCGTCCAGCCACACCTCTGCCCATGCGTGACTGGCCATATGGTTTTCGGTATCGTCATACAGATAGCCTGACACATAGCGGGCTGGAATCTGTTGATCACGTAAGCAGCCCAAAAATACATGGGTGTGATCTTGGCACACGCCAGCGCTTGTCGCAAAAGACTCAGTCGCCGTCGTACCTACATGGGTCACATCTTTCACAAACGGCATCTTCATGATGAGGGCGTTGGCCATCGATTTTAGGCTGTCATGGGTAGGTTTTTTTAGATAGGGCGCTGCAAATTCACGCATCTCTTGTGAACATTTGGTCAATGGCGTTTGTACAGTAAACAGCAGGTACGGGACATGTGCCATATCCTCTAAACGTTTGGTCTCTGTATCAATCTCCACGATACCTGATGCTTGCATTTGCAAATTATTATGCGCCTCATTACGGCTTAGAGTAAGCCAATCATTACCAAAGCCGTCCTTTTGATTGGTCGCCACTTTAGGGAGCATTACCTCCCATTTATGAATGATTTGGTGCGGCATTTGCATTGGGGTCATACGTATATACTGGACACTGCGCTGTGCAAGCTCGCCGTAATAATAATTGGTTTGATGGCTGATTTGAAGTTTCATAATAGCTTCCTATTTTTCTGTTTTGGAGAGAGGTCACGCCTTAGCATATATCATCATCTTGCGGCTAGACACCTTGACGCAAAATGATATTAAACTCTTTGCTAATCAGCTCAAAATCACTAAATTTCTTCGATCGGATCATCTGATTGGCCAGACGTGTCAGCTCACGCCAGCGCGTGTTCTCTGGTAATTCATTGATCCAGTATTTGAATTCAAGACTGACTTCTATTGAGTCCTCTTCCAGCAGTACAGCCCGTTCAAGCTGTTCAAAATGACGCCCTAGTTGCCAGAAACAAGTCACAGTTGGGTGTTCTTGTTTCATAGCGGCATTACATGCGTGTAGCTGCAAGGTCGCAGCACGATAAGTACCAGCACTTGAGAGCCGCTTAATCAAGTTATATAACTCAGCGGTGTCTTTACCAATGACGCCTTTTGCCTCTTGCACATTGTCTTCTATCGATTGAACGATGTTTGGTATGATGTTTTGTTCCAAATCAGACATCATCTGCGCTTTTATGGTCTTAAACGATTCATCTGCATCCACGTCAAAACCTAAGTGGCTAATCAAATGCTTAAGCTGTGATTTTTTAAGATCGTCTTTGACCAATTTTTTCATGACATCATCATAGTAATACAGGCGCTCGCTGTATCGGCCTAGCCATATGAGGTGGCTGGCGGTGGAAAGTAGCAGGATCATCGGTGCATCATCTAGCATCTCATAACCGGCTTCTTTAGGCTGTACACGATCATAATAGTTGGTGTGATCTGAGGTATTGGTCTCTGATGATAAAGGCGAGCATTTACCCGATTCACCATTGCCGTTTGGTTTTTTGGTCGTAGACTGCAGGTGACTGTCATCGACGACCCAAGTGTCCTTGATACCGCCACCTTGAGATGAGTTGACGACTAAGGAGCCCTCCACCATGGCCACACGAGTCAAACCCCCTGGCACAATATCTACCGAACCATCTCCATGGCTTAAGATAAAGGGACGCAAATCAATGTGGCGCGGTGCGATGCCCTCGCTGACAGCAGTAGGGTTGGTAGATAGCGAGATAGTCGGCTGGGCAATAAAGCCGGCTGGATTTTCAAGTAGGCGCAGACGGTAGTCTTCAATCTCTTGTTTAGTGGAGGTTGGACCGATGAGCATGCCGTAGCCACCTGAGCCTTGGGTTTCTTTTACGACCAGCTTATCTAAATTATCAAGCACGTATTTGAGCTCATCAGGCTTACGGCATTGATAGGTTTCTATATTGGGTAGAATAGGCTCTTCATTTAGATAGAATTTAATCATATCTGGTACAAAAGGATATAGGCTCTTATCATCAGCCACACCTGTACCTGGCGCATTCACAATCACGACATTACCAGCACGGTAAGCACTCATCAGTCCTGAGACGCCCAATATCGAGTCAGACTGAAAGGCTAAAGGGTCGATATATGGGTCATCAATGCGTCGGTAGATAACATCGACTTGCACCTTGCCACGGATACCCTGCATATAGACTTTACTGTCCTCAACCACCAAATCATAACCATGTACGAGTGGCACGCTCATCTCGTGTGCTAAAAATGCATGTTCATAGTAGGCGCTATTGAAGCGGCCAGGCGTCAAGATAACGATTTGTGGATCATATTTGGACGTTGAGCTGGCAAGACAGGCTTTGAGGCGATTGGGGTAATCACTGATGCCCATGATGGGCGTGTCAGAAAACATATCAGACAAGAGTGTCTCTGATATGTTACGGCTCTCAAGCATGTACGAGACGCCAGACGGAGTACGTAGATTATCCTCTAATACACAGAACTTACCAGACTCATCACGGATCAGGTCGATACCGCTGATATGTGAGTAGATTGGTTTGTCCAGATTAATACCCATCATCCAAGGCTCGTAGCAACCACTGGCATAGACATAGCTGGCAGGCACGATGTCGGCTTTCATAATGGCTTGGTTGTGATAGATGTCATGCAAGAATGCATTGAGGGCGGTGATGCGCTGCTTACAACCAGCTTCTATCTGTCGCCACTCACTGGCAGCGATAATTCGGGGGATAATGTCAAACGGTATCATTCGCTCGATGTTTTTGGCATCGCTGTAGACGGTAAAGGTGACGCCTTTACGATAAAAGATATTTTCGGCTTGTTCGTTTAAATAATTGAGGGCATCCATGTTGATATTATCAAGCCAGTTGCCAACGGATTGTGCTACTGGGCGATACTTGCCCTTACTTATCTGCAGCTCGTCGAAACTTTGTGTGCTTTTCTCGGGTTTTTCTAAAGTGTCTTTTACCGTTGTTGGGGCAGGATTTTTGGTATTTGGTGATTTTATGGATTGACTCTGGGTTTGATTTTCAGAGTCTTCTTTATTCTGGGTTTTATTGGTAGACTGACTTTGAGATGCTGTTTTATTCATAAATACCTCACGTATCCTTGGTAAAGTTATACTTTATGATGAATACACTGTCTATGCTAAGCCGCGTAGCAATGGTATTGCGCCCAACAGGTAATCTATCTCCGGTATTAACTATACAACGTATACTGATTGATATACAACAAGCGTTAGGCAGTAGATTTTAAATAAACTTAAATCAATTGTAATAAATTTAATTCAACGATTAGCCAATAGCCAATTGATATAAAACCATTGAGATAAACAACACTGATGTAAAAATAAAGTGAGAAGGTGTGCATGAAGTTTCGTAAGCAGATTTTAGGGCTAGCAAGTATAGGGTTTGCTGCTGCCATTAGTATGACAGGCTGCGGTAATGAGCCAACGCAAACCGCTTTGCTGGCGGGCAGTACGGTGATAGCTTTGGGGGATTCGCTTACGTATGGCTATGGAGCAAGTACTGAAACAGCGTATCCTACGGTACTGGCAGAGCTAAGCAAATGGAAAGTTATCAATTCGGGTGTCAATGGTGACACTTCTGCAGATGTGCTTACTCGCGTGCATGAGATCACTGAGCAAAATCCTGATTTAGTATTACTAGGTGTGGGTGGTAATGATGTATTGCAGCGCATTGCACCTGATACCACGCGAGCTAATATCATCGCGACTATCGATACCTTGCAGTCCAAAAATATCGACGTTGTTCTAATCGCTGAGCCGCATCTGAGTACTAGTGCCTTGTTTGGCAAAGCCAGTGATAATCCAGTGTATAAAGATATTGCGGAAGCTGAAAACATACCGCTATACTCTGATGGCTGGTCGACTATTCTGTCAGATGACGCATTAAAATCGGATAGAATTCATGCCAATGCGGCAGGTTACAGACAGTTCGCCGAAGGACTACATGGTTATTTAAAAGAGGAAGGTTGGGTATATTAAGCCGTGAATATTAACCTTAGAAATCGTAAGTAAGGCGCATATCTTCAGGATAAAGAATAAGAAAAAGCAGAGAGCTTATTAACTGGGCTCTCTGCTTTTTCATTTTGCTAATGACGAATAAACGATTTTATTCATTGTCACCCATGACTACTACCAAACCTTCATCAGCAGCTACTTTGCCTGCGCAAATGTCTTTATAAACCTCTAATAAACCATTGACCCCGTCAAGCTCTTTAATTTTTAGCCATGCATTGGTTTTTGCAGTGCTACTCATGATATAGCGCATAGAGCGTTTATTAAACTCTTCAGGGCCCCATTCTTTCATGCATTGCTGTATATGGCTGGGTGCAAAAAACTGCTGACTACGTTCTTGAATAATACCGTCTACATGGCGCGGTTCGTCCCAATGCGTGAGACCGACATTACTGGTATAGCGCATGTTATCACCTAAGTGTCTATGCAGCCTGCTGAGTACATCGGTATTGGCCGACATATCGACAATGACTGTTGGTTTGCTGGCGTCAATCTGCTCAAGCGTGTCGTAGCTCAATACGCTGTCATAGGCGTTGATTGAATTGACGAAATCTATATGACGGTTTGATGTGAGACCGATAACGTGCGGTGCGTCTTTATCATCAGTGAGGCCATAAGCTAGGCCAATACTGGTCTTACTAGAGGCGCTGATAATCACCACTTGCTCTGCACCAAACCAATCATTGCGCTTTAATAAATCATGCAAGCAGAACGAGGTTAAGTGCAATACGAACAACAGCATGCGCTGATTGTCATTGGCACGGTCATAACCAGGTTCATGATTGACACGCTGATATAGGTTATAGCCTGATGGCAGCTCGGCACGATGGGCACTACCATCGAGCAGGCTGGTTTGCGTGACTCGCTTGGGTGTTATGATTAACTCATTGGCAGGCGGGAAGTAACCAAATAGTCGTTCACCGGCCGGCAGCGCCTCACTATTTGATTCGATCACATCGCCAAAGCCCCAGACTGGAATAATGCCCCATTTCTTAGGATCATCCCCATTTGGCGGAAAAAACTGCCAATAGCGTAATTGGTCACCCATAACTGCATAAGTAATGTTGTTGGCGGTAAAGGCAAAGCGATCAACTTTTACACGTACTTCGCCATCATCTAGGGTATGTACAGGCGTCTCTTGCAGGCGAGCTTGGGTTAGGTTTGCTTTGTTGGTTTGAAATTCTTGCATAGTAGCTTCCTTGGCTGTTGTTCTTGATAGTTATTATTACTAGTCACTTTTTAGGTATTAGCGGTGTTGGCTTTGCGTGCTGCCGTTATTTGCATAACTTCACCCATTAGTTTAGGCATATTGGCAGCTGCTTTTGGTCCTGCTGCTTTTAGACGCTTAAGGATGGCCAGCTCTTCAGGTGTTGTGTTTTCGCTGGCTTGTACCAATTTGGTGAAACCATCTAAGCGATTGCCAATCATCCATTCACGTAGCTCAGGCTCTTTTGACCAGCGCATCTGGTTTTGCATTTGTGCCACAGCACCAACCAACCAATCTGTATCATGGTTTGGTATTGGTACCACCCGGCATAACTCGTTTTTTATCGTTTCGTCATCATAGTTAGCCTCGACATGAGCGGTAAACGCAGCACTAAATATGGGCTGGTAGGTACGTACGGTTTGAATGACCACCGTATTGCCTTTGAACACATCGTGCGTCTCGGTCACTGGTACTGCGCGTGCAGAGCAATCAATATGCATCGTGTTGGGCGTGGTAGCAATACTGTCATCACCAAAATAAATCTTGTCAGTATCTAAACGGGTCACGCGCCCTTTGCGCACAATGTTTTTAACCCTACGTAACTGCGTAAGCTCTTCACTACTAATGGTAGCGCCATGAAACATCTGCGGGCGTACATTTGGATCAATACGCATTAATACGCCGCCTTTTTCTAAACGATCAAAAAGGTCTTCGATGCTTTCTGCCTCAGCAATCGCTTCTGCCTGAGTAGCCTGCGCACCTATAGTGTTCACAAAAAAATCACGAGAAGGCTGGGTGTTCTGACGATCGATCAGCCAAGCGTCTCTAGGCATAATCCATGTTATATCGTCTGGATCAACATGGTTCTCTAGAAGCCATAATACTGCGTCAATACTGGTTTTGCCGCCACCAATGATAACGTAACCATCACGTGGCTTATTTAAATTTGGTAGGTTGTTCAATGGCTCAAACTTCACGCCTTCAGTAATCTCAAAGTTTGGGGTATGGGTCGCTGGTACTGAGGTTTTAAAATAAGTGCCATCAATGATCTTCTTATTGACCTTAACCTCATAGCTAGCATCAGACAGTAACGATGAAAATTTACCATCGCCTTGATACTCACACATCGGGAAGTATGTCACACGGCCACTCGGTAAAAACGTATGCTTCATGACTTTATCAAAGTACGACATGACTTCTGCGCCTGATGCCAGCTCGGACAAGCCTTTGTTTAAACCAATCTTATCAATCATACCGCCGCAAAGCTCACGTGAGCTAACACCGTAAAACGATGATGGCTGATGTAAGGTGACAAATGAATAAGCGTCATTCCAATGACCACCTGGCTTATGATGTTTATCGACGATAATAATATTAGCATCTGTCTCTGTAAGTAGTACGTCGGCAAAAGCCATGCCCACCGCGCCACTACCAATGATTAGATAATCTGTTTCTAGCTGTTGAATACTCATAGCGTCCTTACTCTCAAGTTAAATTTTACCAATACAATCAATCCATAATTGTTTGTACATAACAGTGTTATATACTAAAATAACACTGTTATAATTGTCAAGACATAGTGAGAACCTAATGGATGCCAGAACCAAAATACTAAATGCCGCATCTGAGCTTTTTCTAGAAGGTGGCGGGGATGCCTTAAGCGTGCGAGCCATCTCCAAACGTGCAGGATTGTCCACTATTGGTATATACAGTCACTTCCAAGGTAAGCAAGGCATACTAGATGCACTGTACATAGAGGGATTCAATCTCGTTCGTGAAGCCATGAATATCATTCCGGATGGTAAGGCAAATAAAGAACAAGTACTAGAGGCGTGCCTAGGGTATCTCAACGTCGGAGAAAAATATGAGGCGCATTATCGGCTGATCTTTGGGGAGTCTGATGCAGGATATCAGCCCTCAATCGAGGCCATTGCTGCCAGAGATAGCGCCTTTGCAAAATTGGTACGAGTGGCGGGTTCTTATTTGTCAGAGGATGCTAGCGCAACGGAACGTCGACAAATAGCGTTAGATATCTGGGCAATCGTACATGGGTACGTCAGTATCAGTCACCATGTGGTGTTCGCCGATGGACTGGAGCTAGACTGGAAGACGATGGCACTTCGTGTGGTTGGAGTACAGTTGGATGCCATTGACCTAACCAACGCTAAGCATTAATAAAGCCTTTCTGAACAACCCGGTAAATCAGCAGTATGAAGGTGACAATAAATATTAAACAGCGATTCGTAAATATTGCTCGCAGGTAGGTACATAGCGTTTAAATAATCCATTGCTTTACTTAAAAATCAAGTAAGCAAACATATGTCTTTTATCTTGTAAACTGCATTACTTTAGGTTACTTTTTAACATCGATTACATTTCTTTAACCAAGGAGAAGCAGTTTGGATACTAAATTATCAACGCTTAAGATTTCAGTGGTTGCCGCTCTGACACTGCTTACAGGCTCGCAAGTATTTGCAGAGGCCAAGTATGGTGATTATGGGACAGAAACGGCGCTGACGCTTGCCCGCGACTATGCTGGTCGTTATACAGGTTCTGATAAAGAAATCCAAGCTGCTGATTATATGCAGCAGCGCATGAACATCGATGGCAGTAACAACCAGATCAATCGTCAAACTTTTGATTTCGTAGCACCTCGTGGTTTATTCAGAGGTCAGACGTTAACGAGTAATAACGTTGTCGTGACTCAGAAGGGCAGTGCTGATACCAACAGAACGCTATTTGTCGGGGCACATTATGATTCTGCCGTCGCCTATCCAAACTATGCAAATCTAGAAGCATTAGACGATAACGCTTCTGGGTCTGGCGTCTTAACTGAGTTGACAAAAAACCTGACGGGCATTGAGACAGAGCACGACATTCAGTTTGTGGCATTTGGTGCAGAGGAGGGTGGTCTCAATGGTTCAAAGGCGTTTGTTGATCAGCTCACGGACACGGAAAAATCAACAGCGTTGGGTATGATTAACCTAGACAGTCTGATTACAGGCGACAAAATGTATGCCAATGCAGGGCGAAATGCTTACGACGATGATGGCAACGAAGTAGCTGCCAATGTAAGTTTGCGTGAAAATGCGCTGCGCATTGCTAAAGAGCTTGGTATTACACTAGAGGTCAATACAGCCATTATTGCACCAGGTGAGACCGAACCCTACGAGCCTTATGGTGTTGGGTGCTGCAGCGATCAGGAATCTTTTGATAGTGTCATGCAGGTCGCCGGATTTGAGGCAACCAACTGGGGCCTTGGGCCTGATTATGATGGTTACACGCAAACTGAAAACCCGGATATTCCAGGTGGCTATACGTGGCATAACCCTGCATTAGACAATGAGGAAGTGCTTACTGCCGCCTTTGGTGAAGAACGTATAGCGCAAAGAATGCGTGACTATTCTCGTATCATCAGTAGATTGATTGTGGAGCAAACCAATGCTGATATCATCGCATCAACCAAAAGTGCGCTCAATCTTCAAAATACGATGGGCTTAGCTTTACAGGACAATGCTACCGACTCGCACTCAGCGGTGCTTGAGCGCGCCAATGCTTTGGCATTACATACTCTTGATGATGCGGAGCCTTTTGATTCCGAGTCGCGTACTCAGGTTTGGGTAGATGGCTCCCAAAGCTACGTGGATGCTGATGAGGTGCAAGAGGGCACTCGCGCCAATATTGGTCTATATGGTGAGTATATTGTGCAGCCTAGCTGGCGTGTTGGTGCAGGTGTGCAAGCCGGCAATCAAAACAATAAAAGCGTAGAAAACGGCATTGAAAAAGATAGGAGCTATGGTATACAAGCCTACTCGTTACTGGGCGGAAAAGACACGGCTTGGTGGAATACCACATCTCTGAGCTTATCTAAACATGACTTGGACGTTAATAGAACGGTAAAACTGGATGGTAATGACGGCATAAACATTATCAACAATAGCGAACGCGGTGATACGGATGCCGATGTGTTTAGCGCATACAATGAGCTTGGATATAACTTTCTTATCAAGAAATACGTCGCGCATGGCGCCTTTTTGGGTCTGAATTACAGTGATACAGATATAGATGGTTATACCAGTGGCAATGCTGATTCTCGCACTGCATTAAAGGTTGATAGCACCTCTAGCGAGGCATGGAATTCAGAGCTTGGTTACCAGTTACAATATGGCTTTGATTTGATGGGCACACCTGCCAAACTTCAAAGTAAAATCGCTTACGTGCATGTTATCGACGATGGTTTAACAGATAATTTATCGACAACGTCTTTAGCTGATGGTCAAACAAGAGAGGTTAGCATCACTCAAGCAGATAAAGATGACGACTATGGACGTTTTGAGCTGAGTGTGAGTAATAAGGTTCATAAAAACGTTTATGCGTATCTGAATGGCGATACCACCTTTGCACGTGATGATAAAGACAGCTCAGTACAACTAGGCTTGCAATATCAATTTTAAATCTCAATGTGTGAATGTCAGACTGCGCTGCTCAATAATTCATTTATGAGCAGCGTTTTTTGCTTATGCATGTCAATATATTAATTATAAGTGCGTATTATTGATTACCGTTACAGTACTCAAATTCAGTAATACCAATGTGTGCGAAATATTAAAAGAATAGGGGTGGCGTGTATGTTTGGCATCATAAAAGACTGGCGTGAGCAGCGCATACTAGATAATAGCGAGTTTACCCATGCCGATTGGGAGCAGGCGGCTGAGCGTATCGTGATACTCGACAGATTGAGTGTTGACGAAATGAAGCATTTATTTGAGCTAGCAACGTTATTTTTGGCTGACAAATCCATCACAGGTGCGCAAGGGTTTGAGATTACCGATGCAGTCAAACAATCTATTGCCTTGCAAGCTTGTCTGCCAATATTAAACCTAAGTCTCGATTGGTATGCTGGCTGGTCATCGATTATTATCTATTCTGGCTCGTACAAAAGTGACAGCACTACGGTAGATGAGTTTGGTATCGTCCACGAAGGCACTCAGCACCGTAGCGGGGAAGCGTGGCTGCGAGGACCTGTTATTCTATCGTGGAAGGACGCCAAACATTCAGGTGAGCGTGACGGGCATAACGTTGTCATTCATGAGTTTGTGCATAAGCTAGATATGATGAATGGCCGTGCCAATGGCTTTCCACCACTGCAACCTGATATGGATCCTGCTCGGTGGACACAGGTCATGAGTCGCGATTTTGAAGATTTTCAAACCCATCGCAAGTCAGGACTTGATCGTTATGGTTCGACCAATCCTGCGGAGTTTTTTGCGGTTCTGAGTGAAGTGTTTTTTGAAACGCCGCAAAAGCTCATCGATGCTTATCCGGATATTTATGAGATTATGGTGAAATTCTTTCGTCAGACGCCGTTATAAATGATATTTATATAGATGGTGATAGTAAGCTGTATTTAAGACAGCATAAGCATATTGGAATTGGGGAAGCTGAGATGATTAACGCTATAAATGATGATATGGCAACAGTAGAAATCTATGAAAGTGCCGATGGAAAGGCGCAAGTAGATGTACGTTTTGAGCAAGAGACAGTCTGGTTGTCGCAAGCACAAATGACCGAGTTATTTGGTCGTGACCAATCAGTGGTTTCTCGTCATATCGCCAATGCCATAAAAGATGAAGAAGTTTCTAAAACAAATAATACGAAAAAGATGCGTATTGAAAATTCTGATCGCCTGGTGACGTTTTATGATTTAGATATGATTATTTCGGTAAGTTATCGAGTTAACTCCAAAAAAGGTATACAGTTTAGACGTTGGGCAACGCAGCGCTTACGTGAATACTTGGTACAAGGCTATACGCTCAATCAACAGCGCTTCGATAAAAACTCTACTGAATTGCAACAAGCATTAAAACTAATCAAAAAAACCGCACAAAGTCCCAAGCTTAACACCGACGAAGGACGCGGACTGGTTGAGATTATCAGCCGTTATACGCAGACGTTTTTATGGTTACAGCGCTATGACGAAGGTCTACTGGATAATCCTGCAGGACAAGATGGTGGTGTCTTGCCTAGTACGGCTGAGGCGATGGCAGCGCTGACGAACTTGAAATCGCAGCTAATGGATAGGGGCGAGGCGACTGAATTATTTGCTAAACCTCGTGGTGATGGTTTGGATAGTGTATTGGGTAACTTACAACAAACGGTCTTTGGTGAGCCTGCGTACCCAACTATCGAAAGTAAAGCGGCACATCTATTGTACTTTATGGTAAAAAACCATCCTTTTACTGATGGTAATAAACGTAGCGGTGCGTTTCTATTCGTGGATTTTTTACGCCGTAACCACCGACTGCTGAATGATAAAGGCGACATGGTCATCAATAATACCGGGCTTGCGGCATTAACCTTATTGGTCGCTGAATCTGACCCAAATCAAAAAGAGACTTTGATTAAATTGATTATGAATATGTTGTCGTTAGAAGGCTGATAAACAGTTTTATTATCAAAATAAAAGTGGTCAGTAAGCCTTTCTTGATAGGTAATTATAGATGGCTTGTCCTGCTGCATGTTGGTAGATTCAAAAGACCAGGTTCATCATAACTAGAAAAACAGATAGAATCTTACTATGTAGATATATGAAATAAATACTTTAGAAAAACCAAACTTTATCGTATTATGATGCAATATACAGTGTTGTAATAGATAATAATTGACCCTGTTAAGGCATGCGTTTTATTTTCATAAATTTTGGTAATCATAATGAATAGAAGCTTAACGTTCGTTCCTGCTTTATTGTTTTCGGTTTTATTATATGGCTGTGCTTCTACGCACGTCGAACCTGTTAGCAAAGTTGTTAGCATGCCAGTTGATCCTGCATTATTTATTGACGGTGCTGTTATCGGTGACATCGAAACAGTTGATTGCACGCTGAGCGGTGGCACTAAAACCAGTTGTTATCGTATAACAATTGCTGGTGCACCTGCCGATCCAGACACGTCGCCAGAAGGGCCTTATTGCCCACCTACCATTGAGTCGAGTGCAAAAGAGGGTGGTACGTGGATTGATGGAAAAGGCACTTTATATCAAGTTGATGGGGCGTTTATTCAGAATTTATCAACATTGTATAAAGATAAAGAATGGCAAATGTATAATGTGAAAACGGGAAAAGTAACAGTTATAGATGGTGCGAGAGGTTGTGAAGTAGCAGGGGATCCTCGTCCAATTCCAGGGTTTAATAATTTTTGTCTCTCTTGTTCGATCAAAGAACTTGATGGTGGGGTCAAAAAAACCGTATTGATACCTAAAACACCAGTTCCCGTTGCCGAGCCTATCGCTATTGAAGGTCGTGACAATACAGGTGTTGCGTTAAATGGTGTGTTATTTGGTCCGCCAGCACCGTTAGACTTAATCATCAGCTCTCATACGCTAGGAGTCCTTGATGACTGCGGCGCACATGCCAATCCTCACGAAGGCTATCATTATCATGCAGCAACTGGTTGTACTGAGCTTGGTATTCAAAAGGATGGACATCCTGCCATGATAGGATATGCGTTAGATGGTTATGCTATTTACGCAAAATCAGACAAAACGACTATCACATCAGAAGGTGTTGATCAGTGTGGCGGTGAAACAGATGCTATTCGCGGATACCATTACCATGCATCAGCGCCAGGTGAAAATAAAATCTTTGGCTGCTTTATGGGTGAAAAGGGTTATATAGAAGAGGAAGAAAATGAAAACAGTCTTGAAGGCGAGACTGAGGGCGCGCCTGAACATAGTCATGATCTTGAGCACGGGCATGTTCATGAGTAAAAAATCGCTTTTTGATACATCTTATTTTTACCTGAAAATAAGATGAGTAGCTAAGCAGAAAGGGCAGTGCATCATATATGACACATTGCCCTTTTTAATACAATTTATTTAATAAATCAAATACTTATTCTCTCATCTAAACCGTCCATTGGTCATTAATAATGGCCACTAGATAACGCTTACCTTGGTACTCATCAAACACCAAACGTAGTACGCGCCAGTCCATACCAGCATACTCTTCAGTGCCTTTATAGTAAAACTCTACAACGTCTGACCTTTGAGATATTTCTTTTAGATTATTGATCGAATTGCTGTTATTGGTTAACTCGTTGACCCTGATGTTTTCGCTATTGAATTTCTTGCTATCTACCCAAGTATCCAAGTATGTCGGCAGCGGCGTGATTAATAAATCACCAGTGCCGTCTTTTTCACCCCAAGTAAATTGAATGCTGGACTGTTGTAGGTACTTTTCATATTGCTCGCGACTAAAAATCTTATCAGACTCAGGACGCACATAAGCATACATTGAAAAACGAACACCACGTGTGGGATGAATATCGTTGGCTATTCTAGCAAAGTCCTTATTAGCCAGTGCACGTTGTATGCGTAGGGCTTGCTGTCTAAGGGTTTGTTGACTGATATCAGCACTAATAGGTGTTGATGAGCTGTTGGTGGGTTGAGAGACGATAACCTCACTGGACTCAGAAGCAGACTGGCAACCAGTTGCACTCAGAGTAAGCAATAATAGGCTACTATAGGTCAATTTGGCAGATTTTTCCTTAAAAAAACTAGGTAATATAGTCATAAAAGCATCCTTGCAACAGTTATTATCGAAAGTTATTAGCAAAAGAAACATCACTAACTAAATCACTAACTAATAAGTCATTGATAAAACCCTATAAATTGTCATGAGAACTAATAAGAAAATATCATAAAAGCGCTATATCATTGATATTTTGGCAAGTAAACCTGAATGATACGATAATACAGCAGAGTCCGAATATAGGTATGATGTAATAGAGCGTAACACTTATAGGATAAAAGCTCGCAGAGAAAAGCATGCCAACATATAAATCGCTGACATTGTTATTAACCATAGGACTGACGACTGTCGGTGCTGCTACAGCGGATGTGGAAAAATCAGATCAGAAACAAGCTACGATGGCTGATATAAAGCTTACGACCATCAAAAAGATGTATCAACAAGATATTGATGATCAAGGGATGAGCAATCCTGTGGTACTACAGCAGTATGCAAATGCTGACTTACAAGTAGCCATGCAGCTTGAGCAAGCGTATTTTGATAAGAATCAAATGTCCTGCAATATAGATTACGATGTACTTTGGAATTCTCAAGATCCTGATTATACGCAGGACAAAAAGTTTTCAATAACTGAACAAGGATTTGTTCTAGTCAGCTTAGCCCAAGGGAGTGATATTTATTATGAGTTGTCATGTGATGGCAATAATAAAAATAGTACTGATTGCCAAGTCGCGGATGTAATCTTAGATCAAGACGGTAAAACTTTGCGTAAGCATTTGCTTGAAAATTGTCGTTAACAAACAATCAAACATGATATAAAAATATCTGAGATAAGATAAATTTTAGATGAAAAACGATATGAATTATTATTTACCTAACTACTCAAACCATTGGTTTGTTTTCGCATAATGTATATTATGTTAAATATAATCTATTGAGCATTAGGTTTATGGCGTATCAACTATAGAATTACAGCAATCTTGTACTTCTCATCATATTTTTAACCATCGAATTCTTATCCAGTTTCCCAGCTCTCACCGACCAACGTCATCCTGTTTGATTATTCAGAAATATCTTTGACTATCTCGCGTATTGAGGATTATTTCCAAAAGTCTTTTATAGATGCATTGTTGGAACGGCCACTTTTATCTTTTATCAAATATTTAAATTCAAAAGTTTTATACAACCACTCATAGAGATTTTAAATCTCTCTACAGTATCGATTATCTATTTATATCTGAACATACAGTTAGCTTTTTATTCTTCATGATCATGACTGCTAACTCATTTATTGATTAGATGTATTCGCTGACTAAATTCCTAGTATAGACACCTTAATAACCTATTAACGGTATCTATCATTTATTAATCTGGATATGTGCTGATATCACCAATCTAAGTTTAATTGCAAAAATTGCACTAAACGGCATAACTCCCTCGAATGCTCTTAGTTTTATATCGCTCTTGAGTATTATCCATCCAAGCCATCGTACCCATCCTTTTTCATATTTCAATTAAAAACCGGATTGGAGTATTGGTTAGCACTGACTTGAATGTTTTTTATGCTTTTATATATTTTATCTATCACGATAATAATTGCTCTTTACTTCCTGTCGTTAAGCAAATTTTAAGACCAATAAATGATTCATTGATAATTTTTAACGTATATCTCTTTTTGTTATGTATTTTATATACTACCCGCTAAATTTACATCTTTCAAATTTGCACAGAACAGGACTATGACCCTGTTTTATATATTCTATGCGAGTACAGGAGCATGCGTTTTGTAGAAAATCCTCTCAACTGCTTACCAAATCGACTGTCTACACCAAAATGGCGTTTAATTATCTATCAAAATAACTAGCAAAAATGGTGTGTAGACCAACAGTGACATGGCCTACTCCTTATTTTAGCCATTATGCTATAATCATCCCCAAGTGAACCTTGGGGATAATTTAGTGTCAGAAGTTTTATGAATAAAGGGTTTTTTAATTATTATTCTAAATACTAGTGTCCATACCAGTGTCCAATAGTTCTCTATATTTGTAGATAAGAGACTTCTCATAAGTTATAAACCTTAAACCTATCATTCGCCTTACTTATTATATTTATGGATACACATCATGGCTGTCGACAATGCAAATGACATCAACAAACTTGAATGCCGAGATAAAGACTATTCGGTCAGCATCTCAGGTGTGGCAGGTCTAAGTCTTCGTATTTATCCAAATGGTAAAAAGGAATACTACCTGCGATATTCTCATCCGCACATCGATGGTAAGCGACCTAGGATGATGTTGGGTAAAGTTGAAGATATCAGTCTGTATGAAGTTAAATATAAAGCAGAGACCATACTTAATACGGTAGCAAAAGGCTCTGACCCTAAAGCCATCCATCAAAAAGAGCAAACCAATAAATATGCTCATCTAAAAAACGCACCGTTTGCTGAGATTGCAAAAGCGTGGCGAGATCACAAAACATCAGGTCGCAATCAAGGTAAATCTAAAAAACCATCATTTAGTGAGTCGACTCTTAAGTTTTGGGATTTATGTCTCGGATATATGTGTCGTGAAATTGGCGACTTGAGAATGAACGATATCACCAGTGAGATGATACTAAGCGTGTGTGAGTCGATTCAAAACAATGAAAACCAAGCGACTTTCGTTGGTGCAAGCACTCGGCTATACACTGAAAAAGTATTTTCATTCGCTGTCGCACGAGGACTGTGTGATAGAAATGTGGCGATTGATACACGTGGTGAGCTTGCACCTGCCAACTCAGGCAGTCATTTGCCAGCCATTACCAAGCCAGATCAATTTGCGACTCTCTTAAAGGATATGTCTGATTTTAGAGGTGCAAGTAAGATTACATTAGAGGCGATGAACTTATTACCTTATGTGTTTGTACGTAGTATCGATTTACGGTCTATGCGTTGGGATGATATAGATTGGGACAATAATTTGTGGTCATTCTCCCCCATTAAAGGTGAAGGTCGTGATGATATGGTCTCGCATTTGGTCGTACCATTGGCGACACAAGTGATTGCACGTCTAAGAAATATGCAGTCCATCACAGGCCATAAGGAATATGTATTTGCTTCGATGCGCGGTTCAAGCAATGCTTATATTAGTAAAGCGACGCTAGTGCAGATATTTCATCGGTTGGGATACAAAGATGTGCAATGTGCTCATGGATTTCGGGCATCGGCTAAAACATTGCTGATGGAACAGCCAGAGTTACGTTATTCGGATATCGTCACAGAATTGCAGCTGGGTCATAGAATCAAAGACACGCATGGTGGTGCTTACAATAGACTCGATGAGATAGATATCAGAGTAGATATGATGCAGGATTGGGCAAATTATATAGATGAGCTCCGAAATAGCTCTAAAAAGTAATGATGTCATTTTTACGACGTGTAGGTAGCCGTATTACTGACAATCAAAACATAAAAAACCCTTCACGCTAAATTTTCATAGCGTGAAGGGTTTTTATACGTTCTATTTTTAGTAATCGACGGTATAGCTTAAACCATAAGTGGTGCCTGCTGCTGGTAAGCGGTTCAGGTCTCCGTAAGTGGTTTGATGATAAACCGTTAAATAGTCTTTATTAAGTAGGTTATAAATACCATAACCCACTCGGCCTACTGGCATTTCTACTTGTCCCAACACATCCAGTGTCATGTAACCCGTAACTGGCAATGCACTAGAATCAGGGTCTTTTTGTTGATCTTTAGAAGCTCTGTCATCACCGCCAACGGCCAATGCTTGCAGACGTATATTGCTGCCTTCATCAAAGTTATACTGAGCAAATGCAGTGCCTTTTAGTGGTGTTAGGCGCACAGCATCTAGCTCCAACCAGTCGCCATTATAGTCATATTGACCACGGGTATATGCCACACTACCACCTACTTGCCACTGATCGCTAAGGTCATGAGTAAGTGAACCTTCTACGCCATAAACACGCTCATCAGTATCCACAACCTCGACAGTATAGCTGTCTGTAAAGCGTACTACTTTATCTGATTCGTTATAAAAACCGCTCAAGCGTGCTGCTGTATCACCGTGTTTTCCCTGCCAACCAAACTCGTAGTTATTGGTTGCAATCGGTTGAACATTGTCTGAATTAACCACGAAGCCGGCACGCACATCTCGCAGCGCTCGCTGTATATCTGCGGTGTCAAGACCTTGTGAAAAATTGGCAAACAATTGATCTTTCGGTGTTATCTGATAGCTGGTACCAAGATTAAAGAGTACTTTGTCATGGTCGGTACTGCCTGCTTCTACCGTTCCTGCTTCATAATTATTTGTAGGATCGTTAGCGTAATACTCTTCCATCATTTGTTCGTAGACCGGTACAAAGGCATCAGTATCTGATGACAGCTTTTGATAACGCACGCCAGCACTGGTATGCCACTTATCAGTCAAATCCACATCTGCATTGACAAAGGCACCCAGTTTATCAATGGTGGTATCTGGTCCAGCATTATAGGTGAGACCGTTTGTTTTAGCCGTTAAGCCATTGCTAACATAAAATGCCGTAAAGTCTTGTCCATCGTAGGTTTGCTCGCTGTTTTCACGTTCAAAATCAGCGCCGTAGCTAAATAATGTCTTTTTACCAGCAAGTTCAGTTTCTGTTTGCATAGCGGCACGCAGACCCATGACATCAATTTCTGCTTCTGACTGAGTGATAAAATATGGATTACCATTTGCATAATAAACATAATCATCTTGCTCTGTTACAGCTTTAACGGAAGGGTAAAAACGACCTTTTTCGTTTCTGTAGTAACCAGTCAAGCTTAAGCTAGAACCTGAGCCTACAAAATCATCATCACTATAATTTAAATTTACCGAGCTTTTTTCGGTATAAGGCTGGTTTTCTACGTTGGCGCCATCAATGGCTACTAAAGATGGGCTGGCACCATATAACACTGCTAAACCATCACTGTAGTCTGGGCCGTAGTCAGTATCTTGCTTATCTTTATAATAAGTCACTGCGAGATCAAGACGTTGGGTGTCCGTTAGCTCTACACCTAAGCTGCCGTTCACACTTAGTGATTCGGTATCTTGTTGATCCGTTTGGTTGACATCAGGGCTAACTCGGTCGCCTTTGCTATCAAACTTACCACCTTTGGTCTCATAATCAACATCTAGGCGCCCATAAACCCGCTCGCCGCCATATCCTAAAGATTGCCCTACATTATAGCCAAATGAATCTGAATCAAAGTCACGACTGCTACTAACGCCCACTCTGGTTTGTCTAATAGGGCCATAACCCACCAGAGATTTAGTCACAAGGTTAATCAGACCGCCTGACGCGCCAGCACCATAGATACTGGTGGCACCCGAAAGCACCTCTACCCGCTCAAGCTGTGACGTATCAATACTGTTGAGCTCACGTGAAAGACTGCGTGAACCGCTTAACGGTACACCATTTAGCAAAAACTGTACTGGGCGGCCATGCATGGTGGTGCCATAGTTACTGGTCGAACCACTACTAGTACCCAAGCTCGGAATCAGCTGTGCCAATACGTCACCAGTGGTACGGTTGCCCGTCGCCTGCATCTGAATTTCGCTTTCAGTAATCACTTGCGTGACGGCTGGCATCTCACTAATCTTCTGAGCCAGTGCAGTACCTGTTCTGGCACTAGCAGTGACTTTAATGGTATCTAAAGTCACATTAGGCGTCTCAGTTGATGCTGCACTCGACGCCAGCTCTGCTGAAGTATCTTCGGCCACAGATGCCGTATTATCATTGGTTTGTGCATATAACTGCTGGCTAATACAGAGGGTAAGAACGGATAGAGCAACTTGATGATGGCTTTTCATATTTACTTCACTTAGTTGGGTCGTCAAATAGTGGTATCAGTTATATTTAGCTAATAATACTGTGTGTACTAACTTTGTGAATAGCATTGTAAATGATAATTGTTTTTATTTCCAGATGAATTTTTACCTTGTTGTAAGTAGTAATATATGCCAATTTTAGGTGCGCTTGAGTCGTTCTATTATTAATAACTTCACTGGCTTTCAAACAACTTATCCAACTGATTATTACGGTAAGACTCAAAAAATATCTGAAACTTCACCTCATCTTCTTTGTGCTTTTTTTGACAATCTGGTAATAACTTCTGCGCTACATCAATAGGCAATATAAACACACCATCGTTATCCATCATAGCGATATCGCCTGAACGGATAATCGTTGTCTGCTCACCAAAGCGATAGACAATATCGGATGCTAGCGTGCCTTGTATGTGATCGCTTTTAAATGTGGTCACAGCACTGATACCTTGTGCAAATACAGGAAATCCCAATTGTTGAATCTGTACTGAGTCCGTTGCCTGTCCAATGACAATGACGGCCGATATCTTCTCATAGATAGCCGCGCAAGTTCGCAGTGCTCCCCAACATGCTTTGATGCCTAATACTTGAGCATCAATACATAACACATCATTAGGCGCTGCTTGAATCAATGCCTGATTGATCACATCCGTGTTGTCCGAGGTTAGTTGCACTGTTAACACTCGGCCGACTATGGTATTTGCGCAAGGATTAAGTGGTTTTATATCTGGTAAATACCCTTCCTCAGTCAGATGACCAATAGTTGAAGTACCTATCTCTTTATAGCTATCTATAAGGTCGTGAATATCGATGTCATTCATTATGTTCTCACTATCATACTTTTAGCTCGTGACTACTTTTTCGATCACCTTTGTCGTATTGCTAAGTAGCTATTAGTTAAATGGATTAATGGGCTAGCGGCTTTTCTTAACACGCATAAACGGATTTATTGTTTTGCTTTCACCAGCTGGCATGCTGCCATGAGGATCAGAACCACGCCCAATCACAGGCAATAGCAATGTTTTATGCGGATAATGTGAATTGCTTAATAGCTCATCACGAAGTATCTGACGCTGATCATCATCAAAATCGATAGTCACTAAGGACTCCTCGATGCTGGCCATTGCCTCGTGCCACAGAGTCTCTTCATTGATATGATAGTGCTCAACCAATGACTCAATAATCGCCCGAAGATTAACTAACAACCCTAGCGACTGTAGATAAAATATCAGCGCTTGCGGCGTCTCTCGATATAGACGGTTTTTAAAATCTGGCGGGCTTAAATACTCAGGATCTGCTATTTGATAACGTGCCAGCCATGGTAGATGGATGCGTACGGAATCATGGTCACGTAGTAACAGACTGGTAAAACGATTATCCCTTAATACGATGACTATATTCTGTCCATGCATCTCAGGCGCAAACCCTAGGCGTAAGCAGCGCAGCATCGTCCCCAAAAATACGTCACAAAGATTTTTAAAACACGCTATGACAGCGAGTTTTTTGTTCTGTGGCGCGCTTTCTTGAGCACTGTTTTGGCTAGTACTATGAATACCCTCCTGAACAATCCCATCAAAAACATGATGACTGACACCTTGCTGATATACCAACATACCCAAGCTTGCCATTGGTAACAGTCGAATCGTATCGTCACAAAGATCTGCTGGCGGTTGACGTAGCATCGCGCCTAAATGCGTGGGTTTTTCTTGATAAAATTGCGGATTGATAGCGCTTTTATCATGCAAATGAGACGGAGACATATAGCCCCACCATAGGCGCTCATCCCATAACCGTAACTGTGCTGATAGTACAGGGTCTAACGTTCTTGCCTGCATCAATATGGCTTGGTTTTTTTCACCATTGATCAGCTTGAGGGCTGGCAAGTAGCGTTTTGAGTTTAGTGCGTACACACCTATAGGCAGCTTAATGCTATTTGGCGTATCAGCATCAATTAACATACTGCGCATGGATGAGCTGGCATAAGTGATGAGTGCATCAAAAGTCAGGGCGACAACTGTGCCATTGGCAAGATCGTCGGCATATATGTCATCAACCACATGAGTCATTTGCCAAGGGTGTACGGGCATCGCAATGTGCGTCTGCGTAATACCTTTATCGTCTAGCTCTCGCATCAATTTCTGCTGCTGCGTAGTATCCAAAAGATATTTCGCTGGATTTTGCGTTGTTGTGTCTTGAATATGCTCTGCCACCATGACATGGCTTTTGGCAATGGCGACCCATACCAGCGTAATGGGCTGGTTAAACTCTGCCATATAGCGTTTATATTCTTGTGCAGTAAAGCCCAATTTACCTTTTGCCAATGGATGAAAAGGACGATCCATGAGCGAGGCCCACTGCTCCGCTGCAATCAAGGTTTGATGCCAATGCGTATGCTGACATACTGTAGTCGCGATATTTGCAGTTGCTGATTGTTTCTGAGCTATAAAAGAAGCCTCTAAGCTCTCTTTTAGCTTTAAGACACCGACATCAGACAACGTGGCACTATCCATCATTAATAAAAAGATGTCTAACAAGTGCTGTGCTGAGCTTACTGGCTTGAGCAAAGCGCTATCTTTGTGATGCTTGTTATTGAGGATGCTATTAAGATCGTTATTAAAGTTGTTATTACGACTGTCATTGACACTGTGTATGACAGGCAAACAGGATTTAGATAGTCGCCATGGTGAAGAATAAGCAGGCTCGACCAGTAGTAATAACTGTCTATCTTGGTCAACTTGCATCACCATTAACGGGTTATTTTGGTCAAAGAAATCTCGATATTGCTCTGATAGCATTTTTAAAGATTGACGTACATTTTGAGCTTGAGTCGTCTGATGATTTGCCAAGTACTCAGTGGTAGTTGTCACTTGAATAAAATGCTCATCCACCCACTGCTCTAATAGAAAGCACTCTACCAAATGACTAATCAGCGACCATTGAATGGCCTCTATATCTGGCTCAGGGTTTGCATCAAGGTGGCTGTTTTTCGCAGAAGCTTGCACAGGGAATAATGTATGCATCGTCTTACCCCTGACTTTTAAACAATGGGTTATTGATGTATTTAATCGGGAATGCTTTGTCTCCGAATAATCGGCGCTTAGCCAATGACTCAATGCGCGTTTGTTCAGCGAATACATCAAACAAGTCGAACCGTACTTGATGCTCTGGATGAGAGGTTTGATAGTCAGTCACGCAGTCAGCAACCTGTTGCCAAAACGCCACTTCAGTATAGTTATGATGCGTCTGCATAAAAATCGCAATATCTGACAACGCCACAAAAAACAAGCAAGCAACCGTCATATCCCGAATGCCATCGGTATCTTCGGTCTCGATGAATGAGCCTCTATTTAAGGCTGCATGTGCAGGCGGCAAGCTATAAAAATCCGGACGCAAGTGTTGTTGGGTTAAGTGCGTGGGTGAATAGCGAACCCCGTCATGCAAATCTTTTAATAATATTTTTATGGGATAGCCATTTTCATGTACCAAGACGATGTTTTGCGCATGGCACTCTAATGCCACACCATAACCAAATAAGACATGTAATAAAGGAGTGACAGTGACCTTAATTAACTGCGCAATCCATGTCTCTACGCCATATTTATCAAGCCAAGGTGCTATCAGATGCGAGCCATCAGCATTGACATAGCTGACACCATTGAGCGGAAATGCGGTTTGCCCTTCTGATAGATACTGACTGACGTTTTCTCGCCAAATCGCAGCTAGCCCGCCATACATATTTGGATGCTGGTAGCCACGTGTGCGTAGCACCTCATGGTCTAAACTAACGCCAACGGTCTCACCTAAAAATGCAATGGGTAGTGCTTGAGCGGTCTTGTCATCTGCAATAAGTTTATTTAACCAAGTAGTGACAACAGCCGCATTCATCACGGTATGCTTTGCTAGTATTCGCGTGCTTGAGGTATTAATCAGGTGCATACTCAGCTTTAAGTAGGCTTTATTATTACTGGCGTCAGCATTACCAAGCATCGTCAGTGAGCGAATGGACTGCTGAGCACGATATTGATGACCTGCACTACCTAAGTAGATAACTTCTTGCGTGGCAATCAATGGTTGTAATGCTTGAATTAAGGTATTTTGCCATTGCCAAGGATGCGCAGGTATCAGACAATAATTATTAGCCGTACCTTCGTCTTGCTTATTTTCGATTGCAAGTACTTCTATGAGTTTGGCATTGAGTGCATCAAATTCATCAGCACCTACATAGCCTTTTACCCATTCATTTATATCGATGCCGGTAGTGGTATTGCTCGCCAGTAGCTCTTTTTTGACCGCCAACCACACCACGCCGATATTTTGCTCAAACTCTGGGCCATAGTCATAGTTATCTTGCAAATCAAAACCAATACGAGACTTAAAACACGGATGATAAGGATGCCCTGCCGTCAAATAGCCTTCGAGTTGCTCATAAGTGAGCGTATCAATAGGCACAGGTATATTAGAAGCCAGTATCTGAGCTTGTATTTCGTTCACTAAGGTATGGCGCAGCTCTTTGATAAAGCTGTCTTTGAGCTCTGCACCTTCAATATTGAGCAAGATATCACTGATTACATGCTCAAGAATGGCGTCTTGGGCAACACCATTAACCACTCGCTGCACATTCAAGTCATTTAAACGGATGATGTCAAAACTGTAATGAATATAACCTTGCGCGGTATAACGGACATCATCACTTGCTTGTATGACAAAATTCAGCAGCGTCTCGTTACCAGTACTTTCATGAGTGTTGCTAGCACTCTCAAATTTAAAATCAATGATATTTTCATATAACAATGCCTGTAGCAATTGCTTAATCACTCGTTGCTCAGCGCGTGCCATGATTTTAGAATCTACAGGCACTTGCCACGGTTTAGTCGCACAAGTGACGTCAGCACTATGATGGCTATTATTGTTTTTGGTAGAGTTTGCTAGATTATTGGTCATAGATATAAGCTTCCTGTCTAAAAATCGAATCGAATCAAATAAAAGTATAAATTCAAAGCGAATGATAATTATTTACGTTAATAAGTTAAAGTAAACCCCTATACGGGGTATTTATTTATGGGGATCGTGGTAATTTGCACGCTGAAGGAATCGTGAGCAATAAAAGCACCGCGATTACTACCAATATTTCTTGGATCGCGCTCGCCATACCTTGGCTACTGCCTGCTGCTAATAACTGCGCACCTCGACTGTCTATATAAATGGTGGACAGCGTGATAAATATGGTAGAGATGATGCGGCGACTGATATTATTAAGTGCGGCACCTTCAGTGACTGATTCTTTGGGTAAACTACTAAAACCAACCGTCGTGGTCGGCAGATACGCCAAACCTACCCCAATACCTCGCACACTCATAATTAGCATTAATAGCCAAAGCGTGGGCTGATACAAGCACCATGCCAGCATCAAGGTAGATAGAGCGCTAATCCCAATGCCCACGATGCCAATCCCTCTGGCACCTTGCTTATCTACCTTCTTGCCAGCGTAATGCGTGGTGATACTGGCCACGAGCGTCGCGACCATCAGGACAATGCCTGTCCATAACGCACTCTCACCCATCACATCTTGTATCAACACGGGTAATAACAAGAGACACAGCATCAAACCGACTGTTTGGCTAATGCTAATGATATTACTGTGCAAATAGGTTTTATTGTTAAACAAGCGCACGTTCAATAACGGGTGACGCTGACGACGCTCATATGCCCACCAAACCATCGCAGACAGTAAAAATCCGACAGACAATAAACCCAATGTGGCTATCTGTAATAAGCCGTCACTGCTGAGTAACCCACCAGTAAAATCTATTTTCAGCGTGCTCAGCCAAACCATCATAGCCAGCAGCCAAATGAGTAAACTGACAAACCCGATGGTATCGAAAGGGCTTCTTTTATCATGTGAGCGTATATCGGGTATTAGCCGCCATACCATCGCCATGACTGCCGCACTGAGTGGCAAGGTAATGGCAAACAGTGTCCACCACGCAAACTGCTCAACCAAATAAGCCCCTACCAAAGGGCCAAACGCCAACGACATCATAATAACAATGCCCCATAGCGCCATTACTCTGCCATGCTGCTGCTGCGGATAAATCTGATACAGCATACCAATAGATAGTGGAATAATCAGACCACCACTCAGCCCTTGTATGGCTCTGGCAATGATAACAAAGCTCATACTAGATGCCAGCATGCCAATGGCTGAGCCCAACATAAACCCAAAAATTGCCGCCAAATAAACATGTTTAAAAGGGAACTTTTTGTTTAAGTAGCCGCTTAGCATCAGCCCCACACTCATGGCCAATACATACGCATTTAGCACCCAGCCGCCCATCACAATGTCGACATCAAACACCGACATAAAGACAGGAATAGCCGGATTAAGCGCGCTATTGCTAAAGCTGACGACCGTACCGCCGAGTAGTAATGTCAGTAATACCTGCTGTACCTGTTTGCCGGTAAAGCTATTACCACTACTATTCGAGGCTTCGTTTGTAGGCGATTCATTAGTAGATGCCTTATTTATAGATGTGTTGCTCATTAAGCAGTGGCACCATAAAAACTGAGATAACCTCTAGATTCTAAAAACTCATCGCGATTGCAAAAATACAAGGCGGCGGTCTTTTCTGGCATCTCAATCAGACGTTGCACTCTATAGGCAAAGCTATCGGCCACCCACTGATATACCTCAACCTTGCTATCAGGCTCACCCACGATTTTTTTGGCCTCAGTATGCTCAAATATAAACTTGGTAATCATCATACCTGTTGGCTTTAGATAGCCCTTACCAACCACCGCTGGATCGCCAAGCAAAATATGCCAGCCCATGTCCGTCTCCTTGGCTTTGTAATAATGAGACAACCGATCACGAGCTGTTTCATAAATCTCTGTATAGCCAATCGGCTTATCGTCACAAATTATAAGGTAGAGACGCTGATGATCATCAGCCAGCATTTTTTCAAAGTGTGTTTTTAGCTGCGGCATTGGGAGATGTAGTTGCCACTGATCAACCACATGCTCAGCATGCATCCACTTATACAGCAATGGCATATCTTCTGGATAGTTGACAGGTCTCAATGCAAACGTCTTTTGATAAGCTTCAATACTAAAAGTGTCAGGTAGGTTCTGGGTGATGGTTGGCATGACTTCCTCCTAATTATTATTTTGTTAGATGATTAATATCGTTTCTGTTAAATATAAGTTTTATAAAACACTACGCGCCAAATTTTTGAAACACTTTTAAGGCCTCGGTATCGTAAGTCTGCTCACCTGTTAGCTGATTGATGATGCATCCTGCTCTATAAGCGCCTAGCCCCAAGTCTGGTGCGCCAACACCATGGGTATGCACCTCCTGGTTTTGTACGAAAATCTTGCCATCAGTCGCGATATCTTTTTGATGTGTCAGCACATATTTCAGCACATAGTCTCGATCAATGATTGGCTGCTCAAACTCATCATGTGCGATGCTAGGCAGTATCGTGTTTAAACACTCAGGCAGACCGTAACGATAGCCTGTACCAGCAATCACACAGTCATACTCAGCAGTAAACGGTTGATTCTGTTCACGCTGTCTACCTACCAGTTTTATAGTGTCTGTCGGCTCTGGCACTTCTAGCATTGTTGTCAGAGTTGCCTCAACAACTTCACAATTGGACAGCAACGTCGAATGCAGATCTTGATTAGTGATACTGCGCTCATAGAGACGATGATAAATACCCTTTATGGTCTCAAAGCCCATGCCTTTATAAAGCAGATCTTGCTTGGCAGTGACTTGTGGCTTGGTTGCTGAGTCTAAATGATAAAAGTAATCTGTATACGCAGGGCTAAAATGCTCTAAGCCTAATGGGGAGTACTCCATAGGGAAAAACCCTGCCGAGCGAGTCATCCAATCTAACTGAAACTTAGGATTGTCATCAGTGCTATCATCGCCATCAAACTGCTGATTGAATAAGGTTCGATATACCTCTGCTGAAGACTGCCCAGACCCCAACACCAACACTTTAGTCAGTTTTCCTTCAGCCTTGGTGCTATTCACATCAAGGCTACTAGCATTGAGGCTATCCAAGTCAAAATTATCTGCAAAATGGGCGGTGTGCATACAGCGGTTAGGTGCTTGTTTGGCAATGTCTTGCAACGATGGTGGTAGCATGGCCTGTGTGCCCGTTCCTATGACTAAGTTTTTAGCATGATAGGTGTTTTGGATGCCCTGTTCACAGACGGTCACAACAAATCCATCATTACTGTCGTTAAACGCCACGTCGATCACTGCCGCATCAAAATTCAGACTATCTAGCTGCTCTGCTACCCATTGGCAATAGTGGTTATACTCTTTACGATAAATTTTAAACTCTTCTAAAAAGTAAAACTTAAGCAATCGCTGCTGAGTATGCAAATAATTCAAAAAAGAATATGGACTGGTTGGGTCTATCATCGTCACCAAGTCTGCCATAAAAGGCACTTGCAGTGTGGTGCTCGGCAATATCATGCCTTTATGCCAATTAAACTCAGCCTTTTGCTCAAAAAACTTGGCGGTTACGTCGGTCTTTGTCAGTAATGCCGCCAAACTTAAATTAAACGGCCCTATGCCAATCCCAATAATATCTAACACGGTCGCCCCTTAGTGATTTGGTAGTTACGTTAATTCTGGTGTTCGTCTCTATCGAACCCTAATTTCTATTGTGTGCTTATCTTTGCCGTCACAATATGATTTGCTACATCACCATGGGGTTTGGGATATCGACATAAATAGACTGGGTCTCAACAGGTGCGGTCAGCTCATCGAGCGCATAGAGTCTGGTGAGTAGATTGCCCTTGAACGGCAATGTAGGGCTACGTAATAGCAAGTCAAATAATGAACGATGCGGGTATTGTTGCTCTAATGCCATTAAACACTCTTTAAACGTCGTGATTAATGCATCCTCACTTACAAGTTGAGTACGAGCAATGGCAGTGATTAAGCCAAATATACTGTTACCAACTAAATAATAGGCAAATCTTGAGTCGGCAAAGTCTTCTGGAATGACGCACTCTCCTTCGCTAATAAGCTCGGGGTAAGCATCAATGAGCGGCGTGGCATACTCAGCAATATAACCAAACCCTTGATTATCTCTGGCCCAAAACTTAGTAGGATAGCCATCTTTTAGCTCGATGAGACTGTTCTGCTGATGTACCTCAAACCCAATACCATGCTGATAATACATATGAACCAGCGGTATAAAACCAACTTGTAAATAAGTGTCAAACCACTGGACAGCCACCTGTTCTAAAGGCTCATCTGTCTGTTTATGGATAGACTTAAACAATGTCTCTAAACGGTTGGTGAGACGGGTTGGATGGTCTTGGCTTAAGCTGGCAAGATTGGTGACTTGCGTATCCTCTGTAAAAGGATTGTCACGTAAGATACAGATGGTTTCATCAATGATTTTTCCATCAATACGTAAGGCGATCCAAGCAGGGTCATTCAATACGGCAATCGTAGGATACTGAGTTTTGAGCTGAGTACCATAGTCGCTACGCCATATTCGGCAGGCATGCATACCGCGTTTGCATTCTTTGGGCAGGTTAATCCGCACAGAATTGGTAATCGCCACAGACAACGACAGTTTAAACATCCAAGGCGCATCAAAGGCAGACAGTGTGCGTACTGATGTCGTTGGATGCAGATACCAACCAAGATCACCCAAATCAAACAATTGGCCTTGTTCTAGCAGCTTTTGATACCACGGCTGCTGCTGCAAAAACCTTGCTTGCCAAGGGTGCAATGGCAACAGCTTATAGTCGGGATGCTCATCCACAAGTTGCTGCTGATAGCCACTCATATCAGCTTGTAGCTTTGATTTGAGCGCTGTGGTAATACTCTCGCCATCTACGAATTCTTCCGTAATACAGCTGGGGTGCACTAGCCAATAATGCAACTGGGTTTTGCTACTGGTCTCGGGCGCATACCTCGCCCACTCGGCACCATAAAAGCCGGCACGGCCTTTGGGTGTAGGATGCATGGCATGACCGTAAATAAGGTTTTGTTCGGTTTGAATAAAATCTTGCTGATAGTCAACGATGTCATCAATCTCATCATTGCGGTGCTCTAAGATAGTCTGTAGCCCTTCATAACTCTCAATCCAGCGCTTTAATACGCCATTGGCATCTAGCGTCGCTTTGTCTTTATAACGATGCACAATGTCTTCAATAATCAAAGACGCTAGACTCATAGCAGATGATTTTATCCATCGGCTGTTTTGCAAAGGGTCGTCCAGTTGCGTGTCTAATTTTGATTCTGATCGTATGCTTACCTGCTTATTCAATATAAGCGGCGTGCCCGCCAAACGATGTTGACCCAATTGGCTCACTCTGTCGACAGGTACGACCATTACCGTGTTCGAAGGCAATAGCATTAGCACTAATAGAGGCTTGTTTTGTGAGGCCTGCTTCTGTATATCATCCTGCTGCTCTACGGCAATAATATCGCCGTGCCCAGTCTCAAAACAGTAAGCATTGATTAGATTTTGTAGTGTGAGACGATCAAGCGTTTTATGCTGCATCATGTTATTTTTTCCCATCAACGTTCAGGTTGTCAGAATTGAGTCGGTTAAAACCAGCAATAGCCATCTGCTCAATGATGTCTGCAATATCATTGATTTGGGTATTGGGATTTAGAATGGTGAATTTAAGGCAAAGGCGCTGCTCAAACTGGGTGGTGGCCACATTGGCAATATTATTGACCAATAATGCTTGAGCAATGTGACGATTAAGCTGTGCGAGTTGCTCATCAGATAGAGTGGTATCTTTGGGTGTAAAGTAAAATAAAACACTGCTGATAATAGGCTCATGTACCAGTACAAAATTTTCATTTGCATCAATCAGCTGTGCCGCTTGCTTAGCAGTATCCAAACAATTATCAATCAAGGCTGCATAGTCATCCGTTCCCAGTAAGTCCAGCGCCATCCACAGTTTTAAGGCATCGAATCGGCGTGTGGTCTGTAAAGAGTACGTCACCAAGTTTGGGATATTGTCTTGTTCGTCATCAGCAGAGTTTAGATATTCGCTATGATGGCGAATACTCTCGAAATTTCGATTGTCTCGTAAGAGAAAAGCACCACAGCTAATCGGTAAGAAGAAATGTTTGTGAAAATCTAAGGTGATAGAGTCAGCCTGATTCAGACCCTCAATCAAGTGTTGATAGCGCTGTGATAATAGCAATGCCCCGCCCCATGCTGCATCGACATGTAGCCATATCTGTGAATCACGACAGATCTTGCCTATAGTCATTAGAGGATCAATAGCACCCAAGTCGGTGGTGCCAGCCGTTGCGATGATGGCCATCACATTGTCAGCACCCAGCTTATCTATCTGATGTTGTAAGTCAGACATCAGCATGGCGCCTGATGCATCGGTCGCTACTTTAATGACAGATTTTTGACCTAAACCTAGTAGCGCGGCGTTTTTTTCGATAGAAAAGTGCGCTTGGTCTGAGCACAGGATTTTGCCAACAGACTGACCCATCAGGCCATCCTTTTGCACATCAACGCCCTTAGCCTTATAGAATCGATTGCGTGCCAGCAGTAAACCCATTAGATTACTTTGCGTACCACCACTGGTAAAGACGCCACCAGCGTTATGGACTGTCTGTTCATCAAAGAGGGCACCAGAGATGTCATCGAACCCACAACGTTGACACAGCCAATGGATTAAGTCTTTTTCGATATAAGTCGCTGCTGGGCTTTGATTCCACGAGTCCATACTTTGGTTGGTGGCCGCGATAATCATCTCAGCAATCTGACCGATGACTAGTGTGGGCGGATGCAAGTGGGCTAAGCAATTCGCATTGGCCGTCGACACACAACTGGGTAAAAACTTACTTTGAATATCAGCGAGTATCGTGTCGATGTCTCGGCCTTGCTCACGGATGCTAAAGGCATTGGTCGCTTGCACTTGTTGCGGCGTGCCGCCCAAATACACGTTATTGTCGTCTAGCCACTGTTTTATGACAGCGCTGGTTTTTTGCATATGCGTGACATATTGCTCACTGCTTTGCTGGTTTAATAAATGCAAAATGTCCTCACTTGTTTATTCTACGATGGTATAAATCGCAAATAAGTGACTTATTATTAGAGTCGTTATTAGAGTCGTTATCAGAGTTTTTTATAAATGTGTGAATCATGCTAAAGCGCTGGCAAGACTATTGATTGTCTTCTAGCGCCATATCAAGCCTCTGCAAGACTTGCTGCAGCTCATCTTTGGTTATATTAAGGGGTGGTAATAGTCGGAGTACTGTGCCACCGCGCCCGCCTTTTTCAATCACCAATCCATGTTTAAAACACGCTTGTTGAATTTTGGCAGCCACATCACTGTCTGCTGGATAGCTACCGTCATTTTGTTTAGGTAAGCTGGGATTGACGATTTCTATGCCAATCATGAGACCACGCCCTCTGACTTGACCTATTTTCGGATAGCGCTGTTGGCGTAGCTTTAACTGCGCCATAAACCACGTGCCTATTTCTAAAACATAATCAGCAACGTCGTTGTCTTTTAAATAATTGAGAGTGGCAAGGCCAGTCGCCATGGCTAATTGGTTGCCTCTAAACGTGCCAGAATGATTGCCCGCCTGCCATACATCGTATTGTTTTTTGATACCCAATACCGCAAGTGGCAGACCACCACCGATTGCTTTTGACATCACAATCATATCGGGATCAATATCAGCGTATTGATAGGCGAACCAACGTCCTGTGCGGCAAAACCCTGTTTGCACTTCATCGATGATCAGCATAATGCCAAGCTCTTTTGTCACTCGGCGCACATGCTTCAGCCACTCTATTGGCGCAGGGTTGACACCGCCTTCTCCTTGTATGACTTCTAAAATGACCGCGGCCGGTTTTACCACACCGCTCTCTACATCTTTTAAGAAATTTTCAAAATAGCGCATATGGGCGTGGATACTTTGCTCAAAAGGCAAGCCAAACGCGCAGCGGTACATATTGGGATAAGGCAAGAATTGCACCGAGCTCATCAGACCTTCGATACCTTGTTTAGGTGCCAAGTTTCCCGTAACAGCCAGCGCGCCATGTGTCATGCCATGATAGCCACCGCTGAAGCTTACAACACCTGAACGACCCGTGACTTGTTTGGCCAATTTAATAGCCGCTTCTACCGCATCAGCACCCGTCGGGCCACAAAACTGCAAGCAATACTCATCGCTATTGGTAGCGAGCAGTTTGTACATGAACTCGCTGAATTTATCTTTTAACGGGGTGGTAATGTCCAATGTATGCATCGGTAAATTACTGTCTAATAGCGCTTTAATGCTTTCTATGACTACGGGATGGTTGTGCCCAAGTGCCAGCGTGCCAGCACCTGATAGGCAGTCGATATACTCATTACCTTCAACATCGGTAATCCACGCCCCTTTAGCAGATTGAATCGCAAAGGGTAGCTTACGTGGATAACTACGAACCTTTGATTCAAATTGTTCTTGACGGTGTAAGTAGCATTCGTTATCAAGTGGTTTGTCTAAAAGGATCGTGTCCATAGCTTCAGCCTTATTATTGTCAGTCGTCTTGGATAAACATTCAAAAGTAAGTGTTGATGTTTACTTCTTAAAATACTACTTATTGATATTGAATAATAATGTAAATGATAATCATTATTATTAATGAGGCGTAGTATCTACCTCTGATTATTTTCTGTCAACCCCTACTTATTGGTTTTTTCGATATGTTAGGGTGTGTTCTCATTCCAAAAATAGAGACAAAAATAAAATAAATGGCCGTCAAACGAGGGGAAATTAGCGCGAATGTTGAATTGATAAACGAAAAAAGAGCACAGAATATCTTCTGTGCTCTTTTATTATATCTGCCTGCTATCTAATGCCTACTAACTACTAACGGATGCAGTAGTCTAACTATTAAACCCAACCATCTTCCAATAGATGCTCAGTATTACTGACTTTGAAACCGTTGCATAAATCATAAAATGTCATCGGATCCTCAATATTTTCGAGCAACTCTCGTTTATGCAGCGCCACAAATAACGCTAACGCATACGCCGCACTATGGATGGATTTTTTAGGATTAAAAGTAATATCAGTGAACCCTTGATATTGAATCACTTCCTCATGTAGCTGAGGGTTTTGCTTTAGAGCATTCACGTACAGCCAGTCATAAAACGTCGTCAATGGCTCTACGCCCCACTCCATACCAAAATAATTATAGCCAATGAGCTCACCTGATGTCGTGAGTCGCTCATCTTTGCGGGCTTGTCTTGGCGCTACTGTTAGCAAATCAAGATAAGGACCACCATCTTCAAATATCATGCTGGCTTGAAAGGCATTTTCGACACTGTATGGATTGCCATCATGCTCATCTGTAATCTGTAAGCTGAACGGGCTTAGCGGAAAACTTAGTTTATTGCCAGACTTGCTAGAGAGCTCGAGTACTTGCTTAAATCCATACTTTTTGCGAATGACTTGTTGTAGGTCATTGATGGACTTTTTCTTTTGTCTGCTCGCAAATCCCACATGCCGCTCAAACATAACCATGTCTGTTTTTACCAAATTGTCACTGTTGACTTTGGGCATGAATACGGGTCTTTGTTCTATCGTGTTTGGTGCGTCTTCCATAGTGATGTGCCTTAATATCAATGGTCTTATATAAAGTGTTCATTCATAATTAGTCTAGCAAAAATGCTTATGACAGCTGACTCTGTCACTGCTATCAACGTTCTTTATTATTGGGGTTTTGCTTTCTAGTAATGAGATATCGCTGCTCAATCTGAAATGCGCTGAACCGAGTCAACGCTCGCGGAGGCAGTTTATCTTATTCTTAGTCATTTATCCTACCCTATTTCAAGGTTATTGATAACCTTACTGAGTTTTTTGCATCAATGCTTTGCATGGTGTAAACATAAGCAGTGTATTTGACCTATATTCGTCTTACTTTATCCTAAATGCATTGAATAACCGTGATAATCTCCGCATAATATGCATTGAATAGCATTATTAATCACCGCATCTATGAGAAAGTTATGAAATATGTAACATACAACCATGAGCGATCAGATTGGACACAGTGGCACTGGTCAGATAAACAGTTGCTGCCATTGGTTAGCCGTGTGCGTATATTACAAGGCCATCTGCTCGGGCAGCTATCGACACTAGGGTTTGAGTTAAACGTTGAAGCACAGTTGGATGCGGTGACGCTTGAAGTGGTTAAAACGTCTGAGATTGAAGGTGAAACGCTGAATAATGAGCAGGTACGCTCCTCTGTCGCGCGTCACTTGGGTATAGATACTAGTGACATGCCAGCCGCGACGCGTGAGATTGATGCGATCGTTGAGATGATGCTTGCCGCTACCTATGGCTATCAATCGCCGCTGACTCTGACTGATTTGCTGGGATGGCATCACGCTTTGTTTCCAACAGGATATAGCGGTCTATATCGTATTAACACAGGAGAAATCCGTGATGACAGAAAAGGCCCTATGCAAGTGGTATCTGGCGGCTATGGGCGCGAACAGATTCATTTTGTAGCGCCAAGTGCTGAGAGGCTGCCTATAGAGTTAGAGCGTTTCTTGTTATGGTTCAATACAGCAGCAGATGAGCAAGACAATTTAGATCTGGTAATCAAAGCAGGTATCGCTCATTTGTGGTTTGTCACCTTGCACCCTTTCGATGATGGCAATGGCCGCTTAACTCGTGCCATCACTGAGCGGGTGCTAGCGCAAAGTGATAATAGTCAGCAGCGTTTCTATAGTATGTCGGCTCAGATACTCCAGCAGCGCAATGACTATTATAAAATACTAGAGCGCACACAAAAAGGCGACTCGGATGTGACTGAGTGGCTAACTTGGTTTCTACAGACGCTAGAGCAAGCACTGCTATCTGCTCAGACCACAACCAATAAGATTATCAGCAAAGCAAAGTTTTGGCAGACACACCGTCAACAAGCTCTAAACACAAGACAAGTAGCTATGCTTAATACCTTACTAACGAGTTTTTATGGCAAACTGACCACCAAAAAATGGGCAACGATAACCAAGTGCTCGGCTGATACGGCATTAAGAGACATTAATGACTTGGTAGAAAAAGGCATGTTAAAAAAATCTGATGCCTCAGGACGTAGTACGAGTTATGAGGTGATGCTATGAATTTAGAATATTAATAAATAATTATCTAAGGACGCTTCACAATTTGAGAAACGTTCAATTAAGGATTGTTTAGAGTATTAGTGCTCGCGCCATCACTCAAGAAGGCGACAATCTTCATTCAATGGTGGCCAAGTGAATTCTTTATCATCACAGTGCAGTAAGATAGTATCGTTAGTGATTTCATTTATTGTGCCATTTAAATCCTGTAGGCGTATTTTCAAAGAAGTCAGACTACAGTGGGCATTTTGGTAGCTCTCCGCCTCTAGGCTAGCTAACGTTTGCTCTACATACTTATTGATACTATCAATCATCTCGTTGGCATCTTCTTGCCATTCAAAACTGTAATCTGCATCAAGAGAATCTAGATCATCAATTTTTTTTAGATTAATTAAGGCATCCATGAGTTTGCGTAGATTATTAAAGTCTAGGCTCGATATTGTGGTCTGCTTCTTAATGTTTTGCATAGAGAAAACCCCCATGGTTATTAGGATTTTTTAAGTGATTCCATGTTAACAGTCTGCTTTAAGTAGTCTGTTAATAGGTTTGAAGGGTGAAATAGCTGGTTCCGCTGGGGTATAGTCAAAGTTTCTTGCTATATATTTTGATGAGTTGAACCCAAAATATATGCTTTGATATTGACATAATCAATTAGACAGTGCGGTTAATTTTTAGCTTAACTTGTGACTTTTTCAAGACGTATAGTCTTTAATTCTATTTTTTTGCATTCAAAAACTATTTCTGTATCACCTAATAAAAATAGTGAATGTATGATATTACTATCAGGCGTTACGTCTACTTCATGTACCATTATTGTGATTGGTAATATACAACAATTGATATTAACATTCACAATATCGGAATAGATGATTTCTATTAAATCTTTGCCTTGTCTTTGCTCGATCTTCAACGAAATCCTATCATTTTCTAAATCATAATAAATCGTCTTGATTATGCCCTTATTAAGCGTCTTCTCTCTATTATCTATTCCGTTTAAATCACTTGATAAAATCGGGCTCAAATCCTCCCTACGTTTAAGGATCTTAGGAACTACTTCATGATAGTAATACGTAAAATCCCAAGTATGCTCTCCATAAGAATTTACAAAGTGTTTGATATATTTCATTATAACTATCCTTACATCTGACCCATGTCGTTAATCTCGTAGAAGTTGACTTGGAAAATTTTCATAATATAGTTTGATGCCTGTATAGCGCACCAAACCAGTGAAAGCACATGATTGTTTCGCCATAAGTACACCTCACTTACAGATAGATTATTAAGAAATCGAAATTTCTTGGCATTCATTGAGAAAATCCTCTAAAAATAATTTAAAAGCACTTGCCCTAACGGAAAAATCCAAACCAAAGTCATATCCTGTAATTTTACCGTTTGTATAAACTCCAACAGGCACTCTTAGCTTGATAAACAACAAGTAGTCATTTGATTTAAAGATATCCATAGTAAAGAACATATCAATAGGATAGATAGAAAAGACTAGTTCATCCTCATCTTCAAACTGATCTAAATTATCCAGCTTTGTAAGTTGTTTTTTCAGATAAGTTATATTCTCATATGACATATATCTATTTACTTCATTAACATTTTTAAAATCCAAGCATATCAGCTCTGCTTTTACTTCCAAGCTGCACATTACGCCAAACTCATTATAAGAAACTGGTGCAAGCTGAATGGATATGTTTTTATCATAATTGACTAAGCTACTCATTTTTATTGCTCTTGAAAATGAATTACGGTGACTACTAGTGTAGTACCTATCAGGCTACCTGCTAAATTATTTAATACAAGTAGCAGTAATGCGATTCAACATCGAAAAGCTCACTACATTTACACAGCCAAGTATTCAAATCTTCACTAGGGAACCGCCCTTGTTTCCATGAGATAAGTTATCGGCAATACCTTTCTTTGTTATCTACCACTCCTCTCATTTTAACCTTCCGCACCTTTACTTCATCATCACAACACGGTTCAGGAGTAATGTTTTGAAAGTATTATAGAAATACGCTTGACCTTACCATGATGTCAACCTATATGCTGTCACTATAGATTAAAAATAGAATTAAAAACGACAGAGGTTGTTATGAAAACAAAAAATACTAAAGCCCCTATTTATCATAAAGTGCTGAGCATTGAAGGCATGAGTTGCGCCTCTTGTGTTGGGCGTATCGAAAAACAATTGAAAAATATTGAACACGTTGAAAATGCCGAGGTAAATCTTGCCACTGAACAGGCGACTGTTTATTCATCGCAGCCCTTAGATGTTGCCCAGTTAAACAAAGCGGTAGAGCGCGCAGGTTATAAGGTGACTGAAACCAAGCCTATCGAGCTATCTATAGAAGGCATGAGCTGTGCCTCTTGCGTTGGACGAGTAGAAAAATCCTTGGCCAAAGTCGCTGGCGTGCAACAAGCTACGGTAAACCTTGCGACTGAACGCGCTTGGATTAAAGGCGATGCTCAAATACAAACAAGTGAATTGATTGATGCCGTTAAAAAAGCGGGCTACGAGGCCAAACTGGTAGAACAAGATCAAAGTGATCGACAAGATAAAAAAGCCTCAGAGCAAAATCAGCTTAAACGAGATTTAGGGCTTTCTGCACTGTTGTCACTGCCCGTATTCATTCTCGCAATGGGCTCGCATATGATTCCCGCCTTTCATATGTGGGTGGTGAATAACCTCGGCACTCAACAAAGTTGGCTGATACAGTTTGTTTTGACCACATTGGTACTACTCTTTCCAGGCCGACGCTTTTATCAAAAAGGCGTGCCAGCCTTATTGCGTTTTGCGCCAGATATGAATTCGCTAGTGGCGATTGGTACCATCGCAGCATATGGCTTTTCTCTCATAGCGACCTTTATCCCGCAAGCGTTACCTGAAGGCACGGTGCACGTTTATTACGAAGCCGCTGCCATGATTGTAAGCTTGATTTTATTAGGTCGTTATTTTGAAGCAAAGGCTAAAGGTCGTACTTCTCAAGCCATTCAGCATTTAGTAGGCATGCAGGCAAAGACGGCCCGTGTACAACAAGATGGCAAAGTCATTGAAGTCCCTGTAGAAGACGTCACCGCACAAATGATAGTTGAGATTCGTCCAGGCGAGCGTGTGCCTATCGATGGCGAAGTCGTCGACGGTCACAGTTATATTGATGAATCTATGATTACGGGTGAACCTGTCCCTGTGAAAAAACAAGCAGGCGATCAAGTGGTCGGTGGTACTATCAATCAAAACGGCACTGTGAATATTCGAGCAACGGCCATTGGTGAAGATTCTGTATTGGCACAAATCATTCGTATGGTAGAACAAGCCCAAGGCTCTAAATTACCGATTCAAGCATTGGTGGATAAAGTCACCATGTGGTTTGTACCAGCGGTGATGTTTTTATCAGCATTGACCTTTATAGTTTGGTTAATTTTTGGCCCTGACCCTGCCTTGACCTTCGGCTTAATCAATGCGGTTGCCGTGCTCATTGTGGCTTGCCCTTGTGCAATGGGATTGGCCACTCCCACCTCTATTATGGTCGGTACGGGTCGTGGTGCAGAGTTAGGTGTGCTATTCCGTAAAGGTGAAGCGCTACAAATGCTTCAGGATGTGAGCGTGGTTGCCGTTGATAAAACAGGCACATTGACTGAAGGCAAACCTACGTTAACGGATTTCCAAGTCCAACAAGGGTTTGAGAAAGAACAGGTCTTACGTGTGGTGGCATCGGTTGAAGCAAAGTCTGAGCATCCCATTGGCTTAGCTATTGTTCAAGCTGCAGAACAACAGAATATTCAGCTGCTACCTATCGCTGACTTTGAAGCGATGACAGGTTTGGGCATTCAAGCAAACGTGGCAGGACAAGTGATTCACATTGGGGCGGATCGTTATATGCAACAATTGGGGCTTGATGTCGCGCCTTTTGCACAAGATGCGCTACGTTTGGGTCAAGAAGGTAAAACCCCACTCTATGTATCGATTGATCAGCAATTGGCCGCTATCATTGCCGTTGCCGACCCTATTAAAGAGACGACTCATGCCGCCATCGCCGCACTACATCAGTTGGGCTTAAAAGTAGCCATGATTACAGGCGATAATCGCCATACCGCCCAAGCGATTGCCGCAACATTAAATATCGATCAGGTAGTGGCAGAAGTATTACCCGAAGGAAAAGTGGATGCAATACGCCAGTTGCAAGAGCAATATGGCCGAGTGGCATTTGTTGGTGATGGTATCAATGATGCCCCTGCATTGGCTCAATCCGATGTTGGATTGGCCATTGGTACAGGCACAGATGTGGCGATTGAGGCGGCTGAAGTGGTGCTAATGTCAGGTAGTCTGCAAGGCGTGCCTACCGCGATTGCATTGAGCAAAGCCACTATCAGTAATATCAGACAAAATCTGGCTTGGGCATTTATTTATAATGTCGCCTTGATTCCGATTGCCGCAGGTGTCTTGTATCCCGCCTTTGGTATCCTGCTCTCACCTATTTTTGCGGCAGGCGCCATGGCACTGTCTTCTGTTTTCGTACTGGGTAATGCATTACGCCTCAAGTACTTTAGAGCATAGTCAGCGAACTACTAAACCGCTACAGAGTGAATGTAGAATCGTAAAGGATATCCATATAGGGTTTAAATACACAGGTTATTTAAACCCTTTTGTTATTTAAGTCCCTTTTTAAGTTAGGATGATAAATATGAATATTGGTCAAGCATCAAAGCAATCAGGCATCTCTACCAAAATGATTCGCTACTATGAGCAGATTGGCTTGCTAGAAACCGTAAATCGCTCGAACTCAGGTTATCGCTTGTATTCTAAAGACGATATAGACGACTTATGCTTTTTAAAACATTCTCGTGACTTGGGGTTCTCATCCAAGCAAATGAAAGAGTTACTATATCTGCGCAAAAATGCCAGCCGTCAGAGCGCGGATGTTAAGCAGTTGACACAAGAGCATATCGAAACGTTAAACCAAAAAATCACTCAATTGCAGGAGATGGTCAATTCGCTACAGAATTCTTTTGATAACTGTGCAGGCGATGATAATGCAGATTGCGCTATCCTAGAGGATCTTGGGCAAGCCAAATAGAGCTTTTAACGAGCACTTCTCCATGAAAACGTTCTCGGTTATGTTATTTTCTCACATCATTAAAAGAGAAGTGAGTATGCATACTGTTCAAGTATTGACGGTCAGCTTAATGCCCGAAGCGGACGTTAGCACTGGCATCAACTGCGTAGTAAGCTGTCAAACTGTACGCCCTTGTTATGTATTTTTTGGTAACTCTTGATGAACTATATAATATGCTCTCTCATATAACTCATCATAAGTGAGTATTTCAACATTTCTTGAATCTCTTCGGTACAACTCAAATGTTTTCATTTTGATTTCATAATCTCTAGGATTTCCAGAAACCTCATCCTTCCGGCCTATAATTAGAATCGCTTTAGGATCACTTGTTTTTTGATGAATAGGGAAACCCTGATGATCATAATTTGTAACCGGAGACTTTATTTCCCAAGCTGCTTTCTGAGCCAATATTTGTGACACTGCATGAACTAGATATTGAGATAGTCTCCAGCTATGCGACCTGTTCTTTCCTAGTTCAAATAGCAAGGTGTCAGGTCTTTTAAGCTCAACAAGCACTGTAAAATCAGTACTTCCCATAAGAAAGTCACTATTTACTGTATTTTTCCCATCTACATCAACACCAGATACAGCAGCCTCTTTCTGTAAAATAGAAAGAAACCTATAATCGAGACCATAACCGAATATCCAAGTGTTTTCTGTGAAGAATCCTTGCCATTGAGCCTCATTCCAATCTTTGTCGATATATAGCTTCTGATGAAAAAGCCTTAGTCCATCCTTTCTTCCGGTTAGGATATCCAAATCCTGTTTAGTAAGTGAACTGTCACGCATTTTTTCGAGAAAGTTAATGCGATGTTCACCATCAAGGTGCAAAAATGAATCTAATAGTTCTTTATCTTCTTTATTAACTAGAATTTTATCTCTAAGGTTAGATAGGCTTTGCTTGAAGTTATTTGTATTAGATAAGTCGATAAATCTTACAAGATTAAGAAACTCTAATAGCTCATGGAATTCGTTGTCATAAAAGCTGAAGCTTGTTTCTTTCGTTGGGTTCCCTGTATCTCCTCTAAACTTCTGAAGAACGAAACCGAGACGATTATTGTCATTTTCATGAACAATAACTTTAATCTGATCTCTCCCAGTTGGTGAACTTCTGAGAATAAATTCACCTTTCACACGAACAATTTCGCTTGACTCAGACTCACCAAATACTTTACGGATTACCCGTCGACTGTTTTGCTCTCCCGTTACACTGTTTTTAGATTCAACAAGCTTTGATACGTAAATTGTGTCAGGTCCGCTTTTTTCGCGAAGCTTGTAATAATAAATCTCACCATCTTCCTTGGTATAAAAAGATTCCAAACTTAAACCCCTCTCGAATATTGATCATGTGTAACAGCGTATTGAACATTATTTTGGGGCATAATAGCACCTCAAAACGGCGTATATTACATAACCCAATAATTACCTTTGTAAACAAGTAATTAAATACGTATTTAACACCTTATTAAACCACGATTTCCGTAAAAAATTCAGTTTTCACAGAGTTAGCGATAAAATATTGCGCAAGCGATGATAATACTCAGCACATAAAAAACCCTTTAAGCGACAGATGACGCTTAAAGGGTTTATATTTTGATTTAACCAAAACCACGTTGACGGTCTTTAACGACGGGCTAACTCAAAAATAGGCTGTCCGTATTCAACGTTCTGGCCACTTTCAACCAAGACAGCCGTGACAACACCTTCTTTATTGCTAATTACTGGCTGCAAACGGGTCAATTCATCAATGAAGCAAATGGTCTGACCTTTTTGAATATGGTCGCCTTCTTTGATCAAGTTGTCTGTTGCATCGTCTTCACTTAAGTAGACCTGCCCTACGTAAGTGGCACCTACTTGCAAGACATCACTACCAGTCTGCTCAGTCTCATGAGTAGGCGTGGCTTCTATAGGATTAGCGCTAACATTATTCTGCGCACCTAGATTATTAACCACCGTAATAGACTGCCCATTGTCTGCAATCGTGACTTCATGCAGCTGACTGCTTTCAACCAGTTTGACCACACGTGCTATTTGCTCTATATCCATCATACATTCCTTAAATTAGTGTTTAGCTCATGCCAAGGTATTTAGCAATGGTCATGACGCTCAAAATACTCATGACGATGGCGATGATCCAGCCAAATACGGCAATCCAAATAGGATGCTTATAATTGCCAACGATATTTTTTCTATAGGCGGCAATCAAAATGATGACCATAGCGATAGGTAATACCAAACCATTTAACGTACCGACCAATACCAATACTTGGGCCGGTTTACCGATAGTGGCAAACACCATTGTTGAGATCACAATGAAACCAATAATGAAGTAGCGTTTGTGCTTTTCAATAAATGGATGGAAGTTGGTCATAAAAGACACAGAGGTATAAGCAGCACCAATCACCGAGGTCACAGAAGCCGCCCAAATCACCATACCAAAAATAACTTTACCCGCATTTCCTAAAATGTACTGAAACGGTGACATGGCTGGGTTGGCGGGATCCAATGCAAAGCCTTGAGATACCACGCCTAATACTGCAAGGAATAAAAACACGCGAATCACAGAGGCAATCAAAATGCCAGAGACCGAGCTTCTGGTCACTGATTTTAAATTCTCTTCTCCGCTGACGCCTGCTTCTAATAAGCGATGCGCACCTGAGAAAGTAATATAACCGCCAACCGTACCGCCGACTAGCGTCACGATAGCCACTGCATCGATTTTGTCAGGCATGATGGTTTTGCTGACGGCTTCTGCTAATGGCGGATCAGATTTAAAGACCACATAAATGACCAATACAATCAGGATAAAGCCCATTAACTGAGCGAACTTATCCATCATGGGCCCCGTTTCTCGGCCTAGAAATATGGCTACGGCAATCACACCACTGATCAGAGCGCCTGTGATAGGCGACATGTTGAACATGGACTGCATACCAAGCCCTGCACCGCCAATATTACCAATATTGAAAGCCAGACCACCCGCAATGATTAAGAAAGCGAGCAAGTAACCGACACCAGGAAACACCAAGTTGGCGATTTCCTGTGCACGTTTTTTAGAGACAGCAACTACTCGCCAAACGTTAAGCTGGACGCCGATGTCCATAACAATAGATATTAAGATAACGAAACCGAAACTTGCCATGAGGCTTTCGGTGAATGTGGCAGTTTGGGTCAAAAATCCTGGCCCTACGGCTGATGTGGCCATCAGAAAGGCCGCGCCTAAAATGGCGGTATTGTGTTTTTTTAGGGTACTCATAAACATCCTTGTGCTGTATGGGATTATTTAATCAAATGATTAGGAGGCGGATATTTATTAGGCAGATATAGTGATACCTTTGAGCTCTAGTTGTTTCTTGATTTCTTGTGCAAATAAAATAGCGTGTTCACCATCACCATGTAGGCAAATACTTTGCGCTTCTACGGGGACAGTTTGGCCACAGACACTGGTGACCGTCCCTTCAGTGATCATCTGCAGCACATGCTTGACCGCATCGCCTGTGTCGGTTATCAGGGCGTTGTCTTTGCTACGAGAGACCAATGAGCCGTCTTTTTCATAGTTTCTATCGGCAAACACTTCTGATATAGCTTCTAAACCATGCTTCTTGGCTGATTTAACCAAATATCCGCCGGACAAACCCATGACCTTTAGGCTTGGATCAAATCGTTTGATTTCGCTCACCAAAATATCTGATAAGTCTTCATCAATGGCGGCTTGGTTATATAACGCACCATGCGGTTTTACGTAGTCTAATGACACACCCACTAAGTCGCAGAGCGCTTTGGTTGCACCCAACTGATACACCAATAAAGCACGATAATCGGCTTCGCTTAACGGCTCATGAATACGGCCAAAGTTTTCTCTATCGTTTAGACCAGGATGTGCGCCTACGCTCACGTTGTTTGCTTTTGCCAATTGCAACGTGGCTAGCATCTCGCTGTAAGAACCAGCATGAAGACCACAGCAGACATTCGCCGAGCTAACTATCGTTAGTAATTTATCGTCTTGCCCGCAGCCTTCCGCCACATCAGCATTTAAATCAATTTTCATTGGCATACTCCTTTATTTGATCGATATAGTGTTGTCTGTTTTGCTGTTCCTTTAACGCTTGCTCTAATGACACAACGACGAACTGACAGGTTTTACCAAATCTAATCTGTGCCATCAGACCTATGTCTGCTTGAATCACGGTTGCAATTTTGGGGTAGCCACCCGTCGTTTGCCCATCCGCCATCAAAATAATCGGTTGCCCTTGTGGTGGCACCTGAATCATACCAATATCAACACCATGTGAGCTCATTTCTACAGGCTTACTAAATTCAAGCGCTGTTGCTCCCTCAAGGCGGTAACCCATACGGTTGCTACTGGTTTGTAGTTTCCAAGGCTGATTTTCAAAAGCTTGTTGAGACGACTCAGTGAAGCAATCATACTCACTGCTTTTTATCACTCTAATGACATCGGTTGGCGCAAGCCGAGCCACCCCAATGACAGGCAGGTTTGATTCGGTTTTTACCGTTAAGGTATCATCGGCTTTTAGGTATCTGCCTTCAAATCCGCCAAATCCTGCTTTGAGATTGGTGCTAACCGACTGCAATACGGGCTCAATATCGAAGCCACCGTGCACACATAAATAGCTATACATACCCTGTAGCGGACGCAAAAGCTTGAGCGTTTGCCCAGCTGTCGCATTGATACGCCAATAGCAAGGAACACGCTTGTCGTCTAAATATGCCTCGTATAAAGCACCTGTTAAGCAAAAACTGACGCTTTCTTCAAACTGTATGGTTAGCTCACCGAGCGCTATTTCAATAGCAGGTTCGTTTGCCTCGTTTTTCATCAAAGCGTTACCAGCTTGTAGCGCCCAGCTGTCCATCACGCCATTTCTACCCACGCCCATGCTTCGGTAACCCAGTCGTCCCGAATCTTGAATACTGGCAAGGGCACTTGCGGTTAAAATTTTCATTGATACCACCTGTTTATTTGTCTTTTTGATTCATGCATCTTTTATTTATCGCTTATTGATGAATATCAATCGCTTTAAATGTCAAAGTATCGCCTGCGTTAAGTAACGTCGGAGAAGACTTGGTTAAATCAAATAAGGCAGTATCCGTCTGACCGAGTAACTGCCAGCCGCCCGGAGATTCAAAAGGGTACACCCCTGTCTGCTCGCCGCCGATACCCACTGAGCCTGCGGGCACTTGGGTTCTAGGTACGGCATGCCTTGGGAAGTATAAGGACTCAGATAAGCCGCCAAGATAAGGAAATCCTGGCTGAAAACCGATAAAGTAAACGGTATAAGTGGCTTTAGTATGTAGATCGACCACGGCTTCAACTGAGAGATTTAGGTCATTCGCCATGGCTGCTAGATCGGGGCCATATTTTCCACCGTACTGCACGGGTATCTCGACGTGCTTACCTTGGATGGTTTTTGAAGGAATGTCATTGAGCAGGTCTGACAGCCTATCTTTAAAGGTAGTAAGCTCAGCCCACGTTAATGGCACGATGAATACACTGAGCGTATTCATGCCAATCACCACTTCGATGACTTCTGGCATTTTCTGGATGCTGTCTGATAAAGCCCAGCATTTTTGTTGTTTTTCTAAGGTGGTTGGTTTGGGAAAAAACAACGCTAGATTGGTTTCACTGCATATTTGCCATTGTAGTTCCATCAGTATGGGCTCCATTATCTGTTATCTTAATTCTGACGCTAATGCCAAATTTGGTTTTCATTTTTGCGGGTCAGACTGGATTTATATATTGTCTTGTATCCACTGTTCTAGATAATGAATGCTCATTTGACCCTGACAAAATACCTCATCTTCAAACAGACGTTGATGTAAACCAATGTTGGTATCAATACCCGTGATTTGCGCCTCCGATAAGGCCGCACGCATTTTTTCTATCGCTTTTTCTCTTGAACGATCTTGTACACATATCTTGGCAATCAAACTGTCATAAGATGGCGGCACGGTGTAGTTCGATTCAGCATGACTGTCTACTCTGATACCAAACCCTGCTGGCATGTGGCAGTAGTCTATGCGTCCAGCATTTGGTAAAAATGTCTGCGCGTTTTCAGCATTGATACGGCACTCAAAAGCGTGTCCGGTAATGGCGATATCATTCTGTTTGTATGCCAGTGGCAGTCCTGCAGCTACTCTGATTTGCTCTTGCACAATATCCACGCCCGTTACCATCTCAGTGATGGTGTGCTCAACTTGCACACGAGTATTCATCTCGATAAAGAAGAACTCGCCGTTTTCATATAAAAATTCAAACGTGCCTGCGCCTCTATACTGCATTTGCTCGCAAGCTGTGACACAGGCTTGGCCTATTTTCTGACGCTGCTCTTCGGTGATACCGGGTGCTGGCGCTTCTTCAATGACTTTTTGATGACGACGCTGCATAGAGCAATCACGCTCGCCTAAATAAATAGCATTACCGTGGGTATCGGACATGACTTGCACTTCGATATGACGCGGTGCTTGTAAGTATTTTTCGAGATAAACGATAGCGCTACCAAAATTGGCTTTGGCTTCTGTTTGCGTCATAGAAATCGCAGAGAGTAAGTCGGCTTCTTTTTCGACCACACGCATCCCACGCCCGCCGCCGCCGCTTGCTGCTTTGATGATGACTGGATAACCAACGTCATTGGCAATCTTGATAACTTGCTCTGAATCAGCAGGCAATGCGCCATTCGATCCAGGTACACAAGGCACGCCAGCCATCGTCATTTGTTTTTTGGCTTCAACCTTGTCGCCCATGTTTCTGATATTGTCAGCCGTTGGGCCAATAAACGTGAGACCTGAGTCTTCAATTAAGGCCGCAAAGTCTGCGTTTTCAGACAAAAAGCCATAGCCTGGATGGATGGCTTGTGCGTTGGTAATTTTTGCAGCAGAGACCAGCGCTCTTTGATTGAGGTAGCTGTGCGTGGCATTGGCAGGCCCGATACAGATTTTTTCATCGGCTAGGCGTACGGGTAACGAGTCTTTGTCTGATTCAGAGTGGGCAATGACGGATTTAATACCCAGCTGCTTACAAGCTCGGATAATACGTAGCGCAATCTCGCCACGATTGGCAATTAAGATTTTTGTGAACATGTTTATTCCCTTAAAAATATAGTGTCAAATACAGTGCTTGTGCAGCGTCTATACAATATTATTGAGTGGCTATTGATTGACTTTAACTGTCTGGCGCTATAATAAATAAAGGCTGTGCATATTCTACGACATCACCTTCATCGATCAGAATTTCTTGAATCGTACCGTCAGCTTCTGCTTTTACTTCATGCATCATTTTCATGGCTTCAATAATACATAGGGTCTGCCCTACTGCTACCTGATCGCCTACCTTAAAGAACGCCTCAGCGGTTGGCTCAGAGCGAAGATAAAAAGTACCGAGCATAGGTGCTAATACTTGGGATGAAGATGAAGAGCTAGATGAATTAGTGACCTCTGTCGTCACCGTTTCATCAATAGCGTTGTTGTCTGCACTGGTATTATTAGGAGTGTTATTATGGGAGCTTACTGTGTGTGCTTCTGAATAACCAGTTTTTGAGTGAGAGGTATTGCCACTAGCCTGACAAATGATAGAGATGCGTGCATCGCCATCGGTCACCTCTAAAGATTGTATATCAGCGCCTTCTGCGATCTTGATTAGCTTTTCTAGATCCGTAAAGTTTATATTCATATGATTGTCTGTTCCATTAGAGTGAAAGTGAATAATTATGTTTTATAAGAAATTTTGTCGCTGATATAACTAGGGCCTTACTGTTAAACACTACGTTTTTATTTATTGAAAGCTTTTTGGACAAATAAGATTGGACGCCCTTACATTCTAAAAAGGTTTTTTAAAATAGCGTTGTCATCCAAAATTACAAAACTGCCAAATCCTCATCCTTTGGATCGCAGATAAACATATGCCCCGGAGCATGCGTGATCATCAGTTCTGGTTTACTGGTCATTGCGATGCTTTGAGGCGTCACACCACAAGCCCAAAATACAGGAACTTCGCCTTCCTTTATGAGTGATGCATCACCAAAATCGGGAGAGTGAATGTCTGTGACCCCGATGACACTAGGGTCTCCAATATGGATAGGCGCGCCATGTACTTGCGGAAATCGAGAGGTGGCTTGTACGGCTCTGGTGATTAATGGATAAGGTATCGGTCGCATACTGACCACCATTTTTCCATGAAACTGTCCTGCAGGCTCAGTTTCTATATTCGTGATATACATCGGAACATTGTGACTGTCTTCGATATGTCTGACAGGAATGGATGCATTGAGCATGGCAGACTCAAAGGAAAAGCTACATCCTAAAAGAAAGCAAACCAAGTCGTCTCTCCAATAGTCTGTTAGGTCTGAGACCTCAGCTACTAGCTCGCCAAACTCATATATTCGATACTTTGGGACATCAGACTTTAAGTCTGCGCCCTTCGCCATCAGTCGTGGTTCCGAACTACCAACATCTGTTACGTCTAAAATAGGACAAGATTTGGGGTTTCTTTGTGCAAACAATAAAAAATCATAGGCCAATTTCTTGGGTACTATGACTAGGTTTGCTTGTATGTGACCTTTACACATGCCAGAAGTCGGCTTGTTGATTTCGTTCTTACCAATTAGTGCTCTGACCTCTTGTGGCGTCATATTTGCTAAATCTAACATGATTACAACCTCTTACGTTTTGTCATTGCTAGCAGATAAAAATCCTCTAATAAAATCTGTACGAAGTTGGTACTTTTTAACAATATTTTATATATAAATAATCATATTATCGTTATGTAACCTAGCAGAACATTTTTAAAATAACAAGACGTAAGCGTTGCAAATAAGCGCACGTGATACATAAATAAGGACAGTCAAAGAAGGGTTGGTTCTAGGTATGGTCACATGTTCAGTCTTTGTCATACACATGGCCAACAAATGTTTTTATTCGCATTTACTCATACTACTTATTTAAAGCAATCGCTGCTGATTTTAGCCAAGTTGCCGCTTTACCCAAAGAGCGCTGTTTGTGCCAAATCAGCTCCAATGCGACTGGCCAATCATGATCGTCAAAATCCAATACCGGTGCGACCAGATAGCCATTATCTAAGGCGCTAGCAACCACGTGCTCAGGCACAAACGCCCAACCCAGATTACGCTGTACTAACTCAACGATTACCCACTGACTCTCCACCCACCAAACATCAGAAGCGACTCGTAATCGGGCTTTTTCATCGCTGTGATTGCGTGTGGCTACCATTAGCTGTCTGTAGCGTTTTAGCTCCTCCCATGCAACTGGCTGATGTGCCAGCTCATGTTCTGGCGCGCATACCAATGTCAATGATACCCAGCCAAGCGTATGAAAATTCAAGGCTGAAGGGAGGATTTCTTGACGCCACATAATGCCCAAATCCGCGCGATCTTCTAATACCAAGCGGCTGACATCCTCCATCAGTGGAAACAGTAGCTCTAGCTCTACACTGGGAAAGCGACGAGAGAACTCTTCCATTAGTGTACCCAGTTTCGATTCCGGATACAGCTCATCAACCGCTAATACCAGCCTGCTCTCTACCCCTTCACCCAAACTCTGTGCAACCCCGCGAAAATGCTCACAACGCTCAAGTATCACTCGAGCTTCGACCAGTAACCGCTCTCCAACGGGCGTTAACGTTGGATAACGGCCACTGCGTACAAACAAACTACTATCTACGTCGACTTCTAAGTTTGAGACAGCCGTACTGATGACTGACTGCGCCTTACCCAATTGCCGCGCTGCCGCTGAGAATGACCCTGTTTCTACCGTCGCTACAAAAGCTTTTAGTTGCTCTAAGGAAAAGCTCATCTATCTGTATATCCTATAGGTCCCAACTTGGTTATACGATTTTAACAGATACAATAGCCCGATAAATCACTAATTCAATTGGAAATTTCGATGCGTACTACTAAAGACCGTATTCGCCATACGCTAGGTTTTGAGATAGTTGGCTTAATCATATTTGTACCGCTTGCCAGTTGGCTATTTGGCTTTGATATTCATGCGATAGGTCTGATTGCGGTGGCTGGATCCATCATTGCAACAGTTTGGAACTATTTCTATAACCTATTGTTTGATCACTCTATGGTGAAGCTGCGTGGAAATGCGCATAAGACGGTGCCAATACGATTGCTACACGCCTTTTTATTTGAAGGGGGCCTACTGTTATTATTCTTACCAATGATTGCATGGTACTTAGGCATCAGCCTATGGCAAGCCTTTATGATGGATATTACGATGGCTACTTTCTATGTGGTTTATGCCTTCTTCTATAACTTAAGTTACGACAAGGTATTCCCTATTCCAGAAAATCATCTTGCCACTCAATTTAATCGTTAAGTCTTATGGTTGAATCAAGCTAAGTCTATATAACGGTAGTTTTGCTCAGATTGTTTTATGTCTGTTAAATCGATATCCACCACTGCTATGTCTTGCGTCGAACCAAGTTTTTTTATAATTTGTCCTGTAGGAGAGACTACTAGACTCTCTCCTACAAACTCACCGCCATGACCGATGCCGACACCATTGCAGGTAATCACAAAACATTGGTTCTCTATAGCACGAGCTTGAGTCAGTACATAATGGACATTCGCATAGGGAGACATATTGCCATTTGGCATAAAAATAATTTTTGCGCCTTTCTTTGCCAGTGCTCTCGAACCTTCTGGAAACTCTAGCTCAAAACAAATCTGAGCACCGCAAACCACATCATTAATGCTAACCACTGACAAGTCTTTTCCGCTGGTAAATACCCCAACATCATCAAGCCAAAGCTTTGACTTTCGGTGTTTATGAATGATTTTGCCGTTTTTTATAAAAGAACATGCGTTATAGAAAAGTTGATCCTGTTTGTCAATATGCCCAACAATGATGGTTGAATCCGTATGTTTGCTGGCTATTAGTAAGTCTTCAAAATGCGATTGTGATTGGCTGCATAAAGAGTCAATATTATCTGCTGTCGGAAATCCTGTAAAAGCGAGCTCTGGAAAAATCATAAAGCCTTGACAGTCTTTGTGCTCATTGATGGATTTCAATATCAAGGCGGCATTTACCGACACTTGATAATCAGTGATATCAATCTGGTTGATGACGATTTTCATAGAATTTTATTCTCATTAATATAGCACTGCAACTCCAACCAACGGCTTAATTTAATAATGTCAGCTTGATTTGACTTTAAATCATTATAAAAGAAATAGAAGCTGTCGCCAGTGAGTAATTCATGCATTGGGATTCTAACAAGATTTTGCTGATGGGTTTGTTCTAGCATCATATAGTTGTCGATAAGCGTAATACCTAAGTTATAACGCGCGGCCTGTGCGGCAAGAAGCACGTGGCTAAACTGATTGATTTTTACATCGCTTGGTAACTCGAACCCACCTACCTTGCACCACTTTAGCCAATCATTGGCCGCATTTTCGCTTTTTCCAGCGTATTTTACGGACAGTATGGGATGCTGCCATAACGCCTCAGGCAACGGTTGGTCTTTTATTTCCTCCCACAGCCTTTGACCACAGACAGGGAATAGCTTTTCAGCGAATAAAAACGTACTGACCACGTTACGCTTTGGCGGATGGACGGTTATAAAACAGTCAGAACATTGCTCATTATAATCGTCTTGGTCTGTCACCATGTTTAAGGTGAGCTCAATTTCTGGGTGTTGTGTATGGAAGTCTTCTAATCGAGGAATCAGCCAATTAACAGCCACCGAGCTATACAGTGCTAGGCGAATATGCCCAGGTTGGTCATTCCGAATGGCTTGACTGGTATTCGAAATAGCCGCTAACGATTGATTTACTTCTGTAAAATAACGCGCCCCTATTTCTGTCAACGAAAGTGTCCGACCCTGCCTATAAAACAACGCTTCACCAAGGTACTCCTCAAGCGTTCGAACCTGATGACTCACAGCGCTTTGCGTCACGTTGAGGTTTTCTGCTGCCTTTGAAAAGCTATTCAGTCTTGCAACGGATTCAAAACATTGTATCGCACGCAATGGCGGTAGTTTCATTATTAACTCAGCTAATACTAAAGGGCTTTATATCATTATACGTCATGTAAATATATGAATATACTGCTTACCTGACCATTAGATCCAATGGCTTAATTTAAAGTTTCATGTATTTTGAGATAGGTGTGAGAATGATAATGCCAAAGATGAGTGTTGGGTTTGCCATGATTCTATTGGTTGTGGGAAACATGATTGCTATCTTGTCAGATGCGTTGATCAAAGAGTTGCCAGATGGCGCAGCGGTCTATCAATTTGTGCTATTGCGTCAGCTGACAGCTGTTCTGATGCTACTGCCCTTTTGCTTTTTGAACAAAAAAACCAAATTAATTAGCAAATTAAAATGGCACTTTGTCAGAGGCTATATTTGGTTATTTGGTGCGGTATTTATGGTGTTGTCTATTCAGGCGTTGCCGCTAGCAACGGTGAATGCTATTTTCTATACCGCTCCTTTGTTGATGTTGCCGTTAGGGTTTTTGTTTTATAAAGACAGACTCACAGCGTCAAGCATCGTTGTGGCAATGCTAGGTTTCGTTGGTATTCTTATCATTGTAAAACCAACGCAAATTAATATGGGTGCTATATTTGCACTGATAGTGGCCTTAACCATGGCGACGAACAATCTATTGGTTCGCAAACTGCCTTCGAATCACACCGTTGCACAAACATTATTTTTGACCAATTTAGTCGGAATACCATTGGGGCTTGGCTTGGCTATTTGGGAAAATGCCCCTTTGAGTTGGTATGCGCTATGGATAGCAGCCGGATCAAATCTGTTTATTTTAATCTATGCGGGTATCTGTGTATTGGTCTACCGTGCGGTGGAAGCACATAAAATATCTAGTGCAGAATATACAGGGCTGTTAGGTGCTGTGTTTATCGGCATTGTGTGGTTTCATGAGATACCAGATATCAGCTTATTGATAGGTTCAGCATTGATTATTATTCCTCTCATTTGGCTAGCCACACGAGAATCTGTCAAATATAAAAGATCGGTTCCGATAGAATAAGTGGAAATATTGGTAATCGTTTCCTGCATAAAAAATCACATCGAGTTGATGTGATTTTTAATCAATGAAACTGTACTTTAAAGCTTATCACTTTCTTTTAATGGAACTAACTTGAAGAAGAAATAGAAAAAATCCAACTGCTTTTTCTATCCAATTGCTTTGTTACACTTCTTGCAGAAAAAGCTCTGTTCCTTTTTTTATCGGCAAATTCAAGGCGATTCCTACTTCTCCTATAGTTGCTTCATCGACATCATCTCCATCAAGCTGAATTGAATTTATAGCTAGTTTTGATAATTTTCCATCTTTTTTACCAATTAACGTTGAACCTATTTTTATAGTGCATGTATCAGTTAGATTTAAAATTGCTACTTTGCCATTTTTAAATATTTCGTTTGAAATCCCAATCGATGTTGTGTTACTTGGCTCTAACGTGATTAAACCGCAATCGAACAAACTGTTTCTAACTTCTTCTTTAGTTATAATCCCATCTTCAATCAAAAAATATGCTTCATACAAGCTATAAGTAGTGATAAGTCCTCTATTCTCAAGCTTAGCATCATTAATTTGATTTTCGGTGAATGGTGGGTTTGCTCTATTTTCCGGAGCTAAATATCGTTGATGGTTGACTATATATAAGCCAAATACATCAAACTTTCCACGTTGCTCAGCTCTTCTATATTTTATTTTGCTGATTTGCGAACAAGCTTTGTCTGTTGATGTTCCACCAATGCCTTTGATCTCAATGACAAGAAGCCCTTTATCTGTTTCTATTTGAAGATCTTCCTCAAATACATCTATCACTTTTTCATCCATATCCACAATTGAATCAAAACCGAGCCAATCCATATATTTTTGAATAGACTTAACTAACTCATCACCAGTTTGAAAAATTAATTCATGCAAAAAACTGTATTGTTCTCTTGTCTCTTCAATCTGTTGTTCAATGTTTTGAAGGTTTTTTCTATATTCAACACTCAGCTCAAACTTTTGTCTTAATAATGCACCTTCATTTGGCAGTAAATACTCTCCATTATTCAACCATCCGAACTCACCATGGTATGGAAAAATATCAGGCATTATATCAGGAAGATATGTTTTAAAAAGCTCACTGATAAACTGACTTTTTTCTTTCATGTCAGGAAAAACTAAAATCAAACAGTTGTTAACCAAATGAGCATAACTTATAATTTCTTCGCGATCATTTAGTAGTAGTGGAATAAAATCTTCAAGTTTTTGACTTGTGCCGTCTCTCCATGTAGTAGGATGCTCAAAAACATTACTGTACTCAATTTCGCTCAGGTGCTTTTCAAAAATCGAAGATATTTTTTCATTTCTTACAGTAACGGCTTTACTTCCATGTCTTTCCACTCTAAAAACATTTGAGCTATAAAAATCTAAATTAGAGTAAGAAGGTCTATCTATTACTACGCTACCACGAGATGTAATTTCGACAAATTCATAGTCCGCCTTATTTTCTTGCCCACAGAAGGCAATGATGATCGATCTTTTTTTTATTATATCTTTAATCTCTTTAGATATTATATCTACAGCGATTGGTCTTGGATCAAAAATCTGTTCAGGAAAGCGACTAAGGAAAGCATAAGCTTTGGAGCCTTTAGCATTTTCTAGACTGTGATCATTAGCTGAAAAATCTTCTATTTTATTACCTGTCATGTCTAACATGACTATATCAAACTCATGCAAATTTTTCGGAGATTCATAATTCAGCTTTATTAACCTTTCAGTATACGGCTGATTGTTTACTTTAATGCTAGATCCAAGACTCCCCTTAACACAGTTAAACTTCAATCGCTTAAGCTCTTGATGCACATCATCATCAAAATCGAACAAGCAGATCATAGGATGTTGGTGAATCTCAGGTTGTTTGTTTTCGAAATCAGCTATAGGCTGCTCTTCTTTTTGCGTTGGCTTTCTTAACATAGACTACGTAATCCTGATCGATATGATTTAAGTGTGATATCTTACATTTCTCATTTGATGACTTATAATATCTTAAAATAAGATACATTATATTTTTTATAAAGTACCTAAAAAGCATTTAATAATCTTATTTGAAAAACTGCAACTATAATGAATTAATCACTAAACCTTCACTTTAACTACCTTTATTCTCTCAACCAAGAAGTCTACGGCGGCTTTCACTTTGGGTACGAGATAGCGCTGCTTTTGATACAGCAAATACACAGCCATATCAGCATGTTGCGTAATCGCTAACGGATGCTCAAATTTAATCTCTTGTAACGCGCCTGACTCAAGATATGACGACAACGCCCAGTGGGTAGACATTAAAATACCTTCACCGTTACAAGCCTTTTTGGCGAGCCATGGCCCATTATTTGAGATCGCAACGGCTGGCCCCGAGACATCATGCCACTGATCATCCACATGACATAACCAAGGCGTTGGCCCATTTGGCGCTTTGAAATACAGACCTTTATGTTCTTTTAATTCCATCACATGATTGGGTGTACCATGCATCTCCAAATAACTGGGAGACGCAACGGGAATAAACCCATTGTCCATTAACCTAATAGCAATCACGCGCTCATTGGGTGCATAACCACCGCGAACCGCAATGTCTACATCGTCACGGCCTAGTGCTGATAGCTCATCGCTGAGACTGATATCCAATACAATCTCTGGGTATAACTTACCAAGTTCGTCTAACAACGGCAGCAGTATCTTTTCACCAAAACCCACCATCGAGCTGATTCGTAAGCGCCCCATTGGCGTGGTCTGGTAACTGCGCACCGTTTCTTTACTTTGTTCTAGTTGGTTTAATATGTGCTGCATATCATTGTAATAAACCTGCCCTACTTCGGTCAGTTTAACGATTCGAGTCGAGCGCTTTAATAATGTCGCGCCCAGACTTTTCTCCAAATCAGATACCCGTCTAGATAGTGAAGATGGCGGCACATTAAACGCACTTGCTGCTTTAGTAAAACTGCCTGTTTCTACGACTTTGCTGAAATACCGTATCGCACGTAATTGATCCAACTGACCTCTCCATTTATATAAATATTTAAGTATTCTCGCCTTATTATTGTCTTAATAGCAATAGTGATTCACGTTATTCCTTATATATAACCACATTAAAACCAGTAATAATGTGGTTAACTTAGGGCGTGCTTGATATTCGACCATGGCACTGACAGAGACTATTTTTTAGACAGTTCGACGTTAAAAATAGTAAGTTTAGTCATTCTAAGCGTCTATGTTTTAACAATGAAGTGGCAAAAAATAGTCCTGTCTCCTTCTGTTTATATTGGAGCTGATGCTAAAACTGCCCCATACTGTGTTGTAAATCTAGTTAAGGCACGAGCATTACCGTCGTTTTACGCCTTGTCTGGAGCCGTTTTAGCAATCAGCAGTGCCTATTTGTGAATATCAAAAACGACCTAAACGTCGCAATGAAAACACGATTAAAAATAACCTTTACGTCAACAATGGAAGAATGACTTATGATTACTTTGCACGGCTTTGCTGCAAGCAACTATTACAACATCGTAAAACACGCTCTTTTATATAAGGGTATTCCATTCCAAGAGGACCTTTTGTACGCTGGTAGTGATGATCTACTAACCGTCAGTCCAGTGGGTAAAGTACCTGCAATCACCATGCCTGACGGTTTTAATCTGTCGGAATCTAGCGTGATTTGTGACTTCCTTGAAGAAACCTATCCTGAAAAGCCGCTATATCCTACCAATGCAGCAGAACGCGCGGCTGTACGTCAGATTATGAAAATAGCAGAGCTTTACTTTGAGCTACCATGCCGCCGACTGATTCCTTATGTGTTTTCTGGTGCTCAAGCACCTAACGCAATCAAAGATGAAGTACGTCAAGTATTGGGCCGCGGTATTATTGCCATGAATCGCTTATGTAAATTTTCTCCTTGGATTGCAGGCGAGAAATTCACCATGGCCGACATCTATGTGCATCACGTCAACACCATTGTCAACGCTTTTGGATCTACTCAGCTTGAGTGGGATGTACTGGCAGAAGTGGAAGGTATGAAAGAATGGAATAAGACCATGAGTAAAACCGACATTGCACAAAGTGTTCAGGCAGATAGCCAAGCGAATATGCCTGAGTTCATGCAGCATGTGACTGCCCAAATCAAAGCCGCAAATGCTGGCTAGTTCGATGCTAACCCGTTCAATTCTAAAAAGTATTCAACGATAAAACAATCGCTATTCCATAACCAAAAAATAGGGCCAATGCCATAACGTGATTGGCCAAACAACCTAATTATTTGCAGGAGCAAATCTTATGACTGATAAAAATATCCAACTGACCTCAACCATCAGCGAAGACAATAAACTAACCTTGGCTTTGCAAGAAATCGACATGCCACAACCGGGTGCCGACGAAGTTGTCGTTCGTATTGAAGCAGCACCGTTAAACCCATCTGATTTAGCCGTTCTATTTAGCGTCGCTGACATGTCGACTGCCGCGCAATCAGGCACAGACGAAAACCCAGTTATCACCGCTGACGTGCCAGCTAAGTTCATGCCATCTGTCAAAACTCGCGTTGGTAAAGACACGCCAGTCGGCAATGAAGGCGCAGGTACCGTAGTCGCCGCAGGATCATCAGATGCTGCACAAGCATTGATGGGTAAAACCGTTGCTGTGATCGGTGGTGGTACGTACCGTCAGTATCTTCGCGCCAATGTACAGAGCTGCTTAGAGCTAAAAGAAGGCACCACAGCGAAAGAAGGCGCGTCTTCTTTCGTGAATCCCCTTACTGCTCTAGCCATGGTCGAAACCATGCGCGCTGAAGGCCACAAAGCCATCGTTCATGCGGCGGCCGCTTCTAGCCTTGGTCAAATGCTAAACCGTATCTGTATGGCAGATGGTGTTGACTTAGTGAATATCGTCCGTAAAGACACGCAAGAAAAGCTATTGCGCGATATGGGTGCAAAGTATGTGGTCAACTCAAGCAGCGATACGTTTATTGCTGATTTAACAGCGGCCATTACTGAAACAGGTGCTACGATTTCGTTTGATCCAATCGGCGGCGGTCAATTGAGCAGCGATATTCTTAACTGTATGGAAGCGGCTATCAATGTTGATGTAGAAGAATACAGTGTTTATGGCTCTAATACGTTCAAACAAGCGTACATCTATGGCGCACTAAACCGTGGCCCTATCACTCTAAACCGTAACTTTGGTTTTTCTTGGGGCGTGAATGGCTTTTTGTTATTCAATGCATTAGGAAAACTGGGTACTAAAACAGTCGTGAAAATGCGCCAACGTGTGGCAGAAGAAATCACCACCACGTTTGCTAGCAGCTATACGCATGAAGTGTCATTGGCTGAAGTATTACATTTACAGTCAATCGCTGCTTATGGCAAACAAGCGACTGGTGAGAAATACTTAATCACGCCTCAAGCGTGATAATGTCTAAAAAGCTGTTATAACTTAAGATATAGCAACTTCTTCATAAGCTAATTTTGAATATATATAAAGGCAGATACTGATAATGGTATCTGCCTTTTTTGTTGACTTGGCTTTACATAGATTTAACTACACAATCAAAGCCCTAGTCCTAGCTCTAACGCTTACGTCCTGTAAAACACTTTAACCATACGATACTTTGCGAAAGTTTAAAATCTGTTGTTTGACTACCTGCTCAATGAGTTGCCAGTCAGCGATATTATGGCGAGAGTATTGCACATTGACATGTAAAGCCATTTCTGGCTCTAGATCAAAGCGATGATCACAAGGTGGCCTAGGGACATCTCTATTACTACACTTTATATAAGTTATAATTTGCCCTTTTTTATCCCTTTGAATAAACACATCTTCTGCATACCTGTCTTCACGATAAGGACGGTCAGTCTTAGGATCTATACCTGGAGGCGCATAAACTTTCAACCCGTATTGATCGTTATTAAGCTGTTCATATTGATGAACAGAACCTGCTTCTTTGCTAGGATTAAGTGTTCCATCGCCCATACGATGAATAGTACCTGCTCCATAATATCTATCGCCAGAGGAGACATTGACCGATACCCAAGGGTCATTCGGTAAGTACTGTTCTTTATCATAAGCATGTTTATGACTTTTATTGCTCTTATCGAATATGGTGTTATTGGTATAACGCACATCAAAGCCAAAACTATTGATCTTTGAGTCATAGCTACGTGTGGGCTTTTTACCCTCTCGTTTTTTACCCCATGCAGGATCACCATCATACTCAACCAAACTCACGATATTTCTTGGCAGGTCAACAGGGAGACCACCTAAATCACCAATATAGTTTGCAGGAGCTCTACCAATACAAGATGTCATGAGAGTAACACTCACAGTTATAAGAACAATCTTGCTTAATTTTTTAATAAACATTGAATACCTGAATAATTTAAGTTTTATAGCAGCACTTATGATACTTTGCGAAAGTTTAAAATCTGTTGTCTGACTGCTCGCTCAATTTGTTGCCAGTCAGCAAGATTATGACGTGAATATTGCACATTGACATATAAAGCCATTTCTGGCTCTAAATCGAAGTTGTGAATACAAGGTGGCCTAGGGACATCTCTATTACTACACTTTATATAGGTTGTAATTTGGCTATTATTATCTCTTTGAATAAACACATCTTCTGCATACCTGTCTTCACGATAAGGACGGTCAGTCTTAGGATCTATACCCGGCGGCGCATAAACTTCCAACTTATATTGATCGTTATTAAGCTGTTCATATTGATGAACAGGGTCTAGGCCACTTGCACTAATTGTTCCATCGCCGATACGGTGAATAGCGCCTACTCCATGATATTTATCGCCAGAGGAGACTCTGACTGATACCCAAGGGTCATTAGGCAAGTGCTGCTCTTTATCATAAGCATGTTTATGACTTTTATTGCTCTTATCGAATATGGTGTTGTCGGTATAACGTAGACCAAAGCCAAAGCTATTGATCTTTGAGTCATAGCCGCGTGTGGGCTTTTTGCCCTCTCGTTTTTTGCCAAATGTAGGGTCACCGTTATATGCAACGAAAGTCACAATATTTCTTGGCAGGTCAACGGGGAGACCACCTAAATCACCAATATAGTTTGCAGGCGCCCTACCAATACAAGATGTCATGAGAGTAGCGCTCACAGCTATAAGAACAATCTTGCTTAATTTTTTAATAAACATTGAATACCTTGAGAAATGGACATTGCTAAAAAGCATAATATTGCAATTCAAGAGACTAGCTAGAAGCATATATTATATAAGCAAAGATACAGGGGTAAATTTATTAATGTTTATTATTAAAAGGAAACCACACTACATCCGTCTTAAACAACGTGTGGCTCTAACACATTCAAACAAGCGTACATCTATGGTGCATTAAACCGTGGCCCTATCACCCTGAACCGTAACTTTGGTTTTTCTTGGGGCGTGAATGGCTTCTTGTTATTCAATGCGCTAGGTAAACTGGGCACTAAAACCGTCGTGAAAATTCGTCAACGTGTGGCAGAAGAAATCACCACCACGTTTGCAAGCAGCTATACGCATGAAGTGTCATTGGCAGAAGTGTTGCACTTACAGTCAATCGCTGCTTATGGCAAACAAGCAACAGGTGAGAAGTACTTAATAACGCCTCAAGCTTAATAAGCAATAAAAGTTGTTGTATATCTAATATATAGTGAACTTTTAACTGAGTGATTTTGAATATATAAAAAGGCAGATACCGATAATGGTATCTGCCTTTTTTTGTGTTTTATCATCGCTGTACTACTCTTACTGTACTAGGCTATTAGTAGAATTTGGTTTTATAGATTTACATTTTCAGTCATCATTGTAGTTATATAACTTCTTTGCCATAATTAAAAATAGCGCTGTCGCTGTAACCGTCGAAGGTAAATACGGTTTTGGTAAAAATGGTGAAAACATACCTTATTCATCAAGAATACAGCCATTGCTATACCACCTTCTAATGTATCGTCAATTCAAAGAAAATTGATACAAATGCTTGAGAAAAAAAGAACCAAACCTTAATTGGTAAAATATAAATAACCAAAGCGGACAAACAACCACATAATGAAAAAATCAGTGCAAAACACCTTAAATCGAGTCGGACTTACCATTTTAGTTGCAGCTTCATTGATGTCTGGAACAGTACAAGCAGCCGAAAGCAATCGTGCTTTGAAAATTGAGGTTGATAAACAAGCCAAATTATTAATGGAAGAGCATGATATCCCCGGTATGTCCTTTGGCATTATTATCGATGGCGAGTCTTATCTCTATAATTATGGCCTAGCGGACAAACAAGCCCGCATACCTGTCTCAGACAACACGATTTTTGAATTAGGCTCTATCAGTAAGACATTTGCCGCTACTCTAGCCAGTTATTCTGAACTTAATGGCACACTATCATTAGAGGATACCGCTGATAAATATATCCCTTATCTAAAAAACAGCGCTATTGGTGATACCAAACTGATTAATCTAGCCACCTATTCGGCAGGTGGTCTACCGCTTCAAGTACCTGATGATATCACCGATAATCAAGCATTGTTCCGCTATTATAAGTCTTGGCAGCCTGTATTCCCTGTCAACTCAAAACGTCTGTATTCCAATGCCAGCATCGGGCTGTTTGGCTATATATCTGCGCTAAGTATGGGCTCTGACTACACGCAGCTAATGGAAGATGAAATCCTGCCAGCACTCAACATGCCAAATACCTTTGTCAATGTGCCTAGTGACAGAATGGCTGATTATGCGTTTGGTTATAACGCTATTGGCGACGCCATTAGAGTCAACCCCGGTATGTTAGACTCAGAAGTCTACGGGATCAAATCAACCAGTGCAGATATGACTCGATATATGGCTGCGAATATGGGATTAGTATCTCTTGATAAAGATACTCAGCAATCATTGGAGAATAATAGAAAGGGTTACTATCAGGTGAGCACCTTTACACAAGGATTAGCGTGGGAGATGTATCCATTCCCTACTTCACTGGATACCTTGCTTGAAGGTAACTCGATGGAGGTAGTGCTGAACCCCCAGACCATTACCACAGACAAGCACCCTACACCCGTTTTAAACAATGTATGGGTCAATAAGACAGGTGCTACCAATGGGTTTGGTGGGTATATCGCTTATATCCCTTCCAAAAAATCAGGCATCGTCATTTTAGCAAACAAGAACTATCCTAATGCGGATAGAGTTAAAGCAGCCTATACGATTTTGGCAAGTGCAATGACTCACTGATTTTTTTCATTCATTTAATATGAGCCACAAAATGATCGGATGAGATGAAAGCTCGCGTTATGAGTAGCTAGAGCGTTTCATTAATTAGCACATTTATACATTTAGTCATGAAGCTAAAAAAATCTTTCTGTATAAAAAGCTGAGTAATAGTAGATAATTAAGTCTCAAGTGTTTAACGACTCTCTAAGGATATCTATGCATCACTCCATTCATGACGAGCCTCATCTTAGCAACCGCAACCATTGGTTAAGAGCAGCCGTGTTAGGTGCGAATGATGGGTTGATTTCAACTGCCAGTTTACTGGTCGGCGTGGCAGCGGCAAATCCTAGTAGTCAGACAATGCTATTGACCGGACTGGCAGCATTGACAGCAGGTGCATTATCAATGGCGGCTGGCGAGTATATTTCGGTGTCTTCGCAAGCAGATACCGAAAAGGCTGATTTGACCAAAGAGCAATATGAGCTGACACATAATGCTGATCGCGAGCTTTTTGAATTAACGAAAATTTATGAGACGCGCGGACTTGATCACACGTTGGCTCATCAAGTCGCGGTGGCTTTAACGGAACATGATGCCCTTGAAGCACATGCTCGTGACGAGATTGGTTTGACCGATCTTAGTCAAGCAAAGCCGATTCATGCGTCCGTTGCTTCAGGATTATCGTTCATTGCTGGAGCGATATTGCCCGTGATTGGTGTCATGGTATTACCAGCGCAGACATTGGTCTGGTCATTGGCATTCATTACCTTACTTGGTCTCATTCTGTTAGGTGTGATATCTGCCCGTTTGGGCGGCGCGCCCGTTATTCCTGCTGTCGTTCGGATCATTTCGTGGGGAGCGATTGCAATGCTAGCCACATCGATGATTGGACGTTTATTCGGTGTGGCAGTGTAGAGAGGCGTCTATTGAAATGGTAGATAAAACCTAGTCATTGGTCTCACGATACAATGTATTTTGTGATTCTTGTCTAAACACTTCATAACTGATAGCAGTATCAGCTTGTGGATCATTAGATGCAGATGATGGTGCCTCAGCAACCTCAGTTTGATTGGTTGTACTACTTTGATTCTCGCTAGTAGCCTCACCTTGTGGTGAATCTGCTACTGGCGTGTCTGCAGTACTTGGCTCTGTCTCATCTATGCTTGTTTCCGATTCAATATCTTCAGCAGGTATACTGTTTGTCGTTACTTTTGTCTCAATTGTCTCATTGTTATTGGGAGTTGAGTTTGCACTATCAGGCACAGTGGTATTTGTTGAAGTGGATAAAACGCCAGTGAAAATAAGCACTGCGACGATAACGGCAATTAATAATGAGCCAAAAACGATACCAATAATAAGCGGTTTTTTGCTACTTGCCAGCTTGTTCTGTGCTGTTGCTGCTGGCTCATTAACGACTTCCTGTATCTGCGCCTCTTGAGTGGCCCAGTCATCATTATAGGTAGTCGCTTTGGCGTCAGATTGCATCTCAGCTTCTGAATCCATGACTTTGTTATAGTCACTATTCAATTGAGTATGAGTATCATCAGATTCTATCTTTAATGATTCATCGATATTGAACGTTTCTTCTTCTACAAGTGAGTTTGAATTTGAGAAATCAAAAACAGTATCTGTGTCGGTCGCGGTTATATCTAATGCTTTCTCTTGTTTCTTTATATTGCCAGTAGCACGGCTGTCATCTTCAGTGCTTTGAACACGACTGATGAAGCGATCATAGATATCGTTGTTGGTACGGGTACGCGATTTTTTGTTGGCAATTTTCGCCAACCTCTCTTCAAAATCTGTCTCGATATCCGTTTTTTTGTCGCTCATAGAATAATACCAAACCAGTTTATTCTACTGGTATTAAATGACTGCTAGAATGAGTTGTGATATTTATCACTAAATTGTAACTATAGCGTAAGCAAACAATATAGTTGCTCACCATATTATCTTCAAGCACAATTTATTTGATATTAATAATATTTGTAAAATATATCCAGCATAATATCGTCAATATGCTAATGAATATAAAGACAATATATAAAAACAGGTTTAAGGGTATGGACTTAAAACAGCTTAATGCATTTATCGCTATCGCAGATTTGCGCAGCTTTAGTGCAGCCGCAACCAAAACAGGATTGTCACAACCAAGCCTGAGTCGTCTACTTAAACAGCTCGAAACAGATATGGGCGTAGAGTTGATCGATCGCTATCATCGGCCGCTAGATTTGACTGAAGCAGGCGCGTTTTTTTACGATAAAATCAGTACCATACTGACTGAGATTGATACCGTTACCAGTATGACTCAACGACTGTCTGCACCAAGTAGTATTTTAAACATTGGCTTTGTGCCCTCTGTGCTTTATGGCTTGCTTCCTGAAATAATCGCGATGCTCAAGCAATCCAGCCCCGACATCGAAGTCAATCTAAAAGACATCAGTTCATATCAGCAGATAGAAGCACTCAAATCTGGTGAAATCGATATCGGCTTTGGTCGCTTTGCTCACAAAGACCCTTGGATTCAACAGATATTACTACGGCATGAGCGTTACGTCGTCGCGCTACCAAAAGCACACGCCTTAGCGCATATCCGTGAACAGCGCTTGATAGATTTGGCAAACAACCGCTTGATCCTATACCATCAAACGCATTTACCAATAGCCACAACCGTATCGACATCAAACGCACAGAGCGTAAAGTTGACCGCTCATACAAAAAACAACCGTACAACCAACAAGCAATCCACACTTAATACGCCTATTACCGAGCCATTACTACATTTGTTTGCACAATACGGTATTTCGCCATTTATGACCACAACAGTAAGTGACTTACAGGTAGCGCTGGGTTTGGTGGCTGCTGGTGAAGGTATTACCCTCGTACCTGCCAGCCTAAAAACGGTGCGCACCGAGCAAATTAGTTATCAAAGCTTGGTGCATGAGAATGTTACCTCCCCTATCTATCTACATACGCTCAAAGACTTCGTTCACCCTAGTATTCCTGACTTACTCAGTGCGATTTATCACGTTTATGAGCAGCGTGGTATCACCTATCGTCAGCAGAAATTTATGTGAGTATTGTCAACCTCGACTGTTAAGTGCTAATCTCGCTATCACGCCCAGTAAAAAACGGTCAATCGTTAACTATCTATTGGTGTTGACCGTAAAAATAATCATTATTACGAGCAGTACAAGGTGTGATACAGTCACCGCTTATTTTTTGTACACATTGCTGTAATGGTTGCTGGCAGTACATCACAGGACGTGATGGCTGGCTATTTAACTATTTCGAGGGACTCATGACCACACAACAACTCAACAACACCGACATGGCCAGCACTGCCCAAGAAGGCTTTAGCTGGCGCATTTTTGGTCCTGGTATTTTAATGGCGACGGCTGCTATTGGTGGCTCGCATCTTATCTCCTCTACGCAGGCTGGTGCTATCTATGGCTGGCAGTTGGCTATCATGATTATCTTAGCCAATGTATTCAAGTATCCTTTCTTTCGCTTCGGCACTGACTATGTCTATGATACGGGCGAAAGCTTGATCGCAGGTTATGCCAAACGCTCAAAAGCATATTTGTGGATTTACTTTATCTTGTCTATCCTATCTGCGGTGATTAGTACAGGAGCGGTGACTCTGCTTGCTGCGGTGATACTGGGCTTTATGCTACCTGCGTCTCTTGGTCTATCAACGATGGCGCTGTCATTGATCATAGTGGGAGTGTCTTGGTTCTTTCTACTTGCTGGGCACTATAAACTACTTGATGGTGTGACTAAGTGGATTATGATTGCTCTGGTCTCCGCCACAGTATTAGCGGTACTGATTGCTGCTGGCAAGCCGACGGTGATGACGCCTGACTTTATTCCTACTTCTCCTTGGAACTTAGCAACGTTAGGCTTTATCGTGGCGCTCATGGGGTGGATGCCAGCGCCGCTTGAGTTTGCTGCTATTACCTCAATGTGGACATCTGCGAAGCGAAAAGCTGACCACACCACTCTCAAACAAGGTTTGCTTGATTTTAATGTGGGATTTTTAGTTTCTGCTATTTTAGCGTTGTTCTTTTTATCATTAGGTGTATTCGTTCAGTATGGTTCTGGTCAGGAAATTCAAACCGCAGGCGTCGCTTATATTGATCAGCTTATCAATATGTATACGGCGACCATCGGTGAATGGTCACGTCTTTTAGTCGCCTTTATCGCCTTTATGTGTATGTTCGGCACGACGATTACCTGTGCTGACGGCTATGGCCGTGCGAATGCTGAGTGCTGGCGTCTACTAAAAGGTGAAAGCGAGATCAATAAAAAACAAGTCGCCTTTTGGACGACTTATGCCATCGGTGGTGGTCTAGTGATTATCACTTTCTTCACCGGACAATTGGGTGCCATGTTAAAGTTCGCCATGATATCAGCATTTGTGTCTGCGCCTATCTTTGGTTGGTTAAATTATTCATTGGTCAAAAAGCATAAAAAACTATCAGCAGGTATGAATGTTTATTCAATTATAAGCTTACTGTTCCTAGGTGGCGTTGCCTTGTTATTCTTAGCCAACCTTGCTGGTCTCTTTGGTTAGACGCCTATCTATAGTACCTCTAATCATTTATAAAGCCCTTCTAGCCTTGCTATTAGGGCTTTTTTCTTGCGTGATATTTATAAAGCGTGATAATTACTTATCCTATCTTTGTAAGTAAATGTAAATATTAAAGGTCAATCAATGAAGTCGTTTTACTAAAATGAATAGTAGTGCATATGAACCATTGATTTATGGATAACGTTATTTGTAATATGAATATTATTAATTATATTTAATATTTAATTTAAATTATGTAATTAATAATAGTAAAAACCCCCTTTCCAGTGACTGATAATTGGGTATAATCGATAACAATAAAGAGAATATCATCCCTCCAAGTAAGGATTAAAACATGACTTTATCATCTGCTGGCGCGCGCTTCCGTAGTGCCTTGAAACAAAAAAACGATAATAACCAACCACTACAAATCGCTGGCGCTATTAACGCTTATACTGCGATGATGGCAACCCAAGTTGGTCATCAAGCATTGTATCTATCTGGTGCCGGCGTGGCCAATGCCTCATTTGGCTTGCCTGATCTGGGTATGACCAGTCTCGATAACGTCTTAGAAGATGCTCGCCGTATTACCGATGCCGTTGACACACCGCTATTGGTTGATATCGATACTGGTTTTGGTGGCGCCTTTAACATTGCCCAGACCATTAGAAAAATGGAAAAAGCAGGCGTGGCAGCCGTACATATCGAAGACCAAGTAGCGCAAAAGCGCTGTGGTCATCGTCCTAACAAAGAAATCGTTAGTATCTCAGAGATGGTCGATCGCCTTAAAGCGGCATTAGATGCCAAAACTGATCCTGACTTTGTGGTGATGGCACGTACAGATGCCTTGTCTGTAGAAGGTCTTGATGCTGCTGTTGAACGTGCTGTCGCGTTTCAAGAAGCTGGCGCAGATATGATTTTTGCTGAAGCGCTAACCGATATCGAGATGTATCGTAAGTTCACTGATGTACTAGACATTCCTTTGCTAGCAAATATGACTGAGTTTGGTCAGACTGATTTGTACACCGCTGATCAGCTGCATGGCGTTGGAGTCGATATGGTGCTGTATCCGCTATCAGCCTTCCGTGCGATGAACAAAGCGGCATTAAACGTCTATCAGCATTTACTGAACGACGGTACACAAGACAAAGTTGTCGATACCATGCAGACTCGTATGGAATTGTATGATTTCTTGAATTATCATGAGTTTGAGCAAACGCTAGACAAGCTATTCGCTGATAACAAATAGTTAATGATTAGCAGCTAGTTGCTAGTTAGTTTAATTAGTGATCTTAATTAGCACCTAGCAACGCCAAAAGATACATTGCTACTGCTGTTATCTTTACGATACTCATCTTCACTTACCTTTAGGTTATTTATGTCATTTTTCACCCCTAGTTCTATCGTTAAATCTTCAATTTTTAGCTGCACGCTCGCTGCGTTGTTGCTTACGACGGGCTGTGATAAAACACCAGAAACTGCTGACGACACGACTAGCGATGCAAGCACTGCTGAAGTCGTTGCTACAGATAAGGCTGCTGCACCCGCTACTCAAGACGACCTAGTAATGACAACAATTACGCTAGACACTGTCAACAAGCTATTATTTGCACCGATTATCAATAGCGGTACACTCAGCGCAGAGCAAGTAAGCTGCCTTGAGTCGCGCGATGAAGACTTAGGTAAAGCAGAAGTCGACAGCTTCTATAAGAGTCAGTTTACCGATGCAGAGCTGCAAGAGTTGGATGACTTTTATACATCAGATGTGGGGAAAAAGTTGATTGCTTTTGGCAATGAGCAATTGCTCGTCATGAATGGCGAAGAAATCGCAACGCCAATGGCTGAACCTACTCCAGAAGAGATGACGGAAATTCAAACGTTTACGGAGTCACCGCTTGGTGTTAAGTATATGAAGATTAATAATGCAGAAGGCGAAGGCAGTGCAATGGAAGTGCTAAACGTGCCTATCGAAGCCGAATTTAAGCGTTGCAATGTCGACTTAGGTGGCCCACAGCCTGAACAGCCTGCGTAACGCTCAACTGGCGCTATAGTCAGTTATTAACCAATAAATTCATTATCAGAAACACCGTTTTTCACCCAAAAAAGCTACCCACAAAAGGAATTTAATCATGGCAGCACAAAAAGAACTTTCAGGCGCAGGTTTACGCGGTCAAGTCGCTGGCAAGACGGCACTATCTACTGTTGGCAAATCAGGCTCAGGTCTGACCTATCGCGGTTACGACGTGTCAGAACTGGCAGACAAATGCATCTTTGAAGAAGTGGCGTATTTGCTACTGTACGGCAACTTGCCAAATCAGAGCCAACTTGATGCTTATCAAACCAAACTAAAAGGCTTACGTGGTCTGCCACAAGCACTAAAAGACGTATTAGAGCGTATCCCAGCAACTGCACATCCAATGGATGTATTGCGTACTGGTTGCTCTATGCTTGGTAACCTTGAGACCGAGACTGACTTTGCAGAAGAAAACGATCAAACCGATCGCATGCTTGCTGTTTTCCCATCGATTATCAACTACTGGTATCGCTTTACGCATGATAACGTGCGTATCGAAACCGAAACGGATGATGAAACCATCGGCGGTCATTTCTTGCATCTGCTCAAAGGCGAAAAACCAAACGAGCTACACACGAAAGTGATGAATGTCTCTCTTATCTTGTACGCAGAGCATGAGTTCAACGCTTCAACCTTTACCGCTCGCGTTTGTGCTTCTACTTTATCTGACATTCATTCTTGTATCACAGGCGCGATTGGCTCATTACGTGGTCACTTGCACGGCGGTGCGAACGAAGCCGCGATGGATATGATTGAAGGCTTTGGTTCAGCTGATGAAGCTGAGACAGAAATGATGGCTATGCTGGCACGCAAAGACAAAATCATGGGCTTTGGTCATGCGATCTATAGCGAGTCAGATCCACGTAATGTCGTGATTAAAGGTTGGGCTGAGAAACTGGCAGCGGATGTCGGTGATGAAGTGTTATATCCAGTATCGGTACGCTGTGAAGAAGTCATGTGGCGCGAGAAAAAACTTTTCTGTAATGCTGACTTTTTCCATGCCTCTGCCTATCACTTTATGGGCATCCCTACCAAACTGTTCACACCAATCTTTGTCTGTTCACGCCTAACAGGTTGGGCATCTCATGTATTTGAGCAACGTGCCAATAACCGTATCATTCGCCCAAGTGCAGAATATACGGGTGAAGAGCTTCGCCCAGTACCAGATATGAGTGCGCGTTAATTTGTAAGAATAGAAATATCAAAGGTGCATGTATTTAGCATCTTGCTAAGATGAGCGGTTTTTTGGGTAAGATCGCTCAATTTAGTTAGCTATTTTCTGGAAAAAATCATGAAAAATAATAAAAACAAATGCTGGGCTGCATGTTTTGATGACTGTGAAGGTGAAATTACAGCTGAACATTTGGTTTCAAAATCTCTTTTCCCTGATGGAATAGTTTTTGTAGAAGGGTTTAATTGGTGTGAAAACATTACAAAAGTTGGAATTAATTCACTAACCCGTAAAATTTTATGTAAAAAACATAATAATGACTTTTCAATTTTAGATTCCGAAGCAAAATACGCAATTAATTGTTTCGCAAAAGGGAAAACGGAAAGACCTATTAATGGAATATTATTCGAGAGATGGTTGTTAAAAACTGCAGTAAATTTGAGTATTGATAGTGATTATCATATTGGAATAGGGTTCACCGATTCAAGAAAAGGTTATCCATCACCCTATGCTGTTGCACTTGCTTTAGGCAAACAGCCTCTTGCATACAAAATGGGAATGTATCTTTTGGAAAATAAAGAAGGTATTCCTAATAATTCGACCGAACAATTAATAATGCCAATAAATATGAATGACGAGGTCGGGTTATTTTTATTTGGTTTACGAGGTGCAAATATACTATTAAGTCTAAATCCTAATAATTATGAAGTCCCAAAGTTATCAAGTATAGGTCTTCATGGAATTTTGCCCGTAGATGTTAAGGACAACAAACCTGTTTATAGACCCAAAAGTTTTACTAATATGAATATTGAGAGTGGACTCATTAATTCTGTAGATTTTTCTTATACTTAGCCTAATTATATTTTACATTTTAAACCCACATTCCAACCAGCCAACCGCTAAAGGTGACTTATGGACAATGCACTAGTACAACCAATGAATGAACCCTTTAAAAAGCCACTTCCCGATACCGATTTGTATTACTTTGATACCCGTGAGGCTGTCGAAAACATCGAAGCTGGTGCGTATGACAAGCTATCATTCTGCTCAAAAGTATTGTGTGAAAACTTGGTTCGCCGTTGCCCACCAGAAGAGTTAACCAATGCGCTAAAGCAACATATCGAAGGCAAACAAGACCTCGACTTTCCTTGGTACCCTGCCCGCGTGGTATGTCATGACATCTTGGGTCAGACCGCTTTTGTCGATTTGGCTGGCCTACGTGATGCCATCGCTGAACAAGGCGGTGACCCATCTAAAGTAAATCCAATCGTGCCGACTCAGCTCATCGTTGACCACTCACTAGCCGTTGAGCACGCGGGCTTTGAAGTAGATGCATTTGAGAAAAACCGTGCCATTGAAGAGCGCCGTAATGATGACCGTTTTCATTTCATCAACTGGTGTCAGTACGCTTTTGACAATGTGAATGTCGTACCACCGGGTAATGGCATCATGCATCAGATTAACCTAGAGAAAATGTCACCCGTGGTACAAGTGGTAAAAAACAAAGCGGGTGAAGAAGTCGCTTTTGCCGATACCTTAGTTGGTACGGATAGCCACACGCCAATGGTTGATGCGTTGGGTGTTATCTCCATCGGCGTAGGCGGATTGGAAGCTGAAAGCGTCATGCTGGGCAATCCATCATATATGCGCCTCCCTGATTACGTTGGCGTCAAACTAACGGGCAAACTGCAAAAAGGCATTACCGGTACGGATTTGGTACTCGCAATGACTGAGTTTTTGCGTGATGCCGGTGTGGTATCTACTTACATTGAATTCTTCGGTGATGGTGCACGCCAATTAACCGTCGGCGACCGTGCGTCTATCTCCAACATGACACCAGAATATGGTGCCACCGCAGCGATGTTCTATATCGATGAGCAAACCATCGACTATCTACGCCTAACCGGTCGTTCTGAGGCTCAGATCAAATTGGTCGAACAGTATGCCAAGCAAACTGGCCTATGGGCTGACGGCATGGAAAAAGCCGAATACGCACGCGTGCTTGAGTTTGATCTATCAGCAGTCGTACGTAATATGGCAGGCCCTTCGCGTCCGCATGCACGCGTGTCGACTACGGACTTGGTTGCCAAAGGTATCGCTCATGGCGCTGATGAAAAGCTACCAGAACCAAAAGATGGCATGATGCCAGATGGTGCCGTGATTATCGCCGCAATTACCAGCTGTACCAATACCTCTAACCCACGAAATATGGTAGCAGCAGGCCTCGTCGCCCGTAACGCCAACGCCAAAGGCTTGTTACGAAAACCTTGGGTGAAATCATCATTAGCACCCGGCTCAAAAACGGTAAAAATGTATTTAGAAGAAGCTGGGTTGATGCCTGAGCTACAAGAGATTGGCTTTGACGTGGTTGGTTTTGCTTGTACGACATGTAATGGTATGAGTGGCGCACTGGACCCTGATATCGAAAAAGAAATCATCGATAATGATTTGTTCACCACGGCTGTATTGTCTGGTAACCGTAACTTTGACGGTCGTATTCATCCATATGCCAAGCAAGCATTTTTGGCATCGCCGCCACTGGTTATCGCTTATGCTATCGCCGGTAACATCCGTTTTGATATCGAAAAAGACTCATTGGGCAAAGATCAACAAGGCAATGATGTCTATCTAAAAGACATTTGGTTTGATGATGATGAGGTTGACGCCATTGTAGCCAAAGCAGTTAAGCCTGAGCAATTCAATGCCGTTTATATCCCTATGTTTGATGAAGCCAAAAAAGACACGGGTAAGGCGTTAAGTCCACTGTATGACTGGCGTGAAATGACGACCTATATTCGCCGCCCACCGTACTGGGAAGGTAAAATGGCGAAAAAGAATACGCTAACAGGTTTGCGTCCGTTGGCAGTGTTGGGTGATAACATCACGACCGACCATATGTCGCCATCGAATGCAATTTTAGGTGCATCAGCTGCTGGTGAGTATTTAGATACCATGGGCTTGCCTGCCGAGGACTACAACTCATACGCCACCCATCGCGGTGACCATTTAACCGCACAACGTGCCACCTTTGCCAATCCTAAACTATTGAACGAAATGGTGCGCGATGAAGATGGTGAGGTTATCCAAGGCTCACTGGCGCGTGTAGAGCCGGAAGGTCAAGTCATGCGCATGTGGGAAGCGATTGAAACCTACATGAACCGTGAGCAGCCACTCATCATCATCGCAGGTGACGGCTATGGTCAAGGCTCAAGCCGTGATTGGGCTGCCAAAGGTGTACGTCTCGCTGGTGTAGAAGTGGTCGTCGCTGAGGACTTTGAGCGTATTCATCGTCAAAACTTAGTGGGTATGGGTGCGCTACCGTTACAGTTTGAAGAAGGCGTTACTCGCGAGACCTTAAGCATTGATGGTACCGAAGTGTTTGATGTGACTGGCGAAGTTTCTGCTGGCGGGTTGATGACTCTAGTGATCCATCGTGCTGATGGTAGCACCACTGAGACGCCTATTATCTGCCGACTTGATACTGCTGATGAAGTCAAAATGTACAATGCAGGCGGTATGCTACAGCGTTTTGCTAAAGAGTTTATCGAAGGTACGCTAGATATTGTCTAAGTATTGTATGTTTTGAGTAATCAAAGAGCCGATGTTATATGGAGATATGGCATCGGTTTTTTAGTCTCTAGATGTGACAAATAATGAGACTAATGCTTTATAGCGATTATTAAAGCATTAATTTAACATCACGATAAAAATTCTCATGTGTGCCAACCATTAACAAGGTAAGGACAAGCTGACCATCATCAATTATATAAGCCAATAATGTTAACTGCTTTAGCATTTTAAACTTATAGACACGTACGGACGATAAGTCGCCTACTTTCTGAACACCTATATCAGGATCGTCAATGATGGTACGTACAGCATTATCTAAATCAGCTTTCTGGTTTTTATGTAATTTTTTAACCGCTTTTTTAAAACTATGTGATTGAACAATACTTAAAGACTGAGTCATTGTTTATCCAAAATACATTATCCAAATTCGTAAGGTTCAACCATACCAGCATCCACTTCTGCTTGCGCAATCAAAAGCTGACGAACAAATTCATAAGATAGATCAGGATTGTCTTCCATAATTTGTCCAATGGTTGCCCAATGTTCTATTTGCTTTGGCGGGGTGCGATGTTGTGCTTTAGATATTGCATAGGCTTTATCAACCAATGCTTTATTGAGACGTATGCTTGCAGTGGACATAAAATTCTCCATATTCAAAAAATATTGACGCTTGTGGTATTTTACCACAAAAATACTATATCAACGACTATCACTCTAATAAGCATAAAAAAGGAATCCATGTAATGACCCAAGTAACTTCAAAAAATAAAACAGCTTTCGCCCCGCAACTATCCGTTCCTGCTACCTATATGCGCGGTGGCACCTCCAAAGGTACATTTTTTAAACTATCGGATCTACCAGAGCGTTGCCAAGTCGCTGGTGAATCACGTGATAACTTCTTATTACGTGTCATAGGCAGCCCCGACCCTTACGGCAAACAAATTGATGGGTTGGGTAATGGTAGCTCTAGCACTTCAAAGACGGTTATTTTATCGGCCTCTGATAAATCAGATCACGATGTGAATTACCTGTTTGGACAAGTCAATATAGCCAAACCTATGATTGACTGGGCGGGAAACTGTGGCAATTTAACCGCAGCGGTTGGTGCCTGTGCCATTAATATGGGATTGGTTGATGCTGACAAGATCAATAACAGCATCAATGACAATGCTGAAAGCGGTATTTGTGAAGTACGTATCTGGCAAGAAAATATCGGAAAAACCATCATTGCCCATGTGCCAGTCTATAAAGGCGCAAATAACAAAGTACAAGTTCAAGAGACGGGCGATTTTGAATTAGATGGTGTGACCTTCCTTGCTGCTGAAGTCAAAATTGAGTTTATTGATCCTGTGGATGCCACTAGCGATATGTTCCCCACTGGTAACTTGGTCGATGACTTCGATGTATCTGGCTACGGTTTAACTACCGACAGCGTCAAAGCCACTTTTATCAGCGCAGGCATCCCGACCATCTTTCTGAAAGCAGAAGATTTAGGCTTTACGGGTACTGAGTTGCAAGGTGACATCAATGGTGACAACGAGCTACTTACCAAACTTGAGAAAATCCGTGCCAAAGGCGGTGTAGCGATGGGCTTGTTTAAAAATGTGAGCGAGGCGCAAACCAGTCAACACATTCCTAAAGTCGCTTGGGTAGGCGCAGCACAGAGCTATACCGCCTCTAGTGGTAAATCGGTCGATGCTGGCGAGATTGATTTGGTGGTACGTGCCATGAGTATGGGGCAACTGCATCATGCCATGATGGGTACAGCAGCCGTCGCCATTGCAGCAGCGGCAACCACACAAGGCACCTTAGTAAATGAGGCCGCTGGTGGTCAGAAGTTCGATGAAGTACGTTTTGGTCACCCATCAGGTACGTTGCTGGTCGGTGGAAAAACAGAGCAAGTCGACGGCCGCTGGCAGGCAAAAAAAGTATCAATGAGTCGCTCAGCCCGCCGTATAATGGTTGGTGAGGTTTTTGTGCCAGCCGATGCATTTTAGATCGATAATAATAGGTTGCCAATCATGATATCGCATATCTAAAATGGATGAACCACTCTCTTTCTCCGATAATTCTGATAATATGCTATACATTCTGAGATTTTAATATCAAAAGGTATAGCATCATGAGTGATCTAGATTTTGAGCAAAAAATCAGCCCTTTTTTTTGGGTAGAGCATGAAGATAGCGCGTCTGTATGTTTGAGTGACGTCGGCTCTTATAAGGCGGATATATTCGCCACACGTGCAGATGAAGGGTTTGAAGGCAACGGTTATGACTGGGGAAGTTTAGCCGCTGTATTTTTGCAAGAACAGCATTCTGAATGGAACAATCTAGTAAAGTTCGATCCAGAAGGCAGCATGTTTGTGGCTTATTCTTCAGATAAAAAGGCCTTAAGCGCTTTCATTTTAGCTTTTAAGCAAGCGTGTGAAGATGACAAACTGATATCTGACTTATTTTTGCGAGCTGAGCTAGATTAAAAATTCACCGTAAACGTTAGGTTTGTTTTTCGATATGCCAACACCACCGCGCCGTGTGCCACTTAATAACAAGCCGCCCACCAATAAAGTAGAACGGGGCGCTTTGCTGTGGTCTATCCTTAAAAAGTTAGCCGTGTTTGCTGCACCTTACAAAGCATTAATCTTACTGACCTTAGTATTGACTGTACTCGGCTCTTTTACCGCACAGGTCAATGCTTTTGTTTTGCGTTACACCGTAGATACCTTAACCGATATCGCTACTCTTACTGATCCTTGGGCAGCTGGTGTACGTATGCTGAGTATTATTAGCGCCGTACTACTCATAAAAGAGCTACTGTCCATTTTTATCTCGTTTGGGCAGCGCTATTTTGGTGAAAGAATCCGCATCAACCTATCAAGGGATTTGTCTCAAAAGGTGGTCGAGAGGATATTAACCTATCGCATGTCGTTTTATACCAGTAGCAATAACGACAGTGGCAAACTACAAACCCGTATCGATCTAGGCGTAAGTAGTCTCACCACTTTGGTACAAAACTTTTTTATTGATATGCTGCCGCTATTTGCCAGTGCCATTGTGTCACTTGTTATCATGTTTTCGACCAATTTTTGGGTAGGTATGGTCGGGCTTATTATTGTGCCCATTTATTTCTTTATCAGTCAAAAACAAGCCAATCGTTTACAAGGATTTCGGCGACAAATGCGCGGCTATCGTGAAGCCAAAAGCGGCTTGGTCATCTCGTTGATTAATGCCATCAGTGTGGTCAAATCTTTTGTACGTGAGCCAATCGAAGCCCAGAAGCATTTAGTCATTCAAAAAGACATGACTGACAATCAGCTGCGTATTCGTAGCATTGCCTTTATTTACGATGCCATCAAAACTTTTATCGAACAGATTGGCGTGGTGGTCATTATTTTACTTACCGCGTATTTTGTCTTAAAGGGTGAGATGACCATCGGTATGATTTTGTTTCATGTCATGTTGTTTCAAAATGTCGCTGCCCCCATCCGTCAGCTGCATCGCATTTATGACCAAATCAATAATGCCTTAACTTATGCAGAAGGCTTCTTCGATATTTTAGAAGATGACAGCCAAATTGAAACCCTTGGCGGTTTACAAAGTGATAAATTGCAAGGTCATATTGAACTCAAAAACGTCGATTTTACCTATCCTAATGGCACAAAGGCCTTAACCGATGTCAGTTTCGCCATAAAACCCAACCGTATTACTGCACTAGTGGGCCTGAGTGGCGCTGGTAAAAGCACTATTATCAACTTGTTGGTGAAGTTCTATGCGCCAGACGCGGGCAGTATTTGCTTAGATGGTCATGATTTAGACGACTATGATACGCAGGCATTGCGCCAAAAAATTGGGCTTGTATTGCAAAGTAACCATATTTTTTCAGGTACGATTGGGGAAAATATTCGTTATGGTGACATGAGTGCGAGCGATGAAGACATTGTAGCTGCTGCCAAAAAAGCCTCTATCCATGAGCAAGTAATTCAGCTACCACAGGGTTATGAGAGCGAGGCAAAATCATTATCTGGTGGTCAGCAGCAACGTATTGCGCTGGCAAGAATGTTTTTAAAGGATCCACCCATCGTATTTTTGGATGAGCCCACGGCCAGCCTTGATGCAATTGCCAGTCAACAAGTCAAAAAAAGCTTGGATTTAATTAAAGAAGATCGAACTGTGATTATTGTGTCGCACAATATTGCGCAAATCATTGATGCCGATGATTTGGTGGTGATAGAAAATGGCCGAGTGGTAGAGACAGGCACGCATAAAGAACTGTATAAAAAACGTGGTAAGTATTTTGAGATTTTTAGCGCCATGTCTGATAGCTTGAACTTGGATAAAATCAGTCAAACCCTACATGGTTAATACGTACTTAAATCGTTATAATGCGCATTACTTGAAACGTTCCAATGTTTAACCATTATTTAATATTGTACTTAACCTCAATAATCAATTCGTTAAAAGCTGCTTAATTATGACCTGTACCTTTTCTATTAAAACGTTCGATGAGCTAACCTCCGTTGACCTATATCATATTTTAAAAGCCCGCTCACAAGTGTTTGTGGTCGAACAAAACTGTGCTTATCAAGATATGGATGAGCTGGACTTTGATTGTCTGCATCTGATTGCACATCAGAACGAGGCATTGGTGGCTTATTGCCGCATTATCCCGCCTGAATTTAATAAGTTACGGTCTAATTTATCATCATCCGATGCGACGACCAAAGTAAGCGACACCGCTATGTCCTCTATTGGCAGAGTGCTGGTATTAGCAGCGCATCGGGGGGACGGTTTAGCACGGCAGATGATGAATCAGGCTATTGCACATTGCCGTAAAAAATATGGTAAAAAGCGCCCTATCATTATCTCTGCACAAGCTTACTTGATTGGCTTCTACGAATCTCTAGGGTTTGTACCAGAGGGTGAGCATTATCTCGAAGACAATATTGAACATGTAAAAATGGTTCTGCACGTTGTCAAAAAAGTTAAAGTAAAAAAAGAAAGTACAGGTGCGTCTTCTACGACGAGTAAAGTACTAAGCTTTTTACTGTTGATTATGGCGGCTTTATTTGTTCTAGGCTTGTTGTATTTGATGACCTAAATCAATATTGATGCTCTTAACTCTTAATATATAGAGCATCAATACTGTGAAAACATTGTTAAGACTACCAAGGTATGGACTCTCCAGCCCAATCTACAAAACTGCCTGATTGAGTAGCGGTCATATTGCTCAATACTTCTAGCAAGCACTCTGCACTGTAGGCTGGCGAGAATAAATGTCCGTCAGCCACATTACTCTGAAAAGGTGCTGAGAGTTGCGTGTTTACCGTTCCTGGCTGCATGACCACCACACATACGTCTTTAAGCGACCTTCCCCATTCGATACTCAGATTTTTCATCCCCATATTGAGTGCCGCTTTACTCATACGATAGCTATACCAACCACCCAGTTGATTGTCACTGATACTACCCACTCGCGCTGATATCGTCGCAAAAATTGCGGGCGTGTCATGGCTACGTGTGGCTTTTGCCAGTAGTGGTTTCATATACTTGGCAATCAGCAAACTGGCTAAGGCATTCACTTGCATATTCTGTAAGAAAAAATCAGTTTCCATCTGACGTAGGGCTTTCTCCGGTTGCTGCGTGTCAGTATGCAATAATCCCGCACAGTTAATGACCCAATCGATATGAGTGGTCTGCTGCTTAATGATGTCAGCCGCTTGCTCGATACTGCTCTCATCGCAGACATCCATCGATATCCAATGTAAGTTGGGTGCTTCAAAATCAGGTATATTCTTATGGTGAGTAGCAAAGACAAGCGTGTCCGGTGTTGTACTGGCGGTTAGCTGCTCTATCATGGCTTTACCAATGCCACCTGTACCACCGATAATTAGATAGGTTTTATTATTCATGACGATTCCTTTTTTGGATTATTTTTGACTGAGCTTTTATAAACTTTATCGTTCTTGTTGTCGTATATACGGTTCATTTTGGCGTACTTTTATGGTCTTTACCATGATGGAAATGTTTAAAGGGTGGGTAGTTACGAATGAAGCCCGCCAACTATAAGACCTTTATGGATTCAATTTTTTTAAAAATAAAATCGTTGATATAGAGGCTATCGTTATTAGGGTCTATTGAACATTCAAATGTGGTGCTGGCAGTTACTATTTTTTAGACAGTATGCAGTGAAATTTTTGATGCCTAGTCATTCTAGGTAAAACAATTTCGCCATATATTGGCAAAAAATAGTACTGCCCCAAAGGGCTGACGCTAAAATCACTCCAAACGTTGTTGCAATTCCTAGCTAAGGTCTGGACATCATCGTCGGCTTGCGCCTAGTCTGGTGCAATTTTAGCAATCAGCAGCCCTAATATTTGAGTGTTCAACAGACCCTATATATACGCTACAATAATCAATTATGACCATTCTAAATCAACGCTTTTATACGGATGTTATCGCATTATGCTATCACCCCAAGACCAATTGACTGAGTTGGTACGCACGCTTGAGACGCAGCAGCATGTGTTTGCCACTGACCCGCTACTCATCACAGAAAAACTGCAAGGCGAAGATGGCAAACCCATCCAAAAGCTGCATCGCCGAGCCTCACGTATCGATAGTAACGGTGCGTTGGCACAAGTTTTGGGTAAAATTGACGGCCGTATCAAAGGCATCATGGTCGTGATGAGCGTGGTGTGGTGTATTTCAGGATTTTTAGGGCTGTTTACGCTATTACAGGCTAATGTGGTTAACTTCTTTTACGTGCTGGTTTGTCTATTAGGGTTTCATACTATTATGCTGTTGGGTTGGCTGGCCATGACGCTGATTAATCAAGGCAAGCAATCTTCTAATTGGTTTGCCAGTTTTGTCAGTCCCAGTTACCTAATACGTGGCAAAGATGATGTGACCAAGGCCGCGGTTAACTTGTACGAACGTCAATTGCAGCATAGTGGTATGCGATGGTATCTCGGTCGATTTAGCCATCAATTGTGGCTAGCAACGTTGACCGGTATGCTACTGGCGATTGTATTTTTATTGGTTGTGCGCCAGTACAGCTTTAGTTGGGAGTCGACCTTATTGTCTGATCAAGCACTTATTACTTTGACTCATGTATTGGGCTGGCTACCTAGTATGGTGGGGTTTGGGGTGCCGGACAGTACTGCTATCGCACAGAGTAGATTGGTGACAGATGCCATGCCACTATCTGTCGCACGGCAATGGGCGGGGTTATTGGTTGGTAGCTTGCTGATGTATGGCATCGTACCACGAGCGATTGCTTGGGCGTTTTGTGCTTTGATGTTCCGCCGTAAAAAAATGCGTTTGGATATCAAACTGCCCTACTATCAGAAGATTTTGAATTTTTGGCAACGTCATGTAGTGGACGCTGATGATTTTAATGAAGCACCTGCCCCTGTCGCGCCAAAAGCAACCGTGAGTGCTGGCAAGAAACTGGTTGCGCTACTTGAATACCCAACCGAGCAAGATAATTGGTGGCAATCAGGTCTTGATAACACACTTGCAGGTGATGTGGAAAATTTTGGCATATTAGATGATCGTGACGATATGGCACGGTTAAAGACGTATTTAGACAGTCACCCAGTACAGGTTGTGCTGGGTATTCATAATAAAGCGCTGCCTGACCGTGGCACATTGCGTAAGCTTGATCAGATTGCCAGTCATGCAACAGAGGGACTGATTGTAAAACTGCTTAGTGATACTCGCCCGACTGCCAATCACCTGAATAATGAGACTTCAAACATTGCAAATGCTTCGGCATCACAACAACAAGTGGAAAACCAAGGCGTTCGCTATCAGCAATGGCAGACAGCGCTTTCTGCTCGAAAAATCGGTTTGGTGGATGCTGAGAGTTAGAGAAAGGCATTTCAAAGCTCACTGGTAGGGATAAGGATAGCTCATAATGGAAAGGAGTCCAGTATGACAGCAGCAGATAACGACCTGATGACGCTAGGTCAATATGGTCAGATATTGGATGGTTATAAAGAGGCTCTGAATCAAACGATTTTGACCATTTCTCCTGAGTCATGGCACCCAATGCTAACAAGTATTTTGCCTGCGCACTGGCAAGAGTGGCTATTACCGCTGGCAGGTGGACCGTTTTTCTTATTATTCCTAGCAGAGTGGTTTTATCAATCTAAGCGCGGTAATGGTCAGAGCTTCAGTTGGAGACGTGCGATGACCAACTTTAGCTTGGGTGGCTCTTACTTGGGTTTTGAGCTAGTGGTACAAGCACTTATCGTCATACCCATCTGTTTATGGTTATATCAATATCGATTGTTTACCATTGAGGTCACTTGGCTGACGGCTATTCCTATATTTATCGCGGTTGAGTTTAGCTATTATTGGTTCCATCGTGCCTCGCACCGGATGAATTGGTTTTGGTCTGCCCATGTATTGCATCATTCTGATGATAATATGAACCTATCCACTGCGATGCGCCAAAGTTTACTGTACTCAGTCACAGGTTGGTGGTTATTCTTTGTGCCATTAATGCTACTTGGTGTGCATCCCGTGTGGGTGTTTTTCTTTTACGCGCTTGATCTTATTTATCAGTTTTTTATCCATACCGAAACCGTTGGTAAATTTCCGAAATGGGTTGAGTATATTTTTGATACACCCTCCAATCACCGTGCTCATCATGGTACCAACGATGAATACATTGACCAAAACTACGGCGGCGTCCTTATTGTTTTTGATCGCTGGTTTGGTACTTATGTAGAAGAAGATACCATCAATAATCCCGTGCAATACGGCGCAGTTGGTGAAGCCAGTCACGATAATATTATTGGTTTAATCTTTGGAGTGTTTTATCGTATGTGGCAGCGTGTCTTTCGTGCCAAAGGTTTTAAGCAGAAGTTAAAAGTATTGTTCAGACCACCCAGTGCCGCATAACGCTTTTGAATATTCCTCATTAATATAAGATTCTATTATGAATAACGATGACAATTATGATAATAATAAAAACAATGACAAACCAGTTGAACTCTTTGCGGATAAAGGGTATGCAGTAGCGCCTGATGCTGTTACTGCTGATGCCACGATGACTAAGAAAACGGTAGCCAGTGGTGAAGCGCTCAAACTGGCGGTCGTTGGTCATACCAATACTGGTAAGACGTCTATTTTGCGCACCTTGTTACGTGACGTTTATTTTGGTGAAGTTAAAAACGAGGCTGCCACCACACGGCATGTCGAGCAGGCGCAACTGACAGATAGCCAAACTGGCGAAGTCTTAGTGGCACTATATGACACGCCTGGTCTAGAAGATGCCTCAGGATTGATGGATTGGTTAGAAGATAATACAGCCAGTCGGCGTGATGGTATTGAACGCTTACAGCAGTTTCTGGCGTCGGATATTGCTCAAGGTGTAGACCATTCAGACAACTATGACTATAGCCAAGAAGCCAAAGTGATTCGGCAACTGCTGGCAAGCGATATGGCCATTTACGTCGTTGATGCGCGTGAGCCAGTGTTAGGTAAGTATAAAGATGAGCTGGCTATTTTGTCTTGGTCTGCTATTCCTGTGATGCCTGTCTTTAATTTCACGGACAGTCAAGATGCCAATATCGACGAATGGCAGACGATGCTGGCAAGACGAAACTTGCATATTTCCACGCGTTTTGATTCGGTTGCTTTTGAGTTCGAAGATGAAATGCACTTATGGCAAAACCTTGCCACCATGCTTACCCACTCTGAGATGCTTGAGCAGTTGATGCAGCGTCGGACGGAAAACTGGGCACAACTGAGTGATGAAGCAAATATTATCATTGCTGACTTTCTGATCAATGTCGCCGCTTTCGTTCGTGAGATTAATGACAGCGACGATCCTATGCCAGTGTTGGCACAAATGCAGGAAGCTGTTCGCCAAAGCGAGCGTGCTATGCAGCATAATCTGCTTAACTTATATAAGTTTTATGACAATGCAGTTGCTGCCACGCCACTTGAATTGCAGGCCTACCAACAAGATCCATTTGACCCTGAACTGTTAAAGAGCTACGGCATACGCACGACTTCTGGGGTAGCAGCCGGCGCACTATTAGGCTTAGGTGTTGATGCAGCAGCATTAGGCACCACATTGGGGTTGGGTGCAGCAATTGGTGGCATTGCAGGAGGGTTATTGTCTAACACAAGTAGCATTGCTGATAGGATCTCAGGGGTAAAACGCTTATATATTGATCCTGCTACGTTGACATTACTGGCCACTCGCTCGATAGATTTACTCACGGCACTACGTCATCGTGGACATGCTGCAACAGATGCGACCCAACTGATATATAAAGGCGAAAAAAATAACGTTGAATCAGATCAAAATGAAGACGACAACTTAGTGACGCCATGGCCAACGCATAAATTACCAAGTGAGTTAAAAAAAGCACGTGGCAAGCCGCAATGGTCATCACTTAGTAGTGGAAAATCCGAACAAGCTCAGTTGTTACGAGCAGATATGGCATGGTCGCTTTCAGCTAAATTGCAGTCGTATAATCATGACTAGCCAAACTGATCATAATTACAAACATAGAAAATAAAGTAACTGCCAGCGTTATTCTCGAAATTCTCGAATATTTATAGTACTGGTCGCAATAAAGCACTGAGTGCAGCAGTGCCGCGTACATCTGTTTGCTGCAGATAAATTGGATATAACGGATACTTGGTAAAGCTTTGTTCTATATCTTGCATAATTTGCTGCTGCCTATCTGCTCGACGCTGCCAAAAATCATCAGACTGAGTAGGCGTTATTAGTTGATTGATGACTATCGCTGCTGGCGTGAGCTTACTTTCTTCTAACTGTTTGATTGCTCGTCTGGTCTCAGCTAATGGCAATACGTCGGCGGTCATGACCAATACAATCGCTGTTTGGGTACGGTCATGAAGCAGTACTCCTGCCTGACGAAATAGCTGCTTGCGTTTTTCTAACACAGATACAGCTTGCTCCCAACGGTCGGATTTTTTTGCTGCAAATGGATTTGCCACATCATTTTTATCATTTTTTTGATTGTGACTGTCTAAGTGATTTGCCACCGAGCGCAATTTAGACTGTCGGCGCTGCTGTGCGAGCAGTCCATCCGTCCATGCACCCATCATCTCTGGTAGTACCAGTAATCGCAAAGTATGACCTGTTGGTGCCGTATCAAAAATAATGTGATCGTAATCTGCATCTGCAGCGTTCACTAAATGCTGGCACATAGACTCAAGCATCGCCGCTTCTTGTGCGCCTGGTGCTGATTTTGATAGTTTCAGGTGCTCTCGAATCTTGGGCATCATATCTGGATTAGCATAGGCTGTAATGGTGCGCTCAACTTGTGCAAAATGCTCATCAACGATAGTGTCAGGGTTTAGCTCAATCGCATCCAAATAAGGTGATATCACTGTTTTTTCGTTCTTCAGTCGAACATTTAATACATCGCCTAAACTGTGTGCTGGATCGGTTGAGACAATTAAGGTCTTTTTCTGTTGACTGGCATAGTAACTGGCAAGTGCAGCGGCAGTCGTAGTCTTTCCCACACCGCCTTTTCCACCGATAAATATAATCGGTTGTGTTACTAGTTGCTCTACCAATGCCTGTAAAGAATGTAATGCCATGCTTATCTCTCTTTTTTAATCAATATATAGTCGGTGAAATACTAAACCGCTATGGCGTTATCCTCCTTAGATGTACTACTTGTACAATCTGCAGTCGGCTGCCTTGTACCCATTTTAGAGTTCTTTGACTATAGCTGCTATTAGCAACATCCAACGTGGTCAAAGGGACATCTATCCATGCCCATTCTAGTATGCCATTCGTGGAAGTTTTCTAAAAATAAAGGCTGCAACTCTAGCGTATAAAAGCTGGCAGGATTATCAATACCTAAACTCTCAGCAAACATGAGTAGCATAAAAAAATCTTCTTCATCACGTGCTGCACGTGCCATCGTCTGACGGTATGGCGCATGATAAAACTCATTTAGCCCAGCAGTAAACCGTTTCCACCATGGCTGAATATCTGGCATATCGTTCGATATGGTATCGCTTGGTTTAGCATTATTTGAAATATTGGTATCGTCCATAACTTTTCATCTCCTACGTCTTGTTATCTATCATGCCTATTTGATACAAAAAACGCCAGCAATGGCTGCTAGCGTTTTTTATTTTTTACAATATATGTACTGGCCTATTAATTAAATACTCGATGGCACTTAAATGATTGACACTTATTAGGTATCAGATATTAGGCATCATCTTCGATTTTGCCTTTACCTTTATGTAACGACCATTCTTTGCGCAATACAGATAGACTCTCAAACGTGACTAGAATAGTCGCTATCAAAATGATGATGTCCATAATGATAAGCAGCCAATTTCCATCCGTGAAAAAAGTTTTAAGCTGAATCAATAGTGCGAATACGGTCATGACCAATAGGAACGACAACGGCGCTAAGGTAAACCAGACAGGTTTGCCTTTACGTAACAAGATAACCGTTACGATCATTAAGGTTAAGGCAGCCATTAACTGATTGGTTGTACCAAATAGTGGCCAGATAACCATACCACCAGCACCATCAATACCACCAGCACCAAATGCTAATAATAGACAAGTTCCGACTGCGAGCAATGTTGCGACAATACTTTTACTAAGTACAGGCAATTTATAAATCTCACCAAATTCTTGGAAGATATAACGTTGCAGACGTACACCAGTATCCATCGTAGTACCTGCAAACAATGCAGCCATTACCGTAAGCATGGTCTGTGATAGCACCATATCAATACCAACACCAGCATTCAAGATGGTTGCACCACCATCAATAAAGGCACCAATCGAACCGTCGCCGAATTTTTGGTAAACTGCTTCCCAATCACCAAGCGTAGCAAAACCTGCGGTTGCGGCTAAAACGGCACCCAGTGCGAGCATACCTTCGCCCAATGCGCCGAAGTAACCAACGAAACGAACGTCTCCTTCTTTGTCAATCTGCTTAGAAGTCGTACCTGTCGCGACCAAACCATGGAACCCTGAAATAGCACCACAAGCAATCGTGACAAACAACAACGGCATCAGTGAAGGTGTGTCCATTGGTAATGATGTATTAATAGCTGGCGCGACAATATCAGGCGTCGCGATAAAAATCGCAGCATATAATAAAATCAAACCAACGAATAACTGTAAACCATTAATATAATCACGTGGTTGTAATAGCATCCATACAGGCAATAGCGAAGCAACCGCTGCATAGGCAAACAAGATAATAATCCATACGGCATTATCAGGTAACCCGAAAATAGTCTCAGGCAATACAATAGGGAACATAGGACCAAGATAGATAAGTCCGTATAACGCAGTTACCCCGATAATTGATACCCAAACCAAATTCATATTGTAGCGATAAATACACTGACCAATGATAAAGGCAACGACTAGCGCGCCCCAAACTGGTAATACAGAAGATGGTGTTTTTATCATCATGTTAGCGATAGCAACGCCAAATACAGCATTGACCATCAGCAATAACAAGAAGATGACGATCATCATCAGACTGCGCACACGGGTACCCATAACGGTACCAGCGATAGAACCAATTGACTGGCCTCTATTACGCATACTTGCCCAAATAGCCGACATATCATGTACGCCCGCCATAAAGATTGTGCCGAACACAATCCAAATGATGGCAGGCAACCAACCCCATATCACGGCAATTGCAGGACCGATAATCGGTGCGGCCCCTGCGACTGATGTAAAATGATGTCCCCACAATACATATTTATTGGTGGGGACATAGTCTATACCGTCTTTCATGGTATGAGCTGGCGTGGGACGACTGTCGTCCAGTGCTAAAATTTTTGTAGCGATAAACTTTGAATAAAACACGTAACCGCAGAGCATGGCGGCGACGCCAAATAGTAGTACAATAGCACTATTCATCTTATCTCTCCCTAGACAAGTGGCATATAGCCTTATGAGTTCAAGCTTTTTAAATCAAAATATTTAAAATATGATAAATTAGTGTGCCGCGAGCAGCCCACCCCGTTGTAGCAGAATAATAGCGATATTTTAATATGATTACTAGCTAAAAAACCTAGACTGTACAATTATAAAAAGTCACTAAATGAGACGTATTGTGATAAATTTTGAGTAAATACTCGGCACAGGTTTAAATAAGTATCCTGTAAAAGTAGTACTTATTTAATGATAGATATAACATCAGGCAACCATCGAAACAGCGAACAAAGGAAGCATCATGGCGCACTATTTTGGATTCGTACCCTCAGATAAATTAAAAGTATTGGTGAAGGAAGCCGAACAAGTCGTTGCTTCAAATGAGACCGTAGACTACTACCCTTATCGTGATGCACTCACCCATCAAACGGCACGTGATTTGATCGACAATCTACTGGTTGGACTGGTTGAGATTACACCAAATCCTGAACGCAAAGCCTCTATGCAGAAGATAGTTGTTACCGTTGAAAAAACAGCAGATACACTGCTCAATATTTTACTCGGTAAAGAAAACAATGAAGAAGTACTCCCTAGCTTTCACTTTTTGAGAGATCATGCGACTTTTATTGATAATGACGGGGTAACACGAGTAGGCTTCAAATTATCTGAGGCAGATGGTCAACTGATCGATAAAGGGTTTTCTGCCATTACCCCTGATCACGTAGATGTAAAAGCATTTAAAACAGCACTCGAAACGATGAATGACCAAACATTGACGCATTTCATTAGTCGCTATGCCGAAACATTGAAGCTGGGTATGATTAAACGAAAATCAGTGCCAGTCGCTAAAGCTGCCATTGATAAAGGTATGAGTATGGCACTGAATAAGCTACTGCCCGACTTACCTGATAACTCATTAAACCGTTTAGCGAATTACTATCGCCCTTTTATCGTAGAAAAACCAGAATAAGCCCCAGTATTAGATTAAATTTGCCCCAAAAGTCATATGCTATTGGGAAATTTCACTAAAATTTGCTAAAATAAGCGGCACTTTTTACCGAAGGCGCATCCGATGACCCAAATCAGTAACCAAGAAATCGAAAAAACATTACGCAACTCAGAGTGCCTTATCAGCAGTATCGAAGTTGCTGCTGCTTACGAACGTCTTGCTGCTCAACTTAACCTGCATTATGCTGGTCTAAACCCAATCGTCATGGTTGTTATGAATGGCGGACTTATCCCAGCGGGCCAGTTATTGACTCACCTAACCTTCTACCATCGCATGCATTATATCCATGCGACACGTTATCGCGATAACGAAGGTACCAATGAGTTAGATTGGAAATACAAACCTGATGTTAGCATCGAGGGTGAGCACGTATTACTGATTGATGATATTTTTGACGAAGGTATTACCTTAAAAACAGTCGTTGAAGAACTAAGTAAAGAAAAGCCTTTATCACTAGAATCGTGTGTTTTGCTCAATAAAGAACACGATCGTAAAGTTGAAGGGTTTGACGTTGATTTTGTTGGTATCAATGTCGCTGACCGTTACGTCTATGGCTGTGGTATGGATTTCCACGGCTACTTACGTCACTTACCAGGCATTTACGCTATCAAAGAAGACAAAGTTTAAGCCCTATATTTAAGTATCTGAAAGCATTTAAATCCTAAAAAAGCATCCAATTTGGATGCTTTTTTTATTGTGCGATGAAGTATTGTGTCATGAATAAAGTCAATTCACGATAGCGACTAAAACTGTAATGCCAAACCTGTATGGCGCTCAGTTGGTGTTTTGACAGCGCGTTCAAAAGCCTGCTTAGTACTATAAATGGTCACTTGTTTCTTAGCACGAGTCACAGCTGTATAGATAAGCTCCTTACTCAGTAGTCTTGCATGACTATTATCAAAAGTAACGGCCACATGGTCAAACTCAGACCCTTGTGATTTATGAATGGTCATCGCATATGCAGTGGCAATCACCTCTTCATTTAGCAAGTTGACCGCAATCCCTTGTGTTTTATTCTCAAAAAACACTTCTAGTCGGCTTCTATCATCGCTAGTCTGCAAGCAAAAACCAATATCACCATTAAACAATCCTAGCTCATAGTTGTTTTGTAGAATCATAACAGGTCTACCATGGAACCATGTATTTTGACCTAATGGCAGCTTTAGCTCAGAAAGATGCCACTGAGTGAGATAATTATTAATATAATGATCACCCCATTCGCCATTATGGCCAGCACTTAAGACTCTAAATTGGTTAAATATTGCCATTAATAGCGCTATAGTATTTTTCACCGACTCTGGCATGGATTTTTCTATTGGACTTCCTAGTAAATTTTGGATTTTACTTACGTATGGATGGTAATCTTTACTGATGTTTGATAATAAGCTTTTATTACTTAGGCTATTTTCTTTTTTATCATTTGATATAGGTTCCGTTTGTAGCGTATTGACATATTGAAAGCTCAACGCTTCATCTTGTCTTAACAACTTCCAAATGGCTTGTGTATCTACCTCTACTTTATTAATTTGAGAGGCAAGCTTTCCTATTCCCGACTCTGCGCTAAATCGCCGGCTTTCGGTTAGTTCTGCATGAATGGCTTGTAGTCGTGGAATACGACAGAGATCAGCCAGTACAGCCCCTGCATCTACTGCTGCTAACTGGTTCGCATCGCCCAATAGTATCAGCCTTGCACCCGGTTTTACCGCACTCACAAGATAATTGGCCAGCTCAACCCCGAGCATGGATGCTTCATCAACAATGATGATATCTTCCCCTAATGGATTATCAGCATTGTAACGAGGCCTGCCTGTCCGCCCAATACCTAACAAGCGATGAATGGTTTTTGCTTCTTGCAACTGCAGCTTAACATTCGCCGCGTCTAGAGCCGCCTGCAGAGACTCCTGCATTCTCTGAGCAGCCTTACCAGTCGGTGCTGCCAATGCCAGACTGGCACTGTCCGTACTGAACCGAATATGTTCAACCCCATCTCCCCCATTCTCTGTCGCTTGTTGCAGCGCAATGACTAACTGAGCGACTGTATATGTTTTACCTGTGCCTGGGCCACCAGTAATAATACTAAACGCATTATTATTAGCGACATTGATCGCCTTTACTTGGTGTTCATGAAGATTTTCAGGCATTGCTATTTGTAAAGGGCTTACTTGCTGATTTAAGATATTGTTGATATTTTTTGCTAAATTAAACTCTGCTTGCCAAGCACGGTGTAACCAAAAGGTGAGTGTTAGCTTTGTTTCATTATCAGCCTGACGTTCTTGTATTTGGTATATGATAGGCTTACTTTTGCTTAGGCTATTCTCAATATTGCTGTTATCTATATTGACGTCAGAAAATAACTCATGCTCGTGAATTAACTGAAGGAAAGTCTTTAAGTCCGTATTTTTTAGGCGCTGATATAGCATAACTATTGTATCAAACCGTTTGACTATCATTTCTCTTTCATGACTGCTAAGTGCTAACTGCGCCCATAGCTGAGCTCGCTTACTAAACAAAGCATCTAATGAGCCAAATAATGGCAGCTCAATTGAAGAATCATCTTTTGATGGCGTGTCTATTTGAGCATCCATCAATGTGAGTATCGGCGTTGCCATCATCTCTAGTAAGTTTTGCTGCCACGCATATAGTGCGACCAACTCACCATTGATTTGACCTTGTAGCGGTGTGTCATACTCAGCTGCCTCAATGGTCAATACGGTATGACCCTCCTCCAAATGAGTGGCCAACATAATGAATAGAGCCGTAAATAAGCCATTATCCTCTGTCTTACCGATATGCTTACTCTCAGCCTCTACCTTTATATCTGTCACGTTATACGCTACATGCGTTTGCTGACGGCGCAGCAAAATATAATCACTGAGATTATTGGCCCAACTCTCTTGTAAGCTAATGGCTGACTTGCTCTTGTTGTTATTATTATTACTCATCGTGTGCTTGTCTCTTTTTGATCTGATTAAATGTTATAACAATTTTTGCCCATCTAATTGTCATATAAATTTTATTAATCTGGCGTGCCAAATAGTGCGTCTAAACCTTTAACAAAGTCGATGGGAATATTCCAAGTGACCAATCCATAGCAGCCATAATTATCTAAGTTGTTACTGCTGGGTTTATTATTATCTTGAGAGGTAGTGTCAGCTATTTTAGCATTTGGATCATACACACCGCGTAAAAACACATACTCTACAGCGCCTAAGTACTTATCTTCGTTACCCGTATAATCACTGATTCTCATGGCAAGGAATCGATGTAAAGCCACTTGATAAATCGCTGCTTGTAGCCAATACCCCGCCTTAGACATTGTTTTTTTGAGCGTATTTTCATTATAGTCGCTTAGGCTATTTCCTAAGAAGTTGCTCTTATAATCGACCACGTAATACTTGCCAGCATGCTCATACACTAAGTCAATCTCACCACGCAGATAACGATATAGATGTGCCTTGTTTTGCGGAACTAGAGTGACGTGTTTATCTGTCTCATCAGGTAAATACTGTTGAAAAAGCCTACTGATATCCTGGGCTTTGAAGTTCTCTGACAACCCCATATTGAACTCTAACTCAGCAAATCGCTTACCTTTATCAAGAGAAATCAAGGATTGATTAGAAGATAGTAGCGGTGCATGTAGCACCTCTTCAATCCAATTAATTAACGCCTCATGCTTCGTTGTGTCTATTGACTCAAGATCAAACCCATCGCTATTTCTTTGTTTGTTGCCTTGCGATCTGCGGCTCTGTTGTTCAGCACTGCTATATATAAGCGGCAACTGATAGCTACTAATCGCTCTATCAATAATCTGAGGCCACTGGGCTTTATTGGTAAAGTCTATTTGTTCAAATATCTCATGCAAGAACGTACCGGCATTAGCACCCTTTACAAAGGTAAAGCGGATATCATCTTCTGACTTGAGGCTTAGCTCACTGTCTTGTTCGATAGACTTTTTGCTATTCAGTGAAGAGAGGTCCGAAACAGAAGACTCTGTCATATCAATGTCTATCGCATCATCAATACGCTCATCCACTATCGCCATTGCTTGTGTAGATTCATCTAGCTGACGTGCCAAAGCCGTAAAGCTGGTCTTAGCCCAACCATAAAAATAATTGGTTTTCATCACCTCAGAAAATGGCGCGTACTCAATAGCCTCTGTTGTAGGCTTATGAGCACTTGATTTGGTTGCGGCTAGCTGAGCACTGTCATTTACGCCTGCTGAGTTGGCGTAATTATTGTCATAAAACTCATTAACCTTATACCCTCTGAGCATGCCTACGATGCCTTTGAGCCTATCTGGTAGCTCGAACTTTGCTTCTGGCGATTCAAACCAATAAAACACTGGCTTTAGCTCAAACCCTGTCTTGTTACTTGGATCTCGCAGCACCACATAAAGCTGCTCACTGGCCCGAGTAAATGCCACATAACCAAGCCGTCTTATCTCATCAAAACCTTCTTGTGTTTCGATATCAGCATAGTAATCCTCGACCGTGGCAGAGCCTTGCAGTGGTGAGAAGCGGCGCTGATTTCCCGTCGATTGACTATCTAGCGACTGCTGTACTAACGCTGAAGGCGCTTGTTGCGCGTTGTATAAATACAGCCCATAGTCTTCTTTATTACCAGACTTCCTACTGGCATCACCCATTCCCAATACATAGACAATAGGGAACTCAAGCCCCTTTGACTTATGAATGGTCATTAGCTGCACACCAGACTCTGTCGGTAGCGGATATTGCTTAGCCCAATCACTATTAGGCGCTGCATCTATATGCTGCCTGAACCAAGCTAGTAGCTCATGTTCACCCATGCCTAGACCATACTGCGCCAAAATGTCCATCACATGACGCAAGTCCATAATATGACGGTCACCTTCTGGATGTGCAGCTAAGGCCTGCCAAACGCCTTGCGGCTGCACAGGGCTTTTATCTAATAAATAATGTAGCGCTGATAATATGCCAAAGTGCTGCCAATGCTGTGCACCTTCTTTTAAATAGGTAATAAAGTCTTGATAGCTCTTTTTATTATCCGTAGCTTCATTGGCTGGGAGGTCTTTCGAATTAGAGTTTTGTGAATGGAAGCTTGTTGTACTGCTGCCCTCAGTAATGCCTGACTCATGGTCCGTCATCATGGCTTTGATGTTTTTAATACTCAGTCCATATAGATGACTGGTCAACACCCGATTAATCATGTCATGACGATACGGGTATAGCATGGCACTTAGTAGCGCCGCCACATCTTCTGCCATAATAGTCTCAAAGATGCTGACATCACTGGTAGTCAAGGTCGGCACATTAAGTTTTACCAGCTCATCTTCGACCCTTTTCAGATCTTTTTTGGCACGTGCCAGCACCCCAATATCACTGGGCTGAATCGGTTTACCTTTAAGTGTCTGACCACTATTAAGCAAAGTGGCTATATGGCGAGCTGTTATTTCATGCTCATCATAATCAAACTCTTTGTCCTTATCATAAGGCAGGTGCAATAAGCTCACTGGCTGAGCAGAAAGCACCTCTGTCACCAGCACATCATCCAGACTATTTGACTCATTAAACCAAGACAGCTCATATTCCGGTTTTGCTGCTTTGATATGCTGGTAATGAATACCAGTTCCTAGTTGCGACAGCTTATTCTCAGCAGTTGTTGCATCAGCCATACCAAACCAGCAGTTCAATGCGTTAATCACACCGGCATTTGAACGGCGATTGATATCAAGCGTCCAAAGAGCGCTTTTATCAAACTGGGCTTTCATGTAGTTATAGTTGGCCACATCGCCACCACGAAACCCATAAATAGCCTGTTTGGGATCACCCACCAATAGCAGAAACTCATGATTGGCTTTCTTAGTGGTTGATTGCTTGTCACTGTCCGACTGTTTACGCTTGTTCTTTGGCAAATAAATGCTTTCAATCATAATGGCTTGCTCGCCATTGATATCTTGCGACTCGTCAATCAACGCCACTGGATAATGATGACGAATATAACGCGCCAGCTTATCTCCTTGGCGGCCAGTCAATGCTTGGTTTAAGCGTACCATCTGCAAACTAAAGGTCGTCTCGCCGCGCTCTTCTAAAATGACTGGTAGTCTATTACGCACAGCCAGCACAATATGACTGTTAAGATTGGCTAATACCAACAATATATGCTGATTTAAACTGTCCAGCATGTCTAAGAGAGCCATTAACTTGCTAATGGTCTCTAGCTCAAAAAGCGTCTGATGCTCTTTTTCTTTATTCTTATTAAAGTTCTTGATTTTGCCATCTTCATCTGGATATCTGGCATCTTGCAATGATGTCAAAATCTTATTCTCGCTCTCATTTAAATAGCTGTTAAATGTCAGCTGATAATCTGATATCTTTTGATGCACTTCAATAATGGCATCAAACTGTTTGGTTAAATTGGAACCACCACGAAATCCTTGAGACTTTCTATAATCAGGATTTAAGTAAGGCTGGATATCTGCTAAATCTAACTGAGAAAACTCATTGATTAGCTTTTCATATGTATCAAAGTCAAAGCTTTTCTCATGCCTTATCTCATCAATCGGCGCAGAGATAAAATTAAGCGATCGAGTCACATATTTCTTATGATCGCCAACTGCAGTCAGCTTACCTTGCTGATCCATTAGCGCATAGAGTTTAGGCTGCTCATAGTATAAGCGGCTCTGAAATTGACGTAGCTCATCATGAACAATGCTATCGGTAACTTGTTCAATACTGCTGTCTTCAATAATGCCCATGCCCTGCTGGTGACCAGTCTCGCTACTGTACTCCGTCAACCATTTTTGCGCCAAGCTATCAAGCGTGCCTACGAATAGCTTGTCTAGGGTGGTTAGTACCAATGCGGTACGCCTGATAGCTTCCGCCATTGGGTAACTGTACACGTGATTCAGCAAATAACCGACGAGATGCAAGTTAATAGGATCTTGCATGATGCCATCTAAGCGCACATATTTGGCCTGATTAACCAGCCAATCTTCGCGGTCTTTTTTTGCTTGTTTACGTTTCTCTGCCGCCGCTTGCTTATCAGCAGCAAGGTCTTGATTTAAATCATCAATATCTGTTTCAACGTTTGCATCTACGTCTGAATTATTGCCTGCTTTTGTATCTTTATTACCCTCAGGCATGACCTGTAGTATGTTGGGATAGAGACTCTCTTTGTTGCTAGTATCAGCACTTAGGCTATTGACCCATTGTAATAACTGATAAAAATCTACCAAACGATCGTGGATACGCTGACGCATTTCGGCAGCGGCAGCTCGTGTAAAAGTCGTGGCAATGATCTGCTCTGGCGCACGTCGCGCCTCAATCAGTAGGCGTAGTACAATACCAGTCAGCGTCCAAGTCTTACCAGTACCAGCAGAGGCTTCAATCAGGTGCTTACCCGTTAGATCAACATCGACTGCCGGTATAACATCAGCTTTACGTTCAGGTATAGCAGCCGAGTAAGGCAGCTCATCTGAATATTCATCGAATAAGTTCGGTTGTGTAGACAAGTCAATGATATTAGTTGGAGAAGTAAAGTCTGTCATATGGGCGGATACTTTTAATTATTATTTATTAGAACAAGATAGCAAAAACTAATTAGAGGCTGTTCTAGATAATGAGCTAATCATCTAAGTTAGTTAACGCATTAAACATCGGCTCATACAGTGGCTGAGCTAATGTAGTCAACGCTGCTGACAAAGCCTTAAACGCATCTTGGTCACGCAGTACATATTGCCAAATAGCATGCTGCGAGCAAGTATCATATACCGTGTCTGAGTTATAGTTAGGTCTTAACCAGTCCGAAAAGTCGGCACGTTTTGGCCAGTAGCTATTATCGTCACCTTCTTCAGGCTTTAGATACTTATCAAGGTAATTGAGTGCATATTCTGGCAGTAACGTAATAGGTACTTGACCCGTTAATTTGCCAAAAAACGCCCATTTTATCAGCTCAATTACTGCGTCTTCATAGACAATTGGGCTTAGTTTAAATGCGATTACTTTGTCATATTTTTTGACTTGTGAGCTGGCCTTATTAAAACGCCAAATACTCACGCCATCATTTAATGCCACTTGCTCGGCAGTGGTACGTCTGGCCACTTGCCAATACAAATGTGACAACCAAAACTTGAGCAAATGCCTAGGGCTAGCAGAATTGGGCAGTATATTTAACCATTGCTTAGGCGATTGCTGAGCATAAGGCACGCCTGCCTGAATATGAGAGTGACTGTTATACGCATCTGTCGGCACTGATATTGGTGCTAATATTGGTACTGAGCCCTTTATCTTGATGACTTTCGGCAACAGCTTAAGCAGTGTTTCTATACCCTCTATATTCGTCTGATTACTTGACTCGTTGTCAGTGCTACTCAGTATATTTTTTAGCTCTATCTGAACAGGGTGCTCGGCGGTTGGCGTCAATAGGTGTAAGACTGTAGCGTCATCTGCTCCACCTTCATTAAGCATGCTGCTCTCATCAAAGCCATTAGAAATTAACTGCTCTTTGAACTCTAGACATTGCTGTTGCAGTTTCTTTTGTTGATTGGGTAACGTGGTTTGGCGAGCAACACCAGCAGGCATAATTTTTTGATACATCAGGATTGGCGTAGTGGTTTCAGCAGTTGTATCACCGCCATTGGTCTTAGTCTCAGCGGCGACCAACTGCTTAAGCAAATGATCTTTGATTTGATAGGTAGTTAAACTGTTTAGAAATAGCGGCTCTTGCTGCGACAGTGCTTCTTCACCTTGCACCACATGTACCTTCTGAGACCGTAAGAATGCTTTGGCAGGATGGCGCACTTGGTAAGCCAACACCCCTTCAATATCAATCTCTCCGATGTTAAATACGCTGTCAGATAAAGCTTGGATGAGCGCCTCTGTTATGTTATTGACATCGTTAGCATCAACAGCTGTATCTAGCGCCAATAGTTCGACCAATGCAGACAAGGTTTGGTTGTCTACTTGACCTAGCTGACCCAATCCTTGACCAAGCACTTGAGCGATTGACTCATACTGTGACTTTGTGGGTAAGCCGACCAGTTGCCTGTGCTCACTAGACACTCGCCCTTTCAATGTGTCAAACACCGCTTGCCAAAGCGGCGCAGGCGGAAACTGTTTTTTCTGAGCCAGTTTGGTTTTGCGCATGGCTGTATTTAATAAAGTATCCAACTCATCAATCATATCGGCAGGGCTGGAATCCTGAGCATTGATAGTAATGTTGGCATTAGCATTGCCATCAATATCAGGAGACGCTTGCTCAAAAATATCATTGCCTTCGATTGCCGTTTCAAACAGACTCTCATGAAAAGGCAGTGCAGGATGCTCAGTCACTAACCACTGCTTAATCAATTTAGGCAAATAGCGCTTAAGACTCTCGGTAGTGGGATCAATATTCTCAGGCAAGGTCTCAAGCGAGTTCACCTGCCATTGCACCTCGCCTTGTAGGAATTGCAATAGCTCGCTCACTGGATTGGCAGGCAGATGCTCATGAGTATCCGTCAAGCTTTGACCGTTGTAGAACATCCAGCATGCACTGCGCGCACACAGTAGCGCATCTAAAAATGCGCCGTTGTCATCATCTTCACTAACTCTGTCACCGCGGCGGGCATTGGTCGCTTTCATCAAATCATAGCGGTTGTCACGATCACGCCCAGGAAACTCAGAGAGATCCATATTGAGCATCACCACCAGCTCAAAAGGCACGTTTCTTAGTGCACCAAATCGACCAAAGGTAATCACACCCGTCGGCTCCGCACTGACCTGCTGACTTTCAAGCTCGTTTTCGATACTGTCTAGCATAAAGCTCAGCTTGAGCGGCAACTGCTCCACACCTGCCAGCCTCTGCTCTACTTCTCTGTTGTCGATATCACCACTAGCGTACTGCCTATAGTGCCGATTGGCTCGCAGACTTGATTTAAAGCCATTCATTGCGTTGTAAATGGCGCGCATGGTACGCGTTTGGTCCACATCGCCAAAGTAGCGATGGATAACTTGTGTCTCAATCTGGTCGAGCCAGTCTTCCGCTTTCATTTTTTGTGTATGATCATCACGACGTGCGACCAAGCCAGTATAAATACGGCAAAGCGCTTCAACAATCAGCGCATCATTTAGGCTCACTTGTGGTAGTGGTAAGGTCATTTCTGGTAAAGCTGTACTTGGCCATTCATCCTCATCTAAAGGATACAAGCAGCCGCTCAACTCAGCCTCTGGCATGACCAGACCTAAGGTCAATCTATCTAATGCTTGCGCAAAGCTAAAGCGATAGTCGTAATCATTACTGTCCAACGTTTGCTTAAGATGCAGCTCGTCGAAACTGCGAATAAAGCCTGCCTCTACCAACAAGTCACAACCACGGCTCATTTGTTCATGAGTCAGCCCAAAGCTTTCAAATAAAGGAGGCAACATGAGCCAGTCCAAGACTTCAGCCGCTTCAAAACGGGCACTATGACTACCTAATAGTTTGTAAAAACCGATAATGGCTTCCCATAACTGGCGAATATCTGCATCGACAACACCCGTCACTTTAGCAGGCAAGGTCAAACCGTCTTGACCCTTACCATTGACGAAGATAGAGCCAATCAGCGCATGATGACATTCAACATCGGGTAGCAGCACAACAATGTCAGAGATATGGCGTTTTTTCTCACCCAGTTTGATAGGTTCGTTCAACCAGCGGCCAATCATGATACGCAACACTTCAAGCTGACGTTGCAAACTATGACACGAATGAATGCTTAGGCTATTATCTTGAGAAGAGATTGCCCAAAAACGGTCTTTCTCAAAGCGCTTATTCTCTAACGCTTCATCTTCATACCAGGCCGTTTCTTGCTTCTCTTCATCAAAGCTCGGCTCTAGTTGCTTGCTTACTGCTTGCGAGACTGTAGCAGCCGTTGCTTGCTGGGTCGATTGCTCATCAAGCATCAGCACGTCGTTCTGTAAACGCCTTAACAAACTTGGACTATTTTGAGCGCTAGTAGCATCATCAATATACTCAGCAGCAACACCATGATTAGAACCAATGCTCAGCGTATCATCAAAATTATCTTGCCATTCAACCAGTGCATCGTCGTACTGCTCATTACCCGACAAGTTGGCAAGCATGGCAAAAGCATCACGCGACTGCTTACCCAAACGTGATAGCAAACTATGACCGTAATCACGTAAGAACACACTCTCAGGATTGATAATTTGCTGGCGTTGTAACCATGATTTATCGACGATATCGGCCCAAAATAGCTTTGATGGATTGTAATGTAATAGCGTGATATTCATGTATTGTGACAAGCGCTGTAGAAAGTCGAGCTCGGTCTGTGGCAGTTGCTGGATGGTAAAAATACGTAGTATGGTTGGCAACTGGTCACGCTCATTTGCCTTGTTATTTTTTAAGGCCGACCAGAACGCGCGCTCAAGTGCCACACGATGTAGATGAACATCCGCAAATAAATGCGACCACAAGAATCGTTGGGCGATTTCCAACTCAACATAATGCTCGACCAACCACTCAGGCGTGCCACGCGCATATTTATCAAAGCGCAGTGACAGTGCATCTTTATCTGCTATCAACTCATCCACATTCAGCGGCTCGTTGTTCGACCATAGCGCTAACCAATCTTCACGATGGGTCAAATAGCGGTTAAACACCCTCGCCAAATCGCTTGCAAGCTGCCAAATACGGGCATCTTGTTGCGCCTTATCCTGTCGCACGTTGTCTTGCTGAGCACCTGCCTGCGGTTCATCAATCAAAGACGCCAGTAATGGATGAACCGGATGTTTTTCATCTGCAACAATCGACTCTTGATAGTAAGTCAAATATCCAAACAATCGCCATTGCATTACCGTTGGTGACAACACTGCCACTTCGGGTACATTCAGAATTTGCGCTTCAGGGTTTTGCGTTAGTAAATATGCATTATGGCGAGTTAGCACATCTTGCATCAATGTCCATTGATACTGACCCCAAAACTTAGTCCGCACCAATGTACTAATACCGGCGCGACTGGCAATGGTTTTATCCAACCAGTCACCTAATACCATTGAGGGCACAATGACAATAAAAGGCTCAAAAACAGGCTGATCCTTGGACTGATATTGTACAAGCAATTGATCAACAAGGTTTTCGGTGCGGTGCGATTGGATAATGGTAAACATAGACACTAATCTGATTGGAGGTATGGAAGCGCAAAACGGACGAATCTTGCTTGGAGGTCTTGAGGTATCTATCGTTTTAGCAAAAATTTAGATAAAATAAACTTGTTATAATAACCATGTAAATATGTCATTCTTAGATTTGAAAAACTATTTAGGTATATAAACCGAAAGTAAGGATATACTGAACGACACTGGTTAATCTATATTTTGCAGTCGTGGTCAGCATTTATTTCTGCTAATATTGCGGTTTTATATACTATAAAGATAACGACAACTATCGTTGGTTATTGACTCATAAAAACAATGAAAATACGCTGATGATTAGTTTGCCATTGATAGCCATGGTTTACTAGTATATATGCTAGCATTATAACTGTTCGCGACATTTAGTGTCGTTTTCAATCGAATCTTAATAATCAAAAAATACTATCGTCGTTTCTGTCAGAATAAATGTTCTAGTTTATCGACCCTCACCCTTTTTTATCAACGGGATAACGAAATATTATGCCCTTGCGCCCTATTGATGCCATTTTTGTTCACCCTAAACGACGTTTGTACGTCGTTTACTATCGCGGTGAACTGTGGCAATTGCCACGTATGAAAATTGATGATAGATCATGGCAAAACAGGCAACCTTATACTGATGACAGTAAATCGCTCTATCTTAGTATTCATCAAGCCATTAGCGACCCTATACTGGCACAAAAGCTTCGCACATTAAACTTACCAGTCGCTGTGCGCGGGAGCACGTTACCACGCTTTGAAGCATGGTGGGAAGCACATGGCTTTAAATGGCTGACGGACAAACTTATCTCAGGTGAGTCACCTTTAGCTGCGCACCAAACAACACCTGTAAGAACAACAGACAATCCATCTGTTTCGTCTTCAAACTCCTCTCCTGTACCATCAAACACAGAGAATAAGACGAGTAGTGATGATAACGAGCAAAAAACAGCACTACCTTTAGAAACAGATATTTTCGCAGATATGCTTGCAGATTTAGCGGATGAGGTATTGCACCAAAAGTTTTAAAGTATATTAAAAACCAAACACAAAATTTTATTTGAACCCAACGTAAAACAATTAAAAAAAGAGCAGTTATATATGAAAGATTACAAACTGCTGCTAGCTGGGCTAATTTTACTATTACTCGTCATCTTCATTGCCATCTTTGCTTGGTTATATACCAGTAACCGCAAAAATACAGACCCTTTACCAATCATGGCAAACGAAAATGAATCAACGGCGACTAATACACAAGATGATGCAAACTCACTAAATGATAGTGCTGTATATTTGCAAGCGGAAAAAAGTCTACAGACACCTCTAGACGATATCATTGTTAGATTCGAGTCTCGATATCCTCATATACAGGTAGTAGCAAACTATGTCCCTGCAAGCGATATTCTAATTTTATTAGATAACGATACTAGCAAGCAGTCAAAATTTATATTTGATGTCGATATGATTATCGCTAATGATAGGTTATCTACAGAAAGACTCGCACCATTGCAAGCAGAGCTTGAAGCTGCTCAAGATAAAATCAAGCAAAGTAATGCCCTTAACAAAAGTGCAGATGAGCTCAGTCAAGAAAATCTGTTTAGTGATGAAGCAGAGGGAGGTACTGATGGTAATATCAATATAGAAGCACGCACTCTGAATTCTTTTAGCTACGCGTTAAAAGATGAGAAAACGCTTGAAGGGGTAATTTTGACAGATAATACGGCTGCTATTACGTTCCGCAACTTTTTGCTCTCAAGCACAGGACAAGATATCTTAAAAGAATACGATTATTATAATATTGAAGGCTATAAAAACAGCGTCAATGATCTATTTAATCCAACATCACGTACACAACAAGTATCGGAAACCGGATCAACCAATGTCGCTGATGCCCTTAGCAATGGCGAGTAATAATAAATTATCTATATTTATCTTTTGTTGATTGCTTTTATGGTTGGTTTTTTCTACAATGTCACTCCATAATGCGCCTATAGCTCAACAGGATAGAGCAGTTGCCTCCTAAGCGATCGATCCGAGTTCGAGTCTTGGTGGGCGCACCAATTATTGTATTTAGACACAACCCCGCATTAACCCAATCCGCTACAGCCCCCGAATTCACTTACATTACGTCTTCCTGCATCACTTGTCATTACCTAGCAGCACCACTACACTGTTGTTAAATATGTTGTTAAATATTCAACAAGAGCGTTATTTGTTGTTAAAACCTCTCCACGCCTTTAAGGCCAAGTCATGACAAAGAGAAAAGACTACCAGTTGACGGATGCTGGCGTAAAATCTATTGCCAAACAATCACCACCTAGTAAAATTACACGTCACGGCGACGGGAATAATTTATACCTAATACAACATCCAAACGGTTCCCTATTTTGGCAAATGGCTTATCGCTATCAATCTAATAAAGATCTCAAACCTAAGCAAAAAACCTATCAGATAGGTATCTACAAACCAGCCAAGCTAGACATCGACTCCTCCTTTAAACCAGAAGTATCATTAAAACAAGCACGATTAGCACGTGATAAAGCTAAATCATCACTTGACGACGGTATTGATCCTACCGACCAAAAAAACCATCATAAAAATAACTTTGAGCAGAAAGATTTATTTAAAATTATTGCTAACAGTTATATCAATGAAAAGTCAGAAACCACGCCCAAGAACATTCAAAAGCTGCATACCTATTTAGACAAGCATGTCTCACCACATATAGGTGACTATCCTATAAATGCTATTACTGCTCAGGATGTTATTAAAACTGGATTAGCAATTCAAACGTATTTTGAAAAGCAAGGTAAGTGGACGACTGACACAACACACAAGTGCGTGGCGTTTATCAGTTCGGTTTTTGAGTATGCTATCAACACGCTAGGTTATGATCTTATCAATATTGCTCATGGACGCAGTAGAGCGCTAAGACCTCATAAGGCTGAGCGCATGAAAGCAGTGGAGCAACACCAATTCCCTGAGCTACTACGTAATATTGATCAATACAGTGTAGATAATCCAAATGCTCATGAACAGACCGTCGCTGGCATGCAATTAATGACGCTGTGCTTTGTTAGAACAAAAGAGTTGAGGTTTTTTGAATGGTCAGAGATTGATTATCATAAAAGCGTTTGGCGAGTGCCAGCGCACAAGATGAAGATGCGTCAGGATCACATTATCCCCCTATCACCACAAGCTATGGCTATTATCGAGCGTATGCGTCCCTTAACTGAGCGGACAGGCTATGTTTTCTACAACTTTGAGCGCAGTAATCCATATAGCGAAGTATGGTTTAATCAAGCACTAAAGCGCATGGGCTACACAGGTGATCCCTACCCTAAAATGACGGGGCACGGATTTAGACAGCTTGCGAGCACAGGATTGTATGAGCTGCAGTTTCCAGAAAACATTATTGAAGTCCAGTTAGCCCACCTTGAACAATCCAGTGTTAAAAAACGATACGACCTCTCAGCCCACTTAGCAGAACGTCAAATTATGATGAACCGTTGGGCAGACCACTTAGACGACTTGCGAGCTGGAAAAGCGGTTAGCTTTGACCTTTTAACGCCTAGTGAGGTATCGAGCGAGATAAGCAGTCGCAGGGTACAAGCCACGGATATAGAGTTATATGATAAAGAAACGTTAATAAAAAGCTTGCAAGCTCAAGGTATATCGCCTGACTTATTGGCTCAGCTCGCCAGCCAAATGACCTAATATTGCATCCTCAGTATTACTCTGACATATCAAATTTGATAGCGTTATGCGCTGTCATCACAAATGTAGGGCTAGGATTAATTATCCAAATATCAGCCGTTTTCACATGCCTTAGGCTGCATGCCTTACACCTACTTCACCTAAAGGGTGTGCTTAAAGGCGCGTTGTATGAGTATCTTTAGTATTAAAGAGTTCTTAAGTTTGGATGAAGTTGGTTTGTATTTAAATCAAAATGGATTTGACTTTGAGTTAGAAGATGAACAAGGTCATTTGCAACTGCATGCTATAGTCGATGACTTAGTCAAAGAAAATAAGTTAGATATTCTTGTTTACTATGATGGCACTGTTGAACTTAAATACGTTTCAAACGCTCCTTCAACCAATCCTAATAAAACTAAGACAATACAGATTCAGGCACAAGGTTACTTCAAGTCTAAATCATTGAGTAACGCATTAAACAATAATTTAGGAACAGTTATAAATGGTTATTATAAACCTTATAAGATATTTGAAAGTGAATATGTAGATTTTAAAAGTAGCTCTAACGAATTTGAGACTATTCAAAATAGCAGAGATTTTTTCGACCAAAAGGAAGATAGTGATGGCTCGCCTTTATATACCTACTATCTAAAATGTAATGAAAAGGCTCGTAGTAACGATCTAAGGTTTATTAAAGCAGACTTAGATAATTTATTTAATAAACAAGAGGATTGTTCTTCATACAATAAAACACAAGAGCTAGAAGATAAATTAAAGATTGCAAGAGAAATATATAAAGAACATAAAGATGAAATTAAGGGTCTCAATGAACAGATTACAAAGCTGACAGAGACCAATGATAAGAACGCCCCTGTTATTATTATTGATGAATTTGGCAAAGAGCTTGATCTTAGTGAGCTTAGTAAAAACTGTGATGATGAATACTTAACAACCAGTGAAACACTAAGTTATATTAATGACAGAGCTGACTCAGATTATGACTCTATCAAACTGAAAGACTTGGTCAGAAAAAGTGCGCTTATACCCTGCTTCTATTTCTATGGCTATGTTGGGATGTTCTCTGAGATACATGGGACTGACCTATACACAGAATTAGCTGCTGGCTATTTTACTTGTAGACTTCTAAAAGAAGCGGTTGGCAAAGTTAATTGCCATCTTGAGTTACCCTCAGGCAAGCTAGAAGATGGCATCATAGTTCATAAAATGCTTCAGAAGCAATCTGCTAGATATTCAGAATACGACGATGGTGTATTCCTATTTACAGATATCCCTAAAGGTTTTGAAGATGCAAACGAATTAGAGCTAAAAAGCATTAATAGCAATGAGATTAGATTTTCAAAATCGAATTTAGATAACTACTTTTTCACATTAGATGAGCGTGATGACAAACGACTTCCATATGAAGTACTCACGAGTGAGCCACCAACAGACGACCTGAACACTCAGCGTAATATTGACACTCTATCCAGTAAACACCTTTCAAATACAGAATTGCAGACTATAAGGCGTCGGACAATTAAGTACTTTAATCGAACCCTCGCTATGGTAATGCTGCAACTTGATTATAAAAAAGAGCTGAGTAAAAATGATGTAGTAGACTTCATAAGACCTTATATGAGTGACCTAGCAATGTTACTCTCTGAACAAAATGCCGAAGGAGCCAATAAATTAACTGTTACCAATAAAACAATCTCTGACACTCATTTACAAGGGCTATCATTTAAAGTAGGTAGACCAAAGACCTCTGATACTCAAAAGAGAACAATAGAGCTTTTATTTAAAAGAAAACTACCCGATACGGAATAAAAACTCCGAAAAGAACCTTTTTCGGCTCGCAACCCCTCTATTTACGTACCTTATTCTTATCTATCATTCATCTCATAGCAACCAGCCATTACCGGCAATTACTCTAACCGCTATGAGGTAAATATTATGAAAATCACCGATCAATATCTAAGATATGGCAGACCTTGCTAACCAATCGGAACGCATTGCCAAGACCTATACGACTCAATCAGGACAACAGCGCACCGTCACTGCTAAGAATGCTACACGCGGTATAATCGGATTCTCTGCTAAACATATCTACCATCTCATCAGTCAAAATCAATTCCCAACGCCCATAAAAATTGGACGTGCGAGCTTATGGCGTTTGTCTGATATTAATCACTGGGTAAATTCTCACAACGAACAGCCAGACTCAGACAATCAATCCAATAATCTAATAGGAGCTTAGTCATGATGACATCAAAACCCATTGAGATTTTAAAACCACGCCTAGTAGCAGTTGACAGTCATAAGTTAGACTACATCGATGACCTCATTCAAAACTATTCCAATGACTGCGAAAGCTTAGCTTATGCACTTAATACAATTGAAGCAGACGACCCAGCGTCAAAGGGTGTGATAGTAGCGGTAAGATCCGCCTTACTCGCTATCAGTACACATGCCAGCGAATTGAGCGCAGGCATCATGCAAGATATTGTCTCATTGCCTGAAGTAGAGGCACCAAGCATGAGTAGTAATGACAATAAAACCCAGCTAGAAGCTCTTAGCGGCTTACCTGATAACGCCTTGTCTATCAGTCAAACTAGCCAGCGCAAAATAATCGACATGACCACTGATAACGATAAAGAAGTCGTTGTCTTATCAGCACATGATCTATCAGACATTGCCTGTGATATTGAAGGAGTCGTCACTGTATTGAATGAGATTGGGCATCTATTATCTCTTGTTCACTATGTCAAGATGCAGCCGCATATCATTGTAACTATGTCACGTTTAAGAAATGAATCTGTCAATACATGGATGAATCTATTAAATGTAAGATTAGAGAAAACCAACCAAATCTTAGCATTAACTTGTTACGGCAAGGAGGTAGCACAGTGAGAAGCTATCCACCAAAGCAAAGCCGCAAGTATGCCAAGCGTAAGAGCTACTACAAGAAATATCAAGCTACACGCAAGCCGAACAAGGGGTAAAAGATGACCCCTACACCACAAACGATAGAAAATAAAAAGGCCCATGCTGACAACATGGGCGCTCATACTCTCTTACAAGGTTGCAAGCCACCTACAGAAGGACAGCTAGCAAACTGTCCATTTCTAACCAAGCTATACAGCATGATAGAACCTGAACGGCTGCTATTTTCTACAGACGACACTACTATATATCATGGTGATGATATTGGCAAAACTGAAGCGACAGCTGGCACAATAGCTATAGCAATCACCGACAGACAAAAGCAACCCGTAGGCGCTGTGTTCTACACACCAAACAGCAAAGCTACGCCTATTGTGATTGATCCTACAGGGTATGGCGCTATCGTCATTGGTGACACAAACAAAGCTAATGAGGTGCTTGCGTTTGATAATTTAGATAACGGTATTGATACTTATGCGTGCCTGATGGCTAGTGACAAGACTATTATTATCAGTCCTCAAAAGACAAAGCAATGCTTTAAAAAGATGGTGCAACATTGGGGCAGCGGATCACAGGTCACCATACCGATGACCATAGATAACAAAGGGATGATAAATTTACTGGCAGGAGTGAATGCTAAGGCATTGGTTACTGTGGCTGATATGGTCACTATGCTACATGCTAATAATAGCTATGAGGCAATACTGGCAGCTGATGACGCCCAGCTAATCAATTTAAAAGATACCACTTACTATCCTGAATGGCGCGACGACAAAGTACCGCAACTAAATACACCTATGGTTTATGATAATGGACGCTTTGAGCTATACCATGATGGACTGTTTTTCGTGAAGTATGATGACAGCGACTCCAGCAATATTTTATACAAGCAAAAAGTGTTTGTTTGTTCTCCGTTAGAGATTATCGCCAAAACAAGGGACACAAGCAGTGGTACATGGGGGCGGTTATTGCAATGGCGTGATGATGACAGCGTATTGCATACATGGTCAATGCCGTTAGCTTTACTGCAAGGTGATGCCCGTGAATATCGTCGTGAGCTTGTCAGTCAAGGATTGAGCATTACTACCAATGGCAAACAGCGCAACTACCTAGACACTTATATTCAGGACTACCCTATTCACAAACGAGCGTTATGCGTGGATAAGTTGGGCTGGCATGAGGAGCAATACATATTACCTAATGAGACGATAGGTAGCGATGGCAAGGAGTTGATTGTCTATCAGTCTGCTAATGCAATTAATAGTACTTTATCCCAAAAAGGGACATTAGTTCAATGGCGTGATGAGTTATGCAGACCACTAGCAGAGCAAAGCCGCTTTGTTTTCTCTATTGCTTGCGCGTTCGCTGGGCAGTTACTGGAGTTATTAGAGTATGACGGGGGCGGTTTTCACCTTTTAGGCTCATCAAGCATGGGTAAGTCATTGTCGCTTAAATTGGCTGCTAGTGTATGGGGCAACCCTGACAGGTACGTTAAGACATGGCGCAGCACTGATAACGCACTGGAGGGCACAGCAAGCGAGCATAACGACAGCTTCTTGCCCCTCGATGAGATCAGCGAATGTGACCCCAAAATAGTAGGTAAAACCGTTTACATGCTGGCTAATGGTCAAGGTAAAGGGCGCAGCACCACCACGGGACACAACCGCAAAGCCAAAGAGTGGCGCATTATCTTTCTGTCTAATGGTGAGGAGTCGCTACAAAACTTCATGGCGCAAGCAGGACAAAAAACCAATGCAGGTATTGAGGTTCGAGTGGCACATATTGAGGCTGATGCTGGCAAAGGCTTAAAGACTTTTGATAGTTTGGTATTGGCACCCACAGGCGCAGCGCAAGCCGATAAGATCAACGAGCTATCACACGCTTATCATGGTGTGGCTGGCATAGCATGGCTGGAACATATCACTATTGATAAAAAAGCGACCACAGCCACCGCCAAGCAGTTGGTAGATGACTTTATGAGCCAATACACAGACCTTGCTCCACAAGCACACAGAGTGGCTAAACGATTCGCTATTGTGGCTGCCGCTGGCGAGATGGCAACTCAGGCAGACATCACAGGCTGGCAAGTAGGACAAGCAACCATAGCCGTTATGACGTGCCTTGATAATTGGCTTGATAACTATGGTCGTGACGGTGAGCATGAGCAGCGCCAAATCATCAAACATGTTCAGTCGTTTATTGAACAGCATGGATCAAGTCGTTTTGAGCCGCGCCATAATCACCGATGCCCAGACTTTGAGCCTAAAACTTCTAACCGTGTAGGCTATCGCAATACTAATACAGGTGACTATTATTTCTTAATGAACACCTTTGAAAAGGAAGTCTGCCCACCTTTCAATGCTAAAAAAGTCTTACAAGTTTTGGATGACGCCAATCTTTTAATGCGTAATCAAGGAGATCGTAAAGCATATAAATCACCAAAAACACTTTTTATAGAGCGTGACCCCTTCTATGCAGTTAAAGGTAATATCTTAAGTTATGACGTCAATAGAACTACTGGGACAGTGGAGACGAACGGGACAGACCATACAGCGAAAGAGCTAAAGACCGTCCCAAGTAGCAAAGTCTTATTGGGACAGGTGGGACAAAGTAAATATAAACATGCTAATTTGTCCCATTCGTCCCAAGCCCTCAAAAGTACTGGGACAGCCACGAATCCAGTAATCAGAGTCGCTGTCCCGTTGTCCCAAGTGTCCCACAATGAAAAGGCAGTTACAGCAGCTAATGTTATTTCTGAGCCAGATAACGAGATACCACCATTTGGTATGATAGCCAATTATTGATAGCTGACAACTATCTCGACGACTGAAATACTAAAAGGCATACGTTAATACGCATGCCTTTTTTACTGTTTGTACTCTCATGGTATTAGTGAAAAATATTGGAAGCAAAAATAGCATAAACATAAAAAAGTGGAAGCAAAAAGACCCTAAAACAAACTGCTTCCAACATAAAAAAACCACGCTTAGACCAATCATATAGGGCAGTTTGGCTTGGAAGCAAAAAATCTTGTGGAAGCAAAAAAAATCATAGAAATGGAAGCAGTTTCATTTGATAATTATGTCGATATTACGCCAACTAGCCAGCATGTCCGTACTATTAATCTTGCTGTGAAGTGACATTATTCGCTACAAAATATTGGAACCAGAACAGCCAAATTGTGGAAATTTGGAACCAAAAAAAAGCTGGAAAAATGGAACCACCTTGGTACGATTATAGCGAGAGAACGCTTCTTAAAACCAATCTGAGATATTACATCGTTGCCTCAGCATCCAGCTTCGTATCAAGCATCAATCGAATGAACTGCTTAAACTGATTCGGGTTAGACAGTAGATGCATGGTCATGTCTTCAAACGTACCTTTAGCATCAAACATAGCGTCCTCGGCAGCGTTTGGATAGCCGCCCAGCATAATCTGATCAACACTGTTATTGGTGAACTGCTTGACCACGATCTCATTCTCAGTGACCTTATCCCAAATAGTATTCATAAAATTCACTTTGTCTTTATCAGTAAAGTCCTCACCAGCAAAAACTTCATTCAACCGTTCAATAATCTGCGACAACATTGCTTCTTGTTTATCTTTGGGCGTGGCCGTGCCCGCTCCACTGCCACCATCTAATTGATACTCAGACTTACCCTCTTGCAGCTTTAAGTCCTGCTGGTGCAGCTTTGAGACGCGGTAATGACTCATGACGATGTTACTTAGATCGACGTCTTCTTCATTGTCCACGCTTTCACGTAGTAGTGGCTGTAGGTTACGCGCGTATAGGCTCAGTTTCTCTAACTCTTTGTCGTCATAGTCCACGATTTGCGACATAAACTCATACTGGCGGGTAAAGGTGCCTAAATCCTTTTTAAAGATTTCTAGCGCATCTTGATCGGCCTTGAAGCCTTTGTAGTCATTCTCAGCATTGGTCATTAGCACCACATCGCCTGTCGCTTTGGTACGCTCAAGCATCACCTTGGCATGCTGTGCTTGCTCACGTGCCAGCTTATACTTCTTCTGCCAACGCTCAACCGCTGGCTTGCAGATATTACTGATGGCGGCGTTAGACTTGTTCTTACTATAAAACGCCTCAACGAATTGCTCTACCTCATGCCATAAGAAAATACCGCTGGCACGCAGCTTCTCATAAAGGTCAAACACCTGATCAGGGTCAGAGACGTCTGCTAAGGTTGCGGTCTCATAGTATGGCTGGAAGGCTTCAAGGATATCTTGTGGGTCATTAAAGAAATCGAGCACAAACGTACCACTCTCTGCTTTGCCTTTATAGGTACGGTTAAGCCGTGAGAGAGTCTGTACGCAGTCCACGCCCGTTAGTTTCTTATCCACGTACATAGCACACAGCTTGGGCTGGTCAAAGCCTGTCTGGAACTTGTTAGCCACCAACATCACTTGATAGTCATCACTGTCAAAGGCTTTACGCATATCACGGCCTTTTAACCCGATATTCATATTGTGCTCGGTGAACTTCTCACCGATGAGTGCACCGCTGTCAGGGTCATTGTCGTTAAAGGTGACTTCACCTGAGAACGCGACCATGGCATTGATGTTTCTATAACCGTAATCAGCAATATAGTTATCAAAGGCCAGCTTATAGCGTACCGCTTCTTTACGAGAGCCAGTCACGACCATGGCTTTGGCTTGTCCGCCGAGTAAGCCTTTAATGTTGTCGTTAAAGTGTTCAATGATTATTTTAACCTTCTGGGCGATATTGTGCTCATGCAAGCGCACCCAGTTATTGAGCTTAATCTTGGCGCGGCGAGCATCGACTTCATCATCAGCAGCGGCAAGCTTTTGCTTAAGCTGATAGACCACTTTGTAGTTGGTGTAGTTCTTGAGCACATCTAGGATAAAGCCTTCTTCAATGGCTTGGCGCATTGAGTAGACATGATAAGCGGCTGGCAGGTTATCTTTAGAAGCTGGCAAGTCAGGGTTAGGCAGACGGCCAAACAGCTCAATAGTTTTTGGCTTAGGTGTGGCGGTAAAGGCATAGTAGCTTAGATTAGGACTGCTACGGCGTGCGGCAAGTGTGGCGTCTAATATGTCTTCGCTAGATAGCGGTGCATCATTCTCAGTAGTATTGCTCTCTGTATCACCTGAGACCAACACTTCTTTGAGCTGGCGTGCGGTAGAGCCTGTCTGTGATGAGTGCGCTTCATCGGCGATGATGGCATAGCGGCGCGACTTAAGCACACTTGAGTCTTCAATCGCTTTGAGTACAAACGGAAAAGTTTGAATGGTTACGATAATGATCGGCTGGGAGTTTACCAATGCTGCCGCAAGCTGTTCCGACTTTGAGCCGTCACTCTCTTTTCTATTGATCTTACCGACCACGCCATCGGCATGTTCAAACTGATAGATGGTGTCCTGCAATTGATCATCAAGCACGGTACGGTCGGTGATGACAATGACTGAGTGAAACTGTTTATCGCCATCGCTGTTGTATAAGGTAGATAGCTGATGGGCAGTCCATGCGATAGAGTTAGATTTGCCTGAGCCAGCACTATGTTGAATGAGGTACTTTTGACCAGCACCCTCATCAATGGCCGCATTAACCAACTTGGTCACCACATCCCACTGATGATAGCGCGGGAACATCATGGTTTCTTTTTTGGACTTGCGCCCAATAGCGTCCTCTTCCTCATCGATCTGCAAGTGCATGAAGTGGCCGAGGATAGCGAGTAAGTTCTCTGGTGTGAGTACTTCATTCCATAGATAGTCAGTGGCATATTGGCTGATATCGTCAGGGGTATCATTACCCGCGCCGCCGTCACTGGTGCCTTTGTTAAACGGTAAGAAGTATGTGCTGTCCCCTGCCAGCCTTGTGGTCATATAGACTTCATACTGACTGACCGCAAAGTGAACCAGTGCGCCACGCTTAAACGTCAGTAGCGGCTCAGGTTTTTTAGTATCAGGGTCTTTAGGCAGGCGTGTCTTCTTATACTGAGTAATCGCATTTTGTACTGCTTGCTTAAACTCCGATTTTAGCTCCATCGTTGTGACAGGCAAGCCATTGACGAACAGCACCACATCGATACGGTTACGCTTAGCGACCTTACCGTCAGTGCTGTCTTTTATACTGACATATGGACTATATACCACCTCAGGAACGACACGGCAGATATTGGCCTCATAGCGTGCCATGATCTCAGGGTTGAGACTATGCTCAGGCTTAAACTGACATAAGTCAAAACGCGCGTTACGAATCTTTAGGCCATGACGTAATACGCCAAGCGTGCCATAAGTACGTGAGGCTCTATCGGTGGCTTGCGCGTCTGCCTTGTTGAGCTGTTTAACTAATGCGGTGATAAAGTGGCGCTCTGAATCGATAGGAAAAGTGCGACAAAACTTCTGCCACTCCTTTGGCTGGGTGGTCTGTACAAAGTCCAGCACGTCTTGCTCATACAGTGCGGTATCAGCCGTATAACCGCTGGCATGACCCAATTTCCAGCCTTGTGCCTCCATCTGAGTGACGATATCGGCTTGGAATACAGATTCGTAGGTGGCGTGCTGGCTCATGGCGTTCTCTTGTTTTTGTTCTATGGCTAATGAGTATATGAATATAACAGACAAAATGGCGGGAATACATGATTAGCGCTGGCGTTCACTATCAAAATCTTCAGAAATGAAAATATTATTATTGGCAATGTCTTCTGATTCTTTTATATCATCAAAACTAATAATACTGTTAAAATAATAAAGAGCCCACGCTTCGGCAAATAAAATATAAGCCAACATGATCAAATAGTTAATTATGCTTATCTGGTGAAAAACTATAAGATATAGCAATGCAAATGTAGGCAATATAAAATTCAAAGAAATCAATATACCTCTTACTCTTAAAATCTTCTTTCTAAGAATATATATTTTATTTGGTATAATTATTGAGTTATTTTTAAAAATGATCATATCATCTTTATTTAAATATCTTAAATTTGATATGGTGACTAAACCTATATTCTTTGATAATAAGACTTCAACTTCTCGCCACTTAAACCCTTTGAGAAAGGTTACTTTATCTATCTCTAAATCTTGTACATACTTCTTTGAATTTCTTATTTCTTCCATCCTACCAAGCATGCTTTGTGTATTCTGCAAGTCCTCTTTTTTGTTAGACAGTTTGTCTTTAATAATTGTATAGCCAAAGTTGCAAATACCAGTTAAGGCGACTAATGAAGCGACCAATACTGATGCTAAAGCGTTTATTCCCATAAACTTCTCTACAAGATATAAGTTAAAAAATAAACATAAGTATACTATTAAACTAGATTTAATCTAAGCAAAAGTCCATATCCGTCCAAAATCATTCGCCGAGCGCGACTTTGATAGATGGAGTCAATGAAAAAATAATGAGAATACGTCTGCTAGGTACAGATCAACCAAACTTTATCAATCTCGACAATTTGATACTCTATTTGCCCTATGATTTGCTTTCTTAATAGTTGCTGGCTATTTAAGCTCTGGACATATTCAGCGTCCCAAGGATCAGCTAAGTCATATGCCTGAACACAACGATATAGCTTCCATTCAAAACAATCTAAGTATTCAGCCGTGTTTGAGTTATAGTGGATAGAACTTTGAATACCATTTTTGGGCTGTTTATCTATCGCTTCAAAGGTATCATCGTAGAAATCTTTCATCTCATCGATAGCACAAACCACTTGTGAGCGGCTGACGTAGTTTTCACGTAGCCATATTTGCAAGTAATAAGGGGTTTGCAACGCTTCTAGCGAATCTTTCCATGACTGATAGATATTTTGCACACTTTTGATCAATAGATATTCGCAGTCGCTCGTTGGCTCAGGATAGATACTATTAATCAAAGACAAGCGTGACCATGGATCTACCAAGAATTCAACGTAATCTCGCTTGTCTTGGTTTAACAGATCGGCATCAAGAACTTTATCAACTTCGCCCCACTGCTCAATAGCACGCTTACGATAGTTGATGCCTCTTATTTTTCGGTATTTTATAGCGTTGTTTTTCATAGGAAGTTCTACTCTCAGTTCAAATCGTGTTTAAATTTGCTAAGATAAGCTCGATGTAAACTTTATTTACTGTCGCAGTAAATATCTAAATAAAAGATAAAATACAAGCTCATACACTTGATAATGTTAGTATTATAAATGTATGTTAAATTAATATTCAGCAGAATCAATATACCGTGAGTTCAGCGCAGAACTCCAAAGTGACTAATCTAATTTTAAATCAATAATTGATAATAATAAATAAGTGCTAAATTGTCTTGGCATTATATAAGCGGCTACTATTTATAATAATTTAATAAAGACCTACTATAATGCTGTTATCAGATGCATAGTTAGAAAATATAATATAACCTCAAATTGAACTAAAAAACTCTATTACATATATGCAATTTTTTCATATTATCCTATCCTCAAATAGTTACTTAAGTAAATACATCATATGACAGATAACCAAAGTTTCATTCATCAAGATAAACCTATTTCATCTAAAGCCGATGATTTTTTAGGTAGAAATTATTTTTCAGAAAATTTAGCTAAATCAATATTGTCTTGGAAACATAAAGAGAGCTGGGTGGTAGCTCTCACTGGAAAATGGGGAAGCGGCAAAACTTCTATTAAAAACCTTGTCATCCAGCATATCAATGATAAAAATAAAGACATGATAATATTAGACTTCTCGCCATGGGAATGGTCTTCACAGGACCTCATCACTCAAGCATTTTTCGATGAGCTTGAAAAAAAATTAATTATAAAAAATAGAAAAATTGCTCTTGATTTTGTAGATTATAAAAATTTTACTTTAAAAAAATCAAACTTTAGAAATTTAAAATTTTTAGATCTTAAAAAATTAAAAAAAATTAAAAATCTCCCTTTAAATATTATTAGAATTATACTTCTATCTCTTCATAATATCTCTACCGTTCTATACGAACCAATTATAAAACTCTTACCAGTTTTCGGTACAGGGATTCTTATTTCACCTATAATTGATGATAGTCTCAAAAAGCACTTTCTTTATGTTTTCTTATCTTTATTTATACTTGGATCAATTAGTAATATCTATCAATACTTTTATGCAAAAACAAATAGTTTAAGAGATAATAAAAATAATTTAAGCAAATCTTTGATAAATATAAAACACCCTATTTTAATAATTTTTGATGACTTAGATAGACTAAATAAATCTCAGTTAGAATCACTCATGCAATTAATAAAATCTAATTTAGATTTTAATAATTTAATATTTTTTCTATTGTATTCAAAAGAGGTGGTAGAAGAAAAGCTCACTGACAACTCCCAGAAAGGAGTGGATTATCTACAAAAAATCATTCAATATGAAGTTACCACGCCAATAATTGAAGATTTCGAACTACGACAAGTGATTGTAAATAACTTTGATATGTTTATGAATGACTTAAATGTTAAAAACAAGAAAGATATAGCCAAACCAGAAGACTTTCAAAGAATAATTAATGGTGTTCTAAACTATTTAATAGACATGAGAGCAATATATCGCTTCTTCAACTCCTATCGTTTTAATTTGACAAGTTTAGTTAACAATCACCACCTTGAAGTAAATGCTATAGACTTTATGGCATTAGAAACAATTAGACTATTCGAACCAGAACTATTTGAGAGTATTAAGTCCAATGGTAGTTTTCTAACGGGTCAACCCTACTTTGAAAGAACAGGAAAAATAGCAGAGAGTAACGAGGTAAAAGAAGAGATAGATAGTTTTAGAAAAATAAATATTTCTTTAAAAAATGCTACATTATTAGAGTACATGTTCCCAATACTTACCGATTACTCCGATAGAACTAAATTAAAAAACTTAAAAATCTCAAGTGCTGAGAAATTTGATAATTACTTTATTTATAGTAGTTCAAAAACTAAGATCAGCTCATATGATGTAGAATTAATAAAAAATGACTTATCTAATGATACTAACTCCGTAACCATTATCGATAATTATTTCTCTTCAACAAAAAGAACTAGTTTGCTTGCACAGATATATATGCTAGCTAAAGAACTTAACAATATTGAGAAGAGCAATCTCGTAGTTGCTTTAAGTCATCTTTTCCAAAAGACAAACAGTACATTGTCTATTAGTTCAGAGAGACAGAACCTCCTGCTACTTGTTGACAATCTAATCAGCAGTATAGATGAGGTTGATATAAAAATTACAACGTTCAATAACCTTAATCATGCCAATATACATTCCTATATACTTATGTTTCTAATAAATTCATTAGAAAAATATAAGAATGGTCTTAGTGATGTGCAAATTTCCGAGATAACACAGTCAACACTAAATAAAATAAAACACTATATACAGGTAGACTATGACAAATTTATAGCTGACGAGTACAGTAGGTCAATGTATTTCTTTTTTCAAAAGCATGACTCTAAGTATGCTAAAGCCTTTTTTACTGTACAACTAAATGATGAAAGAACATTCAAGAGTACACTAAGTATTTTTATCGGTAATTTTGGTGTTATAGGTTCTGAAGCTATAGACGCAAGTTCTTTGTTTACAATAATCGAAGAATCTAAGTTTAAGACACTATTAAATAGATTTTTAATAAAAAATCCCGATGACAAGTTCATAAATAATGTTTCGTATTTATATTCAAAAAGAATATTTGATACATAATAGATAGTTGTGTAAGAACCGAAACCTATGCTCTGCAATTATAGATTGTAAAATAATTTATATAACTACATTACTGATAGCAGCTGCCATGACCTACTTGCCAGCCTTGCGCTTGCATTTGGCTGACGATATCGGCTTGGAAGACAGATTCGTATTTGGTATTGTAGATATTAATCATGTCAAGTTTGTTTATTTTAATTTCTTGTATAAGCTATCTAATTACATCGATTTCCACGACTTATTGAAATAACTAGTATCTTGAGAAATTTTACCTGCATAGAATGGGAGATCAGTAGGAGAATAAGAGTTTGATACTGAAAAATAACAACATTCACACTCAAATGTATTTCTTATATAGTCTGCAAGCTGGTTAGCCATGTATTCACGCTGCCTAAGATCTCTGGTGTATCTAAACTCATCAAGTTTAGCTAAGTACCTGCCATCTTTAGTTACAAAAATTCGACCTTTTTTCAATAAAGCACGGGTAAATGAGTGCTTATTGTCGTGAAACCATAACCAGCAACCACCCCATTCACATGAAATAATATCATCTGTACTTTGCTCTATTTGCATAGCAATATCAGAAAAAATCTTATTATAATTTTCGTCTTCAATAGATATTGTCTTAAAATAAGGCTCAATATCAATTGTAGCGTCCAAGATAGTTTTAGAAGTCTCAGTTGGATTTTGAAGTTGTTGTAAATTATTTTGGAGGCGGCTATTGTTTAAGATAAAACTGAACGTATGATAAGAAGTTCGATTACTATCTACCAATGTCAAAATATCACTGAGTATTAGATTTACCTGATCATCGGACTCAACGATAACACCGATCCCGTGAATTCTGTATTTTGTATCAATAAAGTCTAATCCTCCAATCTCATACCAGCTCTCTGCTTCTCCGATACCATGTGGTGATGAAATACCGTTAAAACTTTCACCTCGATAGGGATAACGCCATTCTCTTTCATGTGTCCAATCTATTTTTCTTTCGCCAAGACTATAGGTCACGTATCTGTATTGCTCCCTTAAAGAAAATGAACTTTCTGGAAGTAAGCGATATCCACCTTTAACTTTTATTGAAGAAACATTAGAACCCTCACTGCCTCCTGAAATAACTTGTCTTGCACCTAAATTATAGAGAGCCTCCTTAGGAAATACTAATGCAATTGGACTCATAGCTTCACCCGCTAATCTTCTCTTATAACCTGATTCTAAAAATGCAGCTATCGGCATCTCAGTAAAACAAATAGCTGGATTATATCCATATACAGTTGGTTGATTATTTCTGATAGACCAAGTTGCCCAAATACGTCCATTACGGAGAGTTGCTCTTAGCATAAAAAATGCTGGTAAAAAATCACCTTCATGAATATTTTGCCAACCCATAAACTCTGGAATATCTACAGGTCTATCACTGCTCAAATCAACATCTCTGAAAAAATGAATTAAATAATTTGACAAGTCGAATCTTATATTATTTCTATTCATACCTATTCCTTAATACACTGTTAAATAACCCATAATGAGATTACTCAGAATCATGAGATTCTACTCAGTCGCAACCCAGCCCCGCACATCAATCTTACCCGTAACAGCAGCGGAAATTAAAGCAGTGCGGCGCTCTTGCATGAGTTGAATGGTTTGTTCAGCTTTACTCACCAAATTTGAAAACACATTTAGCTTATTGCTTAAGTATTGGCAGATTTCTTTTTGCTCATCAAATGGTGGAATAACAAAGCCTAAATTTAATAAGTCTTCTTGGGTCATACTTGGTAATGCAGTGTTTGTTGAAAGCTTATCAAAAGGGAACAATAATGCTTGGTGATAAACATATTCAGGTTTGGCATTATTGGAAACTTCACTATAGAACATAGTATCTACTGTCCAAAATTTTCCTGAAACTAATAGAGGTTTATCAATAGTCCCTTTTCTACCAAATAGTACGGACTCACCATCAAATAAGTAATCCGAACTACGCTTGAAAATCCCACCCGATCCATAAACAGGATAGCCACCACTTTCTACTTCTACCTCTTTATAATCCCGACCGTTACGAATTCTTAAAACATTTTTTAGGCGACCGACATCCCAACCCTCTGGCACTTCCCCCAACCACTCAACGCACGAATCTTTCATCGGCGCGTCAGGGTTTAAACCTTTAGTCACGGCATGACTGATGACGGCTTGGCGCTTTTCTTTTAACAGTTGAATGAGGGTTTGTTGCTTATCAATTAAGGTATCGATTTGGGCGGTTTCATGGTCGAGGAAGTTGGCAATTTGGATTTGTTCATTAATGTTAGGAACAGCTATCGGATATGTATTAATGGTTTCAGCAGGAACACGTCGCAATCCTCCAGCACCTGTCATAGCAGCTGTAGCTACACTAATAAATATAGTTTCTAGTAAACGATAGAATAGGTAACGGTTATTAACTTTATTGTTAACTCGTAAAACGAATATTTCAGACGATCCAAAACCAACCCCATTGATAAGGTCTTTAGCTATAGTAGTATTATTATTTTCAAAGCACGGAGTCACTTTTGCAACTAGAATATCTTCGTTTTCAAAATAGGTATAACCGTCATAGACATCTTTGATGACTTTTTTTTCATCTAAAACAAGACTATTGAATTTAAGCTTTTCCATTGGCACAAAACTACATTCATCAAACATTAAATCTTGAGATAGCGTAGACTTTTTTGGATTAAGAATTGCTAGATGTTTTATAGGTACAACTTCCCAGTGACTTGGAATATTTCCCAGCCACTCAACCCCTGATTCCTTATATTGTTCATATTGCTGATACTTCGCCATTATGAATGCACCTCACCCAATAACTGCATAATCTCAGTACTGACCGCATCCAAGTCTGCATCAATTTCAGTTAGCGGACGCGGCGGCTCATACACATAGAAGTGACGGTTGAACGGTATCTCAAAGCCTACAATGCCGATCTCTTCATCGATAGCATCTGTCTTATCGCTATTGATCCACGCATCAAGCACATGCGGCTGTACTTCACGGGCGAAGTAACTTTCAATCAACTCAGTGGTCGTCACCTCAGGATTCAGCGGTACGTTTTCATAATCACGTAAATCGCTGTCAGGTTGGAACTCTACAATCTTGGTCTTGCTGGCGAGATCGGTATAGCTAAACGCACCATAGAGCGGATTGGCAACCTTGACCGCTTTTTTGATGACGGGTTCTGCTTCAGGATTTTTCCAAGTGATCGCATCCATCAGCTGCTTTTTTTCTTTCGTATCAAGATTCACATCAGCATCTTTTAACGCTTGTTTGAACACTTTTTCAAACTCATTAAAATCATCGAATTGGTGTTCACCAATAGCTGATTGTAAGGCTTTGGCTTTATTCATAATCTCAAGCTGATCCTGCCAAAGTTTGGCATCAAGCACATCTTTAATTTGCTTTTCTTTTAGCTCGCTAAAGTCGGCCTTAATCATTGCACGCGCTTCTAAGGTGACCGCTGATAAATCACCGTAGTTATTACTATCAATATCAATCGTCCAGTTACTACCAAATGCCTCATACAGCGCTGGCATGACCATATCAAACGGTTTAGGAGCATAACGTAAGGTTTCGATAGTATCATCAGATAGCTGAGCCGATAGACGTAGCGGACGCTCAATGGTGATACGGCGGTAGCCAAACTCATGGGTGGCAAATATCTTACTGGCAAAGGTCTTGGCAGCCTCAGCTTTAGGATTGGCAGACTGACGGCCACGGTTGGATTTCACCTCTTCAGGCTTATCTAGCACACGCGCATCAACCACCTCAAAGTCACCAAAGCTACGGATAATGGTTTTGATATCGTCATCGCTCATCTCATTACGCTTAGAGCCAAGAGATTTACGCATCTTGCCGTATAGGTTACTGCCATCGATCAATTGCACATAACCTTTACGCTCAGGCGCTTTCTTATTGCTTAATACCCATACATAGGTAGCGATACCCGTGTTATAGAACATATCGGTAGGCAGGGCAATGATGGCCTCTAGCAAATCGGCCTCAAGGATGTAACGGCGGATCTCACTCTCGCCACTCCCTGCGCCGCCCGTGAATAGCGGTGACCCATTTAAGATAATACCGATACGGCTGCCTTGGTTACTATTTTGAGTGCTGCTGCTATCCGCATCTTTAGTATTATCAGTGATCGGACGCATCTTACTAATCAAATGCATCAGGAACAATAGCGAACCATCAGACACGCGTGGCAAGCCAGCCCCAAAACGACCGTCAAAGCCTTTTTGCTCGTGCTCATCTTTGATCTCACCTGATATCTTTTTCCAATCTACCCCAAACGGCGGATTAGACAGCATGTAGTCAAAATTCTCAGCGACCAGCTGATCGCTAGACAAGGTATTGCCCAGCTTGATGTTATTAACCTCTTGCCCTTTGATCAGCATGTCAGCTTTACAGATGGCATAAGACTCAGGGTTGAGCTCTTGCCCATAGGTACGCATCACCGCATCAGGGTTAAGCTCTAGCACGTACTCCATACCAGAGGATAGGAATCCGCCCGTACCTGCTGTCGGGTCATAAATGGTGCGAATAATGCCGTCTTTGGTCAGTGCATCATCATCTTCCATAAATACCAATGAGGTAGTTAGGCGCACGATATCACGCGGGGTAAAGTGCTCCCCTGCGGTTTCGTTAGAGCTCTCAGCAAAGCGGCGGATCAGCTCTTCAAACACAAAGCCCATTTCATGGTTAGATATCTTCTCAGGACTTAGATCAGTAGTGGCAAACATCCGCACGACTTTATATAGCAAGTTCGCATCGGCCAGTTGCCCAACAAACTCTTCAAACTTGAAGTGTTCAAATATCTCACGTGCGTCCTTAGAGAAAGATTGCACGTAGGTATTGAGGTTATCTTTGATATCGCTTTGACCCATCTTGCTGAGATCCATCGGCGAGATATTGTAGAACGGTCGCTTGCTGGCACGAATAATGAACTTCTCTTGTGCTTCCTCTGGCAGACCCTTTTCAGCGATACGCTCACTCTCAGCAACCACAGCAGCTTTGGTGTCTTCTAATACGCACTCTAGGCGGCGCAGTAGTGTGAATGGCAGGATGATGCGGCCGTATTGAGATTGCTTAAAGTCACCACGTAATAGGTCAGCGACAGACCAGATGAAAGCCGCTGTTTGAGAGAAGTTTTTGGTCATGGGAGTATCTTTTGGTTGTTGGGCAAGGTTGAGTGCTTGGAGTTATAGGACAGGCTTAAAATTAGACTACACGTGCTGCGATGGAATACATCGACTTATGACGGCTTATAAAGCTCATTGTATGATAGTAGAGTATATAAAGGCTAGTATATAAACTTAATGTTGGCTCTATTTGATGAGGTTATTTGTAGTGACGCATCGGTCAATAATACATATGGAAAATTGGATATTAGCGTAGATACATGTTAGTCACAAACTTCTAAAACAACTCTGTCATGCTTTAGCAACAAATATTGACGATAGTCGTAGTTATTGTAACTGAAAGAGTCAGTTCGCCTCAGGTAATTATCTTAAGCCAGTGGGTTCTAGATTGCTAAAAAAACGAGATTTCTGCTATCTAGCTCGGCAAGCACATCGTATTCAACTGATTACGCTGTAATTCATCACCGAAACCCTAAAAGATCTAAACCTTTGGAGATTTACCATGCAATTTAAAAAATCATTAATGACTGTTACATTAGTTACTATTGGCGGATTCGCTGCTATGTCTAGTGCGAATGCTGCTAGCCCTACCTCAAGTAGTTTTGGCGTTAGTATGGACGTTGAGTCTATATGTACTATAGATGCAGCTCCTTTAGATGTTGTACTTGCAACAACTGAAGCAGGAAAGGCAACTACAGCTGTAACGGCAACCACTAACCTTATCTTAAATTGTTCTAAAGGTTCTGTGGCTGTTATTGGTCTAACACCTGCATCAACCAATAGCCTAGACGGTACTGGCACTATGCTTGGTGGAAACGAAACACTTGAAGAAGTAGCCTATAAATTAACTTCTGGCTCAGCTAATGGCACTGCATGGGGTACTACTGATACAGTATCTACCGAAGCATTCGCAGATTATGCTACCGCCATCACTACTCCTATCTATCTCACAGTGACTAGTGATGCCGACGTTACACCTGGTGCTTACGCCGATACTATTAATGTTTCTGTAGCCTATTAATCACCATGCCGAGTCTCTGGTTACGCCGTGTTGCGAAACCTGCTGTTATCTCTAGTTTGCTATTGTCTTGTAGTGGAGCGATGGCAAGTGGCCTACAGGTCTCTCCCATCTCTTTAAGCTTGCAAGCTAGAGAAAACGCCAGTGGCCTGACCCTTAGTAATTCGAGTGACGAAGTGATAAATGCGCAAGTGCGCGTTTATCAGTGGTCACAAGATGAAACAGGCGATCAGCTCGCTCCCTCACGAGGATTATTGGCCAGTCCGCCAATGATTGAGCTCAACCCCGGTGACAAACAACTGGTTCGAATTATCCGTGCTAAGGCACCTCCGCAAGGAATGGAGGCTAGTTATCGAATTTTGGTTAATGAGCTACCGATTAAGTCCCCTAAGCAAAAGAGTGGCTTGCAATTTGCGATGAGCTACTCTTTACCTGTATTTGTGCAGCCCATTGGTATTGTTGAGACTAGTCCACAATTGCAATGGCAATATACCTTGCTGCCAGATGGCGAACAGATTACATTACGCGTCCACAATAGCGGCAATGGTCATGCCAAGTTGATTGGCCTGAGCGTTGTAAATGATGCGGGTAATAATATTAATATACATCAAGGTTTACTGGGTTATATTTTACCAGATGCCACTATGAACTGGACACTGAAAGTACCGCCCTCCGGCTTTATAGCGGGTGCGATAGCCGGTAAATTCAAGGTAACGATCAATGGCACTGAGACAATACAAGACGTTACGCTGGACACTTCCGATCGCTAAAATAGCCTTATTACAAACTTTAATGATACCTATCAGCCATGCTATCAAACCAGATGATATCACGGCGATCTCTACATCTCTTCCAAACGACAGTCTCGCCCAACTTGATTTAAACCGTGGAAATCGTGACGCAAAGGGTTATCCAGATAAGCTTGATCTCTATTTAGAGGTTAAGCTTAACGGAACGGACAAAGGTTTAGCGCATTTCGAATACTATAATAAGCAATTATGGGCAAGTGCAAACGTATTGCAGCAACTCGGCTTTATATTGTCACCCGATACTATCGAACCAAGGCCGCTAAACACTCTATCTGACATCAAGATTGATTATGATGCACGCCAGCAAACGGTCAGCCTTATTGCACCACTAAACATACTTAACCTTTCCACGACCATAGTTAATACCCGCAATAGCAGACGCACAAAACCGACCGCATCACCTGGTATTCTGTTAAATTACAACCTTTATGGTACACAAACACAGGACAACGCGACCAGCTTAAGTGCTTATACAGAACTGCGCGCGTTTAATGACTTTGGTGTATTAAGTTCTACTGCCCTGACAACTGGCAATCGTTTTGCTGATAGCGCTATTAGTGGCAAGGATTGGGACAGCCGAACGGTACGATTGGATACCAGTTGGAGTAAATCATTTCCTGATAAGTTACTCACTATCAGAGCCGGCGACATACTCACAGGTACACTATCCTGGACAAGGTCCACACGCTTAGGCGGACTGCAATTTGGCAGTAACTTTGACCTGCAGCCCTATATTGCAACCACGCCTCTTCCGTCATTTTTTGGCTCTGCCACGCTACCCTCAGCGGTAGAGCTCTATGTTAATGGTCTCAAGCAATACAGCGGCGACATACCTGCCGGTCCATTTGAGCTTAATACAGCTCCCAGTTTTAGCGGAGCGGGCAATGCCCAGCTCGTCTTGACTGATGCGTTAGGACAAAACACCACGCTTAACTTCTCACTTTATGATGCCCATCGTTTACTACAGCCCGGGCTGTCCGATTGGTCAGTAGAGCTCGGTACCGTACGCCAAAATTATGGCCTCAAATCTTTTGATTATGGTAATGATATCGCCGCCTTTGGCACTTGGCGTTATGGAGTCAGTGATCGCTTTACTGCAGAGACCCATGCTGAAGTGACTGAGGGGCTTAGTAATGCTGGTGTCGGTGGCACTTGGTTATTAGGTAGCAAAGGCGGTGTCTTATTTGCCTCACTAGCGGGTAGCGACAGCCAAGGTGAAGGTGGATTGCAATACAGTGCAGACTACTCTTGGAATAATAGTCGCTTCCATATCGGTCTCAATGCCACTGGTACTCATGGTGACTACCGTGACGTCGCCACACGTTACGGAAATGCTCCTAACAGCCGAAGTGAACAACTCTCAACAGGTTATAGCACCCAATCTCTAGGCAGTTTTGGTCTTAGTTATAATCAGGTCGCTTTTACGCAGCAAGAGACCTCACAATTTGCCAGCGCCTCTTGGCGAAAGTCCTTTGGGCGACGACTGAGTCTGAACGCCAATTACAATCATGATATCCATAATTCTGCCAATAACAGCGTCTCTTTTGGGGCCTCGCTATCCTTAGACCATAATATCTCGCTGAATAGTAGTGTGCAGAGCACTAACGAGCGGCATTACTTGATAACAGATGTGTCGCAATCAACACCAAATGCGGGCGGCATAGGCTGGCGTGCGCAAGCAAGGCACAGTACGAGTAACAACAGCAGCACCGATGGCTTAGCCGAATTGAATTATCTTGGTCCATACGGTCGATTACAAGCTGGTATCAGTAGCAACAACGATAATTATTCTACTTATGCTAGCGGTACAGGCGCACTGGTCATGATGGGTGGAGGCTTATTTGCTGCCCGCCAAATCAATAATGGTTTTGCCGTGGTCTCCACTGATGGTATCGCCGATGTACCAGTGCTGCTGCAAAACAGTCCCATAGGTACAACGAATAAGCAGGGGCTATTATTGGTAACACCATTGAACGCTTATCAAGACAATAAAATTGCTATTAACCCTATGGACTTGCCCGCTGACCTGCGCATTGACAAGGTGGATATTGAAGCAACGCCGACTGACCGCGCTGGAGTATTAGTAAGATTTGGCATCACACCTGTGCGCTCTGCCTCTGTCCTCCTTACCGACAACGCTAACCAGCCATTACCGCTTGGCAGTCAAGTACAGTTACTTACGAACAAAGATGCATCTTCAGCAGTTATTGGATTTGATGGCGAAGTCTATTTGGATACCTTAGATGAGCACAATGTACTAAAAGTAATCATGCCCTCTAGTGATAGTTGTACGGTCAGCTTTGATTATCATAAACAGGGCGATGATATTCCACTCATCGGTCCTCTCATCTGTCAAAAGGTAAAAGAATAATGAAGTTTTTAAGATGGACATATAGTATATTTTTGATAGTAGGTGCATGGTGGTTACCATCAGGGAATGCTTATGCTGTACCCAATGTTACGTGTGAAGCAGGTATGAATACAGCAGTGGGAAGTACCGGTAAAGTGAACATTAGCGATTCTATCACCCCCGCCAACGCCGATGATGCAAGAATTAGTGCTACATTAAACTATAGATGCACCAATAGCGGCTCCGCAGGATATGTATCGGTTTGCCTTGCAGTAGACGGTGGCAATAATAACAGCACTTACCCTCCGCGTTACATGAAGAATGGGTCTGTCGATTCAAACTTGGCTTTTACCATGACATTACCAGGAAATATTGATTGGGGTACCCGAAATTCTAGTGGTTCTGAATTCAACTCAGGCTCACTCGCTATTGCCGAAAACTCATTTATCTCAGGCAGTGTAGCTATTAACGTTTCTTTGCTCTCAAACTATAACAATACCCTCGCAACATCCGGAACCTATACCGACGATTTCAATGGTAGTCATACCGCATTAACGTTTAAGGCTAACGAAATCTCATCTGGCCTTGATTGCTCAACGGGTAATTCAGGAGTAGATCAATTCCCATTTACCGTTCAAGCGACCGTAATTCCAAGCTGTTTAGTTACCTCTACCACTGATGTCAATTTAGGTTCTCATTCTGCAAATAGAAACAATATCATAGGCAATAATTCTAGTGCGATTGGCGTCACTTGCACAAATGGTGCACCCTATAATATTGGCTTAATGCCATCCAATAATAATATAGATGGTGCTGGCATGATGAGCGGTACTGGTAACAATACTGATAAGATACCTTATCAATTACGTTCAACTGATGGTGAAAGTGGAGATATATGGGGAAACACCGCCACCTCGAATAACGTCGGGAATGGCGTAATAGGTACTGGCGATGGAACCTCTCAACTAAAGACTGTCTACGTTACTGCTCTCAGTGCCGACTTTCGTCCTGATAAATACTCTGACATTGTAAGCATTCAAGTCAATTATTAATAGCTTCTACTTTACTAGTAGTTCTAACATTATAAAGGCTGCTCTATTTCTCGTGCTCAATATATACGTCAATATTAAAAATATATAGGTACAAACAATATTTCTTGTAAGCAATATTTGCTTATTTTTATAGTAGAGCCGCTATTCTAACGACATAGAATTGTTGTTAAATATGTTGTTAAAATTAATTATGAAATTTCTGTATAGGTTGGTATTAAAGACTCTTAGACTCATAGCCTACTCTTGGTGGGCGCACCATCAAATAATATTAGAAGACATTAAAAACCCCGTAGCATATATGCTGCGGGGTTTTTTAATGTTTTAATATGTCAAAATCATAACTTTATATAACTTACGATAACTTTTCACAACAGTATTTTAAGGGTATATCTAGCAGGTATCTGAACATACTTTTAAACAGGATACTGAACCGTTAATTTCAACGCTCATTCTTTAATGTGTTAATGCTCCGACAATGCCGGAACGGTTAAGTATAAAAGTCATAGCTTTCTCAGGCCCTTATTATTCTTAGGTAAGCTTATCAATATCGGGGTTTTGAAATAACCATCGTCTACTAACTTCAGTCCTAAAAACTCAAGATAAAATCATCGAAATATAACCACCAATCAAGGCTAAAACGGTCGTAAGCGCATAACTGACGGGATAAGGTATAGCAGCAACTGAACTTTTTGACTCTTCCATAATTGCATTTAGTCCAGGTGTACTATTTCTAGCGCCAGTGGCGGCACCATCAGCAATAATTGAGTTAAGTTTAAAAAATTTCACCCCTATCCAGAAGGCAACGAGCGGTGGTATTAACGCACCTGCTATTCCAATTACTGCTAGCCATAATAGAGTGTCACCATGTAAGGCTGTAATGACTTTAGGCCCAACATTGGCGGCTAAAACTGCCACAAAAACGTTTAAACCAAAATCTTGCAAGAAGCTTCTGGCGCCTTCATGTATTGGACCACCAAACTCAGGGTTACGACTGCGAAAATAACTAACGGCAATCCCAGCAAGAATACACCCTGCTGAAGTTCCTAGTGCAAATGGAATACCTGCAATTCGGACCGTTATAATACCGACTAAATATCCGATAACCATCGCAACGGCAAGATAAATTATTTCAGACTTCATGGTTGGTAATATTACTCGTCCTCCCAAGCGTTGCCCTGCCATATTTAAAGCCACATCTGGACCTGCCAATCTAATCACATCGCCGAAAGAAATCTGTGTTTTAGGACCTAGTGGAATTTCATTACCTGCTCTAAATAAAGCTTGAACAGTAACACCTCCTATTCCAAACTCGCTGAGGTCATGAATGTTTTGACCTGAAATATCATGAGAGCCGATGTGAATATCTGCAACTTCTATAGGGACATTGCGAGCCAATTGATCATCAGCTTCAGGACCAATGAGTTCATTGTCTACAAAGATTAAATCGTGAATATTGGCTCTAACCGTAACGATATCGTTCAGTTGAACGCTAGGATCATCTGATAACTCTACAATCGCGCCACTTCTAACCAAACGTAGGATAGGCGCTTGTGGATATTCTTTGACTAACGCTGAGATACTTTTGCCAAGAATATTTTTGTGAGTCACATAAAAGGCGCGTAAATCATACGGTGAAAAACCCAGCGTTAATGCCTGAGGTGCTCCAGGTAAAGGATCTGTAGCACCGCCATTATAATCAACTTCAGCGATTTTAGCCTCTTCAACAGAGCTGTAACCAAAAATCTTAGGTAAATAGCGAATGAGTAAAATAATACCAACAGTGGATAAGACATAGCTAACGGCATAGGCAGCGGCCATATTGGCACCAACTTCTTCCGCTGTTATTCCTGACGGTGGTATATAGGCACCGCTCGATAAAGCGCCTTGCCCCACTCCCAGTATAGCCGTTATGGTATAGCTACCAGAGATAAGTCCTGTTGCATATCCAGGTGCCAAACCTGCAAATTTTGCCCCGAAAAAACAGATAACCCAGTTTAGTGACCAAACAATGACGCCGATACTAATGAACGCCAAACCGCCTTTTTTCAATCCGGAAAAAAACTGAGGTCCAACTTTAAGCCCTAAAGCATACATAAATAGGAGCAGCATAAAGGTTGAAAGAACCCCCGGTATGGCATAGGTAATACCATAAACAGATTGTGCAATCATCGAGAGCACAACCCCTACAAGCAAAGTACCCGCTGTTGACCCTAAAGAGATTTTCTTGATGCTACGATTACCAATATAAGTACCTAAAGCTAAGGATAACAAAATAAATACTATGGGCTGATTATCCAGAAGCTGAAAAAATCCATGTAAGCCTGAAGCAGTAACAGGCTCTATCTTATCGAATATCTGACCGACTACAGTAGGATTACTCATAATGCTCTTCTATGTGTGATGAAAGGTACGAGTAGAGCTAGAATGTGAAACTGGATGCGCTTTATAGTATTCAACAGCGGCTTTAATATCACGTAATAATAACGCTGCCATATCTCGACTGATACCATGACGAATTAAGATGCGTTGAATAACCGTATCCTGACGATCATTTGGTAGCGGATAAGAGGCTATTTGCCAACCATGTTGACGAACCTTGTCAGATAAATCATAGAGATTGAAACCCCACTCTCCTTCTTTTAAGGTGTAACTAAGGGCGGGCAGTCCACCTCGTCCATCATAAAACATCTCAAACGGACCTAACTTTGAGATTTCATCTGCCAACCATTGAGCGGTATCCACACAAGCTTGTTGAACACCTTTATAACCCTCAAATCCTAATCGTAAAAAATTATAGTATTGCGCTACAATTTGACCACCTGGTCGAGAAAAGTTAAGCGCAAAGGTTGCCATGTTTCCACCTAGATAATCGACATAGAATATCAAGTCTTCTGGCAAGTCTTCTTCTGAGCGCCAAACTACCCAACCGACACCTAGTGGTGCCAAACCGTATTTATGGCCACTGGCATTGATAGATTTCACTCTATCAATACGAAAATCCCATTCAAGGTCAGGTTGAATGAAAGGCGCTATAAATCCGCCCGAAGCGGCATCTACATGGATAGGTATGTCCCATCCTTTTTCGCTTTGAATATCATCTAGCTCTTTCGCCATCGCAGCGACGTCTTCATACACACAAGTGTAAGTCACCCCTAATGTAGGAATGACACCAATGGTATTCTCATCAACATAGTCTTTTATTTTTTCGGGATTTGTACCAACCTCATTACCTTCAAGTGGAATTTGGCGAAGTTCAACATCAAAATACCGCGCAAATTTATGCCAACAAATCTGTACCGGCCCAACGACCAAATTGGGCTTTGAAGTATCTAATCCTGCTGATTCACGTTTTTGACGCCAGCGCCATTTCATGGCTAATCCGCCAAGCATACAAGCCTCTGATGAGCCCGTAGTTGAGCAACCAAGAGTCGTATGAGCTTGTGGGCTATTCCATAGATCCGCTAAGATATGAACACAACGCGCTTCCATTTCAGCAGTCTGTGGATATTCATCCTTATCAATCATATTTTTATCGATACATAAGTCCATGATGTCATGAACCTCATCTTCCATCCATGTCGTACAAAATGTAGCCAGATTCTGCTTGGCATTGCCATCGAGGAGTAGCTCGTCTTTTATAAACTGAGCAACAACTTCTGGCTGGGTACTGTTTTGAGGCAATTGAAATTTATTGAGTAGCGTATTACTCATTGGGTCTTCGTAAACGTCTTCGCTAAGAGGATCAATCCGATTTCGGTTGTGTAAAGGCATAATCTAACGTTCCTTTATATGATTGAAAAATCATTGTGTGTGTCGACCTATAAACAGTAGATACCTTTGCAAGCTTAGAATATGTTGCCTTATTGTTAAGAAAAATTTATATAACAGTTATATTATTATTAAATAAGGTAATTTTTATCTTAAATAAATATTTAAATTATCTAATTAAATTAAGGGTTATGTGGCAGCTTACTCTCCTATCACCTTAATAAGTGAGTATAACCTCTCATAAGCTGTCTAAATTTATGATGCCTTCGCAGTGACATTCTCTACCCACACTCAATATACTTCCCCAACCCTTCAAATCTGGCACATCACTGTCAATGTCAATACGCCCGCCTTGGCCTAAAAAACGAATGGAAAAACGTGGCAGTAGATCAGCTTTGGCACTTGCCAATTTGGCAGAATAGGCATTGACTTGTGCGCCATAGGCACGTAGGTCTGGACGACGTTCTAGCAACCTTTGGGGCGTTTGGCCACTGGGCACACTCGGTGATGATTGAGAATGTTTACAGTCGTGGAAGGCAGCTCAAAGCCTTCCCTATAAACGTCTTTGTAACGCCTGAGATCATGAAATGGGCGCTCCACTGCATGTATGCTGCAAAGGAAGAAGTTCTGAAATCCTAGAAATTTTGGGTAATCAGTGACTCTAGATCAGCCGAACCAAGGTTTGGCCGATCATACTCTCATTAAGGAGCAGACCAGATGACTAACAAGACTCCAAAAGACAAACCCGCGGTACAAGGAGATACAGTCACACCTACCAAACCTGCTACTGGTAAAAAAGTTGCGACCATTGGCTTAATGGCTTTTGTGGTCATGAATATTACTACAATCGTAAGCTTACGTGGTCTTCCAGCTATGGCAGAATACGGGCTTACCTCGATTTTTTATTATGTGTTTGCGGCGCTTGTTTTTCTTGTTCCTGTAGCGCTGGTGGCAGCTGAGCTGGCATCAGCATACCCACAGCAAGGCGGCGTTTTTCGATGGGTTGGAGAGGCATTCGGACCACGATGGGGGTTCGCTGCGATCTATTATCAATGGCAGGCGATTGTCATTTATTTTCCGACGGTGCTTGTGTTTGCAGCGGCAGCTCTTGCTTATATTTGGTGGCCGCAAAGCTTTGATCAAGCACTTGCTGAAAATAAGGTTTACACAATCGTTGTTTTACTTGTGGTGTATTGGGCGGTCACCTTTATTTCTTTTCGCGGAATTGGTGCATCATCGCGACTCAGTTTTTTTGGTGGCATGTTCGGTACCATTATTCCAGGTGCAGTCTTAATCTTGCTCGCTATAGTATATGTTGCGACTGGTAATCCGGTCCAGCTGGACATGCAAACCAGTTTCCTGCCAGATTTTAGTCACCTTAAAAACACGGTTTTAGCTGCAAGTGTCTTCCTGTTTTTTGCTGGAATGGAGATGCAGGCTGTGCACGTAAAAGAGTTAAAAAACCCTTCACAGGACTATCCACTTTCAGTACTGATTTCAACGATTGCCGTGGTAGCATTATTTATCGCCGGAACGCTTGCAGTCGGAACTGTTGTCAAGACAGCTGATATCTCACTGAATGTAAGCATGATTTAAAAACTGCTTTACCGTACCGAAATTACAGTTTCAAGCGACGCAATCGCAGCGCGTTGCCAATAACAGATACTGAAGACAGACTCATCGCAGCAGCCGCTATCATTGGACTGAGCAACAGCCCAAAGAATGGATACAAAACACCTGCCGCAAGCGGTATACCAAGCGCATTATAGATAAACGCAAAAAACAGATTTTGTCTGATATTTCGCATCGTAGAATGACTCAGTTTATGGGCTCTGACAATTCCCATCAGATCACCCTTCACTAGCGTGATGCCAGCACTTTCCATAGCCACATCTGTTCCTGTGCCCATGGCAATGCCAACGTTAGCCTGTGCAAGAGCGGGAGCATCGTTAATACCGTCACCCGCCATAGCCACGACCTTGCCGCTATTTTGTAGCTCTTTGATAATACGGTTTTTGTCTTCTGGAGAGACGTCAGCATGTACCTCATCAATATTTAACTTACTGGCAACGGCTCTAGCGGTTATTTCGTTGTCACCTGTTAGCATGACCACCTTTAGTCCAGCCTGATGCAGTAAAGATATCGCTTCGCTGGTACTCGGCTTGATCGGATCAGCGACTGATATTAAACCAGCAGCTTGGCCGTTTACTGCTACAAACATTACCGTTTCGCCGTCTTTTCTGCGCTTATCAGCACGTTCTGAAAGCGCACTGTCAAAGCTATCAAGACGTTGCATAAATTTTGAGTTGCCTACAGCGACTTGCTTGCCATTGACCAGTGCCTGTGCGCCTTCGCCAGTGGTTGAGCTAAAATCACTGGCTTTAGCAATATCAAGAGATTTTTCTTGCGCAGCTTTAACGATAGCTTCTGCCAAAGGATGCTCGCTGGCAGTCTCTACCGCAGCGACAAGTATAAGCAGTTCATTTTCATCTAAGCCACCAAGTGCTTCGATAGCAGTGAGCTCTGGTTTGCCTGCGGTTAATGTTCCCGTTTTATCGACAACGATGGTATCGACTTTTTCCATGCTCTCTAACGCTTCAGCGTTTTTGATAAGCACGCCATTCTGAGCACCCTTGCCAGTACCGACCATAATCGACATAGGCGTGGCGAGTCCTAAAGCACAAGGGCAAGCGATGATTAACACTGCAATAGCGTTGACCAGTGCAAAGGCCATGGCAGGCGCAGGTCCGAAAATAGCCCAGACGATAAAAGTTATGATAGAACAGATAAGGACAATTGGCACAAACCATCCAGCCACCTTATCCACCAGCTTCTGTATTGGTGCGCGACTGCGCTGGGCTTCAGCAACCATTTTGACGATCTTGGACAGTACCGTGTCATCACCCACGTCAACCGCTTCAACCAGTAAGGTTCCCGTGCCGTTTACCGTGCCGCCAGTAACCGTATCGCCTTTTACTTTGGAAACTGGAATAGGTTCCCCCGTTACCATCGACTCATCGATACTGCTACTGCCTTCAAGCACAATGCCATCTACAGGGAGTTTCTCTCCTGGCTTAACCCGTAATTTATCGCCACTGACAACTTCGTCAAGGGAGACTTCTGTCTCAACGCCTTGCTCATCTACCCGCCTTGCATTCGGCGGTGCCAACTCAAGAAGAGCACGAATTGCGCCAGAAGTCTGACTTCGGGCTTTAAGCTCTAGAACCTGACCTAGTAGTACTAACGTCGTGACAACTGCTGCTGCTTCATAATAAACACCGACTCGACCGGATGCATCCCTAAAACTGTCTGGGAAAATACCCGGAATAAAGGTTGCTACCAGACTGAAACCAAACGCTGTACCTACACCTATCGCAATTAGGGTAAACATATTTAGGTTGCGACTTTTTATGGATTGCCAACCTCGTACGAAGAAAGGTGCTGCTCCCCATAACACCACTGGTACCGCAAGCGCCAACTGTATCCACTGAGCAATCTGCCCAGCGATATCACCCTGACCGCCTTGAATGAAGCTGTCCAGATTTATGCCTACCATATCGCTCATTGCATACAAAAACAAAGGGACGGTCAGCACAGTACAAATCCAAAAACGCCGAGTCATGTCATCGAGCTCTGAGGTATCCTCTTCACCAATAGTAACAGTCTCTGATTCAAGTGCCATGCCACATATGGGACAGCCACCATTCTCAATATCTCTGACTTCGGGATGCATGGGACAGGTATAAACGGTTCCGCTGTAACCAGCTGGCACCTTATCGTACTTGCCGCCTTTTATAGAGTTTACCTTAGTACGGTCAGTATTCTTTCCATGGCAGTGTGCATGACTGTCTTCATTATCATTTGAATCAGTAACCTCGCCCTCAGGTTTGAGAAACATACCGCATATTGGGCAATCGCTTTTTTCAACATCTCTCACTTCGGGATGCATAGGGCAGGTATAAACGGTACCGCTATAATTTTCCGGTACTTTGTCGTACTTACTTTCTTTAGTAAGATGGGCCTCGGTATTTGACGGACTATGACAGCTTGTATGGTCATCTTTCATTGCTACCATCTCGGCAACAGTGTCTTCAGGTTTAAGAGACATTTTGCATATGGGACAGCCGCTATCTGTAACGTCTCTCACCTCTGGATGCATCGGACAGGTATAAACGGTTCCGCTGTAACCCTCTGGCACTTTGTCGTATTTACCGCTTTTGATATGCGCTTGCTTGGCCACATGTTTCATAAAAACCACTCCTTGAAGAGCATAAGTAAAGATTCTAATTCAGTCATATCAACCGCTGATAGCCGTTGTCTCTACTCTTACTTTATACGCTTAATAACTTAGCTAAGAATAAGACTCAATCTGGTTTACGCAGGTGTTTGAGTAGCGACATAATAATTAATATCAATATGACCAAAAACAGTAGGGCAAATACTAAACAGAGAACCATCATCCCCCAACTCATCTCGTGCATCATCGATCCATTCATGATGCTATCCATAGGCCCGTTCATCATACCGTGCATCATAATAATCATGATGAGTACTCCTTACTTGTTATTTCCTTAGTATAAGTAATGATATAGTACTGGCGTGTGAACATATACCTTTCAATAGGCTACTTACTTAATGCTACCTAATACAGAGTGCTCAGAATTTGTGACTGTTTATTCCAACTCATCAATTAACTGCTTCATTTCATCAATTTCACGCTTTTGCGCTTGAATAATATCGTCAGCAAGCTGCTGTACACGCGGATCTTCAATATCAGCACGACTACTGGTGAGAATAGCAATCGAGTGATGCGGTATCATCGTCATAGAGCTCGTACTAATCTCCGAAGATTCAGATTTTTTCAGTATCCCCTTCTCTATTAAATCTTGTAGTGACCAACCCTCCCTCACCACCGTAGAAAACGGTCTTAACCATAGTCTATTTTTCGCCTTTAAGCTCTATATATCGAATACTATCATCGACAACATAGTCTCTATTACTGTATCAACCTCAAATTGAGCGGCTTACTCTCCTATCACCTTAATAAGTGAGTATAACCTCTCATAAGCTGTCTGAATTTATGATACCTCCGCAGTGACATTTTCTACCCACCCTCCTCCCAATGACTTATAAAGGTTCAGTAGCATTTGTGCTCGAGCAAGCTGCGAGTAAATCAAGTTTTCTTGTATTTGTTCTGAGTCCAGCTGCGCTGTCAGAGCTTCATCTAACGTTTGATAACCATAACGAAACAGTTTTTCGGCATCGCTGGCACGCTTGGCAGACTGCTGATAAGACTTGTTCAGCAATTTTTGTTGCTGCTCTAGTGCCTGATGTGCTTGATAAGTATTATCTACCTCACTAAGCGAGAGCAGTAGCCTTCGATCATACTGTAGCAGCGCCGTTTGCAAACGAGCGTCTGCGCTGTCAATATTGGCCTTAATCCGACCGTTTGTAAAAATGGGAACCTGTATACCCACACTCAATATACTGCCCCAACCTTTCAAATCTGGCACATCACTGTCAACGTCAATACGCCCGCCTTGACCTAAAAAACGAATGGAAAAACGTGGCAGTAGATCAGCTTTGGCACTTGCCAGTTTGGCAGAATAGGCATTAACTTGTGCGCCATAGGCACGCAGATCTGGACGACGTTCTAGCAACCCTTGGGGCGTTTGACCACTGGGCGCACTCGGTTGATGATTGAGAATGTTTACAGTCGTAGAAGGCAGCTCAAAACCTTGCGGTACTTGCCCGATAAGTACAGCTATGCTACGTACGTGTGTGGCATATTCTGCATTGATTGTGCTTTTTTTCGCACGCATGGCATTGAGCTTACTTTGGACATTATTGACTTCATACATAGTGACTTGACCCGCTTGAAAACGCCCTTTTATATATCGCTCAAAGCGCGTCAATATCTCTACATTGCGGGCGGTAATGATTTCACGCTGCTGGGCGGCACGGGCTTGAAAATAGTGATCAGCAATTTGATCTGCCAGTAGCATTTGCGCGCCATATACTTTTTCTTGTACACCCAACGCCGCATAACGGGCGGCATCAGCATCACTTTGTTTTCTACCAAATATATCCGGCTCCCACGCAGCAGAAAATCCCACCTTAGCATAACTGCTATCTATGTCTTGGTGCGTCTCCAACAGCGCAGTACTAGCCCCCAATAGACTACTGAGGTTGTCATTTGCAGACAGATGAGCCGAACCATTTATAACGCCCGCTGAAGCATTGACGCCAGCTTGTGGCCCAAGATCAGCAGTGGCAAGACGACTGATTGCCAATGCTTCTGCAAAACGACTTTCAGCGATACGAATATCGGGGCTGTCTTGTAAGCCTTGCTCTATCAGGCGACTTAATAGCGGATCTTGCCATTGTCGCCACCAGTGGCTAATTTCTGGACTGCCCTTCGCCGCTTTGTTTTCGTCAAATGTTGTCGGAATAGAAATGTCACTCTGGCGAACAACCTGTGTGCTTTGGCAGGCGCTTAAGATCAAGACCAATGCTCCCAAACTCACAATTTTGGATAATGGAAACATGCGCTTCTTCTCCTTGTATTCTCTATCATTATTTTTAATTCAGTGCCATGGTCGAATATCAAACACGCCCTAGGACGTCTTATAGGACCTATCCTAAGATATCGGTATACGTATGACTGGCTCTTATTGAGCCAAATTGAGCCAATCTGTTTTGCGCATTATCCCAGCTGTTCAAGCATCGCTTTGAATCGTGCTAAAGCAAAAATAAGAAACACGACGCCAATACCTGTCATGACTAGTAACTCAGGCCAAACAATGTCCAAGCCAGCATTACGGAATAAAACATTTTGTGTAAAACTGACAAACTGGGTCGTGGGCCAGTATTCACTTATCATTTGTGCCGCTTCGGGCATATTGCTGCGCGGTGCTATAGAGCCAGATAAGAGTAACGATACGACTAAGACAGGCAACATCAATAAGGCAAACTGCGGCATACTCGGTGCTATGGTTGACAGCATAATGCCTAGAGAAGATATGGAGAAAAGATACACGACCACACCGCTACCGAATAAAAGCAGTGATCCGTTAATGGGAATACCAAGCAGATATTGGACCACAAAAATCATCGATAACATGGAGGCACATAGAATCACCAAGCCATTGGCAAGTATTTTTGAAATCACTATTTCTATTGTATTAACGGGCATCACCAAAAGATGCTCGATGGTGCCACGTTCGCGTTCACGGATAACGGCAGCACCAGACAGCCCTATTGCCAAGAGCGCAATCATATTGCACACTTCCATAACTGGTGTATACCAGTAGCTGTCTCCATTTGGGTTAAATACCATGTTCAGTACTGGCTTGACTAACAAGGGTATGTCTTCTTGCTTTAAAAAATCACTCACTTCCTGATTGAATATTTGGATAATATAAGCCTGCCCAATACCTGCTTGTGTCATGGTGGTCGCATCAATTAGCAGCTGAACTTGCGGTTTTCGTCCTGCCAGCACATCTCTTTCAAATCCAGGTGGAAACTCCAACACAAAAATCAGCTTGCTTTTGTCCATCAATTCACCAACATCTTCGCGTTTCACATCGACAGGAAGTAGAAAGTAAGGTTGTTGTAGGGCATCCTGAATTTGTCTGGTCAGCGCCGTACGGTCTAAATCTATAATACCTACGGGCGCATTACGTACATCCGTATTGATGCCTTCTGCCACAGTATAGATAGTGACAGAGAACACGAAGCCAATCATGAGAAACAGTATCTTGTCTCCAAACAGACTGCGCAACTCTTTGATGGTCAACGTCCAGATATTTTTAAAAGTCTGCATTTATACCTCCTGCTTTTTCAGGAAAATAGAGGCAAGTGTGATAAATGCCAAGGCAAAAGCTGTCAAGACCATATACTCAGTCAAAAAGCTAGACCAACCCAGCCCTTTGGTAAAGCCGCCAATACTGATACGCTGATACCAAGATGCGGGAAAGCCGACACCAATGGCATAAGCGAAGCCGTCCATACTAGATAGCGGGTACAACAACCCAGAGTAGTTAATGGTGGGTATCAGAGTAACGATAGCGGTAACAAACAGCGCTGCCACCTGTGTGCGAACCAAACTAGACACTAAAAGCCCCAATCCTGTTGACACATAGACCAACAGCAATGCGCCAAAAGACATTGCCCAGAAAGAGCCTTTTATAGGCACTTTAAACCAAAATATGGCCATGAGCACAAGTATGAGATAATTGATCAGTCCCAGAGCGACATAAGGCAGCTGCTTCCCGAGCAAATATTGAGGCACACTGGCTGGTGACGTGTAAAGGTTTGATATTGAGCCAATTTCGCGCTCACGCACCACTCCCAGCGTGGTCATCATTGCTGGAATCAACATGAGTATCATCATTAGCACACTGGGGATGACCGCATTCACGCTTTTAAAGTCTTGGTTATACATAAAGCGCGGAACCATTTCAGCGGCAGGGTCTAAATCGATAGGCAAGCCAGTATCTTGCAGAAGGTCTGTGATATATATCGTCATAATCCCTCCTACATAGCCCTCAATATTTGCCGCATTGAATGGCACTGTCCCATCAATATAAAAGCTCGCTTCTGGTTGTCTATTGGCCAGTAAATCACGTCCATAATCCACTGGAATATCAATGACCAATTGCGTCTCAGAGCTTCTAAGCGCGTATTCGGCTGCTTTTATAGAGTGTACGGGTGACGTAGATGTAAAATATTCTGAGCCAGAAAAGTACTCCGTCAACTGTCGACTTTGTACAGAGTGATCTTGATCGAGTATCGTATAAGGTAAATCGTGCACATCAAAAGAGATACTCCAACCAGTCATGACCATCAAAATAATGGGTCCAACGATAGCAAAAAACAGCCTGATTTTATCGCGTAATAGCTCTTTAAATTCGCGAGTGGCAAATGTCCAAACAGTGGTAAACCAATACTTAAGCGTGTCGGTTTCGTTGGTTTGACTATCAGCTTCAGACGCTATGGTCGCTGATTCTACTGGTGTGTTTTCAGTCGTGTCGTTTTGGCTGGTGGGTTCATTGTCATTTTTTTCATCTTCCAGCAGATACTCTACAAAGGCTTCTTCGAGATCCTCTGCTTGTTTATTACGTGTCAGCTCTGTCGGTGTACCAACGACCAGTACGCGACCACGATGCATAAAAGAGATACGATCGCATCGGCTGGCCTCATTCATAAAATGAGTAGAGATAAATATCGTGATTTTATCTTCCCGTGAAAGCGTCAATAACTGTCGCCAAAACATATCACGAGCACCAGGATCGACACCTGAGGTTGGCTCATCCAGAATCAATACTTCAGGATGATGCAGACAAGCCGCTGCCAGCTGTAATCGTTGGCGGATACCTAGTGACAATGAGGCTGGCGCTGTATCCGCTACAGCACTGAGGTCAAATTTATCTAATGCGTCCTTTACAGCTTGCTGTCCACGCTCTCCTTCTATTTGATAAAGGGTTGCATGCAGCTCTAAGTTTTGACGTACGCTCAATTCTTCATAAAGCGAAAAAGACTGCGACATATAACCGACGCGCATTTTTGTCGCTATGTCACTTGCATCGATAGATTGACCCAGCAGTTTGGCTGAGCCTTCTGTTTTATCAATCAATCCAGTCAGCATCTTCATCGTGGTCGATTTGCCACAACCATTAGAGCCTAAAAAACCAAAAATCTCACCTTTTTCAATACAAAAGCTGACATTATCAACCGCCGTAAAATCTCCAAAACGTTTGGTTAGGTTTTTTGCCTCAATAGCGGGCGGCGCATCAGGATCAGGGACAAATGGCGTGATAACCAACGCGCCTGCATTCGTTTGTTTCTCTGGTGGTAATAGCTTGATGTACGCTTCTTCAAGTGATGTGACATTCAGCTCTGTCATGACGGTTTGCGTCCGCTGATTGGCTAAGAGCTTGCCATCATCCATCGCTAGCAGGTATTCAAAATTTTTGGCTTCGTCAATATAGGCTGTCGAAACGATGACCGTCATCTCTTCACGTTCAGCTTGTAACGAGGCCACTAATGACCAGAACTGACGGCGTGATAAGGGGTCTACCCCTGTGGTTGGCTCATCAAGAATCAGTAAGTCAGGATTGTGCACCAACGCACAGCATAAGCTCAGTTTTTGCTTCATTCCGCCCGAAAGCTTGCCAGCCGCACGATCAGGAAATGGTGCTAGCCCAGTTGCCTCAAGTAAACGGGCTATTCGTACATGGCGCTCATGCGCATTCAATCCAAACAGTCGCGCATGAAACTCCACGTTCTCATATACCGATAGGGTTGGATAAAGATTATGTCCTAAGCCTTGTGGCATAAAGGCGATACGTTTTGACAGCGCCTCACGTGCAGATTTTTCTGCCATATCCATACCGAATACTTGCACAGAGCCATTTTGAATGACCTTGACCCCTGCAATAAGAGACAACAACGTTGATTTTCCAACACCATCAGGACCAATTAGCCCAACGGTGCTCCCTTGTAAAATATTTAGGGAAATATTATCAAGAGCAACTGTCTTGCCATATGTATGCGAAACAGTGTTAATTTCAACGGCGGTATGTTGGCTATCCATACGTTATCTCACAGTTTGTATCGTTAATTTATTCATAAAGATAACTCTTCGGTTGTAAAACCCTCTGAATAATTTATGACCTCATTTTCCGCTGTCATACTCGAACGTGAGAAACTAGGATTGGCTTTTTTTGGGAAGGTTTATAGCAAGATTGCTCGGCCATGCTACGTCGGTATTGCTACGCACATAACCATTACCTGTCATTCCGCCCTTGAGTAGGCCTTTGTATTCTTTGGCTATTGCCACAGGTAACTTGATACGCACTTTAAACATGAGCTTTTCGCGCTCGTTCTGCGTTTCCACTGACTTGGGCGTAAATTGTGCTTGTGACGCAATAAACGAGACTTTTGCGGGCCACACACTATCCAGACCATCTAGCACGACTCTCGCGTCATTGCCGACTTGTAAGCCACTCATCTGCCCATTAGGTAAAAAAAGAGTCATAGACACATCTTCTGTGTCTAGCAGGCTGACCATTTTGCTGCCTGCTGCAATCACACTACCAACCTCAGCAATTCGGTATTCCACACGGCCCGCTTTAGGACTGCGTATCAACATATCGTCATTCATCGATGCGGCAGATTTTTCTTGAGCTTTGGCCTGATTGACGCCAGCATTTGCTTCCGCTACTTGAGCATCGATTTGTTGAACAGCTGCCTGCGCTTCTGCGTACGCTGCTCTCGCCGCCTGCACGACCGCAACCGCGCCATTGTATGCCGCTTGGCGTTTGGTCACCTCTGAATCTGACACCAAATCTTCGCGGCGCATCTTGCGAGCATTATCCAACTCCATTTTGGCTATTTTTTGCTGTTCAATCTGCGCATCGATTTGGGCGTTGGCACGTGCCATTGCCTGCTCTCCTTGCTTACGACCTGCCCGTGCCTGCGACACCATTTCATGTGCGCGCTGCTCGGTTGCCTGTGCCGCCACTAACTGACTTTCGCTTTGTGAGGAAGACAGTTTCACAAGCAGCTGATCGACATCGACATCCTCTCCTTCCGCCACCAGCATTTGCTCAACTCTGCCTGGATAAAGGCTAGCAATATCAAACCGCTCAAGCTCCAATCTACCATTTGAGCTGACTATTCCTAGCGGTAGGGCTTGTGCAAGCTGCTGCTGTTGCCAGTAATACCAACCAGCAGCGGCGGCCACGACAAGCAATAGAATCAAAACCCATGCTTTTTTCATAACGGTTCCTATATCTTATTTATATGCGGAAATAAAACAAAAAATAACCAACCCATACGTTTTTTCACCGTATTCGGGCATATCCTCAATTTAAAAATTTTAATGATTTTTTAGTATAGGGCGTATTGAGTGTAGGAAATCAGCTCAAGCACACCTCGTGTCAATCACCATGACGGGCAATATTAGCGCGTTGTGAGCACAAGACACTTTTTACGCTAATGCAGGATGCTGAGTGATGTATATAAGGTGTTCGGCAATACAGTTGATTCATCGGATATTGGGCCGATTAGGACACGACCTAGTCAGAAATACCAATAAATCCATAATTTTATTGTGGTTATGGTACTCGATACCACCTCAATAAACCATCAGAAACTGAATCTATTCTCAATCATCATACGTTCCACAAAATTTAACCTTATGAGCTTTAGCCTATCTCGGTTATAGCTTTTACAAAAAATACTGCCGTGAAAAATACCTTTGCCGTCAAATATCACGGCTGTTTGGTTGATATAGACACATAGAAATTACAAGCAAAAATCATTCATCTAGCAAATATACAATAATCCATGCTAATATTATGGGGTTTTCATATATTAAACAATGTTTTTAAGTATTCTTCAAGGCCATATCTATTTTGTTGCTTTCATATATTTCTCAATCAGAGAGTAAAAGGTCGTCACCATGTCTGAAACAACGCATAATCCATCCGAGAAAAATCTAAACTTTACTGCACTCATTGCCCTTGTCGTAGGCTCTATGATAGGCGGCGGTATATTCTCATTACCACAAAACATCGCTGAAACCGCAAGCCCTGGTGCGTCCTTGATTGGTTGGATCATCACTGGCATCGGTATGCTGATGCTTGCCTTCGTGTTCCAAAATTTAGCACATCGCAAGCCTGAACTTGACAGTGGGGTCTATGCCTACGCGCAGGCAGGCTTTGGTAATTATATGGGTTTCAACTCTGCATGGGGCTACTGGCTCTCTGCTTGGTTGGGTAACGTCAGTTACTACGTGCTGATATTTAGTACGCTGGGTTATTTTTTTAATGTGTTTGGAGATGGCAATACCCTAACGGCATTAGTAGGCGCCTCTGTATTATTGTGGGCATACAACTTCATGATTACCAAAGGTATCCAGACGGCTACCTCAGTCAATACGTTGATCACCATCGCCAAAGTGATACCGCTGTTCACCTTTATTGTCATTATTTTTACAGTCTTTAATATGGATCTGTTTAATAGCGACTTTTGGGGCAGAGAGACGGATCTAGGGTCAGTCCCTGATCAAGTTACAAACATGATGATGGTGACGGTATGGGTATTTATTGGTATTGAAGGGGCCAGTGTGTATTCTGCACGCGCCAAAAAACGCTCCGATATTGGTAAAGCCACCGTATTGGGGTTCATTTTTACGTTAGTGCTATTAATGCTGGTTAACTTTTTAGCGATGGGTGTTAGATCCCTCCCTGAGCTTGCAGCGATGAAAAACCCGTCGATGGCTTATTTGCTAGAGTATGCCGTTGGCCCGTGGGGCGCGACCTTTATCTCAGTAGGTTTGGTCGTCTCGCTGCTCGGTGGTTTATTGGCTTGGACGCTATTCTGTGCCGAAGTTTTATTCGTTGCCGCCAAAGACGAAACCATGCCGAGGTTCTTTTATAAGACAAATGCAGTTGATGTACCAGTAAATGCACTATTGGTGTCTTCTGCAGCGACACAGTTATTCTTAGTCATCACCTACTTTAGTAAAAGCACGTATAACAATATTTTTTATCTGTCCACTTCCATGATTTTGATTCCCTATTTCTTTTCTGCTGCCTATGGGTTTTTGGTGGCCTATCGCAAAGAGGGCTACAAACCATCCGAGAGTGCCACAAAAGATATTATTATTGGGATAACCGCGCTGTTTTATAGTATTTGGCTGTTGTATGCCGCTGGTATTCAGTACTTTTTACTATCCGCTTTGTTGTATCTTCCTGGTGTGGTTCTCTATATAAAAGCACGCAGAGAGCACAAGCATCAGCTGTTCAATACAGCCGAAAAAGTGGTGCTGGTAGTCATTACTGTCAGTGCCATCTATGCAGCCTATGGCCTCTACAGCGGTACGTTAAGCTTGTAGTGACCCTATTAAATAAAATGCCTTACCGTTGTAATCACCAGAAAATCCGTTCGTCGTAATTGTCACATCAGTTGCTTTTTTAGATTGTTCGTCCTCTAAACAGTGGTGAGATACTTGCACCCAAACCGCATAAGGATACAAAAATGTCTGACAAATCTTTAGGTGTTCATTCAGAAGTCGGTAAATTACACAAAGTTATGGTGTGTTCTCCAGGTCTTGCCCATCAAAGACTGACACCGCAAAACTGTGATGATTTATTGTTTGATGATGTCATGTGGGTGAGCAAGGCCAAAAGTGATCATTATGATATGGTCACAAAGATGCGAGATCGCGATATTGAGGTGGTTGAGATGCATCAGCTGCTGGCACAAACCCTTGATAATAGTGATGCCATGCAGTGGATTATGGATCATAAAATCACTGATAATCATGTCGGTACTTTATTAGCTGGCGAAGTGAGAGATTGGTTGACCAAACTTGAGCACAAGAAACTGTCCTCATTTTTAATTGGCGGTGTCACCACTGAAGAGTTACCGAATGATATTGGGGCGTCACTCAAAAAATTATCCGCACTGTCAGGTACGACTGAGTTTGTATTGCCACCACTGCCCAATACTCAGTTTCCTCGCGATTCCTCAAACTGGATATATGGCGGTGTGACGCTCAACCCGATGTATTGGCCCGCTCGCCAGCAAGAAACGCTCCTTATTTCTGCTATTTATAAATTTCATCCAGACTTTAAAGGCGCTGATTTCAAAATTTGGATGGATGACACTGAAGAAGATCTCAGTGGCTGTAGTTTAGAAGGTGGTGATGTCATGCCTATCGGCAACAAAACCGTGCTGATTGGTATGGGTGAGCGAACGTCACAACAAGCGATTACCAGACTGGCCAAGACTTTGTTCATTGATGGTTCGGTTGACCATGTCATCGTAGCGGCCTTACCTAAGCAACGTTCTGCGATGCATTTGGACACCGTATTTACGTTTTGCGACATTGATTTGGTCAACGTGTTTCCGGCAGTGACAGATCATATTACGACTTTTCATATTCGTCCTGACGAAAGCAAGCCACACGGTATAGATGTGCGCGAAGATGACAGACATTTTTTGAAAGTAATAGAAGAAGCCGCAAGGGTCGACAAATTAAGAGTGGTCGAAACAGGCGGCAATAGCTACGAAGTTGAGCGTGAGCAATGGGATGATGGTAACAATGTTCTTGCCCTTGAGCCAGGGGTTGTTATCTCTTATGACCGCAACACTTATACCAACACTTTACTGCGCAAACAAGGCATTGAAGTGATTACGATTCCAAGCTCCGAGCTGGGCCGTGGACGTGGTGGTGGTCACTGCATGACTTGCCCTATCATTCGCGATCCAACGGATTAGAGCATGTTGAATCCTACCTGCTCATAGCGGTGCCAAATACAGTAATAGTCCATCCAAAATAAACACATACTAAAAATTAAGGAACCATCATGAGTTTCAATCTTCACAACCGTGATCTACTGAGTCTTATGCATCATAGTGAACGCGAGCTTACGTATCTTTTGGATATGGCTCGTGACTTAAAAAGAGCAAAATACTCAGGTACAGAACAAAAACACCTTTTGGGCAAAAACATTGCTCTGATCTTTGAGAAAACCTCAACCCGCACTCGTTGTGCTTTTGAAGTAGCGGCATATGACCAAGGTGCCAATGTGACGTTTATTGGCCCAAACTCATCACAGATCGGCTACAAAGAGAGCATGAAAGACACCGCTCGTGTGTTGAGCCGTATGTATGATGCCATCGAGTATCGCGGGTTCGCTCAAGAGATTGTCAATGAGTTAGCAGAATATGCGGATATTCCTGTCTTTAATGGCCTAACGAATGAGTTTCATCCCACACAAATGCTAGCAGATGTAATGACCATGCGTGAGCATACTGACAAATCAATCCATCAGATTAAATATGCTTATTTTGGTGACGCACGTAATAACATGGGCCGCTCATTATATTTAATGGGCGCTAAGATGGGTATGGACGTACGCCTTTGTGCCCCTAAAGATTTGTGGCCTGAAGCAGACTTTCTAGCCACTTGTGCAGACTTTGCCAAAGAATCAGGTGCGCGTCTTACCATCACCGAAGATGTAAAAACGGCGGCAAAAGACGTTGATTTCGTTCATACCGACGTATGGGTATCGATGGGTGAGCCTATTGAGAGCTGGGCGGAGCGAATCGATGCGCTAATGGCTTATCAAGTCAATATGGATCTGATAAAAGCCACTGGCAATCCAAGAGTGAAGTTTATGCATTGTTTGCCCGCTTTTCATAACTCAGATACTGAAGTTGGTAAAAAAATCACTGAAAAATACCCACAGCTCGCAGACGGTATCGAAGTGACCGAAGAGGTATTTGAATCCTCTTACAACATCGCATTTGAGCAAGCCGAAAACCGTATGCATACGATTAAAGCCGTTCTGGTCTCTGCGCTTGGTAATATCTAACATATACCGAATGTATGACATTTGCAGCGTGGGCTACTGGGGCGTGCCCTCAATTCAATCGATAGTCATCTAAATAGGTTAAAAGTGGCTAAATCTTGCCAAACGGCGTCAAATAGCTGACTAATATCTCGATATTATCTGCGCTATTTTTCTTGTTTGACTGCCATTTATCTCATTTTTATCACTATTTTTGAAATGAAGACACGCCCTGATATGACATTAACTGAAGATAATGCGTAGGGAAATATCATGAGGTTACTAATTGCCTTAGGTGGTAATGCTTTATTAAAACGTGGAGAGCCGTTATCTGCTCAAAACCAACGCCAAAACATCAAGACGGCCGTTGAGCAGATCAGTAAGATCACGGAGGGTAACGAGTTAGTCATTGCTCACGGTAATGGCCCCCAAGTCGGTTTGCTTGCGTTGCAAGGCGCAGCTTACACTGAAGTCGATACTTATCCATTAGACGTTTTGGGCGCAGAAACGGAAGGTATGATTGGCTACATCATCGAGCAAGAGCTTGGGAATGTCCTGCCGAGAGACTCATCCATTGCCACCCTACTCACTCAAGTAGAAGTCGACCGTAAAGACCCTGCTTTTAACAATCCAACCAAGCCTATTGGCCCTGTATACTCAAAAGAGCAAGCAGAAAAGCTAAGTGCGCAAAAAGGCTGGGTTGTTAAAGCCGATGGTCAATACTTTAGGCGAGTGGTTGCAAGCCCTAAGCCCAAAAAAATATTTGAGCTAAAACCCATACAGTGGCTCCTTGAAAAAGGCGCGATTGTGATCTGTGCAGGCGGAGGTGGTATCCCAACGGCATTTGATGAAGATGGCTGTTTGCAAGGGGTCGAGGCAGTAATCGATAAAGATTTGTGCGCATCGTTACTTGCCCGTAGCCTTGAATGTGAGTTATTGGTGATTGCCACGGATGTGGCGTATGTTTATACAGACTTTGGGACTGACGAACAACGAGGCATATTACAGGCGCATCCAGATGCTTTAAGTGAGCTTGATCTTCCTGCAGGCTCTATGGGACCAAAAGTTGCAGCGGCTTGCGAGTTTGCGCGTGCGACTGGAAACACCGCCATCATCGGCTCACTGACCAATATTGGTCAGACACTTGATGGAGGTGGCGGTACTCGTGTCTCAACGGAGTACGAAGGCCTCACATATGCCGCTGTATCTCCGAAAAACACAGCATAACTCCTCGATTTAATCTGTCGTTTTAAGATATAAAATATTTTTTGAGTCGTTCCTGAAATAATCGGCTCAGCAGTCTGATATTGGTTTGCTCAAATTTGACGGTATCTGCTAATTTTCTCTTCTCAATATCAATGTTTTTAATTTCGATATCTATTACCGTTGCTGGGACTGAAGGTGGTTTTCTAAATCTAAGCCAGGCCTTAACACTATAAATCTCTTACACCTTCCAACAAACTACTAACGGTTGAGGTACAAACCTATAACGGCCGATGCCATAATACTTTTGTTATTGATGTATGATTAATATCACTTTCATCAGGTTGGTTTATCTCACTTCAGTACAACTTTCAGTACGACAGTCTTTGATACAGTCGCGTTATTTCAATGAAGCCATTGCATTAGGCTTTTGACTAAGCGCGAAGATGCAATAGTAGGATTAGAATAAGCTTCTTATAGATAAAAATCCGTACACAGTTAGTGCTATTTTTGATAGCCGTGTTTCTGTTGATCACTGAGAGCATATACCTCCTGAAGAATTACTTCACCACATATCACTATGGTAATGTTGGATTCAGCTATTACCTTTTTGGTTTACCTCAACTGAAAAAACTGTCTCCCTTTGCCATAGAGTGATTTCACGACTATTAACATTCATCTTTAGGAGAATGCTATGAGCACTCAAATAACAGAAAACCATACCTACATTGACGGGCATAAGATTGCATTTTTGGAACAGGGTTCAGGTAGTCCAATAATCCTGCTGCACGGGATTCCAACCAATAGCCTCATGTGGCGAAATATTATTCCACAACTTGCAAAAACACATCGAGTCATCGCTCCCGACCTTCTCAATTATGGGAAATCTGCAAAACCAAAAAGCGCAGATGTGTCCATTAATGCGCAAAGCAACATGATTGTAAAACTCATGGATGTTCTAGGCGCACGGCAAGCAGATATTGTTGGGCATGATATTGGTGGAGGTGTTGCTCAGTTGATAGCTGTCAATTATCCAGAGAAAGTTCGAAAGCTCGTTTTGATAGATAGCATCTGCTTCGATTCATGGCCTATCCCAGATTTTGAGCCGTTACAGGAACCTGGTGCTGAGTCGGAGATGAGTTTAGAAGACTTTTTAAGCATGATGCGAGGCTTCCTGCCAAAAGGTGTATATGATAAGAGTGTCATGACTGATGAGCTTATTGAGATGTATCTTGAACCTTGGTCAACTGAAGATGGCAAGCATGCCTTTTTTCGCAATCTCAGACGGTTGAACAAAGAATATACTCAGGCCATTACTGACGAACTTAGCAACCTTCCGCATCAGACATTTATCATGTGGGGTGATAAAGACCCTTTCCAGAAACCGGAATATGCACCAAAGCTAGCAGAAGCGATTCCAAACGCAGAGCTTGTCTGGATCAAAGATGTCGCTCATTGGTTGATTGATGAGAAGCCTGATGAAATTGGTGAGCATATCAACCAGTTTCTAAGCTAAAGTACGAGTGGCATGGTGACCCCTGCCGTCAAATCTATATAATTAAATTTGGAAGGTTTTAGTTACGCAGCCTGACGATAATAATCAAACCACACCTCTTTTGGCGATTGATAATTTAAAGCCTTTTGAACTCTCGGGTATATTAGTTGCGTTTATTCGTCATACTATTTTCCTACTTTGAGGTAATATAAACCTCTTAGCAGCCGTCCTAATTTATTAGGCCACTACAGGATGAGCATGGCATGGAAAAGTGGACTTTGGCGCGTAGCGTACCATGCTCGTTGCGCTGGCTTTTTCACCGCCTATTCTGTATAGCATTACTCGCTTGACCCCAACTTGAGATGTTGTTTGCCAACTATATTTAATTGATAGCAGAGAGGCTTGCTGTAAAAAATCTGATGAGTTGACTCGCATTTATCCAACCTAAATGAAGTAAGAGCAATAACAGTATATTATTGCTCTATAAATTTTCGCTCATTAAGCGCTTTTTAATTGTGCGTGAGTATCATTAAAAAACATTCTGTTCCATTGCTATTAGTTGCGTCCTGCCATTACGCCACCATCAACATCCCACACAGCACCCGTTACCCAAGCCGCTTTGTCACTTAATAAAAATGCAATAGTGTTTGCCACATCTTGTGACGTATCTATACGGCCAATTGGGTGAAGACTATTAAAGCCTTGCAGAGCATCGTTTACTTCTGCTTTCGGGATAAACCCTTCATAAATTGGCGTTTGTACAACTGCTGGCGATACTGCATTAACACGAATATTATGGGCCGCTAATTCCATTGCTAAATGCTGAGTTAGCGCATGTAAGCCCGCCTTTGCCATTGAATACGCTGAAGATGGTGTAGCAGCAATGGCTTGCTTGCCCCACATAGACCCTATATTTACAATGGCGCCAGAGCGTTTTTCTGATATTAAATTAGCGGCTACCTTTTGAGTAATAAAAAATAATGCGCGGTTAATTTGCATGTACTTATCGTAATCAGTTGCTTCGTGCTCTAAAAATGGTTTAGGGGCAAAAACACCAGCAGCATTAACTAGTAAATCTACGTCTGCGTGATCTTGCGAAATAGTGTTAATTAAGTTTTGTACGCTTTCATCGCTCGTTAAATCGGCTGTTAAAACCTCTACAATACCTAAAGCTGATAGTTGCTCTTTTGCCGCTTGTGCTTTTTCTTTACGGTGGCCGACGATAACGGCTTGTCCGCCTTGCTCTAAGATCAAACGAGCCGTTTCAAATCCCATTCCGCTAGTGCCACCAATAACGAGTAATTTTTTACCTGAAAATTGCTTAGTCATCATTATTTCTCCAAGCGCCCATTCGCGCTGCATTAGTTGTATCAATAAAACAAAATATCAAATTGCCTTTCAAGCAATTGACGAGTTGTTTGGCTTAGGAGGTATTTTTAACTTATTTACTTTGTTTAACAAACGAGATAATCTGAGCCGTCAATAAAGAAAAAATTTACTGTATGAAATCACCTATACATCTCAATGCATTAAAAGCTTTTGAAGCCAGCGCACGACATCAGAGTTTTTCAGCGGCTGCTGATGAGTTAAACGTAACCCCCGCAGCGGTTGGGCAACTGGTAAAGACATTAGAAGAGTGGCTCGATACGCCGCTGTTTCACAGAATGAGCTCTGGTAAAACACGGCTTATAACTACCGAAACTGCGCAAAGTGCCCTGCCATTAATACAGGAAGGATTTGATAAATTAGCCCAAGGGCTAGATATTTTAAAAGACAATGCCATAAGCGGCGTATTAACGGTTGCAGTAAGCCCTGCCTTTGCCGCTAAGTGGTTATTGCCTAGGCTTCATCACTTTCAAGCTATTTGTACGCAAACCAATGTAAATTTAAATACAAATTTAAAACCGGTTGATTTTGCTTCTCAGCGTATAGATATAGGCATACGCTTCGGCGTAGGTAATTGGCAAGGCCTGGGCGCAGAAAAACTAATGGATGAAGAAGTATACCCAGTATGCTCACCTACAATTCTAGAAGATCCAACCCGCTTCACCACGACTGATACACGATCAATCAATGGATGCCCATACCAGTTTTCCGCCATGGTCGTCATGGTTAAAAAAAGCCGGTGTTACAGGCCCTCTGATTACTAAAAGCATTCAAATAAATAACTCTGCTGCCGTACTGCAATTAGCAATTGACGGCCACGGAGTAGCATTAGCGCGCAGTGTAATGGCTAAAGATGACCTGGCCGCTGGGCGGTTAGTGAGGTTGTTTCCTGATATTTATTTTGAATCGCCTTTGGCGTATTATGTTATTTACCGCCCCGAATGCGCGGCGCTGCCAAGAATACAAGCATTTAAAAACTGGCTTTTCAAAGAGGTAGAGAATCAAGCTTTTAAAAGTGAGTAGTGTTTTTATAAAAATACGCTCCAATAAAGAAGATATTTATCAGAGTAAAAGATGACCTCTGTGGTTAAACACGTTGACTCCCCGTAAGCTTTCACTCCAAATTAGCGACTTTAATTAATAAGGTAGCGTTTAACTTTGCATCTCTATAACAATTGACCACCACGAGGTTTTTTAAATGGAGTGAAGGTTCGTTCATGTAACTTTGCGATGTCTTCATCCTGAAGACACAAAAAAAAGCCTTTCAAGCTTTATACTTCATGGCTTGAAAGGCTTTTTCGATCACATCTTTTCATCTAGGTAAGCGTTTTAATATTATAGTTTGCCTAAAGCCGCTCTTACTCTATGTTCAACATCGATTTCGCCACGGCTTCGGCCACTTTGATGCCATCAATCCCTGCTGATAATATGCCACCTGCGTAGCCCGCGCCTTCGCCTGCAGGGAATAAGCCTTTGGTATTAATGCTTTGAAATTCTTTATTGCGTTTAATGCTGATTGGTGATGATGTTCTGGTTTCTACGCCAGTTAGTAAACCGTCGTCAGATGAAAATCCTTTGATTTTTTTATTAAACGCTGGAATGGCTTCACGTATAGCATCCACGGCAAAGTCTGGCAGTGCTTTGCTTAAGTCGGTTAAGGTAATGCCTGGTGTGTAAGAGGGTTTTACATCGCCTAATTCTGAGTCTGGTTTTCCTTTTAAGAAATCACCAATGGTTTGCGCTGGTGCACTGTAGTCTTTGCCGCCTAATTCAAACGCTAAAGTTTCTAGTTGTCTTTGTAGGTCGATACCGGCAAGAGGATGGTTTGGGTAATCTCGCTCTGGGTCGATGCCTACAACAATAGCACTGTTGGCGTTACGCTCGTTTCTTGAATATTGGCTCATACCGTTAGTGACAACACGGCCTTCTTCTGATGCTGCAGCAACCACGGTTCCACCTGGACACATACAGAAGCTATAAACAGAACGACCATTTTTACAATGATGAACCAGTTTATAATCTGCAGCGCCAAGTATTTCGTTTCCAGCATTGTCACCAAAGCGTGCTTGGTCTATGGTTGACTGTTTATGTTCAATCCTAAAGCCAATTGAAAAAGGCTTTGCTTCAACATACACGCCTTTATCATGGATCATTTGGAAGGTATCACGGGCGCTATGACCAACAGCAAGAACAACATGGTTGGTTTTTAAGGTTTCGCCAGTATTAAGTGTCACGCCAGTTACTTTTGAGTCAGTGATGTGTAAGTCGTCTACGCGAGTAGCAAAACGGACTTCCCCACCGAGCTCTATGATCTCGGCACGCATTTTTTCTACCATAGTGACTAACTTATAAGTGCCTATGTGCGGTTTGCTGACAAATAAAATCTCATCTGGTGCGCCAGCTTTTACAAATTCTGTCATGACTTTACGGCCATAATGATTTGGATCTTTCACTTGGCTATACAGTTTGCCGTCAGAAAAAGTACCTGCTCCACCTTCACCAAATTGTACGTTAGATTCTGTGTTTAATTTACGCTGACGCCAAAAGCCAAAGGTGTCTTTGGTGCGTTGTCTTACTTCATTACCACGTTCAATGATAATAGGTTTAAAACCCATTTGAGCAAGAGTAAGTGCTGCTAATAAACCACAAGGTCCAAAACCAATAACAACAGGACGCTCAGTTAAATCTTTTGGCGCTTCACCTACATACTTATAACTAGTATCTGGTGTTGCTTTAACATGGTTGTCTGACTCAAATTGAACCAGTAAATCATTGGTCAAATCCGAATCGGTCAGTGTGATATCTAGCGTATAAATTAATTGGATATTTCTTTTATTACGAGCATCATAACCACGTTTAAACATCACAAATGACGCCATTTGCTCAGCAGAGATTTGAAGTTTTGTCGTTATAGCAGTCGTTAGATCTTCAGGTGCATGATTTAATGGCAATTTAATTTCAGTTAAACGTATCATTGGTTACTCATAAGCTCGTGTAGAAAACAGTCTCGCATTTTACTGGTACTGATACAAATAAGCGAATAAATATTTTACTTACGCAGGCTAAATTTGCGGATTTGGTTTGTAGCTTGAAAATGACCTCTGCCATCAAATCTGTATATTTAAACTTGGGAGACTTTAGTCACGCAACCTGACGGTAAAAGTCAGACCACACCTATCTAGGCGATTTATTGCCCAAGCTCTTTTGAATTCTCGTTTCACTGCGAGCATAGCTCTTGCCTTGCGTCGCTGCAAAGCAGTACTTTGCTAGTCACTCCTCATTATAATCAAGCTCAATATACTTAATAATATCGTTGGTCACTGTAAACTTTGTTTTATACTCCTGATGGTATACAAGCTCACTCTTCAATATACCCTAGAAACTCTCTATTAGCGCATTGTCAAATGAGCGAGGAAGAGTAAGTGTCTGGGAGACACTTACCCGAGTGCAAGGCGGAGGGCTGTGCACGTAGTGGTTGCCTTTACCACTCATTGAGCCTTTAAACTTATAAGACTCTATCGACCACCTATTTTTATTTAGGTAAGAACTCTATTACTAGGTTTTGAACTACGAATTGTTAGGCACCTGAATATGACAGATCCAAAAACAGCTACCCCTTCACGTGTCATCAATTCAGTCTATCAATCCCGAAATCAAACAGTTCAGTGGATAAATAATTGGTTTCTTATAAAATCTGACAAGCCTCATCACAGTCCAATCTTGGCAGACGGCTATATAATTGATCAGGTTCGCCATAACCTATATTAATCAGTAGATTTGAGGTCCACTTGCTATCTTTAAGAAAGGTTTTATCCACCAATTCATTATTAAATCCAGACATAGGGCCAGTATCTAAACCCAAGGCTCTACAAGCCAAAATCAGATAAGCCGCTTGCATAGAACTGTTTCTAAACGCCGTCTCTTTTATGAGTTCAGGGCTAGAGTTAAACCATGATCTAGCATCAGTATGTGGAAATAATTTAGGAAGTTGCTCATAAAACTCATTATCATAAGCGACAATCACTGTGATAGGTGCTGTCATTGTTTTTTCGATATTACCTGAGGACAGTGCTGGCTCTAAGCGCGCTTTAGCGTCATCAGATCTGAGAAATACAAACCGTGCAGGTGAACAATTGGCCGAGGTAGGCGCCATTTTAACTAAGTCATATATCTCTTCAAGTAGTGCATCTGGCACGTCTTTTTGTTGCCAAGCGTTAAAGGATCTGGCCTTACCAAACAGTTGATCTAGATCTTCTGGAGATAACGATAGGGAATCAGTCATAGTACGTCCTAATTTATATTAAATTTTAGATAAGAATTTAAGGATTTTGCTATTGGTTGAGCAGGTCTCTGTGATTGTACTGCCATGTCCACCCGTCAGCATTAACTCAAATTGAGCATTTTGCATATTATCGGCTAAAGCCAGACCACGTTGCCATGGCACCAACACATCATCAAGATTGCTTAAAACCAACGTTTTGTTTTTGATATGCTTAGCGTTTATCAGAGGTTGATAAGACTGCAAGGCTTTTAATCTCGTTAAGACGTTCTTAACGGGAGCAAAGTTAGCAATGGCTTTATCTTCTTTTTGCGTGAGTGCTTCTATGTTGTCTGATATCCATATAGGTGGGTACAAAAATATCGCTTGGGCGCGTACAAATGCTTCTATACCTGTATTTTCTATCAAGCTTTGTCGCATGCTAAAACATTTGATAGTATGAGGATCGAGGCTTTCCCACCCATTTAAGATGACTAGTTTATTTAACAACTCTGGCGCTTTATAAGCGACTTCCATACCGATAAATCCGCCAAGCGCGTGACCGATGAAATGACAATTAGACAGCCCTTCTTGTTCTAATATTTCAATTAATTGATCCGCTAAATCTTGCATAGAATAGTCATCGGGTAAGAGATCGCTATCAGGCGACACGCCCTCTTGTTCGTAGCAAATCACATGGTAATGCTCGGTAAAACTCTCAATTTGAGGTAACCAAAAATCAGCATGCCCGCCTAAACCTGAACTAAATACGATCGTTTCTGTCGTGTCGTTCTTACAAGGATATTTTTTAACTAACATAGGGTTTCATCCAATTTTAGTAAATTTCAAATTGCGGTAAAAGTATCTAATAGCTTATAAAATCAAGTTAAATTAAATTTACTAAATCAATTCAACGGTACGCTCATCGCTTTCATCATATTCATACGTTACGGTTTCTTCGAAATTTTCGACTTTATCTATACTTTCAACAGTCTCTTGAGATTTAATATATTTAATTAACGCGTCTATGGTGCCGACCTTTAGATTATGAGTATCGGCGAATTTCATCAGATCATTTCTACGAGCCATTTTACCATCTTGGTTGATAATCTCTACAATAACCGCAGCAGGCTCCAAGCCAGCCAGTCTCGTTAGGTCGCAACCTGCCTCCGTATGCCCAGCCCGCTCTAAGACACCCCCTTCTTTAGCCACTAATGGAAAGATATGACCTGGGGTTACGACGTCATCAAAGGTAACGTCTTGAGATACTGCAGTTCTGATAGTCTGAGCTCTATCTGCCGTTGATATACCGGTACTTACCCCTTTTGCTGCATCAATGGAAACGGTGAAATTTGTACTGTAAGGTGCTTGGTTGTCTTTGCACATCAGAGGTAGTTTTAATTTTTTGCAACGCTCGGAGGTCAAGGTCAAACAAACCAAACCTCTGGCATGTGTAATCATAAAGTTAATATCATCAGGTTTGGCCAAACTGGCTGCCATAATCAGGTCACCTTCATTTTCCCGATCCTCATCATCCATGATTATGACCATCTTGCCTGCTTTAATATCTTCAATGATTTCCGGTATTGTATTGATATTCATAAAATCCACCATTTGCATTTATATTTGCTTTTGTATGTTGTTATGTAGAGCCTGTTGTCAATTAATCACACGCTCTACATAACGTCCTACGTTTGATACGGCCGTATAGCTACTTCATAGAGATAGTAGTATTTACGCCTTCACTAGCATCTTCATCAAACCAACGTGATATCACTGTTTTAGTCTGTGTATAAAACTGCACCGCTTGCTTGCCATAAGGACCTAAGTCACCGAGCTTACTGGCTCTAGACCCTGTAAACGAAAACATAGGTAGCGGTACTGGAATTGGTAAATTAATGCCAACTTGTCCAACATCGATATCTTGTTGGAACTTATGTGCATGGGCGCCAGACTGGGTAAAAATGGCAGTGCCATTACCATTTGGATTGGTATTGATAATCTCAATGGCTTCCTCAAGCGTGTCGGCATACATAATGCATAGGACAGGACCAAAGATCTCTTCGGTATAGCAGCTCATATCAGTGGTTACATGATCTAAGATAGTTGGGCCAACAAAGTTACCCTCTTCATAACCTGCTACCTGACAACCACGCCCATCTAGTCTTAGATGCGCACCTTCATCTATACCAGCTTGGATTAAGCGCTCGACACGGGCTTTGGCTTGCTTAGATATTAGAGGTCCCAAATCCTTGTCATCCTTGCCAGCGGCAACGACTAGCTGTGCTGATTTTTCTACAATTTCATCAACCCACTGTTTAGATTCCCCAACCAATACCACGACAGACAGTGCCATGCATCGCTGACCTGCTGCACCAAATGCTGCGCCTGCTAACTGATTCAGACTTTGTTCTTTATTGGCATCAGGCATGATAACGGCATGGTTTTTCGCACCCATCATACATTGCACACGTTTGCCAGCCTGACCTGCACGGTCATAGACATGCTTGCCCACTGCTGTTGAACCAACGAAAGATATCGCTTTTATGTCAGGGTGATCGCACAGCGCATCTACTGTATCTTTACTACCATGAACGACACTTAACACCCCTTTCGGTATACCTGCTTCAAGGGCCAACTCGACCAACCTCATGGTAACGATTGGATTTTGTTCAGAGGGTTTTAAGATGAACGTGTTGCCTGTGGCGATGGCCATTGGAAACATCCATAGCGGTATCATGGCAGGAAAGTTAAAGGGGGTAATACCTGCACAGACGCCTATTGGCTGCTGCACGGTATACATATCAACACTACTAGCGACGTTTTCAATGTAGCCCCCTTGTTGCAAGTTACCGATACCTGATGCGTGTTCTACGACCTCAAGACCTCTAAACACATCGCCTCTAGCATCTGCCAGTGTCTTACCTTGCTCTTCAGTCAGTAGCGCCGCCAGTTCATCCATATTCTCACGTATCAGTTGTTGATACTTTAAGAAAACACGGGCTCTTTTGCTGATTGGTGTGATACGCCAGCTCTTAAAAGCCTCAGCGGCCATTTTGATGGCTTGATCAATTTCCTCAGGTGTTGATTGTGGTACCTTGGCGATAACTTCTTGAGTGGCTGGATTGGTGATATCAATCCATTCTGTGGTAGTCGATTCAGTAAATTCGCCGTTTATCAATTGTTGTACGTTGCGTAGTTCTGCAGTCATGACACGATTCCTTAAGGTAATATCAAATAAGTGTTTAAATTTATGTATTGAGCTTCAAGAGCGGCTCTGAAGTAACGACTTCTTTATCAGTGGTCACGCTCATCTCTTTTTCTTTGTTTTTAAAATTGAAAGCGAGGTTCATAAGAATGGCTAAAAAAGTAGCGGTACCGATACCACCTAAATCGAAGCCCGCAATGTTTAGTGAATAGTTGCCAGTGCCTAGGATGACTGGAACGGCGGCTACCAACATATTGCCATTCTTACTAAAATCAATTTTTGCATTCATCCAAATACGCGCGCCGGCGATCGTAATCAAACCGAAGACAACGATTGAAGCACCTGTCAAAATGGCCACAGGAATGGTACTGATCAAGGTGCCAAACTTAGGGGATAAGCCCAATAGAATGGCGAAGACACCTGCTATGACAAAGACGACTGTAGAGTAGATTTTGGTCGCGGCCATCACGCCGATGTTTTCTGCATAGGTCGTCATACCAGTGCCGCCTACCGAAGCCGAAAGCGTGGTACAAAGGCCGTCAGCGAAGAACGCTCTACCCATATAAGGTGAGATACTTTTGCCAGTCATGGCCTCTACTGCTTTGAAATGACCAAGGTTTTCAGCGATTAAGATGATAAAGACGGGTGCGATGACTAATATGGCACTAGTCTCAAAGACAGGAGAATATAGTGTTGGCAGACCGAACCAAGCAGCATTCGCAATTGGACTAAAATCGATAGGTTTGCCCATACCCATCACATTCGTTAATAGGAAATAAATGAAATACGCGGCGACCAGTCCTATTAACAATAACAAGCGTCTGACCATACCTTTGGTGAATACGGCAACTGAACAGATACACAACACGGTGACTAAAGCCATCCAAGAATCAAAGCTACTGCCAATGACGCTTTGTATGGTGACAGGCGCTAAGTTCAACCCGATAATCATCACAATGGACCCTGTGACCACAGGTGGCATCAAGTTCTCAATCCATCCTGCACCTGTCTTCATCACCAGCAGACCCATCAATGCGTATAAGACCCCGCAGACCAGTGTGCCCCCCAGCGCAATACCAATATTTGGATTGATACCAGTGCCGCTATAGCCTGTTACTGCTGCTACCGCCCCGATAAATGCAAAGCTGGAGCCTAAATAGCTTGGTACGTGCCCGCCAGTAATGAGAAAGAAAAGTATCGTACCTATACCAGTAATCAGCATGGTTAAGCTAGGATCAAAGCCCATCAGTAAGGGAGCTAAGATTGTCGCGCCGAACATTGCGAATGAGTGCTGTGCGCCTAATACCACACTTTTACCCATTGGTAGATACTCATTGATACCTACCGGCGTCGTTTCTAGGTTTCCAGTATAGGGACGCCATTTAACAAACCATTTATCCATTTTAAATATCCTTAAAAAGTAGAGGGATGATACTTAGTTCGTGCACTTACTTAATTGATGGTAGTCTCGATTAAAATAAATGAGACTGTCACAATTAGGCTTGTGTTTGATATCCAATACTTCACAAATAAGAATATCGTGAGTTCCCACCGAGCTAATGAGTTTGATCTTGCAATCAAAAGAGATACTGGCATCTTCTAGTACAGGCGATCCTGTCGACAGCGTAGACCAGCTGCCTTGATCGAACCTTTCTTCTAGAGATTTTTTACCCCCGAACACACCGCTTAAATCTTTATGTTCAAGAGCAAGTGTATTGACGCATAGCACCATGTTTTCTTTAAAATAATGATAGACAGAAGCGCTTCTGTTTAAACATACCAATAGGGTTGGTGGTGAGTCAGTGACACTACACACAGCAGAGGCGGTAAATCCTGCCCGCCCTGCTGGACCCTCAGTGGTGATAATGTTGACGGCGGCAGCCAAATTACTCATCGCATCTCTAAAAGATTGCTGCATGTCAGTTAAGTTTGCTGCCGTAGAGGTGAATGATTCTTTAGATTTATGTTTCATTAATGAGGATTGCGTTACTTGGCTTTCTTTAATTACTGTATTCATCTGTCATTTCCTTTTAAACAATATTCCGCCACATGTGTAGTTAACTAAAGCGCCCTACTACAGTCCAATGCTAGGGGGGGGGTTCCATGTCAGGTAACTTTAAATTCACTAACTGCAGTCATTTTTAAACAGGTCTTTATCCAATGTGCGCTATGGATGCGATTTCGACCAAAGCGTCTGGTTTTACCAACCCGCATTGGATACAAAATCTTGCTGGCTTTTCATTGGGAAAGAATTCTGCATAGACTTGATTGACCGCGTCATAATCTGCCCAATCTTTTACAAAGATTGAATTAAATGTCACGTCATCCATATCGCCGCCAGCGGTTTGAATAACGTTTTTGATCGTCGTTAACACATGGCGAGTTTGAGCAGCGGCATCACCCACATGTACGACATCGTTATTTTCATCAAAGGGTAAAGTACCTGAGACATAAACGATGTTATCGGCCTTAGTCGCTGGGACATAAGGGGCTAGTGGCTTGCTGGTACCTTCAGGGATAATCACTTGTTTAGACATATCTACATTCCTATTGCGGTTAGGTTAAGTATGAAGCGCTTGGTTTAGGTTGCTAAAAACTGGCTAAGTAAAACGTTAGCTATTCGAAAAGCACTGCTGCATGCTTGCAACATCAGACACCCAACCAAAAAATGTTTTTACGTTATATAGTGTGGCCTCATGAGCCTCTACTGGTCCTGCCTGATAACAAGCGTCATCTAATAACACCCCAAAATACTCAAGGAAAAATCCATCTCGAAGCGTAGATTCAACACAAACGTTAGTTGCGATACCAGTGAGCAATAAGTTACGTATGCCTCGTGACCGCAATACGCTATCAAAGTTAGTATTCGCAAAGCCGCTATAACGAGGTTTATCTATAACGATGTCTTGAGGCGCAGGGCTCAGCTCGTCGACCAACTCGTAATCCCAGCCCCCTTTCGCCAATAACGTTCCTTCAATTTCAGGATTCTTACGCATGGTTTTTAAGGCATTTGATTTGTGATAATTAGGTGATCCACTACCACCAGCCTCCACATATTTATTGTCCCAGCCATTTCTGAAGTAGATGACTTGTATACCGGCTTGATGCGCAATATCCACGGCTTGCTTGATTTTATCTATGACAGGTTTGGTCGTTGTGACATCAAACCCAGCCAAATCTAGATAACCGCCTTGGCTAGCATAAGCGTTTTGCATATCTACTACGATCAAGGCCGTCTGTGAGGGATCTAACTTGATAGGTTCAGGCAACGACTCTAAAACAGGAGAGGATTCCTTGGTAAAGTCTGCACAAATTGTATTAACCGAATTCATATCCGCTCCTTTTATTAAGCTTCGCTGACAGCTTGACTGGCAACTGGGGTATCGACATTGATACGGCTCTTCATAAGGGGCTGAATCTTACTGCCAAAATCTTCAACACCTTGCACGAAATCATCAAAAGTAAGTAAGACGCCATCAGTACCTTGTATCTCACCAACTTCGTCTAACATGCTGGCGACATTTTCAAAGGAGCCGACCAGCGTACCCATATTGATATTGACTGGTGAAACGCTTGAGGCCATATGGCGAATATTGGTATCTTTGCCTGATGTTTTGTCTTTACCGCCTTGTGACTGCAACCAATCAATGGCTTCAAAATCCGCACCATCATTGTATGATTGCCATTTTGCTTGGGCTTTTTCATCGGTCTCATCTGCAATGACCATAAAGAGGACATAGGTCGGAACATTACGGCCCGTCTGATCCGTGTGTACCTTTAGACGGTCATTGATACCGGCATAAGCGGTAGGTGTGTTTAGACCTTTACCAAAGACAAAGTTGTAATCAGCATGTTTTGCAGAAAACGCTAACCCTGTATCTGATTGACCCGCACAGATAATCTTCATATCCGCTTTTGGAATGGGCTTCACTTGACAGTCATCCATCTGGAAGAACTCACCTTTCAAATCAGATTGGCCTGTCGCCCACAGATCTCTCAAAATTTGGACATATTCAGATAGGTAGTCATAGCGCTTACCAAAATAATCATCGCCTGGCCACATTCCCATTTGTCCATATTCTGCTTCTTGCCAGCCAGTCACGACATTCAATCCAAAACGTCCGTTTGAGATGCTATCAAGCGTCGATGCCATTCTTGCTACGATTGCAGGTGGCATGACCAAAGTCGCCGATGTGGCATAGATTTTTATCTTGGACGTGACCGCAGCCAATCCTGCCATTAAGGTAAAGCTTTCAAGGTTATAATCCCAAAACTCCGTCTCCCCGCCAAAGCCGCGTAGCTTAATCATTGAAAGCGCAAAATCGAAGCCATAGTGCTCAGCACGTTGCACAATTTGCTTATTAAGCTCAAATGTTGGCTTGTACTGCGGCGCGTTTTTTGAAATTAACCAGCCATTGTTGCCAATCGGACAAAAAATACCTATTTCCATAATTTCACCTATAAGTTTGAGGAAGAAAGAGCTATAAAAGAAATAAAGATTATTTCATGTTTTTTACGTAGCATAATTTATGCCAAATTAATTAATTGTTATTTATCAAATACTTACCGTTTTTATATGCAAAAATTTTTAGACCATATGGTTTAAAAATATGCATGAAAATAGTGCGGATGTTATAAAATAGTGCAGAATGTTGTAAAATAGTGCAGAAAGTTTTTAATAGTGCATATTGATAAAAATGATGTTGAATGAGTAAAAAAGAGGGGTTTTTTGGTGCCAAATCGTTATAGTCAAATACCTTATAAACTCGATACAGCTGCGTGATTAAATGCTGTCGACATGTCTGTTTTGACCAACCAGTGGTATATACACTCGGTTGATTTAACCTTTTTCTAAATTGACTTAATTATCATGTAAAATTAGGTTTACATGACTTTATGATCAGGAACCATACATTGAGAGAATACGTGCTAAAAGAAGAGATAGAAACGAGTTCAAAGATATTGAAGAAGAAAGAACACATCATCAATGCTGCATTGATTGTGTTCTCTCAAGAAGGATTGAATGGGGCGCGAATGGAAAAAATCGCTGAAGAAGCTCATATATCTAAATCGAATATATTCTACTACTTCGACAGTAAAGAGGTTCTGTATGTTGCCGTTCTAGAAAGGGTACTTAGCAAGTGGCTATCACCTTTGAATGAGATGAATGTCAACCAAGATCCAAGAAAGGCCCTTATAAACTACATTGAAGAGAAATATAAAGTTTCAAAGAAATCGCCTGCAGCATCAAGACTGTATGCCTTAGAGATTATGCAAGGTGCCCCTCACTTAATGGCCGTATTAAAAGGACCTTTGAAGTCCTTGGTTCGAGAAAAAGTGGCAGTGATTGATGAATGGATTGCGGATAACAAGATTAAGTCCGTTTCTGCCATTCATTTAATTTTTCATATTTGGGCCGTCACTCAGCACTATTCTGATTTTTCTACGCAAACGGAAGCGGTTTGTAATCATAGTTTAAAAAATAAGAAATTCGCTAATAGTGCGTTAGACACTAGTATTCAACTTCTGGTGGATAGTTTGATTGTATAATTTGATATTAGTTGAGTATAACTACCACCTAAAAGAATACAGCTCACAATAGAACTCTTTATAAGGAGTTCTATTGTGAGAAAACGTATGGCTTAAACCTAAATATAGTGGATTTACTTTAAATTCGATACAGTGCTGTTGGGATAGATTATTTGCAACCTTTCTCATGCTTGTGAACAGCGCTCTAGAAACATTCATACCCGTAGCACTTAGACATCATAGCTACTAATGACCAATATCCCCACCACCCTATCAACCTACACCGATTACCATGCGGATGCTGTGGCACAATAAATATCAAAAAGCGCCTAAGCATAAGTGGTTTAGAGAACAGGCTGTAACATCTACTGATATTTTTAGAACGTACTAGATAGGACGATAAAAGTCCCCGAGTTAATTTACATTTTGTCTTCCTACATCACTACTTATATCTTCCTTTACAATCTCATCGATAATAGTTTGACATCAGTAGTCATTAAAAACACTATCATGATATTAAAGTAGCGTTAAACCATCCTACAATAATCAGGTGTAAAGCTAGCAATATTAACATCAAGTTATTGAATTATTTAACAATATAAGAAGTCAAGTGGTATGAACCAATCTGATGCTTGCATACCGATATTTTTGGGTTCTCTTTAATGTTTTTACAAAAATGAAGGTTGAATAATGAGGTAAAACAATCTAATAATAGATCTATAAGTTCTAGACATTTATCTAACGACTTATACCCACTACTTTTAGGAAATTAATACAATGACGTATAAAAATGTAACTGTCGCTGGAAGCGGCATCCTAGGCTATCAAATTGCTTTTCAAGCCGCATTTCATGGCTTTAATGTCAGTGTCTACGATATCAATGACGAGGTTTTAGAAAAAGCAAAGGCAAAATTTCAATTGATGTGCAAAGCTTTTCGAAAGGATTTAAGAGCAACTCAAGAGCAGTTGGACAAGGCCTTTGACAATCTGAGCTATACCTCAGACTTAGCAGAAGCAGTCAAAGATGCTGACCTAATGATTGAGGCTATTCCCGAAATTACTGACATTAAAATCGAATTTTATGAAAAGCTTGCCAAACTAGCGCCAGAGAAGACCATATTTGCCACCAATACCTCAACCCTACTCCCTAGCCAGTTTGCGGAATCAACGGGACGACCTGCTCAATTTTTGGCCCTACATTTTGCCAATAAGATTTGGATGCATAATGTCGCTGAAATTATGGGACATCCTGGCACGGATCCTAAGGTGTTTAATGACGTTGTTGCCTTTGCTACTGCCATTGGTATGGTTGCAATGCCGCTGTATAAAGAACAACCCGGCTACATAATGAACAGTTTATTAGCGCCCTTTATAGACGCAGGACTGCAATTATTAGCCAAAGAGGTTGCAGACCCGCATACGATTGATAAGACATGGATGATAGTGACTGGTGCGCCTGTAGGACCATTTGGCATCTTGGATACCATCGGTATAAACACGGCCTACAACATCACTAAGCTAGCTGCTGAGACGACTCAAAACCCTGCAAGATTAAAGGCCGCTAAATATCTAAAAGAGCAGATGATTGATAAAAATAAAATGGGTGCGGCGACTGGCGAAGGATTTTATACTTATCCAAACCCTGCCTTTATGCAACCTGACTTTTTGAAATGAAAAACCGCTCTTTATTTATGAGAGCTTGTTAGCATGACGTTCATGTTAAATGCTTAGAAAGCTCACATTACTTATAAAACCAAAAAGACCTTCAAGCGATTGAAGGTCTTTTTTAATGTGCGGAAGAGTAACCCTACTATCAAATTTGTATAACCAAGCTTTGGAGTTCGTTAGAGGTTCGTTAGGAATCAACTTGGTAAACTATTGCGGTAAATGCGCTATGCAAAGAACAATTATTTTTTTCTTCTTAGCATATCAATCAGCTTGCCTGCTAGTGGGAAAGAAACTAGCTGTGTCAGCGGAACGAGTATGATAGCTTCAATTAATACCACCACTGGTAGGCTTAAGCCTTGAGTCACAGGCTTCAATAACGTCAATACGATCAGGAGCGTTGGATAAAGTCCGACATACCCTACCAATATACGTATCAGTCTTTCTTTAGTATTTTGATTCATGGCATGATACCGATTGATGATTAAGCCTCTGCTTATATAAAAGCGTTAAATTTATAAACAAAAATAAGGCCACTAGTATTAATGACCTTATCTCATTCCCTGCTCAGCTGCTTCGCTATTATTAATATAGTTGATTCAGTTTAAAAGAGAGTCAAGGCAACCGAGTGAAGATGTATATGTGATACTTCAAGCGAGGTTAACGCTGTCATTCTTTTATAGAGGATTAACTATAGTAAGGATAATCACTATAGCCAATATCAGTACCACCATACATAGTGGCAGGGTCTACCTCATTCAATGGCCAGTTATTGACGATACGCTCTGGCAAATCTGGATTAGCGATAAAAGGACGACCAAACGCGAATAAATCACCGTAGCCTTTTTCTAAAATGTTCACGGCTTTTTTTACCGTGTACTTGCCAGCATAAATGATACGGCCTGAAAACTCTTCTCTGACCGCTTGATAAAAAGTGTCTGGTAAATCAGGCGCATTGTCCCAATCTGCTTCTGCAATAGACAAGTAAGCAATGCCAGCTTGCTCAAGCACTTTGACTGCTTCAATATACGTATGATGGGGATCTGACTCTACCAAGCCCAAATACACACGTGTCTCAGTGGTACTGGCAAATAATGGCGCAAAACGCACGCCCAAACGATCAGCACCGACCACATCACTGACAGCAGCGACGATCTCTTTTAAGAAGCGCAGACGATTGGTCAATGACCCACCATATTGGTCATCACGGGTGTTGCTATGCTCAGAAATAAACTGATTGACCAGATAACCATTGGCACAATGCAGCTCTACCCCATCAAACCCTGCTTCTAGCGCATTGCGTGCAGCTGCCGCATACATATTTACCAGCTCACCAACTTCATCGGTACTGAGTGCGCGTGGCTCACTTGGATCGGCCAAAGCACCTTCGCCTGGACCTGTTTCAATAAATACTTTTACATTATCAGCAACAATCGCTGACGGACCTACAGGCTTAGCACCATTAGGCTGCAAGCTGGTGTGAGAGACACGGCCCACGTGCCAAAGCTGAGCAAAAATAATACCGCCTTTGTCATGTACTGCTTGCGTAACTTTTTTCCAGCCTTCAACTTGGGCTGGTGAATTAATACCTGGCGTCCAAGCATAGCCTTGGCCTCTTGGTTCAATCTGCGTACCTTCAGTCACCATAAATCCAGCTGACGCGCGCTGTGCATAGTATTCTGCCATTAAGTCATTAGGAATATTGTCAGGTTGCGTACTACGAGAGCGTGTCAACGGTGGCATTACGATACGGTTTTTGAGCGTATAAGGCCCAAGTTCTACAGAGGAAAATAGTGTATTTGTATTTAGAATGGTTTGTGTCATAAGTGTCTCTTTTAAAGCAGCTGATGGCTTGTTATTAAAGGTGTTTGGCCTGTTTTGATGATTAATAACCAATCTAATGATTACTTGAGCAATGTTAGTCAGCATAGCGTTTTAAGGATACAATTAGAAACAACCACTTATTGTTTAAGATACAACTATTAATGGTATGCATTATGAATGGAATGAATCGGCTCGATATTAAGCAACTTAGAGTATTACAGGCGCTGCTTGATCTAAAAAACCTCTCGCAAGTCGCACGCAAAATGGGGTTAACTCAACAAGCCATCAGTGAGCAACTGCGTAAGTTACGTGAGGTGTTTGATGATCGCCTGTTTATTCGTCAAGGCAATAGCATGGTGGCAACGCCAAAGGCGCTATCGATGGAGCAATCTCTTGACGATATCCTAAAACAGTTGGAGGATTTGTTAGAGCCAGAAGTCTTTATGCCGCACACATACAAAGGCGTATTTACGATTAGTGCGACTGACTATGCGACGCAAGCATTGTTACCGCAGTTGTTTAATATTACGCGACGCGACGCACCTGATCTGAAGCTGATCGTCCGTGATTTTGCCTCGGACAATATCAATCAGCTGATAGCAGCAGGAGAGCTTGATTTACTGATTACCTTTCCCGAATTCATCCCAGATAATTTATCGTATGTCACTCTGTTTGAAGAGCAACATTTATGCGTGACGGGTTGTGAAAATAAACTTCCAACAGAACCATTAACACTGGCACAAGTGGCTGCGCATCCTCAGCTAGTGGTATCACCCTCGCGTGCTAATCTACGCGGCTCTCATGATCAATGGTTTACAGAAAAGGGTCTAAAACGAAATATTGTGATGTCAGTTCCTAGCTTTTCAGCCGTACCAGATATTTTGCATACGACCGATATGATTGCATTTTATCCTTCACGGTTATTGCCGAACAGTAAGGTCAAAGAGCTTGAGGTTGAAGCATTGCCACCTACTTTTAAAGTCATCGCGGCATGGCATCCACGTACCAGCGACAGTGGTATACATCGTTGGTTGATTGAGCAGTTGAGAAATCTATAATAGCTGTTCGTATAAATAAAAAAAGCTACGAGTCATGAGAGTTCGTAGCTTTTACCTAATTGAGCTTATTTTAAATAGTTATAAATCTATGCTAATAAATTTTATTATTTTATTCAAAAGTTTAACATAGGCTACCCATTCCTCACTTTCTATGACCCACTCAAAATTGCTTGCTTCCGATGTCAATTTGTTTAGATAATGCTCTCTATCTCGAATCATTTCATTAAAAATTTCTATGAGTTTAGTAGGTTCAACGACTAAAGATAATCTCGTTGCTGAACCTTTAGCGAGAGTATTTAAATAACATTCACTATTCCAGTTAGATGGTAAAATATCTGCATTTATTTGACAAGTGAACTCATTGTAAAATATATTTGGTATAGCGTCATCGTTGCTCTCACACTCGTTATTATTCATGATACTTACTCGGTAAGATAATAAGTAATAGTATCTCATGTATTTTTATTTAGGACGTATTCGTAAGTTATTTTAGTATTTTTCAATATTATTGAATCTTTAACAGGTACAAAATTTCCGTTGAAACCTCTTATGTTCATTACATTAACATCTTTAGATAGCACCCATCTTTCGCCAAAACCATTAGTATTGTTTGTATCGACAATTACAGCGTATCTATTTAGATTATACCTAGATGCGTTTAATAATTTTTGTCATTAACTTTGATCTCTTGAATATTAATTGAAGTTCCTAAAATGCTCTTGATGTCCTGTACACCTTGAGCTACATCCACTAAATTATTAATCACAGGTTTTCAATTTTTGACCTATCCTATTTTAACTTTTGTTAATTTATACCTGTTGTGTGGTGTAGGAACCAGAGAAATCTTATTCAACCATATTTTGCTAACTTTGACTGAGTGGCTCTTTTTTCTACATTAGATGTAATAGTTCATGACAACAACCTTCTCTAAAACTGAAAAAGCCTTTTAAGCCGTATAAATCATAGCTTAAAAGACTTTTTCAGTCTGAGATTTTTAAAAATTACGAGATAATGGTCATTTCGTTTATGACAAACTCATCGATCATCCCGTCTGTTACTGTTACATAGTTTTGGAAATGCGGGCTTTCTACATGCTGCTGCAACCGCTCATCGTCTTCCCAAATCTCATAAACGATAAAGCCATTACTATTCGCATTGTCTTGATGCAGGTCATATTGGATACAACCTTGATCAGTTTGTGAGGCTTCAGTTAGCTTGAGAAGTTCTGATTTTACTTGCTCAACATGCTCAGGCTTGGCTTTGACAGTGGCAACGATGGTGAGCGGCTTGTTCGCTTGTGTGTTCATAAATTCTTCCTATTTTTAAGTATTATAATTATTTCAAATAAATTATCGCATTTGATTTATACAGAATTGACTATACTCCGATAAACTCACAAAAAACAGTAAGTATAGTGCCTATACTGTTTAGTTTCAGTATGGGCATTTTTTCAGATCAGCCATTTTTACGGTTGTCTTTGCACAGGCAGACCACCTCTTTATTAATAATCTAATATGTATTAGAACCGCCAAGACTGGTATAGTTAGCGATTACTTATGCAGCAAGCAATCTAATCAATCACCGCTGTTAGCAATTGATATTTTTACTTGTTAATGGTTAGCAACTCTCTTAGTCATTGTTATCAATGTCAAAGCTTTTACGCCTTTACCACTCACATCTAGCACCAAACTATAAACGGACACTATGACCACATATATACTCGACACCGAAACCACAGGTCTTGTTGAACCTCACATGACTGAAGCCGCCTACTCTATTATTGATATAAATAATGGTAACGTAGAGGTCCTACAGGAACCAAGATCTAAGCGCTTTAATCCCCTAAAAGAAATCAGTTTAGGGTCTATGGCCGTATCCCATATATGTGAAGAAGATGTCGTGAATGAGCCACCTCATACCGACTTTAGATTACCTAGTAGTGTTGAGTATTTGATAGGTCATAATATTGATTATGATATGGGCGTTCTAAAAAATGCGGGCGTGACCCATACCCCTAAATTAATCTGTACCAATGCCATGTCCAATCACCTCCTTCCTACTCTTGAAAGTCATAAACTGGTATCACTGCTCTATCATTTCCATAGAGATGTAGCGCGCGCTCAAGCAAAGCATGCACACGCTGCTATTTATGATATTTACTTCACTCAGCTGGTACTTGGCAGCCTGATCGACTTAGCGAATAGCCAAGGTCATGTCATCACTGACGTAGAGAGCCTATATACCTTTAGTCAAATGGCACGCATACCCACGCATTTAAGTTTTGGTAAGTTTAAGGGTGAAGCTATTGCAGATTTAGTTACCCATTCGGATGGTGCTGGGTATCTAAAATGGCTGCTCAAACAGGATACGGTTGATACGTATTTGGCTGAAGCTTGTAAGCAGGCATTAGCGTCAGTATAAAGCCCTAGAAGTAGTTATTTACCCAGTATAAAAAGCTGAGCTATAGTCAATCCTCTATAAAAAAGAGAAGTAATACCCGCTTTTTACGAATATTTTTATTAGGAAAGCTCATGCTTCTTCGTTTTATTGCGCGTCATAGCACATTAATTATGCCAGTTTGTGCAATTGCGGGCTTTGTTTTTCCAAACGTATCCAATGCGGTATTGGTATATTTACCCCAAATGCTGTTCTTCTTAATGTTTTTTACTTTGCTAGGCATCGACCAATATGCGCTGTTAAAGCGTATAGCGACAAGCTATGTGTGGGTTTTTGCCTTGTTGCAAAGCGGAGGCATGAGTTTGGTTTTGATACTGATTGCTTATGCGCTTGGTGTGCGTGGCGATTGGCTATTGGCGATTGCAGGTCTTGGTGCCACTGCCCCATTGTTTGGTAGTGGTGCATTGGTCAATGCGGTAGGGTTTGATGCACAACTGGCGACAGCAAAAACCATCGCTGCTACACTCATTATGCCATGTACATTATTGGGCGTATTGTGGCTATTAGGCGATAAAAATGCGCATGTAGACGTTGGTACTTATGTCAATCGCTTGTTGGTTTATATTGTTATGCCAATGGTGCTGGCTGTGGGGGTGCGCCGGTTCGTTTCACCTGCTATTTTGTCACGTTATTATCCTAAGATTGGACAGTTTAATATTTTACTACTGATGTTGTTTCCACTAGGACTGATGGCAGGGTTTCGTACCACCTTTGATCATAATCCATGGCAAGCGTTGTCATTACTGGCACTAAGTTCTGTATTAGCATTGGTGTTTTATTTTACTGCTTATATAATATATCGGCGTTTTGGCTATGAAAATGCCATTGTCGCTGCGTTGGTGTGTGGCGGACGCAATGTATTACTTGCTTACACCATAACTGCACCCTTTATGGGTACGATGTTTTTACCGTTACTGGGTGCTTTTCAATTACCAGCATTTTGCTTGCCTTTGCTGGGAAAATATATGGCAAAACGCCATCAAACATAAAATCTGTTATAGAAACAATCGAGGTCCCTAGTAGATCTGCCAATAGCCATGCTATAGCTATTGGCATCACTTCACCCACAGGCTCCTTAGAAAGTCTTGCGCACACTCAACCAGTATTGCCCATCATCACGGCTTTGAAGTTGATCCGGTAAACTACCGATAGGAAAAGCCACCTCAGCACTGGCCTGAATGTTTGAGGCACTATCCCAATTAAAGCCCACTCCAGCACTGCTTAACCGACCCGTATTACTACCCGTTAACCCCGCCCATTTATCAGCATTGAGCGTCACATCGGCGGTATCGACAAAGACTTTGGCACCAAGCTGATTGCTCGCATCACTTATGAGCATTTGACGCAGCTCTAAGGTGGCATAATAACCACTTGAGCCTGCCAATACATTAGAGTCATAACCACGGACATTAAATGGCCCACCCCCAATGTACTGCTCTGACGTATCTAAATTATAAGGACTGTATTGACCGTACACCCCTACATACGCTTGGGTACCTTTACTGCCAAGATTTTGTAGACGAGAAAGGTTGGCTCCGATGCGATAAAAACTGCCCTGAGTATCAGCGGCTTGCGCAGCTAACGCCTTAGCATCATCGTTCTTAAAGTCAACCTGTCCGTAACTGCTAAACACCCCATATTGACTCAGACCACCACCAAAGAGCTGATCATACTGCGACCCATCTAAACGAGCCGTAATCAGATCGATATCGCGGTGTTTATAGTACTGGCTGACATTGATATCATCTTCGAGTTGCTTATAATCATATTGTAGTGACACTGACAGCTCAGCTGAGTTGCTGAGTAAGACAGGTTGTGACAACCAAACACTGGTTTGAGCTGCACTGCCTTCGGCCCCAATATCTTCAAGCTCATCACCTAGGTCGTAATCTAGATAAGAGTAACTTACACCTGCACGTGTCCCCATACCTGTAAAGACAAACTCGTAACCAACTCTGCCATAGTTAAGCGCTGATCCTGTGGTCAAACCTTCAACGCTCAGTTGATCACCCAGTCCGGCAAGATTATTGGCTGCCACACCTGCGGTTAGTCTGGCTTCGTTGGTGTACTCATTACCAAAGTTATCTGCACCCACATAGCCTGTCACTAAAGGGGTATTTTGCACGTCAATGTTTAACTGGCTACTGCCTGTGGTGGTGCCAGGCGTCAGTACGTTACGAGTGCTGACACCATTCAGACGATTGAGCCGTTTGAGTTGCTGCTGCATTTGTTGCTGTTCGATATGGCTACCAGGTGTTAAGGGTGCAACCGTGGCATCAAGCAGCCAGTCTTGCGTTCGACTTTGATTGTTTATTTGGGTCTGATCATACACGGCTTCTAGGACGGCAATGCGTACCACACCGTCACTCAGTGTTTGCTGTGGTAGGTACGCTTGGCTATAGATATAACCTTGGCTTTGATAGAAGTCAGTAATGCGCTGGGCCAAGGCTTGAAGACCGACCAGACTCATACGTTGACTTTCGGCATCGGTCACAAGTGCGTGTAGTTGGGCGGTACTAAACTGGCGATTGCCTTCAATGGTGATCTTCTGTACGGGTATCTGTAAGGTAGAGTCTATTGTACTTGGAATGGGTTGTGTGCGTTCAACATCGACAGCAGTTTGTGGTGGCGCAAAGACAGGCGGTTGCTGCTGCTGTAGTAACTGGCCTGAGTTGGGTACGGGCGCTGCATGACTCATGGTGCTTATGAGCATGGAGCAAGCCGTGATGGATAACGCAAGGGTGCTGTATTGATAGTGTGATTTCATGGATTAACGCACTCCAGTTAGCGTAGTAAGGCCAGTCAAATTAACACCGCCATTGATGACGTCTATGGCTGCGATGGTAAGGTTAGCAGCGATAGGTCGTGCCTGTACTTGTCTGGTTGGTAGGGCTTGCAGATAAGCCGCTGTTGGTTGTGCAGAGGCGATGGGCGTTGGTGCATAGATATCTGCACGTGTGGTCGCTGTGGTATTGAGTAGGTCATAGTTTGCGGCAGCGGCACCGCTCAAGCTGATACCTGTGATATTGACGGTTTTATCAACGCCGACAAGCGAATTCTCAAATTGTCCAGTAGCAGAGCCCACCGTTAATTCATCTGTACCAAATATGCCGTCGAACTGTGCAGACTGTGTGTTTAGAGTGGCGTTGGTGCTGGTGTCGAAAATACGGTTGTCTGCTGTGATACCACTGACTTGTTTAATCTGTGCTTTGGCGATGTCCAAGCTGCCATTCACAAAGGTGAGATCGTAGTTGTTGTCTGAACCGCTAGCGGTGCTGACGTAGCTGCCAGCATTGGTGCCAGTTGCTCCTGCGCTCACTTGATCTAAGACGGATTCGGTTTCACCGTTGACCAGACCGGTGGCGCTAAAGCCATTCACACTTTGGCTCTGACCATTATAGGTGGTGCTGCCGCTGTTGGCGGTCACGGTGGAGGCCGCTTTACTGATGCTGGCGGTGCTGCTGGCGGTGTTATTTGCCAGTGTGTAGTTACCAGCGTCGCTGCCACCTAAACTGATGCCTGTGATGCTCACGGTTTTGTCAGCCCCTGCATTTTTATCACTAAAGCTGCCATTGGCGGCTGTGGCGCTTAAGTTGTCGCCTGCAATGATGCCGGCCAATGTGGCACCAGTGGTGTTGATGGTAGCGGCAGTACTACCGTCATAGGTTTTATCATTGGCGGTGATGCCAGACACGCCACTGATCGCCGCTTTACTGATGCTGGCGGTGCTGCTGGCGGTGTTATTTGCCAGTGTGTAGTTACCAGCGTCGCTGCCACCTAAACTGATGCCTGTGATGCTCACGGTTTTGTCAGCCCCTGCATTTTTATCACTAAAGCTGCCATTGGCGGCTGTGGCGCTTAAGTTGTCGCCTGCAATGATGCCGGCCAATGTGGCACCAGTGGTGTTGATGGTAGCGGCAGTACTACCGTCATAGGTTTTATCATTGGCGGTGATATTTGAAACAGTTACTCCTTTAGGAGTAATACTTGCTGTCAAACCAGTAGTCTGACTTAAGCTATAGTTTCCAGCATCAGCCCCACTTAAAGCAGTAGCTGATACTGATACTGTTTTATCTATACCAACGTTTTTGTCTGAAAAACTGCCTGATACTGTTATTGGCAGTGTGACAGTATCACCGTTAATTTTGCCCACAAGGATCGCTGAACTGCTATCCAAATTTGCTATAGTCGTACCATCATAAACCTTACTAGTGGCTTTAATATCTGTGATGTCCAGAGATTTTTTAGTGACAGTAAAAGATGAAGGTCCTGATACCGCTTTATATATGATATCTTTGCCAAATTGGGTCATATTGTCTGCAGCTGGATCACCCATAACGATGATAGAGCCATCCACGAGACTATACACACCTGCATTTTTGCTAATCGTTTTATAAGAAAAAGTTGGTGATACCAAAGCTCCAGAGGTAATAAGGCCATCGTAAACTTTATCAGAAAAATCAGTGCTAACTTCAGACACTACTGGTTTAAGAAATCGACGTAATAATGGTGCTGACTGATCTTCATAAATACGCCAAACTTTTCCTGTAGCACCTGCCGTATCAATATCCCATCCTTCAAATGTAGACAGCTGTTTCAATTCGGCTGTTGTTTTTGCGGTGCCCCCTGCACTGGTACTTATTCCAGAGGTGTCGGTATTCCAAAAGCTACTTTTCGCAGTACCATACTCATTATTACCAATTAACCCACCTATAAACGTATTACCAGAAACTTCTCCAGATGAGTAGCTTTGATCAACAGCCCCACCATTAAAGCCTACTAATCCTCCAACCGAATTCGTACCCTTTACTGTACCGGTTGCATAGGAGTTTCTAATAATACCTGACGTCCCGCCGACCAGACCTCCGATATAATTATTACCAGAAACACTTCCTGTTGCGAAAGAGGATTCAACGAGTCCATCATTGTACCCAACTAACCCTCCCATATCGTCATGGCTAGAATACAATCCTTTTACAGTAGCATTTGCATATGAATTAGATATTTTTCCTGAGTTGGTGTTCCAGCCGACTAGTCCACCATACTTAGAGTTGTTGCCAGTGACCGTACCGCTGCTTACATGAGCATTGTTGATTGTGCCTCTATTAAGTCCAACCAAACCTCCTGTCGTAGCATAACCAGAATAAACAATGTTACCTAATCCAATATTTTGAATTAATGCAGTATCACTGGTTATCGCAAATAAGCCTATGCCTTGATAGAGAGATGCTATTTTTAAATTATTTATGCTATGACCTAGGCCGTCAAACTTACCGTTGAACGTTTCTTGGTCCAGATCAAGAAAACTCTTATTGGTATCATAATAACCAATGGGATTAAAGCCCTCACCACTATTCCATCCAGCAGTGGCAGTAGCATCTATGTCTGACCCCAGTACATAGTTACCTGACAAATTGCCATCGATACCTTGCAAATCTGTCCCTGTGGTTGACCCTGCACTGCCTAAGCTGGTGATAACCTGATAGGTTTTAGCCGCGTTCGATCCTTTTTTGGTACTAAAATTCTGCCCAGCCTTTAAGTTGATTTTTGCCGAGTTGTTTAGATGGTAGTCAGCATTGGTGTTTGCCGTATTTTGTCCATATATCAGGTTTAGCTTACCGTTATCATTGGTTGCCGTTACATCTGCATTAATATTGATATCATTATGAGCATCTAGTGTCAGTGCAGTCGCAGCACTCCAATTAACGGCCGCGTCGACATTAATGTTGCCTTCATCAGCACCGTTACTAACGGTTTGTAGCGTCACATTGTTATTGCTTAAATTGTTTTGTAGCGTGCTTGCACCCATACCACTGGTTGTTTGTGATGTATTACCTGCGCTGATCGTAAAGTCAGTCGGGTCAATGAGCCAAGTGCCTGTCTGTGCCGTGTCAGATAAGGTCGATACTTTAGTGCCTTGCTCAATCTTGACGCGTGCCGCACTGGTTTCTATAAACCCACCGTCTTGACCGTTTTTACCCTCTGCGGTTAGCGTGCCACTAACCACCACCTCTCCTTGTTGCATATCCCCTAATAAAATAATTTCACCTTTGGCATTTTGTACCAATCGGTTGGCTTCAATGATACCGCTATGATTGACAACGGCTTTACTTAAGCTGTCTTTGGCTTTGGCACTCAAGTACACAGCACCATTATTTGCCACGATCGCGCCACCATTGTCGACCAAGCCTTGTAGTACGCCTTCATCCACTTGATACTGGGTCAAGCTGCCATCTTGCAATGCTAAGGTGACTTGGCTTGCAGCGGTTAAGTGGGTGGTGCCGTTAGGGGTTTTAATAGAGCCGGTGTTGATCACAGTTGGGGCAATGAGTGCCACGGTGCCGCCCGATAAGGTGTTGATAGATCCATGGTTCTCAATGCTTGCATTGCTACTGGCATCGCCTTTTAATAGGTACTTGCCGGTTTGGATATCACTGTCACTGAGCTGTAGGGTTGAGGCGACGATACCTCCTACGTTTACTTGGGCAGTTTTAGAGAACACCACGCCATTGGGATTGAGTAAGAACACTTGACCATTGGCATTCAATCGTCCCATGATTTGGGAGGCATTGCTATCCAATACATGGTTGATGGCAACGGAGGATTGATTGGGTTGGTTAAAGTTGACGGTGGCGTCTTGACCAATGTTAAAGGTATTCCAGTTACTGCTGAGGGTTTGACTGTTTTGATTGATGTTGAGTGTGTCGTTGGTTTGGGTAAAACTGGCCGAGCCAGAATTTACTTGAGCCCCTGTGGGTAAGGCGTTGTTTTGGATGGCTGCTTGGACGGACAGAGGCAGTATCGCCACACTAAATAATAGTGCAGCAGAAACAACATAGGCTAAAGTTGAACGACTCTTTACACTATTCGTTTGAGAGCTAGAACTATGACCTTTGGCCAATTCAGAAACCGCTTGCCAACAGCTGAGGCGCGAATTCCATATCACTTTATAGACTTTATTCATTTTCTAGCACTCGTTTATGATTAATAGTAAAGAGGGATAACCAGAGCAACATTCTGAGATTGAGGGATTTTATGTCGACTATTTCTATTATTGATGTATAGGATATGCTTTCTAAAAACAGGCAGGTCTGAGTAAAGCGTGATGCTGATTCTTGGCTGAACGAGGCGTTAGAGTATTTAAAGGTTGAGTAAAAAATCTATCGAAACGTCTCAATGTTAAATAATTGTTTTTATAAGTATCATTATGTATTCATTATATCACAACTATGTTATTACTTAAGTCTACTATTTTTAGCCGATATTCAACGGTTTTTGGCTTTGTAAGCGGCTTTAAGTGATTGATTGTTTAATTATTTTTTACGAAATTTAGTGTTATTGGTCAATGTGATAAGAAATCTATGATAGGAGTATTCGATGTTTTTTGGTGGGAGTTTATAAGCTGATAAAAATATTATGAATTAAAAAATCCTGCCACGGTTCGAAAAATATCAGTTAGCCAATCAGAAACTATCTAGACAACTGGTTTCTTCATCTGTTGAATAAAGTACTTAAGGTTTTGAGATTTGAAAACTTGAACCTTTGGCTGTAGGGTAATGGTATCAATGGTTTGACTCACTGAAATAGTTATAGTGTAACTACCATACATATTCTATTCGTGTTCGGTGCGCTCTACAGGCATCGAACGTATCTCCACAATGGATGTTATGGTGAATGAGTTTTTAATGTATTTGAGATCGTTAGCTATTATTTAAATACAAATTCAATAGTTGTGTTATCTCTAGTCATATCCTCAAGTAAAAAAATATCTGCGTTTTCTATAATATCAAACAGCTGGTTAACGACTTCCTTTTTATCTTGCTCAATTGGTTTATTACTATTTTCCTTGAAGTCTAATGTGACAGAGTGTGGGTGACAGCATCTTATACTCACACCTATAATAAAATTTTTATTTAAAAATACAGCTTGGTACATTGAAGAAAATACTGATCTGCCTGTCGCATAAAAAACAGTACCATTTGTATGGAATGTAAAGCAGGCTTCTTCAAAAGTCCTAGGTGGAGTGATATCTTTTACGTATTCTTCAAATTTCCTTAAAAGCACCTTTGGTCTTATCAAATTCAAATGTTTTCTTTCATTGATTATATTTTTTAGTTGAGTCGCAGTCATATGTTCATTGATTTTCATCATATAATTACCTTTGTTAGGTCTATAAGATATACCCCAACAGAACTAGTCATTTGAATGCATTATCCTATTAACAGACTACTCAAAATAGACTGTGGAAACGGCTATATTGACTGAATACCTACTCCCATACTTCCTCTAACCAATCAAGTATGCTCTGACAGCATTAAACAGCGTAACAATCAATCTCCTGCCTATATAAATCCATATCGTTATTGGGCAATGTCGCTGATATTAACAACTATTATCCATACTATTCTTTATGACAGGAGTTGTCGGCAAGCGCATTTAATATGCCACATGACTTCGCTGGCGCCCTACTGACGCATTTCTGCCGCAGGACGTTTAGATGCTGCTTTAACTGCTTTAATTCCTCTATACGTACTTCTACCGCATGAATATGTTCATCCAGTAAGGTATCAACATCGCCGCAGTCTCTGTTAGGTTCTTCCCAATACTGTAGTAAGGTTCGTACTTCATCTAGCGTCATATCAAGTGTGCGACAGTGTAGGATAAACTGTAGACGTTCAATATGGCTTTCACGATATAAGCGATAATTCCCTTCACTACGGGAAGGTTCTGGTAATAGCTTTTCTTTTTCGTAATAGCGAATGGTCTCCACGGTGGCACCAGTGCACTTAGCGAGCTCTCCAATTTTTATTAGCATCGTTCTCTCAAAGTCATTTCAAAATTGAAAACATTAAAGTAACTATAAGGTTTAGTGCTGAGAAAATCAAGTTTGTACAGTTACCTAAATACGGCCTTGACTCTGAAGCCACTAGAGGGTTCACAATAGCGTTATCAAAAGAACGCTTATAGTAGGACGAATGATTATGCAATATCGTATTGAAGGTATGGACTGTGCCAGTTGCGTCAGAAAGATCGAAACTGCATTAGCACGTATGCCCGGTGTCTCTGACATACAACTTAATTTTGCGACTGAAAAGTTAGAGCTAACATTGGTCTCTGGTTCAGAGACTCAGTTCAGTGATGTCGAAAAAACAATCAAGCGCCTTGGTTTTGGTATATCTGCCACTACTGATCAAGCAATCGCAGCAGACGGTATTGATGACAATCCATTAGATACGCAGCAACAGCGTTGGTGGCAAACCCGAAAAGGCAAGCAAGTGGTTGGTCTCGGTATCCTGATGAGCTTCGCCTACGCGTTAGCACTAATTTTTCCTGATTATGGAAAGTGGGCATTTGCTATTGCCGTCATTGTGGGCGTTTTTCCCTTTGCCCGAAAATCTATAACCTTGGCAATGACAGGCACCCCGTTTTCTATTGAAATGCTGATGTCTATCGCGGCAATTGGTGCGCTTATCATTGGTGAAGCCGAAGAAGCTGCGGCAGTTGTCTTCTTGTTTTCAGTCGGTGAATTACTAGAGAGCGTGGCGGCTGATCGTGCACGTGCTGGTATCAGAGCATTGGCATCATTGGTTCCAAAGACTGCGATTTTGCTTGATGCACAAGGCGGACAGCGTGACGTTCCTGCAGTCTCATTGCAGGTCAATGATTTGGTACTGGTACGCCCAGGTGATAAGGTGTCTGCTGATGGTGTCATTGTTCAAGGTAACTCTAGTCTTGATGATTCGCCCATCACTGGCGAATCCATACCCGTTGCTAAAGCCATGGGCGATGCAGTATTTGCAGGATCCATCAATATGGAAGGAGCGCTACAAGTCCGCGTAGAAAAGACCGCGGCCGACAACACCATTGCGCGCATTATTACTCTGGTAGAGCAAGCGCAAGCCTCTAAAGCCCCTACTGCCCGCTTTATTGAAAAATTCAGTCGTTACTACACCCCAGCAGTGATGGCTATTGCCGCACTGGTTATTATCATACCGCCGCTAGCGATGGGAGGAGAATGGGCGACTTGGTTATATCGGGGTTTTGCACTGTTGCTAATTGCCTGTCCTTGCGCACTCGTCCTATCCACTCCGGCCGCCATCGCATCAGGGTTGGCTGTCGGTACCCGTCGCGGCTTACTCATCGAAGGCGGTAGTGCTTTAGAAACTATTGGTCGCGTGAATGTCGTGGCTTTTGATAAGACGGGTACGTTAACTGAAGGCAAGCCTCGCGTCACCGACGTTATTGCCTTTGCACAGGGGCACATAGTACAAGAGCATATAGAATCTGAAAGTCAAAATGAGGTGTTGGCGCTGTTTGCCAGTGTCGAGTCTGCCTCTAGTCATCCACTGGCAAAAGCGATCATTGATCATGCCAAAGCTACTAATATTTCTATACCAGTAGCTTCCAATGCTTATGCCACTGCTGGCAAAGCAGTACATGCGACGATAGCTGGGCGTCCGTTAGCCATCGGCTCACCCGTCTACGCAGCCAATGAAACGTCGATATCACTCGAACAAAATGCACAAATTGAAGCACTACAAAACGAGGGTAAGACGGTCTCCGTTCTGTTCGATGAGCAAAGCCGTGAAGTGCTTGGGTTGGTCGCGCTACGAGACGAGTTGCGAGATGATGCTCAGGCAGGCGTGGCGCAGCTCAAAGCGATGGGTGTGCGCTCTGTGATGCTCACAGGTGACAACCGTCTGACCGCTCAGGCGCTTGCTAGCCATTTAGAGATAGAATGGGAAGCTGAGCTGTTACCCGAAGACAAGCTGCGCTTGTTGAATGAGATGAAAAATAGTCATAAAGTCGCAATGATTGGTGATGGTATCAACGATGCACCAGCGCTAGCCACCGCAGATGTTGGTATCGCCATGGGCGGCGGTACCGATGTCGCCATCGAGACAGCTGATATCGCATTATTAAAAAGTCGCGTCACAGACGTCGCTCATCTCATTGCCCTGTCACGTGCCACCATGTCCAATATTCATCAAAATGTGATGTTTGCGCTTGGTCTAAAGTCCATATTTCTAATCACTACTGTACTGGGTATTACTGGGCTATGGATCGCTGTATTGGCTGATACTGGCGCGACCGTATTGGTCACGTTAAATGCATTACGCTTACTGCGCTTTAAAGGGGCTAGATGATTGGTAACTTGCTCGAAAAACAACTAGGGTCTATTGGACATTCAAATGTGGTGCTGGCAGTGACTATTTTTTAGACAATATGCAGTGAAATTTTTGATGCCTAGTCATTCTAGGTGAAACAATTTCGCCATATATTGGCAAAAAAGAGTACTGCCCCGAAGGGCTGAGGCTAAAATCACCCCAAACGTTGTTGCAAATCTAGCTAAGGTCTCGACATTATCGTCGGTTTGCGCCTAGTTTGGTGCAATTTTAGCGATCAGCAGCCCTAATATTTGAATATTCAACAGACCCTAAACAGTCCAAATAATATATCGGGTATAGTCAGGCGTAGCTATATCCGATATACCTTAAAAATGTATTCTTTCACCAAATACTATCGCTCTACACTTGTACCAAGTGCAAGTGGTTCATCAGTTCAAAATAAAGCACCTTCAGGGTAAATTCCACTTATCTTGACTATGTGTACTCATCAATTTTACCCAAATGATTTAACTCTGCCAACATTGCAGTACAGCTTATGATGTCGATCTTTAGTTGACTAAAGGTATCTAATAGAGTATGCCTGTATGAACTACCTAATTCTATTAAGCTCTAAACTAAAGAGTATTCATATTGAATGTTAATATTTGGGAATACAATTGATTGTTTTCGAAGAAAGCAACTAATCTCCATTGGTCATTGGTTGCGTTGATATCGCTTAGCCAACACATATAGACATCTAGCCCTTTGTATTCATTATTATAAGCATCTTCATTTATATAATTTCTAAAATTCACCCAATTACCACTAGAATGTCCAAAGATATCCCTAAGAACCGGCTGAGAACTTCTTTTAGCTATAATATGGTCTATAAGCATATCAAACTTAAGACTCAGATCATCTTTATCTATACCACTCATATTATCGTTCTCTTAAATCAGTTGCTATGACCTATGCTATCAAATTCGTAGAAGTTGACTTAAAAAATCATCCCTTCAAAAAGTCTTATTTGCTGTGCGGCTTTATTAAGGCATATTCAAATCAGGATTTGAGTATGCCTTAGCTGTACGAATTAGGATAATTATGCCAACACTCCCTCTACCCGCTCAATTAGATATTCTTTAACCGCATTAAATAGCGGATCTATCAATCGCCGTTCTGGACAAATCAAATATAACGGATAGTTCGCCACTTGCCAGCCGTCCAACACTACTTCAACCAATCGGCCTGCTTTTAAATCTGCAGCTATATCTAACTGTGATTTCAGTGCAATACCCTGACCTGCCACGGCCCAGCGCCTTACCACATCACCATCTTTACTTCGCCGATTGCCAGCCACGGCCACACGTTTGTTCTTGCCTTCTTTTTCAAAAGTCCACTCACTCAAATATTTTTCATCGTGTCCCAAACACAGGCAATTATGCTGAGTTAATTCTTCAGGGATTTTTGGCAAGCCAATACTACGCTCAACCTTGTCCAAATACGCCTTTGAAGCACATAGTATCGGACGATTATTCAACACAATGGGTAATGCCACGAGCGATGAATCTTTTGGCGCACCATAGCGTAATGCCAAATCAATCTGTTGTCCATATAGATCGACATAGCTGTCTGACATATGCAGCTGCACCGTCACTTTTGGATGGATGTGCATAAAATCATCCAACCATGGCAATACCAAATTTCGACCCAAATCTGACGATGCAGATAACCGAATCTTGCCTGTCAGCTCGGCATCATTATCATGTAATCCTGCATAAGCGTTGTCCAAAATAGCCATGGCATCTCGGCAATGCGTTAAATATTGCTCACCTTTACTGGTCAGACGCAGTCTACGAGTTGAGCGAATAAACAATACCGTTTCGATTTCAGCTTCCAATCTTTTTACGGCTGCACTCACCACTGCTGGTGACAGATCTAAGTGGCGCGCACAAGCAGACAAGCTACCTAAGCGAGCAGTTTCAATAAAAATACGTAAATCCTGCAAATTTTTCATCGTGTCGCCTTAGCTAGCATAGCTTTTATTAGATTAGTGGCAACAACGAATTGCTGATACTAATGTTTTTATCATTATGTAAAAATTATTGAAACTGTTTCTTTATATTAGTCCGTGCTTGATATTCGATCATATCCCTAACAAAGACTATTTGTGATTGCCCAACAAAACAAGCAGCCAAGCATACTATATACAGACTTTCAAAAATATATTGAAAGTGTTTTCGCTGACGGCTACTGTTTAACGTTAATCAAACGCATTACTATGAGTCATCATTAAGAACAGCAGATGGATAAGAATTCTTAAAATATATAAGGACAACAAATGCAAAAGACTATTTTAATCACAGGCAGTACCGATGGTATTGGTAAATTAGCCGCTATAAAACTTGCACAACTGGGTCACAATATCTATCTGCATGGTAGAGATGCCAATAAGCTTGCCGATGTGATTGCAGAAGCCAAAGCCGCTGCGACCCAAGCCAATCAGCAAATAGACGTTGATGGCTTCGTGGCTGATTTTTCGTCATTAACCGATGTTCAACATATGGCAGATGCAGTAATAAGCAAGTTTACTGCGGCAGGCTTGCACTTAGATGTGCTAATCAATAACGCAGGCGTGTTTAAAGTAGCAAACTCTCAAACCCAAGAAGGGTTTGATGTGCGCTTTGTAGTGAACTACTTTGCCCCTTACCTATTGACTCAAGCGTTGTTGCCTATAATGAGTGCATCAGACGTTAAAGAGTCTACCAACACACCTAGCGACAGCATACCTGCCCGTATTATCAACTTAAGCTCGGCGGCGCAGCAAACCGTTTCACTAGCTGCCATGGCAGGAGATACAAAGCTGAGCGATCAAGATGCCTATGCGCAAAGCAAACTGGCATTGACCATGTGGAGCATGGCACTGGCCGATCAGGTAGCGAGCGATAACATCAACGTGATTGCCGTCAATCCCGGCTCATTACTCAACACCCGCATGGCAAATGACGCTTACGGACAGTATTGGTCTCCAGCAGATAAAGGGGCCAATATTTTGGTCACCTTGGCAGTGGACGATAAGTTTGCCCATCAAACTGGCCAGTATTTTGATAATGACATTAAAGATGGCGAGCATGGTGATGAGAGAGGTGCGTTTGGCATACCGCATAGCGATGCCTTGAACGAAACGGCTCTTAATACGCTGATACAACACACCCAACAGGTATTATCGCCTGCACTATAACGCTTCTTCCATACCCACAGACACATAAATTTAGGACTATGACTATGAAAGCAATCGGATATCAAGACAACTTACCCATCAATAATGAGATGGCATTACAAGACATCACGATAGACAAGCCTGTAGCCTCAGGTCGTGACATTTTGGTCGAAGTAAAAGCCATTTCGGTCAACCCTGTCGATTACAAAATCCGTGAAGCAAGACCTGCAGCAGAGGGTGAGTTTGCCGTCATTGGTTGGGATGCCGCAGGCGTGGTCACAGCCATTGGCGAGGATGTAAGCTTGTTTTCAGTAGGTGACCGCGTCTATTACGCTGGTGATTTGACCCGCTCAGGCAGCAATGCCGAGTACCAATTGGTTGATGAACGTATTGTAGGACGTATGCCTGAGTCGCTGTCATTCTCTGAAGCCGCCGCCCTACCCTTAACCACCATCACAGCGTGGGAGATGTTGTTTGATCGCTTGCAAGTGCCCGTTGCAACTAGCGAAGATGCTAATGAAAACTCAGCACAGCAAACAGAGAGTCGCCCAACTATTTTGGTGGTTGGCGCAGCCGGTGGTGTGGGTTCAATCATGACTCAGTTGCTAAAAACCAGAACACAAGCCGTCATTATTGGCACAGCATCACGAGATGAGAGCGTCAAGTGGTTAAAAACGCTAGGTGCAGATTATGTGATTAATCATCACAATCCATTATCAGATGAGCTGAAAAAAACAGGCATTGCCGAAATCGATTATGTGGTGAGCCTTAACAACACCGAAGAGCATTACGCTGAAATCATCAAATGCCTAAAACCTCAAGGCAAATTGGGACTCATTGACGACCCTAAAGCCTTAGATATCAATGCATTGAAACCAAAAAGCTTGAGCCTACATTGGGAATTTATGTTTGCCCGCTCAATGTTTAATACACCAGACATGATCGAGCAGCATCATTTGTTAAACCAAGTGGCCACCATGATTGATGCTGGCAAGCTAAAAACTACGGTGGCTCATGAACTGGAGGCAATTACTGCTAATAACTTACGCCGCGCTCATCAAATGCTAGAAAACAGAGAAGCTCACGGTAAGATTGTACTTGAAGGCTGGTCTGTTCAGTATTGATACCGTACCCATGGAAGGTGTTAACTTACAGGCACTTGATACAGAGTTTGACTTACGTAGCAAAGGATACTCTGCCGTGGCAGTGGTATCGTTTGGGTACCGCAGTGATGAAGACTTTAATCCAAAAATATCCAAGTCACGCTTGAGTGAAGAGGCTATTTTCATTAAGGCTTAACCATTCATAAAAGTAAGCCTAAATACTATAAGCCAATACATTTTTCATCGTATTGGCTGTCTTTAATTTGAGCATTATCAAACGGTCCATAAGCGCAATTTCGTGTTATCTCAAACCTAAAAATGCCATTACTATCGTTGTGATATTAATGGCATTACACTGATAAAAAACGTTGGACTTTTCTCTTACTGGAATAAAACTAACGCAAATCATCCACCACGGCAAGCATTGCTACTAATGAAGCTTCACCTAATTTAGCAGAGCGCTCTGGTGACCAACCCATCTCCTCATCAGGCAGATTGTCATTGTCTTTGAATGGCATCTCTAACGTATTAGCAAGGCAATCAAAATGCTCAGCAACCCAATTGGTTGCAACCGTCATATTGGCAGCACTCGGTGCATCAATCTCATAGCCAACCTCAGACTGAAAGTCAGCACTGGCTAACTTTAATACGTCTGAAAATCTATCACGTAAATGTGCGAGACGGTCACTATAACTGGGCGTCCCTTGAGAGCCTGCAAGGAATACATACGGCAGTGCTTCATCGCCATGCACATCATAAAAGAGGTCAACGCCGATTTCTTTCATTTTATTAATCACATGAAATACTTCAGGGCTTTTCTCTAAGCTTGGGCTTTCCCACTCACGGTTTAAATTGGTTCCTACCGCATTAGTACGCAGGTGGCCGCGCACGCTACCATCGGGATTCATATTAGGAACGATGTAGAAATTTGCTTTGTCTAGTAACTGTTTGCCTGTCGCATTATCACTGTCTAACAAGCCATACAATAAACCCTCGACCAACCATTCAGCCATCGTTTCACCAGGGTGCTGACGAGCGGTAATCCATATATTGCGCTTGTTAGCAGCCCCATCACCAATTTTAACTAGCGTCAAGTCGCGCTTATCAAGCGTTTCGCCTAAATGCTCTAGCGTTACCAATGGATGCGTTTGTACTGTCGCCAATAAATCTTGGTGACGCTCATAGCTGTAGGGCGCAAAATAAGCAATTTGAATGGTTTCGCATTCCAGCTCTGCCACGATGGTTAATTTGCCATCTGTATAAGAGGTTGGCAAACGGAACCATTCCTGACGGTCATAAGACGCAACCGCTTGGTAATCCTCCCATCCTTCCAGATAAGATGCCTCACCTGCATTCATAATATTGAGAACGTACTGCTCGCCTATCTGACCGGACAGACGAAAGTTAAACCACTGAAAAAACTCTTCGCCAACGTCTGGACGAATTGCTAATTGAATGTCTTTTTTATCGTCTAAATTAATAATATCAATATTACCTGCATCAAAATTAGCCGTGATATGCATAGTCTTTCCTTAATAAATTATTATAGTTGTGCCTCAAAAATCGTGTATAGATGTAATGGAGTGCGCCAGCCTGTTTCGCTCTAGCAACGCCATCAAATAGTTTACTTCCAATCGCTTGGTTCTACCAGTTAGATAACGTATTCGTCGCTATTTCTAACCCAAATACTAAACAATCATACTCAGACTGACCTTATCACCCAATGACTGCATGACTGATTCTAATTCGATTCAACGCTGTCACTCTATCTCTTTTTGGTCATGACAAATTCTTTTTCAAGTTATAAGTTTACCAAGCCCACTACGCTTTTAGCATTGCTCAAAATCTGCAAGATGACAATATTGTCATTTTGCAGTCATGCTCCTGTCAGAAACTTTTATTTATACTTTAAACAGATTCAATAACTTCAACTATCAATACTATTATCAAACCAAAAAAGGATTAATTATGTGGTTATCTAAATCAATCGTAGCAACAGCTGTTGCCTTAGTCGTTTCAACCTCTGCTATGGCACATGATCCAAAAATGCATGCTGAAGAAGATCAGATGAACTGTGAAAAAATGGAAAAGCACATGCAGATGATGAAAAAAATGGATCATAGTAAGATGGATATGAACGATCCATCAATGAAAGCAATGATGGCCAATATGGAAAAAATGAAAGCGATGTATCAAAAGCACTGTGTTGCTAGCAAAAGTGACTCTTAGACCTTGATCTAATAGAAGTGGATCGTAGAAATTCAAAATTGTTGTTAGATGGTTTTGTCGAGCCGTAGTTAGGTATTAATAAAATGGATTTTTAGGACAAACCTATGAAGTTTTTACTAGGGATACTGTTTACTTTCTTTGTCGCTATTACAGGTATTTTTATTGTGGTGACCAGTGGTGTGATAAATATCGGCGCTGATCAAGCCCATAGTCCGCTGGTTTACAATTTTTTAGAAACGGTACGTACGCGTTCAATAGCAAATGCTAGTAAGGACATTACGGTTCCAAACTTAGAAAAGACAGACATGATCAGCTCGGGCGGTGCCGATTACAAAGATATGTGTGCAGGCTGTCACTTATCTCCTGGGGTAGAAAGTACTGATTTTAGTGCAAGTTTATATCCTAAGCCGCCCAATTTTACCAATACTGAATTGATTGAACGCTATAAGACCGATGCCGGTGCTCAGCAAGCATTTTGGGCCATTAAACACGGTATTATGGCATCAGGTATGCCAGCATGGGGCGCTTCGCACGATGATGATAGAATGTGGGCAATGGTCGCTTTTATCAGATCGTTACCTGAATTAAATGAAAACCAGTACACCATGCTAACGACTAGGATAGACGATGATATGTTGGGTATGTCATTTGATGGTGAGATGGATATGTCAGGTGATGGATCCGGAATGCAACATTGATTTTTTGTAAGAGATGCAGTGCTAAATAGTGCTGCCTTTTGCGATTTGAGTTTTAAGCCTTACCAGTACTACTTTGGTCAGTGTTACGGCTTTAATTTTTATAAATTTGATCGTCAGACAGACGCTTAGGAGTGGTTTTATGAGACGCTATACTAATATATTTTCTAGTGAACACAACCTGTTATCTGGCCGTGTGCTCTCAGCGTTCGTGGTCTTGCCATTATCGCTAGCGATTGCCGCTTGTAGTCAACCTAACGTCGCTGCTACTGACTCAACACCAGCGACTGAGCCAACTACCGCTACGCAAACCGCGCAAACAGAGCAACCAAAAGCGGAAATAATGCCTGTCAGTGCTCATTCAGACACCCAGCCAACTATCCTAAAAAACATCTCAGCCACCGTCTATAAAGACGCCAATTGTGGCTGCTGTAAAGAATGGGTCGGTTATGTCGAAGGTCATGGCCTAAATGCAACCGCACAGAACGTTGAAGATTTGTCCTTGTTTAAAGAGCGCTACAGCGTACCGCAGCAGATGCGCTCTTGTCATACCGCCGTCACTACTGACGGCTACGTATTTGAAGGCCATGTTCCTGCCAAATATATGGCACAGTTCCTAAAAAACCCACCAAGTGATGCGATTGGCCTTGCCGTACCTGGCATGCCAGTTGGTAGCCCTGGTATGGAATATCAAGATAAATTTATGCCGTATAAAGTGATGCAGCTTAATAAAGATGGCTCAACAGCCATTTATGCAACCATTGAATCACCGCAGCAGCAATTATAGCTTGAGTGACGTTTAAATAGCTTATCCAGCTCTACTAATGGGCTGTCGAAGACATAAGCTTGACTGATAAACATATAGACTCAACTCCCATTTCATGGATTAAGTTAGGTAAATAATTATGAACAAGAATATGCTTAACCGCAGGCGTTTTTTGACAGGGTCCTCTACTCTATTAGGGGCATCCATGCTATCCACATTGCCATCTATTGCCAATAGTGCGCTAGGAAAAGGTCAACAAAACGTAGCCGTCAACAGTGATAAATCTGACCATATCGTACCTATCCTAACCGGTAATGAGTTTGACCTGTATGTCAGCAAGAAGCCTGTTACTGTCAATGGCAAGTCGAGCATGGCAACCCTCATCAATGACTCGCTGCCAGCGCCAACGCTAAAGATGCAAGAAGGCGATACCGTAACCATCCGTGTCCATAACCAGATGAATGAGTCGACCTCTATTCACTGGCATGGCTTGCTCGTCCCATTTGAGATGGATGGTGTGCCAGGTATCAGCTTTGCTGGTATTCCTGCGAACAGCACCTTTACCTATACATTCAAACTGGTGCAATCAGGCACCTATTGGTATCACTCACACAGTGGTTTTCAAGAACAAACCGGTATGCTCGGCGCTATCGTGATTGAACCTAAAGGGCGTGAGCGTCATCCAGTCGAGGAAGACCATGTCATTGTGCTGAGTGATTGGACGCACCGCGATCCACACAATCTCTTGAAGCTGCTCAAACAGCGCGCAGACTTTGATAACTACCACTTGCCGGATTTCAAAAAGCTGCTGTCTGACATTGCCGAAACAGATATGAAAACTGCGTTTGATAAGCGCAAAATGTGGAATCAGATGCGCATGATGCCAACGGATTTCACCGATCTATCTGGTGAAAAAACCTTTACCTATCTGATGAATGGTAAGACCACAGCAGCCAATTGGACGCAGCTAGTGAAAGCGGGACAACCTGTCAAACTACGCTTTATTAATGGCTCAGCACAGACGATATTTGATGTGCGTATACCGGGTCTGAAGATGACCGTCGTCTCAACTGATGGCAATGACGTCGCACCTGTCGATATTGATGATTTCCGCATCGGGGTGGCTGAGACTTATGACGTCATTGTCACGCCTACTCAAGACGCGCATACCATATTTGCCCAAAACATAGATCGTTCAGGCTATGTTACTACCACGCTTGCGACCAAAAAAGGTGCACGTGCTGCAATACCTGCTATGGATAAAATCGAATGGCTAACCATGGCCGATATGATGGGTGCGATGGGTGATAAAGGCTACAAAGCAAAGCATGCCAAGACCGAGTATGACTTTAAATCTGATATGCGCGTCGACAGTCCACGTATGAACCTCGATGACCCCGGTATCAATCTGCGTGAGATTGATAGAAAGGTTTTAACTTATGACCAATTACGCTCTGTCGATGAGGCCATATTTGCGGAGCAGCGCCAGCCTACTAGAGAGATTGATCTACATTTAACGGGTAACATGGAGCGCTATATTTGGGCCTTAGATGGCGTTATGTTTAAGGATGCAACGCCTGTCAATATTAAGCCTAACGAGCGTGTACGCATTACCTTAGTCAATGACACCATGATGAATCATCCTATGCACCTGCATGGTATGTGGAGTGATTTGCGAACCCCATCTGGAGACTTTCAGGTACGTAAACATACGATTGTGGTGCAACCTGCGCAAAAGATTAGCTTCGATGTGACGGGTGAGTTCGGACGATGGGCGTGGCATTGCCATCTGCTTTATCACATGGAAGCTGGTATGTTCCGAGAAGTTGCCGTTGTTTAACAAACCTTCAAATATGAGGCTTATTATGAAAATATCTAAGAAAAATCTGCCATTTATTGGTTTGTCATCGCTAGTCTTGCTCACACCATCTTTTGCAACAGCCGCTGAGATGACAGATATGGATCACAGCGGTATGGATATGTCAGGCGATATGTCTGATATGGATCATAGCAGCATGGATATGTCAGGCGATATGTCTGATATGGACCACAGCGGCATGGATATGTCGGGCATGGATATGTCGGGCATGGATATGTCGGGCATGGATCATGGCAGTATGGACATGTCAGGTGATATGTCTGGTATGGACCACAGTGGAATGGATATGTCAGGCGATATGTCTGATATGGAGCACAGCGGCATGGACATGTCAGGGATGCAAGGTGGGCAGCCACCAGCTGATGCTCGCAGTCCAGACTATTCAAATGGGGTTCCCTACGGGCAGTATGGTAAGCCAATGATGATGGGCAGCATGCCATTATGGGGTGTATCAGTAGACGACTTGGGATATCAGTTTGATGAGGATCAAATCAACTTCGAGGCTGAAGGTTGGTATGGTACTGACAGTAACCGTATAAGGCTACGTACCGAAGGTAGTGCTCAGACTAAAGATGATAAAGAAATCGATAGCTTGAGCTCGCTTGCTTATTGGAAACCACTAAGTATTTTTTGGAATGGTGAAGCTGGTGTCGCTTACGATACTGAAAACGATAACGCTGCCGTGATGGCAGGCATTGTCGGCACCGCGCCTTATTTCATTGAAACGGATGCGAGAGCCTACTTATATACCGATGGTCAACTTCGTCTTGATTTGGGTGCAGAGTACGAATGGCGTTTAGATCAGCATTGGGTAGTCATACCAGAGGTGGGACTGACCGCCTTTAGTAAAGATGACCATGATAATGGCATTACCAAAGGCTTTAATGAAATGGAAACTGAGATCAGGCTGACTTACGAGACATTCAGTCGCCAGCTAGCCCCTTATGTGGGTTTGAGTTATGAGACAGCGCTTGGCAAGGCTCGTGGTCAACGACGTCAAGAAGATGAGTCGGTTGATAGCAGCAGTTTGACTACGGGGGTTAAATTCTGGTTTTAGCTTTCTGCTCGTTTTAACCCAGTATGAGATGATTAGCTGTAGACACTTTTAGGATTGTTTTATTAGGCGTCCTTCACTTATACAACACTCGCAAGACTGGGTGCTAAACCTTCACTGTCTATGACTTCGTTCACATCTATAAATGACGTTTTATCCAGATTGCCAAGGTTGTAGCCTGCAAACTCATGATATAAAGCGACCACATCACCCATGATTAAAAGTGCAGGTGTTGGTAGTTTTGCTTCAGCTTGCTGATCAGCGATATCACTTAATGTACCGATAAGTACCTGCTGCGTTGGCATACTGGCATGGCTAATAATGGCAAAAGGCGTTTCGCTGTCACGCCCACTTGCTATCAATCCTTGTGTCATCTCATGCAAACGGTGCAAACCCATGTAAAACACAACTGTCTGACTGCTGTCCATTAGCTCACTATAATCATTATTAGGCGCGCCATTTTTTTTGCAAGCAGTGACAAACTTGACCGACTGAGCATGGTCACGGTGCGTTAGTGGAATTCCTGCACGGCTAGCCGCGGCACTTGCAGCAGTGATACCCGGAATAGACTCAAAATGAATGCCATGACGCACCACTTCCTGTAGCTCCTCACCACCGCGTCCAAAAATAAAGGGGTCGCCACCTTTTAAACGAACCACTATTTTACCTGCCAGCGCGTGTTTGACCAGTAGCTCGTTAATACTCTCTTGTGGCAATGCATGGTTGGCACGGCGCTTACCAACGAATATTTTTTCAGCCGTAGTCGCGCACATATCCAAAACATCTTCAGACACCAGACTGTCATACAACACTACCTCTGCACGCTGCATCACTCGCCATGCTTTTAAGGTTAATAACTCAGGGTCACCAGATCCTGCGCCAATCAGATGCACAGTGCCTCTTTTGGTGCAAGTTTGCACGTTTTCTGCGCAGTGTTGACCCATTAGCTGATAGGTCTCATGCGTTGAGGTAGCGGCAGATATATTGGTCATGGTGATGACTCCTGATAACAGCGTGAATACAGCAAAATGGGCAACCAAAAGCAAAGTTGTGAATAAACCCCTACTTTAAAATGGTTTATTGTTCATAACACAACACTCAACCAGTAATTACATATAAAAAGCTGCAAGCGACGTGCCACAACATCATTTAAGCTTGCGCCAATGGGGCGCATTCTGCAATTAATGCATTGATTTGCCCCACACAAGATCCACAATTGGTACCTGCTCGGCACTGCTTACCCACTGCCGTCGCACTAGTACAACCATGCTGCGTAATAGCGTTGAGAATGATGTTTTTTCCAACTGACATACAAGAGCATACCAAGGGTCCTGGATCGACATAACCGCTGGCAGGCCGCCCCGCTAGCAACCATTTATATCGTTGATTGGCAGGTATTTGGCTAGTATCCATAAAGCAGCTATCGAGCCAGCGTACACTCGGTAATTGCTTTTGCGTTGGGGCAACATAAACAGCCATAATTAGTTGTGTGCTAGGCCTTTCATTATCAGATGCTCCACTATTTATAGCAGTGTTATCTGAGTCTATCTCAGGCACAGATTGCGTCACAATAAAACGCAATTGATTCTGTACATTATCGACCGTAAACGCCGTATGCATGACACGCTCTTGAAAGTTTGGCTGTGATAATGATTGCATAGAGGCCATAAACTGCTGCCAAAACTCGGGAGACGCTAAGGTACTGCTAGCCTCCACCATCGGGCTAGCGAGATTAATCAATACACTATTATTTTGATGGCTCAAACTCCAAGTAAGTGCAGGTAACGCCTCTGGTAAAATATTATTTGAACGTGCCTCGTATTTTGTTTCAGAAAACTCTTTCTCTGACCCGTGGGCAGAAAAATTGGCCAGAATAGTACGTAATTGCACTATAACGGCGTCTTGCCACTCAGGATGCACCAAAATCTTGCCAAATGATTGCATAGGAACGGGCGTGACACTAATCGCCGAATTTTTGAGCTCTGGCTGCCCTGAATGTGGATCGACGACTGTTGGGATAAGCGGGCCTACTCGGGCGAAGCTAGCAAAAGCATTGCTCCAATGCATAGGCATAAATGCATCGCCAACGCGCAACGTATCGCTAATGGCAACTTGCGCCATTACAGTACTCGCTGGCTTGTTACTATCCTTAGCCGTACTCATCGCGATATCACTGACTATGCCATCACTGGTCACGCCGTTCTCATAGCTTTCATACTTTTCGTAGTTTTCATACCTACGATGCAGTTGCACAAAGTCATTGTCTTGAACGCCCAGTTGCTGTGCATCGTTAGCGTGTATGGTCAGTGTTGGTATTGGTTGATGTTGGTTTAATTGCGGTGCAAGGCCAGTACGAGTCATGGTATGCCACTGATCGCGAAGCCTGCCCGTAATCAGGCGTAAATGAACCACTTGGTTTTCAGGTTGAGTATCATGCTCAAACTCGTGTTTAGAGGGTGGTTGACTCTCACCAATCAGTTGGGGTTTTTGCCTTGTTTGACGTCGATGCACATTGGCTACGCTCGCTTCATCAGAGGGCGTAATAGCGATTAACTGTGACTTGGTAACAGTAACAGCGGGATTATTGATCTCATTTGCTAAAGGTTTTATCTTATCAATCATAGAGATACGCGTGCCACCCCATTGAAACGGTAACATCTCTTCGTATGCTTGCTGACTGAGTGCGATTGGCTGATATGTTTGATTGCCGTTCTGATTAATATGCTGGCTAATATGTTGTTGAGCAGGTTTATCGGCTGGCATCTCATCTGTCATTAAAGCAGACAAGTCTTTGCTGAGATTGAGGTAGCGAGGATAGGTCTTATTGGAGTGAGATGCGCTTTGGTTATGCGTATTACCATAAGCCGTCAATGCCACATGCTCATTAAATATCTCGCTTGGGTGTTGGTAATCAAATCCCGTTAACCCCATGCGTGTGGCAACTTGAGATAGTATCCACCAATCTGGTTTGGCAAGCCCTGCTGCAGGCATTAATGTCCGCTGACGAGAGATACGCCGTTCAGAATTGGTGACCGTTCCAGATTTTTCACCCCACCCCTGAGCAGGCAATACAATATCGGCACACTTCACCGTGTCACTGTCTACCGAGCAATCAGAAACAATCACCAAATCACATTCAGCAAGCGCTTGGCGAAAATTATCCGCATCTGGCAAACTGACCACAGGGTTTGTGGCCATAATCCAAATGGCCTTGATACGACCATCCAATATGGCAGCGGCAGCATCGCAGGCTTTGACACCTACATTTGGAGAGATAGGCTGAGGCGCCTGCCAAAAGTCTGCCACGAGCTGACGATGATCAGCATTGTCTAGTTCTAAATGCGCCGCCAACAGATTCGCAAGGGCGCCTACTTCTCGTCCGCCCATTGCATTAGGCTGTCCAGTGAGTGAAAACGGACTGGCCCCTACTTTGCCCACACGCCCTGTGAACAAATGGGTATTGATGATGGCGTTGACCTTATCGGTTCCGCTTTGTGATTGATTGACGCCCATACTAAAAGCAGTGACCGTTTTATCAGTGGCGGCAACGCATTCATAGAACTGGCGGATACTATCCGCAGACACTTGGCAGGCGCTGGCGACTTCATCAATGCTCCATGCTTTGGCCGCATTCACCGCATCATCAACGCCCAAGCTTTGGCTAACATATTCATCATTCTGGCAACCCTGCTGATCTAGGTAATGTAGCAACCCATTATATAAATGTGTATCCGTACCCGCAGCAATTGGTAAATGCAAATCGGCAAATTCACAAGAGTCCGTACGGCGCGGATCTATCACAATCAGTTTTTTATTAGGATTGGCTTTTTTGGCTGCTAAAAATCGACCAAACAAAATAGGATGGCACCACGCCATATTGGAGCCTACGAGTACTAATAAATCACAAGCTTCCAAATCCTCGTAATTACCCGGCACAAGGTCTGCGCCAAACGCGCGTTTGTGCCCGGCTACTGCGGATGACATACACAGCCGAGAGTTGGAGTCGATGTTGTTATTACCGATAAACCCTTTTATAAATTTATTGGCCACGTAATAGTCTTCAGTCAGCAATTGACCTGAGACATAAAACATAATGCTGTCTCGCCCGTGTTTAGCGATGGTGTCATTTAAACGACTGGCCACGTCATCTAAAACGGTGTCCCAGTCTGTCTGATTTATAAGTGGCTTGTCGGATACGTCTATAGCATTAAAATCATTACCCAATTGCATAGGCTGATGCTGTTGCATGACTGCTTGCTTGTTTTGATAATATGGCTCGGTCAAGCGGCGCGCGGTGCCCAATGTTTGTGCCAGCGCACTTCCTTTGGAGCACAATTTACCAAAGTTAGCCGGATGTTCAGGATCTCCTTTTACACTCAGAACCTCTGTCTCATTCACGCTCGCTAAAACACCGCATCCCACTCCGCAATAAGGGCACGTCGTGCGGATAGTAGTGATCGAGCTATTAATCAAATCACCATCAGATGACAACGGTGCTTTTTCTGTATTTTTGGCGGCGCTTATGTCATGTGTCTCAATGACATGGTCTATTGTTCTTTGTACACTATTAGGTAGGCTATTAGCTGATACTACTTTACTAGCAGCAGATTGATTGGCGGTAGCATCATTCATAATGCATCCTCTAACAGTTCGGCCACTTTATGATGATTGATGTTCTTGTCTGTATCATCAAGTTCTATATCTACTTCCGTAGTTGGCGAATTGTTAAGCGTGATTTCATCCAAATGACAATATGCCTCGCCAAATATTAGTGTGTCTTTGATGGGCGTAATGTCAACGTTATCTATAATCAACTGACTATAAAAGCTGCCGTCGCTTGTATCCCCATAAAGCACAGCGCCAATGAGTTTGTTTTCTTTGAGATACAGACAGTGATAATGGTTTAAGGCAGGCTGACGATATACGAGGGTCTCAATAGTGTCAGCGGCTTCGTCATCAAAAGCAATTTGCCCTGCAGAAAATGCCGACATGCCAGATACTTTTAATTTTAATGACAGCGGCTTGCTGACAAAAGGAACCCAGTGATCTGGTACGGTGGATTTACCATCTATCACGTTTATATCGTTTTCTATCAAAGCATCTTCTAAAACTGTGACCAATGTATCTACTTGCTGATTGACCGGAGCCACCATTCCAAATAGCTCGCCCTCTCGCTCTATACACTCACCAATGGCATAAACATTGGGACAACTGGTGTGCATAAAATCATCGACCACAATACCGCGATTAACCTCGATACCGCTTTGTTTGGCAAGCGCTGTATTGGGTATCACACCCACTGCCATCACGATAAAATCGGCCGCTAGCGTGCGCCCGTCTTTTAAAGACAAGCCGCATACTTCTCCTGCGTCATTCATCTCAATGGCCTCAGTATGTGCAGAAACCGCGAGACCAACCCCTCGGCGACTGAGCTCAGCTTGCAAAAGCTCGGCCGCTGGCAGGTCTAGTTGACGATTGAGTACATAACCATCCATATGAATAACCGTCATGCTCGCGCCCTGTGCCGCTAACGCGCAGGCAGCCTCTAATCCCAGTACGCCACCGCCAATCACCAAACCCGTTTTTCCTTTGCTAGCATAGTCCATCAGAGCGGTCACATCGGCAAGGTCTCGAAACACATGCACGCCCTTAGCTGTGTGATTGGGGAATGGAATGACTCGGGCAGTTGATCCTGTGGCCATTACTAACTTGGTATAGTTGAGTGTTTGCCCATCATCTAGCTCAATATACTGGCACTTGGTATCTATTGTCTCTACTGCAACCCCAGCCAGTACGGTGATACCTAACTGCTCATACTCTAAGCTATCGTATAAATAAGTATCTTCAAACGCCGTGTCGCCAGCCAATACGGGTGACAACATAATACGGTTATAGCCCACGTGCGGCTCTTTACTGATCAACGTAATTGGCAAACGGGATTTGTCATCATTCGATTGTGTGCGAGCAAGCTCAATGGCAAAGCGACTGCCTGCCATGCCCGCCCCGATAATAACGATGCCGGCGTTTTTTTGATGACCTGATGCTAAGGCGTGAGTGTTGGTATGAGTATCTACCCTAGTGGAGGCTTGCGACATAGATAGCGACATAAACAGAAAATTCCTTAGCCGCGCGGAGCAGCATTGAATGCAAAACAGCGTGTCATTAAAAGTACGCCAACAACAATAAAATGATGACAAACTCTATAAAGCAAATGCCATGCCATACCAGTAGAGGGTTACGCTTAATGAGGGGTTCTGGGTCGCGGCTGTGTGCCTTATTATCGGGGTTAAAATCTTGTAAAAACTCACCAATGGCTTGATAGCGCGCGTTAGTGTTGACATGCAGCGCACGCATGAGTGCCTGTTGGCTGGCGTCAGGTACGTTCTGTTGCCGTAGCGGCTGCGCGGGCATCAGTAATGTTTGGTTTGGCATCATTAGTGTTTGGGTATTAAATGGCAATTGCCCCGTCAGCAATTCATAGCCAATCACTGCAATCGAGAACAAGTCAGAATGCACGCCTTTTGGTGCATCGGTGTAATATTCTGGTGCAGCATAGTGCAAATCACCATTTGGTGGTCGGGTGCTGTCTTTTAAGATAGAGGAACTGGCGGAACCAAAATCAATGAGTTTGACGGCACCTGATTTGGTTAAAAGAATGTTTTCGGGTTTGATATCTTGATGCAACAGATAGTTGCGATGCATGACTCGAACCGCCATGCCAATTTTGGTAAGTAAATCAAAGGTTTGCCACACATCACAAGGCGCATGACGATCCATAAAGTCTCGTAGACTCTCACCAGCGATATATTCAGTCAAATGATATAAGTATGTGGTACTTGCTGGTACTGGATAGTAACGCAGCAGCCCCGACTCACTAAGCCCAGAACCCACGTTATGACCAATATTGTTGGATGCAGGATTGACAGACAATCGATTGGGATCAGCTTGATTGTAAGCCGACTCGCCCGCGCGGCGATGTTTTGATAGGCTCAAACCAATTTTGCGTTCTTTTAAAAAATCACGCAGATAGTGGCCATCGGCTACAGAGTCCAAACTGGGTGATTTTAAAACAAAGTCATGGTTGTCTTCATCTTGCACCCAGTACACGTGACTGCGAGCCGTACGAGCAATAATACCAATCACAGTAAAACCATCAATATGGTCGCCTATCTGTAAACCAGTTGGCAGCTGGTAGCGATTCACATCATGTATGACCGTATCCAGATTATCAAAGTCAATGCCATCAAAATGACCAATGCCCTTAGAGCCATTGATAGAAGTAAAATGGGCTGACCGTGTGTTCATACTCAGCATGACCATACTTAGATTATCATGACTACCTGCACTAAAGGCTTGCTCGCACACGGCTTGACTGGTGTTAAACCCTAGCGGTAATTTGTGTGTAGTAGCCATCAACTGAAATATATCAGTCGCACTGCTGCACAGCTCAAACTGCAACTCTGTAGGCTCTATATGCTCATACACCCCATCTGTCATGATGGCCAAACACTCGTTTTGATGGAGGGTAAATACTGATTGTTGTAGCTCTAACTGGCTATCTGCGCCGATAGCTGCAGCAAGCGCTCCTTTATCTTGGCCGCGGTGCACGCGGTGATCTTTGCTCAATACTGTCAGACAATCTACCCCAACGCGGTATATTCGAGAGTCGCCTGTATGAAACAAGTGAATACGGTCACCAATACAGAGCAAGCCTGATAACGTAGACAACAACGGCGGCACCCGTTGATACGCTTGAGGAAAATATAGGATATCGTTGGCTTTATTGACTGCTGTTTTGATGAGACTAGCGACTTGATCATCGTCAAAACTGATAGATGACGTCTCATCTTGTGATTGTGCCAGTGCGGTCAACCCCAATGTTATTTTGTGAGCAATGGTATTCACCACCAGTCGACTTGCCTGTTTTGGAAACTGGCAAGCGCTGACCCCATCTGCCATCAAAACCAATAATGGGGCTGATGATGGCGGGTGAGATCTTGCTTGAGATATTGAGCGATTGGCACTAGATGATTCTTCACCTGAACATTGATAGGGCAAGCAGGTGGTAATAAGTACACTGTCTTGATTTTCCGTCTTGCGACCTGCCATGGTGAAAAAATCAAGCCACCATAATGCAGTACTAGCATCATCAATATCCTTACTGTCACCAGTCTTATCAATAGCGTGGCTATCAATGCTCTGGCTGACATCATTGGCAACAAACTGACCTGAGCCTATTGGAGATGACGGATTGCCTGTATTAAAATGAACCGCCATCTCATCAGCGTTTTGGTACATATCACCATCCGCATTTTGACTATTGTTTCTATTGGCGTGTGCTATCGTCATCTATCTTCACCCCGTACTATCTATGACTCACTTGTATTTCCGCAAATGTGCCATCTGGCATTTCTTCAATAATGATACCTTCTGGTTCTTTTAAGAAAAACAATGCAAAGAATCCAGCCACTGCTGTAGCGGCAATCACAAAGAAAAACACCTGATAAGACACCAGACTCAGCACTGTTAAATACACCACTGACCCAACATTACCATACGCGCCTGTCATCCCTGCAAACTGCCCTGTCATGCTGCGTTTGATCAGAGGAATCACCGCAAAAACAGCACCCTCACCTGCCTGTACAAAGAATGAGCAAAACATCGTAATTAATAGCGCCAATGCAAGTGGCCACGTTGAGTCAAGGAAGCCCATCAACAGATACCCGATGGCCAAACCAGCTGTCAAAATCAACAAAGTTATTTTGCGACCAAACTTATCACTGAGCCAACCGCCGCCTGGACGTGACATAAGGTTCATAAAGGCATAGCTCGATGCCAATACCCCTGCCATCACAATCGATAAACTAAAAGTTTCTTGATAAAACAAAGGTAGCATCGACACGACGGCAAGCTCTGAGCCGAACGTAGCAAAATACAAAATATTTAAGATACCTACTTGCTTAAAATCATAACGATGCGCCACTGGTACAGGCGTCGTGAAAACCTCTTTATTAAAACGGTAGCTACTGATGAACTCGTAAACATACAGTATCGCAAGGCCAATATAGACCATAGTGACACTAGACTGGCTCAGCAAGCTCACACCATCAGGTGATAGTTTCCATGCCAATAATGCCAATGCCAAATACATAGGCAGTTTAAAAACCATCATTAACCAAAAATCACCTGATGACGTCACCATCATGGCACCTGATTTTTTGGGTTTAAAATAAGTAGCCCCTTTGGGTGTATTACGCGCCATCTTATAAAAAATGATGCTATAAAGCGCCATTACCACCCCTGATGTGGCTGTTGCATAACGCCAACCTTCATCACCACCGAAAACTGCTGCAGCACCAATCGCTATAGTCGGTAATAACAGTGCCGCTGCTGCCGAGCCAAAATTACCCCACCCTCCATAAATACCCTCAGCCGTCCCTAATTCATTGGTTGGAAACCAATCACTCATCAAACGAATACCCACCACAAAACCTGCACCCACAAAACCCAGCAAAAACCGAGACAGCGCCAAGGTATTGTAATCCTGAGCGAACGCAAAGGTAAAACAAGGAATAGCACCAATGGCTAAAATGGCGGTATAAACAATGCGAGGGCCAAAACGGTCTGTCAGCATCCCGATAATCACGCGGGCAGGAATGGTCAATGCCACGTTTAAAATGAGTAACGTTTTGATTTGGTCTTTACTCAGATTGAGTGTTTCTCCAATCGCTGATAGAAATGGTGCATGGTTGAACCATACAAAAAAGGTAAGGAAAAATGCCATCCAACCTAAATGAAGGATTTTATTTTTACCCGTAAATGACAAAACATTAAGCTTGTCTTTACTAGGCGCAACGGGGGCTGATGATGACATAGGCAACTTCCTCAAATGATTAACTTCAGGGTTCTGACAACGTACTAAATGTACTAAGTGTTCAAAAAATGCAGTATTCAAAAATGATAAGTAGCGATGTTTCAGGCGGTGCAATGGTTATGCCAGTTATTTGTGTACGCTGCCAAATCTGTATAAAGGTCAGCACTCGTTAATTATCCAAGCGCCTTTACTGGTGGGTCTATAACCATCGCCACACCTGACGCTTATGCTAATAAAGCATTAACGCAACAGGTTTAAAGTACTCCATTAGCCTCCCTTATAAACAGCAATAACATCCAACTTGGGGCACTACAGTGTCTATTTTGGTGCATTAATTTTTGATATCGCTGTCGTTAACAATCGTGCGCACCCTGATTTTTGGCAAATAGCAACGCTAACCATGCTGACATAAAAACCTTAGTACATAAGCGACTGGTCTCGATACGGCATACCTTTATGCCTAATAGCAACGTGCAAAAACCCAGCTAATCAAAGTGCCATGGCATGATTATTGAATGCTCTGTAATAGTAGGTATTAAATGCTGTTTATCAGCTGTTGTTGAGGGACGGAGCCGTTTATAGCGTGATAAAAAAATAAACGATGACCGTACCCAACCAGCCCCATTACTAAGGACAGACGCATGAGTAGCACTGCATTGAGCACAGAGAGTAAAGGCAATTTGGTGGTGATTGGCAACGGTATGGTCGGTCATCACTTTATTGAACGAGCAATTGAGCAAGGGCTACACCAGCAATTTGACATTCATGTGTTTGCTGAAGAAGACCGCCCTGCTTATGACCGTGTTTATTTGTCGAGCTACTTTGAACATAAAGATGCCAGTAAGCTGAACCTAGTAGATTTAACAGCCTATGAATTATCAAAAGTTAATTTGCATTTGAATCAGTGTATTGTAGATATCGATTCGGCCAGTCAGCGTATTACTACTGAGGCAGGCGAGATTATTGAGTACTCTGAGTTGGTACTAGCGACGGGCTCATATCCTTTTGTGCCACCCATCCCAGGTCGCGAGCATCCGCACTGCCACGTATACCGTACCATTGCAGATTTAGATGAGATTTTAGCGATTGCTGAGCTGCCCACTGTCAAAAAAGGCGTGGTGGTTGGTGGTGGTCTACTGGGGCTTGAGGCCGCAAAAGCGCTCGTGACGCTAGGGCTGGATACCTATGTGGTCGAGTTTGCGCCGCAATTGATGGGCGTTCAGCTTGATGCCGCTGGCGGTGAGATTTTAAAGAGAAAAATAGAAGCACTTGGTGTCAAAGTGCTGACGGGGAAAAACACCAAAGAGATTCTGTCTAATACTGCGCCGAACTCTGATGACACCAGCGGTGATGAACAACATTTAACCATGGAGTTTACAGATGGCACCTCTCTAACGACTGATATGATTGTGTTTAGCGCCGGTATTAGACCGCAAGATGGCCTCATCAAAAACAACCCCGAATGCGGTATCGAAATGGGCGGGCGCGGTGGCATCTTGATTAATGAGCAATGTCGCACCAATGCCGATCATGTTTATGCCGTAGGTGAATGCGCAGTATGGGACAATAAAGTATTTGGTCTGGTGGCTCCCGGTTACAACATGGCCAGTATCTGTGCTGCGCAAATTGCTGGTGATAGCAAGCAGATATTTACGGGTGCCGACATGAGCACCAAGTTAAAACTGATGGGTGTTGATGTGGGCAGTATTGGCGACGCACATGGCACGAGTGACGGCAGTTTAAGCTATCTGTATCAAAACCCTGCTGAAGGCATCTACAAAAAACTGGTCACCACACCTGATAACAAACGCTTGCTTGGTGCTGTACTGGTAGGTGACACCGAAGACTACAACAACTTACTGCAATTGTATTTAAATGACATTGACCTACCTGCACACCCAGAAAGCCTGATATTACCCAATGTTGAAAAACCCGTAATGGGCATCGACAATCTACCAGACACCGCCACGATCTGCTCTTGTTATAACGTGACCAAAGGTGCTATCTGCTCAGCCGTCGAAAACGGCGCATACTCCGTCAGCGATGTAAAAACCATGACCAGTGCCGGTAGTGGCTGTGGTGGCTGTGCCCCTATGGTCAAAGATACGGTCAGCTATCAACTCACTGCCATGGGCTTTGAAGTAAACAATGACTTGTGTGAGCACTTTGCGTACTCTCGTCAAGATTTATATAGCCTGATTCGTGTGCACGGTATCAAAACCTTTGATGAATTATTGACTGAACATGGCAGCGGCCATGGCTGTGAGATATGTAAACCGACAGTCGCCTCTATTTTGGCATCGTGCTGGAACGACTACGTACTCAAAACCGAGCTGACACCACTACAAGACAGTAACGATTACTACTTAGGTAATATACAAAAAGACGGCACTTATTCCGTCGTACCGCGTGTGCCGGGTGGTGAAATTACCGCAGACAAGCTCATCGTACTGGGTCAAGTGGCGAAGCAGTTTAATTTGTACACCAAAATCACTGGTGGGATGCGGGTCGATCTGTTTGGCGCACGCATGGAGCAATTGCCTGATATTTGGACGCAACTGGTGCAAGCAGGCTTTGAGACTGGTCATGCCTATGGTAAATCCTTACGTACCGTGAAATCTTGTATCGGTAATAACTGGTGCCGCTACGGCGTCGATGACAGTATTGGCCTCGCCTTGAGATTAGAGGATCGTTATAAAGGCGTGCGCTCACCGCACAAAATCAAGATGGGTGTATCAGGCTGTATGCGCGAATGTGCTGAAGCGCAAAGTAAAGACTTTGGCATGATTGCGACTGAAAACGGCTGGAATCTATTTGTCTGCGGTAATGGTGGTATCACCCCACGTCATGGCGAGCTGTTCGCCACCGATCTGGACACCGAAACTATGGTCAAATATATCGACCGCATCATTATGTTTTATATCAAAACAGCGGACAAGCTACAGCGCACCTCAAAGTGGCGTGAAAGCTTAGATGGCGGGCTGGACTATCTAAAAGCCGTCATTATTGAAGACAGTTTGGGCATAGCAGATGAGCTCGAAGCACAAATGCAGTTATTGGTCGACAATTACGTGTGTGAGTGGGCAGCGACGATTAATGACACCGAAAAACTCAAACGTTTCCGTCATTTTGTAAACAGTGAGAAAGGCGATGATAATGTCGTTTTCGTGACCGATCGTGAGCAGATTCGCCCAGCGACTGATGCGGAAAAAGCAACCATCAATCTGGTTGAATTGGCCTAGCCAATGATGAGTGCCTTGTTAGTTATCACAAAAAGCAAGGCGCTGTTTTTTGACTCATGTTTTGCAACTCGCAATTTGTCACTCATGATTTACCACTCATACAGAGCAATATTATCATCACTAAGGATACCGCCTCATGAACCAACAGACTATTTGTACACTTGACGATATCATTCCTGAAACCGGTGTCTGCGCCCTGATAGATGGCAAACAAATTGCTATTTTTCGTACCAAACAGAACGATTTATTTGCTCTTGATAACTACGATCCATTCAGTCAAGCCAATGTATTGTCACGGGGGTTGATTGGTGGCACCACAATTACAGATGATACAGGAATAGCAAAAGAGGTCCTTTATGTGGCCTCGCCCATTTATAAGCAACGCTTTAACCTAGCTACTGGTCAGTGTTTAGATGATGAGAGTATTGTGCTCAATACTTATAAATTCAAACTTGATGGAAATAATGTGGTGGCAAACTATGAATAATGACAGACGTTATCTCTCATTTTGACAACTTTGACATGTCACTAATAATTGCTCTATTAACCTAAAACATCCTTTGAGTCTCAGACCCAAAGGATGTTTTATTTTTGACAATTACGCTGAATCACTATGGGTTGTACTTTTCAACATATTTAACCAAACTGAAAGGCCGATATTTGCGTTTTTAGCACTTGCTCAGAATAGATTTTGCGCCCTGCATCACTCCCTGCTGCCCCTACCGTTATCATAAGCGGTAGCAAATGCTCTTCTGCACCTAGTGGATGTGAGTCAAGCGCGTGAGGCGCCGATGACCAATTCGTAAGGGCTGAGAGGCGCTCATCCGAATCTGCTGTTTCCACAGTGTTGGTCAGCCATTCATCGAAACGCTCTGACGGCGCGGTAAATCTTGCATCGCCATAGCCGCGCATATTATGAAAACTCATGCCGCTACCAATAATCAACACCCCTTCTTTACGCAATGATGGTAGTGCTTGACCAGCAGCCAGATGCGCCTTCGGGTCTAAATTGTTACGTAGTGATAGCTGTACTACTGGAATATCGGCCTCAGGGTACATCAGCTTTAAGGGAATGAAAGTCCCATGATCAAAGCCTCTCGTGGTGTTCTTTTCATTTGCGATACCTGCATCGGTAAGCAATTGGCTAATCCGCTCAGCCAATACTGGCGCGCCACATGCAGGATAAGTCAGTTGATAGGTATGCTCAGGAAAGCCATAATAGTCATAAATGAGCTCAGGTTGCTCGCCAGCGGTAATACTAAATTCAGACATCTGCCAATGCGCGCTAATGATTAAGATAGCCTTTGGTCGCTCAGACAGTCGATTAGTAATATTTTTTAAAAACTCAGCCATGTTATTCCACGTATCAGCCGGTTGCCAATCCATAAAAAAGCATGGACCCGCACCATGAGGTATAAAAAATACTGGCTGTGTGACAGAAATCGATGCGTTGCCCATTAGCTTTTACTCCCTTATGCTTTATCTCAACGATGAATAAATCAACGATAAACATCAATATTTAAGCTCAAAAATAGCTCTAGATGACGCAAGTTTTAGACTGCTCACCCCTATTAAATCTGCTCTACTTTTCCTGATAACATTTGGTCGATACTAAAACTTCCGCCCCCTTGTATCATTAGTGCAAGCGAAGCCACCATCAATATCAATGCGTACTCATAACCACCATTATCAGCAAACAGCCCATTACCGATATGAACAGAGAAAATAGCCACCAACATGGTAAAGGCTGCGGCTAAGGCAGCCGGTCGGGTCAGCAATCCTAATACTAAGGCAAGTCCACCAAAGAATTCTGCACCGCCTGCCAATATGGCCATCAAGTAACCAGGTTCCATACCGATACTACTTAACCATTGAGCCGTACCTGCTAGCCCATTACCACCGAACCAGCCAAATAATTTTTGAGCGCCATGGGCTGCCAAAATTAATCCAACGGGTACACGAAGAACTAAGGCCGCTGCTCCAGCGTTCGATGTCAAAATAGTATTTAATAGTGATGATTTCATTAATGCTTACTCCAGAATATGTGATTAGGATAAATAGTGTCGGAAATGATATGAGCACACTTTACTATCAACGATATAAAAGAGTAAGCTGAGTTATGTTGAATGATTATCAACGTATTGTTTATAATATATTTGATATTAGGATAAATATAGGAAAAAATGTGGATAGAATCGACGCGATGCGCGCCTTTGTAGCAGTCGTGACGGAGGGCAGTTTTAGTAAAGCGGCTATTACGATGCAGCTCTCGCCGCAACTGGTGAGCAAATACGTTGCAAAATTGGAAGAGCAGCTAAATACTCGCCTGCTCAATCGTACAACCCGTAAAGTAAGTGTGACTGAGGCTGGTAGCCAATATTTTACGCACGCGCAGCAGGTTTTATTGAGTATTGATGAAATGTCGGCGCAATTGGGCGGCCTACAACAGCACCCTAAGGGAGTCTTGCGAGTCAGTGCGCCTGTCTCATTTGCTTTAAAGCATATGGCAAGACTGATTACTGATTTTCAAGGAAAATATCCTTCCGTCACAGTTGATCTTCAGCTAAGCGACCGGAAAGTTGATATCGTTGAAGAAGGCTTTGATATTGCACTGCGTATCGGACAGTTAGAGAGCTCATCACTCATCGCTAAGCAAATTGCCCCTATTCGTGTGGTATTGTGCGCATCGCCTGCGTATCTAAAAATTCATGGTATGCCTAAACAACTCGAGGATTTAGAAGCGCATCGCTATTTGCATTACAGCTATATAAATATAGAAACTAACGGACAAATTTATAAGTACTTAAAGAAGAAACAACTCAAAGAACAGAGTACCTTCCACAGTAACAACGGCGATGTACTCGTTGAAGCAGCCATTGCAGGTGCAGGATTAATACTGCAACCGACTTTTATTGCTAGTGATGCGCTACATACTGGTAAGTTGGTCGTAGTGTTGCCTGAGTATGAGCCCGACCCTTTAGGCTTGTATGCCGTCTATGCTCATAGAAAACTGCTGCCCCATAAAGTCAGATGTTTTATTGACTTTATGACGGACTATTATGGGACGCCGCCGTATTGGGATCAGGCACTTAATGTAAGCGCTAAATAGCCAATTGCTCATTAGCATACATAGGTATATTTTATAGAGCAATTAGCAGTCTGGCTTTATACGCTATACGCCCCCTGCTCCTTTGGTGGATGCTTCACTATTTTCAACCAATATGGCCGCTGCTGTTGTTTTGAGTATCGCCCATTGCTCATCATCGACATATATGCCTTCTTTCCATGCGCGCTGGTGGGTTTCAAACAGCTCATCTGTTGATATTTTACGATCGAAATTTTGAATATCGTTTTCAATATCAAAGTTTTGAGTCGCAATCTCGATAACCATATCGTTGGTATTATAATTGGCTTGTGCTTTATCAAAAAAGTATAAATCAGGATAGACAAATCCTTGATTCAACGTAAATAACGTTTGTTTGGGCACAGAGCCATTGTCCCATTTAGCCAAACAAGCAAAACCTTTACTTGCCAATCCTACCAGCTCACTATAAGCCAGCCAACGGTTATGGCAGTTCTGTAAATAAATGTGGAAATGCGTTAGATCACCCATTTTTTCAAGCGCATAGTCAATGATGGTCGGCAAGTGACAAGCCAAGCTATTACCATGCAACTCTAAGCGAATAGCACCTTCCTCTTGATGGATGATGTTAATTGGTGTATCAACCTCGTTCAAGATATACGGACTGGCGTTATTAAAGTGTCTGATACCATCCAAGCCCGCCATCTGTAGCTCAGCGACCATAGTGGCAATCACATCTGCTTCACCCACTTCTCGATGCATCCCAGTAAAGGCTTTATACACCATTGCTACGATTTCATTATGCGATACGATCATGAGTCAAACCTCCCTGCTCTGTCGACAAATCAGGTAATAGAGGAAACAGCCATTCATCACTATGCACTTCTGCAAATAAAGGGGCGCCTTGAAACAAGGTAATCCGCACCCAACGATCTGATCTCGGATCAAACTTGGTCGCACCAAACATCGATAACTTACACCGTAACAGATGCATGGGTAATGCGGTTTTATGCAAGACATTCATCTGAATATCACCCAATGATTTATGTCCCATTGTCCAAACGTGGCGTGCAATTGAGCGGTACTTTGGTTGATTTAAGATAAACTCGGATATCAGTTGTTGAGGGTTGGCTTGTTTAAGGGCAAAATATAACCTGTTTGCTTGCCGTGCAATATCTAGTGCTAGCTCCCGATCAGCGCCAGGCTCTTGCCCACGTACGCCCATGCGTGGTTCCTCTTTATCCACTGAACGATACCAGAACCAATAGCTGTTTTCAGGCTGACTAAAATCAATATCAATCGCCCACTGGTAATGCAGCTCTAATACATCGATTAAATCTTGAATCGCCTTTCCTTTCGGTAGCGACAAGGCTTCATCAGCATTTACCTTTTTTTGAGAGGCATCGACACGCTCAGGATACAGCTCCATTAAACAGGAGATAATGACTTCTTGACTCTCAAAACTTAGGTAATCGTGGGCTTGCAAGAACTCTGCCCATGTCGCGTAATTATTAATACTTATCATCAAATTGTTTTGTAATACTGTCAACTCTGTGACGACCGTTTCATTGAGTTTTATTTGCTGCTCATTGATGGTGACGATTTCGCTAAAATGCTGAATAGCACGTTTGATTAAACTGGCAAAATACGCCGTTTCTTTGGGCTCAATCTGGCAAACCAATGTCGCTTGCAGTGCTTCCTCACGGGTGGTCAGCCATTGGTCAACGATACAGGGATGATTGATTAAGTAGGGCGCCATACCTAGACCCGTGGCATTACCAATTCCCAAATAACGCTTAATCTCTGGATGCAGCTTGACTGCGTTGCTGCCACCTTTTTGCTGTGCCAAATAATCAACCCAATCTAAACTAAACTCGCGCAGCAGATAGACAGCACACATCTGCGCCCGAAACGATTGGTCAAAGTCCTCACTATGCTCCAACGGTTTAAAATCATAAATACCGAATTTACCGTTGCCATAGACAGCAGTGGTACGCAAGATATAACCGACTTGCGATAGCACAGCCAAGTCCGGTTGCTTACCAACAGCGAGCGAGCTGACAATATGATCAAAAACCCTGACGCTCTTATTTGCTCGTGCCAGCACCATCACCATATTAGAATTGCGACCTGCTTCTTGTAGCGGCACATTAGCTTGTAGATTATCTAATAGCTCTTTACTTATCTCGCCGAACACCAGACCAAAGGTGACATCCCATTTTTGGGCAATCACCCTATCGTTACGTTCTTCATCAGCCAACTCATTGCAGAACACCACCAGATGATACAGGTGCTCTGGGGTATTTAGGCGATAGATAACTTTGCCATAGCCTTGTTCATCCAAATCCCACAAGTGCGTGCTGAGTGTCCATTTTTCTTTGTCAATTTTACGGAGTAATGTGCGCACAAAGCTAATACGGGTCTGATGCATTGCGCCTAATCTTTCTGCATTCATAATCACATCACGAGTACGAAAACCCGTAATAAGCGAAGGTTGTTTGACGTTAATGTTTTCGTTACTTGCATAAACCATATTCATAATTTCACTACCTTACTTAATATACTGAGCCAGCAGCTTCGTTAACAGGGCGTGTTTGATATTCGACCATGGCACTGACAGAGACTATTTGTGAATGTCAAACACACCCTAGTCTCAATGATAATATCTATCGGTAAATAAGAAGTCAGCGGTATAGATGAGGGCCAGTTTCTTATTTACCGTTCAGTGATTTAGTACTTCAATTAACTTTTTCAGCCAATTTTTCCTTAGCCTGTTTCTCTTCACTGATTTTATGCCTTACCTCTACTTTATTAGGACGATACAAGTCCTGCTCTCGTGCCATTTTCTGAGCAATCTGTGGCCCATTCCATAACGAAGGTAACAATACAAAAGAGACTGGCACTGCGGTGATAACGATAAAAGACTGCAACGCTGTCACACCGCCCGAACCTAGAGAGATTAAAACAATGGCCGTTACACCCATCATGATGCCCCAAAAGGTACGAATCATGGCGTTTGGTTCGCGTTCGCCACTGATGACGACACTGATGGTATAGGTCATCGAATCGCCCGTCGTAACGATGAAGACGGTGGTCAGAATCAGAAACAATATCGAGGTAATTAAAGGAAAGGGTAATTGCTGCGTGACAGCTAATAATGCACCGGGTAAGTTGAAGCCTTCAAAGGCGCTACTGACACTTCCTGGATTGGCAATCTCAAACGCTAAGCCAGAGCCCCCGACGACGGTGAACCAAAAGCAGGTGACAAGCGGTGCAATAATACAGACGGTGGTAATCAGTTGGCGGATAGTACGACCGCGTGAAATACGAGCGATAAATATCGCCATCATCGGACCATAGCCTAAAAACCAACCCCAGAAGAACACCGTCCACCAGCTCAGCCAACCTTCATCACCACGAAAGGTTGCCATTGGAACGAAGTTGTCAATCATCGTACCCACACCCTGAATGTAGCCGTTGACAATAAAATTGGTCGGTCCAAATATTAAAATAAAGACCATCAGCACAAAAGCCAAAATGACGTTAAAGCGGCTGAGTAGCTGCATACCACGAGTTAGACCACTGATCGCAGACAACGTATAGAGTACGATGGCAAAGACAATGATGATTAGCTGAGTCGTAAACGTATCGGGAATACCGAACAATTCATTCAGCGCATAGCTGGTTTGCAACCCCAAGAAACCAATGGGACCGATAGTACCGGCAGCCACTGCCACGATACAGCAAGCATCGATGATTGCACCCGTTTGGCCAGTGAGTACACGCTCACCAAACATAGGATATAAGAGAGTACGAGGCTTCAACGGTAAGCCTTTGTCATAATGCAGATGCATAATCACAATCGCGGTTAAACTACCTACAATCGCCCACGCCAAAAACCCCCAATGCATAAATGATTGAGACAATGCGTTGAAAGCGCGTTGCTGTAGATCGGCTGACTCACCGTATAAAGGAGGTGCTGACACGAAATGCGCGATGGGTTCAGCGGCAGCCCAAAAAACCCCGCCCCCAGCCAATAGTGTGCAGAAAAGAATAGCCATCCATTTGAAACTGTCTATCTCAGGCACGGGTAAGTTACCCAATATCACGCGACCTGTACGGCCAGCACCGACGGCCAATGCAATAACAAAGGTCGCTAATAGCAAAATCTGCCAAAAAGGTCCAAATATCTTGACGGACCACGCGAAGCCCACTTCGACTATTTTTGCTAAGCGTGCTTCTGCAAAAATAGCCATCAAAACAAAGGCTACAATGAATCCGCCACTGTACCAAAACGCGGGGTTTTTGAGACCTAACGTATCGGTAGAAATAGCGGCGGCTTTGGTGTCATTTGCTCCTTGATTAACAGGCGCTGAGCGTCCTTGCTCATCTTGATTAAATCCCTTTAAATCGGCCATGATGTGGCTCCATATACTAATGCTAACGTTGCGTTTTAGATCAGAGTGGTAGCAATGAGGGTATAATCAGACGACCTCACTATACATACGATCTAATTCAAAATTACCTACTTCAAATGGCTATGCGCTATAAAACGTCTGTCGCTTTATAGCAATGTCGATCGCCCATTTACTACACTTAGTTTTCAAAATAGTTGGTTAAGCCAAAGGTTTTAAGCCTTGCTCTAAAAAACCAAACCAGTTTTGACCGATGACTTTTCCAGCATCACTTTCATTAAAACCATGTTTTAGCAGACCGTTATAGATGTTTTCCATACCGTCTTTGCCAGCGAACCATGGCAAGGTATCTGGCCAACCTGAATTATTGGCATCGCCTTCACCATAATCCATCGCTTTTGACCAGCGACCATTACGCATCCACTCAAGCACTGCTTGTGGCTGATTGAGACATAGATCACTACCAATCGCTAGATGCTCTACGCCATATTTATCAGCGCAATTAGCAATCATGGTGCAGAAGTCATTAAGCGTACATGCACTACCATTTGGCAAATGAAACGGGTATAAACTAAACCCTAATAACCCGCCTGCTTGAGTCAAGGCACTGATGACCGTATCCGATTTATTACGCAGCGCCTCATGAGCCGTCGTTGGATTGGCATGGCTGATACATATCGGACGCGATGATAGTTCTATCGCTTCTAATGTTGAACGTTCAGCGCTGTGTGACATATCGATAATCATACCGACACGATTCATCTCAGCGATGGCTTGCTGACCAAATCGGGTGATGCCACTGTCATTCTGCTCATAACAACCCGTCGCCAGTAAGCTCTGGTTGTTGTAAGTCAGCTGCATAATCAATAGGCCTAAACGACGCATCACGCTAATCAAACCAATTTCATCGTCGATTGGTGAGCAGTTTTGCGCGCCAAAAAAGATACCAACTTTGCCTTGCTCTTTTGCCGTTTTAATATCAGCCACTGAGTACACAGGCAAGATAAGATCTGAGTTTTGCTCAAAGCGTGCATGCCATTCAGCAAAGCGGGTCGTGGTTTGGCGAGCGTCTTCGTGATAGACCAAGGTGGCATGTACCGCATTGATACCACTGGCTTGAAGCATCTTAAAATAGTCACGATCCCAATGGCTATACTGTAATCCGTCAATGACGATATGATCTTGGTACATATCAATTCCTTTTAATACTTTTATAAGTGACCGCTATCATTTGCTATTAAGTGCTTTTTTACACTGTGTCGCTTCGATAGCGGCTAGCATGCTTGTCAAAAAGGTGTCTAATACGCTTTTTGATAAGCGGTCTTGACGATGGTATAAAACTCTTTGGCATATTGACCTTGCTCACGCGGGCCAAAGCTTGACTGTTTACGACCACCAAACGGCACGTGATAATCAGTACCTGCAGTTGCTAGATTGACCATGACACAGCCAGCTTGTACTTGCTCCTTGAACATCGCACTGCTGCGTAAGCTTTGGGTGATGATACCGCCCGTCAGACCAAAACGTGTGTCATTAGTCATCGCAATCGCTTCTTCTAGATTTTTGACACGTAAGACACACGCCAGCGGTGCAAACACTTCTTCTTGATTGATATCCCAGCTGTTATCCGTCTCGGTAAATAACGTCGGCGACATATAGTAGCCGTCATGTGGCATCTCTAACCGCTCACCGCCAAATGCTAAATTGGCACCAGCCTGCTTGGCTTTTTCGATCCAGTCCATATTGGATGCCAGCTGCTTATCATCAACCACAGGACCCATAAAGATACCGTCTTCAAGCGCATGGCCAACCTTTAAGGTTTTCATTTTGGCAATCACACCATCCATAAACGCATCGTGGATACCGTCCATCACGATGAGACGTGAAGAAGCCGTACATTTCTGCCCTGAACCGCCGAACGCACCAGCGACCGCTGCATCAATAGCAACTTGCAAATCGGCATCATCAGCGATGACCAAGGCGTTTTTGCTGCCCATCTCAAGCTGACAACGAATAAAGTTTGGTGCAGTAGCAGCCGCAACTTTGCGACCCGTTGGGACAGAACCCGTAAAGCTCACCGCATCGATATCTGTAGAATTGATGAGCGCATCACCGACTGACGAACCACCACCCAATAGCAAGTTAAACGTACCTTCTGGCAGGCCTTGACGGTGGATAATTTCAGCCAATGCCACTGCGCTGGCAGGTGTTAAATTGGCAGGCTTCCAAATGACGCTGTTACCAAACGCTAGCGCTGGGGCGATTTTCCACACAGCGGTGGCCGTTGGGAAGTTCCAAGGTGAGATAATCGCGACCACACCGACTGCTTCGCGGGTGACTTCGACCTTGACACCTGGACGCACTGAATCAGCCGTATCACCCATTTGACGCAATACTTCCGCCGCATAGTAATGAAAGAACTGACCTGCACGATAAATCTCACCGCGACCCTCTGCGAATGGCTTACCTTCTTCAAGAGACAACAGCGTACCTAACTCATCACAGCGAGCAATCATCTCATCGCCGATCGCTTGTAGGATAGACTGCTTCTTTTCTAAAGGAGTCGCCTCCCATTTTGGCTGGGCTTGACGCGCTGCTGCGATGGCATCTTTGACTTGATCGCTACTCGCTTGTGCGAACTCACCGATAGTTTCAGTGATATCAGATGGATTAATATTGGCAAGTGTGTCCACGCCTGCCTGCCATTCACCATTGATGTAAAGTGATTTGGTTGGGTCTTGCTGCAATATCTTTTGAGTCGTTTGGGCTGACATAAGAGTTTCCTTGATAACGTATTAACTATTTGATTTATTGACTAGAGTACATTCAAAATTTAGGGCACAGCGGCATATACGACCAGCTCAACCAGCATCTCCTCTCGTGCCAGTCCTGCTATCACCAGTGCCGCACGATTAGGATATGGTGCTTCAAAGTATTCGGCATACACTTGATTGACCGTTTTTAGATATGCTCGATCGGTTACGTAGATGAGTACCTGTAGTACCGAATCCATGCCAACATTGGCACATTCTAGTGTGTGCTTGAGGTTGTCTAGCGTTTGGCGTGTTTGCGCTTCAATACCACCTGCAACCACGTCACCATTTTCATCGATAGGAATTTGAGCGGTGTATAAGGTTCCATTATTAGTGATGGCCCACTCCAAAGGCGCTTTAGACGCATAAAGCGAGGTTTTGATGGCCTGTTTGTTTGAGTGAATCGTCATATTGTCATATCCTTTGATGAATGGTTGCAGCAGATCTGAGATTTATTTAACCACTGCTAATGTCTATATGACTTATCCTACTCAATTAAGAACGATAAATCTAACTAATTAAATTTGCATTTTGATAGATTTAATCTATCATTTAAGATAAATTATGGAAGAATAGTCTTGGATGGTCTGAATATGAAGCTACAGCAATTGCGTCATTTTTTATTCGTCGTAGAGGAAGGAGGGTTTCGTGCGGCGGCAGATCGCGCCAACCGTTCGCAAGCTGCTTTGTCAGCCTCGATAAAAGAATTAGAAAAAACCTTGGGACAGCGTTTGTTTGAAACAGGAAACAAAGCGATACTGACGCCTTTCGGTGAAACCTGCTTACCAAAAATTGAGCAATTCCTAACCCTTTATCAAGCGCTAGAAGATGACTTAAAAGCATCCGCATCTGGTGATAAAGGTAAAATCAAGATTGCAAGCGTGCCGTCGCTAGTGACCAAATTATTGCCTAGCGTGTTAGTCGAATACTCAAAGAAATATCCTGATATAGAGATTGTACTGATAGATGATAATTCTGTTGGTGTGGCCAATCGATTGTTGGCCGGTGAGATAGATTTGGCATTGGGCAATTGCACCAGTATTGATCAAACGAATATAGATTTCACCCTACTCATATCAGACCCGATTGGAGTAGTCTGCCTTAAAAGCAATGAGCTGAACAACGAGTTAAGTCAGGCACAAGGGCTAACATGGCAGCAGCTTATGTCGCAGCCATTTATTTATAACGGTACTTGTAGATTACTGGAAAATACACCTGCGGCAGGGCTAAACCGCAGAGCTCGATATACGGTAGAAAATATCACCTCGCTATTTTCTTTATTGCGTAATGATCTTGGTATCACTACCCTGCCCAAGCTTGCTTTCCCTGCTAATGAACCCGATTTGGTTTGGATAGATTTAGTTGATCCATCCTTGAACCGACAGATCGGAATTTTTAAACTCGCTAATAAATCCATCTCTCCGCCCGCTCAAGCTTTTTATGATCTCTGTGTTGCGTATGTTCAAGAGAACTACTGGCTGTAAAGTAATAAGGCTTACTCTAAATAAGAGAGCCTAAAATTAAGGTGTTTTGTATTAGATACGACCGAAAGTCTGACGCCAATCATCACAACGAGCCTCATCTCTTGCATCATAAATACTCATAGCAGATTCTAGATCTAAATCGAACATATCTTCTTTGTTTTCTGCAAGTGCCGTCAGCCGCATTGAATACCAAGCCGTCACACCGCCCGGAGGATTGGTAGCGAATCTTGGGAATGTTGCATCACCACCTTCCATACTTAACCAGTCATTGGCAAGACTGGGGTTTAATGCCATCGCACGGCCTACGCTTACCATATCGACTGCACCATTCGCAATAGCGTCCACGGCTTGCTGGCGCGTCTTAAAACCGCCCGTTGCCATAATAGGAATACTAGTTATCTGCTTGGCACGCTGAGCAAACTCAATAAAGTAAGGGCCATTACCAGAGCTGCTGTCTGAGCTTGCAGACGCTCCTGGAAAATAAGTACCACCGCTAATATCAATCAGATCGATAGAAGTCTGATCGATGATACCAATCATCTCCATAGCATCTGCCTCTGTTAGGCCGCCTTCTAATTGATCGGTTGAGTTTATCTTAATACCAATGGGGAATGCATCGCCCACTGCCTCTCTAACGGCTTCTATCACCTCATGCACGACACGGAATCTTCCTTCTACAGAGCCGCCGTATCCATCAGTGCGTCGATTGAACAACGGAGATAAAAACTGACTTAGCAGAAAACCGTGCCCTGCATGTATTTGAACGCCACTGAACCCTGCTTCTTTGGCAATAAGCGCAGCATTTGCATACATAATGGGTAATGCTTTGATGTCTGCTATGCTCATCCCTTCGCATTGTAATTCTGCCAGATCTAATGCAGAAGGGCCTTTGGGTTTACTAATAGGCAAATATGACAATGCACCAGCGTGTCCAAGCTGCGGCCAAAGATGTGCACCATTGATAGATCCGCGACGTACCAAATCCTGTAATGCCTCAATATCTGAATTTGGGTTTAATACTAAATTACCAGGCTTTTCAGGATAATGAGGCGTACCTTGTACTTCGCCAATCAATGACAATGCAACGCCGCCTTGCGCCCAGCGCTCATAAAGACGTGACTGAGCATCCGTTGCATTACCACACCCATCACCTAGCGAGTCTGACATTGCTGCCTTTGCCATTCGATTTTTGAGCACTACCCCGCAGGGCAGTTCAAGCGGCTTACCTAATGTTTCTGCTAGGTTGGTTGGCTTAATTTTGGTTGTTGTTTGTTTCATTGGGACGCTCCATCGTTATATCGAAATATCTCGATATTATCTTTTAAAAATCCATCTTAGATTGAGAAGACAGTGTATCAAAGCTTTAGTAGTTCTTTCTCAACCTCGTTGAGAAAAGCTTTAATATTAGCCTCATCGCGTTGATAAAACGTCCATTGCCCATGACGTTCAGCAATGACCAGTCCTGACTTTTTTAACACCCCCATGTAATTCGAGATGGTTGATTGCGACAATCCTGCTTTTTCTTGGATATATGCCACACACACACCATCCAAATCCGCGTGCTCTGGTAATGAGGCTGGAAAGTTTGACCTGTCTTTTAACCATTCAAGGATTTGACGGCGCATGGGGTTATTAAGAGCGGAGATTACGTTTTCTATATTCATATAACATGATATCTCGATATACTATCAAGAGTCAACGATTTCTTAAGAGCAACTTTGATCGACAGCTTAATCAATCATAGTATCCGATTGAACGATTCTTTAACCCAGCTACCTTAACGTCTTCTTAACAGGCCCCTTGTTATGGTGAGGAACATATTCCCTATAACGCTGTTGAGAAGCCAGATTATGTCAACACCTCAATTAATTAGCACTAATGACACTAAAACTTATACTAAAAATAGCGATATAAGCAGAATAAGCAAAGTGTCTAATCGCGAGATTAATCTCCATTATTTGATTATAATCGTTGCGCTCTACTTAGTCGCCACGGCGAATATTGGCTTTTTTGAGCAAGTGCTGAATATTTATCCTTTTCGAACGCATATTGCTTTTATAACATCCCTCGCAGGTCTGTTATTCGGACTCATGTGGCTACTATTTCAGTTGCTATGCTATCGTCCAATTGCAAAGATATTTCTGATTGCGATGGTATTGATAGCTGCAATATGCGGGTACTTTACGGATGCTTACGGTACGATATTTGACACCAATATGCTGATCAATAGTATGGAGACGGACCAAGCCGAAGTAGCAGGACTGATGGCACCAAGCTTTTTTATTCGTCTTATTTTATTGGGCATCATACCCGCTTTTATTATTGCCAAAACGCCTATAAAACGCAGCCCTTTACGTCGTGCTGTCTTACAACGCATTATGACTTTGATACTGTCACTTGCGTTTATAGGCGCATGCCTTTTGCCCTTGGGCGATCAATATGCCATTTTTTTTCGTCAACACAAAATAATCCGTAGTTACGCCAACCCCATCACTCCTGTCTATTCTGTTATCAAACTGGGCACTGATTACGTTGATGAACTACGTCGGCCTGACACGTTGATACTGCATGCGACGGATGCCAAGCGCCTAGCACCTGTCACTGCGACGGGCACTAATGCTGCAAAACCTAAGCTGATGGTCTTTGTCGTCGGTGAAACCGCCCGTGCCGATCATATTAGTCTCAATGGTTATCAGCGCGATACCATGCCATTACTTGCTAGCCAGCCAGACATTTATAGTTTCAAAAAAGCCACCTCTTGCGGGACATCTACCGCTTACTCAGTACCTTGTATGTTTAGTTATGCTAATAGAGAAAACTATGATTCTAAGAATGCAAACTATAATGAAAACGTACTGGACACGCTACATAAACAAGGTATCAACGTCATTTGGCGAGACAACAACTCTAGCTCTAAAGGTGTGGCCAATCGCGTCACGTTTGAAGACTATAAAACGGCTGAGACTAACCCTAATTGCGATGTTGAATGCCGGGATATTGGTATGCTCGATGGTTTTGACAAACTTGTTAAGTCAAGCGAAACACCTAAAGATACGCTTATTTTACTGCATCAAATGGGCAATCATGGTCCTGCTTATTACCAGCGTTACCCTAGCGAGTTTGAAGAGTTTAACCCTGTCTGCATGACCAATGAGCTAGCCAAGTGCGATGACCAATCTGTTATCAATGGTTACGATAATGCCATTCGTTATACCGATTACTTCTTAGATAACGTTATTGATACGCTAAAAAATTATGAGCAAGACTATGATGTGGTGATGGTATATATCAGTGATCATGGAGAGAGCTTAGGAGAAAACAATATTTATTTGCATGGCCTACCCTATAGTATTGCACCCGATACCCAAAAGCAGGTACCAGTCATCATCTGGTCGCCTACTAGTAACAGCATTGATAACCATAGTCTTGCTCGTATAACTGATCAGCCCGTGTCACATGATTTCATTACGCCCACTTTACTCAGTTTCTTCGGTATCATAACCGATGAAGTGGCAGCAGAACCCACCTTTTTTAAGCTGGCCAGTTAGCGTTTTAATCCATTCACGACTGGCATTTATGCACGAGACATCTATGTACAAAATACTTATTATTGAAGATAATCCTGATATTGTGGCCAATATTTATGCTTTTTTTGAGCCAAAAGGCTTTGAGTTGGATAATGCTCATAACGGTATCAGCGGCTTAACGCTTGCTGCTAATAATCGTTATGACGTGATTCTATTAGATGTAATGCTACCGGGCATGGACGGTACAAAACTGTGTAAAAAGCTAAGAGATGAGCTACATAATAAAACCCCTGTACTTATGTTGACGGCGCGCGATACTATTTCAGATAAAGTCGCAGGATTCGATAGTGGTGCTGATGATTATCTGGTTAAGCCCTTTTCTTTAGTAGAACTAGAGTCACGCATCAAAGCCCTTATACGTCGACATCAAGATGACCACTTCCGGCATAGTATAGAAGTCGGCAAGCTGTCGTTAAACACAGAAGAGCACACTATTACACGTGAAGGAAAGTCGCTAAAACTCACGCCAACAGGCTTTAAAATACTAAATGTGCTCATGAGCACTTCTCCTCGAGTCGTCAGTAAAAACGAGCTAGAAGAAAAGGTATGGGGTGAGGACATTCCTAGTAGCGATGCCCTGCGCACACATATGCATGGTGTACGTGCACAAGTCGATAAACCTTTTGTACAAGCCATGATAGTCACGATACCTGGTGTGGGTTACCAAATCATTGATCCAGATAAAGTATAAAATTCGCTGCTAGCTTTAACAACCTGTCCTTGTGATAAAGAATGTTTAGCTATTTCTATGGCCGCTTCTTTCTTTTTCTTTTTGCCTTTCATTACGAAGTAAATACCATGTTTAGTATCGACTCCATCGTTAATAAGTTTCGAATCTCTTACTTCTTATTTGCCTTATTGCTTTGCGCAACTTTCGTCAGTATTTTTCTGTACGCGGAAAGCAGAATAGAACAGGAGTTGGTCAAGGCTCGTCTATTACAGCAGCTTGATCTTAGTCAAGAGAAGTACGGCGATCAGCCTATTTATACTGCCGACCCAGGTATTAAAATTTACCGCTACGATGTTGCACCTGCCAATCTACAAGCATTAGCGAATGAAAAAGTGCAAGAAATGTCAGTCACTATCAACGATGAGTCTGGCAAAACTCACGCCAACCTTCATTTTTTTATCGATCAGCAGGGTGAGCAAGCTTATATCTTGACCTACGTAGAAGGGGTTGAGATGGTGATGAGGCACTATCCGGTTTTAGAAATCTTCGAAAGCTTAGAAGATATTTTTGCCAATGCCTTAAGAGCGGCTGTCATTTTGAGTTTATTAATCGCAGCGATATTCTCTCAGCTGTCTTCTAGGCAAATCACCAAACCACTATTAGACTTAAAAAAAGCCGTAGAAACCGATCATCAAAACCTATCCCAACTGACACATATGCCTTCAGAAGTTGGCGTCTTGGCTCGCGCTATCGATGATAAAAACCATAAACTAGAGCAATATCTAAAGCGTGAGCAGTTGTTTACAGGCGATGTCAGCCATGAGCTGCGCACCCCTTTGACTATTATCATGGGGGCATCAGAGGTGCTGGCCTCACAATTAGAACATGACAGTCACTTAAGTGAATTTACCAACCGCATTAGCAATACCGCTAAAGAAACTTCTGAGATTATCAGTGCCTTATTATTACTCTCTCGTGCGCCTGAAAAACTAGACACACCGCAAACCTCCATCAATGATATTGCCTCAAATGAAGTGGCCCGCTTAAGATATTTGCTACGCAATAAGGCAGTGACTTGCACCGTAATGGCTGAACAAGAATATTTCGCGTACGTACGACCCGAGCTACTAAAAATGGCATTGGGCAATCTAATAAAAAATGCGTTCCAATACACTGACGATGGTGAGGTAGTCATTACGATTGATGCCGAAAAAATCACAGTCACGGATACAGGGCTTGGTATTCCTGAAGTAATGATGCCTTTGCTATATGAAAGATTTGAGCGCCTAGAGCAACAGAACAATGACCAACAACTGGATACCACGTTATTGTCGAAAGGTCAGTCTAGCTACCAAGTTGAAGGCAGCGGTTTGGGGCTTAGCATCGTGCAACGCATCATGACCCATATGGACTGGCAACTAACGCACCAAGCCAATCAGGCTGGCGGTAGCACCTTTAGTATTTATTATACATAGCATTCTCTATCGTCAATCCTCTATAAAAGAGTTACCGCGTTAACCTCGCTTGAAGTATTACAGTTACATCTACACTCAACAATTGCATAAGTACATCGCATAAATATAAAAAAGCAAAAGTCTCTCATCTTAACGTTTTCTTAACAGTGCCCCGCTTATACTGATACTCAAGTGCTAACCAGTGACCTCCTACACTGGGATCATTAAAACAATAATTATAGGAATGATTGCACTTACTCTATATTTTCAGAGATAAGAAAGGCGAGTGAGTGAAAGCACTACGTACTCCTTGCCATACACTCAAAATATCCCTAACGATTGAGCCATCAATATGAGCATCAATACAAGAAATGTCAAAATCAGTTCTATCGACCATCAACAGATAGATTCCTATTCTAAAAATAAGAGCACCCCTAATACTCTTGTGATGACTGGCAGCTTTGCAAGTAATGCCAAGGGTAAAAAAGGTCTAAACCGACTCCTAAACGCAACAGGATATTCTATAGATGGTTTCCGTGCTGCTTATAAGTTCGAAGCCGCATTCAGACAAGTTCTCTGGCTCAATCTATTGCTGATCATATTCATCATATTTATGCCTTTTGCTATCAGCATCAAAATGATGCTGGTATTCGCCTCTTTCCTATCCTTAATCGTTGAGCTTATCAACACTGGTATCGAAGCGAGTGTCGACCATACTTCTACTGAGCAACATCCATTAGCCAAAATAGCCAAAGACGTCGGTTCGGCTGCTCAGTTTCTAGCATTACTGTTATTGTTTGTTTTATGGCTAATGGCATTATCGACTTTTTTATCTTAAACAGTATTTGGTGAGCAGTATCACTACCATAATGTATGTATAGTTTATTCAGTTTAAAAGAGAGACAAGGCAACCGAGTGTAGATGTATATGTGATACTTCAAGCGAGGTTAACGCGGTAACTCTTTTATAGAGAATTGACTATAGGACTAGTTGAGGTTTTAAATGATTCTAGAGGATAATTCAACGGATTGGGTTTGGCTTAAACTCTTGTGCTTAACGATTATTACAGCTTTAACTTTTGAGCATAGCCAATTTGATATTCGTATTAGTGAGCTATTTTATAGCCATGGGCAATGGCTCATCCAAAAGGATGCACAGCCCTATGCTTTCATCTTTTATGATGGACCTAAAGCGTCATTGATTCTCCTAGCACTCTATTTGATTACCGTATTAATCTTGAAATACAGACAATATCCAAACAGCATTTCTAAAACCAATAGCAGTAAGCTTCGTAAATTCATTATCCCTTTATCCATGCGTGAGATAAGTTATCTCCTGACGATTCTTATCGTAGTCCCTACCTCTATCGCGCTATTAAAAGGGGTAACACATGTGAGTTGCCCTAACCATTTAACGCTCTTTGGTGGGAGTTTGCCGTATCTAAATATTTGGCAAAACATAGTCGCCGACACGCCAGCCAAATGCTTTCCAGCCGCACATGCGAGCGCAGGATTTTCTTTATATGGTTTGGTATTTTTACCCACTCTAAAAAAATATCGTTATAGAATATTTGAGAGTGTGACGGTCTTAGGCTGGACGATGGGGCTGTATAAAATGCTGTTTGGTGACCATTTCTTTAGTCATACATTGGTCTCGATGCTGCTATCACTAACCATTGCTTGTGCGCTCGCCACCTTTGTCTTTAAAGACTCGATAACGAAAAAGGCCAAAAGCGTCAATAGTAATAAAAGACAAGCCGACAATAGCCTGCCTGATATTGAAACATCTAATACTTAAAATGAGCTTGTGGGTATAAATGGAACTGATGATGATATATTTACCAAAATAGCACTACTAACCATTTGAAAAATAATGTATAAATAATAAACAATAACCACCTTATCGTTAAGCAGAACTATGGATAGTGCTCGTTGATAAACGCTTTATATATCAATAGCTCGCAAAGGAATGTAGCTATGCGCCTCTTTTTTATTGATCAAAAACCCCTGCATCTCTACTCCTTGTCAATTATCCCATTACTGCTTGTCAGCACTATAGATGACAGTCATGCCGCCAGTTATGCTATCAATCCTGCCAGCACTCATATACGGTTTGCCATTGAACGCTTCAAAACCTCTGCTACTACTGGTGGCTTCTATGATATCAAAGGTCAATTGCAATATGACCCGATTCTAAGAACAGGTGACATCTCATTAGTTATACCGATAGACTCACTCAATACAGGCAACCCATCTTTTAATAACAACCTAACGGGGCCTGATTTTTTTGATGCAAAAAAGTTCCCCTCAGCGCGATTTAAGTCGACGAAATGGTATTTTGATCAAAATAAGAGAAGCCCACAGGTAACAAGAGTAGATGGCAAGCTGACGCTACATGGTGAGACACACCCTATTAGCCTAACAGCCACGAAGTTTGATTGTTATCTAAGCCCTAGCCTCAAAAAAGATGTTTGCGGTGGCGATTTCACTGCGACGATTGATCGAACAAAATGGAATATAAACAAATTTGGCTGGTTTGGATTGACTAAAAACCTTAACTTAAACATTAAAGTTGAAGCCGCTAGGCTGTAGCAGTCAGTTTTAATTTTACGACATTGCGTTTTTAAAATATGAACTTTTATCACTTTGCTTTATTTTGGTAGACACTATCGGTGACTTGCGGACATCTTATGAAAAGGGACTAAGAATGATTGATCAGCATTATAAGGACATTACGAAGCCACTTTCTACAGTCATGCCAGCATGGTCGTTTTCTTCAGCAATAACGCTAATGCTAACACTAGGGCTCAGCTCAATCTCTACGGTGGCGATGGCAGACACTGTCAGTTTCCCAAGAGAGACTCTGCCTGCTAGAACTAGTCTGCCGAATGTTAGTCCACTTAATAGTGATTTTGCCAATCGCGGGGCTTATGTGGCACGTACGGCAGATTGTATGGCTTGCCACCGTGAAGACTATAGCGGCGGCGTACCGATAGAGACGCCTATTGGCAATATTTATTCAACCAATATTACGCCTTCTACGCAGTATGGTATCGGCAACTATACCGAATCTGATTTTAAAAATGCCCTGCGAAAAGGTCGTGCGCCAAAGCATCAAATCTATCCCGCCATGCCCTATCCGTCCTATCACGGCATGTCTGACGCTGACATTAGCGCTTTATTCGCTTATTTCCAGACAGTGCCTATCATTGATAAACCTCCTGAAAAGACTACTCATCTGCCATTTCCATTAAACATCCGCAGCTTAATGCTGGCATGGAATGTCATCAATGTACCCTCTACCGAAAATCGCTCAGGATTGACTCCCGTACAGCAACGCGGTGAATATTTGGTAAATAATCTAGAGCATTGCGGCACTTGTCATACGCCGCGCAATCTTACCCAAGGTCTCGATAAAGACCGCTATCTATCTGGAGCACCGCTCGGTAAGTGGTTTGCCCCTAACATCACACCTGACAACGATACGGGTATTGGGCGCTGGTCTGAACGTGACATCGTTACTTATTTGCGTACTGGAAAGCTTGATAAGCAAGCTTATGCCGGTGGCCCCATGGCCGAAGCGGTAGCACATAGTACACGCTATCTCACTGATGAAGACTTGAGTGCGATGGCTAACTATCTAAAAGTCGTCCCAGCAATCAAGACGGATGATTACCTAATACCAGTCAATGTCGCTCGACTCCCTAGCCCAAAAAGCACTTCTATCACCTATGATTTACTCGAGCAAAAGGATTACTTGGCAAAGGCAAAAGCCGACCAGTCTCATGTCACTACTCATCAAAGCAGTAATCAAAGCAGTCATCAAATCAGTAGTCAAATCAACAGTCAAAATAGAGGCATGGAAAATAGCGATTCACCAAAATCTTTATATCTGACTCATTGCGCCAGCTGTCACGGTGTCGATGGTTACGCTCAACCTGATGCCCGCTATGCCGCTATCGTCGGTCTCAGTAGCATCCGCCGCGCTAAACCTGATGCACTTATCGGCGTGATTGCATTTGGGGCAAAAGGTGCATTCAATACTGCACCCAAGATGCCAGGCTTTGAGAAAGACTTAAGCCACGCGCAGATTGCTAGTATTGCCAATTATGTGCGAATCAACTTTGGCGGTCTATCCAGTAGTGATGTAAGTGCCGACAAGGTTAAGCGAGTGATAAAAGAGAAAGGCTAACCCCAAAAATAAATCGGACTGTTTGCCTCTTATATAGTTGATTCAGTTTGAAAGAGAGTCAAGGCAACCGAGTGTAGATGTATATGCAATACTTCAAGCGAGGTTAACGCTGCCACTCTTTTATAGAGGATTGACTATACTAATATAGAGATTGAGCACCACAAGGATAATTAAATGAAAGATTTGCTGCATTCCCCTACACGGAGACAACTGCTCTCGATGATTGGTAAAACGGCTGGCGCGACGGCCATGTATCAGGCAATGACCACATTGGGCTTTGCCTCAGAGTCTAGCTTTCAAAAAGAAATAGATCTAAAAGGCGCCCCTGCTGGCGCCAGCATCGTAATCCTTGGTGCGGGCTTAGGTGGACTGACTGCGGCTTATGAGTTACGTAAAGCAGGCTATAAAGTCACCGTCCTTGAGTACCAGAATCGCGGCGGCGGACGCAGTTGGACGCTAAACAGTGGGGATAAATACACGGAATTAGGAGGCGAAGAAGTTACCTGTGACTTCGAAAAAGGCAACTACTTTAATGGTGGGCCATGGCGACTGCCCGTGCATCACTATGCGGTCTTTCATTATTGCAAAAAGTTCAATGTGGTATTACAGCCCTTTATTCAAACTAATGATCGTGCTTATCTGCATCGTACCAACCATTTCAATGGTGCGCCGCAGCGCTTAGGTGACGTGCAAAGCGATATTCGTGGCTATGTATCAGAGCTATTATCCAAAGCCGTCAATAAAGGCAGCTTGGATGATACGGTGACTAAAGAAGACAAAGAAAAACTGTTAGAAGGTCTCAAAGGTTGGGGCGTGCTCAATACTGATTACCGCTATGTCAAAAGCCATGAAACGGGGAAACATCGTGGTTATAGCGTCTATCCAGGTGGTGGGCTGATGCCCGATGCCAAACCCTCTACGCCCATTCCAATGGATAAGCTGCTCAGTTCAGGCATGTGGTCTGATCTCTATAACAACTATACGGTTCACGTGCATCAACCCGCCATGTTCCAACCTGTTGGTGGTATGGGGAAGATCGGTGATGCTTTCACTCGTGAATGCCGAGATATGATTCAGTTCAATGCTAAGGTGACTAAGATTCATCAAGATGAAACAGGGGTCACGGTTGACTATGTCGATGCCAATAACTCTAAAGGCAGCAACTCTGAAAGCAGCAACTTAACAAGTGGTGTTAAAAGTATTCGTGCTGATTGGTGTATTTGTAATATTCCCCTGTCAGTATTGACCCAAATTGACATCAATGTCTCAGAGCCAATGAAGCAAGCCATGGCTGCCGTTCCTTATGACTCCTCCTACAAAGTAGGTCTTGAGTTTAAGCGTCGGTTTTGGGAAGAAGATGAATGGATATACGGCGGCATCACTTATACCGATCTGCCCATTACCCAAATCTCCTACCCTTCACAAGACTTATTCACCTCAGGTTCAGGCGTGTTACTAGGTGCTTATGGCTTTGGAGAGGCATCTTATAAATTCAATGCGTTAACGCCAAAAGAACGTATCAGTGCGGCTCTCGCCTATGGCAAACAGATTCATCCGCAATACACCAAAGAGTTCCGTGCAGGTACATCAGTCGCTTGGCATCGTATTCCTTGGTCACTCGGCTGCTATGGTATTTGGAGTGAGTCGAGCCGTCAGCAATATTACGAGTCGCTTTGCAGTATTGACCACCGTATTGTATTAACGGGTGAGCATTGCTCTCATATCCCTGCTTGGCAAGAAGGCGCAATCCTATCAGGGCTAGACGCAGCCAAGCGCTTACATCAAAAGGCCAAGAAACTTGGATAGCATGTCTTTAAATCATAAGTCTTTGGTTAACAAGTCTGGCGTTGAAGCAAGAATGACAACAATGATACTAGACACATTAGGGAAAATCATAAAAATGGTGACATCAAACCCAATCAAACCATTTAGCCCGCTGAGCTCGGGTAAGGCAATAATGACCCTCGTTGTTGGTGGATCGATAGCGTTAATAACGTTGTCAGGCTGTAGTCAGCATAGAACCGAGAACGCCGCTACTATCGCCAGCCAGCAAACAGCGCCCATGGTGTTTGACGATCAAGCTAGCCGCAATAATGGGGCTTGGGGCGGCGTCTATCTATCAAAAGAAGCGCTGACACGCCCGCCTATGGATATCGTCGACGTCAGTGCTATACCAAAAATGAGTAACGATGCCAACTTACAAAAATGGCTAGCCAAATTTGAAGGCAGTACACAAGGCAAAACTGGGTTTTTCGCTACGGATGGTAAGAAGCTTTATGACGAATCCTGCGCGGGCTGTCATATGCTCAAAGGTGAAGGTGCACAGGGAGCGGGTTACTACCCACCATTGGCCAACAACAGTAAAATGGAGTCTAAATATTACATCATTAGCATCGTTATCAACGGATTGCGCGGTATGCCCTCTTTTCATAGCATGATGGATGATCAGCAGATAGCTGCGGTTACCCAATATGTGCATAGCGATTTAAATAACTATACTGATATAGTGACAACTGACAACGTGTCTCAGCTGCGCCATGACTTTCCACCTGGCTCTGATCCTAGCGAATAAGTATGCTGACGACGGCTAATATATGGTCATTCTCAATCATCAGACGTTAGGCTGCCGCATGATTGTTTAGCGCTCTTTAGAGCAGACCATTTCTATATTAAAACGAAAATACCAGTCTTCTAGAGATATTGATCTTAAACACGCCGCTATCAAAATTGAATGGGCACTCAATTTAATCTTGACTGGCCATTGCTATACCGTTATTGTTTATATTCAGCAATCGTACTTATCAACTGCGAACCGAACGCATCAGCTATCTATTATAAGAAAGGTCAATATAATAAGCGTCAAGCTCTCTCTAGAAATTCATAAAAAGTGTCACGGATAGCCGCTTTGAAATAACTGAGAGACAAGAGGCCTGACCTATAGTTGAGTTCAATTAATTTCGATACAAGAAAACCGAGTGCAAGCTATACATTAATATGGTTAGCGAGGGTGACGATGTAGCGAATTTATGTGGATTTGACTATATATATTTTGAGGTAGTTTGCATGCGTATATATCTATCTACTTACTACGAACGCCTACTTCAAAGGCTATCACACTACATAGCTGCGCCTCGATTACGCTTCAACCTTTTCCTCTTAATGCTTATCCTTATATCTAGCCTATTGACAGGTTGTACGCAACGAGTCTGGAACGAACCCATAGCGGATAAAACCACCACTCGTTACGACTTTGATAATAATTTACCTCAAAACTCAGATGATGTCTTTGTGGTTCTCGCCTTTTCTGGTGGTGGCACACGGGCAGCGGCGCTTAGCTACGGCGTGCTCGAAAAACTGCGTGATACACCCGTGACTATCAATGGCGTCGAGCGTCGACTGCTAGATGAGGTAGATGTCATCTCCTCAGTATCAGGCGGTAGTTACACCGCTGCTTATTACGGCTTGTTTGGTGATGATATCTTTAAGCGGTTTGCGCCAGAGTTTCTATATGAGGACTGGCAGTCTCGGCTGATCAAGCTTGCATTACGCCCAAAAAGCCTAATCGCTATGAGCAGTTCTGAATACAATCGAGGTGATCTGGTAGCGGATAACTTAGACAGCGGTCTGTTTCAGCAAAAGACCTTTGCGGATATGGGTCGGGGTAAACTGCCTTATGTCATCCTCAATGCCAGTGACCTAAATAACGCCATGACGTTCTCCTTCACTCAGCAGCAATTTGATTTTTTATGTTCAGATTTATCGAGCTATCCCGTGGCCAATGCAGTGATGGCTTCTTCGTCTGTGCCTGGCATCTTTGCTCCCATAGCCCTACGTAACTTTTCTGACTGCGCACAGCGAGAGCAACCTTGGGTGGATAAGGCTTTAAATCAAGACGATCATCTACCGCGCAGTTATGCAATCGCCCGTGCATTAGACCGATATTCACAGCCAGATCGCATGCCTGTCCTTCGGTTGGTAGATGGCGGTGTCACCGATAATCTAGGCGTTCGTGGCTCGATGATGAGTCCTGTGACTCAATATGGCGACGTCCCGAATATGGCTGGTGCATTTAGCCCTGACAAATTGCGTCAGGTCAAACAAGTGCTAATCGTCATTGCCAATGCACAAACCTACTCAGAGCATGAGTGGTCAATAGAGAGTAAAGATCCTAGTTTTCTTGATACCATTTCCGCTGCTAGTGAGGTCGCATTAGGTACTTTGAATAACGAGACTGTCTCATCGGCTAAAAAAGAGTTTTTGCAATGGGGTGAGCATGTGAATGCTCAGCGCGACTCAGACTCTCCTCAGGTTGAGGTGCATTTTTCAGTATTAACCTTTGATCAAGTGAAAGATAAAAACGAACGTGCAAAGTTCGATGCAATGCCAACGACTTTTCACTTGCAACCTGAGCAAGTCGATGATTTGCGCTCGCTTGGCAGCAGTCTGCTTGATCAATCTGAAGAATTCCAAAACTTTCGCAATGCCCTTCAGTGATATATAACCAAGTCTTCTAAGCGAAAGAATATAAGCAAGTTAAGCGAAGCGAGCTATTTAAAAATCTCGATTAAGCTTAATTATTAAATTTGAGTGATTACTCAAATTAACTTGAATGCTTGCTTAAGTCCAGTTACTGTAATAGCTACTGATGCTGTTGCTCTAATACTTATAACTGCAAAGCACATATATTTAAAATACTTATATATTAAAAGGAGCTTTTATGCCCTCTAACCTATCTCCCTCAATCATCGTATTTGATGTTAATGAGACATTACTAGATATCGACACCCTCACACCTTTATTTTCTCATCTGTTCGACAACGAAAATATATTAAGAGAATGGTTCGCTCAGTTGGTGCTGTATTCGCAAGTCATGACCTTATCCGGTCTTTATACATCTTTCGGTGAGCTCGGTGTTGGCGCATTACAGATGACAGCTGATATCCATCAAATCACACTCACCGATGATGATATCCAAGAATTCAAAACTCGCATGGGTAATATGCCTGCTCATCCTGACGCTGCGCCTGCATTGACCAAACTACGTGCAGCAGGGTTTAGACTCGTGACATTGACCAATTCAGCGAGTATCACCTCCCCTACACCACTTGAAAAAGCAGGATTGAGTGAATTTTTTGAGCAGTCTTTTAGTGTTGAGACGGTAGAGAAATTCAAGCCTGCACCTGAGACCTATCAAATGGTGGCAAACGAGCTATCGGTGGAGATGTCTGATATGTGCCTAGTAGCTTCTCATCTTTGGGATACGATTGGCGCACAAGCAGTTGGCTGCCAAGGGGCCTTTCTCACACGCCCTTACAACGCTATGTTACCCGCGCCTAATGTCCCAACTCCTAACTTTATAGCGTCAGATCTTATCACACTGGTTGAGCAAATTATCTCAAAAAAGAAAGAATAACTATAAAACCATAAAAAAGGGATATTGGTCATGAATAAATATATAGCAGGAATAATTGCAGGCTTTATCGCTACTATCGTCATGTCTTTACTACTCATGTTCAAAAGCATGATGGGACTAATGCCTGATTTCGATATCATCGCGATGATCGCATCCAAGATGGGTGGTAGTAAAGCCATCGCTTTGGTGGCTCACTTTATGATTGGGTCTATCGGCTACGGTATTGGCATTGCATCAGCATCTGGTAATAATTTACATAGAAACTTCGTCGGGCTCGGTATCGGGATAGGTTTTGTAGGTTGGCTTGTGATGATGGTTGCCGTGATGCCAATAATGGGCAAAGCAATGTTTGGCTTAGATATGCCAAGCGGTTTTATGATACCTATCGCAACCTTAATGCTACATCTCGTCTTTGGCGTGGTATTAGGCAAAGCTTACACCAAGCTCGTTCATAAATAACAAAGCCTATATATAGCAATTCATGTATTAACTGAATTTGAATGTTTCATTATCCGTACAACATATCGCTCATACCTTTTTCAGAAATCTCTGTGTTGCATGAACAAAGGTATCTGCGATATAGTCTTTATTTGAAGTATTTTTTAAATATACAAGGCGAGCTTGCTCATTCATTATAGTAGATACCTCTGCTGATTAAGATGACTACCTGTCGAAGTGTCGAAGTGTCGAAGTAGATAAAATATAATTATTACATCACGTACCAAAAGCCCCACCCTGAAGTCACATTTAATGGACCTAAACGATAACAAGGATGATATATGAAAGTACTTAGAACCCCTGATTCGTGTTTTGCGAACCTATCTGATTACGACTTTGAGCCGAACTACTTAATGGTCGACGATAGCGAAGGGGGTGAACTACGTGTGCATTACCTCGACGAAGGCCCAAAAGATGCCGCTCCAGTATTATTGTTACACGGAGAGCCTTCATGGTCTTATCTATATCGCAAAGTCATCCCAATATTAACTGCCGCTGGTCATCGTGTGATTGCCCCAGACCTTCCTGGTTTTGGACGTTCAGACAAACCTGCGTCTCGTGAAGACTATACCTACCAGCGTCACGTCGACTGGATGCAATCGGTACTTGATCAATTAGATTTGAAGGACATTACCCTGTTTTGTCAAGATTGGGGTGGTCTGATCGGACTTCGTCTTGTAGCCGCACACCCAGATAAATTTACTCGGGTAGCCGCTGGTAATACCATGCTCCCTACAGGCGATCATGATCCAGGGGAAGGCTTTCGCAAATGGCAAAAATTCTCACAAGAAACGCCACTATTCAATGTTGGCGGTGCTATCAAGAGCGGTACTACTACAGAGCTATCACAGGCGGTAATCGACGCTTATGATGCACCGTTTCCTGATGAGTCTTATAAAGAAGGCGCCAGACAGTTCCCTGTACTCGTACCTACGACACCGAATGATCCTGCCTCAGACAAGAACCGTGCGGCTTGGGTTGAACTGAGTAAATGGACAAAGCCGTTCATCACCTTATTCAGCGATTCAGATCCGGTCACTAACGGTGGCGATAAGATAATGCAAAAGCTTATTCCGGGGACCAAAGGTCAAAACCATACGATTATTACCAATGGTGGGCATTTTCTTCAAGAAGATCAGGGCGAAACATTGGGCGAGCTTTTGGTTACGTTCATTAATGACAACCCTGAATAACCTTTTTACTATAGTCAGTTCAATATAATTTGGATACAAGGAAGCCGAGTGAAAGCACTACAAGTAGTAGGCTAAGCGAGACTGACACCGTACCCAATTTATAGAGGATTGACTATAACTGGCAATCTTTTAATAAACATCTGATAGCAAAGCATTAGAAAATACATTAAATGACGTCATCACCATACCATTAGGGCTGGCAATTTTATTAAATTGCCAGCCCTATTAGATTGTTCATCTCTATTGATGGTATATCACACTGAATCAAACTCTCCGTCGAGAACCATCAGCTTAAAACAATCTCTGGCAACTTGGGACAGACACATTATCTCTATCCCCTGCTGCCAGATACGGTCGTTTATTATGCAATTGCTGCTGGCTTACGCAAGTGTTTTATCAGTGCGATGCCAGCTAATATGAGTACTGCAAATAGCAATAGTGCAAATAGCATACACATCATCATGCCACCCATGCCCATACCTTGCATCATGGTTCCGTTCATCATTGATCCATTCATAGCGGTATCGTTCATCATTATATTTCTCCATGGTTCTAAATTTATAGTACTGATATCAAAAATGATGTTAAAGCATTTCATTTTCAATAGGTTGTTTTGTTAATAATAATAGGTATAAGGTGCTCGATATTAATAATTGATAATGATCACACCATACAGGGCTATAGTTGCTGCTGAGCAGACGTAATATCAACATATACTTCTGTTGTGCCATCTTTATTCATCTGCATTACTTGGTACGGCATAAATTTATCTTGTTGCTCCATACCAGGACTGCCCACTGGCATACCTGGTACAGCAAGACCAATGGCTTGGGCGGGCGGGCTCGCTAAGAACTGCGCCATATATTTTGCAGGCACATGACCTTCAAAGACGTAGCCATCTGCGGTAACAGCGGTATGACAAGTACGCATCTGCTGCGGAACATCATAACGATCTTTAAATAAAGACAAGTCTTCAGGGTGTTGAACACTTGCATCCAAACCATGACTTTCTATGTGTTCTATCCAGTCCTCACAACAGCCGCAATCTGGCGTTTTGTAGACAGTGGCTGAAACATTTTTAAGTGATGTAGACGAGTCGGTTACAGGAGTCATGACTGGCTCTATCTCAGCAGCGCTTGTCTGTACTGCTTGCGAGTCAGTAGTGGCAGATTTATCGTTTGATATACTTTGTATATTCTGTGCATCCGTACTTGGTTGGCTACAAGCAAAGAGTAACGATGTCAGCGCCACTAATAAAATATGACTCGATATCTTGCGATGCCTATATGTATAAGTACTACTCTCGTGTCTCATAAGACCGCCTCTAATTTGTTTCGTACCAAGATTAATTTAATATTGAGATATGCTTGTGTTTCAATATGCACCAATCAAGCCGCCATTGATTTGAATGACCACATCAGGGAGTTCTATTGGTTTGATTCGATGCTAATAAAAGTGATAGGACTGGTATTACAGTCCATTAAATCAGCATGGAGCATACACGGTTGATTCTGACTGATAGATGACACCAACATGACAATTTTGTCATGTTGGTGCCTTTGGATTCTAATGCGCGACCGTTTCCTTTAATATGACGTTGAAACCCTATGATTATGTCAGCTGTATGATTTCTATCAAACATATACTGCCACACAGAATTGACGTATCAAAAACTAATATAACTTGAATCCTAAACACCTGATAGCATTAATGGCATCTACCCTATTCATGCCCATGCACTTCAGTTGTGATAAATACGCACATCATACTAAATAGAGAAAATATGAAAGTACTACTGGTTGAAGATGAAATAAAACTCGGTGAATATATTAAAAAAGGATTAACCGAAGCAGGTTTTATTGTAGACCACTATATGACTGGTTTAGATGGTCATCATGCGTTGATGACGGATGATTTCAGCGTGGTAGTCATGGATGTCATGTTGCCAGACATTAGCGGCTTTGAGTTAATCCGCAATTATAGAGCGGCTGGAAACTATACGCCTGTGCTATTTTTGACAGCAAAAGATGATCTGAGCGACAGAATCAAAGGTATTGAGATTGGTGGTGATGACTATCTGACCAAGCCTTTTGCTTTTGCTGAATTGATTGTAAGAATCAAGAGTTTGCTACGCCGTGCTAATCAAGCAGATTATAAAAGCAGCATCATGCAAATCGCAGACTTAAAGATGGATCTCTCCAAGCGCACAGTCAATAGAGGTCACACCACCATAAAACTTACTGCTAAAGAGTTCTCTCTACTGCAGTTATTTTTAGAGCACCATGGCGAGGTATTACCGCGCTCTGTCATTGCCTCTCAAGTCTGGGATATGAACTTTGATAGTGACACCAACGTCATTGATGTTGCCATTCGTCGTTTGCGTCTAAAAATCGATGATGACTTTGATATAAAACTGATTCATACCGTACGAGGTATGGGTTATAAGTTAGATGTACCCGACGATAGCAATGACAACGCTGAGTACGCACACAATGAAGAGTAATATCCACAATCGGCGCTTGCCTTTGTTATGGCGTACTATTTTCTTACTAACGATATTTGTCGTTATCTCTCAAGCCATCATCTATATCTGGGTTCAGCGCTCTGTCAGTAACCATTTCGATCAAATGGATACTGAAATGCTGTCTCATGCCGCCTTCAACCTGCGCAAACGTGTCAATAGCACTGATGAACAAACGACTCTATCTAATGCTTTGACATTATCTTCACCTGCTGATGCGGACCACCTGCATACTTCATGGCTTGATTACGATATAAAAACCCTTATTTTTGATAAAAATGGAAAACTACTATCGAGCGCCCCTAGCGGATTTTCAGCCTTTTTACCCGAAGACTTTCAAGTATTGCCATTATGGGACACCTACCATGAGCAACAGTTTTCATTGGCAATGAACGGTAAAAACTACCATGCCATTATTATTCAAAACAACCAAACATTGGCACTGATTGCCTTACCTATCGATGTCCATCAGCAATACCTATTACACTTCAATCGTCAGTTAAGTATTATTTTAGGGATAATCACACTGCTACTGATATCAGTGGCCGCCATGAGTGTCTACTGGGGTTTTGCACCGTTATCTACCATCGTCCAAAAAATGAAAGGCATTAATCCTGAGCGCTTGGATGAAAGGGTCATCGTTACTGATATGCCTCGAGAGCTACGACCACTGACTGAATCTTACAATCTCATGATGGCAACCCTTGAAAGCAATTTTGAATCGCTGTCTCGCTTTTCGGATAATATCGCGCATGAGCTGCGTACTCCGCTTGCCACGCTTAGCACCCAAACTCAAGTGATGCTCAGCAAAAATAGAAGCTGTAATGAATATGTCGAACAACTGCATCATCAACATGACACCCTCGAGCAACTATCTGCGCTAATCAACAACATGCTACTACTCGCAAAAACCCAAAAAGGGCTGTCTGATTCACAGCTCAATCGTATCGATACCGAGTCAATGATGACCAACCTTATCTCTTATTATGAGCTGGTAGCGGAAGAGCGTAACATTACCTTTCAAAAGACAGGTAACTTCCAAGCCGTATTGGGAGATGAGAGTTTATTGCAGAGATTATTTGCCAATTTGATATCAAATGCCACTTATTATGCAGCGAGTGATAGTAGCATCACTATTGAAGCCTTTTCGACTGGAGATTCGACGATGACGCATACAACTAGGAATGTTCTGCAAAAGGTATCATCACCTGCATTGAAGCAATCTTCTCTAAAAATCGTGATGACCAATCGTTTAGATGAGCCAATGACCCCGCTAGAGGCAGATAAATTATCTGAGCGTTTTTATCGTCATCATAAAACAGACAACAAGCACACAGGAGCGGGCTTAGGGTTATCAATCGTCCAAACGATTGCACAAGCTCATAAAGGTAATGTCAGCGTGACTATTAAAGATGATTATTACTTTCAAGTCAGTGTTGAGCTATTGAGGGCTTAATTTGAGGGAAAGCTTTAGAATTGATATGAAGACCTCTCACTATAGTACCCCACCTCATCTGATATTTTCTAATACAGCCTACAAGTCAGAAATAACTTAAAATAAATAATCAAAGTCGCTCTATATTAGTGCGGTATTGCTCTAAAAAAATACACTTAATTTAAAAATTTGCACCAATCTTGGTCAAAATATATGTATATTGATTCTTTAATCTGATGATAGTCTCGAATGTTATAATTAAATTTGCTAATTATTTGGCAGTTGTCTTCAATTGAGTATGAGAACATAACATGGAACTATTAAAGTCAGCGAACCCCCAAGCTGAAGCAATTGCTGAGTCTATAACCAACGCCATTATGGAGCAACGACTTGTTCCAGGCAGTAAGCTATCAGAATCACGTATGGCTGAAGCATTCAATGTTTCCAGAACTAAAACAAATCAAGCGTTGATGATGCTAGCAGAAAGCGGACTCGTTCAGCAGCTACCCAACCGTGGTTTTTTTGTCAATAGTCCATCTATTACCGAAGCCAAACAAGTATTTGCGCTTCGTAATTTGCTTGAGCCAGAAATAATTCGAGGGGTAATAGCTAACATAAAAGATAACGATATCAAGTTACTGCATGAACATCTTGCCACTGAAAAACAAGCACGTGAATGCTCAGATCGGCGCGCTATTATTCGTCTATCTGGAGAGTTCCATATGTTGTTGGCTGCTATGTGTGGCAACCGTTATATAGAAAAAACAATGGCTGAACTATGCCCTTTGACTTGTCTAATAATAGCTTTATATGATGTCCCCAATACGCCTGCCTGCCCTGAAGATGAGCATCAACACATCGTTTCTGCTATTGAATCAGGAGATAAAAATAAGGCTATTTCATTGATGCAACATCACTTAGGACATATTGAAAAAGCTCTAAACTTAGATAAGTCTAATAGCTCCAAAGAGTTTAAATGGGAGAACATACTTGGATAACTGAGCGCTCAACTAGGCTTATATTTTGTTTTTTAAATTTTAATTGGCACATTTAATGCTTCTGAATATTGTATACAAGATTGCATGCATTTTTGCATGCGATAATTTTACAATTTTTAGCGATGGATATATATCGCTAAGATATATTCAGGAGCTCACAGATGGAACTTATTTATCTCACTGACCAATTTTTGCTTGGTGTACTGTCCCCTTCGTTGAAGCCTACCCTCAAAAAATCAGTAGAAACACCCATCACCAGAATTGCAGACCGAATCGAAGCATTACTAGCTGATTTAGCCAGATCTAAAATCACACATAGCATCTTAAATAATCTAAATCTGAAATATCTTAATATTTCATCTCCTATTGGTATGAGCTCTACAATAGCTAAAGTCATGCTCAAAAATACACGTTTTATACCAACCTGTAGTGGTACCTGCAGCCTCTTTCCTCAGGAGGCAAAATGAATACTCCCTTCGATTTAATCATTCGTAATGCCCGCTGTGCGACAGCAGCAGATACTTTCACAGCTGACATAGGTATACAAGACGGCATTATTACTGCGCTTGGCAATCACTTAAAAGAATCTCTAGAAGAAATAGATGCCAAAGGCGCTTGGGTTACACCAGGTGGTATTGACGGCCATTGTCATTTCGCAGAACCAAGTAAAAACGGTATCGAGATGGCGGATAATTTCCTTTCAGGTCCCCGCTCAGCTGCTTGTGGTGGTACCACCACCGTCATTCCTTTTGCAGTACAACAACGTGGACAAACGCTAAGAGATGCCGTTAATAATTATCATCGTATCGTTGGTAATAACTCATGCATCGATTACGCCTTTCACATGATTCTCACTGATGTTAACGAGAAAGTACTTAAAGAAGAGTTACCTACGCTAACCAAAGAAGGCTATACCTCTTTTAAAATCTATATGACTTATGAAGATATGAAACTATCTGACCGAGACATCATAAATACATTAGCAGCGGCGCGAGATAATGGCGCACTAGTGATGGTTCATGCAGAAAACTCTGACTGTATTGCTTGGCTTACTGAACGTTTATTAGAAGCTGGTCATACCGCTCCGAAATATCACGCTGAGTCACGTCCGATGCTTGTTGAACGAGAGGCTACACATAGAGCAATTACGTTTGCGGAGCTTGTTGATGTACCTATGTTGATAGTACATGTATCAGGTAGAGAAGCAATGGAGCAGATTAGATGGGCACAAAACAAGGGGCTGAAAATATACGCTGAAACTTGTCCACAGTATTTGTTTCTCTCTACAGATGATCTTGGCGGTGAAGATGATTACGAGGCAACCAAATGTATTTGTAGCCCTCCTCCAAGAGATCCAGAAAATCAGCGTTATATATGGGAAGGCTTACAAGCAGATACTTTCTCAATTTTCTCATCAGATCACGCGCCCTTTAGTTATGCAGACCCAAAAGGCAAGAGCGCTCACGGAGACAAACCAGCTTTTAATAAAGTCGCTAATGGCATTCCGGGTGTAGAGACACGGCTACCACTGTTGTTTTCATATGGTGTCATGACAGGCAAAATTAGTATTGAACAGTTTGTCTCTATAACATCGACCAACGTGGCAAAAATGTATGGGCTCTATCCACGCAAAGGTTCGATTGCTATCGGCTCCGATGCAGATTTAGTTATCTGGGATTGCAAAAAGTCTCAAACCATTACTAATAGTAAATTACATCATGCCGTGGACTATACGCCGTATGAAGGGATTGAAGTCGATGCTTGGCCTGCTATAACGTTAAGTCGAGGAAAAGTAGTGTGGCAAAACGGTGAATTCCTTGGAACACCAGGAAATGGTCGCTTTCTACGTTGTGAAAAACCAGAACCTGCTCGTCCCAAAGTGCACTCCACTCCCTTTAAACGAGTGCAACCCTCATGAAAAATAACCACAAACTCATTGAGCAATTAATCAAATCAAGAAGCCTAAATATTCCGCTTACTCTAACATCTGCAATTGAGCTTACACCTGAAAGTGATTTCGAAGCATACCAAGTACAAAAAACTGTTTCCCAAAAACTTGGCTGGTTCGATAGTCAAGGCCCTAAACTGTGGAAATTAGGCGGCCTACTGGGAAATCCGACAGCAGCAGCATTGGATCTATCAATGTTAAAACACCATACCAAGAATGAACCGTTAGCTCTCCATATAGATGAAGCCTGCACTTTTACTGGGCTAGAGTTTGAATTGGCAGTAAAGCTTAAGAGAACTCTGAAGGCAGGCGATAGCTTAGACGATGCTATTTCAGCGATTGGTGAAACGTATTTAGCGCTAGAAATCTGTGATGAACGTGCAGAGCAATGGCAGTTTCTACCAGATTTATTTCGACTCGCCGACCATCAAATGAATCGTAATATTGTACTTTTTGGCTTGCCTATCACAGGATGGCCTAATGAGTTCTCGCATATAACGCCCATCATTCACTTAGGGCAGCAACTCATCAACGAAAAAATCCTGACACATCCACAAGGCCATCCGCTTCAATCGCTTCCTTGGCTTGCCAATCTTAGTCAAACCTTATATGAGCAACCCCTAGAATCCGGAACCATCATATCAACCGGTACATGGGCTGGCATGCAAATCCTATCTGAATCGGCACCATTTAGTGTATCACTGAATGGTTTCCCAAAAATTGAGGCTTTACTGAGCTCTAAATAAATACTTTAGAATTTTTAACAAATTTCAGGAGATGAGTTCAATGACATTACTTACTCAGAAACTACGAAGCACATTTACTTTTGAAGTGATTACAGACAAGCACAAACACGTAGTCCCAGCCCTTCAGTAAAACATCCTACTAGTACAGCTAATGGCTATGGGTAATTTACTCAGTAGTACTTTTCTACCGATAGCACCCGACATAAGAAGGAACTATATATGAGTCAGCATCAATCTACACCAAATACAAACTCGCTAGATGGTATTAATCCCATTCCTCCTAATAGTAGACCTATGACTAAAATGAATTATGCTCTTGTTTTCTGGTCATCGGGGATTATTGTACAAATCATGGTTATTGGTCAGTACCTTTTATACCCTATTGGAGGTTTAAACTTCATACAGGCACTTGTGGCAGGTATTGTAGCGGCTATTGGAGTTGCACTGTTGATGACGTTTCAAGGTCATGCAGGTATGCGCTATGGTATTCCTTTTATCGTTCAGGGTAGAAGCAGCTTTGGAAACAAAGGTACCAAGATAGTTGCAATTTTACGGTGTATACCCGCAATCGCTTGGAACGGTATAGGAACGTGGATAGGTGCACTCGCATTAGAGCAAGTCACAAACACTCTGTTCGGGTTTTCAAATATATGGGTTTATTTCTTTCTTTTAATCATATTACAAAGCTTACTTGCATATCGTGGCATTGAAACCATATCAAAATTTAATGGTGCCATGTCGTTCATCATTTTCGCCATGCTGCTGTACTTCTTTTATGTGGTTTTCTCAACTGGTGACATCGACTTCGCAGCCGCCTCAGCAATTGAAGGCTCGTGGGGACTGCCATGGGTTGCAGGAATGATGGCAGCATTTGCGAACTGGACCACTGTGATTTTGAATGCATCAGATCTCACGCGACAAGTAAATCCTGAAGGTCAATCGATTCTCAAAACCAGTGCTATCGCTAACTTCGTTGGGGTGCTTCCACCTTGGATGTTCATGATAGTGTCTGGTATATTCATAGGTCTCGCAACAGGAAGTAAAGATCCTATTGCTGGTTTAGTCGAACTATCTCCCAATCCAGCCTTCGGTATTGTGTTACTGATTTTTATTATCCTAGCTCAAATCACATCGAATCTTACGTTAAACATCCTACCACCAGCCTTAGCCTTTCAGGATATTATGAAAACCTCTTGGAAAGGTGGCATTATTTGGGTCGCCATTCTATCCGTCGTATCAGCACCTTGGTTTCTTTTCAGTAGTGACTATTTCTTTAAATTTCAAAATGTATATTCGAGTTTTCTTGGTCCAGCAGCCGCGATCATGATTGCAGACTATTTCATAGTTAGAAAAATGAAACTAGACCTTGATAAACTGTATGATAATGAAAGCTATGAGTATAAAGGTGGGTTTAGTCCTGCTGGCATGATGTCACTCGTTGGTGGCGCCATTATATCCTTTGCATTTCTTGACTACTCTTGGTTGGTTGGCTTTCCATTTACTTTTGTACTCTTCCTAGTGCTAAAAAAAATTGGTGTCGATAAAATAGCTGGAAGAAAAAAACTCCAAGCTACTTAAGGACCTATTAGTGAAGCTCCTTACTAATCAAGAAAAACCACCACATCACTCTCCTCTTGCCATGGCTAAAACTTAGTCATGGCTTGCTCGTTATAAGCCATGCATGCTCCTACTAGCATTTTAGCCATAGTGGTAGCTTTGGGTAAGATAAGCTATAAAAGACATCACGATTCACATAGGAAAAGTGGCGAACGAACAGCTTGATATCAATATCTTCTATGGTCACACTATTCCATAATAAACAGGTGCCATTAGTTAGCAACTCTTCTAAATTTTATAAAACCCCTCTACTTATTGCCCATATGCCGTCTGACTCATCTCTCAATGATGGTCTCAATACTCACCAAGCAACATATCATTCGCCAGCTTACTGCTTACTGCTTACTGCTTACTGCTTACTGTCATAACCGCCTACTCTACTCGTATCACAATCCATTAATAATTTAGTCTCTTAATAGAGTAACTAACAAGCTTGTCAGAATGTATCAGACCCTTAAAGGGGAAAACAAAGTGAGGGTCTTGAGTAAGTATCCTCTCTAGAGTATTGCTAACGTGCCTATCACTCGCACAACTCACGTGCATTAGTGTGAATAGTTGAGTATTGGCTAGAAAAAGTCACCTTTCTTTAACTTTCATAAACGTACGTAACACTGCAATCCGTTATGATTTCCTTATTGGATAGAGCGACGTTCTATTTATATTTCTAACCACTCAATAAATACTCATACTTATAATGAGCTTAAAAGGACCTTACTATGAAAAACCTTAACTTGAAAAATATCGCCATCAGCTCACTAATTGCTGTGTCTACTTGCTTTGCAATGGTCGGCACAGCAAATGCCGCACCACAAGTGATCGTTGTCAAAGAAAAACCTAAAGCAACACAAGTAGTAGTCGTTAAAAAAGCCAAGCCTAAAGCGAAAAAAGTGGTAGTTGTTAAAGCAAAACATAAGGCCAAGCAAGTTGTCGTAGCGAAAGCAAAACATCCAACAAAGAAAGTGGTCGTCGTTCGATAGAGCAACTTTATATTCATACCTCTTTAACCACTTAATAAATGCTTATAATGAGCTTAAAAAGGCTTTACCATGAAAAAATTTAACTTGAAAAATATCGCCATCAGCTCACTAATTGCTGTGTCTACTTGCTTTGCTGCGATTGGTCAAGCAAACGCTGCGCCCCAAACAGATACGCATCATTTGACCCAAAAACAAAAAAATTCGATAGAGGCCAAGCAAAAAGCCAAGCACCATACAGAACTTAAAGCCAAAGCTAAACACAAGGCAGAATCAAAGCACCACTCAGATCTGAAATCGAAACAAAAAGCCAAGCATGATGCAGAGCTGCGAGCAAAACAAAAAGCTAAGCAGAAAGACGCGCATCATGACAGCAAAACAAAGCACAAAGATAGTAAGTTCGAACAAGATAGAAAACATGGCTAAGTGAAGATAGCTGTTATTAATGCCTATTTATTATACGACTGTATTAGATTCACGGCTTCGGGTCTACTGATGACAGACCCTAATATTAAGAAGAAAAAACCACTATCTCATCTCCCTCTTGCCATGGCTGAAACTTCGTCATGGCTTGTATAAACAATGGATGCGTCAGCCAATGCTGTAGCCATAATTGCAGCTTCGGATACGGCAAACTATAAAAGACATCACGATCGACATGGGCAAACTGGCGAACGAAAGGCATGATACCAATATCAGCAACAGTCACTTTATCTCCGAGCAGATACGTATTTTCCACCAGCAATGACTCTAATGACTGTAAAAAAACTTCACCCTGTTGTCGATACTCGGTCTGAGTCATTTCGAGATGGCGGTCAGCGTATTTGTAGCGATCTAGCCAATGCTTAAATTCATTGTCGTTTTTGTCAATGAGCATATTGGCTTGATGTAGCACTTTTTCGTCTAATAGTCCTTGCGGGTCTTGCTGCCCAAGCGCCCGCATCATTATCTCTGAGCTTTCTTCAATCACTAACCCATCTGAGAGCTGCAATACTGGCACCGTACCTTTTGGACTAATCGCTAGCATTTGCTCTGGCTTATTCTTTAATGTGATTTCTCGTAGCTCTACTGATAACTCGGCAAATAATAGACCGAGACGAGCACGCATGGCATAAGGACAGCGACGAAAAGAGTACAAGTAAGGCAATGAAGCGTTCATAGATATTTCCATAGTTGAATAGGAATTAAATAATAGGTAAAGAGCAAACAAAGAAAAATTAGCAGACGCAAACCTACTGACATTGATATTTATTAAGGCGCTGTTGAATAGGTGACAGATTTATAATTAGCCATCGTTTCTACCAATGACTGGGGTAGATAATCATCTTTCAGGTGCGCATGCGGATAATGCTTCTCAAGCCACGATTGATAGTTATGGACAGTTAGCGTACCACAATATAATAAATATAAAACCTGCACGCCGATGCTACGTGATAACCCCATTACGCAATGGAAATTGATAATCGTGGTGAGGCTATTCTCTATATGACTGTCATTATTAGCAGTTATCGCTCGCGTTTCAGCTGATTGCGTCAAAGCGTCAATTCGCTTAAATAGATCAATATAATCTTTGAGCAATACATCACTTAATGGCTGCAAGTCTAGTAGAGGTAGATATAAATAATGGACAGGCGTACTCGTCATATTTTTAGCAGCTGCTTCGAGATGATCAGCGTGGCTAGATATCTCAGCGGCTAAATCAATGACGATAATCTGATAGTGAACCGAGGGCGGCAGTTTTTCTAATGAGCGCGACCGCTCTAGTGAATCGCAGCCAAACAGCCAATACGTTAAATGACTACTTATATCATTCCGCATCAATCGAGCTGAAGCAACAACCTTGCCCCTGTTATTAATCGAATATGGTGTGAGCAGATGTCTTTGACCTTTTGAGAAAACTTTAAAATACCACTGTCCCAAAAACGACATACCGTTATAAATGATAATGATCGGCGCAAACTTCATCCAAGTATATAAGGTGAGTCGTCCATTATAGGACTTTTGAAACCAACGTGCATCCCGCATTGGTTTGGCCTGTTGATAGGCATAAGCCAACGTTGTAAAGCTTATTAACCAATATAGAGCGATAATAATAGCTAAGGTTTCTATAGACTCAAACGCTATCATACTCATATTAGCAAAGCAAAACCCTGCAATCGCTATTAACAAAAACCCGATACTACCCACTGCCAAATACTTGATTACCAGTGCATTACGGATTTGATTCGAGAGCATAAGCACCAAAATGGCCAATACTGCCCCACCTAGCATGTCTAGCAAATGATGTTGATACGTCAACACCGTGGAAAGAGCAATCAATGTACATATGCCAGTAAGCAATAACCGATAAGCCCCTGAAACCCATGATTTTTCAGACCCTGCAATATCCCATAATGACACGCCAAGCAATATGGCATAACTGACATGCAATGATGGCAATTGATTAAATGGCTTGTCCACCAACTGTAAAAACTGATAGCCGAACTGCGTCCAATCATCGGGTATCAGCCGATTAAATGAAAAACGAGCAGGATAAAAATAGAAGATCAAACAGGCAAAGATGGTCGCTAAGATTACGCGATAGCTCAATAAGGATAATTGCGTGGATGTCCGTACTAAAAAAAAGCTGACGACAAATAAAATCAACGACCAGCTATAAGGAACAATCATAGCTGGAATGAAAGGTATTGCGCTATCGAACGGCGTGGCGAGATTATGAATTGTCGATGGGTAGAGTTTATATAATGAAACACTATACAAAGTCGTCACGTTATAGAGCAGATAAAATATGGATAATGCAAGAGCCAGATGTCTAAGACGTGTTGATTTCGATGGCGCACGAGTCGTAGACAAAAGATGCGTAGACACAGTGTTCAATTAAATAGCCTTGAAATATGCTGACCTGTTTATATTGTTTGGAAAAAGCTCTGGGCGTGATGTCTAGATTGACACCACGCGCCATGCTCCTACTGTTTTTTCTTAAAAAACCACCTTGCACCTATCAGCAATACTATTACAGCACCAATACCCAATACATAGATAGAACCAAACAAGCTCTTGTCTGCTGCAGCCAATGTCGGCGTGCTTGCTAATTTTATTTTATCATCATTTAAAACACTATCTAGTGCTAGATCATCAGCAGATTCATGCGAATGATTATCTACGTCATGGCCGTCTTCGTCATGATGATGTACCACCTCTTGACCACTTCCATCATGAGTATGCGGTTGAGCACCATCAGCTGTCATAGGCAGTGCATCGCTGTTATTTTGTTGCCACTGACCGTCAACCAACTGTAAACTTAAATGATGCTCATTGCTATCACTAAGCGTATATTGCGTCTTTGGAAATTGGTCAGACAGCAATACGACCGTCATTCGGTTGCCATGCAAGTCTTTAAAGAACGTATTGGTCAAATCAATAGATTCGACCGTATCGCCAGTACCCTGCGCCTCGGCAGAGAACTGTGTACCGTGGCCCAGCTGTACATTTGGGTTTACTACTTTAATGGGCTGGTCATTGATAGATAAAGTCAATGACTTAACAAAGTGCTCATTGGCTAACTGCTGAAACTCCTCCGCCGTTTTATACGCGTCGGTCGAGTACGTTTCGTTAATTTGCGCCTCTACTCCAGTCAAAGCACCATCTAGACGCACCAAATATTTGCCATCAGCCGCTTTCGACAGTATAAAAGTCGAGGTATTGGGGTTGTGGGCAGTCGCATTGACGCTCACGATACTCAGTCCAAATGTAGCTAAGCACGCAACCGTCGTTGATGACAAACTAGTCTTCAGCATACACACCACGCAGTCCGTTGATAAAGTTGTTATTTCCTGCTTTGTCCACGTGATAGTGATACCCTCTCATATCATCATAATGACCACGTGCTTCATCCAGATCGGTATATTCATTACCCTCTGCATCAGTATTAGCGTATATGCCATAACCATCAAGTGCATAACCTATCATTGGTGCATGACCGTCTTCTTGTTCAACCTTAGTCGTTAGACCAGTGGCAGCGTGATAATGGTAGCCTTCATGAGAGTTGATATGCCCACCAGCATCATCAAATGGCGCAAGCGTATAAGCACCTAAGATATTACTGACAGGTGCTGGCGCATCAAAACGTACACCATTAAAAGCAATACCGCGCACCGATGGACCTCTAGCCTGAGGGCCTGGGCCACCGAACTCAGTGATACTTTCTGAGGCTTTTGGCGTCACTGGTATATAGAAAGTATCGGTCAAATCTGCGGCGTACTCTGGCAGGCACTCCACACAATAGTTACGATACTCTGCACCGACGTTGGGGTTGGCCGCAGCGACACAGTCCTCAAGCGTTGATGTTTTTATAATCTTCCCAGTGGTTTTGTTATACATATTCCAATTACTGTCGCCATAGAACTCTGCTAAGTTTTTAACGAACTCGCCATCAACATCATGGACTTCGCCGCCTTCTAGCCAAATCCCACCTTTTGAGGCATCATCTGCAATATTGCTCGGACACCACGGCCCCATACCAACGTCACTCGGCTTGTTTTCGGTAACGATTTTATAGCATTCACCAGTACTACCATCTGACAATGAGCATGACACCTTACTAATAGGCTCAACCAAGCCATCACTCAAAAAATAAGACGGTTGTACCGATGGCATTACATTGTCTGCATTTTTGCTAGATACACTGGTAGACGTACTTTCACTAGTGTTCGACATGTCACTACTACAAGCGAACAGTCCGCCTGATGCGAGTGTCAGCGCTAAGCAGCTTAAGCCAAATTTGGCAGTAGAAAGTTGCATGAATAGTGTCCTCTTTATATAAATAATTGATTAATTTTTTTTATAGCGAATACCACGTTACCGATTAAAACTTACCTAGCTCTAATACGGTTTCAGCAGTGACCGTATTGCCTTTATACGTTTGAACCGTGACGTAATATTCATGGCCACTACCACCAGAACAAGGCGGCATATACGCCCCTTCTTTGTCCCAGCCAGCACCGCGATGCTCTGCAATTATCTCAAACCCTTTTGGCATCTCATAACTGTGTCCAGCCACAATCGGCAACTGAACCACAGTTGAGCCTTTTGGCAAGGTATAATTCATAATGCCATGCCCGCCATTATTCATCTTTTTTGAATCGCGGTCGCTATATACCAAAACCACACTGTCTGACCCTGCCGGAATACCAGACACGCTCAGCTTGGGTGTGCCTGGATTGACCCCATCAAATTTTTGGCACTGTTGTCCTTCAGGAACGGTCTTACCATCCCATTTGCTATCCACAAAATTAACATCGAGCGCAAAGGCGTAAGAAGATGTGGTTAATAACGTCAGTAAAGATAGGCGTTTGATAATACTTTTTGATCGAACAGGTGATTGAATAAAGGTCGACATCGTAAGGTTCCTGATAGCTGGTTAGACTGAATGGGTGAACAATCTCTTATAAAAATATTAGGGCGTGTTGAATTCAATTGTGTGGGCGCTTATTTTTCTGAATTCGAGCTATTCTCACCTGGTGTAAAACCGCCAAATGCATTGCGTAGCTCATGAGTAATTTTGGCAAGTTGCGTCGCGTTTTCAGACCCTATCGCCTCATATATTTCTTGATCTAATTCGCGCCATACTTCATAAATCTGCGTTAATAAACCTTTCCCGTGCTTGGAGAGCTTGAGGACGTTACTGCGCAGCTCATGCTCATCGACACGTCTTTCGATTAGACCCGCTGTCAATAAGCGTGCTGTCATCGTGCTCATGCTTGCAGCAGACAATCCAAACTCGTCAGCCAACTGCACTTGCGATGCTTGCCCCATTCTTCCGAGCGCATCTAACACGCGTGCTTGACGCGGCATAATTTCTAAAGGGGTCAGTTTGGTACGCAGACGCTCTTCGATGAGATGACCACAATGCAAAAAAAAGTGAAACTGATAAGGTTGATTAGGCATATTAGATATTATTTAGTTAGCATATTAATTGTTAGTATACTAACTATACGATGCTATTGTGAAATAATTCTACTGCAAAGAATAACGTTAATTTGCATAGCACCTTATACATATGCTTCATAAATGAAGTGTTATTTAGATTACATACACTAAATTATAAGCAATTATAACGGCATCTAAAATTGTGGAAGTTAAAGAAAGGTAACGATATGGTCAGCTATCCGTAATTTTGATCAAATAGTCCCCTCTGTATCAAAAATGGAAAATATTTAAAGTTGTCATAATAGCAACTTATTGTTGGCTAAAAACACCCCAAACCTATTGGAAATACAACGGTTTTAAACTTATACTTTAGTATTTTTCGACTTAGAAGGAGTGAGAGATGCAGTTTTTAGGGATGATAAGTCAGCAATTGAGTCGATTTACAGCATTGGTTATTATTTTGGCAGCGGCAGTGACATTTATAGAGCCTGCGACTTTTTCTTGGGTGACAGGCGATACCCAAGTCATTGTGCTGGGTGTCATCATGCTAGCAATGGGTATGACGTTAGGCAAAGAAGATTACAAAGTATTGGCCAAGCGCCCACTAGATATTTTTATTGGTTCTATCATTCAATATACCGTGATGCCAATATTGGCCATTGGCGTGGCTCGCCTTTTTGATCTCTCACCCGGCTTGACACTAGGTTTGGTCTTAGTCGGCACTTGTCCAGGTGGTGTGTCTTCGAACATCATGAGTTATCTGGCTAAAGGTGATGTGGCGTTTTCAGTAGGTATGACCACTGTCTCGACCATCATTGCGCCTTTAGTAACGCCACTTTGGTTGAACTATCTGGTGGGTCAATCAGTCGAAATGGATGGCTGGGGCATGTTCCGCTTTATGCTTCTAGTGACGTTGTTACCAGTCGCTATTGGTTCTATGCTAAATATTTTATTTCACAACAAGCACTGGTTTAATGATGTACGTGCCATTATGCCAGGCGTTGCTGTCTTGGCTTTTGCCGCTATCGTCGGTGGCGTTGCGGCCGTATTTGGCAGTCAGTTTTTACAATCAGGATTGGTCGTCATTTTAGCCATTGCCGTACACAATATCATCGGCTATGTATTGGGCTACTACTCAGGCGCACTCTTTGGTATGAATAAAGCCAAAAAACGCACCATATCTATTGAGGTTGGTGTACAAAATGCAGGTTTAGCCACAGGTCTAAGTACCAAGTTTTTCCCTGGTAATGCAGAATCAGCCATCGCTGCTGCCGTTGCTTGTATCTGGCATTCTGTATCCGGCTCTGTATTAGCAAATATCTTTGCTTGGTGGGATAAACGTCAGCAAGCAAAGTCCCCTACTACTATCGATGCGGAAGCCATCGTAGATCTTGGTAAACCCATCAAAAATAGTTAACATTGAAAAAGGTAAGACTGAAAGCACTACGCTAGGGTGTGTCATCTATCTTTCTGATATAAAGACCCACAATCTATATGATGATACGCCCTAGATTATTGGCTACTAGCCAGCTACTTCAAGAGCAATACCCTTGATCGCAACTTCATATCTTAAAGCAAATTTATTAAACGACAGTTAATTCATTTTGAAGTACTGTCGTAGAGTTAATGTGAGTTATTTGACAACTTTGATAAATTCTAAATGCATTTCGCGAGAAAAACTTATACCAGTAGCACATTAGTTTTGCTATGGTTAATGTGGTAAATTGCTTGGACAGTCAAAATAATAAAAGCAGCCAATGAATACCCGTCAATAACAATATATTAAAATCATGATTTTCATATATTGCCAACCCATTTAATGAGAAGGTTAATGATGACTATAGATAATAACGTATTACGTGAGCGCATCAGCTTATTAGGATCATTTTTAGGTGATGCGATTTCTCGCCAAACTGGCGAAAAAACAATTCACACGATTGAAACTCTACGCAAAGGTTTTATTCAACAACGCCGCGAGCCTAACGAGGAAAACAAGCAGCAGCTCATCGACTTCATTGCCTCTTTAGACAATCAAACCTTAAAAAATGTCATCCGTAGCTTTTCTATCTATTTTTTCCTTGCCAATCTAAGTGAAGAGAACTACTTACGTGAGCAACGCCATGCCCAACGCATGCAGTCAGAACATAGCTGGGAAGGCTCGTTCCGTCGTACGCTACTTGAGTGCCGTGAGCGCAATATCGAACCTGCCCAAATGCAAGAGCTGATTGATCAGCTAAAGTTCATACCCGTATTCACTGCCCATCCTACCGAAGCTCGTCGCCGCACGACGATGAACATGTTACAAAGCCTATTCACACACAGCGATGCGCTAAACAATCTGGATAAAAACAGCGTCGCCTACGAGCAAGCTAAAGACCAAACCGCACAAACGATTGACTTATTATGGTCATCTGATGAAGTGCGTACCCGTAAGCCACTGGTCTATGATGAGATCAATAATGGACTGCACTACTTTAATGCCAGTTTGTTTAATGCCATTCCTAAAGTGTATCGCAATATTAAAAAAGCCATCATCGATATCTACCCAGAGCTGACAGACTATCCGCTACCCGCATTTATCAGCTTTGGCTCTTGGATCGGTGGCGACAGAGATGGCAATCCTTTTGTGACGTTTGAAACCACAGAGCGTGCTGTATTGATGCATGCGGATACGGTGTTACGTCACTACCAAGTATTGCTCAAAAAACTACGCCGCCAGCTCATTCACAGTGATACGATCGTGACGGTCGAGCCTGAAGTGTATGCCAAAATCAAAAGCTATGACGAACTCGATCAGCGGGTATTTGACTACAATCTCGATGATTACAGCAATGAGCCTTATCGTCGACTGCTCTCTATCATTCTGACTAAAGTCAAAGCCACCAATCGCCGCATTCAAAGCAAAGGTACGGATATCGAGGCCGAAAGAGATGCGTATGCCAACCCAGAAGCGTTACTAGAAGACTTACGCATTATCCGTCATAGCGTGAATACTCATGACACAGCACATGCAGATGGTTTATTGCTCGATGTCATTCGTCTGGTCAAGACCTGTGGCTTTCATTTGGCAGCGCTCGATATCCGTCAGGAGTCGTCATACCATAGCGAAGTCATTGCCGATATTTTTGCCAGTGCCTCTAACCTCCCAGACTATCAAGCGCTCAGTGAGCTAGAACGCCGTGACTGGTTGACACGCTTGCTGAAAAAACCAGGCACACCGCTCATCTATACTGACAACCTAGCAGACAAAACACGCGAGCAATTGGCACTGATGAACTCAGTCGCCACCCTACGCAAACTGGTTGGCCAAGACACCTTTGGCAGTTACGTCATTTCCATGACTAATAATGCCAGTCAGCTACTAGAAGTGTTGCTATTGATGCGGTTTGCAGGTTTATGTACGATTGATGCTGATGGTCAATTGTCTGCTGACCTACCTGTCGCACCATTGTTTGAGACCATCGAAGATCTTAAAAACATCGATAAAATCTTGCCTGCCGTGTTAGACAACCCATTGTATCGTGGACTGCTACAGAATACGGATAATACGCAAGAGATCATGCTGGGTTATTCAGATTCATCGAAAGATGGCGGCATCATTACCTCGGCGTGGCAGCTTTATAGTGCACAGCAAACCATCAACCATATCGCTGAGCAATATGGCATCAAAACACGACTGTTCCATGGTCGCGGCGGATCTGTGAGCCGTGGTGGTGGATCAACGCATAATGCCATCGCCGCACAGCCCGCTGGCACGCTACATGGTCAGATTAAAGTGACTGAACAAGGCGAAGTGCTATATGCTAAGTATGCCAATACTGATACCGCTGTATTTGAGCTCACCATGGGTATCACGGGCACACTCAAAGCCTGCTCTTCAAGGTTTGTGGTGCAACCTACTGAGTTACCAAATTATGAAGCGCTGTTTGCACGCTTAGCAGATGCGGGTGAACAACGCTATCGCGAGCTGACCGATCATACCGAAGGGTTTTATAAATTCTACTCCGAGGTCACCCCTGTACAAGAAATCTCTTTATTGAATATTGGCTCACGTCCAGCCCATCGTAAAAAAGGCCTACCAAGTAAGACCACCTTGCGAGCGATTCCTTGGGTGTTTGGCTGGTCATTGGCACGCTTTACCCTACCTGCTTGGTATGGCGTCGGTAGTGCGCTAGATAGCGTCAAAAAAGACGAAGCATTGATGAAAGAGATGAATAAGCACTGGCCGTTTTTTAGCGTGTTTATCAGTAATATCGAAATGGCATTTACCAAAGCCAATATGAATATTGCCGAGGCTTATAGCCAACTATGTGATGATGAGCCGTTACGCGAAAAAATCATGACAGCGGTCACCGATGAACACACGCTGACCAATTCAGGATTGAACTCTCTGCTTGAGCAATACTCTTTATTATCCAATCAGCAAAACCTTGCTTCATCCCTGCAATGGCGCGACGCTTATCTAGACCCGATTAACTATATTCAAATCGAGCTGTTAAAGCGTGCTAGACAAGCAGATGGCTCAGATAGCACAGATAATATAGCCAGCAGCGAGCTGAATAATCTGCAAGTTGAAGACCCATTAATCCGTAGTATTAATGCACTGGCAGCGGGCTTACGCAATACTGGTTAGAGCAGTTTTGAGATAAATAGAATGCTTATACCAATTGAGGCTTCGCGAACGAAGCCTCAATTTTTTTCATTATGCTTGAATATACTTCAAAATAAACAGCTTATTTTTAGTAGTACTAGAGATAAGCATATCAGCTAAGATAACTGATATCGTGCTTACTGGCCGCAGTAAAAGTAGGTTTGGCGGGTAATCTTATCTAAACCAGCTGACAAGACACCATCTCCCATTGACTGTCCATATTCGCTTGTACCAAGGCGTCATGCAGTGCATCGGACACAAATACATAACTCATCAACAATGGGTCGTGCCATAGATCTAGCTCGCAGTTCTGTACGGACTGATCTACTAGTAACTGTCCACTTTTGATGTCACCACGAACGCTATACTGAACAGCCTTTTCATCGGTCATAAAAGACACCAACATACCATCTGACTCCAAGTCTCGAAGGTACTCTCGTCGCTCGCACAAATTAAGAAAATAAAAGGTCTCCTCACTACACAGCTGCTGTGTCTCAAGGTCGTAGATTTGCACTGGCGTGAGCGTACTTTCCCCTAAGCGAAACTGCTGTAGCAGCTGAGCACAGGCTTGGGTAAACACAACACCACCACTTCTTACCTTGAAAATATATTCAGACGATGGCGGTAGCTTGGTGTCACTACTCTCTACCCACAAGCTGTCTGGTAAGTGATTGGTCTTAAAAAAACCACTACTAGCTTTGGATAGCTCCAACATTTCTTCTTTAAACACCTTTTTTATTTCTAATAACTTAGGGTCAGCTGTTTTTTCTATACGTTGAAGTACTTTCCAATGCTTAGGAAAGTCATATTTTTTACTATTAGCAGGATAGATATCATAAAAATTAATTGAAGTTAATTTAAAGCCTGCCAGCCAGACGTTGTTTGTATTGCTCATGAGTAGCCTTTCTAGTGTTTTAAAAATGAAAAGTTAGTGGGGTTTAGAAACTAAAATATTGAGCATCAAACCAGCTGACAAGACACCATCTCCCACTGACTGTCCATATTCGCTTGTACCAAGGCATCATGCAGCGCATCGGACATAAAATAAGAACTCTGAAATAAGGGGTCATGCCATATATCCACATCACACTCTGTCACGGATTGACTTACCGCTAACATATTGTCTTCTATATCATGGAAAGTATTATAAAATGGTGTAGGATAGTTCTTATAGTGATATTCAAGTCTTTCATCAAGCTGTGGATTTATCAGATACTCTCTACGCTCACATAAATTTAAAAAATAAAAAGTATCGTCCAGCCACAGCTCATCGGTAAAGAGTTTATGAATCTTCAGCGGGGTCAGCGTTGACTCCCCTAAGTTAAACTGCTTAAAAACATTTGCACAGGCTTCGTTTAGCACTAACCCACCGCCTTTGACTCGAAATATATAATCTGACTTCTTAGGCAACTCTTCTCTATCATTTTCTAGCCATAAGCTATCTGGAGAAGTGGGAAACTTCTTAAAAGCTTGGACAAGCCTTTCTATATTCGCGCCATAAGACCCTAACTCCTTATTTTTAGCTATAACATCCTTATCCTTTTGATTAGCAAAATATTCTAAATTGCTTGCTTGATAGGCAGGGTAGTCATAAACATTAGGAATATTCATGCCGATTGAATAGATATTGACATGTTCATAATCCAGTATGCTAATCCATACCTTTGGTTCGTTACTCATTTGTTATCTCCTCAGGGTTAAAGTTTAAGTTAGTTAAAAGCTTTGCAGTCATTACTGTCATCAATAGGCACTGCAAAGCTATCTACATTTTCGGAATGATGTGATGGGCTTGCTGTGGGACGGAGTCTGCCATAGTAATGTTCCAAAAGTTAAGCGTTAAAATGAGTAAGATTTAAGTATTAAATATTGAAGATCAAACCAGCTGACAAGACACCATCTCCCATTGACTGTCCATATTCGCTTGTACCAAGGCATCATGCAGTGCATCGGACACAAATACATAACTCATCAACAAGGGGTCATGCCATAGGTCTAGCTCGCAGTTTAGTGCTGATTTACTAACTAGTAGTTGTTTGTCTTTGATAGGTATACTGGTTGCGTATCTTTGCTTACCATCAAAGCTAGAACTAGCATAAGAGGAAAATGACTCGTTCACCTGAGGGTGCGGGTATTGAAGATATTCTCGTCTTTCACATAGATTAAGAAAATAAAAAGTCTCGTCACTACACAGCTGCTGGGTCTCAAGGTTGTAGAGTTGTACTGGCGTGATCGTACTTTCCCCTAAGCGAAACTGCTGTAGCAGCTGGGCACAGGCTTGAGTAAGCACAACGCCACCACTTCTCATAAAAAAGATATATTCAGACGATGGCGGTAGCTTGGTATCACTACTCTCTACCCACAAGCTGTCTGGTAAGTGCTCGGTCTCAAAAAAACCACTGCTAGCTTTGGATAGCTCCAACCTATTTTCTTTATACACTTTTTTTATTTCTAATAACTTAGGATCAGCTGTTTTTTCCCTACTTTCAAATACTTTCCAATACTTAGGAAAGTCATATTTTTTACTATTGGCAGGATAAATATCATAAAAATTGACAGAAGTTGTCATATTAAAGCCTGATAGCCAGACGTCGTTTGTATTGCTCATTTATTCTTCCTTAGTTAGGGCGTGTCCTCAATCTGAACAGTAAACGGTAAATGGGCTAAAAATGGCGTTCGCAAAGCCATACAATAGCTTGCACACGGTTTCCTTGTATTGGAATTATTTGAACTCAACTATATCCCTCATGTCAATGAGCCACAATACAAGTTATCTGCTACCTCCTATTAGATTACCCACATCACTCGCTCTGTCACATGCTAATTGATATTGCCCATTAGGTGATTCGTAATTCAGTGTTTGAATAACCGATATTAGCAATATACCGTAAAATATATTTTTACTTCATGTATATGTAGGATCTGCTCCAATGGAAACGCCTCAAGCAACACCATCTCTAGACATCACCGTAGCAAATGACTATCAAATAGAATCCGTTGCACTCATTGACCGCGCCATTCAAATACGCTGGAATGATGGTATCGAGAGCACCTATCACTATATCTGGCTGCGTGATAACTGCCCATCGGCTTTTCATCCGCAAACTGGCGAGCGTAGCTTTGATTTGCTGAGTATCTCAAAAGATATCCATCCGCTATCCGTCTCTTTTGATGAGACAACGCTGACGATTGAATGGTCAGAACAAGAGCATATCAGCCACTTTGAACAAAGCTGGTTACGTGAGTTTGGGTATTCTAACGCGTTGGCCAAGGACCATAGCAGTCCTTATGAAAGCTGGGATGGCACGTTTATTGACCACATTCCGATGTATGACCAACAGAGCATCATGACCAGTGACAGTGCTTTATATGAGTGGATGAGTGCGCTGGATAAATATGGGCTTACTATCATTGATAATATGCCAGATGACTCTGATGCTGGCGTACAGACCGCCATGCGAGTTGATTATCTGCGGCAGACTAATTTCGGTATGACCTTTGATGTGATATCAGAAAAATCACCGATTAATTTGGCTTATACCTCACTCTCATTACCTTTGCATACCGACTTGCCAAATCAGGAATTGCCTCCAGGCTATCAATTTTTGCATTTTTTGAGTAATGAAAGCATAGGCGGCGAATCTACTTTTGTGGATGGATTAAAGGTGTTAGAAGGGTTACGAAAAGAGCAGCCTGAGTATTTTCGCTTGCTTGCCGAGTATGCTATCCCCTTTCGTTTTCATGACACTGCCCATGATATCCGTGAGCACCACCCCGTCATCAATCTAGACAACTTTGGCAATATTGTCGAAATCAAATACAACGCGCATCTTGCAGATGTTTTTGATTTGCCAAGTGATATTATGTACGACTACTATCTCGCTTATCGAGAGCTGATGGCTCGACTAAAAGACAGTCGCTATAAGATTGAGTTAAAATTAGCAGCGGGTCAAATGGTGGTCTTTGATAACCGCCGAGTCCTGCATGGGCGTAACGCATTTGATGAAAACGTCGGTGAGCGTCGTCTCAAAGGCTGTTATGTTGACCGCTCAGAGTTTAAAAGTCGTTTACGAACGCTTAAAAAGCAACTGGCTTAATTAAAACGAAAACCGTCTGATGCTGTTGGTAATACAGAATCAGACGGTTTGAAGAGGGTTGGCCAAGGATTATTAGCCCCTTCCCTTTTTCTACTTTATCTCTATCCCACTATAGCAATCTATCAAGCAAATTTACGACCTTTCACAAATAAAACCATGCTAATAATGACGCTCAACACGCTGCACATAATAAACACGTTGTGCGCGCCGCCCGGCATGTACTCCATAAATGATGTGAAGAACTGACCCGAAAACACCGCCATCGTAAAGTAAGATAAGTTGCGGCCACGTACTTTCGCAGCACTTAGCTCGACGGTCATATGGTTCAACAGCGGAATACTAAAACCAAAGCCAATACCGATCAATAGCGCGCCTAATGTTAGTAGCAAAGTACTGGCTTGCGTAAAGCAAATATACGACAACGCAAATGCTAAAAATGCCAGTGCCAATACTTTGGGTTCATTCAACCATTTGATTATTTTTGGCATAAAGCCTGCGGTAACGACTGCCACCAAAGAGATAAAGGCCAGTAGTTGACCAATTTGTGATTCGTTATAGCTCAATTCATGCATGGTGATGGGCAGTAACACGGTTGAGGTAAAAAATATGGTCATCGCTAAGGTTGAGATAAGATATACATTTTTTAGAGATAAGCCACTAATGATGGCTTTACTATCGTCCTCGGCCATCTGATCGTTGTTTACAGCAGTTACATGATGCCGTGGTACAAACAGTAGCAGCATGGCTAAAAACACCCACGCTAATAAATAAATCGATAGCGGTAATGCCCAAAACTGTGAAGCTAGCAAACCACCTAAAAATAAGAATATAACCCCGCCCAGCTCAATGGACATCCCTTGCTTGGCAATCATTTTTAGGCGCGCCTCCCCCTGATACCACGTGGAGATTAGTACCGTACAGCTCGCCATGACGACTGCCGTTATACCGCCCAATAGAAACCGATTGCTAAACACCTGTGCTGGTCCATATAGAAGATAAGCACTGGCACCTGCAAATCCGTATAAAAACAAACCGATTATCAAGAGTTTGTACGCGCCATATTTATCGATTAACTTGCCAGCCAGTGGCGCAAATACCACCGCACCCAATGACGGCAAGGTGATTAATAGCACGCTATTGTCGGTAATGCCCAAGCCTGCCGAAATACTGACCAAGCCGGGTGCCAGTAACGTGCCGACCATAATGGTCAAACTGGCAATACACAGTAAGGTAAAACTACCTGCCGTTTTTAATTGGTTCATATGTGTCCTTAGACGATAAGAAGTAACATCGATTTATCAGTAATCTCGTACTAATCAATACCTACGTACTGATATCGCTTATTTTTTGGCGAATGAATTGAATATTGCGCTGATGATGATAAAGACGATGCTGACCACCACTACTCCTGGCCATTGGTATAAGGCAAAAGCTTTGACACCCGCCATAGACCCCAATGCTCCGCCTGTGTAGTAACCCAACATATAGATACCGTTGATACGGCTTTGGGCAGCTGGGTCGATACTAAAGACGCGAACCTGATTGGCCACTTGCGCACTGAATACAGCAAAGTCGATTAAGATAATACCGACAATCAGCGACACCAAATTACCTGCAAACAACCCTGTAATAGCGAAGCCTGTGGCAGCCAGTGCCAATGCGATCATCACTAAGGTTTTAGAGCCCAGTTTATTGACCCATTTGCCAGAGGATTTAGCCCCTATCACGCCTGCCAGCGCAATCACACCAAACAATCCTGCTTGCTGTGCATTGTAATTAAAAGGCGCATCGCTGACATAAATCGCCAGTGTTGCCCACAGTACATTGAATGAAGCAAACCAAAATGCGCCTGCAAGGGTGAATTTCTGCAGGGATTTATGTTTTATAAACAGTGCCAAGCTACTTTTAATAAGCGGAAAGTAACGTAGTGTGGTTTGTGGGGTGTTGGTTGGCAAAAATACCCGCAGTAATATCCCAAAGATAGCGGCAAGTGCTGCAGACATCACAAACACGCTGCGCCAACCGAATTGCTCCCCTACAAACCCACTTAAGGTTCTAGATAGCAATATACCAATGGTTAACCCCATCATCAGAGTACCAAGGGTTGCACCTTTGTTTTCAGGAGACACCATGGACGCGGCAAACGGAATGAGCTGTTGGGTAATATTGGCGCTGACACCAATCAAAAACACCGATAGCAGCAGTACGGGTAAGCTGGGTGATATCGCTGCAAAAATACAAGCCGCTACTAATAAGCACGACAGAATACCAATCAAGCGTCTACGCGCAATCGAATCGCCCAAAGGTGAGAGGAACAGTAAAGCAAAGGCATAACCAAACTGCGTCAATGCCGGAATACTACCCAGTTGTGAGTCGGTCAAATGAAACTCATGACCGATGAGCGGTAAAATCGGCTGATTGTAATAAAGGTTGGCGGCGGTTGCAGCAATCGCGGCGGTCATTAAAAGCAGAATAAATCGGCTTAATGACTGGCTTGACGATTGGTTTAGTACTGGTACTGGCTTATCCATTGTTATCTCGGCTTAATAAATCATGCCGCAAGTATAGAGCCTATCAAACCATAACAAAAATGATAGTATATGATTGAATCCATACAAATACTGTATAGATAAAAAACCAAGATTGAGCAAGATTTTGATGAAAGATATTAATAAAAGGGATTGATGATATGGATATAAAAACACTCAAAAGCTTTATGGCCGTTGCCAAGCACCAGAGCTTTTCGGAAGCGGCGCGTGAGCTGTATACCGTACAACCTGCCATCAGTCGCCATATCTCATCGTTAGAGACAGAATTGGGTGTTGTTCTATTTAACCGTACTTCTCGTGAGGTGACTATCACACCCGCTGGCGAGCAACTACTGAAAGACGCTGCTGTTATTTTGAGCTTAGCAGAGCAAGCGAAAACACAAGTTAAACGGGCACATGACGGACAGGTAGGTACGCTCAATATTGCGCATTTAAGCTCAGCATGTCTGACCTTTATGGCCACATTGGTACGCAGTTATAAAGAAAAATTTCCGCACGTGCATGTGTCATTATTTGAGATGACGGTGACCGAACAAATAGAAGCGTTTAATAATGATCGCATTGATATTGGTTTTTCTAGGCCGCTACCGAGCGCTATTGCCGATGACTTTGTCAGCCACAGTGTTTATATCGATAAATTGGTGGCGATTGTGAACCAGAGCCATGCATTGGCCGATCAACAAACCATTGATTTGGCGCAGCTGAAAGATGATAAGTTTATTATTTTTAACCGTGATGAAGCGGTTGGTCTATTTGATGAAACCATCATGCTGTGTAAACAAGCTGGGTTTTCGCCCAATATTATCAGTCAACCCAAGCACATGCAGACATTGGTGACCGAGGTAGCTGCAGGCTTAGGCGTGGCGATTGCGCCTTATTGCGTACGCAAACTGTATAGCGATGGCTGTCACTTTATGATGCTAAACAATGTCAGCACACACATACCCGTGCATATCCAATACAAGCAGACCAATAACAGTGCAACGGCTGCCGCTTTCGTCGCGGTTGCGTTGAGCGCGACAGATGACATACAGCAAAGTATGGCGTATTGAGCCTATAAAAAAGCCCCATTCGTCTGGTTTATAGAAAAATGGGGCTTAATACTATTGTGAGAACCATCAACTCGCAGAAACAGGCACTTTGCGAATCAGCCACAAGAAATATGCGCCACCAATAATAGCCGCCACAGTACCCGCAGGCAGCTCATAAGGGAAGATAACATAACGCCCAATCCAATCTGCTATCACCATCACACCTGCACCGAGCAAGGCGGCTAATGGCAATTGACGCTCAATCTTTATCGCACCAAGCGACGTCGCCAAATGTGGCACCATCAAGCCAATAAAACTTAGTGGCCCGACAGCCAATGTACTGGCGGTGCTTAATGCCGCTACCAATACCAACAATGCAAGGGTCACGGGCTTGACGGCGACGCCCAAATTACGAGCCACGCCTGTACCCAAACCAAGGATACGCAAAGGTTTTACTACTAGCAAACTGAGTGCAAACAGAATAAAGGCAATCGCAATAAGATACCAAACCGTACTAGGCTGGGCGCTATAGGTCGTTCCTGATAGCCAACTGAGCATCGCTTCTAAACGCGGATCGCCAGATATCTTTACCATATGCATCACCCCATCCATCATGGCAGCGATCCCGATACCGACCAATAATAGATAGCCCGAACTTACTCGACGTGCCAGCCAAATAACCAATAGCAACACCGCCATGGCACCAGACAATCCTGAGATGAGCAACGTACCTGCACCTGCGGACAGACCCAAACTGGGCAGCAGCAAAAACCCTAAAATAACGCCAAGCGCAGCGCCCGAGCTGACCCCCAATACTTCTGGGCTTGCCATTGGATTGCGCGTGAGCGTTTGTAATAGCACACCAGCGATGGCAAGCATTAGACCCGTTGCCGCCGCGCTCAAACTGCGAGGTAGTCGATATTGCTGAGTAATGGCCCAGTCGGTACTGAATACCCAGCCATTGATATCTTGGACGAACAGACATGCCAACGCGATGAGTGCAACTACGCCAATACCCCAACGCCATAATACGACCGGCTTATCCTTACCGGTAATCATTGGGGTTACGGTCTCTATCTGCTCACGGCGCTGACGTAAAATCAGCCAGATGATCAACGGAGCACCGAGGATGCCCGTCATTGCACCTGCTGGAATCTGCATGTCAAGTATCGGCTCTAGCAATAACGCAACATTACTGGTCAACCATAGTAATAGCGCACCCAATACGAAGGCGACGACTAAACGCTTGCTAATAGAAGAAATACCCAGCGCATTGACCAGACTAGCCGCACCCAATCCGATAAAGCCAATCAGCCCAACTTCACTCACGACCAATGCAGTTACGATCGCGACGAGCAACACCACTAGCGCGCGAATACTATTAATAGGTACGCCTAAACGCTTGGCTTGCAAGTCATCTAAGCTCATTAGAGTCAGTGGTTTTAACAATGGCAGACATACGACCAGCATCACAACTGCGGTTATCGATAGCGTCGTACTGGTATGCCAGCTATTCTGTGCCAAAAACCCTGCAGCCCATGACAGCATACCATTGCTGCGCTCCGCGAAAAATAACACCAAGACATTGGCCACCGCAGCGAGCAAAATATTCACCACTAAGCCGGCAAGTATTAAAATCAACGGGTTAAAGCGACTGGGTGCTGACAAGGCAAATACCAAGCCCATACTGATAATCGCACCGACAAACGCGACATAAATACCGCCATAAATTGCCAAGCTTGGCAAAAACAGGGTCACGATTAGCATTGCCAATTGCGCACCCACACCGACACCCAAAGTGGTGTCTGAAGCCAATGGGTTTTTGACCAATTGCTGGAGTAAAATACTGACGACCCCAAGCAGTCCACCTGCCAATATTGCCACGATACTGGTTGCGACCAAGTGCAGCTGTGTCGCCATACTTGCAATGTCTAACTGTGAGCTTGGCATTAGCAGATCGGCGATAGGCCGTGTCCACTCCTGAGCGATTAATGCCCACCCACTCGATAGTGACAACACCATGAGAGCAACAAGCATCACCCATAATCGCCACGAAGTGCTAGCAGTAGAAACCTCTGGTAACGGCGAATTTGGTGACGGATTGGGAGCCGTATTATTATGTTGGGATTCGCGCTTGGCTTGCTGAGGGAGTGAAGACATAGAATCAACGTTATTGATGGTGGTATCGGCAGTATTATGGCTCATGATGCGGCCCCGCCCTGTAATGTGACTTCTGATAGATTGTTGGCCAAACTGACCAATGATGACATGCCACCATATATCCATACTGGTGGTAGCTCACCCACACAGCGCTCATTGCCATAGCTCAACCGCTGCCAGATCAAACTATCATCAATCTCAGCACGGGTGATTGGACTCAGGGGGTCTATAATCAAGAGACAGGTCTCAGCGTCTAACTGTGCCAAATCTCCCATACGTATCGGTACAAACCCCCATTTATTGCCCTTGCCCAACACATCAAGCTGTCTGCCCATACCTATGAGCGCTGGTTGAAACAAACTGTTTGCGACATACATACGCATGTTATTGGCATCAGCAAACTGTACCACTGCAAATTTCTTAACGTTTGGATAGCGCTGTTGGAGACGCTCACTAGCAATATGTATGTCTTGTTTACTTTTGGCGATATAATCTTCCGCCAATTTTGGCTCATTAATTATCTCACCCAGCTTACGAGTGGGCTCAGTATAATCTGTCCAATTAGCTGTCTCACCTTTAGCGGCAAACATAATAGACTCGGCAGGCACATCACCATATAAATTGCGGGCATGTTGATAAAAAGAGTTATCTACCACTAGGTCAACTGGCAACTGGGCGACCAATTCAGCATTAGGCTGATAACGAATACCCAAGTCCATCGTATTAGGCGGCAGACTTGGTGTCCCTACCCATCTGTCCCATACTCGAACATCACCAGTCGCGATCGGTGGATAGCCCATCGCTGTCAAAGTTGCTGCGTTACCCCAATCAGGTGAGACAATATTCATTTTATTGCGATTCGCCTCGCCTACCTGAACGTCTGTTTCAGCAGTTGCCTGAACGTTTTTTTGCTCAGTCACTGGTTCTTGACACGCGGTCAGCATGGTAGTCAATGCCAAGCTGACGACGAGAGACAACCGCTTCAAGCGTATCTTTGAAGATTCTGATGAACCATCTTTGGTTGACGGTTTGATAGTATTTCTTGAGACATTTTTAGAGATATTATTTTTATAAAGAGCAGGAAACATGGCGGCCTATCTTTTGGGCAAATAAAGTGAAGTAAGCAAGTAGGAGACACAAGATGAGCCAGACATTAAGCGATGGCGACAGGTTGCCCTGTTATAGGATGGCTGAGTAGTTGCATATCAACATTAAAGATATTGTGTAGTATGTCCGGTTGCATGGTACTTTTGATATCACCGTTATGGCAGATGCGGCCTTTTTTTAGAGCAATCACTCGATCGGCATACTGCGCAGCCAGATTGATGTCATGTACGATGATCACCACGCTCAAGCCCTGCTCATCGACCAGACGGCGAATCAGCTGAATGACTTCTAACTGATAGTGCATATCTAGTGCAGCCAGTGGCTCATCAAGTAACAGATATCGCGTGTCTTGTGCCAGACACATCGCCAGCCAAACTCGCGCACGCTCACCACCTGACAATGTGGCGGTAAGACGGTCAGCGAACGCTTCTACTTGCGTAATACGCATGGCTTCTATTACTTTATCTTTATCAACTTGAGTGGGTTTTTGTAGCCATTTTTGATGTGGATAACGGCCTAGCATAACCAGCTCACGTACAGTAAAACCAGCGGCTTCAGGCAACTGCTGCGGTAAGTATGCCATTTGGCGTGCCAGCTCTTTACTACTGTAGCTACTCATAGGACGATCATCTAAGCTGACGCTACCGCCATTACCTATCATCTCGCCTGCCAACGCTTTGATCAAAGTTGATTTGCCAGAGCCATTATGTCCCACCAAAGCAACCAATTGATTGGTATCAATCTCACAGCTAACATTGTCTAACAGAGTATTTCCTTGACGGCTGATGGTCAGTTGGTTTGCACGTAACATAGAGACACTCATCATTAATTTAAATCATTGTATTTATATTGGATAACCAATAAAAACTGATTTTACTCGTAAATAGTAATAAAAACAATTATCATTAACTCAAAATATGATTCTTTTCACCTCCCATTCACTGTTGTTCGTGAGTATATATATGATGCCTTCTACTTTAGCTGCCACAAATGAGCGCCCAATTCAAGAAAACAGCTATACCCCATTAGACCTTCCAGAGCTGCCAAGTACCATTGCTCATATCAATGAAGAGCATTTCGACGAGTTGCTTGGATTTTTGAAAGCGTTTACTTCCCTGACGATCGATGAGATGGATAACGCAGATATACAGTTGTCTAATATTTATGCTGAAGGTATCGCGTTACGAGTACAGCCGAACGATTCAACACATCCGCGCGCAAACTCTCAAAATACAGCCGTTCAAGATCATGATTTTTTTATACCATTTACCTCGCCTATTACACAGCTTAGCGAACTACAGACGCAATACATTTTGCTTAAACAACGCGCAGATAAAAAACTCGGCAAAAAAACCATCAAGCTGACTGAGCAAAAATTCATTGTACAAGACAGCTATCAGGTTAGCGAAAACATGCTGCGTCTGACCTTAACAGCACCAGAAACTAATACCTCTAATCCTGTGCCCGTCAATGAAGCGGGCTATGCGTACTTATTTGATTTAGAGCATAACGTCACTGATGAGCATGATCGCCCTTCGCGCTCTCATTGCTATTACACGCTAAGAAAAGCATGGCAAACTTCAGACGGTGTGCAGGCATGGGTCGATGTGTTTTTACACGGAGATACCTCTGGCGGCAATTGGGCACGCTCATTGCAAGCAGGTGATAGCGTGATCAGTAAGCGCGAGTTTCCAGAGAAAGTTGAGCATCTACATGAGGGACAAGCGCTGCTAGTGGCAGATGAGACTTCGATGCCGACCGTAGCACGCTTACTGGAGCTGTGGGACAATCCTCTACCACCACTCATCCTCTGTGTTACTCAAGATGGAAAAGATCAAGCTTATTTTAATGACGTCAAAATAAACGCTGATAACATGAGCAGTGACATAGAAAGCAATACAGATAATAAAATCACAGTACTGCCATTAGTGACAGGTCAGGTAAATTCAGGAAAAGAGTTAGCTACGTTGATAGACAATACAGTGGGCGACTATCTAGCCACGCATCCGCTAAAAATCGATAAGGTCTGGGGAGCGCTTGAAGCAGGTGCCGCCAAATCACTGCGTCGATTACTCAAACAAAGACTCACATTAGAGCGCGCTGATGCGGTCGTTAAAGTCTATTGGCGTAAGGATTGAAACAGACATAAAGACTCATATAATAAAAGCTAAGGCAGTAAAAGCTGAGTCTATATAAATGATGCTGAACGGATGGGAAATACACAAGTTTTGAAGAGATTGAAGTGAGAACATATTCTGGGGTCTACCCTAAGAATAGACTATATAGTCACTGACACAAAGCAATCCTTCAAAGCATAGAACAAAGCCAGTATCATATGGTGCATTCAATAATATCGAAAGGAACACAACGTGTCACAAGCTCAGACCACCAGCCCTACTAGTAGTGAAACAACTGGCCCTAGCAAAAAACAGCATTCATCGTTAAAGGTATTAACCGTTGTCGGCTATCTAGAAGGCACTTCTTTCTTATTATTGATGGGCATTGCTATGCCACTTAAATATATGATGGGTATGCCCGAAGCGGTAAAATATATCGGCATGGCACACGGCATATTATTTATCGCTTATATCCTTGTCCTACTGATTACTGTCGGTAGAATAAGAATGCCGCTTTGGGCCATGCCTGCAGGCGTGCTTGGCTCATTTTTACCCTTTGGGCCCTTTATATTCGACCATTTTCTGAAGAAAACTTTGAACAAAAACGCAGAAAAGTAAGCGTAAAAACATCTTTCTAGTATAGATAAACAAGATACCCCAATGCGTCTCATAAAAGGCTCATCGAGGTATTTTTTTGCCACAATCTTAATTTTCCTCTCAATATTTTATTCCTTGTAAAAAACAAGGTAATTACCGTAGAATAGCATTCCTTATAAGTCTTGTTAATTTTTCTTTGCTAATTGTATCAGAATCATATTATCGATTATTCAATATTCTTTTGCGATACTAGAGTAATGAGCACCTTATGCCTGTAAAGCTGCCCAACAATACGTGCCGATATTCATTGTTGTCACCTGCAATGATGTGGACAGCTATGCTATTGGCATGCCTCGCATGGCTGTTACATACCACTCCATTGTTGACCCCTTTATGGAGTGACAACGCCAGTTTGGGTCACGGTATCTGTATTGAGCTTGCACCTGTTATATCTGCTTCTCATGACCACAATATGCATTCGCAGCATCATTCAGATGCCACAATGCTGACACACTCAGAGACAGCAGCAGTAGTCAATACAGAGACCATCACGACCTCCAAACACGATGCGCAGCAACACAATAGCTGTGACATATGTACCTCCATGTCAGCAGTGATTACCCCGCTTATCATCGAATTACCTGAATTTCAGCTCATTGAACTCACCGCTATCGTAGCGATGATACCGCCTACAATAGTGGTCTACTATGCAACTGACTTCTTACGACCATTCTCCCGTGCCCCTCCCTTTATCCTGATTGCTTAATCAGTCACTACCAATAATATTGACAGCTGATTTAACAGTTGGTAACCCGCTCAACGATAAAACGTTGAGAGCATAACTGACGACCGTATATAGCGTCGTACAGCGAGCTATTATCATTATTAATGCGCTGCCTGACCGTGACTGATCACCAAAAATACAATCCTCTTATCATGTGTTTTTTAAAGTTTTCAGGAAAAGAATATGTTACAACCATTAAAAAGTACGACCCCTGCTCTAAAGCTTAGCGTGTTGGCAATGGCTTTGTTTCAAATCAGTAATGCCTATGCCCACAATGGAGAGGATCACTCTAATACTGACGATATTCCAATGGCCTACCTGCCCACTATTACAGTAATGGCAACCGCATCAGATGCCAGTAACCTTGGTACATCTGCGACGCTTAATAAAAATGATATCGACAACAAACAGTTAGCAACCAGTGATACTGCAACCATATTGACCAAAATTCCAGGCATAAATGTGCAGAGTGCTGGTGGCATCTCAAACTTGCCCGTCATTAGAGGACTGGCTGATAATCGTCTGCGCATTTTAGTAGACGGTGTGGACTCCATCGCTTCTTGCCCAAACAGTATGAACTCACCGCTATCCTACATATCGCCTAGCGCCGTGGAAGAAACCACAGTCTATGCAGGCGTCACGCCCGTGAGTGTCGGTGGTAACAGTATTGGCGGCACCATCGTAGTAGAATCAGCAGAGCCAACGTTTTCAGAAGACAGTACCGTTGTGACGTCAGGCGAGGTTGGCACATTCTATCGAAGTAATGGTAATGGCTACGGTGCCAACATTGAAACCACTATCGCTAACGATACTTTAAGCCTCAGTTATAAAGGCAGCTACGCCAAATCAGACAATTACGACGCTGGTGGTGACTTTAAGTCTTACACAGATGCGAGTGGCGACGGCAAAGAACTCTCCAAAGATGAAGTTGGTTCGACTGCCTTTGAAAGCCAGACTCAGTCTGTCAATGTGGCTTATCAAAATGGCGATCATCTGTTGCAAGGTACCTATCTTTGGCAACGTGTGCCAGAAGAGCTTTACCCAAACCAGCGTATGGACATGCTCGACAACCAGCTCGACCGCATCAATCTACGATACAAAGGCGATTTAAGCTGGGGACAATTAGAAGCACAGGCGTATCATGAAGACGTCGAACACTATATGAACTTTGGTGAAGACAAACAGTTCTTGTACGGTACGGCTCCGGGTATGCCTATGTATACCAACAGTGAAACCATCGGTGCTAACCTCAAAGGCATTATCGATTTGACTAACCAAGGCACTGTGACCGTAGGCGCTGAGTATCAAGACTACACCCTCGATGACTTATGGCCAGCCTCTGGTACTGGCATGATGGGGCCTGGTGAGTTCCAAAATATCAATAATGGCGAACGCGAACGTATCGGTGTCTATGGCGAGTGGGAAAAACAGATAGCACCAAAGTGGACCACACAGCTGGGTGCTCGTTACGAAAACGTGCGTACCAGTGCTGACGAAGTCAGCGGCTATAATATGATGGCCAATCAAGCCCGAGATAGTGCTGCTTTCAACGCAAGCGACCGTAGCACAACTGACAACAATATTGACGCCACTGCCATTGCACGCTACGACATCGACACTCAGCGATCAATAGAGATAGGAGTCGCACACAAAGAGCGCACCCCTAGCCTATACGAGCGCTATATATGGTCGACATGGGGCATGGCATCGATTATGAACAATACCGTGGGTGATGGTAACGGCTATTTCGGTGATCCTGATCTGAGTCCAGAAAAATCTAACACGCTATCTCTAACATTCGATTGGCGCGGTGCTGATGACAGCTGGGGTATTAAAGCAACGCCTTATTACTCACACATCGATGATTATGTTGATGCCATACAATGGGATTCAGCAACCAATACCGCCGCAACTACCCAAACGGCGAATCAATATAATGTGATGCGTTATACCAATCAAGATGCAAGAATATATGGCTTAGATATCACAGCAGACCGTGACTTAACCTCTAATGCTTGGGGTTATTGGGGACTTACAGGCTCATTGAGCTATACCAATGGCAAAAATAAAGACACAGGCTCCCACCTATACAACATCATGCCACTCAATGCTAGCATTGCGCTCAATCACGAAAACAATAACTGGAGAAACCAAGTCGAAGTGGTTGCCGTCGCTGCTAAAAACAAGGTGTCGACACCGCGTAATGAGATTAAAACAGCTGGCTACGGTTTGTTAAACCTGAGCACTGGTTATCAGTGGGATGCGATTAGCGTTGAGGCCGGTATTGATAATATATTGGATAAGAACTACGCATTACCACTAGGCGGTGCGTATATGGGTCAAGGCAGTACCATGGGTATCAATAACGAGCTAACTACAGGCTCTAACTGGGGCACTGCTGTACCTGGCGTGGGCCGCTCATTTTACATGGGTATCAACTATAAATTTTAATCGGTACTAAAGTCTAGGGTGTGTCTTCATTTTTCGAGTGAATTGAAGACACGCCCTAGTATTAACAGCTGTCCTAAATATTGTTTGGGACAGCTTTATAGTAAGAATAGCATCAGAAGTAATAGTGAGCAGATAACACCTAATGGCTCTTTATTCGACTAATAGTCACTCCCGTAAAGCCAAAGAGCAGCGTTAATAGTAACGACAAATAACAGAAAAACGCATAAGGCAG
>NZ_JADGMV010000019.1 GCF_015234355.1 Psychrobacter sp. NG25 | reverse complement strand
TAGTGCCACTGGTACGATTTCGGATGAAGACAATGGTGATACAACTGACGGCAGCATCACCGATGGTGACAAGCCAGTGGTCAGCATTGTCGCCACCACACCTGAAGCCACCGAAGGCGCAGCCGACAACACTTTAGCGTTCACCATCTCTCAAGACAACGTCAGCAACTTTGACACCGAGGTTAGTGTCTCTCTTGGCACGAACAATGCCATAGTAGCCGCCGACATTGATCAAATCTCTTACACCGTTGATGGTGGTGTTGATGTGGTCATCACAGACCCTGCAGAGATTGCCGACTTCTTAGCCAGTGGCACCGTGACCATACCAGCGGGCAGCACCTTTACTCCTGTGATCACTGTCACCGCGAAAGATGATGACATCTTCGAGAACAGCGAAGACCTAGTATTAGACATCAGTACCGATGCCAACGTTGCCAGCGTCAGCCCGACAGAGGGTAGTGCCACTGGTACGATTTCGGATGAAGGTAATGGTAATCCTACTGATGATGATAAGCCAGTGGTCAGCATTGTCGCCACCACACCTGAAGCCACCGAAGGCGCAGCCGACAACACTTTAGCGTTCACCATCTCTCAAGACAACGTCAGCAACTTTGATACCGAGGTTAGTGTCTCTCTTGGCACGAACAATGCCATAGTAGCCGCCGACATTGATCAAATCTCTTACACCGTTGATGGTGGTGTTGATGTGGTCATCACAAACCCTGCAGAGATTGCCGACTTCTTAGCCAGTGGCACCGTGACCATACCAGCGGGCAGCACCTTTACTCCTGTGATCACTGTCACCGCGAAAGATGATGACATCTTCGAGAACAGCGAAGACCTAGTATTAGACATCAGTACCGATGCCAACGTTGCCAGCGTCAGCCCGACAGAGGGTAGTGCCACTGGTACGATTTCGGATGAAGACAATGGTGATACAACTGACGGCAGCATCACCGATGGTGA
>NZ_JADGMV010000018.1 GCF_015234355.1 Psychrobacter sp. NG25 | reverse complement strand
TGTCTTAACGCTCTATCAACGACCCTAGTGGAGTCGCCATCTGTCACAAACCTACCCGACGGTGGGCATGCGGGCGAAAAGCCAAAGGAGCGTCTTCTAAAAAGAACACGCGCGGGAGTCGCCACCAACGTTTATTCGAGGAAAACGTTGGAAAAACCGAAAAAGGCGTGGTCTACGAACTTTAAGTGTGAAAGGTTCGGGAGTTGTATTTACGCACGGGGAAGGTATTGGCACCCCACACGTCCGTCCCAAGGGACGGCAGCCTTTAATCGAATGTGCAAACATGACTTTGATTTTTACGTTCCCTTTTATGTCCTTATATCCTTTATACCCTTTTTATATTTTTTCTCTTTTTGTGGTCGACAAGGGTGTTTCCCTTTGCTCCTACGTATTCCTCAATTGCGATGAGGAAATCAGACCTACGTAGTTCTTTCTTATCAAGTGATTCTTTTTTACTCAAGAGGTGATCATTTTAAGGCGTTGGACCTTAAAAATGATCCATTTTACTTGGTAAGAAACTGAAATGATAAACTTTCAAAACCCTATTTTTTTGTGGACGAGCTTGACTAGGCGAATTGATTTTAGCCTTAGTTTCACTTTAGTTATTAGTCAATTCAATTAAGAATGAGAAATCCCAAAGAGAAAACGTCCGATTGATTTTCCGCTTTATTTTACTAAAAGATGTTTTTTTTATTATTATTATATTATTTTTTACCTCTTTTTTGATTTCCAACGTGGTTACGGCACGACCGAACGGTCGGAATTCATTTTAACCGAAGTTAACGGATAATACAATTCAAACGATCGGTGGAAATTTATTTTATTTTTAGGTTAAGCGAGAAATGACTTAAATAAAATGGCTTAAGCACGTCAAAAGGGGGTACGGAAAGTAAATGAAAACGAGAATAAAAATACATGAAACAAAATGTGGACCACCACGGGTACATAGAATGAATTGAAAAGCTCGGTTTGGGGAACTTACCAGTTGAAGACTGAAGAAAACGAAGAACGAACGATGAATGTCGAAGAACGGTCGAGAATCTTCGCGTAATTGCCCACGGAAAAGTTATGGAAGCGCCTCGGCTTGAATTTTCTTCACGGAAACAATTTTTCTCAGCAATTTCGAGAGAGG
>NZ_JADGMV010000017.1 GCF_015234355.1 Psychrobacter sp. NG25 | reverse complement strand
TACGTTAGCAACAACACCAGCGCCTACAGTACGGCCGCCTTCACGAATAGCGAAGCGAAGACCTTTGTCCATAGCGATTGGGTGGATAAGCTCTACGCCCATCTCAACGTTATCACCAGGCATTACCATTTCAGTACCGTCTTGTAATTGGATTGCGCCAGTTACGTCAGTAGTACGGAAGTAGAACTGTGGACGATAGCCGTTTAGGAATGGTGTGTGACGACCACCCTCTTCTTTGCTCAACACATATACTTCAGCGTCAAACTTGGTGTGAGGAGTGATTGAACCTGGCTTAGCAAGTACTTGGCCACGTTGTACGTCTTCACGCTTAGTACCACGTAGTAGTACGCCACAGTTTTCGCCTGCACGACCTTCGTCAAGCAGTTTACGGAACATCTCTACACCAGTACAGGTGGTTTTTTGAGTGTCACGGATACCAACGATTTCGATTTCGTCGCCAACGCGTACGATACCAGATTCAACACGGCCAGTTACAACAGTACCACGACCTGAGATTGAGAATACGTCTTCGATTGGCATTAGGAATGCTTTATCAACGTCACGCTCTGGCTCTGGGATGTAGGTGTCTAGAACTTTCAATAGTTCTACTACAGCTGGTTGGCCATATTTTTCTTGTGAGCCTTTTAGGGCTTCAGTAGCTGAACCATGGATGATTGGAGTGTCATCACCTGGGAAGTCGTAGTCAGAAAGTAATTCACGTACTTCCATTTCTACTAGTTCTAGCAATTCTTCGTCATCAACAACATCACATTTGTTCATGAATACGATGATGTACGGTACGCCAACCTGACGTGAAAGCAAGATGTGCTCACGTGTTTGTGGCATAGGGCCGTCAGTTGCAGATACTACTAGGATTGCGCCGTCCATCTGGGCAGCACCAGTGATCATGTTTTTAACATAATCGGCGTGACCTGGGCAATCTACGTGAGCATAGTGACGTGCATCTGTGTCATATTCTACGTGTGAGGTGTTGATGGTGATACCACGTGCTTTTTCTTCTGGTGCTGAGTCAATAGACGCGTAGTCTTTGGCTTCGCCACCTGAAGTGATTGCAGCAACAGTCGCGATAGCAGCTGTTAGGGTTGTTTTACCGTGGTCAACGTGTCCGATGGTACCAACGTTGACATGCGGTTTTAGACGTTCAAACTTGGCCTTTGCCATGGGTATTTCCTCTTTTTTT
>NZ_JADGMV010000016.1 GCF_015234355.1 Psychrobacter sp. NG25 | reverse complement strand
ACAACAAGGAGCAGTTAATGTTATATCCCTATCCAAATACCGAAAAAAGCCAAGTCCAATTCCGCGAAAAATACGACAACTTTATCAATGGTGAATGGGTTGCACCCGTTGATGGTGAATACTTTGACAACACCAGTCCCATAGATGGCAAAGTCATCTGCCAAGTTGCACGCTCAAAAGAAGCTGATATCGAAAAAGCCTTAGATGCGGCTCACGCTGCCAAAGATGCATGGGGCAAAACCAGTGTAACCGAACGCGCCAACATCCTCCTCAAAATTGCTGACAAAATGGAAGCCAATCTTGAGTCTATCGCCATTGCTGAATGTTATGAAAACGGCAAACCGGTACGTGAGACACTCGCAGCAGATATCCCGCTAGCGGTTGACCATTTCCGTTATTTCGCCAGTGCCATTCGCGCTCAAGAAGGCGGTATCAGCCAAATTGATGACGATACGGTTGCTTATCATTTCCATGAACCCCTTGGTGTTGTCGGACAGATTATTCCTTGGAACTTCCCTATCCTGATGGCCGTGTGGAAACTGGCACCTGCACTAGCTGCTGGTAACTGTGTGGTTCTTAAACCTGCTGAGCAAACCCCTGCGTCTATTCTCTATATGTTAGAGATTATCGGTGCGGCTGATCTGTTACCTAAAGGTGTATTAAACGTCGTCAATGGCTTTGGTGTCGAAGCTGGTAAGCCGTTAGCTTCTAACCCTCGTATTAATAAAGTGGCCTTTACGGGTGAGACCACGACAGGTCGCCTCATCATGCAATATGCCAGTGAAAATATCATTCCTGTGACCTTGGAGCTGGGCGGTAAGAGTCCAAATATCTTCTTTGCCGATATCATGGATGAAGATGATGACTTCTTAGACAAGGCCGTTGAAGGTTTGGTGATGTTTGCGCTGAACCAAGGTGAAGTCTGTACCTGCCCATCACGTGCACTGGTACATGAGAGTATCTATGATGAGTTTATCAAGCGCTGTATCGCTCGTGTTGAAGCCATCAAAATGGGCAATCCGTTAGACACGGAGACGATGATTGGGGCACAAGCAAGCTCAGATCAACTAGAGAAGATCCTGTCTTATCTAGATATCGGTAAACAAGAAGGCGCTAAAGTACTTGTCGGTGGTGAACGAGCCACACACGACGGTGATCTAGGTGATGGCTACTATGTGCAACCGACTATCTTTGAGGGCACGAACGACATGCGTGTGTTCCAAGAAGAGATCTTTGGACCGGTGCTTGCGGTAACGACCTTTAAAGATGACGAAGATGCAATGAGAATTGCCAACGATACACTATATGGTTTAGGCGCTGGTATTTGGACGCGCAGTGTACATAAGGC
>NZ_JADGMV010000015.1 GCF_015234355.1 Psychrobacter sp. NG25 | reverse complement strand
ATGCCTCCAAGAATCCTCACCCATATCACCTCTCAGCAAGCCTTCATCATATCAGCAATCGTCATCGCCATCATGGGTATCACCATGATCGGCTTTGGCTGGGTGCCGCATCTCTCCTTGATACTTGCTATCTGTGTTTTACTAGGCATTGGCGTCTTTAAAGGGCTGAGCTTTGATGACATGCAAGCGCAAATGGCCTCAGGCATCATGCGTGGTATCGGTGCCATCTACCTCTTCTTCTTTATTGGTTTGATGGTTGCTGCTCTTATGATGTCAGGTGCCATACCTACTCTTATGTACTTTGGCTTTCAGCTCATCTCACCAGAGTATTATTACATCTCCGCCTTTGTACTGACTTCCATTATTGGTATTGCACTTGGTAGTAGTTTGACAACCGCTGCAACGCTCGGTGTGGCCTTTATTGGCATGAGTAATGCCTTTGATGCCAATGTAGCGATAGCAGCAGGAGCAGTTGTCTCAGGAGCGTTCTTTGGCGATAAGATGTCGCCCTTGTCTGATACCTGTACCATTGCCTCCTCCGTTGTCGGTATTGATCTGTTTGAACACATTCGCAATATGATGTACACCACCGTTCCTGCTTGGATACTCACGGTTATCTTGTTTTGGATGTTCTCAGGTCAGACAGCGGGGTCTGATCTTAGCCAAGTGACTGTCTTACAAGGACAGCTCATCGACAGCGGCTTGGTACAGAATTATGCGGTATTGCCGTTTGTGGTGTTGGTCGGACTGGCGGTCTTTCGAGTCAATGCTATCTATACGATTATCTGTACCATCGCGGTGGCGCTTATCATTACTTATATACATAGCAGTCCAAGCTTTGGACAATTAGGCGGATATCTGTTTGCAGGGTATGCACCGGCTGAGTCATTAGAGCTGGGTGAAGTAGGGGGTATGCTGTCGCGCGGCGGTGTACAAAGTATGTTCTTTACACAGGCGATTGTGATATTGGCACTGAGTCTCGGTGGGTTGCTCACGGCATTGGGTGTGTTACCAGCATTGCTATCGGGTATCAAAGACACGTTGACGACGTCAGGACGGGCGATCTTTGCGGCGGCAATGTCGGCACTCAGTATCAATGTGCTCATCGGTGAGCAGTATTTGAGTATTTTACTGTCAGGGACGGCTTTTCGTTCGACGTTTGAGCGCTTGAATTTACATCCAAAGAATCTGTCGCGTACGATTGAGGATGCGGGGACGGTGATTAATCCGTTGGTGCCTTGGAGTGTGTGCGGGGTGTTTATCAGTCAGGCATTAGGGGTGCCGGTGTTGGATTATCTGCCTTATGCGTTTTTCTGTTATTTGTCGTTACTATTAACGCTGCTCTTTGGCTTTACGGGAGTGACTATTAGTCG
>NZ_JADGMV010000014.1 GCF_015234355.1 Psychrobacter sp. NG25 | reverse complement strand
GTAAACCAGTTTTTTGACGTGATCTTTTCAATCAATTGATCAGAGAAGTGTCGTTGCTGCATCCGCTCAATTAACATAGAGAGTTGACTGATATCAGACAAATCATCAGGTAATAAACAACCATCGAAATCAGAGCCAAAACCAACATGATCTTCGCCTATATGGTCAACTAGATAATCTAGATGATCGACAATCACATCAAGTGAGGTTTGCGTATTGCGCTGCCCATCTGCACGAAGAAAAGCGACATCGAAATTCACCCCAACCATGCCATGGCTTTTTTTGATAGCAGCCAGCTGGGCGTCGGTCAGGTTTCTGGCTTGCTGACATAAAGCATGAACATTTGAATGTGTCGCGACAATGGGCTGATTAATAATCTCTAACGTATCCCAGAACGCGCGCTCATTCATATGCGACACATCTATCAGCATCTGCTTGTCACAACACGCTAGAATGAGGTCTTTACCTTGAGTCGTGAGCCCAGATCCCGTATCTGGAGAGTGTGGAAAGGATGCATTTAAGCCATCACCAAAAAGGCTTTTTCTATTCCAGAGTGGGCCAATGCTTCTAAGCCCTGCATCATAAAAAACATCCAGCAGTTCAGGCTCAATGGCTAAAAACTCAGCACCTTCAAGGTGTAAAACGATGGCCAGTTGCTGATTTTGCTGACAGGTCTGAATTTGATTTAGAGACGTACAAATTTGAATCTGACCGTCTGATCGCGCCTGCAATTGCTGCGCAAGTTCTAATTGTGCACAGCAGATATCGACGATTTCTTGCGGCTCAAAGTCTGAGTTTGCAGGATTAGATAACTTGTCAGGATGGTTGTTTTTCACATAAGCGTAGGGCGGCAGGAAAATAGAAAATAATCCGCCCATCCATCCCGCTTGGCGACAACGTTGTAAATCTAGATGTCCCGGTAACGTGCCATGAACAAAATCATGCACAGGATCGGCAGCTGAACTTAGCCAAAGTCGAGTCAACAGATCATTATGTCCATCAAATATTACAGGTTGAGCGTTCATATTCAATCCGTTACCGTACGAGTAGGTATCAGTTGTTCTTCATTCAGCTGTTTGTTACTTAGCCGCTTAGAGTTTTTAGGATTGCGAAAACGCAATTCCTCAAAAGGTACAGGCGTCTCGCTATTGATACGCGCTTCCTCGATTAGATAATGATAAGGTGATTTGCCACACACAGGATCGGCGTTTTTGGCGTCCCCAGTAAGCATAAACGCTTGGCAACGACAGCCACCGTAATCGCGTTCTTTATCTGGGCAGCTTTGGCAGATATCGGGCATCCAATCGTCACCGCGAAACTGATTAAAACTCGCAGACTCATACCAGATATCTGACAACTGGGTATCGCGTACATTAGGGAACTGTATTGGCATTTGTCTGGCAGCATGGCAAGGTAGCGCTGTGCCATCAGGTGCTACTGTTAAGAAAATCTTACCCCAACCATCCATACAAGGTTTTGGACGTTCTTCGTAATAGTCAGGCACCACAAAAATAAGTTTGCACTTAATACCACGTTCTTCAATCTTCTTGCGGTATTCATTGGTAATGCGTTCGGCTCGGACCACTTGCGCTTTGGTAGGCAATAGACCTTCTATGTTTTCAAACGCCCAGCCATAAAACTGGCAAATAGCCAGCTCAACCGTGTCGGCTTCCAGCTCTAAGCACAGCTCAATAATCTGGTCAATCTGATCGATGTTTTGCCGATGAATGACAAAATTGAGCACCATCGGATAGTCGTACTGTTTGACCAGACGTGACATCTCGTATTTTTGCTCAAAGGCATGTTTCGAACCTGCCAAGGCATTGTTGACCGTTGGATCACTGGCTTGAAAGCTGATTTGAATATGCTGAAGACCTGCTTCTTTTAAACGCGCAATTCTAGCTTCGGTCAATCCCATACCTGACGTAATCAAGTTAGTATAAAAACCTTGATTGTGCGCATAAGCGACCAATTCTTCTAGGTCTTGACGAACCAGTGGTTCACCGCCAGAAAAACCAAGCTGCACCGCACCCATTTGCCGTGCCTGATCAAACACATCAAACCATTCTTGGGTCGTCAGCTCCTCTTTATACTGAGCATAATCAATGGGGTTGGAGCAATAAGGGCATTGTAATGGGCAGCGATAGGTCAACTCAGCAAGTAGCCATAGCGGAAGCCCGACTGGTGCAGTCATACTAAATCAATCCAATGTTCACGCTGGGCAACCAGCATATATTCAACGATATCTTGCTCGATTTCAGGGATATCGCCAAACATGGCTTGCACCTTTTGGATAATATCGGCGATGGTTGCTTGACCATCAATATGTTGCCCAATGATGCTAGCACTGTCATTGAGCTTAATCATGCCTTCAGGGTACAGTAAGACATACGCATTCTGAGCAGGCTCAAACTGGAAGCGATAGCCGTGACGCCATACCGGTACGATGGATTGATCCAGCTCAGGTAAACTAGCAGGTATACTCATTTGAACAATCCTTTATGCCAGACGTTATCAGAGGTGACACTTTGGTAAGGGGCTTGATTATGCACATAAGCCAAGCTCAAGGCATCCAAAATCGTCCATAAGATATCGAGCTTAAACTGTAGGATTTCTAACATACGCTCTTGTTGCTCGGCTGTCTTAAACGAGTCGAGTGTGATAGTCAGACCATGCTCAACATCGCGGCGCGCTTGACTCAAGCGCGAGCGGAAATAGGTATAACCTTCTTCCTTAATCCAAGGATAATGCTTGGGCCACGATTCTAAACGCGACTGGTGAATCTGCGGGGCAAATAGCTCTGTAAGTGAGCTACTGGCGGCTTCTCGCCATGAGGTACGCCGCGCAAAGTTCACATAAGCATCGACGGCAAAACGCACACCTGGTAGCACCAACTCTTCAGAGATTACTTGCTCACGAGTCAGCCCAACTGCTTCTGCCAGACCTAACCATGCCTCACGACCGCCGCCATCAGGATACACCCCATCTTGATCAATCATGCGTTGAATCCACTCTTGACGTACGCGCTGATCTGGGCAGTTTGCCATAATGGCCGCGTCTTTCAATGGAATGTTGATCTGATAATAAAATCGGTTGGCGACCCACGCTTGGATTTGCTGCTGTGTCGCTTTGCCTTCATGCATCATGACATGAAAAGGGTGATAAATATGATAATACTGACCTTTATCCATAATCGCTTGTTCAAACGCTTCTGGGCTAAGTGCTGTTTTTTCTTGTTGCATTGCATTCACCTTACGATTGCTGTCGTCGCCTTACCGTTTGTCTTAAAGCTCAATCTGCATACCATCAAACGCCACTTCAACACCATGTTGTTTTAATATCGCAGCCTGTTCAGATTGTTCATTCAATATCGGGTTGGTATTATTGATATGGATCAACACTTTACGAGCGTTATCTAACTGATCTAAATAATGCAGCGAGCCGTCTTCACCACTAATATGCAAATGTCCCATGTCTTGGCCAGTTTTGGTACCGACGCCGCATTCTTGCATCTCATTGTCAGTCCATAGGGTGCCGTCAATCATCACGCAATCAGAGGCTTTCATGATCTGCATAACGTCATCGTCAATTTTGCCCAAACCTGGCGCATAAAAGAGTTGTTTTTGTGTTTTTAAATCTTTCACAATCAGCGCAATATTATCGCCATCATGTGGATCATTACGGTGCGGTGAATAAGGCGGTGCGGAGCTTCTAATCACTAAAGGCGTCAACTCTAAATTGCCAAAGCCTTCAATCTTAAAGGTCTTTTTAGGATCAATTTGATGATATTGCAAGCCACCATTCCAGTGCTTCAACATGTTAAAAAGAGGAAATCCTGTCGTGAGATCTTGATAGACCATGTCAGTACACCAAACAGGCATAGGACAACCTTCACGCAGGGTTAATAGCCCTGTCGTATGATCAAGCTGACTGTCCATTAACACCACATTGGTGATACCTGTATCTCTCAATCCGCGTGCTGGCTGTGCCGCCTTAAATTCAAATAACTGTTGGCGAATATCAGGGGACGCATTGAATAAAATCCAATCTATGCCATTTTCTGATATGGCGATCGAAGATTGGGTACGAGTCTTTGCTTGAATCGTGCCTTGACGAACACCATGACAATTATGGCAATTGCAATTCCACTGCGGAAAGCCGCCACCAGCAGCTGAACCTAAAACATGAATATACATAAATCAATATTTCCAAATTGCTAAAAAAGTAAAAGCCCTAGTCATCTAGGGCTTTTAATGTATTCAGGTTTATTAGTTTTTAGCGTGCTTCAAAATACATGGTGATTTCGAAACCGATACGGATGTCTTGAAAAGCTGGTTTAGTCCACTGCATGGTATTACTCCGGAATGATCTTGCTGGTCAATAGGCAAGACTGGTAAAGGGAATAATTGATGCTATTACAATCTGACCCCTGCTGTCAATTTGTTAGATGTTAACTTGGGAAATTTTAACTACGCCACCTGGCGGTAATAATAAAACATACTTAT
>NZ_JADGMV010000013.1 GCF_015234355.1 Psychrobacter sp. NG25 | reverse complement strand
CCACACTACCATTGGCGCAACGATGTTTCACTTCTGAGTTCGGGAAGGGATCAGGTGGGGCCATCGCGCTATTGTCGTCAGCAAAGGGGGTTAGATATGAGTCTGTTGTTTTTATTGTTTGACTATAAATTTTACTTTTTAGTCGACCAACTTATAACCTAACTGAATCAAGGTTAAAGGTGATATCGAAATATTCTTTCTTATTCTATAAGCCACTACAGCTCATACAAGATAGATTAATTAGACTTGTATACAAACCACTTGGGTGTTGTATGGTCAAGCCAAACGAGCAATTAGTACAGGTTAGCTACATGCATCGCTGCACTTCCACACCCTGCCTATCAACGTCCTAGTCTTGAACGGCTCTTTAGGGAAATCTAATCTTGAGGTGGGCTTCCCGCTTAGATGCTTTCAGCGGTTATCCCATCCGAACGTAGCTACCGGGCAATGCCACTGGCGTGACAACCCGAACACCAGAGGTTCGTCCACTCTGGTCCTCTCGTACTAGGAGCAGATCCTCTCAAATTTCCAACGCCCACGGTAGATAGGGACCGAACTGTCTCACGACGTTCTAAACCCAGCTCGCGTACCTCTTTAAATGGCGAACAGCCATACCCTTAGGACCTGCTTCAGCCCTAGGATGAGATGAGCCGACATCGAGGTGCCAAACACCGCCGTCGATATGAACTCTTGGGCGGTATCAGCCTGTTATCCCCAGAGTACCTTTTATCCGTTGAGCGATGGCCCTTCCATACAGAACCACCGGATCACTAAGACCTACTTTCGTACCTGCTCGACTTGTGGGTCTCGCAGTTAAGCGCGCTTTTGCCTTTATACTCTACGACCGATTTCCGACCGGTCTGAGCGCACCTTCGTACTCCTCCGTTACTCTTTAGGAGGAGACCGCCCCAGTCAAACTACCCACCATACATTGTCCTCGGTATTGTTATACCTGAGTTAGAACCCCAACATGACCAGGGTGGTATTTCAAGATTGGCTCCACAAACACTAGCGTGTCTGCTTCAAAGCCTCCCACCTATCCTGCACAAGTCAGGTCAAAGTTCAATGTAAAGCTGTAGTAAAGGTTCACGGGGTCTTTCCGTCTAGCCGCGGGTACACAGCATCTTCACTGCGATTTCGATTTCACTGAGTCTCTGCTGGAGACAGCGCTGCCATCATTATGTCATTCGTGCAGGTCGGAACTTACCCGACAAGGAATTTCGCTACCTTAGGACCGTTATAGTTACGGCCGCCGTTTACTGGGGCTTCGATCAAGAGCTTCGCTTACGCTAACCCCATCAATTAACCTTCCAGCACCGGGCAGACATCACACCCTATACGTCCACTTTCGTGTTTGCAGAGTGCTGTGTTTTTAATAAACAGTTGCAGCAGCCTGGTATCTGCGACTGTCAACAGCTCAAGGAGCAAGTCCTATCACCACCAACAGCGTACCTTCTCCCGAAGTTACGGTACCATTTTGCCTAGTTCCTTCAGCAGAGTTCTCTCAAGCGCCTTGGTATTCTCTACCTGATCACCTGTGTCGGTTTAGGGTACGATTCGTTTATAACTATTGCTTAGAAGCTTTTCCTGGAAGCATGGTATTTGCCACTTCACTGTACAAGTACAGCTTGCTATCAGATCTCAGCCATGTAGTAGCCCGGATTTACCTAAGCCACAAGCCTACATCCTTTCACCTGGACAACCAACGCCAGGCTGACATAACCTTCTCCGTCCCTCCATCGCATTATAAACAAGTATCAGAATATTAACTGATTTCCCATCGACTACGCCTTTCGGCCTCGCCTTAGGGGTCGACTCACCCAGCCCCGATTAACGTTGGACTGGAACCCTTGATCTTCCGGCGTGCGAGCTTTTCACTCGCATTATCGTTACTCACGTCAGCATTCGCTCTTGTGATACCTCCAGCATGCCTTACGACACACCTTCACAGGCTTACACAACGCTCCCCTACCACTTGAAAACAAATTCAAATCCGCAGCTTCGGCTCCTAGTTTGAGCCCCGTTACATCTTCCGCGCGGGCCGACTCGACTAGTGAGCTATTACGCTTTCTTTAAAGGATGGCTGCTTCTAAGCCAACCTCCTAGCTGTCTATGCCTTCCCACCTCGTTTCCCACTTAACTAGGAATTTGGGGCCTTAGCTGGCGGTCTGGGTTGTTTCCCTCTCCACAATGGACGTTAGCACCCACTGTGTGTCTCCCGGATATCACTCATCGGTATTCGGAGTTTGCATCGGTTTGGTAAGTCGGTATGACCCCCTAGCCGAAACAGTGCTCTACCCCCAATGGTGTTCGTCCGAGGCGCTACCTAAATAGCTTTCGGGGAGAACCAGCTATCACCGAGTTTGATTAGCCTTTCACCCCTATCCACAAGTCATCCCCTGGCTTTTCAACGACAGTGGGTTCGGTCCTCCGGTGCCTGTTACGGCACTTTCAACCTGCTCATGGATAGATCACTCGGTTTCGGGTCTATACCCTGCAACTAAACGCCCTATTAAGACTCGGTTTCCCTACGGCTCCCCTAAACGGTTAACCTTGCTACAGAATATAAGTCGCTGACCCATTATACAAAAGGTACGCAGTCACTCCAATAAATTGAAGCTCCTACTGCTTGTACGCACACGGTTTCAGGTTCTATTTCACTCCCCTCACAGGGGTTCTTTTCGCCTTTCCCTCACGGTACTGGTTCACTATCGGTCAGTCAGGAGTATTTAGCCTTGGAGGATGGTCCCCCCATCTTCAAACAGGATTTCTCGTGCCCCGCTCTACTTAATATGTTAACTCTAATGTTTCGAATACAGGACTATCACCTACTACGGTCAGCTTTCCCACGCTGTTCTTCTACATTAGAATTAATCGGCTTCTCCCCGTTCGCTCGCCGCTACTAGGGGAATCTCATTTGATGTCTATTCCTAAGGGTACTGAGATGTTTCACTTCCCCTCGTTCGCTTCTTGTACAAGTACAAGATACCTACCTTATGGTAAGTGGGTTTCCCCATTCAGAAATCTCCGGATCACAGGATATTGCCGCCTCCCCGAAGCTTATCGCAGGCTGTCACGTCTTTCATCGCCTCTGACTGCCAAGGCATCCACCATGTGCGCTTCATTACTTGACCATACAACCCCAAGTAGTCTTTCGACTTCATAGTGTCATACAATCTAATTATGATAACGATATCACCTAATTTTATACGCTTGATTCAGTTCTCTTATTACTTTTTTAATAACTCACCCCTGGGATAACAACTGATGTCGTTAAGAGGTGAGTTATTAAGGTTAGGAAGTGCGCGTGAACACGCTCCTCCTAACCCAGACTCATATCTATGTTTTTAAATAGTCTCTATGCTCTCGTCGAGTCACAGATTCTGTATAAAACAGAAAGAAGTAATCAATTAAAATCACTTGTTTCTATTTAATACCTATTTTATTTATTAGCATCTAAAGTTCGTATTTATAGTGGTGGAGCCAAACGGAGTCGAACCGTTGACCTCCTGCGTGCAAGGCAGGCGCTCTACCAACTGAGCTATGGCCCCGTAAATAATGGTAGGCCTGGGCAGACTTGAACTGCCGACCCCCGCGTTATCAACACGGTGCTCTAACCAGCTGAGCTACAGGCCTTTGTATGCCTACAAAGGCAAAAGCTAATAAATACTAGCTTAAACTAAAGAACAACTTGTTGTGAATTCTTGCTGACCGAATGTCATCTATAAGGAGGTGATCCAGCCGCAGGTTCCCCTACGGCTACCTTGTTACGACTTCACCCCAGTCATCAACCACACCGTGGTGATCGCCTTCCCGAAGGTTAGGCTAACCACTTCTGGTGCAATCAACTCCCATGGTGTGACGGGCGGTGTGTACAAGGCCCGGGAACGTATTCACCGCGGCATTCTGATCCGCGATTACTAGCGATTCCTACTTCATGGAGTCGAGTTGCAGACTCCAATCTGGACTACGATAGGCTTTTTGAGATTCGCATCACATCGCTGTGTAGCTGCCCTCTGTACCTACCATTGTAGCACGTGTGTAGCCCTGGTCGTAAGGGCCATGATGACTTGACGTCGTCCCCGCCTTCCTCCAGTTTGTCACTGGCAGTATCCTTAGAGTTCCCGGCTTAACCCGCTGGTAACTAAGGACAAGGGTTGCGCTCGTTGCGGGACTTAACCCAACATCTCACGACACGAGCTGACGACAGCCATGCAGCACCTGTATTCTAATTCCCGAAGGCACTCCCGCATCTCTGCAGGATTCTAGATATGTCAAGACCAGGTAAGGTTCTTCGCGTTGCATCGAATTAAACCACATGCTCCACCGCTTGTGCGGGCCCCCGTCAATTCATTTGAGTTTTAACCTTGCGGCCGTACTCCCCAGGCGGTCTACTTATTGCGTTAGCTGCGTCACTAAGTCCTCAAGGGACCCAACGACTAGTAGACATCGTTTACGGCGTGGACTACCAGGGTATCTAATCCTGTTTGCTACCCACGCTTTCGAGCCTCAGTGTCAGTATTATGCCAGAAGGCTGCCTTCGCCATCGGTATTCCTCCAGATCTCTACGCATTTCACCGCTACACCTGGAATTCTACCTTCCTCTCACATACTCTAGCTCTACAGTTTCAGATGCAGTTCCCAGGTTGAGCCCGGGGATTTCACATCTGACTTATAGAGCCACCTACGCTCCCTTTACGCCCAGTAATTCCGATTAACGCTTGCACCCTCTGTATTACCGCGGCTGCTGGCACAGAGTTAGCCGGTGCTTATTCTGCAGCTAATGTCATCGTCCGTGGGTATTAACCACGGAGTCTTCTTCACTGCTTAAAGTGCTTTACAACCAAAAGGCCTTCTTCACACACGCGGCATGGCTGGATCAGGGTTTCCCCCATTGTCCAATATTCCCCACTGCTGCCTCCCGTAGGAGTCCGGGCCGTGTCTCAGTCCCGGTGTGGCTGATCATCCTCTCAGACCAGCTACAGATCGTCGCCATGGTAGGCCTTTACCCCACCATCTAGCTAATCCGACTTAGGCTCATCTAATAGCGAGAGCAGTAAACTGCCCCCTTTCTCCCGTAGGTCGTATGCGGTATTAATACGAGTTTCCCCGTGCTATCCCCCACTACTAGGTAGATTCCTAAGTATTACTCACCCGTCCGCCGCTCGACGCCTGATAGCAAGCTATCATCGTTTCCGCTCGACTTGCATGTGTTAAGCCTGCCGCCAGCGTTCAATCTGAGCCATGATCAAACTCTTCAGTTTAATCTTGCTATGAAGTCCTTTAAAGAGACTTCTAAACTTGGCTCATCTAATCTGGCAAAATCGCTAAAAATTATGTTCGTAATGAATTAACTTTGAGTTTTTTTACTGTCTTAAATGATAATTTTTATAGTTAGAATCCTATCGAAAAGATAGTCAACCAACTTTATTTTTTAACATTCTGAATCAGCAAAAATCCACACAAGTTGTTCTTTAGTTATGCTTTTAAATAATGCTAATCACTGTCGTCCAGTGTTAGTATTTCAACTAAACAGTCATAGCCAATGTGGCTTATCCTATTTAGCGAGCTGACTATCATATCAT
>NZ_JADGMV010000012.1 GCF_015234355.1 Psychrobacter sp. NG25 | reverse complement strand
AAGTGATTGTTCACTTCCTAAATACCCTCCCCTTCCGACTGGGTGGCAGTATACTCGGTTTAAAGTGAGGGTCAAGGACTCTTATAAACTATTCTATAATTTGTTTCCGACCCTCATGAATACTGGCTACTTATCAAGGGGTTAGTAATTTGGTGAGCTAGTTAGTTTTTGGGTTTTAACTCTGTAATAGAACTTCGACCTTTTCAGACTTCATGATATTCCTCTATATATCCTTTGCACATCCAAAGTAGATTAGTATAGATGAGTGTGTAAACATCGCAATATCGATAACTTATATAGATAACTAACTTAAAGCAGTTGCTCAGCTATACATTTATATCCAAAACTAAATACGCTTAATTAGATTTCAGTCGTTTGCCTACTTCCATTATTATCTACGAATTAACTTATATAGATGAGTGCAGTTATCTGAGTATATTTTGGCAGCCATCAAGTAAGCTTATTATCAGTCACCTTAGCTTTACCCGTCATTAGAGTCATTGGTCTTTGAAGTTGCTAATCGTCACCTATTCATAACAACACAAAAAAGGCAACCTAACGGCTGCCTTTTTAATTCTGCATATTGTTTTAAGTTTCATCAATGCTAATGAGATAACACGATCAGGTTTATTAAACTTAAGGGCAACCACTCACCATAGAAACTAACTTTCTAATCATAGATATGGTTGTGCAGTTTCTTCTTCAACTTCAACAGTGCCATCACTTTCGGCATCAGCTTGAGCCATATCATCCATACTTCCATCGTCAGTCTGAGCCATGTCATTCATGCTCTCGGCATCAGACATATTGTTAAACTCTTCAGTTTCAGTTTGAAGTCCATTATCCATACTCCCAGCTTCAGTTTGCATAGTAGTATCTGCAGTCGCAGTTTGTACCATTGGTTGTTCAACAGCCATTGCTAGACTTGGAATAGTAAGCGCAGCGCCAGCAAGTAATGATAAAGACAAAGTAAGGTTTTTCATTGATTAATTCCTTGATTTACAGATTTAATGCATCAGTTAAAAATAAGCCTAAACGGTATGTCATGCAGCTCGAATCCATTTAACAAATAGCACTGTCATAAACAAAATTACGATAACTATTTAAGCTATTATCATGTTCAATTTGAGATCAGAACATTATGATCCAATCTTTATCAGTCATAATTTCCGAACACAAGACTACCAATTAATAACTTTGGTTTTCAGTAGTACAAAAATTACCAATCTAACGTGCTTATTTTTTTCTTGTGACATTGTGCAATTGCTATAGCATCTTTGTTATATCAACATGTTGAGAACTATTATTGATAACTCTTAATCTCAAACCCTTATAACTAAACAACATGTGCTCTATTAGTTATTAACCCCTACTTAATAATAAGTACTTATTATTTTTTAGCTCTCTTATCGTTTCTTTAGTGAATTACTCTGAACTCCTTATATTTTCTGAATTTTTGAATTTTTATTATGTTATGGCATTAATTTCCCATATCGTAAGAGTGAAAGTATGTTGGCAACAGTCCGATAACAAAATTTAGTCATCATATTTTCAAAATAATGCGGGTTTTTTTAAGAACATTACATTTACTGAGGGAAATTTTTTCTAGATATTACTATCATAGATTTCAAAAGGACGTCGCAACTCATCGTATTTTCAAATATCAATATGATTGCTTTATAGCTTCAACTTGAATATCTGACTTTACCTTTTTTGCTATATCTAACGCTGTATATTTACTAATGCCCCACCTTGTTCTATCTATAGACGTCGTAAAACTTCCACCACACACCGATTTTTTCGATATCGGATTTAGATAGCAGTTGAACTTGGTGGCAGTTAGCGTAACGGGGTTGGTCTGACCATATAGCGTCAGTAGGCCATCAACTTTCATAGTGTCATCATTAGATGAAAAGCGTCATTTGGTAGAGTTGAAACGAGCCACTGGAAATTTTTCGATATCAAAGAAATCTGCACTTTTCAGCGTGGTATCGAAAGCTTTACTGCCTGTATTTAAGGTATTTAGAGGAATTGAGAGAGCGATATTGCTCTTTTTAGCCGTTGGTTCATAATCAAGCTGACCGCTCAAATTGTAGAAGCCACGAGTGTTCGTTGAAGTATTGAGAGGGTCAATGGCGAAACGTACGTTGGTATGGGTAGAGTCGATATCATAGGTGGTCGCATAACTACTAACGATATCCACTATACTTGGAGATAGACCCAATAGAAGTTTGTGATAGGATAATAAGGCCTTTGAGAGAAAAGCATGACTCATGATGACATTTCTTTGTGCAGTAAATGATATGCCCATCACATCCTTTGTGATCGTCATACACACTCATATAGCGATAAAAAGACAATATCTAATCGATAGATATTGTCTTTTTCATTTTGGTAGTCTGACTTATAAGAGATCAAAGCACCAAATTAAACTTTGCTATCTATAGTTGATTTATCTTTGCCACTTGGTGTCAGCCACTTAGCAAACCAACCTGATACGTCATCCATTAAGGTATATACCACTGGAATAACCACGAGACTGAGTAGCGTTGAGGTCACCAAACCACCCAGTACTGCTGCCGCCATCGGGCGACGGAATGTGGGATCCGCATCACCCCAACCAAAGACCAATGGCAACATGCCAGCGCCCATCGCAATCGTCGTCATAATAATCGGACGGGCGCGCTTAAGACAGGCATCAACCATCGCATCAAACCTTGCTAATCCGCGGTTTTGGGCGATGATAGCGTAATCCACTAACAAGATAGAGTTCTTGGTTGCGATACCCATCAACATAATAAAACCAATCATCGAAGGCATCGACAAGCTGCTATTAGTAATCACCAAACCGATAAAAGCACCACCGATTGATAGAGGTAATGCCACTAAAATCGTAAAAGGCTGTAGCACTTTGCCAAATAGAAGAATCAATACGCCCAAAATACAGATAATACCGACTGACATAGCAATGATAAAACCACTAAACAGCTCAGCCATATTTTCGGCTTGTCCTTGATCAATGATGGTAATTGATGCAGGCAAATTTTGCATCGTCGGAGTCTTTTTAACTGCTTGTACCAGCTCGCCAAGCTCGCTATCTGCAGGCTGTACCGTAATACTGATCGCACGCTCACGATCGAGACGTTTTATCTGAGCAGGCCCTGTGCCGAAATCCAAACTGGCCACTTCACTGATACGCACGCCTTGCCCTGTTGAACTACTGCTAGATACGTATAACCCTTCCAACTGATTGACGTTTTGTTTTGCAACATCAGGCAAACGCACGACGATAGGAATCTGCCGTGTATCCAAATTGAGCTTAGACAAACTTTGCTCATAATCACCGACCGTTGCGATACGTAAGGTAGTCGCGATATCTTGTGTGGTCACGCCTTTGTCTGCCATCGCTAGTCTGTCAGGCGTCACGGTTAGCTCTTGACGCGGCAGACTGCGATCGCTAGTGACTGACCCTGCACCTGGCAATGCACGAATATCTGACATAATCTGCTGCGCGGTCTCTTCTAGTACTTGAGGGTTGCTACTGGTCAGCGAAAAGTTGTATCCCGTCTCACCACCACTCGATAGCCCAACCGTGAAACGAGCACTTGGCACCTCTGACAGTATCGCGCTAATCTTGCGCTCAACCTGCTGTTTCGAATCTCGCGCGGCACGCGGAGCCAATACAATATCCAGACTGCCTATATTTTCTGCTTTACCACTACCGGAATCCGAGTCCATCGACTCTTGTGCCTCACCAACAGACGTAAATATATTAGTGACTTCTGGTAATGCCAAAATACGAGCGCTCGCTAATGCTGCAACCCGTTCTGTATCTGCTAATGCCACATCAGGTGTTAGCTCAATCGCTACTCGTGTCTGGTCAATATCATTATCAGGGATAAAGGCTGTCGGTAATAATTTGACCAATCCTAACGAAGCCACGAATAATACTAGCGTCACGCCCATCGTTATCCAGCGATGATGCAGGGTCCATGTGACTGATTTTAGATACCACGTCATCAGTTTGCTTTGCTTTTCGACATGATGCTTTTCTGGCCTGAGTATGTACGCTGCCATCATAGGCGTAATCAGACGCGCGACCAGTAGAGAGGCAAAAATAGCCAAAGCAGCCGTCCAGCCAAACTGCCGGAAAAACTGACCCACGACACCGCCCATAAAGGCCGTCGGCAAAAATACAGCGATTAAAGTAAAGGTCGTCGCCACTACTGCAAGCCCAATCTCATCAGCCGCTTCCATCGCTGCCTCATAAGGCGTCTTCCCCATCCTTAGATGGCGAATAATATTCTCAACTTCAACGATAGCATCATCGACCAAGACACCGATAACTAAGGATAAGGCCAATAAAGAGATAATATTTAAGCTAAAATCAAACAGATACATTGCTAAAAAGGTAGGAACGACTGAGAGCGGTAGCGCAACTGCAGCCACAATGGTCGCGCGGACGTTGCGTAAGAATAGAAACACCACGATTACGGCTAATATGCCGCCTTCGATTAGCATCTTTATGGAGGCACTATAGTCTTCTGCTACTGGCGTTGCGGTGTCATAAACCTTATCAATCTTAATTTGGCTCATCTCTGCAGTCAGCTTTGCCAGCTCTGCATCGACGAACTCCATGACCTCAACCTCACTAGCACCTCGCGAACGAGTAATGTTAAATGCCACAACGGTCTGCTCATTGAGCTTGGCAAGGGAGCTTGGGTCGGCAGCACCATCAGTTACTTGTGCCATACGCCCGAGCATCTGCGTACCACCAGTCGGCACTGCTATCTGCAAGTCATTGAGCTCACGTGCCCGCTCAACTGCACCCAATACACGAATTGTTTGGGTCGCATTGCCTACCTCAGCCTCACCACCTGCGCTGTCTTGCTGGATACCACTCAACTGCTGCGACAACTGTGCAATCGAGAACTGCAAACCACTTAGCGCAATAGGATCTGCTGCCACTGTAATTTCACGCTCAAGACCACCGATACGACCGACCGTACTGACCCCAGGAATATCTGATAAGCGCTTGGTGATTGTGTCATCAATGAACCAAGACAGATCCTCAACACTCATGTTATCGGCAGCGACTGAATAAGTCACAATCGGAAAACCTGCTGTCGATACTTTAGTAATAATCGGATCATTGGCTGCTGCAGGGAGTTCTCCGCTCACTTCTCCGACGGCTGAACGCACATCGTCGACGGCTTCTTGGATGTCTTTTTCTAATACAAACTCTGTTGCCACCGTAGCAACACCTGTCTGCAACGTCGTGCGAATGCGCTTAACACCTTCTATACTGGTGATTCTATTTTCAATCTTTTTGGCAATGTCATTTTCGATTTGAGAAGGGGCTGCACCAGGGAGGGTGACAGTCACAACAACTGCGGGTAAGTCAATATCTGGAAACTGTTGCACCTTCATTTGCATAAAGCCGTAAATGCCGCCTAACGTTAGGAGCACAAACAGCAAAATAGCAACCAACGGATTTTTAATCGAATAGGCTGAGACATTTAAACTCATGAGCGTGCCTGCTTATCTGTGCCAGTCGTGGTTTTATCGGCAGCCGTGTCAGCTTGGTTACCCGTTTGGACTGCACCGTCCACGACAAGCACTAAATCACCATCATTTAAAAAACTCCCGCCCTGCTTCACAATCTGACTATCGGTAGGCAATGGCTCTGTAATCTCTACGCTATCGCCAAGTCGCTTGCCCAATGTTACTCGCTGTTTTTTGATACGACCTGTGTTTTTGCCATCTTGAGTCTTCATATTAGTAACTAGCATGACATAGTCATAACCATCGTTGCTCACGATTGCGCTGTTTGGTACCGTCTGTGTACTGGCACTGCCTAGTAGGAACTCACCCGTCTGATACATGCCTGACCGTACTTGTGCATTGGCAGCCAAACTGGCATAAATAGTAATCTGACGGTTATTATCTGCCGTTGGCGCAATACGGCTTACCTGACCCATTACAGAGTCGCCACCCGGTAAGCTCACACGTACTGGCGTACCAACATTGACTTCACCGATAAGTTTGGGATCGATATCCGCGCGCCACTCTAAAATACCGCCTTTAATAATAGTAAATAATGGCTCACCACCAGCGACCATACCCACTTCAACCATTTTTTCGCTGATGATACCGCTCACTGGTGCGACCACTCGAGCATTATTCACACTCAAGCGCTGAGTACTTAGTCGAGCTTTTGATGCTTGCAAAGATGCTCTGGCTCGAAGCTCAGAGGTACGATAGCGATCGGCTTCTTGTTTGCTGATGGCATCAATATCGAGCAATGGCAATACGCGCGCAGCGTCAGCACTAGCGTTGGCCAGCGTCGCTTCTGCCTCTGCTACGTCCGCCTCTGCTTGTAGCACTTGCTGCTCCATCGCATCGGTATCGAACATGGCCAATACCTGACCTGCTTTGACGCGATCGCCTTCTTCCACCAAAATACGCTCGATAGCCACGCCGTTCACTTTTGCACTGACATTCGCCGTATCTTTGGCATTGATGGTTCCATCAGCACTTAACGTGTTGCCGATATCATCTTGGCTTGGCGCGATTGTTTCTACTGACAGTACCGCCTGCTCTGTACTACCGTCGCTAGTACCATCACTGAGCGTACTGCTAGCGTCTGGAGACTCTACCGCTTCCGCTTCACCATTTCCCCAATATTTCCCAAGCAGGACACCAATAATCAGCACCGCCACCAAGGCAGGTAACAACCATAATGGTAATTTTGAAAAGGATTTGCCCACCAATGACTCAGACTGACGATACGGTGGTAGCTCAGCTTGTTGAGGGGTTTCAATATTGGAATTTTGCTCGCTAGTCGGCGCTTGCTTATTATCAGGGTGTTTAAAATCACTCATAGTTGGTCTCTATAAATAAGCACGGTACTAACGCCGTAAAAAGCATAAGGGAAACAAGATGATGCAGTCCCATCTTATTAATAAGGGTTTTTAATATTGTAGACTAACTCGTCGAAGGGTCAATTGTGTTAGATACCTGAGGGGTCAGTTTTTGGTCATCATCAGAATATAGTAAGACATTGAACTTCATAAAGATATTGCTACTAGAAATTATAATATGGACAATGACTACAGATTGAAGACGCCAGCATAGCCCAACATTCCTACTTAAATTTTGTGTGCGTGCGCCTCGCCTCTCAAACCCCAATGACCAAATCAAATACATGATTGGAGATTATTGCACCGTATTTAATAAAGATGCTTTTATGACTTAGTGTGACATCACATTGAACTGATTGAGATACGATAAGTGTTGTTTGAATAATAAACTGCAAAAATCAATGATACATACCACCTACAGTTCAGACTTGAATTTACGAGGTAATTTGTCATTATTAAGAGGACCTCATCAACAAAGGAGCCAATCATGGCTAATAAGTCAGAAGTGAAGAAGCTTAAGAAAGAGATTAAAGAGACCAAAGTAAAAGTTAAACAACAGAAGAAAAACCTCAAAGATCTCAAAAAATCACTGAAGAAAGTGAAAAAATCTAAATAGTTTTGCCCTAACAAACAGAAAAGAGGACAGCATTGGCTGTCCTCTTTTCTATTGATCGTCAATTTACTGATTCAAATTGCAGCGCTGATTAACATTGATTAAGTGGTTAAGCATTGGTATAACGACTGGCCTCTGGCATCCAGCGATGTATCAGCTGGCTGACATCGGCTTTACGTGTAGGGTCTGCAATTAAATGCTTGGCCAAACGTTGAGCAATCGCAAACAACTGCTCATCACGAATAAGGTCAGCTAGATAATAACCGACATTGCCAGTTTGACGCTTACCGAGTAGCTCACCCGGCCCACGTAACTCTAAATCTTTTTGGGCAATGACAAAGCCGTCGGTACTATCGCGTAATACATTCAAGCGCTCAGTACCAGTCTCTGATAGCGGCTTTTGGTAGAGCAGCACACAGTAACTTTTAGTAGAACCGCGCCCTACTCGACCACGCAATTGATGTAGTTGCGACAGTCCCAAGCGTTCCGCATTTTCGATGACCATTAATGAAGCATTGGGCACATCAACACCGACTTCGATAACTGTTGTAGCAATGAGCAAGTCTAGCTCTCCTGCTTTGAAGCGCTGCATAATGACTTGCTTATCAGCGGACTTCATCTTGCCATGTACCAAGCCAATACGAATATCCAAACGATCGTTTAAGTCTTCATAAGTCGCTTCGGCCGCTTGTGCATCCAACACGCTAGACTCCTCTACCAATGAGCAAACCCAATATGCCTGCCTGCCTGCCTCACAATTAATAGCAATACGCTCAATCACCTCATCACGGCGGTTACGATCAATGGTCACCGTGGTAATTGGCGTACGTCCCGGTGGTAACTCATCAATGATAGAGGTGTCCATATCGCCATAGACACTCATGGCTAATGTGCGTGGAATCGGTGTGGCGGTCATAATCAGCTGATGCGGTGTACTGTTGGCCACGCCTTTATTGGTCAGTGCCATACGCTGCTCAACACCAAATCGATGCTGCTCATCAATGATCACTAAGCCCAATTTGGCAAACTGTACTTGCTCTTGAAACAAAGCATGCGTACCGACCACAATTTGCACGGTGTTTTCAGCGATTTCCTCCAATGATTCACGGCGTTGCTTAGCAGTTTGCTTGCCAGCGAGCCAGCCAACACCAATACCTAACGGCTCGAACCACTGTTTAAAATTGACCAAATGCTGCTCAGCCAAAATCTCAGTCGGCGCCATTACAGCCACTTGCCAGCCACTATCAAGCGCATAGCCTGCCGCGCCCGCCGCTACTAACGTTTTACCAGCTCCCACATCGCCTTGTACTAGCCGCAACATAGGAATAGATGTCGCCATATCAGCGATAATGTCTCGCATCACTCTTTTTTGTGCGCCTGTTAAGTCAAAAGGCAATGCGCCAAATAAGGCATTGGCCAATGGACTTTGGGTAGTGCATTTAGGGGCTTTATGTTGATGCAATTGTTGGCGTCGATACAATAAACTCAGCTGATGTGCAGTCAATTCCTCAATAATCAAGCGCTGACAAGCAGCATGAGTACGAGCACTCAGCTGGGTTAATAATTTATATTGCTGTCCGGCATCGGTATAAGTGGGCGGCGTGTGTAGTAAGACTAAGGCTTCAAATATCGTCAAATTATAGACATTGTTGTGCGCCGATCGAGCTGCTGCCGTATGGATATCGCTATTAACACCGTTGTTAGTACTACGATTGCTATCATAGTCCGTTGCACTGCCTCTATTAACGCTATTACCAATCATGTTGTCTGGCACGCTACGCGCCAAAGTCGAGAAAATATCTTCTGAATAATCATGTTCTGCTATTAATGACTTCGTTGGCTCAAAAGGCGCTAATGGTAAGTCTGCTACGACACTGAAATCGTTCGCGGTAAACAGTGTCATCGGCAGACCTTGGCTGCGCACTGTCTGTAATGCCAACTTAATCAACGTGCGCAGTTTATTCTGATGCAATCCTTTAACGCTGGGATAAATCGGCTGCAATCCCGTATTGGTCATGGCAACACTGTCAGTGATAATCTGATATTCAGGATGATTCATCTGCTTGCCATATCGACTGACTTTGACTTCACCGAACAGCTGCAACTGTGTACCCAAACTCATCGTTTGCGCAAGTCCACGATAAACCTTAAAAAATCGCAAGGATATCGTCCCTGTATCATCATCTACCACGACCGTCATTCCACTGCGCTTAGTATCGACATGTACCACACGCCCAGTGATTAATCCCGATTGCCCATGTTCTACATCTGCGATGGATACCAGTCGGCTACGATCTTCGTAATCACGTGGTAGATGCAGTAGCAAATCAAATATTCGTTTTATATTCAACTGTGCTAGCTGCTCTGCAACTTTTAGACCCACGCCTGCCAGCGCTGTCACAGGCATATCTATCGCTGAAACTGGCAGCTCAGATCTAAAGTGGTCTGATGAGTGAGCTGAAGAAGGGCTTGTCGATGTTGGCATCAAAGATCCTAGCGAGATTGTTTTATAAGTATTACTGTTTTTAAGTATTATAGATTCGATTTTCTTAGTCTACATTTACTGCATCTTATAAAAATTATAGTTATCAATTTCACATAAAATACTGAGTCAGTATGACTGTCGCTGATAACCTAAATGCACTTCCAAAGTACTATATCTTTTAGATTAAATAAGTCTAACGACATTGTCGTATCTTTGGGATTAAGAGTCTATTAATAGTCCATGACTTATAGTCAGCGATTTCTCAGTATGGGTTTGCAAATATTATTAAGATAAATGAATCATCTATATCATAACAATAACTGATGTATTATTTTCTAACTTATACAACTCTCTAAGGTCTTTTTATGCCTGCTCCCACTTTCAGCCATCCACTCAATCATCATTTATCATTGCTACGTGTGGGTATACTTACTACATTAGGGTTAGTTATCAGTGCTTGTAGCACCTTAACTCCGGCGACTGTTACACCTGTAATTCCTGAAATAGAACCGCCTAGTATAGCCTTAGTATTGGGTGGCGGGGGCGCTAAAGGCTTCGCTCATGTGGGAGTAATCAAGGCACTAGAAGAGAACGGTATTACACCGACCCTCATCGTTGGCACGAGTGTTGGTAGTTTGGTTGGTAGCCTATATGCAAGCGGTTACACGCCTGCACAGCTTGAGCGATTGGCCCTAACGACTAAGGATAGCGAGTTGACTGATTTCACTTTATCCAATCAAGGGTTTATCGAAGGCATCAAACTAAAAAACTTTATCAATGCAAAAGTAGGCGAACGCGCAATAGAAGATTTTCCAATTCGCTTTGCGGCAATTGCTACCGAAAAAAACACGCTAAAAAAAGCAGTCTTTACCACCGGCAATGCAGGACTTGCTGTACAAGCGTCTTGTAGCGTCCCTAATATCTTTATCGCCCCACGCATCCCTGAAAAAGTCGGCAAAAAATATATCGATGGTGGCGTGGTCAGCTTAGTGCCTGTTGATAGCGCTCGTGATTTGGGCGCTGATATTATCATCGCAATAGATGTGACGGATACAAGTGACAGCAATGACCTTGCGCTTAAAAATATACCAAATCTCAACTCCCTCAGCAGCTTTTGGGGATTGCTAGAAAATACGATCACGGCTCAACCAACTACCAATCATAGCGCATCAATGCGTCGTGAACGAGATGGTGCAGATATTGTCATTACTCCTGCTGTCAGTCACATTAGCTCAATAGATACTAGCCAGCGCCGTGCCCTCATTACAGCTGGATCACAAGCCACCACTTCACAAATCAATGCAATCAAACAGTTAATAAAGCAGAAGTCTCAAAGCAAGTATGCAACCCTTTGAACGATAAATAATTAGTCTATCTAAAAATCCAAACTCAAAAAAAAGCACCACAGCGACGGGCTGTGGTGCTTTTTTATAATCGTGTAAACAATGACGAAGAAAATACGATTAAATAAAGTCTAATATTCAAACATCGATGTCGTTTTACACATACACAATCATTATTTTACACGTGCACGATATTTGACTGCGACTGTGTCGTTAAGACCAACGCCTTCCATATCCCAACGTACCGCTTTATAGTATTTCATATCAACATCTTGCAGTTGATTGTCTACTCTCGTACGCAATGGCATACGCGCAAAATTATTACCATCGACACTACCATACGGGAACTCTGGTGCTACCGTACGCATTAATTCTACTTCATCAGGAATACTCATGGTGACCGTCATTTTACGCACACGATCAGCGTTGGTATTGGTAAAATACCCTTGATACTCTAGGACATTGCCTGACTGTAGGCGCGTATTTGCATTGACAGGCACCAAAATCTCTTCACCATTTGCATCCACACTGATCAATGATGCTGTGATTTTGCTATTCACGGCTTGTGCACTTGAACCTTGATTGGCGTTGGTTTGCACAGCAACTGAACTATCCACGGCTTGCTCTGGCGTAGGCAGCATCGCCGAGGCTTGTGTTGTGACGACCATCGCACCGATGAGTGTACCGGCGACAACGTGAAACAAGCGATGACCGCTCCAAGCGCTAAATGGACTAGCAAATTGATTGTTTTTTTTCATGGTTTTCATTATCCCTGGTTAATATATCGGTAGAACGCAATTGGTAAAGCTTGAAAAAATTCTAATATATTGTCAATAACTTATACCCATCGCCACTTATATGGAGCTATATAAGATTTTGAGAACGGCTATTTAGCGCTAGCTGACTTTATATGATTGGGTATACCTATCATGACTCACCTGATGACTGTTGATATGAAATACTATAAAGCTACATCCAATCAAGTGATCGTGTCAGGCTCATTGTTTTTATTGATTATCTGCGTTCGCTATCTGTAAAGCAATAGCGTTTAGCATAACAAAAAGCATTTGTGCGTACACTAACCCCGTGTTGAGGTTGTGTATATCGTCAATCAGCTATAAAGATTCATTAACACAACTGAAATAAAAGATAGCTCATAACGGCATTTTTTGCTATGGTAAATCTTTAGCGACAAGCATCTTTTTGCTACGCACCTTTTCTCATTCTAACGACTGCTGCTCCCATTATGACTACTAGCGCCATGCCCCAAATCAACCCTGAATACGTCCATTGGTTTCGCAACTCTGCTCCATACATAAATACACATCGTGGTAAAACTTTTGTGATTATGTTTGGCGGTGAAGCGGTCAATCACGTCAACTTTAGCACGCTTATTCATGACTTTGCTCTATTGCATAGCCTAGGGATCAAATTGGTACTGGTGCATGGGGCACGACCGCAAATCGAAAAAAACCTAAAAGAAGCAGGTATCGCCTCTCCACTGCATCAAGATATTCGAATTACCCCAAGAGCAGCAATGCCTTCTATTTTACAAGCGGTAGGCGCGATTCGCTTGCAACTTGAAGCACAACTATCGATGGGACTTGCAAACTCACCGATGTATGGCTCACGCATTGATGCTATCTCAGGCAATTTTGTGACGGCGCGTCCTTACGGTATCCGTGATGGTATCGATTACCAAATGACTGGCGAAGTCCGTTCTATCGACGTTGAAGCCATCAAAAATAACCTACTACATGACCATATCGTTATTTTGGGTTCAATGGGTTATTCAGCGACTGGCGAAGTTTTCAACTTACTTGCTGAAGACGTTGCACTCAATGCCGCCGTCGCACTTGGTGCAGACAAACTAATATTCTTGGGTGAAGAAGCTGGCATCAATGATGGTGATCGACTATTGCGCGAGATGATTCCAAACGAAGTCGATCGATTCTTGCGCGACCGTGACCTGAATTGCGAAATTAATTATTTCTTAAATTGTGCAAGTTTGGCATGTCGCAAAGGTGTTCATCGCACACATATCATCTCTTATGCCAAAGACGGTGCATTGCTAGAAGAGCTTTTCACTCGTGATGGTTCTGGAACACTGATTAGCCATGACCCTTACGAAGAAATCCGTCGGGCCAATATTGATGACGTGGTTGGCTTGATTGAGCTCTTATCGCCTCTAGAAGAACAAGGCATTTTGGTCAGCCGCTCGCGTGAGTGTTTAGAACAAGAGATTGACCATTATAGTGTCATTAAGCGTGATGGTATGATTTTGGGCTGTGCAGCCCTTTATCCATTGGACAAGGATTCTGCAGAAATTGCATGCGTTGCTGTACATCCTGAATATCGTAATGGTAGCCGAGGTGCTGATTTGCTGGCATTTTTGGAACAACAAGCACGTAGCCATGGTCTGCATAAACTGTTTGTGTTGACGACTCGCACAGCACATTGGTTTGTCGAACAAGGCTTTATGGAAGTTGAAGCAAGTGCACTGCCTGAAGCACGTCAAGAGCAATACCATAACGGTCGCAACTCTAAAGTATTCCAAAAGAATCTTTAGTAAGTTAGCAGAATGCTAATTGAGAGCACCTTGATTGAATGAACACGCTTAGAATTTAAAAAGCTCGGTTGAAAATGAAAAAGTTCAGTCACAAAAAAGCCCTCTTAAATCAGAGGGCTTTTTTATTATTTAGTACTACGCTTAATAAGTATGAATACTCATTATTTCACTGATAATAATTCAACAGTAAATACTAGCGTACTGTTAGGCTCGATGCCTGCATTACCAGCTTCGCCATAAGCAATGTCTGACGGGATATAGAACTCGTATTTGCCGCCCTCTTTCATCAACTGTAAACCTTCTGTCCAGCCAGCGATAACTTGATTTAATGGGAACTCAATTGGCTCACCACGCTCATAAGAGCTATCAAATACCGTACCGTCAATCAATTTACCTTCGTAGTTCACTTCAACCACGTCAGTTGCTTTTGGTGATTTACCAGTACCCGCTGTTACTACTTTGTACTGTAGGCCAGACGCAGTTTGTTTTACGCCTTCTTTTTTAGCATTCTCTACCAAGAACGCAGCGCCTTTGGTTTTATTCTCTTCAGCTTTTGTTTCCATATCTTTGACGAACTTTTCTTCTTGCTCTTTTTGATACGTCGTCAATACTTCTTGCATTTGCTCTTGAGTCAATGCTGAATCAGTACCTTCATAACCATCACGGAAGCCTTTTTCAAAAGTGTCAAGATTCAGATCGCCGACCGCTTCTTTATTTCCTTCAGCCATCATATATCCTAAGCTGTAACCGACCTTTTCGCTTGCTGAACTTTGTTCGGTAATTGAAACACTTTGAGCAGCCGTTTCTTGGTTACCATTATTTGTGCTACAGCCTGTTACTAACAACATAGCACTAGCAAGTGCACTAACGCTTAAAGTAGTGATTTTTTTCATAAAGTACTCTCAAATTGTAAGAATAGTGGCGAGATGTCACATGGTTCTATAATAGCAAATCTTAGTTTTAGGAGCCATGTTTGGAATAAAATTATCGGACGAGTGTACAGTATGTGTTAATATTTATATATATAATAACAAGTTATCACACAAATATAGTAACAGGTTAAGCTTTCTGTCTTTAAATCTACTGACACATCAGCTAAGCTGAACCAGTTAAGGTGATAAATAGTCAAGTGTTTACCCTATCAGAGATATCTAAATATCAGCAATAAAGTTATAAATACAAAGTACACAGATATTTTTTGATAAGACTAACGACTCGAAAATTAGAATATCACTCTATAGCTCATTTTGAAAAATACTATTTATTATAACCATTATGTATTGGTCACATTCAATATCAGCAACATTGGCGATATTGTTTGGCAGCCTCTGTATGATGATTAAAGGAGGATCAAATGAATCCAATGTACACGTCTTTTAACGGTTATCTTGGTGGGCCTATCGGCTCCATTATCGGTGCTATTTTAATATTTATCATTGGCTGGTTGGTTGCACTTGGTATTGCAGCCCTAGTTCGTAATGTACTATCTAAGATCAATCTTAACCAACGTATGAGTTCTTCAACAGGTAAAGCCTACGACCTGGAAGGTATTATCTCCAAAATTGTATTTTGGTTTATCTTTATCATCGCGATCTCTGGAGCGCTAAACCAATTGAATTTGAACTCAATTTCAACACCGTTTGCAAATATGATCAATCAAGTGTTGGCATTTATTCCTAATCTCATCGGTGCTATCGCTGTTGGTGTTATTGGTTGGGTTGTGGCTACTGTTGTGCGTACCGCCATCAATGCGGCATTGGCTAAAACATCAATGGACGAGCGTTTGAGTGCTCAAGCTGGTGTAAAACCAATGAGCAGCACCATTGCAGATATGGTTTATTGGTTCATTTTATTAATTGTTTTAACTATGGTACTTGGTCAATTACAGCTTGATGGTCTATTTGCACCACTGACTAATATGGTTGATAAAATCTTCAGCTTTATTCCTAATATCTTAATTGCAGCTGTAGTCTTTGTCGTTGGTTATATCATTGCTAAAGTAGTACGTGGCATCGTAACCAACCTTGTATCTACGTTTAATGTGCAAGAACTTGCTTCAAAAGCAGGCTTAAGCGAAAAAAATAGTTTGCCTAACATTGCTGGTTCATTAGCATTTTTAGTGGTTATTATACCAACTATTATTGCAGCCTTAAATGCTCTAAAGATCGAAGTTATTGCTCGTCCTGCGACGAACATGCTGAATAAAATCATGGAAGCCTTGCCAAATATCTTTATGGCAGCCGCCATACTAGTGGTAACTTTCTATGTAATTCGCATGGTTGCCAATATCATTAAAGGTCTTATCGAAAACACTCAAATCAATCAGTTGCCAGCCAAAGTTGGCCTGCAAGAAACGATGGGCGATAAAAAAGTATCTGACCTAGTTGGTTATGCCATTGTTTTCTTTGCAATGCTGTTTGCTGCCATTGCCGCTGCTGACTTATTAGGTTTTGAGCCTATTTCAGCTATCATCACGATGTTCATTGCCTTTGGTGCTAATATCATCTTGGGTGCGATTATCCTATTCATCGGATTCTGGCTTGCTAACATTATTGCGGGTGTGGTTGAGCGTTCTGAGCAAGGCTCACAATTCCTAGCAAATATCGTACGTGTACTGATCATGGGCTTAGTACTAGCCATGGGTCTAAAAGCGATGGGTATCGCGGATTCGATTGTTAACCTAGCATTTGGTCTAACATTGGGCGCAGTAGCCGTTGCTTTTGCCCTATCATTTGGTCTTGGTGGTCAAGAAGCAGCAGCACGCTTCTTACGTAAGATGCAAGATAAGATGGATCATGAGCGTACTGAAGCCAAAGCAAAATCTGCGCTTCAGCCAAATACATCAACTCAAGAAAAAGTGGCTGATTCAGTTCGTGAGAACACGCCTTCGGCTACAAGCACATCAACTGACGACTTGCGTACAGATGTAGTGGATACCACTCCTGTTAATACTGATGACATCAGTAATGATGGCAACGTATTACTACCTGGTAGCAGTTTGAATGACGATATCAATAATAAATAAATAGTTATCCTTAATTTCCAAATATAAGAAAGACAGCCTAGGCTGTCTTTTTTTATGCACTTGATATAGTCAGTTTAATATAATTTAGATACAAGGAAGCCGAGTGAAAGTATTACAAGTAGTAGACTAAGCGAGACTGACACCGTATCCAATTTATAGAGGATTGACTATACAATCGCTCATGCATTACCTATCACTTTTCCTTGCGTGCAGGAATAGAGAGATTTAAGTGTACTTGAGGCCGCCCATTTACTTGGCTATCTTTTCTAATAGCTTTTTTTGTTGCCCCCATTTTTGAGTCTGTTTGTTGGATTGGCTGTGAACTATCATGCTGATGCTGAATATCTTGATGTTTAAGACGTTGCAGTTGCTTGGTTAGCTGACGTTCACGTTGAGTCATGGTATCGACTGGCTGAATCCATAGATCAATATCGATGAAAGTATCATCAGCCTCAGTGATAAAATCAATACCCAATACAATAACATGATGAAGCTCAATTATTGGTAAGCGTGTGGCGACATCCTTTGCAATCTGTGCCAGCTTTGGTTGGACAGTTGCCTTGCTATTATGTCCTGTGGCCTCCTGACCATAAAACACTAATACATAATGTCGACCCAAACTTTCATAAGAATGTTGATGTACGACATAGCCATCCTTTTGCAATGAGGCACTTTGTTTGAGATGTCTATATATCGTACGGATAAGCTCGTGGCGTGAAAACAAAGACTCATCGAGCAGTTGTTGCTGCCAGTAAACAAGCGGTACGTCTAACTGATCGTCAGTATTGGTTTTTTGCTTTTCACTATACGTCTCTATCATTTGCATACTTAGCTGAGACCATAGCATTGCTGCTTGCAACATATGCTGATGATACATCTGCGCAGTTGTACTTTGGTTTTTGTATGCGAGCGTTATGGCTACAAGTGCTGGGTTAGGCTCATCCTGAGCCTCATTTTTAATGAGTGCGTTATCAACGGCAATAGCAGAGACAAATAAATCTGGACTTTGTAAGAACTTCTTAACCAATGCCTCTTCTGATTCAAAGCTTGGCACATGACTCGTGGCTGAATGCTGTAACTGCTCTAGATGATATGACAAAAAATGCCATAACTCACATGGTGTTCTTACCGCTGCTGCTATCGAGTACCAATCATCCCAGCTAAATACTTGTAGCTGCTGCGTGTTCTCATTCATATCCACCACTAAGTCTTCTAAAAAATAACGAGCACCGAAACTGTGTTTCAGTCGCTGCAAGACATTGTGTTTTTTATTATCTTTATCGTTTTGAGCAGCGCTACTCCTTCCTCCTACAAGCTGAATATCAAAGATCAAAGCCTCATAACTGACTGCATCATTGTCTTCATTTTTAGACAGTGATGCTTTGTACCATGAAAGCGCGGCTTTTACCGCGATCATACGTACAGCCTCAATATTAGCCAATCCCGTATCAAACGGTAAGTATAGTGTTAGCTCCAGCAGCTGTAGTTTGCCAAGTGTTAATTGATATTGATAGTGACGCGCAATATACTGAGCATTATAGTCATGCTCAAGCATATGCATACCAGTTAAAGCGACTGCGGTAGCATCTGTTTGTAAGTAACAGGCCAGCTCGGTAGTCAGATAGCCCCAGTCGGGCATTGTAGAAATCGAATGGGACACAAGTTCCAACCTTTTATTATTGAATGGATATGTTGTATGGTATGTTATTTTTGCTTATAAGCACGATGAAACACAGTCGCTTTCACAGTGATGAATTGTTATGATGATATCAAAGTAGCATCACTTATACACGAATTTGTAGATACAGACTGCCTTTGATTATCTCTATCTTATAGAGTCAAAAAAATACTGAGATAAGAAAGCAGAGCACAAGCGATATACTATTACGGTTAGTTAGTTTAGCGACGTAACGATTCTATAGTGAGCAGAATATACACTCATCACACTTATTTAATCATTCTCATATAATAACAAGGATTGAACAATATGAAGCGCTTTAAAGAAAAGACCGTCATCATAACAGGCGCAGACTCAGATATCGGTCGGGCAACCGCGCTACGATTTGCACAAGAAGGGGCTAACTGTATCATTGTTGGTATTAATTCTGATATCTTAGGATACATCTACGAAGATCTGCCACAAGATCATACCTGGATTAACACTGGTAACCACCTTACCGTAACCAGTGATATCAATGATCCAACCCAAACAGCAAGACTAGTAGAGCATGTACTCGAGAAGTATAATCATATTGATGTCATGGTCAATATAGACACTGCTGTTGGCATTCATCAGTCAGTTATACCAGAGTTAATAAAAACAAAAGGTAATATCGTTAATATATCAGCACTGACTGATCTATCAGCAGACTGGAGTATTGACACGTATAAAGCAGAACAAAAGAAGCTGACCGAACTTACAAAGAAACTGGCATTAGAAAACATACCAAATAATGTGCGTATTAACGCGGTCACTGCTGGATTTGTGACAACGGATGTCAGTTCAAACTCATTCGTTACTCACTCGCCACTAGGAAAGACAGCCACTCCTTTCGATGTCACAGCAGCTGTGATGTTTCTAGCCAGCGATGATGCCGCTATCATTACTGGTATGAACTTGCCTGTCGATGGTGGGGTTAGTACCTTCACAAATTAGACCAAGTAAGAAATCTTCAAAAATACTCTTAGCCCTTATTTAAAAACCCCCTGATATACATATATCAGGGGGTTTTTAAATAAGGGCTATTATAATAACTGCTTCAAAACGTTTTAATTAGCTGAGTCATTCACATCTTGTAGAGGCTGCGATAAACGCTCAGGGTGTCTTGGAATCACCCCTTCATACTGCTCATAGATTTTCGGCAAGTCAGTATCAATATCACCACTAGGATAGACCAGAGACATAAAGCGTATCTCTTTAGTATTGTAATCCATAGCGACTGGTAAAATCGGTACACCAGCACCCACTGCCAAATAATAAAACCCTGTTTTCCACTTCTCGGTATAGTCACGTGTGCCTTCTGGTGACAACCCTAAAAACAGTGGTTCACCCGTTTTAAATTTATCGATACTCGATTGCAGCACCGATCCCTTGTCGCCACGATCAATGGGGATAATACCCATCCAACGTAGTAGTTGCGCAAGGACTGGTACTTTAAATAAAGTATGCTTACCCATGATACTAATCTGCAAATCTAGCGCAAACAGACTGGGGATCGCATACACACCATCGACATTAGAGGTATGCGGTAGCGCAAGCACAACTGCCTGCGAAATATTGGGTATCTCACCAACGGTAGTCCATCCCGAGGCTTTTAGCATGGTTGACGCAATGAGAGGTGCAATTTTATTACCACGTCTTGGAACTAAATCACCGAGCTGTGCTCTACTGAGCTTGGGTAAAATTTTAGATCGCTTAGACGAAGAAGCTTTAGAACGATTAGAAAACCTTGATGTCATGATGGCACCATATAATAAAAGATACTTATATGATAACATTAAGCTTATGCGTCTAAGTTGAGTTTTATAAGCTTTTATTACCTATCAAAACCTCCATTTATGAACCATCCATAATAAGATACCTGTGAATAAGTGCGCTTATCACGAGCAAGCTAATAAAATCATTTATGGAATGTTAGCCAAATTGCCTTTATTCTCAAGCCATGACTTGCGATCAGATGCCCGTTTTTTTGCGAGCAACATATCCATAACACTATTAGTGAGCACCATATCGTCCATATCTAACTGAACCAAACGTCGAGTATCACGGTTCATAGTCGTTTCACGTAACTGCTCTGCACTCATCTCACCCAAACCCTTAAAACGGGTAATTTGAGCTTTTTTATTGCCCGGTACATTGGCCAAGATATGCTCAAGTTCAGGCTCATCTAATGCATAATGTACTTCTTTGCCTACATCAACACGGTACAAAGGCGGCATCGCCACAAACAAATGTCCTGCGTCAACCAATGCAGGAAAATGCTTCACAAATAAAGCGCAAATCAATGTCGCAATATGCAATCCATCAGAGTCAGCATCCGCTAAGATACATACTTTGTCGTAACGCAGCTCAGATAAGTCATCAGAAGCTGGATCAACACCGATAGCGATAGCGATATCATGAATCTCTTGGCTCGAAAGTACTGTATCTGAAGATACTTCCCACGTGTTTAGAATCTTTCCACGCAGCGGTAATATCGCTTGATAATGACGATCTCGAGCTTGCTTAGCACTACCACCAGCAGAGTCTCCTTCTACTAAGAATAGCTCTGCCCCATCACGCAAATCACCGCGACAATCTGCCAATTTACCCGGTAATGCAGGCCCTTGCGTTATTTTTTTACGAGCGACTTTCTTAGCAGATTTAAGGCGACGTCCTGCTTTATTGATGGCCAACTCTGCAATTTGAGTACCCATGTCTGCATGTTGATTTAACCACAGGCTAAAAGCATCTTTCGCTAAGGTCTGAACCGCTCCAGCAGCTTCGCGACTAGATAAACGCTCCTTGGTTTGACCGGAGAACTGCGGCTCAGAAAACTTAAGCGACAGGATATAGTTCACCCCATCCCATACGTCTTCTGCTGTCAGTTTTACACTACGAGGCAGTAAGTTATGAATATCACAAAATTCACGCAAGGCTTCCAAAATACCCGTGCGTAATCCATTGACGTGTGTACCACCCTGAGCCGTCGGGATAAGGTTCACATAGCTTTCTTGAATAGGCGTACCACCGTCGGGCAACCAAGACAACGCAAAAGTAATGCCTGCACGCGCACCGTCTTTGGCTTCATGGTTATAATAAAATGGTACTTCTGGCAAAGTCTCAAGACCGTCTAGCTGCTCATTTAAATACTCAACCACACCATCGGTAAATTGCCACACAACTTTTTCATTATTAATCTCATCGGTGAACTCAATCGTTAGCCCAGCGGCCAAAACTGCCTTAGCTTTCAAGTTATGCTTCAGCTGTTTAACATTGAATTTCGGCGAATCAAAAAAACTACCATCAGCCCAAAAGTGTACTTTGGTACCACGCTTACGCTTGTTCGAGCTGATAGCTTCAGTCAAAGGTGTGACTGGCGCACCATTTTCAAACGCCATATCAAACTGTGTGCTATCACGCCATACCGTGACCTCGACCCGTGTTGATAGCGCATTGACGACAGAGATACCTACACCGTGCAGGCCGCCTGAAACCTCGTAATTGGAGGTCGAAAACTTACCACCCGCATGTAAACGGGTTAAAATCAGCTCAATACCTGATTGATTAAACTCTGGATGGATATCGGTCGGCATGCCGCGACCATCATCTTCAACAGACAGCGACCCATCACTATACAGCTGAACTTTGATGGTCTTTGCATGACCAGCCAATGCTTCATCAACTGAGTTATCGATAACCTCTTGTGCCAAATGATTAGGGCGCGTGGTATCGGTATACATCCCTGGGCGACGACGTACTGGCTCAAGTCCTTCTAAAACTTCTAACGATTGCGCATTATATTGACTCACAAATGCATCCTTAATTATTCATGTACGATTAATTCTATTAAGCCATTATAACGAAAAATAGCGACGGTAACGCTAATAGTCCGTCGCTCACGTCATATAATGTCGTCTATTTAGGCTTGTACTAAATTCTGTAGGATATCCATCACCATCGGTAGCTGCTCCCCAAAGTCACTAAAGCGATGATCGCCACCTGTTTGTACTGTTACCGATGCACCCTGCGTTTGATAAAAAGCTTTAGACAACTCAGAGCTCAATAGCTCATCACCTTTTTTGAGCAATACAGCGACTTTATTAGGATAATTGATGGCTGATAGTTGATTTGCTTCAAACCATTGCAAATCAGCATTGGTGATATCCCAGCCGCCTGCTGTTGAATGTAGAACATAATCTTCAGACAACACTTTTTTACCACTATCGATTAATACAGACTCATCAGCAAACCGTTGTAGCGTAATATGTGGCTGCGTACTAGGATTTAATAATAACGCTGAGCAACCGATATGGTTACTGATTAAGGTAGAAAAGTAGCCACCCAATGAGCTACCAACTAATACCGTATTGGAAGGTTCAATAGTCTCATTTTCAGTATTGTTATTATTTAGACTCTTCATTAATAATAGTATTTGATTAAAAACTTGGTTGGGCGTTTTATTCAAATCAGGACGCAATACATTAATATCAGGATGATACTGCTGACAGTATCTCTCTAACAATAATCCTTTGGTCGAGTTCGCATTACTGTCCAACCCATGAATATAAATAATGTTCACGTATTGTCTCACTTATTAATTTTGTTATGATTGTCTTATATAGGCTAGTGACGCTAAGCATAGCACCCGCTAAACAAAAATAATAACAATAAAACGGCACACTATTAGTCAGTATTTGCGACATAATAATGTTTTACAATAGGATTATACAAGTTAAAGGAATAACGATAATAGCAGTGGAGTCGCCATGAATCAGCAGTTTGAACTGTTCGAGATTGCCAATCCATGCATTGGTGTATGTCAAAGTAATAAAAAAGGCTATTGCTTTGGTTGCCTGCGAAGTCGAACGGAACGCCAACGATGGCATGATATGACAACAGAGCAGCAACGTGAAGTGCTACGGCTCATCGTTGGGCGTAAACAGCGTATTGAACAAATGAGACAACGTAAAGATGAGCAGTTGCGATTTGATTTTGAAGAAGTGGTTGAGGTTGGGAGATTTTTTTAGTCTTGAAAAAAAATAAATTAGATTTTGTTTATCTCTAACTATTCATCATATAATTTAATAGTACTGACTGATAAATCGTGGACTAATTCAGTGTACTCAAATGTGAACCAAGAACTATGTGACTCGAATGTGACATTAACAGGCGCTTTGATTCTACCATGAGTGAACTCTCCGACTTCACACCTAAATATAGTATCAAAATTTTCTTCAAAACAGTCTCCCCAACAGTTCTGATCTTCATCATCAACTAGATATATATTCGGATGATGGTTCAAAGCATCTAAATCCCAGTTACATAAGCTAGGATGATTCTCTTTAATCCAGTTTAAGAGCTTTTCTGTACCATAAACTGTGATAGCACTTCTATTTAAATATTTCAATTCAGACTACTCCTCATTAATTTATGCACAGCTGAAAGATTAATCCGAACGCAATAAACAGTAGTCCGTAGCCTTCTTTAACTAAAATCAGCATAGAACTTATACTCACCACAGACTCTACATTTGAACTTATAAATCACTGTATCACCACTATTATTGTATGACTGCAATATGATTGACCAAGATTCAGCTGTCATATATTCATCAGCTAGAAACTGATCTAAGCTTTTATTTTGAAGACCTTCTAAGTCTGATCTCTTAGCACCCCCGTGAAATTCACAAGCGTCATTGCAGTGTGATAACCATCGCTCTTGTTGCCAAGAAATAAAGCTCGGTGTACGCTCACATACTTCTCTAACAATTTCTTTATCGATGCCATCAGATAATAATAGATGAGAGTCTGAAAATGATCCGCTAAATTTCTCAGCAGCAGAACTATCCGCTATACACCATGGGCAGATCGTTTGGATATCATGGACTGAAAATATGGTAGAAGTAGCTCTAAAACCCGCAGACTTACCGCAACATTCACAATTTTCTTCTGTTTGCTCAATTGCACCTGTAGCAATTGGGTCTGGATGATATTTAAATATGGGTAGTATCATAGCCTTTAACAGTAGTAGTAGTTTTAAGCTAATTTTCTAAGATTTCTTGCACCCAACCGTTCCAGTTATCTGCGCCTAAATTATCCACTACTGTATCAGGATATTCTAGCTTCCACCATGTCAAAACTTCTAAGTATTCATCCTCAGATAATTTAAACGGCCACCATACGTCCATTCTTCCATCTTGATCACAAGGATCGTTTCCATTCAAGAATAACTCATTCAAGAATTTATGTGGCGGAAAATAACCAGAAGTATTAATCATACCAAAAATTCCATATAGCACTTCCGTGTCTTCTGTAAGTACCTTTTTGGCTAAAGATATTTTATCTTGCATAGTTAATACTCGATATTAAATAATTTGCAACTTACATAGTATATTAATAAATATTTCTCAGACAAAGAAAATCCCCCGGCTAGATAACTAGTCGGGGGATATTTCAGTATAGAGAGCTGACGATGACCTACTCTCACATGGACGAATCCACACTACCATTGGCGCTACGATGTTTCACTTCTGAGTTCGGGAAGGGATCAGGTGGGGCCATCGCGCTATTGTCG
>NZ_JADGMV010000011.1 GCF_015234355.1 Psychrobacter sp. NG25 | reverse complement strand
ATGTTAATTGAGCGGATGCAGCAACGACACTTCTCTGATCAATTGATTGAAAAGATCACGTCAAAAAACTGGTTTACAGTGCTTAATAAAATATGGCAGTAATCATTGATAGGATTAAATCTCATATATAGAATTTAAAGTGAACTGCCCCAGTATTATCTAGAGTATTACTTAATGAATTATGAGCAGCAAACTTATCGATGATGGTAGCATTTAACCATGTTGATAACCTATGCTGTCAATCACGTAGACACTAACTTGGAAAAGTTTTAATCGAGTAGTCTTACAATAATACTAAAACCCAATCTGCCTTAGCATTTTATAGTATGAATCCTATTCTAATTTTTTAATTCCCAAGCTCCATATATTTAATATCATTGCCGATAATAATCTCCGTTACTGTATCAATATAAGGAGTGGCTGTTGAATCTGAAGCCACACAACTCTCTCCTTACTATTTATTTAATGATTAATTTTCACTATTTCAGGTCTAATCCAACAATAGAGTAGAGGTAAAAATACTATAAAAATACAGTGCCCAAATACGAGTTAAATTTTATTAGATTACAATTTACATCGCGATTATTCAATCATATAATATCTGTAGGCCAATAAACTAGGTACATGTAAGATATCGTCATAATATGTGTTTTGGTCGACCTACTTTTACATGGTAGAGGTCAGCAGTTCGAGTCTGCTTATGCCTACCAAATATTTAGAAAGCCCCAATCTCACGATTGGGGCTTTTTTTGTCTGTAATATATGGGCTGTAGGGGGAATAGTTTTATCTATATGCTTTTTATACCATCATGTCAGATTTTCAAACCTGCAACCCTTAGTTTTAGGCTTTGACGCTATTGCTTAGATGGCTAATCATGTGAATGTAAAGAAGCAATCGCCCAACGTTTCAATCAGCATATGAACGACACATTCTTTTGTCTAAAACATAGTAACTGACTAAATATATATAATTAATATATATTTTTGTATACTATACAATAGTATATCGTGTATTATTACTACAGATTTATTTAAATATATTACTGATGATTATCAACAAGAACAGTTGAATATTAATTATCTTTTTGATCTTTATTTCACAGTATTTTTTATATTATCGACAATTATCTAACGACTACCATATATAGCAATCCATTCGTATAACAGATAGATGGCTGTTAATTTTTAAGAGCTTATATTGATAATTTTAGCTAAATAACCATTAGCTATTGCCCGTAATATTTTTTACTTTTATGGACGAACAGTTGCTTAAACATATCATGGAAGGTTGCGCCACTCAGTTAACAAACAAAGGTAACCATTTATGTTCGCTGCATTTGTGATCGATCAGATGGATGCGTTGATGCTCGCACGTATCCAATTTGCTTTTGTCATTTCATGGCATATTGTTTTCCCCGCTTTTTCTATCGGACTTGCCAGTTTTTTAACGGTACTAGAGTTTCGTTGGCTTAGAACGGGTAACCCTATCTATGCTGAAGTCTATAAGCATTGGGTCAAGATCTTTGCTGTAGTCTTTGGTCTTGGTGTCGTATCAGGCGTTGTAATGTCCTATCAGTTCGGCACTAACTGGGCAGTGTTCTCAGATAAAGCCGGTAACGTCATAGGTCCATTATTAGCTTATGAAGTATTGACGGCGTTTTTCTTAGAAGCGTCCTTCTTAGGTATCATGCTCTTTGGTTGGGGCCGCGTTAGCAAACGTATGCACTTTGCCTCAACTGCGATTGTCGCTATTGGTACACTGATATCAGCTACTTGGATTTTGTCGGCTAATAGCTTTATGCAAACGCCACAAGGTTTTATGATAGGCGCTGATGGTCTTCTCTATCCTACCAATTGGCTTGAGATTATATTTAACCCCTCCTTCCCCTACCGTTTTGCACATATGGTAACGGCTGCCTACTTAACGACTGCTTTTGTCATTGGCGGCGTTGGCGCTTATTATATTCAATCCAAAAAACACACTGAAAATCGCAAGCATGGTCAAGTCATGCTCGGTATGGCGATGATTATGGCTATCTTTGTTGCGCCAGCTCAAGTGTTGATCGGTGATGAGCATGGGCTAAATACTTTAGAGCATCAGCCGGCTAAAGTTGCCGCGATGGAAGGTATTTGGGAAGATGAGCGCGGTGCAGCTTTACGTCTATTTGCTATCCCAGATCAAGAAAATCAGACTAATAAGTACGAAGTAAGTATTCCCTATGTCTCAGGGTTAATTTTGACTCATTCATTAGATGGTGAGGTCAAAGGACTTAAAAATTGGGCACCAGAAGATCAACCACCTGTCGCCATTGTATTTTGGGCATTCCGGATTATGGTTGCTATTGGTACATTGATGGTACTTGTCGGCCTGTTCAGTATCTATAAATACTTCAAAAAACAACATTACAACCCTGAAAGCAAATGGTTTCACCGGGCATGGATGATCATGACCCCGATGGGTTTTATTGCGGTTCTTTCAGGTTGGTTCGTTACTGAAGTAGGACGTCAGCCTTGGACCGTATATGGTGTCATTCGTACCGCTGAGAGTATGTCACCAGTGGCTGCTCAACAAGTTGCCACTACCTTGATTGGCTTTATCGTACTATATATCTTTGTCTTTGGCGCGGGTAGCTTCTACATTCTAAAATTGATCGCTAAAGGCCCACAACCTTACGAAGACCCTGCGGAAGATAATTTCTACGAGCACTCTGTAACCGAAGGTCAGGGTCGTACATTAAGTGGGGATAACAACCCTACTGAAAATCTCAAACGTGATAATACAGAGAACTTGGATACGCCTGCAAATGACAAAGATGACGAGGGGTTACGCTAATGTTTAACTTTGGTGATGTATTAGATTTACCTCTAATTTGGGGCGGTTTAGTTGCCTTATCTGTTTTCATATACGTTTTGCTTGATGGTTTTGATTTGGGCTGTGGCATTTTATTTCCTTTTGCTGGCTCTGACAAAAATCGTAGCCGCATCATGAACTCTATCGCTCCATTTTGGGACGGTAACGAGACGTGGCTCGTACTTGGCGGTGGCGGTTTATTTGCCGCATTCCCTGTCGCTTATGGCATCGTGATGAGTGGCTTGTACCTACCAGTTATCTTTATGCTATTCGGTCTAATTATGCGCGGTGTAGCGTTTGAGTTTCGATTTAAATCCTCGACACGTCGTCATGTATGGGACAGTTTTTTCTTTGTGGGTTCGGTGTTAGCGACTTTTTGTCAAGGGCTTATGTTGGGCGCTTTAATACAAGGTCTAGAAGCTAGCAATCGTTTATACAGTGGTGGTCCATTCGACTGGTTAACACCTTTCTCTATCGTCTGCGGCTTTGCGATGATTATTGGTTACGCCTTACTTGGCTCTACATGGCTAATCATTAAGACAGAACACAACTTACAAGTATGGGCACGTAAAGTTTCTGAGTGGCTGCTTTTTGCTTTGGTCGCAGCGATGATAGTGGTAACGGTGTTTATGTATCTCTCAGATATCGCGGCCATTGAAAGCTGGTTCAGTTTACCAGGTATCTTCTACCTAACTCCGATGCCAATCATTGTTGTACTGCTATTCTTCTTGATGCGTAAAGACTTGACAGGTGAGCGAGAGTACCGTCCCTTTCTACTAACGGTCGCATTATTTTTGATGGGTTATATCGGTGTTTGTTTTGCTATTTTTCCTTACATTGTTCCCTATCAGATGACTATTTATGAAGCGGCGGCTGCGGATACGTCGTTATCCTTTATGCTCGTTGGTGCGGTCATCATGCTACCGATTATCCTAAGTTATACTGCTTTTGCCTATTACACTTTTAAGGGAAAAACAGATCATGAGCATATGTATTAATAATAGATAATCATGACTATCAATAGCTGACAATTGCTGTAAGTCATTATGGCAACTAGGCTTAACAAGCTGATTAATACGCTAACTAGGAAGTTACTATGAAAAACTTTAGTAAAAAACAAACACAATGGGCATGGTTCATTGGATTGTATATATTAGGGTTTTTGACTATTTTTATTATTGCGCAATTAATCAAGCTGGCCATGGGCTTGTAATTACTTTAAACATATGACTGAACTCACCTATTCTAAGGCATTAATATGAAAACTTCACATGACTTGGTTAGCGCTGCGAAAGCGCAAATTACTGAAATACCTGTAGCACAGGCTCAAGTTGCTTGTCATAAAGCAGATATCATTATTGATGTCAGAGAGCCTGCTGAATATGCTGCGGGCCATATCAAAGGCGCAGTATCAGTACCTCGTGGCATACTGGAATTTAGAATTTCTGACCTGCCAGCTATCAAGGGTGCTGATACTGAAATCCTACTATATTGTCAAAGCAGTGGACGCGCGGCGCTAGCAGCTCAGTCACTAGCCGAACTTGGCTATACGCAAGTGGCCTCAATTGCTGGCGGTTATGAGGCATGTCTTAAAACGGACATACCAATAACTATGGCAAATGAAGGTATTGATTTTTATTAGTTACTTATTTTCAATAGGAACGTATTATGTATACGATCAGGTGGGTCGACTCATATGTTAAGCCTAATGGTTGATTTAACTGCTTCTAGCAATGACCATAACTTAAATCCGACTGTTTTAAAATTGTTAGGCATTATCAGCTTATTTTTGCGACTGGGGTCGTTATGAGTAGCATAGCGATGATTAACTGTACTAGTTAATCTATCCATAAAAAAAGTTCTAGCACTCTATCTATGGGTAAAGGTATTACAGCGCTTAACTAAAAGAAGCGCTTAATACCTCTCTAAAATAAAGCACATTACCCTTGAGGACTTTGTGTCATCTGACGGCAGTAATCAGCTAATTTATCTGGCAAGTCATCAGGGCAAACACCACATTGCTGGTTACCAGGAACTGCGTAGTCAATGAATTTCGGATACGGTAGGTTTAGATTATCCATGATGACTCTGAACTCTTCGAGAGTTGTATCGCCACCAAGCCTTGGATTGCGCTTTTTTTCCTGAGCGATTGAAGAGACAAAGCACTCTTTATAGTCATGCGCAGGATAGACTAGCGTCTCATCCGGTAAAGAGAATAGCTTTTGGCGCACAGAATTATATAAGGCATCGGCATCACCGTGCTGAAAGTCAGTTCGACCACACCCATCTATCAATAGCGCATCTCCAGTAAAGACGCGGTCATTGTACAAGTAAGCAAAATGCCCTGCAGTATGACCTGGTGTATGTAAAGGCTGCAAGGTAATACCATCCAGCTCAAATGGGATACCTTCTTCTAGCCCAACATCCGTACATGCCAGTCGGTCGTAGGCAGGTGCAGCGATCTTACTACCAACCGCACGCCTCATCTCCAAAGCGGCTGTTATATGGTCGGCATGGATATGTGTATCAATAGTATAAGCTAGAGTCAGACCCAATCTGTGTATCTCAGCTAAGTCGCGATCCATCGTCGCAATGACAGGATCGATTAGTACTGCCTGTCCTGTATTGACGTCTCCTATAAGATAGGTATAAGTACTAGAGAGTGGCTCATATAGTTGTCGAAATATCATAATAAAACCTCGTTTAGTGATTTAATATTAACAGTAGTAGAAGTCATTCAACATAAATGCCGTGCTAATAACCATCTATATATAGCACTTAGCAAGGCTCAAGGTTTACTAATCTTGTTTGCATTAATCATTGACGACCAAGGTAAACCAGCATTTTGCCAACCGTTCACTACGCGAAATCCCTTCATCTTACCCTCTTTTACTGTGCTTCCCTGAAAGCCGTGATTGATATACTTTACATTTGAAAACCCTTGGGAAATCAGATAATCAGCACTCGGCTTACCGCGTGCTGAGCCAGAACGACACATCGTAACAATGAGTGAGTCTTTATCAAGCCCTTTAGCCTTTAGTGCCTTTTTAATACCACTGACGAAATCTGGATTACTCTGCATGGCAAAACTGCCTTTATCTTCATTAAACTGGGTACGATCAACTAGCTTAAAAGGAATATTGATATCCACGGCATCCGTAAAGCCGACAAACATGATTTCTATAGGATCTCGTACGTCAACAAACAACAACTCATCAGGATGCTCCTGTACAAGGCTCCAGACCTCCTGTGGTGGCACGGATAACGCATCTTCCGCGCTAGCAGAAAAAATTATACCAAACATGAGGAATAACGACAAAATAATGGTTTTCATGCTCTCTCCATAGATACATACGATTCTTTTATGCCAGCTGGCTGATGCTAATAGCCACTCTTGGTGGCATAAATATAGGTAGTGATATTTGAGAAAGCCAAGGCGCATTAGTTAATTAACAAGGCTTAACTTTCTCAAAATTAATCGCTAATTCACAAATTCATATTTGTTACAGCGACTTTTTACTAAAATACCAATCCTTATACTCATAGCCTTCGTCAGCACGTATTTCAGCTTCTGCAGCGGTACGAGGTGACGGCACAATGACCTGCTCCCCCACTTTCCAATTTTCTGGAGTAGCAACTTTGTTGCCATCACTAGTTTGCAAGGCATCAAGTAAGCGTAAGAACTCATCAACAGAGCGGCCATTGCTCATTGGGTAATAGACCATTGCTCGTAATATACCTTCAGGGTCAATGATAAAGGTGGCACGTACTGCTGAGGTATCACTGGCACCGGGCTGAATCATGCCATAGGATTTGGCAACCTGCATCGACAAATCAGCAATAATAGGAAAGGTAATCTCTACACCAAAATTTTCTTTGATATTACGCATCCAAGCGATATGCGAATGCACACTATCAATAGATAATCCTAGCAATTCACAGTTTCTAGCACGAAAATCTTCAGCTTTATTAGCAAAGGCTATGAACTCCGTAGTACATACAGGCGTAAAATCTGCTGGATGAGAAAATAGTACTAACCATTTACCTTTGTAGTCAGCTAATGACTTCATACCATCAGTGGTTAACGCATTGAAGTCTGGTGACGGTTGGTTGAGTTGAGGGAATTGAATGGCGTTAGTTGGTTCCATGTCATCTTGGCATGAACAGTTTTCACGTGAATGTTGACGGTTTCTCATTTGCTTATCCTTAGTTAGATAGTTATTAAATCATTGCAACGATGCAATATATTAAATATAGCATAGTAATATACTAAAAAATATTATATAGTTTAATATAACTATTAGTTTTTCTAAATGTACCTTGTAACTTATTATCTAATAGCATGTCTTAAACTTGTATGATTAAAATTACTATCCAGCGGCTGTTCGCCATATAAGCAAATATAGCAGCCGATAACTTCGTGAGAAACTGAGAGATATTATGAAACGAATCTTTATTCCTATCCTTACTGCAGTTGCCACTTTTTTAGCAGTTAGTCCTGCTTCTGCTGAAGAAACTCGTCATATCAAGATAGCAAAACCATCGTTATTGGTTATTGTCACATCGGATGATGCTCAGGTACAGCTAATGTCCATGGTGCTCACCATGCAATCAGCGAAGCAAGGAGCAGAAACCAACGTATTGCTCTGCGGTGCAGCTGGTGACATGGCACTACGTGATGCGCCTAGTAGTGTCACTACAGGGCAACCTCCAATGAATATGAGTGCACAAGGGTTAATGAAGACAGTTATGGAAAAAACCAAAACTACAGTCGAAGTTTGTGCCATTTATCTTCCAGGTAAAGGGCTTTATAAGTCTGCGCTAATTGATGGTGTTGCCGTAGCAGACCCCGCAGCCATTGCTAAATTGATGGTTGATAAAGATACAAAAATAGCCAGTTTTTAATGCTGTTTTTAATGCTGTTTTTAATGAGAAATCAGTAGCTTAAGATTTGATTAGCTTAAGCGCTCCATAGAAAGGACAAAATATCTGCTCTTATGTCCTTGTTTTATATCTATATATTTTAATTAACTATTCTGAATGGTATAGAAGGACATAGGAGATCATTATGAAACGACATCCAAGTAATCAAACCAGTAGATCGAATCAAGACGCTTTGGCAGCGTATCCCAATCGCGCTGACGATAACAAACAACCCATAGTTTCAAGATTATTTAATCGTCGTCAATTTATTGGTGCAGGCATTGCAACTGGAGCAGTTATAGGCAGCATGTCACTGAATGGCTGCGTATCGTCTCCCACAGCTCAAGAAAAAGTTAATATTGTTATTGTTGGTGCTGGTATTGCAGGATTGGCCGTTGCCAATAGGTTGAGTCGTCAACTTCCCAATGCAACCTTGACTATACTAGACAGTCGACAAGCTCACTATTACCAACCTGGCTACACTTTGCTAGCCACAGGCGTCTGGAATAATACCGACAAGGTTATAGACAGTAACGCCAACCTTCTTCCTGCAGGAATAAATTGGATACAAGAAAATGCTCGTGAGTTTTCACCGGATAACAATCAGGTAATTACTGAGAGCGGCAAAAAAATTGGCTATGACTATCTAGTGGTAGCAACTGGCTTAAGATTAGGTTTTGAGAAAATAGAGGGTCTTAATATTCAAGACTTAGGCACTGATGGCATTGGTAGTGTTTATCATAGTCCAGAAACTGCTATAAAAACATGGCAACAAATAGACGCCTTTCGTCAAAAAGGAGGGCGCGCCGTAATGACGCTAGCACATACTGACATGAAGTGTGCAGGTGCGCCATTGAAAATGACCTTTATGCTGCACGACAGACTCATACAAGCAGGTACACGACAAAACAGTGATATTCAATTTTTTAGTCCGCATCAGACGGTATTTAGCGTGCCTGTTGTAAACGAAAATATATTATCACGCTGGGCATCTTATGACCCACCAATTGGCGCAAACTTTGAGCAACGCTTAACTGGCATCGATAAATCATCAAAAGCTGCCTATTTCACGGATTCAGAGGGCAATCAAAATCGACAAGACTATGATTTTATTCATATTGTACCACCCATGTTTGCAGTAGACAGTATACTAAACAGCCCCTTAGCCAATAACAATGGTTGGCTTGACGTTGATAAATATACGCTACAACACAAGCGCTATGAAAATATTTTTGGGGTCGGTGATATTAATGGCACACCAAAAGGTAAAACAGCTGCAACTGTTAAACTGTCTGCACCCATAGTGACGAACAATCTTATTGAGGTGATACAAGGCAAGGCACCCAGTCAAAAATTTGATGGATATACCTCGTGTCCGTTGTTAATCAAAGAAGGTGAGGCGATGCTTGTTGAGTTCGATTATGAAAATAATTTAACCCCAAGTGTGCCTTTGGTTAACCCGTTAAAAGAAAGCTATTTTGCATGGTTTCTAGAAGAAATGATGCTGAAACCTGCTTATATGGCTGTTGCCAAAGGTCGAGTTTAACCTCGTATCATACAGATAGTCAGTATCTTCGTAAGTTTCAATAAGCTGGCTACCGTTTATATAAGTAGGAACTTTTACTAAGTTTCGCTAACATTTGTAAGGGAGCTGTCATGTTACTTTTAAATCAAGCATTTATGATGTTGTGGGAAGCTATATTAGAGAATGCGATGCTGGTCGGTGCATTATTTCTATTATTATTGATCACATGGAGTTATTGGAGCGTTGCAGGTAGGCATCAAAAGCTAGCATATCGTTTTACCAGTGTACTAGCAGCTATTACGGCAGGAATTGGCTTTTTTACTTTGCCATTATTTTTTAATTCTAGTTTAGGAAGTCTCAATTATTGGGTAGATTGGGCCTTCCATCTGGCAATGGTAGCAGCATTGTTTGTTTATGCTTATGTGGTTATATTGCCACTGATAACCGGACTAACCAATCCTAGCGCTTAATATCCAAAAGAAAAAATACGTAAGTCATTCTAGCTATGTTGTTAAATCCGTAGACATTCACTCGGGAGACTTTAGTTACGCAGCCTGACAATAAAAATCAAACCACATCTGTCTTGGCATTTTATAACCTGAATCCTATTGTAATTTTTGGTTCTCAAGCTCCATATATCTAATATTATTGCCGATAATAATCTCCATTACTGTATCAATCTAAGGAGTAGCAGCTCGAACCTGCTTATGCCTACCAAATTTAGAAAGCCCCAATCATCAGATTGGGGCTTTCTTTATGTCTGCAATATATGGCTTTAGCAAAAAACCTATGCCTGTATCAATTCATAGTCATAGCACTTAAATCCGCTCTGAGTTGCCTGAAAAAGTGACAGTACCCATAACAATAATGACCATTATTAATGATGCTTGTCTGTTAAAAATCATGTTATAAAGTTAAAAATAGCTGATGTTCGAATTAGTGCTTCCCTACCCACACTCTGTAGATATGGTAAGGTGGCTGGCCCTTATCGACAGTGCCAGTGAACGGCGGTGTTTTATGTAATTGATTCACTGCAACATATAACCAGCCATTGGTATCTAAAGACACATTATCAGGCCAATCAAATCGACTGTCTCGTACTAACGATGTTAGCTGCCCTTTATTATCAAGCACATCTACGCCATTATCATTTAAGTTGGTAAAGTAGTGGTTTCCATGATTGTCTGTAGTAGCACCATCAGATACTGGCTTGTCACCGACACGGATAATGCTATTGCCAATCTGTTCATCACTGGCTTTCGCCCTAAATAAGGTAGCGTCTAAGCTATACCAAGATTTACCATTCATCGCGCCAAAATAAATTGTATTATTATCAGCTGACATTGTGATCGGATTTATACCATTGTTTGTCAGCTGGCCCCCTAGCATGATATCCACACCATTGATCACCATTTTTGCGTCAGCTTCGGGTTGTAAAGCGATGTGATTGCCAAAACGCCGTATTTCATTGGTGTTCATATCAATGGCAATAACGGCTGGATTGGGAATATCGGCTAAGTAAATCCATCCGTTCTTTCTATCAACCACTAAGTCTTGCACAAAGCTATTTTTTGGTGCGATGTCTGTAGGTATCTCGATTTTGCTAATCAAGGCGCCAGTTTTAATATCAAAACCCCAAACACGAGTCTTACCGATGTGCTGACCCATATCGACAATCCATAATCCACCTTGATTATCTTTGGTGATACCTAGAGGTGTATCAATGGTCGCTTCACCATATTGACCTTTAGGTGATTGAAATTTACTTGAAGGCCAAGGCTCATAAGTGTTGGGCCCAGTCACTTCAAATAACTGCACACCCTGCTCACCATCGTTCGGATGCACAGTAGAAAATACCCGACCATCGCTAGTAGCCATGACATTGCCTGGGCGAATAGGTAAACCGATCACGTTTTCTATCTGTCCCACTGTCGCAACGTCGCTTTTTACTTTCGTCACGGGTTTTACTTGCGTCACGGACATAGCGTCGTGCTCAAGTGAGCTACAGCCTGCTAGGACAATAGCGACTAACCCAATAATAAAAATATTTTTCATTGTGAATTCCTGAATATTTAAAGAGGCCTATATTAGCTCTCTTATCTGACCATGTTACTCTAATTGGAGAGATTGATAGGGTTTCTACATTTTAATGTATAACGGTCTATTCTCAAATGATGCCATGACGTACTTCGTGAATGAGAAATGTTAAGACATAGTCTGAGAGACTGCTTTGATGACGCAAGACAATCGCTATGCTCGTAGTGAGTCTAGGATACAAAACGCTAAAATTATTTGGTCTGATTTTTATTGTCAGTTTGCATAACTAAAATCTCTCAAGCTGATGTCTACGGGATTGATAGCATAGGTCACCCACCATACAGTTGAAATGAGCAACCAAGATGAGCCGTGATATAATGCCTTAATAATTGATATTTTATGAAAGGTTTACATTATGGCTCGTACCGCTAGCGCATTACACATTTTAGTAAAACACAAAGAAGTGGCTGAGGACATTATTGTCAAGCTTAAAAAAGGCGCTAAATTTGATGTGCTGGCTAAAAAGCACTCAAACTGCCCATCAGGTAAGAAAGGTGGCAGCTTAGGCGAATTTCAAAAAGGCGACATGGTGCCAGCATTTGATAAAGTCTGCTTCAGCAGTGAACTCTACACCCCGCATTTAGTAAAAACTAAATTTGGCTGGCATGTGGTTAAAGTGCTTTACAGAACGTAAGCATTAGAATTGAGGCTTTGATTATGAGCTGCCTAAAGTATGTCCTGAACCTCATTTAGCCCCCTATTTTAAATTACTCTTGTTCTATCTTAGTTGTAAAAAGCAAATGAACCCGCTATGAATAAATATCATAGCGGGTTCATTGGTTTTACTGTCTCCAACGCTAGGACGTATTAGCCAAACACTTTTAAGCGACTGTCTACAGATTTGAATGCTTTGTCACCTGCAGGCTCCTCGATCGCACCAAATACCATCTGTGCAACCAATTCCCAGTCCTTATCCACATTCCAAACATCGGCAACTTGACTATCAATGATAGGATTATAATGCTGTAAGTTTGCACCGATATCTAAACTAGATAATGCAGTCCAGATCATATACTGATGCATGCCACTGGTATGCTGAGACCATACTGGGAATTTGTCAGCATATAACGGTGCAGCTTCTTGTAAACCTTTCACCACTGCATGATCTTCAAAGAATAATATAGTACCTGCACCCGCCTTAAAGCTATCAATTTTTTGCTTGGTTGACACAAACTTCTCATCGTCATTGACGATATCACGTAAGGTATCTTCCGTCATGTTCCATAGCTTTTGATGCTCTTCGCCGAACAACACGATAATGCGCGTTGACTGTGAGTTGAACGCTGATGGCGTGTGCAGAATAGCATGCTCAACCAATTTTACTACTTCATCATTCGATACTGGCAATTGATTGCTTAGCGCGTAAATAGAACGGCGTTTTTCTGCTAATTGCTGTAAATCTTGTAAATTTGACATGGTTTTCTCCAGTAGTTTTTATGAATCAAAATTAAATATTGGTGCATTGGATAAAATATTGATGCATGGGAATAAGTGGTCATTAGCCTTTGAAACCAATGTACCGTACTCAAAGCCTGGTTCTAGGTTCAATCTCACCATTTAATATTTTGTGTGTCGCAAATAATGAGCATAGAAAGGTATTAAGCAGTTATCGGCACTTCCATGAGTAACACTTTGGCGTCTTCTTCAATATCCACAGTGAACTGCTGAGCATCCCAAATACCAAGCGCATCTCTAGTCTCTAACGTCTTACCATTTACAGTAGCTTTTCCACTAATGACAAAGAGATAAACACCATTATTAGTATCTTTTAGCTGATAAGACGCTGTCACGCCTTTATCAAAGTCCCCCATACTGAACCATGCTTTTTGATGAATCCAGACACCTGCATCGTCAACGTTTGGCGATAGCACTTGGTTGAACTGATTTGGATGCATGATGTCACCCATGCGCATTTTCTGATAACGAGGGGTGACGTTAATTTTATTAGGGAGCACCCATATTTGCAAAAACTGCACAGCTTCCTCAACACTACCATTCATCTCACTATGAGTAATGCCCGTGCCGGCTGACATGACTTGTATTTCACCCATTGCAATAATACCTTTATTGCCGATATTATCGCCATGACTGAGCTTACCTGATAAGGGAATAGTAATAATTTCCATATCACGGTGTGAGTGCTTACCAAAACCTTGGCCGCCAGTCACAAAGTCATCATTAATGACACGTAGCGCACCAAAACCCATACGTTCTGGATTGTAATAATTAGCAAAGCTGAAGGTATGGTTGCTTTTTAGCCAGCCATGATTGGCATTGCCACGAGATTCTGCTGCATGATAGATCGTTTGCATCATTTATCCCTAGTTATTAACCTATTGATTAACTTAGTTATTCAGAAGTTAAATAACGATAAATATTGATTAGTTAACTGGTTCAAATGTTAGACATATTATAATTGTTGTCTAACCACAGATAAACATTGATAATTGCAAATATAAGTTCTCATTTAAAGAACAATTAAGGGGTGACTAAAATGGGACAACTAGAAGACATGGCCATGTTTGTACGCATTGTCGAAGCAGGCAGCATTACCAAAGCCGCAGAGCAGTTAAATATCGCCAAGTCCGCTGTCAGCCGCCGTCTCAAGGAGTTAGAGACGCGCTTGGGCAGTCAGTTGATCAGTCGAACCACACGCCAATCGAACTTGACACAGGCAGGTGAGCAGTATTACCAAAAGGTGAATAATATACTGAATGAGGTTGATGCACTGAATGAAGCGTCCAGTGGTGCACCGACACGTATCGAGGGCACACTAAAGATGACCGCACCGTTATCGTTTGGCTTGCTTCATTTAAAGGATGTTATTGATGAATACGCCAATCAACATCCCAACCTGAATTTTGAGTTAGATTTTTCTGATCGGCATACGGATTTAGTCGAAGAAGGGTTTGAACTGGCCATTCGTATTGGAGAAATGCAAGATTCTAGCTATCAGGCCAAACGCCTATCGTTAATTCGTCATACCCTATGCGCCAGTCCTGAGTATCTAGATAAAATGGGCACACCAAAAACGGTAGAAGATTTAGCGGATCATGAATTTTTACAATACAGCTTGAGCAAATCCAACACGATAGAATTGACAGATGAGCAAGGCAAAAAACATCAGGTAGAAGTTAAATCAAAAATAAAAATCAATAATGGTGATTTTTTGCGTGATATGGCAGTGCGAGGTCATGGCATTACCTTTTTGCCAACCTTTATCACATATCAGACCGTGGTCAGTGGCGAGCTAGTGCCCATCTTGCAGCAATATGAGCTACCGATGCTAACTGCCTATGCGGTCTATCCAAAAAATAGATTCCTATCTCAGCGGTGCCGCTATTTTATTGATTTTATCGCTGAGCGTTTCGGTGATAATCCTTATTGGGATGAGTGCTAGCCCTTCCAGTTCATCAAGTTAACACTCAAGAGAATCAACAAGCCTAAAAAAACGCTTCAAATTTTTAGGAGTTTCCAATTAAAGAATATCTTGAATATAGTTGAATTCAAATAAGTTCAATTCAAGGAAATCAAGTGCAAGCTATACATTAGTATAGTTAGCGAGGCTGACAATATAGCGGATTTATATGGATTTGACTGCACTACAAACCTAATTAGGAACCACAACCGCTTATCAGAAAGCAGCATCTGTATTCATTGACAGGTTTGACTTTGCTTAGATTGGATTTGCTATGTTAAGGGGGTTGCCATTCTTTGCAGACACTCCAGATATTATCTCTTTGATTGAAGTAGTCTTAATTATTGTATCGGGTATTATCTCTGTATGACATTTATTATCTTATTCACTTGAGCGCGTTTCAAACAGGTGTATAACTGGAGGTAGACCATTTTTGGATATTTAAGCTTAAGTCAGTTAGATCAATATCGAAAGCATCCGCTGTTGGTTGATTGGCAGCATCTATAATCTCAGCAGCGGTTACAACAATATCTTCAGTGCCATCAAAGTTAATACCCGCAACTCCAGCAGGTACATCGTTAAAGGTCACAATAGCTGTGTCCATACCGCCATTACCACCTATCACGGTGTAGGTCACATCTGGTACAGCACCTGCGTAACCATCGTTTGGCGTGAAGTTTAACGTGCCATCATTGGTAATAGTGATGATGCCGACATTTGGAATAGTCGCCATATCACCTGATTGATAAACTGTGGTATAGCCTTCAATAGTAAACGCTTCTACGCTTAATGAGTCATTTTCTGAATCGGTGTGATTGCCAAGAACTTTCATCTCAACTGCCCTATTATATACAGTCGTCACACTGTGAGCATTGGCAACTGCTAATTGTTTCGAAGCCACAGGTACATCATCAAAGATTATAATGCCTTTATCGCAGTCTCCGTGGCCACTTGTCATAGTGTAGGCCACGTCTGGTACAGCGCCTGCGTAACCCTTATTTGGCACGAAGGCTAGCATGCCATCAGCGGTAATTGTGAGCGGGCCATCATTTGGAACCGTCGCCGTGTTATCTGTTTGATAAACCGTAGTATGACCTTCAATCATAAAGTCTTCTACATTCAATAAATCTCTGTCTATATCAGTCTCATTGCGAGCCATGTCTGACCTATGGCCTACGGTCGTCACGCTGTTATGGCGAACAAATGGAGCACCATCCTCAAAATTATTTCTATTGCTATGACGGCTATCAGCGACTAAACCTACTTCCCTAGCCTCAGCTACTGTAGGCATCCACCAAGGTATCGCTACCGCAGTATGTTCCATACCCCCTAGTCCTTGCTCTTCTGCATTAGTTATTGCTAGATATGTTATAAAATCAAAGGCATCGCCAATATCTGTTATATAATACTCGCCAATTTCAGTTACTAGCTGTACTTGGTCTAGAATCATGTCATTAGTTTTGACTATAGTGCTCATATACTGATTCTCCCTTTTATTTTTTAAGGCAACTAATACAGATTGAGACATATTTATATTAGACAATCAGTTGCGATATCTTATTAAGTTTGTTGCATAAGTTATCGTCAGCGCTAATCGTTCTATTAGCGATAGCCAGTGAACAGATGTTTTGTTAAGGTTTAGATTATAAGAGACGTATTACTATCTAGTAACCTCTTTACTACAGGTTAACTCGCAAGCGGACAACCTCATATCATATTGACTCGAAATGCGACAAATAATGAAGCAGTCCCAGTAGTAAAGGAGCAACACTACAATTGATACGAGTAGTGTTTGTCGTATTTTTATTGTCAGTAAAATAAGACTTATTACTAGAAAGCCCATTAAAAAGCCACTTATCTTCAAGTGGCTTTTTAATGGGCTTTCTTACGCGAGTTTGATCAATCAAAGTGTATTTGCGTGAATACTGATTCAATCTACTATCGAATCATTGTTATTAATATCTTGATCTAATGCCAAACATGCTTAGATATTATCTTCTATATGACTTAGCTGGTTACTTTGATACGTTTTCGGTGTTATCCCAAACCAAGTTTTGAAGACTTTGAAAAATTGGCTGTGGGACTTGTAGCCCAATAGATACGCAACGTCCGTTGTTGAAATCTTCCTTTCAGTTAGATACAGCTTGGCCAATCGCTTCCTAGTCTCTTCTAAGATCTCTTGGAACGTAGCTCCCTCGTCATGTAGCCTTCTTCGTAGCGTACTGACGCTTATATTCATTGAGTCTGCGACCTGAATACGAGTTGGCGAGCTCACACCCATCATGGTATCGATAATTATCTCACAGCGCTGTTTATAACTAATTTCAGAAAATTGAGTAAACAACATATTAAACAAAGGATTGATATAAAACTTTCTGCCAAGCTCCTCTTCAGCTTTTATCAATAAGCTGGCAGCGTTTTTATAATGATCTTTACACTTTAAGGCATAGACCAAACTTGTCTTATTAGCAGATTCAGCAGGTGCTCCAAAGACTGATTGATAGTATTCTAACTCATAAGCAGTATGACGCTGTGCAACATATAACTTCTTTAACATACCAGGATAAAAAGCTTCTACGATTCGATAGACCAATACCATAACACTATCAAGTTGATGCTTATTCATCACATCTGGCGCATTGGAGATAAAGTCAAATCGAAGCATTCCTTTCTCTGCAGAAAGCTTGAGATCAACAGACCGTGCAATCATGGGAAAAGAACAGCATATAAGCCGACTAACCAACAGAAAAGGTAGCTCATTATTTACATTAGCAAAAGGTCTTATACATTCGCTGATAGATTTGTAAGAAGGTAATGACTCAATATTCACCAAAAAATTTAAGTTCAATCCTAAATAATTATCTTGCAAGGTATTACATAAAGCATCCATTTCTTTCATAACAGCTGAAATAGGTACTCTATCGCCATCATAACTGTCCATTAATAAAAACATCTCTGCAATTTTAGGAATGTCTTTTTCACGGTTTTTATCAAATAAGTACAATGTCATTGCTTCTCTTATTGCAAACATTACACTCTTATGAGTACTGTATTCTGCTTTTATCATTTTCTGACTCAGTTACGTTTGACTGTATTCAATCTTTGTTTCAACAAGACTAAGGGCTAGGCTATTTGGACCATAGTTTCATGAAACACATAATTGTATTAATTTTCTTTACTACTACAGACCTCTACCTCAAACAACTTTAGTTATCTAACATATCGCCGTTTTTGTTCCTCAACAGACTATAAAATCAGCTAATAAATGAAGCTCTTTCTTTATGTGATGGCCTTTTTTGACGAGCGAATTATTTAGAATTTTACCTGAAAGAACACAGTAACATCTAACGCTGACTCATATTACTACACAATAGTCATAAGTTACCTTTAAAAAAACTTATATCTCTGATTGTTATCACGTATTCTACGTAATATTGATAATATCGAATTCATTAAAGCCTATTAGAAATTGCACTCTACACCATCTTAATTAATCCCATATAGTCAAGCCGCGACAATATTGACATAAGGGAGCTAGTACCATATTTGTTTTATAAGAGAGTCACGACATCTCAACCGATTGATAACACTAATAACCAGTCATCATTTTTTAGGCCAATTATATGACCCCTTTATATACTGCATTAGCTGTACTGGTTACCTTTATTTGGGGTGTGAACTTTACCTTTATTGCGTGGGGGCTCGACAGCTTTCCTCCATTAATGCTCACGGCCCTACGTTTTTTCTTTACCGCTATACCACTGGTTTTTTTTCTTAAGCCGCCTAAGTTCAACCGTACATTATTTATTTATGCCATCGGTACGTTTGTCATGCAATATGCCTTTGTATTTACTGCCATGCATTTGGGTGCATCGGCAGGATTGACGGCACTATTGCTACAGATTCAGATTTTTATCACCGTATTGCTTGCATACTTTATATTGGGTGAGGCAGTGAATCGCATGCAAATCATCGGTATGATAGTTGGCGTACTAGGCTTGGGCGTGATTGCGCTAAACCTTGGCGGTGATATGCCTTTGGCTGGATTTGTCTGTATTTTGATTGCGGCAATAGGTTGGAGTTTTGGTAATATCGCATCAAAGCAAGCATCAGCACAAGCGACCTTAAAAGCCGCACAGCAGGAATCAAGTGCTTCTATTGTGTCGCCTGCCACTGGCAAAAACAAAGCCTCTGCTTTGTCTGCGTTAGCACTAGTGGTATGGGGCGGTTTAATTGCTTGTGTGATTTTAACCTTATCTTCTCTCATATTTGAGACCGAGGCATGGCAGTTGGCGACGTTTACAGAGGCATCGCTCAAGTCATGGTTATCGCTTGGATTTATCGTATATATCTCAACCTTGATTGGTTTTGGACTGTGGGCACATCTACTTAGCCAAAACACGGCCTCTAAGGTGATGCCGTTTGCTCTATTAGTGCCTGTATTCGGTATGACAACGTCCGTGTTACTCACAGGGGAAGTAGTGACTTGGTGGAAGATGCTGGCGATGATATTAATCTTGTCAGGTTTGTTATTGGCAAATATGAAGCTGACAAAAAAGCCTAAATCAGCATAATATTATTAGCTTATATTCCTATCAAACAGCATAGATTGCTATTTATCATCAGCAAAAAACACAAAAGCGAGTTTGATAAAGTATTTTTATCAAACTCGCTTAGATGACTTGCTCACTAGCGTTACGAGGTTGTGTGCTCATTTCAGAAATGGTGATAAAAATCAGATAAGTTGAGAATACTCCTTAACCACTAAATAATATGCGCCTCATAACTGAACTTCTCTGCCAACCCATATGACTCTCTGTATTCGATAGGATCGCCTTCTAGGTTTTTAGCGACGCGGCATACCTTGACTAAGTTCTCTCGCTTAGTACTATCCAGATAAGGATCTACGTGATTGGCTACAAAAAACAGTGTCTCTATGGCAGACGAGACAAACTGACCACACTTGGTATAATAAAACGGATAAAGCAGATTTTCAAAATCTTCAGGCTCTAGATTTACAAAGGCTTGGTAACGGCTCTTAGGTAACCAAATCTTTTCACTGAGCGAAACTTTTCCTTCAATAATGCGCACACGCTCTATATAAATGAGCGCTTTATTTTTACTTATATTTAGTTTTTCATTAATATTTTCAACGCCTTCTATTACCATTACTTTTTTGACCATCCCTATGGGTGTCGCATAGCAAGCGTCTTTATCACGGAACTTGAAGAACCTTAACAATGAACTCTCAAAATTTGGACGCTTCAAAAAAGTCCCTCTACCTTGATACTTAGTTAACACACCATCATCGACCAGCTTTTCTACTGCTTTACGAACGGTTCCTACCGATACTTGATACTTATCTGCAAATTCCTGCTCAGTTGGTAAAGGTGTATTTTCATCCCACTTACTTTCCGTCAGTAACGTCAGAATATGCCATCGTACCTGCTCATAGCGCGGCATTTTAAATTTGTCTAAATTTTTCAGCATTTTTTCACCACTACAGAAAGGTTTTTGTTAATTGCATCCATCTTGTCAAATATTGCTATTGACCTAAAAACCACATTATCCCTAATCAATCTGTCTGACTTTTTAAGTACCTTCAATGTATATCAAGTTAATATTAAATCATTAGATATTTATGAACAATCTTGTCTAATTGACCTAGTCTTTTTTGCTATCATTCTACTGAGCTAGACGGGCTTGTAGAACAAACTATAAGCCCCTCGTTTACAAAATTACTCGTACTATCAGCATAATGCTCTTTACTCTGTAAAAACTGCTATGGTTTTTTATAGAATTCATACAGTTGAGATCAGGGGCAGTCATGACTCTTTATATTCTAGCCGCTATAGTCATATGTATCATATTGGGCTATACCACCAAAATCAATATTGGTCTGTTTGCCATTGCCTTCTCATACCTTATCGGTTGTTTTGGTATGGGGCTAAAAACTCATGAGATTATTGAGCTATGGCCTCTCAAAATTTTCTTTGTTATCTTTGCCGTGACTCTCTTCTATAATTTTCCTCTAGCGAACGGTGCTTTAGAAAAACTATCGAATCATTTAATCTATAGATGTCGTCACTTTCCCGAATTATTGCCGTTGGTTATTTTCTTCGCCGCTACCATCGTTGCTGGCTTAGGGGCTGGCTATTACACTGTCTTAGCCACAATGGCACCTATGATCCTGCTGTTATCCAAACGCACTAACTTAAATCTTGTCGTTGCTACCTTATCGGTGAACTATGGTGCATTAGCTGGTGCTAACTTTATCACCTCACAGAGCGGTGTTATTTTTAGAGAGCTGATGCGCGGGGCAGGCGTCGCAAATGATAACACCTTTACTTATGTTTTGAGCGTCTTCGCTGCGACCTTTTTAATACCAGTGATCGTCTTAGGTATCTATTGCTTTTTCAATGCCAAAAATAGCAAAATTGCGATTCAAACGATAGTACCAGAGCCTTTCGATAGTAAGCAAAAACAATCTATTATGCTGATTTTTATCATGATGGCCATCGTGCTTATTATACCTATTTCAAACTTACTCATGCCTAATGTAGAAGCGATTCAGTTTTTGAATGCTCGAGTTGACATTGGTTTTATCGCCATTTTTTTCGCCTTAATTAGCTTATTGTTAAAATTGGGTGACGAAAAAAAGGTAATAGCATTGATACCTTGGAACACGCTTATTATGATTTGTGGGGTCGGTATGTTGATCGGCCTTGGTGTTGAGATCGGTGTTATCTACGAGCTAACAGAATGGCTCAGTACCAACGTTCCTATCTGGCTGATACCAATTTTAATCTTCGTTATCAGTGTAATTATGTCCCTCTTTGCTAGTACACTTGGCGTGGTCGCCCCTACTCTATTTCCTATGGTACTGCCCCTAGCCGTGGCCTCTGGACTTAACCCCTTATTGCTATTTACTTGTATTGTTGTGGGGGCGCAAAGCTCATCCCTTTCCCCCTTCTCATCAGGAGGTAGCCTTATGTTAGGCGCTTCTCAAGTGGTCATAGAAAAAAACAAACTGTTCAATGCGCTACTATTCAAAGCGGTGCCTTTAGATATTGGTATTGGCATACTAGCAATTTTAATTATCCAGCTGATATTTTAACTAGATCCTGTCCTCATTTGAAAAGAGAGACATACCCTATATAGAAAAATTCGCATTCGTAAAGATAGCTTTGATACGTCTGCCTATTGACTGACATATGCGCCTAAAATTATCAAACATCCACTTCATTATCATTTATAGCACTTATTTATATATTACTAACGTCATCTACTAAATCAGCTATTGTCCTCATCTACAGTAACATACCCCAGCATATTTCTGACATGTTCTCATGGCCAACTACATTTATAAGCCATTGTATTTATTCGTTTTTATTTCTACAACCACACTATTATTGAAGAATTACACAGTCCTCTTTTTTCTTAATGTGCAGGCAATAAACAAATAATCATAAGTCATTGTGATAGTATATTAAAATAAAATTCATGTATACATACATATGTTTCTTGTTATTTTTAATATATTCTGTTACTTTTGCAAAACGCTAAAAAATCTACTTTTATGAAGTTTAGTCGTTATTGTCAGGATAATCTGAACTTCATCTGTAATAACTTTATTATTTTGCTCAAAACTCTATTGAGTTTTCCATTAAAAATACACACAAGGAGTGTCGTGTGAACAAACTATCCTATTTGGCTCTTGGCCTTTCTGTACTCACCCTTACCGCATGTAATAAATCTGATACGACTGCATCTGATGCCAGTTTTGATGCCCCTTCACGTCCAGAATGTATTGCACCAGCAAAACCAGGCGGTGGCTTTGACTTGACTTGTAAACTTGCTCAAGCTGGCCTCAGAGATACTGGTCTATTAGAAGATCCGATGCGAGTCACTTATATGCCAGGCGGCGTCGGTGCTGTTGCTTATAACAAAATCGTTGCTAATGATCGTGCTAACAACGATGCAATCATTGCCTTCTCTACTGGCTCTATCCTCAATTTATCGCAAGGTAAATTTGGTAAATTCACTGAAAAAGATGTGAAATGGCTAGCAGCCGTTGGTACTGATTATGGTGCTATCGCTGTCAATGCAGACTCACCTATCAAAGATTTGGCAGGATTGGTTGCTGAGCTTAAGTCAAACCCAAAAGCAGTTAGTTTCGCCGCTGGTGGTAGTGTTGGTGGTCAGGACTGGATGCAAACAGCTATTTTAGCCAAAGCGGTTGGTGTTAATCCTAGTGACATGACTTATGTTGCGATGGAAGGTGGCGGCGAGGCGATCACAGCGGTAATGGGTAACCATGTGACTGTCGTGAGCGCTGGTATTGCTGAGATCATGCCACAAGCCAATGCTGGCAAATTACGTGTATTAGCCGTATTTGCAGATGAGAGATTGGGTGGCACGATGGCCGATATTCCTACTGCTGTAGAGCAAGGCTATGACGTTACTTGGCCAGTCATGCGTGGTTATTACATGGGTCCAGATGTCAGCCCTGCCGCTTATGACTGGTGGAAAGCAAGCTTTGATAACATGCTTGCGGATCCAAAATTCGCTGAGTTACGCGAGCAGCAAGAGCTACTACCATTCTCTATGACTGGTGATGAGCTAGAAGCATACGTTTATAAACGTACAGGTGAGCTACGTGAGTTGTCTGCTGAGTACGGTCTTGTTGATGCTACAGCTAAGTAGCATCACTCAGATCATATCCCCTTAATGATTGAATACTGATTTTTATAGTATTTATCGAAGGTTGACAGATGAGACATCTATCAACCTTCTTATTTTGGAATTTAAGGAATACTTCTATGACAATGGAACGTGCATTTTCTGGATTAATGGGGCTGTTTAGCTTATTTTTGGTCTATTTAGCTATTGGTTACGTTGCTCCTATTGCCTATGATCCTATCGGCCCTAGACCCTATCCTATTTTGATTTTCTCACTTACGGCGCTTTTGACCTTGGTTATTGCCTTTCGTCCAGCACGATTTACGAAAGTCATCGATTTAGGCTATAACAACGTAGTGCTTAGAAATCTTGTGCTGTGTGTCAGCGCATTATTGATTTATAGCTTAGTTTTTGAGCCTTTAGGTTTTGTGGTTGCTACCACACTGATGTGTTTTGCGGTTGGTTTATTATTTGCCGGAAATCCTATTAAAAGCCTTATCTTTTCAGTTGTGATCAGTATCGCCCTGTATGTCTTATTTGACATGGCTTTGGATGTGATTCTGCCACTTGGAATATTATCAGGAATAATGGGATAGCTATTATGGAAACTTTTGACTTTTTAATGCAGGGTTTTGGCGTAGCAATGTTGCCCAAAAACTTGCTGATTGCACTCATTGGCGCTTTTATTGGTACGGTTGTCGGTATGTTGCCTGGCCTTGGCCCTATTAATGGTGTGGCAATTCTATTACCTTTTGCCTTTGCCCTTGGTCTGCCACCTGAGAGTGCACTTATCTTACTAGCAGCTGTTTATCTTGGTTGCGAATATGGCGGTCGTATTTCTGCCATTCTACTTAACGTGCCGGGATCTGCCGCGGCGGTTATGACCTCTTTAGATGGTAACCCGCTAGCGGTTCAAGGAAAAGCCGGCATCGCCTTATCCATCTCTGCGGTTGCCTCATTTATTGGTTCTACGATTGCGACCATTGGTGTGGTCTTGTTCGCCCCTCTATTGGCTAAATGGGCAGTGTCGTTTGGACCTGCTGAATACTTCGTATTGATGGTATTCGCAATTTGCTGTTTGAGTGGTTTGGTCGGTGATCAACCTATCAAGACAGCAGTGTCAGCGTTAATCGGCCTGGGTCTGGCTACTGTTGGTGTCGATGCGGTCACAGGTATCTATCGCTATACCTTTGATTCAGTCAACTTATCTGATGGTATTCAGTTCACAACGATCGTTATTGGCTTTTTCAGCGTCAGTGAAATTTTGATTTTGCTCGAAAGAACCAGTACTGGTGGGAAAGTAATCGCGCAAGGTAAGCGTAGCCTATTCAACCTAAAAGAATTCCTCTTTACCATTGGCGCCATGGTGCGTAGTGGCATAATGGGCTTCTTCGTTGGTATTTTGCCTGGTGCAGGTGCAACTATCGCGAGTGCGATGACCTATGCTAGTGAACGTAAAATTGCTGGAGACAGTGGCAAATTTGGTGAAGGCGATCTTCGTGGTTTAGCATCTCCAGAGGCGGCTAACAACGCATCAGCATGTGGTTCATTCGTACCAATGTTGACTTTAGGTGTTCCAGGTTCTGGTACGACAGCGGTCATGATGGGTGCACTAACATTGTATAACATCACGCCAGGTCCACAGCTATTTACCGAGCAGCCAGATATTGTTTGGGGTCTTATTGCCTCGTTATTTATCTGTAACGTCATTCTTTTAGTGATGAACATTCCGCTAGTTGGTGTGTTTTCAAAGCTACTTAATGTACCAAACTATATCTTGATACCATCAATTGCTGCTATCAGTTTCGTTGGTGTCTACTCTATCAATAGTACAACTTTTGATATGGTGTTCATGGTCGCACTTGGTATATTTGGTTATTTCTTACGTAAATTACAGTTCCCTCTATCAGCCCTTATCCTAGGTTATGTACTAGGAGAGCTCATGGAGTCTAACCTCAGACGTGCCTTGTCTATTTCTCAAGGTGAGATGTCTATTCTATGGAGTAGCCCAATCACCGTGTCACTATGGGGTCTGGTAGTTGTTATGATATTCATGCCAATTATTCGTAAAATGTATCGTAAGCGCTTTAAGAAAATGATTGTTTAGGTTTTAGCGATTATGTTCTCTAAATGCTGTTTCTACGGTGGTCATACTCTATGTGTGACCACCGTTTTTTTAGAATATAGTCAATTCTCTATAAAAGAGCGACAGCGTTAACCTCGCTTGAAGTATCACAGTTACATCTGCACTCAGTTGCCTTGACTCTCTCTTAAATTGAATCAACTATAGTGAGATCTTCTATTTTCAGCCATTACAGTCAAGCCTTTATCAATCGTCCAAAATGCGTTATGCCTCCCTACTTGATGTCACTTATGAAATAGGATTTTATAGTGCTCTTTGTTTTAGATTTACTGCAAACCATTCCAACTTGGCACTTAGCAGGTTTGTTTGTCGCTGGCATGGTCGCTTTTATTATCTCCACTATATCCGGTGGTGGCGGTGCGATGCTACTGATACCAGTCACCTCTTCGATGATAGGGACAGCGGTTGCACCACCTGTGATCAACGTGGCTACCTTTATGAGTAATGCCTCGCGGCTCTATCTATTCTGGCATGATATTGATTGGTCATTGACTAAATACTATGTCCCAAGCGCTATCGTAGGTGCATGGCTCGCCGCATTGGTGTTTAGTCGTTTGGACGCAGGCTGGATTCAGTTATTGGTTGGTGCATTTTTAGTCTCGACTATTTTCCAATACAAGTTTGGTAAAGTAAGTAAAACATTTGATATGCCAAAAGTAGGTTTTGTACCTGTAGGCTTTGCCATTGCTTTTATGAGCACGTTAGTGGGTGGTCTCGGCCCTATTCTTAACCCTTTCTATATGAATGCTGGACTAGAAAAAGAAAGCCTTATTGCGACCAAAACGGCCAATTCTTTCTTTGTAGGTATTGTACAAATCGTCAGCTACACCTTTTTTGGAATACTCACCGTCAAGATATGGGTGTATGCTCTGGTATTAGGGCTGGGTGCTGTGATTGGCAACGTCATTGGCAAACACTTTTTGGCAGGTATTAGTATTAGCCAGTTTAGAATTATGCTGCTGATACTAATGGTCATCAGTGGCCTAATAATGATAATAAGAAACTTAAACGTATTGTTTTAACAAGCTTATATTCAGGGCATACCGTAAATTAGTGCATTTAGTAGTCTTAGGTCGGTTAGATTTTTATAAATAATAATCTTAATACTAAACCTGCCTGAGGATTTTGTAGTCTGATCCCTAGTCTATTTTACTTACTCTCAAGCACCATATAGTCAACACTGTTGCCGATAGCATCCTGCTCACTTAAGTTCTATTATTCTGAACCGCTATTTTCATCCTAAATAGGATGTCATTCAAATATTCTACTAGTTCTGTGAAGTAACAGTCATTTGGCTACTAGGCTAATTTACCAATCTCAGTTGCCAATATCAGGAACGGCAAGATTTTCATCTCCGTTAGGCATTTATGACTTTCAAAAGAAGTCATCTATCATCTACTATAGTGAAAGTGCTAGTAAGCCCTTAGCCAAAACTGCTGATATATTAGCTCAACGTGAGAATTTAGACGCGCATGCGCGTTCTGCACGCTATCGGTATCCGTAACCCCACCATCTTCTGATGTTTGATTGACTTACTTTAATAAAGAAAACTATATACTCCCACTTTATATTTATATATAGGTAACATATAGCAGTATATAGATGAATTAAAATACTAAAAAAAGCTACGATACTTATATCGTAGCTTTTGGACGGCATGGGTATTTTAGTAGAGCAGGGTTTTTCTGTTTATAAACCTAACGCTCACCTAAGCCTTCAGAGAAAGTTTTAGTCAACGGCTTAGTCAGATAGGATAATACTGAACGCTGTTGTGCTTTGATATCGACTGAAGCCGTCATACCAGGCCTAATCACAATCTCATCGCGGCGGGCAGAAAACTCAGCACCCGTTATCTTTATTTGCACGCGATAGTATGGCTCTTCCCCTTTGGGTGTCTGCTCCATCAAGGTATCTGGACTGATATAGGTTACCCTACCCGTCATGGCACCAAAGATAGAGTAGTCATAAGCATCGAGCTTGACAGTCGCTGCTTGATTTTCTTTGACATAAGCAATATCTACTGGACTTACCTTAGCTTCGACAATCAAATCGCTACTGGTTGGTAGTATCTCCATAATGACTTCGCCAGGTTTCACAACGCCGCCAATAGTAGTGATTAAGATATTATTGACTTTACCATCAGTTGGCGCAAATAAGCTGGTTTCTTCTAGCACCTGTGAATGGTCTCGTAACTGTTCGAGCTCGGTATCCAGTTCCTCTTGCGCTTTGGTCATTTCTGACTGTGCTTCTTCAAAGTACTTATTTCGCTTATTGGTAATTTGTGCCTGTATTTCAGCTACTTGACGTTGTAACTTAATCACATCGGCTTGGCTCACATCACCATAAGCGAGCAACGGTTCATTCATACTAAGCTCTTGCTGAGCCAGTACCATCATTTTCTGTAGTGAGCTGACATCTTGATCAATTGCTTGCCGACGGCGATTATATAGTTGTGTTTGGTTTTCTACATACTCACTATAGTTTTTGATACCATCTGGAAACTTGAGTGGCTTTTCAAATATCTCTGCTTCAAGGCGAGATAACTTAGCCTTTAATGCAGCGATTTTCGAACTTGAATTAGCGACTGCTGCCTGGGCACGTTCTTCTTCTAAAGTCACAATCAACTGGCCTTTGACAACCTCTTCTCCTTCTCGCACTAATACTTCGGTCAGTACACCACCTTCTACTGCTTGGATATCCTGCGTTCGAGCACTAGCGATAACTGTTGCGGTAGCACGCGTTACTTGGTCAATTTGGGCAAAATAAGCCCAAACTATTAAAACGATTATGCCTATCAGCGCGCCCCAAATAATAATACGGGTACGTCCAACTTTAGGGTCATGAGATTTGTGCTGATAGTTATCCATTTTCCTGCCCTAAATTGTCTGGGTTATTACGGTTATCGGTGGCTGATGAGGCGCTAGAAGCCTCATTACTAATGACTTTCACTTTAGGCTTGCTTACCTTAATTGAAGTCTTGTTCGCATTTGCTTTATTCTCATTGCCTTTTAGCTGCTCAAGTACTTGCGCTTTTGGACCATCCATCACGACTTGCTGATTGTCCATGATAATAATGCGATCCACCAGTTGTAATAACGGCATCTTATGGGTGGCCACAATGATAGTCGAGCCTGACCCAAATGCTTTACTAAGGACATTAATACATTGTAATTCTTGACGATTATCCATCGAGGCGGTCGGCTCATCCATTAATAAAATTGATGGCTTAGTCAGTAGTAAGCGCGTAAAGGCAACCAGTTGTTTTTGACCACCAGACAACCCTTTGCCACCTTCACTAATGGGTAGATCCAAGCCACTAGAATGACTAGCCACTAGCTTAATGAGTCCTGTTTTTACCAGTGCATCACGCATCACATCATCACTTGGCGCAGGTAGTCCAATCAATAAGTTCTCTCGGAGCGTGCCTTCAAATAAGCGATGATCCTGTTGTAAATAGCCAATCTGCTCACTGAGCGACTCGCGACTAATCTGTTGAATATCCAAGCCATCTAGTAATATTCGACCTTGCGTTGGAGCATATAACCCCGACAATACCTTTAATAAAGTGGACTTCCCTGAACCAATAGCACCCAAAACAGCAATACGCTCGCCCGCTTTAATCTCTAATTTATTGATAGCCAATGCTGGCTGGTCATTGTTTTGATAATTGAAAGTCACTTTTTCCAAATCAAAGTTACCAATAATACGACTAGGCGATAAAGGATGCGCGACGCCATGATTGTCTTGCTGTAATGAAAACAGTTGCTCAATATTGAGCTTAGCGGCTTTTGCATGTGAATGCTGCACCAACAAACTGGGAATACTCATTACTGGTGCTAAGATACGCCCCCCTAAAATAGAACAGGCAATCAAACCACCCATAGTCATGTCACCAGACATCACCACGAACGAGCCGACAATCACAATGCCGACATAGCTGGTCTGCTGTATCATTTGCGACAGATAACTCAAATTGTCGTTAGCATGTTTCATGTCGAGATCGTTTTTGGTCGTAATGTTCATCACATCAAGCCAACGTGACAAAAACTTCCAGTTACCAGCACCCGCCTTGATGGTCTCAATACCCTCTACCGTTTCAACCAAGATACCAGTTTTACGATAAGAAGCTGAGGCACCAACGGCGGCGATACTGTCAATCTTTTTGCGCGCGCTCCATCCTAATACAATAGCAACAATCGCCGCTATAATAGGTACTAGCGCCACCAATGGATTACCGATCACGACGATCAGCGACACAAAGATAATGGCCATCGGAATATCAACCAAACCAAACAAAGTACTGGCAGTATAAAACCCACGGACTTGCTCATAACCACGTAACTGTGCTGCCATTGAGCCTACAGATCCTGGCATTTGGTCAATACGAACGCTCAACAACCGCTGGAATACTTCTCGTGAAAGGTGTTGATCAAGATTGACCACCACTTTGTCCATAATCTTAGAACGGGCAAACTTCATAAAAGTTTCAAACAGAATAACTAGACCGACACCACTTGCTAGAATAATTAAGGTGTATTCACTACGAGTCGGAATCACACGGTCATAGACTTGCATCGAAAATAGTGATACAGCTAACGCTAGCATATTAATCAAAAATGAAGCGACCACAGCTTCAATGACAATACCACGATAATTTTTTAGGTCTTTTTTTAGTATTTGATCAAAAGACAGCTGCTTACGTTTACTCGGCTCTCTGTCTAAACGGATACGTAGCAATTGGGTAAATATCGTACTTGGGTACGCGTCACTTTGTGCTGTTTGCTTAAATTGCCATAACCCCTGTGGGTTCTGCTGCTCTATAATCCCCCAACCTTCTGTCGGGTGCAATGCCAATAAAGGCAAAAAGGCAGCATCTGGTATCGGTAATGATTCTGGTAACTGATCCACTCCTAACTGCTCTAATACCTTGACAATACTAGCCAGCGTCATTAACTCTGGCTGCTGATGAAGCACTCCATACAGACGCATTTTATCAATAGGATAGCCTTGCTGAGTAAGCACAGTATGCAGTGCTACTGCTAGCTGCTCGGCATCATGACTGATTTGCTCATGCAGTTGCTCATCAGTTTCAGGTGCCAACAACGGCGAAGATGAGGTTGCTACCAGCTCATTGTCAGGTGTGTGGTCACTCGAAGCTGGAACAGGGTTATTCATGATAAGTACATCCTACTGATTAACGGGTAGTTAGACAAACAAGTCGAGAAAACAAAAGGCAGCTTGTTTATTCATAGACGCTTTGTGACGGGCTTAAGGGCTCACTATCTGCCGACAAGCCTGTATTTGTAATATTACTGGACAGCGAATTAAACGTCTGATTATTAGGATAGATTATTGTTTCTTGAGTTCTCATCCCCACAGGCTGAACCGCTACTCTATCAGATGTCTGCTGCGTATCATTCTGACTATTAAGCCATTTTTTGACAGGATCTAGCGGGTGAAACAACGGTTCTGGTTGACGGCTCTGGTTAAAGTTTTGCCATGACATCATACCAAAATCGACTTGTAGCTTATAATAAGTCGCAATAATAGAAGAACGAATTTCGACCAATTGTATTTGATACTGAGAGTGTTCACGCACTGCATTCAATACTTCGAGCCAAGACTTGCGACCGGCAATAAATTGACGGCGGTACGAGCTCACAACGATTTGTGCACCAGCAACGGCAGCAACCAATGATCGCTCTTGGTCTTTTGCACTAGCAAATTGCTGATATTGCGTTTGAATGGTTTCAAGTACCTGTCGTCTTGAGGCCTCTTTAGACTGCACCAAGCTTTGTACTCGAGACTCTGATGCTTTTGCTAAGGATAAACTTGATAATCCTGCTCCAGGGTCATAACTTAGCCCTACGGAAAACTCACCACCATTATCGTTGTCATCATTATCGTTATCATGATAATAGTCATATTCGTATTGCGCATAGACGGTGGGATAGCGTGCCGATTGTAACGATTTAAAATTCTGTTTGGCAGCTTCTACTTGGTAGTGCTCTTTCACCACCGTAGGATTATAAAAACTGGCATCATCAAATGCCATTTTCTCAAAAGTTTGTGAATAGCCTTTTGCGTGATTGACCAACTCCGCCATATTGGGTGTTGGCAAATCCGCAGCCGATAACCGGCGGCCTGTTATTTGTTCTAAACGTGCAATCGCAATACGTTGCTGCTCAACCGCCGACTGATAAGAATTTTGTTCCTGTAGAATGCGATTGGTCACCAAATCAAGCTCGATACGGGCTGATACGCCTTGGGACACACGGCGCTGCATCATTTCCTCAAACTCAGAAAGCAATTGCAAACTGTCATAATACACCTGCTGCTTTGTCAGCGCTGTCATATAACTTTGCCATGCTTCAATCGTTGTTTTTGCAATTTGATTCTGCTGCTCATACACATATTCGACAGCCGCTTTATCATCAAATATGGCTTGATTGACATTGGCTGTCAGCTTACCCCCTGTCCATAGAGATTGTCTAATCTGTAGCTGTGAGACCATACCATCGGTACGGTCATAACCTGACGAGACTGTTGGGTTTGGCAACATATTGAGCTTGGCGGCACGAATACTTTCTGTAGTGGCTTGTTGCTCTGCGCGCGCTGACCCAACTAAAGGGTGGGTTTGTATCGCTTGATTGATTAGCTGATTCATATGCGTATCGGCGCTCGCAAACGCAGCTCCTGAGAGCAATACAGATAGCATACTAACCACTATACGCTGCAACTTAGGCTTTGACTTTTCTGTAAACTTTATCACTTTCATCATAGCAGGGAGCCATCTCATTGGTAAATCATGTTGACAAACAATCATTCGGTTATACTAAATCATACTCTAAGCGCACAACAAATACAGATGCGACAGATGCGTTGGTACCATTATCTTAACACTGTTTTATAGATATTCTTATATAGGCAAGCCTGCTTATAATAGATATAGTGATAGGTAAAGTCATGGCTACATTAACAGATGCTGGCTTTTCGTAATGGCTGGTTGTCATTACAAAATCAAAACGAACTGAGGGATCAATCACATGGCTCAACCTCTACCACCCAGTCCGCCTATAAAAAAGCCGACAAGAACCAACAACCAGTCAATAATTGCTATTTTCTTAGCGATATTGCTACATGTTTTGGTAGTAGCCATTATTTATTTTTCGGTCTTTCGTAACGAAGAAAGTCCACAGTCAGAGCAATTGTCTAGAAATGACGAGCAACCATTACCTGCTGTTATCATAACAGAAACCAAGCCAAAAACACCTAGCGATGTAACAGGACTAACGACCAAAGCAGAAGTACCAACTAATGATAGTACACAGACTAACCAATTAAAAACGGTCAGTCAGACACCTATTATAAATCAAAAGTCACCGTCGAAAAATACAGCAGCGCTAGACAGCACTACAGCAAAGCCTTCCAACGACGATAAAGCAATACACACAGATTTGTCCATCAATGATAACTCATCACTACCTGAATATAGGCTCAAAAAAACCAAAGAATACGAACAGTTAGACGAGGATATCGACAAGGATAGTGAACAACTTTCAAAACTCATTGATGAGGTTAAAAAGCGCAATCAGCAGCAGATTGAACAGCAGCAAACAACTCTATCAGATACGCAATCTACACTTAGATCTGTCGAAAAAACGGCACCCATCTCATCTGTACCAAAAGAAGAAGCACCTTTATCAACTAATAACGACTACCCTATTACGCCTATCAAATCACTCAATAATGAATAATAAGATCTAATGAGCCAGTGTCTATTTCAAAGGCAGCCGCTTAGATAACTGAACTTCCTACTTACATTGTGGATCGCCTAAAAAACAGACTCTATTAGGCTATTTCTTCAGTTCAATAGTTAGTCATCTAAATGGGCTAAAAATGACCAAAATCTTATCATCATGTTAAAACCGGAGACATGTCCTAACACCATAAGCAAAAGTTCAATACCTCCTAATAAAAAAGCCATAATAAATTATGGCTTTTTTACAACTATTTAACGGATAGGTATTAAAACAATTGCCCATTAATCAGCGCAACTAGATTACCGTCGTAGTGATATCTGTATCAATATATAGCACCACACTTGAATCTGTCGTACTTTGATAGAGATCATATCCCGTTTGATCCGATGTTTGCTGCTTCGCAAATTCCGATGTTAGTGATACTTGATCACCATTATCATCACCATTAATAAACAATTTATTATTGCTATCGGTTACGTTAATGACATCACTAGTGCTCAAATTGGTTAACGACTGAGCACTACCGTCTGTCATATCAAAAACTTCAAAGTTATCAAGCACTGATGAGTTAAAGCTACCAAAATCTATACTGGTATCAGTAATCAAGAGTGTATCATTGCCGTCGCCACCATTAATAACTAAGTCAGCAGCATCAAACACTATCGTGTCGTTACCAGTTCCACCATTTATCGTATCGGCACCAGTACCGCCATCTATCGTATCGTCATCGGCGCCACCATTGATCGTGTCGTTACCCGCTCCACCACTAATCGTATCGTTGCCTGCTCCACCGTTGATAATATCCTTACCTGCATTACCGATCAAAGTATCATTTCCAGCATCGCCATTAAAGGTGTCATTACCACTACCACCTATAAAGGTATCATTACCAGCACCACCAGAGTATTTAAGCGCAGAGGTTTGGTTCACTGAAATCAGTTCATCATCAGCATCAGTACCATTGAACACCAAGGTCGGTTTTACATCAATACTGATCTTGCCTACTTCTGTAGTAAAGGTACTATTTTCATTCGCAGTTTCGACTGTTTGCAATTTGATATCCAAATCCCCAATATAAGAGGTCGCTGATTTCACACGCAAGCTATTTAAACTTTCAACTGGAACACCTGATATGACATAAAATCCTGGCTCTGTTCCACTAGGCGCCGTCCATTTTACATCAAGCGCAGTGCCATCGCTGGTCGTGAGTTCTAGTACATCACCATACAATTCATCACCAGATACGATAATACTGACCGTTTCACTACCATCCACATCTACCATGGCAGCATTCAGATTCAGTGAGGCCCATTTACCTTGTGAGCCTAATAAAGTCGATGGATTAAATACAACTTCATCCGCGATAGGTGTCACATCAAGCGTCACTTTAAGTGGGGCACTAACTAAGCCGCTATCACTAACGACTTTCACCTCAATACCTGCAACAGTACCACTGACGTTCTCAGGCGCTTGGATAAAGATATTGTCTTCAAAAGATGTGTCAATGTTAGTTGCATCGATTGTCCATAAATTACCGTTTAAGCCACCACCATTGTTGCTAGCCAATGTATATATAGGGTTGTCATCTCCATCTTTGCCACTAATATACGAAACTAAATAACCATCAGGTACATTATCTAGGCTGATAGCAGCTGGATAGTCCCCTTCACCTATATTATCTATATAATCTATCTGATAAGGTATGGCAATTAAGGTATCTTCCTCACCAGTTGCTGTTACAGTTAAATCACCATCATCTCTATCCACAATAGCTAGTGCATCTGACTGCGCAATGACAGTAATATCATAGCTGTGCTGATAAGTTAAGATGTCACCATCATTAACTCCAGAAACATTAGTCACTTCTTTATGAGCAGCATTTACAATAATGCTCGCGCTACCATCGGCGTTTTTAGCGGGAGTGTATTTGACAGTGATGCTATCGGGAGGATTAGTACCAACCTCTAGCTCATAATAAGTTCCAGCAGGAATAGTACCAACCTCATTATCACCTAATGTGACCTCATTTAGAGAGTTACCATTGGCATCAGTCAACATTCCAGCAGGCCCAGTACCTGTGAATAGGTTAGACTCAACTACTTCAATGTAGAGCTTGCCATTGACCAGAGACACATAGTCACCATCCGCACTGTTGGTAAGATCAATGACAATATCCACTGCTATATCTTCATCGGTTGAAACGACTGAAGTCTGACCATTATTATCAAACGCGTCAGTCTCTGGTGCCACTACTATACTGACGCTAGTTGCTGGCAAAGCGTCTTCACGGTTTGCATTGTCCAAAGCAGTAAAGGTCACATCAAAGCCAAAGTCTTGACTGCCACCAGACACATTGGTACTGAAGTCTACTGGCGGTGTCACCGTTATCGCATTAAGTGCTGCTTCAGGTGTGAGGTTACTAGCGTCGCTGACACTGATAATATATTGCCCAGCAATTTGTTGCACGCTCACATTACTATTATCACTAGTGATAGTAGTACCCTCTGGTACATCAGTCAGCGAGAAACTATAAGAAACGACGCTGGCTGCATTGGTATCATCAAGTGTGGCATCTAACAGTGCTCCCAAGTTAAATGGTATTCCTTCGTCTGCTATCAATGTATTGACCGTCAACGTATTGACAAGCTTTACTAGTTCAGGGTCTTCACCTTCAGTATTACTACGCGTTAAGACAACTTCAAAAATATCACTGGCTGTTGCTTCGGCGCCGTTGATACTTTGAGGGTTATTGATATCTTGGGTTACGACTGTCACCTTAATACCAAAAGGACCTGTTGGAATATTAATCGTTGACCCATCACGCTCTAAGACCAGCTCATAGGTAGGGTTATCACCTGTAGTAATGGCTTCAGGTGGCACATCGATATACCAGACGCCACCTGATAAGATGCCACCTTGTACGATGATACCATTAGGAACATTACTAACTTCTAGACGCGTAAAGCTCTCTGAGCCGTCTTTATCTGGTGAGGATATAGAAACAGTGACAGAAGCTGTATCGTCTAAGCCATTGTTATTAATAGTATTGTCCGCAGTGGCTTCATCTATTAATTCTATGGTCGGTTGATCAGTCACTGCTTTGAAAGTCACATTTACGGTTGCATTGCCGGTCTTAGACTCGCTAATCGTGGCATTATCGGCTAATGACACGGTGTCGAGATACGTATAATTAAACCCAATATCAAAAGGAACATCACTATGTTCGTTAGCGCTATTGTATTTTACTTCGATTATATCGCTGGCATTAAAGGTGTAGTCGCCAGATGTATAGGCAGTACCATTAACAAGTAATAACACGTTCCCTAAGTCAGCAGGGTTTAAAGTAATTGTATCAAGTACTTCATCGCCTGTAGATGCATCCGTAGTTTTAAAAGCAGCGTTAAAGTCTATCGTCGTCCACTCATCTTCGACCGCTACCACTTGCGGATTATTGACGACTCCATCAGCAGCATCAGGCGTGATTAGAATAGATACGTCTTTAGGAGTATGGGTAACACTATTACCTGATACTGTTTCAGTAGTCGTTCCTGTAATAGTAAAACCAACTTCACCAGAGAAATTATCAGGCGTTACCAATTTTGCAGCACCATTTTGAAGTGACTCTAAAGACACAGACCAGCTACGCGTCTCACCACTACCACCTAAGAACACGGCTCCTGTAATATCGAACCCTGCAGGTAGCCCTGTTACTTTATAAGTGACCTGCTCAGCAGCCGGAGCATCGCCATCATAAGCAGCAATACTGGTAGGGTTAGCGAAAAACTCTACTAACGCTATATTGTTATCATTAGCATCCTCGACGCCCACATAAGTGTAGTCCTTAGTAATAGAATCCCCATCGCTATCAACTATCGTTGCCTCTTCAGTTTCCAGATCATCATTTAAGATAAGATCGGCTTTGCCAGCAATTTTAACGGGTAATGTTAGTCCTGGATCCGGAGTAAATGCGGTTTCACTACCATCGTTTTCAATGCTTTTTGCCTGAACTATAAGCGGTATCGTACCGCTAAAGTTTTCAGTAGGAACAAAGTACAAGCCATCTACGTCCTTATAGTCAGGTATGGTTGTACTGCCGAGAGTTGAACCTGTATTTTCATAATGTAAAGCGTAAGTATCACTAAGCTCATCATATATATAAAGCTTTGCTCCTACTGGAATATCAGATATTTTAACCTCGTATTTCTCAGAACCCTCATTATCACGTGAACTTGGACGGATGTTTAGCTCAATGCCAAGAGCAGGATTAATTACTGCATCTGACGATCCATCACGGTTATTACCATTACCACCATTACCGTTGTCAGCTAATGCTTGATCTTCATTACCATATGCTGGGTCAACACCCAATGTGACTGGGTCAGCAACCCCTTTAACCGCAAAGGTTAGATAACTCTCACCACTGGTTGCCGTCACACTAGCACCACCATCTTCATCATAATCGATGGTTTTGGCTTCTACCTTGACGACCGTGCTTGAGCCAGCATCAAGATTAAAGTCACTATAGTCTGCTGGCGGAGTGACAGTGACTGTATCAAGATAAGCTGCTGGAATATCCACACCGCTACCACTATCAGTCAGACTAATATCCTGTGTACCATCGTTATAGGTAAAGACTGCACCTTCAGTCGCGGTAAACACATCATTACTGTCTCTGCTACCAAAGGTTAAATGCGCATAGGTTTCTTCAGAATCATTAAAGGCATCGGTATGGCTTTCTTCGCCGAAATCAGATGTGTCATCTGGGTTAATCCAGCCATCTATTAGATTAAACAACGTACCATCAGTACCCAAATTAAAGGCGGTGTCTTCTGCCGCATCTGTTGTGTACGTATAGTCTGGATTGATAGTAACACCAGTATCAGTCGTTTCAGCAACTGGTGTAACGGTTACTTTTTGGGTTAATTCCGCTGTACCTGTAACTGCTGTACCAGTATTATCATCAGGATCTGATGTGGTCACAGTAAAGGTAAAGTTAGCGTCGGTTGAAGACTGAGCAGGCGGCGTGAGCGTAATCTGACTTAAGTTAGGTGAACCAGTCATATCAATAGTTACGATACCACCAGCTTCTGTTGCTGCACCAGTATTATCTGTAAATGTCCAACCTGCTGGCAGTTCAAACTGAATTTGAGTGATAGTTTCTGCACCAGCACCATCTTGAGTATCCAATACGGTAAAGCCAAACTCATCAAGTGTAATGGCATTATCTTCAGTAGTGCTAACATTATTAGCAGTCACTTGACCCGCAACTGCATCAACGGTCAGATTAACATTAACGGTATCGATCTCTACTGGCAAAATAGTACCAGTAGAGTCAGCATCATTGTCTTGGGTATATAACGATACGGTAATGCCATTCATATCTTGTGAGTTGAACTCGTTGGTTTGAATACGAATCTTGGGTTCTGAGCCACCATTAACCAATAAATCAGCGTCTGTCAATCCAGCATCAATACCGATGAGTACGTTACCAGAATCATCAGCGGTATGTTCTGATACCGTGCCATCTGCCGCGGTAAATTCAATCACGGTACCCTTAATAAGGCCGTTAATCACAAAACCATAGGTTTCTCTACTGCCATTAGCAGCACTCCCTGCTAAATCACCAAAGGTGGTAGTGATTGGTAAATCTATAAACTCACCTTCATTGACGGTGACAGTTAAGGTATCTCCAGCTACGTTTGCTGCACCCGACTGATAGCCAAACTCACTGAAATTATCGCCACTTTGGTTGTTATCACTGGTATCTGTCACGGCTTGCACGTCAATATCAACAGTGACGGTACTTTCTGCCCCAGCCACTCCTGACACAATAGTACCTGTACTATCCACCTCATATTCTGTCACCGACATCTTGATACTCATGTTAGTGGCATCATCTGCACGCGGGGTAAGCGTCATCGACTCAAACTGCTCTTTGGTCATGGTGGCGGTAGCAGAGCCTATACTATTAATGGTAGGTACATTGCTAAGTTCGATTAGAACTGTTTGGTTATTACTAGTGATAGTAATAGGACTTGCACCACCATAATCTAGGACTGTACCAGTACGGAAACCAGTCAGGCTGACCAATCCGATACGCTCAGGAGTATCATTACTCGTATTAGAAGTATCAAGGTCCGTCTTATCAGTTATGGTGGGCGCTGATAGACCGCCTGTTAGGCCCGCGTTTATACGCGCTTGTGAACCTAATGCTACTGTGGTGTCTTCATTTGTACTGATAGTATTGGCAGCGATTAAGCCAGGAGCGTCAGATACGGGATTGACGGTGATGGTTAACTTTTCAGTACCTTTCTGTGGCGTTGTCGGATTATTGCCATTATTTACCGTAATGGTAATCTCTGGCACTGTGCCACTAAAGTTTGCCGCAGGCTCAAAGGTATAGCTGCCTTTCGTATTTATGGTCAGCTTACCAATAATCACGCCGTCTATAGTAACGTTAGTAACATCACCTGCGTTAAAGGTACCTGTCATACCATCAATAATATAACTCTCTACGGTTAAGGTTTCTCCGACATCAGGGTCTGCATCGTTTGCAAAAACCCCATCGGCGATCGACACTGATAATGTGTTGTCTTCATCGGTACTATTAATATCATCTACAAGCGCGATACCATCATCAGTACCGGTGATGGTCACTTCAACATAACGGATTTCACTAGCACTAAGCTCGTTACCATCAGCAGCTGCAGTTACTCCTTCATTATCGTCAACTTGTACGGCATAACGAATAGTGATGGTTTCGCCAGCAGGGATAAAATCAATCGCATTGGACGCGGCTGTGATTTTCCAAGTGCCAGTATTATCAGTTTGGTTGATTGAGAATAGATCCTCTAATGCTGTTTGCTGAGGATCTGTTAAAGAGGTTAAAGCGCTATTACCTGTGAAGTCATATGTATTTGAATCTTCAACATAGCTCAATGTTAAAACATCAGTACTATCCGTATCAGCAAAACTGATATTACCCGTTTGCGTAATATCAGTTTTATCAGTCTGCTCTGTTATGGCCACTGTTTCGATGACGCCAGCAACGTTGGTGATAGTTGGTTGGTCATTGGTGCCCGTAATAGTGATGGTGAGCGTGGTGCTACTGATATCGCCATCAGCATCGGTAATGGTGTAAGTAAAGACATCATTAACGGGCTGACCTTTAGCGAGAGACTGTACATCCGGCGCAGTATTATCAACCTCGTAAGTATAGGTGCCATCTTCATTTAGCTTTAGTGTGCCATAATCGCCTGTTGTATCGCCGCCTATTATACCCGCAGCTGTGCCTGTTACTGCGGTTACGGTGGTTGCATCTGCGCCTAGTGTGTCGGCAACATCTGTGGCAGCTGCATTATTAGCAGTCAGTACGTTACCTGTTGCCGTGATTTTGCCCGATATAGGGTCTACACCTACATCTTCAGTGATGGCGTTGGTGTCTGCCTTGGCAGTCGGTGCGGTATCGATAATTTGAATATCGAGTGTCTCGTTTTTTGTGCCGCCAATGGTATCCGTTAGCGCTACTGTGAACGTATCTACTATATTATCGCCAGCAGAGTTATGATTTTTTGGATCATTATTTTCTGTATAAGAATAAGTCAGTTCACCTGTTGTGGCATCGTAATTAGTGATGACTAATGCGCCATAGATACCATTAGGTATAATAACGGGCGTAGTTGACGTCGCATTTGTTACATCAAAACCATCCACTGTCAGTGTTGTGACGCTTTGTGGGTTGGTGATGTTAATGGTGCCAGTGATTGGAGTGACTGTACCTTCGGTTACGCTGTTATCGGCTGGTGTCACTGCTGCATCTTCGTTTACGATTTCAATAGTTGGCGCAACGTCATCATTTAAGATGGTGCCAGTGCCACTGTCATTACCAATGGTCAAGGTAGTGGTTTCATCATTCTCAAGGATATTGTCATCTGACGTTGGATAAGTGACGGTAAAGTCGGTGACCCCTGCTGGTACAGTGATGGTGCCAGTTGATGAGTCATAAGTGACGCCCTTACTAAAGACGATGTCAGCAGGATTGGTGCTGTAGTCAGTTCCCGCTTCAGCAGGATTGGTGCTGCCGTTTGTTAAGCTAAAGGGATAGGTAACAGGAGTCTCGGTCACGCCATTCACGGTGACGGTATGAACCAAATCATCGCCTTCTGTAACGGAGGCACTATATACCGTAACCGTCGGCTTATCACCATCGGTGATGCTGCCGTCAGTTGTATCACCATTGTCTTCATCCGAAATCGTACCAGTGGCACTACCCTCTGTCGGGCTGACGCTGGCAACGTTGGCATCGGTACTGATGTCTAATACTAGGTCTTCGCTGTTCTCGAAGATGTCATCATCTTTCGCGGTGACAGTGATCACAGGAGTAAAGGTGCTGCCCGCTGGTATGGTCACGGTGCCACTGGCTAAGAAGTCGGCAATCTCTGCAGGGTNTGTGATGACCACATCAACACCACCATCAACGGTGTAAGAGATTTGATCAATGTCGGCGGCTACTATGGCATTGTTCGTGCCAAGAGAGACACTAACCTCGGTGTCAAAGTTGCTGACGTTGTCTTGAGAGATGGTGAACGCTAAAGTGTTGTCGGCTGCGCCTTCGGTGGCTTCAGGTGTGGTGGCGACAATGCTGACCACTGGCTTGTCACCATCGGTGATGCTGCCGTCAGTTGTATCACCATTGTCTTCATCCGAAATCGTACCAGTGGCACTATTGACAGGTCCGACAGTGGCGTTGGTTGGATTACTGATATTAAGTGTAAGGTCTTCTGACTGCTCGTAAATAGCATCATCAGCCACGTTAATAGTGATGACTGGGGCTGCAGTACTACCTGCTGGTATCTTGACGCTAACGCCATTGTCTAAGAAATCTTGAATGTCAGCTTGGCTGCTCAAAGTGATTTCAGTACCATCTGTATCAATATAAACAATGCTGTCGATGTCAGCGGCATCTATTTTACTGTTACCTGTGTTCAAGGTGACGTCGACAGTAGTATCAAAGTCACTCAGGTTATTTTGAGAGACGGTGAATTCCAAGGTGTCGTTATCAGTCTCGCCTTCAACAGCTTCCGGTTTCGTTGCTACAATACCGACCACAGGCTTATCACCACCCACTATCGGGTTATTAGGATCAACAGGCGTCGTGCCGTCAGTAGTACCATCATCATAAATGGTAGTATTCACATTATTTGTTGGACCGATGGTCGCTGTACCTGAGGTCACAGCACTTACAGTTACATCGAAGTCTTCAGGTCCTTCAAAAATACTATCATCAACAATTGGAACTGTGAAATCTACTGAGGTCTGACCAGCTGGAATAGTTACTGTCTTAGTCACTGGAGCAGTATAGTCTTCGCTACCTTCGGTGCTACCGCCGCCAATAGTAACTGTAACTACAGTGTCTTCACTGCTTGGTTTACTAAGGTTGATCGTATATATCGCTTCATTCGGACTACCATTAATAGCAGTTTCGTTCAAATTTTCTGTGCCCGTAATACTTACTATCAACGGGTAGTCAACAGTGATACTTGCTTCGTCTGATTGTTCACCATTTTTGTCAGAGACCACGTAGTTCACAGGAGTAGGATCATTTATGAAACCACTTTCCGGCGTAAACGTAACTTTACCAGTAGTAGCATCAACGCTCCACTCACCTTCGCCATCAATCACTAAGTTGGTGACTTCGTCGCCTGTGACAGGGTCAATCAGTTTGACGCTGGTTGGATCTAAATCATTTTCAGAGTCGCTGTCATTTGCTACAACGTCAATGGTAACGGGTTGACCTGTTTCACCTTGGGCAGTATCATCTTCAGCAACTGGAGGATTTTGTGGGTAGTCAACAGTGATGCTTGCTTCGTTTGATTTTTCACCGCTTTGGTCAGAGACTATGTAGTTCACAGGAGTAGGATCAGCAGTAAAACCTGTTTCTGGTGTGAAGGTAACTTCACCAGTAGTAGCATCAACGCTCCACTCACCTTCGCCATCAATCACCAAATTGGTAACTTCGTCGCCTGTGACAGGGTCGATCAGCTTGACAGTGGTTGGATCTAAATCATTTTCAGAATCGCTGTCATTTGCTACGACATCAATGGTAACGGATTGACCTGTTTCACCTTGGGCAGTATCATCTTCAGCAACTGGAGGATTGTCCTCAGAAGCGTTACTACTGCTACTGCCACCAGCGATTAAACCTACCAGCCCAAGACCCGCAACAGCAGGTATCCACCACGGTATGATAGCGGCATACTCTTGGCCACCCAAAGCCTGTCCTTCGACTGCACCGTCCTCTAACTGCGTCACGTAGTCATAGGTTTCACCAGTATCTGGTATATAGTAGTAATACTCTCCATCTTCAGCGATTCCAAGCAATGCGCTGTCTTCGTTATCATAGAAACCTTCTATGATAAGATCGCTTTCTTCGCCATCTTCTTCAAAGGAGACGTGTAAATCATTTTTTAGACGCTTAGTAATAATATGGTTTGGCGCACGGCCTATAGCAGTATCATGAAACTCGTAATTTACTTTATCCATAGCGGTAATGATGGTGGGTTTACCATCTTGAGTCACTACTTGCACTTGATCTATGGTCTGAGTCGCATCGTTAGTTTTAACAATAATAGTATTCATATGCTTTTTTACCTTCGATTTTTTAATTCAAATAATACAGATTGATATATATTCATATTAGGCAGGTTTGGTTGCCAAAGGGTAATACCATTATTAGTTACGTACGCGCTCTTCAACCACAGCAACAACCCGGCGATTAAGTTGACGACCGTCTACGGTATCATTGCTTGCTCGTGGTTGTGACTCTCCATAACCGATCGCACTGAGGCGATCAGCTGCCACACCAAATTCAGTCATTAACACCTCTTTTACTGCATTTACTCGGCGTTGAGACAGGGCTTGGTTATAAGCATCTTTACCGCGACTATCGGTATGGCCTTCGATGGTTACCACTGTATTTGGATACTGCTTCATGAACTCGGCTACTTCAGTTATTTTTGAATAATAATCTGGTCGTACAACAGCCTTGTCAGTTTCGAACAGCACCTCAAGATCAATCGTCATTTTCTCCATCAAAGCGGGCGTTTGCACCTCTACAACTGGCGGCGGAGTGATAGGTTGTATCACTGCTACAGGTAGTGGGCAGTTGGGTACAACACGACTGATCTGATGACTTTGATAACGCTTGTTCGCTAGGAGTGGCAATGCACTTTCAGGCGTTATCTGCTCTAACGTACTTTGCCCTTGCTCATTCATACTAATATGAAAAAAGTAAGTTTGACCACCTGTTAACTCATAGTCTTGCTTATCTGCTAATAAATTATTATTTTTGAAACCCGTTGCATGAGCACTTAGCTGATTCATACCAACACATGAATTAACCACCGTATAGTTGTCTGCATGTAAACTGACTTGAAATCTATTATTCACTGAAACATTGGCGCTGGTTTGTTCAGAGTAATTATCATTTTTTCGGATGAATACCAAACGAGTTTTATCGTTAGCCACTTCTTTTTCTAATACGTCATCAATATCTGTATCTATTTGATTGCTCCACATAACACCATCGACACGACGTGTATCTCCTTCGTTATCGATACCGCCCATCATCGCGCAAGAAGATACCCCAAATAAAGTTATAGGTAAGACAATAGCAATAATGTTTTTTCTCAGTACCTTTTTCACGGTAAACTCCTAACGTGTAATATTGTTTAATATCTGATAATTAAAGATTTTTTAGTAAAACCTAAAGTGAAAGTTATTTAAATACTACATTAAAAATATCAGTAACAGTAATAAAATATAGACTGGGACTAAAGACACTTCATCTAGTATAGATTAAATAAACTATTGTTCTATGCATCCACACCTGTGGACAATATAGTTAACTTAAGGTAAAAATAATATAAGCAAAAATACTACTTAGGTAGATTATTTTTAGCTTAAAAGCTTCGATAGCGCATATTCTTTCTTGCTCAGGCATAAACTTCTTGTGTTGCTCAAGGAAAAAGCGTTTTGCTTAGGATGATAATATTGTAGAAATAATAGACTGTATCCGTGTCTATGAGATAGCTTTTGTATCCATTCGTGGAAGCTTGTGTTACTCATTACGAGTGTACATTTGTTATTAAGGTGTAGGCTTAGTTTGTACTTGTACCCACCATAGAACATGTGATCATTAATAACCTTCTCAAAGTAATCAAGCGAAAATAGCCCTTTTTTATGTAGAGCATCCTCTTTACCAGTAATCTTTATTGAGACAAAGTCCATGAATAAAAATATAGTCATAAGATCGAATAGTTCGATTTTTAAAGCCCATTTTTTTCGTTTATATACTTAATAAGATACCCTTTCTACTTATAAAAAGTAAGGCTACTCTGATATACGGTTCTTTTTATAGGACAGGATGTTATATGCATTAAAGGTTTTTTGGGCTAATATTTAATTTTTTAAGGCACAATGAATGCTTATTTCTCTACAGTTTGGTTGACATACATACTAATATTGATAACTATACGAACTGAGATCTCAGCCTAAAATTTTACCAAACGCTTCACAGAGACGCTACGATTTTAACGCTGAAAACTCATGGGAGTTTAGCTCCTAGATTACTAGCGACTACATTCAAATTCTATCTAGTATTGGTTTTTTGCATCAAATTATCACTAACTTTTATGATTTTGTTAGCGGAAGGCATAAAGTAGTACTGTTGCAAAGGGCCTATTATATAAGGCACGTAACTAATTGATAATCTCTTAAATCAAGATTAACTCGTAAGCGAATAAAGCCATATCATATTGACTCGAAATACCACATAATTACTGAAAAAACTCAGGTGGTGAAAAAGCAATGATGCGATAAGTGTGAGTACCCTATGTCATTATAATAAATCAAACTTTCCAATACTGCTGAATAACATTGTCAGATACATGAATACTATCGTAATATTCATTTAGCCTACTAAAGAACACTCACTATCCACTCAATAAAAACCCGAAGATTTAAGTTCATTAAATCCTCGGGTTTTTTTAGTTTAAACGATTACTCTATAGTCGGCTCAATATCAGACCTCAAAGTGAGCACTTACTACAGCATCACTTGTGCAATCATAGCCGAACCGATGAACGTACCTGTAAAGGTCAATATTGCAACCACTGCAATCTTAAATCCAGATTTTTTGAATAGATCCACTTCCATTTGTGAGATAGCAAAACCAGCATACGCAAGCACTGGTGTCAGTAATTGCAATACACCCATTTTTGCAGTCTCTTCCAACACATAGGCGTTAAACGGAAACTGTGGCAAGGATATCAGGATAGCCACAATCGATATCCATGCGATAGCAGGCACGTTGAAAGGGATGACTCGTTTGAGTAATATGCCGACCACACAGCAGGCAAACAGAATCAGCATGGCAGGCAACCCATCGATTGGATCAACGCCTTGCCCTACCCAGTTACTGAGTAGCAGCACCACACATATCACGGCTAGCAAGATAAATGTCTGTCCCATCGACAATACTGCTGGCTCTTCCATAACCGCACCGAAATCTGTATCGGTAGTAGCGTCTGCAGTGTTCTTTTTGAATTTGCTAACGACCTTATATAAAAACTCTGTAAAAGGTAGCGCGACAAATAAACTAACGAATAGTCCGGTAGCATAGGTCAATAAGTTAGATGTCGCGGCAAATGCTGTAATGGTCTCAGCTTGATCTGGCACTGTCTCTGCCAACGCAGCAGAACACGCACCCATCATACTGCCACTACCAATACCACAAGCCATAGCGAGCGCTCGAACATCCATGATGTCCATAGAGGCAATGATGCCCGCCATCAATGAAAAGTAAATGGCACCAAACAAAGTACCCATCACATAGACGCCCATCACACCGATACCTTCGGCGCTTTGAAGACCATATTTATCAGCAATCAATGCCACGTTAGGCTCACGAGCGACCGAGTGTGTTGCACCGATAGCCTCTCTTCCCATACCAAAGACCAATACCGCAACCGGTAGTGCAATCAGTACAGTCGCTACATTACCCAGCTCCTGTAATAGTAATGCCGGACCTGCTGCGATGATTTCTTTGATATTAGGACCAACACCCACACCGAACTTTGCAATAAAAGGCATGATACTTAAAAGAATGGCATAACTGGCAAACTTGGCGCGTTTTTTGGTTATGACCGCCTTCATAGAAGGAATGACGTTTGGGTTGAGTAGAATTGCAAAGATAAAAGCATAAAGTAGAGGCAGTAATACCAAAATACCAATGCCGATAGGAATCTTAATAATACCGATCCATTCTGCCAGTAATGACACAGCAATGACCAATAAATGTAGCTTCCAATCGAGTAGGTGCTTTGTCATTGTCGGTGACAACACGCTATTATTATTCATATCAATTCTCTTTGTATATGATTACTGTATATTTTAATCGTCCAAATTTTGAAGCGATTTTTTATGAAGAAGCTTTTTACGAAGACGCTTTTTATGAAGCAACTGTCCATCAAGAGTTTTTATAAAGTTTTTCTTATGCAGATGTTTTCGGTAATTCAGACTCAACTAGCGACACCCAAACTTTTATACCGGTTTCAATAGCATCGTCATTAAAATCATAGGCTGCATTATGCAGAGGTTTGGACGGCGTACTGCCATCAACACCCAACCAAAAATAAGCGCCTTTTACGACTTGACTCATGAATGAGAAATCTTCAGAAGCCATTGAAGGCTCTACGTCCGTGTTTACATTCTCAGCACCCAATGCTTTAGTAGCAGCTTCTTTTATTTCAAGATAAGCCTGACTGTCATTGGTAGTCACTGGATAGCGGATATGGTAATCCATCTCGCCTGTAACGCCATATAACGGTGGCAACGTCATCACCATTTCTGTGAGCAAACTCTGTAGCGACTGGCGTACATCCATATCAAAACTACGTACCGTACCTTTCAAAATCGCAACATCAGGAATGACATTGGTGGTGTCCCCACTATTCATCTGCGTGACACTGATAACGCCTGACTGTAATGGTGATATGCGGCGCGATATAATCGACTGAATATTCGTAATGAGCGCGGCACCCGCTGCAATAGGATCAGCGCCTAAATGCGGCATGGCAGCATGCGTGCCTTTACCGGTTAGTGTAATTTCAAACGTATCAAAAGACGCCATCATTGGTCCGTCATTCACGGCGATTTGACCCACAGGCAGACCCGGCCAGTTATGTAGCCCATAAACAGCATCCATTGGGAACTTATCAAATAAGCCATCATCAATCATGGCTTTGGCACCGCCCAAGACTTCTTCGGCAGGTTGGAAAATTAAGTGAATAGTACCGCTAAAATTCTTACTCTCACTCAGATACTTAGCCGTGCCTAGTAGAACTGAAGTGTGGCCATCATGACCACAGGCATGCATACAGTTTGCATGCGTAGACTTATGCTCAACGTCGTTTTGCTCTTCGATGGGCAAAGCGTCGATATCAGCTCTTATACCAATGGTAGGTCCTGTGCCATTTTTTAATGTACCGACAACGCCAGTACCACCCAATCCTTGGTGAACCTCAATCCCAAAAGACTGTAACTTATCAACGATAAATGACGAGGTTTTGAATTCTTTAAACCCGAGCTCAGGCTGACTATGAATCTGTTTACGCCATTGTTTGACTTCGTCCAGCAATGCGTCATTAACCGACATTGAAACTGACATTGACTCTCTCCTTCGAGATTATTTATTGATAAAAACCATGTAAAACGGATGCAGGCTATTGTTGTTCTCACATCGCAGTAGCCACTGCTAACATACGCGACCTAGCAGTCGTTTTTAGAAAAACAAATAAGCCACTTAAAGTGGCTTATTTTGTATAACCAGATATAGATGTGGCTTTGTGATTTTTCTAAAGACAGTATATTAGCCTATCTACACGTATTGAGAAACCTAACTGTCAAAACTTTGGACGAAATGCCCGTCTGTGAATGTATTAGCCTGATTTATAGTCAACAAATAACCAGTAACTTGGACGTTGTACTGCCTGTTAATCACTCATTTAGAAACCCTTGAGAGCGATCGTTATGTCTTCAAGGGCTCTAACTAAAAAGGTTCTAACTAGCTGATGATAACCTTACTGTCATTTATCAAATTACTTATCGAACTCTTTAAAATCTGCTTTACGAATTTTAGCGTGGATGCCTTTGGTTTTATCCACGACCTGTGATACTTCAAAATCTGTAGCCGCACTGAGGTAAGCATAAGCGGTCGCTTCATCAATATCGTACTCTTGGTTTAAAAAGCGAATGGCTTCACGGGTAGATTTTTTCATTGCTTCATCTAGATCTTCATCTAGCCCTGGCGTGATCCAAAACTCCGCATTCTCTGCCAAAGGTTGAATAATTTCTTTACCAGGGATTTTATCCTTGCCAGCTTTTAATAAGGTAAATTTGAACGTGGCACGCGCAGAGGCTTCAAGTGCTGTTAACGCAACCTCACCATCGCCTTGTGCAAAGTGACTGTCACCTGTGTAAAACAATGCACCAGCGACTTGTACAGGATAGTAAACGGTTGAACCTGCACCCAATTCGTTGATATCGATATTGCCGCCATACATAGCAGGTGGTACAGAGTGTACTTTTTCTGAGGTATTGGCTGCGACACCCATCAGACCCATAAACGGCTCAAGTGGAAAACGGATAGATTTGCCAGAGTCAGTCTTTAGCACACCCTCATAGTCGCCTTTGGCATTTTTTTCTATCGGTGTAAACACGGACACATTGCCATAACGCTCAGGATGAGCAGCGGAAGCATTGGCTTGTTTTGGGATTTTTGGAAACTCTCCTGCTAAAGCACCTTTACCATGACGATTAGAGATGACGCCATAAGGTACTCGCGGCTCAACTTTGATGACTTCTACTTTTAGAATATCGCCCGGTTGTGCACCTTTAATTTCAATCGGTCCTGTCACAATATGCGGACCATCTTTATCAAAATCATGGTCTAAGTTGGACTGGGTGATTTTCTTTGCTTCATCCAAGATAAAGTCATCTTTGACCCCTTTGGACTTAAAGTATTTGGCAGCATCACGTCCCTGATCTTCGAGCAAGCCTTCATGCGAGACTGTATCAAACGTTACCACGCTACCAGAGGCCACGGACATAATAGGTTTGGCATCTTTATTCGGCAAATATCCCCACGTTATCGTATCTAGAGTCGAAGGTACGTAGTAATTCCCTTTATATTCGCCATTTGTTAGCTGCGTGGGTTTATCTGATATCTGCTTAAGCACAGTGAAGTCTTCTGCCTGAGCGGATGATACGCCAAGTGCACTGAGAACGAATAATGAAAGAACTGTATTTTTAAACATAGAATCTACCCTTGATAAATGAAACATAACAACAATGTTTTGCATCTAAGGTAGCGCAAGTTCCATGCCATAAAAAAATCAGTCTTATCGCTTAATTTGAGTAGAAAAAGCACCGTTTTGATACAATTTACTGCTCCAGTGAGGTGCTCTCCTTTATAAAAAGAATGGTTTTAGTGCATAAATATCTGCACCACTATTAGGTCTTCTAAAGCAAATCGTTACCTTTCTTCAAGTTTCATAAATATACGTAACATTGCAATCGGTTATCATCTCCTCTATCGAACGTGTAACGCGTTGCCACTTTTTTTATCTCAATAGGAAATAACAACAATGAAAAAAACAGTAATCAGTTTAATGTTAGCCGCCTCTACTTGCTTTGCCATGATAGCGCCAGCCAGTGCTGCTTTAAACGACTCATCAAAGCAGACTGTTCATAAGCAGAACCATAAAGATGACACGCATGAACAAAAAAATAAAACCTCAAACCCAAAAACTGTTAAACAACAAGAAAAAATTACCAAAGAGACTAAAAACACCAAGCAGGCTAATAATAAAAAGCAGACGGTAAAAACTAAAGCTGTCACGCCAAAAAAATCTACAGCACAACAACAACCTAGCAAGTCTAAAAACGTAACATCTGACCATAAATCGAAAGACAGTGAATACGACAAAAACCATAAGTCTTAATTAAGAAAAAAATCTCGACTGTGCTATCAAATGTCTTTAACAGACATCCGATATCACGCTCTAATACTGGTTACGCTATATCCTGCTAGCATCGTAGTAGCCTATTTTCTGTGTAAAAGGAGTTTTATCATGAAATACAAACTGACTCGTACCAATCAGCAGTTACTACTGGGCTTAGCCGTATTTGGGTCGACCATAATGCCTGTGACTTCTGCGGTTGCTATCATGCCAATGGGCTCAGAGTTTTTTCAGACAGAGTTATCTGAAACCACGTCTAGCACTGAAACAGCATTGATTAAAAAAGCGTTATCCAAAGAAGGCAGTTTGAAGAGAGAGAACGAACATCTCACTGCTTTTAGTAATAAATCGAAATTTTCAACGTTGATTAGAGAAAGCAAGCAATTTAGAGATCTTGAAAAACACAACACCGATATACTACATGACTAAAAACCTCTTAGAAGTCATAAGTGATTAGGGCGTATCCTCAATTCAATCGATAGTAATCTAAATGGGTTAAAAATGGCTAAGTACGTTTGGGCGGTACCGAATAGGTGCCGACTACGTGGGCTACGACATCATCAGAGCCTTCTGAATAAAGAGACACCTCGCCTACTATCAGCGTGCGCCCTACTTTCATTAAAGTACACTCGGCGATAATACGGGCATCCGCAGATGGTTTACGCAAAAAGTTAATGGTCAAACTCGTCGTCACGGTAAGTGGGACGATGCCTATTCTTCCGAGTATCGCGACATAGATGGCGACATCAGCAACGGCCATCATAACGGGGCCAGAGACTGTGCCACCAGGGCGCAGCTCATTTATACCAATATCATGCGATAAGATCGCGCCTTTTTCACTAACTGCCTCGACGACACATTTAGTTTGTGGAAACTCTAATGCCAGAAAGGCACTGATTTCTTCTTTAGTTGCAGACATAATTCTTCCTTGAATTGAACGGTCCTTTTTGTTTTGCCTGATATGTTTATGTAGTTGTTGCTAGGCGACAAGGTGAAAGAGTCTTCAGCATATGCTACTTCGCTCTTTTAGTGATTCAAATCCCGCACTACTTATACATATATCAATTTGTCACTGGCGTGCCTTCCGTACTAAACGCAAATCCTTTATTGCTAAAGTTACCAATCATAACGGCTTCGATAACTGGTTTAACCGTTTCATCTATTCCTTCGACTTCGATAATAAAGTTGGCACCTGAGCCGCCTTTATCCTCTTCTTTTTCGACGATATAATTGAGCGTGGCCATCGCTGGTAGCTCAATAGGTTTGTTGAGATATGATTTTACCAGCGCACCGTCCGTATCGTAATAATCAATTTTATTGATATACAGTGATTTTTTGAACGTCGTATTACGCACGCTCAACGTCGCCGACAGTAGTACTTTACGAGCATCTCTATCGGTATAAATATCAGAATAAATCGGCACATAAAAGGTTTGTTTATAACCAAACTGACTGCGATCTACGTCTGATGTAATTTCTAACTGTTCAATCGGGTCTTGTTGATGCTCGGACAGAAGAACATTCGGGTCTTGTGCGGACTGATCACAACCTGATAGCAGTGCCATTACGGCGATCAATAGAACAGATATTCTGCGCTTATTCATAATAATTTCCTTGTGGCCTCAGTATCACTGCGATTGGCAAACCACTATTTGATTTTATACCTTTATTTTTACACCCACACTACGTAAGAACTGGTTGATGTGTTTGTTGGCGCCATAAATGACCAATACATCGTGGTCTTGCAATACTTGCTCAGGCGTCGCCAACCCTTTAATACTAGGCTTACTCTGCGTACGACCAAAGCTGTCTTCATAATACTCATAGCGCATGGTACTAAGCAATCGGATATTAAACCTTTGCTCCAACTGTAACTCATCAACGGTACTACCTATTAGAACGTTTGGAATCTTAATCTCTACCATGCTGAAATTATCGCTCAACTCAAACGAATCGACAAAGTAGCGTAGCGACAGTCTTTTGGCCCAGCGGTTCGCCGCTTCTTTTTCAGGATGAATCAAATCATCAACACCAATAGCTTGTAGGACTTTTTCGTGCAACGGATTAATACTACGGCTTATCAGACGTTTGGCTTTTAACGTTTTAAATAGCGCTGTTGCCATGACATTTGCGCCTTGGTCTTCCCCAATCGCCACAATGACGATATCGGTATCAACGATTGGTAATCCGCTAACGGCATACTCGTCGGTGGCATCCATACAGAGGGTATGTGAGATGACTTCTTTATAGGCTTCTACCCTTTGCATGCTACTATCAATGGCAATCACTTCATGGCCTTGACTGGTCAACGCCGAACCCAGCGATGCGCCAAAATTTCCTAGCCCTACGATGATATATCTCATAATCTTAATGACCTTCTTCTAGTATTTTTTTGCTATTTTTTAAAAGCGAACCCGTCTGTTCTTTATGAATTAGTTAATCGTAATCTCTTCAGTGGGATAGCGATAATTGCGTTGGCGCATATTTTTGAGCAGCGCAATAAATATCGTTAGCATACTGACACGCCCAACAAACATAATGGCCGAAACCACCACTTTACTAAAATCTGATAAGTCTGCCGTCAAGTTCAAACTCAGCCCCACCGTGCTATAAGCTGAAAAACACTCAAACACTACTTTAATCAAATCAAGCTCTGGCTGATCATAACTGATGAGTGTCACACCCGTACCGATGACGAGTAGCGACAGCCACATAATAGAAAATGCGCGGCGTACAGAAATCTCAGCAATCTCCCGTTTGAATACCTCTATCTTGGTCTGCCCACGTGCCAGACTCAATGTATTTAATAGCGCAATCGCAAAGGTACTGGTCTTAATACCACCACCTGTCGAGTTTGGCGAGGCACCAATCCACATCAGAAATATCGTCAGCATCACGGTCGGAAACGTGAGATCACCCATATCAACGACGTTGAATCCTGCGGTACGCGGGGTAGCAGCAGTAAAGAACCCTGTTACTAGCTTCCCAAAAAAACTGGTATGCTCAGCGAGCACGTTATTGTATTCAAATATCATCACGCCGATCAGACCGACCAGTAATAACGCACCTGTGGTAATCAAAGTAATGCGGCTATTAATATTGAGTAGCCAAGGCTGATAAATGTAGCGTTGGTCATGAGGATATATCAGCCGCTGAGCACGATGACGCAAATACCGTAGGACATTGACCACGATGGTAAAGCCCATACCACCGAAGATAAATGTCATCGCAAGGATCAGCTGTAGCGGATAATTAAAGCGAAGCGAGTCATCATACAAGCCAGCACTAAATGTCGAAAACCCAGCATTACAAAAAGCAGAAATCGCGTGAAAGACAGAAAAGAATAGCTGCTCAGGCCAATCCATATCGGGTATGTCATAAATACTGATATAAATCAGAGTAGCCGCTACTGCCTCGACGGCAAATGTGATATACAAGATAGACTTGAGTGTCGACACCACATTACCCATACCGCGCATGTAAGACATCTCGCTGATGCTTGCTTGCGTCTCATAACTGACACCGCCTTTAAAAAAGTAACTAAAATAGGTCACAAAGGTCAAAATACCCAAGCCACCGATTTGTATCAGCCCCATGATGATAACTTGACCGAAAGTCGTAAAATAGGTCGCCGTATCCACGACGATAAGCCCTGTCACGCAAACTGCACTGGTCGCGGTAAATAACGCGTCAATAAAAGACAGCGGCTGCGTCGTCGCATTGGGCATCATCAGTAGTAGCGCCCCTACCAATATCACTACGAGAAAGCTCAAAATGAAAAACTGTGCGGGGTGCAGAAAGGTACGATTGAGATTAAAATTATGATCGGAGATTTCACGGATAAATGTGACAAACACGGCTATTTTGATTGCAACAAATCCATCAACCGCAGCGGACAATCCCGAGCGCACTAGGTCTGTGAAATGCGCGGTTAATAGAATGATAATTGCGATGCTGGTCAGTGTGTCGAAGACGGCGACTTTGTTAAAAGTTAGCGGCTTTTTTGTGTAGATATAGCGACCAGCAGTCACTATAAAACTTAAAAAGATAATCACTAGATAAAAAAGATGGAAAACTTGTTGTAGCCACGTCGGTAGTGTAAAACCACTATCTAACAAGGCAATCGCTACCCCGATGACACTAATGAGAATCGTAAAATTGTTTAATAAGCGATAACGCGTGGCTGCATTCATAGCCTGAGTCCATGACAACGATAACCACGATACTTATACTCCTTTTTTATCGTATCTACAAAAAGTGATTTAAGTTAATCGTAACCAATTATTGAGTCATCGCAGGTACTGATAATCAAAGCAGGTGAAGGAAGGCTCGCAAGGACATAGAGGCGCTAATAGCTCTGTCGCTTAATACGCATTTATTGAATTTTATTTTCTGTTACGGTCGCCATTTTCACACCGCCCCATGTCACCAATGCTACACCAATAGCAATTAAAGAAGCACCTAAGAACAGGCCTTCTGGTGGCTGCTCTCCTTGCAAAAATATAGCGACAGGTACACCGACAATGGCCCCTACCGAGCCTAACAAACTCAATAACACTGGTCCGCCTGTTTTTTGTAGCAGAAATAACAACAAAAACTGACCAGCAAACACACAAGATTGGATAGCTATTAAACCTAATGGCAACAGCCCTTCTCGTGGTATATCGATAGAAAAATCAGACATCATACTGAATAAGCCTAGCAGGAATGCCGCCGCAATCAGCATACCTGGAGCAAGTGCGCTAGGAGATGCCTTATCAGGCCAACGTAGTGTGCGATATATATTGCCAATGGCGAGTAAGACAGGACCACAAAGCGCTATTAATATCCAAAAAGTACTGGCATCTGGTGCAGAGAATTTATGCACAGCCAATACTCCAGCCCCAATTAGTGCGGTAGCCACGCCAGTAGCACGGATGATGTTGAATTTTTCTATGCGTAAGGTTAATGCCCCAAGGTAGGTAAGAAGTGGTGGTAGCGAGATAGTCAGCGCAACGAAACCTGCCCCGACATGAGGAATAGCGGAAAACAGCAGCAAGTTGGAACCTGCAACGCTGACCAGTGCAGCGATAAAGTAATACTCAAAGCTACGCGTGCTCAAAGGCATTGACTCATGCCTTGCTAGTGCAACAATTGATAAAATAAAGGCCGCACCAGCGATGGACCAAAACAGAAAGGCTAATGGCGTCAGACCTATGTCGCCTGCATATTTCGCCAAATTGGTCGAGATACCAGTGAGTGCACCGCCAGTCAACAAGCAAGCGAAAGGAATCAGCCATGTGTTTCTGTTGCGAGATATTTGCTGTTCCGTAGGCTCACTCATCAACGATCCTATAAGCTTTGTACCGCTTTGCTTGCCGCGTCAATAGCACCAGCGATATAACCAGGGAACGCCTCTGACCACTCACTACCGCAACCTGTTAGAAAGTCCTGCCACTCGCCTGTCTTTGGTTTTGATGGCGGGGCTACAGCATGCTGACCCGTACCAGTGACATCGGCAGCCGTCGCGGTAAATACATCTTGAGACCAGTCTTTGATATATTCAGCCTTTGGTTTGTTTGCTTGTACACCAAATAGACGTACCATCTGCGCGCGGCACTGTGATTTCAGTTCCATCTCTGAAACGCTTTGGCGCACGTGCGTAGGAATACCAAAGAAACCAAACACGGCACCTTCTCCCTCTACCAATGAAGCATCGTGAATCTCAGTAAGCGGCCCTATCGCACTTCTTGCTGCACCCGAAAGACCGTTATCTCGCCAAAAGGGCGAATCATAAACTGCCACATACTTGGCATGTGGTGCCATCCAAGTGGCTGTTTCTTGCCACTCTATCGATAAATCTTGCGGTAAAGCAGGTTCAAATACGATATTACTAACCGCCAACCTTGGTGGTAGCGCAAGTAATAAATGCTGCGCTTGATAAGTGATTATTTGACCAGCATTGATATGTTCAGAGCCATACTCACTGTCTATTTTAATATGCTGACCAGTCTTGGTTAAGCGCCTTACTATCTGTCCCGTTACGATACGCTTGGCATCCAAGCGAGCGTATAAAGCATCAGTTAGCGCCGTCATTCCACCCACGAGGCGCATAGATGGTGGCGAGCTCTGATAACCTTGTGCACGAATAGGCAACTCACTAGCACCACGTTCTACCATCATATCCCCCTCTTCGAACTGAGCGAAACGTGGTAAACCTAATGCCTCGATAAGACTGCTCAACTGCAGCTGATACTCTGGCCAAAACCACGACGGCCCTAAATCAAAACTGTCGTTTGATTTCTCACGATTAATACTTTGACTGCTAGCATTCTGAGCTACTGATGATTTGGCAACAGTGATACGCCCGCCCAATCTATCACGAGCCTCTATCAGTATATAGTCAATGCCTTTTTGTTCTAATAGGAAGGCAGCATACAATCCGCTTAATCCGCCACCGACGATCACCACTGGTACGTTTTGCATATCAAATACGTCCTATCTCATCAAGTACATTTAATCAGGACTACTCGATCAAAATTGTTCAAGTGAAACTACTCACCCAACAACTTAGTCAGCATCTCATCTATCTCAACTTTAAACTCTTTATCTTCAATCTTATTTGCCGTAATTTTGGCGTTTTGTAGACTTTGAATAGCCGCTTCTTTATTACCTGTCTCAAACTGTAACACCGCCATAGAAAAAGCAATCGACGACAGATGATCTTTTGAATTGATCGCCGTGGCTTTGACCAGTGCTTTGTCATAAATGACCAGTGCTTCGTCCAAATCTTCTGTAAAGTCAGCAAGCGTTTCCCACTGCTCTGGATGATCTTTGTCTGTGTTTTCGTTATCCGTACAGATAGCTTTTAGCTCAGCATAAAACGCATCAAATGCTTCTTGATTACCAATACGGTCAGCCTCTAGTAACTCTTCTGCCAATTTATAAATAGATTTATATATTTTGGTATTAATCATTGCTTACAACCTTTTATTGACTTGGGGTATAGATTATTTGGTTAGGATTATAACGTAATTCTAGGGCGTGTCCTCATTTTAAAAATGGTGATAAAAATGAGATAAATTGCAGTCAAACAAGGAAAATAGCGTAGATAATATCGGGATATTAACCAGCTATTTAACGATGTTTGGCAAAATTTAGCCATTTTTAGCCCGTTTAGATATGATCAATTGAATTGCGGACACGCCCTAGCGGCTCAGATGATTGCCACAGAAAAGGACACGATATTTATATGGCTGTTATTAAGGTTGCTATTCATACTATAGTCGATTCAATTTAAAAGTAGTACAAGACAACCAAGTGTAGATGTATATGTGATACTTCAAGCGAGGTTAACGCTGTAATACTTTTATAGTGGAATGACTATATTAAGGTTACAACTCTCGCCAGTGCAACCAAAGCCGCGTATCTAGCTCAAACTGATGGTAATCTGGCTCCATATGGCAGCATAATTGATAAAACGCTTTGTTATGCTCATGCTCTTTGAAATGCGCCAACTCATGCACGACAATCATGCGTAAAAACTCAGGCGGCGCTTCTTGAAACAAGCTGGCTACCGTGATGCTGTTGTGCGATTTGAGCTTACTACCTTGTATGCGAGACTGGGTGGTATGAATACCTAGCGCATGTTTAAGAACTTTTAACTTGCTGCTATAGCTGACATTCGATAGCTGTCCCACTTTGCGCATATACTGGTTTTTAATATCATTGATATACTGATAAAGAGCTTTATCACTTTTTATTTGGTGCTGAGTAGGATACTTTTTTTCTAGATACGCGCCCAAGTTACCATCGCTAATAAGTAGCGCGGCTTGGGTTTGAACTTGCTCAGAATAATGAGCGATGTACTTTAATGTAGTCACGAACCTATCCTTTACTGATGCGTTACCACGTATCGACGCGGTCTAAATGAATTTTACCTTATATTGGTGCGCTTTATTAGAGCGTGTCATCATTTAGGTTGTGAGGCATAAACAAACCCCATAAGTTGAATCCAACTTATGGGGTTGTTTCTTACAAGATTTTTACTGAACTATTTGGAGCATATTAATGAGTGAATTAACGCTCTAAATGTAGATACTGTAAATGACGCTCGTACTGATTTAAGATATCGACCAATACCTGCTCTTTGGAATAGCCAACCAAGTCATACTCTTGCGAGCCTTCGCTTAAGAACACTTCTGCACGATAATAGTACTCTGCATTCTTAGTTGAGGTGCTCAGTGTAAAGTTAGGACGCTCCGCTTTAATCAAGTTAACTTCATAAATAAAGTCATCTTCATCGCCATGTCCAACTCGCAATTTTAGACCATCTATTTGACCGCTACTCTCATCCATACCTTCATCTATATCTTGTCCGATATGTGCAGGGTTACGGATATCCAAAGACGTTTTTAGACCGCCTGCGGCAAACTCTTTTTCAACTTCCGTCATGGCAGGTCTGACCACATTTTGTAAAAACTGTTCCACTTGTGCATGTTTAGGGAAACTGACAATACGTTGCAAGCGTGCTTTCCAGCTCTTCCCGCTGTCCAACACATTAGCCGTGCCGATTGTACTGGCTTTACGCTTATTGCCTTCTTCTTTTAATGACCTCCACATCGACACCATATAGAGCACGAGAATGAGCGAGAACGGCAAACCTGCAATCACAGATACTGACTGTAATGAGGCAAAGCCACCTGCAAATAATAGTCCTAAGGTGATAAAGCCTGTTGCCGCTGCCCAAAACAAGCGCAACCAAACAGGGGCATCTGTGTCGTTGGTCATGCCACGTGAGCTCAAGTTCGCGAGTACTAACGCGCCTGAATCTGCTGAGGTCACAAAAAAGATAAGTCCAATGATCACACCAGCGAATGACAAAATATCGCTGTAAGGAAAGTATTCAAATAAGGCAAACATGCCCATTGCTGCGTCATTAACCGCGATTTCACCCAGCTCAGTGGCACCATTGGCAACCAAATCTATCGCTGAATTACCAAAGATAGAGAACCAAGCAAAGATAAAGCCAAGCGGGATAAACATCACACCAAAGACAAACTCACGCAGCGTGCGACCACGGCTAATACGTGCAATAAACAGGCCTACAAACGGTGCCCAAGCAACCCACCATGCCCAGAAAAATATCGTCCAACCTGATTTCCAGTCAGCGCCAGCTTGACCATCATAAGCATAAACATCAAAGGTTTTAAAAATAATGGTTTGGAAATACTGTCCGATATTTTGAGTAAAGGTATTCAGCAGATAGACCGTATTACCCATTACTAATATGGCAATCAATAGCAATATCGACGATAGCATGTTGAATTCAGAGAGGCGACGTACGCCTTTTTCCACACCTGTCATCGCAGATACCGCTGCCGCCGCGACAACACCTATGATAATGATCGTTTGAACCGTTTTGCTCGATTCAATACCAAACACATGGGTCAGTCCAGCATTGGCCTGCAATACCCCAATACCCAAACTGGTGGCGATCCCCATCAAGGTACAAACAACACCAAAGGTATCAATACCATCGCCCAACCAGCCTTTGATTAAGCGCTCACCAAAAATAGGCGTCAATGGCGAACGTAGTGCCAATGGCATGTTTTTACGATAAGCGAAGTATGCCAATGCCATACCGATTAGGGCGTAAATACCCCAGCCATGTAGTCCCCAATGTAAAAAGGTCTGCGCAAGTGCCTCACGCATAGCCTCCGCACTGGCAGGTTCTAAACCAGTATGCGGTGTCAAATAATGCATCAAAGGCTCAGAGGCACCAAAGAATAATAAGTCAATACCGATACCAGCGGAGAACAGCATCGCCGCCCACGCTAGGAAAGGAAATTGTGCTTTTTCGTGGTCTTGCCCAAGCTTGATATCACCGTACTTTGAAAAACCAACAAACAAGGCAAATATACTATAAGCGGCAACCACTAGCATGTAATACCAGCCAAAGCTCTCTGATATCCATGCCATGCTCGAACTTAACAATGTCTCACTATAAGTTGGAAACGCAATCGTCCAAATTATCAATAAAATAGAAATAATAGCTGAGCCTAAAAAAACCGTCTTATTTAGAGTCAGGGGTTTTGCCGCATCATTTGATGGCGAGCTGTACATAAAAGACCTCAATAGGTAAATTAAACAGGGTCTGATATTGCTTTGTCCGTCATAATCTTATGACTGATAGTCATACAAGATATAAATCACCGCATGACGCACAAAGCAGTACCAATAAATAAAGATTTGTTGCTCAAGTAATGGCTACTTCAGTAATTATTTAAGCAACAAGGCAAGTCATTAAAAATCAATCTTAATGGCATTCATTTTCTAAAACAGTAGCGGGGATAAAAAAGACCTTTATATAAAAGGCCTTCTTATCAACATCATTTATTAACACTCTTCATAAACGCTATGTCATATAGCTGTTTTATATCGCTATGTAGACAGCCATTTATTAGCATTGAATTTAAACAGAACCATAAGCCCGCATCGGCTCAGCTCTCAATGGCGCACCATTAGCAGTAAAATAATCTACCGTCGAACGTGGTAGCCGTACGCCGCGCATCTTATCAACGATTTTTTCTGCCAACATAATGGTCGTTGCGTTGAGATTGCCACTGATGATATTTGGCATAATCGATGCATCAACGACACGCAAGCCATCGATACCATGTACTAGCCCTTCGCCATTGACGACCGAATCATTGCCTTCGCCCATCGCACAAGTACAAGATGGATGATAAGCCGTCTCGCTATGATTACGGACATACTCATCCAACTGCGCATCGGTCACTAGATCATCGGTTGGTGCGATCGAGCGACCACGATACGGATCAAGCGCTGGCTGATGCATGATCTCACGAGTAATACGCATAGCAGCACGGAACTCTTGCCAGTCTTGATCATGAGACATATAGTTGAACAAGATACTTGGATGAGCGCTTGGATCTTTTGAAGTCAGCTTGACACGGCCACGACTGGGCGAGCGTAATGAGCCCACATGTGCTTGGAAACTATGCGATTTAACCGCACTGCGGCCATCGTAGCGTACCGCGAGTGGTAAGAAATGGTACTGAATATTAGGATGCGTGAATTTTTCATCGGTACGAATAAAACCGCCACCTTCGAACTGATTTGACGCGCCCAGTCCAGTACCATTGAATAACCACTCTGCACCGATGGCGGGCTTATTCCACCATTTATTGGAAGGCGCAATCGACACTGGCAGCTTACATTCATACTGCATATACAGCTCTAAATGATCTTGCAGATTATTACCCACACCTGGCAAATCCAGAATCTCATTGACACCTAAATCTTTTAGCCACTGACCAGGGCCAATACCAGAGCGCTGCAATAATTGTGGTGAGGCAATCGCACCAGATGAGACAATCACTTCACGAGAGGCATGAAAGTTCTTGGTTTGACCTTGATGCTCGACTTTGACACCGATAGCACGCTTACCATCAAACAAAATCACATCGGTCAATGCACCCGTCAAAATCGTGATATTGCTGCGCGGCTTAGCACGGTCCAGATAACCACGAGCCGTTGAAGCGCGGCGACCATTAGGCGTCACGAAACGATCCATTGGCCCAAAGCCTTCTTGCTGATAACCGTTTAAATCGTCGGTACTTGGATAGCCAGCTTGCACGCCCGCTTCAATCATCGCTTGAAACAGTGGATTGACCCCTGGTTTTGAGGTCGTCATCTCAACAGGACCACCTACACCATGATAGTCATTCTCGCCAGCATCGCGGTTTTCTAACTTTTTAAAATAAGGCAGGCAATCCAGATACGTCCAATCTTCTAGGCCTTTAATCTTAGACCAATCATCAAAATCTAGTGCGTTACCACGGATATAACACATACCGTTAATCAGTGACGAGCCGCCAAGTCCTTTACCGCGACCGCAGTCCATGACGCGGTTATTCATATTCGGTTCAGGATCTGTCTTGTAGCCCCAGTTATAGGTCGTTCCTTGCAACGGCATGGCGAGCGCTGCTGGCATCTGCGTACGAAAATCTAAGCGATGGTCTGGACGACCCGCTTCTAGTAGCAGCACCTTAATGTTGGCATCTTCGGTCAAACGCGTGGCCAGCACATTGCCTGCTGAGCCTGCGCCGACGATGATGTAATCATACTCAGGTGTGGTTGATGTCATAAAACGCTCCATAATATTGAAAAATAAATCATTTACTATCAGTAAGGCCAATTAAAAAGGAAAGATAAGACCTAATGAATAACCCTTACTGGCTTCGTTTTTCTCAATAAAAGTAATTAAAAGACTGATTCAAACTTACCCAACTCTACTTGGATAGATTTGGTCTGCGTATAGTGTTCAAGGGCTTCAATGCCGTTTTCTCGGCCAACACCTGAATGCTTATAACCGCCGACTGGCATTTGAGCGGCTGACTCGCCCCATGTATTTAACCAGCAGATACCCGCTTCAATTTGAGCGATAACTCGATGTGCTCGGGTCAAGTCAGCAGTCACGACCCCAGCTGCCAATCCATATTCGGTATCATTGGCACGGCGGATGACTTCTTCTTCGGTCTCATAAGTCAATATCGACATCACTGGGCCAAAGATTTCTTCACGTACGATAGTCATCTCATCGGTGCAATCAGTGAATACCGTCGGTGCGACGAATGCGCCATTTGCCAATTCGCCTGTTGTCACACGGTCACCACCTGTTAGCAGTCGTGCACCACTGGCTTTACCTTGCTCAATATAGCCAAGTACTCTTTCCATATGCGGGAAGCTGACTAGTGGGCCCATGTTGATGTTTTCATCCATCGGATCACCCAGTTTAATACGCTCGACACGCGTCAAAATCGCTTGCTCAAACTTAGCTTGCATGGCTTTAGGAATGAACACGCGCGTACCATTGGTACATACCTGACCACTACTATAGAAGTTCGCCATCATCGCGATGTCAGCAGCCGTATCGATATCTGCATCATCAAATATAATCAATGGTGACTTACCACCCAGCTCTAGCGTCACGTCTTTCAGAGACGATGATGCCGCGCTAGACATGACTTTTTTACCCGTCGGTACGCCACCGGTAAATGAGACTTTGGCAATATCAGGATGCTGAGTTAAGGCCTCACCCACTTTATAATTGCCTTGCACGACGTTGAACACGCCATCTGGTAAACCTGCTTCTGTCAAAATTTCTGCCAGTTTCAATGCAGTTAACGGTGTCACTTCTGACGGCTTAAAGATCATCGCGTTACCCGCAGCCAATGCTGGTGCTGCTTTCCACATCGCGATTTGAATCGGATAGTTCCATGCACCAATACCAGCGACCACGCCAAGTGGCTCACGGCGAGTATAGACAAAGCTGGTATCACGCAATGGAATCTGACGACCCTCAATCATTGGTGCAAGACCCGCATAATATTCAACCACATCAGCACCTGTAACGATATCGACATACTTGGTTTCAGAATACGCTTTACCTGTGTCTTTCGTTTCGAGCAATGCCAATACATCGTTGCGTTCGCGCAATATCTCAACGGCCTTTGATAAGATTCGACCACGCTCAACTGCTGTCAATGCTGCCCAAACTTTTTGACCTTTTTGTGCGGCTTTCACAGCCTCGTCGATTTGCTCATTGGTCGTTTGTTGAACGGTAGCCAACAACTCACCTGTCGCTGGATTGATGTCTTCAAAAGTAGCCAAAGACTCATCGACAGCCAGATAACGACCATTGATATAAGCAGTTTGTATTTGTTCTAAGTCGATAATGTCTGTTAAATTATTTGAGTTTGTATGAGTAGCTGTCATGGAGTGCTCCTTACGACGACTGGTACAAGCGCTATAAAATCACGCCTACCGAATAATTTCGTCATGGTTTCAGTTTTAAAAATAAAAGTTGCATCGTTATATGATGACAAGTCGTTATGTGGTTAAAAGTCGTTATGCGATTATCAATTGTTCTTTAATAAATCTTTGGGTGCGGCACTTTAATTAACGTGCTATATCATGCTTATGAATCAAAGCCACGTTGCGTCATTTTTATTAGACGCTCACGTAGCGATTTCTTATCCGAGATATTGATACCTGAGAAGTCAGAAAGCCAAATCCCATCAGCGACCAACCGCACCATACACAATGTCTCGGTATTATCGGTTGCTTCATGCTTTTGTAATTGCTCATTTGCCCACTTGGCCCACAATTCACGCAGCTCACTATCGCCTAGCATCAATACATATAGCGTCGCTTGACTGTCAAACTCTTCCTGCCCTTTTTCGCCTAGACTGATGGTGGCATCTATATAAGCACGGGTAAAAGAGCCATAACGCACTGGATCTTTTGCCATTGCGCTATCTACCTCTGCCTCAAACTTCGCCATCGCATCATGAAACACTTCAAGAATGAGCGCATTTTTAGTAGCGAAATGATGCATGATGCCGCCTTTAGTCACCCCAACTGCATCTGCCACGGCTTGGAAAGTGACTTTCGACAACCCTTGCTCTAGCGTTATTCGTGCGGCCTGATCGAGCAGCGCGCGACGAATAACTTCTGGTTGTTTTTTACGTTTATGAGCGTTTTCAATTTCCATATCAGTGCACCACAGAATTAGAGAGTAAATTCATCACCATCACACCGCCTACAATCATAGCAATACCAACCACTGCCGCTGTATCAAGGCTTTGCTTAAAAAATATCAAGCCAACGAGCGATGTCAGTACGATTCCGAGTCCGCCCCACAGCGCGTAGGCAATACCAAGCGGTATGGTCTTAAGGGTCTGCGCCAACAAATAAAATGAGATGACATAAAGCAAACCCATAATGAGCGTCGGCACCAAACGCGTGAACTGCTCTGACTTCATCAAAAAAGTAGTGCCGATCACTTCACAAATGATGGCAATGGCTAAATAACCATAAGCAATAGTGGTAGGACTCATATTTAACATACCTTTTTCGAATCAAGCATATTCCTCGATTCAATATCAATTGGTCATAATAAATTGTTTGAGCATGTATTAAAGATACCGTACGGTCGGTATTCTATAGACATATTCTAGCAATGTGAAGGGCTAACTCATAAGTTTTTTGTTTCAAGTGATGTATGTATTGCGTTAATATTCAAAAAGATAGGCGATTTGTCTAATCAAATATAGGCTTGAAACCTAAGCGCAAAGACGGATGCAAGGTTACTTCGACTACTTATCAGAACCACTTTTCTCTTTGGTCGATGCACTTAATAAAATTATCGACGGCCGAGCCAATAAATAACAACTTGAGACTCACCTATCTACCAGAACTGCCCATTTAACAGGCGATAACGAGCTATTTTGAATTAATTACAACAATATTGATAATTAATGGCGTAATAAGGTTGACAGCCTATGATGACTTGGCTAAAATACGCCCCACATAACGCAAACAAGATAAGCAATTGTTCTTATATAATGCTTACTAAACTTACTGTTATGACCATCTATTCTCCAATAGCTCAGTTGGTAGAGCAACGGACTGTTAATCCGTGTGTCCCTGGTTCGAGCCCAGGTTGGAGAGCCATATACTGAAAACCTTCATCATTACTTGATGAAGGTTTTTTTATGGTCGCCATTTATATATGTGATGGTCACAATATTCGCATGGCTACTGTGTTCTTTTGTGCATTTTTGTTGTATGGTAAGTGAAGTATTGATTGGGTTAATTTTTGTCTGAGCGCTTTACTCCTACTCACTAAAAGTAATGGTTTATTATGATACCTGTACGTGTAAAAAATAGATTTTCTGATCATCCACAAAAAATCATGCGCCCAGTCAGCATTCGCCTGTCTGAAGAAATGATTTCGCTACTAGAAGCGACGTCGTCGGATTTAGGTTTTAAACGTATCCAAGGTCTTATCCGCCTATATATTCGTCAGGGCCTTGATCGTGATCATCAGGATTATACGTTAGCCCATGATGAAGTTTTTATCGAAACACTACGTAAGCGCGGTGTTAGCCAGCATATTATTGATGAGGCTATTGTTGTGACGCATAATAATAATATTACTCACTCATTGTCTGAGCTACAAGAAAACGACCAAGCTAATGACCAAACGAATAATTAGCCAGCTGCATTAAAAGCAACATGCCAATGGGTATTGAATAACAACAATCATTCAAAACCATTATTAACCGTCAGCTTTTACGGCTTTTAATAAAAAAAGACTGAGTCCGCCTAATCGCACTCAGTCTTTTTTATGGGCATCATAACCATATCCTTTGCGATTTCTTACTATCATTCGCTTTGACCAACACTACTCCTACCCTTTGCTTCTGTCACGAACGTAATAACATACCTATTTTATTTCCATACAGCCTTTAGCGATAACTAAACACAAGCAATCTTCAAACGAGGTATATTAATAAAAAGACCACTATAGTCGGTTCAATATAATGTCGATATCAAAAAACCAAGCGAAGATGACGATGTAGCAGATTTATATAAACGTGACTATATTATCGCTCTTTATTTTTCATAGGGATTTACAAGGAGGTGTACGATGATGGGTTTATATCAGCGTTTAGACAAAGCATTGTTACTAGCGGTTGCTTTGGCAGTGCTGCCAGTCGTTTCTGCGTGCTCACAGCCACAAACCGATCCAAACAAAAAAACAATACCGACCAATTCAGACCAGTGGCAAAAAGAGCTCGGTACTACCTTTGAGCAACTACCCAAGGCTGATCAACAAGTCCTTAGCCGCTATATGTTACGAATGAAGCTAAGCGGTGCTTATGAGTCAGGCGCGATGCCACGTACCACTATCAAACAAGCCCTCATACAGCAGCGTGAATACGAGCGCTTACATCCAAACAATCCTACCGGTAAGAAAAGCCCTATTATCAAGGGTCAGCAAGCAGCAACCGCTAACGCACAGAACTATCCTATTGCCTTGCTGCCAGTCAAGACCAGCGACGACGATAGCTTAAACCAAGTAAAACTACAGTTCATGCTATCAAACCACGGTCAGGTCGCTATTCAAAGCTTTAGAGGGACGCTAATCATGCAAGACGCGCAGCTGACGAAAGGCAAAAGATTCAACGTGCCCTCGACACCGTTTGATCCGCCCATTCAACCAGAGCAGTCTGGCAAAATCATCATTGAGAGCAGTATAGAAGACATCAACGTCATGCGTGCCATAAAAAACACCAAGGATATGACTATCATGATTAGCGAAGGTGTTTTAACGTTAGAGGATGGACAAACCGTGGAGTTTGATGAGTCGCTAATGAAATAAATGATGTCATTGCTAGGGCGTGTTATCAATTAGCACATTAATACATTTAGTGGCCTTAAAATGGCTAAATTTTGCTAAACATCGTCAGTAATTTTGTCAATATGTTCATATTAACGGCAATTCCTTCCTTGTTTATCTACAATTTTTCTCATTTTAAGCCTCACAATCTAATTGATGACACGCCCTAGTTAATTACAAGTTAGTTCATTGCCACATTATTGAAAAAAGCCATTGGAAAAGAACATAAAAAAAAGCCCCGATCATTGCTGATTGGGGCTTTTTCGAATTTGGAGGAGACGGAGAGATTCGAACTCTCGAAGGGCTACAAACCCTTGTCGGTTTTCAAGACCGGTGCATTCAACCACTCTGCCACGTCTCCATAGGTGCATCATTATAACGATATAAAATAAAAATGCAACAAAAAAAGCCGCAATCATTATTAATGATTGCGGCTTTCGAATTTGGAGGAGACGGAGAGATTCGAACTCTCGAAGGGCTACGAACCCTTGTCGGTTTTCAAGACCGGTGCATTCAACCACTCTGCCACGTCTCCATTGGTGGACTATTATAGCGATATAACCTGAGAATGCAAGCAATTAATTTAACGAATTTAAATTATTTTGATGCTATCGTTGATTCCGTTTAAAAGAGAGTCAAGGCCACTGAGTGCAGATGTATATATCATAATTCAAGCGAGATTAACGCTGTCACTATTTTATAAAAAATTGACTATATTTATAGGGGGTTAACTATAGGTTTTTTATTAGATGCCAGATGTAGGCACATATCTAGCAGTCTGTTGGCATAACCCCATTCATTATCATACCAAGCAAAAACCTTATATTGCTCGCCCACTTGCATCAACTGCTGCCCATCGATGATAAGCGACTCTGTTTGATGGATAAAATCACTTGAGACCAATGGTTCCTCGGTATAAGCCATAATATCAATCAAATTACCTTGGCTAGCCAACTTCAGCACGTCACGAATATCATCGACACTCACGTTAGGCGCATCAAACACAAAAGTCACGTCAATGGCGGCAACATCGATGGTTGGTACACGTATTGAGTGCCCATTTATTTTGCCTATCATCGACGGCAGCACCCGCTCTGTCGCTGCGATACTGCTAGACGTGGTCGGAATAATATTATAACCAGAAGCCCTTGCGCGTCTCGGATCTCGATGCGCCTGATCGAGTACCGTTTGGTCGGCCGTGACCGCGTGAATCTCGGTCATCATGGCTGATTTGACACCAAATGCAGTATCGAGGGTCGCAATCAAGGGCACCAATGCCTGCGTGGTACAAGAAACACTTGAAATAATCGGAAGCTCACGCGTTAACTCGTCCGTATTGACACCCATAACGATACAAGCATCCACATCGTCAAAGGGCGCTGCACCAATAATCACTTGCTGCGCGCCAGCCGCTCTATGCAGCTGAGATTGCTCATAAGAGCGGAAATGACCTGTACACTCTAATACCACATCAACACCTAACGCTTCCCAAGGCAGATTTTTCGGATCTGCCTCCGACAGCATATTGATACAGTAGGTTAGATTACTCTTCGTCAGACAGAGCTGAGTCTTGCTAGTATCGTCGGCACCACTCTCTACAATCTCGGCACTCACGCCCAGTCGACTCAAGCGCCCATGTGTACTATCAAACTTTAATAAATGCAGCAAGATATCCGCTGGCGCTAAATCATTAATCGCCACCACATGAATCGCCCGACCTAACACTTCAAAGCGCTCTAGCAATGCGCGCAATACATTGCGTCCTATACGCCCAAAACCATTAATAGCCACTCTCAATGGCTGTATGTGCTCACCAGTGGCATAAAGCGCTGCTACGACAGGGTCAGACGTCAATTGATAGGTGGCGCTAGAAAAATCAGGCATAACAAGTTATCGCTATAAAGAGAGATATAAAATTGAGCACTGCAATTTCAGCACTACAATGGAACAAAAACCATGCGCTTTAATGGTTTTAACAATAGGTTCAATATTAGGGCATGTTGCCCATTCACAAGAGGCACGCAATTAGTCACTGATGATTACCATAGTCGAATGTTTAACAAGCGCTAAGGTGTTATAAAGATAAGTGCCAATCGAATGGTATTGTAGTCAATGCTTTGTTTAAGATGGTCAAATATCGGACGTAGCTTAATACTACCATCATCATTAAAATCGTTCGGATTATTGGCAACTTTAATCACCACATAGGCATTACCAACGGCTGTCATCACCTCATCTTCTGGACGCAGATGATCACAAGCCAAGCTTGGGTCTTGAGATTTTAACTCGCCAATATGGCGCATGATGGTGGATTGTGACAGCTGACGGGCTTGAGAGATTTCTGCAATAGACAGACTCTCTTCTAATAGTATTCTGGTCGCTAGCAATGTACTGTCTGACTTATCAGATACTTGATTGCCCATTTTTTGCTTTTTATCTAGCTGCGCCTGCTGTTGCTCGCGGCGTTTCTTTTGTAGATTGGCATAACCATCAATCACTGTCTTACTCAGGGTGCCACCTGATTTTAGAACGAACTTCTCATGTGCCTGCGTCATACTCTCTTCATCGAGCATCGCATAATTGGCATCAGCTTCCTCAGATAACACTAGAAACCGCTTGTCTGCACCACGAGCTAATGGATCTAGCTGCAGGCTCATGTCGTTCATGCCCAGCAACTGCAAACCTGCTAGCGACTTGAGCCTTGATAAGGCTACATAGCCTTGTCCTAACTCAAAGGTACGCGACAAATCTATCTCAGCAGCGTCCAGTGTCATACCTTGTGACTTGTGAATAGTAATCGCCCATGCCAGACAAAGCGGTACTTGCTCATAGCTTGCTAGTACTTCACCTGTTTCATCTTCGATGATCCACTCTTCAGGCTCAGCGATAACTTCACGCCCTGAATTGAGCCTAACGACAGGCATTCTCTGTGTCGTTGGTTTTTTGGCTTTTGGTTTTTCTTTGTCTTTTTTGGTTTTACTCTTTGTACTTTTGGCAGACGCTTCCTCACTGTCGGCAGTGCTGTCGACATCGTCATCTTCAATCAAAGCATCACTGGTATCTTTGCTATCGTCGACTTTCACCGCAGCAAAACCTATCAGCTCACCCATCGTACCGTTAGAGACACCAAGCTCGGTGTTGTTTTTGATAAACATCACCTTTGAGCCAACTTTGAGCACTAAATCATCTTGGGTGCGTACTGTCTTTTTGAGTGTTTCAACCAGCTTACTATCACCCGTAGACGTTGCCTCAAAGCGCATCATCTCACCAGATAATGCCGCCAATTCTTTATCATTGATTTTATTGACGTTGAGATTATGCGTATACAGACGGGTGCGCTTGATATCGACGTTTTGGTCAAAGGTAGCTTCTAGCGCAGCAATCGCGTCAAAGGTGACTTCTTGACGACGAATTTGGTTCAAAATATCGTCCAAATCAAGACCACCGTTGGCCGCCTCACTCACTTGTCGATGCTGCTCAGACAAGTAACAAATATGAAACTTGGCATCGAGCCACGCCTCAGACATAAAAGCAAACTTCTCACGGTTGCTCTCGCCTTTGCTACCTATCGGTGGTAACTGAAAAAAGTCCCCTGCCACCACGACCTGAATACCGCCAAATGCTTTATCATTTTTGCGAATATGTTTGAGTACCTGACTCACCAAATTAATCTGCTTGGCATGCAGCATCGATATCTCATCAATGATGAGTACTGCCGTGTCCTTTAATCTATCTGCTAAAAACTGTTTGCGTGACAACGTGGTCAAGTCGCGGTCGCTTAGCTCATCTTTGATACCAATACCTGACCAGCTATGAATCGTCGTGCCATTCATATGCGTGGCCGCAATCCCCGTACTGGCCGTGACCGCAACAGGCACACGGCGTGCACGTAGATAATCGATGTATTGATTGAGTGTATAGGTCTTACCTGAACCTGCTGAGCCAGTCAAAAAGACATTTTGACCTGTTTTTAGGATATCAAGAGCAGAAGATTGACGCATATATTCAAACCAACCAATAACTTAGAAGAAAAAGAAAAGAGAGCAGACATCAGCAAATTTATAAATGCCGTAGCCTAAAATATTGGCAATAATTATAACAGCTACATCCACTTTACGAACCCTTTTAACTGACACATTTTCCATAACTAAATTTTATGAGTCTATTCATTAGTTATTATTAAAAGTGAGTATAACTCTGCTCAAAAGTTGAGTAGTATGAAGTGAGAACTTGATCAGGAAGATTCGGTGGCGATGAGATAAGCAGTTATTTTACACGATGATGTAATAAATAATTGCTTATATATGACTTGCCTCATACATAAAACAACAAGGAGCAGTTAATGTTATATCCCTATCCAAATACCGAAAAAAGCCAAGTCCAATTCCGCGAAAAATACGAC
>NZ_JADGMV010000010.1 GCF_015234355.1 Psychrobacter sp. NG25 | reverse complement strand
GTCCGATGGTACCAACGTTGACATGCGGTTTTAGACGTTCAAACTTGGCCTTTGCCATGGGTATTTCCTCTTTTTTTGGGATCAAATGCTTGGCTCGTATAAATACGACAACTAAGGCAATCTTGACCTCATTAAGATAATTGTTAAAAAATCACACATACTAATGTGCAGATATTATAAGAAAATAACAGCCAATAACAAGTCTTTTAACAAGTTATTGGCGTATTTTTCGATGACAATATAATGATATTAGCTATATTGCCGTCTTTAATAAATTTTTACTTACTCGTCATCATCTTTATTGTTGAACTTAGAGATGATTTCAGCAGCAACTGATTTTGGAATCTCAGCGTACTTTTGGAATTCCATTGAATAAGTAGCACGGCCTTGTGACATTGAGCGCATTTGTGTGGCATAACCAAACATTTCCGCTAATGGTACTTCAGCACGAATCTGTTTAGTACCGCCAGGTAAGTCTTCCATACCCTGTACTAAACCACGACGACGGCTAAGATCGCCCATGATGTCACCCATATAATCTTCAGGCGTTTCAACTTCTACTTTCATTACTGGCTCAAGTAGTGCTGGGTCAGCTGCCATGAAACCTTTTCTGAAGGCCATAGAACCAGCCATCTTGAATGACAATTCATCAGAATCGACATCATGATAAGAACCATCATACAAGGTCGCTTTTACGCCAACTACTGGGTAACCAGCAAGTACGCCGTTTTTCATGCGCTCTTGGATACCTTTATCAACAGCACCATGGAATTCTTTTGGTACAGTACCACCAACAACTTCTTCAGCGAATTCATACTCAGTATCGCCAGCTGGATCAAGTGGCTCAAGACGTAACCAAACATGACCGAACTTACCACGACCACCTGTTTGACGTACGAACTTGCCTTCTTGTTCAACAGTGTTACGAATCGTTTCACGATAAGCAACCTGTGGTGCACCGATGTTAGCTTCAACGTTGAATTCACGCTTCATACGGTCAACAAGAATTTCTAAATGCAGCTCACCCATACCACTGATGATTGTCTGACCAGATTCTTCGTCAGTATGTACACGGAACGATGGATCTTCTTTAGCCAAACGACCTAAAGCGATTGACATTCTTTCTTGGTCAGCTTTGGTCTTAGGTTCAACCGCTAGGCTGATAACTGGATCTGGGAATTCCATGCGCTCAAGCGTGATAACATTTTGCTCATCACATAGCGTATCACCAGTAGTTACGTCTTTCATACCAACCAATGCAGCGATATCACCAGTACGAATTTCTTGTAACTCTTCTTGAGAGTTAGCCATCATCTGTACGATACGGCCAACGCGCTCACGCTTCATCTTAACTGGGTTATATACACTGCTGCCCTGAGTCAAAACACCTGAATAAACACGAACGAAGGTTAAGTTACCAACGAATTTGTCATTCATGATTTTGAATGCTAAAGCTGAGAACGGTACATCATCAGATGCTTCACGGAAGCCTTCTGATTCATCTTTGTCATCAAGGATACCGCGGATAGCAGGTACATCCATTGGTGCTGGAAGATACTGAATAACCGCATCCAACATCTTCTGTACACCTTTGTTCTTAAAGGCAGTACCACAAAGCAATGGGATGATTTGGTTGTCAATAGTCAAATCACGGATAGCGCTGTTAATTTGATCTACAGTCAATTCACCGTTTTCTAGATACTCATTCATGAGCTCTTCGTTTGCTTCAGCAGCACTTTCTACTAGATACTCGCGATATTCTGCGGCTTTGTCTTGTAGTTCAGTTGGAATATCGCGCTCGTCGTATTCCATGCCTTGAGACGCTTCGTCCCAATAGATAGCTTTCATGGTTACTAGATCGATAACACCTTCAAAATCTTCTTCTTTACCAATTGGGATAACCAATGGTACTGGCTTGCCGCCAAGACGAGTTTTGATCTGTTCGATAACACGATAGAAATCAGCACCAACGCGATCCATTTTGTTTACGAATGCAAGACGTGGAACTTTATATTTGTTAGCCTGACGCCAAACAGTCTCAGACTGTGGCTGAACGCCGCCTACTGCACAGTAAACCATGCAAGCGCCATCAAGTACACGCATAGAACGTTCAACTTCGATCGTGAAGTCAACGTGACCTGGGGTGTCAATGATATTGATACGATGTTCATCAAACTGTTTTGCCATACCTGACCAAAAGCAAGTAGTTGCCGCTGAGGTGATAGTAATACCACGCTCTTGTTCTTGCTCCATCCAGTCCATGGTGGCTGCGCCATCATGTACTTCGCCAATTTTGTGGCTAACACCGGTATAGAATAAAACACGTTCGGTAGTGGTTGTCTTACCAGCATCGATGTGCGCTGAGATACCAATATTGCGATAGCGTTTTAGGGGAGTTTTACGAGCCATAGTGTTTTCCTAGGAAAAGTCGTGTATATAATAATGTATTGTGTCACTACCTCATACTCTATGACAAAGCGGTCAGCTTCATGACAAAGCAATCAACTTCGTAATATTACTTACTGATTATTAAGCCTAATACGGACAAAAAAAGAGCAAATACTAAGAATAGTGTGGCATCAAATTTGGGATACTCTCTCGTTAAACCTAATTATTAGTTAAATAGTGTCTTTTTAGAGAAGTATCTTGATAGATATCCGCCATCTTAATTGTAAATAGCTTTTAGCTATTAGCAACTAAATAAATGATGGCGGCAATCAATAGAATAAATAACAGTGTAAGACTGGCTGACTTTAGCCAACCAGTCTAAAGCTACTAGTAAACAGTAGCTTAGAAGCGGTAATGAGAGAATGCTTTGTTAGCATCTGCCATGCGGTGAACTTCGTCACGCTTTTTCATAGCAGCGCCTTTGCCATCAGCAGCATCATTCAATTCGCCTGCTAAACGCAGTGCCATTGATTTCTCAGAACGCTTAGCAGCAGCTTCAGCTATCCAACGCATAGCCAATGCAGTACGACGGGAGGGGCGTACTTCCATTGGTACTTGGTAGGTTGCACCACCAACACGGCGAGCTTTTACTTCTACCATTGGGCGTACATTTTCTAAAACGTCTTCGAAGAAAGATACTGGATCTTCGATTTTACGTTTTTCGCTTACTGTTTCAAGTGCACCGTAAACGATACGCTCAGCAGTAGATTTTTTACCATGACTCATTACATGGTTGATGAATTTTGCAACAGTTTGGCTACCAAACTTAGGATCCGGTAGGATCTCACGGGTAGCAACGACGCGACGTCTTGGCATAATAAATTTCCTTGTCTTCAGGAGTGTCTGACATTCACAATCTCGCACCAGTTATTAATCAGGTGGCGTTATATCGAGTTGTCAGTCAGCCTTACTGCACGGCGGTATGTTTTAACAGTGAATTACTAATTTAATAATACTGCCAACACCAGACCCATGCACAGTTAATGTTTGGTATAAAAAGCTTATCTAATAACGATTAGTTATTAAACTTTAGGCTTCTTAGCACCATATTTAGAACGACCTTGCTTACGGTCTTTAACGCCTGCGCAATCCAATGCACCACGAACGGTGTGATAACGTACACCTGGTAGATCTTTTACACGACCACCACGGATAAGAACAACACTGTGCTCTTGTAGGTTATGACCTTCGCCGCCGATGTAGCTTGATACTTCATAGCCTGAAGTCAAACGTACACGACATACTTTACGCATGGCTGAGTTAGGTTTTTTAGGAGTCGTAGTATATACACGAGTGCATACGCCGCGACGCTGTGGGCACGCTTCCAACGCAGGAACTTTTGACTTTTCCTTGATGGTTTTGCGACCTTTACGAATCAATTGGTTAGTTGTTGCCATGAGGCATCCTTCTCCCGTTTGGTATAAAACAAAAAAATGGGGTAATGCACCATCCATCTGACGTTTATGACAGATTTTCGGAGCACCCATTTTTAGGACAGTGTATTATAAAGAGTTGTTGCTGCTATTTCAACCACTTATGAGTGATTGTACTTTACAACATTTGATAGATATGCATTCAGCCTGTTGCTGTACCTACTTAGCTGCTTTTAATTAAAAGCCAACTATAAAATAAGTCACTAAACGTGGCATAAAAAACAATATCACATATGGTCTGAATAAGATTTTTGGTGATAAATAGACATCTATGATAAGTAAATGGCGATATTATCTAAATTTTCAAGAGTTAAAAGATAATACCACCAATATTAAGAATTAGCGATTGGCCTATAATGAATTATAAGCGCAACCTTGTATAAAATTTCACAATATAGATAGATCTTCAAATTATCTTTATTTACTTTGCTTATTAGCAGACTTATCTGCTTCATCGCTTGACTGGCTAGCAGATGATTCATCTTTGTCATCTACGCCCTCTTTATTTTTGGTATTGCTATCTTCGGTATTACTACCAGTGCTTTCTTGCTCATCGTTGCTAGCAGCTTTATCTACTTTTGCTTCGCTGCTGCTGTCATCCGTAATTGCACGATTTGCCAGTTTGGCTTCTGGTGCGAAAGTCGCTTGAGCCACACCAATGACTTCATCAATTAACTGACTGTTATAGTGCATACCAATGGCGACAGCTGTGGCTGGTAGGAAACGGCGTACCCATGACAAGTTGATTTGATCCAAATCAATGCCAACCTGACTGGCAACATTATCAATCTGTTCTGCATAGAAATTAACGTTTTTGTTTTTTAGGCCTAGATTTTTGAGCTCATTATGCAAACCACTATTTTGAGCATTATCAAGCAAACCTTTGCCGATACCGATACCAGCAAGCAATGCTTGTTTTTCTTGCATCTTGCTTAGATCTGCATTTGATAGCAACTCATAAGCCATTTTGACACCTTGACTGCCTGTCAATGGTTTGTTGTAGACTGCTGCTAATTGATAGACGGTACGTAATGATACTAGTAATAGCCATAACGTATCCGCTAGTAATCCGGGCAGACCTGCTAGACCTGTCAAACCACCTATGGTCGCAAGTGCGCGGTTTTGATTGGCAATATCCGTGGCTAGCGCATAACGCTCCTCGTCATCTAAATTGGCAATATTTGCAAAACGATGCTCACTAGGCAAATCAATCTGACTCCAGTTAGACGCAAGCGTTGCTATTTGCGCAAAAGCCCCATCAACAGTTGTCTGAAAAAAACTGTTTGGCACTACTTTTTTGGCATATTTGCCATAAGTCGCGAAACGTGGCCCTAGCAATTGCTGAGTCGCTTTCAGTGTTTGCTGACGAAACAAGTCTTCCTGATAATCTTCATCGCCCAAGTTAACCGCTTTGTATTGACGCGGCTTGCTTGTCTTAGCATTGACACCGTCAATGATTGCACCCATACGCTCTAAGTTGTTGCGGGTCAGAGAACCAACTGTTTTAATGCTCTTAGAAAGAATGCTACGCTTTGCCATCGTGATGTCCTTTATATGATTAATTAGTTTGATTGATTTTATAATAATAGATTTTTGCTTATAATCGATACGCTATCTTAGCGAATGTCTATATTCAGTGTCAGTGCGAACAATGTTATCGCCATAACAAACTTTGTATCTAAAAGTATAACTTAATCGATAATTGATGCTATGTTAAAGTTTATTTTTCGGTTGAATTTAAGCACAGCATGACATGTCGTTGGTAGATGTATCGGTGACTGCCCTATTCATATCACCTTTTATGGATTTAGTTTTTAAATAACCTTTAACCTTAAACGCTATTTTGTCATTATTTTGCACTTGTACAAAGATTTTGGACGCTTGATACGTTATCATGTGCCATAATTCACAGTACAGTTGTACTCGAATTTATAAAACATCTTATAAACAGTACAACTAGACAATATATGTAGACCATACATCGTTTAATTATGACAGCAATTATAGCTGCAACAGAAGCATTTGATATTCAAAAATGCTCTTTCTTTAACACACTGTTTTGACACATTGTAGTTATGAGAGAGTGGTACGTTTGAGATCAAATAATAGAAGTAGATATTAAAAACGATTATCCAGTAGTTATCTATTAAGTAATTATCAAAAAATCGTTATTTATAAGGAATAGAATATGCGCCGCGTTGTTATCACTGGAGCAGGGATTGTCTCTTGTATCGGACATGATTTAGCCACTGTTACCGCTGCTCTTAAGCAAGGACAGTCTGGTATTACGTTCAATGACTCTTATGCTGAGCATCAGTTTAAGTCACAGGTAAGTGGTAGTATTGATAAATCAGTACTAGACACGTCTGCTATCGACCGTAAGCTTAAAAGGTTTTTTAGTGATGCCAGTCTCTATGCTTATGTTAGTGCGTTGGATGCCATCAAACAATCTGGATTGTCGCTTGATGTGATTAGCCAAAACCCACGTGTCGGTGTGGTTGCCAGCTCTGGCGGCGCTTCAACAGAAAATGTAGTCGCTGCTGTCGACGCCATGCGTGAGAAAGGTCTACGCGGTGTCGGCGCAATGGCAGTACCTAAGACTATGGGCAGCTCAGTATCAGCCGCGCTCGCAACAGGTCTAAAAATTCACGGTATCTCCTACTCTATCTCCTCTGCTTGTGCGACTTCAACGCATTGTATCGGGCATGCTGCCGAGCTTATTCAACTAGGTAAAGCCGATGTCGTCCTAGCAGGTGGTAGTGAAGCTGAGCATTGGACTCAATCATGCATGTTTGATGCAATGGGTGCGATGAGTACTCAATATAATGACACGCCTAAACAATCCTCGCGCGCGTATGACAAAGACCGTGATGGTTTTGTGATTGCAGCGGGTGGCGCGATGGTAGTCGTAGAAAGTTTAGAGCATGCACAAGCGCGCGGTGCCAATATTTTAGCTGAAATCGTTGGTTATGGTGCCAGTTCTGATGGTGCTGAAATGGTTGCGCCAAGCGGTGAAGGCGCTGTACGTTGCATGCAGCAAGCATTAGCCGAAGCTGGTTTGGAGAGCGTTGATTATATTAACACTCACGGTACCAGCACACCGCTAGGTGACATCACTGAGCTTAAAGCAATTGCTAAAGTGTTTGGTGGTGATGTCAGTAAAGTCCCTGCTATCAGCTCAACCAAATCTATGACTGGTCATAGTTTAGGTGCAGTTGGCGCACAAGAGTTAATCTACTGCTTATTAATGCTACAAGAAGGCTTTATCGCACCAAGTATCAATATCGAAGAATTGGACCCTGCTGCTGAAGGCTTTGATATCGTCGCCCAAATGCGTGAAACCGAGCTTGAGACACTCATGAGTAACAGCTTTGGCTTTGGTGGTACGAACGCAACGCTAATCATCAAAAAGTTCGACGCGTAACCGATGCACGCAAAAAACCATAAGACTACTGAGCAGACAGATTCTGCCCTATCGCCAGCTACTAATCCTAGCTGGCGTTTTGGTGAGCTGCCTGCTGCAGAATTAATGCCACATTTACAGCGCTATCTGCTAGCACAAGATGCTAAAGCAAATTGGCAGCTGGTTTGGCTGAATAACGATGGACGGCCCGTAATCGGCTTACTTCCTAAGGTGAGCTGGTCTGTCTATTTTAATACTGCTAATAATCAATTACCTGATACGCCATTGGCTACTTATAAAGTTATTCGACATGGCCGTGATATTGAAACGACTAACAATGCTGATAATAGTAATGTCATTACGAAGGCCTATATGAGCTATGTGGAATGGCAAAATAGCTTAACGACTTATAGTAAAGCTTATGAGACTAATGATTATGACGGAACATCGACAACTGATATCACTGAAAATCCCAATTATCATCATGGCCTAATAGGTTTTATCGGCTATGACATTGCGGCTCATGAGCTAAGTCCAGCTGCCAATATTGAACTGGCAGCACAACCTTGTGCGGTATTGGGTCATTACGATATTTACCTGTCACCTAAAGCAACCAACAAAACTGGTTGGCAGTTAACCGTCAACACAACGGCTAACCGCTCAGATAAAACCGTTGATGATGAGTGTAATGACAAAGCTGTCATAGCGCTTATCTCATATCTAGACAGACTAGATAAAATATTGTCTGATACATGCCTGAGTCAAGAGTACCCTGAGTCATTAGAACCTGCTCCTTTAATATTGCAAGCAAGATGGCACAAACATGATTATCAACAAGCATTTGACCGTACTCAAGACTACTTACAACAAGGCGACTGCTATCAAATCAATCTCACGCAAGAATGGCGTGGTCAGCTCTCTCATAAAACAAGCAATATCCAATCGACATCTAATCTAATTGATTATTTACCTACGCTATATCTTAATACGCAGGCGCCCTTTGCAGGATACCTGTCGGTTCGTGGCATGCATGACAGTACAAACGCTCCTAATATACCTACGAATCCGTTTGAATTATTAAGCTGCTCACCTGAGTTGTTTTTTACCTTCAAAAAAGATACCAACACTGGCAAACATCACATCATTACTAAACCTATTAAAGGTACGATGCCGCGTGGTGCAACGAGTGAACAAGATAACTTCTATAAAAACCAACTAAGTGATAGTGAAAAAGATCGTGCTGAAAATGTGATGATTGTCGATTTATTGCGTAATGATTTAGGCAAATATGCCAAAACTGGCAGCGTAAAAGTACCACAGCTATTTGCAATAGAAAGCTTTAGTAACGTGCATCACATGGTCAGCACCATCACTGCTGAGCTCAAAGAAGACACCCATCCGTTGGCAGTATTGTTTGGCAGTTTGCCCGCAGGCTCCATCACTGGTACACCAAAAAAACGTGCTGTTGAGATTATATCCGAACTAGAAACAGCAGCACGTGGTGCCTATTGCGGCACTATGGGTTATATGAATTTTGATGGTAGTGGTCAATGGAATGTGCTGATTCGTACGCTACAGGCTAGCGCTTCATCAAATAATGATTTGAATAGAGAAAAATATATCAGCTTATGGGCTGGAGGTGGTATTACAGTTGCGTCTGATTGCGATGCTGAATACCAAGAATGTTTGGATAAAGTAGGCAATCTATTGTCGGTACTCGCCCAAAAGAATCTGAGCAAATAGGATTATAGTCAGAGAACTACTAAACGGCTACAGCGTTACCCTCCCTAAATGTACTACTAGTACAATCTTCGGTCGGCTGCCTTGTATCCATTTTAGACTTCTTTGACTATAGATATTGTTTTAAGAAGTAAAAAAAATAAAGCCTGCTCAACACAATGTTGGCAGGCTTTACTTTTATTAGTCAATATCAATACAACAGCGAAGATTCGTTAATTCGCAGCATCTTCAGTATGCGCATGCAATATTCTCAAGGCATTTATTAAAGACATATTGCCCGATACATGACATCCGTTCGTAGTACATACTTAACACCTGATATCACTGGTGCACCTTCATGAAGCTGTAGATGTGCAAACAATAATGCTTGGCCTTTTTTCGGCGTAACAATATAGTTAGGCGTATCATTATTATACCAACCACCTTGCCATTGATAAAATTTTGTCTCGCCACCTTCGAAGTCGTCATTCAAATAAAACAATAGCGTTAAGAAGCTTTTATGAAACTTACCTTGCTCATAAGCACCATCAAAGTGTGGTTTAAACGTTTGGCCTTCGCCATAACGATAATAACGAAAACGCTCATTCAGCCCCGACAACTCCCATAAACCTTCATCCCATGTTTTTGGCAAATAACACGCCACTTGCTCAAAGAGGCTTTTTGCTAAGTCCGTATCGTCAAATATGATACGGTCATTATTTCGGACACTCGTATCTGTTCGAAACTGATCGTTGCCGACCGTAATTTGTGCTTGCTCATACTGCTGAACTTCACTTTTTTTAATGAGTTTTTCACATTCTAGCTCATCGAAAACGTGATCAATGGTACAAATCAATGGTCGACTACGAATCACATTCAGATTTTTCATCTATGCACTCATCGCTCGCAATGCCATTATCAAACGCTCATTCTGCTCTGCAGTACCAACCGTAATACGCAAATACTCATTGATACGCGGTTTGTCAAAATGACGAACGATAATGCCTTGCTCACGTAACGCACTGGCCACAGCACTCGCATTGCCCTCTTTTGGACGCACAAATACAAAATTGGCATGTGACGGCAGCACTTTATAATCCAAGGCTATTAGATCTGCTGTGAGTGACTTACGCAGGTCAATAACTTGCTGACGTGTTTTCTCAAAATATTCAACATCTAAAACACTGGCCGTCGCACCCGCTTGCGCTAACTTGTCTAATGGATAGCTATTAAAGCTGTTCTTCATACGGGTCAATGCTTCAATCAATGAAGCATTACCAAAGGCCATACCGACACGCAATCCAGCGAGCGAGCGTGACTTTGAAAAAGTCTGCGTCACAAGAATATTATCATGCTCATTGATTAGACTTATTGCTGAAACGGTAGTATCTGAGCTACCCGTTTCTATCTGGGAAAAGTCAATATAAGCTTCATCAATCACAATCACTGAATTAGAGTGCTCACTAGCCAACTTACTGATATCTGCAAGCGATAGTAGCAGTCCAGTTGGTGCATTAGGATTGGCGATAATGATACCGCTACAAGGCTGACGATACGCATCTGGGCTGATACTAAAATCAGCATCTAAGGCGATTTGTACCAGCTCGATACCAAAGGTATGCGCGTATACCGGATAGAAACTATAACTAATATCAGGTGCTAAAACAGGACGCTCTTTTAGGAAAAAACTGGCAAACACCAATGCCAATACTTCATCTGAGCCATTACCGACGAATACTTGATTGACATCGAGGTTATATAACCCTGCCAATGCACTACGCAATTCATCAGACTCAGGTGCTGGATACAAGCGCAAATCATCTGCTTGACGTTCCAACACTTTAGCGATGGCTTCCCCTACTTTTGGAGAAGGTGGAAATGGGTTTTCATTGGTGTTTAGTTTGCATAAATTGTCGTGTTGCGGCTGCTCACCTGGTGTATAAGGTGACAAATTGCGTGCTTTAGATGACCAAAGTCTCGTGTCTATCTTTAATTCACTCATAAGTTATCCTACTATTAGCCACAAAAATTATTAAAAAAGATGTCAGAATAAATGACAAAATTAAATTTTACAGTATTCAAAATATATTACTGATAACGATAACGAGCTGAGCGCGCATGGGCATCTAAGTCCTCACGCTGCGCTAAAATATCTGCTGTTTCCGCCAACGGCTTACTACCCGCTTCACTACAATAAATAATAGATGATTTCTTTTGGAAGTCATAGACACCTAGTGGTGAAGAAAAACGCGCCGTGCCTGAAGTTGGTAACACATGGTTAGGACCTGCACAGTAGTCACCAATCGCCTCAGGCGTGTGACGACCCATAAAGATAGCGCCAGCGTGACGAATGTCATTGAGCAGCTCATCAGGATTGTCTACTGACAACTCTAAATGCTCAGGTGCCACGCGATTGATCACTGCAATGCCCTCTTGACGGTCTTTGACTAGAATAAGTGCGCCACGGTTTTGCAATGAATCACGAGCGATGTCAGCTTTTGGCAATTCTGCCAATGCTTTTTCGATCTCATCAGCGACCTCAGCTAACTGCTGCTCACTGGTCGTCACAAAAATAGCTTGGGCAATACGGTCATGCTCAGCTTGTGACAATAAATCCATCGCCAACCAATCTGCACGATCTTGCGCTTCACCCTCTGCGTAAACCAATACTTCAGAGGGGCCAGCAATCATATCGATGCCGACTTGACCGAATACTGCACGTTTGGCAGCTGCCACATACTTGTTGCCCGGTCCTGTGATTTTATCCACTGCTGGAATCGTTGCGGTGCCGTAAGCCAATGCGGCCACAGCTTGTGCACCACCAATAGTAAAGACACGATCAACCTGTGCCAAATGCGCTGCTGCTAATACCAATGGGTTTAGTACACCTTTGGGTGCTGGCACAACCATAATGACTTCGGCAACGCCTGCTACTTTAGCGGGAATGGCGTTCATCAATACTGACGATGGATAAGAGGCCAGACCACCAGGGACATAAATACCTACACGATCAAGCGGTGTGACTTTTTGACCGAGACGATTGCCTAGCTCATCTTCATATTGCCATGTCTCTTGTACTTGGCGCTCATGAAATGTCTGTACCCGTGTTGCCGCTGTCGTCAATGCCGTCTTGACGGTCTCATCAAGATTGGCAAATGCCTCAGCAAGTGATTCTTTGGATAGCTCTAGCTCTTGCATCGTCGTCGCTGGATGCTGATCAAATTGCTGAGTCAATGCTAGCACCACACTATCGCCCTCATGGCGTACTTGCGCGATGATGTCATCAACGGTCTTCAGCAAGTCGGCATCATTAACGGTTTCAAAAGCAAGCAGCTCTGTTAATTGACTGTCAAAATCGGCATCTTGAGTACTTAGTTGGCGCATGACCTAATCCTATAGCTGAAATGAATAATATAATGGTAGCGTGTATTGAATATTAACAATAATTTGATGCCTTATACATCAGATTATACTGGGCTTTTATTCTCTGACAAGCAAAGATGAAAAAACCAGTTTAGCACGCTATATCTATCATAGAGCACTAAACTGGTTTAAAAATTTGCATAACCATGCTTTATATTACCAATGATTGCCAGTGGCTTACGATGCACTAGCAATACTGTTTTTAAAGCTATCTAAAATCGGCTCAAGTAGCGCAAATTTACGCTTATAGCTGACTTGATTGACGATCAGACGAGATGAAACATCACAAATGTGATCACGAGCTTCAAGCCCATTCGCACGTAAAGTATTGCCAGTATCGACCACATCCACGATCAAATCGCCGAGACCGACCAATGGGGCAAGCTCCATCGAGCCGTAAAGCTTAATGACATCTACTTGCTGACCTTGGCTGGCAAAGTAGGCACGTGCCACATTGACGTATTTGGTGGCGATACGTAGGCGGCGATTTGGCAGTGGCGCGTCTTTTACGCCAGCAGTCATCAGCTTACATTGAGCAATTTGCAAATCCAACAACTCATAAACATGATTGGCACCATGCTCAAGCAAAACGTCTTTACCTGCCACACCAAAATCAGCTGCACCGTGTTCTACATAGGTCGGCACATCGCTGGCACGTAAAATCAATACACGCACATTGGGATTTGAGGTTGGGAAAATAAGCTTGCGTGAGGCTTCAGGGTCTTCTAATAGTTCAACGCCAGCTGCGCGTAGCAGTGGCATGGTTTCTTCTAGAATACGGCCTTTTGATAATGCCAATGTTAAGCCTGAAAACTCATCGTTTACTTCGTTTAATACACCGCTGATTGGTAAGGCTTTGGTTGCTTCAGTCATAATGACATCGTATCCATGTACAGTTGACAGCCCCACTGAAAGGGGCTTTTAGTTATATATTACTAAGCTTTTCGTGCTAACACCAATCACATTCGTAATGAATGGACTGGTGCTAGATAAGACAGTTAATATTAATCGTTGGTATTAATACGTTCGATATTCACACCCAATGCGCGTAGCTTGTTTTCAACGTCTTCGTAGCCACGATCAATATGGTAAATACGATCGATCAAGCTTTCGCCTTCAGCAGTCGCCGCCGCCATGACCAATGACATAGAAGCACGCAAATCAGTCGCCATTACTGGTGCAGCAGTAAATTTCTCAACACCTTTTACCACAGCAGTATGACCATCAACCTGAATAGAGGCACCTAAGCGATTAAGCTCAGGGACATGCATATAGCGATTTTCAAAGATATTTTCGATAAAAGTACTCGTGCCATCTGCAAGACAGCTAATTGCCATCAATTGCGCCTGCATATCAGTCGGAAAACCTGGATGTGGCTGGGTGCGAATATCAACAGCCTTTGGACGACCCATCATCTGCGCACGAATCCAATCATCACCAGTGGTAATCACGGCGCCCATGGCTTCAAATTTTTCTAACACTGGCGTTAATAATAGTGCAGATGTATTTTTGGTCAATACATCACCGCGGGTCATCAACGCGCCAGCAAGGTAAGAGCCTGTCTCGATACGATCTGGTACAACTGAATACTCACAACCATGCAAGCGTTCAACACCTTCGATGGTCATGACTGATGTACCGATACCGCTTATTTTAGCGCCCATCGCGACCAGCATATTGGCCAAATCAACCACTTCTGGCTCTAATGCACAGTTACCTAAAACAGTCGTGCCTTTGGCAAGTGCTGCTGCCATGATTACGTTTTCAGTACCGCCTACGGTAATCATATCAAATGAGAAGTTACAACCTATTAGCCTGCCACCTTTTGGTGCCTGTGCTATGACATAACCATTCTCTACGCTAATCGTAGCACCCATCGCCTCAAAAGCTTTGAGATGCTGATCGACAGGGCGCGAACCAATGGCACAGCCGCCTGGCAATGACACTTCTGCTTCGCCAAAACGTGCCAGCAATGGGCCTAATACCAAAATTGAGGCACGCATGGTTTTAACCAAATCATACGGTGCATAAAAATTATCGATATCTTTGGTATCGCACGTAACAGTATCGCCCTGTTTTTGGATTTTGATACCCATGCCACCGATCAATTCAATCAATGTGCGCACATCTTGTAGCGATGGCACATTGTGTAATGTCGTTGGAGTCTCGGCTAATATCATAGCCGCAAGTAACGGCAACGCGGCATTTTTGGCGCCTGAGATAGTAACTTCCCCTGCGATACGACTACTACCAGTGATTAAAAATTGATCCATAGAGGTGACAACCTAGCGATGAGTGTAAAAAATGGTGAAAACTGAACTTATAACCAACCACCTAAACGGTCAGTTTAAAATGTTCAATCATATATATAACGGTTTAGCCTTTTGACTGGATATCCCATTCAGCAGGCGTTAATGCTTGAATATTGAGCGCATGAATATCGCCACTCGCAATCTTATCATTGACCAATGCATAAATCGCTTGTTGACGTTGAACGGCACGCTTGCCCTCAAAACAGGCATCAACCACACGTACATCAAACTTATTACCTTGATTGGCAGCTTGAATAAAAGCGTCTGGAAAGTGTGTTTGTAAAAAGGCAATCAAATCGTCAGCATTCATGCTCATAGAATATCCTGTTAATAGCGGTAAAAAAGGGTTTTATTTTGAATGCAGGTATTATAACAAGAGTTTGAACATCTTACAGCACTGTCTGTGTATAAGAAAACCTGAGCTATATATACAATACCTGCTGAACAATAAAAGCAGTAAGTGTTTAAGTAATCAGTACTTAAAACTACTTCAGCTTTTTATCCAGATATGTCAGTACTTGCGCTCGCACATCGTTTAACCAACGCAGTGGTGGCGCCATCGCACCGATACTAGTGGCATGGCTTGCGCCTTCGATAACACCGTTCTCAACCCTTGCGCCATAATCTTTAAGTGCTTTGGTCATATTAATGGTATTGGTATCATAGACAATCTTGTCATTTTCAGCAGTCAATAATAGATAAGGTGGCTGCTCACCTTTTAACTGTCTGTCGGGCATTATTTGATCAGGAGTCGCATCGGCAGGAAAAGCAGTAGCACTATCAAACTTTCTAAAGTCATAGCTATAGGGGCCTGCGATGCCAACAACTGCTTTGATATCACTTGGTTTGATGCCATAAGGTGCTAAGAAATCTTCGTTAGAGACTGCGGCAACTGCATTGAACGCGCCAGCTGATTGTCCCATAACGGCCATGCGCTGAGGATCTGCATGCAAGCTTTTGGCATTATTATAGCTCCATGCAATCGCTTTTGCCGTGTCTTCTACATAGTCAGGATATGGATGTTCGGGCGCCTTCCGATAATTAATCACTGCGGTCACGTAGCCTGCTCGCGCCAGACTCTTACCCACGAAAGCATATTCTTCTTTGGTACCGTTTTCCCATGATCCACCATAGACAAACACGACCATAGGATAAGTATCCTTAATCGCAGTCTGGGCTTTCATCGCTTTGGCTAAAGGCTTTGGGTAATAAATATCTAAATCTTGTGAAGGCTCATCACCGTAGAGGATGTCTTTACTAACGCCAACACCACCACTCGATGTAATGCCATTGACGATAGCTAGCGGGGATACAGCTTGTGCACTCTGTGATGCTAGCGTGATACCACCTATTGCTAGCACTGCGGTTAACCCCGCACCTGTAAATTTGAGCGTGCGTGGCTTTTTATAAGACGCTTTGCTATTAGAGGCTTGTTCATTGAATGTATTGCTATGGCTGTTTGCGCTCTGTTGTACATGTTTCTCGAAATTCTTCATTTACCAGTATCCCTCTTATATTTATAAACAATGATGAGCACTATCACAGCCTCTTTATAAAATATCATTCACTAAAATTACCATTATTTATTAAGAGTACCATTTATTATTTGGCGGGCTGTTCTATTGCTGACTGTCTATATATTACTGGTTCACTAAGGATTTATCGTGTTTTTCCTGTTAGTACTGTTTAGTCTTCTTGTCATTAAAATCAGATCGCTTAATAGCCATCACTTATCTATCTGATTCGTAAATAATGGCGATGGCTACTACTGTCCCTGATACAGATCGATATAAGGACTCGATTGTGGCTGCTCACCTGTTGTGCCCTCTTCTGTCACTATAACTGGCGTTGCTAGACGAGTACTATCAATGTTAGCAACAGCGCCTTCAACAACTGGCACTGAATCAGCATTGCCCAAATTGTTGTCAGTCATAATATCGTCTTCGTTTATCTTCACCCCTCTATCGTCTACAACCGTCGTAAGCAATACCAGTTCCGTCACACCGACCGTCGTGTTGGCAATATCAATGAGATTACTCTGTTGAGTGGGTGTCATACGTCCCATAATATAAACCACACCGTTATCGCTCACTGCCTTAATCTGTGAAGAACTAACACCATCACTAGCGGCCACTTTTGCTAACAGTTTGGAAGTAATATAACCATCCTGCACGGTAGAGCTATAACCTTTTGAGGCACTGACGTTCAATTCGTTATAAACGCGGCGTACATCAGGCATAGAGCTGACGACTTTTTCTATTTCTGTTTTGATGGCTTCAGTAGGCACTTCACCTGTCAATAGCACTTCACTGTTAAAGCTATCAATGTCCATACGGCTGGTTTGTTGCAGGTTTTCTTGTAATCCATAGACATTGATTTTGGCAGTGTGTTCGATACTGCGATCAAGCAGACGTTGCGGAATAGTGCGCTCTGTCATCGGCACACCGTACGTGCCTTCTGTGCTATTGGTCAGGTAGTTGGTCGTACAGCCAGTAACAGCGATACTAGACAGTAATATCATGCCAATCGCTGTACGATGTGATGAGCCAAAAATAGCAGTGCGCAGATGCATCCGTGTCATGATTTACCTCTTAGAACATGATTGTGACAATTATATAAATTTAATGGGTTGAGCAATTTCAATCTAACGGCTTTTAGGGCGTGTCATCAATTAGATTGTGAGGCTTAAAATGAGAAAAATTGTAGATAAACAAGGAAGAAATTGCCGTGAATATGTACATATTGGCAAAATTTCTAACGATGTTTAGCAAAATTTAGTCATTTTAAGACCACTAAATGTATTAATCCGCTAATTGATGACACGCTCTAACATAGCTACTTATAACAATTTGTAATACAGCTACTTATAACATAGCTACTTTACTGAATTTTTGCTGGTGGCGGTTATGTTTTTAGTAACGATAGCTTGATACCAAATTCTATGTGCTGTTTTATTGGTTCTATTCACTGTTTAGCCGTACCGCTTCTATATATTGTCACCATGCATCTGCCACGAAGGCACCCTGAAACCATTCTGGTTGAATGTCTACCTGCTGGCTTGTTTGGCTTACATTGCTAGCCGTATTATAAGCAATCACATCAAACCGGCATTCATAATCGCTATATTCAGGATGCTGCTGCAAAAAGTAGCGCGCAGCTTTGATAACTTTGCGTTGCTTACTCGCTGTCACGCTAATGGCTGCATCGCCAAACTCTGACTGCTTGCGTTGGCGAACTTCGATGAATACCAACGTTGACCACGCCTGTCCTATTTCCATCATGACCAAATCCAGCTCGCCCACTTTTGGCTGTTGCCAATTTTGCGCAATCAGCCTTAATCCTTGCGCCAGTAAAAACTCACACGCGTGCTGCTCAAACAGGCTGCCTTGGCGCTGTTTTGGTGAAGTGAGTGTCAAAGGTTTATGGTTCGCCATGATGTCGATTGGTCTGGTTAACATTTCAGAATTATCATAGCACATCATGCTAAACTAACCACTTTCGCACGCCCTAGCTATGTCATTGACAGATATTTACTCACTCATTATTTGACTGAAAAATACAATAGATGATGATATGGGCAACCGTGCCACATTATATTTTAATTCCCGTTTTTAATACTCCGAGGTTTTCATGTCTAGCCCTACCGCGATGCCAGCTTGTCTATATATCGTTGCCACGCCGATTGGTAATATGAGCGATATGACGCCGCATGCAATTGATGTCCTAAAGCAAGTCGCCATCATTGCCTGTGAAGACACCCGTACCTCAGGTAAGCTGCTGTCACACTTTGGTATTGATACCAAAGGCAGCAAAACCGACGATGCAAAAGCATCAACGCCTCATCATAATGAAAACAGCGCTGTAGACGATACGGAAACCACTCCAAAGCAAAAAGGCCACAATAAACTGTGGGCATATCATGAGCACAATAGCGCGATTCAAACACCAAAGATTATTGAGATGATTGAGCAAGGTCATTCGGTCGCTTTGATTAGTGATGCTGGGACGCCACTAGTTAGCGACCCTGGTTATCAATTGGTACAAGCAGCACATGCTGCTGGCGTCGCCGTATCACCTATCGTCGGTGCCTCTGCTGCCATTGCCGCGCTATCAGTCGCAGGATTGCCATCAGATCGCTTTAGCTTCATTGGTTTTTTGCCAGCAAAAACACATGGTCGCCAAAAACAGCTCGCTGCCTTAAACTCACGTACTGAAACGTTGATATTTTATGAAGCACCGCATCGTATTATCACCAGCTTAGAAGATATGGCAACGATATTTGGTGCAGATCGCGAAGTCGCTTTTTGCCGTGAATTAACCAAAACCTTTGAGACAGTACGTAAAAGTACACTTGGCGAGTTGGTTGAGTTTGTCAAAGCAGATGACAATCAACAGCGCGGTGAAATAGTCGTAGTGGTCGCTGGCGTGAATGTAGCTCAGGATTCAGACGATATCACTATCCATGACAAATTACTGCAAAGACTGTTAGAGGATTTATCGGTCAAAAAAGCCGCTGCATTAGGCTCTGATATCACAGGCGTCAAAAAAAATGCGCTATATCAACGCCTACTTGAACTACAGGCTGAATAACTTTTAAATATAAAAATGTGCGTTTATCACTTAATTGAGGAGAAGTAAGCAATGTACGATGTAATGGCGATAGGGAATGCGTTGGTTGATCACGAATATGTGCTGTCTGATGCAGCATTAGCTGAGACGGAGCTGACCAAAGGTCATATGACGCTAGCTGGTATCGAAGAACAACAACAATTACTCGCATATTTCAAACTTGCTAACATTGACCCATCAAAACAAGCAGGCGGTGGCTCAGCTGCTAATGCAATGTATACCTTTGCCAGTCTAGGTGGTAAGCCTTTTTATGCGTGCCGTGTCGGTGATGATGATCAAGGAGCGTTTTACCTCAGAGACTTGCACGAAGCAGGCGTCGCAACCTCTGATAAATCTATCCATGCAGGCGGTGTGACCGGCTCATGCGTAGTCGCGGTTACAGAAGATGGCGAGCGTACCATGCAGACTTATCTTGGCACCTCAAGTGAGATTGTCGCCGACAATGTCGATTTTGATGCGTTGACGCAAGCAGACTGGCTATATCTAGAAGGATATCTGGCGATGTCTGAGAGCATCCAACCCGCGATGACTCAATTACGTCAACAAGCCGGTATTCATAATGCGAAAATCGCGGTGAGCTTTGCTGATCCTGCGGTAGTGCAGTTTGCCAAAGACGGCTTGCTCAATATGCTAGGCAATAAAGTTGAAGTAATATTCTGTAATAGCGAAGAAGCCAAGCTATTTACGGATAAAAAACAAGTTAAAGCCGCCGCACGTGCGCTACTTGATTACTGTCACACAGCAGTAGTGACAGATGGCCCTAATGGTGCGACTATCGCCCATAAACTTAACGACAAATCAGAGATTGAAATTTATGAAGTTGCTACACCTGTGGTAGCAAACGTTATAGATACCAATGGTGCAGGTGATAACTATTCAGGTGCATTCTTGTATGCGTTATCGCAGCATTATAGCTTGCCAGAATGTGGTCGACTTGCCAGCGAAATATCAGCACAAGTTATCCAGCAATTCGGACCAAGATTAGATTCACAAGATTATAGAGATATTGCTCAGCGTGTCTTATCAGCGTGATATAAATAGACGTTTTTGATGCTAATAAGAAAAGCCCATAGCGAATTCGCTATGGGCTTTTTTTGTCACTCAATAAGCAAGTTACTCAGTTCAATGAGAGTCTTAGAGTATTAAGCTGAAGCTAGTGCCTGCTCTAAATCTGCTTTGATATCTTCAATATGTTCGATACCAATCGACAGTCGTACCATATCAGTGCTGACACCAGCATTGGCAAGTTCTTGCTCATTCAATTGGCGATGCGTGGTCGTCGCTGGATGGCAGGCTAGTGATTTGGCATCACCGATATTGACCAAACGCGTAATCAGTTGCAGCGCATCGATAAAGCGCGCACCTGCTTCCAAACCACCTTTAACCCCAAAGGTCAAAATAGCAGAAGGCGTGCCTTTCATGTACTTCTTAGCAAGCTCATGCTCAGGATGATCCGGTAAACCCGCATATTTCACCCAAGCAACTTTATCATGGTCACGTAGATATTCAGCAACGGCTTGCGCATTCTGTACATGTCGCTCCATACGTAGACTCAATGTCTCCATACCTTGCAAAATACCAAAAGCATTTAGCGGGCTAAGCGCTGCGCCAGTATTACGCAGCGGTGCCACACGAGCACGAGCAATAAAGGCTGCTGCGCCGACATCTTGGACAAAGTTCACACCGTGATAACTGTGATCTGGCGTGTTCAATAATGGGAAACGTTCTGGATAATCACCCCATGCGAATTTACCACTATCGACAATCGCGCCACCAATCGAGGTACCTGTACCGCTCATATATTTGGTCAACGAATGAATGACAATATCTGCACCAAACTCAAAAGGACGACATAGCGCAGGTGTCGCAACTGTACTATCAATCACGACTGGCACACCATATTCATGAGCAATATCACTTAGTACCTGAATATCTACGATGTTACCCAATGGGTTACCGATACTTTCTGCGAAGACCATCTTAGTCTTATCATCGATTAAATCACGAATCGCTTCAGGGTTTTTGTGGTCAAAGAAGCGTACTTCGATGCCTTGACGCGGCAAAGCATGGGCAAATAAATTATAAGTACCACCATATAAGGTCGACACAGCAACGATATTGTCACCCGCTTCACAGATGGTCTGAATCGCATAAGTGATGGCAGCCATACCAGATGCTACTGCAAGTGCACCAATACCGCCCTCTAGTGCGGCGACGCGCTCCTCTAAAACTGCATTGGTCGGGTTCATGATACGGGTATAAATATTACCTGCGACCTTTAAATCAAACAGGTCTGCACCATGCTGAGTATTATCAAAGGCATACGAGCTGGTGTGATAGATAGGTACTGCGACCGCTTTGGTCGTTGGCTCAACACTATAACCCGCATGAATCGCTAAGGTTTCAAGACGCTGAGGGGTCTCTGATTTTTGGGCTGCTTGCTGGTCTGCTTGTCCGTCACTCATTATATATTCCTTTATTTCGATAAAAGTTATTAATCAATAAATGATTAATCAACAATCTGCCACTGAAAATTCAGCTAAAAAACAATCTACCAAATCATAGCAATAAAAAAAGCCAAGTTCATCAAACTTGGCTCTTTAATTAAAATAATTTTTCAGATGTTACTTAACGCTTTAGCTTTTACTGAGACTCTTATTTGTAATAAGCGTTTTCAGTACGAGTATGATCCGTCTCATCAATGACTTGCGTCAACTCTGGTATTTGCTGCTTTAGCTGTACTTCGACACCTTGACGCAAGGTCATGTCAACGGCTGAGCACCCTTGGCAACCACCGCCAAATTTCAATACGGCTGTAAGACCAACGCCTTCTTCATCGATGAGTTCAAGCAACTGTACGTCACCGCCATGCGCTGCTAGACCGGGATTAATCTCTGACTGCAATACGTAGTTGATGCGCTCTTCCACACTGGCATCCGCACCTACCTTTGGTACTTTAGAGTTTGGTGCACGGAAAGTCAGCTGACCACCGAAACGGTCTTTATTATAATCGATGACCGCATCTTCTAGATAAGGAACTGACGCCGCTTCGATAAATGCAGAGAAGCTGTCATACGTAAAACGCAAATCAGCGCTATCTTCTTCGCCTGGCTGGTTGTACGCCATACAGCACTCTGCACGTGGCGTACCTGGATGTTCGACGAAAATACGTACACCGATACCATCTGTATCTTGCTTAGATAACAAATCTGCTAAGTACCCTTGGGCTGACTCAGTGATCGTAATATTGCTTTTTGCCTCAGTCTGATCAGTATCTAGCGCTGATTCATAGTCTGCTGATGGCGCTACTGGGCTATCAACTTGGTCATGCTCACTCATAATGTTTCCTATGCGTTATGACACAAACGCTATATCTATTATGGCTACTGTGTCGTGAATTTGGGTGTTTAAAATTTTTACGGCTTATATAAAACATGCAGGCTAGCAATATTTGAGATTTATTATTATATGACGCTGCCCACCATGAGTATAAAGTTTAATTCGTTTATAGCACTCATTATACCTGAATCAAGCATCAATTCCGACCACGCTACTGTGAATTGAACGATGCCCACTGTAAATGGTTGTCATTGGTTTTTTTAATGATGCTACCTACTGGCAAAGTAACTCAATATTTAAACAATGAAAAATAAACATGCTTAATAGCTGTGTTGGCTGCCGAGTTACTCTCTATATCAAGCTATTCTCTATATAAAGACAGCTATGCCATTTATCAAGCATACTCAGCATTTTCGCTATGCGATACCGTTCACATCTCGTCTGAGCAAGTCATTTAGTTTTGACGTAGTATTGATAGTTTGAATAACTTTATGCACTGGCTTTATGAGCATGGTAGCTTTTGATTGCCTTGTATAAATATTACGTATTTTTCGGATAGGATAATTTTTATGATGACACGGACGTTGCACCTAATAATTACCAAGGACGATGAGAAAATTGCCGTTTGGAAATTATTTGATACTATAGAAAACAGTACGATAGCCAACCCGTTAGAAAATAGCTTGCCTATTATAAAACCTCAAAATATATTTTTGACTCACGGGACCTTTTCGGACAAACAAACTTGCTTAAAAATTGCTGAATATCTCGCTGGCCTTGGACATCACTGCTATATCATGGAGTGGCGCGGTCATGGTGACAGCTCAATGCCAAAAGAAAGATTTAATTTCGAAACAGTGGCTACTTATGACTATGAAGCGACTTTCCGCTATTTTTTTGACGAATTAAAATTCGATAATTTGCACTGTATTACTCACAGTGGTGGCGGTATTGGTTTGATTATGTTTTTAGTTCAAAACCCACGCTATATCGACAAAATAAACAGCATCAGCATGTTTGCTTGCCAAGCTTATGGCGCAGCGTCAAAGCCAATTAGCCATGCGAAAATTATTACAGCCAAGATACTCACGCGAATGCTTGGCGGTATTCCTGCCAGAAAATTAAAGATGGGCACTTGTGACGAAAGCTACTATACGATGAGTCAGTGGTACGACTGGAATCTGCAAAGGAACTTTAAAAGTAGTTTCATCAAACAAAGTACATTTAATCAAGCGAGCACTGATACAACTGCCACTGACGACGAGCCTTTGGACTATCGACAACAGATGCCCAATATTACGATACCTGTCTATGCCATCAGTGCTAGAGGAGACAACTTTATCTCCCCTAGCCATGGTTGTCAGATGCTCTTTGATAATTTTAAAAACCCTACCAATGTCTTTCGCGAATACGCGCTCAGCCATGGTGATTTAGACGACTATACTCATAGTCGCATTATGATCAGCCGTAACGCTGCAAAAGAGATTTGGCCAACGGTGACGGCTTGGATTGAAAAGCATTCCCATTAAAATCATAAGTGCATTTGTTTGACCTCGTCACATCATGATGCACATAATCATTGACAGTTATACTAACCCAAACATCTTTCCACTTGTCAGCAAGTCATAGGCTGTGTCAGTATTGGTATCATTAGATTTTAATCAATAAAAATAAGTCGTAGGAAGCTAGCGTCTATGAGTGAATTGTCAGAGCAAAATTCAGATAAAAAAAGCGCAGATAGTCAGGATAAAAAACACTATCGTTATTTGGTTTTCATTGGGCGTTTTCAGCCGTTCCATCGTGGGCATAAAGCCGTCATCGACGAAGCATTAAAGCGCTCGGATGATGTGATTATGCTCATTGGCTCAGCCAACCTGCCACGTAGCTTACGCAATCCATTCAGCGTCGCTGAGCGTGCTGCCATGATTAAAAACGCCTACTCAGCAGAGGAAGCGGCACGTATTCACTGCGTTGGTCTAGACGATGCACTCTACAACGACACCCGCTGGCTACAGTATGTGCAAGCAGGCGTAAAGTCTGTCACTGGTGACTTGCAGAGCGATATTGGGTTGATTGGTCACTCAAAAGACAGCTCATCGTATTACTTATCGCTATTCCCTAACTGGGACTCGGTCTCGGTACCCAATTATCACAATCTATCAGCCACACCTATTAGAGATAGCTATCTGATGGGAGCCACGCCGACGCCTGAGCGCACGCCTGAATCCACCCGTAAAGTGCTGAATGATTTCAAAAAAACTGAAGACTATCATCAACTGCATGAAGAAGCAGATTTCATTGATAAGTACAAAAGACAGTGGGAATCAGCTCCCTATCCGCCTACATTTATGACGGCTGATGCTTTGATTGTACAGTCTGGACATATTCTGTTGGTAGAGCGCCGTAGTATGCCAGGGCGCGGATTGTGGGCATTACCTGGTGGGTTCTTAAATCCGAAAGAAACCTTATTTGATGCTTGTATTCGTGAGCTGCGTGAAGAAACGCGTCTCAAAGTTCCTGAGCCAGTATTGCGTGGCTCTTGTCACAGTCAGCATACCTTTGATGACCCCTATCGCTCGGCCCGTGGTCGTACGATTACCCAAGCGTTTTACTTTCAGCTTAAAAATGACCCAAAAGGTCTACCAAAAGTAAAAGGTGGCGATGACGCAGCCAAGGCCTTTTGGTTACCGCTGGCAGAGCTTGATGCTACCATGATGTTTGAAGACCACTATGCGATTATTACCAAAATGGTTGGGTTATAAAATTACATAACGTTGACCGACTAGTACATGATTTACAACCTTAGAATCAACTATAGTCTATATAATTTATTTTCTTAGTTTTTTACTTTTAAAACCTGATTTATCATTTTTGCACACGTTTTTGTACAACAGCTTTCACCGCCCGAGTCGATAGACGGCAAGGGTTCACCGCTTCAACTGTTCTTTCATCAAAGCAGCTGCAGCATTTCAAAGCAGAGGAGTTCTGTGATGTATACCAGTAATCTAAATAATTTAATTCTTAACAGCGACAGTTATAAAACCTCACATTGGGTGCAATATCCAAGCGGTAGCGAATATTTATCAAGCTACATTGAAGCGCGTAAAGGCGACTATGATGTGGTATTTTTTGGTCTGCAAGCCTTTATCAAAGAATACCTGAGCACCCCTATTACCCACCAAGATATCGATGAAGCCGAAATGGTCGTGCAAGCGCACGGCTTGACTTTCAATCGTGCTGGTTGGGAGCATTTGGTGGACAAACACAATGGTTATCTACCATTGCGTATCGAAGCCGTACCCGAAGGCAGCATCGTGCCAGTGTCCAACGTCGTATGCCAAGTCATTAATACTGACCCTGAGTTTTACTGGCTACCTAGCTATATCGAAACTACACTATTACGTGCTATTTGGTATCCGTCGACGGTCGCCAGTGTCTCGCATTATTGCAAAGACATCATTCGTAAAGCTTTAGAAAAATCAGCAGACAACACAGAATCACTTACGTTCAGGCTGCACGATTTTGGCTCGCGTGGTGCATCTAGTCAGGAATCTGTGGCACTCGGCAGCTTGGCACATTTGGTAAACTTTGCGGGCACTGATTCAATGACGGCGTTAGTGGCTGCCAGTCGCTGGTATCAAATGGATAAAGACATGCCAGCGTTTTCTATCCCTGCAGCTGAACACAGCACGATGACCGCATGGGGCCGTGATGGTGAGACAGCGGCCTTTGCCAATATGATTGAGCAGTTTGGTGGCGAAGGAAAAAGCTTCTCAGTGGTGTCTGACAGCTACGACTTATGGAATGCTATCGATAATATCTGGGGTGGCAGCCTAAAAGATGACGTAAAAAACATGGGTGGCACATTGGTCATTAGACCAGACAGTGGCGAGCCTACCAAAGTCGTCCGCGAAGCATTAGAGCGCTTGGCTGTGAAATTTGGAACGACTGTGAATAGTAAAGGCTATAAAGTACTGCCTGACTACGTACGAGTCATTCAAGGTGATGGTATCAGTCCACAAAGCTTAACCAAGATTATTGATGTCATACTAAAAGCAGGCTTCAGCGCTGAAAACGTGACCTTTGGTATGGGCGGTGGTCTATTACAGCAAGTCAACCGTGACACCATGAGCTGGGCAATGAAAGCCAGTTCTATCTCTATTGATGGCACTTGGAAAGACATCTACAAAGATCCGATCACTAGCCGTTCGAAACGCTCAAAAAAAGGTCGATTGGCTTTGGTCAAAGACAGCAACGGAAAACTAAAAACCATCAAAGCAGATGACTTATCTGCCGATGCAGAAAACCTGTTGCGTGACGTTTATGTCGATGGCCAGTTATTAATTGAAGATAACCTAACGACTATTCGAGAGCGTGCTGGATGGTAGCAATATGATAAATAGGAATAAAATGGCGACAGTGGCAAGAGATGTACTATTTGCCCCTGTTTATCTTTATCAAGGTCGTAAGATTAAGCGCGATACCATTCGCTTGCCTGAGCCACACGGTGAAAGGCATGGTCATCTCCAATTAAACCAATCTACTAATACCTTGTCTGCTAATACACAAAAAGATACCGTCAAAAAAACGCTAAACGTCATGGTGGTTGGTGACTCGGCCGCCGCTGGTGTTGGTAGTCAGACACAGCAAGAAGCACTAGTAGGCAAGCTGATACCTGCTTTGCAGCAGCAGTCTGCTATTCATACTCAGTTTGATGAGCTGACATGGTCGTTGCAAGCAACCACTGGGCACACTAGCTTTGATATTTTGCGGAGGCTGTATATCCTACCTGCTCCTAGCCAAGCGGTGGATGTCATGATATTGAGTGTCGGAGTGAATGACACCACTGCTAATGTCTCTGCGCGTAAATGGCAGCAGCAGATTGAAGATATTATTGCTATTGCTAAGCGTAAATTTGGTGTGCGAGAATTGATTTTTTCAAGTCTACCACCAATGGCACAAATGCCTGCAATACCTACCCCACTCAATAATTTTATTGGTGCCAAAGCATCAACTTTAGATAGGATACTGCAGCAGGTCTGTGCCGAGCATAACAGTGTCACTTATATGGAAACTGACTTTGCAAAAATGATAGAAGATCACTTTAATGGCAAACCTATCGATATTGCCGTGATGTTTGCCAGTGACGGCTTTCATCCTAGCAGCCTAATGTATGGCTATTGGGCGCAGCAATTATCAGAGCTGATAGTACAGGTATTAGACACGCCGACTGCTTAGGGCTTGCCTTAATTTCACCTTTCAGAAACACTACCCTAAAATTCAAACAAAAAAACCGCTGAATAATCAGCGGTTTTTTCTTGCTTTGCGAAATATATTTACACAATAAGTGTAAATTATTCTGCAGCGTCAGTATCAGCAGCTTTCTTACGGCCACCAAACGCACCAAAGCGTTTGTTGAAGCTAGCAACACGGCCTTCAGTAGAAGTTTTGCGTTGTTCGCCAGTATAGAATGGATGCGACGCACTTGAGATATCAAGTGGGTAGTATGGATATTCTGTACCTTCGTATTCACGAGTAGCTTTAGTTTTAGCAGTTGAGCGAGTCAAAAAGAAAACGTCAGCGTTAGTGTCGTGGAATAAAACTTCTTGGTAATTAGGATGGATATCTTTACGCATAATAAACTCTCTATGTCCGATGTATGTATAGTGCTTTTGAGCAACATCTTAAATGATGTATCAAATCAGCAATGACATACGTAACTGAGGCACTAAGGACATTTATAAGTATGGCAGCTGCATCACTGGCTTATTCCAGCACCCAACACCATTCCTCTGCTCACTTAGCCTTTCCCCAGCGGGAAAATCAAAACGCGATTTTAACGGTTTTCGACGTCCGATGCAAGTCAGTCGGGTGCTAAGACTGTAATGATATGCCAATACAATCTCGATAAAGATCAATCAGTTCTAGAACACAAAATAATAGTGTGCCAAAGGCAATAAAAGTTATAACAGTCGATATAGTCAATCCTCTATAAAAGAGTTACAGCGTTAACCTTGCTTTAAGTATCACATATACATCTGCACTCGGTTGCCTTGTCTCTCTTTTAAACTGAATCCACTATACTTTAATATGCTGAGCAAGCTAAATACCGTAGCAGCTATATGGTGGATAGACCATAGCGTGCCATATTATTCAGTTAATAGTTTGGCTAGCGTCAATACACCTGATGCCAATGGGCTGTCTTTACGATAAACAATCGACAGCTGAACTTGCTTTGACCCATGACTGAGTGGCGTCATAACCAGTGATTTTTCATATCGACTACCGACCACCATATTTTTACCAATGATAGTGTAGCCTAACCCCGCAGCGACGCATCCTAAGACACCATCAGCGCTGCTCATCAGCATTAGCTCATCACACCCTCTGCCTGCTTCTTGTTGCCAAATAATGGCCTGTGTCCTATAACCACAACCTTCATCACGTACGAATAAAACAGCGTCATGCTCACTGCCCAGTGGCGTCACCATCATCAGCTCTTCTCTGACAACAGGAATCACCACCAGATCTTTATGCTTGGGGGCATTGCCGATTGCCGCACAGTCTACTTTATTATTTAATACAGCCAATACCAACCTATCACTGGTATCTGTATAAATTTTAGCGCGGATTTCAGAGTGGTTTAACTTCAGTTGTTTCAATGCCAATGGCATATGAACGGCAGCAAATGTTTCAGGCATACCGATTATTAATTCATAACTGTCTTTATTACGCAACATAGCCGTTGTGGCTTGGTACTCTAGTTTTAAAATTTGATCGGCGTAATCGCACAGCTGTCGCCCACTCGGTGTTAACTGCAACTTTCGACCAATGATATTGAATAGCTTGGTATCTAGTTCTCTTTCGAGTTTTTTAATGCGATTGGTAACATTCGACTGAACGGTATGCAGTTTTTCAGCAGCTCCTTTAATCCCGTCTTCATCAACCACCGCTTTAAACGTCTTTAGCGTCAAAATCTCCATGTGAAAATCCTTATTCACTTATCAAACAGTTCTTATAATGAGAATACTTTGTTCTAGATAATTCAATTTTTAAGATTAACAGAGTCACGTATTCTTTGTTAATAACTTTCCGATATGAAGTAATAAAAATGTCTATAGAACTCACGAAAGTCCGTGTATACATGGCTGGGATTTGCAGTTTGATAGTGACTGTAGGGGTTGCTCGATTTTCGTATAGTCTATTGCTACCAGTCATGCAGAAAGGCGCAGGTTTAACAGAGTTAGGTGGCGGGTGGTTAGCCAGCACGAACTTCATGGGATATATGTTTGGCGTTTTGCTTGCGGCGAGCATGCATAATCTGAATTATAAATATCACTTACATCGTGTTTATCTTATTTTGAGTGTAGTTACCTCTGCAGCTATGGTTCTGACCACAGATATAACCACTTGGGCGATATTAAGGTTCCTCGCTGGAACCTGTGCTTCAGGCGGATTTATTATTGCTTCAGGATTGATATTGAAATGGCTAGTAAAAAATAACCACCGTGCTGAATTGGGGATTCATTTCGCAGGTGCCGGATTAAGTATTGTCATTACCTCGTTATTGTTTGAGGCAATGCAAGCCCTATCAGCAGATTGGCAACAGCAGTGGTTGGCAATCTCTGTTTTGGCGATCATCTTTGCTGTGCCCGCGTGGTTATGGATGCCACATCCTTCCACCGAAAGTAACAACCAAGAAGTGATTAAGGACAATCCACCAAGTAAGACATTCAAGTCATTAATGATGCTCGCCTATTTTTGTGCAGGTTATGGCTACGCAGTCAGCTCTACCTTTATCGTCGATATTGTAGAGAGTGTAAAAGGTTTGCAAGGACAAGGAGGTTTTGTCTTTTTATTGATTGGTTTAGCCGCCACCCCAGCTGCACTTATATGGGATCGTATTGCACGAAGATTCGGGTATCTTAGGACACTAATTGCCGCTTATCTTTTACAGATTATCGGTATCATATTGCCTGCAATCAATGACGGCTTATCGACGGTCATAATCAGTGCATTGTTATTTGGCGGTACTTTCATCGCTTGTGTGAGTTTGGTATTGACGATGGCTGGTAAGTTCTTCCCCAGTGATCCGGCTAAATTTATGGGGACAATGACGTTATCGTATGGTGCGGCTCAAATCATTGCGCCCGTCTGTACCGGTTATATTGTCGACTCTTATGGAAGCTATGACCCTGGCCTGTATCTATCAGCCGCAGTCGTGACGATGGGCACCCTACTTTTATATGGCTTACTAAATTTAAAGCAGCCTTAACCAAAACCTATCACTCACAAACTATCAAACAAAGAGATTTCGACTTAAATTTGCATACTAGGATAAGTACCAAAATAGATAAAAGCAGCCATTCAATGGCTGCTTTTTTATTGATATAAAAATAACTGCATCAGCATTTAACTATATATTCAATAAAACGAATAAAAGCTTTTGATAGGCTTGTGAACCTCAACATTTATTGTTATATTCGTATATGTGAATTTACGAATATAGTACATAACACTGAGGAAGCAGAAAAATGGATACAGTAAAAGTTGATTTTATAGATATAGATAAAGAATGGGACAAACAAATATCAGACTATCATTTTGACGTATACCATTTATCTGGCTGGATTTCGGCATCAGCCGTCGTCGATAAAGGCATGCCTCAAGGTATAGTCGCTCACTACAAAGATAAGAAAGTGTTTTTGCCTATTATCATACGAGAAATAGATTCAGAGCATTGGGATGCTACCTCTACGTATGGCTACGGTGGTCCTGTAATGGACAAAACGCTAACCGATGCTCAGCTAGATATCGTACTAGAAGGCATAAGAACCTTTCTCTTTGAAAAAGGCTGTGTCTCATTATTCATGCGATTGCATCCAATCATCAATAAAGAATGGCTTCCTACTGTTGGGAAAGCGCTTACTCATGGTCTGACATTAATGTCCGACTTAACAAAATCTGAAGAAGAACACTGGAGCGAGACTCAAAACCGTCATCGTCGTGGTATCAAAAAAGCCATGAAAATGGAGGTTGTCACAAAAATTGAGCGCCTAACCAAAGAAAGTGCCATGGTGTTCTCGAACATTTATAAAGAAACGATGGAACATGTTAATGCCAGCCAATATTACTTTTTTGATGACAACTATTTTTTCAACTTATTTGAAAACCTTCAAGACAGAATACTGCTAATAACAGCTTATCAAGATGGTAAGGCCATTGGTTCATCGATATACACGATCTGTAGAGAGTCAGGCATTATGCAGTTCCATCTTGGTGGCACGCTTAACGCATACACACATCTACAGCCGTCTAAACTCATTACTCATATTGCTCGTAACTGGGGTAGAGAAAACAACTATAATTTGCTCCATCTTGGTGGCGGCGTGGGCTCCAACCTAGATTCGTTATATGAGTACAAAAAAGGATTTAGCTCACAAGAGCTGTTGTTTAAGACTTATAGACTTGTTGTCAATTCGTCCAAATACGCAGCATTGATTGCGAATAGTTGGTTTACTGAAAACGATTTAAGCTCAGATTTTTTCCCTTTGTATAGAAAAGAGCTAACCAAAGAAACTGTATTGGAAGCTAAAGGAACTGAATCTCTAGTTAGTGTTTGATAACTGGACTCATCTACTCTCAGCAAGTATCAGCAAACAAAAAAGCAGCCACAATGATGGCTGCTTTTCTTCGACTCAAGGTTAGCTATTTTATTTCATTATAACGATATGCCACACACCTAACTTATTATCGCCATCTTTATCACCCACCTTAGTATCATTGGCATAAAAGTACAAAGGCTTGCCATTCATGGCCCATTGATACTTACCGTCTTCGCGTTGGAACGCAGCAAACTGACCTGAGGCTTTTGCATTGTCAGGTGCTAGAAATGCGGGCCATACTAACAAACACGCCGCTCCACATTCTGATTTTCCCATAGAATCTTTATCAAAAGTATATAGAGTCATATGATTGTTTGCATCGACCAACATACCGTTTTTGCTCGTAACGGGTGCCGTATTGTTATTGGTAGCCTGCACTTTATGCATGCCAGAACCGTCCTTCCCCATTACATTGTTTAACGTTGAACAACCAGTAAGCGTCAAAACACCTGTCAACGCCGATAATATGAGCATACGTTTCATAATAACGTCCTTGTTCTTGTCATGGTTAATTTTATTTAGCATTTGCTGATGATCATATGATTTGAGTATCTGTGATTCAAGTAGAAGCAAAAATGACTCAGTCCTGACTTCAAGCTATTTAATATAGCATGTGAACACAAACAGTTGTGTTGATACGGAAAGGTCTTTACAAAACTGCCTATATCCTACGGAACAAGCCAACAAATCCATCGCACTGAGTAGACAGGCTTACCTACTCGTTGACAAAACTCATGTATTCACTTACTTATTTATCATCATATCAGTTGTAGTTTTTCGTAAAATAACCCTATAGAGTTTAAGAGTTGCTAAACAATAAGAAATATTTCTACGGCGGCCCAATATACATATTGAACTTGGCAACTTTGCACGCATATCAACAGTTATAAGTTATTTAGACACAAGATAGTTAATGAATACATCGAGCACTATTGCTGTGAATGCTATTAAGGATATAACAACGACAATGACTCAATCTGTTATCAAAAATCAAACGCATCCTACCAAGCGCGTCGGTATTCTAGGTGGTGGCACGGCTGGTGCGACTATTGCTATTCGTCTTGCGGCGTTAGGGCTTGAAACCTATTTATTCGAAAAAAACAAATCACTGATTGATGGTCCGCCGATGTGTCATTTACATGCAGGGGGCAATCTATATCGCGAGATACCTGACGAAGACTGTGTCGCCCTACTGAAACAATGCATCGATATTTTACGTCTTTATCCTTATACCATCGATGTACGTCCAACCGTATTTGCCGTACCGACACGAGATGGCGGTCTGCCCGAGGACTTGCTTCCTCGTCTCGATATATTGACCAATGCTTATCGTGAGCTTATCGCTCAAGATAGCAGTAATAAAGTACTGGGTGCGCCGGAAGACTACTATCAACTGTATAGCCATGAGCAGCTGATTGAGCTGTCTGAGCGTGAGCAAGTCGCTGTACCGACGACCGTTGATGAATGGATGATACCCGTCGCTAAGTATTTGGACTTGAATAAAGTTAAGTTTCCATTGATTGTTGTACAGGAGTATGGCTGGAACATCTTCCGCCTAGCAGCTTCTGCACAATTGGCACTAGCAGATTATGACCATGCTCATGTCTTTACGGATACTCAAGTACAGCAAGTTATGCCTGTCGACTGCGAGAACTGCTCAAACGCGGATCACCATGTCACCAAATGGCGTATCGACTACCAACAAGCTGCTGGTTACGATTCTAATCTCGAATCAGCCCTTGAATCAAAGCCTCAGACCGAGTCTATCGAAGTAGATTACTTGATCAATGCCTGTGGCTTTCGTACTGGTGTAATCGACGATATGGTCGGTGTCAAAGTGACTCGTATGGTTGAGTTTAAGTCCTCTTATATTACGCATTGGGACAATGCTGGCGGGCAGATACCAGAGATTATCGTCTATGGCAATCGAGGTACACCAGAAGGCATGGCGCAGCTAACCCCTTATCCAGGTGGCTACTTTCAAATACATGGCATGAGTAAATTCATCACTTTATTCGATGATGGGCTAGTCGCTTCTAGCAAAGACAGCGCCCAACCTGAATTGCCACCGCAATATGTACACTATATAGAAGATGGTTGGGACAAAGCCCCATTACAAGCTCGTAGCCAACAATCGATTGATTATGTGGCTGAGTTTGTACCGACCTTCCATAGCGCGCGTACAGTCGGTAATGCGCTATATGGCGGGCAACAAATACCCGGGCAAGATGACACCTTACGGGTTGCTGATGTGAGCCTGTATTCTAATATCCGTTATGCGCGTGCTGAAAACGTCAAAGCATCCTCGACTCTGATCGCTGCTGATCAAATCGTTGATGAGTTGACCAAACTTGGCTTGGTTGACTCCGATACGCTTGCGAATCGCAATCGCGATGCTCATGAATGGTCTTATCTAATGCATAACGATAGTATGACTATTGATAAAGTCGCTCGTGGTTTGGCTGAAGAACGTGGTTTCCCTCTAGCAATGGCGGGCGTGAATCACAGTATTCCTAAGAAGACCCTAGATGCTATATAGTTCATTTCATATAAATTAGATATGGGGTCAAGCTTGTCTTAAGCTTTACTATTAGCTACTTTAAAAACTGCACGAAAAAAGGAGAGAGTGGCTTGTAATTAGCCACCCTCTCCTTTTTTATATAGATCTACACTCGGTTGCCTTTTACTACTTTTAAATTGAATCGACTATAAGCCAAATATTGCTTAAAATTAGCCTCAATTACCAGCCATTTTTTCTGTATCGACAGCACTATCGATGGTTACTACGGTTTTTAATAGGTCAATGGCTTCATCAATCGTATTGCACACCACCAAACGCTCAAGGTCTTCTTGCTTCATAAACCCTTGGTCAGCAGTATATTTTAAATGCTCAACCATACGATCATAGAAACCATTGATATTGAGGATAATCATCGGCTTTTCATGCTGATATAGCTGACGCCAAGTAGCAATCTCCATGATTTCTTCTAATGTACCAAGACCACCAGGTAAAGTAATGAAGGCATCAGCATACTCTGCCATCACTGTTTTTCGGGTGTGCATGGTATCGGTCAGGTGCAAACGAGTTAGCTGCTCATGAGCTATTTCGTGCTTGAGCATAAATGTTGGGATCACGCCAACTGCTTGCGCACCACCATTAATTACTTCATCTGCGACCGCACCCATCAGCCCGATACTAGCGCCACCGTAGACCAGACCCATACCATTATCGGCTAACGCACGACCTAACTCACGTGCTGCTTGCTCATAGACGTCTTTATTACCGAGACGTGATCCGCAATACACTGCCACTAATGGCATCGTCAATTCAGACTTATCAACTGCTTGTTCAATATTAGTGATGTCTTGGCTAGTGATGACTTCATACGTATCGTTGTTAATCTTCATTTGCATATAGCTTCCTTAATGTTACATCGATTGTTTTTATTGAATGTCTATTGGTTAAAAGTTTAGTTATTAAAAAGTGTATGTATACTGGGGAATGCCCTCAATTCAAAAATAGATTTTTATGAAAACCTTGATAGATAATAGCATTTAAAATAAAAAAAATAGAACTTGGAAGTCATCTTCGAGTGCCTTCCTTACCAGAATTTATTCTAACATAAGCAATCATGTCAGATGTCAGCAACGATTTATCACTACGCAATGACTACATGCCCGAGACGATTAGTGATTCTTTACTCATAAAAATGATAAAACACACTAAGGTCAAATCATGGACAATAGCTCTATCAATAATCAAATAGATACTGACTCTCAAATAGAGGTTTACTCTCTAAGTATCATGACAGACCGCAATAAGGCGTTGGCAGCGACTGTCTATCGCCCTACAGGAACAATAAAAACAGCGATTATGATAGCACCAGCCACTGGTATCAAACGCCAGTTTTACCATAGCTTTGCGACCTACTTAGCAGAACACGGCTTTGGGGTGCTGACTTTTGATAACGAAGGTATCGGCGAGTCGCTTTCCTCTGATTTGTCTAAGTGTGATGCGTCTTTGATTAGTTGGGGTCGCCATGACATGCCAGCCGTCCTTGATGCCCTACAAGACGAGTTCTCTGATGCGACTTATCATTTAATTGGTCATAGTGCAGGCGGTCAGCTCATTGGTTTGATGCCAAATTATAAGGCTATCAAATCCGTATTCAACGTTGCCTGCTCATCAGGGCGTATCAAAAACATGGACATGCCGTATAAACTCAAGGCAATGGGCTTTATGGATGCCTTTATTCCACTCGCTAACTTGACGCTAGGTTACACACCATCGGACAAGATTGGCATGGGTGAGCCATTACCGCGCGGTGTGGCTCGACAGTGGCGTGATTGGTGCAATGGCGCAGGCTATATCAAGACTGCTTTTGGCAAGAGCATACACACGCATTTCTATGATGAACTGAGCATGCCAGCGCTTTGGTTGGGATTTAGCGATGACGAGATTGCCAATAGCAAAAACATGGATGATATGATTCGCGTATTTACGAAAATGCCAGTAGAAAAGCGCTTTTTAGAACCCAAAGATTTCGGGCTAAATCATATCGGCCACATGCGTTATTTTAGTAGTAAAACCAATGCCAAAGCACCAGAGCTTTGGCAGATGGCTGTAGATTGGCTCAATAAGCAGCATTAAGAGAGATATTTACTTTAAGAGGAGTATTTACTTTTCCGCATTTTCGTTCTCTTCTGCTTTGATACGCTTGGTCAACGCAGAATACAGCGACGGCTGCATGTTATGAATATTGCCTATCATCCATTTGACATAGCTGATAGGTACCTCTTTAATTGGCTTGCCCTTATGCTTGCCAAACGGCATTTTACTCACAGGAGTCGCTTTATTAGAGATAGCATGTGCCGCCGCAAAATCCGTCGGAGCAATCTCTAGACGTTCGCAGCAAGCCTGATACAGCAAGTAACACATGCGCGCATCGCCTAATGCATCATGAGCGGCAACTGTCATTACACTTGCCTCAGACTTTCCCAATAGCTGCTCGATACACTTGGACTGACCGTAAGCACTCCATTCTGGAAAGGCTGCCCTCGCCAGCCGCACCGTACATATGAGCTTGGCAGAAGGACTGCCAATCACTCGCCAATCAAAACGTACGTTGTGACCAATCAGATATTCAGGCAATTCAAATTGGTCTAATTCAAAACGTTCAAGACCAGCCACATCCTCATCAGTAATACCATGTACCTTTATAACAACGGGCGATATAGATCGGCCACTATTAAAGTATTTCATCCACTCAAACCCTGTCGCCACATTAATAGTCGCAACTTGAATAGGTCGTGGATCACGGCCTTGATCTGTTTCGGTGTCGATAATCAGTGCAGTGTCAAAATCAATCATAAAATATGGTCATCAATAGTAGCTGAAATGGCCTGATAGAAACGTCATAATGAATAGCAATATGCTTGTCACATTTATGATTATTGGGATAAAAGCCAAATATAACAAGGTCATACAGAAAATGAAGGATAGAACTTTTACAATATAGTATTCCATAATATAAAAAAAACCAAGAGAGCCCTATGCTACCTGTCAATGAACATCAGCGAGCCAAGCCCACACTCCTACGCCGTGTACTAAGCGTACTCATTAGGGCTGCTGTGTTGGTAATGCTATTGTTTATATTAGACAAACTACTGCCAAGTATCAGCCAACAAACACAGTCATTCGTTGTGTCAAAGTGGCAGCAGCTAAGCCTATTGCAGCAAGCACTACCCACAGAAGACAGCCTACCCTCTCCGTTACCAGAGCAGAATCTAACGGATACTTGGGGCGCTGCGCGTAGCCAAGGCCGCTCGCATGAAGGTATTGATATTTTTGCCGCACGAGGCACACCGATACAATCGACAACGCAAGGTATCGTCCGAAAAGTGGGTGAAAATAATTTGGGTGGTCGGGTGGTGGTCATCGTTGGACCTGGAGGCGCAGGACACTACTATGCGCATTTAGAAGATTATGCCGATATTGCTCCCAACGACTGGGTAAATGCTGGCGATATCATTGGCTATGTTGGTGATAGTGGCAATGCAAAAGGCACACCGCCCCATGTCCATTATGGAATATACATCAATGGTAGCGCTGTGAACCCGTATCCATTTTTGCAAAATAACTAGAGCATATTATCCGTCTATAAATCAGTAATATTTCTGGTCTTAACTCGTAGGAGCAGATCGAACATAAGCTGTTGGAAATACCATGCTAAATGTGGAGCCAACCCCTTCTACCGAGTCAATTTTCAAGTTGGCCTCATGTTGATACAAGACATGTTTTACAATCGCGAGGCCCAAACCTGTACCGCCTGTGGCACGACTACGGCCTTTATCAATGCGATAAAAACGCTCCGTCAAACGTGCGATATGCTGCGGTGCAATGCCAATACCATTGTCCTCAACAGCAAATTTACAGCCTTCTGAAGTTTTGGTCCAGCTGATAGATATGTTGCCACCTTTTGGGGTATATTTGATAGCGTTAATCACTAAGTTAGACAATGCACTATTTAGGTACATCTCTGAACCTTGTAACCCGTCATAAGTATCTATCTGCAAATGAATGGTATGGCCATACGCTCGGTTATATGCTTGCGCATCATCATAGACGTGAGTCAGCAGCTTGGTCATATCAATATACGTCAGCTCATGCGCTTCTTCGATTTCAATGCGAGATAACAGAAGCAAGTCATTTACAATTCTATTCATGCGAGCCGTCTGCTGAGTCATTAACTCAAAACCCCGACGCCAATGCGGTGGCATATCTGGCTGATGTGAGAAGTTTTCTAAATACCCCATCATGACGGTCAGTGGCGTACGCAATTCATGCGAGACATTCCCGACAAAATCACGGCGCATCTCTTCCAAGTTATGCAATCTTGTCACGTCGTAAACAATAAGCAGCTTTTCATCACCGAAAGGTGTGATTTCACACTTTAGGTAGCGCTTAGCATCTCGCCATGATTCTATATGAACACCATCATTAGGTATCGTGATCGACTGATAGTATTGATAGAATTCGGGGGCTCTGATGAAGTCAAAAATGCTTTGGCCTTTATCCGTTACTTGCAATAATAGCAAATCCTCTGCCGCTTGATTCCACCACTCTAAACCATCATCGTCATTGAGTAAAATCACCGCATCTCGTAGCGCTTGTACGGCGCTGCTGATTTTTTTGAGTTGACCCGTTGCATTTTTCTCAGAGGTTGGCTCTAATGTGCCCTGTTGATTATTTTCTATTGGCATAGTATTGCTCATCTATTGTCCTTACCACTATTCGCTATATTGAGTCACGATTGCCAAGGCACTTTTATTATCAATTAATTGGGTTCAATAAAGCTAGAAAATCGATAGCCTGTACCACGAACTGTCTGTATCAACTTATCACAGTCATGTGGGCGTAGTAAGGTGCGCAGACGTTTGATATGTACATCAATGGTTCTATCCTCAATATAGACGTTGCCACCCCATACCTGATCTAGCAGTTGTGTCCGCGTATAGGCACGCTCTGGGTGACTCATAAAGAACGCTAATAATCGATACTCAGTGGGGCCAACCTCGATGACTTTGCCTGTGGCTGTCACGCGCTGACTCTTTGTATCTAGGCTCAGACTGCCTATTTCGATAGGCTTATCACTACTAAGTGCACTACTACGGCGCAACACTGCTTTGATTCTTGATATCAATTCGCGTGTCGAAAAAGGTTTGGTCATATAGTCATCAGCACCCGCATCAAGGCCGTGAACTTTGCTATCTTCTTCCCCTTTGGCAGTCAGCATAATGACTGGAATCTCAGAGAGCATCTCATCGTTTTTGAGCATACGGCAAAAATCCACACCGCTTTTATCTCCGGGCAGCATCCAATCTAACAAAATAAGCGCAGGCCTATGGTCGACGACTTGCTGATGCGCCTCTGATACATCAGCTGCCTGCAAGCTATCAAACCCAGCCATTTCTAGTGTCATTACGATCATCTCACGAATCGCAGGTTCATCTTCAACAATCAAAATTTGCTCACTATACATACGGTATTCTCAGCGTTAGATGACGAAACTCAACTTATAAACAAGGCGATAGGCGCTCGCTATATTTTATCTATTAAACGGATTAATTATGACAGCTTAATGACATTTGTTTGAAATGCCTTATCTCTAATATTGAATCCGATTGTTTACTTTACCTCTAATAAAAAATTCAGCGGCCCATCATTGATGCTCGATACCTGCATATCAGCGCCAAACTGTCCAGTGGCCACATTTGTATGCTGAGTTTTGGCATAATCAACCAATTGTGCGAACAACGCCTGTGCCATATCGGGTGCCATTGCACCACCAAAGTCAGGGCGACGACCTTTATCAGTTTTTGCCATTAAAGTAAATTGTGATACCAATAGCAATCCACCGGCTACTTGCTGGACGTTTTTATCTAATTTACCATATTTGGCAGGGTCATCATCATTTTCAAAGATGCGATAAGTCAGAATTTTATCGACCATTCTCTGCGCGCTGTGTAGCGTATCATCGTGGCCTAAGCCAATATATGCCAACACACCTTGCTCGATGGTACCGACACAATGTTCATCGATGGTAACACTCGCACCCTTCACTCGTTGTATAAGTGCTTTCATTTACTGACTCCTTACAGATTATGCTCATACAATAACATGCTGTCCATGATAAAATACTGCCACTAACTTGCCCATTAATTATTACATCAAACTCTATTTTGGTAACCTCATTATGAATTTATTCACCACTTTGCAACAGCTTGTCCCACAACAACAGCTAAGTAAAGTTGCTGGACGTTTGGCCGCCAGCCGACATCCTTACGTCAAACGTACTTTTATCCGTAGTTTTGCTAAGGCTTACAATGTTAGCTTGGACGAATATGAGCGCCAAAGTCTCAATGCTTATGAAAGCTTCAATGACTTTTTTACTCGTGAGCTCAGAGAAGATGCTCGCCCTATCGATACCACTGCTGACGGCATCGTCAGTCCTGCGGATGGTATTATCTCTCAACTCGGTCAGATTGACGACCATAAATTACTCCAAGCTAAAGGCCGCTACTACGATGTCGGGCAGCTACTTGCCAACAGCGAAGATGGCAGCTACTTCGCTGATGGTAGCTTTGCGACGGTCTATCTAGCACCAAGTAACTATCATCGTGTCCATATGCCATTCGCGGGAACTTTGACCAAAACCCGTTACGTACCTGGCACGCTGTTTTCAGTCAATACGACCACTGCAGCTAACATACCTGATTTGTTTGCACGCAATGAGCGTTTGGTTTGTATGTTTGATACTAAGTATGGCAAAGCAGCTGTCGTGATGGTCGGAGCGATGATTGTCGCTGGCATCGAAACGGTAGCGACAGGTAAGATTTCTCGTACTGATGATATCCAAGAAGCCAACCATGACATGAGCTTTGAGAAAGGCGATGAGCTGGGCCGTTTTTACTTAGGCTCAACCGCCATTGTAGTGCTACCAAAAGCCGCAAAAGCTGCTTGGCAAGACAGTATGGAGGCCAATAGTGTTGTACAAATGGGACAACTATTGGGCAGTACCGATACCAAATAAATGTAATACCGACTCACAAAATAAGAGCCGCGAAAAATAAAAGCCCCGTTAAGCGTTATGATTTACGCTTAACGGGGCTTTTTATTGATTACTTTTTACTAATTATTAAAAGTAACGATTCATAACGAAGGCGCTTCAGTATTAAAATATATTCAAAGCACCTTAATATCGAAAATGCTTATGAATAGGATAAGCAAACAGGATATTTTCCTCTTGCGTACCACTACCGATATTATGAATAATCATCGGTGTGCCATCATCAGCTACCTTGTCCGAGACAATGCCTATGTGCGGCAAATTATCTTTTGGCAAACGCCATGACACGATGTCTCCCGCTTGAAAGCTGTCCTTGTCCGTAATCGACAATGTCTGCCCCTGACGCTCAAAAAACACTTCGAGATTGGGCACACGGCGGTGATCGATGTTTTTATCTGTCGATTTCAGTCCCCAATTCTTTGGATAGCTTGACCAATTGGACTTCATGTCATGATTGACCAATTGCTGTAGATCAATGTTTTGCAGACGATACGCTCTGATGATGACATCGGTGCAGACACCACTTTCTATCGGCACATCACCGCGCGGAAACTCTAATTTGCGATAAGCAGGATCATAACTGGTGGTAACCCCAATTTGCTTTTTGGCATCGTGCGCCAATTTATTACCACTACTGATAGGGGTCGCGGCTTGAGCCATTTGTGCCAAGCCTAATACACTGACCAAGACCAGTGATGTACATAATGTTCTATAAATTACAGATAATCTCATTTAACAATCTCTTTTTGGTTGAACCAATCACCAGTACTGTAGCACGTGCAAATGATAGCTAAGTTGCAAAATGTTTAAAAAATCACGCTGTCCCTTTACAAATCAATCAACCACCCTTGCTGAGTTGCGTATTTAATATTTTCTGATAACCAGTCATGAATGCTAGGAAAGCTGTCTTTAATAAAACCATGCGCACCGCTTACTTGTGAGCGAGTGACACCCAGCTCAATCCATGTTTTTCCTTCAGTATTTAGATTGAGTAAAAAAGGCAATAAACGATCGACCACTTTTAGCAGCTGCGTCTCTTTACTATCGCCCGTCTCTTGCTCTTCCCAAACCTCACTTAAATTCGTAATACCATTACCACGTTCAGCTTGTAACCGAGCAATACCCTCACGCTCTTCTACGTGTGCAGTGCTACGAGTACTGGCATATAAAAACGTATCACCAGCATCAATCTCACCCAAATCATGTACGAGTGCTAGCTTTAGTAATTTTTCATGATTGACATCCAGTTTAAACTGCTCAGCGATGGACCAACATGCCATGGCTAAATGCCAAGAATGCTCAGCAGAGTTTTCTAAGCGCGTGGTAGCCGTCACATAGCTGCGGCGATTGACTCGTTTTAGGGCGTCTAACTCTAGTAAAAAATGGGTGACGTCATTTATCTCGATGTCTGCAGCGCGCGTTGAATCGGTTAATAAGATAGGTTTGGTTGATACTGCTGGATTAACTACTGACATACTGTTCTCTAATTTTTTTTATGGATTGATTTCGCTTTATCTTACTTATATTAGAAATAAAAATAGCGCTAATTCTATCAAGCGCTATTTTTATAAAAACTATTCAAACATATCAGTATATGAATGATGCCAACGGCTTAACTATACGTCATGCCAAAAGCTATTTAATCAAATTGCTAATCGTTTTAAAGGCAGGGTCTTCGCTGCTACGGCACAGTTCAAACAGAATGGTTTCGACCGTGGTAATCACACCACCTGCCCGACGGATACGGCGAATGGCTTGCTTCTTATCATAAGGAAAGCGTGAGCCAACCGCATCTCCAATGATGACCGGTTGCATACCGTTATCGAGTAAATCCAGTGCGGTTTGTAGCACACAGACATGCGCCTCTACCCCAAACAATAAAACAATGCTTCGATTCTGCTGTGCTAGATAGTGCCATGAGTCATTGTTGTCGCAGGCACTAAACGTGACTTTCTCAAAGCTTTTGGCATTAGTGCCTTCTAATATTTCGCGTATCTCCGGCAATGTATCGCCTAGACCTTTTTTATACTGCTCATTGAGCATGATGGGAACATTCAGCGCTTGCAGCCCTTTAATGAGCGTCACTGTTTTTTTGACGATATTTTCGTGGTCATAAATATGCGGGGTAAGACGCTCTTGCACATCAATAATCATGGCTTGCGTATTTTCGCGAGCGATTCTATAGGTACGATCGGTAATCATAGTAGACATAGCACACTCCTTGTACAACTGACGTTTATAATTCAAATCCGTTTTAGTTTTATCATTGTTGAACCAACTCTTATTTAGTCACAGTTTTCTAGATGCGTCAATGGAGATAATTTTTAATCATGATACATGTGCTATTTTTAACCTCGAAAATCATTAATTGGCTAAGTATTAGGTTGCCCATAAAAAAACCTCCAGCCATTATGACTAGAGGTTTTATTTATTAGCAAATAACTGCTTATTGAGTATTCAAATAATCTTGTTCACATGAGTTAGACAATATTAAACACGCTCAATGATAGTAGCAATACCTTGGCCAAGACCGATACACATCGTCGCTAGACCAATTTCAGTATCTGACTGTTCCATCGCGTTTAGCAAGGTAACCGTGATACGAGCGCCTGAACACCCTAGTGGATGACCTAGTGCAATCGCGCCACCATTGATGTTGACGATGTCTTGCTTATCCGTCAAGTTCAATGCTTTAAGTACTGACAAGCCTTGAGCAGCAAATGCTTCGTTTAGCTCGATGGTTTGCATATCATCGATGCTCATGCCGGCACGCTTAAGTGCTTTTTGAGTCGCAGGTACAGGACCGTAACCCATGATAGCGGCATCACAACCAGCTACTGCCATGCTACGGATACGAGCACGTGGTTTTAGACCCAAATCTTTGGCTTTTTGTGCGCTCATCACTAGCATTGCAGACGCACCATCAGATAATGCAGATGACGTTGCAGCCGTTACTGTACCACCTTTAGGATCAAAGGCTGGACGTAGCTTTTGCATTTGCTCCATGGTCGCATCTGGACGAATCACTTCGTCAACAGTACATAATTGCAAGCGACCAGAAGCATCATGACCTTCGATGCCGATGATTTCATTGTCAAAACGACCTTCAGTGGTCGCAGCCCATGCACGGCGATGAGACTCAAGGCCAAAGGCATCTTGCTCTTCGCGAGTGATGTTATTCATACGGCCTAGCATTTCAGCAGTCAAGCCCATCATGTTTGAGGCTTTTGCATAGTGCTTTGATGCTTCAGGGTTTAGATCAACACCATGCATCATGCCGACGTGGCCCATATGCTCAACACCACCGATGATGAAAACATCACCTTGGTTGGTCATAATTTGAGCAGCAGCAGTATGTAACGCCTGCATAGAAGAACCACACAGACGGTTGACTGTTTGGCCACCCGCTGTCTTTGGAATACCAGCTAGCAGACCGATGTTACGACCGATGTTTAGACCTTGCTCTAGTGTTTGGTTGACACAACCCCATATGATGTCTTCAACGTCACGTGGGTCAAAGTCATTACGCTCGACCAATGCACGTACCAATTCAGCAGACATGCTATCAGCGCGAACGTGGCGGAACATACCGTTTTTAGTTTTACCCATCGCTGAGCGTACGCCATCTACGATGACCACGTCTTTTGGACTTAAAATTGTCATACTATCTTCCTTTTCAATTTTTATTGTCAGTGGCAGTACCGCAATGCTCACCCATCTAATTTAGAAGGTTAAGGTTACTGATAATAAATTAATTACCAATCATCTTATCGAGCATGTGTACTGCACTTCATCCTAGTAGTGACTGCCTATTACGCTGTTGCGTAAAAGGTCTCGCCCGCTGCTGCCATATCGCGAATCTTTTGCGGGGCTTCATAAGCTTTGCCTAGATATGCGTATTTTTCACACAATACCAAGTAGTTCTCTAGACCCATTTGGTCAACATAACGGCAAGGGCCACCGCGGAATGGCGGGAAACCTACGCCCATTATCATTGCCATATCAGCTTCAGCAGGCGTGCTCACGATGTTGTCTTCTAGGCAGCGAACGGTTTCGTTGCAGAATGCAATCATGGTGCGGTCAATGATGGCTTGATCGTCAAATTCTTGCTTTTCGCTATCAGTCGTGGTTTTTAGCAGCTCATAAGTGGCTTCGTCAGCGACTTTCTTTGGCTTGCCGCGTTTGTCCATCTCATACTTATAAAAACCAACACCGTTCTTCTGACCTAGGCGTTTGTTTTCATATAAAAGCTCAATAGCACCTTTATAATCAGGCTTCATGCGATCAGGGAAACCCTCTGCCATGACTTCTGCACCATGAACACCAGTATCTAGACCGACGACGTCGATTAGATACGCAGGACCCATTGGCCAGCCGAATTTTTCCATGACTTTATCGACATGAGCAAAGTCAGCACCTTGCTTAAGTAGCAAGTCAAATGCACCAAAGTATGGGAACAGAACACGGTTTACGAGGAAGCCTGGGCAATCGTTAACCACAACTGGCACTTTACCCATTTTAGATGCTAATGCAACGGTGGTCGCAACCGCTTCTTCAGATGATTTTGCGCCGCGGATAACTTCAACCAATGGCATACGATGTACTGGGTTAAAGAAATGCATACCGACGAAGTTTTCTGGACGCTCAAGGGCTTCAGCCAAGAAAGTAATAGAGATGGTTGAGGTGTTTGACGCTAGGATACAATCGTCTTTCACCAAGCCTTCTACTTCTTTTAGTACCGCACGCTTCACGTTTGGATTTTCTACAACTGCTTCGATAACGATGTCAGTTTCAGCAAAATCACCATAGTTGAGCGTTGGACGGATACGGCTTAAGGTTTCGCCCATTTTTGCTGGGGTCATTTTGCCGCGATCGACCATTTTGCCTAGTAGCTTGCTGGCTTCACCCATACCAAGGTCTAATTGCTCAGACTTGATGTCTTTCATGATGATTGGCAAGCCTTTGCTAGCTGCTTGATAGGCAATACCGCCACCCATGATACCAGCGCCTAGTACAGCGGCTTCATTGATTTCATGTGCTTTTTTGCTGTGTTGCTTCGCTAACTTCTTAACCAATTGATCGTTTAAGAACAGACCAACCAAGCTCTCTGCTTGTGGGGTTTTAGCCGCTTTTGCAAAACCAGCTGCTTCTACTTCGATTGCTTTGTCACGTGGTAAATTCACGTGCTTCTCAATCGCTGCGATCGCTAGCGCTGGTGCTGGGTACTGCTTAGGATTTGCTTTAGCAAAGATCATACCTTTGGCACTGTTGAATGCCATGGCTTGCTCAAGCTGATTTAGCTTAACAGGAACCAGTTTTTCTTCACGTTTTGCTTTCCAATCAAGCTCACCTGAGATACATTTTTTGACCAAGTCAATCGCTGCATCTTGCAAGTCGTCGGCAGGGACCGTCGCATCAACCAAGCCTAGCTTTAATGCTGCCAATGCTTTTTTAGGAGCGCCAGTCGCGATAAGCTCAAGTGCATTATCGATACCGATAATACGCGTACTACGAACCGTACCACCAAAACCTGGGAAGATACCCAATTGAGTTTCTGGTAGACCGATAATCGCTTTGTCGCTCATGACACGGTATTCACACACCAAGGTCATTTCACAACCACCGCCCATGGCAGCACCATTAATAGCAGCTACTTTTGGAAACGGTAAATCTTCAAAACGATTGAAAGCGTCATTGACATGAACGACCCAGTCTTTGATCTCACTTTCTGACTTCTTAAAAGAACCAACGAATTCTGTGATGTCAGCACCAGCGATAAACACGCCTTTGGCTGAAGTAACGATAAGACCTTTTACGTCGTCCGCTTTTTCTAGCGCGCTAACCGCTTCACCAAACTGCTTATTGGTCTCAGCATCAAATTTGTTCACGCTCTCATTTTCGGCGTTGTACTGCATATTGGCGATGCCATCCTCTAGCATTGTCACCGTGATGCGATTTCCTTGGTATACCATGTGGAACTCCTTTCTATTGTAATAAAAACGATGTAATAAAATTTATGACTTATAAAGTTTATAACTTATAAAGCTACTTTTTAGACTGTAAAAAATAGCCGGTTATTGTTAGTAAAGTAAGTAATAGCACTGATTGTTCTGTACTCTCATCATGACAAATAAAAATAACGTCATCATGACAAAAAGCATGGCAGATTAACCAGTGAAGATGTCTTTATTATCTAGCGCTTATCATTATGTATTTATGGCTATGTGCTCATTATTGTTTCTTTAACACAAATAAATACGGCGCTTCATTTATATAATTTCTTTCAAGGTACTGCTGTTGCAAGTGTTGGTGTTATAAATACTGACTGATATTTGGTTTTATATGAGTTATCCACTTAGTTTAGATACCGACATAAAAACCATGTTTTCATCATCAGACTATCTCTACGCCAATTAGTGTAGGGGATTATGACCCTCACTGTCACAAGCTAATACCATACTCGCAAGTCACTCTTAAGTCGATAGTAACCCTTTACCTAGTGACAAACGTGATTTAAGTGAGTAAATGTACACTGAAATTTATACTGTGAGTGAACTTATTGGTACTTGTCGCTCACTCCTGACCATCTTTCACTCTTATAACAACACATTCACCTTCGAAGTTAAATCGCCTATACGTAACGAGGACTTGTTGCATTATTTCCAAACTTTCAATATTAAAACGTAAAAAAATGGGCATTAATCAGACCCACAACATAAGCACTATAATCGTTCATGCTACACTAACGATAATTTTATTACTCCTCTGATAAATGGTTGGATTATGACTGTTTCTTCTACGCCAAGCGTTATGCCTACTAGCTTTAAGTCTTTTAATTTCTCTGACAACAGCACCGATAGCAATACCGATAACAGCACCCAGAAATTCCATAGTGCTGTGCGTGCCCAATTGGCCAAAGATATCGATGTACTGTTTGCTTATGCCGAGCTACCAAGCCCATTGTTGGATGCCTGCCGTTATGTGATGACTGGCCAAGGTAAATTGGTACGTCCACTGCTGGTCGCCAGCGCTTTCGCTAACGTGAATGATCATAGTGATAAGAATATTGACAATAAGTTTGATAAAGACACTGCAGTCAGCGATGATTTAGCATCACTATTAGAAAGTGACTCAGATTATGATATGGCGCGCCGTGCAGCGTTGGCAGTAGAGCTACTGCATACTTATTCGTTGGTGCATGATGACTTGCCGTGTATGGACGATGATGACCTGCGCCGTGGTCAGCCGACGGCTCATATCGTCTTTGATGAAGCGACGGCACTGCTAGCAGGAGATGTGTTACAGACGCTCGCCTTTGAAGTATTGACCGCAGAGCTGCCTACCTTTGCGCCATTCGATACAGCTATCGCCAGCCAGCTGCTCGCTATATTTGCACCGCGTGCCAGACGTATGGTCTCTGGTCAAATGCTGGATCTCAATGCCGAAGCCAGTGATAGCATTTCACAAACCGATTTAGAAGCCATTCACCGTGACAAAACAGGCGCATTGATCGAAGCGGCCATGCTCATGGGCGGCATCTGTGCTGGAGCAACCGCTCCTCAACGCATGGCATTACAAGAATGTGCCCAACACATTGGTCTGGCTTTTCAAGTTCAGGACGATATTTTAGATGTCACCACTAGTACGGATACGCTCGGCAAGCCTGCTGGTAGCGACGAAAAACTGGACAAGTCTACCTATGTAAAACTAATGGGTGTGGATCAGGCGACCGACTATGCACAATCCCTGTTTAATGATGGGCGTGCAGCCATCATTCGCGAAATGACTAATGGTGATTTGAACAGTAGCACCGACAACATTGACACAGACAACGACGCGCTATTGGCACTAATTGAGTGGCTCTGGTCGCGTAAAAAGTAGCTTGGCAAATAACCGAAGACAAAAGATATCGTAGCAAACTTTATTACCCAAAACGGCAGTGAGTGGTCAACATGGACAGTAACCCTACCCCACGTATTTATCTTGGCACTGGCGGCTATAGCGATACTGATTTGCTCGGCACGCTGTATCCTACAGGCACCAAAAAGACCGACTTTTTACGTGAATACGCAAAGCAATACGGTGCAGTAGAGATAAACAGCACCTTTTATGCACCCATTGGGCAAAAAGCCTTTGCAGGTATGGTTGATAAAGCTTATGTACAAGCCGACAGTCAGCTAAGGTTCGCCGTCAAACTGCATCAAGACTTTACTCATGCACGCAAAGGCACTGCCGAACACGCACAAGCATTTCTAAATGCCTTATCTCCACTTATCGAAGCAAATGCTTTAGCGCCTTTACTATTACAGTTTCCGCATGGCTTTGACCGTACTCGTGAGCATCGCCTCTATCTGGCAGAGCTTGTCAGTTGGTTTCAAGACTACCCACTCACCATTGAGTTTCGTCATAACGCTTGGCACACGCCGCAAGTGGTCGATAGCTTTCGGCAGCAAGGTCTCATTTGGTGTAGCGTTGATTACCCGAAGGTGAATGGCCTGCCACCGTCACGACTGATATTTACCGAACGCACTGGCTATCTGCGTATGCATGGCAATAATCTAAACTGGTGGGAGGCGATGAGCGCGGCTGATCGTCATGATTATCGCTATAGCGAAGCTGAAATGCAGGACTGGGCTCAAGCGATTGCCAATCAGCGTCAGCACTTTGATACGCTCTATATCTTCTTTCAAAACACCGTCAATGCACATGCTTATTATAATATTGCGATGCTGCGTGAGGCATTATCCGCTCACCATTTTGAGGTTATTTAAACCAGAAACTGCCTTGTGTGACAGTCAGTCATTACTCACACTCACATAAGAAAGCAAATAAGCAATCAAATAAAAAACCATATAAGTAGACAACCATGGATTCACTCAGTCAGATTGTTTTAGGCGCTAGTGTACAAGGTGCGGTACTGGGTAAATACCAAGGACGCAAAGCCTATCTATACGGAGCCATGCTGGGTACTTTGCCCGATTTGGATGTCTTAATACACTATCCTGACCCCATCAGCAATATGACCTATCACCGTGGTTTTAGTCATTCATTAATTGTCCTGACGGCAGTCGGCATCGTAGGCGCGTGGCTGATTAGCCGCTATCATGCATGGCGCAACATGCCACTGCCTTACTCTACTGTGCGCTTGGCAACAGCCATGACGCTGGCGCTCACGACCCATCCAATTTTAGACAGCTTTACGGTCTATGGCACGCAATTACTGTGGCCGCTACAAGAGTCATTAGCGCTGACGCCTTTTAGTATTGCCTCGATGTTCATCATCGATCCGCTATATACGTTGCCATTGCTCATCGCCATGATTATAGGGCTGATAAAAGGCAGCAAACTTGGTATCTTTAAAAAAGGCTTATTAACCCATTGCCAACGGCTTGCCATTTGGATGCTGGTTATCAGTAGTGGATATTTGATGCTGTCATTAGGGCTAAAATATTACGCGCAAGACAAAGCTGAGCAAACATTAGCAGCTGCTAAAATAGACAATATAGCCCGTATCAAAACCATGCCTGTGCTGCCTACTATCCTAATGTGGCGTACGGTCGCTGAAGACGATCAAAATAGATTGATTGAAATACGCGGTAGCGTTTTAGACAGTCGCCTACCTGAGTATCGCTATCTGACGCAGTATGACAACTCGCAGACGCTACGCACAAACTTACCAATAGCGAGTCAGCCCTATGCACACAGGCTGGATTGGTTCTCTGGTGATTGGACAGGCTACCGAACGCAAACGATGCTTGATGACGCTGTCGAGCCTAACAAACAAGACGCCCAATTGGTCGTTGATGACCTACGTATGATGGCAGGCGACACGGCATTCTTTAGTTTTGTATTGGCAAATAAAACAGGACAAGAGTCGCCATGGCAATCTATTACGCCTATAGACGCGCCTATTGTCAAAGTTGACGGTGAACCTGAAGTATCGCGTATTGAATTGGTGAAACAAGGATTTGTGAGAGTATTCGATGAGTCGGTTGTGAATATAGATAGCGGTTGGATTTTGGTTGATGAGGATTAGTGCTGACTAAGATTAAAAATGTCTATAGCGTGTAAGATGCAAACGATTGTCAATCAGAGCTATAGCTTTGAGACTTTACATAATTTTTTCTAAAACATCATTAAAGCATATGCTTATTATAAGATTGCGATGTTAAGAGAAGCGCTGAGTGAGTTTGAGATTTTGTATTTTTGACAAATTAAAAAAGGATTACACATGTCAAATTGGTTACTAGATAGATTATTCGATGCTGGAAATCAAGCTGAACCAAGGTTTGCATTTCAAGGAACAGTAAATTGGATGAGAGCACTCTCTACAATTATTAATAATGGTGCTTGTGATTCAGATGAACTTAAATCTATATATCAAAAAGTTCAAAGACGGTCTGTTAATAGAGAAGCCGATACTTTGGTTTTTGAAAATATGCATATGGCATACCATAATTTGGCTTCATTGAAAGCAATGAATAATGATGCCTTAGATAAATATGATATCTGTCGTTCTGCAATCGTTTCTTGGTACTACTCTATATATTTTGCTGCTAGTGCAATGGTCGCAGCTTCTTCAGGCTCAACTCAAGAAACACATGCTCTGACTTCTAAAGTATGGCAAGCTGATATAGTAGAAAAAAAACTAATACCTTACCCTTTCAGTCTTTACTTAAGTAGTTTAGTCACAAGTAAAGCTGAAGAAGAAATCGCAGTTTATCGTGGAGATAATAATTATAATTTAAATGACTACGCTAATGACACTGAAATGGCTCACGGCGCGATTGTATCTTACTTGAAAGGAACTCATGGTTATAAAAAATGGGAAGCTGAAGAAAAAATTAAAAGTTCAAAAGAATTTAAGGCTCTAAATGTTGAAAACTTTCGTAAGAAAGTTACTCAAGAACTCAGAGATAGAACATTGGATAAAGGGCAGGTGAATTTCTTGATACAAGCTTTTAGGTATCGAGGAAAAGCTAACTATAGAGATTCTATCTTTTTATCCTATGGCGATAATAACCAGAATACTATTGAAAATTTTATTAACGATTTGAATATCGTTTCAGCTGGATTCATACGTGCAGCATCTCATTATTGCTCAGTCAGAGTAGAGAAAGGAACTTGGGAATTATTTATCGATGATATCAAAAACAATACTCGCTTATCTTTAGATGTTGAAGCTATCACCGTATAAACACTTAATCAAAAAAGGATACCTCACTGTGTCCTTTTTTCTTATCCAAACCCTTATCAGCTCAAAAGCACGCTCTCAAACCTACAGAAACCCAGCTCATACATTTATCTAAATATAAGCCTACAGAACCTCTCTACTTATTGCCTTTGCACACTGCTAATGTTTATATCGTTAGTTAAAAATTATCAGTCAAAGCACCATATAGGTGTGCTGATATTCATCTACAATAATAGAGAGAATAATAATGACAACACTAAAAAATAAAATCGCGATTGTAACCGGTTCATCAAAAGGTATCGGCGCACAGATAGCTATATTACTTGCGGCAGCAGGGGCCAAAACAATTATTAACTATGCAAACGATGACGCAGCAGCAAATGATATCGTAAACCAAATTAAATCGGCAGGCGGTGAAGCTATCGCTGTGCAAGCAGATGTCAGTAATACTGAACAAGTCGCGACGCTGTTCGACACCACTATCAGTGAATTTGGCAAACCAGACATTTTGGTCAATAGCGCAGGTATGATGATTAATAAACCCATTGCAGAAACTACCGATGAGGATTTTGATCGTACGTTTGCCGTGAATGTAAAAGGCACGTTTAATACGCTACGTGAGGCGGCGACCAAACTCAATGATGGCGGCCGTATTGTTAACCTTTCAAGCACCACCACTCGTATGATGCTGCCTGCCTATGGCACATATTGTGCGACCAAAGGCGCAGTAGAGCAGCTGACCAGAGTCTTTTCTAAAGAAGTTGGCACGCGAGGAATTACGGTCAATGCAGTGTCACCCGGTCCTACCGATACTGAACTGTTTCATGAAGGTAAAGCAGATGATACGGTAGAAAGACTCGCTAGCATGTCACCGTTTAACCCTATCGGTGAGCCAGTCGATATCGCCCGTGTGGTGGCATTTTTGGTGAGTGAAGAAGCCGCTTGGGTCACAGGGCAGAATATTGGTGCTAACGGCGGTATCGCGTAATATCGTTGTTCTATTAAGGATTACCAAGCCAAAAAAAGGACACCTCGCGGTGTCCTTTTTTATCAATCAAATACTTAGTCGTTAAAGATTACTCTTCAACGCCAGCATCTTGACCTTTATATTTTGCATTTGCGTAGTCCCAGTTCACTAGCTTGTCTAGGAACGTGTCTACATAGTCAGGACGACGGTTGCGGTAATCGATATAATACGCGTGTTCCCATACATCACAAGTCAATACAGCGATTTGGTCATGTGCAAGTGGGGTATCAGCGTTAGCAGTTTTAGCGATAGACAGTTTGCCACCGACTTTATCAGCGACTAACCATGCCCAACCTGAACCGAACTGAGTCAATGCTGCGTTTTTGAACTCTTCACGGAACTTGTCATAGCTACCGAAATCTTCTTCGATTTTAGCTTTTAGATCGCCAGTAGGTTCGCCGCCGCCGTTCGTTGGCGTCATGCAGTTCCAGTAGAACGTGTGGTTCCATACTTGGGCTGCTTGGTTGAACATACCTTGCTTGCTGTCATCGTTAACAGTCGCTAGGATGATTTCTGGCAATGTTTTGTCTTCTAGACCAGAACCTGGTAGCAAATCGTTAAGCTTGGTCACGTATGCATTATGATGCTTATCGTGATGAAACTCTAGCGTCTCGGCACTGATATGTGGCTCTAGTGCGTCTTTTGCGTATGGTAGTTCTGGCAATGTAATGTTTGACATAATTATTTTATCCTTGCTGTTTAGCCGTTAGTTTATAAAACTGATTATAGAAACTGAATTTTACGCTATTTTTACACCGCAAAAAACACTATAAAATAGCGGACTAAATTGGCTGAGTTTATTGTTTGAAACGAATATTATTGCTTGATACACGGTACTGCTCAATACAATATCACGTATTATTATGAATCCAAAATGAACCTAGCGGTTACTGCTTGCTATTATTCTTTGCTTAAAAGCCAAGTGTTTGACTTCATAAGCATTTATTAATTTAATATTCAAAAGTTACAGGATATAACTCGCTGTAGCTTGCTAAGTATTATAGCAACAATGACCAAAAGTATCAGTTACCAAATGTTATAGACCGTACAATCAGCATAGCCATTGGCTATGTATTAGCGGATAGCCCAGCCGACAGCCCAAGCTAGCTCACAGACATCAATGACTACTGCAAATATGACTGGCAAATGGGTATAGAGCAATATTAAAAACACCAAAAATAGAAGCTAGATTAACCAGACTCTACGTAATCATTTAACGGAAAGACACTATGACCAACACAAGCACCATCGACACTCCCCTACACGCGACACAGTCAGCACCAAGTACCCAATGGGTACTCGCCAGTAATAACAAAGGCAAACTGGCTGAGTTTAAACGGTTATTCGCTGAGGCAAATCTAGAGGTGACAGTTATCCCGCAAGGTCAGCTCGATATCGAAGATGCCATCGAAGACGGCTTGAGCTTTGTAGAAAATGCCATTATCAAAGCGCGTCATGCCAGCCGTATCAGCGGATTGCCTGCTATCGCTGATGATTCCGGACTGTGTGTGCCCGCACTCGGTAACGCACCGGGTATCTACTCTGCTCGCTATGCTGGTGAGCATGGTAACGATAGTAAAAACAATGCCAAGCTCATCGCTGACTTGCAGCCTATCCGCGCAGCGAAGCCAGATGCTCCTGTTAAAGGTATGTTTGTGTGCATACTGGCAATGGTGCGTCATGCTGACGATCCATTGCCGATTATCGCTCAAGGATTATGGCATGGCGAGATTTCAGAGACAGCGCATGGTGATGGTGGCTTCGGCTATGATCCATTATTTTGGTTACCTGACTTGCAAGCCAGTGCGGCCAGCTTGAGCGCTGCTGATAAAAACAGCATCAGTCATCGCGGTCAGGCCATTCAGCAGCTATTAGCACAGCTGCCTTTATAAGCAACTATAGTCAAGTCTATATAAATCGGCTTGTATCATATTTGCTCTACTTCAAACCAATACGGCTAGACTCTATATCGTTAAGTTCAGCACCGCATCAATCACATAAGTATGAATGGTAAGTGAAGTGCAACTAACGCAGCAATTTTTGAGTGAACAAACGGCAAACAGATAATTTTTACTTTAATAATCAGATAGATTATACTGTTCTACTTTTAAAAATTTTGTCGAAAACCGTTATATGTCTGTATAATTCACCAAAAAGCGTTATTATGCGGTGCATTAACGGTTTATTATTGATATTTGATAGCATTTACAACCTCAGCAGTTTTATATTTTGTGCTGGCAGCGATTGCTACTGACACTGATATGGACGTTGCGGGCTATCATTGTCCCCTATTTATTCCAACGGCAATCCGTTGTACACGCCCGTATTTTGAGGCTCGGTTTGTCTATTACCATTTAATCCTAAGTACTGCTTAATTTTAAGTACTATCTAATCCTAAAGGTGTAATTAACATGGCTACAGATTTACAAGTCACAACCAACAAGCTATCTAACAAAGAAACCCAATTGACAGTTAAAGTACCTGTCGAAAAAATTCAAAACAAAGTCGAAGGCCGTATTCGCCAAGTTGCGAAAACTGCCAAGATTGACGGTTTCCGTAAAGGTAACGTCCCTATGTCACACATCCGCTCTCAGTACGGTGCTGGCATTCAACAAGAAGTTATCAACGATGTGATCCGTGATACCGTTTTTGAAGCGATCAAATCTGAAGACATCCGCGCTGTTGGCATGCCTAACATCGACGACGTAAAACTTGAAGATGATTTCTTGGTTTATCAAGCAACTGTTGAAATCTTCCCAGAAGTAGACGTACAAGGTATCGATGAAATCGAAGTTGAGCGTCATACTGCCAAGGTTGATGAAGCTGACGTTGACACCATGATCGAAAACCTACAAAAGCAACGTGAAGAATTCGTTGAGAAAAAGGGCATGGCTGCGAAAGACAACCAAGTGACTTTTGACTTTGAAGGTTCTATCGACGGCGAAAAATTCGAAGGTGGCTCTGCTGAAGACTTCAAACTAGTTATCGGTAGCAACCAAATGATTCCTGGCTTTGAAGCAGGTATCAAAGGCATGAAAGCTGGTGAAGAAAAAATCATCGAAGTAACTTTCCCAGAAGATTACCAAGCTGAAAACTTAGCGGGTAAAGAAGCTCAGTTCAAAATCAACGTAAAATTGGTTGAAAAATCTAAGCTACCTGAAATCGATGATGCGTTCCTTGAGCTATTCGGCGTAAAAGAAGGCGGCGTTGAAAAACTAAAAGACGACGTACGCAAAAACATGGAACGCGAAATCAAAAACGCTGCGCGTAGCCAAGTTAAGCAAGCGACTTTTGACGCATTGCTAGAAAAGAATGAGTTTGACGTACCAAACGCTATGCTAGAACAAGAAATCGAGCGTCAACGCAACATGATGATGCAACGTTTTTCTCAGCAGTTCGGTGCCAATGCTGATAGCTTCGACAAAGACATGCTGCCAAATGAGCTATTTGAAGAGCAAGCGCTACGTGCTGCCCGTCTTGGCATCATCGTTGCTCGTGTTATCGATACCAAAGGCTTAGAAGTAGATCAAGCACGCGTTGAGACATTCATCAAAGAAGCGGCTGAAAACTACGAAGATCCAGCAGAAGTGATCGAGTACTACACCACTGATAAGCAACAGCGCGCTAACATTGAGTCTGTTGTACTAGAAGACCAAGTGGTTGATTATCTAATCGAGCAAGGTAAAGTAACTGACAAAGAAGTTAGCTACCAAGACTTGCTAGCTGCTCAGCAACAACAGCAGCAAGCCATGTAGTCTAGACTGAGCGCTATCTATTTTAATTAGATAGCACTCATGTTCTTAGCTCATAAAAATACGGCCCCGATCATCGATTGGGGCCGTATTTTTTATGAGTAAACATAAATAGCAGTTTAGGTCAAAATAGTAATAAAATCCTAAGTCAAAACAGGAATGAATACTACCCCTAAACCTAGCATAACCAACCCACGTTGGAACCAAAAATGACCGCCGAGACGCTGTTGCAACTGCTGATTGATCACCATACCAACCGCGTATAGACCCAACATAGAAACCATCATACCAGCATAAAAACCTAACTGACCTGATACGCCGATCTGTGCTGGCAATTCCATCGCATGTGCCATACCGTGAAATACTGCCAAGCCGCCAAAAGTCATGCTCAGTAATGGTACGTAATTTGTATTTGGCGTGCTCGCTACTGATGTATTCAATGATGCAGCTTTTCCGCGCCATTGTCCCATTAAAACAAATGCCAATACTGCAACTGACAATAGTATCGCCATCTCGACCATGCCAGCGGCCGAACCAAACGCAGCCCCACCCACCAAAGCACCGACTGTGGCTAAGACCGCTCCCAGTGATAGTCCTCCTGCCAATGACATCATGCCCAAGCGCTGCTTTTGCAGTCCATAAAACAACATACCCATACCAACTGCCAAAAACAAATGATCAAAGCCAGTCATCGGATGCATCAACCCTGCTTGCAAGGCTCCTAACAGCGATGACGTGTGTGCAGTCGTTGTATGGATATGTCCTGCATGTGCCTGCGCCAATGACGGTAGCATCAATGAGGTCATCATCACCGTTGAGCCAGCCACTATATTACGAGAGGATAGTACCTGTGAAAAATGCGTTTTTGTTATAGTTTTTGTCATGGTAGAGGCTGTCATGGGAGTGCTCCTTAATATTCATAATTTGGTTGTTCATAGCTTGTAAGTCATAGTTCGCAAGCTTCTATTAACTAAGCAAGCATGCCCTGCTCTTTGATAAAGGCGATAATTTCATTCAGTCCATCCCCTGTTTTCATGTTGCTAAAGATAAAAGGTTTGTCACCGCGCATTTTTTTGGCATCTCTTGCCATGACTTCTAACGAAGCCCCTACCATAGGCGCAAGGTCAGTCTTATTAATAATCAATAAATCAGACTTGGTAATTCCCGGCCCACCTTTACGAGGTATCTTGTCTCCTGCTGAGACATCAATAACATACAAGGTCAAATCAGACAGTTCTGGGCTAAACGTCGCCGCCAAATTATCACCACCTGATTCGATGATAATCATCTCTAAATCTTCGAAAGTTGCTTGTAGTTCGGCAATAGCCGTCAGATTAATAGAGGCATCTTCGCGGATAGCCGTGTGCGGGCAGCCACCTGTTTCTACGCCACGAATACGCTCAGCAGGCATAGCATCATTACGAGTCAAAAACTCTGAATCTTCTTTGGTATAGATATCGTTGGTCACGACTGCCATATTGACCGTGTCGCGCATATTTTGGCACAAACGTAACGTCAACGCGGTCTTACCACTACCAACAGGCCCACCAATACCAAGGCGTAGGCATGACAATCCAGATGGCTGATTTTGGCGGTCATTATCAGTCTGTAAGTCTGATATAGATTGAGAGTTTTTTGGCTTGAGCGGGGTTAGAGACATATTGAATTCCTAAAACAGTTTGTATATTAATAAGTATAAATAGAAATAAGGGTGCAGTTATGAGCGAAACAATCGGCTGTATTGCTCCTCATGCATACTTGAGAGGATAGCCAAATTGGGCAAGTTATTAGATATATTAAGCGTCTCATAGAAGTCTTGGCACAGCTGTTGACAGCCTTGCTCTTCAAGCGAATCTGGTGATGTCATCAACTCATTGAAGGTACGTCGTACATTATCGCTAACAGCATCAATCTGTGCTGCCAGATCGCTCTGCAATTGCCATAGGATACGCTGACCCGCCATTTGTCCTAACGGTACCGTCTTGACCGCAGCCAATACCATATTCTCTAGTTGGGCGAAGCCATACGTGGTCATTGATTGCGTTAATGGTAGCTGCCAATGCTGTGCAATATGAGCAAAAAGTGGCAAGTATCCATCTTCAGGTATCTCAGCAGGTATACCGAGGCTAAGTACTTCATTGAGCCAAGACACCATTGCCTGAGCCAGTTGTTGAGACTCAAGTACAAACTCTTTACTCTCTAAGCTCGCATGATAATCGTGTGCCAGATTTGCAGCTAGCGCGTCATCACCTTGACCAAGTGCCAGCATTATTAGCCCTAATACTGGCAACTCATAGCCGATAACAGCAAGCGCTAGATAATCCTGCATAAATACCAGCGTACTGGCTTCATCAGAGATTACGCCTGACTCAATCGCTGACTCAACACCTTGCGAATACGTATAGCTACCAATGGGTAAGTTGCTCGATGCCAGCATCAGCAGCTGACCAAGTTGGTCTGGCTGAGTAGACTGAGCACTGATATCAATCATCACTCTGACTGCCCTACAGTCTCATCATGATGACTATGGTCGTGGCTGTGGTTATTTTCATGTTTGTGTTCATGGCTATCTGATGCGCCATGCGTATTGCCATGTATGTCGCTGTGCGAATGGCTATGTGAATCGCTACTTGAATGCGCATGTGAGTGAGAGTGACCATGCGAGTGCCCTTGCCCCGACTGATAGGCCCCTGTTTCAGGTTCAAACGGTACTGAAGCATCTTCAACACGCAGTCCAAGACGCTCTAACATTTGCGCAAGTACATGATCGTTTTCAAAATATAGCGCGTACTCTGCATCACCGTGGTTAAAACTTTGGTCAAACATCAGTGGCACATGTCGATTGCCTAAATGATACGCTCCTTTCATCAACGTAAACACATCATCAGCGGTAACTTTGGTGACGACCTGCGGCTTGGCAATGACTTGTATTAGCTCACCTGCCTCATTGATTAGCACATCATCACCTTTGAGAGTACCTGTGCGAGGCAAGTCAACACCAACGCTCTCACCTGACACAGTGGTGGCCTTAAATCGAGAATGCTGGCGAGTATCAAAATCTAGCAGTAGATAGTCATCGGTTTGATGCTGTTTTGCTAATTGTATTTTTTGAGCATCATTTGGGGCATTTAAACGGGTATTGAATATCTTCATCATTATTATACTCTGGCTGTTGTTGCTCAAACTATTAGGACGTAAAACTCAAAATCTTAGAATAATAAAATCTTGGAATAACAAAGTGTTTAGCATAAAAAATACTTAGAATAAAAAGTAACGCTGCGCCATGGGCAATACATCGACAGGCTCGCAGGTTAGCATCTCGCCATCGGCACGCACTTCATAAGTCTCAGGATTGATATCCATATCAGGACAGTAGCTATTGAAGCGCATATCACTTTTGCGGATATGACGAATGCCATGTACTGGCTCGATAACTTTGGTCAATCCGAGCTGCTTATCCACTTGTTTATCGATAGCAGCCTGCGACATAAAGGTAATGCTGGTTTGAGCAATTGATTTTGGATACGTGGCAAACATAGGACGATAATGCACGGGCTGCGGAGTAGGAATAGAGGCATTAATATCGCCCATCGGCACAGCAGCGATGAGTCCGCCTTTGATAATACATTCAGGCTTTACGCCAAAAAATTTGGGCGACCACAACACCATATCTGCCCATTTACCTATTTCAATTGAACCAACCATATCGCTGATACCATGGGTAATCGCAGGATTGATGGTGTATTTTGCGATATAACGTTTGATACGGAAATTATCATTATCCTCACTATTATCGTAGTCGGTCAGCGTAATGTACTGTTGCTCATCTTCTATGGTCGCTGTTGCATCTGGTGCAAGATGGCCGCGTTGGACTTTCATTTTATGCGCAGTCTGCCACGTGCGAATAACCACTTCACCTACCCGACCCATCGCTTGCGAGTCACTACTCATCATCGAAATCGCGCCCAAATCATGCAAGATATCTTCTGCAGCAATGGTTTCTTGGCGAATACGACTTTCAGCGAAGGCCACATCTTCAGCGATAGCAGGGCTCAAATGATGACAGACCATCAGCATATCGAGATGCTCATCAATGGTGTTAACGGTATATGGGCGCGTTGGATTGGTAGATGATGGTAAAACATGCGACTCGCCAATAGCCTTAAGAATATCAGGGGCATGTCCACCACCTGCCCCTTCAGTATGAAAAGTATGGATACAGCGATTCTTGAACGCTGCTAACGTACTTTCAAGATAACCACTTTCATTTAAGGTATCGGTATGGATCGCCACTTGCACATCATACTCTTCAGCAACACTCAAACAGTTATCAATGGCTTGCGGGGTTGTGCCCCAATCTTCATGTAGCTTTAGCCCTACAGCACCCGCTTCGATTTGTTCAGCAATGGGAGCTGGTACACTCACATTTCCTTTGCCCAGTAATCCGATATTCATGGGAATACTATCGGTAGACTTTAGCATTGAGGCAATATGATATGCCCCTGGTGTACAGGTAGTCGCGAGCGTTCCTTGTGCAGGCCCTGTACCGCCACCAAGCATCGTGGTCACGCCTGACATAAGCGCCGTCTCACACTGCTGGGGTGCGATAAAGTGAATATGACTATCGACCCCGCCTGCCGTCAGGATTTTGCCTTCGCCAGAAATGATTTCGGTAGCACCACCAATCGCAATATTGATGGCAGGTTGTATATCAGGGTTGCCCGCTTTACCAATGCCACTAATGCGACCGTCTTTGATACCGATATCTGCTTTGTAGATGCCCGTATAATCCATGACTAGGGCATTGGTAATGACTGTATCGGCAACGTCGGCACCCAGTAGTTGCCCTTGACCCATACCATCACGGATGACTTTACCGCCACCAAACTTAACTTCTTCACCTTTTATCTCGGTAGGTTTGCTAGCACGCGCACCATTCTCTAATGTCTCTACTTGATCGGTATCAGTACTCAATTGGCTCGTTAAGTCAGCCTCAACCTGTAGCCACAATTCAGTGTCGGCTAGGCGAACCTTGTCACCTGTCGTCGGGCCAAAATGCTCAGCATAAATATGCCGACTGACTTTCTTCTGCGAGGTAACTGGCGGATTTTTATTATCAGTATTGTCTAATGCTGTGTCTGAGCTAGCGGCACCCATCACTCGCCCTGCAAAACCATAGACTTCCTGCTTGCCAGCATAAGCGACCAGTTCCACTTCACGTGATTGTCCTGGCTCAAAGCGTACCGCCGTACCAGGGATAATATTCAGGCGATAACCACGCGTCTGCTCTCTCTCGAAACTCAAGGCATCGTTGACTTCGTAAAAGTGATAATGCGAGCCGATTTGAATAGGTCTATCACCAGTATTGCTAACACTAATGGTCTGTACCTGTCGTCCTTGGTTTAAGATGATATCGCCATCTTGAATATGGTATTCGCCTGCTTGCATAAGAGTCGCCTTATTTTATAGTTATCATTTCAGTGCTATAACAGTGTTAAACGATTGGATTATGCACCGTGACTAGTTTGGTACCATCAGGGAACGTCGCCTCGATTTGCACTTCATCTACCATCTCTGCCACACCATCCATCACATCATCAGTCGACAGATAGGTGGCACCTTCACTCATTAATTCGGCCACTCTTTTGCCATCTCTCGCGCCTTCCATCAGTAGCATGCTGATATAAGCAATGGCTTCGGGATAGTTAAGCTTAACACCTCGGTTTTTACGGCGTTCAGCCACCATGCCAGCCGTGAATAGCATGAGCTTGTCTTTTTCTGTCGGGGTCAAATGCATGGAGCTTCCTTATTGTATTTATAATGTTCTGTGTCACAGATTAGTGTAGTTCAAACGTTTAACACCTTAACCAAAATAGCGGTTGTGTCTTTTTTATCAGATTAATGTCATAACAAATTAAGTAGTATCTAATCAAAAATCACGTGTCCCAAATCCGTGGACGACATGGCTCAAGTTGCCACCAGTGCTCACGCAATACTTCTCTAAGCTGATAAAACGCCTCAAAACAGCCACGCACATCTGAGCCAATATAGCGGATATTAATCGCTTGATAATTATGAGTGCAATAGACTGGTAGATCCGCCTCAGCGATTGCTTGCCGTAAAGTCAGTATCGTACTGTCCAAATAACGGGTTAATGCTTGCTTGGTCGTCGCTTGCGCCGTCTCCGTCGTTTCTCGTGCTTTTGACGATGATAATAAAGGCTTTTGATGTACGTCACTTAAATTTGGCACTGCCCAAAACGACCCGTAGATATGCTGCCCTGCTAGCCCTAAATGCGATGTAAACCAGCGGCTTTGTGCTGACTGTGCCACACGTTCGGCAACGATGACATTACCTTCTCGGTAGATATTCAGCCCTGTATGGTAATACCCTTGCAAAAACTGCTCATCATAGGCCTGCCGCCCAAAGACACCAATCTCCCATGTCATGAGACTGGACGAATCTTTTAGTTCAAAACGACTCGTCGCATGCATATTGGCTTCGTTATAAATAATGCTCTCTTGCGGCAACCATTCTAGGCGAGCATCTGTATCTAATGTGGCGTATACCTTTTGGCTAGCGTATTCAGCCATGTCGTTTGGTACCACAATTTCTTGGTCAGTATCATCACTACGCACGCTGCCCTGACCTCCTGGCATGGTTTTATCAAAAGCGCTCTGCGTGGGCGACTGTCGATGCGAGGTTTTGCTTTTTTGGCTGACACTGTCTTTGCCATACCATTTACCTGCCCCTGGTGTCGTAATAACAGCGTGACTCTCACTATCTAAACGCAGATCCATAGTCAATGTATCACCACCAGCAATACCTGCTGGCGGATATAGCATCAATATATGACAAATACCCTGCTGCACACGCGGCTCAGGGTATAAAGGACGCTGTACCATCAAAGCGCCCGTATGCTTACGATGATAAAGCCGAGTTTTTGACTCAGCCGTGGCTATACCTTTGATAGTATTCGTGCGTTTTACGGCGTCAAAATCTAAAGCTAAAGAAGAGGCCCAGCTCATTTCATATACTCATCTACTAGTTAGGGCGTATTGAACGTTAAATATAACACACCATTGTGATACTGAGAGGTCAAGCATTAAGCCGATCATACAAAACCCGGTGGTATAGTCATTCCACTATAAAGTGTTACTGCGTTAACCTCGATTGAAGTATTAGATATACATCTACACTCGGTTGCGCTGTACTACTTTTAAATTAAATCGACTATATAGGTAATTTATATAAAGAATTAGAGAAAGTGACGATGTCAAAAGTGACAATGAAAAAACTTATGCAGCTGACTACATCAAACAACGTCATCCTATATATACAATCATTATGCCAACTTACTGACACTGGCTATCAGAGTAAGCTATCCATACTATGCAAATGAATGATATTGCTTGATTTTTGATCACTGAATTTTTTAGTCATATCGGCCACCTCGTTTTCACGACGCGTCAACACGACGCGTCAAATAGATATCAACTATTTTTATTTTCTTAGCATGCGCTAATTTGCACCAAAATTGTACAATTTGCTATCACAAATGCACCACTTTTTATCATCATATTTCTTTTTAATGTAGCACCATATTCATAAATAATGAGTCACCTGTACTCCATACAGAGGTAGCCTGTCTGCTATCTTTATGGAGGGTTTATAGGCAAGCCCCTTGATAAATGTATACAAACACCTTATTAATAGGGAGTCATTTATTATTTTTCACATTAAAAAGTTACTATTGCCCCGATAAAAAAGTTACCATTAGCTCAATTATTTTTAGCGACATCTAGATCGTAGCATTGCATCTAGTTAGTGTTAACAACAAGCGGTAGTATTTATCATGATAAGCACCCATAAAATCTTAACCGTTCGCTAATCCCAATCCCTTTATTTTATGTACTTATAAACAGGACATCTTTATGACAGATTATGATCGCATCACTGCCAACCCGCATTTTGATATGCTGATGAGTGCGCACAACGACATGCAATATACCCAAAGTGCACCTCAAGCTGCATTAGTGCCTATGGTGGTTGAACAATCATCACGCGGTGAACGCTCGTTTGATATTTTTTCACGTCTATTACGTGAGCGCGTTATCTTTTTGACTGGTCAAGTCGAAGACAATATGGCCAATCTCATCGTCGCACAGTTACTATTCTTAGAAGCTGAAAACCCTGACAAAGATATCCATCTATATATCAACTCACCAGGCGGTTCAGTGAGTGCTGGTTTGGCTATTTTTGACACGATGAATTTCATCAAGCCTGAAGTATCAACCATCTGTATGGGCGGTGCTTACAGCATGGGTTCATTCTTGTTGGCAGCTGGCCAAAAAGGCAAGCGTTATTCACTTGCGAATGCTCGTGTGATGATTCACCAGCCTTCAGGTGGTGCGCAAGGTCAAGCAACAGATATCGAAATTAATGCTCGTGAAATCTTAAAAACTCGTGCACGTTTGAACAAGATATTAGCTGAGCGTACTGGTCAACCAGTAGAAAAAATCGAAAAAGATGTTGAGCGTGATTATTGGTTGGATGCAGACGAAGCAAAAGAATACGGTTTGGTTGACGAAGTATTAGAGCGCCGCCCTACTTCTTTATAATTAGCATATAACAGCCTTGATAAGCATCAACTGCCTGAGCGCGATGCATTTTGGCATTGATGCAAACAATCAAAATATTTGTAAGTTTTGAAATTTTAGGAGCGCCTTTTATGGCAGAAGACAATACCCCGCAGTGCTCGTTTTGTGGCAAAGCCAAAAGCGATGTGCAGCAGCTGATTGCCGCTGATGATGCCAATATCTGTAATGAATGCATTGAGCTATGTACCGATCTAATCGCTGACAGTGCCGAAGATGGCGATGATGACAGCGAAATCGATACCTCTTGGGTCAATAAAAAGCTACCAACGCCTAAAGAGTTACGTGCCAAGCTTGATGAATATGTCATCGGTCAAGACGCTGCTAAGAAAGCATTGGCAGTTGCCGTTTATAACCATTATAAGCGTCTAAAAGTTAGCCAAACACTGGCCAATGACAGCAAAAAATCTAAGATTGGTGCTGATGATGCCATGGTTGAACTGGCGAAAAGTAACATCTTGCTCATAGGCCCAACAGGCTCAGGTAAGACATTACTGGCGCAAACCTTAGCACGTCTGCTTGATGTGCCTTTTGCTATGGCTGATGCCACTACTTTGACTGAAGCAGGTTATGTCGGCGAAGACGTTGAAAACATCGTACAAAAGCTACTTCAAGCGTCTGACTATGATGTGGCAAAAGCTGAGCAAGGTATCATCTATATTGATGAAATCGATAAAATCAGTAAAAAAGGCGACAACCCATCTATCACTCGTGATGTATCAGGTGAAGGCGTACAGCAAGCGTTGCTTAAGCTAATCGAAGGTACTGTGGCTGCTATCCCTCCACACGGTGGTCGTAAGCATCCACAACAAGAACTGATTCAAGTCGATACCAGCAATATTCTTATCATCGTTGGTGGTGCATTTGCTGGTCTTGATGCGGTCATTCAGCAGCGTACTGAAAAGGGCGGTATTGGTTTCAACGCCGATGTCAGCTCAAAAGACGATAGTCGTCGTAGCTCAGATTTGTTACAGCAAGTTGAGCCAGAAGATTTGATCAAATTTGGTCTTATCCCTGAGCTGATTGGTCGTCTACCTGTACTTGCTGCACTACAAGAGCTTGATGAAGAAGCATTGGTACAAATCCTAACTGAACCTAAGAACGCACTGGTAAAACAGTACAAGTACTTGTTCGATATGGAAGGTGCTGAGATTAACTTTACGCAAGAAGCACTAGATGCCATCGCCAAAAAAGCCATGGAGCGTAAAACTGGTGCCCGTGGTCTACGTTCTATCGTAGAGAACGCATTGCTTGAAACCATGTATGAGCTACCTTCTATGGAAAATGCAAAGACCGTCATGGTTGATGCAGACGTCATCAATGAAGGTAAAACGCCTGAAATCTCTTAAGGTGTCATTGAGTTAACATCACTAATTATGATTAATAAGTGATTACAACAAAAAAGCGTCTGGCAAATTTTGCGAGACGCTTTTTTTATGTTTACTACAACGCAATATACTTCGAAATGAGGGTGGCATTTATCAAACTTAATCAGTAGCAGCTCTAATCACATTTCTAAACGGTTTTAACGTGGCTAATCTTAACTTCTAAAAATACCATTACGGCAATTTCATATCACCATCTAACAACCAACCCATACGGCGCATCATGTAAGCAACCATGCCAGCAATGACAGCAGGTAATACAAACATCAATAAAATAATTGCTGTCCACAATTGACCCGTACTCATGATTTCTTGTGATGCTTCAATGACGCCAAACACACCAACCAAACCTGCTGTGCCCATACCTGCCCCTGTAGCAGTACAGGCAAGCCCGAACCCGACGGTTGCGATAGGGCCAACGATAGCGCTCGCGATAACAGCAGGCAGTAGAATCAACGGCTTTTTTAGGACATTAGGGATTTGTAGCATACTAGTGCCCAACCCCTGAGATATCACGCCACTTACACCGTTGTCTTTGTAACTGGCAACCGCAAAGCCAATCATATGTGCTGCACAGCCAACTACTGCCGCACCGCCAGCCACACCGCCAAGCCCAATAGCAATACAAATAGCTGCACTTGAAGTGGGCATTGTCAGCAAGATACCGACCACGACGGCGATGACAACGCCCATTAATAGAGGCTGCAACTCAGTGGCTGCTTGGATGCCTTGACCAATCGCAGCGACCGCAGCAACGATAGGTGGATTCAGTAGCGCACAAACGGCTAATGCGACGGCACAGACCAATAAAGGGATTAACAAAATATCGAGCTTGGTCTTGCCAGCGACCCAAGTACCAGCGCGATAAGCGAATACCGACGTCAAATATGCTCCTATCGGATTGCCAGGTAACGCTACAAATGTCGCAGGTCCGCCTTCTTGCGGGGTAAAAAGCGCGCCTGCCATCAAAGCTTCAGAATGTGCGCCTAGCATACCTGCTACCAAGCAACTTAGCATGACAAGCGTTGGCGCTTTAAGATAGTAGGCAATGCCTACGCCGATACCCGCCCCCATCAATATTGATGCTAGCTTACCGACGGCAACTAATGCAGGTAAATCTAACCAGCCACCAATTTGTGAAATGATAAGACCCGCTATCAATGTGACAAAGAGACCTAGAGCCATACCAGTAAAAGCATCGATAAAATACTTCTGAAAAAAAGGTTTAATGACGCCAGTAGATGCAGGTGTTGAGTCAGATACAGTCATAGCCATACTCGTTGAGGAAGTAATGATAAGATATAATAAAAACACAAGGTAAAATAGCGTTACTAAAAATAAGAGACAAAAAAAGCGTCATTACGACGCTTTTTTTATCAATAAACCATTAAAACTAATACAGCAACTCAATCTAACGGCGCTGCTCAACGATGATGGAGTCAATACCATTATTCTGTAAGCGCTGCTGAGCAGTCGTCACTGCCTGACGATTACTCATCGGCCGTGAGATTACTTGATAGATAGGCTCACCATTACCCGTTGTATTTTTGGCAACTCTAGCATCGACACCAGCCATCAATACCTGTGCACGGCGACGATCTGCTTCATCTGCATCACCAAAACTGTTTATCTGCAAAATATAAGTCGCAGCAGGCTTGGCAGCCTGAACACTGGCAGTACCTGCTCCACTTGCGCGATTGTTTGCACTACTGGTGCTATTGGTCGGTGCTGAGCCATCATAGGTCGCATCTTCTTCAACGATCACGATATCATCACTCGCAGCGTTGCCGCGGCTAGGTTCGATCACGGTGTTTTCAGTAATGCCAAAATTGCCTGTATCTTCGTTGCTAGTCGCTGAAGCATCATTTGGCTGAGTGACCACGATATCAGGCTCAAAGGCCTCGATACCACCGATGCGATCATTGTTTATTTCACCAAAATCTTCATCAGGGATGGTCGCCATCTCTTGATTGGGTAAAATATCATAAAACTCATAATCGCCATTATCGGTATCAGTCTCGACTCGCGGCTGCACCTGACGATCAGGATCATTGTCGGCACTGCTATCAGCAGGACTGAAGTTAAATAATGGTGAGAGGTATATAAATACCCCGATCATCAATGTCAGCACTGCTCCGACAAACATCCATAACAAGCCTGATACGCTACTTGTTTTGCGCTTTTCAGTCGCACCTTTAGGTTTTTTGGCTAGCATGGATCTGGTTCTCCCTACTGAATCTATCTATCATTATCAAATTATTGCTATCAATCGTCTATACTCATAATACTACATATTATAGAGTTACTGCATGTTAGAAGCTGACTACTTATTAGCAAGCGACTACATGCTAGACGGTGCAGACAATCCTAACAAACCAAGCCCATTGGACAATACCTGTCGCACTGCTTTAGATAAACGCAGACGTGCTTGCATCAAATCCATCTCTTCTTGACTAGGTGTCTCACCTGAGGTCAAGCTCACTGGCAAAATACGGTTGCTGTCATACCAACCATGAAACAGCGCTGCCAACTCTTTTAGGTAGTTGGTCAATACATGCGGCTCATAACCTGTCGCTGCACGTAATAGTGTCGCTGGATATCCTGCTAGTAGTTTAATCAGCTCGTCTTCATTAGGTGCGCTGAGCAGATTCTGATGCGCTAAGCCAACAGCATCATCTACAGTTAAATCATAGGTTGCCAGTTTTTCTAGTACACGGCATACACGCGCATGCGCATATTGAATGTAATATACTTGATTGTCTTTGCTTTGCGACTTGGCAAGCTCTAAATCAAAATCAACATGCACTTCAGGCTTACGCGCGACATAGTAAAAGCGTGCTGCGTCATTGCCGACTTCTGCACGCAGCTCGCGCAACGTGACGAACTGACCTGAACGCGATGACATTTGTACTTTTTCACTGCCACGCCATAATGCGACAAACTGTACGAGTACCACGTCTAAACGTTCTGCATCGATACCAAGTGCTGTTAACGCTGCTTTTACACGCGGTACATAACCATGGTGGTCGGCGCCCCAAACGTTAATGACTTTGTCAAAACCACGATCGAATTTGTTTTTATGATACGCAATATCAGAAGCAAAATAAGTTGACTGACCATTAGCACGGCGTACCACACGGTCTTTTTCATCACCAAAATCAGTCGATTTAAACCAGATATTGCCATCTTTTTCGTACAAGTAACCTTTGTCATCTAATATCTGTAGAACTGGCTCAATCTCGCTATCGATAGAGCGCTCACTGAACCAGCACTCATAGCTAACACCAAAGTCATTTAAATCGTCTTTGATATCAGCCAAAATACTGCTTAATGCTGCATTTAAAAACAGCTCATAGCCTTCACCAAGCAATGCTTTGCTATTGGCAATCAAACCATCAATATGCGCTTCTTTATCACCTGATAATAGAACTTTTTCGCCGTCTGCATTTATCTCAAACTGAGCATCGGCAGGCACGTCTTTGGCAATGTCTGCAAAGCTATGCACATAGTTATCAGCATGTTGCGTCTTTAAAGTCTGGGCAATATCACTGACATAGTCGCCTTGGTAGGCATTGACGGGAAACGTCACTTGCTCGCCATTGGTTTCTAAATAACGCAAATACGTACTGGTCGCTAGAATGTCCATTTGACGACCAGCGTCGTTGACATAATATTCACGCGTGACGTCATAACCAATCGCTTCTAGTAGGTTTGACACGCTCATGCCAAATGCAGCACCGCGCCCGTGACCGACATGCAAACTAGACGTTGGATTGGCAGAGACAAACTCAACTTGGATTTTTTGCCCTTCGAACTGATCACTTAAACCAAAACGGTCTTGTAAGCTAAAGATATCGTCCAATACCGCAAATTTGGCTTCAGCGTTTAAAAAGACATTGATAAACCCTGGCCCTGCGATTTCTACTTGGCGGATATCTTGATTTTCAGGTAGCGCATTGACGATTTGTTCGGCAAGCTGGCGTGGATTGGCCTTAGCAGCTTTGGCAGCAGTAAGCGCGATGTTACTGGCAAAATCACCATGACTAAGGTCTTTAGTACGGGTGATTTGGCTGTTATTCTGCCAGTCAGCAGGTAGTGTACCGTCGGCTTGTAAGGTATGAATAGCATCGTTGAATAGTGATGCAAGTGTATCAATTTGGGCTTGTGACATAGGGATTTGAACTCAATTAAATAAACAACAAAAACGATGTGAAAATGTGACGAGTGCAAGCAGCCGATAACTGCTTATTATAATAGCGACCGACATTGCAGGGGATAAAATAATACAAAAAGATAAGTAACCTGTAAATATAACAATCTTTACGCTTTATTGCACCATTTGCGCCGAAATTAGTACTAAAATCTTACGGTTAAGACAGTCAACTCTAATAGTTGAGATAGATGGAAGGCTTATTTTACGTACTTACTGCCTATAACTCATGATAAAAGTGGCTACTTAAAGCAGCTATTCAATAGACATTAGCCCTATTGATTGTAGCGTTACTGTTGCTCGATACTGGGCAGTCGTTTATACCTGCCTGCTTCCACGTTATAATAATGGTTTGTACGACTCTTCTCAGATATAGAAGACGCGTTACTATTTTCTTATAGGATCATGCCATGTTTGCTATTGCTGCCAGTACCGTCACCAGTTGGGGACTGTACGTATTATTGCCGATATTCATCGCTTTCTTGTTTTTTATTATGTGGGATATCTCTAAAACGTCTGAAGCTGGACGCGCTGGTACATTCTGGATATTTTTAGCATTGGGCGCAGGTTCGATTGGCTTTATCCTTAAGATACTAATGGAAGTTGCCTTTAAAAAGTGGTTAATCTAATCAACGTTAATCACTTTCTATGACTTCACTGACGTAGCTTGGTAAATCCCATGCACCACCCGCAAAGCCTCGACACATTCCTGTGGTGAACTGTCCAGACCTTACAAACTTTTTACCATCCCAAGACCAAGATTCAGAACTCCAGCAATCACCAATGCCTCGGTCTTTGTGAGTGGCAGATATTTCACCTTCAAAATAATTATTACCTGCTGTCGTAATCAGTCGGGGATGGTGAGGACGTTTGTGATCTATGAGCCAATAACCATAGCCTGCATTGTAAGCGCCGCGCCAGCACACGTGACTGGCAAGCGTATGATTGGCATCAATAGGAGTAAAATCCCAATTAGATAACTCAGCATCGTATTTGGCAAAGTTAATGGCCGCGTCACTATTAGGATCAATAAGCTCACACTCCTCCATCACATCTTGTGAGCCTATTAACTTCTCAGAGCCAACACCTACCCACTGACTAATATTCTTTTGAAAATAAGCTAACCTTGAAGCATTTAACTGTTTATTGTCTTTGTCTGAATAAGCGAATGCTTTTTTAATCACAGGTTTTGGCTTATCAGCTTTAGGTGCCTGAGACCTGGGCGCATTTTTACTCACCAATGCTATTGGCGTGCCCACTCTTCCTTGTACCTCATCCAGCTTCAGCAGCACAGCGCCCATGCCTTTATCACTGACCGTCCAACTTTCGTCACCCGCTTTTATCTCTATTTTAGTATTCAGGCGAGCACTGTTGATCAAGCTATTAGTTTGCTTAGCTGTTAAATCATATAGACCGCCATCCGAACTTGGTTGCAGGCGGCCATAGTTTTTACCATTCAGCCACAGCGCAACGTTATTTTGGCTTTTTTCTGAGACCTCTGGTAAAAACTGAACCAGTCCTGTAGGCAAAGCCTCTTTTGGTATCGCAGTTAATAAAATAGAGATAGGTCTGTCCCACTGGTCATCATCTGCATAACCCGCAGCGCGGCAAGTTAAGGTATTATCGCAAACCACTTGCCAATCATCTTTAACAAAGCCCCAGCCTTCAAATGGATCGCCATAAGCATCTGATGCCACAGCGGGTAGTGAAAACAAACCAATCGTCATCAAAGCCATTACTGTTTTCATAATCTCTCATCCTTGTGTTAGGGTCTGTTATAGCGACTATTTATATTGACTGACGGTGGCCCTGCTACCCTAAAAAACTATCTTTTGGCAATTAATGTCGCGCGCATCGGGGCAGAATATCCTTCCATGGTTTTGGTCGAGTCATTAGGATCCAAGAAGTCTGCTAACGAATGATAAGTCATCCATTCTGTTTTGCGCTGCTCTTCTGTTGAAGTCACTGCCACATCGACGCAGCGTACGTCTGAGAATCCCGCTTTTTCTAACCAGCCAACTAATGCTGCCACTGACGGTAAGAAGTACACGTTATTCATTTGCGCATAACGGTCATGCGGTACGAGTACGGTATTGGCATCACCTTCGATGACCAATGTCTCAAGCACCAACTCACCGCCTTTGACCAACTGTCCTCTGAGCTGCTGTAAATGCTCAAAAGGTGACTGGCGATGATAAAGCACACCCATGCTAAATACGGTATCAAACAACTGACTGTGCGCAGGTAGCGCTTCTAGCGGTACGGGGATGTAATGTGTACGGTAGCGGCCCCTGTCCTTAGCATGAGCATAAGTATGAGCATCTGACGCACCAACGAAATGACGAATCGCCATAAACTGATGATAAAATAAGCATGACGGATCAATGATAATGACCGTATCCGCCCCTGCCCCTGCCATACGCCAACCGTGATAACCAGAGCCACCACCCACATCTAATACTCGGCGACCTTTTAACTCACCCAAATGAGGCGCAACTCGCTGCCACTTCCAGTCACTGTGCCACTCAGTATCAATCTTAATACCTGACTCATCATTACCGATCTGACTGCCGATTTGACCGCCAATCTGAAATGGCCCTTTACGCCATGGCATCAGCTGCTTTAACAGTGCCATTGCTTGTTTACGCTCAGACTCATTAAGACTCGCGTCAATCGTCAATGTGTCACTGTTTAGATCGACATTATTGACAGTTAATGTTGGCAAACGAGCGACTGACGCTTGGTAAGCAGGCGCGTGCGCATAATTGGCTTTGTCTTTGATAGCATTTAGCCATGTTGGTAATTGCTTAAGCCACTCATAAGCGATCGGCTGCTGCTGTGCCAGCTCTAGCAAGGTTAAATACAATTCGCGTTCAGCATTGATGATAGTGTCGTTGAGCATAAAAGCAGGTTACCGTGTTGATTGTTATTTAAATGAATAAAATTAAAAGGGTTGAAAGAAGAGGATGAGTCTAGATATATAAGTTTTTTGAAAGTCGTGAACTACGCATTTCCTTGCAAAATTTCCGTTTCACTACGAAGGTCTTCATATTCAAAAACCCCATAGCCATTGTCCTGACTCTTGAAAACAATTTTACCCTCTTCTAACCAATTTAAGACATTTTTAGCATCATCAATAATCTCGGGATACAACTTATCTAAGATATTATCTATATTATGGTTTGATTCCGAAGTTTCGTAGTCTACTAGGCAGAGCCCGTATATAATTCCTAGCTTGCCGAGAAACCCATAACCGTCACAATATAACTCGTACATCACCCAAATCGCATTACCACAACTTTCATCTTTATTGATAATTGAGTGTAGATATTCTGTTATTCGGTCAGCTTCAAATTTATAAAAATGGACGTATTTCGCAAAACTATCATAAAAACTATTTTCAGAACTATAATCAAATGAAATTAGTTCAAGATACAAATCAGGGTTGCTAGACTCTAATACACCATCTTCATACAACCATTGCTCAAATGATTGTATGCTCATTTTTTGTGTTAATACTTGATGAATATTTTGTTCAGCTATAGATGGAATCATATTGGTACCTTGTTAGCTCTCAAAATAAATCCTATTTAAACGCCACAATAGACACAAAGTTCAAAAACTGAAACCATGTCAGATGACGCTTAAAACCAACATCGCTTAACCGTGCATGATGCTCATCCAAAGTATCGGTGATAAGGACGTTCTCTAACGCATTGCGCTTGCCGCTAATTTCCATTTCGGTATAACCGTTGGCGCGCTTAAAGTCGTAATAACGCTCAACTAACCACGCATCATACTGCTCATCAAATGCATGGGTCTTTTCAGTCAGTACCAATATGCCGCCTTCACTTAATGCCGCATAAATCTTCTCTAATACTGCCACTCTATCGGCAGCTGGCAAAAACTGTAGCGTTAAATTCAAAATCACCATATCGCATGGCTCAAGCGTCACGTCACGAATGTCTGCAGTAATCACTTCGATATCGTGCTCAGGATAGTTCTCATTCAGTAACGTGGTCGCCTCTGTCGTCATCGCCGGTGAGATATCAATCGCCTTAATCTGTAAATCTTGTGGCTCGAACTCACCTGCCAATGTCATGCTCGCAGCACCCAGTGAGCAACCTAAATCATAAATACGGCTGACGCGTTGTCCATTCTCGCTTTGCTGACGATACTTACAATGTCGACGGGCAAAGATAGGTAGCATCGCGAGCACCTGACCATAACCGGGCACACTGCGACGTATCATATCGGGGAAACAAGCCACCACCTGCTCATCAAAAGAAAAGCGCGCCGCTTTATCCAGCGGTGTGGTAAATAGGGTGTCATGTTTGATAGTAGGCTGGGATTGGCTCATGATGCGACTCGTTTTTGGATAATAGAACTTACATTAGGAAATATTTGGCGATGTTGCTCGTCATTATGAAGCGAGACAAAGCAACGTATAGCTCATTCAATTTAACAAAGGTACAAAGCAACCGAGTGCAGATGTATCGGCAATATTGCATGCGAGGTTAACGCTGTCACTTGTTTATGGTGAATGTCCTATAGCAAAAACCCATTATAACATTACTGTTTGTTACTTATCGCGTTTGGCTCGCCTGCTAAGCTGATTAAGTAGCGCTAAAGGCTGTGAGACATTAAAAAGAAACATTGAAAAATGAAATCATCACAACCAAATACAGCACTTAACTCATATCTATAATAATAGGAAAAACTATGCAAACCATCATATTAGGCGGCGGTTGCTTTTGGTGCACCGAATCCGTATTTTTATCAGTGAAAGGCGTGCAATCTGTCGTATCAGGCTATATGGGCGGTGATGCCGTATCTGCAAATTACGAAGATGTTTGTAGCGGCACCACAGGACACGTTGAAGTGATTAAGGTCGAGTTTGATGACACTATCGTGCCATTAGAGGTCATCTTAGATGCTTTCTTTGCGACTCATGATCCCACTACGATGGATCGTCAAGGTAATGATGTCGGTAGCCAATACCGCAGTGTGGTGTTTTACACTGACGCAGATCAAAAACCAACCGTCGATCGTACCATTAATAAATTGCGCGATATGGGCGTCAGCGTGGTCACAGAAGTACATCCTGCCGTTGATTTCTATAAAGCTGAAGAGGCACATCAGGACTTCTTTAATAGAAACCCAGGACAAGGCTATTGCAACTTTGCAATTCCGCCAAAGCTTGCGAAATTACGTAAAGAATTCAGCCAGTATATGGTGAGTTAAACACTGAAAGTCGTCCTATTTACTTTAGAAGCCAAGGGTTTATACGCTTGGCTTTTTTATTGCATTTAGCGGTATGATAGTGACCAATGATATATGACAGTGATATCTTAGGAATAACCATATGAACCATGAATTTTGGCAAACACGCTGGCAAGAAAAACGCATCGGTTTTAATCAGTCTGCAGTGAATCCATTATTAGTAAAATACATGAGCCATTTAAACGTACCAGCAGGCGGTTGTATTTTTGTACCTTTATGCGGCAAGTCGATAGATATGGTATGGCTAGCAGCGCAAGGCTATGATGTGGTGGGTGTTGAATTAGTAGAAACAGCCGTACAAGAATTCTTTGCTGAACAAAATATCGTGCCCACCGTGCATAAGTATACAAATAGCCCTACTCTCAAATATTATCGAGGTCAGTTGTCGGGACAAACCATTACTTTATGGGTTGCTGATATTTTTGCACTGACAGCTAAAGACATTGGCCACATCGATGCCGTATATGACAAGGCTGCATTGATTGCCCTGCCAGCCGATATGCGTGCGAAGTATAGCGAGCAAGTTCGGCAGCTTAGCGATACTGCTGGTAAAGGATGTGCACCGCAATTATTAATCACGCTCAATTATGATCAGAGTCAAAGAAACGGGCCGCCCTTCTCAATTAACGATGAACAAGTACAACAGTATTATGGCCAGCATTATCAAATCACCGAACTGACTGGCGAACCTACTTCTATAGGATCGACACCTGATTTAACGGTGAAAGAGCATGTCTGGCTGTTAAATAACAAATAAAATGCTAAGCACAGCGATTGAGCAGCTATTAAAAATAACGGAGCGTTCTCATGAAAGTTTTAGTCAGTATCATAAGTTTAATCGCATTTTTGCTGGTTGCACTGCCAGCACCGCTTTATAGATTTGGGGTTGTAGAGTTAGGCACTGCCTTTACAGGATTTAAATTTGGCCTGGTTGTTGGTATCGCGGCGCTCGTACTCTTGGTAATCCAAGTTATATTTAAACGTAAGACAGTTAGCATAGCTAGCGCAGCAATAGCCGTTATATTTTCTACGATTGCTATCGCTCTTCCACTCGGCATGATGACTACTGCCAAAAACGTACCACCGATTCACGACATTTCAACTGATTTAATGAATCCACCTGAGTTTGTCGCGATTGCGCCACTACGTGCAGATGCACCCAATCCAGTAGAGTACGCAGGTACAGAAGCGGCTGAACAACAACGCACGGCCTATCCTGATCTACAGACATTGACCTACTCTCAATCTGAGTCTGAATTGGTTGAAGCATCCAGACAAGCCGTTGAGAATTTAGGTTGGGAGCTTGTTAATACTGATGCAGATAAAGGCATCGTTGAAGCGACAGAGACGACTGCTTGGTTTGGCTTTAAAGATGATGTCATCATTCGTGTGACTGACAACGATAGCGAACGCTTGGTTGATATCCGCAGTAAATCACGAATTGGCAAAAGTGACCTAGGTAAAAATGCGGCACGTATTCATAGCTTTATTGAAGAGCTGGATAAGGTTTTGGGGAATTAGCTAGGTTTGAATAGAGTATGAATGACTGAAGCAGTACTGACTTTATCACTTTATTCATCTCAAAATTTTTATCAGAAACCCTCTTCTAATCTTGCGCCACCGTCAATTTATAGTAACCATTCACAATCTTAGTCCTTCGATACCTTTTCTTTACTGTTTAGATTGGTTACTCTAGGTCAATACTGCTTTTATCTACTTTGTTTTACTTCTCAACGACCGTTTCGATATTTACAGGATATTTTCATGCGTTTGACTCCGTTTTCTACTTTATCGCTGCTTAGCATCGCTGTTGGGCTGAGTTTTGCTAGCACTGCCCAAGCTGCCAGACCAGATGCACCTAATTTATCCAATGCTGAATTCCAACAATGTTTAGATGGTCTAAAAAACTCTAGCAAATTCCGCGACGTGGACAGTTTCACCTTTAACAACTACCGTCCTACTCAGCCTGATCCTAGTGTGATTCAGTCTCTTAACTATCAGCCTGAATTTCAAAAAGACGTGTGGGATTATCTCTCAGCGCTAGTAGACAAAGAGCGCGTAGAAGATGGTATCCGTGCCAAACGCCAATGGAGCGATACACTACGTCAAATAGAGTCACGTTATGGCGTAAAAGCTGAGCATGTACTTGGCGTTTGGGGCGTAGAATCAAACTTTGGTCAGACGTTAGGTAAGAAGCCCTTATTTGAGTCTTTAGCGACACTGTCATGCTTTGATCGTCGCCAGAGCTACTTTCAAGGCGAGTATGCCAACGCTCTAAAAATCGTCCAAAATGGCGATATTGCACCGAGTGATATGACCGGCTCTTGGGCAGGTGCTTTTGGGCAGACACAGTTTATGCCAAGCACGTTCTTAGAGTTGGCCGTTGATTTTGATGGTGACGGACGCCGTGACTTAGTTAACAATGTTCCTGACGCACTAGCCTCCACTGCCAACTTTTTGAGTAAGCGCGGCTACCGCTCAGGCGAGCCTTGGGGTTATGAAGTCAAACTGCCTGATGGCTATTGGGCAGCGTCTGACCGTAAAAACAAAAAGTCTATTAGTCACTGGCGTGGTCAAGGTCTAACACTCGCGAATGGTGGCTCTCTACCGTCTGATTTAAGCAGCGCAGGATTATTATTACCTGCTGGTATTGAAGGTCCTGCATTTTTAGTTGGTAAAAACTTCGACACATTTTATTCATACAATGCATCAGAAAACTACGCATTGGCGATCGCTCATTTAGCAGACCTCATCACCCGCGAAGACAGTAGCAAAACCGACTTTGCCACAGCTTGGCCAACGGATGACCCAGGTATCAGCCGCCAACAAGCAAAAGACATTCAACAAGCACTATTAAATGCTGGTTATGATATTGGTGGTGTTGATGGCATCATCGGAGACAATACCCGTACCGCTATTCAACAGTATCAGACGAGCAAAGGTATTTTTCCAGCAGATGGTCGTGCAGGGCAAAAATTCTATCGCGCAATCGTTGGTAATGCAGCGCCCAATCAAACTCAGTATGGCCAACCTTCAAATAGCAGACCTTTAAACCCTGCCCCTGCTGATCGTATGGGACAGCTGATTCAACAGCAAACAACGACGCCTAATACCTACTCAACGCAGCCTACTACTCAACCATCAACATCTGGCAACACACGCTATCGCCGCGTTACTGATGTTAATGGTGTCGTAAAGCTCGTCCGTGTTGACGAAGGTTCGTAGGGTTAAATAATCTTATCTTGAGCACACAAAAAGGCCACGCTATTATTAGCGTGGCCTTTTTATGTTTTTTCAAAAAGTCATATTTTTTGAAGACTAGAATAACAACTTAAACGATAGGTGGTGGATTCGGCTTGCCGTTATCACCATCCCAGTTTTCACGCGCTTTGTCATCTAAATCAGCAGGCGTTTTTGTTTCCCACTTGCCATTCTCTTTCCAAGTTGCATCGCCCCAATCTTCGTCTTGTTCTTTTCTATCCAAATCTTTATAAGCTTGGCTTGGATCGATACCACGGCGTTTCATATCTGCTACCTGCTCTTCTAATGTATGAAACTGTTCAGAGTCATGCATCGTTTTTTCTAAACCATCTAATTCATTTCTTAGTTCATCACGTTTATCGTTACTCATTATATGCTCTCCTTAATGGGTCAATATTATTGTACGTTTTATATGTTTTTAATTTTAATATAAGCGATGTGTTCATCATAAACATCTAACTAGTCTTATTATCACCAGTCTTGAACGGATTCACAACCATTGGCTCGTATGCTTTGTATTACAAAACGTATTCATAGAATCACACACATTACTGACAATATCTATCATGATGAATATTTTAGAATCGAGGAGATATGGATACTACTAAGAAGTACTAATAATAATTGCTACTAAAAAGGTATATTTATCATTGCGGCTGAGAATTCGAGTTTTTCCACAGATTCTTTGCATAAAAGGTCAATTTCCAAAGCTCTTGCGAAGCTCGAGTACCGTATGTGGTTAGCTGTATCCAGTTGGCACCAACCAGTTGACGCTGCAATTTATTTAAATCATCTTGAGAAATTTGGCAGCGCGAAACAGCATGAACATTGGGCATATCTTGTTTGACATCTTGCTCAGCCTTTGATGCTATGAGGCGATTCATGGTGTTTTGCAGGCCATAGCTCGAAAAAGTCGATGGAATCTTCATCAATGAAACTAGTATCTCCTCCCATTTTAATTCAAGCGGTCTGGTCACATCTGTTAAATTACCACCCTCATAAGCTTGGGCGCTATACTGAACCTCTATTGCTTCTGTCAATACAATCGGTTGGCTCACGCTATCCGCCGCAAAGGCTTCATCGACAGGACTGTCTTTCTTAACAGTTTTATTGATAGATAATATATCCGCAAATCTTTCAGCCACTGATTGATTGCTGAATTTGATGGTTTCCTCATTAGCTCTTACCCAGCCACCAGTCACCTTATGATCGACCATGATATTGTCGTAAGCTTCTGCGATCAGTTTTTCGATATCAGCTTCTGTATCATAATAATATAATTGATTGTCTTGCCTAGTCACCAACTTAATGAACTCTTGTAGTTGGCGGCTGATAAGCGCATCTTGAGAATGGTTTTTGACTAACACAAATAAGGGTTTGCTTTTGGCTTTAGCATTCAAATAGCTCAAATGCATTTGACTGACACCGGTTCTTTGTACCGTACCGTAGCTGTCTCCAATGATCATCGCCACATAGTCACAGGAATCGATACATTGTCGACCATATAAAGAGGCTGTCGGCAATTGGCTCGACACATCATAGGTCAAAAATGCAAACGGCTGAAAAAATATCGCTAAGCTGTCTAAGACCAGTAACTGGTCATTATCAGCGCATATGATATGAATATGGTAGCGACGGTTTGGCACAATCACCTCTAAAATCAGGTCATGATATAAAAGAATATGATATAAAAGAATATGATATAAAAGAGAGCACAAATAATTTGTTTTGCACAGCCTAGCACAGTCTTATAAAAATTGGGCTCAATTTATTTTAGCGATATAAGTATGATTATGGGCCTTATATAAGCAGTATCAGTCGCCCTTACTTAGCATAATATTGTAATACGACTTCGCTGCCAAGCAACCGCGTGATCAAAACATCCAGTTTGTCATCATATTTGGTCGCATAAAAAACTAATGGCGACCGCAGATTAATATCTGAGCCACCAATGGCAGCTAGACCATTTGACTTACTCTCAGTTGACGCCGACAGCTGGTTTATGACCAATAGCTGTTTGACGCGCTCGGCGATTGCTTGTCCAGAGTCAACCACCTGCATCGATAACTGCTGCTGAGCAATCTCATCTAATAAGAATGCTTTAAAAAACGGATAATGCGTACAGCCTAGTACCAATTGGTCAATACCATCATTTGCAAACACTTGTAGCTGCTGGCGTAAACCTACTGCGGTATCACTCTCTTCTGGCATCCCAGCCTCTACCCAAGGCACCAATTGTGGATCAAAATACTTGGTCACTATCGCACGGTTAGGTTTTGCGACGTTATTGATAACGTCATTCAGCAATGTACCATTCAAAGTCGCTTTGGTCGCCAATACTGCAACGCGACCACTTTTACTCGCGAGCACTGCTGGCTTCAATGCAGGGACTAAACCGACGATAGGTAACTGTGGATAATAACGTCGTGCTGTCTCCAATGCATAGGCTGAGGCACTGTTGCACGCGATGACGATAAGCTTACAGCCTTGCTGATACAACCACTCTACTGCCGTCAACGTTAGCGCTTCGATATCTGCACTGTCACGATTACCATAAGGAACATTCAGCGTATCAGCATAATAAACATAACGCTCAGTAGGTAATTGCTTCGCTAAATGTAGATAGACAGACAGTCCCCCGAGACCAGAATCAAACAGTCCAATTGGCGCGTTTCGACTTCTATTATGCACAGTGGTATTAATGCCAGTTTTAATAACAGTAGCATTAGATATACATTCAGAGCCGTTACTATTAAGGCCATCTGAGCGTACATTGATTATATTTGGGGTATTACTTGCGGCAATATCCATGATTACGTTACTGCCATTTTTATACACATATCGTCATCTTTATACTACTTATTCAATCGCGGATTGACTTAAATATAGTCATTCCACTATAAAAGTATTACTGCGTTAATCTCAATTGAAGTATTAAATATACATCTACACTCAGTTGCCTTGTACTACTTTTAAATTGAATCGACTATATCATACCGCTATCAGTGCTTTAGTTGATAAAAATCATTCTATCTATTAAGTGTAACGTAATTCACCAGTGTTGTTAATCGGCTGGCATCGATAGTTGATATGAGTTGCCACCACTTTGTAAGGTTAATATTACCTTACCATCTTGCTCTCTCAGTTCACCAATTTCTGTCAAATGATAGAAAGTGTTACGACCGATCAGTGCGGTCAAACCATTCCTAACGGGCATATAAGGACGTATTTGCGTTTCGGATGTTTTCCCCTGATAACTATCAGCATCTACATCAGCCGTTGCATGGTCGATTGCATTATGACCTTTAGTATTATACGCCTTTAATATGATTGGATGCTCATCATCTAAACGCACCACATCGCCTGTTGTGGTCGTAAACTCTAACCAACTTTTATTGTCTTCATTAACGATACCGACATCGTTGATTAGGAGGGGTGCATCCTCCACTTGAATGCGGATTTTTTGCACAGGTGTCTTCAAAAAGTACTCGGTGACACCCTCACTTTCTTCTTTCCATAATATAGTCGCAAACAAGCTGACTAATGACTCTCTAGTCATTTCCCCACCTTCATGCCACCACTCGCCATTTGCCTTTATGACCAAATCCATATCGGCCACATTTTCAGGATGCCAGTTCTCTAGTGGTGGTATCGCGCGTCCCTTACGTGACCCCGCAGTAGACTTCAAATATAGGCTAAGCGCATCCATATTATTTAGGTCGGGTGACACGTCGTTATTGACTTCAGCGCTATTTTTACGATTACTAGCAGCACTATTATTATCGTTATTCATTGTATAATCCTTTACCTAGTATTCAAAGTTTGGCAAATCTATTATTACTATAAATTTTAGTTTCGGGTATGATGAGACCATGTCATCATAAACCACTCATTAACTCGATATTACCTTAACACCTATACTCATAAATGCGTATCGTGTTTATAGGACTTTTCTTTTATAATGAGTAACGATTTTTTATTTTTATAAAAACGATCAAGTGGCTATTGTGTTAATGACACATTTTACGTTATGTGTTGATATCTTTAAATAAATTGATCTCAATAGCAGCGTGATCAATTGATGCCGCAAAGACAGTTTTTATCGGGCAGCCATATGTCTGAGTAACGTTAGCGCCGCAACTCTATTATTCAATTGTTAAGCTAATGATGCCCTGAGATAAGCCACTAAAAGTTTAGGAGTAGGTATGCAAGAGCCAAACAATCAAGAAGCAGTCATCGACGGTAATACTGTGAACACTGATAAGCCAGAAACAGCAAATCTGAACAAAGCAGAGCCAGAAGTTGCAACACAAGAAGTGGCAGTCGAAGAAGTGCCAATCGGAGAAGTCGCGGTGGAAGAGCAACTTGCTGAAGAAGTTGTTATCGAAAAAGCACCAGAGCCAGTCGTAGAACCTGTGGCGGCAGAGCCTGAAATCGAACGTGAATCAATGGAGTTCGATGTCATCATCGTTGGTGGCGGACCTGCTGGTCTCTCTGCTGCTATTCGTCTACGCCAACTTGCTATTGCAGCTGGTAATGATGAGTTTATGGTTTGTGTGGTCGAAAAAGGCTCTGAATTTGGCGCGCATACCTTATCTGGTGCTGTCATCGAACCACGTGCTTTGAACGAGCTAATTCCAGACTGGAAAGAAAAAGGCGCACCGCTTAACGTGCCAGCGACCGAAGATCGCTTCTACTATCTAAACTCAGCCACACGCTCTACTAAAGTGCCTGACTCTCTGATTCCAGGGCCGATGCACAATGACGGCAACTATATTGTCTCCTTGGGTAATGTGGTTCGTTGGTTAGCCGTACAAGCAGAAGAGCTAGAAGTTATGATGTTCCCAGGCTTCCCTGCCGATGACATCTTATATAATGACGATGGCTCTGTACGCGGTGTCTTAACGGGTGATATGGGCGTGGCTGCTAATGGCGAAGCCAAGCCAAGCTTTGAGCCTGGTTACGAGCTGCTTGCCAAATATACTATCTTTGCTGAAGGTAGCCGCGGTCACCTAGGCAAACGCTTGATCAGCCGTTTTGATCTTGATAAAGACTCAGATCCTCAGCATTACGGTCTTGGCTTAAAAGAGCTGTGGGACGTTGTGCCTGAAAAACATGAGCAAGGTGTAGTGATGCACGGTCTTGGTTGGCCATTAACCGAAACGGGTTCTACTGGTGGCTGGTGGTTGTACTTTGATGAAAACAACCAAGTCAGCTTTGGTCTTGTCGCTGATTTGTCTTATCACAACCCATATATGTCGCCATTTGATGAGATGCAGCGTTTGAAAACGCATCCAGTCATTAAAAACGTACTAGAAGGCGGCAAACGCATCTCTTACGGCGCACGTGCATTGACTAAAGGCGGTCTAAACTCACTACCGAAATTCACCTTCCCAGGTGGTGTTTTGGTCGGTGATGATGCTGGCTTCTTGAACCCTGCCAAAATCAAGGGTACTCATACTTCGATGAAGTCAGGTATGTTGGCTGCTGAAGCTATCTTTGAAGCCTTACAAGCTGACCGTCAGCATGATGAAGTCGTTGCTTATGCAACAATGTATAAAGAGTCATGGTTGTATCAAGACAACTACGAGTCACGTAACTTCTCGCCTGCGATACATCGCATGGGTCTATTTATGGGCGGTGCTTTCACCTTTATTGAGCACAATCTATTAAAAGGTAAAATGCCATTTACCTTACATGACAACCTACCAGATTACGATCAGCTAGAGCGTGCTAGTCAGGCTTATCAGCCAACTTACCTCAAGCCTGATGGCAAACTGGTCTTTGATAAATTGTCATCGGTATTTATCTCTAATACCAACCATGCTGAAGATCAGCCGACGCATTTAAAACTGACCGATCCAACGGTTCCTGTCTCAATTAACTTACCTTTATACGCAGAGCCTGCGCGTTTATATTGCCCAGCCGGTGTTTATGAAGTGGTTAAAAATGCTGAAGGTGCTAAGTTTGTTATCAATGCACAAAACTGTGTACATTGTAAAACGTGTGATATCAAAGATCCTTCGCAAAACATCACTTGGGTAACGCCAGAAGGTGGCGGTGGTCCTAACTACCCAAATATGTAATCTATGATTGGCGCAGTTATTGCTCCTATATAGTCATTCCACTATAAAAATATGACAGCGTTAACCTCGCTTGAAGTATCACATATACATCTACACTCGGTTGCCTTGTACTACTTTTAAATTGAATCGACTATAACGTAATAGTAGCTCAATAAAAAACCGCCCTTTCTCATATAGAAAGGGCGGTTTTTTGTACTTATAGATTTCATTTAATCATCAAAATTAATCTGTCCAGGCATCACGATTGGCTTCATCTTTCAGCTTCACGAAATCATCAGGGTTAAATTTGATTTGATCCCCTGTTTTGCCCTCTTTTATTTGACGTTCATAATCACGTAAAATTCTAAGTGCAACTGGAGATAGCATGACAATAGCTACCAAGTTGACCAATGCCATCAGACCCATTGATAAATCAGCGAAATTCCAGATAGCAGGTAAGCTGGCAACCGCACCAATGAACACCATGCCCAATACCATAAAGCGGAAAACCATGATCATCACCTTGGCATTTTTGGCACCAGAGATAAACTCAAGATTCGACTCACCATAGCTATAGTTGGCGATGATAGAAGTGAACGAAAAGAAGAAAATAGCGATGGCAACGAACACCACACCTAAGTCACCCACATACTGTGATAGTGCTAGCTGAGTCAGCTGAATACCTTCTTGTTCAACATTTGGATCGACTACACCAGACAATATAATAATCGACGCTGTTGCTGTACAGATAATGAGCGTATCCATAAATACACCCAGCATTTGCATGAAGCCTTGCACTGCGGGATGATCAGGATGGCTTTTTGCAGTTGCCGCCGCATTAGGCGCTGAACCCATACCTGCTTCGTTAGAGAATAAGCCACGTTTGATACCATTAATCATTGCCTGAGCAATACCATAACCAATCACACCACCTGCTGCTTGCTCAAAACCAAATGCTGATTTTACAATCAAAGCAATCGCTGCTGGGAACTGGCTAAAGTTGGTAACGATAATATATAAGGCTAACAATACATACAAAATAGCCATGACTGGTACGATTTTACCCGCGATACGAGCAACCGAACGCAAGCCACCGAATACGACTGGCGCCACTAAGACTACTAATATCAAGCCTGTCATCCACGTTGGAATACCGAAGGCTTCATGCGTTGCCTGTGCGATGGTATTTGACTGCACGCCGTTGAACGCCAAGCCGAAAGCAACAAGCAAACATAATGAGAAAAATATCGCCAACCAACGCTTACCCAAACCTTTTTCAATATAGTAAGCCGGTCCACCACGATAGACATTGTCAGTGTGCGGTACTTTATATGCTTGAGCCAGCGTTGATTCGATGAAGCTCGTTGACATACCGACGATTGCAGTCATCCACATCCAAAACACAGCACCTGGACCACCAAGGTAAATGGCAATGGCTACCCCTGCCAAGTTACCTGTGCCGACACGGGCTGCTAATGATGTCATCAATGCTTCAAACGAGCTAATACCGCCATCTTTACGCCCTTGATTAGAAACGCGTAATAGCTTCCACATATGGCCAAAATGACGAAACTGAATAAAGCGTGTAATAATGGTAAAGTAAAGACCTGCGCCAATCAGTACGAACACTAACAATCCATACCAAGGGTTACTGGCAATCAGCCAATCATTGTTACCCCAAATAATACTGACACCATAGTTTACGATGCTATTAAACCAACCTGCTATTCCGTCATTCATACGGACTCCTCATTAACGATTAATACTTTATAGACTTTTTCTAAGAGTTGTATCGATATCATATTTTGACTGATGCAAGACTTTAGAAATCTTGTTCAAAATATTCGATACCAAAATATCATGTGCATGATATAGTATTGAGTGATTAACAATTATCACATTTGGTTATTAATTCTGATAATATATTTATTAAATAAATGTTACTTACACTTGATATAATATAGAATGTATTGAGTAACAATTTAACAGCACTTATTAACTATTGTTTTATTTTCCTGCGATTTTGACCGTTAACAGGATATATAATAGTATTAGATGCTATACAGATAGCTGGAATGCACACTCAATTATTGTCATTACTTCTATTTAGTATAGGCAAAATGCATTTTAGACATTTATGTTGATGTAATATTTATTGAACGATATGAATTTTTGGAACGTTAAAAATGTTCAGGCCCTTGTCAGGAAGACAAGATTGCAAAAAAGACAGTGGATTGTCCTACCCCCTTTCTCTTCCTCGATAAGTCCTATTATTCCTATACAACATTTTTAATAAAAGTGACCAATGCAATACTGAAGCATTCGTTTATCACTTTTGGCAATCAGCTTTCAGTAAAAATATGCTGTTACGTATTGCGTTTCCCACTGTTTGACACAGTACGTATCTATTTTTTATGCCTATTTGAGTTATAAAAAATAGCCAAAACCTTTCTCACGTTGTTGGTACTTTTTAGTAACACTATTAAGTCATTTTGGATTTGCAGTCTATCAAGCAAATTGTTGCCATAGATATAATATCGCGGTAATCGATAAATGTGAAACCATTATGATTTAGTAAGACTAGACCGACAATAACATTTTAGGTAAGACAAAAGGAGTTGTCCTATGGAGAACCACAGCGATTCATCTGGATATTGGAAAGCCAATATTCGTCTCATTCAAGGTTGCCTTGTCGTTTGGGTACTATGCTCGTACGGCTTTGGTATCTTGTTTCGTCCATTGTTAGCTGGTATCAAAATCGGTGGTACTGATCTGGGCTTTTGGTTTGCTCAGCAAGGATCTATTGGTATTTTTATCATCCTAATTTTCTTTTACGCTTGGCGTATGAATAAGTTAGATAAACAATATGGCGTAGACGAGGAATAGCCCCATGAGTCAATTTGTAATTAATCTTATTTTTGTGGGTCTATCTTTCGCACTGTACTTCGGTATCGCGATTTGGGCTCGTGCTGGTTCGACCAGTGAATTTTATGTTGCTGGCGGTGGTGTCCATCCGGTTGTTAACGGTATGGCAACCGCTGCTGACTGGATGAGTGCGGCGTCATTTATCTCAATGGCAGGTCTGATTGCTGCTGGTGGTTATGGCGCTTCTACCTATTTGATGGGTTGGACAGGCGGTTACGTTCTATTAGCGATGCTTTTAGCGCCTTACTTGCGTAAATTTGGTAAGTTCACGGTTCCGGACTTTATCGGCGATCGTTTTTACTCAAAAACGGCTGCTATGATTGCTGTGGTCTGTTTGATTACTGCATCGACCACTTACGTTATCGGTCAGATGACAGGTGCTGGTGTCGCATTCTCACGCTTCTTAGAAGTTGAGAGCAGTACTGGCCTTATTATCGCTGCTATTGTTGTCTTCTTTTATGCTGTACTTGGTGGTATGAAAGGGATTACCTATACGCAGGTTGCACAGTATGTGGTTCTGATGATTGCCTATACTATTCCTGCCGTCTTTATTTCACTTGAGTTAACAGGTAATCCGATTCCAGGTTTAGGTTTGTTCTCAAACCATGTTGAATCAGGTGTCCCTATTTTAACCAAGCTGAATCAAGTCGTTACTGACTTAGGTTTTTCTTCGTATACTGCTGACGTACCTAACAAGCTCAATATGGTACTGTTTACCTTGACGCTTATGATCGGTACAGCAGGTCTACCACACGTTATCATTCGCTTTTTCACTGTACCTAAAGTCGCTGATGCTCGTTGGACTGCTGGTTGGACGTTAGTATTTATCTCACTATTGTACTTCACTGCTCCAGCAGTAGGTGCTATGGCGCGCTTAAACTTAGTAGATACTATCTACCCACAAGGTGTTGAAAACCAACCTATTCTTAATGACGATCGTCCTGATTGGATGAAAACTTGGGAAGAGACAGGTCTTATCAAGTATAACGATCTGAATAATGATGGTCGTATCCAGTTATATAGCGACAGTGGACTTGGTGCCGCTCAGATCGCCCTTAATACTGCTCAAGCTGACGGTGGCGATGTTGCTGCAGCAACTGCAGCAGTAGAAACCGCTCGTATTGCACATGATGCAGAGCTTGATGGTCGTTTTGCTGACGCTGGATGGGCAGGTAACGAGCTTGATGTTAACGCTGATATCTTAGTTCTAGCGAATCCAGAGATTGCACAGCTTCCACCATGGGTTATTGGTCTTATCGCTGCAGGTGGTTTGGCAGCAGCACTATCAACAGCTGCAGGTCTACTGCTCGCAATTTCATCAGCCATCAGTCATGACTTGATTAAAGGTAACTTAAACCCAAATATTACTGATGCACAAGAATTGAAGTATGCTCGTATCACTATGGGTGTAGCGATTGTAGTAGCGACTTACTTAGGTATGAATCCACCAGGATTTGCCGCACAGGTTGTAGCACTGGCCTTCGGTATTGCTGCCTCTTCATTGTTCCCTGTATTAATGATGGGTATTTTCTCTAAACGCATCAACAATCTTGGTGCTATTGCAGGTATGTTGACTGGTTTAATAGTCGTTCTTGTCTATATCTTTATGTTCAAAGGTTGGTTCTTCATCAGCGGTACCGCTAACTTCCCTGATACTGAAGAGTACTGGTTATTTGGTATCTCACCATTATCATTTGGTGCAGTTGGTGCATTGCTTAACTTCATCGTAGCATTCGCTGTATCTTATGCTACTGCGCCACCACCAGCACATATCCAAGAATTGGTTGAGAGCGTACGTTCTCCACGTGGCGCTGGCGGTGCAGTCGACCACTAAGCTCACAACTGAGGATATATCTTCTGTTACTATATATCACTCACAGGCAGTAATTGCTTGTGGGTGATTTTTTTATCCTATAGCTATAATAACTAGATTTTTAATTTATCCAATAGGTTCAATTAAACACATCTAACGCATTAAGGAATATTTTATGCTTTTTGAGTTTATCGCTACCATCGCTGCCGCATTTGGTATGGCTGGAATAGCACTTATCATAACTCACCTCAGCAAACTGGCAGGCAAACGCGCCCCTAAATGGCTGATTCCCTTATTTGCTGCTATTGGTATGTTTGCATTTCAGATAAACCAGGAGTACAGCTGGTATGGTCAACAAGTTGAAAAGCTACCAGAAGGCGTAGAAGTCGTCAAAACAGCAGAAAGCACGGAGTGGTTCCGTCCATGGTCTTACGCTAAGCCGCAAATATTACGGTTTATCGCTGCCGATATTGGAAACGCTAGTGTACAAATAGATAACCCAGATATACATTTATTCAATTTGTATTTATTTGAAAGACGAAGAAGTATAGAGAAAGTCCCTCAAGTTATCGATTGCAGTATTCCTGCACGTGCAGACTACGTTATACCTGAGAAAGGCAACACCCTATCGATTGACGAACATGTAAAGCAAACGACTGCATGGCGAGATTTAGCCAAAGATGATCCATTGTTTATCAGAATTTGCACTGATAAATAGAGCTAACGAATTAAAAGAGAGTTAAGACAGAAAATCCATTAGCATTAAACTTTTCAAAAAGATATATGATGATAAGGCGGTATTTTAGATGAATAAAAAATCTAAATTACCGCCTTATTTACTTTGCTTTTCATTGACGAGACGTTGGCGCATAAGTATGCTTAGAATTAGCTCCTAGCAGCAGCCCCGCACATAAACCACCGAAATGTGCGGCAAAAGAGATACCTTCTTGCGGCATCAAACCTTCTTTGATAGTGAGCCAATACCCCGCCCCCATAACAATGCAAGCAATCAAATAACCCCAGCGCCGTGCAAATACAGCCCCTCCTATCATGTAACCGAGCATCGCAAAGCATAACCCTGATGCACCAATATGGATGGAGGATGGCGAACCGATAACCCAAGTAACTAACCCAGAAGCCACTATCAATTTAAGTATGGTTCGATAGGCGTTTTTTTCAAACAACCCGAATAAAAATAAAATTTGTAATAACGTTACCGTGTTGCCAAGTAAATGTGAATAATTACCATGCATCGTCCATGACGCAAAAACGCCTATCATGCTGCCCACATCTAGGGCACGTGGTACAATACCAAAAATATTCCACAGTCCAAATAATGCCACTTCATTCAGAAAAAACATCCCCCACATAGGTATTAGTACAAAAGCATATAAACCAAAAACTTGCTTAATTCGGGCTACGAACAAGGTAAATAATTGCCGCCAGTTCATATTATTTTTTATCCTTTGGGTTAATTAATTCAAGCATTTCTTACGGATTTATAGCAAATAGTGGGTGCTCTACTGGTTTAAATGACAACAATGCAGCATCTTTATCAGCCGTTAAGTAGCTATCACCATGTAATAGTGATGTCGAGTGGTAAGGAACCAAAGCAGTAGGAATGAAGCTACGTGCCGCATCGATATGCTTGATTGAATCATCAAAAAAGATATGTGGTGCAAACGTTCTCAGGACTGCAGTCTTCTCCAATCCTCCTAAGAAGAACGCCATATCAACGTTTACGCCCCACTCTCGTAGCGTCTTGATAGCACGCAGATCAGCAGGTGCATTACGAGCAGTGACTAAAGCAATCTTTATTGGAGACAGTTTCAGACCAGCTGGCAGACGCTCTTGCAAGCTCGATAGCTTGATTAATAGCTCAGCATAAGGCCCTTTTTCAATCGGCAAGTCACGCATCTGTGCTTCACGATCATGAAAAGCACGCAGGCCTTTTTGTTTATAGAGCAACTCTCCTGAATCATCAAACAACACTGCATCACCATCGAAGGCAATACGTAATTGCTCAGTATCTAACTCATAAGTATTAACAGGGGTCGCATCCAGTATCGCACAAGCACAAATATTGGCATCGGCAACTTGCTGCGCATCATCACGATTAGTGGTCAGAAATAAATCGACATTGAAATCTTTTATGTAAGGCGCAACAGGGCTACCTGAAATAAATGCTGAGCGTGAAATATTAATACCATCTGCAAGAATGGCGTTGAGTACCTGAATACCGGTGTCTGGACTACTTTTTGAGACAATGACCACTTCTACTAAAGGAGCATCGTTCTCTATATCTTGCATTTTATTATTACAATAATGGTTGAGATTCAGCAATGCTTTGATTAGTGGATATCCAGCGCCAATATCTAAGGGATCATTTTCACGCTCGGTCATGTAGTCACGAAACTCTTTGATAGCGCTTGTCGGGCGCTGCTCTAATAATTCTAATAAATAATTTTCTGATTCCGTTAAATCAAAAAGCGCGGTTGCAGAAATCGCAACTATAAGTGTGTTACTAAAATCGATGGCCATTATTTTCTCTACTTATAAAACTATCTATTCAGAAGTGCCCACCAGTTTACTACATTCACAAGCCCTTGGAATGATAAGAAAAATTATCCCCGTACAATCTATACTAATAGAAAATTCAAATTTTAAGTAATCAAAATGACCACTCAGAAAGCGTCTCTTAGTGTGGCTTTATGTGGAATTATTTGACCATATCATTATTACGCTAACTTTTTCTTTGATCATAAAAAAGCCATATTGCTATGAAAACAATATGGCCTTATTAGTAAAACATGCAGATGAACTATAAACTGTATTTTTTAAAGCTTACTTTTATAACTATAGCTTACGTTAGCAGCACTAAAGATATCGCTGGAAAAGCGACCAAGATAACCAATCGAATCAGATCAGAGACAATGAACGGCGCGACTCCTCGAAACATATCAGATAGCTTAATATGCGGTGCCATTGCCTTAATCACAAAGATATTCATCCCCATCGGTGGCGTAATCAGTCCAAGCTCTACTGTCAATACAGCGATGATACCAAACCACACTGGATCAAACCCTAACGCCACAATAATTGGATATACCACTGGAATGGTAATGACCAGCATTGCTAAAGCATCCATGAACAACCCTAAGAGGAAGTACATGATTAAGATACAGATCAGTACGATCATTGGGCTGACATCTAGCGTGCCAATCCAAGTTGCTAGTGTATAGGACAAGCGTGAGACAGAAATAAAGTAACCCAAAGCCTCTGCACCCAGTAGCATAAAAAACACCACTGCTGACAATGCGAGCGTCTCAATCAATGATTGCTTTAAACCATCTAAACGCATACCTTTGACAAAAGCATAAGCCCAAGAGACAAATGCCCCGACGGCTGCTCCTTCTGTTGGGGTAAATAACCCAAAGAAAATACCAGCGATAATCACAATAAAAATAAAGCTAAATGGAATGAGTCCCGTTAGCGAGAGCAACTTGGCTTTCAACGAAGTAGGCTCGCCGCGACGCGCTAAATGCGGCTTCCAGCGTACCATAACCATGACAGTGATTGAGTACATCACCATCCCTAACATACCCGGTAAAAAGCCAGCAATAAACATGTCACCGACAGACTGCTGAGTTAAGATCGCATAGACCAGTAACGCAATGCTGGGTGGAATCATGATACCTAATGTGCCACCCGCTGCTAAAATACCACAAGCAAAACCAGGCTGATAACCGTATTTTTCCATTTGTGGCAATGCGACTTTAGTCATGGTAGACGCGGTCGCCAATGATGACCCTGAGATTGAAGCAAAGATACCGGACGAGCCGATACCAGCAATACCTAGACTACCCCTCACACCACCAAATATTGTGCGAGTCGCATCAAACAACTTTCCTGCCATGCCCGAATGAGAAGCAAAAACACCCATAAGTATGAATAAAGGAATGGCACTAAAATCATATTTTGCTAAAACATCGACCGGTAAATCCTTAAGCATTTGCACGGCACCAATCGGTGCTGTCACCGCACCGAAGCCAACCAAACCAACACCTAACATAGCGAGCGCAACAGGAACACGCAGCATGACCATCGCAATCATACATAACAAACCAATGGCACCAATAATTTCTGGACTCATGCCCCTGTCTCCTCAGCGTCAAAGAATTCGCCTGTTTTAAAGATATTTATGGATTCGATTAATGATCGAATGGCAAGTAGTATGCTTAAAAAGGCACTGATAGCGTAAATGGGCATCATAGATATTCGAAGGTCTTGAGTGACTTTGCCATACTCTATCGCATCAAAAGCACTCTCATAAAGTCCCCATGTGAACACTATACCGATGATGAAGAAACCCATCATAAAAGTGCCCATCATGTAGCCTTTAACAGCTTTTGACATCTTTTGAGTGAAGACATCGACAATGATTTGTGAACGTTCCACAAAAGCAGCAAAGGCAGCAAGCAAAGCAAATAGCATGAAATAAGACACAATTTCCACGCTACCTTTGACCGTAAATCCAAACTCACCACCAGTGAGCTTGAAAATATAACGAGCTGTCACATCCAACATAGTTACAAGAACAAGAATGATAAGACTAATGCCACCGATGAACTGGCATAGCCTAGAAATAAAGGTGCTGATTTTGACTAAAAATGCCATGTGATACCTCCAATGAATTAGACCTTACAGGCTGCACTGGCGGCTTTTGCTTTTTCGTAGACACCATCAGCATCTAGACCCAAAGCTTTAACATCACTTAGATATTTTTGCGTTCCTTTTTCGAGCGGTCCTTTCCAGTCCGGATCACTTAGTGGATCAGGAATTTCGATGATTTCATCACCTTTGTCTTTAGCAGCTTGAATGGCCATCTGATCGTGCTTATCGAATACTTCACCAACTTTACTAGCAAGCGCCATTCCTGAGTTTTCATCCAAAACTTTCTTCAAGTCATCAGGCAAAGTGTCGTACTTGTCCTTATTCATAGTCACCATCAGCGCCGAACTATAAAAAGGAATATTGGTATGATATTTGGTAATCTCGTCAATCTTAAATGCCGTTACTGCTTCCCATGGGAAACTCAAACCATCAACGACACCGCGCTGTAGAGAGGTATACATATCGTTCGCAGGTAAACCTACTGGTGAAGCGCCAGCGCTTTCAATGATGTCACCTGCCACCGCAGAAGGACGGCGGATACGCATACCTTTCATGTCTGCAGGCGTTCGAATCAACTTGTCTGTTGTATGAAGCGCACCAGGCCCTCCACCGTACATAAACAGTAAATGAGTATCTTCGTACTCACTAACAAGCGTACCATCGTCATAAAGGGTCTGTAGCATACAGCCCATTTGACTTGCTGAATTAGATAAGCCTGGGAGCTCAGTAATTTGAGTTAATGGGAAACGACCGTTAGTATAGCCGTGCGCTTGTGAACCAATATCTATCGTGCCTTTAGCAGCAGACTCATAGGTAACATCTGCTTTGGCAAGACCAGCAGAAGGATATAACTCTATTTTTAGACGACCATCAGAATCTGCCTCTATTTTTTTAGCCCAAGGTTCAAAGACCTCTGTGCTAATAGATGAGGTTGCTGGCCAAAAGTGTGAGAAGCGTAGTACAGTGGTTTCTTGAGAGGTGGCTGATGAGCCATCAGTTGTGTCAGCAGATTGGTTAGAACAGCCTAAAAGACTGGCAGCCGCCAAGGCACCAATTGAAAAAAGAGGAGCTAATTTCATTATCAATTCCTTTTGATAATTATAAGAGTAGGAGTAAATCTTATATTCAGTACTTCAAATTAAAAAAATAACGAGTTATCTACAAAGTTAAAACGTTATTTTTATAAATCTGTAATAAATATACCATTTAAAATTAGCAGCTATAATGATATAAGTCAAATCATTTTAGATTATCAAAACATACAATATATTTAATAACCGTGCATATATCTATCTAGGCTGAAATTTATAAAAACAGGACGTATCTCCATGATAAAAATGAAATAAACTGTATTAATAAGGGAAAAATAGTACAAATAATATGGAGATACTCATCAGATATTTGATAAAATTTAGCAGTTTTGACTATACTCAAATGGATGTTTATTGAGGTGTGAATAAGGTTAGTCTCTAAATTAAAGATTAGCCCCAACACCTGTAGCTATTTATCCCACGCAAAGAAAAACCCCCGGCTAGATAACTAGTCGGGGGATATTTCAGTATAGAGAGCTGACGATGACCTACTCTCACATGGACGAATCCACACTACCATTGGCGCTACGATGTTTCACTTCTGAGTTCGGGAAGGGATCAGGTGGGGCCATCGCGCTATTGTCG
>NZ_JADGMV010000001.1 GCF_015234355.1 Psychrobacter sp. NG25 | reverse complement strand
GTCCAGTGTTAGTATTTCAACTAAATAATCTCAGCCAATACGGCTTATCCTATTTAGCGAGCTGACTATCATATCATGTTTTAATAGTCTGTCAACTTCTTTTTTTAATTCGTTTCAATGAGTTAACTGGGTTTTAATTAAGTAATTATCTCCTAATTACTGCCAGTTCTCCCTGTTGAGGGGCGTATTATATAGAGTTTAAGAGCTGTGTCAACTGCTTTGCCAAAGGTTTCTTGATTAGTTTGATCGTCTATATAATACTGCATTAGTTTCAATGGGTTAGGTTTTTATTGCTCCCGATAGGCTAAGAAGATGGCTAGGAATATCCTTTGGGTGTTTTCCTACTTATTCTTTTAATGTTGATATTTCTATAAAAAGCACTATATAAAAGGTCATTCACAGAGCTTCGCCAACACTCTATACTGAAATGTCCAAAACGGCTTTCATAGTCTATATTATGGTTCATGTCTTATTGAGACTAATACTCTATCCCTTGATATCTAGTGTTGATAGATGGTCTTTGCTATAATAGTTGGTTTACTGCATTATTTTATTTCCGCTAACCGTCCATTATCAATTAGATGACGAGACGTTACCTATTATATTGGCATTGGTCAAACACACTTGAACAATCCACTAGTTCCGCAATATGCAATATATATTAGTAAGCGACTTATAAAATAATGTATACCTTCCACAATGAACAGATGTACTTGATGCGGTCTCACGGTTATATGATTGATGGTTGCAATCATCACTGCCAACGGACCCAATAATAGGTGAATAGATTATGGTAGCGATTACTTTACCCGATGGCAGCGTAAAAGACTTCGAAGGTAATACAACAGTCATGGAAGTGGCGCAAAGTATCGGGGCGGGGCTTGCTAAGGCGACGGTTGCTGGACGTGTAAACGGTCATCTCGTAGATGCTCATGATCCTATCGTCGCTGATGCTAAAGTCGAAGTCATTACCCCAAAAGATGATGACGGTGTCGATATCATTCGTCACTCATGTGCTCATCTTTTGGGTCATGCCGTTAAGCAACTATATCCTGATGTGAAGATGGTCATCGGTCCTGTTATTGATGATGGTTTTTATTACGATATTTTCAGTGAGACGCCGTTTACGCCTGAGCATATGGAAGCTATTGAGAAGCGCATGATGCAGCTGATCAAGCAAGATTATGACGTTGTTAAAAAGATGACACCACGTGCAGAAGCGATTGAGATATTTGAGTCACGTAACGAAGATTATAAGCTTAAGTTAATCAACGATATGCCAGGCGAAGAAGCCTTTGGTCTGTATCATCATCAAGAATACGTCGATATGTGCCGCGGCCCACACGTGCCAAACACACGATTCCTAAAAGTATTTAAACTGACCAAAATGTCTGGCGCTTATTGGCGCGGCGATGCGAAAAACGAGCAGTTGCAACGTATCTATGGTACTGCGTGGGCTGATAAGAAACAGCTAAAAGCCTATATCCAACGTATCGAAGAAGCAGAAAAACGTGACCATCGTAAGATTGGTAAAGCGTTAAATCTGTTCCATATGCAAGAGCAAGCACCTGGTATGGTGTTCTGGCATGCAAACGGTTGGACGATTTATCAAGTACTTGAGCAATATATGCGTAAAGTGCAGCATGATAATGGCTATGAAGAAATCAAAACACCACAAATCGTCGATCGTAGCTTGTGGGAGCGTTCTGGACATTGGGGTAACTATGCCACCAATATGTTTACGACCTCTAGTGAAAACCGTGATTATGCTGTAAAACCGATGAACTGCCCTTGCCATGTGCAGGTATTTAACCAAGGCCTAAAATCTTACCGTGACCTGCCTCTTCGTATGGCAGAATTTGGTTCTTGTCATCGTAACGAACCATCAGGTTCATTGCATGGCTTGATGCGTGTTCGTGGTTTTACCCAAGATGACGCGCATATCTTCTGTACCCAAGCGCAAATTCAACAAGAAGTGGCTGATTTTATTAAGCTGACGCTTGCAGTGTATGAAGACTTTGGTTTCGATAACATTATCATGAAACTCTCAACCCGTCCTGAAAAACGTGTTGGTAGTGATGAGTCATGGGATTTTGCAGAGAAAGCCTTGTCAGATGCACTTGATAGCTCAGGCCTTGACTGGGATTATTTACCAGGCGAAGGCGCATTCTATGGTCCGAAGATTGAATTTAGTCTAAAAGACTCATTAGGACGTGTATGGCAGTGCGGTACCATTCAGGTTGATCCAAACATGCCTGAGCGTTTAGATGCTGAATTTGTCAATGAGCAAAATGAGCGCGAAGTACCTGTTATGTTGCACCGTGCAATATTAGGTTCATTTGAGCGTTTCATCGGTATATTAATTGAAAACTATGCGGGTTGGATGCCAGTATGGCTAGCACCACAACAAGTAGTGGTTATGAATATCACCGATAAACAAGGTGAAGCTTGTGAAAACGTCGTTAGTGAACTAAAAAATGCAGGTTTGCGAGCTATTAGTGACTTGCGTAACGAAAAGATTGGATTTAAGATACGAGAGAAAACATTAGAACGTATTCCCTATATGCTAGTATTAGGGGATAAAGAAGTCGAATCGGGCAGTGTCAACGTCCGTACGCGTGAAGGTGAGAACCTTGGCGTGATGAGTGTTTCTGAATTTATTACATTAGTACAGACCGCTGTCGCTGAGAAAGGCCGACAGACCCCAAAAACAGATGAGGAGTAATACCTATTAAACAGTCGAACCGTTTGAACATCAACGAAGATATCAGTGCCAAAGAAGTCCGTCTGGTTAAAGAAGACGGCGAACAAATGGGCGTGGTCGATATCGACACCGCGATGAAAGCGGCACGTGAAGACAGTCTAGATTTGGTTGAATTAGTTCCTGAAGCTAAACCGCCAGTATGCAAAATCATGGATTATAAGCATTTCCTCTATGATCAAAAGCAGAAAGCAAAAGAAGCTAAGAAAAACCAAAAACAGACTCAGCTCAAAGAGATGAAGCTACGTCCAAGTACCGAAGAAGCCGATTATCAGGTTAAACTGAGAAAAATCGTTAGTTTCTTGGAAGATCAAGACAAAGTTAAAATTAGCATCCGCTTCCGTGGACGTGAAATGGCGCACCAAGATATTGGTCGCAAACAACTTGATCGTATTATTGAAGATACCGCTGATATCTCAAACGTCGAGCAGTACCCTAAGATGGAAGGTCGTCAAATGGGTATGCTGCTTGGGCCAACTAAGAAAAAATAATCTGTTTTTCAGATTGTTTTAGTTGTGGCTGTTAGTCGATGTAGATACTTGTAATCTTAACCATCAATATGCTGCGGGATATTGATGGTTTTTTAATATTTAGGCCTATGAATAGCCATTTTTTAATATAATAAGTCGACGCTACTTTACAAAATCTATCTTCTCAACCTTTTCATTACCAGTTAGTCTAAAGGTCTTCTGTACGACATTTATACCATTCAAATAAGTACAATCGAGTGTATAAAAATATCCATGTACTGTTAACGTGTTTTACGATTATCGTCTTTTGTAGCTATTGACCAAAAATACTGTCCATTTCAGATATTATAGGAAACTTCATGCAAGAATTGACTCCACCAGAAAACGCAACAACTCCAAGTATTTCATTGACGCCGCCTGAACCTGTGAAAGAAATACAAAAAAGTGAAGCAGATCAGATGGTCAAGTTGGATGAAAGCCAGATTCCAGAGCTCGATGCCAAAGTTGACGCTTTTGTAGACCACGTTCTTACTAACTCTGTGCATAGCGATGAGTTTAGACAAAACGTGCAGTCTATTCATAACTTGGGTACGAAAGAGATTCGTGAATCGGCACAAGTATCTAACCGTATGTTGGATTTGCCAGCGAAAAGTCTCAATGACAGCTTGTTTGACAACTCCCCTATTGCCAAGTCATTGACTGAACTGCGCGGTATCGTAGAAGATTTAGATCCGAGTAAAAAAGAGCTGACTAGCTCACGCAAGCTGTTCGGTCTCATACCTTTTGGTAACAAAGTGCAAGATTATTTCCGTCAATATGAGTCAGCACAGTCACATATCAATGCCGTGGTGACCAGTCTTTATAATGGTAAAGATGAGCTGCTCAAAGACAATGCGATGATTGAGCAAGAAAAAGTCAATATGTGGGAGCTGATGCAGTCTATTCGTCAATATGTCTATGTTGGCAAAAAAATTGACGAACAGTTGGAACACAAAATCTATGCAATCGAAGCAACTGACCCTGAAAAAGCTCGCATTATCAAAGAAGAAATGCTGTTTTATGTGCGTCAAAAGAATACAGATTTTTTGACCCAATTAGCTGTTAATGTACAAGGTTATTTGGCGCTTGATACTATTCGTCGTAATAATTTAGAGCTAATCAAAGGCGTAGATCGTGCTACAACAACGACTGTTTCAGCATTACGTACTGCTGTCGTCGTCGCTCAAGCAATGACCAATCAGAAACTGGTGCTTGATCAAATCACTGCGTTGAATAAAACCACCAGTAGCTTGATTGAATCAACCTCAGCGATGCTAAAACGTCAGTCGGGTGAAATTCATGAACAAGCCACTAGCAGCAGTATCGAGCTTGATAAACTGCAAAACGCTTTTAATAATGTCTATGATACGATGGATATGATTAGCAATTATAAGATTGAAGCGTTAGAGAACATGAAACAAACGGTCAATACCTTGACTACTGAAGTAGATAAAGCACAAAAATACCTCGACAAGTCTAATCAAACAACCGTGCTAGAAGTCTCAAAAGAAATTGACAGCAAAAAGATAGCCAATAAATCAAGTAAGGTCGATGTTGATATTTGATTTATCACAATAGTTGTTACTAATTGAAAGTAACAACTCCTTGCTACTGAACACACATAAGACAATTGACGCAAGATATTGCCACGTTGTTCGTGTTAAGATAGCCCCTATTAATAATTTTAAAAATAGATACGGTAATTTATGAGTTGGAATGATCCAAACGCCTCAAGCGAGGCAAAAAGATATGACAATCCCATCCCTAGTCGTGAGCTAATACTTAGCACGATTACTGAGCATGGTGAAGTCACTCATCAGCAATTGGCAAAAGCCTTTAATATTGATGATCCTGATCAATTTGACGCTTTGGGCAATCGCCTAAAAGCAATGGCGCGTGATGGACAAGTAAACCGCGACGGTCGTCCTTATCGCTATCGCACAGTGACTCAGCAAGATGTCGTCACTGGTACAGTGTCTGCGCATCCTAAAGGTTTTGGTTTTGTGCTTTTGAGTGATATGCCAGATTTGTTCTTGCATGAAAAGCAAATGCGTTGGGTATTTAACGGGGACACCGTCGAAGCAGTCGGTACTTCAACAGACAATCGTGGCCGTACCGAAGGGCGTATTGTCGATGTCGTTGAACGTCGCCAAAACAACTTTATTGGCACATTAGCTCGTGATGACGATGGCTACTGTGTCGAGCTTGGCAGTCCAAATAACCATCAGCCGATTACGGTCACTGAAGACAACGTACAAGCGTTTAATGCCAAGCAAGGCTCTCCTGTCAAAGTCGATATCATCGATTGGCCAAACCAGCATGAGTTTGCTACTGGTAAAATCACGGAACTCCTGTCTGATGACAATGATCGTGAACTGATTATTGAAACCACGCTACTCAACTATGACATCCCTTCAGACTTCAGTGAAGCCACACTCAAACAAGCTGATGGCTATCAAGAGCCGACTGAAAAAGACATTAAAGGTCGCACAGACTTACGTCATTTACCACTCGTCACGATTGATGGTGAAGATGCACGTGACTTTGATGATGCTGTATTCGCTGAAAAACGATCTGGTGGTAACTATCGCGTTTTAGTAGCGATTGCTGATGTCAGTTATTACGTGACGCCAAATTCAGCACTTGACCAAGATGCTTACGAGCGTGGTACCTCAGTATACTTCCCGCATCGAGTGATTCCGATGTTGCCAGAAGTGCTTTCTAACGGTTTATGTTCATTGAACCCTAATCTTGATCGTCTGTGTATGGTTGCTGATATTAAGATATCACGCGCTGGCAAGGTTACTGGGTATGAGTTTTATCCTGCTGTCATGCATTCACAAGCACGTTTGACCTATAATCAAGTAAATGATTATCTGGTAAATCAGACTGATAAGCGCTTGCCTGAATCATTAACAGGTAATAAAGACGTTAAAAAATCTGTCGACACGTTACATCAGCTTTATGAGCTACTGCTTAAAAAACGTGAAGAACGTCATGCGATGGAATTTGAAACCGTTGAAACGTATATCAAGTTCAACGAAAAAGGCGGCATCGAGGCTATTCTGCCACGTACTCGTGGTGATTCTCAGAAGCTTATCGAAGAATGTATGCTACTGGCCAATACCTGTGCAGCGAACTTTGCGCTAAAGCATGAATTGCCTGTCTTATATCGTAACCATGATAAGCCTGATGGTGAAAAATCAATGCGTATTCATGAATATGCAAAGAACTTTGGCCTATCGTTCCCAGAAGAAAACCCAACTCAAGCGGATTATCAGCGCATTATTGAAGCGACTAAAGACAGACCCGATGCGATTAGTATCCATAGCATGCTATTGCGCTCAATGATGCAAGCAAACTATGCACCTGACAATATCGGTCACTTTGGTCTGGCATATGACGAATATAGCCACTTTACTTCCCCTATTCGTCGTTATCCTGATTTGATGCTGCATCGTGCTATTAAAGCAAAAGTGACTAATAGCCAACAGCCTGCTATGGACTTCTCTCTTGAAGGTGCTGGTACGCAAACGTCAGATACAGAACGCCGTGCAGAAAAAGCCTCTCGCTATGTAGAGTCTTGGCTCAAATGTCATTACATGAAAGACCATGTTGGCGAAGAGTTCGAAGGTGTGGTGACTACCGTTACTAGCTTCGGTCTATTTGTGACATTGACCGACTTATATATCGATGGTTTGGTCCATATCTCAAATGTCGGTGATGATTTCTTTGTCTATGATGAGCAGCAGCAACAACTGATTGGTAAAGACAAAGGTACTTTGTTTGGACTTGGTGATTCGGTCAAGGTCAAAGTTGCTGGCGTGAACATGGATCTATTGCAAATTGACTTTGATTTAAAAGCCAAACTGCAATCTAGTGAAATGAATCAGACGAAAAAAGCACCCGCCAAAAAGAGCCCAGCCAAGAGAAGTAGCAGTCGTAGTAAAGGCGCTAATAAGAAAGGCTAGTTTTAGTTAGACGCTCGAAATATAAAAAAGGCTAACGTCATCGTTAGCCTTTTTTATGTCTCACTATTCATATAAATGCGTGGTACTTGCTTAATAAGCACTGGCTACTGTGCAGTGTTATCCATCTCTTCTAGATTTTTCTGTTCTGCTTGTTGAGCTTGATCTATTTGAGTCGTGGCACTGTCAAGGATGGCTTTAGGCTGCTCACCCAAAGGCTTGCTAGTGATAGCATCGGAGCTGCTTGCTTCGATATGAGTCTCAGGTATCTCTGCGTTGATACTACTCTGCTGTGACGCTGCACTACTGACGAGCGCTTCTCTATTTTTATCACGTTGACTACCATTAATAAGGTTAAAGCCAAGTAATGCTACCATGCCAACTAGCGCGAATATAATCAGATGTTTCATTTGCATAGAAAATGTCTCGTATTTAAATAATTATCAGATATACGTTTCGTTGCATTTTCTATGCCTATTTTAAAACTGGTCTATATATAGTTGATTCAATATAGTTTGGATACAAGGAAGACGAATGAAAGTACTACAAATAGTAGACTAAATGAGACTGACACCGTATCCAGTTTATAGAGGATTGACCATATGTCACTCTTGCGGGCTATTATTGTTCAATAAATCAGTCTCATCTGAACGCTCTGCAATCTCTTGCTCAACCTTTTTCATTAGCTTGTCATCAGAACGCGCACTCAGAACATCACTAGCATTGTCATCTTGTAAAATAAGCTTAGCACGTGCTTTTGCTTGTTTTTTGTCGTTATTATCAGTAGGGCTGCTATTACTATTCGTAGCAGTCTCAGACACGGTCGGTGTAACCGTCAAATTAGATGTATCGTTTAAATGACTGCTTTGCATATGCTCAAAGGCTTTTTCCAAATCACGATTAAAACGCAATCGATAAATAGGTTCAGGTAGGCTGAAACCTTCATCCTCTAATGCATGTTTGGTCTCACGAATGGCAATACTGCGTGCTTTTGAAAAGTCCGTCTCTGATTGATCTACCCAAACTTGAAACTCTAATACGATGTTAGAATCGCCAACATTATTAATAACAGCGATCGCTTTTGGCTCATCTAACACGAACGCCAAACTATGTATTGCGTCCAATCCAACCTTGATAGCAGCTAACGGATCATCATTAGCATCAACACCCAACTCAAAGGTGAATCGACGTTCGGGGTTTTTGGTGTAATTGAGGATAGTACCTTTGAAGACTTCAGAATTAGGAATACGCAATTGATTACCATCTAGTGTCATCAATATCGTCGCGCGTGAGGTCAAGCGCACTACTATACCCTCTTGCCCATTAATCACAATGTGGTCACGTGCGCGAAATGGTTGGCGAATACTTAACATTAACGATGCGATATAGTTTTCAATGGTATCTTTGACTGCAAAACCAACCGCAATACCGATGACGCCAGCACCACCAAGCAATGTGCTTAAGATGGTCTCTGCTCCTATCAAGCTTAGCGCTAAGATAAGGCCAAATATAATAAATATGACTTTGACAGTTTGTGACAGTAGCTCAGCGACAAATGGATTGGGTGTCAACCGTTGCCACATTCTTTTGCGATTAGACAACCAGCTACCAAACCAGCTCACCAGTATAAACAGAATGATACCGACTAATAATAGTGGTAAGGCTTTGACTAAATTTTTGGCTTGTACTTTGAGACCTTGATAGACAGTAGTGACGTTATCTTGCACATCTAATGTACGATCAATCTGATCCGAGACGGTAACCACATCTGTCAAACGATTGGTTAAATTAATGGCCTGCTGTGCTTTCTTCTCGTTTGGCGTCTCTCCCGTTAAGGTAACCACACCTTGGGCGACACTCACATTGACAGCTTGTAAGCCATCAATTTCAGAAAAAATACCTTTGATACGTTGACGAATGTCATTGTCTTTTTGCGGGGTCGGTGTGGTTTCAATTTGGGCGTTATTGGTACTTTCGCTGACGATTACTGGCGATGGAGTTGGCTCAGGTTCAGATGACTGCGTAGGAAGCTCAACAATATCAGTATCTGGTTCCGCAATATCATTTGATACAACGCTTTCTGCACGCTCTATTTCTGATACTTCGGCTATATCAGTGGTTTCTTCATCAACAGCATAAACTGGAAGAGAACAAAGGAGGCTTAATAGCAACCATATCTGACACCACGCTCTTGGACAACTGCGTATCCTTGGAAGGTCTAAACGAGTTGCCATAAGCATCCTTTGCTAGCTTCACTAATTTTTATTGCTCAGTTTCACTACTACATTGTTTCTTATTTATGATCTAGATAAATCTGCGCTTCACTTAAGCTTAGCGTACCTTCATAAATAGCACGGCCAGTAATGATGCCCTCGATGCAATCGCCATAAGGCTTTAATAGCTCGATATCTTTCATATCAGTCACGCCGCCTGAAGCAATCACTGGTAAGCCGCCTTCACGAGCCAAGTTAACCGTTTGCTCAACATTGACGCCTTGCATCATGCCATCACGGGCAATATCAGTATAGACGATTGAAGAGACACCTACATCAGCAAAACGCTTGGCAAGCTCAGTTGCTTTGGTATCAGTAACATTCGCCCAACCATGGGTTGCGACCATGCCGTCTTTTGCGTCGATACCTACAATGATATGCCCCGGAAATTCGCGGCAAGCTTCTGCAACAAATTCAGGGTTTTCAACTGCTTTTGTACCGATAATAATATAAGTTAAACCTGCAGTGATGTATTGTTCAATGGTGTTCATATTACGCACACCGCCGCCCAATTGAATAGGCAAATTCGGATAAGCTTTGGTGATATCATTGACTACTTGTCTATGAACAGGCACACCATCAAAAGCGCCATTCAAATCAACCAAATGCAGTCGGCGTGCACCTTCCTCTACCCAGCGTGCTGCCATCGCAACTGGATCATCAGAGAATACCGTATCATCTTCCATACGGCCTTGTTTTAAGCGTACACATTTACCATCTTTTAAATCAATCGCCGGGATAATGACAGGCACAGCACACATATCGCATTCCTTATAAAACAAAATATTGAATAAATTTGAAAAACCAAACTTTAAATATTATGGTGTATTGAGTTCTCAACACACGCTAAATAATGATAAAAAATATTGCTCAAAACTGTATTCATGACAATAAAACTAAAAGTGATAACTATAAGTTTTTATAATTACAGCCATTGAAAACATTAGGTAAATTGAATTCCTGACTGGCAATTTTAGGTCAATTTAGCGTATAATCCTAGGTAAATTTTATTTGTTTCTATGTGATAGTAACCATACGTTATATTTTTATTAGGTCATTCACGACTAAAAAAAGATTAGCGGTCAGGATGAATCGAGTAAGAGCTAAATACATTTACATGATATTGGCTGACTTCTTGCTAAGAAAGGTTATATTAGAAATCTCAACTGGTCGATCGAAACAGATTACCCTGCAGTATTACACACTCTAATTAAATACCTTTCCTAACGTTTTCATATTGTCTTTATCACTGGTCAACGATACTAAAATAGCTATTATTGGCTTTATAGCAATATTATACGATAAGTGCACACTGCTTGTTAATTGCTTAGCCAGTTTGTCTTTTTACCAGTTTATCATCTATCTCAATAGATCGTTATTTGGCTACATACTTATTCAATTAAGTATCTTTTCTAGGATACTGAACTCATAAGTGGGGTCTACAATACTGGTATTAAGAATTTTAATTTTCAATGAAACGTATGATAAAGCTGTTTATCTTAAGAACTGTCACTTTTAGCTAACTGCTTTAGCGATGGTTTTTAATTGGATGGTTTTAATATACACCTTGGTAGCCAGTCGCCACTTTGGTAATTCGAATAAGACATTAACGTGTTGTTAAGGAGTCTAAGGTCAGCGTTAATACTCTTAATAGTAGTTATGATCGTGCTTTATTTTTAGAGAACTCTATCACCATCCTATTATAGGAATAGGTGAGTGAGTGCTTTATTAAATGATGCATATGTTCATGCTACCGATGTACCAAACAGGAAGTCTGGTATCGTTTTAGACTATGGACTAAGTTTTCGCTTATGATTACCATCAAAAAAGGTTTGGATTTGCCCATCACCGGCGAACCCTCCCGCGAGATATCTGAGCACCAACCGACACACGTAGCCCTTATTGGCTATGATTATATCGGTATGAAGCCCACGATGAATGTCAAAGAAGGTGACATCGTAGCAAAAGGTCAGCCCGTTTTTGAAGATAAAAAACGTGCAGGCGTTATCTACACTGCCCCTGCTGCTGGTAAAGTTGTCGCGATTAAACGCGGTGACCGTCGTGTGTTTGAGAGCCTCGTTATTGCGGTCGACCCAAAAGGTGAAGAAGTAGACTTCGAGCGCTATGACTCCCAGCAACTGGCTGACCTAGACTCTGAAGTTGTCGAAACCCAATTACTTGCCTCTGGCGAATGGACTGCGTTTCGCACGCGCCCCTTTAGCCGTACGCCAGAAATCGGTGCCCGTCCTCATGCCATCTTTGTCACTGCTATAGATACCAGCCCCCTAGCGTTTGATCCGATGTTGCTGATCAATGAGCAGCTACAAGCGTTCAATGATGGTCTTGCTGTGTTGTCGACACTCAGCCCAAAGACGTTTGTCTGCCATCATGGTAATGCCCAACTGACACCGGTCGCAAAAACTGCTGCGAATAACGTCACTGAGTATCATGGCTTTGCTGGCAAGCATCCAGCTGGTCTGGCAGGTACGCACATTCACTTTTTACACCCAATTATGCGTGGCGTGAGCGTCTGGACAATTGGCTATCAAGATGTGATTGCGATTGGTAAGCTATTTACCACCGGCCGTCTATACACGCCTCGCTTGATTAGCTTAGCGGGCCCTTCTGTCAGTAACCCACACTTAGTTATGACTGAGCGCGGCGCTGATATTACTGCCTTGACCAAAGGTCAGCTAGCAGCTGGCGAGAACCGTATCATTTCAGGTTCGGTATTATCTGGTCGCAAAGTGTTTAGCAATATTGCCTATCTTGGTCGTTTTCATAATCAGATCAGTGTGCTGACGGAAGGTCATGAGCGCCCAGCGTTCCACTTCTTTACGCCAGGTAAAAACCGTTTCTCAAAACTGCCTATCTATATCTCGCAGTTTTTTGGTGGCAAAAAATACAACTTTACTACCACGAGTAATGGCTCACCGCGAGCGATGGTGCCAATTGGTGCCTATGAAGAGGTCATGCCTCAAGACTATCTACCAACCCAACTACTACGCGCATTGATTGTCGAAGACATGTTGGTCGCGGTTGATTTGGGCGTACTTGAGTTGGATGAAGAAGATTTGGCACTATGCACCTTTGTATCTCCTGGCAAATATGAATTCGGTGATATCTTGCGTGATAACTTAACGCGCATCGAACTGGAGGGCTAACCACGATGAAATTTTTACACAATATGTTCGATCGTATGGAGCCATCTTTTACCAAAGGCGGCAAACACGAGAAATACTATGCCATCTTTGAGATGTTTGATACGTTTTTGCGTCAACCAGACTCAACCACATACGCGTCATCACACGTACGCGACGGGATTGATCTAAAACGCATTATGATTACCGTATGGTTATGTACTTTCCCAGCGATGTTTTGGGGTATGTACAATATCGGTCATCAAGCGTTAACTGCGGTTGCTCAGCTTGGCTTGCAGCCTGAAGGCTGGCGTACGGTTATCACTAGCATGGCAGGCTATAATCCAGACAGTGTCTGGGCAAGTTTTGTCTACGGTGCTATGCAGTTCCTACCTATTTACCTTGTGACATTTGCCGTTGGTATTCTCTGTGAGATTATCTTTGCCGTAGTACGCGGGCATGAAGTCAACGAAGGCTTCTTTGTGACCTCGGTACTATTTGCACTATGTCTACCACCAGATATTCCTTTATGGCAAGTTGCCTTGGGTATTATCTTTGGTGTGGTCGTAGCCAAAGAAGTATTCGGTGGTACAGGTAAAAACTTCCTTAACCCTGCCCTATCGGGTCGTGCATTCCTATACTTTGCTTATCCAGCCTATATGTCTGGTGACTCTGTATGGACAGCGGTTGATGGTTTTTCAGGAGCAACGCCTCTCGGTCTTGCTGCACTTGGTGTCTCTCCTCAAGATTTCGTCGATGTCTATGGCAATGCGATCACCTGGAGTGATGCATTCTTCGGTAATATGCAAGGCAGTATCGGTGAAGTATCAACACTAGCAATCTTAATGGGTGCCGTTGTTCTACTATGGACGCGTATTGCCTCATGGCGCATCATGGCAGGTTGTGTGGTTGGTCTTGTAGCTACCTCGCTTATCTTCAACATGATTGGCTCTAAAGACAACATGATGATGAACTTGCCGTTCTATTGGCACTTAGTCATTGGTGGTTTTGCCTTCGGTGCGGTATTTATGGCAACTGATCCAGTCTCAGCTGCACATACCAATAAAGGCCGTTGGGCTTATGGTATCTTGATTGGTTTTATGACGGTATTGATTCGTGTCATCAACCCAGCCTTCCCAGAAGGCATCATGCTGGCTATTCTATTCGCCAACTTATTTGCGCCATTGTTTGATTACTTTGTGACCCAAGCAAACATCAAACGCCAAACAGCTCGGAGGGTTCGTTATGTCCAAGCCCAAAAGTAATAATGCGAAAACCATTAGTGTGGCATTAACGCTATGCTTGGTGTGTTCAGTATTGGTCTCGGCCGTTGCAGTTGGCCTAAAGCCAGCTCAGCTTGAAAACGCGCGCTTAGACCGTAACAAAAACATCTTAGTCGCGGCTGACATGTACGATGCTGAGTCTGACACACAAGACGATGTTGCCGAACGATTCAAAGACTTTGATGTCGAAATTATTGACTTAAACAAAGGCAACTATGTCGATGATGCAACGCTAGCAGACGCGGGTATCCCTGATCGCAATGCTTATGACGCTAGTCAAGCGACTAAGAATCAAGCATTGAGTGACGACCTAGGTAACGATGATCCTGCGGGTATCGGTCGTAAGCCTAAATATGCCAAAGTCTATGTCAAAAAAGACGATGCTGGTAAACCTGAATTAGTCGTATTGCCTATTCAAGGTTACGGACTATGGGGTACTATCTATGGTTTCTTGACGCTTGAAAGCGACATGAATACTATTAAAGGTATCAGCTTCTATGAGCATAAAGAAACCCCAGGTTTGGGTGCTCGTATCGAAGAGCCAGAGTGGCGCGCCAAGTGGACTGGTATCCAGTCTTATGATGAAAACGGTGAAGTTGCCACTGGTGTAACCAAAGCAGGTAATCCAAAAGACAACTGGGTTGATGGTATCAGTGGTGCGACATTGACTAGCCGCGGCGTCAGTAACATGATTCAGTTTTGGTTAGGCGAGCAAGGTTATAAGCCTTATCTAGATATGCTGCGCAAAGAGGGTGGTCAGACAGTTGATACTGCAGAAACGCAAGCAAATCAATCAAAGCAAACCGCTCAACCTAAAACCGAACTGGCAGCAAAACTACCAGTAGCAAACGGCAAGGAGGCTTAACATGGCTGACACTAAAAGTATTTTAACCTCGCCTGTCTTTGATAATAACCCTATTGCCCTACAGATCTTAGGTATCTGTTCGGCACTAGCGGTTACCACAAGCATGGCAAATGCCATGGTTATGTGTGTAGCATTGACACTGGTAACGGCATTTTCGAGCTTTTTTATCTCGATTATTCGTAAACAGATTCCATCAAGTATTCGTATCATCGTGCAGATGACCATCATTGCCTCATTGGTTATCTTGGTCGATCAGGTCCTAAAAGCCGTGGCTTATGATGTGAGTAAGGGCTTGTCAGTTTTCGTTGGTCTGATTATCACTAACTGTATCGTAATGGGCCGTGCTGAAGCGTTTGCTATGAGCAACCCACCAGTACCGAGCTTTTTAGATGGTATTGGTAATGGTCTTGGCTACTCTGCGGTACTACTGTTCGTTGCCACTATCCGTGAGCTATTAGGCGCAGGTACTTGGTTCGGTATCACTATTCTACAACCAGTGACTGACGGCGGTTGGTACATACCAAACGGCCTATTATTATTGCCACCGTCAGCATTCTTTATTATTGCTTTGTTCATTGTCATCGTCCGTATTTGGAAACCAGAACAGGTTGAAGAAGCTGAGTTTGTAATGAAGCCGCAGTCTAAAGGCATGGCACATGGAGGCGGTCACTAATGGGACATTATGTTAGTTTATTTATAACCTCAGTCTTTATTGAGAATATGGCTCTTGCCTACTTCCTAGGTATGTGTACTTTCTTAGCAGTATCAAAGAAGGTTTCAACCGCTATCGGTCTTGGTGTTGCCGTCGTCGTCGTCATGGCGATTACGGTTCCATTAAACAACTTACTATTTCAGTTCATCCTAAAAGATGGTGCACTGGCATGGGCAGGTTTCCCTGATATCGATTTAAGCTTCTTAGGTTTGCTTAGTTATATTGGTCTTATTGCCGCTACCGTACAGATTCTAGAAATGTTCTTGGATAAGTTCGTTCCTAGTCTATACAACGCCCTTGGTGTTTTCTTACCACTCATCACTGTAAACTGCGCCATCTTAGGTGGTGTACTATTTATGGTTGAGCGTGACTATAACTTCGGCGAATCAGTCGTTTATGGTGTGGGTGCAGGTTTTGGTTGGGCATTAGCGATTACCGCATTGGCTGGTATCCGTGAAAAACTGAAATACTCAGATATCCCAGCACCGCTGCGTGGTCTTGGTATTACGTTTATCACCGTTGGTCTGATGTCACTTGGCTTTATGTCTTTCGGCGGTATGTCAATTTAGACCGCTAAGCTTAAACACTTATTTAGCGATTTGACCTATTTAATTCATTTATTCGGTAGGGGTTCAGAAAAACGTTATGACGTTACTTCGCTCCCCTACTCCATAGATTAAGGATACCTACCATGGATTACGCTACGGCGATTGGTGGCGTTGCTATGTTTACCTTGATCATCATGGGCCTTGTCGCCATTATTTTGGCGGCGCGCTCAAGACTGGTCAGTTCAGGCGATGTTACCATCCATATCAATGATAATTCCGATAATGACGTCGTGACACCAGCGGGCGGTAAACTACTGCAAACACTTGCGAGCGAAGGTATTTTCTTATCTTCAGCATGTGGTGGTGGTGGTACCTGTGCGCAGTGTCGTTGCCGCGTTATTGAAGGCGGCGGTTCTATCTTGCCGACTGAAGAAGGCTATTTTACTCAAGGCGAAATCCGCAATCACATGCGCTTAGCTTGTCAGGTAGCTGTTAAGCAAGACATGAAAATCGAGATTGACCCTGAGTTTTTTGATGTACAAAAATGGGAGTGCGAGGTTGTCTCTAACGATAACGTTGCCACTTTCATTAAAGAGCTGGTACTAAAAATTCCTGAAGGTGAAGAAGTTAACTTCCGCGCTGGTGGTTATGTACAGTTAGAAGCGCCACCGCATGAAGTGCACTATAAAGACTTTGATGTTGCAGAAGAGTACCGCGAAGATTGGGAAAAATTTGGTATCTTTAACTATGTATCAAAAGTTGATGAGCCAGTTATCCGTGCTTATTCAATGGCCAACTACCCTGAAGAAAAAGGTCTTATCAAGTTCAACATTCGTATCGCAAGTCCACCACCACGTGGCCCAGACGGTATCCCACCAGGTAAGATGTCTTCTTGGACATTTAGCTTAAAACCTGGTGATAAAGTAACGGTATCAGGTCCTTACGGTGAATTCTTTGCTAAGAAAACTGAAGCTGAAATGATCTTCGTCGGCGGTGGTGCAGGTATGGCACCAATGCGCTCGCACATTTTCGATCAGCTTAAGCGTTTGAATACAGACCGTAAAATCAGTTTTTGGTATGGTGCACGTTCTATTCGCGAGATGTTCTACGTTGAAGACTATGATCAACTTCAAGAAGATTTTTCTAACTTTGAGTGGCATGTGGCACTATCAGATCCACTTCCTGAAGACAACTGGACAGGCTACACCGGCTTTATCCATAACGTCTTACTAGAAGAATACCTGAAAGGTCATCCAAACCCAGAAGATTGTGAATATTACATGTGTGGGCCACCGATGATGAATGCTGCGGTCATCGACATGCTACATAGTATGGGTGTTGAAGATGAAAACATCATGCTTGATGACTTTGGTGGTTAAACCTACTGGTTAGGAATTACGATTAAATCCATACTATAAAAGAGAGTCTCAATTGAGGCTCTTTTTTTGTTTCTAAAAACTTACATTTTTAATGGTTTATTGTTAATATTTAGATGAATGAAATATTTTTCAATAAATTTTAATTTAAGGTTTTAGTATGAAACTTAGCTTACTTACAACTGTTATTGTTTCTATGGTAGTTGTTTCCGGCTGCACAACCACTCCCACAACACATCGTTCAACGCAGATGACACAGCCGACTTGGCAAAAAGCAGGTGTAGCACAAGATGATGTAAATAGTGCTTTACAAAAATGCCGTTACGACATTGGTATAGCAAACGTAAGTCCTGAGAAAGAAAATACGTTATTCACTGCTTGCTTAGAGTCAAAAGGTTATCGTTATACAAATAGAAATTTGACTGAAAACGCATATCTACAATAAGTACTCTTGTGAGACCATTTAAAAAAGGTACCTGATAAGGTGCCTTTTTTTGTTATTTATATTGACTATACGATGCTGTTTAGCTCATAGTTTTGATTAGAAAAAATACTTAGCTGACAAAGCTAATATCTCAAATATACACAGAACTTCAATAAATCAAGAAAGGACTCTTATGAAAACCAACGTTAAAAAATTAACTATTTGGATTACTGGTGCCTCTAGTGGTATTGGTCAAGCACTTGCAATTTCTTTCGCCAAGCGAGGCGCCAGAATTATACTAAGTGGTCGTGATCATGAGAAACTAGAAGCGGTCAGAAAAAACTGTAAAGGTAGTAAAAACCATATCGTTATCCCATTTGATATTGGTGACACCGATCAGACAAAAATAGCATATGAGTCAGCTATTCAGCAGGCAGGTAAAATCGACTGGCTGATTAATAATGCTGGCATCAGTCAACGCTCATTAATCATGGACACCACAGAAGACGTCGAACGGCAGTTGATGGAAATAGATTACTTTGCACAAACACGTCTGACCAGACTGGTATTACCAAAAATGATCGCACAAGGTGGCGGTAAAATAGTCATGATATCGAGTATCGCAGGTCTATTAGGTACTCAATATCGCGGCGCTTACAGTGCTGCCAAAGCCGCTATTCATATGTGGGCGAACAGCTTGCGTGCTGAATTACATGAGCAAGGCATAGAAGTTGCCACCATATTCCCAGGTTTTATCCAAACCAATGTATCTATCAATGCGTTGACTGGAGATGGTAGCGCGCAGGGTACGATGGATGAAGCTACTAAGAAAGGTTTGACTGCCGCAGTATTTGCCAAGCAAGCCGTCAAAGCGCTATTAAAAGAAGAAGAATATATTGTTATTTCTGGTCCAAAAGAGAAGTTCGCCACCAAGGTCAATCGCATATCTCCGCCCAAGCTGTACAAACTCATTCGTGAGTCAAAAGTGACCTAAGAAATTTAGCCAATTTAGATGACTATCGAGTAAATTGAAGACATGCTCTAGTCCAAATATTATTTACGCTCAAAGCGATTGGCGTTATTGCTAGCAAGAGGTGTAAAATAAGCACAGTTTATTTTACACCTCTCACTCCTCTGCTATAGCAAAAAGCTTATGAAAACGATAATACTTTCTACTAAGACAACTCGCACAGGCTACAGCATCATCGCTCTTGTCAGTGCGCTTAGCCTCACCGCTTGCCAGCAAACGCCAGATTACGATTATTTGGCTGGTGAAACAATGGGTACTAGCTACCACATTAGCTATCAGCTACCCGATGATGCTGATGAAGCGGCGATACAAGCTTCGATAGATGAACGTCTAAAGCAAATAAATGACAGTATGTCTACCTATCAAGCAGACTCGACTATCTCTACATTCAATCAGTTAGGCAAAGAAACACCCATCACTATCGATGCAGATTTTAGTCGCGTGCTCGACGTCTCGCGTATCGTGTACGAACAATCTGGTGGGGCATTTGATCCGACTGTGATGCCATTGGTAGAAACGTGGGGCTTTGGTAGTACTATGACCGTTGATCGGTTACAAAGCCCACCGACGGCCTTAGAAATTGCTCAAGCTAAAGCGTTGGTAGATTTTGACAGTATCATACACAAAGATAAAACCGTCCATAAAACCAAAGAGGGTGTCGAACTTGATTTTTCAGCAGTAGCCAAAGGCTATGGCGTCGATGTCATCGCTGACGTATTAAGAGAAGATTATAAGATTCGCAATTATATGGTAGAGATTGGGGGTGAGATTTCGACCGCTGGTGTCAATAATCAAAATCAGCCATGGCAAATTGCAATCGATGCGCCTATTGAAGGTAGCACAGTGAGCGAGCGCGAGACGATATCCGTCATTCGTCAACCAATCAATACTCACAATAAAATGCATTTAGCGACGTCTGGCAACTATCGTAACTCCGTCATATTCGATGGTAAACGTTATAGCCATACTATTGATCCCACTACTGGAGAGCCTATCGCTGGTGGCGCACCGTCTGTCACCGTAGCATCCGACTCAGTCGCATTGGCTGATGCATGGGCCACCGCACTCACTGCGATGCCTTATCAGAAAGCTCTAAAAGTTGCTAAAGAACAAAATCTAGCTGCCATGTTTGTCGTGTTAACTGATCGAGCAAAAGCCGATGGTTCTGATGATAGCATTGATGATTGGCAAGTGATAGAAACACCTGCCATGCAAGCCCTACGCGCTGATAAAAAGTCTTAGATGCTAATACATGAACTAACACGATAGGTATAAACGAGCGAAACAAAAATTTGCTATACTATTATGTAGATAATGTTGAAGATATATCGTTATCATAAAGATAACTACCCTATTTTGAGAACTGAGGTGCCCACTATGCTTAGTCAATTGCTTCCCATGCTCGCTATTACCTTTACTGTATTTGTCCTGTTTTTTGTATTTATGGGTATCGGTTATATGGTAAAAAAGACACCACTGAGGGGGTCTTGTGGCGGTGTTGCTAAACTGATGGGCAACGAAAAATGCTCATACTGCGGCGATGATCCTAATAAGTGCGATTCCATCATTGCTGAACAGCAAGAGAACGCGCTTAAAGCCGCTCAATTAGGCAAGTCGGTATAGACTTAATCCTTATATATACCGCGTTTGTTACCATACGCTGGTAGTATTTGCCTGACATCTGTTCTTATAATAGCGCTAGTTCTTTGAAAAGGACTGGCGCTATTTTTATTAGACTGCTCAAAGTATATCGCTTAGGTCATGTAGTTGATTCAATTTGAAAGTAGTACAAGGCAACCGAGTGCAGATGTATATGAAATACCTCAAGCGAGGTTAACGCAGTAATACTCTTATAGTGGAATGACTATACCTCTTTTTTCAAAGTCACGACTTATATATCCTGTACTCTGCACGTATTTCTATTTTTAATTTGCGATTCTGTTTTACTATTCTGATTTGCCATATTAGTCACCCTCTAGGTGCATTTTCTTTGGTGTTGTTTACAAGCGACGATTCTTCGGCGCGGTTTAACGATGTGTTCTTTTTCTTACTCTAATAATAGTCGTCCTGTTATGCCTACCTCTTCTCACTCTCAATCGGATGTGTCATCACAGCCTCATTTGGATAGCGCCTCACCATTGAAGCTGCCTTCTTCGCGTTTCACGTTTTGGCTCATATTGTGTGCCATGATTCTACTCGCCAGCAATATGCGAGCGCCTATCGTAGCGCTAGGCTCTATTGCGCCCGTCGTAAAAGACGCACTCAATATCTCCGAGACACAAATTGGCTGGCTAGGGGCAGTACCGATGCTAGGGTTTGCCATTGGTGCACTGATCTCACCAGCCATCGGTAAGCGATTCGGGCTAGAAAACACACTGATTGCGATGATTGCGCTATTAACCGCTGGTATGATTATTCGTAGTATTGTGCCGACTTGGAATTGGTTTTTGGTTGGTACGTTATTATTGACGTTGGCTATCGGTTTTGCCAATACCTTGGCAGCACCAATCATCAAACAGCGTACACCCAAACATATTCCGTTGATAACAGGACTGTTTAGTCTGACTATGACGGCGACCGCAGGCATTGTCTCGGGCGTAGTATTACCACTATCTGAGCAAGTAGGCTGGCAATGGGCATTGGGTGGCTGGGCAGTTTTGGGTATCTTTGCGATTATTCTCTGGATTTTTTTGCGATTGCGTTTAGGCTCATCTAGCCATCAAATAGCCGTCCTACCCACGTCAGCTTCTTCAGATATATCTAGCAGATCTATATGGCGTCTATCTTTTGCTTGGCAAATCGCCATCTTTATGGGTTTGCAGTCATTGTTATTTTATACCGTCGCCAGCTTCTTACCTTCCATTTGGATTGGTAAAGGATTATCCGCTATTCGGGCAGGACATATGGCTTCGGTGTTCCAATTTATGGCACCGATATCTATCTTAAGCTTAACGTGGCTCATCAATCGTGGTCGCCCTATTCAAGCGCTAGCCGTATTTGCGTCGGTATTAAATGTCATCGGAGTATTAGGCGTCAGTTACTTATCACCGAATTTGGCTTGGCTATGGTCAGGTATGATGGGCATTGGTTGCTCAGCGATTTTTACCTTGAGTATGATGCTATTCTCGTTACGGACTTATACCACCAATCAATCAAGTGAGCTGTCTGGGATGGCACAAGCCGTCGGGTACTTGATTGCGTTTTTTGGTCCGTTGGGTACTGGTTGGTTACATGAGGCGACGGGTAGCTGGGATTTACCCCTTTTACTTATCTTGATTTTGATGGTGATGAACGTGGTGATTGCATGGCTGGTCAGTCGTCCTGTTATGGTCGATGGTAAAAAGTTTTAATACTTACGATTAGATAAAGTAACCTTCGAATAATATTGGTATTCGTCTTATTTTGCTACACTGGTTCGATTGCATATAGGACAGAATAATTATTATGAAAGTATTTCCTCATTTCTCTCGACGCTTGCCAGCAATGGCAGTGCTGACCATCGCCGTGGCTATCAGTGGTTGCCAAAAAGACGCTGAATCAACTGACGCGACTGATTCGCAAAATACCAGCTCCCAAAACACTGATGTTCAAGCCATCAATACTCAAACAAGCACTCATACTAATGAAGTCACAGCTAGCGCGCCAGTATCCGCCGACCAACAAATCAATTCGCCGCTGACCATTTTAGCGCTTGGCGATTCATTGACTGAAGGTCTTGGTGTTGATAGTGATGCCAATTATCCTGCTCAGTTAGAAGCCAGCTTAAAAGAGCTAGGCTATACCAATGCCAAAGTAATCAACTCAGGCTTAAGTGGTGAAACCAGTACTGGCCTAGTCAATCGTCTAGATTGGGTAGCGCAGACCAAACCTGATATTACTATTTTGACGATTGGTGCCAATGATGCCATGCGTGGCTTAGATGTGGCTACCATTGAAAAAAACATCCGTACTGCGGTCAAAACGCTGCAAGATAATGGCAGCCACGTGATCTTAGGGGGCATGTCGATCTATGACAATCTCGGTAATGACTATGTTTCCGCGTTTTCAGACATCTATCCTCGTGTGGCAAAAGACATGAATGTGCCACTTATCCCCTTCTTTTTAGAAGGCGTGGGCGGTGACCCTGAGCTGAATCAAGCCGATGCGATTCATCCGACCAAGGAAGGCTATCAGATTATCGTCAAAGATAATATTTTGCCTATCTTAAAGCCTGAGATTGAAAAATTGAAAGCCAGTAATAGCACTAATACGACAGCATCAAACAATACGCCAACTGAGACCACGCAATGACATCATCACCTTCAGCTGACACAGTGACGACGCCTACCGCTACAGCAAAAGCATTACTGACTGCCTCGCATTTAAACAAAACCGTACAAGTCGGTGAGCAAACCCTATCCATTATTAAAGATGTGAACGTTCATATTAGTGCGGGTGAATTTGTGGTCATCATGGGCAAGTCTGGCTCTGGTAAATCGACGTTATTGGGATTGCTAGCAGCACTCGACTATCCTGATAGTGGAACGGTTGAGCTGGCAGGCCAAATGCTCAGCAGCCTTGATGAAGATGCACTGGCAGCTATCCGTCAGCGTGATATGGGCTTTGTGTTTCAGTCATTTCATCTACTGCCAACGCTAACCGTGGCAGAAAATATTGCCTTTCCGCTAGATATTGCGAGGCAGCCAAACCCTGCACGAGTAGATGAGTTAATCGATGCCGTTGGACTCGGTCATAGACGTGATAGCTTGCCCAATCAATTATCAGGTGGTGAGCAGCAACGTACTGCTGTCGCCCGCGCATTGGTATCGCATCCAAAAATCGTATTCGCGGATGAGCCTACGGGCAACTTGGATGAGCAAAACGCCGACCAAGTCATGCAGCTATTGTTGGACTTAAGACAGCAAGTCGGTTCGGCATTGGTCGTCGTGACCCATGATCCTGCACTGGCTGAGATGGCAGACCGAGTCATTACCATGCATGATGGCATGATAGATGGATTAGCGGCCAATGGATAAGCCTTCTATAGACACCAATGGCAACGCTAACGCTGTGAATCAAAGCAAAAGTAGAAATCCCTTCACTGCGCGTACTTTAGGTGCGAAAGCGTTGTCTCGTAGTTGGTGGCGACGCTGGGTATATCCCCTGCTCTTTTTGCTAACACTGATGCTATCGCTTGCCACCTATCTGACATTGGACTCTATCCAACAGTCAGTGAATACCTATGTCAATGACAATCAACTGGCACTCGTCGGTGGTGATTTAATCCTAGAAAGCAATCAAGCATGGCCTGAGGAAGTCTTGGCACAAGTCCAGACATTGCCTGATAGCCAAACGGTTTATGATTATCAGTTCAACGCTATGTTGGTCGCAGCAGACCAAACGCTGTTGGCTCGTATCAAAGGCGTTACTGCGGCTTATCCTTTATACGGTGAGGTTGAACTGGCGTCAGGCAAACCATTGTCCGAGCAGCTAAGTGCAACAAACGTGGTGGTCGCGCCTGAGGTTCTTAGAAGTCTAAACGTCGCGGTTGGTGACAGTATCAATATTGGTGAGGGAAAATTCACCATCAGTGATGAGCTCGTCAAAGAGCCAGATCGCCCACTAACGGCCTTTGGCTTTGGTGGTCGCGTGATGATGCAGCAAGACGCCTTAGAATCGACCAATCTAATCGGTCAGCGTAGCCGAGTCAGTTACCAAATCGAGATGGCAGGCACGCCAGAAGTCATTGCCACTCAGCGTGAGCAGTTGACGCAGATGCTGGTTAATTATCCTGATATTGAGATGTCTGACCCTACCTCAGAGGAGACGTCTGTCTCACGTATCTCTGACAATGTATTGATGTTCTTGAAACTGCTAGTCATTGCCGTTCTATTATTATCTGCGGTTGCCATGTATGGGGTGATCACTGCGTTTGTGACCAAGCAGCAATCCAACGATGCCATACGCATGGCGCTGGGTGAGACCAATCGTTCGATTAAGCGTAGCTATTATTGGCTGCTATTAATCATGTCTGTCTTGGCCTGCGTCGCTGCAGTATCGCTAAGCCTTGTGTTACTCAAAATTGGTCAACCGTATCTGACAGCTATTTTACCGCCAGACTTAGGGCTGGCGATTAACCCGATTAGTATCTTCAAAACGATTGTCATCGCCCTTGTCATGACGCTACTGATTACCCAGCGCAGTCTGCGTGCGCTTGATGGTACAAAACCTGCGGCACTGCTCAATCAAAGTACTGGTCAATCATCAAAGCGTTTGCCTTGGCAGCAGCGCATACCATTCTTGCGCTATGGTTTATTATTCATCGGGCTGTATGCCTTCCTTGCTTACGAAGTGCAATCTTTAGCGTTGGGCGCACAGATACTGGTCGGATTGATTGTATTCATTGCGATATTTTGGGCATTGGCACGTGGTTGGCTATGGTTGCTGGCTCGTATTGCCACTGGTAAAAAAATCAGCTGGATGCAGCGCATTGCGATTCATAACTTAGCGCGTAAAGGCAATCAATCAGCGCTATTCTTTGTGACATTGTCATTATCCGTTGCGGTATTGACCCTTATCACGTCGATCAATCACAGTATCAATGAGCAGTTTATCAATGCCTATCCTGAAGATGCGCCAAATCTATTTTTATTGGATGTGCAGACCGAGCAGCACGATAAGATAGACAGTATTCTCAAAGCACCTGTCACGTATTATCCAGTGATTCGAGCACGTATTGGTACGGCCAATGGTGTCGAACCCAAAGATATCGACGCGCCTGAAGGCGAAGACGACCCTACTCGGGTATTCAATTTAAGTTATTCCGATAGCATCATGGACACAGAGTTCATTACTGAGTCGTTGACTGACGATGCGCTTTATACTCCCATAGAAAATCAGGATGCGAGTGCCTCTGCGATCTCGCAAGTGCAGCCGTTGTCTATTTTGGACACGGCAGCCGAGATGCTGAACGTCGGTATGGGTGATCAAATCAGCTTCAATATTCAAGGTATCGAGTTGGTTGGAGAGATTACCAGTATTCGCTCACGTTTCGAGCGTGGCCCGAGTCCGTTTTTCTACTTCTTGTTTGAGCCTGAGATACTGGCTAGCGCACCGCAAATCCAATTTGCGACGGCGCATGTTTCTGCCGATGATATTCCTGAGCTGCAAGGTAAGCTGGTACGCGAATTCCCAGCTGTGACCAGTATTGACGGTACGATTATTGCGGAGCAAGTCCAAGGGTTGGTCGCGCAGATGAGCCGCTTGGTGTATATCTTTACTTTGCTTGCCTTGCTTACGGGCATCATGGTGCTCATCAGCTCGCTACTCTCTACGTCACAAGATCGTATGAAAGAGAGTGCTTCGTTTAGACTACTCGGTATGCAAAAGCGTGACTTGTATATGCTCAATATCTTAGAGCTGGGTGTGCTTGGGATTAGTGCGGCGACATTTGCGGTGATTATCGCCACTGGCGGTGCTTGGCTGGCGGTCACTCAATGGTTTAATCTGCGCTTTAGTGTGCCGTGGGCAAACTTAGGACTTGGCGGTATTGCGTTAGTTGCTTTGTTGTTTGCTATTGCTATTATCTATGTGAAATTAGTGATTGGACGCGGGATTATGGCGAGAGTAAGGGCGATGGTTTAAGCGTATTCGATTTTGGCTTGATACGAAAAAACCCCTTAATTGGGGTTTTTTCGTTCTATATTATCTAGCAGTATATGCGAAGCTTAGCTCGTCAGAATAACCGCTACTATCAGGACTAAAATGCTCTTAAAATCAGATTTTGATACAAAAAACGAATTTATTCTAATGGGTTGTGTCTAAAATCAATTATTACATGGCGTACAGTATATTCTAGTCCTGAAGAAGGATGATCATGATAACTATAGAAAACTAGTTGTTTTTCAGAACAGTTTTCAACTTTCAATGCTGGAGGTAGTATTGTAGGCAATCCCTCCTTATTAACAATATTGAGGTCAGGGCTTACTAAGTAGTCTTTCCAATCATCTAACATTTTTTTAGCTTTAACGTCACTGTCTTTAACATATATCATCATACCGCCAGAAGTTTGGAAATCCCTTCCTGTAGAATAACGATGAATGAGCTGTTTAATACCTTTATCTAGGTTCCCATTTCCACCTCTAATCTTTCCTTCGCCTATCCATTCATATTTTCCGTAATCAGTAGAAACTACAATATCAGCGTTACCATTAACATACTTACTATGATTCGCTACCCAACCTCTCGCATCTAGCATGTCACATATATATAGATTTATTAAGTCTTCACCTTTCTGAGAGTTGTCCTTCATGCCTTGAAGGTATTTATCTTTTGATTGGGATAGCTTATCTATAGTACGGTCTATATCATGATATAAAAGTTCTAAAAACTCTTGGTAACTAGTTGGGTCTCTCCTATATGATAATTGACGAATAGTCCTGTTAGACAAAGAAGGATTAGATAAACTACTATTCATTTATTTTCTCCACAAAGCATTTAGATGGAGAAAAATAAGTTAAGACCTGTTTACCAAACTCTTCTTCACTCAATGGATTACCTATAAAAGGATTATAAAGCTCACCATCACGCATATCCTCAATAAAACTGTCTCTGTTAGGTATAGATTGAAAAGAACAAGTTCTAGGTTCTATAGCTTCAAATTGTTGCTCTAGTACATCAATGTTTTTTCTAGTTAAATAGAATACAGCCTCATAAAACACAGCTTCATTAACTGTAGGGCTAATACTATATAAATCAATAAATGTTAGATGAGACTTTTTTGAAGGCCCTATTGAAACGTGTTCTATTATAGCCAAGCAAACCTTAGCCATATCTCTATCACTGAGATTAGAATAAACTTTACTTTTCAACTCATTCACAAAAATTGTGTTCATTGGAATAGTCCAATTAAATTAGCTTACCTAATATAAAGTTAAGTTCATCAATATTTCGTGTTCCATATACATAAGCTTCGTACAAATGGGAACCATTTGCAGCATGTATGGCTTGGTAGGAACTCTTTAGTGATGTATCTAAGTTTCTATCATCACGATAATAACGCATGCTTATTCTGTAAGGCGTAATATTATTACCCAACAGTTTTCCATTAATTTTTTCATTTCTAACAGCTTTTGTACCTTCATCGTGATATGTTGCGTCTCGCAGATCTTTTTGATTGCCTTTTAGCTTTTCATCATGCGTAGTACCATGAGGTGTCATAAACACTATTTCAGTAACACCATTTTTATTAGTTTTTTCTTCGTAAAGTTCTTGAATTTTAGGGAAGAAATCACATGGATTAGTCAAAATTATACCAATATCTTTCTCAATATAATTATTGAAATTAATATAAGCTAAGTTTAAATCACTTCTACTTAATACACTTGCGAGATCCATAGCAACAACAACGTAGTTATTCTTGGTATCACAAATCACTAAGTCGTAACAAGCTAAAGGGATCTTCTTTACACCAATTAGCTGTTGATATTCCTCTGTTATACTTTCTATCAAATCATTTGGATCAAGAATATCACGAACACTAATTTCTCTAACAATTGAGAACTGGAATAATGACACAGAGTCAGATAACTTAACTTGCTCTATAGGATGATATTCCGTTTCGTTTTCGTTGGATTCATTGAAATTAGTATTGAAAAACTCTATCAGCTTTTCAGCGGTTTGTTCTACATCAACTTCGTAATAAACTGATATTAACTTATCATCAAAGAATATATGTGATCTTAATAGCTTCTCAAGCTCTTCTTTTAGTTTTGAAAGCTTATCCAAGTCAAACTCACTGTTTAGCTTAGTTTTTAATCCCTCTCCATTCCTAGCACTTAGAGTACGTTTTACACCTCTAAATGTCGCTTGTAGCTCTGGAAGAGGAATTTTTCTATCAAGAGCCCAGTCTACATGCTTCGCTATTTGCTCTCGTATTTCATTAAGATCAACATTTTCACTCATAAATTAACCCGTCAATTTTTATTTCAAATACACTTAGTTACTAACTGAAAGTCTAGTGAAATTTTTAAGCTCAAATCGAGTTAATTTTTGAAATACTACCATCTAAAGTATTGATAGTAAGCATACTATAACTGTCAGAACCAAACTATACTTAGAGACTGTTTCTGTAGATTAAGTGACATCTGCTGTCGTATTGTTATCTATCTTCAATAAATTATAATCATATAGGTAAACATAAGTTATTTAAAGTTATTTTTATCCTATAGCAAGACTAGCTCTCATAGCTTTTTACTTAACAGTTTAAGCCTTAGGAAATTCTAATTTTTTGGTAAGATTAGCTACATAAACTTAGCTTTTAAAACCTCAAGCCAAAACGCCTTCTACTCATCTAGAAGGCGTTTTTTTGCTTCATAAGCTGTATAGACACATAAGTCAATATCTGCCCCGCACTTTGCTTATTTTATAGCCCTCATTTGCTATACTAGCCTAACTTTTATGAATCAAATCCCTTATTACAACATCCTCCAAAACAGCATGGTAGTCTTATGAAATTCTCAAAGTTCGGTCAAAAATTTACCCAGCCCACTGGCATCTCACAATTAATGGACGATTTGGGCGATGCGCTAAAAAGCGATCAGCCAGTCAACATGCTGGGCGGTGGTAACCCTGCCAAAATTGATGCCGTCAATGAGCTATTTCTAGAGACTTATAAAGCACTTGGTAATGACAATGATGCAGGTGAGGCCAATAGTAGCGCGATTATCAGCATGGCGAATTACTCTAATCCGCAAGGTGACTCAGCCTTTATCGATGCCTTGGTTGGCTTCTTTAACCGTCATTATGATTGGAATCTGACCTCAGAAAATATCGCCCTGACCAATGGCTCACAGAATGCGTTTTTCTATCTGTTCAATCTATTCGGCGGCGCTTTCGTTGATGAAAAAAGCCAAGATACAGAAAGCCAGTCTGTAGACAAATCCATTCTACTGCCATTGACCCCTGAATATATCGGCTATAGCGACGTGCATGTCGAAGGTCAGCATTTCGCAGCAGTATTGCCACATATCGATGAAGTGACTCATGACGGTGAGGAAGGTTTCTTTAAATACCGTGTCGATTTTGACGCATTAGAAAACTTGCCAGCGCTAAAAGAAGGCCGTATCGGCGCGATTTGCTGCTCACGCCCGACCAACCCGACTGGCAATGTACTCACCGATGACGAAATGGCGCATTTGGCCGAGATTGCCAAACGTTATGACATACCGCTTATCATCGATAATGCCTACGGTATGCCCTTCCCTAATATCATCTATTCAGATGCGCATTTGACTTGGGATGATAATACGATTCTATGCTTTAGCCTGTCTAAAATTGGCCTGCCTGGTATGCGTACGGGTATTATCGTGGCCGATGCCAAAGTGATCGAAGCGGTCAGCGCGATGAATGCGGTGGTGAATCTAGCCCCGACACGCTTTGGTGCAGCGATTGCCACGCCATTGGTAGAAAATGACCGTATCAAGCAATTAGCCGATAATGAGATTAAGCCGTTTTACCAAAAGCAGGCAACCCTTGCCGTGAAGCTGCTAAAAGAAGCATTGGGCGACTATCCATTGATGATTCATAAGCCTGAAGGCGCGATTTTCTTATGGTTGTGGTTTAAAGACTTGCCGATTAGCACTCTTGAGCTATACGAGCGTCTCAAAGAAAAAGGTACGCTCATTGTGCCAAGTGAATACTTCTTCCCCGGTGTCGATGTCAGTGATTATCAGCATGCGCATGAATGTATTCGTATGAGTATCGCGGCTGACGAGCAGACGCTGACTGATGGTATTAGAGTGATTGGTGAAGTGGTGCGTGAGTTGTATAATCAGAAATAGGTTTCTAAAGGTTTTGGTGGCGTCTTCTCTATAGAGCCACCTTTATCCTAATATATTGAAACTCATCATTGATATGCCCGTCTTCTTTCCAAAAATTAAGGCTATGGGTAACCGCTAGATACAGATAGCCATCTCTTGACCAAAATATGTCTTCTGGTTCAGTAGCTGGCATCCAGTTTTTAAACTCTGCATTCAGTATAGGTACGATTTGCTTATTCTCAATACGATATAGCTCAAGGTCAGCATGTTGTTCACCGTAAGGATCAGCATAGACAGCAATAATGTGCTTCTTGTTTGGAGAAAGATAAGGGAAGCCTATAATACCCTGAGTTTCCTTTCCGTTCGTCTTATCAATCATCGTATAACCAGAGATTTCCCAGAATTGCCCAAAAATTAGATGCTGATTTAAAGCATTAATCTGTCCAATATATTCAAAGCTAGCTTTACCGTCATCATCAGTGTCGATATCGATCAGCTTAACTACTTTTTTGGCAGTTGGAATCGATAGGACACCTTTTTGTTTTTTAATCATTTTGTCTTTAGATAAAAAACTGACCGCAAGTGGACGCTTTTTTTCAAACAAGGATTTGTCGATTAATTCGAACTTAAGATAAGTTTTAAGTGCTTTTCCCTTTTCAAAACGTTCATCTTTTCCATCTGCTAATAAGTAGGTTATGATGTTTAATTCATCAGGCGTTAAGATAGTTTTACGAATGGCTCCTGTATGATCTTTTTTCACAAAGACCTTTTCCCATTTGACAATATTAGTCTCTATAACCCCGTCACCGTTCTCATCATATTCTCTATAAATTTTGTCCCGCACCGCATACCAGCCACCTCTATCTTCAATAACCTCTAATTTCTCTCCAAAGGTATAATCTTTCACTTTTCTAGCGGCACTGCTTGGTAATTGGTGTGCGACCGCACCATTCTCGTCAGTCACGAAGACTTTTTTTAGTACAGGCGTATTGTCATAGTCGAACTCGATACCATCACGATTGTACTGTGCCAAAAGTGCTGCTGATATGGGTTTATTTAGGTCAATGATGACGTTTTGATTTGCCATTGCTGAATGATAGCTAAACGTCGTTAGGCATAGAATAGTAGAAGAAAAAATGTAAGTAGGTATTTTAAATGAAGGCATAATATGGACTGCTATATATTTTATATTATGAATTTTACACCATAAAATCCTACTTAAGTTCACTTTATTAGTACTTAAAAGAAAATTACTTCAGTATATTAGCGCTGCTTTAACAGCTTAGTTGAGGGGTTGGATGCATGAAAGATTTTCGTCCACTTATTTAACCCATAAAGCACATAAGACAGTAGACAGGTATTGATCAAATCACGGATACTGGCGGTAAGCTGTTCATGGCTTAAACCAGCCAAACCAAGCGATTCAATCGTCTCTCGATTGTCCAAATACTCACCCAATAACGCAATGCAAGTCACTATCACTAAGGCGATAAAAGATCTGATACCTTGCTTTTTAAAGATAGGACGCAGTAGCATTAAACATAGGAAATAAGCACCGATACCAACATAAATATGTAGGGCATCTTTGGCCAGTCCTGTCGCTTCAATAATACTCATTTTAAAGGCGGTAAAATCCACTATATATTCCAAATATAAGCCAGTAGAAAATAACTGAGGGTATCACTATAGCCATCCCACTATAAAAGTATTACAGCGTTAACCTCGCTTGAAGTATCACATATACATCTACACTCGGTTGCCTTGTACTACTTTTAAATTGAATCGACTATAAACAATATGACTAAAAATTGGTGGCTAAAAATTGATAGCTGATAATAAAATCTGAGAACAAAAAAGGCAGATTATACAATGGATAATCTACCTTACTGCTGAATTAAATATTCAATTCACGTTTATCGTCTATCTTACACATTCCACTCTACAAAGTTCTTTAACAGCTGCAAGCCTGCGGTATGGCTTTTCTCTGGATGGAACTGGGTCGCAAACAGATTGTCTTGGATGACACTGGCACAAAATGGCTGACCATAGTCACATACCGCAGCCACTTGCGCGCTATCGGCAGGCTCGCAGTAGTAGCTATGCACAAAGTAAAAATGCGCATTGTCTTGAATGCCATTCCACAGTGGATGATCAAAATCCATACCGCTGATGGTATTCCAGCCCATGTGCGGTACTTTAATCGTAGCGCCTTGCTTGTCTTTCCACGTAGGGTCAAAGGCTTCTACCGTGCCCTTTAAGATGCCGAGACAGTCTGTACCACCATTTTCCACTGACTGCTCAAACAACGCCTGCATGCCTATGCAGATAGCCATGACGGGCTTATTAAATATCGCCTGACGTATGACATCATCAATGCCAGCATCATGCATGCCAGCGATACAGTCACGCATGGCACCGACACCGGGGAAGACGATTTTGTCTGCCGCAGCGACGACTTTTGGATCATTGGTGATAGAGACGTCTGCCCCGACCACTGACAACGCTTTACTGGCGGAATGCAAATTACCCATACCATAATCTAGTAGTGCTACTTTAGTCATCGATTGGTTCTCATTTTTAAATATTTTGACTACTGTACTATTTATATCGTTAGCCATTTATATTGTTGGCTATTACCAAGGTGTAGATAAGGTTTTGCTACAAGGAAGTCAAGCGCAGGCTGTACAGCTAGTACGCCAAGCTTGACTGACACCGTAGAAGAGCCTTAAATGCGCCTTAGAAAGCCTCTTTGGTCGATGGCAATGTATTTAACGCACGCTCATCATATTCACAAGCCATGCGCAGGGCGCGAGCAAAGGCCTTAAAGGTCGACTCAATTTGGTGATGGCTGTTTTTGCCTTTGAGATTGTCCAAATGCACGGTCATCCACGAGTGATTGACGAAGCCATAGAAAAACTCACTGAACAAATCAACATCGAAACGACCTACGTGCGAGCGAGTAAACGGAATGTCCATGTGTAAACCAGGACGACCTGATAGATCGACTACCGCACGAGTCAACGCTTCATCGAGCGGCGCATAAAAGTGCCCGTAGCGACGAATGCCTTTTTTATCACCTAGCGCTTTGTTAAATGCTTGACCAAGCGTAATACCAGTGTCTTCGACGCTATGGTGGTCGTCGATAAAGGTATCGCCGTTGCATTTGATGTCCAAATCAAACAAACCGTGACGCTTGATTTGATCAATCATATGATCCAAAAAAGGTACGCCAGTGTCTACCGTACCTTGACCAGTCCCATCCAGGTTGACGGTACAAGTGATTTGCGTTTCGGCAGTGATACGCTCAACGGTCGCAATACGTTCAGGGCGACCGTGTAAGTTTGCATTTTTTGGTGCATTTTGCTCAGTTGCATTGGCTGTCATGGCTACTCTCTATCAGTTTTTTATCAGTGAAAAGCGGTCAATAAAATAGGACGAACACACGCCCAAAATATTTTACTAGTGTCTGAGTCAGACCTTAGCGAAAAAGGTATTAGAAAGTGATATATACAAAAGATATCAAGATATTAGACGTTATACGTATTACATATTATCTAGACTCATCATAGCAAACCCTAACATTTACTGCTATGTCCAAGCCGTAAACCACGCACAAATTTACGTCATTCTGCTAAAATAGTGTGTTCAGTATTATCAATCATGACGCACGCTAATGCTATAACACGACAATTTGCGACATCACACTCTATGACATTATGATGTCTCACATCATAGAAACCCTCTGTTTATAGGAACTGCTATGCCTTTAGAAGCGATCGCCATCAATAGTTTGGATGCACCACTGATTAAAAAACCTGCACGCGATAATGAACTCTCTGAGCGCCTGCAGGCTTTATATGACAGCGATGATACTCAGCCCAGTGGCGCCGATGTACTCAGTCTCGTTGAGCAAGGTTTTAAACGTGGACAAATTCTATACGTCGGTATGTTCAATGACAAGCCGATCGCTGCAGTTGCCTGTTTTGATGATGGTCAGACCAATGCTAAACGCTTGCAGTATCTAACGGTGCATGAACAGAATCGCGGCCGTGCTATAGATGCCAAGTTTATTAAACTGGTCTATGATGCCGAAGTAAAAAAAGGCGTACGTGAGTTTGTTCCTGTAGATACCGACATTCATCGTATTATGAGCGAGTACGAACTACTGCGGGTAAAAGACTAAACTGAGAACTAGAATGTTTAATTTTGCCCATATCTGACTATTTATCGTCTTTTATCAGATATAATGCAAAAAATGCTTGACAGCAGTGCGTATATTTAGTTTAATAGCGCCTCAACGAAGACGGCTCGATAGCTCAGTCGGTAGAGCAACGGATTGAAAATCCGTGTGTCGGCAGTTCGAACCTGCCTCGAGCCACCATCGTTTAAGCATTCTAAAAAGCCCCAAACATTTATGTTTGGGGCTTTTTTTATGTTTGGATTTTTATGTTTAGGTAGCATGCTCATATGTATATTAAATACTTCGAGCAAGATTAACGCAGTAATATTTTTATAGTGGAATGACTATAAGCGCTTTCTTACTTATCACAAACGTTTTCTTAATAATAACTCACAACGCTCACGCGAGTCCAAATCATAAACCGTCGCACGGTAATCAATACCATGACGTCCTTCAAAAAATATCACCCGATCGCCCACTGCTAAGAAACAAGACGTGCGCGCATCATAAATAAACCCATCAATCACAAATGCCAAATCACGATCTATCTCGCGTACCGTGTATGTCTCTCCCTTTGGAATCAAACCCTCAAACCAAGCGCTATGAGCTGCACTAGAGATTAGCAGGCTTATCAGTATAGTTGACATCATAAGACTATTCTGTGATAACCGCATAAAACGTGAATATGTAGTCGTTATTTTATTCATGATGATTGGCTTCCTGATAAGTAATGTCTTCAACCCGCGATAGTATTGAAGCGGTTTTATAATAGGCAGACTATAACGCTGACAGTCACAGCTGAACAACATTTATACGCTGTTTTTTCAACAGTCCGGCTCAGTATACTAGGACGTGTTAAATATCGATATGCTTAGCAGGTAACGTTATGAGAGAGTTTGATTACGACTTAGACTACCAAAATCTAGACTTGCGCGCGCAGCCAGAGCTGTATCGTGTCGGTCGTGGTGAGCAAGGTGTACTACTCGTAGAGCCCTACAAATCAGAAATACTACCCCACTGGCGCTTTGCCGATCCTGACATTGCGACCGAGAGTAGTGACACTATTTATCAGATGTTCTTAGATTATTTGGCTGACGATGACTTTGTCGGTGCGGATATGGCGCGCAAGTTTATTCAAATGGGCTATACCCGCGCTCGTCGTTATGCCAATCATAAAGGTGGCAAAAAATACAAAGGCACCGTCCCTGATGATAAAAAAGGCCAAAGCGGTGCACATGGGAGAGAAGAGCTGCCACGGCAAGAGGAAGACCCTATCAAGGCCGAATCTGCACGTATATTTAAACAAAAATGGGACGAGTGTCGTAAAAACGAAGATTATCTAAGAATGAAAAAAGAGCATCGCGAACGCTATAAAGATGTCTAGGGCGTGTCCTCAATTCAAACGAGTGTCCTCTAAATGGGCTAAAAACAACTAAATTTTGCCAAACATCGTCAAATAGTTGGTCAATATCTCGATATTATCTGCACTACTTTCCTCGTTTGACGGCAATTTATCTCATTTTTATCACCATTTTTAAAATGAGGACACGCCCTAGTGATTGCTTTGGTTCATTAAGGTCTGTTGCACATTGAAAAAGTGAATTTTCTAGCCTCAAAACATTACTGTGCTAAGGTATGGCATAACGTAAAGTATGGCAAACATGACAAATAGAACGATTTCTAATAGCGAGGAATAATGGATAAGCAACTTTTGATTTTTGATTTCGACGGAACACTCATTGATAGTGTGCCTGATTTGGCTGATGCGACTAACGCTATGCTAACCACGTTGAGCAAAGAGACCTACCCTATCGAGACGATACGCAACTGGATAGGCAATGGCTCAAGATTACTGGTAGAGCGCGCGCTAGTGGGTAAGGTAGAGGTGTTAGAAAATGAGTTAACGGTCGAGGAAGCTGATCACGCAGAGCAAATATTTTTTGAAGCTTATAAAAATCTCAGTGGCAGCAAAACCGTCGCTTACCCAGATGTCGATAGCGGACTAAAGAAACTGAAAGATGCAGGGTATACACTGGCATTAGTAACCAATAAACCCATTCGTTTTGTACCGAAGATATTGCAGTCATTTGGCTGGCAGGACTTATTTAGCGAAGTATTGGGCGGTGATAGTCTCTCAACTAAAAAACCTGATCCGGCACCGCTATTGCATGTCTGTGAAGCGTTAAACGTTTCTCCAGAACAAGCCGTTATGATTGGTGATTCTAGAAACGATATATTAGCCGGACAAAATGCCAATATGGACACGCTTGGATTGTCTTATGGCTATAACTACGGGCAAGATATTCGTGAGCTAAATCCTACCGAAGCGTTTGATAGCTTTCAGGCGCTGCAAGATTATCTGCTTAAATAATTATAATCTCAAAAATTTTCACAAGGTTAGTCGCATCTTTTGTGGCTTACCTTGTGGGACTTATCTTGTGGGAATAAAGTCACTTGCTACGATAGCTCAGTGCCTCAGATACATGGACACTCGTTATATCTACACTATCAGAAAGGTCTGCGATAGTACGCGCTACTCGCAATACTCGATGGTAGCCACGAGCGGATAAATTCAGGCGCTGCTGAGCAAGCTGTAATAGCTGCTGCTCGCTTTCTCCTAATTGGATATATTTATCAATCTCGCTAGGACTCAGCTCATTATTGACCTTTTGTTGCCGCTGCATCTGATTTTTATGAGCGGCGGCTACCCTTACCCTCACTTGTTCGGAGGTTTCTCCAGCCTGAGCATTTTGCAAGTCAGCAATGGGCAAAGCAGGCACGGTGATATGCAAATCAATGCGATCTAATAGTGGTCCTGACAGCTTGTCTTGATAGCGTTTAATCTGCTCGGGTCGACAGCGGCAACGTCCTGATGTATCGCCATCATAACCGCATGGGCAGGGATTCATGGCAGCGACCAATTGAAAATTAGCAGGAAAAGTCATTTGTGAGTTGGCACGGCTGATGGTGATTTGCTTGGCCTCCAATGGCTGACGTAACACCTCTAATACCGTACGATCGAACTCTGGTAATTCATCAAGGAATAACACACCCTTATTCGCAAGGGTAATCTCACCAGGTTTCGGACGTGAACCACCACCCACCAATGCCACGGCTGATATCGTATGATGAACTTGCCTAAATGGCCGTGTACCATAGTCATAATCGCTGTCTGCGACTGAATAGGTGCTGGCTACTTCTAACGCATCTTCGTCACTGAGGTCAGGCAATATAGTCGGTAGACGCGATGCCATCAATGTCTTGCCTGAACCGGGCGGCCCTGTGAATAATATCGAGTGCCCACCTGCTGCTGCAATCTCTAGTGCACGCCGTGCATGATGCTGACCTTTGACATCAGCCAAGTCTACTTGATAACCTACATGCTGTGGTGCTGGGCTGGGTGTGACGACTACCAAAGACTCATAGTGTGCGCTTGGATTCGCTAACGACTGCAGATGATCACAAACGGCTTTGAGACTTTGAGCGCCTAATATCTCTACTCCTTCGACACGGCTGGCTTCTGCCCCGTTATCTATTGGCACGATTAATTTGACTGATGTTAATGCTTCTCTTGGCCGCTGCTCGCTTGATGGTTGCTCATTACTACTCGATGAAGTTACAGCCAACCCTTCCGCTTTAATCGCTCGAGCTACTGCCAAACTGCCTGTCACTTGCCGCAGATTTCCGTTTAGTGCCAATTCACCGATAAACTCAAACCCTGATAACACGTCTGGATCGAGCTGATCACTGGCTGCCAAGATACCGATAGCAATCGGTAAATCTAGCCTTGCGCCATCTTTAGGTAAATCCGCAGGTGCTAGGTTAATAGTGAGGCGGCGATTGGGAAACTGAAACCCAGAATTCAATATCGCGGAACGTACTCTGTCTTTACTCTCACGCACTGCAGCTTCTGGTAGGCCGACAATGGTCAATGCAGGCAAACCTTGCGACAAGTGCACCTCAATAATGACCTTTGGTGCGTGCAGACCGACGACTGAACGGGTATAGACTTGAGCAAACGACATGAGTGTTTCCTATAAAGAGGCTCTCTCGATAATAGAGGATTACACATAGGTACGCAAATGTCGTGTTTTGAGTCATAAAACCTCATGTGATTGATGATTCAATCATGAGCTCATTATCTTAATAAGTTTTGCCTAAGAGCACTCGCTATTCACCCCACTATTAACAAGGATTTGTTATACTAGCCACTGTCTATTTAGACATAAATATCGCTAGAAAGGTGATCATAAACGAACGGTTTCAATTGCTACCCTTGAACCACATAAACTCTAGCAATATATATGGTCAAAACGAGGAATATCGCATGACAGAACATCCAGAACAAAACAATTCTAACAGTGCTGACCATATCGAGCAGCCTTACAATCGCGCCGAAGAGCAGCCGACCACGACACGTCCTGTCATGCAACCAGACAACCCTTATGCTAGTTTGCGCGGCAGTATTACGAGCAAACATCTACCCGCATTTGATGAAGCGATCATTCATAAATACAATCGCTCAGGGCCACGATATACCTCTTATCCAACGGCTTTAGAGTTCGCGCCAATCGCTGACAACCTTGAGACTAAAATCCTGCAGAACCGTGAAGCGCGTGCTCCCCTATCTTTGTACTTTCATATCCCTTTCTGTCGTCACCTTTGCTACTACTGTGCTTGCAATAAAATTATTACCAAAAAAAATAGCGACTCGGGCGATTATTTGCAGTACTTAATTGCTGAGATTAAGCATAAGCGTCGCTTATTATCTGTGCCAGAAGGTAGCAGCAAGCCATTGGTCAAGCAGCTGCATTTGGGCGGTGGTACACCCACATTTTTGCGCGATGAAGAAATGGTTCAACTGTGGCAGTTTTTGCAGACGCAGTTTGAGTTTTTGCCCGAAAATGAAGGCGACTACTCTATTGAGATTGACCCGCGCGAGCTGAGCGAAGACACACTAAAAGTATTGCGTGGTCTTGGTTTCAACCGTATCAGTTTAGGTGTGCAAGATTTAGATGAAACCGTACAAATCGCTGTCAATCGTGTGCATTCAGCAGAATTGATTGAAAATGTGCTCAACGAGGCGCGCGAACTTGGCTTTCACTCTATTAACATCGACTTGATTTATGGCTTACCACATCAAACGCCTGATACCTTTAACCAAACGGTACAGCGCATCATAGAGATGTCGCCAGATCGTCTGTCTGTGTTTAACTATGCGCATCTGCCTGAGCGCTTTAAAGCGCAACGTCAGATTAAGGATGAAGACCTACCCAATCCAGCAGCGAAGCTTACAATGCTTGGCAATACCATCAATATGTTGAGCGAAGCGGGCTATCAATATATCGGTATTGACCATTTCGCAAAGCCTGATGATGAACTCGCTATCGCACAGCGCGAGGGTAAATTACATCGTAACTTCCAAGGTTACACCATCATGGGTGACTGCGACCTATTAGGATTCGGTGTTTCTTCTATCAGTCAGATTGCCAATGCCAGTACCCGCTATATCCTACAGAATGATACGGATCTGCAAGCCTATCAAGCCAATATTGATATGGCAAAAATCAATCCTACTGTCATGCCAGCGGTAAAAGTAATCAAGACGTCGATTAAAGATCGTCTGCGTGAATATGTCATTATGAACTTGCTCTGTCATGACTATGTTGATTTTAAAGATGTGAATCAGAAATTCGGTATCGATGCTATTACTTATTTTATTGATGAAATAGCACAGCTCGGTGCCATGCAAGACGATAGACTCATCGATATGGATGCGGCTGGTATTCGTGTTTTACCACGTGGACGCTTATTGGGTCGAAACGTTGCGATGGTCTTTGATGAATATCTGGAAACAAAACATAAAGATCGTTTTTCGAAAGTGATTTAAAGCAACTTTAAAAAATAACTTTAGAAAGCAACTCTGAGTTTATAGCGCAAAAAAGACCTCGCTTGAGGTCTTTTTTTATCTGAAATAATAGTTACTACACTTTTAACTTATCACCCACCATACCTTTTACGGTACTTAAAATATCAGCAGGTAACACCACCATTTTTGAGTTATCAGATTCAGCCAGTTCACGGATTGCCTTGATATACTGCTCACCAAGCAAATAAACAATCGGCATCTCTTCTGTGCCCATGGCGTTGGTAATCAAACGAATCGACTCTTCTGAGCCTCTCGCTAGCACTACCTGCGCTTCAGCATCACGGCGTGAGGCCTCGAGACGCCCATCGGCTTCTAGGATAGCCGCTTGCTTTTGACCATCAGCACGCGTCACTGTGGCACGACGTAGACGCTCTGCCGCCGCCTGCTCTTCCATTGACGCTTGCATAGTTTGCGATGGGTTAATATCTTGAATTTCTACCGTCTTCAGCGTGATGCCCCAATCAGCGATATCTTCTGAGATTGCATGCTTTAGCTTCATCTTGATTTCGTCGCGACTCGACAAGGCACTATCCAGATCCATCTCACCGATGATTGAGCGTAATGAGGTCTGTACCAGATTGCGAATACCATATTCATAATCTTCGATGCCATATACTGCTTTGTCAGGGCGTACGATATTAATGTAAGCCACTGCATTGGCGATAATCACCACGTTGTCTCGAGTAATGACTTCCTGTGATGGAATATCAAGCACGATGTCTTTAGTCGTCACTTTATAGGCGACATCATCGACGAAAGGAATAATCAGATTTAACCCAGGCTCTAGCGTTTGGCTATATTTCCCCAAGCGCTGCACCACCCATTTGTAGCCTTGCGGTACGATGCGAACACCCTTAAACACTGTAAACACCACCAGTGCCACCAAGACCAACATGACAATACTAAAGCTTCCCATAACCCACCCCTATTATTATATTTGTTTACTATTATTCATCGCTGCCTGCGATTTCATACTGCTCACAATCAACTCGTTGCCGACGATATCGGTCACGACCACTCTATCACCGACTGCTACTTGTTCCCCTCTCGTGCGGCATACCCACTCAGCAGCACCAACAATAGGTACACTAAATCTGACGGTACCTGCCCTATCTGGCTGCGGCTGTACGATAATCATGCCAGTTTCGCCAACGATAACGCTGCCACCCAAACCTGCTTTGGTACGGTCTATCGATAACGGCTTAATGAATTTGAACCATGCCAACAGAAATATAGCCGATAACACCAACCAAATAATCACTTGAACAAAGACTGAAATCGGCAATAACCATGAAAGGGCTGCAACAATGATAGCAGCAGCACCAAACCATAGGCTTGCAAATGTGGGCACAAACATCTCAACAATCAGCAATATAAAGCCTAAAACGAGCCAATGCCAAGGTTCAATCATCCAAAGTATGTCCATCGCTGCGATACCTCTTATCTTTGATATTCTAACTTTCAATGTAACACACTTTTAGTATTCATAACTTCTTAAAAATCATCAATCTATGATGTTCACAGCTTAATAAACATGAGAGAAGTTATAAAAATTTAACGCAAAAAAACGCACCCCAAAGGATGCGTTTTTTATTTCTTTGCAAGCCAATTAGAACTTAAAGTGCGCGCCTAAGCTGAAACCACCAACATCCAAATCGTCAACTTCAGGATAGATGTTATACATAGCTTCAAAAGAAGCCGTAGGAGTAAGGTTATAACCCAAACCTAAACCACCTGCAATACCAGTATCGGAAAAACTAGAGCTATCATTTTCGCTAGAATCTTCTTTATCTGTGTAATCCACATCAATTTCATTTTTTGCGATACCTAAACGACCTTTAGCATACAGTGCCGTATTAGGGAATGCATAATCATAAGTAGCATATATACCGTAAACATCTGCGCTGTACTCATTCTTCTCAAACTCATCTTCAAAAGAATCAGCATCAGTAGTAGTCAGATACTCAGCTTCTACACCGAACGCTGGCGTGAACTTGTAACCACCGTAAACGCCATAAGACACAGCATCATCAACACCGCTTGCATCAGGGCTATACTGACCCACTTTTACACCAGCGTAAGGCTGGCCTGCATAATTCATGGCAGCTTGAGCACTCACGCTCATTAAAGAACCAACTGATAATGCGATTAAAGCTTTTTGCAAAGTATTCATATATCTTCCTATTGAATGCAAATAAAATGCAGTCTAGATGGATTAATAGAGTATACATTTTAGATGAACTATTGTTGGATGCAGGATTCTAACAGAACCGTATTTTTAATGCACTATTTTTTGGTTATTATCATGCTGTTTTTATAGCAAGCAAAAAAACGCACCCAAAAGGATGCGTTTTTTATACATTGTACAGCTAGTCAAACATTTAGAACTTGATGTTTGCACCAACAGTCATAAGATCTGTATCGCTACCCAACACGTCATATTCTGCTTCTACGTTGAAGTTAGGGTTTACTGAATAACCAAGACCTACACCACCAGCCAGACTGGTATCATGATCTGAGAAATCAGATGCGCCTGCAAAATTAGTATTTGTAGCTTCTACCTCAGTTCTTGCTACACCAAGCTTACCTTTTGCATATAGACCAGTATCTGTGAACGCATGGCGATAAGTACCATAAGCACCATAAGATTCAGCATCGATATCACCACCACGGTAATCAGCATCATCTGAACCTACATATTCAGCTTCAAGACCAAAGTTAGGATCAAAGTTATAACCAGCATAAACACCATAAGCAGTTGGATCATCAGCATTATTGATATCTAAATCAAATTGACCGACTTTAGCACCAACATACGGCTGGCCAGTATAGCCATTACCATAAGAACCAGCAGCTTGTGCGCCCATGCTTAATAAAGAACCTGCTACTACTGCCATTAGAGTTTTTTGTAGAGTTTTCATTTTATTTCCTTAAAATTACATTTTTGATTGGTATATATTATCTGTATGAGGAAAACCCATCAGATAAGCCTTCAATAAAAAGGGTTATAAAAAATATTTAGAATTTTAATTGAGCACCGACGGTCAAGAGTTTGGCATCTACATCGCTGTCCATCATTGAATATTCAGCTTCGACACCAAAATTAGGATTGACTGAATAACCAAGACCTACACCACCAGCAATACCAGTATCACTGCTAGAGTTTGAGACTTTAACCAAACCGTTGGTGTAGTCACCATCCACTTCAGTCTTAGCCACACCTAGCTTACCTTTGGCGTACAAGCCAGTATTTGGGAACTGATAACGTGCGGTACCGTATGCGCCATAAGTTTTGGCATCGAGGTCACCGTTTCTATAATCAGCATCATCTGAGCCGACATATTCAGCTTCAACACCGAAAGTAGAATCGAAGTTGTAACCACCATAGACACCATAAGCAGTAGGATCATCTGCGTTATCAATATCTAAATCAAACTGACCGACTTTGGCACCGATATACGGTTGACCAGTGTAGCCGTTGCTATAGGACGTTGCGGCTTGTGCGCCCATGCTTAATAAAGAACCCGCTGCTAGCGTGATTAGAGTTTTTTGTAGAATTTTCATTATTAGCTCCTTAACATCCATTTAAACAAACAAGTTATCTATTTATTTATACTGGCTCTTATAGCCCTATCGTCTTGCTTGCTACGATGAATGTAATAGTAACAAACTATTTCAGACACTCTGTCAGTGTTTAATAGTATGAGAGTTAAGATTTGCAAGTTTTCATCAGCGAGTGGGTTACAAAGGCCAAGATATGAAACCTTTTGTTACAACCAGCCCATTTATGCAATAATCCCTACTCATTTCACGCTCTTCCTACTAAAAAACCAAGCTTAAAATGCCTTAAATACTGTCAAATAACAAAAATGAAGGAAGAAAGAATGACCAATCTCATCACTGATCGTCTACAAGTAGCGCTCGAAGACCTCAAAGCAAACCAACAATATCGCCAATTGCCAAACCTGCAACACAAGGGGCAATACGTCATGAGCGAGGGTAAAGCTTTGCTCAACATTGCGAGTAACGATTATCTTGGCTTGGGTGGTGATATCGAGTTACAGACTGAGTTTCTTAATCAAATAGAACAGCTACCCACTGCACAGACACCTAAAATGAGTGCCACTTCCTCACGGCTCCTCACAGGAAACGATATACAGTTGCAAGCATTAGAGTCTGAATTGCAAAGCTGGTATCAGAATGCTACCGACAAGCAGAACATATCTGCCTCAAAATCAGTGTTGGTATTAAACAGTGGCTATCATGCAAATCTTGGTATATTGCCAGCACTGACTGCCCTACCAGTCAAAACACTTATTTTGGCTGACAAGCTAGTACATGCGAGTATTATCGATGGGTTGCGTCTGAGCCAAAGCAAACTGGTCACCTATCGTCGTTACCGTCACAACGATTACGAGCATTTGGCCAGATTCATTGAGCAAGCAGATGAAACGGTTGAGCGCATCATTATTATCACTGAGAGTATTTTTAGTATGGATGGTGACCGCGCCGACTTACCTCAGCTGGTGCAATTAAAAGCAAATGACACTCGTATTGAGCTATATGTCGATGAAGCACATGCCGTCGGTGTTTTAGGTGAAACAGGATTGGGTCTAGCAGAAGAAACAAATACGTTGTCCGATATCGATTATTTGGTGGGGACATTTGGGAAAGCCTTCGCTTCAGTTGGCGCTTATATCATGTGTGATGAGGTCGTCAAACACTGGCTGATTAATACGATGCGCCCACTAATTTTTAGTACGGCATTACCACCTATCAATCATGCCTGGACACGCTTTATCTTAGCCAAAATGCCGCAGTTAACTGATCAACGTATGCATTTAGCGCAATTGTCTATCACACTTAGTCAGGCTATCGACCCACAACACCGTGTATCACCTACTGCTCAACATATCAGTTATGACTCTCCTATCATTCCTTATATATTGGGCGATAATGCGCGTGCGCTTACTAAAGCGAACCAGTTACAAACAGCAGGGTTCTACGCATTGCCTATTAGACCACCCACCGTTCCTGAAAACACTGCTCGTATTCGCTTAGTGATGAATGCCAAATTAACCCACGAAGACTGCGAACGGCTAATACAACAGTTATAATTCCATTATCTAGCAAGGACAATGGTCCTACTATAGTCGATTCAATTTAAAAGTAGTACAAGGCAACCGAACGTAGATGTATATTTAATACTTCAAGCGCGGTTAACGCAGTAATATTTTTATAGTGGAATGACTGTATCGATTGATAACTGGCTCAATTGGATGTAATACACTCTATGAAAACACTCGACACACCTGATGACCTCAGTGCTAGAAAGCAAACCATCGCTCGTCATTTTGCGAGTGCTGGTGACTATGACCAACATGCCAATATTCAGCAAACAGTCTGTCAGTATTTACTAGAAAACATTGCTCAGTCCAAGCAAAGCAGTGTGCTAGAAATGGGTGCAGGCACAGGTCAAATGACGCGCCTACTCGCTGAGCATATCCAAAGCCAGCACTGGGTCATTAATGAGTTATGTAGTGAGCAGGCTGCTACATTGCAATCCATACTACCAACTGCTGATATCGTCATTGGTGATGCTGAAACCATAGACTTAGAGTCAAATCATAGTTTGATTGTCAGTGCCAATGCGGTGCAGTGGTTTGATGATCCATTGAATTTTGTCACGCAGTCAGCACGCAGTCTACAAACTGGAGGGCAACTGGTCTTTAGTACCTTTACCCCAAATAACTTTTTGCAAATTAAGACGCTAACCGGTCAAGGGCTTTACTACCCAGATATCGATAAGTGGCAATCAGCATTGGTTGATGCAGGTTTTGAGAATATCGAACTCTCAACTCAGCGCTTTGATCTACCCTTCCCTACCCCCTACGCTATCCTAAAACATATGCAACTGACTGGCGTATCAACCAATCAGACACAAGTACAATCAGATAACACCCAGACCTTTATGTGGACAAAATCGCGTCTAAAACAATTTGAATCAGACTATTGGCAACACTTCTCAGCACAAGATGAAGCAGGACAGCCTTGTGTGAATTTAACGTATGAGGTGCTAACAGTGAGTGTGTTTAAAACTTAAACCCTCAACTTATATAGTCGGTGAAATACTAAACTGCTACGGCGTTACCCTCCTTAGATGTACTACTTGTACAATCTGCAGTCGGCTGCCTTGTACCCATTTTAGAGTTCTTTGACTATAGTAGAAGTAATGACAACTCGTAGAAATATTAGCCACAAAAAAAACGCATCCCGAAGGATGCGTTTTTTAATTTAACTAGTTAGTAGATTAGCAGTATTACTTTTTGTCTTCGTCTACTTCAGTAAACTCAGCATCAACAACGTCGTCATCGGCTTGGCTGCTATCTGCTGCACCGTCTGCACCTTGTTGGAACTGGCTTGGATCCATACCTTCTGCGCCAGCGCCTGCATCAGCATAGATCTTCTGGCTAACTGGTAAGAAAGCATTATCTAACGCTTCAAGCTTAGCTTTGATGTCATCATGATCATCTTCTTTCGCCGCGGCTTCAAGTTCAGTGATAGCAGTCTCAACTGAAGATTTTTCTTCATCAGATACTTTATCTGCTGCTTCTTTTAGTGCTTTTTGCACGGCATGAATGCGGCCATCTGCTTCATTACGTACTTGCGCTAGGTTAGCGAACTTCTCATCTTCAGCAGCATTGGCTTCTGCATCACGAACCATTTGTTCAACTTCTTCGTCCGACAAGCCAGAATCCGCTTTAATTTGGATGCTTTGTGCTTTACCAGTACCTTTGTCAGTTGCTGAGATGTTCATGATACCATCAGCATTGATGTCAAAAGTTACTTCGATTTGTGGCAGACCACGTGGTGCTGGTGGAATATCAGTCAAGTCAAAACGACCAAGCTGTTTGTTTTGGTTAGCGATTTTACGCTCACCTTGATACACCTGAATCGTTACTGCTGGTTGGTTGTCTTCAGCAGTTGAGAACACCTGTGACTTCTTAGTAGGAATCATCGTGTTTTTCTCGATAACTGGCGTCATTACACCACCCATCGTTTCGATACCTAGTGTCAGTGGCGTCACATCAAGTAGCAATACGTCAGTTTTGTCACCAGACAATACGGCACCTTGAATAGCTGCACCAGCGGCTACGGCTTCATCAGGGTTCACATCTTTACGTGGCTCTTGACCGAAGAATTCTTGTACTTTTTGCTGTACTAGTGGCATACGAGTCTGACCACCAACTAGAATAACGTCATCGATATCGCCGATTTTTAGACCAGCATCTTCAAGAGCAATCTTACAAGGACCCATAGTACGCTGTACTAGTTCTTCCGTTAGGCTTTCTAGTTTTGAGCGGCTGATAGTAACAACCAAATGCTTAGGACCACTGCTATCAGCAGTAATATAAGGCAGGTTCACTTCAGTGCTTTGAGCACTTGATAGCTCGATTTTTGCTTTTTCTGCGGCTTCTTTTAGACGCTGCATCGCAAGAGAGTCACCTTTTAGGTTAACGTCTTGGTCTTTTTTGAACTCGTCTACTAAAAAGTCAATCAATGCTGAGTCAAAGTCTTCGCCACCAAGGAAAGTATCACCGTTGGTTGCAAGTACTTCGAACTGCTGCTCGCCATCAACGTCAGCGATTTCAATGATTGATACGTCAAAAGTACCACCACCCAAGTCATATACAGCAACAGTGCTATCGCCTTGCTTCTTGTCCATACCATAAGCAAGAGCAGCAGCAGTTGGTTCGTTAATGATACGTTTTACATCAAGACCAGCGATTTTACCTGCATCTTTAGTTGCTTGACGTTGTGAGTCATTGAAGTAAGCAGGTACAGTTACAACCGCTTCAGTCACGCTCTCACCAAGATAATCTTCTGCTGTTTTTTTCATTTTTTTCAAGATTTCAGCAGAAACCTGTGGTGGCGCTAATTTTTTGCCGTTGATTTCTACCCATGCATCGCCGTTATCTGCTTTAGCGATTTTGTAAGGCACCATACCGATGTCTTTTTGCACGACTTTGTCATCAAAACGACGACCGATCAAACGCTTGATCGCAAACAAAGTGTTGTTTGGGTTCGTTACCGCTTGACGCTTAGCTGACTGACCAACGAGGATTTCGTCATCTTTGTAAGCGACGATCGATGGTGTAGTGCGAGTGCCTTCAGCATTTTCGATGACTTTAACTTTATCACCTTCCATTACTGCAACACATGAGTTCGTTGTACCTAGATCAATACCAATTACTTTACCCATAATCAAATGCTCCTAATTTATTTTCAATATAAATACTTATATGTTCAGACCATAGTCGGTCACTTGTTGCTATATATCGGTTTACTTATTAATTTTTTCAAGTCAGAAGCCACGCAAAAATTGCCTTTTATGTGACTTTTTGTGAAAACCCTTACTAATAATGAGGTTTAGCACAATTAAAGACTGATTGTTTGCTGATTATATAATCAAGTCATAACTTCAAACACTACTGCTTCAGACAATGTCAGCTTAAATACTATTGACCGACGCGTACCATTGCTGGGCGCAACAGACGACCATTCAAGCTATAGCCTTTTTGTAGTACGGTTCCCACGGTATCCGCTTCAGCATCTGCATCAATACCAACGGCTTCATGAAAATCAGCGTTAAACTTTTCGCCTTGTGGATCAACTGCTTCTACGCCGTTTTTGGTGAGTAGTGCTAATAGCGCTTTATGCGTCAATTGCACACCTTCAGCTACTGGATCGTTGGCGTTGGCATTTTCCATGGCACGCTCTAAGTTATCAACGATATCTAATAGCTCTTTAGCAAATTTTTGTAGAGCGAATTTTTTACTTTTATCAGCTTCTTGCTCCATGCGTTTTTGTGCATTGTAAGCTTCTGCATTAGCACGAGCAGTGGTTTCTTTGGCTTGCTTAACTTCGCCTTCTAACTCAGCGATGCGCGCTTTAAAAGTATCAAGATCGATATCGTTTTCGATAGTCATCTCTTCGCCTGAATTATTTTGTGGATCAAACTCTTTCATCGTTTCTTCTAGAATACTGTCAGTATGGCCGATGTTGTCATGCACCACAGTTTGCTCAGCAGATTCGTGGTTGGTATTTTTCTCGCTCATGATAGCTCCTTAGAATGTAATAATGACGATTCATATAGAACGCAATAGATAGGCTCATCGCCAGTCATACTGCTACCTTATTAGATACTTAAAACATTTTGCTCATTGTTTTTATTAATGCGCTTTACTAGCTGCTTGATAAAGGTGATGAGTATAAATTTCAAGCCTAAGAAGAGTATTTTTTTACTTTAATGCGAAGAATTTCTAACAACTGCTTTTAATAGCTATTTTATCACCTTGAGCCACAAACTATTGATAGTATGAGTAGTGACGCTGTAAACAACATTATATAAACAGCAATACCCGTATTCTGTTGTGTTACTACTAGTAATTCGAATATGAGTAACGTACAGCGACTTATGAGTACAACCCCTTATTGTTCAAATCATATTTTGACAGCGGTATTTTGATAAATGTACTTTAATAATGATGCGTTTAAGCCTGTACCAATCATCTAATTCAGTGAGGACCCTTATGCCCATGCTAACGTTACCTGTATCACGCTACCGTAGACACGCCTTGCACTATGCGTTAAAGAGCTTGGGCCACTTGCCAGCTCCATTATTAGAGCGACTGAACCGGTCTCTAAATTCGCCCACCATGGCACAGTATCCACATGCTGACGGGCATTTGCGCGCCATTATTGGTGCCAATAGAAAAATGAAGCGACCGTTAACCGTATCTCAGCTCACACAGATGCGCAAAAAGTTTGCTGTAGACGCGGTATCGATGCAATCGCCAGCCGTTTGGCAGACGCAACCAAATAGCACACGGGTGCAAGCTAAAAATCCGCAAGCTAAAAGCCTGCAAACTAAGAAAACAACTAGTCAGCAAGTAACTTGGCAAGACAAAACGATTGCTAATGCCGATGGCGAAGACATGCAGATATGCTGCTATGGGGCAGGGGAAAAGAGCAATCCTGATAAAGTTGTGATGCTATTTATTCATGGTGGTGGGTTTTGTATCGGTGATATTGATACGCATCATGAATTTTGCCATACAGTCTGCCAGCAAACTGGCTGGGCAGTTGCGAGTGTCGACTATCGATTGGCTCCTGAATATACTGCTCCAATGGCCCTCAGAGATTGTTTAGCCGCTTATTTATGGCTATCAGAACATTGTCATACGATGGGTGCGTTACCCTCTCGGATTGTTTTATCAGGAGACAGTGCAGGTGGATGCCTTGCAACACTAGTGGCACAGCAAGTGATTTCACCTGACGAGGCGCAATGGCAGCAATTGAAGATACATGGCGCAACTGATATGCAAACCATCCAGCGCTTGCCACAGCCATTGGCGCAGCTACCGCTTTATCCTGTGATCGATATTACCGCCGAACACCCTAGTTGGGCACTGTACGGTGACGGGCTGTTTTTAGATCACAATGATGCTGAAGTGTTTGACGCCGCTTATGTAGGGCATAGTACCATCCCGCCAGAGCATGGCTTTGTTTCGGTGGCACGTGGTGATAGCACTAACATGTGCCCAAGCTATATCGTGGCCGCAGAGCTTGATATTTTGCGCGATGAAGCGCTTGATTATGCCGAGCAGCTAAAAGCCAAAGGGTATCCGGTTAAAGTCCATACAGTACTGGGCGCACCGCATGGCTTTATTCATTTGATGAGCATTCATAGTGGTCTAAACCACGAGGTCAATCACATTATCAGTGATTTTGCTAAATGGGTACACACGCTTTGTCAGACTGCTGACTGAACGGTGATAAGCCATATCTCAGAGCGTGACCCCAATCGAAAAGGAATGCCCCAAAAGCCATAGCCTGATGACACCACAAAGTGCCCAAGCCCAATGGCCTCATAACCGTAACCCAGACGGTTGATGGCTCGCACAATAAAGTTGGCGGGAAATATTTGCCCATCATGTGTGTGACCTGATACCTGTAAATCAATAGGCAGCTTGCTATGTTCTATAATATCACTCGGTCTATGATCTAGCAGTATCACGGGCACAGTGGTATCTACTTGCGATAACAGCTCGGTGGTTGCGACTCGCTCACGCTTATGATTGTCAAAACGTCCAATCAACCAAACTGGTTGATCTTGATGATTAATACACAGCACATCATCATTCAATAAATGCACACCAGCACTGCGTAACGAGTCACTAATCGGTCGCTCATGGCCATATAAATCATGGTTGCCTAGTGTGGCATACGCACCTAAGGGCAATTGATCGCAAAGTTTGGTCAGGTTGGTCTGCATATCATATGCTGTATAGGCGTTCGTATTGTCATCCATGATATCGCCCGGCATCAACAACATATCAGCGCGCTGCTCAACAAGCAGACGACCTAATCTATCAATCGCACGATTCCCAAACAAGCGGCCCAAATGTAAATCACTGGCCACTGCAATACGTAATTGTCCCTGCATAGACTTATTGATATGAATGGTGCGCTTCCTTACCACTGGCACATAAGCGCTATGTAAGGCGTAAACAAACAGCCCAATGAATAAGACAAAGGCAAATGTGCGAAGGCCAAAAGCGATGGTTTCTGATTGACTGATTATACTGCCAAATACCATTGTGCTTAATAAATAACTGCCATACACCGCACCGGTAATTCCAGCAGTAAGTATTATAAAATGCATCACTAGCATCCAACCACTCACCCATCGGTAGCTATTTGCGAGCAGTTTGCTGACGCTTAGCAGCAGCAAACCATTACTGATTATAAAAACCGTTATCATGACCGCTGTTTGTAATGTGGAGGTTGTCCAATGCTGTAACCACCACTTTAGGCTTAATGCGGCGCCCAAGCTAAATAGTTGCAGCAAACCAATGATGACTGCAAAAAACACGTAGCGCATGGGCGTTCCTATTCTGTTTTATCTTATTATATAATTAAACTTATGACTTTGCTGCCTGCAACGTAATCATCCAAATCTCCGAACGTGTGCCTAATCTAAAAGGCACTGCTCCTATGCCATAACCTGACGTTACTAAAAACTGCGTACTCTCTATTGTTTTGGTACCATAGTTTAGCGGTGAGAACCAATTCATCAGTATCGTTAATGGAAAAATTTGCCCACCATGAGTATGCCCAGACAGATGTAAATCCACTGGCAACTCTTTTATCTCTTCCATCATAGAAGGACGATGCTCTAAAAACACCACAGGCTTATCAGTATCAACTTGAGTCAATAACTCATCCGCTGACAACCTAGTCTGGTCGACATCATCTGAACGCCCAACCAACCACACTGAATCATTGAGCAGCACACTCTCATTATCAAGCGCTTTGATTCCTGCTGCCTCAACCGCCTGAGCTATTGCTTCATCGTAACCTCTATAATCGTGATTACCTAAAGTAGCATAAACCCCAAGTGGCGCCTTCAGCTTTGATAAATGCTCATGCATGTTGGTATTGTCATAAGCGATCGTCGTGTCATGCATGATATCTCCTGCTATAACGACCACATCAGGGTTTTGTGCATCGACTAAAGCTACCAGTTTATCTATCTGGTGATTACCAAACCACCTACTCCAATGAGTATCAGATACTAAGGCTATGCTCATGGGCTTATTCATGGGCTTATCTGTCGTAACCGTCAAACGATGTACCACAGGCGAATACGCATTAAATACAGCCAAGCTTACAATAGACGCATAAGTCGTCAGCGCAAACACGCGTAACAATTTAGGGCGCGGCTGAAATTTTAACAACTTATTAAAAAAGAGTGCTAAGACAGCAGTGGCGACACCTGCATATAACATAAAGCCTTGTAAGATACCAATGACCAGATAAACGTTAAAACGCTCGCCCCAAAAGTCGCTGAGACCATAGATTAAAAAACCATTGTTAATGACAAAGACGGTAGACATCAGCGTAGTTTTTGCAATAGTTTTTCTTGGTTTGATAAACCACCAAAGCAGAATACAAGTCATGAAAGCAAGCAGTTGAGTCAAAATTATAAAGAACCACATAATAGCGTCTGATATATATAAAGATGACCCTATTTTACTTTAAATATTCTTTTTACTACATATATTAAATTTTTTTCATCAAAACTTCATACGCTTTACATCAAAGCTGATCAGCTTCGCTTGTACACTTAATGGTGAATGTTGAGCACATATGCTAAATAGAAAACAAAGGTGAAAAAATGAATAAGCGCTGGGGTTTTTGGACACTTTGGATTTGTATCAGTGCAATAGCAGGCTTTGTATGGGGTGTGGTATTAAACGGTAATTCTTGGTTATCTATAGCTGGTATGGTAGCAGGTGTTAGCTGCTTTATTGTCTTTTATACGTTACTTGATGATTTTGCACGTAAAAACCAGTGGCATCGTTTTATCACAGCACTACAGAAAGGCGTCTACGTAAAAGCAGGACTACAGATTTTGAATCTAGCCATGCCTATTTTTCCTTTTATATCACCAGAGATTTTGGCAGGGGTAGCTGCTAGCTATATCGTTGAACTTTTAGGGTTAGATTTTCACCGACCCTTCTTATCAAGCTTTGTCATGACGTTAATAACAGGCGCTTTATTATCATTATTCGTGGGTGTTATCAGCCTTATTGTTCTTTTGATATCAAATAAGAATGCACATACTATTACGACAAACGACATGCCATAAAACGGCTTGCAGTAGAGCCGTCTTATTGTTTTTGACACAACTGCCTCAGCGTTTATCTGGCGCTATTTTGCAGACGCCATTTTCACACGCTTGCGTGACTGCTGTGCCATATATCATCTTGGTCACCCAGTTTGGAATTCGATAGCGATTGCGAGCGACATACGGATAAGTGAAGTTGCCTAGTTGCTTGATCACTGGCAAAAACAACAACGGTGACCATTTAACGCCGCCTGTCTTATATAGCAGACGTACAGCATCCATATGTGTGTACCAATTGCCGTAACTGTCTTTCATACACATATACGTCATCGCATCCTCACGGCTGAATCCTGCGGCCGCCAGCTCATCTAGCCCCTCCTCTACAGAAACTAAGTGTATCTTCTCTGGTTGACGCTTTTTCATGTTATGCGCCTCGGTGCTGCATATCACACACGCATCATCGTAGTACATGGTAATGGATAAACTCGCTTGCTCTCGATAGCTGTTGATATGGTTTTGGATAATCATGTTAGGACTCCTTTATGAGTGATACCTCAGTATTAAGACTGTTAACTTTTTCGGTCATGTGTACTACTGGATACTTATTGACTGGTACTAAAAAGGGAATGACGGGCTGCTGCGTCCACTGCGGTGCGGCGGCATCTAAGCGCTTGGCTAGTATCGGTAAGTGATTGGTCGGCACTGCTGGGAACAGATGATGCTCGATGTGATAGAGCAAATTAAAGGTCAATAGATTAATCAGTGGATGACGCTCACTGCGGGCATATGCCACGTCATCACAACCATGATGTACACTCCATACAGCAAAGAACCCCACCATCGTATTGGCCAATATCATCACTAATACGTGATATATCAAAACTGGGTGCATCGTAATAAAAGCAGTGGCAATCACTGCGAAAATGAGGAACATATCACAGGCAACCAGAATGCGATTGCGGCGACTACCATGCGTCAAGCCAAACCACTGAATCGCAATTGAAAAAATCCCGCCACCTAATATTGCCTGATACCAAGGCAGGCGAGCCCAGTTACCCTCGACATCGCTATCGCCAAGCGGATCTCGATGATGGTTGAGATGTGTGTGCCGAATGGCATGCGTGCTACAGAGCATCGTGATACTAAGTAAAAACAGCATGAGCTCAGTAGCAAGCCTCCCTACTCCCAATGTTCGATGATAACAATCATGTGCTTGTCTCAGTGCAGCGGTAAAAAAGAAAAAAGTCGCCACAAGTGCAAGTAACCACCACCCTTGCCACGCGCTCCACCATGACAGCAATAGCAAAGGTAATGATAAAAAAATATTATAAACAGTCTCGCTCAGACTAAGCTGACGCAAATCTTGCCATTCAATATTGGCTAACGAAGGATGACGCATGATGTTCTCCTTACTTAGTGATAAGCAGTAGCTGTCTTACTGGCGCGACCACTTAATTTAATTGGCTTAGTATTATTTATTTTATTTCTGTCAAAAGTGAAACGCGTAGATAAATTTTATTTATGTTTAGGTAGTGCGATAAGACCAGTGGCTATCGCGCTTGCGCCACCAATACAGCAAACTAGCATGATATTTACTACGGAATCTATCGAATCCGACTTTAACATAAACCAAACTATACATAGAAACGTGCTCATAAAACCAACAGTAAATAAGGGCAGTACCTTTCTCATAGAATCAAAATAAATCTCAAGTTTGTATGCGCTATAGCCAGTCAATAATGCAGGCAACAAACCCAAAGGGAAACCAAAAACCGCACCAACTGCTAGTATTTTTATAAAGTCTGATATTTCTTGCAGAGAAGTACTTCCCTCAATTACAGAAAATACAATTATAAAAGAAGTAGCAATTAGACCTCCTATCGCACCACCTAAGAGCCCATAGATGCCTATTACTTTACCTTTCGGATAATTGGAGACACTAACTGTAACGCTGCTCTCAATGTTGCTCATAAACACCTCTATGTAGGTTTCACATGAAACTTAAAGCTTAGATATGGAATAGCTATGTTTCACATGAAACAGCTACCTAGTCATTTATGACTTCTGCTCTGCTAATGCTTGCTTGAGCGTTGGCTGCTGGAACTCATAACCTGCGTCCTGCAATGCTTGTGGTAATACTTTTTGACCATCTATCAATAGTGTCGACATCTCACCAAACATCAACTTGAGTAAAAAATTAGGCAAGGTAAAAAAGGTCGGACGATGCAGCCATGCTCCAAGCGTTTTGGTAAAAGTATGATTACTTACTGGGTTTGGCGACGTTAAGTTATACACAAACGCTGGCGTATCGTTTTCCGTTGCCGTTTTTAATAGATTACCCTGTGTAGCCTGACTTTGCGTATAACTAGCAAGATGCTGCTCAATGATAAATATCGCTGCGCCTACCCAATCTTCACGACTGATCCAGCTCATGATCTGCTGACCATTACCCAACTGACCACCGACACCCATTTTAAATGGTGTCAAAAGCTTACCAACCATTCCGCCCTCAGGATGAATAACTACACCAGTTCGCACGATAGCCACAGGTACACCATATTCTGTTGCTGTCAAAGCTAGCTGTTCCCATTGTTCACATAACTGATGTGAAAAGTCGGTCTCAAAACCACTGCTTTCGGTTAATGGCTTATCACCTTGCGTGCCGTACCAGCCAATCGCTGAACCACTGACTAGCAGCTTCGGTTTGATAGTGGTGCGAGCAATAAATGCCAGTATTGATTCGGTCGGTTTGATGCGACTGGCGAGCAACTGCTCTTTGCGCTCATCGCTCCAACGCGAGTCGGCAATACCTGCGCCTGCTAGGTTTAAAATAATATCAAAGGTATTTTCTGTTTTTGATAGCTCATCATAAGTCATCATTTCAATATTATTGGGATGTGCTTGGCTATCATCACGTGTCAGCCAAGTGACGTGTATATTTCTATTATCCTGTTGATAACGCTGTTGAATCTCCTCGCTGAACGCACTACCCAAAAACCCTGAACCACCACTGATTAGAATATTCATACCTTACTCCCTATGTATATTATTTTTCAGTAAAACGTAACCCGTTATAGTTATCGTCTTCTTTTTTAGCCGTTATATCAAAACGACTTTTACATACTTTTGGCAAAGCAATGCAGCTAGCAATCGCTGAATTGATAGCACCAAACATCCCTATAGCAAACATAAATGCCAATAGCACGCCAATCTCTATCAATGAATTTATGCCTAAGTATAAAACGATTGCGCCCATATAACATGCTGATGTTACGAACCCAACTAAAAATGTTGTGCGTAGACTCTTATAATCACCGCGCCATATCTGTTGACTAGCGACAATCATGCCCGTTAATAAAGCAGGGATAAAACCCAGTAATCCAACATAGAGTAATGGCTGATAACCTATTTGAGCAAAATTAGCATCCCTAAATATGAATAACAAGAACAGCTGTGCTACCAGCCCACCAACCAAGCTACCAACCCCTGCAAACAGAACAACCACTTGTACATAAGGGTACGCACCTAACTCATTATTCGTTTTCATTCTATTTATCCCATTAACATTCATCGTTAATTTAGTATAAATATGGCGTTGGCAAAGCCCATGAAATTACTGTGGAGAATTGATGATTAATTATGTAACTTATCTTTGTGAATCATGCCTTTGGTAAGACAAATAACCCTGTGAAATATCCACTAGAACTTCCGATAAAGGCAGCAAAGATACAAGCAGTAAGTGAGAAAGGTATGTCGTTAAAGACCATGAATAACAAAGTACAGATAACCGTCGATACTGTACCGATGATAGCTGAATACGATAAACCTTTATAATTGCGGTATAGCTTCAAACTCGCGACTAAACAACCAGTCAATGCTGCAGGGATCAGATCTATCATGAAACCAAAGAATGCACAGATAGGTACTGCTAATACAGCTAGCACTATTGATCTAACGATATTCTGCAAGACATCACTTTGCAAGACAGCTTCTAAGACCATCAGCATAGCTATTATTAATCCTATTAAGCTGCCACCAATGGCTCCACCAAAGAATAAATAGGATGCTATGACATTGGCTTTTGAATAATTTTCATGACCTTTGTTAGAACCTGAACTCATGACGATATCCTTAGAGACAGTTTTTTAGCTATTTTTTCAGTCGATTAATCCAAACTTTCAACATATTCTTTCAATGTAGGTAAGGCTGACGTGCCTATCCATTCTATTAAGCAAAACGCTTACGAATAGGACATTCACTATCATTACTATTTTGATCTTTGTCTTTTAACTTACTCGCATAATGATTTATAAATTCCATTATAGTAGCCATATTTGGTAATACATGTGCTTTGGTCAGGTGTGGCACTGCCGTATCCAAACGCTTGGCAAGCTCAGGTAAATGGTTGGATGGCACAGCAGGGAATAGATGATGCTCTACGTGATAAAGCAAATTAAAGGTCAGTAAGTTGACCAAAGGATTGCGCTCAGTTCGGGCGATTGTCTCATCACAATCATGATGCACGCCCCACACGGCGATGATGCCGACACTGGCATTGGCCAACATCATCGTCAGTAGGTGATATATCAACACTTGCGCCAACGTTGAAATAGCAGGAACAGCTACAGGAAGCACAGTCAATACCAGTGCAGTGATAATAACAAGGAAAATCAAGCCAAACTCTAACCAAGCAATACGTTGATTACGATGGCTGCTGAGACGCAGTCCTTGGCGATAAATATCCAATCGATAAGTTATCCCGCCAAGCAGCGCTTGCCACCATGAACCTTTTGCCAAACGGCCTTCGATATCACTGTCACCCAATGGATTGCGGTGATGTTCCATATGGGTGGCTCGGATACTATGCAAACTGGTCATCAATAGTACGCTAAGCAATAATAGTATGCCGGTAACGGTACGTTTGCTCGCACCCAAGCTATGGTGATAACCGTCGTGCGCTTGGCGAAAAGCGGCAGCGAAAAATAAATAAGAAGCGCCACATGCCATCACATACCAAGACTGGCTGGCGAACCACCAAGACAGCAATAAAAACGGATAAGGCAAAATGAGGTTATAAGCAATTTGAGCGCGCGTTAGTTGGCGCAAATCCTGCCACTCAACTGAAGCCATTGTATTTTTAATGGCTGGCTCTTTATTAGCGTGTGTCTTATTTGCATTCATTTTACACGTCCATTTGTCGTTGCTGTTTCTTGCTGCTATTTTTACCGAAACTAGTATTACTCAAACTTGGCTATTCTTTATACTTATTACATAAGTTTCTGTTTAAACAGAAATTATTAATCAAATTTTTTATTTTAGATAACACATATGACTATCAACGTAGGATTTTTTTAATACTCGCACCCAGTTTAAGGACTTTTTTGAGAATACTGGTAGGTAGCTTGAGCATCTCAGCTGACCACGTAGTAAGCGTACTAACAAACTCTTGGGTGTCACGGATGCGCGCTTTTACGTCGCTGTTTTCGTGTTCGAATTCAGGACTGTCCATCAGCTCTTGTAAGAATTGTACCGTTGGCTCTAACTCGCGCTTTTGTCGTTCAACCACAATAATGCGTGCTAACTCCCAAACGTCGGTATTGGTCGTGAAATGATCGCGACGATCACCCAATATGGAGACTTTTTGTACCAAGCCCCAATGCTGCAACTCTTTGATACTGTTTGAGACGTTAGAGCGAGCAACACCAAGTGTGTCGGTAATTTCTTCAGCATTTAGCGGCTTACCGATGATGAATAACAATGCATGAATCTGTGACATAGTGCGATTGACGCCCCACTGCGAGCCCATTTCACCCCAATGTAAGATAAATTTTTCGGTCACAGGATTTAGTTTCATAATAGCTATTCACTTATTTTTTTGCGATATGGCTTATTTCTTGGTTACTCTACTTCTTAACTTATCTTGCGCCATTCTTTTATTTCTGTCAATAGTGAAATATAAAAACAATACTTATTATTTATATGATGTCACTTGTCTTATTACGACTAAAGGACTGCTACTCTTTAACGAATAACTAAGCCAGTGATTGCATCGCGAATTTGACTAGGCAAGGTATAGCCCAGCGTTTCAGCTTGTAAGTAACTGATGTGCTCGCCAAAATAGGCATAAGCATCATCGAAGGACATGGCCGGCTGCTGTCCTGATGGATTGCAGCTAGTAGAGACCAATAGCCCAAATGGATTGTGTGCGCTGACCAACTGCTGGCACAACTGACGAATAATAGGATGAGCAATGACTCTTACTGCTATCGTCTGATGCTGGCCGGTAATCCAAGTTGGTATAGCTGTAGCCAGTGCCTGAGGAATAGGCAATAACCAAGTATGCGCTTGCTTATATTGCAAACCATCATCGTTATTATAGCCACTATCTATCTGCCAACTCTTTAGAATAGGGTCACGCTGTTCATCTGTTAAAGACGATAGCAAAGGAACCAAACGCTCTACACTGTCTGTAATGACAATCATGCCTTTGGATTGTGGACGCTGCTTAATATCTAGAATACGTTGAACAGCTTGTTGATTATAAGCATCACAACCAATGCCCCACACGCTCTCGGTAGGATACGCGAGCAACTGTCCTTCTTTGAGGCTATGAGCTGCTTGTGAGATAGAATCGGTGATAAAAGGTGTAAGAGGATTCATGGCTAAAATGGTTTAGACTAGTAAAAGATTAGGTGCTAATCATAACACAGGAGAAAGTTTGGCTCAGACAACAAATTTCAAAAGCTGCCATTTTTTTACTATGTTAAATGAGTTAGAGACTGGAAAATAGAAACGTTTAAAGTTAGATAAGTGTAGCGTTAGACGCGTAAATATCGTCCACCTTGCACACTAATAACACCCAGTAATTCAAGTTCCATTAGCTGCCCAATCAATTGCGGTGGTGCAAGCGCGGTTGCTACGATAAGCGCGTCTAAATCCTGTCCATGCCAATCCAGCTGCTCATAAACAGGCATCAAATGCTCAGGTACTACGATAGCGCTAGGAGGAGTTTTGATGTTAGAGGGTGACGAAGTAACATGGCTAGATGCTACTTCACTTCTATCCGCACCTATCATTTTTTGGGATGAGTTGTCATTCGATTGCGATACAATTGTTGTTTTATAAGAACCACGGTCATAGTTCAACTGACCGCTGACATCTTCTAAGACTTGCTGAGGATGATAAATCAAAGTGGCGCCTTCACGTATCAAGTGATGACAGCCCTCGGCATTGCTATTGTCAATATGACTTGGAATCGCAAAGACTTGCTTGCCTTGCTCAGAGGTAAGGCGTGCAGTAATAAGTGAACCACTTTGGATGGTAGCTTCTGTCACGATAGTCGCCAGCCCAAGTCCAGCGACCAAACGGTTACGACGTGGAAAAGTATGTTTGTGCGGCTGAGTATGAGGCAATAGCTCACTGATAATGCAGCCACCTTGATCGATAATCTGAGCGAACAACTTATCATGATGGTTGGGATAATTAACATCAATACCCGTACCCATCACCCCAATTGTTCGACCTTGGTATTCAGCGTCCGCTTGAGCCAATGCTCCTAAATGCGCTCGTTTGTCCACACCCATGGCTAGACCACTGGTAATGATGTAGCCTGCCTGTGCCAAATATTGAGCGATATCAAAGGTGATCTTCTGTGCATGTGCGGTGGGTTTTCGGCTACCGACGATAGCGATTTGTGCTTGATGCAGACGTGCATGATTGCCACGATAAAATAATAATGGCGGTGGATCATAGATTTGTAAAAGTTGGGCGGGATAGTCGGATTCATCAGCAAATAGTAGACCATAGCGTCCCTCTATAAGAGCTTGCTGAATTTTATCGATATTGGTGAGTGTTTGCTCTGGCTGTTCATGACGTTTGAGATGAGTATGGTGAATACCCAATTGCCGCCATGCTTCTACTTTGGCTTGCCAAGCAAGTTCTGCATTTCCAAAAGAAGTAAGTAGCTTATGATAAGCAGATAATGACGCATTCACCTCGTACCACAGCGCCAGTACAGCGCGCTGATCGTCTGTTAAAGAAGAAGTGACTGCTGTCATAGTCCTTTATCTCTTATAGGTGGATTTGGAATGGTTAGCCTTCCAATAATCCTGTTACTTCCTTATAAATAAGGCGGTGGTAGTAACTGGTCACCGACATTAAGCGGTAGCTCAGAACTAAGCACATAAGCATAGCTAATATGGTCAAAAGTATTAAAGACCATTACCATACCAGTTTGTTCATTTGGCAAACGTACAGGAGTATCTTCATCTTTGATATCGCGTACCAAAGCACCTTTTTGATAGACCGTCAGGACATCACCAGGCTTAGCACCTTCGGTACTACCTAGATTAATAGCGACCACACTACCCTTCGCGGCTGAACTGATTGAGTCCATCACACGTACAATCATACCACCACGACTGGTACTAGCAGGCGTTGGGTAGAACACAGGTGGAATAGAGTTATTCAATTCAACAAATACGCGATCACCTTCACGTACTTCTTTGCCATAACTGTCGGTAAGCTGCAAGCTAGTAACACCATTGGTTTCGGTAGATGTGACCAAACCCGTTGCCACTTGCGTAACTTCTAAGCCAATAATGTTTTTTGTCGTGGGATCAGTATATAACTCGCCTTCACGATAGATACCGTAGCGCTGTCCGACAATAAGCGGCACACCTTTAGCATATATCTTGTCACCAGTTGCAGTGATTAAGTTACCTTTTTTAGAGGCCAGTATATAAGGAGTCGTATTAAAATCTTGTGGATTAACAATGACTGTTTTATCTAGCCAATGTTGAATAGCAGACCGAGGAATAGAAGGAATACTGTTGGCAGTTGACGTAACCGTTACCTTATTAGCAACCACGTTGCCTGTAAGTTGCTTTTCAACCCCAGCACAACCTTCACCTGTATCCACACCAATGAGCGTCTGACCTTTAATCACACACAAGATAAGAATGTCATTAGGATAGATAAGATTGGGGTTTTTGATTTGCTTATTGGTCGCCCAAATCTCTTTCCAGCGCCATGGACTGTCCAGATAGCGCCCTGAGATATCCCATAACGTATCACCTTTTTTAACAGTGTAGCGGTTGGGTGCATCTGCTTTAAGAGTGGGTGGTGGATTGTTAGCGTGGGCAGTGCTCATCAGCATCGCACTGCTAAATGTCGTCAGTAACAGTGCTTTTGCTATCTTGTTTAAGCTCATCTTCATTGTTATATCCACAATATGTACCGCTATTATCGCCATTAAAATCGCACTTAAGTCTATTTTTCTAGAAGCTCTTTGTTCGATACTTAAGCAAATAAGCCAGCATCAAGATCCAAAAAAACTATAGACTTAAATTTGCATTTATTGTGACGCCTAGAGGGCAGCTGTTCAGTGTAGTTGACTGGTTTTATTCCTAAAAAAGCGCCTAGCACAATGATGACTCGCTGACGCTGTTCCTAATATTACAATTATATCTACCATAACACAATCATAAACACTTTATTACAATAGTGTAACCTTTATGTGGATATTTTCTTTAGGTTTTCTATTGAATATAAGCTCACCATTAGCAGTGGTTTATGCAGGGTTTGGCGTGACATGCTGGCGAATTTGCTCAGCGACCAATTCAGCATTGTTGTCTAGCACGACCACATGCTGCGGCAAACTCTCCAATCCTTCGGTATGAGCTGGGCGAGCGATATCTATCTGACCGATAGCTTCAACGATGGTATCCGCAAACTTAACAGGTAATGCTGTTTCTGCACAAACAATGATTTCTCCCTCTTTTTGCAACTCTTTAGCGACCTTAATACCATCAGCTGTATGTGGATCGACTAGTTCACCATACTGCTCATACAGTGCTTTGATGGTCTGCAAGCGATCGCTGTGGGTAGATTTACCAGCAGCAAAACCATAGCGAGTATTAACTGCTTCCATTAGCTCAGATAGATCAAAACCTTGACCAGATTTCACCCCTTCAAATAATTCATGGACGCGGGCGCTGTCTTTCTCTAGTAGCAGATAAACAAAACGCTCAAAGTTAGAGGCTTTTGAGATGTCCATCGATGGGCTTGAGGTGATATAGGTTTTTTCAGTCGGACGCGGCTGATAAGCGCCTTGGTTAAAGAAGTCATTCAACACGTCATTTTCATTGGTTGCAACAATCAAACGGTCGATTGGCAGACCCATTTCACGGGCAATATGACCGGCACAAATATTACCAAAATTACCTGATGGTACGCTAAAGCTGACTTTTTCATCGTTGCTCGTCGTGACTGCAAAGTAAGCTTTAAAGTAATAAACAATCTGCGCTAGGATACGACCCCAGTTGATAGAGTTTACCGTGCCTAAATTATAAGCCGCTTTAAACTCAGCATCTTGCTGAAGTGCTTTAACGATGTCCTGACAATCATCAAACATACCTTCGATAGCGATATTGTGAATATTAGCATCCGTCAAACTATACATCTGCGCACGCTGGAACTCACTCATCTTGCCATGTGGTGACAGCATAAAGACTTCGACATTTTCTTTGCCACGTAGTGCATACTCTGCTGCACTACCCGTGTCGCCACTGGTCGCACCAATGATCGTAATACGCGCATCTTTTTTCTTAAGCACATATTCAAAGGCATTGCCTAAGAACTGCATGGCGACATCTTTAAATGCCAATGTCGGACCGTTTGATAATCCTAGAATATACAAATTATCTTCAAGCTTGCGGACAGGAACAATCTCGTCAGAGCCAAACACCTCAGTGGTATAAGTGCGTTCAATGAGGTCTTGCAAATCAGCCACAGGAATATCTGTCGCAAAACGCTGCATAATCGCCATCGCAAGCTTTGGATAGCTGAGCGTACGCCATTCATCAAGGATTGCACTATCGATATTCGGATAATGCTCAGGCAACATCAAACCACCATCTGGGGCAAGACCCATCAAAAGCACATCACTAAAATCCATTGGCGCTGTCTGACCACGGGTACTGATATATTTCATGGTTTATCCTATATAAGCTTAGTTTTATGTGACTTCAGTCAGTATAAGTATCAATTAATACGAAAATTCGTTGGAAAATCAATATCTACAAATTCATCTCGGTGTTGATAAGCTTCAGTAAAGTCCCTCATAAACTGACTGAACACCTTTTCAAAATTATCTTTAGCAAACGTTAATTCAGGTACAGTATCAAACCAATCTATAGCATCTGGGTTTTGCTTTTCGATTGAACCTGTAAGCAGTCCAAAACGCTTCCATACCACTTTATCATCGATAACATATTGCTCAGTGACAATGGTGGTACAAGACAAATCATTATCTTCAGGGCAGACTAATAATGGTACATAGCTAACATTACCATCACCTAACTGCCCTAAATAGTACCAAACAATCTTAGTATCGGAATATAAATCTAAGTTTAGACTCAACCCTAACTCTTCAACACCTAGATTTCTGAACTGAGTAGCCTTATCTATATACTCAGCAAGCCACTCACTAAATGCCACACCATCAACTGTGAGTTCTGAATGAAATACTTCAGGATTATAGTCTTGCTGAATATTAATCATAGAAAGGTTGTTCATGCTATTACATTAACTCTTCATCAACAATGCATAATAGAAACCATCGCCACTCGCGCTATCAATCGGTAAGCACTGACGACCGATGGCTTGTTCGATACCCCAACTGCATTCCTCGGTAAACTCAACCGCTACTGCATCATTATGATGAGTGATAAAGTCCTGCATTTGCTCGACGTTCTCTTGCTTTAAGATAGAACATGTCACGTACAGCAGATAACCACCAGCTTTGAGCTGTGGCCATAAATTATGCAAGATATCTGCTTGTAGCAATGCCGTTTGCTCGATATCTTCTTCGGTACGTAGAATACTGATATCAGGATGACGACGAATCACGCCAGTCGCGGTACAAGGAGAATCCAATAATATTGCATCAAATACTGGTTCATTTGTCGCTGCTTTTTTATTTTTTCCATGCTGCCATCTAGTCGCATCTGCGCAGACAATGTTCAATGCGATGCTGTTATCCGCTTGTTGCAAATCATGCTGACTCAGATTTAGACGCTGTAAATTCTCACGAATACGCTCGATACGTGGTGCTTCGTTATCGATAGCCGTTACTTTGATATCAGCAGTCACAGGCGACGTTTCAGCATTATCTTGTTTCACGTGAAACAACGATGATTCGTCATTAGCGCTTATGAGCTCTAACCAGTGAGCAAGCTTGCCACCAGGTGCCGCACATGCATCTAAAATGTGTAGCTCATTATTACTTTCATCACTGTCGCTATCAGTATTCGCATTTTCAGCAATGAGCTTAGCCATCAGTGCTTTATTAATGATTGGTGCAGCTAGCTGGGCATGCATGTCTTGGACGCTAGCAGTACCTAAAGCGAAATCCGGCAAAGCGTTCACCGCAGTGCTTTGATGTAGTCTAAGACCTTTGGTTGATAGCGTGGTAGTAGCTGCAGACTCTGACGAATTCGCTACCTTAAAACCAGTCGTTAGCTCAACGATATCTGCATCAATTTCTGCCCCGTCCAATGCATGCTGATAATCCTCTACCGAAGTAACCGCAGAATTCACTCGTAAAAACATCGGTGCTGGTTGACGCAATCCTTGTGTCAGCTCATCATACTGCTCGCTCCAGTCTTGCTTAAGCTGATAAGCGAGCCAGTTCGGTAGGCTATGCTTTTTATCGCACTTCTTACGGAATTTGCTTGGATTCTTAGCGACTTTACGCAAAATAGCATTTACCAAACCAGTCGAATGAGCAAACTCAATTTCTTTTGCAGCTTCAACAGTTTCATGAATCGCGGCATGGTCAGCCACTTCTAAGTACAGCAACTGCACTAAACCTACTTGAATGGTGGTACGCACCTCAACTTCGTCGATAGGGTTGTCTGCTAAGCTATCGAGCAAACGTGCCAGCGCATGCCACTGGCGTAATGTCGTGAGCAATAATGCATGGGCGAAACCTTTGTCACCATCATGTAGACTGTTTAGTAACGGATCAAGGACGCTTGAGAGCGACTGACCGTTTTGAATAGCCAGTAAGGTGCGAATCACACGCACGCGTACGCTACCATTCATAATAAGGTTGCTTGATGGTTTGAGCTTATTGTTTCTAGGCGCAGTACTATTTTGTCTCATTAAATTTCATTTCCTTGACGTATCATCGATAGCGTCTTGTGCAGATAGGGTTAACTATCATTAAGTTAGGTTCAGTTATTTTGATTCTGTCGTAAATTGATCGCCGTCATTTAATTGGTTGCCATGGCAAACTTGTTCGGCCGTCATGGGCTTACCACCTGCAAACTGCAAGTGAGTTATGGCTAAAGTCGTGGCCGATGACTCGGTATCATTATCCTTACCACAAGCGACTAAAATTGCTTTACGTCCGACGCTCACCACAGTCCCAGCAGGCTCGTTGGTTTGCTGAGATGCATTCACAGGCAAACTAGCCAAGACTTTGACACGTTGCCCTGCCAAAAAAGTATAAGCACCTGGCCATGGGGTCAGCCCTCGGATTTGGCGTTCAATAGCGGCAGCAGACTGCGACCAGTTAACTTCGCCTTCCGTTTTGACTAATTTCTCAGCATAGTTGGCTTGACTATCATCTTGAGCGATAGCTTGCGCTTGATAGGTAGATAAGTCTTTTAGCACCGTACTGATGGCTGTTGCACCAAGCGCAGCCATTTTATCGTGTAGACTGGCAGCAGTATCAATAGGATCAATACTAGCGCTGACTTTATAAATCATGTCGCCTGTATCCAATCCTTTGTCCATCTGCATAATAGTAATACCCGTCTCATCATCTCCAGCCAAGAGTGCGCGATGGATAGGAGCAGCACCACGCCAGCGTGGCAACAGTGAGGCATGGATATTTAAGCAACCATGAGTGGGCGTCTCTAATACACCGATAGGCAAAATCAATCCGTAAGCGGCGACAATCATGACATTGGGCTGGTAAGTGCGCAGAGTTTGCCTAGCGGCCAATCCTTCGGTGCTGGATTTTTTAAAGGTGAGTGGTTGCTCCACAGGGATATCGTTTGCGAGTGCGACCTCTTTTACCGCAGAAGCCGCCAGCTTTTGGCCACGACCTGCTTTGCGATCAGGCTGTGTGTACACCGCGACAATCTCTATATTTAGTACATCTTGCTGACTGATTAGTGACTCAAGACTAATAGCTGCAAACTCAGGAGTTCCAGCAAATACTACCCTCAATCGGCCAGTAGATAGAGGATTATGGGGAATAGATGGCGTAGATAGGTCTGAGGTAGAAGCAATTATAGTCATAATCATGCATTATATAAGGTTAAGTTGCTCATTATAGGTGAGTTTACAACGTTGTGCCATGATTGTAACCGTAGCAATGGGACGTTACTAATGACACCGTTTGTCTTTATAATAGCTAAAGAACTTAAAACCATAAGGAATTAAGCAAGCAAGCTACCTATTGATTCAAACTTACGATTCACTCACTATGTTTTTTCGTGTCGATATAGGACCACGTTTTCATGCAACAATTTCAGTCCTTAAAGCGCTTACTTATATTTTATGCACTGACGTTGCTAGTGATGCTAGTGCTGTATTACTTCACGCTTTTTCACGAAATAAAGACAAACAGTGAACAACAAAGTATCAATACCTTTTACTCATTACAACATGAAATCACTGAACATGCGGGCCCACTAAACCCTGAAATTGACAGATTTTTGAAGCAGCTTGCCTTTGAGGGTATCAGCTATCAGTTGGTGTTTATGATGCCATCTGGTCAGACTTATATTCACCGCTATACCCGTCCAAATGAGCGTGCTTTCCCTACCGTCAGCTTTCCCACTATTACATCGTCACCTATTGATAATAGTAGTCATAGCGCCTATAAGCTTAACAGCAGTAACTTGACAGGCACCATCAAGCTCAAAAGTGGTCATCAAATTTATATTATATTACGTCATAAACCGCTTATCATTGACTGGATATCTTACCGATATTGGTTACCGCTGATGACAGCGATTATACTTTTTGTGATCGCGTTACTCTATATGCTCAATCGCCGCATCAATTGGGAACAGCTAATAAGTTATACCGACAGCTTAAACAGTCATAAACAAGAGGTTTATAGCACCCCACCTTTTCTATATAAAAAATCCACGCCTGAGTTTTTGCGTTTGGGTCATGCGCTGAGCCGTGTCAGCTATCAACTACACAGTAACTATCGCCGTATAAAAACCCTCACACACCGTCTTGAGCGTTTGGTAAACCAAGCACCATTGCCGATGATTATGATTATGCGTCATGGTCAGATTAGTTTTTGCAATCAACGGTTTGACCAAATATTTATTTGTCCCTCTGAGAGTGACAAAACCTATGAGCTAACGGACTTCGTCGCAGGTAAAGATGAGTCTACTCAGTCGCTACTACAAACATTGTCTAATTTACGTGTCACTCGTACCTTGAGCGTTTATGGATTAAAGGATAAGCAAGCCTATCAATTAAATATCACGCCATGGTTCGGTGAACACGGACAAGTTCACGGCTTTACAGTAATTTTTAACAACATCAATGAAATTGTTAAGCAAAACGAGCAATTGCAGCAAAAAAACAAACAGCTGAAATCTAAGCTTGACGAATTCTATAAGCTCCGTCTTGTTATCGGTCATAAGCTGCGTGTACCGATAGAGGCAATGATCGATACCCTTGAACCTATCGATCCTAATAATCTAGATGCTAGGCAAAATAGGTCGTTAGATATTCTGATAAGAAACAGCCAAGACATGCTAACCTTGATCAATGACACATTGCATGTTGGCAATATTGAAGTTAGAAAAAGTCGACTGAATATTGAACCTGTTGATATTTATAAATTGACTAAGGAAGCTAATAATCTAGTCATCAATGATATAAGACAGCAGGGATTGGAGTTGATTTACTTCTTTGCCCCAGATTGCCCACGTTACATTGATACTGATGGTGTTCGCTTACGTCACATCCTATTAGATTTATTGAAAAATGCCATAAAATTTACAACTTCAGGCTATGTTGCGCTCACGATAGATCGTGTCACAGAAGAGCAGGTCAAGCGCGTAAATAACGACCGTGTCCTTCCTACCCGTAATACTATGATACCTACTCACGCGTCCCACTGGATTCACTTTAGTATAAAAGATACAGGGATAGGCATTGATGCTGATAAAAAAAATCAGCTCATCACTGTTTTTAATAAAGAAACCAATCTAGATAATAACAAATCAAGTCAAGCTACTGAGCAAGCAGGCACAGGGTTAGATAATGCCAATAGCTTTGCACAATTATTAGGCGGTTTTATCGAGTTGAAAAGTACGATGGGCAAGGAGAGTATATTTAATGTCTATCTCCCTTGCCGCCGCCCTAACTATCAACCGGTATATCATCAGAATCAACATTTAAGTGGCATCCACCTCATCGCTGTCATCGAGCAACCACTTGTTGCTGAAAATTTACAGCGATTGTGCAAGCACTTAGCCATCCCGATGACTATTCATACCGCTGTAGACTTAGCCACCTTAAGACAATTAACAAATACATTAGTACAGAACCAGCAGATGCTCACGCCTATCCTATTATTGGATTATGAGTACTACAAAACCATCACTTTAACTGATAATGATGACAACTCTCAAAATATAGAAACAGATATAGTAGAGAAGCAAATAGATTGGAAATATAAAACACTCAATAATAGCGATAAGCTTCAGGCTTTGAACGACTTGCTAGCGACGCCTTTATTACCAAAATTATTATTTAGCATGAAGCCTGAACGTCATATTCCGTCTGTACTATTAGACAAATATGATGGATTTTTGACCAAACCACTAGATGCTAACTTACTGGTTTCTGAACTGCTACGCTTAACGATATCATCTAGGCAAAAGCTTACAGCACCTATCAGCTGTGAAAAAGAGAGTAACCAACAACCAATAGACATAGCTGAACCAAAACCAGAAACCTTGTCACCACTTATTTTAGTAGCAGAAGACAGTCCAACCAATCAAAAAATAACCTGCAAAATATTGAGCAAACTAGGCTACCGTAGTGTTGTCGCAGAAGATGGTCAGCAAGCATTACACAAACTGAAAGAGCAGCGTCAGGATATTTCCCTTATCTTGATGGATTGTAGAATGCCTGTCATGGATGGGTTGCAGGCTACTCGTGCTATCCGTGCGCAAGATGACGATATTCCTATCGTGGCGCTGACGGCAAACAATGCACAAGAAGATCGTGATGCTTGTATGCACGTAGGAATGGATGATTTTCTATCTAAACCGATTAATAAGAAAGAATTGGAAGCCGTATTAGGTCGCTTAATAGAAGCATAAAAATCACGCTAATTGCAATTGAGTAGTATGTTATTAGGCAGCTACTCAATTGCTCAAATACTTATTTTTATATGGTTAGCGATTACTTCATAAAGCCATTATCTGCTAAGAAAGCTTCCGTAATCTGACTTTGTGGACTTGGCGCATTCATACCGCCAGTTTGCGACTTATTCAATAAACGCTCTAAATAGCGTGCAACGATGTCCACTTCGATATTCACTTTGTTTCCAACCAGCCAATGTTTAGCGATATTGGTCACTTGTGATGTATGTGGAATAATATTTAAAGAAACAATGTTGTCACGTACAAGGTTGGTTGTTAGGCTAATGCCATCAATCGTAATAGAACCTTTCGTCGCTGTGTAATGTGCCAGCTCTTGTGGTATTTCGATTTCAATATAGATAGAGCGTGCATCTTGCTGGAGCTTGCTTACTACCCCGACTCCATCTACGTGACCAGCCACAATGTGACCACCGAAACGTGTTGTTGGCAACATGGCTTTTTCTAAATTGACAATATGACCAGGTTTTAAAGTCTCTAATGCTGTACGAGCGATAGTCTCACGTGAAACATCAACAGAATAATAATTGCTACCGAACTCTACCACCGTCAAACAAATACCATTTGAGGCAATAGAATCTCCTAGCTTCACATCACTGAAATCTAAATCATTAGATTCTATTGTCAAACGTATATCACCGCCCGTAGGCTGCATAGATTTTACTTTTCCTACACTCTCTATAATTCCAGTAAACATATTGGCCTCATCTCTTTGTGACATTGCCGTTATCGACAATATATTTTAATTCATTCGTATTTTAGTGGTATCCACTCAGGCCAGGTTTTTAGTGAAACCTAAGCCAATTCTATGCTCAATATGGGATAACTTGTGGATAAGTAGTGATAAATCAACCCTTAGCAAGCCAAAACCCCTCGAGAATATCAAGTTATCCACAGGAAAGTAAAAATTGAGACTAGGATTAAAAAGCTAGGTTTGATAGTTAAGTCATTGATTTTAATATAATTAAATCCATTGTCACACAGAAAGAGAAATAATAAGTTCCATGTGAAACTAAGTTATACACAGTTTCATGTGAAACCTGAGCTATATAGCGCTACTTATCCACATTTAGCCCACATCAGATATAAATTATGGATAAACCCTTTATACTCAATGGCTTATAGAGGTAGCAGCGTTAACTTAAGATCAGAGCCTACCTGTTCATGGCTACTAACACTAAAACGTAGCTGCTCTGCTAAAGACAGCGGATTGAACTCGACCATCGGTTTGGCCTGTGCACCCAATAAACAAGGTGCTTGATAGACAATCAACTCATCCACAAATTGTTGGCTCAGAAAGCTGCCAGCGACGCTAGCACCAGCCTCTACCAGTACGTCATAACACTGATATTCACTAACTAAGGTTTTTAATAACGTAGTCAGATCCTCTGTACGCCAATATAGCGTACTGGGAAGACGACATAACTGCTGATCGGACTCTGGATTATGCGCTAGCCGTTGACGTCTATCTAGCACTACTACGAGAAGTGGTGGCACTTGCTCAGGTGAAACACCCAATTTTCCAGAACGTACATTGAGCTGTGGATCGTCTGCAATAACCGTTTCACTACCTGTAATAATCGCACCACTTTGTGCGCGTAGTTTCTGCACGTCTTCACGGGCAGCTGTTGACGTAATCCATTTCGACTCACCAGATGCCATCGCTGTGCGACCGTCCAAACTCGTAGCAATCTTAAGACGTACATAAGGCATCTGAGTACGCATCGCCTTTAAAAACCCACGATTCAATGCTTCTGCTTGCTCTGTCAGTACACCAACGACAACCTCAATACCAGCCTGCTCTAACAACACGACACCGCGTCCAGCGACCTGTGGATTAGGGTCGAGGCCTGCTATTACAACACGCTTTATGCCCGCATTAATGAGACCCAATGCGCAAGGTGGTGTACGCCCTGTATGACTACAAGGCTCTAAAGTTACATAAGCTGTGGCTCCTACTGCCTTCATACCTGCTTCTTTGAGCGCAAATACTTCTGCATGAGGCTCACCCGCTTTAGGATGAAACCCTTGTCCGACTACTTCCCCTGCTTGGACGATGACACAGCCCACTGCAGGATTGGGCCTTGTGGTATACAAACCTTGCTTCGCCTGCTCAATAGCAAGCATCATAAAGTAGCGATCTTGTGCATCTTGAGCATGGTTTTGAAGAGACATAGCGGTAGACTTAATCAATGATTGAGGGTTCTATATAAGAAAGTAAGTATTTGAGACCTGATTAATAGAGTAACTATGACTTATTTATCAGTTTCGTTCGATTGTTTTTCATTTGGGCGGATATTTGCAATCTCTTGATGAAAAGCATCTATATCTTGAAAGTCTCTATAGACACTAGCAAAGCGCACATAAGCGACATCATCTAGCGTTTTGAGCTCACTCATGATGATTTCACCTAAGACCTTACTACTGATCTCGCGCTCACCCATTTGTCTAACACGCTTCTCAATTCGGCTAATCATCGCTTCTTGCTCATCAATCGTGATAGGGCGCTTTTGTAGAGGCAGTAAGATAGAACGACGTAATTTTTCATTATCATAAGGCTCAATCTTGCCACTTGATTTGATAATTCTTGGCATCACGACTTCGACCATCTCAAAGGTCGTAAACCGCTCTTGACAACTATTGCATGAGCGGCGGCGGCGAACTTGTGCACCTTCCGCAGCAAGACGCGAGTCAATAACCTTAGTCTCTGACGCATTACAATACGGACAGTGCATCGCATTTTCCTTGTTTTAATATTGAGAGTAAAAGTCTTTATTTATGAGACCTATGCTAGATAAGTACATCATAGTAATACTCTGTTATTTACCAATACAAAAGCTACCAAAAATCTTACCCAGTAGGTCATCAGCACTAAACTCACCTGTAATCTCGCCCAGACTGCGCTGTGCTTGACGTAAGCTGTCAGCAACTAACTCTCCTGCTTGAAAGACTGTTAACTGTTCGTGTGCTTCGACCAGATAATCAGCCGTCCGCCTAAGGGCATCTAGATGTCTTGTACGAGCAATGAGACTATTTTCTGGTGGATGAAAACCCACTTTAGCACACAATGTTTCGACTAAATTATCGATGCCAATGCCTGTTTCACATGAAACATTTACTTGTTCATAGCCACGATTTTCTATTTTAGCTTGCGAAGTGGAAATAGTGCGCTCGCGTTTACTGTCGTTCAATAGATCACTTTTATTAGCAATAATCAATAACCGTTTAGCCTCTGGCAACTCGCCAAATAATTGCTCTGCAAGCTGTAGCGGTGTGCTTTCTTCCTCAAGATCACGGGTAACATCATAGACCATGAGTAGCATATCAGCCTGAGTAATGGCCGTGCGTGCACGCTCAATACCAATACGCTCTACTGTGTCTTCTGTGTCACGTAGACCTGCTGTATCAGTCAAATGAAGTGTGAGCCCATTAAGAACTACTGTCTCTTGCAGCGTATCACGAGTAGTCCCTGCTACGTCAGTAACGATAGCCCTCTCCTGACCCGCTAGACGATTGAGCAGGCTTGATTTCCCTGCATTTGGTCTACCTGCTAGTACCACATGAATACCATCACGTAGCAGCTGGCCTTGTTTTGCCGTTGCCAGTACTTGTTGTATTTTTTCTTGTGTTTGCTCAAGCTTATTTTGTATCACACCATCAGATAAAAAGTCTACGTCCTCTTCATCAGGGAAATCAATAGCTGCTTCAACGTGCAAGCGCAGATGAATAAGTTGCTCTAATAGTTGATTAATTTTTTGTGAAAACTCACCGCTGAGAGAGCGAATAGCACTACTAGCTGCCGCCGCACTGGTCGCATCGATCGCATCAGCAATAGCCTCTGCTTGAACCAAATCTAATTTGTCATTATCAAAAGCTCTATAAGAGAACTCCCCTGCACTGGCTTGTTTTGCACCCAACTCAAACACACGGGCTAGCAATTGGTTTTGCAAAATCATTCCACCATGCCCTTGCAGCTCAATTACATCTTCACCGGTGAATGAATGTGGGCCTTTGAAATACAGTACCAAACCTTCATCAATCACTGTGCCGTCAGCCTGATAAAATCGGCAAAAACTGGCCATACGTGGCGTAAAGGCAGACTTACCTGTTAAGGCACAGGCCATATCATACGCACGCGCACCTGACAAACGTATAACGCCGACACCACCACGCCCAAGCGGTGTTGCAATCGCTGCAATCGTAGCCAATCCAGCCGAGCTAGGTTTATCAGATGAGTGATGCGAGGTTGACGCGTTTTCTAGGGAATCCACTATAACTCTCAATAACTAAAAACCCCATTATAGACGCCTCAGCACAGACTGACAAAGCAAACTTTACATAGTGATACTTTAAGCATGTGGCACGTTTCTTTTATTTTTTATTGAGAATAAGTTAAAGGCGATAGATATGTGCCACGCATAAAAAAACCACCGCCGTAGCGATGGTTTTCTATCAGTTAACAAGCTAGAGCTAGTTAGTCCAGTACTTTCACAGTACGGCGCTTTTGCTCTTCTTCAACTTTTTTATTAACGATATATTGCTGAGTCATACTAAATAAGTTGTTCACAGTCCAGTATAGAACCAGACCCGCTGGGAAGAACAGCATGAATGCAGTAAAGATAATCGGTAAGAACTTCATAACCTTTGCTTGCATTGGATCAGCTGGTTGCGGATTAAGCTGTTGCTGAATAAACATGGATGCGCCCATTAGTAGCGGCAAAATAAACCATGGATCCATCGATGACAAATCTTGAATCCATAAGATCCAAGGAGCGTGGCGCAGCTCAACACTTTCGACCAGCACCCAATATAACGCCAAGAAGATCGGCATTTGCATCAGAATAGGCAAACAACCCGCCATTGGATTGACTTTCTCTTCTTTATAAATGGCCATCATCTCTTGCGACATCTTCATACGATCGTCGCCATGCTCTTCTTTGAGCGCTTTGAGTTTCGGTCCGATAGCTCGCATTTTTGCCATTGAGTAATAGCTCTTGTTAGAGAACCACATCAAGGCAATTTTAACTAAAACCGTCAATAGAATAATTGACCAACCCCAGTTACCGATGATTTTGTGAATACCATCCAAGATAGCAAACAAGATCTTAGATATTGGCCATAACAGACCATAATCGACCGTTTTGTTGAGTCCTACCGAAACTTCTTTGAGTTCAGACTGTACTTTTGGACCAGCATATAACGTGGCATTCAACGTCAACTGCTTGTTTGGTGCTACATTAATAGGCTGACTATTAAAACCAATAAAGTAATCATCACCCGTTTCACGGCTGAAAAAGTTACCCGTAAAGTTTTCAGGCGTCCATGCAGATACAAAGTAATGCTGCACGATGCCAACCCAACCTTTATCACTGGTCGTCGTCAACTCGCCATCACTAAAGTCACCAAACTTCAGCTTATTATAAGGATCGTCTGGAGTACCCCAAGCGCCGCCCAAATAAGTAGCCATACTTAATGCGCCTTTGTCAGACGTACCAGGGTCTTTACTGTCATCACGCTTTAGCTGCGCAAACATCTGACCTTGCCAAGCATTGGTAGAGGTGTTTTGAATTTGATAGCTAATATCAATCGGATACTTACTTTCAGTAAAGGTGAAGGTCTTGGTAATTGTCACGCCATCTTTTTTGTAAGTTAGCGGTACAGACAGTGTTTGCTGCCCTTCTTCCATTACATAATTATTGGCAGTATGACTGTAATTGGCACGACCTTCTGCCGTATCAATACCATCTTGACCAATTAGACCTGACTGAGCCACGTATACACGATTGCTATTATTTTCTAGCAATACGAAAGGCTTATTGCTATCGAGCTTCGCGTTATATTGCTTAAGAGCAGCATAAACAATATCGCCGCCTTCTGGATTGATTTTTATATCATAGCGATCGGTCGTAACCGTGATTAGACCTGTGTCTTTAGCAGGAGTAGGGGTCGCAGTCACTGTGCCGCTATCGACAGGTTGTGTCTGTGCCGGAATATCACCTGCTGCACCGGTCGAAGATGGAATGTCAGCACCCACTGAAGTGGTCGTTTCTGGCAGCACATCTACCGCTGGTGCATCGGCATAATCATCTCGCCATGCCAAAATCAGCAGATAAGCGGTGATTAGCATCGCAATGATGATCATCACCCGAAATATCTTTTGCATAAACCTTTCCTAGATTAAAAAATTAGGGAATGAAAAATTAGGGCATGTGTCATGACTGTACAGCACGGCTGTTCTCATGTTCAACAACAGTATTGCGAGCCATTTACATAAAATGTGCATTATTTTACTAAAAATTAGCCTTAAATGATACCAAGAGTGTGGATAACTTGTGGGTAACTTCTTGGTCTCTATATGAAAGCAGAACGACACTCACTTTGATTCTAACGTCATCAAATGATTAAGACGTGGAACATAGCTTTTGCTATCTCGATAAACACCCAGTCCTTGAACATTTATATTATGAGGTAAGCAAGCAGAAGATACATAACTATATTGATAAGAGGCTAAAGGTAGCGGCACGAAATCAATACCATGTCCACCTAAAGGGTGACATCTACTGATACGTTTTAAGAGTAGCCAACTGCCAGATCGGACACCATGCCACATCAAGGCATGTTTGCCATAATTAGAACAAGTTGGATAATATCTGCAACGAGCAGGTATCATTGGGCTAACTATTTTTTGATAAAGAATAATTAATTTAAATAAAAATATATAAATAATTTTTTTATTTAAATTTATAAAAAAATTCATTTTATTTTATTTCTATTTTTTTAAAAATATTATTTATTTGATTTTTTAATTCTTTTTTATCTATATCTTTTATTGATTTCTTAACAATAAACACAATATCTTTATTTTCTATTTTAAAAGCCTTTGATCGAAACTGTTCACGTATTTGTCGTTTGATTAAATTTCGAGCGACTGCAGTAGGTACTTTTCGCTTTGTAATAGCCATACCAACTCTCGGTTTATCATGAGTATTGGTACGTATAAAGGCCATCAAATGGCTCTGATGAATCTTACGTTCAGGCGCATCAAACACCTCGCGAAAAGCCGCTGGGGTTAGCAGGCGCTGCTCTTTAGTAAAATTGGCAGCAGGTGTAGCTGAAACAGTATGTGGCATATTAAGACCTAGTATAAGAGCTAATAGCAAGATTAGAAATAATAGTAAAATATAAAGACAAAAAAAGCGCCTATGTGGGCGCTTTTAATATATGGCTAAGTGTCAGTTGTGATGATTGACTATCGCAATCTATGCATAATAGAGACACAACAAGCACAATTAGCCATGCTTATCGCAATCTACTGATTATACAGTAAGGCGATGACGTCCTTTAGCGCGGCGACGAGCTAAGACCTGGCGGCCTTTTTTAGTTGCCATACGAGCACGGAAACCGTGAGTACGTTTACGCTTGATCACGCTTGGTTGGAATGTACGTTTCATAACTCACCTATCAAAATAATGGACTAAATTCGTAATAACGGAGGATTATACCACCAGATATTGTCTTGGTCAATGAACTAATTTAATCCATGTTTGTACAAGTAGAAATCACTATTGTCAAATAGCAAGTTTTTAGTAGCTGTTTTCTGATAAGTAGAAATATACCGCGTTAATTTAACTGATCAGTAAACCTAGTTTTTGAAACGAATATTAAAAAGTTATCCACAGTTTCTGTCGAACTCTATAATAATTAATTACTAATATATATAAGTATTGTTGTTATTGGGAGCCCTATTATCTGTGGTTAACTACATTTTTCCTTTTATAATCAAAATACTAGGCTATGGGTAATCTTGTGGATAACCTGTGGGTTAAATATGGATAACTCAAGGTTTAAAGTTGTCCACAAAACTATCCACAGTCTTATCCCCAAAAAACGAGGTTTTATCCACAGGGTAACTGTGTTAAATTAGCACCCTACTCGACGTCTAGTTTTACTCGATCTACGGGGACTGTCTTTGGTTTAGCGATCAGACACTGTATTAGTGTTTAATAGCAATTTATACCGTTGATATATATCTATTGTTTCAAATTATAGGGTTAGTATTTTTCATGATAGACACTGCAAATATTTGGGATAAATGTTTAAACGATTTACGCTATAACGTAAAAGACAATGTATTTACTATGTGGTTGAGACCTTTATCAGCCCATCAAGAGGCTCAAACCCTTATCATACTTGCTCCTAACGATTATTTTGTCACTTATATTAAAAAAAACCATTTGCAAGATATCCAGCAATTGGTTGCTAAGCATAGCCAAGGAAGTATTGAAGAGGTTATCGTACGTGTTGATAATGTGGGTCGTGATACCGATGATAACCAACCACAGTCAGGGTCTTTATTTGCAGAAGATAAGCCCTCCCCTCCCCCAGTGGAACATAATTTTGAAACGATCCATCATAATAATGCGAAAGCAGATATTGATGCCAACATGCGTCATGCAGAACTAGTAGATTCTGCTGATGCTAAATCACTTAGCTATCTCAATCCTGAGTTTACTTTTGAGACATTCGTGACGGGCAAATCTAATAACCTTGCTTACAAAGCCTGTTATGAGCTTGGTAAGCGCCAGTCGAAAAATCGCCACAATCCTCTGTTTATATATGGACCTTCTGGTTTGGGAAAAACGCATTTAATGCATTCTGTAGCACACCGCTATTTAAAAAATAATCAAAGTTTTTACTATTTCACTTCTGAAAAATTTATTAATCAATTAGTTTATTCATTAAGAAATAATAAAATAGAAGATTTTAAAAAGAAAATTAAAAAAGTAGATTTATTAATTGTAGATGATATTCATGTATTAGCAGGAAAGACCAAAAGTAGTAATGAGTTTTTGACGTTGTTTGCAGATTTTACTAGCGGTGACAAACAACTTATTTTGGCCTCTGATCGTCATCCATCACAAATGACTGAGTTTGACGAGCGCTTTAGATCAAGATTCTCTTGGGGTTTGACCGTAGCAGTTGATCCACCTGAGATTGATACTCGTGTTCAAATTTTGCAGAAAAAAGCAGCATCATATGGAATGGTGTTACCTAAAGAATGCGCACTATTTATCGCACAAAATGTGGTGTCGAATGTTAGGCGATTAGAAGGTGCGCTAAATCAAGTGTTTGCAAATGCGAATTTAACAGGTGCACAGATAACGCTTGAAATGGTGCAATATGCGCTAAAAGATATCGTAGCGATGCGTGTACAAGCCGTTAATATGGATAATATTCGCAAAGTAGTCGCTGAATACTATGATGTAACTATCAAAGATATGATGGGTCGTAAGCGCACACGTAGTATTGCTAGACCTCGTCAAATTGCGATGGCATTATCACGTGAATTGACGGGGGATAGTTTTCCTGAAATTGGTCAGTCATTTGGTGGACGTGATCACACAACAGTGATGCATGCCTGTGATAAGGTCAATGAACTGCGAGCCGCAGACCCCGCATTCGATAAGGATTACAAGACTCTAGCGTTGATGCTCCAAGCGGGTTAGCAGGTCAAAGTATCACTATATTTTAGTAGTATGATATGGTTTATAATATTGACAATATAAGCACACAGATAGCTAATGGATTATAGTCCGTAGACAAGGTATTATTAGGCCTGAGCCATTGTTCTGAATTGATAAAAATACAGTCATTTAAATAAGAGTAACTAAGCATGCAATTATCGATTAATCGAGAGTCGTTACTGAAAGCCATTAACTTGATCGCCAAGGCTGCTGATAAACGCCATAATATGGTTATTTTGGGCAATATTAAGCTACAGCTATCTGAATCAGCGCTTATTTTAACTGCCTCTGATTTGGAAGTAGAGCTGACGTCGACGTTGAAATTGCCTGCAGGTGCTTGTGTTGAAGCTGGGACAACAACTTTACCTGCGACGAAGCTGAAAGATATTTGCAAATCATTACCAGCACAAGCACAAGTTAATCTGGCAACTCAAGCGAATGAACGTTGCCTACTCACTAGCGGTAAGAGTCGTTTTACCTTAGGTACATTGCCTGCCGAAGACTATCCAAGCTTGGGTAATCCAGAAAACATCACACCATTAATCATCAGCCGTAGCCGCCTTACTGATTTGATCCACAAAACTCAGTTTGCGATGGCGATTCAGGATGTGCGTTACTATCTAACCGGCATGTTATTTGATGTATCACAGCAGCAGCTAACCACGGTTGCAACTGATGGACATAGATTGGCTTTAGCGCGTAGTGTCATCGATGTGAGTGCTGATTTGAATATGCAGGCTATCTTGCCACGCAAAGCTGTCATTGAGCTTGAGCGTTTGGCTTCTGAGCTTGGCAAAATGCTTGGTGATAAAGATAATCCCGTTACCTTAAGTTTTGGTCGTGAGTTTCTGCAAGTGAGCTTACCGTTCGGTGATGTTGATAGTGCAGGGCAGGTGAGTGATAATTTAATGGTCACTTTTACGGCACGCCTGATCGATGGTAAGTTCCCAGATTATCGCCGTGTCATGCCAAGTAATACGGATAAACTCGCTCTGTTTAACCAAGAAAAAATGACTGATGTATTGCGTCGTGTCGCAATTTTGAGTAATGAAAAATCTCGTGGTGTGGTATTTAACTTTGCCAGCGATGGAATGGTAGAGGTACGTGCTAATAATGCTGAGCAAGACGAAGCGGTGGAAATGATACAAGCTAAGTATCAAGGCGAGCCAATGGAACTGTCATTTAACGCAGCTTATTTACAAGACGTATTGGGCGTTATCCAAGGTGATTTGCAAATGCATATGAGCCAATCAAACGCCTCCGTGTTGGTCAATCAGCTGAATGATGAATTCCATCAGTATGTCATTATGCCAATGCGAATATAGTGATATTCGTTTTACAAAAGCGGCAGAGTTGGGTATTTGAGCTGTATTTAAGTGCAAACTTACTCTTAGAGTAGGTTTGCACCTTTAAGTTTTAGTCTTCTTTATCTATAAATTAGCCAGCTTTTGTTTACTTTCACATGCTATTTTAATAGGCGGCTATCGGTATCATGATTGAACGTCTGCAAATATCACACCTTCGTAACCTAACACAAGTCAATCTACAGTCTGCTGCGTGTAACGTCATTATCGGCGCGAACGGTAGTGGAAAAACATCCTTACTTGAAGCCATATTTTTGCTGTCCAGAGGCAAAAGTTTCCGGCATCACCAGCCCAAGCGCTATATTCAACATCATCAAAATATGGTCACTGTACATGCTAAGCTTAATGATAGCAGTACCTTAGCTATCCAAAAGCAAGCTGATGCTACAACGCTCTTGCGTCTTAATCAGGCTACTGTCTACAACCAAAGCATCTTAACTGAGCAACTGCCAACACTACTGATAGATCCATCAACAATGGATATGTTAGAGCAGGGTAGTGCCAGCCGTAGACAGCTATTGGATTGGCTAGTGTTTCACATGAAACAAGGCTTTCATCCACAATGGGTAGCCTATCAACGATTACTAAAACAGCGCAATAGTTTACTAAAGAAATCACGGCATTTGACCCAAGTTCAGCTTGCTGAGCTGAAGTCATGGGATAAAGGATTGAGTAGCCATGCAGCACTCATTCATCATTACCGCGAGCGGATATTTACCGAATGGCAGCCTTATTTTGCTGAGAGTATTGAGCAATTACTGCCATCTTATGCCGAACAATTGAGCTTAAGCTACAATGCTGGCTATGATACAAGTATTGCGCTAGATGTGCAGCTTAACGAGCGACTAGAGCAGGATCTGCAGCTAGGATACACTCGCATCGGTAACCACAGAGCTGATGTTCATGTGCATTGGCATTCTGATGATTCAGTAGAGATGAATAATGAGTCTGCAAGCACAGCGCTAAAAAACGATGTTAGTACTAAATTGCCGACTCTAAAAGAGCAAGCGGCTAATGTATTGTCTCGTGGGGAAAAGAAGCTGTTAATCACGGCATTAAGGCTGTCTCAGTTACCACTATTGCTCAATGCTGAACAGGATATTGATTCACAGAGAGACGGCTTTAATACTAGAGTCACGCCAGTCGTATTGCTAGACGATATAACGGCAGAGCTTGATGGTAGGGCAATAGAGATTTTATTATCGACTTTATCGCAGTTGCCCTGTCAGGTATTTATGAGCAGTTTGACTGATGATATCGTGCCAATGATCCAAGATTTATGGTCCAATCCTAATATGTTTCATGTGAAACAAGGCAATATCCAACCTCTTTAATAACTTCCTCATACTGTCTATTTCATCCTGATTTACAACCTCATAAATCCTCTATACCTACCATTATTTTCCTATAATACCGTTTATTTTTTGAGAGCCACTCATACTAAGAAAACTGTCAGTAAACAGTGACTTAGAAGCAAAAAAATGCTAAAATTAGGCTTTATTTTTATCCTGTTTTCAGCAAGTTGTTTAATAGCGTTATGTAGATATTTTTTATTATCTATAGGTTTCTAAGTGTTTGATAAGTATGTGTTTAATTGATTCTGCTAGCTTTAATAATGTTTAAAAAAAAGAAGCTGATTGTGAAGTTATAAAGCACTGACTTGGTATTCTCTGAGTCAATATCATCTCTGACGAAATTTTGGTTAATTATGTTTTAGCCAATGATGCGTATCGAAGATTTTTACTACAACAGTTGAGTCTAAAATAACGTTATGAGGCATCATCGTAGTGGTGAGTCCATAGCAAACGGCTGATTATGGCTAGATTAAGGAAGACACATGAGTGATTCATTACCTACCGACCACGAGCAACTGACATCAGATAGTATTGCTGCAACGACGGTGCCAGCTGTGGCGCCTGGAGTATTACCCTCTGATTATAGCTCTAAAGATATTCGCGTATTACGTGGGCTAGAAGCGGTACGTGTACGTCCTGGTATGTATATCGGTGATACCGATGATGGTACAGGCCTCCACCACATGGTCTTTGAGGTAGTGGATAACTCTATTGACGAAGCGCTTGCAGGCCACTGTGATCAGATTGACATCATTATCCATGAAGACGAATCTGTCAGTGTGATGGACAATGGTCGCGGTGTGCCTGTCGATATCCATCCAGAAGAGGGTGTATCTGCAGCACAGGTCATTATGACGGTACTGCATGCTGGTGGTAAGTTCGATGACAATAGCTATAAGGTGTCAGGTGGCTTGCATGGCGTAGGCATCTCAGTGGTCAATGCCTTATCTAAAAAGCTTGAGATGAATATCTGGCGAGAAGGCTATCATTACAATCAGACTTATACTGATGGCGTACCAGATAGCGATATTCAACAGATGGAAGCGACGAATCAAACAGGTACGCAAATCCGTTTTTATCCTAGCAGTGATGTATTTACCGGTACTATTTTTGAATATGACATCTTAGCAAAACGCTTACGTGAGCTATCGTTTTTGAACTCTGGTGTGCGTATTGTATTGACTGATGAGCGCATTGATAAGCGTCATGAGTTTGAACATAAAGGTGGGTTGCTAGAGTTCGTTAGTTATATCAATGCTGGCAAAGACGGTGTCAACGAAGTCTTCCATTTTACCAGTCAACAAGACGACGGTATCAGTGTTGAAGTCGCACTTCAGTGGACAGATACTTATAACGAAAAAGTACTGTGTTTCACCAACAACATCCCTCAAAAAGATGGTGGTACGCATCTATCAGGTTTTCGCTCAGCTTTGACGCGCTGCCTGAATAGCTATATGGATCGTGAAAATTTATTCAAAAAAGAAAAAGTCGCTGCAACGGGTGATGATGCCCGTGAAGGTCTAACTGCTATCGTCTCTGTAAAAGTACCAGATCCAAAATTCTCGAGTCAGACCAAAGATAAGCTCGTATCAAGCGAAGTAAAATCAGCTGTTGAATCAGCAATGCATGATAAGTTTAATGACTATCTACTAGAAAACCCGAGTGCTGGTAAAGCGATTGCGAGTAAGATAATCGATGCGGCACGTGCGCGTGATGCAGCTCGTAAAGCGCGTGAGATGACGCGTCGCAAGACAACTTTGGATATCGCAGGCTTGCCAGGTAAGTTGGCTGATTGCCAAGAAAAAGATCCAGTATTATCAGAGCTATATATTGTGGAGGGTGACTCTGCAGGTGGTTCAGCCAAACAGGGTCGTAGTCGTAAGACTCAAGCTATTTTGCCGTTAAAAGGTAAAATTTTGAACGTTGAGCGTGCTCGTTTTGATAAAATGCTATCGTCTGCTGAAGTGGGTAACCTGATTACGGCACTTGGCTGTGGCATTGGCCCTGATGAATATAACCCTGACAAAGTACGCTATCATAAAATCATCATCATGACCGATGCTGATGTTGATGGATCACACATTCGTACGTTGCTGTTGACTTTCTTCTTCCGTCAAACGCCTGAATTAATCGAACGTGGTTATGTTTATATCGCTCAGCCGCCGCTATACAAAGTCAAAAAAGGTCGTCAAGAGCTGTACCTAAAAGACGATGAAGCACTTAAAGCGTATCTACTGTCATCAACAATTGACAATACTAAGCTGCATATCAGTGCTGATGCGCCTGCGATCACTGGTCAAGCGCTTGAGACACTACTGAATGACTATAACCAAACGCAGCTAATCAAAGCCCGTTTGCAGATTCGTTTCCCAGCGGTACTTTTGGATGCGTTGACGCATACACCAAAGCTGACTACGGATATGACTAACGATAAGTCTGCTATGCAAGCATGGAAAGACGCCATGCAAACGCAGCTAGACCATTTCGGTAGTGATCTAAGTCCTGAGATTGAACTGATCAATATCCATGCACCGCAGCCAAAAAATATGGATGCGGCAGCGGCTGATTTATTGGGTATGAAGCCAGAAGTAGTTGCTGAAGAAACTATCGATGGTGAAGCGTTATCTACCAAAGCGCAGTGGTTACCACGTATCACGGTCTATGTGCATCAATTGGCTCATCATTATCTACTGGATGCGAGTTTCATCAGTTCAGGTGAATACAGCAAGCTGTTGCGCTTATCCGCTGAATGGAACACGTTGCTTGAAAGTGATGCCTTTATCCGCCGTGAAGCAACAGCGGGTACCACTAAAGATATCCCAGTACGTGACTTCGATTATCTCTGGCAGCAAATGATGGTTGATGCACGTCGTGGCCTAGCAATCCAGCGCTATAAAGGGCTAGGGGAGATGAACGCTGATCAGCTTTGGGACACAACGATGGATCCTGAAAACCGTCGTATGCTACGTGTCACTATCGAAGATGCTATCGCCGCTGACCATATGTTTACGTGCCTAATGGGCGATCATGTTGAGCCGCGCCGTATCTTCATCGAAGAGAATGCACTGACAGTGTCAAACCTAGATATCTAAGTCTCAGACTATCATTAATGATATATAAAACACCGCTTCGATACTCGAAGCGGTGTTTTCGTTTCACGTGGAACAAAAAACTGACTATTTTACGAGAAAAATAAAATGATTGAAGTCATATTACTCGCTATTGCATTAGCAATGGATGCATTCGCTGTGGCCATTGGATTGGGTGCTAAGTCACAAAAACAGAGTAAGTCTTATTTACTGCGATTGGCTATGTATGCTGCCTTATATTTTGGCATTGCACAGGGCGTGATGCCACTTATAGGTTACTTGTTAGGTGCAGCATTATTAGGTTGGTTGGCAGCAGCTGCACCTTGGATTGGTGGTTTTATTCTGATCGCTCTCGGTGGAAAGATGCTTTACGAAGTATTTACTGCGGATGAAGAAGATGCTGTGGATAGTGCGCTTCACACAAAGGGTAACGCTATAAATGCTGATAGTGAGGCAATGTCAGTTATTCATAACGGTCATAAAACTATCAATCACCGCACCTTATTTACGCTCGCCATTGCGACAAGTATTGATGCGATGGCAGCAGGATTTACACTCAATCTGTTAGAGCTAAATGCGTGGCTAGCCTGTTTAATCATCGCGTTAATCACTGCTGGATTTAGCTTGTTTGGTGTTTATTTAGGCTGGCGATCTGGCACATGGCTAGAGGATAAAGCAGAAGCGCTAGGTGGATTGGTGCTTATATTGATTGGGCTAAAGGTAATGTTTTTTAGTTAATAGCAATCCCAAAAAATACGATTAGCGGTGTTAAACTTGTTTAGTCTACTATGCGTAGTACTTGCACTCATTTTCCTTGCTACTCTAATTTTTGTGAATGGTATAACAAGTCGTTTTTTTAATTTAATACTTCCAATAAAAAGCACCGCCCTAAACTTTAGAGCGGTGCTTTTTTGTTTCACGTGAAACTTAAATAGATAAACTTCTAACAGCTACTCTTCGTCAGTGTTAAAGCGCCATGCCAATACACGGGTGCTCTTTTGACCTTGACTCATCTCGATAATACGCATTTGGGCGACATCAAGTTGCTTTAATAGTAGCTGTAATGGTTTTACGTTTTCAGACTTTGAGACTAAGGTCGTAAACCAACCAACATGCTCTGCAAAATCTTGGCTCTCTTTTGCCATTTTGGTCAAAAAGGCAATCTCGCCACCTTCACTCCATAGCTCTTTATGCTGACCACCGAAGTTTAGATTTTGTGCAGCGTTCCCAGTCTTCGTCGAACTACGGCTTATTTGCTCGTTTTCATTTTTGCCGCGATGTCTTTGCAAGTTATGTTGCTTGCGGCTGTTGGATTCCATCGCTTCCTCTAATGAGGCATGGAATGGAGGGTTACAGACCACCACATCAAAGTAGTCCTGGCGACCAATGATGCCTGCGAACATATGCTTAGGATTGGTTTGCAGTTTGACTTTTACCGCACCTTTTAGCTTTGGATTGGCATCACAAATAAGCGCAGCAGTATTGACCGAAATTGGATCAATATCGCTGGCGGTAAAGCGCCAACCGTAGCTCTGGCTACCAATAATTGGATAGATAGCACTGGCACCCGTTCCAATATCTAAAGCGTGAATTTCTTTACCTGTCGGCGGTGTGTTATCTGCATTCACATGGGTGGTCTGCGCAAGCAAGTCCGCAATATAGTGGATATAATCAGCGCGTCCTGGGATAGGTGGGCACAAATAGCCTTCTGGAATGTCCCAAAACTTCACGCCATAATAATGGGCCAGTAGCGCCTGATTCAGCACACGTACGGCTTGGTGATCCGAGAAGTTAATCGTCGGCTCGCCTTTAGGGTTGGTAATAGTATGCTTGGCAAGCTCAGGCAACGCGCGAGTCAATACTGCAAAATCATAACGACCCTGATGCGGGTTGCGCGGATGTAGCTGACCGAGTTTTTTGGCGGTCGCCGGTGATCTGTTTCTGTGTGTACTATTTGCTGGAATACGGGTCATAGTGTGTGGCTTTGATGTTTGAATATAATCAACCATTTTAGCAGATTTCACGAGTAACGAATGTCTTATCGACTACGTAAAATCAGATTTAATCCCAATACTATCATCGCTGTACCCAATACGCGATCGATCCAATGCTCAAAACGCTGAAAGCGGCGATGAATCGCAGGGATGGAAAGGAGCATCACGACCGTACTAAACCATGCCATCTGTAAGACCATCATCCATACGCCATAAATGGCTAACTGCCATAGCGGTATATCAGGTGATAACACGAGTGTGAATATTGCGACGAAATATATGGGTGCTTTTGGATTGAACACATTACAAAAAAAGCCACGGCGCATAGTGGCAAAGGTGGATTCGCTATTACTAGGTAACTTTTTGGTAGAGATATCTTTAGCTGGGGGTGTGGTTTGGCTAGTAAGCGCATCCTGTGAAACGTGAGCGCTTGAACTTACTTCTGAGTCTGCTGCATTTGTTAAGTTGGCTAAATCTGATGGCTTTTTAGGCTTGGCTTGGATGCCTTGCCAACCGAGATAAATCAGATAACCACCACCCAACCATTTGATAGTAGTCAATAGCGGCTGCGAATGTGCGATGACTGTCGCCAGTCCCAACACCGAATAGATAATATGTACGGCAAGGCCCAAGGTAATACCGAGACTACAGATCAAACCTGTGCGTCGACCTTTCGCCAATGTCTGCTGTGATACCAAGACAAAATCAGGCCCCGGGGAGGCTGCAGCCAGTAAGTGGACTGTAGTAATCAGCAAAAAACCGTGCCAAAATTCCATAAAGTGCTCTGAGTAATGTCTATATTTTCCTCATGGTTACACTTAACGTGAATGGGGTCAACTGATATTGATATGAGCTTTATTCGTAGCAGTTCTACTGCTTGTGTTATCGCGCGAGGGTGTCTATATTAAAAGTGGGTTTATCGACAAATTTCTATGAATCCATTACGGCATTCTTATCTTCATTTACAAGACTTGTATTGGTCAGAACTATATTGAAGATAGCCGATTGCTGCGACTGATGATATATCAAGGCTATCGATGCGCAACTACATAACCACCCACTACATAACAATGATTATTTCAACAAGGACAGCACCATGACTACGGACAGCAACGCCACAGAAAACCGCATCACTTATAACACGCAAGGCCATGTTTGCCTTGTCGGGCTAAATCGCGCCAATAAACGCAACGCCTTTGACAGTCATATGATTGTTCAGCTGTCTGATGCGATGACACGCTACGAGCAAGACGACAACTTACGCTGTGCGCTGATATTTGCGCATGGTGATCACTTTACCGCTGGGCTGGATTTGGTCGAGCTGCAAGACAAGCTAAACGATGGTGTTTTTGAGTTTGATGGTAACCAAATCGACCCGTGGGGTATCGGTGGAAAACTGCGTACCAAACCTGTGGTCGTAGCGGTCAAAGGCACTTGCTTTACGGTAGCTATCGAGCTGATGCTAAATAGTGATGTGGTCATTGCTAGTGACAACTGCAACTTTGCACAAATGGAAGTCCAGCGCGGTATCATGCCGTTTGGCGGTGCGACGGTGCGTTTTGTCGCGGCAGCAGGTTGGCAAAAAGCCATGCCGTATCTACTCACGGGTAAGGCGTTCGATGCGCAAACGGCTGATAGACTGAATTTGGTCAGCGAAGTGGTGGCAAATGGGACTGAATACGAGCGTGCATTGACGCTGGCACAAGAGATCTGTAAAGCTGCGCCTTTGGGTGTGAGAGGGGCATTGTCTTCAGCGCAAGATGCCAGTCGTAATGGTGCCGCGACTGCATTGGCCAATATTCATAGTTATCTGCCGCCGCTGTTTCATTCAGAAGATGCGAAAGAGGGCGTGATGGCGATGGTTGAGAGACGTGAGGCTGAGTTTAAGGGGTGTTAGGCTTAATCAATGTGAACCAAGCTTTCAGTATTTTGAACGTTGTTACTTTATAGTCATAGCGAAAATTTTGTTAAAAGGATGCTTCAGTGCAACAAATTATCGTAAAGGATGGTGATTATAATTGCCCACCCCAAGTCACTAAACAAGATTGGATAGGGATACTGTCGGATGACAGTTTTATGTCTAACAACTACAAATTTGCACTGAGTATCTTTTATTTAGAACCAGAACATAAAGCTACCTGTAAGTATTTGGCTGAGAAATATCATACTCATCCTACTTCAATAAGTGGGTTTATTACTCAGTTTAGTGCTCGCTTGCAAGGTAAGTTAGATCGCTTTGAGATAATCAGGGAGGATGGATCGCCAAATTGGTGGCTAGTTACTATGACAGGTGAAAAAATAACTGGTGGTTTGTTTGAGTGGCGTTTACGTGATGAGCTTATAGAGGCTATTTTTGAACTAAATTATGTTCAAAAAAGTATGCTTCACATTAACGATATAGAGGCATTAATCAAATATGTTAATAATGATATTTATGACTTTGCAACACGCTTTGTGAAAATAAGACAGCATTTAGCTGATCTGAAACGTCCGAATAGCGCAAAGCAATTTTTCACTTATGAGAGTAAGGATAGGGATTGGGCAGTCAACGTTGGTGGTTCTGATGAAGTGCAATATCGTATCTATTTACGAGATGGTGTAGTTGGTTATGGACTAGGGTTTAACACTCGTTACGTAGAAAGTGAACGAAGACCTAATTTTGAATATATAAAACCTTATATGGAAGCTTTCATATCTTTAAGAGAGAGCGATGAGATAACTAAGCTTGAGGATAGAGGGTTCAGTCTAGATAATAATATTACAGACATAAATGATTTTGAGAAAGGAAAGTATTATTTATACGGTCGTCAGATAAAAATGAACAGTAAATATCTTTCTTTGATTGACTACTACAGCATCATTAATGACCTCAAAGGAGGTTTGTTTGAAGTTTATAAAAAGGTTTATGAGTTGACCAATAAGTTAAGAGTGAACAGTGATGAAGTTGCACAAGATATCCAGAAACCTACAATCCATCCATTAGTCAAAGAAATTAGCGAGTTATTACTAGCCAACAAAAACATTGTTCTTACAGGTGCACCCGGAACAGGCAAAACCTATTTAGCTAAAACGTTGGCTGAGGAATGGGGCGCAGAATATGAACTTATTCAGTTTCATCCATCTTATGACTATACCGACTTTGTAGAAGGCTTACGACCTATTCAAAATGAAAATGGAGAAGTTGGTTTTGAGCTACGAGATGGTAGTTTTAAGAAATTTTGTAAAAGAGCACTCAAAAATCAAGCCAATCAAGAACTCGATAATTTTGATCAAGCTTATGCGAGTTTTATAGAGGATGTTGCTGAAGAAGGGTTGGAGCTTAAGACACGTGTTCAGGGTAATCCTTTTCGAATAACGATAAATAAGAAAGGTGATTGTGTTGCTATACCTGACACAATCAAACAAACACCGATGATAGTTACTAAAAGCTATATTCAAACTTATTTTGAAACTGGCAAAGTAATAGATTGGAAGCCTTACTTAATACCAGTTTGTAATTATATCAAAGAAAAATATGCCTTGAGAATGTCCGATACGAGCGATAAAAATAAAAAATTTATTATTATTTTGGATGAGATTAATCGTGCTGAAATCTCTAAAGTATTGGGTGAGCTTTTCTTCTCTATTGACCCTGGCTATCGAGGAGAGAGTGGTAGAGTCACTACTCAATATGCTAATTTGCAAACGGACGAAGATGTATTCAAAGAAGGTTTTTATATACCAGATAACGTCTATATCATCGGCACTATGAATGACATCGACCGCAGTGTTGAGTCTTTTGATTTTGCTATGCGCCGCCGTTTTGCATGGAAAGAAATCAAATCAGCAGATCGACTATCTATGTGGGAAGGTCAAATTGATGATTGGGCAGAGGAAGCTGAACAGCGCCTAATGGATTTAAACAAGGCTATCGAATCTGTGCAAGGGTTGAATTCGGCTTATCATGTTGGCCCATCTTACTTCCTAAAGCTTGCCAACTATGATGGCGACTTTGATAAGTTATGGACATATCATTTAGAGTCGCTACTTTTTGAATATCTGCGTGGTTATCCCGATGCTGAGCAACAGATTCAAGGGTTAAAAGATGCTTATAATCTACAGTTAGGGTTTGATGATGATCGTAACGACGGATAATTCTTCATTAATTTTAGACGCTAATGTTTCGAATGTTAATAAAGTTATAGATGATTTATCACTACTCGCTAGTAAAAGTATTGGCGAGCTAGTGACCGCACACCCCAATTTATTGATTTTCGCTGCTCATTTTGAAGATAACGAAGACGATATTGCCAGTAAGCCAATTTTTGAATTAAAGGTTAATGAGTCTCAGACCATTTTAGAGACAGGCAACGTCATGGGCTTTATTGGTGTGAGAGATACACAGTTAAAAATCCAGTCCCGTTTTGCTCGGGCTTCTGTTGTCGATAGTGATGCCCAAGCCAATCAAGAAGAGGTTATTGAAGAAGATTATTTTCTACATTATATGCTGCAAAAAGTATTGTGTATTAACCTGTTTGACTTAAAGCACAGTCGAAATCAAACCAATTTATTTGATTTTTTGGTATATCTATTTCCTTATTTTCTTAAAAGAGCACTCTCACAAGGCCTGTATAAAGAGTATCAAAAGCAAAGCTATAACGACAGTAGCCTCAAAGGGGCTATCGACATCAAAGCCCATATATGCAAAAACTTGCCGTTTCGAGGCAACGTTGCCTACAGTGTGCGCGAGCATAGTTTTGATAACCCAATCTCCCAGCTTATTCGTCATGCCATAGAGCTTATCAAACAAAAACCTAACATGAGGGATGTGCTGCATAGCGACAGCGAAACACTTGATTTCGTCAATCTGATTGTCCAACATACTCCGTCATATCATGTACGCGACCGACATACTATTATCAATACTAACCGTAAGCCTTTTGTACATCCTTACTTTACGGAATACAGTGGCCTGCAAAAAATCTGTCTGCAAATCTTACGTTATGAAGGTCTAAAATACGCTCACAACGACGATAAGGCTCACGGCATTTTGTTTGATGGAGCGTGGTTATGGGAGGAGTACCTCAACACGCTACTACGTCCTATTGGATATGACCATCCCACTAACAATACCCGACAAGGTGGTATCAAGGTGTATGCTCAAAAGCTTTCAGGTAATAACGTGCGTCGTTATCCTGATTTTGTGAAAGACAATCGTATTATTTTAGACGCGAAATATAAGCGTATGAAAGATAATAAAATCGATAGAGATGACCTTAATCAAGTCCTGTCATACTTGTTTTTATATAAAGCGAATATTGGAGGTTATATTGCTCCTACAGAAGAGGATAACTTGGTGCTAAATATGGGATTGCTTAATGGTTTTGGTGGCAGTATCCACAAGTTTAAGCTATCCATTCCCCAACATGTTGCAAGTTATCCAGAGTTTAAACAGCTTATTGCTATGAATGAGACAAAGCTAATTGAATCTATTAAAGAACTATCTTTTAAGCAAAGTATCGATGAATCTTTTTCAACTGTCTAAAGTTAGTTATCATTCAATAGTCGCCTTGAAACGCGGTTTAGCCCTGACAGTAGCGGCTATCCTGCTTGAATAGACGTGTTGCGAAGGCTAGGTTTTGGGGCAGTCTCGTCACCAAACAGGAATGACCCAAACCGTTGCCGCGCCACGCCTAGATAAGCAGATAATAGCGGATGGCAGGATTGGCTCCCACTTCATAATAACTTTGATAACCATGAAATCTAACGCAGCACTTCAAAATACCATCAAGAAAATCAAACATACCAACCAAAAAAACCTCGCAATCGCGAGGTTTTTGATTTTATCTAGTATGACTGACTACACCAGCGTCAGTGTTGACCACTCAACTATAATTATTTAGCTTTTTGGTAGTAATCAACCATCATCGTACCTAGCGTGCCATTGTCATCGATAGTGACGATTCTGACCGTACCTGATTGTGCTGCGGTACTTGATTGTACTTGTCCGGCACTACCTAAGACGACTTGGTTATTTTTAGCTGCTTTTGCCTCGTTACCGATAGCGATGCTATTCATGCCAGCTGCCATAGATTTATTACCGACCGCGACCGAATTTGCACCTTGTGCTGCTGCCGCTTCACCGACTGCCGTAGCACGAACGCCACTAGCGTCAGCTAAATGACCGAACGCTTGTGCGCGCTCGCTTGTGGCTTTGGATTTCCAGCCGATAGACGTTGAACCTAGACCAGCAGCATTGGCTTCGCCGCCGACAGCCGTTGCTGAGTTCAGACCTGCATTGGCTTTATTACCGACGGCGACTGTATCGTTAGTACCACCAGCCATGGCTGCTTCACCAACTGCGGTAGAGCGTACACCGCTAGCATTGGCTAGATGACCGAACGCTTGCGCGCGTTCAGCGGTTGCTTTTGATTGCCAACCGATAGACGTTGAGCCTAGACCTGCTGCATTGGCTTGACCGCCTACAGCCGTTGCTGAATTCAGACCTGCATTGGCCTGACTACCGATAGCGACGGTATCATTAGTGCCGCTAGTCGTGGCAGCGTTGCCAAGCGTGATGGCAGTACTGCTAGTCGCAGTTGCAGTGGTTGGAGCATCTGACATTTTATGCTCAGCGCCTGTTGCCATCGTCGAGCATGCCGTGGTTGCGGCGATAGCTAAAGTAAGGATACCAACTTTGAGTGTTGTACTTTTAAGTGCTACGTTTGATAGAAAGTCCATTTTCATTATGCATCGTCCTGTAAAAAAGCCATAGAGACTTTAGGGTGGGGTTATAGGTGACTTGGAATCATCAGGTTGATAGTATTAGTATACTGTGATGACCTGAGTTCCAATCGGTACGTAAAATTAACTATACGAATTTCACATTAACTTATAATGACAATTCAATCAATAAATGCTTTATACCCTTTATATGCTCAAAGAGTGGTCAAGCGGAGAATAGATATTTATGCTCTAAAGGCACGCTAAAAAGGCATGCTAACTATTCGTCTATTGATACAAATACAATAAAGTATATCGGTAACGTAGTACATATACGACACTGTATTTTTTATACCCAAAACCATTATTTTTATAATTAAGAAGAAGTCCAATGCAATACAACTTTGATGAGATAATCGACAGGCGTGATACAGGGTCACTTAAATGGCATTATACCGATGACACGATTCCGTTATGGGTCGCAGACATGGACTTTAAAGCCGCCCAGCCCATTTTAGATGCCGTTGAGCAAGTCGTGCAGCACGGCATATTGGGTTATACCAAACCCACCGATGCCTTATATGACTCAATCATTAAATGGCATGGCAGTCGCTATGATTTGCAGCTTACTAAGCAAAATATTTTATTCTCTCCCGGTGTTGTACCAAGCTTAGCGCTAATGATGAATGTCTTTACCGAAGTAGGCGAAGCAGTATTGGTGAACGATCCTATTTATACACCCTTTATGAGCAAAGTTGAGCAAAATGGCCGTAAGCTCGTGCTCTCTGCATTAAAGGAAGTCGAGGGCAAGTATCATCTAGACTTGGCCGATATCGAAGCCAAAATTATCGAGCATAATGTTAAGCTTTATTTATTGTGCAATCCGCATAATCCTGGCGGGCGAGTGTGGACGACTGATGAGCTTGAAGCATTACTTTCTGTTTGTAAAAAGCATAACGTAGCGATTGTCAGTGATGAAATCCATCAAGACTTGACCTTAACGGGTCACACATTTATACCGTTTCTAACGCTAGCAAAAGGCTACGAGCACAATGTTGTAAGCCTGACATCAATGACCAAAACCTTTAACATTGCAGGTATCAAAGGCTCTATGATATTTGCAACAGATGAGGCATTGGTCAAAAAAATTAGCCAGCAGCAGCACTTAAATGACGAGTATGAGTTGAATTTATTTGCTTATACGGCCATGCGTGTGGCTTATGAGCAAGGCGCTGAGTGGTTGGTGCAGGCGCTGAGCTATATCGAAGCCAATATTGATTTAACGGTGCAGTTTTTAGAAGAGCATTTGCCTAAGATTAAGGTCATGCGCCCAGAAGCCTCATACTTAATCTGGGTGGATTGCTCGGCATATGCTGAAGATGATCACGTGCTTTATAACACCCTTCGAGCTGCCAAGGTTGAGTTGAGTGCGGGATTCAAATATGGTGATGAAGGGCATCTTAAAATGCGTATTAACGTCGCATGTCCTAGAGCGTTATTGCTAGAAGGGTTAAATCGTATGCATGCGGCGTTAGGTGATGATGTTAAACCCTGAGTGATAGCGTCAAGCTTTTATAAAGTGGCCATATAACAAAAAATCTAGATAACAAAAAAGGCTGGACTATCAAGGTAGTCCAGCCTTTTGACTGCTTTAAAACAACGTTAATGGTAATTTTTATTAGTAATAATTAATCATCATTTTTCGCGTTCTCAGCATTTTCAGTATCCTCACGCATTTGCTCCCACTCTTCATGTTGATGCATAACCGAGCCTTCGAGCGATTCTGAGGTTTTGCCTACTTCCCACGGTGCATTGTCAGGTAGCTCTTCGATATGGATGGTTTTTAGACCGTAATCAGGCTGATAAGCCAGATCATATCGAGCGGCTTTAATCACAGATATCATCATCATAGACAGGATAACAATGAGCGGTGCACCGGCGATAATAGAAGCCGTCTGTAAGGTTTGCAGATCTCCTAAAAACATCAAAATGGCGGGTAATAAGCACAAAGTAAATGCCCAAAATAGGCGATTCCAACGATGTGGCTCGTCATCTACTTCTACCTGTACGACAGATGCCAAGATATAAGATATCGAGTCAAAGGTTGTGGCGGTAAAGATAACGGCCAAAAAGGTAAACACAGCGATGACTAAATAAGACATCGGCAAGCTGTTTAGTATCGCAAAGATGGCAGCCGTTGGAGATTCATTATTGAGTACTGCAACCACATCGACCGTACCTGTCAGCTGTAGATACAAACCATAGTTGCCTAAGATAATCATAAACATGGCACAGCCAAGCGAGCCATAGAACATAGACCCCAAGACCATATTGCGTATGGTACGTCCTCTAGATATTTTGGCAATAAACAGACCGATAGTTGGTGCAAATACTAGCCACCATGCCCAATAGAAAACCGTCCAATCTTGTGGAAAGGTCGTGTGCTCAAAGCCGAACTCTGGGAAGTCTTTAAAGGGTTCGATATAGGTCATCATACGCGGCATTTCGGTGAGAGAACGCCCTAGCGCTTCTAAGCCTGTATTCAAAATAAAGACGGTTGGCCCGACAATCAAAATAAATAATAAGAAGGCGACCGCTAAGTAAAAGTTAATGTTGGAGAGTTTTTGAATACCGCCTTTTAACCCTTGATAGGCACTGTACGCAAAAATCATGGTGGTCACTAACAACACGACAATCTGCATCGTGGTATTACGTGGCAAACCAAACAGGTTGTGTAAGCCTTCATTGATAAGCGGAGAGGCCAGACCTAGAGTCGTCGCGCCACCACCAACCATACCGAAGACAAATAGTACATCAAGCATCTTGGCCCAGTTACTGCCAGCCAGCTTTTCACCCAACAATGGCATGAGCGTTTGGCTAACTTTGAGTATGGGTGTCTGACGCACATAGTAAAAATAAGCGATAGGCACAGCAGGTACTAAGTAGATAGACCAAGCGACAGGACCCCAGTGAAAGATACCGTAGGTGGTTGCCCAGCGAATAGCATCAGGTGAGCCGCCCGGTAGATTAAAAGGAGGGCCTTGATAATAATAAGCCCACTCAATCAGCCCCCAATACAGGATGCTGGCACCAATACCGCCACAAAACAACATGGACGCCCAAGAAGAATCTGAAAACTCAGGAGTTTCTTCTGGGCGGCCTAGTTTGATCTTACCGATGTCAGATATTACGATGTAAATGACAAACATCATGGCGAGAACACCGAACGCTAGATAAGCGAAGCCAAAGTTATCAACCACAAAGCTACGTGCTATTCCTACCCAAGCTTTGCCTTGTTCGGGGAATAGTATCAAAGGTATGGCGATACTGAAAAGGATGGCCAATACCATAAAAAACGTGAATTTGTCGATACGGGTATCAGGTACGTGGTCGGGTCGCCATTGTGGTACTGACATCCCGACATCGAAGGTGCCTAGATGTGGAGGTTTGTGGTGCTTTGATCGTGCTTTTACATAATCTGGAAGGTATTCTTTTGAAGATTTACTCGTGCCCTTAGCTGGTTTCTGACGATTTTGCTCGTTATCAAAGTTACTCATTTTATTGTCTCTTTATATTGCTCTTTGTATTTGACATTACTGTCTATCACTTATTCAGTTTTTAAGACTAGAACTCCTTTTTCTCGTGGTTGATATATTTCCTACAAATAATGTTTGGATATTCTAAAGTACTAATTAATTTTCCAAGACTACTCACTAGATAGCCTTCATCTTGATTACTACTATGTGTATCATATTTTATGGTAATGGTCAGCATGGTAGATATAAGCCTACCTTCTATGAGCATAACCACTACGACCATAACCACTATGAGCATAATCACTATGAGCATAGTAGCGGTAAATACATGGTTTTGTTTGTTTAGTTGCAATACCCCCGTAATGAACTGGTTTTGGTTTTCTTTATTATTTACTTTAGGTCGGGTTGTTTTCGAGCACTTACCTTCTAAAAATTCAAATATTTATGCATAACTGTTAATAATCGAACATCTAATAGCCAATAGAGGGCGTAAACTTGTTAAAATAGGGCACCAATTTATCTATTGATGGACATCGATTTATGACCATAACTGCTGCCACTCCTACCATTAAAGAAGACCGCATCTTAATCCTCGATTTTGGCTCGCAATATAGCCAGCTAATCGCCCGCCGTGTGCGCGATTCTGGGGTGTTTTGTGAGATGTTCCCTTATGACATCGACGCTCAGCGCATCATCGATTTTGGCGCAAAAGGTGTCATCCTATCGGGCGGCCCTGAGAGCGTGCATGCTGAAAACAGCCCACGTATCAACGATGCTGTATTCGATTTGGGCGTACCAGTATTGGGTATTTGCTACGGTATGCAAGCGATGGCAGATCGTTTCGGCGGGCAGGTTCATGCCAGTGATATCCATGAGTTTGGCGCAGCGACGATCAACATCAATGGCACGTCTACCTTGATCGATGGTATCGAAGACGCGGCTGGCACGCTCAATGTCTGGATGAGTCATGGCGATAAAGTGATTGAAGCACCTAAAGGCTTCGATATCGTTGCTAGTACGCCAAGCTGTCCGATTGCGATTATGGCCAATGATGACAAGCAATATTACGGTCTACAGTTCCATCCAGAAGTGACGCATACCTTACAAGGTCAGGCGTTGCTAGGTCGTTTCGTCCATGAAATATGTGAGTGTGCAGGCGATTGGACACCAGACAACATCGCTGAGATGCGTATCGCACAATTAAAAGAGCAAATCGGTAACAAGCAAGTATTGCTAGGTCTGTCAGGCGGTGTTGATAGCTCAGTGGTAGCAGCGTTACTGCACAAAGCCATTGGCGATCAGCTGACCTGCGTATTTGTAGACAACGGCTTACTTCGTTTGAACGAAGGCGACCAAGTGATGCAAATATTTGCAGAAAACATGGGCGTACAAGTGATCCGTGTTGATGCAGAAGACTTATTCTTAAATGCACTAGCTGGCGAGTCTGATCCAGAGAAAAAACGTAAAATCATTGGTAAAACGTTCATCGATGTATTCGCTAATAGCGCGCGTCAAGTGAGCGAGCAGAGTGATGGTAAAGTGGTTGAGTTCTTGGCACAGGGTACGATTTATCCAGACGTTATCGAATCTGCTAAGTCGCATCAAGGCAAAGCGCATGTGATTAAGAGCCATCATAATGTAGGTGGTTTGCCAGACGATTTGGCATTTAAGCTGATTGAGCCATTACGCGATTTGTTCAAAGACGAAGTGCGTAAGCTTGGTATTACCTTGGGCCTACCAGCAAAAATGATCTATCGTCACCCGTTCCCAGGTCCAGGTTTGGGCGTGCGTATCCTTGGTGAAGTCAAAAAAGAATATGCTGATATTCTGCGTTTGGCAGATGCAATTTTTATGCAAGAGCTTGAGCGTTCAGGCTGGTATGACAAGACGGCACAAGCATTTGCGGTATTCCAACCAATCAAATCTGTCGGCGTGGTCGGCGATGGCCGCCGCTATGCATGGGTAATCGCGCTACGTGCAGTTGAGACCGTAGACTTTATGACGGCTCGCTTTGCGCATCTGCCGTATGATTTGATCGAGACCGTATCGAACCGTATCATGAATGAAATCGCTGAAGTATCACGCGTGACTTATGATGTTTCGAGCAAGCCGCCTGCAACGATTGAGTGGGAATAACATCAAACTAAAAATCTGATTAGCGTCGTCAAACTCGTTCAGCCTACTTGATGTAGTGCTATCACTCGTTTTCCTCGCTACTCAGATTTTTTGAATTGATATACAGCTTGTCGTAAATAAAAAAGCACTCAACTTAGTTGGGTGCTTTTTTTGCCTAAAAATATCTGGAGCTAATCTCGCTTTCCGCTACTATCTTGTCTGCCCACTAGAGCCGCGACTAAAGCCCGCTGTGTTTCTGCTACGCGATACCACAGCGAGCTAAGTCGCTGCAATCTAGTGATCAAACAAGGATAACCGCTGCAATCAAGGCTAAAAAGCTCTACAAGTCGTAGATTAAGCGATTATCAAAACTCAGAGACCTGTAAAAATACCTTACCTAGTATGATAAACGTCTTATTAAGAACCGTATTCTACAGCGGCATCCCTCAATGTCTGCCAGTTTTTATTTTCTACCCATACAAAACCACAAGCTCCATTACTTCTCTTTGCCCACAAATCACCAATACGCTTTTTCTCTATACTGTCTCGATTACCAATCTCTACAGAGCGATCTTTTCCTTTGTATTCAATAGCTAAAATTACTCCACTGTTAAGTTTAACAACAAAGTCAGGATAAAATTTATCAGAGGCTGTCTGTAACCAAAAAGACGTAGATTTCTTTTCTACATTTCGTACCCACCATTCAACTCCTTGCATTTGATGCGCAATATACTCGGCACACTCAAACTCCTCTCCTTTATCTTTTAGATTACCGATAGGTTTAAAGAAATGCTTTTTTAAAGGAATGAAACCATTATAAACACTGTCATAGCCATATCGACCTTGTTCAAAAGTAATAGCGTGCTCATTTCTAACTTCGAATTTATCTTCATCAGCAAATAAATCGTCAAAAACACGCTGTTTCACTTCTACTAGTCCCGCAGCCATTTTCCGTTGTAATGCACCTCGTAAACGAAACTTACGGTAAGCTAACTCATCTAATGTGAAATTCTTTTCATTCATTAGGTAAGAAACGGCAGCATTCAACCAAGCAACTTTTACATCACGTTCTGAATACGGAAAATATAGATTTCTATCTAGCCAATATACGAGATCTGTTACTTGCCAGCCTTCCTCTTTACCAAAAATCGCTAGTTGGCTATCCATTTGATCATAAATATCACACTCTACTTTTTCTAATTGAGAAATACTTAATGAAGCGCGGCGCATAGTCTCTATGTCTGGAGAAAATTCACCATCTGTTAGCTTGTAATCAAAATCTGAAATCTCCCAGTCAGCATCTAATAATGGAGTTTCATCAAAAATATCAAAAAAACTAAATTGAGTATAACTAAGTAAAGGTATTTTAGCCGAGACTCCTTTTTCTGCAGGCGTTAATTCTTGCGTGGGTGGTGCTGCCTGAATTGCAAGTGCAGTATTAAGTTGTTCCTTTACCGATTTTGCGACTTCGGGTCGTCTAAAGGTTTCTGCTATCTGCTGAATTTGTTTGGAAGTCGCTCCCTCTTTTACGGTCAATGTAGATGTTTCTGGCGAAATTTCGATTTTCTCACGTAATGATTTTGGTAACGCTAAAACTAAGTCTTCATCAGGAAGAGACAAAAATCCATTATGCTCAGGTAAAGGAATAATCAAATCGGTAGGTTGCGAAAATAAATCTCCACTATGTTCTTCTCCACGAGCGACTATTAAGTCTTTCGCTTCTAAACGCTCAAAACCACTTTGAACTAACCCATCTTTTAAGTTCTGAACGGTAGTAGCAAGCTCATTCGAAACAACATAAGCATAACTGCGATTAAGAGCTTCTTCACTTTTACGTACAACATGAGGCATACGTAATATACGACCGAGTACTTGCTCTACAGCTGTAGCAGAAGTTGTGTTTCTAAAAGAAAATAAAACGTATGCATTCGGACAGTCCCAACCTTCACGCAGTTTATCGACAGTAATAATAAATTGTGGGTAATCAGGGTCGCCTAGCCTTTTACCTGTTAATTCATCAACAGCGCCCGTTGCGATAGCTATCGACTCTTCAGGAATATTAAAGTCGTCAATGAGATGCTTCTTTACTTTGTCTGGCGTAAAGGTTTCTTTCTCTTTAGCAATCCGTTCAGCCTGAATCAGCATAACTACTGGGTCTATGATTTCTCCCGTGAGTTGTTTCTCTTGTTCAGCATGTTTTTCTAGTCGGCGTAACCGTGCGATTGCTTCTGTCAATGAAACGCGCCATTCTGGATGAATAGCCAACTCTAATGGCAGCTTCAACATATCTTCTGACTGTAGAGTAGCGGCAGAAACGCTACGTAATACATTAGAGGGCTGATGAGATCTATCTGGTGTGGCGGTAAGCTCTAAAATGCAGCTAGGATTAAAGCGTTTAAGAGTATCAGATGCTAATTGAGTGCCTTGATTATGTGCTTCGTCCACAATAACGAAGGGTCTTCTCAAGCGAATAACGTCTACTAACGAATGCTCACCTTTTTGTTCGGTACTTGCACCTTCAAAGTGTGGCATAAGTGCACCGTTCTGACGATAAACTCGTAGCCCATCCGCTGTATCACGCTTAAAGCTCTGCATAGTAGCAACAATGATAGTATTGCCAGTATTCAGCGTAGCAGGCTGCATATACAGTGCTTCATTGATATCTAATACGTTAACTGCACCAAATAGGTCGCGCATATCTTGATGAAGTAGCTCTCCCTCAGTTTTGAGCGCATATAATGTTTGCTCACGTATAGGATCTGAAGGCACTAACCAAAGCACTAACGAGTGCTCTGTAGCTAAAAATGCATCATTGACACATTTTATAGACTGTCCTGCAATACGAGTTTTTCCGCCGCCAGTAGGTACTCGAAGGCAAACATAAGGGACATGATCCATCTCGGGTAATGGATAGTAGGGTTGGGCTAAGCCCGAAGTGGCCAATTTAGTAGATTCTGCAAAAGCGGTAGCGGGATCTTTTAATTCTCTACAGCGATACAGATAACTTGAGTATTCTTCAAGTAAAACTTCCTGGTAATTTTTTAGTGATTTATTATTTAGAACCATGTTTTAACCGCCAATTCATAGGGGAGTTGGTGAAAAGTAATATTAAGTCTAGCTAGTTTTGTTTTATCAAATCGTGTGCGAGCACCATAGACAATTTTTTGTCCTTTAAAGTCTGGCAAAGCCTCTTCTAGTAGCTCCAGAGTTCTACTATTAAGGACGTTGCCACCAGCGTCAGATTTATCTTTTAGGATGTCGTTATAAAGCAAAAATATTGCTCTATCTTTGTATTGTCCTAGATAGGGCGTACTGTTTTTCTTATCTATAGATTTCAAATCAGATTTATTTAAACCAGTTCCTGTTTCCATAAACCAAACAAATTCAGCTAATTGCTCAAAACTAACGTCCGAGCGTATTGCACCATCAGCGTTGAATAGCGGCTCTTCGGATAAACGACAATATTGAAAACCACCACCTAAGCCAGAAATAAGCTCTTTGTTACCTTTAGTGTAACCTTCAATAACTCTTTTCATTCTTGGTTGAGTTATTGTCTTAGCTATATTTTCTTTCATCTCAGTCAAAATAAAAGTTCTATTATGATTGTCTGCTTTATTGGCTTTTAGTACTGCATGAGCTGTAGTTCCAGAACCTGCAAATGAGTCTAGAATTATATCTGAGTTCGAAGTAGTAAAACTTATCAGTTCTTCTATCAGGTCAGTTGGTTTAGGAAAATCAAATGGTCTGACATTCTCTGGGAATATTTCTTTAAGTTGATTTGTTCCTTTTCTACCGTCAAGCTCAAAAAAACTAGATAGCTTTGCTCGATAATCCTTAGCATATACCTTTAGCTCTACTAGTTTATTTTCGTCATTCCCAAAAATAATACGGCCTTCTTTAATTAAAGAGTTCATAGTACTTTCTGGAAATCTATAACCCATTAAAGGTTGTTTACATGGATTGTTAGTTTCTGGATGTAATACGTCGTAACGATAGCCTTCTTTTCCAGGGTTGTGAACGCTCCTCATTCCAGTATAAATACCTTCAGAATCAATGAATTTATAGTCTTGAAATGGCCACATCTCAAACTTATGTTCCTTTAGCCATTTAGAATATACTTTTTGTAGCTCCTCTGAGTCAGTGTATTTTGAGATTAACTCTTCACTTAATTCTAGAAGCCGTTCTTTAGCTGATAAGTTTGGAGATTTCCATTCTTTCGGCAGATATGTAATTTTTTTTGCGTAGCACAGTATGTATTCGTGTTCTATTGCAATTTTCGTAGGATTATTATCGGTTGCATTTTTCCAAATAATCGTTCCAACACGATTAGTAACTCCAAAAATTTCATCAAGAAGTATCCTTAAGTTACCATATTCGTTTTCGTCGATACTGACAAAAATTACACCGTCTTCCTTTAGAAAGCTTTTAAGAAGAGCAAGTCTTGGCTGCATCATGCAAAGCCATTTATCATGCCTAGATAAATCATCTGATTCGGCTCCAACAACCTTACCAAGCCAAGCTTTAATCTCAGGGCTGTTCACGTTGTCATTATAAACCCAACCGGAACGCTTACCAGATTCATCTCTATCATCCATACCTGTATTATAGGGCGGATCGATATAGATACATTTTACTTTTCCAGCATAGCGCGGCAATAATGCTTTTAGAGCATCCAAATTATCACCTTGTACGATTAGGTTGCCGCTATCAGCATCCCCGCAAGATAACTCTTCTACGGGTTCTAACAAGCGAAAGGGTACTGCTTTATGGTGCTTTTCTACGGCTTCTTTACCAATCCAGTTGAGTGTTGGCATTTATATCCCTTTATTCATCTAAGTTTGTTTCTATTTGATGTGGTTAGTATATGTCTCAGAACATTCTAATACTATCTTTGAGTGATGTCAGGAGTACTTTGCAGTTTTTTAATAATCGTAAATGACCGCAAATTTAATTTCATAAAACAAAAAAAGCAGCACCCAAAAGAGCACTGCCATTATCTAAAATCCAATTATAGAATCAAAAGTCTACCCCTTCACATTCACCACATAACGCCCAACCACTTTGCTCGACATAAAGCGATCTAAGTATTCTGGTGTTTGCTCTAGCGTAATCTCTTCACCATAGCTTTCAAGATTGGGCAGTTTCATATCGGTGGCGACACGTTTCCAAATGGCTTCTTTATCAGCCAGCGGAATATAGACCGAGTCGATACCCAATAGCGACACCGCACGGGTGATAAAAGGTATCACCGACATCGAAAAATCCGCGCCACTTGCTAGGCCACAACTGGTCACTGCACCGCCAGATTTGGTTTGCTTGAGCAGGTTGGGTAAGTAGTCGCCGCCGATGGTATCAATGGCGTTTGCCCATAGCTCACGGCCGACAGGTTTGTTACCGATTTCATTGATGGTATCGCGATGACGTACTTCGCTCGCACCCAATGCTTTTAGATGCTCGCTTTGCTCTGGCTTACCTGAGAATGCAATCACCTCATAGCCGAGCTGCTTTAAGATAGCGATACTGATCGTACCGACGCCGCCCGTTGCACCAGTCACGGCAACTGGGCCATCACTTGGTTTTGCGCCCATTTTCTCTAATTTTTGGACACTTAGCGCTGCGGTTAAGCCGCCCGTGCCATAGGTCATCGCTTCTTTTAGGGTTAGCGTTTCTGGACAAGCCAGCGCCCAGTCTGCGGGGATTGAGATCATTTGACCCAGACCGCCATCTGTATCCATACCGAGATCATAGCCGAATACCAATACTTCTTGCCCTACGGTAAACGTGCCTGACTTATCGCTAATCACGATGCCAGCTGCATCGATACCAGGGGTATGCGGATACTGTTTGGTGATTCTTTTATTACCCGATGCCGACATCGCATCTTTAAAGTTTAACGATGAATAATGCACCTCGATGAGTAAGTCATTCTCTGGTAAGTCACTAACTTTGCGTTCTTGAATGCTTTTTTTGAATTCACCATCGCTGGTTTCTTCAACGACTAATGCTTTGAATGTTGTATCGTTTGACATGGTTATATCCTTATTAAATCTTATTATTTACGCTGATTGGCTTAGCGATACTATTACAGCAGAATGGTTAAAAAGCCCACCGTATCTTATCGCTAATACACATGGGCTTTCTTATATTTGCTAATACCGCTGGTTTTTGCCCTTATTACGAAATTAGGAGGCGAGTGTAGGAATTAAGGTTTTAAAAGCACTTTGCCTTTTTTACCTGATTGTACTTTTCCAGACACTGCGGTTGCGATATCGTCCAGACTATAGACGGCTTCGATCGGTAGCTTTAAATCGCCATTCGATGCGCGTTCTAGCAACTCAGTGATCAGGCGTTGTTTGTTGTCTAGATCCATTTCTTGACTGGTTTTGCTGCCCCAGAATCCTTTTACCGTGGCTTGCTTAAAGATCAAGCTACCAGCGTCTAATGCCATTGGCTTGCCTGACATGATACCAAATGAGACTAGCGTTCCTTTGCTACCCAGTAGCGATAGCAGCTCATTGCTCGACTCACCACCGACTGAGTCAACGGCTGCTGTGATTTTATCATCGCCGATGATGGCGCGGACTTGGTCTTTCCAGTCGTCATCAGCGGTGACGACATTGTTTTTGATACCGAGTGAGGTCAGCTCTTCTATCGCGTCTTTACTACGTACGAGGTTAATCGTATTTACGCCGCGTGCTGCTGCGAGCATGGCAAGGGTTTTACCCACTGCGCCGTTTGCCGCATTGTGGATGATCCATTGACCGCTATCTACTTCTAAGAATTCTAATAGCATTAAGGCAGACAGCGGCATCGCAATCAGCTGGGCAGCCAACTCGTCTTCGATGCTATCAGGCATGTTAAATACCATGCTGGCAGGGGCGACAAAATACTCCGCCCACGTCTCATGCACACTGGCACACGCCACACGCTGACCAACACTAAAGTCTGTCACGTCAGCGCCTACCGCATCGATAATGCCTAGCGCTTCACTACCACCGATGGCTGGCATCTCAGGCTTATAGCCATATTGTCCACTCACTGTCAGCATGTCATGGTTGTGGATAGGGGAGAGAATGGTTTTGATACGGACTTCGTTGGCAGCAGGCTGCGGCATAGGACTGTCGCCCACGCTCAATACGTCAGAAGGTTTGCCAAAGCTGTTATGAATAGCACTACGCATGATGATTTCCTTTATATATTTATGATTTAATTTATGTATAAGTGTATGAATAACCGACTATAAATATCATGTCATTGAGATCACTCATCGATGTATTTTTTCTTCTAGTAGAAACGATACCATGATAATGATGCTTAGAGGTTATCGACTAACAAAGATACTATACTTAAAAATAGACTGGTCGTCTAGGAGTTGGATACATTTGCGCTAACGGGATTTTGTTATAGAAAGCTTGGCTTACATCGGTAATATTCTCTAGCGTTAGATAGCCAATCTCATATATATGGGATACGGCATCAGACCAGTTCAGTCTATTCTCTGTGGAACCTTGACTGGCTTGCCCTATATCTAAACTATCTTAGAATTACGATAGCTATCGATACTATTTAATAAAACTCAATATGACTGAGCACATGCTCTTGCACTAGATAGGCACAAATATAAGCACTTGGCCACGCAAACATAAAGGCCAGTCCCCACGAATGCATCAACTCCATAAAAAAGCCGTCGATAAAGCCTTGTTTTACCACCAATAAGGCCGTCGAGATAATCAATGACATCATCATTGCCATGATACCTGTGAAGATAAGGCGGTAGTATTTGCGCCGTGTGCGTATTCTGATGATAGGAAAATTTGCCATAATTTTAGAGTGTCCTGAGTGGTGCTAATGACACTTCACTGATGAGGTAAGTGTCAATTTTATATAATAAATGGTGGTAGGGGCCGTTAAAATTTGCCATTGAGTACTATCATATCGCGTGCTGACCAATGAATAAAATGGTTATTATAAATGGCGAGGTTTGTTATGGTTACACTATAGCCATTCTTACAACAGGATAGTTTTTACAGCAGAACAGTATAAAGAAATAGCGCACTGAATCTGATTAATTTTGCTACGATAAAGTCGATCACAATAAACACGTAGGACAATGAAATGGTAGCTCAAAAGCAGCGCACATTAGGTATCATTGGCGGTATGAGTTGGGAGAGTACTCAGGTCTATTATCGCTTAATCAATGACGGCATCAAAGTTGAGTTGGGTAACTTACACTCAGCAGATTTGCTGATTCATAGTGTCGACTTTGCACCGATTGGCGCGTTGCAAGCACAAGGAGCGTGGACTGAGCTTGGCGCAATGATGGCAAATAGTGGCGATCGATTACAAGCGGCTGGCGCACAAGGGTTATTAATTGCGACCAATACTATGCATAAAGTAGTCAGCGACGTTGAAGCCGCGACTGGACTACCGATTATTCATATTGCGGATGCTACGGCTGAGGCGATTAAGCAGCGAGGTCTGACCAAAATTGCGCTACTCGGTACACAGTTCACCATGATCCAAGACTTTTATAAGCAGCGCCTTATCGATGCAGGGTTACAAGTCTTGATTCCTGAGACTGACGCTCGCGCAGAGGTGCACCGTATTATCTATGATGAGCTGTGCCAAGGACAGATACTCGATAGCTCACATCAGTATTATCGCCAAGTCATTACAGATTTAGCCAATGTGGGGGCAGAGGGCGTGATATTGGGCTGTACCGAGATAGGCTTACTTATCGGTCAGGCCGATAGCCCGATTCCAGTATTTGATACCACGGCTATTCATGCTGCCGCAGCGGTTAATTTTCTGTTAGGTAAAAATGATTAGGTAAGGGTTAATGGAAAGCAGTTAGTGTATACATTTTATTGGTTGGTGGCGAGTTATAGTAGATTGACTCTAAGCAGCACTAGCCGCATCTTGCACACCAGTCTTTTACTGTTTCTTAATAGGAAAGTTTCAATGATATTAAAACGCCTAAGCCTCGCGACTGTACTCAGCTTGTCAGTCGTCGGTTGCACCACCGCACCCAATACGCTAGCCGTAAATACAACTCAAAAAATCATCCAACACGAACGTGCTAAATCAGATCTTACCAGCAAAGTATTCACACTCGCTTCAGGTGAACAGCTCACTTATACTGAAAATAATACGATCAATGCTGAACCTCTATTATTGATTCATGGTTTTGGCGGTAATAAAGACAATTTCACTCGTATCGCTGACAAGCTGGCTGACTATCATCTTGTTATTCCAGACTTATTAGGGTTTGGCGATTCGAGTAAACCTGATACTGCGGATTATCGCGCTGATGCTCAAGCGCAACGTCTGCATGAATTAATGCAAGCAAAGGGCTTGGCTTCCAATATCCATATCGGCGGTAATTCAATGGGCGGTGCCATCAGTGTGGCTTACGCAGCAAAGTATCCAGAAGATGTTAAAAGTCTATGGCTCATCGATAGTGCAGGGTTTTGGTCAGCGGGCATTCCTAAATCATTGGAAAATGCCACGCTTGAGAACAATCCGCTATTGGTCAATAAGACGGAAGATATCTACGATATGTATGACTTTGTCATGTACAAGCCGCCTTATTTACCCAAATCGATAAAAGCAGTGTTTGCGCAAGAGCGTATTGCTAATAAAGCGCTTGAGTCCAAAATACTAGAGCAGATCGTCACAGACAATGTCGAAGAGCGTGCCAAAGTCATTGCGAACTATAACATTCCGACATTAGTCGTTTGGGGTGAAAAAGACCAAGTCATCAAGCCTGAAACGACTGCGTTGATTAAAGAAATCATCCCACAGTCAACAGTTATTATGATGCCAGAAGTCGGTCACGTACCGATGATAGAAGCGGTAAAAGAGACAGCAGCAGATTATAAGAAATTTCGTGCAACAATAAAAGATGAGTAAATTTATAACGCTTTTACCAATCGCTCAAGCAGTTCAAGCGTGCTCTCTTGTTTGACCAAGGCTACCCCTTGTCCCGCCCACAAAGAGAGGTGTTCTGCATCAGAGTTCTTACTAGCATGAGCTCGCATAAATTTGGTCATGGCATTTAATTGCGGGTAGGGCGGTAGCTTATCAGCGCTTTCAAATTGGGCAAAGTCACTTAGATAACTATTCAATAAACCACGAGCAAGCTTACCTGAGAATAATCGAGTTAGTCGCGTTTCTGAGCTGCGCTTATCTTGACTGGCATCGAGTAATGCTTGTTTATAAATGTCATTGATACCGCACTTGTCTGTGGTCAGAAATGCCGTCCCTATTTGTGCCAACTCGGCACCAGCTGTCTGAACCGCTTTGATGGCTTGGCCATTCATGATGCCACCTGCTGCGATCAACGGAATATCGGTACAGGCGCGTGTTTGGCCAATCAGCGTCAACAGCCCCAATGGATCGCTTTCACTTTGCGGTAGCCAACCACCGCGATGTCCGCCCGCTTCGACTCCTTGTACACATACCGCATCTGCACCAATATCTGCCCATGCTTTTGCTTCTAATGGATGATTGGCGGTGCCGATGACGCGCGTGCCGAGACCTTGGAGATGCTGAACTTGCTCGGCACTGATAATACCAAAGGTAAAACTGGCGACAGGAACGGGATTGTCATAGAGCACTTGCAGCTGGTCTAAAAAGCTTAGCGCTGGGCGTTCAGGTAGTGCATATTCGATATTATTGTCTTGATAGTACTCACTCAGCCAAGCGGGTATTGCGGTATCAAAGGTCGTAGAGTCCTGCTCAGAGAGCACCATTAGATTGATCATAAAAGGTCGGTCGGTGAGCGATTTGATGGTATCAATTTGGCTGGTCAAAATATTTGGCGCAGTCATGCCAGATCCTAATGAGCCTAGTCCGCCAAAGTTACTCACTGTCGCTGCTAGTTCGGGTGTGGTTGCACCTGCCATTGGCGCTTGAACGATAGGGTAGGTTAAGTTTAGGGTATCAAGTAAGGTCATGACGGACTGCCTTTTTAGTAGGTTGTTTGCATGACTTACTTTAACAGAGCTGAGTACAGAGTATGTGAGATAGTGTTTATTTAGTTAGGAAATAGGGTGGGTGGGTTTTGGCTACGAAGTTGTAGCTAAGTTAGTTGACTATGGTTTTGTAGTTAAGGGGATAGTGTCAATCTGACTCGTCTTAACTGTATAATATATTTATTGAAGAATGTTTAGGTTAGAAAGATGAGTCGGCTACAAAACTATAGTTTTCATGGTATTTATGATCTAATTAATCTTGTTGAAGAACACATAAACTTAGAAACGGAGTTTTGGAACTATAATGAAGATTATTTTATAAAGCATTCAGCTAAATTTAGTAAAGATACTCTGTTGCATCAGTATATTGTTATTACAGCATTTAATTTTTATAGACGTGATTTTAGGAAGAACGAAGATTGTTATGATGATGAGTACCTATCAATTTGGTATGAGAAATTTGATATTTACAGTATTAATATTCAAAAAATAGTGGAAGATGATGATAGAGAGGATCCATGTGCATATGAATGGTTCTTAGAAAATGAGGATAAATTTTATGAGTTATTCTTTGAAATGTCTGAAGAGGCTTTCTATGTTTTATTTAATAATAGAAAGTTTCTTCTGAAATTCAATAAGATAGTTTCTACTCATATATATGAAAAGAATGTAATTTATCCTAGTGAATATATGACTAAAAAAGGAACAATCAAAAGGTGTCATATACCGGTATGGGTGAAAAAGGCTGTTTTTTATAGAGATAAGGGTAGGTGTGTATTTTGTAATACAGATCTAACAAACTTGATTAATCACTATAAGAAAAGCAATTTTGATCATATTGTTCCTCTAGATATGTATGGAGTTAATGATCCTTGTAATATTCAATTAACTTGTGAAACTTGTAATAAGTCCAAAAGCAATATAGAAGTTACCACTTCAGATAAATACTTTTCATGGTGGTAATGGTATTTTGAAGAGAGATACATGTAATAGAGAAAGGTTTACTGAGTAGATTGCCCTCACAAACTTAAAAAAACAGGAAATCTTAGCTAGAGTTTTCCTGTTTTACATTAAATCTTAGAGATTCTTTCAAGAGTTGATTTGCATAAAATCCTACTCCTTAATTTAACTGCAACGATCCCTTCGCATTCATCAGTAGCTCAACCACATCATCACCGCTAATCACTGTAAAGCGTTTATCGATGGCTGATTCTTCGACACCATTGTGCTTCATGCAGGCGCTACACACCAATACTTGACCGCCTTTTTCGATAAAGGCTTCTAGTAACTCGCCAGCAGGTTCAAACGGTGCACCAATATCCACTTTTGCCAAAGCATTGGGCAATGCCAAATGCACTGCATCTACCATCAATATTACTGAGGCAGAGTGCCCTTTTTTGAGTGCCACACCTGCCATAGTAAAAGCCAAGGTGATTTTGCTTGGACTTGATTCGCTATTGTCGAATAAAGTACCGACGTAATCCGTATTATTAATCATATTATTTTCCTTATGAGACTATTCTAATGAGATAGTATTTAGTTGAGTGTCAAACTCACTACCATCCTAACATTTAATATATTTATTTATATAATGTATTGTTATGCAATAGTAGCCATAAGGTGGCTTGTTTGTGACGTGCTTTCAATAAACGCTTAGATAAGAGTTGTTTTGAGTTAAGTTTTCTTGCCACTACTCCGTTGGTGGCCATGGGCGGTCGGCATCACTCTCTATCCATTCGGCGACGTAGCCAGTTGGCGGCAGATCCCAATCAGACTGTCCCAATGCAGCCAGTACTTGAGCCGTATCGATCACTCTGCCGCCCTTGGTCACACCCGTACGCAGTAGCGCAGATGAGCAGGGCTGGCCCTTGACCCACATTGATTGCTCGATATAGAGCCAACGCGCATCGATACCGACGATTTTGGTCTTTAGCGTGACTTTTTGAAAGGCGCGAATACGCTTACGGTATTGGATGGTACTGCCAGCGATGACCAAACCCCAACGCTGTTTTAATAGCTGATTACCAAGCCCAGTCCGTACCGCAAAATCCATACGCCCTAAATCATACAGCGTGAATACGCGACCGTTATTCATCTCCAAAAAGTTATCGATATCAGATAAGCGGCAGCGAAATTGAATCTCACTGGTGTCCTTGAATGTCAATGTATCGCCTCGTTTTGCTTTGAGGGCGGCATGAGCGATGGTGCTGGCGTAGCGGATAAATGGGTACATAGAACACTCTCAAAAGTTTATAAACGTTGGCGTTATTATTTTGTCATCTATGGCAATGATTATTGATTGTCAGAGACCGCATCTTGATAAGGTTCTTTAATAGAAGCCACGCCAATATAATTAAAATAAGCACTGACAGTCTCAGGTATCCAGTTGATATCGAACTTTGAGGTTTTTGCTTTTTTACCATTGGTTCCAGATGGCTTAACGTTAGATTTATCATCAGTAGATTGACCGTTTACTGAAGAACTGTCTGCGCTATTTTCTGAATGATTGTCTGAGCGATAACGCAAATAGCCAATATGACCACCGTGCGGGGTATCTAAAATGGTGACACTATCAGAGACATCATTTGGCGTCGCGGTAAAGCCAATAAAAGGATCGTCCTTTGCACTAATTAATAGCAGAGGCTTAGTTACGTTGATCAAATAAGGTAGGGCAGAAGAAGATTGATAATAGTGATTGTTGGAGCGGTAGCCATGACGCGGGGCGGTGAAGATATCATCGAAATCGCTGATACGATTGACGGCTTTGATAGCATCAATTTCTTCTTTGGTAATATCGTTCGCCAACGCTTTTTTGATAATTGGATTGAGCAAATAAGGCGTATAGATACGATGACTCAAAAAGCTGTGCATGGTAATGGCCGCTGACGACATATCGACGGGAGCAGAGATGACAGTAGCGCCTTTGCAGATGGCTTCGTCACCATACTCGCCCATGTACTTCGCTAGTGCATTACCACCGAGTGACACGCCAGCCGCATAGATATTGGCATATTGCTCACGCAAGTTTTGTAGCGCGTGATGCACCTCGGCAGTATCACCCGCATTATAAAAAACTCGACCATTAGCTGGAATACCGCCACAACTACGAAAGTGCACCACCACAAAATGCCAGCCTTGCGCATGTATTTGATATGCCAGCGCGCGAGCATAATGGCTGTCGCTGCTGCCTTCCATACCATGAAATAGCACAATCAATGGCGTTTGCTCAAGCTCACCATCTTTTGATACCTCTACAGGATGCGCATCATAAAAGTCGTAAGCAATATCGGTTTCACTTAAGGAATCTTGCATCACCACGCGGCGATAGGTTGGTGCTTTGGGTGCAAAGAACTTGGGCAAGATGCTTTGTAGATGAGGATTGGTCAGCCAAAATGGCGGTTTAAAAGGGGCTGGAGAGAATGGCTTGTTTGATTTTGAAACAGACATAAATGGCTCTTATTTAATTATTGTTAAAAAGCAATGGCTTATCATACCGATGGCAATGGCCAAAACCAATGCTTTTCAGTGAACGCATGGATACTCAATGTTAGCTATTCAATATCAGCTACTCAATAGCAGTCATTTAAAACAGCTACTTAAAACAACCACTGCAAAGTAGATGCTAAAAAACAGTCCTTCAAAACTAAATACTGAAAAGCAATCAATTAGCATCATGCATTATTCAGGGCTTATTCAACACACGTCCATCCATCGCAAGGCGTTCTTTTAAACTGTCAATATTGGCCTCAGCTAGCGTCACGGTCAGTGTCACTTGCTTACTATAAGCGACGTCATCGATGCTGCCGTTCAGACTATCGACGACGTAACGGCATTGGGCTTCAGTCGCAAACTCTGCCAATATCTGTACTTGTGCCATTGGGACATAAGGGCTTAATGTCATCTGGTCGACGGCTGCTTGCGCCGAACCGGCATACGCACGCGTTAGACCACCTGCGCCTAACTTAATACCGCCAAAATAACGCACCACGATGATAATGACGTTGCCGATAGACTTGTGCTGTAAGACATTTAATATCGGGCGTCCTGCCGTGCCATTTGGCTCACCATCATCATCAAAGCCAGCACTGGTGGTGTTATTTGGATCACCAATGATATAAGCCCAGCAGTGATGACGGGCATCGGGGTATTGAGTACGTAGTTGTTCCACGTGAAACATTGCGTCCTCGCGTGACGTTACGGGATAAGCATAAGCAATAAACTCAGATTTCTTGATTTCTAAGCGAGCAGTGACAGTACGTTTTAGCGTTTGATAGCTCATATTTCATCAGGTCTAGGTTGGATATGGTAAACTGGTCTTACTTTCACTGTCGTCCGTATTTGGCGCAGTGTTTATTTAATTTTTATTATAGTACCACTTCTTACCCGTGAAGATAGCGATGCAAGCTCAATGTGAGTGCCCGCGTTGCTGCTATAGTCGGTTCAAGATAACTTAGAGACAAGAACGGCAAGTGAAAGGACTACAAACAGTAGACGACACTAGCCTGACATCCTCTCTAATTTAGATAGAATTGAATATGTTGAGGTAGAGTAGGTATCATAAAACGGATGGTAGTAAATAGTATGCGTCTAGATAAATTTATTAGTAAAGCCACTGAGCTGTCACGTAAAGAATCCAAAAAAATCATGCATGCCGGTGAGATTATGGTGAACGAGCAGGTCGTCAAAGATCCTGGTTTGCATGTCGATATCGTCAATGACGAAGTGATGTGGGGCGGTGAACCACTTTCGGTCGCGGCTGGCAATCGTTATATCTTGCTTCATAAACCTGAAGGGTTTGAATGTACGCTAAAGGCCAAAGAATACCCAATCGTCACCGAGCTGATTGCCGTGCCAGAGCTTGGTAGCTTACGCATTGCTGGTCGCCTCGATGTCGATACCACCGGCGCATTGCTTATCAGTGATGATGGCGGCTGGCTACATCGTGTAACCAGTCCTAAGCACGAGCATGCAAAAACATATGAGCTTACCTTAGCTGATGCGATGGATAGCGATGCTCAGGCCAATGCAGTCAAAGAAGTAGCGGAAGGTATCTTGCTAGAAGGTGATCACGAAGAAACCAAGCCTGCAGTTCTCGAATTCATCGACGAAACACATGCTCGCCTGACGTTAGAGCAAGGCAAATACCATCAAGTTAAACGTATGATGGGTTATTTTGGTAATCGAGTAACTGAGCTACATCGTGCCAGCATTGGTCATATCAATCTAGAAGGGTTAGAGAAAGGCGACAGTCGTTTCTTAACACCAGAAGAAGTTGCTAAGTTTTAAGTCGTTACTTTCTTTCGATTTGAGATGGTTTCGATTTGAGATGATTTCGCTTTAAAATAACTCGTAAGAATATTTATTTCTAGAAAGAGCAGCCACTAAACAGTGTGCTGCTTTTTTTCGTTCATTTTCAGGGCAGTATGTGTTGCCTATCTCTTAAAGCTAGGTAGCAATTTTGCAAAATTGAGCCTTTAATACTTTGAAATCATTGTCCTTGTGCTAAAGTCTTCTCACTTCTTTAATCTCTATATTTACATAATATGGTACTCGTTATGCCACGTGGCCACCATGAACAATGTCGTTCTTAAAAACTATCGTTATTAAATACTGTCATTATTACAAATCAGATAGGACTGTCTCTGTGAAATTATCCGTATTAAAATCTGCTGGTCTAATCAGTACCATACTGTTGGCAACGACTGCATGTGCTGAGCCTAGTGCCAATGATGCTACCAGTAAGAATGTCAGTCAAAGTGCTCAAGGCACTCAAATTACTGACACAGTAAGTAAATCTGTTGACAGTCGCTTGCGCCAATTGCTGGATCAGGCAGGTATCAAAACGCAAATCACCTCTATTGTGCCTTCCAACTTACCCAATATGTATCAAGTCAATTTGGCTGGGCAGTTGCCTTTGCATATCACTGAAGATGGTAGATATGTCATCCAAGGTGAGCTACAAAAGAATCCAAGCAAGCGGGTAGTTACCAAAACACCAGCACGTAGCACAAGTGCGCAGGTAGGCAAACCTGTCAGTGCTAGCGTCAAATCTGACATGCTAGCAAATATGGCAGCGCTAAAAAACATGAGTGCTAAAACACCATTTTTCTATACTGCCGTACCTGGTGTGATTTGGGGGGCGACGTTAGAAGGCGTGCCTTTCTTATTATCAGATGATGCGCAGTACATCACAGATGGCGAGATCTCTGTCATCGAAAACGGTCAGTTTATTGGGCTTGATGAAGAGTTTGAATCGCTGAAAAACCAGTCTGTGTTTGCGACGTTGGATAAGAGCCAACTGATTACTTACACAGCGACCAGCAAAGAGCGTGCTGTCATCTATGTGGCTGATGATGTGAATTGTCCGTACTGCCGTCGATTGCATCAACAGATACCCATGCTCAATACAAAAGGTGTCACCGTCAACGTTATCGGCTATCCAATATATGAGGCCTCACCTGCACAAATGCGTGGTATCTGGTGTCAAGCTGATGAAAGCAGTCGTCGCAAAGCTTTTGATAAAGCAATGCTAGCGGGTCAGATGACGCCTGCACCAGGGAGCTGTAGCACTGATCATATAACGCCGAACCGTGAAAAAGCGGCTGGTCTGGCTGTGATGGCGACGCCTGCTATTTACCGTGAGGATGGCGTACTCTATCAAGCTAGCTTTGAAAGCCCTGAATTCTTAGAGTTTTTGGGCGTAGAGTAAACCACGCCACCAGCGATGCTACTAAAATATTCTTATCTATAGTCGGTTCAATATAATTTGGATACAAGGAAGGCGAGTGAAAGTACGACAAATAGTAGACTAAGCGATACCAATACCGTATCCAGTTTATAGAGAATTGACTATAGGTGCTGCGCGAGTCGTTCGATATGCTCAACGCCAATCCCGCAGCAACCGCCAATGATATTGGCACCCGAGGCTTGCCAGAGCTCAGCCCACGTTAGGTAATGCTCAGGTGTGTTGTCCTCACGCATATCGCGCAATTGTGCATTGGCTTGTTTATGGACTTGTTTTGAGACAAACGCATTGGCATAGACGCCCAGTTGCATAGGGTGCGATGCTTTATCAATCAGCTCTTTCGCAGTTTGCAATGCTGCATTCATGACTTCAGGCTGACTACAGTTAAACAGTACGGCATCGACATTCAATGCCATCATCGCCTGTACGGCCTCGGCTACTGATTCACCAGAGCGCAACATCGGTTTGCTCACAGCGCGACTAGGCTCAGCACTGCTATCAAGGTCATCGGTAGCAATATCTAACTGACTGTCATCTAGCGTAAATGCGATCCAAATAGGTTTAGATATGGATTCTTTTCTAGATGTAGCTTCTTTTTTAGATGTGATTACCTTGTTAGATATACTTTCCTTTTGAGTCGCTGTAAATTCCGTTATTAGCTGATGCCACGTTTGTGCTTCAACGATACTGCTTTGCGTCTCTACCAGCCACATATCCACATAATCTATCTGTGCAGACAACAAAGGACGCGCAATCGTAGGAGCTTGCGTGGAGTCAAATAAATCAGGATGGTAAGAGCCAAACAGTGGCGGCAAACATCCAGCGATTTGTACGGCTGCTGAGTGGTTAGGCTTTTTGCTTGCTTGCTGCCTGTCCACTTGCTTTTCGCTTTCTTGTACGGCTTCGAATGCGAGCTGCGCTGCAGTTCTGATGAGCTGCTCACCCTCACTAAAAAAGCTGTCTCCCAAATGATAAGGAGTGACTGCATAGCTGTTGACCGTGATAACAGTGGCACCCGCTTTTATGTAGTCTAAATGGACATCACGAACACTATCTGGCGCTAGGCTCAATGACAGTGCTGACCATTCAGGTTGGCGAAAAGGAGCGCCGCGTCGTTCAAGCTCACGTCCCATACCGCCATCTAGTATCGTGATTGGTGGTAGAGAGTTAGGCGCTGGCGTGGTAAGCGAGTCATTAGGCTGAGTCGCTGTTACTGTATCTGTCATTGGAGAGGTTGTTTGAGTGTGCATCGTACGCTCACTTATAAATTGGTTTGATGTAGGGCGTATCATCAATCAGCATATTAATACATTTAGTGGCCTTAAAATGGCTATATTTTGCTAAACATCGTCAGTAATTTTGTCAATATGTTCATATTAACGGCAATTCCTTCCTTGTTTATCTACAATTTTTCTCATTTTAAGCCTCACAATCTAATTGATGACACGCCCTCGTTGATTCAAAAAACAGCCAAGGCAACCGAGTGCAAGAGTACAGGTGAAACTCATAGCGAGGTTCGCGCTGTGACTGTTTTATAACGGATTATGATAGGTGTATTTCTTATAGATAATTAGCGATAGCGCAAAAGTCGCAACCATAGCGTCTTGTGTTATGGCAACACGATATCGACGATTTTCCAGTCAATCAGACCCTCACGTTGCATCTCTATGGTGAGTGGGTAGCCTTTCACTTGCCCGCTAATAGTGAAGCAATTGATGCCGCAATAGCTCAGCTTAGGTTTGTCGCTATCAGAGCCTTGCGCCACTTGTTTCTCAAGTTCAGCGGCTTGTTTTGTCATGATTTCCTGCATTTGGCTTTTGACCACCGCATCGACATCACCGCGTTGGATAATGAGGTTTTGAATCAAATTTTTCAGATTGACCTGATTGCTCGCGATAGCCCATGCCGCCGCTAACTCTTTGGTTGCTGTATTGGCCTGACCCTGAGTGTTAATAACTTTTTCGATATTCTGCGGAGTGATGGCACCATCAACGGCTTTTGCAATAAAACTATTGGCAGCTTCGGTCAAAGGCTCGCCGCCCAGCTGAGAAACTAACGGATATTCAGTCATCGTCGCCGTAAACTGACTGGTCAATTGGTTTTGGACACTAGGCCGTACTTGGTCATAGTCAATGGCCGCTGCAATAGTGGCACCGTCTTTGTTATCGTAGGCATTTTTGAGCTGATATGCACTGTAATAAGGCGAGCCTGCATAGACGGCGACTACGATGATGATTAATAAAACAATCAGCTTCTTCATAAAAAACGATACCTTGTCGCAAACTTAGGGTCTGTTGAACATTCAAATGTGGTGCTGGCAGTCACTATTTTTTAGACAATAGGCAGTGAAATTTTTGATGCCTAGTCATTCTAGGTGAAACAATTTCGCCATATATTGGCAAAAAATAGTACTGCCCTCCACTCGAGCACAGCTCTTGCCTTGCGAACGGGCAAAGCAGTGCTTTGCTCGATCCGTTCTCAAGGCTGATGCTAAAATCCCCCCAAACGTTGTTGCAAACCTAGCTAAGGTCTCGACATTATCGTCGGCTTGCGCCTAGTTTGATGCAATTTTAGCAATCAGCAGCCCTAATATTTGAATGTTCAACAGACCCTAATAATTTTAAGATAAATGGCTATAAACTTGGCGATAAATACTAGCACGGCTTAATTGTATTAAGGTATGAAAACCTTTGTTCGTTCCTTAATAAAACCTTTTTGTAGTGACGAAATACTCTTAAACGATACTTTCCATCGCTGAGAGCTTGATAAATCATTATGCCATCTCCATAAATAGCGCAAACTTTTAATAATTGATTTGGCTAAGCAGCATCCCGCCGTATTCGCTTGTAAGATTCTTAACATTATCATCTCTTTTTCTTTACTGTTCATTGTGTTTCATGTGAAACCTTTAAGTGAGAAAACGAGTAGCAATAATATAATGATTGATAAAGGTTAATGAATCGACCGGCCGGTGGACTGTAAAGACGATAGGAGAGCCCATGAGTAAGCGCGATTTTTATGAAATATTAGGTGTCAGTAAGACCGCTGATAGCAAGGAAATTAAGCGAGCTTACCGCAAGCTGGCCATGAAATACCATCCAGACCGTAACTCTGATGACCCTGATGCTGAAGATAAGTTCAAAGAAGCATCAATGGCTTATGAAGTACTGAGCAGCGAAGAAAAACGCTCAGCCTATGATCGCATGGGTCATTCAGCGTTTGAAAACGGCATGGGCGGCGGTGGCTTTGGCGGTGGTGGCGGTAATTTCCAAGATATCTTCGGCGATATCTTCGGCAACTTCGGCGATATCTTCGGTCAGCAGCGTGGTGGCGGCGGTGGCGGACGTTCACGTCGTGGTTCTGATTTGCGTTATGTCATTGAGCTTACGTTAGAAGAAGCGGTACGTGGCTGCAAAAAAGAAATCAGCTTTACAGCACCTGCACCTTGCGACACTTGTGATGGTAAAGGCGCAAAAAACGCCTCTGACGTTGTGACTTGTCAGACGTGTCATGGCCAAGGCCAAGTCCGTATGCAGCAGGGTTTCTTTGCTGTTCAGCAAGCCTGCCCACATTGTGGCGGTACTGGTAAGCAAATCAAAAATCCATGCTCTGACTGTCATGGTAATGGTGTCAAAGACAAATCACGTACGCTCGAAGTGTCTATTCCAGCGGGTGTCGATGATGGTGATCGCGTTCGTCTCGCAGGTGAAGGTGAAGCGGGCGGTGCTGGTGTCCAAAATGGCGACCTATACGTCGAAGTACGTGTTAAACAGCACAACGTCTTCACGCGTCAAGGCGCTGATCTCTATATGGATGTGCCAGTGAGTATCACTGATGCGGCATTGGGTAAAGAAGTTGAAATCCCAACGTTAGATGGTAAAGTAAAAATCAAGGTTGCTGAAGGCACGCAAAGTGGTAAGTTGCTACGTGTACGTGGTAAAGGCGTGACACCAGTTCGTACGACCATGAAAGGCGATTTGATTTGTCGTGTTGTCATCGAGACGCCAGTCAATCTAACGCGTGAGCAAAAAGACTTGTTACGTGAATTCCAAGATACATTAGATGGTGATAGTAAGCATCAACAGTCACCACATAAAAAGTCATTCTTCAAAAAGATTGGCGAGCTATTTGACTGATAGCTTTGCTTAACTGAAAAACGTCATTGTTTTGAGCCCAATAGTTTCACGTGAAACTGTTGGGCTTTTTGCTGAGTGTATAAAAAGCCACTCAAGTGGGGATATTTGCTAAACTTACGATAAATAGTATTTTAAAACGCCTTTACTAAAAACAAAGCATTTAGGACAAAGATATGAGTCAACAAGTAAAAGAACAAGCCATCAAAGTCGGTGTCATTGGAGCGGGTGGTCGTATGGGCCGTATGCTTATCGAAGCGGTAAAAGACAATACACAAACGACATTGAGCGCAGCGATTGAACGTCAAGGATCGAGCCTAGTAGGTGCTGATGCGGGTGAAGTTGCTGCTATCGGGCGCTTAGATGTGCAGATTGTCGATGATCTAAAAGCAGTCGTAGATGACATCGATGTACTAATTGATTTTAGCTTACCTGATGCGACTGAAAAAAATATGCAAATTTGTGCTGAGCATAATGTTGCGATGGTCATCGGTACGACAGGATTCAATGAGCAGCAAGAGCAAGTATTGGCAAAAGCGAGTGAGCAAATTGCGATTGTTTATGCAGGTAACTATTCGACGGGCGTGAATCTGTCATTGAAGCTACTAGGGATGGCAGCAAAAGCCTTTGGCAATGATGCAGATGTAGAAGTCATCGAAGCACATCATAAGCACAAAATCGATGCGCCATCAGGTACCGCTTATATGATGGCAGAAGCTGTGGCAGAAGCTCGTGGACAGAACCTAAAAGACGTCGCTGTTTATGGCCGAGAAGGACAAACGGGCGAACGCGAAGCAGGTACGATTGGTATCCATGCGATTCGTGGTGGTGAAATCATCGGCGATCATACCGTGATGTTCATCGCTGACGGTGAAGTAGTCGAGATTACGCATCGTGCCCGCGCGCGCATGACTTTTGCCGCTGGTGCAGTACGTGCTGCGACTTGGATTATTCAGCAAGAAGTAGGGCAGTATAATATGCAAGATGTATTGGGCTTAAATGACTAAGGCGTGTCTTCAACTGCTCTAAATCTTAATAAATGATAAGTCGCTGCTAGGAGCCAAAAATGAATACGTTTAGACGGAGCTTGATAACGGTGCTTAGCAGTGCTATTACTGCTAGTAAAAATATTGGCTACGTAGGTCAAACAGTCTTGGCAATCAGTCTGGTGGCTCTGCCTGTCGTTGTTCAAGCTTCGACTTATGACACCTATGTTATTCATACCTATGGTGGTGAAATATTACTACCTGCGGTGCGTCAGCAGTTAAACAGCAGCCGTGACGGCGGTACAGCCACAACTTATCAAGACAAATTAGTACTGAACACTACAGCGGCTAATTATCAGGCAGTGCAACAGCTATTGACTCAGATTGATGGTCAGCCGCAAGCCTTGACCGTCTCAGTACGCGTCGGCCATGATAGCAGCACGCAGAGTAGTATCCAGCAAGGGCAGGTTATTATTACTAATCGTGGTATTCAAGGGTCAGGTATCATTAATCAAAGTAACAGTCAGCAGCAGGGCAGTAATTCATACCAAATAAAAACCTTATCTGGCAGTGCAGCGAGCATTAGTACTGGCACGCTCTACTCTCTAACTCAGGCTTATAGTAGCAATCGCTATGCAAATAACTATAATCTAAAGCCACAGATTATTATTCAGCAGCAAGTACTGCTACCAACGACACAGGGAATTGCAGTAACACCAAGACTGCTACCTACTGGCCAAGTCGAAGTACAGCTGTCTCAAGTAGAAGAAAAACTGGTGCGATCCAATTCGCCTTATAATCGAAGCGGTTCTGTTAATAATGCTATTCAAGGTCAAAGTCTGAACAGTACGATTATCGTGCCTCGTGGACAATGGGTGACTATCGGAGAAATTTCTCAAAACAGTCAAAACCAAAGTACAAGCTATGGCGGTAATCAGGCAACCAGTAGTAATAATAGTGTGCCTATTTCACTCTTGGTACAGTAGCCAGTTATTAATGACACTGCTAAACAAACACAAAAAAGCGCAGCACTGTAATGAACAGTACCGCGCTTTTTTATGGATGACTATTTATACATATAAAGCTAATCAATATAAATAACTTCTAATGGTGGGAAACCATTGAATTCAACTGATGAGTAAGAATTGGTATAAGCACCGGTGGTTAGCCAATAGATTTTATCGCCAATCTCTAGCTCTTCTGGTAATTGATAACCCGCTTCTTCATACATGATATCAGTTGAGTCACACGTTGGACCGGCCAATACCACAGTACCTTCGCTGGTTGATGTTTCCATCTTAGGCGTATAGATAGGGTATTTGATGGCTTCCCCTAAGGTTTCGATTAAGCCTTGGAATAGACCCACGTCCGTATAGACCCAACGTGTTAAATCGGTATGAGATTTACGAGAAATCAAAACGATGTCGCTGACTAGAACGCCTGAACCGCCAACCAATGAACGGCCTGGCTCAAGAATAATCTCAGGCATGTCCTCTTCGTTATAGTCATCTGTTAGATAACGCGTAATCTCTTCCGCGTAAACTTTGATAGGGTTTACTTCGCTGATATAGTTGGCTGGGAAACCACCGCCCAAATTAATCATTTGTAGCTTGATGTCTTCTTCGTTTTTCATCCAGTCAAACATATATTTGACCTTGGCTAATGCATCATCCCAAGCGGCAACGTCTTTTTGCTGACTGCCAACATGGAACGAGATACCGTAAGGTACCAAGCCTAAATCTCGGGCTTGAATCAATAGCTCAATCGCCATATTAGGGTGACAGCCAAACTTACGTGATAGCGGCCACTCAGCAGTCTCTGAACCTTGAACCAAAATACGAACGAATATTTTAGAGCCAGGCGCATGTTTCGCGATATTTTTTAAATCGGCTTCTGAGTCAGTCGCATATAGATCAACGCCTTTTTCAAAAGCATATTTGACATGATCCGCTTTTTTAATCGTGTTGCCATAAGAGATACGTGATGGCTCAACACCACAATCGAGCACACGATCAAGCTCATAAATTGACGCACAGTCAAAGTTTGAACCCAGCTCAGCCAGTAGATTGATGACCTGAACAGCAGGACTGGCCTTCATGGCATAATGGATTTTAGCATTAGGAAAAAACCCAACCATCTCATGATACTTGGTCTTAATACGGCTAAGGTCCACCATCAAAAACGGTGTCTCACAACCTTCAGCAGCTTTGGTGAATTTCTGCCAGTTGGCAGGGTCAAAATATTGGTCAATTTTGATCATGGTCATGGTAGGGAACCTTTAGTATAGACAGCACATGTTATAGGGTAAAACGAGTATCATAATATTGCCATCGAGCCATTAGTAACACTTAGCTGATGTGACAACTAGTTTATATGACAATCAATTTATATGATGAATCATTAAGAGTTGGTAGGCTGTGGCTCAGCAGTTTGTTCGCCTTGCTTTTCACGTATTTTGACGACTTTACGTACTTTATCGCGAGCACGAGTCTGTTTTAGACGCGATAAATAATCGACGAATATGACGCCATTTAGGTGATCCATCTCATGTTGGATACATACCGCGAGTAAGCCTTCTACTTCTTCGTCAATTTTTTCGCCATTCTCATCCAAGGCTTCAATACGTACTTTGTTTGGACGTTCAACGCTATCATAAACCTCAGGAACTGACAAACAACCTTCTTCATACGGCTGTTTTTCTTCTACCAGTGGCGTCACCTTTGGGTTAATAAAAACTCTAGGGCTATCTTTATCTTCTGATAAATCCATGACGATAAGTTGAATATGGCGATCCACTTGGCTGGCAGCCAAACCAATACCTTGGGCGTCATACATCGTTTCGATCATGTCCGCGATTAAGGTTTTTATTTCAGCAGTTACTTCTTTGACAGGCTTGGCAAGTGTGCGCAGGCGTGGATCTGGATAATTTAAGATAGGGAGTAAAGCCATAACGCTTACCTCAATGATAAGGATAAAATAGGGTTGATATTATAAGATAAATGGGGGCAAAAGTAATGTTTATCAATACTTTCCCGCAACTATCACCTCTTCCTAATACCAAATAACGAAGGTGAGGGCTTATCGTATGACAAACGAAAAGGCCTCGCAATCAGCAAGGCCTTTTCTTTATATCGTTATTACTGCATTACAATCAATAATGCGATCGGTTATACACCGCGTTTGTTAGTAATCATCTCATATGCAAACAGTAGTATGATCGCACCGATAACTGAGAATATTAGACCAGTGAAACCGCCATCAGCATTGATACCTACTAGGTTAGCCAGTAAACCACCAACTAAAGCACCGACGATACCCAATACGATAGTCATTATCCAACCCATAGGGTCACTGCCTGGCTTAATAGCTCTTGCCAATAAACCTGCGACCAATCCTACAATAATCATCCAAATAAAACCCATAGTATTCTCCTAACTTATTATCATTTATAGTAATTTTCTCGTTTTGATAGGTACATTGTAAGCACTCCATCAAAGTAAAGGTAAGCGCGAAATGTTACCAGTGTATGAGCTATGTGAGGAAATCCATTGATTTGCTAATATGAAGATAGGATAAGTAAATGAAAGGTTACAAAGGTAGTAAAGTCGCAAACGTTGGTCGTGATCGATGCTCATTAAAGCCAAAAAAAACGTGGCTCGTCGATAACGATGCCACGCTTTAATTTTTAATAAGATTTATCCAGCTCAGTTATTTATTACGTAGAGCCGTTAATAAACGCTGATGAATCCCTTCAAAGCCGCCATTAGACATGATGACAATCGCATCACCTGCTTGAGCATGCGTGCTGATATGTTCAATGATAGCGTCAGTACTAGACAATACTTGTTGGTCGCCCATATTCGGATTTGCAGCATTAGCGCGTTCGATGACTTCTCTTAGGCCCCATTCAAGGCCTGTAGGCTCATACCACAACGTATGGTCTGCGAGTGCAGCTGATTCGGCTAGGCTGTCTTGATGAATACCCATTTTCATTGTATTGCTACGTGGTTCGATAATGGCCCAGATACGTCTGTCAGACAGTTTCTTTTTGGCACCATCTAACGTCGTGGTAATAGCGGTTGGATGATGGGCAAAATCATCGAAGACCAAGATATCATTTACATCACCGATCAGCTCCATACGGCGCTTGATACCAGCAAAGGCTGATAGTGCTTCACAAGCTGTAGAAACACTGACACCAACGTTGTAAGCTGCGGATACCGCAACTAATGCATTATTAACATTATGGATGCCGCTCATTGCCCAATTGACGGTGGCGGTAGAATCAAGGTCTTCACTGAATCTTACTTTAAATTGGCTACCATCTTCGCTAATAAGCTCAGCTTGCCAGTCGCTATCATTTACAAGGTTGTCAGCTGCGTTCTTATCAACCACTGATGTACGCCAAACAGGTGTCCAAACGCCTTTCGCCAACGTGTCTTCTAAACTGGCAGTCGCTGCTGGCATGATGATTTTACCAGTGCTTGGAATCATACGTACCATGTGATGAAACTGAGTTTGAATCGCGTTGAGATCTGCGAAGATATCAGCATGATCAAATTCAAGGTTATTTAAAATGGCAGTACGCGGGCGATAATGCACAAACTTTGAACGCTTATCAAAAAATGCAGAGTCATACTCATCGGCTTCAATGACAAAATAGCCAGTATCTGAGCTATCCTCACTAGCCTTTTTTGCACCCAAATAACTGCTGTGCGCAAAGACTCGCTGTAGACGCTCATCAGTCGTATCGACTAATGGTACACCGCCAATCAAAAACCCAGTATCGATACCAGCATAGTGCAATATCCAAGCGAGCATGGTAGTTGTCGTGGTCTTGCCATGAGTGCCTGCTACGGCTATCACGTGGCGCGATTGCAACACTTCCTCAGATAAAAACTGTGGCCCCGACGTATAGCGTAGTCCGGTGTCCAACATATATTCGATCACGTCCATGCCGCGCTTCATCGCGTTGCCGACGACGACCAAGTCTGGTGCTGGCTGCAAATGTTCTATTAGATAGCCTGCTTCAATAGTGACGCCTGCATTTTCTAATTGGGTGGACATGGGCGGATACACGTTGGCATCAGAGCCAGTGACGGTGTGCCCAAGTTCTCGCGCTAGTAAGGCCAACGAGCCCATAAAAGTACCACAAATACCAAGAATATGAATGTGCATAGACGTTCCGTATGAGCGTAAATTGAAAGAATGAAAACGTGAAATTATTTGTAATATCAGCAGAATAAACAGCTGATTATTATAGGTCGAACCCCGCCTACATATTACCCGTACCAATGACCTTTATTGCAGAATGAGCAAGCAGTCATCAAAGTATTAACAGGATAAACAGCCACTCATTGTAAAGTAAACACTATTAGATGACCAATAAAAAACGCCTTAAAAATAGGCGTTGTTTGGTGTATTGGCTTAGGTATTTATTTATTTGAACTTGTTGATATCTGACGGTCAGCCTACTGTCTTATTTACGTGACAAGGTATAGTCATTATTAGGACTCTTATTTTCGTCCATCAATATAAGATGATTGTCTTGAATACTATAGGTCTCAATCTGTTTTTGTTGGTAGACAATCGTAATCTTATTATTGTCTTGACGATAGATGCCAGACTCAAAAAGCGGTGGACGTGGCGTCTCAGGACTATTGTAAATACTGGTCTTGAGTACTGAGCCATCAGCAAACAAGTTCAGTGTGACATCGATATTATCACAAGACGAACAAGGCACCATACCACCATAATCACCCATTAGCGTCGCTTGTAATGCGCTGCTATGTGACTTTGAATCCGTCTGTGTTTGGTAGGCGTTAGACTCATTACTTGGTTGCGCAGCAGCAATCAGCGATTGGCCTTCTGCGTTATCTTGCTCACTATCAGAGCCTTGTAACCCGTCACTATTGTCTGACAAGCTATTTGTAAGGTCAGCTGACGCTGAGCCATCAACAGGGATAACTTCATTTACCATACCCTGATCAGTATTAGACGAAGCATTGTCACAGCTGATAAGTACGACGCAAAAAGGTAGTGCCAGCAGAAAACGGCCATAGTGTCTGATGGCAGTCAATGTAATAGAGCAAGCAGGCGCAAAATATATCATGGTCACACCAAAAACAGTTTTTAAATAATATTTCTGCAGATTACCCATACTATGAGCAATGTGATTCTATCGTCAAAAATGAGAGATAGTGGGAAATATAAGCGTTGAAAGAGTCTTATTTGAGGTTTTGGTGTCAGAAGATATGATACTAAGCAGACGGAACATTAGCTAAAAATTAAGGTCAGAGTGAAAGCTACCTTAGTCATATCGACCAATCAAAAAATAAAATAAGCAGGGTCAAGATACCAAAGATTAAATATATCTCTGTAGAATTTTTGTTATGGAGTACTTGAAAGGAGGATGTGGTTTCAGCAATAGTAGCTTTGGATAAGAAGGCGTAGCAAAGGCAGTTGATGGTTTAGCAATGCTTAGTGGTAAAGCGGTCTTCAACTAAATAGATATTGAGTCATATCGCCTGTATATCTATTTAGATGAAGGATTGTAGCGTAAAGAAGATATGAGATTTACGTACTTGTTAAGCAGTTATTAAGCAGTGCGACTAGGGGTGATAGGTCGTAAGATACGCCATAATATCAGCACATGTACCAATAACAGCACGGTAAATAGAATCAAAGACTGCTCAGGGATACTTAATCCCATAAATGTCCAGTCAACTGAAGCGCATTCACCAGAGCCTGCAAAAACTTCTTTAAATACTTGCAACACAGGTAGGGTGTCTATCCAATAGTTCAATCCTGGGCCGCAAGAAGGGACTAGGTCGGCAGGTAAGTGCTGTAACCAGACATGGCGTACTGCGACTGCCGTAGACCAACCAATGCCTATCAAGCTGCCGAGCCATAATAGCAGTCTCATTCCTTTAGATTTGGGATTAAATACTGCCGATGTCAGGGCGAAACTGCCCATGACAATTAGGCCAACACGTTGAAAAATACAAAGTGGGCAAGGAGATAGCCCTAGATGGCGCTGCAAAAATAACAGCGCGAAACTCATACCTATGACGGTCATGATGACCAAAAACACTTGCAAAGAGCGGTAGGTGGCTAGCTTTAGCATTGGACAGTTACTCTTATAAAATAGTCAGCTATAAATGTTAAATGGTGATCAGAATTTAGCGGTACTGTTGCAAAAATTCCATAAAATCTTCTGTTTCCGCTTTTTCGATATCCGCTTGCTGCAGTATCGATTTTTCTGCCAGCACTTCATATTTAGCTTGGGTATTTGGACTGAGCGTTTGCTGTAATAACGAATTGCGATGCTGCTGCGCCAAAGTGAAACCAAGCTGCCATAGGCTACCCAAACGCTGACTATCAGAATTAACTTGTGCTGAGATGGTTGATTCAGAGTGTCCTGCTTTGCCTTGCATCAATGCAACTGCTGCACGGTAATCATTGCCGCCATAATGAGCATCAAGTAACGCGGCAAGTGGCTGCATACGTTCTAGATGTGTCAGCATCCAGCTCTCAAGCAATTGCTCCTCGCCGTTGTTGATGATGTGTAGATCATCACGGCGACCTTCATTGACTACACGCTCAAGGTTGATAGCCAGTGCTTCTTCTTCCTCAGGTAGCAAATCAGGAGAGTCATTGAACAGGCAATACAGTGCCATAACTTCTAAAAAGCAGGCACTAGACAGACGAATACCAACATCACTATAAGGGTCAAGATCAATGGCACGGAACTCAACATAGGCAATACCACGACGCTCAAGCGCTTCAGTTGGCGTCTCGCCACTCATCGCGATTTGCTTCGGTCGGATAGGGCTATAATATTCATTTTCTATTTGCAAAATATGGTTATTGATCTGAATAGGGTTACCTTCAGCATCCTCTAATCCGAGTTTAGCAAAGCTCTCATGCGGTGTTTGAATCGCACGGCGCAACCCTTCAACATATTCTGGCAAATAGTTATAACGAATATCGAGCTGCTCTTGCACACTATTGGTATAGCCAAGCTTGCCCATACGTAGGCTAGTAGCGGTCGGCTTATAATAGGTTGAGTTGTTTAACAGTTCTAAATCATGCTCGCGACCCGCTAAGAAACAAGGACAAACGCTTGGACTGGCACCCAATAGATAGAGAACCAGACTGGTTAGTCGCTTGAAGTTACGGATAAGCCCAAGGTATTTTTCATTTTTGAATTCGGTTGGCGTTTGGTCTTGCGCGGTAGGTGTTTGAGCTTGCCAAACGTCAAAGAGTCCATCGCCAAAAGACAAGTTATAATGCAAACCAGCAATCGTCTGCATACGGCGTCCATAACGGATGCCAAGACCACTACGATACAAAGTCTTGAGTTTACCAGTATTAGAGCTGCCATAATCAGCCAGTGGGATATCTTCATCTTTTGATGACAGCATACATGGCATAGACAGTGGCCACATCAGCTCACCTTCAGGCATGGCCTGATACACCAGCACGTGCAACTGACGTAGCATGTTTAGCGTTTCTTTTGGCGAAGTCTTGGGGTCAGTAATGAGCTCAAGTAGGCTTTCTGAATAATCAGTGGTGATAAATGGATGGGTAAGTTTTGATCCCAGTTTGGCTGGGTGCGGTGTTTGGGCCAGATACCCGTCAGGTCTAACGCGTAGTCCTTCCTTTTCGATACCGCGTAACATGCCCGCTAAATGCTTGCTGTCAAACCAGCTAGGGATTTCGAAGTTCACAAAGCTACTCGCAAAATTACTCATAATAGTCATCTATTGTTATTTATTATGGAGGATCAAAACACGACTAGCGTTCGACCATAAAAGAGGTAAATATTGGATTAAGAATTCCGTCAGTTTAGCTCAAAGCTGCCTTGAAAACCACGGACGATTACAAATACGATAAGCTTTGCAATGGCTTATCTGTCTGAACGTCAGCGGATATTTAAGCCATACTATTTTGAATAACGTGTCATTTATGCACTATAAAACCAAGTGAATAAAAAGCACCTACCTAGCAGATAGATGCTTTTAATAGATGACGTCAAGCTACTTATCATCGCTATAGCCAATAACTAGGGCATCTGAATGAACATTCACGGATACCGCTAATTTAGATTGAGAATGAAGAGCCACAGCCACAAGTAGTCGTTGCATTCGGGTTGGTCACGATAAAGCGTGCGCCTTCTAACCCTTCAGTATAGTCAACAGTAGAACCTTGCAAATACTGGTAGCTTAGTGAGTCTACCACTAAGGTCACATCTTCATTGTCAAAGTTGGCATCATCTTCATTCAACTCATTGGCAAAATTAAAGCCATAAGAAAAACCTGAGCAGCCACCGCCAGTCACATAGACGCGTAGCATAAGGTCGCTATCACCTTCTTCTTCACGTAGGCGACGTACTTTTTGTGCAGCACTATCGGTTAGGCTTAGTACCGTTGGATCTACTGGCTGGCTCGAGCTTGGACTAAATTGGTTGGCTGATTCGTTCATATCTACCTCAGTTGCTAGGATCAAATGCAGTCGTCATCCTGTTTGGGTTTGCAATGAAATGGTTGCAAATAAAGATACGCACGGCGTTTGATTTAATTGGGTGCTGTTATTAGGATAAAGCTATTGGAGCAATATAAGCTGTTTGTGCCATATCAAGCTGGTATTTGTGCCATCCAAATGGTTGAGCATATAGTTGGCACTTATTTTATAGCAGTATATCATAATGGGGGTCGCGAATCGTTTGTCAAGAGTGACGCTGCTAATCGAATTTATCGCATTCAATATAAGCCTTTGTGGCCCTGATAATTGGTTATAAGGCGAAATGCTTTTTACTTCAATAAATACTTAGTTTTGAAATAGTTATTTAATCGTTTGCCTATCGGGCAAGCGTTTGAAATAATAGCCGCCAGTTAGCATGCCAGATGTGTGTTTTTATTGCCTTATTTTTTATATTACTGTTGAGATGAAGAAATTATATGATCGAATTTAAAGACGTTGGTGTTCGCCGTGATGGTCGTGAATTGTTTGCAGGTGCAAGCTTCCAGCTACATCCGGGTCACAAGGTTGGCTTAACAGGCAATAATGGCACAGGCAAATCTACTCTGTTCGCTTTATTACTCACGCGAATGGGTAAGGGCGATACTGAAGTTACCCTTGATAAGGGCGAAGTGAGTATTCCTGATAGCTGGCATGTGGCGCATATGGCGCAGGAAGTTGGCGCGACTAAGCAGACGGCCATTGATTATGTATTAAGTGGTGATGAGCAGTGGTATGAGATTAATGCTTCATTGAATGATTTGAGCAGCGTCAGTGATGAGCAGATTGGCATATTGCATCAGCAGTTTGATGAAATTGATGGCTATCGTACGCCAACTAAAGCCGCGCAAATTATGGCGGGCTTGGGTTTCAATACCAATCAGCATGAGCTACCAGTAGAAGGGTTCTCAGGTGGTTGGCGTATGCGTCTTAACCTTGCCAAAACACTGATGAGCCGTGCTGATCTCATGTTACTCGATGAGCCGACCAACCATTTGGATTTGGATGCGATCCTTTGGCTAGAGACTTGGATCAATGCTTTTATGGGTCTCGTGATTGTCATCTCGCATGACCAAGCGTTTTTGGATGCGACAGTCGGTCATATTTTGCATGTAGAACAACAGAAAATCACCCTTTATACGGGTAACTATCAGCAGTTCATTCGCACGCGTCATGAGCGTATGGCGCAGCAGCAGCAAGCGTTTGAAAAGCAAGAAGCGACCAAGGCACATTTGGATGACTTTATTCGTCGTTTCCGTGCCAAAGCCAGTAAAGCCAAACAGGCCCAGAGCCGCATCAAGCAACTTGAGCGTATGGCAGAGTTGTCACCAATGATGGCGGACAACCCGTTCTCGTTCCGCTTCTACGAGCCAGCCAATATGAGCTCACCGCTGATTGAGCTGACGAAAGCGGATATTGGTTATAGCGACGTACCACTACTGCACAATGCCAATGTACAAGTGACGCCAGATACGCGTCTTGGCTTGCTGGGTATGAATGGTGCAGGTAAATCAACACTGATCAAGGCATTGGTTGGCGAGCTTGGTGTATTAACAGGCACGTATCGTATGTCTGATACGCTGAAACTGGGCTATTTTAACCAGCATCAAATGGACATCTTAGATGCCAAGGCAACACCGATAGAGATGCTGCGTCGCCTAGCAGGCAAGACGTCTGATGCGATGCTACGTTCATTCTTAGGCAGTTTTGACTTCCGTGGTGATCGTATTGATACCCCAAGTGAGCTGTTCTCAGGTGGTGAACGTGCACGTTTGACGCTAGCATTAATTGTTTGGCAGCGCCCGAACGTTCTGGTTCTAGATGAGCCAACCAACCATTTAGATTTGCAAATGCGTCAAGCACTGACCATCGCACTACAAGGCTTTGAAGGGGCAGTGGTCTTGGTCTCGCATGATCGTGAATTGATTGCTAACGTTTGTGATGAGTTGTATTTGGTACATGACGGTATTATCGAAGAGTTCGATGGTGATATCGGCGACTATGGCAAATGGTTGGCAGAAAAGCGTAAGCAAGAGAATTCATCAGATAAAAATACTGGTAAGAAAAAAAGTAAAAAAGAGAGCAAGAAGTTCGTTTCACGTGAAACCAATACCAGTCAAGTGAACAGTCAAGCATCTGATACTTCATCAAAAAGTAAAGCTACTGAGCCTGCACTAAGTAAAGAAGAGCAGCGTAAATTGGCGGCTGAACAACGCAAACTTACTGCTCCTATTCGCCGTGAGATAGAAGATACAGAAAAGCTATTGGCTAAGATTGATGGCCAGCTTGTGACGCTAGAAGAGAAGCTTGCTGACACCACGCTTTATGAAGAAAAGCGAAAGTCAGACCTGCTTGTTTTGCTCAATGAGCAAACAGCACTACAACAGCAGCATAGTAATAACGAAGAGAAACTATTGCTATCGATGACGACGTTAGAGGAAATAGAATCTGCTGCCAAGTAGAGAGGGTTATATATAGAACTGCAATCAGAAGGTTTAAGTGTTCGTTAAGCAGTTTTTAGATTATATAAGCAGGCATAAAAAAGGGAGAGCTAACGCTCTCCCTTTTTATTACATTATTCCTTACGGTATTTACCATCACCATAAGAGAGTATTTCCATTGTCGTCGTGCACAATTGACAGTTTATTTGACCAGCAGCGGCTTTCGATAAATCAAGAATACGGCCTCGAATAAAAGGTCCTCTATCAGTGATTTTTACGATTACGCTCTGCTTTGTCTTTTGGTTGGTTACTTGTACCTTCGTGCCGAACGGTAACGTGCGATGCGCAGCGGTCAATGAGTTCATGTTGAAGATACTACCACTAGCCGTACGTTTCCCATGAAACTTGCTGCCGTAATAGCTGGTGTTGCCAGCGAAAACAGTGGTACTAAGCAGTAGTGATAAAGTGATAACTAAAGACTTGATTAAATAAGACATTTAATACCTTTAAGCAATTTATAAGATAGACAGATACTCTTGCCTACGTTATCTATACTCCCTATGAGTATGAATAATAGGGGATTCTACAAGAGCTAGCTTGTCATATTATTACTGCCGTGTAAAAAACTCATGAGGTCAAATACCTGTTTTTTAAGGAGAAATAGATATTTTTTAGCAAAAATAATGATGACGTAGGTACTAAAATTAGACTTATAAAGAGTGATTCTCATAAAGAAGCCAACAAAATACTGGAAAGCCAATAACGTAATATAAATAGGTAATATATAAAGACCAAATCTATCGATATAGCATAATTATCGCTATGAAAGCTCAAATAGAAATAGATAATATAATGTAAAAAAACCTTGCTATATTCTTACTATTTTGTACAATGCGAAAGGTTAAACAATATTCTGGAATATCTATCAAAAATACTCAAAATAAATTTGATTGTATTACCGGATAACCTATCTTTTATCATCCTTTAAGGAAGTTTTATGTTGAAAAAAATAGTATTTGCTTCAGTTGTCGCCGCAATGATTCCGTTTAGCACAGCGAATGCTGACCTTGGTTCTAACTTCAAGACAGCAGATACTGGCCGTACTATCGAACAGATTTACAAGCAATGTGGTATCGGTGGTGCTTTGTTCGGTAATTCAAGCCCTATCCTTGCTATTATCTCTAACGTGACTTGGGATTTGGGTACAACAGCGGCTACTTCTGACTCTATGTCTCCTGCTACTTGCCAAGGTGGTAATGTTAGAGCTGCTGTCTTAATCAAAGAAGCATTCCCAAGTGTAGAAAAAGACCTAGCTTCAGGCCAAGGTGCTCATTTATCAGCACTACAGAGTGTTGCTAACTGTGATTCAGCTGCTAGCGTACGCGCGCAGTATGGTCAATATGCTCAAACTTCTGCCTATCGTACTGCTACGCAAGATCAAAATGCAGAAGCGTTATTTGGTATCGTTAAACAAAACTGTGCTATCTAAAGATTAAAAGTATTAGGTATTCAGCTGTTATTTGAATGCGAAGCTTTTGATTATTTTATGATGAAAACACGTAAGCCTAGCGCTTACGTGTTTTTTATTGCTCATGTATTTAGGGTGTCTGGATAAAATGCAAAAATTATTTTTATGGGTAGCTTGTTTTGCGGCAACGACTGCTGGTGCGGCAGCGCTTGATGAATCAAATACTTATACCCCAAAGCCAGTAATGATGGACAAAGAAGATAATATTGCTTCTAACACTGATACGGCTATTGAAGCGCATTTAGCTATCAGCGAACTCGATAGTTTGCCAAATGTTGAGCAGAGCATACAACCACTGGCAGAAGAGCAAGTAAAAGAGCAAGTACAAGAGCAAAAACTAAGTACTAATAAAAATATTGTTATCGACTCCTTAACCTTAAAGTCATTGGCGAAGCACTCTCAATGGCAGCATTTATTATTTTATAAAAATGGCAAGGCGGAAGTTATCTCGCCAGATTTTTATTTAACCAACCCCAAGCCACGTTCAAAACGCAATTTTGATCCTTATGCAGAGCTCATGGCAACGATAGAGCAAAGTAACAATGAAAACGTTGTCTGCAAGTATCCAGCCAGATATTTATGGCTTACTCATCACCTACCTGAGTTGAATGTCGATCTTAAAAATTGCTCAGAATTACCAGATCCCAATCAAGAAATAAGCCTGATTTTAGTGAGCAATTACCTAAAAAATCCAGCCTCCTCATTTGGTCATGTACTGGTCAAGACCAATATGCCTATGGATGATTCAGACTCTATGGTGCAGGATGTCAGAGAGCTTTCTAGCGAGGATTTGCTTAATAGCTCATACAATTTTGGCGCTCGCATTCCAGCAAATGAAAATGGTGCGATGTATGCCATTAAAGGGCTTTTTGGGCTTTATGATGCGGGGTTTTCGGAGACGGAGTTCTTTAAACAAGATGCGGTATACTCTAAGAATGAGCAACGAGATATGTGGGAGTATGTGCTCAATCTTGATACGTTCGATACGCAATTATTGAACTACCATTTATACGAAGCAAAATCTGCTCGTTTTGATTATTACTTCATCAAGCAAAACTGTGGTTATCGTTCAGGCGAGATACTTGAGCTGATAAGCGATGTAAAAACGACTGAGAGAATAGGCCCTTGGTATGCACCAGATTATGTGTTCGATCAGTTATTAGAGCATGAAGGCGAAACTGAGTCTGAGTCACTCGTATCTTCGGTACGTTATTTACCCTCTGAGCAAACGCAGCTGCGTGAAAAGTTTGTACAACTCTCAAAGCCAATACAAGACATCATAAACGCTGTCATTCGTACAGAGGACACTGCGCCGCTTGCTACGTTGGACGAAGAGAGCAAAGCACTTGCACTTGATTTCTTAATTCTGCATCGTACTTATAAAATATCACAAGACAACACGCCGAAGCAGCAAGCCTTTAAAAGCGTGTTATTAAGTCAGCGTTTTACACTCCCAGCCAGCAATGGTTTGGCTCAGCTGCCTGTCCCGCATAAAGCGTCTCCAGCATTGAGCAATAAAACCACGCAGACCAAAATTGTTTTATCTGATGAGATGGCAGAAGTTGGTTTATCATTATTTGTGAAAGACCCACTCAACGCCTATACGGATATTGATAAACGTTTTGAAGCGGTCAAGGCCTCATTGGGCTATAATTTTGATGAGCATCAATGGACGTTGACAGATTTTGTGTTCTTAGATATGCAACAGATTGAAGATCTTAGACAACCATTATCAGGTGAACCTAAATTATCTTGGCAACTAAAAACAGGCGCTCGTACCGATTGGTTTACGGGTAACCACCATAGCCCTTATACGCAAGCGGGCGTTGGTGCAGGTGCCAAATTTGGCAAGCATTTACTTGGCTATGGTATGGTCAATGCGACTGTCCATGACCAAGACAAACACGCAGATATTGGTATTGAGCTTGGTTTGCGAGCAAAACATGATAGTCGAAGTGCTGAGTTATCTTACATTGCTTCCAAACGAGAAGGGCGTAATGCCATTGATTTGACCAAACTCACAGTACGCCAACAGTTATCGAAGAATAACGATGCCAGACTGATAGTGACGTACTCTGACACAGTAACGGCTGATAATGATGTGATATTAGACGACTCAGATACGTTGAATGCTGCAATAGCTTGGCATCACTATTGGTAATATTTATATGACCGTCTTTACTTATTATTGCTATTATAATTAGGTCATAGCCACAACCTGATATGTCGCAGTCAAATAAGCTGTCACACTATACCGTTTAAAATTGGCATACCAGTATCATCAACATGCTTTTATTTTGAGGACTAATAACATGGCAGAGAAAAACTACTATGACATTTTAGGGGTCAAAAAAGACGCCTCAGACGCCGATATCAAAAAAAAATACCGTAAGCTCGTTCGTCAATATCATCCTGATGTCAGCGATCACCCTGACGCTGATAACAAGATTGCGGAGATTAATAATGCTTACGAGACCATCAGAGACAAAGACAAGCGTGCCGAATATGACGCCATGCTAGACAATCCTTTTGCAGGTCAAGCTGGTGCCGGTGGCTTTGGTGGTCAGTCTACAAATGGTGGTCAGGGTGGATTCCGTTGGGAGGATGTCAAAGATCAGTTCGGTGATGGCGAAGCCTATGGCGATGGTGGTTTCCGCTTCGATGATATTTTTTCAGCATTTGGTCATGGCGCACGTGGCTCGACTAATGGTCAAGCTGGTGGCCAATCACAACGTGGCGGTTTTGGGTCGCAAGATAGCAAAGGTCAAGACCAGCATGCAGAGATTACAGTTGATTTGGCCTCGGTCTATAATGGTGACGACTACAGTATCAAATTAAACGTCCCCGTTCGTCAGACCAATGGCAGCGTAGATTATGATAATAAAACGCTCAAAATTAAAATCCCTAAAGGCATCACTGATGGCAAGCAGATTCGTCTAGCAGGACAAGGTGCAGCTGGTGCTGGTCGTGGTAAAAATGGTGATTTATTCCTAAAAGTCAAAATCCTGCATGCAGACAATATCCGAATAGAAGGTGCTGATGTCTATCAGACTGTCAATATAGCGCCATGGGAAGCGGCTTTGGGCGAAAAAATAACGGTCACTACGCCTGCAGGAAAGCTTGGCGTGACCATTCCTAAAAACAGTAAGTCTGGCAGCAATCTACGATTAAAAGGTAAAGGTATTCCAGCCAAGCAAGTGGGTGATTTATATTTGACCCTGAATATTGTTAATCCTGATATCAATACTGAGGCGGCTAGCCAAGCTTATGAGCAATTAAAACAAGCCTTTGCCGAGACGACTATAGAGCGCTAATGGCAATGTTTGGTAATAGCGCTTAGTAACAGTGCTTAATAACAATCAGATACCACTGCAATAGAGATGAAGACCATACGATAACGATGAAATAAAGCGCAAACGAGGATAATAGCTATGAAACACTCGCCTGAATTGACCGACATTATCATGAGCTTAGATGAGCTAGTATCTGCCTGTGGCCAAGAGCGCCAATGGGTCATCGAATTGATTGAAGAAAATATTATTGAATATGATGTGCCAGAACGAGAGCAGTTTACTGGTTATCAGCTGACGACTGTACGCCGCGCCTCACGACTTAGTCGCGACTTTGAAGCCAGTGTCCCTGCGATTGGTCTGATACTCGAGCTGTTAGATGAGGTGGAGCAACTACGCCAATTAAAACGCCAACTAGACCTGCAAGCACCCGTGATTGAAGTGGATATTGAGGTGAAATAATTAGTGGTAAAATTTACTCCTATTAGAAAACTTGATTTCTTTCTTGCTGTGAATTTATTTGTTGTGAGTGGTGTGCTAATGACGGCATATCCTGATATGAGTTTCCCTAAGGAAAACGAGCTACATTATTATTCTGGCAAGCTAGATGTTTTGAGAGTGAGGCCTGATCCTGACTCAAAGTCGACGCACCAATATCTGGCTTTTTATGATAAAAAAACCAAAACAATACTGGAGTTTTCATGCGCATATTCACAAGCATTTTTTGGTACATCTGACCGCAGTTGTGGTTTAAATGAACATTTTGAGCCCTATATTGGTCAGATGGCCACTGTTGGATGGTATGAACAAGACAGTTTTCCAAGTTGGTCCAATAACAGGCTGCAGGTGGTCACTTTAGAGTCAGAAGATAAAGTTATACGTAGTTATGACGACACTGTGGCAATACTTGAGCGTGATAAAAAACGATTAAGATATTTCATGCTGTTTATTTCATTAGCATCTATATTTGTGTACTGGTCTTTTGGTAAGCTGCCACGACACTAATAAAGAATAGCCAATAAAAAAGGGCCTCAATGATAAATTGGGCCCTTTTTTATTTTCTCTATTTATAGCGTTTGATTTTTTATAAATTAACGAGAATACGTCGGATCAGCTGCTGCTGTGAATAGTACATCTGTTGACGAGTTCAGCGCCGTTTCTGCCGAATCTTGTATCACCCCGATGATAAAGCCAATCGCAACCACTTGCATAGCAATGTCATTTGGAATGTTGAATAAGCTAGCAGCTAGAGGAATCAGTAGCAATGAACCACCGGCGACACCAGAGGCTCCGCAAGCACTGATGGTTGCGACCAGACTCAGTAGAAGTGCTGAAGCAAAGCTCACTTCGATACCTAAAGTATGTGCTGCTGCAAGCGTTAAGACGTTAATCGTAATCGCTGCACCTGCCATATTGATAGTGGCGCCGAGTGGAATAGTCACAGAATAAGTGTCTTCGTGCAGACCCAGTTTGCGCGCAAGGTTCATGTTAACGGGAATGTTGGCCGCTGAACTGCGCGTAAAGAATGCGGTAATGCCTGATTCACGTAGGCATCTGAATACTAGCGGATAAGGGTTTTTACCCGTTTTGACTAACACGATGATTGGGTTTGCAACTAGAGCGATAAATAGCATACAACCGATAAGCACCATCAAGATACGTGCATAACCTGCCAGAGAAGCAAAGCCTGTTTCAGCGACGGTATTTGCAACCAAGCCTAAGATACCGAAAGGTGCTAGCGCAATGATCCATTTGACCACTTGCGAGATCGCATCAGAAAAATCACTGACCACTGTTCGGGCAGTATCACTGGCTTGACGCAGTGCAAAACCAATGATGATGGCCCATGCCAGAATACCAATATAATTGGCTTCAGCGATTGCGTTGATAGGGTTGGCCACCAAGTTCATCAGTAAGTTGGTCAATACGGCTTCTAAATTGGCTGGTGGTACTTGCTCAATCGTTGCATTTATCAAGACTAAGTTAGTCGGGAATAAAAAGCTGGCACCTACCGCAGTCAGTGCAGCCAAAAAAGTGCCGAACATATACATGATAAGTACAGGTTTGACATAAACTTTGTTGCCGCTACGGTGTTGGCTGATAGCAGCCATAACCAAAATAAATACCAGTATCGGAGCAACTGCTTTTAGCGCGCCTACAAACAGCGTACCCAATAGTCCTAATGCAATACCGATTCCTGGAGCTAGCCAACCAATCAATACTCCTAAAATTAAACCAATAATAATGAGCGGCACTAGCCCTATACGCTGGTACATCGCAATTAGTGAACGCATCTATACATCCTCGATTTAGTCAATACTCCAAATTATTTATAAATAGTTACTGCGTTAACCTTGCTTAAAAGACACAGTATCCGCTCGGTTGCTTTGTCTCCATTTTGAAATAATTTGACTGTAAATAAGACGTTTATAGTGAAAACAGAAAAATAATCGAAGGATGGTAGCATTTTTTAGGATAAGCGCCTACCTTTACCACGAACCAGTATAGGCGGGTAAGCTGAAGGTAGAGACTTAATATGAAAAAATTGGCGAATATTCTCTGATGAGAAATCGTGCTTTTTCGTGAGAAATTGAAGAGACGTTATCGGGCAGGCTGCAACTTAAACTTTGAAATGAGTCAGCTCATAACCTAATTGTTGATAAGCTTTATACTTATTACGACCTTCTTCAACACTGGTCGCATCAGGTTTTATCAGCTCAAGCACTCGAGTTGGTTGCGCATTACTAGTCGCTGCCATAAAGGTATTCACGGGACGTATCGTAGTATTGAGTACGATTCCCTTAAAATCGGCTGGCATATAGTTGCCAAGTAGCACAGGTGCTAGCGATTGGTTATCAGTATGGGCAGTAGCAGTATCCACATTAGTGCCTTCAGTATTAGTACCTTTCGCACCCGTATCCAAAAGGCATTGATGTGGTATAAAGCTGGTGGCCTCTTGTGCCCAAAGTGCTTCATCAAGCGATGACAGTAACGCATCATCTTCGATAAGAATCAGCAATGACTGCGTGCTTTTATTGAGCACCGTTTGGGTCAATTGACAAATAAAGCCCAAGAAATCTTGGGCTTTACTCTCGCTTAAAACATAAAAACTGATCTTCATAGAATTGTTTTCATAAAGTGATTTTCATCAAATAGTTTTCATAAATTGACTGTCATTGATTGACTAAACCATATCCGCACTATTTTTTAGATATTGCATAAATAGTGGTACTGGACGACCAGTTGCAGCTTTGTCTTTACCTGAGTTCCATGCCGTGCCAGCGATGTCTAAATGCGCCCATGCTTGACCTTCTTCTACAAAGCGAGACAAGAAGCAAGCAGCAGTGACAGCACCTGCACCTTTACCACCGATGTTTTGTAAATCAGCGATAGGCGATTCGAGCTGCGCTTGATATTCATCATCTAACGGCATATGCCAAATGAGATCACCTGATAAGTTACTGGCATTTTCTAAGTCAAACAATACGTCTTCATCATTACTAAAGACGGCCGAGCGAACACTACCGAGTGCAACTACACAGGCGCCGGTCAAGGTTGCAACATCAATGATAGCTTTTGGCTGATAACGCTGTACGTAGCATAAAGTATCTGCCAATACTAAGCGACCTTCAGCATCAGTATTCAAGATTTCAACCGATAGACCATTCATTGCTTTGACGATATCGCCTGGGCGCGTTGCATCACCTGATGGCATGTTTTCAGCACAGGCTAGCGCGCCGACTACGTTGATTGGTAGACGCGCTTCACACAAGGCTTTGATTGTGCCAAGTACTGAAGCCGAACCACCCATGTCAAATTTCATCTCATCCATCGCCGCACCTGGCTTGATTGAGATACCGCCTGAGTCAAACGTTACACCTTTGCCGACCAATACGATAGGCGCATCATCATTTGCTGCTTGCACACTAGCATCGTTGTTTTTAGCCGCTTTCTTGGTTGGTAGTTTATCAGCCAGTGCTTTTAGACCGCCGCTGACTTTGGCGCTGCTAGTCGTTGTTTTGGTAGAGCCAGCATCACTACTGAAGTTAGACTTACCGCGGTACTCCATGAGTACGAGCTTGCCTTCTTTGGTAGAGCCTTGCGCGACTGCTAAGAAGCAATGCATACCTAGCGCTGACATTTCATCTTCGCCCAGTACCTTAACGGTTAGTAGGTCAGGATAGGTCGCTGCAAGTTCTTGGGCTTTTTCTGCCATGTAAGCTGGGAAGCAGATGTTACCTGGTTCATTGGCTACATCGCGAGTCAGACTCTGACCTGCAAATACTGACTGTGCAAATGCTAGCGCAGGCTGTAATGCAGCATCAGCAACTAGGTAGATATCAGTTAGTACAGGCGTCGCTTGCTCAGATTTATATTTATCAAAGCGGTAGCTCGCTGCCAACAGATTAAGAGCAAATTGACCGAAGTGATTTTCTTCTAGAGCATCACCCAATGCGACAGTAATAGAAGACACGCGCTTTTGCGTACTGCTATAAATAGTGTTGGCAATTTTTTGTAGAACAGTATTGTTAAACTTATCCGTATTGCCCACACCGACTAGTAATAGTTGTACAGGGTTTTGCTTGGTGGTTTTTTTGTCGCCTGCCAATGCATAATCGACAACCGTTTCACCAGCCTTACCTTTGAAGTGTGACACGTCAATCAATTGCTCAATACGTGCCGTGTAATCGGTCAGAGCAGATTCAGCCAAGATGTTTTTCTTGTCATCGATTAAAACGACTAAACAAGCTTCATCTTTGCTCTTTGCTTCTTTTTTTAGAATTTTTTGTGTATGAGTCTTTGGTAGGTGCTGAGATAATTTAATATTCATATAGTTATCCTTATTAGAGTTATGAAAATTGCAGGATTTGTGCGATTGCTTGTACCTGTCAGATTATTAGATTATTAGATTATTTGGTCTATCGAGCAACCACAATAGTGTAGCATATTGCGATGACAGTGCGCAGTTAGCAAGTCTTGGGTAATGAGTTTGAACCATTCTGCTGTACCAATTTACACAATCATTTAATACGGTATCAATGGTTTATGGTGAGTCATATTAAGTAAGATATTAAACTAGGGTGTGTCCTCATTTCAAAAATGGAGATAAGTTGCCGTCAAACGAGAAAAGTAGTGTAGATAATATCGAGATATTGACCAGCTATTTGACGATGTTTGGCAAAATTTAGCCATTTTTAACCCAGTTAGATGACTATCGCTTGAATTGAGGATATGCCCTAGCCGTTAACCAATTCATCCGTTGTTACTAATGCGCTAAATCTATCTTGTAGCGCTGCCATGGCAATGTCATGCATGACATCGGCGCTTATCGTTTCTTTTGTGGCACTAGGTAGATCACGAGTGGCACAGGCGTCATGGCACACAAAGTTTTGAAAACCCAAATCAAATGCGGCGCGGGCGGTTGAGCTGACACACATATGACTCATAAAGCCAGCAAAGATAATCTGCTGCTTTTCTGCTGATGAAATCAATGATTGTAGCTGTGTATCATGAAAGGCATTTGGATGCTTTTTGGCTATTACTGTCTCGCCATCATGTGGCTTTAATGGCTCAACAATCTCGATATTGGGTGATAAAGGATCAAAGACATTGCCATTCTCTGGGCCGTGATGCATGATATGAAAGACAGGGATGTCTTGCTGACGGGCTTTGTCCAGCAGTAGGCGTGCGTTTGCGATAGCTTTAGCGCCAGCTTGTCCTAATGGCATGGCACCATCGACATATTCGTTTTGATAATCGATAAGGACGATAGCGCAATTGGACCAATCGAGCGTATCGAATGAGCCGCCTGCGAGCTCAAGTAGAGTAGAGGGTATAGACGTGGTTTTATTCACAAGTTTTATTCTCCGTATGGCATAAACATATTTTTTGAATATTCAACAGATGTCATTCAGTCTAGCAATTAATCTCAGTCATCCGCATTTCATGATACGAATGACAAACAAACCTTTCTAAAATAAATAAAGCAAAACCTCACAACATAAGCGCGGTCCACTTAAGCATTGCTACAGGCCTCACTGTTAATATGATTGATACCGAATATACCTTTCATTTACTGCCTTATGGTCTATCATCTACTGTATAGGATGGGCAGTCAGTAATAAGAATGTAATGTTTCCAAACACATTTCACCGCCATTTTTAGGCAAAACATGCTAGCATTAGCGGTTATCTTTATCGCCAGTATTTATAGGGTGTCGCTAACAAGTGACGCTGTTATTTTTATACCTGCTTAAGTCTCTGACTGAGTGGTGCTGTCTCTATAATACGCAATTATCGCGCTTGAATTTGTCAGTACTCTGTCAATAATTGTGTAATTAATGAGTGCGAATACCAACCCTTTTTAAGAGTGCCTATTGTGATATTACGCCGCTACATGACCCAACAAGTTGCCTCAACCACTGCTCTGGTATTGGGGTTTTTAGTGGTGATGATGCTTGGTGGTCGTTTGATACGTTACTTTGGCATTGCAGCAGAAGGTAATCTAGATGTCAGCTTATTATTTACCATCATTGGTTATAATTTGCCGTACTTTTTAGAGCTGATTCTACCTTTAGCGTTTTTTATCGCACTCATGCTAGTGTTTGGGCGCCTGTACGTCGATCAAGAAATGGCCGTCATCAATGCCAGTGGCGTCTCGCGCGGTAAGCTTGCCCGCTTGATAACGCCCTTGATATTGGCACTGTTCGTCGGTGAAGCTGCGCTCTCAATTGTCGGAAAACCGTGGGGTGTACGCTCTTCTGAGAGTGTTTGGCAGCAGCAAGCGTTGACCAGTGCTTTTGATTTGATACGTCCGAATGAATTTATCAGTAGTGGCAATTATCATTTGTATGTCGGCAGCTTGAGTGACGATAAAAAACAATTACAGAATGTGATACTTGTTCAGTCCGAACCTGAAGCAAAGGGTAGTGCTGCTAAGAAGACAGCGGTTGATACCAGTAATAGTATCGACCCAGAAACAGCAGAATCATTAGATATACCAGACCTGCCAGCCGCCGTTGTAAATGCTAATATCAGCAAAGACACCATCACACTCGCCAATCGTGCTGAACAAGTAGACACGGGAGATAGCGGCGTGACCCAGTTGGATTTATTCCAAGGTCGCCGTTATGAGGTTGGTGCAGGCAGTCTGAAATACAATCAAGTGGGCTTTGATCGTTACCGCATCACGTTGACTGAATCATCCAAAGAAGCGGTAACCGAAGACAATATCGAAACGCAAGCGATAGGTCCACTATGGCAAGCGGCGACTGGCAGCGGGCAAGTGGGTAATACCAGTGCACTACGAGCAGCACAAGGTGAGCTTGGATATCGTTTTGCTTTACCGTGGTTGATGATTATCGCGCCTATGCTAGCTGTGCCACTCGCGCAAGTACGTCCGCGTCAAGGTCGCTGGCTGCGTTTGTTCCCTTCTATTTTATTATTCGTCAGCTGCGCACTGGGTATTATTTCACTCAAAAATGCCGTAAGTAAAGGCAGTGTGAGTGTATGGGCTAATGCATGGCTGGTGCTTGGATTTATGGCACTAGCGCTTTATCTGAACTGGGGCAGCCGTGTGCAGCATCGATTACGCTTTCGCAAACAAGAGAATAAGCCACTAACGGTTATCGACAGTCAGAGCAATGGCTCACTAGGAGGACAACCTTAATGAGTGCTTTATTCTCTAAATCTCAGAATGCTAAGTCTCCAAACACTGGCTCTCAAAACCCTAAAGCTAAGTTTGCCAAAAGACCTGCCAATCTAAAAGTCCTTAGCCGCTACGTCAAACTCAATGCATTGCTCGCGATTATCGGCGCAGTTTTAGGTCTGTGGGCTTTGCAACTGGTATTCTCTTATTTGTCAGAGCTTGACTCACTAGATGACAGTTATACGATGGGTTCGGCGATTAAGTATATTTTTTATCGCTCGCCTTACTTTTTAGAGCAGTTTATTCCAACGGGTGCATTACTCGGTGCCGTAGTAGGCTTGGGCTTACTCGCTAACAAAAGCGAGCTGGTGGTGATGCGTGCTGCTGGTGTGAGTGTGTATCGCATCGTCGGCTGGGTACTACAGCCTGCAATGATTTTTGTGTTAATTGCACTGGCGATCAATCAGTTTGTCTTACCTTCTTCTAATCAGTTAGCAAAAGAGATCAATGATGCAGATAGCCGTTCGTTGGTCACATCAGTACGCGGCTATTGGACAGTGCAGCCCCGTTTTGATAGCGCAGAGGATGGTAGTACAACGCCTGATGGTAGCGACGTTCTGTATATTGATTATGCCGATGTGCAAGGTAATATCGGTGAGGTAAAGCGTTGGCATTTGGATAATAATGGTAGCTTACAAACGGCTGTTCATGCGGAAGATGGACAATATATCGGTCGCGAACCACTTGATACCACTACTGATGAGCCAAGCGAGCAGTATCGTTACGAGTGGCAGCTGAATAATATGACCAAACTGAATATCGGTCAGGGTTTTGATAGCAGTCAAGCCATCTCACCGTCAGATACTTTAAGCCTGCCGTTTGCCCCTGAGTCGGTGTATTTACTCACTCGTAAGGCAGAGGATTTATCTCTGACCCAATTGTATGAGCATCGTCAGTTTATGGGCCAACAAGGCACACGCTCCTTAAGTCATGAGCTGGCATTTTGGCAAAAGCTGCTATCGCCGTTGTCTATTCTGTCATTGGTGATCGTCGCCTGCTCATTCGTCTTTGGCTCACTGCGTACACATAGCTTGGGTTTGCGTATTGTGGTGGCGTTATTGTTTGGTTTGCTGTTTAGCTACGTGCAAGATTTGGTTGGTTTTGTCTCGCTCGCGACTGGGTTTTCGCCATTATTGATGGTGCTACTACCGATCATCGCTAGTGCGATATTGGGTGGCTATTTGCTCAAACGGCAGATGTAGCCAGATATCATTTGCCATAAAGAAGCACGCTAAAACACTATGTTTTAGCGGGCTTCTTATTTGTATCACTTTCAAAAATTTATACCATTCACAAAAATTAGAGTAGCAAGGAAAAAGAGCGCAAGCACTACGCATTGTAGGCTAAGCGATTTTGACACAGCTAATCGTATTTTTGGCGGTTGGTATTAGTCTTTGGTCGCCATGGTAATGGTGTATGTTTTACCTTGCTTGACCTTATCGCTATTGCCAAACACTTCGGTAAACGAGCGCTTCACAAATTGACGTAAGCCATTGATCGTAACGACATAAAAACGGCCGCCCTTACGCATGCGTGCATAAGCATCAAGGAAATACAGATAATGCTGCTCTTTACCCACTTTGGCTGGCAAGTTCGACATCACGAGACTAAAGTCTTTATCCTTTGCCACATGGTTAAAGCCATTTGATAAATGTACATCGACATTATTAAGACCGTTTTTCTCACAGTTACGGCGCGCATATTCTACTGCCATAAAGTCTTTATCAATTAAAGTGTGTAGACCATTTGGACATTCACGCGCTGCTGTCATACCAAGCACACCATAGCCACAGCCCAAATCTATCGAGTCATCGTCAGCTTCAAAGTCAATATAATCAAGCAGCATCAGGCTACCATCATCAAGCTTTTGCGGTGAAAAAATACCCCACGTGGTCGAAAAATCAAACGGCGAACCCAGTACATCTTGGCGAAAGTTAATGTCTTCGCGCCAGTGTTGGGCGTTTTTTAATAGGTCAGCAGGTGGTCTATGGCTCATGAGATTCTCAATTGATAAGTATGGTGAGTATTGTAGCGACAACCGAATAAAATTTCAGCTTACTTTTTGGTTTGCTTCTCTGTTTTAAAGGGATCAGAAAACTGCAATATCAAAAAACTAACAACGGATAAAATAATAGCGATTTCGTAGCGGTTATAAGCGACTGAGATGCCGATAGCACCAGTATTCCACAAACTTGCTGCTGTCGCTGTTCCTTTTACGCTGCCGCCACTTTTGAAAATGGCGCCGCCACCGATAAAGCCCATACCAGTAATAATACCGTACATGATACGTGCTTCGGCATCAACATCTGAATAAATATCTCTACCCACTAACATAAAAGCACAGGAGGCAATGGTCACTAGCGGAAAGGTCCTAAGTCCTGCACCACTGTCTTTCATTTCCCGATTAAGGGCAATGGGCAAAGATAATATAAAGGCAATACACAACTGAAAAAAATGATAGCCCATTAGTTGAAAGTCGATATCAAACCCAAACATAGCTCACCCCGCTATTCACAGACCAGTGGTTAATATCTATGATACATGGTTACAGCTCATTGAAAAGACATAGAAATTGCTTTAAAGATATCTGCAGTCTCGCCGTCATCATATAGAGGTATGTTTATGTGACCGAGATCACTTTAATATCACTTTCCTAACTGCTTCTTTAACACATAATCAAAAATAAACGGCCCCAAGGGTAAAAACGAGCCAAGCACACCAACAGGTAGCGCCCATAGCGGAATTTTTATTTTGCTCGCTGTGATGATCAGCACTATGATATAAGCAACGAATAGTATCCCATGCAATGGGCCGACATAGCTCACCGCTTCAGGCATACCCAGCATATATTTTAATGGCATGGCGATACCCAGCAACAGTAGAAAAGAGGTACCTTCTAAGTACCCCATAATAGTCAGTTTTTTGAGGGCAAAATTTTGCTTTTCGGTTAGAGCAGGTAGGGAAGGTGGTTGAGCTTGCAACACGGTTTAGTCCTCTAACGATCATCAATAAAAATTAAATTCTAGCCTCTCGGATGATGCTCAGCATGCAGTTTCTGCAATCTCGCTGTCGCCACATGGGTATAAATCTGCGTGGTTGATAAATCACTGTGCCCTAGCAATAATTGCACGCTACGTAAGTCTGCACCATGGTTCAGCAGGTGCGTAGCAAATGCGTGACGTAGTGTATGCGGCGATAGCTCTTTATCGATACTGGCGACTTTGGCGTATTTTTTAAGCAAATACCAAAAGTTCTGCCGCGTCATATAGCCACCTTGCGCGGTCAAAAACACTGCTTGGCAATTTCCTGACTTCAAATGCGCAATCAAATCACCACGAGCATGCGTTAGATAATCTTCTAGCGCATCTGCTGCGTATTCGCCGAGGGGCACCAGTCGAGTTTTATTACCTTTCCCCGTGATTTGTAGCCAGCCAGCGTTTAGATTCACTTGCTCTAATGAGAGATTAATCAACTCGCTCACACGCAGCCCGCAGGCATATAGCACCTCTAGCATGGCTTTATCACGCAGTCCTAGCGCAGTGCTGGTATCAGGCGAGGCGAGAAGATTATCGACATCTGCCTCGGCTAAGTCTTTTGGTAATGGACGACCTAGCTTTGGGCTTTTGATACGCTCGCAAGGATTGTCTTCACGCAGATTACTCGCAATCATCCACAGATAAAACTGACGCAAGCTTGAGAGCATGCGTGCTTGGGTACGTGGGGTTTTGCCTTCTTGAGTCAGGGTTGATAAGCAGTGCAGCACATCATCAGGCTGCCAGCGTGTCAGGGCAATAGGATTGGTCAGCTCGCAGGAGCGCAGGTCGCGGACATAAGCATTACGAGTACGCGTCGCTAAACCACGTGCCAGCATGGCTTGACGAAATTCAGTCATATAACTGGGTTCGTCATCTACTGCCAGCGCCTTAGGTTGGCGCTGTTGCACGGCACGATCACGGCTCATAATTTAATACTCGATGGTTGCATGTTAGATAAGCGTTAAACACCATAACGAAGTGACTTCAGCACTGCGTGCGACATGTAGAGGGTCGGTATCATCTTGGCTGCGACCATGCTTCGGTTTTGTATCGAGACGGTATTTCACTGCCAATCCAGCATCGGCAAACAAGTTTAATAACTCATCACGAGTACGCAGCTGCAGGTGCTCAGCTAAGTCCGACATTATCAACCAAAGCTCTCCGTGCTCAGCTAAGTGCTGTTTAGCGCCCTGCAACACCCCACGCAACATCGCGCTATTGGCATCATAGACGGCATATTCGAGCGGTGAGCTTGGCTTAGTAGGTAACCAAGGAGGATTGCAGACAATGAGGTTAGCGAGTGGCGCATCAGTTGGATACAAATCCGCTTGCTGTAACTGTACGTTAGATAACGTCAAACGCGCAAAGTTTTCGCTAGCACAGGCCAGAGAACGCGGATTTAAGTCAGTGGCAATCACTTGCGGAACACCGCGCTGCGCTAAGATAATGGCCAATAAACCCGTGCCAGTACCGATGTCATAGGCGACATCATGGATCGCTGGTAGCGGTGCATCGAGCAACAGTTGTACATACTCATGACGAGTTGGCGCAAACACACCATAATGCGGGAAAATCGATAACCCTAAGCTGTCTATTGGGACGCCTTTTTCGCGCCATCCTGCTGCGCCAAGTGCGCCTTGCATATCACGAAATGATAATACGCATGGCTCATCGATTGCACCAAAGGCTGCTGTACAGGCCGCACTGACATCAGGGGCGCGGCGTAGTTGGCTGACATAACTGGCATCAAGCTCTAGTAGCAAACGGCTCAATATGCGTGAGCGCTGGGCTTGCAATTGGCGCTGCTGATGAAATAAGTTGGGAATGCCTTTAACCTTTGCTGTGTTAGGTTTATTCGCCGCTTTCTTAACCTTACGCTGTTCAGAGCGCTCATTCGTGCGATCTATACGACGACCAAGTGCTTGTAGCAGTTGTCGTGCATTATGGAAGTCACCGCGCCATAGCAGTGATGTGCCTTCACAAGCTAAACGGTAAGCATCATCTGCGGTCGTTGTATCATCGACCAATACAATGCGTGCAGGTGGCATATGATTGCTTTCAGACAACCAAAGAGCATTACGTAGAGTTTCGTTTTCTTGCCATTGTACATATTGCTTTTCTGTTTGTAACACGTAGTAGCCTACCTTTTGTGAAAGATATATCTCGTACAAATCAAAGATATTTTTATATTGTTTGTTGCGCTGTTAATGTGTTGCTTTGATTAGAGCTTACTGCGGTAACTTGAGTGCATTTAAGCGCTTTTTTTCTTAATCAAATAGCGATAAAGCGTCACACTCATGGGTGCAGTATCATCACTATCGACCTTGATTTCATCAGGGTCAGTATCTAAGCTCACGTTCTCAGCCAGCGTTTCTTGAATTAATAGTTCGTGACCCAAATGACGACAAAAATTAGGAATATCGCGTGTGGTGGCAGGATCAGTCGCCAATATTTCAATCATTTCGCCACTGTCTGCTTTGCGAATGACTCGATGTAGCATCATCACAGGTTCAGGGCAAATAAGCCCCTGCGTGTCCAGATGATGGCTGATAGAAATATCTGTTATTGAAGTTGTCATAATTGTTTTAATAAACCTAAGAGATAAGTTTGATAATGGAGAGTTTGTTTACGCGTCTGTCAGGAGTCAGGAAGTGCTTTCTGAGTTTTCTACAATCTCTGTCTCTAGCGCTTCGTCAGTATCAGGCAAGTCAGCCACTTCTAAAAAGTTGAAAAAGCGCTTAAAGCTCACTTTGAATAAAAAAGCCACTCCTAACCAACAGGACAATCCTAACCATGCAGTATCAGCGAATAATAGCCCACCAATTAATATGATGGTCGATACGCCGATACTCATTGCAATCATAGAAGGTTGGTTCAAACGATAACGATAAACGACTAATGTGTCATAAAGCGTAATGGGAATTGTGAGCGCAACCAAGGCGTATGGCAAATTATAAAATAGCTGGTAAAGCAGCTGATTGCCATGAAAGGCTTTAATACTAGCAATGGTACCAAAGACCATAAACGCAAAGATAGCAGCATAAATGAGATAAATGGCTACTTGGTTTATCCGTTGTGCGCCTTTGATACGAGCAATGGCAAGCGGAGAAAAACCATGTTGCGATTTATTTTGCGTGGATTGGTCTGAAACAGTAGTCATAATAATCAGTCATTTATCCGTTTAGATGATATGGTCAATCCACTATATAGCAGAAATTATTGGCATAGGAGTGACAAGCTGGTTGCTAAGCTAATCTGCTTTGATTGCATCGATGGCAATACTACTATTCGGATCAGCAAAGTACGTCGACATCAGGATACATGCAGAAATATCATCAATAGGGTCACGCTCGTTTTTGATCCAGCCATTGTCCCAAGCGATTTCTCGTGCTGCAACTGATGTCAGGCGTTCATCACAGAGTGACACGACCACTGGCAGATGCTGCTCCATAACTCTATGCGCTAGGCGACGAGCGAATTTATGCGCACGCTTAGACAGCATCGAGCTGCTACCATCCATATTAAGCGGTAGGCCGACGACCACCTTTGACACGCCCCACACCTTGATAATACCGAGTAAATTATCCCAGTCAGGTTGACCATTATTCATCGCTAAGATATCAAAGGCACGCGCTGTCTCGGTAATGGTATTACCAAGTGCCATGCCCATTTTTTTGACGCCATAGTCTAAAGCTAAGACAAGATGTGGCTTAACGGTCGCTTCAGCAACGCCAGTATCAGTCTCTATTACATTGGTGCTATCTGTTGTAAGAGTGCTATCTACCATAGTAACGGATGTATCCTGTTTTAATTTTTTATTTCTGTATTCATGAAACATCTGAGGTTAAGCGTGACCGATGTCACTGCTTAGGTAATCAAAGTTGATCCCGATTTTATCAGCGGCTATTTGCCAGCGCTCTTCAAATGGTGTATCAAACAATAAGTTTAGATCTGCAGGGCAGACCAACCAATCACCATTATTCAATTCTTGATCCAGTTGTTTTTTGCCCCAGCTGGCATGACCCAAGCACAGCTGATAATGACCCACGCCTTGACCTGCAGCGATACGCTTAAGGATATCTTGACTGGTCGTGATGCAGACATTCTCTGAGATAGCAAAAGATGACGCCCATTCTGGCTGACCAGTATGCAGCACAAAGCCAACCTCAGGATACATAGGGCCGCCTTCTAATGCCAAATCTTCCATCACCTGTGGATCAGTAACCTCAATATCTAAATCTTCTAGTAGCTTACCCACATGTGATTGCTCTAATGGACGATTGATGACCAAGCCGAGTGCACCGTGCTTATCATGACGGCAGATATAGATTAGCGCCTGCTCAAACCTTGGGTCTGACAGCTCTGGCGCCGCGATTAAGAAATGATGAGTCAAATTGGTTTTAGACATAGAGACAAGCAAAACCTAATAATGAAGGTGAAAGACCACTATATGGCGATAGTGAGTAAAAAATCAACTAAAGCAAATATTTAGCCGTGATGTAGAGCTAATCATAAACCCAGAACGTTTATTTAACATCCGTTAATAAACTACGAGCATGGTCACGGGTAACGTCAGTAATAATCACACCACCGGACATACGTGCTAGCTCATCGACCTGTGCACTATCGGTCAATATCAACAGCTCGCTCTCAGTCTGCTCCTGATGGTGCTTCTGTACCAAGATATGCTGATGCGCTTGCGCCGCTACTTGTGCTTGGTGGGTAATGGCCAATAATTGCTGTGTACGGCCAAGCTCACGTAATAACTCGCCGACGACTTGCGCCGTGCCTCCACTGATACCGACATCGACTTCATCAAATACTAGCATTGGCTTGGCAGCGTTATTGTCCGCATTGGTTGCTTGTAATACTTGCATGACCAGTGCCATCCGCGACAGCTCACCACCTGATGCAATCTTATGCAGTGGTTGCATTGGCATGCCGACGTTGGCGCTGAATAACAGATCAATATCAAAACAACCTTGCGCACTATACTGGCTAGGATCTGCTTTTTTGGTAAAGACAAACTCACAGCGGGCATTGGGTAGGGCAAGTGGTTGTAGTTGCTTAATCAGTTGTTTACTGACAATCGGTGCAGCTTTAGTGCGCTCTTTATTTAACTGAGTGGCTAGTGTTAGATATTCTTGCCAAGCCTGTTCAATTTGTGCCGCCATTGCATCGCTACTGGGTTCGTTCTCTAATTGCTCTAATTGTGTTTCCCAGCCTTTTGCTTCCCCAATTAAATCACTGGCCGGCAAGCTATGCTTTCGTGATAAACGGTGCCCTAAGCTGATAAGACTATCTAATGTTTGCAAGCGTTCAGGATCAGGCAGTTGTTGCTCGGCATAATCTGATAATAGGCCAGTTACTTCAGTGATTTGCTGCTGTGCTAAATGTAGCTGCTCAGACGCTTGCTCAAAGGTTTGGCTGACACTCATTTGATTGTCACAGAGCTTGATGGCCTGTCCTAATAGGGTCATGACATCTGGCTCATCCGTATCATTATCGAGCAGATGTAAGCCGTGGCTAGCCTCTTGCATCAGTGCTTCTATATTAGACAGCTCTTCATGCTCTGCTTCGACCTCTGCATAATCGACGGCTAGTAATGGGGCAATGTCTGCTAGTTGGCTTTGTAAAAGTTGGATACGATCTTGACGCTGAGCTTCACGACTAGCGATATCATCAGCGCGGCGTTTGAGCTGCTGATAGATTTGATAGCTACTGGATGTTTGTAAGGCTAGAGGTGTGATTTTCGCCATCTCGTCCAACCATTTCACCACAAATTGTGGTTTAAGCAATGCTTGCTGAGCATGTTGACTATGGATATTGACCAATAATGTACCGAGACTTTTTAGCTCGGCCAAACTAACTGGCACACCATTTAACCATGCCTTTGAGCGGCCGTTATTACTTAGCTGACGGCGAATTAAGACTTCTGGCTCTTCTAGCGTTCTATCATTTTTAGCGAACCAGTCAGCAATGACATGGTTGTTTTCTACATCGAACTGCGCATAAATATCTGCATGTGCAGCACCATGTCTGACCATCGCCCTGTCTGCACGCTCACCCGCACACAATGATAGCGCATCAAGTAAGAGCGACTTGCCAGCTCCAGTCTCGCCAGTGATGACATTGAAGCCTTCAGCCACGCTCAGCTCATGCTGAGCGATCAACGCAAACTGATGTAAAGTTAATGATACTAGCATCAACGCCTCTCATGATAGATAGTGAGCTTCACTTATAAAATAGTAAAGCCATATCTAAAATAGGATAAATAAGGAAGTGAAATCGTTCAGGTACTAATACTAGGACGTGTCTTCATTTTAAAAATGGTGATAAAAGTGAGATAAATAGCCGTCAAACAAGAAAAATAGTGTAGAGAATATCGGGATATTAACCAGCTATTTGACGTAGTTTGGCAAGATTTAGCCATTTTTAGCCCATTTAGATAAATATCGAGTGAATTGAAGACACGCCCTAGCTAGATAACGATAATTAGCAAATATTATGGTGTTAAATGCGGTTAAATACAAATTTTAATAGCAATGAATACAATAAATTGAAGGAGAAATTTTATTAAAAAATTTGCAAAAGCCAATGGTTCATCGTTGTTATTCGATGACTAATATTAGCTATAAATTGAATAAGTTAATCAAATTCCAGTGATATATTAGCATTAAATGTCCAGCCGAAAAGACATTCTGAAATTGGCATCAGATAAAATTTTCCTAATCGCTTTAACAAACTTTATAGATATAATGTGGTAGCATAATCTAACATAATGATAAACTCTTACTGGTCAGCTTTTGTGCCTCATGTTACATGACAATGAGTCACAATACTTTCAAATTAAGCAGGTATAGTACTAAAGGTAAGAAGCTTAGCTATGATGTTATAGAGTAATGGAAAACACAAATCATAATCTATATTTTCTAAAATATACAATTTAAACAGTACTTTACCCAGTTACTTATTTTTTAGTTTTGCAATAATTATTTGATAAGGAAGCCACTATGACAGCGGCGCAATTTACTAATGTAACAGTCAATGCTCAAGCAACGATATCTTATGATGGTCGTTGTTCTAGCCACACTATTATGTTCGAAGATGGTCGACATAAGACATTGGGCGTTATTTTGCCTTGTGATAACTTGGTTGAGCATTATCACTTTAGCACCAATACCTCTGAGCGTATCGAAATCATTGGCGGTGAGTGTGAAGTCAAAACAAATGGTGAAGAAGAGTTCAGTTACTATCGTGCAGGTCAGTCATTCGTGGTTGAAGGCAATAGTGGTTTTAATTTACGTACCGAAGAAATTGTACAGTATGTTTGTCACCTAGAAGGCTAATTTGATTGGCAGGTTTTGATCGAAACCTGCCGCTTACAATCATAATTTAGTGGCTTATCATTTACCATGCCAAGCACTTCTCATTCAAAAGAAATAAACAATACTGCATTGGCATTGTTTATTTCTTTTTCAATTGTCACACCCTTTTATTGACAATGACTTGCTACAATCACCTCTCTATTATTTTTCTATTTTATCGCATTAGGCGTTCACCACCTTACAAACAATCACTTCATAACTAGTAGGCCTACTATGGCAAAACCTATTTACTTCTATGGTATTCATGCAATTGATGCCTTACTCGAACATCGTCCTCTTGATGGGCTTAGCTTGTTTGTACAGCAAGGCCGCGAGACTGATAGCCATGTACAAGCGATTATGGCACAGGCAAGCGCCAATGGTATAAGCATCCAGCCAACGCAAAAAGACAATCTTACGCAGTTATGTGGTAGTCCTCAACATCAAGGCGTCGTGCTAAATGCTCGTCCATTAGGCTTTGCTAACGAAGGGTTGCTGGATACTATTGTTGGACGTGATCAGTGCTTGCTGTTAGTCTTAGATCAAATCACCGATGCGCATAATTTTGGCGCTTGCTTGCGTACTGCTGTGGCGATGGGCGTGGATGCTGTGGTTTGTCCAAAGCATCATGCGGCAAGCCTAACACCAACGGTTGCTAAAGTATCTGTTGGCGCAGCTGAGATGATGCCGATTATCAGTGTAACTAATCTGGCTCGCACACTGTCACAAATAAAAAGTGCAGGTGTTTTTGTCTTTGGGACTGCGCTCAATGCGGATGCCAAGCCCATACATGCGGCTGACTTAACGGGTAAGACAGCCATTATTATGGGTTCAGAAGGGGAAGGGATGCGTCGTCTGACTATGGAGAGCTGCGATGAGCTGGTTTATATTCCGATGTCAGGGAATGAGTATGGCAACTTACAGAGTTTAAATGTGAGTGTTGCCACTGGTATGGCGTTATACGAAGTTAATCGGCAGCGAACTTTAGCTGCTGGGCCAGTATAAGGTATTCTTGATGTAGTGGTTCTAATTGCGAGTATAGGTCTGCAAGATTACTTTCATTTAGTACCACATCATCAGCATGACGGTTGCGCTCTTCGCGGCTCAACTGATTGACCATAATGGCTTTAATCTTTTGCACGTTTTGCTCATCACGCTGACTGGCACGTGCAAGCTGCGTATCTTCAGTAGCATCCATTACTAAAACGCGCTGGCATAAATTGGCAAGCCCTGCTTCTGCAGCTTCGATGAGTAGCGGTGCTGACAACACTATATAAGGTGTAGTACTAGCCGCTAACTGAGCTTTTGCTGTCTCGCGTATCGCGGGATGAGTGATTGCTTCTAACTCAATTAATGCATCAGGGTGTGTGAATACGTGCGTTCTTACGGCCGCTCGATCCATTGATCCATCACCATTCAATACCCAATCACCAAATTTCTTCTGAATTTTACGCAAGGTTGAGCTGCCCTTGGCGACGATTTCATGGGCAATGAAATCGGCATCTATAATATCAATACCTTGCTCAGCGAACCAAGCACTAGCAGCAGACTTCCCACTACCGATACCACCCGTCAAACCGACTACTAGCGTCTTACTTGTAGTTTGTGGGCTTTGTGATTGATGTGAGTAGGGTGAAGAAGCGTTTGTGTGTTTTGACATAATGATGACTTATCTGATTGGTATGCTAATAGTAGCAGTTGCCAATTGAAAAATATAGCTTTCAAGTATGAAAGTTAAAGGCTGACGGTTTGCTGTCACAACCTATTTTTATTGTCATAAACTATTAAGGGTACATGCCAAGATACCAGCTGACAATCTCTGAGCCATATAATAAAGCTACGATACCTGCAATAGCGATGTAAGGACCAAAGGCGAACGGTTTACTCTCACCTTGCTTTTTCATTAGGATAATCCCAACGATTGATCCTAACAACGAAGATAATAGAATAATCAATGGCAACATCATAGGTCCGAGCCAAGCTCCTAATACTGCTAAGAGCTTAAAGTCTCCTTGTCCCATACCATTTTTTTTAGTGATAAGAAAAAATATCTTAACCACTACCCATAATGATAAAAAGCCAAGCAATAAACCCCAAATTGACTGAGTTGGTGAGACAAACCAGCCTTGTGAGTTCACGGCTAGTCCTAAACCTGCTAAAGGAAAGGTTAAGCGATCTGGTAGTAACTGAGTATCAAAATCGATTCCTGTTAAGGCAATGAGCGTCCATACTAACAGTAACGCTGACAATCCAGCGGCACTAACCCCAAATTGATAAATCACTAACACGGATAGTAATGCAGTAACCAATTCAACGATAGGATAACGCAGACCGATAGAAGTCTTGCAGTCTGAGCAATGTCCGCGTAGTACCAACCAGCTAATCAAGGGTATATTTTCATACCACTTAATTTTATGGCTACAATGAGGGCAGCGTGAGGCAGGGCGACTCAACGTAATAGGTTGGTCAGCGGCTACAATGTTTTTTAGAGGTAGAGTATGTTCATGTGGCAAGTCTACTTGATCAGACATAAATTGGCTGCATTCTTGTCTCCAACTCTGAAGCATCATTAGCGGAATACGGTGAATCACCACATTCAAAAAGCTGCCAACGCAAAGACCTAATAGACCAAATACGACTAAAGCTATAGTCGTATTATCTTGTAGTAACTGTATAAATTGCATGAAATAGCAGTCCCTTAATTCGCTTTTAACCTACCACTGCGCCCATTTGGAAGATTGGCAAGTACATAGCAATCACCAAACCGCCGATTAACACCCCTAGGACCGACATAATTAGAGGCTCCATTAGGCTGGTTAACCCATCAACCGCATTATCAACTTCGTTTTCGTAATAGACGGCTACTTTGTCGAGCATTTCTTCTAAACTACCAGACTCTTCGCCGATACCAACCATTTGAATGGCTAAGCTTGGAAAAAGATTGGTTGAACGTATCGAAAATTGTAATTGTTGACCAGTAGATACGTCATTTTTGATTTGCTGAGTGGCGTTATAAAAGACAACATTATTGGTAGCACCGGCAGTAGAATCTAGAGCATCAATAAGCGGCACACCTGCAGCAAAAGTAGTCGATAATGTACGTGAAAAACGCGCAATAATTGCCTGATAAGCAATGTTGCCAAAGATTGGTGCTTTTAACGTGGCACGATCTAAAAAATCACGGAATTTTTTAGATCGTTTTTTGGCCTCTGAGAAACTAATGATTGTACCACCAATAATGATGATTAAAGCGAACCACCATGCTTGCATCCACTCAGACATGGCAACCACCATTTGCGTGAATGCAGGCAGTTCCGCACCAAAAGATTCAAATAATCCAGAAAATACGGGTACTACTTTAACTAGCAAAATAATAGTAACAATAATAGCAACCACAATAACGGCAATCGGATATTTCATGGCTTTTTTGATTTTTGCTTTGAGTAACTCGCTTTTTTCTTTATAGGTCGCAACTCGTTCAAGCATAGTTTCAAGGGAACCTGACTGTTCACCCGAGTCGACCAAGGAACAAAATAGGTCATCAAAGTAGCGCGGATGGTTACGCAGTGCAGAGGCAAAAGTACCACCCGCTTCGATATCAGATTTTATTTGTAAGACCAGTTCTTTCATACTGGGGTTATCAAGTGAGTCTGCGACAATCTCAAAAGATTGTGTCAGTGGTACACCTGCTTTCATCATTGTTGCTAACTGCCGAGCAAAAATGGCAATATCGATAGGTTTAATAGATTTTTTGAAGGTATAGAGAGGTTTAGGCTTTTTCTTGATGCCTTTGACAGAGATGCCTTGTTTACGTAAGGTCGCTTTTGCAAGCTCCAAACTACGACTAGTCGTTTCCCCTTTCACTTTTTGTCCGCGCCGGTTCACCCCGTCATAGACAAAGTCTAACAGCATGTCGGTCTTCGCTTTTGCCATGATACTACCCTCAAATATTGTCTAATATAGATATTGCAAAGATGTACAACGATGCCTGACTCACTATTCAAAAGCGGCATACTTTATTTTAACGCAAAAAACCAGTATATATCTGTTTTATATTTAAGTATATCTGGTAGGTAATATTGCTGGTTTATAAAAGTCTTGGCTAATGAATCCAAAACTTATAATAACTAGGATATTTATGTGCTAAAGATAGCTACTCTGAGGTAACACGCATCATTTCTTGAATACTGGTTACGCCTTGTAGTACCTTCAAAATACCAGAGCGGCGCAGGTCTCGAAAACCATTTTTAAGAGCGGCATCTTTTATGTCTATCGCATTGCCATCTTCCATGATAATTCGTGAAATATCTGGGCTAACTTTCATTACCTCATAAACACCCACACGGCCTTTGTAACCTTCACGGCATTCATTACAGCCAACTGGCTCATAAATGACGCTATCCGGATTGTCTAAATCTGCATCAGTAAAACCGAGTTCGAGCAGGCTTTGCCGTGGAATATTGATAGGTTTTTTACAGTTTTTACATAAGCGGCGTGCTAATCGCTGGGCGATGACGAGGTTGACTGAGGTCGCGATATTAAATGAAGCCACACCCATGTTACGCAAACGCGTTAATGTCTCCGGTGCTGAGTTAGTGTGCAGGGTTGAGAGCACCATATGGCCCGTTTGTGCTGCTTTAATTGCAATCTCAGCCGTTTCAAGGTCACGAATTTCACCAACCATCACAATATCGGGATCTTGGCGTAGAAAAGATTTAAGTGCATTGGCAAAAGTTAAGCCTACTTTAGGGTTGACGTTGACCTGATTGATGCCTTCTAGGTTAATCTCGACGGGATCTTCAGCAGTGGAGATGTTGGTCGCCCCAGTATTTAAAATATTAATACCTGTATAAAGAGAGACCGTTTTACCAGAGCCAGTTGGCCCCGTTATAAGTAGCATGCCTTGCGGTTTGTTCAGTGCTTCCAAAAACATCTCTTTTTGGTCGGGTTCATAACCTAAAGCCTCAATACCAAGCATGGCAGATGAGGGATCTAAAATACGTAAGACGATTTTTTCGCCAAATAAGGTCGGTAAAGAGTTTACTCGAAAATCAATCGCCTTGTTTTTAGACAGTTTCAGTTTAATACGTCCGTCTTGCGGTATACGTCGCTCTGAGATGTCCATTTGCGACATCACTTTTAAGCGTGCTGCAATCTTACCCGCTAGCTGCACGGGAGGGTTGGCCATACTTTGCATCACACCATCGACACGAAATCGCACACGATATGTCTTCTCATATGGCTCAAAATGTAAGTCGGAGGCACCCATACGAATCGCGTCAACCAGCATTTTATTGACAAACTTTACAACAGGCGCTTCATCCACACTATCAGTAAGCTTGGTTTCTCCTTCACTTTCGTCATCTTCACCATCGTCAAATCCAACGTTCAAATCACTGTCATTGAAGCTATCAAAGCTTTGCATGGTATCAGCGTAAAGGCTTTCAATACGCTTTTTTAGCTTATCTTCTTCAACGACGATGGTTTCAATAGACAGCCGAGAATTAAAAGCAATGGCATCGATAGCATCAACGCGAGTGGGATCACTCAACGCGACAAATAATCGTTGACCTCTTTTAAATAATGGCAGCGCATTAAATTTACGAACGATTTTTTCGTCTACTAAATCTTTTGGAACGACATCGTTATTTAATGCATCAAGGTCGAAGAGAGGGTCGCCAAATGCTTGTGACAGCATCTTAGCAAGATGATAAGCATCCGCTAGTTTGTGCTCTACTAAATAAGATACTAACCCTATTTGTTGCTGTTGCGACTCAGACTGTGCGGTTTTCATGTTTGCTTCGCTAACAATACCTTCGCTGATTAGCTGATGTGCTAAACCACCATACTTATTAGATGTGATAGACATTACGACCTCTCCTTGATACCAAGTATTCTGTATATTTGCCTGAAATTTAGATACTATTTATAGTCTTTGATAGACACATTTTATCAGTCATCATTACCCCTTGGGCTGTTGCTAATGAAAATTGATGAAAAGGTGTTTTTGTAAGAGGTTTAATAGATAGTTGTCTTTAATAGTGTATGTCACCATCGGCTCAATACATCAGGTGACTATTCATAGTCTTTTACATGTAGATACAATAGTATAGAACTTTACTTTAGTTTAAAAACTTTATATAGACTATTAAGCGACTAGCCCGTAAAAAAACATCACTTATAATAGTGGCATTTTAGTATTTGCTTTAATAGCCTGTTTCTTTGTGGATAGCGGGATACTATAGCACTTGGGAATTATTTGTTATACTGGCGCGCATATTAGCCGAATTGGCAGGAATACATGAGACAGGGTAGATGAGTATGAAAGCTTGGGTAATAGGTAATTGGAAACAGAATCCAGCCGCGAGTCAAGAAGTCGATACGTTGTTAGAAAGCTTATTGACAGCAATAGATGATGGGGCAAAGGCTGGTACTGAGCTTTCAAATAGTCATTGCAACTTAATGGTGGCACCGAGCTGTATCCACTTAGCAGCTGTCAGTACTCGTTTAAAAGGTACGTCTATATTGTGTGCTGCACAAAACATTAGTGCTCATAGTGCGAGTACGGGTGCCTATACAGGTGATTGCTCTGCGCAGCAAGTGGCTGACACAGGTGCCATGTGGACATTACTTGGTCATTCTGAGCGTCGCCAGTATCATCAAGAGTCTAATGAGTGCTTATTGCAAAAAATGACTCATGCATTAATGCAAGACCTAGGTGTGGTACTTTGTATCGGTGAAACCCAAACGCAATATGATGCAAATCAAACACTAGAAGTAATCGATGGCCAATTATCCGTCATCAAAGACTTATTGGTTCAACAACCAGATATAGCTGCTTCATTATCTGATCGTCTGATCATTGCTTACGAGCCTGTCTGGGCAATTGGTACGGGTAAAATACCGACCGTGACGGAGGTCAGTAAAACCCATCAGCATATAAAGCAGACAGTGGCAGGTTTTACGGATAGTTTGAATGAAATGACTGTTTTATATGGCGGTAGTGTCAATGCCGATAATGCGGATAGCTTTGCTGCCGACTCTATGATCAATGGTGCATTGGTTGGCGGTGCTTCATTAAAGGCAGAGAGTTTTTTGGCGATTGCCAATGCATTTAGTCGTGCTAGCACCTAGACCTTAATGTAGCCTTTATATATAAAGCTCACTATCTGTATATAAAGTGTCTTTATCAGTTGGAAAAAGTAGGTTTAACAGTGCCCTTGCAATCGTGTACAATGCGCCTTATTTATATAATCGATTTGGCGTGATTATACGTCCTACTAAACTTAAGATTTATTTACCGTTATCAGTCGTCATTATGCGGCAAAAGAGGCCACCATGTTTACGTTTATATTAGCCCTGCACATTATTGTGGCGATTGCCATGATCGGCTTGATTTTGATACAGCATGGTAAAGGGGCAGACGCAGGAGCTTCTTTTGGTGCTGGCTCGTCAGGTACCGTATTTGGTGCAGCGGGCACTGCCAACTTTTTGACGCGCGCTACCGCTGTGTTGACGGTGATATTTTTTATCACTAGTATGACGCTTGCTGTTCATGCCCGTAAGCAAGCTGAAGATCAGTTTCGTCTAGATGCGCCCGTTTCAGTACCACAAACACCGCGTCCTTTGACTCAAGATCCTCAGTAAGTATCTTTTAAACATGCAGCCCTTGCTATTTTGATGCGTTAGATTTACAATGCGTTTCTGTTTTCAGAAGTACCACTCTATGGATGCCTACCTTAAGCATCTTTTATAGTAGACTGGATATGATGGAGCAGAGTAGTAAAATGCGATTGTGGTGGAATGGTAGACACGCCATCTTGAGGGGGTGGTGGCGCAAGCTGTGGGGGTTCAAGTCCCCCCAATCGCACCAAGTTTTATTACGCAGCACAGCGTAAGGTTATGTTTTATAGTCATCAATTGTTTTATTTGAAATTATTTTAAAATAAACGTTGACACTTCTATCAAACTTACCTATAATGTGCGTTCTAGATTGATGCGGGGTGGAGCAGTCTGGTAGCTCGTCGGGCTCATAACCCGAAGGTCGTTGGTTCAAATCCAGCCCCCGCTACCACTTTTTATACTGATGTTTTGTACACTAAATTTGTCAGTAGCGATTAGCCCACCATTATGCTTGTGGGTTTTTTTGTATCTGGCTGTCAGCATTATCGCGGTCTTTATCCTACTTATGTTAAGCTCTAGCTCTATAGAGTACGATAACATCTACTGTAGCTTGTCGTGACTCACCGTTATTAGAGTGATGCTCCTTAAGCACACTATCTTTATACTCCTCACTCTTTTATCGATAGTATTGCTTTATGAATAATAAAAGCATTGTCTGGTTGAGCTTGATGTTTTTTATGCTCATCCCTATATAAAGGCATAGCGCATAAACAATATGCTTGTGATTTAAAACAATATTATGACCGTGTCTCCTACTATATAAGTGCATACTACTAATAAGTAAGAGATGAATGAAAAATTCAATACGGTTTACTAAGTATGATAGATACGCGAATAGGAAAAGATAAATAGATTATGAAGCTTTCGACCAAAGTTACAGAACTGACCAACATTATTGCCCCTGCCGTCGCTGCTTGCGATGTGGCACTCTGGGGTATCGAGTTTGCACCACAAGGTAACCGTTCATTGTTGCGTATTTATATTGAGGCATTGCCAGAAGAGCAAGCCCAAGATAAACAAGTAACAATTGAAAACTGTGCTGCAGTAAATCATCAGGTAAGCGGTATTCTTGAGGTTCATGACCCGATTGCCGGTGAGTTTATCTTAGAAGTCTCTTCACCAGGTTTTGATCGCGCATTCTTCTCAGATGAGCAGATGCATGGTTATGTTGGTCAAACCGTCAGCTTACGTTTGATACAAGCGATTGGTGAAGGTGATCAAAAGCGTCGTAAAGCGACAGGTACTTTAGACAGTATCGACGCAACCTCGCTAAAATTGACATCAAGTGATGGTCAGCAGTTTGAGATTGCACTGAGTAATATAGACAAAGCCAATTTGATTTACGAAGACGCTTAATCAGCTAGAGTGTTCATCTTATGAATGTATCTAGTTTGATCTAATGAGCAGCTTATTATAAATCAAGATTTGAATCTCCAAATAGCCTTATAGCTAATGGTGAAAATATAATATCAGTACATAAATTATAAAATTTAAGTCAATTAAAAAATGATAGGACAGGTATAGCATGAGTCGTGAAATCTTAACGGTAGTAGAAACTGTCAGTAATGAAAAGGGCTTAAATCCTGAAGATATCTTTGAAGCGATTGAAGACGCTTTAGTGGTATCTACCAAGAAAAAAGTATACACCGAACAGCCAGAAGTGGAGGTACGGGTTGCCATCGATCGTGCAACGGGCGATTATGATACTTATCGTTATTGGACAGTGGTTGCAGATGAAGACCATGAAATGCCTGCATGTCAGCTAGCCATTACCGATCTTGATCAAGAAGAATGGTCAATCGGCGATATAAAAGAAGAGCAGATTGAATCGATTGAATTCGGTCGTATTGCTGCCACGCAAGCCAAACAGGTCATTATCCAAAAAATCCGTGAAGCTGAGCGCGCGTTAGTCGCTGATGCTTTTGAGCCACGTATTGGTGAAATGATGTATGGCGAAGTCAAAAAACAGACTCGCGATGGCTATATCATCGATTTGGGCGACAATGCCGAAGGTTACTTGTCACGCGATCAGATGTTGCCACGTGAGCAGCTACGTGCCAAATCACGTATCAACGCTATTTTATATCATGTAAACCGTGAAAACCGCGGTGCACAGTTATTACTCTCTCGTACTCATCCTGAAATGCTTTCAGCATTGATGCAAAAAGAAGTACCTGAGATTGCTGAACAAATTATTGAAATTCGCAACGTCGCGCGTTTGCCAGGTACTCGTGCTAAAATAGCAGTGAAGACCAATGATCATCGTATCGACCCTGTAGGTGCTTGTATCGGTATGCGTGGTACGCGTATCCAAGCAGTACAGCAAGAGCTTGATGGTGAGCGTATTGATGTGGTGGTTTGGTCAGATGATCCTGCCCAGTTTATCATCAGCTCTTTAGAGCCAGCTGACGTTAGCAGCATTATTTTAGATGAAGATACTCAGACTGCTGATATCATCTTTAGCACCAACGATCAGTTAGCACGTGCTATTGGCTCACAAGGCCAAAACGTACGTTTGGCATCTGAATTGACGGGCTATAAGCTTAATATGATGCTAGAAGAAGAGTATCAGCAACGTCAACAAAACGAATCTAAAGCGTTTATCGAATTATTCTATGAACGCCTAGAAGTGGATAAAGACTTAGCCCAAGCGCTTGTCGATATCGGCTTTACCAGTATTGAAGAAGTGGCTTACGTACCAGTTGAAACCTTTTATGATATCGAAGGTCTAGACGATGACGCGATTGAGATGATTCAAGAGCGTGCTAAAGAAGTGGTCATTGCTGATGAACTGGTCAAACAACAGAACATGAAAGAGCCAAGTCAAGAGCTACAAGAGCTTGAAGGTATGACAGTTAGTTGGGCTTATAAAATGGCACAGCAAGACATCATTACCGTTGATGATTTGGCAGAACAAGCAGTCTTCGATCTCGAAGATATCGAAGGTTTAGACTCTGAAACCGCAGGAAAACTCATCATGAAAGCTCGGGAATCTTGGTTCAATGAATAAGCGGTAACTGCATATCGCTGTCTTTTGGTGATATGCTATCGATAATAAAGTGCTGGTATGACTGCAACATAAATACTAGCCTTACCCCAATCATTTGTAGCCAACAACTGAATTGAACATATAGCAAATAATAGACAGTAGGTGATAATAAATGGCAGATAAGACCGTCAAAGAACTGGCAGATATGGTAGGCAAAACTGCAAGTGCTGTAAAACAGCAATTAGTAGATGCTGGACTACCTGCTCGTGCAGAGGATGACCTAGTCTCAGAAGTTGAGCAAGAGAAGTTGGTGACGTATTTAAAGCAAAGTCATGGTCAGCAAGAGAAGCGTCGTATTAGTCTCAAGTCTAAAACGACTAGCACCGCGCGCGTGACTGGCTCTTCAGGTAAATCTAAGAGCGTCAATGTTGAAGTGCGTAAAAAGAAAGTATTCGAAAAGCCTGATCCAGAAAAAATGGCTGAAGAATTGGCTGCGCGTGAGCAAGCGATGATTGAGTCGCAAGAACGTGCTGCTAAGGACGCTGAAGAGCGTGCTGCTACTAAGAAAAAATCTGAAGAACGTCAAGCAGCAACCTTAGCTGCGATGCGTGCAAGCTTAGGTTCTAGCAAAAAATCTGATGACAAGAACGACGATATTTCAACGTCAGTTGTTGTTAAGAAAGGCGGAAAAACGACTGTTGAAGTCAAGCCTAAAGAACAACCGAAGAAAAAAGTCGCTGCTACGAAACCAAAAGTTGAAACAGCAGTAGAGCGTAAAGCTCGTGAAGCACGTGAAAAAGAAGAAGCACGTTTACGTGAAATCGAAACAGAAACACGCCGTGTTCAAGCTGAAGAAGCGCAAAAGCGCACACTTGAGCAAATGCGTAAAATGGCTGGTAAATATACGGATCAGCCTGCTGCTGAAGTTCGTAAAGATGAGCCATTGGCTGAAGGTCTAGTCGGTGATGCATTAGAAGAATCATTTGAAAAAGAACGTCGCGAAATCAAGCGCGGTGCAAGCAGCACTGGTGCTCGTGGTCGTCGTCGTAAGAATCAAGATGAGCGTGAGATCAAAAACCGTAAAAACGGTTTGCGCTCAACGCAAGCATCACAGCATAAATTTGAAAAACCTGTTGAAAAAATTGTTTATGACGTTGAGATCAGTGAGCAAATTACAGTAGCTGATCTTGCTCAGCGTATGGCAGTTAAAGCTCGCGAAGTGACCAAACTGCTTATGAAAATGGGTGAGATGGCTCGTGAGTCAGACACTATTGACCAAGCGACAGCAAGTTTACTTGTTGAAGAAATGGGTCACAACCCAGTTCCAGTCAGTGATACTAAAGTTGAAGATGACTTACAGTATGCGGTTGATGAACGTAGTAGCAATGTGCAAACGCGTCCACCAGTCGTAACCATCATGGGTCACGTTGACCATGGTAAAACGTCACTATTAGATAAAATTCGTGAAACGAAAGTTGCGAATGGTGAAGCTGGTGGTATTACACAGCATATCGGTGCTTACCATGTAAAAACCGAGCGCGGTGTTATTACCTTCCTTGACACACCAGGTCACGCAGCCTTTAGTGCTATGCGTTCACGTGGTGCTCAAGCGACTGATATTGTTGTACTTGTTGTTGCAGCTGACGATGGTATGATGCCTCAAACGGCAGAAGCCATTGATCATGCACGTGCTGCTGGTACGCCGATCATTGTTGCTATCAACAAAATGGATAAGCCAGGCGCTGATCCTGACCGCGTTCTTAATGAATTGACGACGAAAGAAGTCGTATCAGAAGAATGGGGTGGTGATACACCAATGGCACGTATCTCAGCCAAAACAGGCGAAGGTATCGATAACTTGTTAGAGTTTATTAGCTTACAAGCTGAGCTAATGGAACTAGAAGCACCTGTAGATGGCGCTGCACAGGGTGTCGTTATTGAATCAAGACTTGAAAAAGGTCGTGGTCCTGTTGTGAGTGTCCTAGTTAAAAAAGGTACATTGAAGCAAGGCGACTTGGTTCTAGCTGGTGAGCATTATGGTAAAGTCCGTGCGCTAACAGATGAGCATGGTCAACGTATCCAATCAGCCGGTCCTTCTATCCCTGTAGAGATTTTAGGTCTGCCTGAAACGCCAGCCGCTGGTAGTGAATTCTTAGTTGTCACTGATGAGAAAAAAGCTCGTGAAGTTGCTGATTTTAGAACCAACCGTGAGCGTGAGCGTCAACTTGAGCGTCAAAACGCCATGCGTCTTGAAAGCATGTTTGATCAGATGGAACAAGGCGATGTGTCATTCTTGAATATCGTCTTGAAAACTGATGTTCGTGGTTCACTTGAAGCATTGCTTTCTGCACTAAATGAGTTGTCAACTGACGAAGTTAAAGTCAGAGTGATTAGCTCAGGCGTTGGTCCTATCTCTGAGTCTGACGTAACACTTGCAGAGTCTAGCGAAGCAGTATTACTAGGTTTCAACGTTCGTGCGGATGCTACTGCACGTCGTAAATCAGATTCTGCCAACATGGATATTCGCTACTATAGTGTCATTTATGGCTTGATCGACGATGTAAAAGCAGCAATGAGCGGTATGTTGGCTCCTGAACATCGTGAGAAAATCCTTGGTGTTGCAGATGTTCGCGAAGTATTCCGCTCTAGTAAGTTCGGTGCGGCTGCTGGTTGTATGGTGGTTGAAGGTACAATCTATCGCAACAAACCTATCCGCGTATTGCGCGCTGACCAAGTTATCTTTACTGGTCAATTGCAATCATTGCGTCGTTACAAAGAAGACGTCAATGAAGTACGTACTGGTATGGAATGTGGCCTAGCGGTACGTGGTTACGATGTCGAAGCTGGTGATAAGATCGAAGTCTTTGAAATCCAAGAGTTCGCACGTACTATCTAAAGTCACTGTTCGATATAAAGGTTTCTAATAATGCAATACGCTTAATCCGCTGCGCATATTAGTATACCCTTCATATCTAGCTGTACTTAGGCCTAACAGGTACATCCTGCTAGGCCTTTTTTAACAAATATAAGCCCTTAAATGTATTAATAAGCAAATGGGCTAATCAATGAAAATAAGCCCTACCAAATTAAGGTAATAAAATGAACCAACGTTTACAACGCTTATCCGATCAAATTCAGCGTGAGCTTGCTGTTCTTATTCGTGATGAAGTTAATGACCCACGCTTGACTGGTTTTGTCACTATTTCTAGTGTCAAGGTTAGCCCGGATTTAGGGTATGCTGATGTCTATGTCACTATTATGGAGCCTGGGCTCAATGATGCGATGACCAAGACCAATCACGAAGAGAGCGTTACCGTACTGAATAAAGCAGCGGGTTTTTTACGTACTGAGCTAAGCCATAGTCTAAAGACACGTACTACCCCGCGCTTGCGTTTTCATTATGATGAAGTGACCGCTCGTGGTAATTACATGATGGATCTGATTAGCCAGGCTGTCACTAAGACAGAACAAAATGAGAATGACGAGTAAATCTATATTATGTCTACATCGCCCAAGCAAGCTGATAAAATAAAAGTCTCAGGGGTTATCTTAGTAGATAAACCCAAAGGTATGACCTCACAGCAAGTGGTGTCAAAGGTGAAATATCTATTCAAATCACCGAATCATGACAGCAAAAAAGCGGGACATACGGGTACGCTTGATCCAATGGCAACAGGTCTATTGCCGATTTGCATGGGTGAAGCAACGAAGTTTAGTCATTATCAGCTTGATGCTGACAAATCCTATGAAGCAATTATTTTGCTTGGTGGTCAGACCGATACCGGCGATGCAGATGGCAAAATCGTTGAGCAAGCAGCTATTCCAACATTCGATACTGCACTATTAGAGCAAGTTGCTCAGCAATTCTCAGGCGCTCAGCAGCAGATACCTCCAATGTATTCTGCGCTAAAAAAAGACGGTAAAAAACTCTACGAATATGCCCGTGCCGGTATTGAAGTAGAGCGAGCACCTAGAGATATCGTCATTAAAGCGATTGATTTGAAAGCACTGGATCATGAGCAGATCCAATTGACAGTGACTTGTACTAAAGGCACTTATGTACGTGTTCTCGGTGAAGACATTGCCAAAGCATTAGGCACATTAGGGCATTTGACAGCATTACGACGTACGCAAGTTGGTGATTTTAACATTGATAATGCGATAACTTTGCCAGAGTTAGAAGCGTTAGATGGCCGACAAGAGCAGCTGATGCCAGTGGATGCTTGTATCAATATCGACGCTGAAATGATATTAACAGCCGAACAGTGTACTCGTATACATATGGGTCAACGTTTAAATGTGTTTGAGCAACTCACAGATGATATCAGAGACTATATAGCCGACAATATTGATAGTGAATCATGGGCTAGTCAAGATATAGCTGTTCGTCAGCAAGCGGTTTCTGAGATAGATGATAGCGAGCAGCTTACTGATATGAAGCCATTGAAGCATGAAATACCTGTGGATATTCGCTTGATAAACGAAGACGGTCAATTTTTAGGTTTAGGTGCAGTCAGTCTAAATGGTCGATTACAGCCAAAAAAACTAATTCAGCGTTAGTTTTATTCTTGTTAAAGAAAGTGCGATAAAGCCTTTATGGCTTACTAATAGTTTACACTAATCACATATCCTCACATTTTATTGCAGGTTTCACCTATGGTGGAACCTGTTTTTTTTGTACATTAGATATGTCAGCTAGGGAAAGCCAGACGAAGTAATTAATATAATAAAACGATAAAAACAAAAAGTAGGAAAAACAAAAAGCAGGCTAATAATAAAAACTCACAATAATAAAAAACTAGTATGGAATAGTTCTAACAAGGAAGGTTTTACGGTTTAAGGCTCGACACTTAATAAAAATAACTCGACGCCCAATAAAAATGAAAGGCACCAATAACAAGAAAAATAGGCAAATCAATAATAAATTTTCTTATATAAAATCACAAATATAAAGACAGGAAGTATTATGAAAACTATTGCTTTTTTACTACACAATAATTTCGAACAAGCAGAGTATGAAGAGGTTAATAATCAACTGAAAGACAAAGGTTATAAGACAGTTCTTATTACTACTAACGAAGATAAAGAAGTCCAAGCGATGAAGCAAGATGTCGATAAAGGTGATACTTTCACCGCTGATATCTTTGCAAATGAAGCTAGTGTTACTGATTATGATGCATTAGTGCTACCAGGCGGTACTGTGAATGCAGATACCATCCGAGGCAATAAAGAAGCTCATGGAATAATTAGTGCTATCAATGATGCGAATAAGCCGTTGGCTGTTATCTGTCATGCACCTTGGATACTCATTAACATAGGTATTGCCAAGGGTAAAACATTGACTGCTTATCCTACGCTTCAGACAGATTTAGAGAATGCTGGCGCAAATTATGTAGATAAAACAGTACAAGTTGATGGCAATCTTATCACCTCGCGTAATCCAGACGATATAACCAATTTTGTTGATGCTATAGATAAAGCACTATCTTAGAATCCTTGCTATCTAATCGTCAAACAAGCATCAAAATACTTTAATCATTCATAACCATAACTAAGGAAAATATTATGTCAAATTCTAACCCAAACGATACCAAACTTGAGCAACAACGTTCTGATTCAGCGACTGCAGCGCTCAAAGGTCAGACTGAAAACAATCACTCAGCAGATACTGAAGCAGCTGCAGACCGTATTGCCGATAATGTAGAAAGTACCAAAGAAGACAAATAATCTGTCCGATGCGTTTTCTAGAGTAGAGCCATACTAATGTATTTATAGTTTGCACGTTTCAATATTAATGAGTGCAATCGCAGTTAGTCCAAAAAAATAATAATTCAGGAGCTAATATGAGTAATTCACCGAACAATATGGACGAGCAAGAAAAAGAGATTGAAAAGCTTGCAGAAGAGATTAATCCTAGCGAACATAGTGCTCCAGATAGCTTAGCGGAAGTCACTACGGCGGCACCGCTCGGAGATGACGAGCTTGGTGGTAATGCTACCGAGAGCGATATTAGGAAATAAATAGCACTATCAGATGACTAAGTTTGTAAATGATTAGGTTTGATGTTTTCGATAGAAGCTAATTTAGCCGTAAAACTAATGTGAAAAACTGCTGCGAGTTCAGCAGTTTTTTGTTATAATCAGCGTCACATTTAAATTTAGTTTAGATGGGATATTATATCCAGCAGACTATTCAAAACGGATGGCTATATTGGATACTGTCTCATAGCAGCTTCATACAAATGATCGTTATAACTAATTGAGCTTGTCGTACACTAGGTCAACTCTAGTAATGCAGGGTTGTCCTGAATGACGTGCAAGTTACTTTATTTACTATTCTACTGCTTTTAAAACGACTCAAATTCGAGTGTATTTTTAAGCTTTTAGCATTGCCGGAGATATTTATGCTAACTAATACTGATCGCGAACAAATCATTGCTCAATACCAACGTGGCGAAAGCGACACTGGTTCACCAGAAGTTCAAGTAGCTTTGTTAAGTGCTCGTATCAACGATCTACAGAACCATTTTAAAGCGCATAAAGCGGACCATCATAGCCGTCGCGGTCTTATCCGTATGGTTAACACCCGTCGTAAATTGCTTGATTACCTAAAAGGTAAAGATCTTGGTCGTTATACCACTCTTATTAGCCAGTTAGGTCTACGTCGTTAATCTAGCGACAACAGTGCGAGTGGCTGCCAAATTAAAAAGTGCCCGTATGTGGCATTACTTTAAAGGTTCTGCTAAGCCGCTTAGCATTTGCTCGCTAATATCGATAAAATAGATTTTTCTAAAAACGGTGTGGAATAGTTTCACGCCGTTTTTTTATGTTTATCAGTATGGGCTATTAAGCGTTGTTGTCTTAACTGATATAGCCATCTGAGAGTAAGTAATAAATAGCTGATTAGCAATAACATTGATGGTTTAATCAGAATTGAAATGCGAACTGGCAGGATATGCCCCATTTTGCAATTCATTGGTCAATAACTATAAATCACTGTAAAATAATGCCTAGTAAGTTTTATCATATGGCTGCTAGCTATATAGCGATTATTTACAGAGTGATTGGCTGTAGTCTAGCCACTATAAATACAAATACTTAAAGAACACAGAAAATATGATGTATGGTAGTTTTGATCACTGATGCCTTTTGTATGAAGGCCTTTGATAGTATTTATAGTACAACCAAATTTGAACGACCAAATATACGTAAGCGTACGATGTCTATCATAGACATATATATGAGATAAATAGGTAGCGATATTGACCCTAATTGACATCATCCTACAACAGGGGCCTTGTCAATAAACGGTTATATACAAAGAATTTTAATGACAGATATCAGATTTTTATAGCGCTGATATTATTTTTGTCAGTCAACATTAGGAATATTATATGACAATGTTTAACACTATTAAGCGTGAATTCCAATACGGTAACCAGCAAGTTGTTATCGAAACTGGTCGCGTAGCACGTCAGGCAAACTCTATTTTAGTTCACATGGGCGGCGTTACTGTACTAGTTGCAGCAGTCGTAAAATCAGAAGCCAAAGCAGGTCAAAACTTCTTTCCGCTAACTGTAAACTATCAAGAAAAAATGTATGCAGCGGGTAAAATTCCGGGTGCTTATGGCAAACGTGAAGGCCGTGCAAGCGAGTTTGAAACATTAACTTCGCGCTTAATCGATCGTCCGATTCGTCCGCTATTTCCTGAAGGCTATGTTAACGAAATTCAGATCACTGCGACAGTCGTTTCATCAGATAAGACTCAGTCTGCTGATATCGCTGCACTAATCGGTGCTTCAGCAGCATTGGCTATTTCTGATGCGCCATTCAATGGTCCAGTTGCAGCGGCACGTGTTGGTTTTATCAATGGTGAATACGTACTGAACCCAACAATTGAGCAGCTCAAAGAGAGTGACCTTGATTTGGTTGTGGCCGGTACGAAGTCTGCAGTATTGATGGTTGAATCTGAAGCAGCAGAGCTTTCAGAAGATCAGATGCTAGGCGCAGTATTATACGGTCATCAACAACAGCAAATCGTTATTGACAACATTGCGTCAATGGCAGAAGAAATCGGTACTGCTAAGCAACAGTATAGTGCCCCTGAACGCGATCAAGTGCTTACCAGCAGCATGAAAGAGCAGTTCGGTGAGCAAGTTGCAGACGCTTACACTACTACAGACAAGCAAGAACGTTACGCTAAGCTTGACGAAATCAAGCAGTCAATTATTGATGCGCTTGCTGGTGATGCTGAGTCAGAAAGTTATGCTGATACTGTAACTGAACTTAAAGAAATCTATAACGATCTGAAGTATCGTACGGTTCGTGACAATATCTTGTCAGGTAAGCCACGTATCGATGGTCGTGATCTTGAGACCGTCCGCGCACTTGACGTACAGGTTGGTGTATTGCCGTTCACGCATGGTTCAGCACTATTCACTCGTGGTGAGACGCAAGCATTGGTTACGACCACATTGGGTAACAGTCGCGACGTCAACATGATTGATTCACTAGGTGGCACTATCCGTGACCATTTCATGCTGCATTACAACTTCCCGCATTTCTCAGTAGGTGAAACGGGTCGTGAAGGTATTCCAAAACGTCGTGAAATCGGTCATGGCCGTTTAGCACGTCGCGGTGTGCAAGCAATGCTTCCAGATAGCGAACGCTTCCCATATGTCATCCGTGTAGTATCAGAGATTACTGAATCAAATGGTTCATCTTCTATGGCGTCTGTTTGTGGTGCAAGTTTGGCATTGATGGATGCTGGTGTTCCACTAAAAGCACCTGTTGCTGGTATCGCGATGGGTCTGGTTAAAGAAGGCGAGCGTTTCGCTGTATTATCAGATATCTTAGGTGATGAAGATCATCTTGGCGATATGGACTTTAAAGTTGCTGGTTCTAAAGATGGTATTACTGCGCTGCAGATGGATATCAAAATCGAAGGTATTACGCCTGATATCATGGAGCAAGCGCTTAAGCAGGCCCATGCCGGTCGTATCCATATCCTAGATGCGATGAACAAAGTACTGCCTGAGAGCCGTACCGAAATTAACGCTCATGCACCTAACTATGCCGTTATCGAAATCAATCCGGATAAAATCCGTGACGTAATCGGTAAAGGCGGCGCAATGATTCGTCAGCTAACGGAAGAAACTGGCGCGGTTATCGATATCGATGATGGTGGCACGATTCGTATCTTTGGTGAAAACAAAGCAGCAACTAAAGCCGCTATTGGTAAAATCGAAGCATTGACTGCTGAAGTTGAAGTTGGCAAAACTTACGAGGGTACGGTTGCTCGTATTGTTGACTTCGGAGCGTTCGTTAACGTATTGCCAAACACTGACGGTCTAGTACATATCTCACAAATCGCAGAAGAGCGAGTAGAAAATGTATCAGATTATTTGAAAGAAGGTCAGATCGTTAAAGTCTTCGTTCAAGACGTTGATAACCGTGGTCGCATTAAGCTGACTATGAAAGGTATTGAGCAGAACTAATTTTTAACAATTGGTTTGGTTTAATTTAGTACAAAAAAACCGCTTTGAGCTACTCGTCATGAGTATTCAAGGCGGTTTTTTTATGGGTATTATTCTTAGAGTATATAATATTGGACGAGGTTATAACGTTGAACGAGCAAGTATGAGCTTTTCACTCAATGAGGCTCACCACTGCTAATAATGGTGCTTTTTGGTGCTATATTGTCTTAACCATTTCGGCTTATTCCATTTTAAAATTCAATATTTCTAGGTACATGTACGTCGATACGTAACTTAGGTAAATCTTGTAGTTTTTGAATCAGTAACGGCAAAATATCCGCATTCCAATCTAAAGGAAGTGAGTGTATTGAATTTTGTGTTTCAGGATCGTTATTCCGTGCATTATTATGGATAAGCGGACGTGCAAGTAGTGCGATCCGACGGATACCTTGATAGCGTATCAAAGGTATGAGCTGCTGCTGAAACTCAGTCAATGCTTCCGTCAACCAACGTATACGTGCTGGGTGGTAAGGATGGTCTGATATAACAAGGTTGGCGATATAGCTTGGTTGATTGCCATTACTACTTATGCCAAGTCCAGCTTGCTCAAGTACGCGCTTATGGAGCATGCAACTGCCCACGTTTAGACTGCCATCACGGCACGCGCGATAGTAACGTTGGTAATTATCAGGAAATAAAGTTTTAGATTTTGTTAGTACGGGATCTAGAAGAACACCTGCAGTATTAACTGGCAGGATAAGTAGCTGCGCGCTACTTGTGAAAATAGGGGCGTGGGTTAATTGTAGAGTCGCCATTGCCAGCCCCTTTATAATAAATATGAATTTACTTGACCTCAGTCTTAACAGGATCACCCGCTTCTAGTTGAGCTATCTGCTGTTCAACCAATGTAATTTGCTCTGCTTTCATGTCAGCCAACTGTTTGTTCATGGCCAGCTGTTCAGCCAGCAACTTCTCTTGCTCAATTAAGCGGTTAGTCTCGTCATTGAGACGATCGCTCTCTTCTTTGGCCAAACTGTCCGTTTCTGGTAAAGGCGCGCTCAAAATAGCATCGGGATCAAGCGATTGATTATTTGAAGATACAGGTACATCTGTATCTTTCAAATCGCTAGTCACAGTCACACTATTAAGTGGCGTAGAAATAGACTCTGTTGCTTCAATTTGTTTCGTGATTGGTAGCGTGGAGTCGGTATCAGACAAAGCACTTTTCCAAATCAAGTAACCAATAAATAGCATTGCTAATATCAATGCTAGCAACCATTTTTTCCAAGGTTTGGTAGAGCTTTCTTCTGTTAACTTAGTTGATAAAGGACGCATTTTTTGGCTTTTCATATTGTAGTCGATTTATGTTAGAAATATAGATAGCCATACTATAGCAAACTCAAAATAAAAAGCCTATCTATTGATAGATAGGCCAGTAGCGATTATAACTTGACGCTTGGTATCAGATACTTAGGGTTTGAACTTTACTGTACCACTCGTACCTGTGGCCATTGCATCACGAGCCAGTTGATCCTCTAGGTGGTTTTTGGCACTGATTGCATCAGGGTCAGGGCGATGCTCTGCGTGCCCACACAAAGTACACTCGATGTATTCATCAGGTGCTGGAGTCACAATATTCACCTGTACTACCGCATCTATCGCTTGGCATCTTGGGCAGCGAACGCCTGCTAAAAATCGGCGTTTAGGGCTTGATGATTGGTAGCGCATTTAAATCGCCTCGTGAGTCGTTTGAGCATTGGCAGCGTTGATATTTTTAGAACTATCAAAACCACTATGACGTAATAAAGCATCGATGCTGGCACTACGACCACGGAATTTCTCAAAATTGGTTTTGGCTGGAAAACTACCACCAACGGACAAGATAGATTCGCGGAAAGCTTTACCTGTAGCTGGGTTGAAAATACCGTCTTCTTCAAACTTACTAAAAGCATCTGCGGATAACAGCTCCGCCCATTTATAAGAGTAATAGCCAGCCGCATAACCCCCTGCAAATATATGGCTGAAACCGTTGGCAAAGCGGTTGTAATCTGGCGTTTGCATGATAGAGATATCGTTGCGCACTGTGTTCAGAGTTGCTAAAACACCATCGTAATCAAGTGCTGGCGAATGCCCATGAATCAATAGGTCAAACAGGGCGAATTCGATTTGACGCAGTGTTTGCATACCGCTTTGGAAGTTTTTGACAGCCAATAGAGCATCAAGTTTATCTTTAGGCAATGGTTCGCCAGTCTCGACATGACTACTAATTAGCGCAATGCCTTCCGCATCCCATGCCCAGTTTTCCATAAACTGGCTTGGTAGTTCAACTGCGTCCCACTCGACGCCATTGACACCTGCGACATCACCGACAGTCACTTGGGTTAATAGGTGATGCAAGCCATGGCCGAACTCATGGAATAAGGTCAATACTTCGTCATGAGTCAATAAGCTTGGCTTGCCCGCAAGTGCAGGGGTGAAGTTACCGACCATAAAGCAAACAGGTAACTGTTGGTGATCTTGCTCGTCATAAGTATAACGCGACTGAAAACCATTCATCCACGCACCGCCTCGCTTGCCGCTACGTGCAAACAAATCGAAATAGAAGCCGCCAAGTAAGTGGTTATCAGCATCAAACAACTGATAAAAACGCACATCATCATGCCAGCGTGACACAGACTCACTCTGCTCTTGTACTTTAATCCCGTACAAGCGCTCAACGATAGCAAATAGTCCGCCAATCACTTTTGGTAATGGAAAGTAAGGTCGTATCTCTTCTTGTGATAAGCTGAATTCGCTTTGTTTTACTTTTTCAGCGATATAGGCACTGTCCCATGATTGTAGGTCATCGATACTATGGTTCTTTGCATATGCCTGCAATTGTCCTAGGTCTTGCTTAGCGGTAGGCGTTGCTTGCTCTGCTAGGTCACGTAAGAATGCTTCAACTTCCGCCACGTTGTCAGCCATTTTGGTCGATAGTGAGACCTCTGCATAATTATCGAAACCTAATAGCTTTGCCTTTTGCTCACGTAAACTCAGAATTTGACTCATGATATCAGCGTTGTTTAGCGACTCACCTTTAGCATTGGTATGCTTATCAAATTCAGACGCACGAGTAACGTAAGCACGGTACATAGTCTCACGCAAATCGCGATTATCAGCATGGGTCATGATAGCGAGATAGACAGGAATGTTTAAACTTGCCACATAATAAGGCGTTGGTAACGTCTCAATATCAGCTTGCGTGAGTACACCGCTGGCAAGCTGACTGGCTTTATATTGCTCACCTGCATCTGCCAATAATGCCAAACCACTTTCGGTCAAACCTGCTAACTGATTGTCTTGTAAAGGCAGTGCAAATGCTTGTGTGGCATCTAAAACATGATCAGAGAAAGTTGCTGATAAGGTGGATAGTTTGCTTTGAATGGCCGCAAATTTTTCTTGTTCAGCTTTAGGTAACGCGACCCCTGATAACTCAAAGCTTCGTAGCGCAAGCTCAATGGCACGTGATCTTGCAGGCTCAAGCGTCGCAAAAAATGCTGTGTCATTCACGATCGTTTGATAACGATTAAATAGTGGTTGATGTTGTCCTACACGAGTGCCATAAGCTGATAGTTTAGGAAGTAGTTCATGATGTACATGACGAATCTCATCATTACTCATCACACTGTTAAGATGCGATAGGATACCCCAACTGCGATCTAGCGCGAGATTGATATGATCAAAAGTCATCACATCCTCTAGGGCGGAAGTACTATTATCTATGGTATCTGTCATCGCATCTAAAAATGCATTGGCATTATCGATAGCATTGATAACTTGGGTTTGTAACATGACCGGCGTAGCAGTGGCAAAATCGACAAGCCGTAAGTCTGAAGAAATAGATGTCATAAAGGTATCCGATATTAGTGAATGAATTATTATTAATTAAGTGTGATGTGATAAAAATATTAATTAACCAAAAATGCAGTGCGTTGAATTTTTAGTATCTTGCAGTTTTATAGGTAGGTTATATAAAAGATGGGTTCGATTGATAAAAATACAACCTGAGTACTCATAATATAGAGGGTAAGGAAATGTCGTCGTTGATATACAGGGAATATGGAACAAAAAAACTCAACGTCTATAGTGATATAGATTGCTCTATTTACAAAGAACCATCATTTGATTGCAAATCAGTCGTATAGATAGGATAGCCTTACTGTTAGCATCAAAGTAATAGCACAAAAAAATAATCGTCAATACATTGATATCTAAGGTATTAAGGTTCTATGTAAGATATGAAGACTCTATGTATGGAATGTCGACTACCCATACTGATATGAACGTATGTATGGGTTCAAAAGTAAAGCAATAGAGTACTAATCAAAGAGGATATGATTAAATTTCCTGACACATAAAAGCAGGCATTTATAAGGCCTCGATTTTTTATCAGTTTTGAAAGCGTACATTGCATAAGTGGTTGGTTATTGATAACTAACACCTAGAAAATCTACAACGTTAAGAGTAAATGATAATAAAACAAGGAGCAATATATGAAAGCAACTCTCAAAAGCTTACGCGAGACCAATGCCAATCCTGCGGTCAGTATTTTTGTCAAGACTCATCGTGAGCATCCTGCCAACGATCAAGATCCAATCGCTCTAAAAAACCAATTAAAAATCGTCGAAGAACGCTTAACCAATGAATACGACAAGCGTACAGCGACCACGATTCTAGATAATATTTATGCCAAAACCAAAGAACTAAATCATAACTTAAATCTCGACACTTTAGCTATTTTTGCCAGTACTGAAGATGTGCAAGTGATTCGTATGCCGATCGATACCACTGAGCGCGTTATGATTTCACATCGTTTTGCGACCCGAGATTTAGTGCGTGATATGGCAAGTGCGGTTCATTATTACACGGTAGTGTTAACCCGTGATGGTGCACGTTTGATCGAAGCATCTAATGATCGAGTCATTAGAGAGTTAGGTAAAGACGACGATGTGCAAAACAATATGGATAATATCCCGTTCCCAATCGAAAATAATGGCCTATATACAACGGGAGATGGCGGCACAGATCGCTCGTCAAACAACGAGAGCAGCTATTTAAAAGAGTTCTTTAACCAAGTAGATAAGAGTGTGCAAGAGCTATGGGGCGAACATAAAATGCCGCTCGTGGTTGTGGGCGATACCAAAAATATCGGCTATTATAAAGAAGTATGCGACCGTCCGGACAACATCATTGCCACAGTATCAAATGCAACTAACTTAGAAGATGGCCATGCTCAGCATATCATCGACAGTGTACAAGAAGCAGTAGAAGGCTATCGAACCTCACTACATCAAGCAGCCATGGGTGAGATCGATAAGGCTCGCGGTGCCAATATGTTGCAGACTGACCTACAAGAAATCTATCGTAGTGCGTTTCAAGGGGTGGGTGAGACACTTTACGTTCGCCGCCGATATATCCAGTCTGCTAAAATTGATGAGCAAGCGCAGACATTGAGTATCGTAGATGATGCTGCCACCGAGGGTGTCACTGATGATGCAGTAGGCGAAATCATTGAACATGTCATTCACAATGGTGGTAAAGCTGTATTCTTACCAGAAGATATTATGGGTACTGATCAACCGATTGCTTTGGTAACCCGTTACTGATCTGCTAAGACAGTCCATCAATGAGAGTTATGTATGAATTAGCCATTGATGGCGGATAGGTATAATATGGAAGCATTGGTTCAATAAGAACCAATGCTTTTTTATATTGATGCGTGCTTGACCTCACCTTATTAAATATTTTTGCGATAAATTTTGAAGAAGCGCTATCAATCCTTACTTGATAAATACTAAGTCTATGACTAATAAAATGAAAACCACTACCTCTTTTGTGCTAACCAGCTACAATATTCACAAAGGCATGTCACCACTGAACCGCCAAGTAAAAATGCAAGGTATCGCTAAAGCACTGGAAGCTGCGGGTGCGGATATACTGTGCTTGCAAGAAGTGCAAGGGCAGAACCTCAAGCGCAACCTGCAATACAATGAGTACCCTGACCAATCACAACATGAATGGTTTGGTGAGTATTTGCAGCTGCAAAATAGCTATGGTAAAAACTCAGAGTACGAGAACGGCCATCATGGCAATGCCGTATTGAGCCGATTTCCGTTAGATCCAAAGCATAATGTCAATATTACCGTCAATAAACTTGAGCAGCGCGGTGTCTTACACTGTGAGGTACAGCCTATCGGTTGGGAGCGACCTATCGTTGTATTATGTGCGCATTTAAATCTGTTTGAGCGTGATCGTATTAAGCAGTATGAAGCCATTACTAACTATATATGTCATGAGATTTCTGATGATCAGCCATTGATTTTGGCAGGTGATTTTAATGATTGGAAAAAAATGTCTTGCGATAAACTGGCGCATGATCTTGGTATGACCGAAGCCTTTAAACATTGCCATGGCAAGCTAATGCCTACATTTCCAGCAAAGTTACCCGTACTCAGCCTAGACCGTATTTATGTGCGTAACCTAAAAGTAAAAGATGCGTGGGTACACACTGGTAAGCCTTGGTCGACGCTTTCGGACCATCTGCCGATTAGCGCAGAATTGGCTTTACTATAAAACAGCGATAAAGTACTAAAAAAATAATGAGAAAAGTTCTATAAAATTAAGATTGTATAAAATGCAGCCTTTATCAAATAAAGTGTCAATCAAAAAATGGGTATAGAATAAATAGCCCGATAACATATAAGGATATATAACGATGTCTAATAATCAAATACCAAGCACTCAACATGCGGTACTCATACGTGAATTTGGCGAGCCTGAGGTGATGCAATATCAAGATAATGTAGCGATGCCAGAACTGGCTGACGACCAAGTATTGATAAAAATTGCCTACGCTGGTATCAACCCTGTCGATTATAAAACACGTCAAGGTAAGGGTTGGGGAGCGACTGCTATCCAGACAGAAAAGTTCGACAATAATAAACCTGCGATTTTAGGTTTTGATGTAGCAGGCGAGGTCGTCAGTAGTAATAGCGACGAGTTTGCCATCGGCGATAGAGTGGCCGCTTTGAGCTTTAGTGGTTGCGGCTATGCACAATATGCGGCAGTAGATGCCAAGTTGCTTGCAAAATTGCCAGAAAATGTCACGTTGGAGCAAGCGGGGGCATTGCCTTGTATTGGTCAAACGGCGTTACAGTTTGTAGATTTTGCAGATATAAAAGCAGATGAGCATGTGGTTATTAATGCGCCAGCAGGCGGCGTCGGTCATTTATTGATTCAATTACTCATGAATAAAGTGGCGCAAGATAATATCAAGGTGACGGTAATTTGCTCGCCAGAAAAATACGCCAAGCTTGATGAATTGATAGATGTATCTAAGCTGACTGGCTGGATTGATTATACTAAGGATGAGGCATTCCCTGAGCTGCAAGCGGATGTGCTGTTAGATTTGGTGGGCGGTGATGCAGGTATACGAGCGCTTAGCGTGATCAAGCCTGAAGGTCATGTTTATGTATTACCCACTATTTGGGTAGATAAGCTCAAAGAAGCAGGTAGTCAGAAAAACTTAAACGTTGCCGGTTATAAGTCGCAACGTAATGGTGAAGATATGGCGCGTGTTTTACAGCAAGTCGCTGATGGCAAGCTGACGCTAAAGATTCAAGAAATATATCCATTGTCTGAAGTCGTTGCCGCTCACCATGAGCTACAAAAGGGCGATGCCTTTGGCAAGATAGTTTTGAAGGCTGACTAGCTCAAAGCCATTTTTCGAAATGTCAGGCTAATACGTCCTTCTGAGACCGTTTTAGTCTTAGGAATGGTGTGTTTCCAAAATTTTTGCGTATCACCATGCATGACTACTAACTGACCTGACTCAAGATAAAGTTCAACTTTATCTTGAGTTTTTTTATGCTTCAAAACAAATTTGCGAGTTGCACCAAGAGATAGCGAGGCGATAACTGGCTGAGCACCCAGCTCTTTTTCATTATCCGCATGATAGCCCATACCGTCAGAGCCAGAAGGATAGTAATTAAGTAAACAAGAATTAAAATTACCATCAATGCCAATACTTGATAGCTGCTGCTCAATATGTTGTTTCACGTGGAACACTATGTTCGACCATGGCACCGTCTGCCGTGTATGCCCTGAGTATTGATAGTTGGCATCTTTGTCTCCCATCCAGACGATTTGTCGAGTCGTTACGTGGGTTTTACCGAATAATGTCACGATATCCGCTTGCCAAGGGAGGTCGGTTAGTAAGTTATTATACAAAATATCGGCGTCGTCGATAATCACACCTATATCATTCACCTTACCATCGTAGGGTAGTAGATTATCCGTGGGTGCAGGGGCAAAGAGATCAGTCATAGGTCTGTTGTCGTAAATCCTTATTTGCTACTTAGATAGTTCTCAATGATGATTTGAGCACATAGTTCAGGTGCTTCCATCGGCAACAGGTGACCATATTCTAGTAAAGATATTATGCGGTTGTCCGGTACGAATTTGCGCCACTGCTTGCGCACTTTATCATTGATAAACAAAGTAGGCTTGCCAGTAATCAGCGTATAAGGACATTTGAGCTGCTTCAGTGCGCTGTCAATATGAGGGGCACCAAAATAGTTAGCAAGCTCTTGCTCGGGCGCAAATATCAAGGTATAGCTGCTATCAGGATTTTTGATTAAGCTTTGCTCAGCGAATATCCGTAAGTGTGCATCGCTGATACGTCGATAGGCAGATTGCGCGCGCAAATGCTCATAATAATCATCGATACTTGACCATATGGTTTGTTTGGCCAGCGTGCTTTTAAAAGGCTCACGGTTCAGCAGAAACCTACGTGGCAAGAGGTTATATAGTCTGGCTTGTCTTTTAGTAAACGTCACAGGCTCTATCAAATATAGCTGTGAAAACAATTCTGGGCGCTTGGCTGCTGCGATTGCAGTGGCAGTGGCTCCTTGCGAATGACCAATACCGACGATAGGTTTGTCTTGTGTTCTTTCTAGGAATTCAATAAGTATTTCGGCATCTTGCTCGCGCGTCAAACGACGACGTTGTGGTTTGTCATACCAATAGCCGCGTAAGGCGAGGGATCTGATATCAAAGTCAGTTACCAAAGCACTTAGTAGTGGTAGATAGGTGCCAACAGTGAAGCTATTGCCACCATAAAAATGTGCCGGTACACGTGAGGCATTGTTTGATGGTACCGATGGCGCAAGCCGACTAAGATTATAGTAGCGCGCTTGTTTTCCACTAATATTAATACTTTTTGCAAATGCTTTCATAAGGTAAACACCTCCTTGTGTCTGATTTTTAATGAGAATTAACCACTTTTAGCCTATTGAGATGACTATAGAGTGAATTGAAGACACGCCTTAGCTGTCTTCACCTAAGAAGCCACCACTTTGACGATGCCACAACCGTGCATAGACGCCGTGTAGAGCCAATAGCTCGTCATGACTGCCTTGCTCAATGATTCGACCTTTATCCATGACGACCAGTCGATCAAGTGCGGCAATGGTAGAGAGGCGATGGGCAATGGCAATGACCGTTTTGCCTGTCATAATGTCATTCAAGCTTTCGGTAATGGCAAATTCAATCTCAGAGTCAAGTGCACTGGTTGCTTCGTCTAATAGTAAAATCGGCGCGTTTTTTAGCATAACACGTGAGATGGCAATACGTTGACGTTGTCCGCCAGAGAGTTTCACACCACGTTCACCGACTTGGGTATCAAGACCGATATTGCCTTTATCATCATACAAGTCTTTGATGAAGTCCCACGCTTGGGCTTGCTTGGTAGCCGTAATGATTTCTTCATCGGTCGCATCAGGGCGGCCGTAAGCGATGTTTTCACGTACAGTACGATGTAATAAAGAAGTGTCTTGGGTGACCATGCCGATTTGTTGACGTAAAGATTCTTGGGTAACCGCATCAATCGCTTGACCATCGATCAGGATTTTACCGCTATCAACATCAAAAAAGCGCAACAGTAAATTCACCAACGTTGATTTACCTGCCCCCGAGCGGCCAACCAAACCTATCTTTTCACCTGGCGCGATGTCCAAATAAAAGTTATCAAGGAGCTTGATAGTAGACGTTGCTGGTAACTTTGCTTCGTCTACATTGTTGCTTTCAATATCATCGGTATTGTTATTACTTTCATAGCTAAAATCTACGTCATCGAAGACGATACGGCCTTTAGATACGTCTAAGGTAGGTGCGCTTGGCTGATCGACAATGGTTTGTGGGGCCGACAGTGTGCGCATGCCATCTTGTACCGTACCGATACTTTCAAATAAACTGGCAGTTTGCCACATAATCCAACGTGTCAGACCATTCAAACGTAGTGCCATCGCTGTTGCAGCAGCAAACGCGCCCACACCGACATCCCCTTGCTGCCATAGATATAGACCAATACCCGCAGTGCTACTGACTAAGATAACACTGATAAGGTGAGTCGAGACTTCTAGATAACTGACCCAGCGCATCTGTGCATGGACAGTGCCCAAAAACTGACCCATGGCATTCTTAGCATAACCAAGCTCACGGCGCGAATGGCTAAATAGCTTGACGGTCATGATATTGGCATAAGCATCAGTAATGCGTCCAACCATCAATGCACGGGCATCTGCCTGAACAATAGCAGTGTGTTTTAATTTAGGAATAAAGTACCAAATGCTCAGAGCAACCAAGACGAACCAGATGATAAATGGAATTAATAGTAAGCTGTCTAAGTTGAATAAAATAATACCTGAGGTGATAAAGTAGACAGAGACATACATGAACATGTCGGTAACGGTCATGACGGTATCACGTACGGCTAGTGCCGTTTGCATGACCTTTGCTGAGACACGTCCTGAAAACTCATCTTGATAAAACTGCATCGATTGTCCAAGCATACGCTGATGAAAACGCCAGCGCATTTGCATAGGGAACACACCTTGCAAGGTCTGAAAATGAATGAACGATGATAAGGCAATCCATAATGGGCTGACTATCATGACTGCTAGCATCATCAGCAGCATATCGCCTTTTTCTAACCATAAATTCTGCGGGGTATACACGCCGAGCCAGTCGACGATATTACCAATCCAAGCAAACAGCATCGCTTCATAAATACCAATACCTGCTGACAACAGCATAAATAGCAGTAGCCAACCGCGTAGACCTTTGGTACACACCCATAAGAATTTGAGCATGCCATCACGAGGTGAAGGCAGCGGCATAGGAGAATCGGGGAAAGCAGGCAGGCGGTTTTCAAAAAAGCGAAATAGAGTATTCATAGGTAGTCATAAAACATCAATAGCAGTACGCCAAAATCAACGATATCACTCGTTATTTTGAATCTTTACTTTAGTTATTAGGATTGCTCGCTATTTTAGCAAACTTCACAATTAGACCTGCATGCTAATTGTAATTTGAACGGTATAGGTCAATTGGCTATTAGTAAGATAGCAGTCATCAAATTGATAGGCACGAAAAAATATTTTGTTACATGTTATGATTTCACTCTTTTTAGCAGTTAAAATTGCATATGCAAACTTTCTAGCTTTTGAATTTGCTGTTTTTTTGAACTTTCTAGTTTTTTGAAAAGTCATCACGCAAAAATTGTCGTTTAACAAGGTAAAAGCTCATGGTGTACTTAACGATAGCGGTGCTTTGTAGCGTCGCTGTTTCAGTGTTATTAAAGATATTACGACAAAAAAACATAGACATACGTCAGACCATCGTTGCTGGTTATCCAGTAGCTTGTCTATTGACTTGGCTTTTGTTAAAACCAGATATAAGTGGGATGAGTGCCCTTGGTAGTGCGTGGGGTGTAATTGTCGCTCTCGGTGTAATGCTGCCCGCCGTGTTCATTATACTTGGCCGCGCAATTGAATCGGTGGGTATGGTCGCGACCGATGCGGCACAACGTCTGTCATTAATCATTCCTATCGTGGCCTCTTTCTTATTGTTTGGTGAGCTGATCACGGGTACGCATATATTGGGATTGGCATTAGGATTTCTGGCATTAGCGGCTTTGGTCTATCGTCCACAGCATGCTGAGATTAGTCAGCAGGCCAAACGCACGCCACTTTGGTTGTTTGGTGTATGGGCAGGCTATGGCATTATTGATATCTTATTCAAACAGGTCGCCAAACAAGGTACTGCTTTTCCACTCACGCTATTTGTCAGCTTTGGGTTAGCAGGTTTCTTACTGCTGATTTATTTACTGGTTACTCGTGTGCGCTGGCAAGGAAATGCGCTTGCGGCAGGACTGCTATTAGGTGCGCTTAATACGGGTAATATCTATGCCTACGTACGGGCACATCAAGTAATGCATGACTCTCCTAGTATCGTCTTTACTGGTATGAATGTTGGCGTTATCGCAGTTGCTACTTTAATCGGTGTTGGGGTCTTTAAGGAACATCTTAATCGTATTAATGTATTGGGTTTATCATTAGCGATTTGCTGCGTGGCGCTACTGTTTTTAGCATAATGATTTATTCTAAAGACGAGAGTGTTGTGACGACCTTATGAAAGCGTTAACCTATCAGATATAGGCGTACACAGCGTCTTATGTTAAGGTTGTCTACAAACAGCAAAACTGATATAAGTTGACAAAAAGCAGTTGTTTTTATGACACTTGACCTTATTCAATAAAAATAGGATGCACTCTCAATGGAATACGAAAAACAATTACAGCGTGTAAAAACCAGTTCAGGTTTCATCGCAGCACTTGATCAAAGTGGTGGTAGCACACCAAAGGCGCTAGAAAACTATGGTGTCATAAGTGATGATTATGACAATGACGAAGCCATGTTCGACTTAGTACATGAGATGCGTGCCCGTATGATGACTTGCACCGCTTTTGATAATGAGCGTGTCCTTGGCGCGATTTTATTCGAAGATACTATGGAGCGTGAGGTCAATGGCAAGTCAACGGCCAACTATCTGTGGGAAGATAAGAATATCGTGCCATTTTTGAAGGTAGATAAAGGTCTGGCTGAGCAAATGAATGGCGTACAAGTTATGAAGCCAATGCCGAACTTAGACCTATTATTAGACAAAGCAAAAAAATATCCCGTATTTGGTACTAAGATGCGCTCAGTCATCTACGAGCCAAATGTGGATGGTATCGAGCTGGTTGTACAGCAGCAGTTTGATGTCGCAAAGCAAATTATTTCAAAAGGCTTGATGCCAATTGTTGAGCCTGAAGTGGATATTAACAGTAGCAAAAAGCATGAATGCGAAGTCATATTGAAGACCAGTATTTTGCATAATCTAGATCGTTTGAACGACGAGCAGCAAGTCATGCTTAAGCTGACATTACCAGAAGAAGCGGGTTTCTATCAAGAGCTGATCGATCATCCAAAAGTATTAAAAGTCGTTGCGTTGTCGGGTGGTTATAGCCGTAGTGATGCTTGTGATAAGCTTAAGCAAAACCCAGGTATGATTGCGAGCTTCTCACGTGCCTTTACTGAAGGCTTGAGTAAGCAGCAAAGTGATGAAGCGTTTGCCAGTGTCATTAATGCGTCAATCGAAGAGATTTATGAGGCGTCGAAGGGTTAGAGTTTAAAAACTAGAATCGAATTTGTAATCCCAGTAAATGTCATGTTTACTGGGATTTTTTTTATAGTTTTTTTTATCAGTAAATAGTAAACTTGTGTTTATTTTTGATAAGGCTTGGAGATATTGTGTTTCGATTTACTATCATAGGGGTGTTGTTACTAAGTTGGACTGTTTCTAGCGAAGCTATGGAATCAGTCACCTATTCAGGAACTTGGGCAAGTGCTGCTTATTTCAATAAGAGTATTGACGTCATATCAGAGTCAGTTGACATCAACGTTATAGAAGACGCTGATAATTATACGGTAACCTATGAGCTATATAATAATCATGAAGGTCTTCGATTCCCATTAGTGTTTGATGGTTTGGATAGTTTTGAGCAAAGTGGTGATTTCGAAATCTCTATAGATGGTCAATCAGTGCCTGTTGAAGTACTTGCGGAAGATGATACTGTGCTTGATACGGCTGACTTTTATTACTTGCCTACAGATACAGACGGTCAAACGTTTAGAGCAGAATCTAAATATATCAACGCAAATTTATCACAAGGGTTGCACACTATTATAGCTACTTATGATGCCCATCCACACTATTATGGTAGTGATTGGACGGCAAGACATACCTACTCATATAGCTTAAAGTATATGCAGCAGAGTGATACACAGAGCCAGCTATTTCAAGGTTCAACGGTCACTCTAAATTTTGATGGTGATACTGACCATGTCACTGTCAATATCGATAATGAAAAAGCGGCATTATCTGTGAATCAACCATTACATTTCAATGATAATCTGGCGAAAGAGATTGATTTTATTATTCAGAAACCACTGAGTCCATCGGCTAAGGTTTTAACGGCGGTCTCGCCATTTATAGCTTTCATTGCGTTGTTTGTGCTAGGTATATTACATTTACGCATGATGAGTCGATGTGAAGAAACTCAGCCTGAGAATCGTTGGGTGGTTATACTGACCGGCGGATTCCTAGTCCCTTTTCTTAGTTTGATAGCCTACTATATCTTTCTACTGGTAACGGATATAGTCATTGGTAAAGGTGCAACGGGAGAAAGTCGAGCTTTATTCTCTATTTGGGTCCTGCCATTAGGTTATATAGTGTTGACACCTATCTATCTGGTAATTAGCTTTGTGGCTTTTATAGAGATTAAAAGGAAGAATATAAAAAAAGCTTGAACCTAAGATAATTAGATTCAAGCTTTTTTTATAGGGTATTAACGGTTAAAAGGTTGTTTGTAAAGCGATGCTCGCGCCGTGGTCGTCATAATTATCACGCCATTCTCCACGATAGCCTGCTGATATCTTCATATTAGCCATCGGCGTATAGCTAAGACCGATACCGGCGATGCCGATTTCACGCCCAACCTCTTGTCCAATGGTCGTAAACTTGTCATTAGGCATACCAACGAAGCTAGCACTAACATCAGAGTATTTATCACCATTCTCAATCGCTGCTGCTAATTGACCGGTGACAGCAAGTGTCGGTGTTAAGGCTTGTGATAAACGTAGACCTGCTGTCCAACGCATAGACTCATAAGTATTTTCACTAACGTCTAAGTTATAAACGCCAGCACCAGTTTCACGGTAGCCATCACTCTCAGCTTGAGCATAGCTAACTTGTGCAAATGGGGTTAAGTTACGCGGCTCAGTACCGATACGATGCGCCACTCCTAATCCTGCCTGTAAGGTATCGACAGAATAATCAGATTGTGCAACAGCATCTGTTAGTATGGTCATGCGACGTTCACCTTTGACATCGCTCTTACCTAGACCTGCATGGAAATTTAGATCAGTCGCATCGCTTACGGCATAGTTGCCGTAGCCAAGCACTTGCCAGTTCTTGGCTGTTAGCTCCTGATCAAGACTGGTGCCATCGGTATCAGCATCGCTCTTGATATAAGAGAACGCAATGCCTAGATTAAGATCACTATTAACAGGGGCGTCTAATCCTACAATAGCACCGTATGTTTCAGCATCATAACCAGTAACGCCGTCTTTTGAATCATGGCTACCGTTATTACCAATTAGTTGAGCCCAAAGGTTACGTTGAGCAACAATCTGGCTATGTTCCTGAATAGCATCAGATACTGCATAGTTAGCATCAGTAATGATACGGTTGGTCGCGCCCATAAATAATGGCTGTAACTGGTTGGTAGCTGTCGCAAGCTGAGACTGATTGAAGTTGAGGGTCGAGCTAATCAAACTATCAGCCAACGCATTATCGCCGTTTGTCACACGATCCTGAATGGCTTTATCTAAGACATAAGCAATACCTAAATCATTTCGTTTAGATTGACTTGACACTGACTGAGAGAAGCTAGTATCAACAGGTGGTTCAACGACAACAGGTGGTTCAACGACAACAGGTGGTTCAACGACAACAGGTGGTTCAACGACAACAGGTGGTTCAACGACAACAGGTGGTTCAACGACAACAGGTGGTTCAACGACAACAGGTGGTTCAACGACAACAGGTACTATCATTTTGAGATTTACGGTCTTAGCATCGCTATAATCTGCTTCAAAGCTCACCAATGGACTGTTATCATTGATAGTAGTGAATTCACCAGTACGACTGCTTGCGCTAATAATATCTGCCCACTCATTACTACCAGTCATTTTTGTCACAGCTTCTGATGCATTGACTTGCAACTGACCCTGACTAATGTCAGCAGCACCTGTCACAACTAGTTGACCATAGTCATTAAGACTATTTAAGCTAATACCTAGTATTTCACCATCACGCATGGTGTAGTCGCCGTCTAGACTAAGTGTACCTTGTTTGATGTTAGTAGCACCTGTCCACTGCTTTGCAGTAGTGGACATAGCAAGTAAGCCAGTACCTGCTTTGGTGAAGTCTCCACTACCTGTAATGACCGCGCCATTACCTGCTAAAGTGGTGTCTTCAAATAAGCGCGCGTTAAATCCAGCAGTATCAATCGTACCACCGCCTGCGCCTAAATTAATGAGGTTGTCACCAGTAAACTTATTAAACAATAACCCTTGAAATTCTGTTAGCTGCAAAATACCGTTATCAAAGTTGACTTCCGATTTTGCAGAGTTCTCAAATCTTTCAATATTTTGAGTCTGGACAACACCGTTGTTAACAATGTTTAATGTACCACTGCCAAAAGCACCTACAACAGTGATGGGCGCGATCAAAGTAGCATTATCTACTGTCAACTCACCTACTGCATTTGCGCCTTCAGTATCAGAGCCGCCTAGCTGCAACTGACGAGTCACTTCTAGTGTGCCCTGATCGGTAACATCAACTTGACCTTTACCTCTAGCAGCAGCCCCTACGAAAAGATCCATTGTAGATACTTTGGTATCTTTTCCATCTATCTCTAAAAATGCAGTTTTAAGCTCCGTTTCAGGAGTAGGATTGCCATACCGAGAATCAGAAATACCAATATATAAGGCTTCTTCGTTATTCCACTGTGCACCACTTGCCAATAATACTTTTGTATCTACACTAATAGGTGAAACAGTATATGTATTGGTAGTATTTAAAATAGCTTCGTTATTAATATTAATGTTAATAACATTATTACTATTATTAACACTGTCAAAGTAAATGTCACTAGTGTACAAATTATTTGCACTCAATGAGGTTCCATTACCGCTTACATTCACGATACTATTGCTAGAGGTATTAGAGTTTATATCACTAAATGCGAGTACATCTAAATTACCCATCTCGACTGTACCACCGTTTTCTACGGTAAGTGTGCTGGTTGAACCTCGAGAGACAATATATGACTGATCTTGGATCTTAAGTGATGAGTCTAAACCGTTGACATAAACACTAGACTTACCACCTGTTGCTAGTTGAGTGCCCTGATTGTCATCAATATATGAGTACATATCTAGAGAGCTTGCTTCGGCCGTACCACCATTTTCTACGGTAAGTGTGGTTGTTCCTGCATTTCGAGAGTATATATCTAGATAGTCTCGAGCCTTTAGTAATGAACCTGACCCATTGATATCAATTTTAATATCACTAGATATTTGTTGGCTAACTGGGCTGTAGTAGCCATTTGTATATATATCGTTAGCTTCTAAACGTCCTCCAGCTTCAATATCTATTAATGCATTGTTACTGATCTGGAACTGGTCAGTCTGTACTACTCCTTTGTCTGTAATCAGAAGACGTGAAGGTACCTCTTGATCACCACTCATCTGCATAGAATAATTGGTAGTCACATCATCATCATTATTCTTCAGAATGGTGCTGTCATTTTTCACGATATCGTCAACGATATTATACCCATTGCCCACAATGTTTACTGCGCCATTGTCATAGGTGATGGCATGAGTCACACTGGCTATACTCAGTCCGAGGACGCTAAACAGAGCAGTTGATAATGCGCGTAAAGTAAAGCCATTTCTTGCAGCAATCTTTGATGATTTACCAGAAGACTTGCCACAAGTTTTGGCAATTTCAGACACGCACTGATAGACACCTAAAGAATGATTAAAGACAACACGATAAATATGATTCATACCTTTACCTTGATTTTTAATTAGCAAAAATGTTAAATTTTCTTACAGGTATATTACTCTTTATATTGATAATGTCTATTTCTATTTATTCGAATATTTAATATTTTATAAAATATTTTTAAGGTAGTATCGGTCTCACATAACTGTATTTCAGACATTGTAATATCATTGCTCAATATAAGATCGCAAAAAGCTCTGCAACATATTAATACTGTTGCAGAGCTTATGTGTGACCATCTAAATATATTTTTGGTTAGGCTTATACCTCTTTATACAACTGACGTCCTTCACTATTATACTTTTCAGTCATCTCTGTCATACCTTTATGGATCTCATCTAAACTGGCTTAACCAACTTGACGAACCAGCTCAGTATCCACTTCTTTAATCAGATGACCTGCATCAGTCAGGTCACCCGTTTGCGGGGTTACCTTTTTATCCGCGGCAGCTTTATCCAAACCTGCTGCATACTCACGCACATTTTGAGTGATTTTCATTGAGCAGAATTTCGGCCCACACATAGAGCAAAAGTGCGCTGACTTGTGAGCGTCTTTTGGCAATGTTTCATCATGGAACTCACGGGCGGTATCAGGGTCGAGCGCCAGATTGAACTGATCGTCCCAGCGGAATTCAAAACGGGCTTTGGATAACGCATTATCACGAGATTGCGCACCTGGATGCCCTTTGGCTAGATCCGCTGCGTGAGCCGCGATTTTGTAAGTAATGATGCCGTCTTTGACGTCTTTTTTATTTGGTAGACCCAAATGCTCTTTTGGTGTGACATAGCAGAGCATGGCAGTACCAAACCAGCCAATCATCGCCGCACCAATAGCGCTCGTAATATGGTCATAGCCCGGTGCAATATCAGTGGTCAATGGCCCTAACGTATAAAATGGGGCGTCTGCGCATATTTCAAGCTGCAAATCCATATTTTCTTTAATACGGTTCATCGCCACGTGGCCAGGGCCTTCAATCATTACTTGTACGTCATGCTTCCACGCGACCTGTGTCAGCTCACCAAGGGTACGTAGCTCGCCAAATTGTGCTTCATCATTGGCATCTTGTAAGCAGCCTGGACGTAAGCCATCACCTAAGCTAAAGGCCACATCGTACTGCTTCATGATTTCGCAAATGTCTTCAAAATGCGTATATAAAAAGCTTTCTTTATGATGGGCAAGACACCACTGCGCCATGATAGAGCCACCACGTGAGACGATACCCGTCAAGCGATTGGCAGTGAGTGGCACATAGCGTAGTAGTACGCCTGCATGGATAGTGAAGTAATCGACGCCTTGTTCTGCTTGCTCAATAAGAGTGTCGCGGAAGATTTCCCACGTGAGGTCTTCTGCCACGCCGTCGACTTTTTCTAATGCTTGATAAATTGGTACGGTGCCAATCGGTACTGGCGAGTTACGAATCAACCATTCACGGGTTTCGTGAATATGGTTGCCAGTCGATAAATCCATGATGTTATCCGCACCCCAACGTGTGGCCCATGTCATTTTAGACACTTCTTCATCAATAGAAGAACCCAGTGCTGAGTTACCGATATTGGCATTAATTTTTACCAAAAAGTTGCGTCCGATAATCATCGGCTCAGATTCTGGGTGGTTGATGTTATTTGGAATAATCGCGCGACCTGCCGCTACTTCGCTACGCACAAATTCAGGGGTGATAACCGTCGGCGTGTTAGCACCAAAGTTCTCACCATCGTGCTGACGCATATCGGTCAGTTCATGCTGCTTTTGTGTTTCGCGAATGGCGATATATTCCATTTCTGGAGTGATAATGCCGCGACGTGCGTAATACATTTGCGTGACGTTGCCTGTTTTTCCATCGACATCTTTGGCACGGCGAGGTTTGTCGATATGAGCAAATCTAAGGTTGGCAGTACTGATATCGCGGGCGCGTGCCTGTCCGTATGAACTAGACAATCCACTTAATTGTTCGGTATCCCCACGCTCAGCAATCCAGCCTTCACGCAGCTTTGGCAAACCTTTCGTCAAATCAATCTCGACGTTGGGATCGGTATAAACGCCTGACGTGTCATACACATAAAAAGGTGGGTTTTGCTCCCAATCGGCTTCATCGACGCCCTGTATAGGAGTAGGGTCAAGGGTGATTTCGCGCATGGGTACTTGAATATCAGGGCGTGAGCCTTCGATATAGACTTTACGAGAGGCGGGGAGTATACGGTGTAAGTCGCGAGCGTCTTCTTCGAATCGTGCATCACTGGCTGTGCGGTGAGCAGGTGTTTTTAGGGCATCTGCTTTTTTATCGGCTTTACTGTTGGTCGTTTGCACTGGCTCTGAAGCCAAAAGGGTATCATCAGCTGGGATATGAGTCTTGGCTGCTTGTGTATTGGAAGGGGCTGCTTGTACATTAGAAGTTGTCATATGCTGTCCTAGCGTGTTGGTTTTGAATAAAAGCAACACCGCCAGTAGCTGCGGGGGTAGCATTTGTAATTTGGGCAAGTTCAGCTCGTGAGCATTATTCACGACTATAACATTCAGTTTTAGTCGTGAATAATGCTCATCAAACGTTGGACGCAGCTTTGTATCATTCTTCACTATTTAGTAGTACATCACGCACACTAAGATAGTAATGAAGATAAAAAGGCATTTCTGCACGTCCCTTGCTATAAATAACAAAGTGCTTAAGACTTCCCTGCGTCGGTACTAACCGCATCAGGTTCGGCGGGTGATCTCTCAGCGAATGTATTAGGGCGACTGATTTAATAACGCAAGTTCAATAAATCAGGCCAATAATACATCGCACCCCGAGTCTGTCAGTGTTGTGAATCTTCTTCATACTAACAAAAATAATCACAGACGGCTAATGATATTTGGAGGCACAGCTTCTGTATTACGCTCGCCGTTCAATATCTTTGTGGATAGATGATTTTAATATTAACAGGAGCAACCAATTGGTACTACTAGGCTGTAAGTAGGTTACCTAAATATTATGTAAAGCGAATGAAAGATTGTGACAGCTGTCATTAAACTGTCATAAAAACTTGTCAAGATAGCACGCATATCACAAACAATGCTTTTTTGTATCGTTGTTAAACTTTAGGAGTCTTATATGCGTTATTCGTTATTAGCAGTGGCCGTCAGTTGTACATTAGTACTTACGGCGTGTAATAAGTCAACAGATACGGCAGAGCCAGCTGCTGATACTACCAGTAGCGCTGCCACCACGGCTGAAACAACCACTCAGACTCAAGGCACGCCTTCTGCTGATACAGGTTTTAAATCTGCTGAGAATATCGCAATGAATATCACGGGTGCAGGCGCATCGTTCCCGCAGCCTATCTATGCCAAATGGTCTTACGACTACAATGGTGCGACTGGCGGTCAAGTTAATTACCAATCAATTGGTTCATCTGGTGGTATCAAACAGATTCAATCAAAAACTGTCGATTTCGGCGCTTCTGATGCACCGATGACGCCTGAAGAGTTAGACGAAGCAGGTTTGATTCAGTTCCCAACGGTTATCGGTGGTGTCGTACCTATCGTAAACATCGATGGTGTTGAACCTGGTCAATTACAGTTAGACGGTACAACGTTAGCAGACATCTATTTGGGCAAAATTAGCAACTGGAATGATCCGGCTATCAAAGCAATGAACCCAGATTTGACCTTGCCTGATGCAGCTATCACTACAGTATTCCGCTCAGATGGTTCAGGAACAACGTTTAACTTTACTGATTATTTGGCAAAAGTTTCAACAGATTGGAAAGACAGTGTCGGTGTTGATAAGACTGTGAAATGGCCAACCTCTGCTACCGGTGCAGGCGGTAAAGGTAACGAAGGCGTATCAAGCTACGTAAACCGTATGAAAAACTCTATCGGCTACGTTGAGTATGCTTATGCCAAGCAAAACAAAATGTCACACACAGCGCTGAAAAATGCTGCCGGTAACTTTGTGCAACCTTCTGCGGAAACCTTTGCAGCGGCTGGTGACATCGATTGGTCACAGCAAGAAGGCTTCTATAAAGTTATCACCAACTCTGAGACTGAGCAAGCATGGCCTATCGCTGCTGCAACCTTTATCTTAGTACACAAGCAACCAGAAAATCCGCAGCAAGTAGCTGGCGTGTTGAACTTCTTTGATTGGGCCTATACCCAAGGTGACGATGATGCCATGGCACTAGATTACGTTCCATTCTCTGATACGGCTGTTGCCTTATTCAAAGCCAAATGGAATGACGTGAAAGGCAGTGATGGACAACCAGTCTACAAGCCAGCTCAGTAACGGTTATCTACTGAATACGCTTTAAGAGTTACCCTCTCGAATAACTATTCTCCGGTAGTTATTTGAGAGGTTTTATCACAGTAAGTTTGATCCTAAGCTTGCTGTGATAAAACCCAATAAAGATTTCTAATATTTTGACTCAACCCTATTCAATGCTGAGACACTTATGAATGATTTAAGGTCCCAATTGGCTAAACAAAAACGTTACGATTTTTTGTTTGTTAATGCAACCAAAGCTTTTGCCATTCTTGTCCTAATGTCTTTAGGTGGTATTTTAGTTTCTTTAATCGTCGGCGCATGGCCGAGCATTCAAGCATTTGGTTTGGGCTTTTATACCAGTAATAACTGGGATACAGTTGCTAATGAGTACGGTGCATTAGCGCCTATTTACGGCACGTTGGTGACGTCATTTATCGCTATCTTAATTGCCGTTCCAGTCAGCTTTGGTATTGCCATATTTTTAACCGAAATGTGCCCAAAGTTCTTAAAAAAACCACTTGGCATTGCCATTGAACTATTGGCTGGTATCCCTTCTATCATTTACGGTATGTGGGGATTATTTGTATTTGCGCCTTTCTTTGGCGATCACATTCAGCCATGGTTCATTGAGCACATTGGCCCACTGCCTATCATCGGTAAGCTATTTACGGGTGCACCAATGGGGCTAGGTATGTTTACCGCCTCATTGGTATTGGCCATCATGATTATTCCATTCATTGCCGCCACCATGCGTGATGTTTTTTCTGTCGTGCCAGATCTGCTTAAAGAGTCCGCTTATGGAATGGGTGCGACGACTTGGGAAGTCATGTTCAAGATTATTCTGCCTTATACCAAAGCAGGTGTGGTAGGCGGTGTTATCTTGGGATTGGGTCGTGCATTGGGCGAGACGATGGCGGTAACTTTCTTGATTGGTAATGCCTTTAATATCAGTCCAAGTCTCTTTACGTCAGGCGTTACGATTACGTCGGCCTTGGCAAATGAATTTGCAGAAGCGTCGAGTGAGCTACATTTGGCTTCCTTATTACATCTGGGCTTAATCTTATTTGTCATTACCTTCATCGTATTATCGCTTGCTAAGCTGATGCTCATGAGTATGGACAAAAAAGCAGGTAATCGTTAGTCGTTAGATTGCCTCAGTTTCATTGAGTCAGTTCGATGCAATCAATAAGTTAAGTGTCGATGGTTATTGGTATTGATAAAAATACGGGAAACACATTTTATGCCTTCTAACAATGCTACCAACGCAATCAATGCACCGTCACCGCTGAACACGGGTTTTGAAGGGCGCTATAACAGAAGCTTATATAATAAGCGCCGCTGGGCCAATAAAGTAGGCCTTGGGTTTGCCATGACGGCAATGGTTTTTGGTTTGTTTTGGCTGTTTTGGATTTTGCTTACGCTCTTTGTTGAAGGCTTCCAAGGCATGGTGCAGCTGCCTATCTTTACTGCTGATACGCCACCACCTATGAGTGCAGGCGGTTTACGCAACGCGATTGTCGGTTCAGTCATGTTAGCGTTTTCAGGATTGTTTATTGGGGCACCTATCGGGTTGATGACAGGTATTTATTTATCCGAGTTTTCTCAAGGCAGTATGCTTGGCAAGGTCACGCGATTCTTAAATGATATTTTGTTGTCAGCACCATCTATTGTTATCGGTCTATTTATTTATGCGCTAATGGTAAAAGGTCAAAGCTTTTCTGGTTGGGCGGGTGCATTGGCATTGGCACTAATCGTTATTCCTGTGGTCGTACGTACCACTGAAAATATGCTGAATCTGGTTCCTAATAGCATTCGTGAAGCAGCCTATGCACTAGGTACACCAAAGTGGAAGATGGTAACGCAAGTAACGATTAAGGCTGCTAGAGCTGGACTGACCACAGGGGTGTTATTGGCCTTTGCGAGAATCACGGGTGAGACGGCACCATTGCTATTTACCGCGCTGAACAACCAGTATTTCAGCACCGATATGGGTCAACCCCTTGCCAACTTACCAAATACTATCTACCAGTTTGCGATGAGTCCTTATGAAAACTGGCATACTTTAGCATGGGCAGCAGCGCTCCTTATTACTACCTCTGTCTTGGTGCTAAATATTTTGGCGAGATTCATTGGTAGTAGAGGTCAGGTTAAATAAAGCCTGATGTCAGATGACATAACACCAAGTATTTACTCACACTTATACGAAATCAATTAAGCTAGGTTGGATAACATTATGAATGACGTCGTAAGCAAAAAACGTGTAGAAAAGACTGCTGATAAGTTTAATACGACAACAGGCAATCTACTAAACAGGTCGATGTCCACTAGCACACAAATGGAACAGCCAAATGTTGCCAGCCTGACCAAACAAACGCTTCATGATCTCCCAAAAAACATGCCGCCAGCAAAAATGCAGATTCGTGATCTAAGTTTTTACTATGGTGATTTTGAAGCTTTAAAAAACATCAATATTGATATCCCTGACAAAAAAGTGACTGCTTTTATCGGTCCTTCAGGCTGCGGAAAGTCTACGCTACTACGTACTTTCAACCGCATGTATGACCTATATCCAGGTATGCGTGCTGAAGGAAGTATCAAACTAGATGGCAATAATATATTGGGTAAAGACGTCGATGTGAATTTGCTACGTGCCCAAGTCGGTATGGTCTTTCAAAAACCAACGCCATTCCCAATGTCGATTTATGACAACGTTGCTTTTGGGGTACGCCTCTATGAGAAATTGAGCAAGGCTGAGTTAGACAATCGCGTGGAGTGGGCACTCAAAAAATCTGCGTTGTGGCCAGAAGTGAAAGACAAATTAAAAGCTTCTGGATTGTCTTTATCAGGCGGACAGCAGCAGCGCTTATGTATCGCACGAAGTGTCGCGACCAAGCCAGAAGTATTACTACTCGATGAGCCGACATCTGCGTTAGATCCTATCTCGACGGGTGCAATCGAAGATCTGATTGAAGACCTAAAAAATGACTATACCATCGCTATCGTCACTCACAATATGCAACAAGCTGCACGTGTATCAGACTATACAGTTTATATGTATTTAGGCGATATGATTGAGATGGGTGAGACGGACCAAGTATTTACTAAGCCTGTGCAAAAAGCGACAGAAGACTATATTACAGGTCGTTATGGCTAAGATTGAGCATCAATAATCGAAAAATACTCGATACGTTTGATGATGTGTCGTGAGCCAATTCGTTTAACCTAAAAATCTCATCGCGTTACTAATATACAGATTTCAGGGAATACCTCTTATGCAAAGTGATAAGCATATCTCTAAAAGTTTCGACCAAGATCTTGACGAAGCCATTCGGTTGTTTTTGTACATGGGGGATAGAGCCGCTGACCAAGTTGCCAAATCTATTCATGCACTCATCGATAAAAATGAGACATTGGCACAAGAGGTCATCGATCTGGATTTTGAAATCAACCGAATGGAAGTAGAGTTAGACGAGCATATTTTGTTATTGGTCGCAAAACGCCAACCCGCTGCCAGTGATTTACGTTTGGTCATGTCTATCAGCAAAGGTGTGGTTGACTTGGAACGTATTGGTGATGAAGCCGTAAAAATCGCCCAAATGGCAAACAAAATCGCAGCGCAAGGTAAGTTATCGTACGGCTACTCAGAAGTACAGCATCTCAGTAATCAAGTTCGCCTCATGCTACACAATTCGTTAGAGGCTTTTAGTCAATCGAATGCGGAGCAAGCGTTTGAGGTCATGCGTAATGACAATGTGGTCAACGATGAATACCAATCTGCTATTCGCGCGTTGATGACTTACATTATGGAAGACTCACGCCATGTTTCAAAAGTGATTAATATTATGTGGGTATTGCGTGCGCTTGAGCGTATTGGCGATCATGCACAGAATGTCGCTGAGCTGGTGATTAACTATATCAGTGGTCAAGATGTTCGTCATTCTGACTATACACTGGTCGAAAAAGCCGTACAAGAAGCCAATGAACGTATGGCGGCGCGCCAAGTTAGCCCAATGTCAGTTTCTGAGCTGGATGCTTCAGACAGTGATGATGAATAATAGAAGCTGTTTGAACAGTATTTGATCATAAAAAACGCGCTATTGAAATAGCGCGTTTTTTGATGGTTATCAGAAAGCGAGGTAAGATTAGCTTTCTGGTGTCCAACCTTGCGCACGTTCGTAATCTTCATTATCCAAAAACTTATCACGTTGCTCAGTTAAGAACTTTTTGGCGGCAGGATCCATCATGCTTAAATGGTTTTCGTTAATCAGCATAGTTTGGTGTTCTATCCACTCTTTCCACGCTTTGTCAGAGACGGTCTCTTGCAGCTCTTGACCTTTTTTATTTGGGAAAGGCGGGTGCGGCATCTTTGGCAAATCTTGCTTATATTTACGGCAAAATACAGTGTTAGCTTGAGGGTTAAAAGTCTCAGTCATAAGGCGTTCCTTATTATGTATGGGTCTTTATAGATATATTTTGTTAGGGCGTATAGCCATTCCACTATAAAAGTATGACAGCATTGACCTCGCTTGAAGTATCACCTATACATCTACACTCGGTTGCCTTGTACTACTTTTAAATTGAATCGACTATATTAAATAGTTGAGTGTTAGATACAGCTATTTAAATAACGTGACCCGCTTATGGTAACAAAAACACTCGCCTAAGTAGCGGGTGTTTTTCAATTATTAAATTAATAAACTACTTGGTTATAAAGTAGCTTTTAAGCAAAAACTTTTAAACGAGCACGGCCATTGATTACGGCCTTTTTCACTTGATTCGGCGCAGTGCCACCTAAATGGTCACGGGCTGCCAATGAACCTTCTAGCGTTAGATAATCAAAGACATCTTCACCGATAGCATCGCTAAATTGCTGTAGCTGTGCCAATGATAAATCACTTAAATCAACGCCTTCTTTGATACCCAAAGCAACTGCATTACCGACCACTTCATGGGCATCACGGAACGCAACGCCTTGGCGTACCAGATAATCTGCAAGGTCGGTGGCAGTCGCGTAGCCTTTCATAGTGGCAGCACGCATGTTTTCTTTATTAGGAGTGATATTCGGTAGCATGTCACCAAAAGCCAATAAACAGCCGGTAAGGGTATCGACGCAATCAAAGAGTGGCTCTTTGTCTTCTTGGTTGTCTTTGTTATAAGCTAGTGGTTGACTCTTCATCAGGCTAAGAAGTGTCATCAGTTGACCAAAGACACGTGCTGCTTTACCGCGTACCAATTCAGGCACATCAGGGTTTTTCTTTTGCGGCATGATAGATGAGCCAGTACAGAAGCGATCTGGAATCTGCACGAAGTTAAACTGCGCTGACATCCAAAGAATAATCTCTTCACTCATGCGTGACATATGCATCATGAGAATAGATGCTGCAGAGGTAAACTCAATCGCAAAATCACGATCAGAAACGGCATCTAGCGAGTTCTGGCAAATACCTTCAAAGCCAAGCAACTCAGCGGTAATCGTACGATCGATTGGGAACGTTGTACCAGCGAGCGCTGCGCTACCAAGTGGCATCTGATTAATTCGGCGACGCGCATCGACTAGACGTTCAGTATCGCGATACAACATCTCAAACCATGCCATCACATGATGACCAAAGCTGACGGGCTGTGCCGTTTGCAAATGAGTAAAGCCAGGCATGATCGTATTGGTATGTTGTTCAGCCAAATCCAACAAGCCACTTTGCAAGCGTACCAGCAAGGCGATGATGTTATCCGTCTCTTCACGTAACCAAAGACGAATATCGGTGGCTACTTGATCATTACGGCTACGGCCAGTATGTAGTTTTTTACCAACCGCACCTATAATGTCAGTCAGACGTGATTCGACGTTCATGTGTACGTCTTCGAGAGCGATTGACCAGTTGAACTCACCGGCTTCAATTTCGCGCAACACTTGCTGCAGTCCATCGATGATAGTGGCCACTTCGTCAGCAGTCAGAATGTCACATTCTTTGAGCATGGTCGCATGAGCGATTGAGCCCTGAATATCGTGACGCGCAAAACGTTGGTCGAAGCCGACAGATGCGGTAAAGGCAGCAACGAAGCTGTCGGTCGCTTCACTAAAGCGACCACCCCACATTTGCTGACCCTGACTGCTTGTAGGGCTGTTATTTGTTGTAGAGGCATCTGTGCTAGAATCAGAGACAGATGCAGTTACATTTGATTCGGGATTACTAAGGTTTGAAGAATTGGCGTTCATATCGGTACAAGACAAGTCAAGAGAATAAGAACTCGAGTATAGCAAAGGATGAGGTAGCCTTGCTAGCGGAGCGCTTAGAGTTTTTTATGCCCAAGCTCATGGATGTCATGAAAGTTTGGCAGTGGCTGTTGTATGTCTTTTTTTGGTCGATATTCGTAACGGTGACGCATCGTTACGAGATCGCCACTTGGGCAGATTTTTTGATGCAACTCTCGAGCAGGTTACTCCAAAATATTTTGAGCATCATGCCATCGCTGTATATCATTGACTATCTGCGCCATATCTTTAAAAGTATGAGCATCCCCAAAGTTACGGTATATGTAGTCAGTATACTAATGACTACCTATGCCATTTCAATGACGCTGATTAGTCTTATTATGATTAATATGGGTTGGGTCGAGTACAATCATCAGACGTTCATTCCAGACATATTAATTGATACCGTGAGTGCCGGTGGTTTTGCCTTGATATTTTTGCTGTATTTCTTACGCCGCTATCGTGAGATGAATGCGCTTAAGCAGTCATTTGAGCACAAGTTAAGTGCCCAAAACGATATCATCAAAGCGCGTCTTTCCCCGCATTTTTTCTTTAATACCATTAACACGCTTGTGTCACTTATCGAATCCAACCCGCCACGAGCGGCTGCCTTGCTACAGAACGTTTCCGCACTATTCCGTGCTAGCTTTAATGGTGCGCGCGAGATTAGCTTTGAAGAAGAAATCGCTCTATGTGAGCATTATTTGGCGATTGAAGCTAGCCGTTTGGCAGATAAGCTTGAGGTGACATGGGATCTACCTGACGAAGACGTTATGTATGACATGGTTATCAATGCCTTAACCCTGCAGAGTATATTGGAACGAATGCTGCTAAATGTGGTTGAGATGACCACTGAAATTATTTGTATCAATATTAAAGTAACGTGGCAGCAGCATCAGGTTATGATTGTGATTGGTGTTGATCTTCCCAAAAAAACCTTAATCATTAATCATGATTTACGCCAAAACATGAGTTTTTATATCCAAGCTGAGCGTTTGCGTTCCTATTTCGGTCAAAGTGCTGATATTAAAAGCACAGTGACCAACACCCAAATTATTACTGTTATTGACTATCCGCTACAAGACGTCAGTCTATGATGATTTTTTCATTACTTATTTTTTATTTTTCTTATAAATAAATAACCGTGGCATACATATTGCATCGTATATCTATATTATTGTTTTACTTTGTATTTAGTAGTGGTTAAGAATCATTATTATTGATGGTGAATAAATAAACATGAAAAACGAGATACAAAAAATAGCCTCGTATTAAATTTATTATTAGCCCTGATTTATCAGTTATTATAGAATTTTTTATTTGTGGTTTTATTAAATATTTTTATGCTAAGCGAATGGTAATGAGTGATAGTATGTTTGTAATGTCTATTGAAAGTATTAAGTTTGTCCAGGGATGGGAGTTTGCATGCGTATTGTAGTTTGTGATGATGAACCGCTAGCGCGTGAGCGTTTGGTCCGAATTGTACAAGAGTCAGGTCATCAAGTGGTCGCTCAAGCAACAACAGGTAAAGAAGCCATTATGGCTGTTAAAACGCAGCAGCCAGATATCATATTGTTAGATATCCGTATGCCTGAAATGGATGGTGTACGCTGTGCTCAAGAGCTTTCGCAACTTGATCACCCACCAGCGATTATATTTGTCACGGCTTATGATCATTATGCAATTGCTGCTTTAAAAGCCAATGCGATTGGCTACTTATTGAAGCCTGCTAATAAAGATGAACTAGTAGAAGCGCTGAATAAAGCTAAAAATCTAAATGCTGCTCAGTTGAATGAAATTCGTAAGCTAGAAGATCCCACCGCACGGCCAGTACGCGAACATATCGCTGCTCGTACTCACCGAGGCGTAGAGCTTATTAAGCTTAAAGATATTTACTATTTTACGGCTGATCAAAAGTACGTCAAAGTACGCCACAAAGATGGCATTGTACTGATTGATGAAACGCTAAAAGAGCTTGAGCAAGAGTTTGAAGATCTACTATTTCGCGTGCATCGTAACGCAATTATCAATCTCAGCTTTTTGGATTACTTAGAAACGTTAGATGCAGGGCAGTATCAGATACGTTTTAAAGGTATTGATGAGACGCTAGCCGTTAGTCGTCGCCACTTGCCTGCACTACGTGACAAAATTCAAAGTATGTAACTTAAATTATGTAACTTACTGTTTTAATAGCGAAATAATCATCCCATATCATCAAACCCTTATTTATGCTTAAATAGGGGTATTTTTTTGCGTCAGTACTTATTATCTATAGATAGTTTGTACCGCCCATTGTCTGTGGCAAGTTTCCGCATTGTTTAGTACGGGTGTCATACTACAAAGATATTATGCCGTACAGATACGAGCAGCACTGACAGCACAGCCCGACATTACAGTACCAACAAATAATACCGAACTTATTGAGGCCTTTTATGAGCAATTCGCAGCAACCTGCATTGACCACTTTAAACATCGCTACACGTCAGAGTCCTTTAGCACTATGGCAAGCTGAGCATATTCGTGCACGGCTATTAGAGATGTATCCTGAATTGACGATTAACTTACTCAAAATTGTCACTAAGGGTGACAAAATATTAGATACACCGTTGGCCAAAATTGGTGGCAAGGGTTTGTTTGTCAAAGAGCTTGAGCAAGCACTGTATGAAAAGCAAGCAGACATTGCAGTCCATTCATTAAAGGATGTGCCAATGCAGCTGCCTGAAGGGTTGACGCTTGGTGTCTATTGTAAACGCGCTTCACCTACTGATGCTTTTGTCTCTAATACTTATAGTAGTATCGATGAGTTGCCACAAGGCGCGGTAGTAGGAACGTCCAGTTTGCGCCGTCAGTGTCAGATCAAAGCCTATCGCTCAGACTTACAAATCAAAACCTTGCGCGGTAATGTCGGCACTCGGTTAGGTAAGCTAGATGCGGGCGAGTATGATGCTATTATCCTAGCGACCAGTGGCTTACAGCGTATTGAGCTGGATGATCGTATACGCGGCGAGCTTGAGATTGATGCCTGCTTGCCTGCAGTTGGGCAAGGTGCGCTAGCAATTGAATGCCGTGAAGGGGACGACGAAGTATTAAAGCTACTGGCCCCGCTTAATGATGATAAAGCTCGTATTCGCCTTATTGCAGAGCGAGCGCTAAATCGACATCTAGAGGGTGGTTGCCAAGTGCCGATTGCGGCCTATGCTGTCTTGCAAATGGCTAGTGAAACAGATGCCAATAACGATGACAATGGCGATAACGGTAATAACGACAATGGCAATGTATTGTGGCTCCGAGGTCGAGTAGGTCAAGCCGATGGTAGCCAGTTACTAAAGGCAGAAAAGCGGGTCACATTAGTGGGCACGCAAGAGAAACAAGAAATACAGGCCAATCAGCTTGGTATTGATGTTGCAAACTTACTGCTTGCCGATGGCGCTGGTGACATCTTATCAGCGATTTATCATCCTGAATAACACGTCAGTATTTTTATTGGCTTAACCATCACGCCCTCACTGTGGATGTTGATTGGTGGTTAGGCCAACTTTATCAGTCTTTTGTCATGGTACATCTATGTCATCGTCAATGTACGCCAAATCTATGCATAACGACCAAGCGACGGATGACTATTCGTTGCTACCACAAGTCGTCATCAATACTCGCCCAGTAGAGCGGTCGACACCACTGACGCAGCACTTACAAGCGGTGGGGTTGAGTGTGGTTGAGATGCCAATGTTGGCGCTACAATCGCGTCAAACGACTAATGATGACATGATGCTGATGCAGCAATGGCTAGCAGGGGCTTATAAGGCACTTGTTATCGTCAGTCCAACGGCGGCCACCGCAGGTCTAGCTGCCTGGCAAATGCTAGAGCGTGAACATCAAGTACGAGATGACAAGAATAATGAAATAGATGCACCTTTAAAACCACCAAGCCATATCATTGCAGTTGGTGAGGTGACTGCATCCGTATTAAATAATACCCCTGCAGATGAGATAAAATATCAGGTGCGACAGCCTGAAATTGCCAATAATGAAGGTATGCTGGCAATGCCTGAAATAGAGAGCTTGCAAGCAGGTGATAAGCTGTTGGTATGGCGTGGACTTGGTGGGCGACGACTATTGGTTGATGCATTACAGGCACGCGGTGTCCATGTCGATAGCATTGCTTGGTATGAGCGTAAGATGCCTCTAGAGGCAAGGGCTCAATATCAGCAATGGCTACAAGATTTTCTGATGCTTTGTTCGAAGCAAGATATAGCATTATCAGAGCGGCCAAAGCCAATCGTGGTGGTCAGTAGTGGAGCGGCTTTTGAGCATTGGGGAACCATCGTTAGCGCTGTGGCAGAGAAAGGTCTAGAATCAACTGCTCATAAAGCGACGACAGTTATTCAACCGCTTGAGCTAGCAGATTTTGCGTATGTGGTACTAGGAGAGCGCTTGGCCAATATAGTTGCAGATCAGCAGCTGTACTATTGGCGTGTGGAAGACTTAGCGCCAAAAACTATTCTAGCTGCAATCAGATCTAAACATTAATATTTTGAATTCTTCATTTTAACTATATTTAAACCTATCAATAACGGCGTTGCCTTATGTCAATTAATTCTGAATCATTACCTAAGGAACCTTCGGCTGTTCAACAACGCCGGCAAGCAAATATGTTGTTGGTGCGACTGCAATGGTTCGTTATTTTGTTGTTGGTCGCTGCGTTGTTATGGCTTTATATTAGCCAACAGCGTTTTCAACATAACGTCAATGATCGTTTGCAAAGCAATGAGCAAATCACCAGTCGTCTCAATGAGATGGATGATCGCTTGTTTTCGATGAGTCAACAGATACTACCAAAGACCAGTACTACCGTTAGCAGCCAAGCTCAAAACCAGCTAGATTTATTGCGTATTCAGATACAAGCCGCTGATAGGTTGTTGATAGATAATAACGATAGTGCAGCGATTGAGTTGCTGCAAGGGTTACATTGGCAGCTCTCACAGAGTAGTAATGAGATTGCGCCAGCGCTGACGATCGTTATCAAACAAAGCTTGATGAAAGATATCGAGCGTCTACAAGCCAGAAGCTCGCAACCCAGCCCTTGGCAACTACAAAACTTAGCCATTCAAAATATTCAAGATTTTTTGCACAGTCATGAACGTGTGACTAATGTAGCGCCGCAGACGAAAACCACTGATAATAGTACAGGTCTAACACGTAGACAGCTCATGATTCATGAAGTCATCATGACATTGAATCTAGCAAGTCAAGCCAGTAATATGCGTGAACAGGATCAATTTATCAGTTATTTGGCACAAGCACGAAAGCAATTGCAGAGCCTAGTTCCACCAAACTCAGAGCCAAAAAACTCAGACAAGCAAGCATCTGAAAGTACAAAAAAAGCAGCTAACAAAACCGATGTACAAACCAAATCATCACCTGCGAATATTTCAGAAGTTATAGATTGGTTAGACCGATTGATAGCCAATGCACCAAAACCGACACCGTTGTTAACGACTCAGATTTTGGATCAGCCAACGCGTTAATGGTTAGGGTTTTTTGAACATTCAAATATCGTGCTGGCAGTACTAATATTTGAATGTTCAACAGACCCTATTATGCCAAAGATTTATTAATATGAAGAATAAGAGAAATGACGTTATGGACAGTTTGAATCAAGAAGCATGTACAGCCTCTAATATCGCAGATAATCATCCTGACGAATTGTCGCATTACCCAGTAATTCATCATCAACCCATTCATTGGGGTGAAATGGATGCCTTTAATCATTTAAATAATGTTGTTTATTATCGCTATGCTGAGTCAGCACGTATTGGTTATTTGCAGGTATTAGGAATGTTTGATGGCAGTATGGTCACAGTCTTAGCGCAATCAAGCTGTCAGTATTTACGACCAGTGACTTATCCAGATACTCTATTATTAGGTGTGCGTTGTCAGCGCTTGGGTAGGACCAGCATCGTAATGGAGTACAGTTACTATAGTACGGCACAACAAGCAGTCGTTGCGACGGCTGAGGCAGTTGTGGTGCGTTTAGATAGTAGTGCGAAAGACAAGTTGCCATGGACAACCGAGGAGCGTGAACGACTCTTAGCATTAGAGGCGAAAGCTGGTCATACACCTGAATTTTAAAAGCTAAAAGGATTGCTCTATATAAGTGAGTAAATTGAAAGAATAAGTAAAATCATCGAACACAAAAAAGGCACGCTAACATTAGAGTAGCGTGCCTTTTTTAAGCTTAACTTTTCGACTCAATAACACAAACAAATATTAGTCTTGTTGCGGTGCTTGAACGAAATCAACCACGTTTAGCTCAAAACCTGATAACGCATAAAACTTCATTGGCGATGATAAAAGACGCATATCACGAACACCTAAGTGACGTAATATCTGTGCACCCACACCAACGCTACGATACGGCTGTTGAGTGAGCGTTGATTGCGATTCATTATCTGCGGCTTTATCTAATGCATCCCCTAAGTCAACAGGTTGGTTACTACCAATCCAAACCAATACACCGCGATCTGAGGCGCCAATTTCCTTTAATGCCGCTTGTACGCTCCAGCCACTACGCCCAGTCATGTCATTTTTAGCCGCAAACAAATCACGTAATGGATGGAAGCCATGAACACGTACCGTACTGATGCCTTCGCTGACATCACCTTTGACTAACGCTAAATGGGTCTCATCAGCACCAAACTCACGGAAGCGATGCAAGGTGAACGGACCATGTTCAGTTTCAAAAGGATATGATTCTACTTCTTCTACTGTCTGTTCATTCGCAATACGATAGTTGATAAGATCAGCAATCGTACCTATTTTTAGATCATGCTCTTTGGCAAAGATCTCAAGATCATCACGGCGTGCCATCGTACCATCAGCATTGATGATTTCGACGAGCACAGATGCTGGCTCAAGACCTGCTAAGCGTGATAAGTCACAACCTGCTTCTGTGTGACCAGCGCGATGCAATACGCCACCATCTTGCGCAATGATAGGAAAGATATGGCCAGGCTGTACAATATCTTCAGCTTTAGCAGTAGCAGAAACCGCTGCTTGAATCGTACGAGCGCGATCGGCAGCAGAAATACCAGTCGTAACGCCTTCAGCGGCTTCAATTGATACGGTAAAGTTAGTGCTGAATTTCGCTTCGTTACGTTCAGACATCAATGGCAAAGACAGCTGATGCGCACGAGCTTGTGAGATGGTTAAGCAGACTAAGCCGCGCGCGTGGGTAATCATAAAGTTGATATCTTCAGGGCGCACATGGGTCGCTGCCATGATGATATCACCTTCGTTTTCGCGGTCTTCATCATCCATCAAGACGACCATTTTACCAGCACGAATGTCTTCGATAATCTCAGGAATCGTATTTAAACTCATAGTAAATCTCAATATTTTATTATTTATAGATAGGTGTGATTTGGAATCTAAAGCATTATCTGTCTATTAGAGCAGTAGATAATACAAAGCGCTGTTACGGTCAAGCAAAGCGCTATTACGGTCAAGCAAAGCGCGCTATAAGCAATATCATTTGATATAAAGGTGACTCACTTAATTGCTTGTATGGTTCATTATGAGGTTATTTTAACGCTTTTCAGCACAACGTGCTGTGTCATCTTCCCACTATATCGTTCAGTATGTCAAAAATAGTCATAAGTATTATCAATGACTGCTACTATTTGTGCATTAAAGCGTACATTAGATAATGAACCGAGCCGTGTCATGCATGATTAGTCATTACTTGCTGCTTGGGTTTTTAGCCAGTCCATAAATTGTTTGCTATGCTGCTCTCGTTGATTATCTGCAAATTCATAAAAGCGTGTGCCGATTAAATTTTCTGGCAAATAAGACTGCGGATAGTAATGATTGGGGTAATCGTGAGGATAGACATAGTCCTGACCATAACCTTGATTTCGCATCAGCTTGGTCACGCCATTGCGCAGATGTAGCGGTACAGGAGACGCATCTTTTTCTGCCAATGCCATCGCAGCATTGATCGCTTTATATGTGCTATTGCTTTTGGCACTGGTCGCCAGATAAACCACCACTTGTCCTAAAATTAGACGTGCCTCAGGCATACCAATGGATTGCACGCTGCGCAATGCGGCATCAGCAAGAAGTAAGGCATTAGGGTTGGCATTACCGATATCTTCACTGGCTAAGATGACCAAGCGCCGCGCGATGAAGTCAGCAGGCTCACCGCCCACCAGCATCCGTGCCATCCAATATAGTGCTGCATCAGGATCGGAGCCACGCACTGATTTTATCATTGCTGAGACGATATCGTAATGCTGCTCACCATCTTTATCGTAGCGGATCAGTGCAGTCTGTGCTACCCGACCGACCAATGCATCATCGACGATAATCGGTGATTGCTTAGGGTCAGCCGTTTGAATAGCAAGCTCTAATAAGTTCAGCGCCTTTCTAGCATCACCATGTGCCAGTTGGCTGATAGTGTCTTTTGCTTGCAAGTCGACGGTCAGTTCTTTTAGCACGTTGTCTTCCGACAGTGCTCGCTGTAATACCACACTGATTTGCTCTGGTGTCAGAGGTTCTAGACGATACACTTGACAACGTGAGAGTAGGGCATTGTTGACACTGAATGAGGGGTTTTCGGTCGTGGCACCTATCAAGGTAATATCGCCAGACTCTACTGCGCCCAGTAGTGCATCTTGCTGTGCTTTATTAAAACGATGAATCTCGTCGATGAACACCACAGGTGACTCGAATACCAGTGAGTCCTTATTGTCTAATACTTCGCGTAACTGTTTAACCCCAGTATTTAACGCGGACAGCGCATGAAAGGAACGACCAACGGCATCTGCTAGCAGCATAGCAATGGTCGTTTTGCCGATACCTGCTTCCCCATGCAAAATAATTGATGGCAAATGCCCTTGTTCTACTAACCGCCGCAGAGGTGCACCTGCTGCCAGTAAATGCTCTTGACCGATAATGGCATTGAGCGTGTTTGGGCGCATGCGTTGAGCAAGCGGAGTATCGGCATGAAAACTAGGTGGCATAGGGCTTCTCTATTATCAATTTGAACAGCGATCAATTTGTCTGTCACAGCAATGGTGGATAAATTTTTATGTGTTCATTTAAACAGCTACACACCACGCTATATTCATCATTTTTATTGAAGCTGAACATTTCTGCTTGTTTGGCATGATTTTCGCATTAATGAATATTAGACCTTAAATGAAAATTAGATCTTAGCAATAAAAATAGGCTAATTGAATCGACTATATTCGCTATGTGTCTACACGATAGGTTAACGCAATCTTATGTTAATGAAAGCTCGCTAAGTGTATCGCTTATGTCCCAGCTACTTTGGTTTTCAGACTTTATCCCTATAACGGTTCAGTCATATTGATAAGCAGTATCAATAAGCATGGCTCACCAAGCATAATTTATTAGAAGTGGTCTATCAAGCATAAGGTATTAGAGTGATGACGTCTCAATCGATATTTAAGCGTTTTTTGAATCGATGTTTATATAGCGGTACACAGCAGCAATCACGCTTACTCACTGTGAGCGAGGTGACGCTAGCACGCTCAGTATTCGGTGACAGCATTGACCTTGATGGCGTTCAGCTTAAGACTGCTTGGTGGGTGCTAAAAAATTATGCCGTTAGCCCTAATGGCAATATATATTTTAATCCTGCAGATTGGATTACAGATTTTAGCGATGCTCCTTTAGGTAAGCAAAGCTGGTTGATACATGAGCTGACCCATGTCTGGCAGTTGCAGCAAGGTTTAAAAGTCGTGCGTGGTGCGGTTATCGATCGTCGTTATGATTACGTGCTTGAGGTAGGGAAACCCTTTTTTAAGTATGGTATCGAGCAGCAAGCACGCATGGTACAGGATTACTTTATTCGTCATCGGCGCGGGCAAGACTGCCAAGCTTTGGCAGTCTGTATTCCATTTTTGGTCACAAGCTCTATCGACGAAACAAAAAATACAGATAGCTCGTTCACAATTTAATTTTCTTATAGAGACAGATAGTGACTATAGCTGGTTCAATTTAAAAGTAGTACAAGGCAACCGAGTATAGATGTATGTGTAATACTTCAAGAAGGGTTAAAGCAGTGATACTTTTATGGTGGAATGACTATATGATAAGAATTAGTATAAAGCATGCTTTATGCTTTACAAGGTCACGATAACTCTGAGAAAAGTAAATTAGCAAAGGATTGCTACGATAACTATAGCTTTTAATATTTGTGCTTTAACAAGGATATTTACACTCATGTTTAAATTTTTGCCAGTAAAGCTCGCTCTGAGTGCCAGCCATAAAGCGAATAACCGTTCGGCTTATGATAATTCTCTTAATGAGAGTGTTCAGCCACGGCGCTCGTCCCCAACACTGCTAGCAGCAACACTGACCGGCATAATTTTATTGACAGGTTGTCAGCAGCAGTCAGATGTAGTCGACGCCAGTCAGACCAGTGATCCAGAAAACTCTCAAGACAGTGAGCCAATGGCACAAAGCGATGCGGCCGCTGCTCGTATAAAGCAGTTCCAGCCCATTTACGTCACACAGATGCAAGGGTTACAGCGCCGCTTACAAGCAGAGTATGAATCACTGGAAGTTGCTGATACCTCAGAAAATGCAGACTCGCTACTCAATACTAATATCAAGACCGATAATACTGACGATATCATTGATAGTAGTGATAAAAATGCAGCCGATCCTACTTCTTCAGTCACTGCACCTACTAATTTGGTCGATACTACCGCTGTAGATAGCGATGTTGATGCTACGGCTGATATTAATACCAGTACAGAAGTGGGTGAGCGAGATTTAACTGTCTTAAAACGTATCAGTCTTGAGCCACGTAAACCTACTATGATGACCGAAGATCAAATCATTGACAGCTATCAGCAAGCGATGGATGCCCTTTATCAGCCTGTGACGTCTCCGCTTAATGCAGAAGATATCAATACTTTAATTAATATAGCGACATTGGCGCCACAGTTGTTTGAAAGCGCAGAAATTGCTGGGAGAGTCAGTGCAAAAAGTCCAGCATTGGCACGGTTGATCATTCAGCATCAAGTTTGGGAGCAAATAGAGGCCCAACAAGTCATTGATATGCAGCAGATGAAAATTGATCAACAAAAAGAGTTTGAGTCGCTTATGTCTAAGTTCAATGAGACGATTGAAGGATACGATGAACAGATTGCCAAGTACGAGCAGACATTAGAATCATTTAAATGAATATTTTCAGCAATTAAGACAATTTCTAAGCAATAAAAAATCCCGCACAATGGCGGGATTTTTTATTGAGAAAATATTATCTCTATCTATTTACGGTCTTCAACTTTAACAAAATCACGATGCGACTCGCCAGTGTATAACTGACGTGGGCGACCGATTTTGAACGGTGCGCTGTGCATCTCTAACCAATGGCTGATCCAACCAGAAGTGCGAGCTAGTGAGAAGATTACAGTAAACATTGATGTTGGGATACCGATGGCTTTTAAGATAATACCAGAGTAAAAATCAACGTTTGGATATAGGTTACGCTCAACGAAGAACGGGTCTTCTAAAGCAATCTTTTCAAGCGCCATTGCCAATTCAAGCTTAGGATCGTTGATACCAAGTGCTGCAAGTACTTCGTCACAAGTTTCTTTCATGACTTGTGCGCGTGGGTCAAAGTTTTTGTAAACACGGTGACCAAAGCCCATTAGCTTCACTTCACGGCTCTTCACTTTTTCCATGAATGCAGGTACGTTTTCAACTGAACCGATTTCGTCTAGCATCTCAAGAACAGCTTCGTTCGCGCCGCCATGTGATGGACCCCAAAGGGCTGCGATACCAGCAGCGATACAGGCATAAGGGTTTGCACCAGTAGAACCAGCCAAACGTACAGTAGACGTTGAAGCGTTTTGCTCATGGTCAGCATGCAAAGTAAAGATTTTGTCCATTGCGCGAGTGATGACGTCGTTAGTTTTATAATCAACATCAGCAGGCGTAGCAAACATCATGTACAAGAAGTTTTCTGCGTAGTTAAAGTCATTACGCGGATACATGAACGGCTCGCCTTGTGAGTATTTATAACTCATTGCAGCAAGTGTTGGCATCTTAGCGATTAGACGAATAGCAGTGATTTCACGATGCTCTTCATTGCTCACATCTAGGTTTTCATGATAGAACGCTGATAACGCACCAACGACACCGACCATAATAGCCATCGGATGCGCGTCACGGCGGAAACCTTCAAAGAACTTACGTAATTGGTCATGAACACCCGTATGTTTACGGATTTTTTCAAAGAAGTCTGCTTTTTGCTCAGCGTTTGGTAGGTCACCATGAATCAGTGCATAAGCAACTTCTAAGTATTCAGCGTTGTTTGCTAACTGATCGATAGGGTAGCCGCGGTGTAATAACTCGCCTTTGCCACCATCAATATAAGTAATCTTTGATTCCACAGGGGCTGTTACTTTAAAACCAGGGTCATAAGACCAAAAGCCTGAGTCTTGTAGAGCAGCAATATCGATAACTGGGCGCCCTAAAGTACCTTCGATGATAGGAAATTCGTACTCTTTACCATTTACGGTTAATTTGGCATTAGTGTCAGCCATAAATTGCTCTCCATTGTTTTAGCTTGTTAGAATAAAATTATTGCAGACGCATACCCTCGCGTCGTCGATTATTACAGGCACATACCCTTGCGCCATCATCAGTCAAATGCTCAAAATACATCTAACTCGTTTAATACGCAGAGTATATTAGCAGCAATTCCCTATGATTTGAAAAGACTTTTACTGTCAACACTGCCAATTAGTATGGTTTTGACGTGTTTATTCACTGTAATTTTTGTATCAAAATATGTCTGGTAAGCTATTTGTCTTTTAAACCGCTTCTTTATAGAAAGTAATGATTATCATTAACATTATAATATTAAAGTGTTTTTAGCAATATTATAAGTTTAACGGTTTAGTCATATTAACTATAAAACAGACAGAGTATGAACAAACGACCATTTGGTTTAGATTTATGGTTCGTTAGGGGTGGGTCATACTAATGAATTAATATTGCAAATAGCCAGCTTTTTGTTAATTAATCTCTAATAACCAATATTTAGGGGATAAATTTGTAATTAGCGCCCAGTCATTTTATAATTAGAGGGATTTAACTGGCACTAGCTTTGCGCATATTGAGCGATCATCTTAATGGAATAATCAGTGAAGCTTTGCTTTGCTCATATTTTGTTACGATTGGACGACCAGTTTATAGACCAAAACCTAGCTTATCGTTTGAATATTCTTGTTAACTGTTCTATTTTTAGATAGCCAACAGTGAAGTTTACCTTAATAAATTGATCGTATAGAGATGACACAATGGCGTTATCTTTTTTTGTTAATGGGAATCAGTAAAAATAGAATAGTTAATCGATTGATCCCATGCTTCGTACTTATTGTCATAACGTAAGTAGAAGGCTCGTTAATAAAAGGGTGTATCAGTTCAACGAGTCAGGTTCGACCGTCTATAATGATCGTATAAGACATATTCGCCTTTTAACTTTAGCGCAAATTAAACTACGTCAGCTAGCCCTTCCTTACTTTATTCGTCTCATGTGTTGCTCGTCGCTGTTGTATAGCATTTATACAAAGCGTGGATAGCAGATACAGGAGTATAACCGCAAAAAGGATGCCCGCTGTGAAAAGCAACCGACCTATTGATCTGCCTTTAAGCCAAGTGATTAGCGTTAATCGCTCACCGATTGCAATTGCCTCAATTTTGCATCGTATATCTGGCATTATTTTATTCTTACTTATTCCTGTCATGTTGTGGTTGTTACAGAACTCTTTGGCATCGCCTGAGAGTTTTGCAACCGTATTTGACAACGTACTCGTGCGCTTTTTGGCATGGATATTTGTTGCCGCGATCGCTTATCACTTTGTGATGGGCATCAAGCACTTATTTGCTGATATGGGCATGAACGAAGAGCTACAATCTGGACGTGCCGCTTCTAAGGTCAGTTTTGTGATCGCAGCGATTCTAATTGTCGCGTCATTTGTATGGGTGATGTTCTAATGATTAAAAACGATTCAGGAATAAAAAGTGCTACTGGTCTGACCGGCTCAGGCTCACGTGATTGGATTATCCAGCGTATCAGCGCTGTTGTTTTAGCCGTTTATAGTGTGGTGTTGCTGGGTTTCTTTTTGACCCATGGCGACGTCACTTATCTTGAGTGGTCATCATTTATGACTAGCCTGCCTATGCGTTTGTTTAGCTTAGTAGCAGTACTTGCGCTAGCAGGTCATGCTTGGGTTGGAATGTGGACAGTATTTACTGATTACATTACTACTGGCAAACTAGGCTCAAGCGCAGCAGGTTTACGTTTAGTCCTACAGTCATTGATGATTATCGCTATTTTAGTATTTCTATTTTGGGGTATCATGATTTTTTGGGGTAGTGGCTTCAGTGTTGTTGCCGTTTAACCAATAATTTATACCTTTACTATCTATAAATAATAACGGATGCACTCAGCAGCATTATTGGCTGCTGAATGACTCCAAAGCCGTCCGTTATAGCCGATAATAGTCATAGCATTGGGCAATTTCTGACTTGAGCAGTCATTTAAAGACAGCTGAGTCAAATTGAAAGTGAATGAAATTAGCCCAATATAACGATAGATATGCAAATTAAGTGGTTAAAGGTTGTTTGCGTCACCGTCTTAAATAATTGCGTTTAATGACCGAATAAATATGACATTTGGCCCTGCAATGAGGTGACGCTTGATACAGCTTTTTTATTTAATTCTAAGCATTAACAGGCATTAGGAAAACCGTAATGGCAACTAGACAAGACAATACCATTAGTAATATTAAGACCCTAAACTACGATGCAGTCATCGTCGGTGGTGGCGGCTCAGGTATGCGTGCTTCACTACATTTGGCTGAAGCAGGTATGAAGGTTGCAGTCCTTACCAAAGTATTCCCAACGCGTTCGCACACGGTTGCGGCTCAGGGCGGTATCGGTGCAAGCTTGGGTAACATGAGTAACGATAACTGGCACTTTCACTTTTATGACACCGTTAAAGGGTCAGATTGGTTAGGTGACCAAGACGCTATCGAATATATGTGCCGTGAAGCGCCAAAAGTCGTTTATGAGCTTGAGCACATGGGCATGCCTTTTGACCGTAACGAAGATGGCACGATTTATCAGCGTCCGTTTGGTGGTCATACCTCTAACTATGGCGAAAAGGCCGTTCAACGTGCTTGTGCAGCTGCTGACCGTACAGGTCATGCATTGCTACATACGCTATATCAGAAAAACTTAGAGCAAGGTACTGAGTTCTTCATCGAGTGGATTGCACTTGACTTGATTAAAGATGAAGCTGGTAACATCAACGGCGTCATCGCACTTGAGCAAGAAACCGGTACTATTGCTGTATTCCAGTCACCGATTACTGTCCTAGCGACAGGTGGTGCAGGCCGTATCTTTGCGGCTTCCACCAATGCTTATATCAATACTGGTGACGGTATTGGTATGGCGGTACGTGCAGGTATTCCATTACAAGACATGGAATTCTGGCAGTTCCACCCAACGGGCGTTCATGGTGCAGGCGTACTATTGACCGAGGGTTGCCGTGGAGAAGGTGCTATCTTACGTAATAAAGATGGCGAAGCATTCATGGAGCGTTACGCGCCAACCGTAAAAGACTTGGCACCACGTGATCTCGTATCACGCTCTATGGACCAAGAAATCAAAGAAGGCCGTGGTTGTGGTCCTAATGCTGACCATATCGTTATGGATATGACGCATTTGGGTGTTGAAACTATCATGAAGCGTCTGCCATCAGTATTCGAGATTGGCAAAAACTTTGCCAACGTAGATATTACTAAAGAGCCTATTCCAGTTATCCCAACCATTCATTATATGATGGGCGGTATTCCGACAACGATTCATGGTCAAGTAATCACGCCTGATCTAGAAGCGGGTACGGATGAAGAAGGTCTATACACGAAGGGCAATGTCGTTAAAGGTCTTTACGCTATCGGCGAATGTGCTTGTGTAAGTGTCCATGGTGCCAACCGTCTAGGTACGAATTCACTACTTGATCTATTGGTATTTGGTCGTGCTGCTGGTAAGCATATCGTTGACGAATTCCATCATGCTGACCATAACTACAAGCCACTTGATCCTCGTGTGCTTGATTACACTATGCGTCGTTTGGACAAGTTGCAACAGTCTACTGAAGGTTACAATGCTCAAGACGTAGCTGATGAGATCCGTGCAGCTATGCAGATGCATGCTAGCGTATTCCGTACCCAAGCAATGATGGACGAAGGCGTTGAGAAAATTCTAGCGCTAGGCGACAAAATCGACCAGATTCATTTGGCTGATAAATCACAAGTCTTCAACACTGCGCGTATCGAAGCTTTCGAAGTTGCCAACTTGTATGAAGTGGCCAAAGCGACGATGATCTCAGCAGCGATGCGTCATGAAAGTCGCGGCGCCCACAGTGTCTCTGACTACGATCGTCCAGAAGATGATGACTATGCACCAAACGGCCGTAATGACCACGATTGGATGAAGCATACCTTATGGTATTCTGAAGGCAACCGCATTATTTATAAGCCAGTTCGCAAAGTCCCATTGACGGTTGATTATATCGAGCCAAAAGTTCGCGTCTATTAATCTTAGATGTTGCACCTGATATACAGCAGCAGAGTTAATGTTTTATCCTTTATTAATTTATTAAAAAGGTGACCGCCAGCTACATGCACCTGACAGCGCTAGCACACTATTAATTAGTGTTTGATATTTTTTATCAGTATCGATTAATAGTTAGCGTTATCCTGCTGCAATCTTTGTATGCCCGCCATCACCTACGTGTGGAGTTTAGCATTATGAGCCGAGGTACTCGCACCATCGAAATCTATCGCTACGATCCTGATCTGGACGCAGCGCCACGCATGCAAACGTATACGGTTGAGTTGTTAGACTCAGATCGTATGTTGCTTGACGTGTTATTACGCCTAAAAAAGGAAGATGAAACACTGACCTTCCGTCGCTCTTGCCGTGAAGGCATCTGTGGCTCTGATGGCATGAACATCAATGGCAAAAATGGTCTAGCATGTCTAATCAACATGAACACTTTGCCAGAAAAAGTAACTGTTCGTCCGTTGCCTGGTCTGCCAGTTGTTCGTGATTTGGTCGTCGATATGAACCAATTCTACGAGCAATATGAAAAAGTGCATCCGTACTTAATCAATGACCAACCAGCACCGCCAACAGAGCGCCTACAATCGCCTGAGCAGCGTGAAAAACTGAATGGTTTGTACGAATGTATCCTATGTGCTTGCTGTTCAACCAGCTGCCCATCATTCTGGTGGAACCCTGACAAATTCTTAGGTCCATCAGCATTGTTGCATGCCTATCGCTTTGTCGCTGATAGCCGTGATGGTGATACTCAAGCACGTTTGGCTCGTTTGGACGATCCATTTAGCCTGTTCCGTTGCCGCGGTATCATGAACTGTGTATCAGTTTGTCCAAAAGGCCTGAATCCAACCAAAGCAATTGGTCATTTACGTAATATGTTGATTGACCAAGCCGGTTAATCGTTTATAATCGCATGGTTTTTTTGCAGATTATAGTACGAAAAACACCACCTAATATATTAGGTGGTGTTTTTTATGATTTAGACTCTGAGAGAGAGTTTAACTTTTTCTTAAGATGCAAATAAGTTGTAGCGATGAGGAAAACGACCGACAATCAAAGGTAAGGCTGTGCTAACAATACGTTGGCCGTATGTAAGAAAGCATGATATATGCACAAGCAATCTATATAATTGGCAGTAGTAAAAAGCATTCATCGAGAGATATTGGCTACGTTAAATGCTAGAATAGTGCATAGTTGTATTGTTAGGATATTGCGATGAGCAAATATCAGTTATTGATAGTTTGCGTTACTGGTAATATACCAACTAGATATCCTATTGAGACAGAATAGGGTCAATATGAAGTGCCTAAGGTGAGAATAGTTATTCATTACCTAAATACCTAGTATTGAACAAACAAACTATGGCCTAAAATATAGGCGTGCTACTCTATACAGCAGTGTATGTTTGGCTGAAAAGCTGTAATATGTCAGAATTAACAAAAAATTGTAGTGAGAATTATTAGCCAAAATGCTGATGTTTTATTGATGGTTTTTCACCAACAAATTGGTTATGGCTAATAGTAGTATATATAAATTAATTTTGTGAAACGAGCCAGATAAGAAAACTGGACGTTCACAAATAATTGTATTTATACTATGAGTATTGTAGGCAACAGCACTTAACGTACGACAGATTACACAATAATAAGCACGATTCCATTCATTTATCTATCAAATAGACGATTATTATGAATAGTATAACTAAAGAAGCAAAAGGCTCGGGACATACAGAACTGGCCGCTGATAACGCCCAGTACATAGAAGCTCTTTATGAGCAATATCTGAATGATCCTAGTAGCGTCGATACCGAGTGGCAAACGTATTTTGCACAATACAAATCGCCAAATGATGCACCGCATAACGCTATCAAAGACCAGTTTTTATTGCTTGCTCGCAATCAGACTGCAGGCAAGAGTAGCGACCAAGCGACCAGCTCAGCCTCCAATGCTTTAGTAGATGGTGGTAACCCAAAGAAAATGGGTGTACAGCAGCTGATTTCAGCCTATCGCCGCCGTGGTCATCGCCGTGCTAGTCTCGATCCATTAAATCTAGAATCACGTGCAGAAGTAGAAGATTTAACCCTCGCTTACCACAACCTTTCAGAAGCTGACCTTGATACCGTATTCCCTACTAATGATCTAAGTATCGCTAAAGATTCAGCACCTTTACGTGAAATCATTGAGATTATGGAGCGTGTTTATTGCCGCCACATTGGTGTCGAATACATGCACGTGACCACCAGTGTAGAAAAACGCTGGATGGAAAAGTATCTAGAAACTAATTTAGGTCATATCAAATTTGATACAGAAAAACGTATCTCTATTCTCAAACGTCTCACAGCAGCCGAAGGCTTAGAAAAGTATTTAGCACGTAAATATACGGGTGTGAAGCGTTTCGGTCTAGAAGGCGGTGAAAGCTTTATCCCTGCTATCAATGAAATCATCCAACGTGCTGGCAGTTATGGTACCAAAGAGATGGTCATTGGTATGGCTCACCGTGGACGCCTAAACCTGTTAGTAAACATCCTAGGCAAAAACCCTGCGGACTTGTTTGACGAGTTTGATGGTAAAGTACAGCCAGAAAAAGGCTCAGGCGATGTTAAATACCACAATGGTTTCTCATCTAATGTGATGACACCAGGTGGCGAAGCTCATTTGGCTTTGGCCTTTAACCCGTCGCATCTTGAAATCGTTGCGCCAGTATTGCAAGGTTCAGTACGTGCCCGTCAGGTGCGTCGTAATGACCAACCTCTTTTAGACAATAAAGGTGGTAATTCAGTACTACCAATCGTTATCCATGGTGATGCTGCTTTTGCTGGTCAGGGCGTGGTTCAAGAAACCTTTCAGATGTCACAAACCCGTGCTTATACCACTGGTGGTACCGTACATATTGTTATCAACAACCAAGTAGGCTTTACCACTAGCCGTCAAGAAGATGTTCGTTCAACTGAATATTGTACTGACGTGGCCAAAATGGTACATGCGCCTATCTTGCACGTGAACGGTGATGATCCAGAATCAGTCGTATTCGCAGCTCAATTGGCATTAGATTATCGTCGTGAGTTTGAGAAAGACATCATTATTGACCTATTCTGCTATCGTCGTAATGGTCATAACGAAGCTGATGAACCATCGGCTACACAGCCACTTATGTATGCTGTCATCAAAAAGTTACCAACCACTCGTACACTTTATGCACAGCAGCTTATTAAAGACGGCATCCTGAATGCCGATCAAGAAAAGCAGTATGAAGATGAGTACCGCGAATCTTTAGATCGTGGTGACTATGTTGCTAGCTCGTTGGTTAATGAGCCTAACGAAGAGCTGTTTGTAGATTGGACGCCTTATCTGGGTCATGACTTGGTTGATGATTGGGATACCAGTGTCGATATCGAAGTCCTAAAAGGCTACGGACGCCGTATGGCCGAAATGCCAGAAGGTTACAAGCTACAACGCCAAGTTCAAAAAGTAGTCGAGCAACGCTTGGCTATGCAAACTGGCGAAGAGCCATTGAACTGGGGTGCCGCTGAGACATTGGCTTATGCTTCATTGGTCGACAACGATAAAGTATTGGTACGTATTACTGGTGAAGATGTAGGCCGTGGTACTTTCTCACATCGTCATAGTGAAATCTATAATATAAATGACGGTAGCATGTATGTGCCATTGGCTCATATGAGTGAAGACCAAGCTCGTTTTGCAACTTATAACTCATTGTTATCAGAGGAAGCAGTGCTAGCCTTTGAATATGGTTACGCAACGACTGTCCCTAACGCATTGGTTGTTTGGGAAGCGCAGTTTGGTGATTTCGTCAACGGTGCACAGGTTGTTATCGACCAATTTATTTCAAGTGGCGAAACCAAGTGGCAGCGTGTTTGTGGTCTGACTATGCTGTTGCCGCATGGCTTTGAAGGTCAAGGCCCTGAGCATTCATCTGCGCGTCTTGAACGTTTCTTACAGCTATGTGCTGAAGACAACATGCAAGTCATCACACCGACGACTCCAGCACAGATCTATCACGCACTACGTCGTCAAGCGGTACGTCCTATTCGTAAGCCGTTGATCGTTATGTCACCGAAGAGCTTACTACGTCATAAATTAGCAACTTCAAATCTGGAAGAGCTTGCCAATGGTAAGTTTGAAACCGTCATTTCAGAGATGGACGATCACAACGCAGATAAAGTGACTCGTATGGTGCTATGTGGTGGCAAGGTTTATTATGACTTGCTTGAGCAGCGCCGCGCATTAGGTCTAGATCATGTGGTTATCGTTCGTATCGAACAGCTTTATCCGTTGCCAGAGCAGCGTTTGATGGCTGAGATTGAAAAATATAGCAACTTGGCTGAGATCGTATGGACGCAAGAAGAGCCGCTTAACCAAGGCGCTTGGTACTACCTAGCACCGCATATGTACCGTATTGTCGTACCGCACCCAACCAAGGCGAAAGTCATGGAGCCGGTGGCACGTCCTTCTAGTGCAGCACCTGCAACAGGTTCACCAAAATTACACGCTCAACAACAGCAAGCGTTAATCGCTGGCGGTCTTGGTATCAGTGTTGATGAGTTGTCTAAGTAACAGATTATTGAATGCAAATGAATCAGGCGATAACAGTCAGTAAGCTGTAATAAAATCTAGATAGTATTATCTAAGATGGCTATACAAGATGTCACTGACTGTTTATCACGACTTAATAACAAATATGAATATCCAAATCTAAGGAGTATATCGATGGCTGATATCAAAGCCCCCGTTTTTCCAGAATCGGTTGCCGACGGTACAATCGTTGAGTGGCATGTTACTGAAGGTCAGCAAGTTAACCGTGATGACCTATTGGCTGAAATCGAAACTGATAAAGTCGTATTAGAAGTTGTGGCGCCTGACAACGGTGTTGTGACCAAAATCGTCAAACAAGTTGATGATACTGTTTTGTCTGATGAGCTTATCGCTCAATTTGAAGCGGGTGCGAGCGCTAGTGCAGACACTGCTACAGAAGCAGCAGCGCCAGCACAAGCAGCAGACGGCGGCGAGCCAGTACAAGCAACGGCTCAAAACGACAGCAATGATGCAGATCATAAAGATCAAAGCCCAGCGGTTCGCAAAGCTGCGAAAGAAAGCGGCGTAGATCCTAAAGAAGTTGAAGGCAGTGGTCGTGGCGGTCGTGTTACCAAAACTGATATGGCAAATCCAACATTGAAATCAGACAGCAGCATCAAGTCTGACAGCGGCCGTCCAGTTGCTGAATCAACGGGTGAGCGTACTGAAAAACGTGTTCCAATGACGCGTCTACGTAAAACAGTAGCGAATCGTCTATTGTCAGCATCACAAGATACTGCGATGCTAACGACGTTCAACGAAGTGAATATGAAGCCGTTGATGGATATGCGTGCTAAGTATAAAGACCAGTTCGAGAAACGTCATGGCGTACGTTTGGGCTTTATGTCATTGTTCGTAAAAGCAGCAACAGAAGCACTCAAACGCTTCCCAGCAGTCAACGCATCACTAGACGGCGATGATATCGTTTATCATGGTTATTATGATATTGGTGTAGCAGTCTCTTCAGATCGCGGCTTGGTTGTTCCAGTATTACGTGATACAGATCGCATGAGCATGGCTGATGTCGAAAGCCGTATTCGTGAGCTTGGAGGCCTTGCTCAAAAAGGTAAACTTGGTCTGAATGACATGACTGGCGGTACTTTCACTATCTCAAACGGTGGTGTATTCGGCTCATTGATGTCTACACCTATTTTGAACCCACCTCAAACTGCTATCCTCGGTATGCATGCTATCAACGACCGCCCAATGGCTGTCGATGGTAAAGTTGAAATCTTACCAATGATGTATCTAGCCCTATCTTATGATCATCGTATGATTGATGGTAAAGAAGCAGTACAGTTCTTAGTAACCATCAAAGAATTGGTTGAAGATCCAGCCATGCTTCTACTAGACCTATAAGCTTCTAAGCTTGTATTGGCAACCGCCGATACAAGCTTTTTAACTTTAGTCTAAACAGTGGTACTAGCTGTTTATTAATAAATAAGAGTGTCTTGCTGATATGGTGTATTGACCATTAGGCAAAAACATCGCTTATTTATTAACGAGATAATCCTCAGTTAAATGATATTTACAATTAGAATGATAATTAAAAATAGGAACGTACTATGAAAGACAATTATGATTTAGTCGTCATCGGCGGCGGTCCTGGTGGTTATGAAGCCGCTATCCGTGCAGGTCAGTTAGGTATGAGCGTTGCTTGTATCGAAAAACGTGTTTATAAAGGTGAGCCAGCGCTTGGCGGTACTTGCTTGAACGTTGGTTGTATCCCATCAAAAGCATTGCTTGATAGCTCACATCGCTATGAAGCGACCAAGCACGATCTTGCTGAGCATGGTATCAGCACTAGCGATGTAGCCATCGATATCGAAAAAATGATTGCTCGTAAAGAAGGCATCGTTAAGCAATTGACTGGTGGTGTTGCCGCTTTGCTAAAAGGCAATGGTGTTGATTGGCTGCAAGGCTGGGGCACATTAGTTGATGGTAAAGGTGCTGATAAAAAGGTTAAGTTCACTGCACTTGCAGATGAAAGCGAAACCACCATCACTGCAAAAAATGTCATCCTAGCGGCAGGTTCTGTCCCTATCGATATTCCTGTGGCCAAAACTGACGGCGATCGTATCGTTGACTCTACTGGCGCACTTGATTTCACTGAAGTCCCTAAGCGTTTAGGCGTTATCGGTGCTGGTGTTATCGGTCTTGAGCTTGGTTCAGTATGGCGTCGTCTAGGTGCTGAAGTTGTTGTCTATGAAGCGCTTCCAAGTTTCTTAGCAGCTGCTGACAAAGACATCGCAAAAGAAGCTGGAAAAATGCTGAAGAAGCAGGGTCTTGATATCCGTGTTGATACCAAAGTAACCAATGCTGAAGTTAAAGGCGATCAAGTTGTTGTCACTAGTGATACTAAAGGCGAGTCAAGTGAAGAAAGCTTCGACAAACTTATCGTTTGTGTAGGCCGCCGCGCATACTCTGAAAAATTACTTGGCGATGACAGTGGTATCACGTTGACTGAACGTGGTCTTATCGACGTAAACGATCAGTGTAAAACCAACCTTGATGGCGTCTATGCTATCGGTGACTTAGTCCGTGGCCCTATGCTTGCGCATAAAGCAATGGAAGAAGGCATGATGGCTGTTGAGCGTATTCATGGCGAAAAAGCTCAGGTTAATTATGATACTATCATCAACGTAATTTACACGCATCCAGAAATCGCATGGGTTGGTTTAACTGAGCAAGAAGCTGAAGCAGCTGGCTATGAAGTTAAAACGGGTTCATTCAACCTAGCAGCTAACGGCCGTGCACTTGCTCAAAGTGAAGCGGAAGGCTCTGTGAAAGTCGTCGCTGATGCCAAAACAGATCGCTTGTTAGGTATGCATGCTATCGCTGCTGGTGCTGGCGATATCGTCCATCAAGGTATGATCGCGATGGAATTTGTCTCTAGTATCGAAGATTTGCAATTGATGACATTTGCGCATCCAACTATTTCAGAAGCTGTGCATGAAGCTGCTCTGTCTGCTGATGGCCGTGCTATTCACGCCATTCAGCGCAAAAAGCGTAAGAAATAAGTAGTTAGTTTGATAAGTACTGACTTATAACCTGACTGTAGTGTCGCTGTCACAGCTATCACTACAGTCACGAGTGCGCCAGACGGATGTCTAATATATATGCGCACTCATTTTCACTTTTTATTAATTGTAAAAAATAAAGGATACAATCAATGAATTTACATGAGTATCAAGCAAAAGAGCTGTTAAAAAGCTATGGTTTGCCGATTCAAGAAGGCATCATCGCCCATAACGGCGACGAAGCTGCTGCTGCTTTTGATAAAACGCCAACTGACATTGCGGTTATTAAAGCGCAAGTACATGCTGGTGGTCGCGGTAAAGCTGGTGGTGTAAAACTGGTTAAAACTCGTGAAGAAGCGAAGCAAGTAACTGAAGAGCTAATCGGTACCAATTTGGTTACTTTCCAAACTGACGCTGATGGTCAACCAGTTAACTTCGTATTGGTTGCAGAAGACATGTATCCAGTACAAACTGAGCTATATCTTGGTGCAGTGGTTGATCGTGCGACTCGTCGCGTAACTTTCATGGCATCAACCGAAGGTGGTGTTGATATCGAAGAAGTTGCACACAGCACCCCAGAAAAAATCTTTAAAGTGCATGTTGATCCTTTAGTTGGTCTAATGCCTTTCCAAGCGCGCGATGTTGCGTTCAAACTTGGTCTAGAAGGTAAGCAAATCAATCAGTTCGTTAAATTGATGACTGGCGCTTATAAAGCATTCGTTGAAAACGACTTTGCTCTAATGGAAATCAACCCGTTAGCTGTTCGCGAAAATGGCGAAATCGTTTGTGTTGATGGCAAAATTGGTATCGATTCAAACGCACTATATCGTCTGCCTAAAATTGCAGCACTACAAGACAAAACTCAAGAAAACGAGCGTGAGCTTAAAGCTGCTGAGTTTGACCTAAACTACGTTGCCCTAGAAGGTAACATCGGTTGTATGGTTAACGGTGCTGGTCTTGCAATGGCAACGATGGACATCATCAAATTGTATGGCGGCAAGCCTGCTAACTTCTTGGACGTTGGCGGCGGCGCAACTAAAGATCGCGTTGTTGAAGCATTCAAGATCATTCTTGAAGACAGCAGCGTTGAAGGTGTTCTAATCAATATCTTCGGTGGTATCGTACGTTGTGACATGATTGCAGAAGCGATTATCGCTGCTGTTAAAGAAGTCGATGTACAAGTACCTGTGGTTGTACGTCTAGAAGGTAATAATGCTGAAAAAGGCTTACAAATTCTAGAAGAGTCTGGTCTTAAGCTGACTACAGCTCAAGGCCTAGCCGATGCCGCTCAAAAAATTGTCGATGCGGTTAAAGCCTAAGTCTTTAATGATTGGTATTTAGCAATAAATACCAAAGCATAGTAGTCAACGCGTGATGGTGGCTTTCATATAAAAACTAACCATTAATATTGAATAAAAATGGTGTTGAGAGTCGCTATCACAAGACAACCGAATACAAGGAATAAATAATGAGTGTATTAATCGATAAAGATACCAAAGTATTGGTACAAGGTTTCACTGGTAAAAATGGTACGTTCCACTCTGAGCAAGCGATCGAATACGGTACTAAAGTAGTCGGCGGCGTAACGCCAGGTAAAGGCGGTCAAACGCACTTAGGCCTACCAGTATTTAACACTATGTCAGAAGCCATGGAAGCGACTCAAGCTGATGCTTCTGTTATCTATGTACCTGCACCATTCGTACTAGATTCTATTGTTGAAGCAATCGATGCTGGCGTTAAGTTGATCGTAGTGATCACTGAAGGCGTACCGACTATCGATATGCTAAAAGCCAAACGCTATCTTGAAGAAGCGGGCGATGTGCGTCTAGTTGGTCCTAACTGCCCAGGTGTTATCACTCCGGGTCAGTGCAAAATCGGCATCATGCCAGGCCATATCCATCAGCCAGGTAAAGTGGGCATCATCTCACGCTCTGGTACATTGACTTATGAAGCCGTTGCTCAGACAACTAAGCTTGGTTTTGGTCAGTCAACTTGTATCGGTATCGGTGGTGATCCTATCCCTGGTATGAACCAGATTGACGCACTGAAATTGTTTGAAGCTGATCCACAAACTGAAGCTATCATCTTAATCGGTGAGATCGGTGGTACTGCTGAAGAAGAAGCTGCTGCTTATATCAAAGACCATGTAACTAAGCCAGTTGTTGGTTATATCGCTGGTGTTACCGCTCCAGAAGGCAAGCGTATGGGTCATGCTGGCGCTATCATCTCTGGTGGTCAAGGTACTGCTGAAGAGAAATTCAAAGCGTTTGAAGATGCTGGCATCGCGTATACACGTGACCCATCTAAGCTTGGCGAAAAGCTAAAAGAAGTTACTGGTTGGTAATATAGACATAAGTCTATTAAGTAACTACCAAAACTACATTGAAAAAAAGTAAAGACACCCCTACAATGGGGTGTTTTTATTTGCCTCAAAGAGCTATATTCTGAATATGTTGTTTAACTATAAAGTAAATATTTATTTTAATATCTTCTATTTTTATACGATGGATGACAGTTAAGGTTTATATAGAATATTTGATGACAACGCTTGCGAAGACCAACATAAGAACCCATTGCTCCCATAGTGTTCTGAATTGATAATGAGTATTAGATGATAAAAAACAAGTTAGTCGTTGTACTAGTGTCTAATGACTGTGAATATGATAACCGTGTACAGAAAACTGTCAAAGCTTTATGCTCCAATGGATACATGGTTATATTAAATACCGTATACAAGAAGAAAAATATAAAACTATCATTTCTTGATGTAGAACAGTTTAGTATTGAAAGCAAGTTTTGGAATCCTAGTTCATCTACTGATAAATTACTTAAATTAATTCCTAAAAAGATAAAGAAAAAAGTAAAACCTAGTTTTTTGAAGTACTATCGTTATTTGAGCTATACTAATCTCTGGAAGAATGAGGCATATCCTGAACTGCTCGAAGTAATAATTGCTAATGATTTAATTACACTTCCTGTAGGAGTTTTACTTAAAAAGAAGCATCCAAATTCTAAATTAGTTTATGACTCTCATGAGTATGAGCTACACAGAATGCCTCCTTTAACTAAAATGAACAAATTATTCGTCAGGATTTTAGAAGGTTTTTGTATAAGATACTGTGATGATATTATTACTTGCAGTCATTATATTGCTGATGAAATGCAGCAGATATATGGAACTTATCCGATCTCCTGTATTTATAATAGTCCAAGCAGAGATAAATTGCCTATTGGTAAAAATCCATTAAGAGATGATTTAAAGCTTGAAAGTGATAGCATCATACTACTGCATGTTGGAAAGCTCACTTATGGTAGAGGTATCGAAGTAATCGTTCGTTACTTAAAAGATTTACCGAACGTACACTTAGTAAACCTCGGAGGATGGGATAATACTTTTAAGGCGAACATTGATAGTGTTATCGATAATTTACATGTTAAAAATCAAGTTCACTTTCTTGAGCCAGTTCCACCTAATAATGTGGTTGATTATATTAAGGGAGTAGATATTGGCATTATTAGTATCGAGAGTATGACGAAATCATATGAGTACTCTATGCCTAATAAACTTTTCGAAATGTCATTCGCTAAAATTCCTATAATGGTTAATAAAGATTTAAAATGTGCTAGTTTAGTTAAAGAATATAACTTTGGTATTGAATTTGATATATATAATTTTGATAATTTTAAAGAAACAATCAAATCAATTTTAGAAAATAAAGAAAGCTTTTACAACCAAAAATCTTTTGATGACTTTACTAGAATCTACTCATTGGAAACCCAAGAAAGTAAATTAATAAATATTGTTAATACTCTAACTTATATTAAGTAGGAACAACTATGAAGTTCAAGCATCAAAATAGTAAAGAGTTAGAACCTTACCTAGAATTATCAGAAGTTATTGAATTAAATAATGACAAGAAAACTCATATCGTATTTCAGGTATTAAACGGTGTGGTAGGGGATAGTCGCGTCATTAAAGTTGCAGAAACCGCGCAAGATTTAGGTTACAAGGTTACTATACTAGGTATGTCCAGAACTAAGGATAACATTTATACAACTATAAATGATATTAATGTAATTCTAGTTCAAAATCCTAAGTTTGATCTTTTAAAAATGGGTAAGTTTGAACGAGATTTAAATAAACGAGACTATCGTATTTTTGTTAATCAATATTTTGAGTCATCTAAAAAACTATTAATAGAGTTAGAACCCGATATTTTACATACACATGATATGTATGGTATTGAAATTGGTTATTTAATGTGTAATTACTTAAGTGCTAAAGGATTTAATATACCTTGGATTCATGATATTCACGAATATGTACTAGGCCTTGATCATTTACCAAAAAATATAATGAATCATTGCTCTGATTTTGAAGGGAAACGTATTCATGACCCAGATTGCTTATTTACAGTATCTAATGCATTAGCAGATAAGCTAGAAGAACACTACGAATTGAAGGAAAGACCTTTAATAATAAATAACTCACCTAGGTTGGACAGCTTCAGAAGTGATTACCAGCCTACATTAAGAAAAAGCATTGGTTTAGATGACGAAAAAATTTTAGGAATATATGTTGGGCGCATAGGATTGAACCGCGGAATTCTAAATATTATCGAGGTTTTAGAAATTAATACTGACCTGAATATTGCGATTATAACCAACCAGGAAGATTCCTTTAAAGAAGAATGTATTCAATTAGCTAAAGACTTAAATGTTGATAACAGACTGTATTTTCATGGATATGTCGATAATTCTGAAGTATCTTCTTTTATACAAGATGCTGATTTTGGGCTAAATCCTTTATTAAGTTATGGCAACTCTGAAGTGGCTATTCCAACTAAGGTTTCAGAGTATGTCCATGCAAACTTGCCTATTGTGACCAGTTCTACGGCAGCAATGGTTAAGTTTATGGAAAAGTATCAGGTTGGTACTACTTTTGAGCCTGGTAATACCTATGAACTTAGTAGAGCGATTAACGATTTAGTTGTAAACTATAAAATGTTTAAATCTAACATTACGGAAGACCTAAAATATAGATATTCATGGGACTTTGCTGAACACCAGCTCAAAGAAGTTTATGAAAAGAGCCTTATAGTTTATAAAAATAGAGAGTTGTTTGAATTAAAACCTAAATATAAAATCGAAGAACTAAGAGTATTACACGGATTATCAGGAGCAGCCAATCAGCCTTATACAATTACCCGTGGGTTAAGAAAGGTAGGGTTTGAAGTTGCGGATAGTGTGTGCTTTAGCAGCGGCAATAAAATGCATTATGGTAGAGATTTTGAGTTGTCTGAAGGTTCTCAGATTAGAAAGAATTTTTACTATTTGAACAGGTTGTTACCAAAATATGATTTGTTTCATTTTCATTTTAGATCTCTATACCGTATGTCTAATATGGAATTTCCAACAGGGCTAGATCTTTTAGAGTTGAAAAGTGCAGGTAAGTTAGTCGTTATGAGCTTTAGAGGAGGCGAGATTCGTCTACATTCTAAATTTAAAGAAATAAATAAATTTAATTATGTGGATGAAAATCCAAATCGAATTATCGAAAGCAATCCTGAAGAGTACCAAAAAAAGTTTATAGATTACTGTAGAGCAGTCTGTGATCAGATAATTGTTTCTGATCCAGAGATGCTTACTTATGTGCCTGATGCTAAAATTGTACCAAGATCTATTAATTTAGAGCTTTTTCAATACAATGCAGATAACTTTTCTTCTGTTGAGACATGGGATAAAGAAGGTCCTCTGATAGTACATGTTCCTTCTAGAGAAGGTGTTAAAGGTAGTCATTATATTCAACAAGCTCTAGATGAGTTGAAAGAAGAAGGTCATAAATTTAGATTTGAATTTGTAACAGGTGTTTCACACGATGAAGTTATTGAAATGTATTCAAATGCAGACATTGTGATTGATCAGCTGAGAATAGGTTGGTATGGCGTTGCAAGTGTTGAAGCTATGGCCCTTGGGAAGTGTACGGTCGCTTATATTCGAGAAGATATAGAACATCATCTTACTCCCTTTAATAAGCCAATAGTTAATGCCAATCCTGAAAATATTAAAGATGTGATAAAAGAGTTAATATATGACCGGAATAAAGTAATGGAAAAGGGACGTACTGGTCGAAAATTCGTAGAAGACTATCATTGTATGAATAAGGTTGCGATAAAATATAAAAATATTTATCGTGATGCATATAATAATCCTAAAATAATTGATTCTCTAACGCTGAACAATACTCTTCTTAAAATGATGGAAAAGGAATTAATAAAGACAGGACAACTAAAAAATCTTCAGAAGGAAAAAGATTTACTTCTAAAAAAATTAAATCATTTGACAAAGAAAAGTACTCAAAAAATTAATTCAGACAGGAGTCTGCAGAGTAAAAATTCAAGAAGTGTACCTTTAGACATAATTGATAAAATGTCTTATTTTCTTAATGATGGTACTAATAATAAGCAAATTTTTGACAATCCGATTAGTAAGGCTCCATTCAGAGTATTAAGAAAATTAGGCCTCAAAAAATAGTAATAGTAGAAGAGTTTAGTTTACCTATATTGAATTTTATTTAGAGAAGGTAGTTATGAAAAGATTTGCATTAATCGGTGCTGCTGGATATATAGCACCGCGACACATGAAAGCTATCAAAGAACTAGGCGGTACTTTAGTTGCAGCTTATGATAAATCCGATTCTGTAGGCGTGATTGATAGTATTTCACCTGATTCTGAATTTTTTACTGAGTTTGAACGTTTTTCTCATTATATATATCAGCTGCAACGAAATGGGGCTACAAAAGTAGACTACATATCTATATGCTCTCCCAATTATCTGCACTTATCGCATATAACTCTTGCATTGAGAATGGGATGTGACGTCATATGTGAGAAGCCCTTAGTTTTAAATAAAGCGGATCTTGAAGAAATACAGTTGGTAGAGCAAGAAACAGGAAAACGTCTTTATAACATTCTTCAGTTACGTTTACATGATGCTGTTATTTCTTTAAAGTCTCAAATTGATCAAGAGTTGCTGGAAAATCCTGATAAGCAGTATGATTGCGAGATACAGTACATTACGTCTCGTGGTAAATGGTATCAAGAGAGCTGGAAAGGTGACATAAATAAATCGGGCGGTATAGCGACAAATATAGGTGTGCATTTCTTTGATCTTCTGTATCACCTATTTGGTGAGCCAATTATTAATGAGAATGATTTTCAAGGTTCGCACTCTTCAAAGGGTAAGTTGAAATTTAAAAATGCGAACGTAAGCTGGTTTCTATCAGTCAATTCAGATGATTTACCTGAAGAAGTCAAAGGTAAGCAACCAACCTTCCGTGCGATACAGATTGGCGATGAGTTGGTAGAGTTCTCCAAAGGTTTTACCGATTTGCATACAATAAGTTATAAAGAAATACTTGAAGGAAGGGGTTTTGGTGGAAAAGAAGCTGTTTGTTGTATTGAAATGACAGAATCAATTAGAAAACAGTCGTTGGTTTCTTAGGTAAGCTATAGGATCACTTATGAGTAATACAATCCATCCATCTGCTGTTGTTAATGAAAATGTCGTATTAGGCGATAATATATATATAGGACCAAACTGCACTATTGGTTTTCCCGCTGAGTACAAAGCAGAATTCGGTAAAGACTCAAATTATACGGTTAAGATTGAAGATAATGTCGTCCTTACAGGTAACGTTACTGTAGATGCAGGTTCTTGCAGAGATACTGTGATTGGTGAAAGCAGCTTTTTAATGAAGGCAGCTTATATAGCTCATGATGTGATAATTGGTAAGCAGTCTATAATTTCTGCACATGTTTGTTTAGGGGGGCATGTAGCAGTTGGTGATTTTGTTAATATAGGGATGGGCGCTATCGTTCACCCCAGACAAAAAATTGGTAGCTATTCAATGATTGGAATGGGTACAGTAATAACAAAAAAAGCTAAAGTTTTGCCAGGCCGTATCTATGCAGGTAATCCATCAAAGGAAATAGGTGTCAACAAAATAGGTTTAGACCGTAATAATGTCGATGGTTCAAAGCTTGAACAGTTAACAAATGAATTTGAGAATGATAATGCAAATTAACTTTATAGACCTAGAGCGCCAGCAACAAAGAATTGAAAAAGAGATTGCCGAAGCTATATCTCGAGTTCTGAAAAAAGGCCAATATATTATGGGTCAAGAATGCGTAGATTTAGAGCAGCAACTAGCTGAATATACAGGTAGGAAATATTGTCTTGGATGCGCAAATGGTACAGATGCAATTCGTTTGGCTTTAGCTGCGCTTAATATTAAGAAAGATGATTTAGTACTTACTACTAATTTTACATTTTTTGCTACTTCTGAAGTTATAGCGGAGTTAGGTGCTATACCTATTTTTGTAGATATTGATGAGACATACAATATATGTCCTATAGATTTAGAGAGAAAAATACTAGCGTTGAAGAATAGCAATAAAAAAATAGCTGGTATTTTAAGTGTAGACCTTTTTGGACTTCCAGCTAAACATAAAGATATTGATAGATTGGCAAAATCGTATGGATTATGGCATGTGGAAGACGCAGCACAGGGCTTTGGAGGGAAGATTGGTAATGATAGTGCATGTAGTTTTGGAGATATAAGTACTACTAGCTTTTTTCCAGCTAAACCATTAGGTTGTTACGGAGATGGAGGAGCTGTATTTACAGATAGTTTAGAGGTTGCAGAATATATCAAGTCCTTACGAGTACACGGTAAGGGAACACATAAATATGAAAATATAAATATTGGATATAATAGTAGACTTGATACTATTCAAGCAGCTGTTTTGTTAGAAAAAATTAAAATATTTGATAGTGAAGTGGATGAAAAAAATAAAATAGCTGTTAGATATTCTTCAGCTCTAGATGGAATTGATGAAATTATAGTACCTAAGATTCCGTCAGGATATACTAGTAGTTGGGCACAGTATACTTTGAGAGTGGAGAGAAGAGAAGAGCTAATGGACTATCTTAAAGGTGAAGGTATTCCGACTACCATATACTATCCTAAGACAATGAGTCAAACTAAAGCCTTGAATTCATTCTCAAAATATCAACTTGGTGATCTCAAAAACTCTATAGAATTTGCTGACTCTGTCTTAAGTCTTCCAATGCATGCTTATTTGACAGACGATGAAATTACTCACATATGTAATAAAATTTTAACATTTTATAGTTTTTAGCAAAAAATAGAGTAACCAACAAAAAATTTGAATAGAGCAAATGTAACAGGCTACATATGAATGTTAATTGAAGAAATAAATCTAGATGACATTAGTCATATTTATGAAGAAACAGAAACAGCAGCAATTGTTGAAGATTTTTTTAGCTATTTAATTGATTTTAATTTAGAACGTGTATTAATTGTTACAGATGAAGATGTAAAAACTGATATACGGGTATTAAATCAATTAAAAGCATTAAAAAAACTGACTAATGATATTACCATTCTAAGGGTAAAGCCAGATAATATTTACACTGAGAGTCAAAAGAAAAAGATTCTGAAGAAATTATATTGGAAAGCTTTAAGGAATATTATATATTTTCCATGGTTTATAATATTGGTGATTATTCATCACTCTTCGTTGGCTTTTAGAAGAAAAGCAAAACAAGGAATTTGTAATGATCACAATTATTTACTATCAAAGAAAATTGATACCTCCGGTTATACCTCTGTAATTTGCAATAACTTAGTGTCTGCAAGTATTGTCAATTCTTATGATCATGTAGATTATATATATGATATTCACGAACTTGAGGTTTTTAGAAATAGGAATAAATCTTCGATTCAAAGATCTTTTTATATCTACCTTAAAGAAATGGAAGAGTTAAAAGGTAGAAAAAATATAATAACTATAAGCAAATACCTTGCTGACACCTTATCAAATATGTACCACTGTAAGTCTGATTATATACACTGTATATATAACCAAAACTTCAAAAATGTAAAAACTATACCTAGTAAGAAGACTAATATAAATAAGTGTGTACTGATATATATAGGTAATGTATCTTTAGATCGAGGCCTTGAAGACATAGCTAGACTTTCTTTCGAGTATGATGTACTGGTTATTGCTTGTAATTACAGAAAGGAGGCTATTGTATACTTGGAAGAGAATAGTGACTCTAATCGTCTTAAAATATTTAAAGGCATGAATTATCAAAGTTTTCTTTTAAAGCATATTGTACATTATCAACACCCTTTTTTTCTAATTTTAATAAATCCTACCCACCCTAGCTATAGATATGCACTACCTAATAAGTTTTTTCAAGCTCAATCATTAGGGTGTCCTATAATTGCTTACGAAAAAACTTATCTTGCAGATATTATTGAAAACTTTGGATGTGGACTGGTTTTTACCAATAAAACTGGGACCAACTTTATAAATGATGTTACTGATATAGATTATAGGAATATGAAACAATCTATGGAACTAAATATAGCACAAGCTATAGAAAATAAGCTATTGTAAAAATAACATGTAATTTTTAGTAGAAAGCAAGGGTATTAATTATACTCTTGCTTTTTCTCTCACTGGTTTATATATTTATAAACGCCAATCTGGATTTACTAATGTGCCTTTAACATCGATGATTACTTTTGGTTTAGTACAAAAACTATTTATCTTGTCGTCTTCACCAACAAACTCTGAATGGTTCACAGCTACGATAACAGCGTCGAAACTATCTTTTGCAATACTTTCATAGTCTATATGGTCAACGTTTAGATTATTCCAATCCTCCTCAGTGACCCAAGGGTCAGAGTAAGTCATTTTCACGCCATACTTTTCAAGCTCGACACCAATGTCTGTTACTTTAGTATTTCTAACATCTGGGCAATTTTCTTTGAAAGTGACGCCTAAAAGTAGAATACGTGCATCCTTGATGTTCTTACCATATGAAATAAGTTTCTTAATAGTTTGCTCGGCAACAAACTTACTCATAGAGTTATTGATTGCACGCGAGGTCAAAATTAAATTAGGGTTTAAACCTAAAGAGGAAGCTTTATGAGCGAGATAATAAGGGTCTACACCAATACAATGCCCACCTACTAAACCTGGCATTAATTTGATAAAGTTCCATTTGGTAGCAGCTGCTTCTATTACCTCATGGGTGTCTATACCGACTTCGTTGAAAATAAGAGCCAGCTCGTTTATCAAAGCAATATTGACATCACGCTGAGTATTTTCAATAACTTTAGAAGCTTCAGCAACTTTGATAGATGAAGCTTTAAATGTACCAGCAGTAATTACTGAGCTGTATAGCTCATCTACTATATCTGTATAGTAAGAATTTGAACCTGAAGTAACTTTTAATATATTCTCTACTGTACGTAGTTTATCACCAGGGTTAATACGTTCAGGAGAGTAGCCCACACCGAAATCTGTATTTAGCTCAAGTTTTGACTTTTCTAATTCAGGAATACAAACCTCTTCTGTAGCACCTGGATATACTGTCGACTCATAGATAACGATATCGTTTTTCTTGATGATCTTGCTCAACATTTGCGAAGCTTTGATCAAGGGAGTTAGGTCAGGTAAGTTATTATCATCAATTGGCGTAGGGACGGTAATAATAAATACGTTTGCTGCAGCTATTTCTTTGACATCAGAAGAAAAGGTGAGGCGAGAAGTGTTTTTTAAATATTCACTAGTTACTTCTCTGGTTTTATCAATTCCATTAGTTAATTCATCAATACGTGTTTCATTTATATCGAAACCTATAACATCATATTGCTTTGCGAAAGCGCAAGCCAGTGGTAGACCTACGTAACCTAACCCTATGATCGCGATTTTCTTAGAATTCATTAAATGACCTTTTGATACGAATTAATTAGATGATAATATTCGGTTGTTTAAGTATTAGTTATAAGATTGTAGGCATAATAGCAGATATAAAATAACTGAGAAAGTAACGGTGTGTTGGATTTTGCATCATTAATACATAAGCTTTCATAAAAAGGTCGCCCTAATACTGTGACCTTTTTACCTCTCAATAACGCCTCGAAACCACCCAATGAAGTAATTGTATAGACATGGTCTATCGTCTCTAAGGCATCAACCAAATGGATGGGCTGGGTCAATATAAGACAATCTAGCTCAGTAAGTGTGCTAACAATGGATGAATCATCGAGTGTCATTGGATGTGGTTTTACGATGATTTGTGCGTCAGGGTTTTCCTCAATAGCCTGATTGACTACATCAAGCAGTGTAATGCCCATGCCGCCACCGTATTTTAATGAATCATCATGTGGTACCTGACCTAATACCAAAATGCGTTTTTTATTCTTAACACCATATATTGGTGCAACATCGACATAAGGCTGATGATTATATTTGCTTACCCTATGCGATATATAATAATCTAGCATCTCCCGTGCCAACACCTCATCATAGCCGTCCTGCTCAAAGTCAAAGTTGGCAATTAAATCTGTCAAATCATTTGGACGAGTCGTATCGAAGTATGGGGCTTGGCTATCCATCACGATAGATAATGGCGGAACGCTACTATCATCATCAGGCCCTGAACGAATAAAACCATCTTCTAAGAAGAAAATGTCTAAATTTTGCTCTCGTATATAATCAATGAAATACTCAGGTGCTTTATAACCCCAAATATAGATGACAGGATTGACGTGTTTAATAAAGGGTTTTAACCACAGGTTGAAGTAGCGTTGATCGAAATGCCGTTGTATTTGTACATGTGCCGATTCAAACACCCATTCGCTGACGATATCTTTCCATGGCAACATACCAACCACTAGCGCCAAACGTTGATTAGGGTAGCGATGGTGTCTATAGTAACCTGATAATAGTGGTTTGAAGTAGTTATTGAATTTCATGACGTAGTCGACGGCTTGGGTTGGTAGCGGAGGATTGGATATACATTATTAATATATTTACGTTGGCAATGTATTATAGTTCCCAGTATAGTTGCATTTATGAGCAAAGACGAATAACTAATTCATAAAGTAACGGATCGATGTTATGAAAAATAAAATATTAGTTACTGGCGGTGCTGGATATATCGGTTCCCATACTTGTATAGCATTACATGAAGCAGGCTATGATGTTGTTGTGTACGATAACTTATCTAATAGTAGCCGTGAAGCGATTAACCGTGTCTCTACTCTTATTGGACAGACAGTTGAGTTTATCGAAGGGGATATTCGAGATACTGAGTTACTCAGAGAAGTCTTTGCTTCGCACGAATTCTTTGGCGTGATTCACTTTGCTGGATTAAAAGCAGTTGGGGAGTCAGTAGCAAAGCCATTGCTGTATTACAATAACAATGTCAACGGCACCATAACCTTGTTAGAAGTTATGGCAGAATATAATATTAAAAATCTAGTTTTTTCATCATCTGCCACTGTCTATGGTGATCCTGAATCCTTACCTATCGATGAGAGCTCGAAGCGCTCTTGTACCAATCCTTATGGACAAAGTAAGCTTGCAGTTGAACATATCTTAGAAGATTTAGCTGTGTCTGATGACAGTTGGAACCTGATTGCTCTTAGATATTTTAATCCAGTAGGCGCGCATACATCAGGACAGATTGGCGAAGACCCCAATGACATTCCTAACAACTTGATGCCTTATATTTCTCAAGTGGCCGTCGGCAAACTTGATAAGCTCAGTATCTTTGGTAATGACTACCCTACCGTAGATGGGACAGGTATCCGTGACTTTATTCATGTTACTGATTTGGCTCAAGGTCACGTGGCTGCACTAAATTATCTAGATAAACAAACCAGTCTAAACGAAAGTGGTACGACAAAAAAGAACTCAGTAGGCTTTTTACCTATTAATTTAGGAACTGGTAAAGGAACTTCTGTTTTAGAATTGGTATCTGCATTTTCTGACGTATCTGGACAGGTTATTCCTTATCAGTTTACAGGTCGTCGAGCAGGTGACATTGCTAGTTGTTATGCCAGTGCCGATAAAGCGAAAATGCTGTTAGAGTGGCAAACTGAATTATCGATTGCTGATATGTGTCAAGATACATGGCGTTGGCAGAGCACGAACCCGAATGGATACAATGTATCTTGATACTTGTTAATCTATCATCGTTTATCTACTACCTTATTCTAACTTAACTTTTGAAACAATCTTATCCATATGAAAAAAATCACTCACGCCGTTATTCCTGTCGCAGGCTTTGGTACACGTATGCTGCCACTGTCTAAGTCTGTACCTAAAGAGTTATTGCCTTTAGGTAATCGTCCCGCTATTCATTATGTCGTTGAAGAGGCGATTGCTGCGGGTATCAAACATATTGTTCTAGTCGGTCATGCGCAAAAAAGTGCGATAGAAAACTACTTTGATATCAATGCTGAATTGGACAATCAATTACGCCACAAAGGCAAAGAAGCGCTGGCTGATAGCTTAAACTGGCTACCAGAGGATGTGACGGTGTCGATGATACGTCAGGGTAAAGCCTTAGGCTTGGGTCATGCAGTACTCGCTGCTCGACCAATCATTGGCGAGCATGACTTTGCTGTATTGTTGCCTGATGTCGTGCTTGATCCTTTTACTGGTAATATGACGGCTGATAACTTAGCCTTTATGATGGATGCTTTTGGCGCAGACAACCACTCACAGATATTGGTCGATAATGTTGCCGATGAAGATGTGCATAAATACGGTATTGCTAAGTTGAGCGATGCCAGTAATATTAATGAGCAATCAGACATTAACATTAGCTTTAAAGTTGAAGGGTTTGTAGAAAAGCCTAACTTAGCCGATGCACCTTCTAAATTAGCAGTTGTTGGTCGTTACGTTTTTAGCAATAAGATTTTTGATTATTTGGCAAATACTAAAGCCTCCGTCGGTGGTGAGATTCAGCTGACGGATGCCATTGATGCATTGATTAGTGAATACGGAGTGAATGTCACGACGATGCGTGGTAATAGCTATGATGCAGGTGATATGCGCTCGTATATGCAGGCGTTTATCTACTTTGCCGAGCAGCAATTAGCAGAAGATGAATAGCTGATGGTTGATATCAAAGACGACATAAGCTATCACAGTGCTCGCCGTTCTGAATACTGGCAGCAACTACAAACGCTTGCCAAGCAGCCATGGTCGCTTGCACAGCTGTTTGCGCAAGATGACAGTCGTGCTGCGCGCTTTAGTATGCAAGCTGGCGCGCTGTACATGGACTATAGCAAGCAATGTATTGATGAACAGGTGCTGGCAACTCTATTTCAGCTAGCAGAGAGCTGTGAATTGTCGACACGTATTGATGCGCTTATGCAGGGCGCTTTGGTGAATACCAGTGAAGAGCGTGCGGCGCTACATACGGCGCTACGCCTGCCAGAAACAGCCACTTTACAAGTTGAAAATCAAAATATCGTTGCTGATGTACATCATAGTTTAGCGCAGGTAGCGAGACTATCTGAGCGGGTTCGTAGTGGCACATGGCGTGGTTTTTCAGGTAAGGCTATCACTGATGTCGTTAATATTGGGGTTGGTGGCTCCGATCTTGGACCGCTCATGGCGACGACTGCGCTTGATGAGTGGGCAGATACAGAGATAGAAGTACATTTTGTCTCCAACATGGATGGCACTCAGCTTGATAACTTGCTGAAACATCTAAATCCTGAGACGACTCTATTTATCATATCGTCCAAATCCTTTGGTACTGTCGATACTTTATCCAATGCTAAGACGGCATTATCTTGGCTATTTGCCACTGCTAAGCTGCGCGCGGGTACTGAAGACAGTGTATTACGTCGCCATTTTATTGGAATATCAGCCAATAGTGAAAAAATGAGTGCTTGGGGGATTCACCCTGAGCATCAGCTGCAACTTTGGGAATGGGTCGGCGGTCGGTTCTCTTTATGGTCGGCGATTGGACTGGCGATTGCTATTCGTATTGGTATGTCTGGTTTCAAAGAGTTATTGGCTGGGGCTCACAGTATGGACGAGCACTTTGCGCAAGCTGACTTTTCGGAGAACTTGCCCGTATTATTAGGGCTGCTTGCCGTTTGGAACAGTACCTTTTTACAGGTGAACGCTCACACCGTATTACCCTACGATGGTCGTCTCAGCTATTTGCCAAGCTACTTAACTCAGTTAGAGATGGAAAGTAATGGTAAGTCCGTTACTCAGCATGGCGATCATATTGACTATGATACGTGCCCAATTCTATGGGGCGAGATTGGCTCCAATGCTCAGCATGCGTTTTATCAATTGCTACATCAAGGGACACAGCAAGTCTCTTGCGACTTTATTGCTTGCGTGCGGCGCTATAGTGGCGAAATGAAAAACGCCTCATTACAACAACAGCATGAACTGTCTTTAGCCAATTGTTTGGCGCAAAGTCGCGTACTGGCGTTTGGTAATGCTGCGCTCCAAGAGTCTGAGGTTCAAGTAGCTTCTGCTGCGGACAAGTATAAATATTACCGTGGCAATCAACCATCAACCACGTTGCTGATCGATGAGCTGACGCCGCATAGTTTAGGAGCGCTGATTGCGCTTTATGAACATAAGGTCTACGTCATGGCCAGTATCTGGGATATCAACCCGTTTGATCAATGGGGCGTGGAGATGGGGAAGCAAATGGCAGAGTCCGTACATCAAGCGATGCAACACACACAGCAAGAGTCTCAAGATCAATTTGATACCTCTACTGATCAGCTGCTACAACACATTAGACAGCTGTCTTAATTCTGCTGCCGATACATTAATAACGTGAAAAGGTAAGCTTATGAGCGCTGATTCTACAAACGATCGCACACCCACACATATACAGGCATCTAAGCCACAAGGTGCTCATGGCAATCAAGTTTGTGTGCTTATTGGTCATAGTATTGAAGCTATTACCAGTGCCGTGGTGCTGGCAAGTCTAGGTCAACGCGTCCATTTGTATGCAGATATGGATTTATTAACTCAGCAGATACAGCAATATGGCTTTGAGCATCATTTGCAAGCGCTGTGGCAGATGTATGAGCAGCAGCAGATTATTACCAGCAAAGCGTTGCCAGATAGTGCCAACACGTTAATAAAGTGCTATGAATCGGCAAGTCATGACGAAGTTGATAATCAAAGCACTGTGGCACTTTACTGGTTGTTTTTAGACAGCATCAAATTAGTATGGACAGAATCCAGTTGGATTACGGCATTCAATCATAGCCATCAGCAGGTGCTACCTGTGGTTATGAGTGGTATCGAGCAGTTAGGAAAGGTCTCAGCACTGGCTCAGCATTTACAGCGTGCTTGGGTATACTATCTGCCATTTGTCTTTTTACAAGACGGCGATGCTTATAGTTCAATGTTAAATCCTTCATTATGGCTACTGGGTGAAAAAACAGCCAATAGTAGCCAACATCTAGAAGTATTAAAACCTTTAATGCAGCACGCACGTGCCGCACATCACGCTGATATTGCTACGATAGAATTTGCTCGTAGTAGTATCATGGCGATGCTTGCGACGCGAGTGAGTTTTATGAATGAGATGTCACGCTTGGCGGATAGCCAACAGGTTGATATCAAGCAAGTTAGTCGTATCATGGGTCTGGACGAGCGGGTCGGTAGCAGTTACCTACAGGCCGGCTGGGGGTTTGGTGGTAATACGCTCCCTACTGAATTGTCTAAATTACAGCAGTCAAGCCAAACGCACAGTTTAAATATGCCGCTGTTGCAGTCAGTCATGCACATCAACGAAGACCAAAAAGAGCTGATATTCCGTAAGTTTTGGCAATATTTTGATGGTTTTATCGATAATAAAACCGTGATGGTCTGGGGTGGTAGCTATAAAGCAGGATCTGGACGTACGGCAGGATCAGCTATTCATCCATTGTTGGCTTTACTGTGGTCTTATAATATTCGTACTATAGTCTATAGTGACAAAGCGCAGGCCGAACTGGCTGTGCTTTATCAGCAGCAACCATTACTTGAGTTGATTGATAATCCTTATGAGCAACTTCGTGAGGCTCAGGCAATTTTTGTCGTGAGTTGGTCGCCACGAGATCAATTAGATATTGCCAAAATTAATCAACAAGCTATGCCGGTATTTGATGCGCAAAATACGTTGACACGGATGCAAATTAATAGCCTAGTGGGTGACTATATAGGCATTGGGCGCGCTAAATAGTTCTACCCAAGATTTTCTATCATCAAAAAATCTCGCTAATAACCAGCGAGATTTTTTTTGACTTATTATCACAAACGTCTTTGGTTAATTTCATGGTTTTATGCTAGTACAGCACCTTGTGCCGCTAACCATTCCTTTATTTCTCGACTCTTATTGGCTAACAATACTTGATTGCCGCGACTTTCAATGTTTAATCTGATAAGAGGTTCGGTATTTGATGCCCGCAGATTAAAGCGCCACTCGCCAAAGTTAAGACTAAGGCCATCAAGCATCGATTTGACTGGTTGCTCGTTGCTGAATTTGGCTTCAATTGCACTAATAATCGTTGGCGCATCGTGAGTGGTGAGGTGAAAGTTTAATTCGCCTGAGCTAGGATATGCTTGAATATAGCCTGTGACCAATTCTGATAAGGTTTTACTAGTGATAGACAGTAGCTCAATGGTTAGTAACCAAGGAATCATGCCGCTATCGCAATAAAAGAAGTCACGAAAATAGTGATGGGCAGACATTTCACCACCATATACAGCACCAGAGTCACGCATGACTTGCTTAATGAATGAGTGTCCAGACTTACTGATGACAGCCTTACCATGGTGTTCTTTAATCACCGCTTCGGTATTATAGATTACTCGTGGATCGTAGACGATTGATTCACTTGGATATTTGTTCAAAAACGCTTGCGCGAGCATACCAACGATGTAGCTACCATCGATAAATTCGCCACTTTCATCGAACAAAAAGCAACGGTCAAAATCCCCATCGAAGGCAATACCAAGATCGGCTTTACATTCTAAAACGGCTTGCTGGGTAGCCACTCTATTGGCTTCGATCATAGGGTTGGGAATGCCGTTAGGGAAGCTGCCGTCAGGAGTGTGGTGTAGTTTAATCACTTCAACTGGTGCATCAGCTCGTGCAAGTTTTTCAATCAATAAATCAACCACTGGGCCAGCACTGCCATTGCCTGAGTTAATGACCAGCTTAAGAGGCTTTAACTTATCCGTATCGATAAAGGTCATGACATGATCTATATAAGCCTTTTTATCGGTCAATAATTGCAGTTTTCCTGATGGATTGTCAGTCGTGAATTTGCCAGACTCAGCGAGTGCCTGAATCTCTGCCAAACCATCATCGGCACTGATTGGCTTTGAATGTTCCTTGACCAGTTTTAAGCCATTATAATTGATGGGGTTGTGACTGGCAGTGACTTCGATACCACCCAACGCCTGATAATGACTGGTGGCAAAATACACTTCTTCAGTACCAGTCATGCCTAAATCAATCACATCAACACCAGCATCAATAATACCTGCTATGGTGGCTTGTTTAAGCTGTTCACTAGAATGACGAATGTCGCTACCGATGACAATGGCAGGTTTTAGATTTGTCATATCACTGTCATGAGTCTCACTTACTGTACTATGACGCTGATATAAAATCTGCGCAAAGGCACGCCCGATACGGTAAGCAATGTCTTCATCCAGATTAACACCAAGCTCGCCGCGAATATCATAAGCTTTGAATGAGCTGATCGTAATAGGATTGAATTCAGTTTTTGGCTGATAGCTAATGGTCGCAGAAGTAGACATAATGGTAAAAATTCCTTGCGCGTGAGCAGTGGTAAAATAATAAAATAGATAGCACAATTATAGGCCAATCAGGGTTCAATGATACACTAACCACTCAATGATGAATCAAACGCGCGCCAATAGTTATTGATTAACTTTATACTAAGCTACCGAATAAAATAACAAACAAAACGATAAGAGCCTCCTTTATGAATACTCTCGACAATAAAATCACAGTGCCTGCACCAGTACAAGGAACACCAGAAGCCACAGGACAGCTTGATGATCTTTTAGCATTGATGGCGCGGCTGCGAGTTGATTGTCCGTGGGACAAAAAGCAAAGCAATCATAGCCTGATTCCTTATGCCATCGAAGAAGCTTATGAGTTAGGCGAAGCGGTACAAAGTGATGATGATGAAGATATCAAAGGCGAGCTGGGCGATGTGCTACTGCAAATTGTGTTTCATTGTCAGATGTATGCTGAGCAAGGGCGCTTTGACATGAGTGACGTCATTACTACTCTACAAGAGAAGCTGATTCGCCGTCATCCGCACGTGTTTGAGGCCGAAACCCTAACAGACGATGCAGCAGTAAAAGTACGCTGGGATGAGATTAAAGCGGAGGAGCAGCAAGCACGCGAGGCACGCGGTAAACCAAAGCGACGTTTGGATAATACCAAAGCGGGTAGTGCGCTCATGCAAGCACAAGATGTACAGAAACAAGCCTCAAAGTTGGGGTTTGATTGGGAAGGCATCGCAGGGGCAGTGGATAAGCTAGATGAAGAGATTGCCGAGCTAAAAAGTGAATTGACAGATAAATCTAAAGAAGCTGTTAAATACGACATAAGCAAAGCCAATATCAGAGAAGTCGAAAAAGAACTGGGTGATTGTATGTTTGCCCTAGTTAATGTCGCACGCAAATTAAATCTTGATGCAGAAACAGCAACGCTGACGTGTGTGCATAAATTTAAGTCACGTTTTGGTTATATTGAAACGCAATTGGCTGAGGCTGGCAAGCGTTTGGAAGACAGCGACATAACAGAGATGGATGCATTATGGGAAGCGGCGAAACAACATGAACGCTCATCCTAAAATCTCGTTTGCTAGCGTAGTCAAGACTGCTATTTTAGGTTGTGTTTTGGCTATTTTGATACTTAATAATGCTAATGCTGCGCCCTGTTTTGATAATCCTCAAAGCGCCTATGAGTACCTGTTGTCACAAGAAAATGCCAAAACTCAAGCACGTGAGCAATATACCATGAACATCAATCGTGCCAGTGAAGGTGAATTGGTTTCACTAAACGGTATTGGTAGTAGCAAAGCCCAAGCGATTATTTTATATCGTGAGATGTTTGGTAATTTTAAGACAGTTGATGAGTTGGCAAAGGTCAAAGGTATCGGTGCAAAAACCGTTGAGAAAAATCGAGGACGTTTAAGCGTACAAGATTAAGAGCATTATTTTGCTTTAATTAACCCCGATATTGACAAAATAGCACGTAAGTAAATGTCATAACACACCTACTGCGTCCAAAATTTGTTAAACTAGTGGGTACATCCGCCTGATAAACGCTGTGTTTATCAGGGGTGGTCAAAGAATACCGGCGAGGAGTAGATGCATGGCCGAGCGTGCCGCCAAGCAGTTAGAACTGAATAAATCTGAATTACCCAATTCCATTACTGAAGTAATTGCCACTTTAACCCGAGCTGGGTTTGACGCATATATCGTCGGTGGCGGTGTGCGTGACACCTTATTGGGTCTACGTCCAAAAGACTTTGATGCGGTCACTGATGCCAAACCGCATGAAATCAAAGACGTCTTTGGTAAGCGCTGCCGTATTATAGGTCGTCGCTTTCAGTTGGCGCACGTGTATTCAGGCAGAGAACTGATTGAGGTTGCTACCTTCCGTGGTCCGCCAACGAGTGATGCTAATACCAATCAAGATGGCATGATTCTGCGTGATAATGTTTGGGGTGATATCAAACAGGATTTCTCTCGTCGTGATTTTTCTATCAACGCACTCTATTATCAACCGCTTAAAGGTGTGGTTCATGATTTTTGTGGTGCGCTTGAAGATATTGATAACAAAATCATTCGACTGCTTGGCCATGCGCCCGTTCGTATAGAAGAAGACCCCGTACGGTTATTACGTGCCTTACGTTTTAAGGCCAAGCTTGGTTTTGAATTTGATGAGGCATTATCTGATCAATTTCATGATGGTAATTGGGCGTTGCTTGAGCAAATATCACCGCATCGCCTCTATGATGAAACGCAGAAGATGTTTACGGGTGGCTATCTAGTGCCATTGCTGCCGTTATTGTTTGAATCAGGTGCAATAGACAGCTTAATTATTTATCCACCGTCTGAGCCAAGTGCGCTCGTCAAACAAGTGGCTATCAATACGGACAAACGTATTGCAGCGGGCAAGAGTATTAACCCTGCGTTCTTTTATGCCGCGCTATTGTGGGAAAACTACCTCCATCAGTTGGCAAAAGCTAAAAAACGTAATATGCCATTTGCTGAAGCACAAATGCATGCTGCTGGTAAAGTGATTGATCGTCAACGTATCAAAACGGCGATTCCTAAGTTTGCAGAGCAGTTTATCCGTGATATTTGGGTATTACAGCCGAAACTTGCAGCCCCGCGTAGTAAACAAATCGTCCAGCTCTCTGAGCATCCACGTTTCCGTGCGGGTTTTGACTTTTTATTATTGCGCGAGCAGTGCGGTGATGCTGAGCATCCGCTATCAGAGTCTACCAATGGTATGGGCGACTGGTGGCAGACGTATCAGACATTATCTGAGCAAGACCAAGAGCAGGCTGTTGATGAGTTTGATGAGAATATCCGCCGTGGTGCCTACAAGCAGCAAGGACAGCGTGGTCGCGGGCGCAATCGTCAAAAGCCAGAGTCAAACAGTGGTGATAATACAGTCTCTCATCAAAAAAATACCAAGCAAAGCAAAGCCAGTAATGGTACTGAGCAAGGTAGGAATGATCAGACAATGGTAAATGACTCGTCGAATATTCCAGCACGCCGCCGTCGCGCTGCCAGTCAATCGGCTCCTGCCAAGCATTCCGGTAGCAACAAAAATAATAGCCATGAGTTTCAACAAGCAAAGCAAGACAGTAATGAGCTTGCCCAGCTACAGCAGTTATCTCTTGCCAGTGCCAGTAGTCAAACTGCAAATAAACGCCATCATTCTAAGCCTGCACCGTTATTTGTTATAGAGCATGAGAAAGTCGTGCCACCATTACAAAAGCAACTGTCAGGTAATGATAAGTCTAAACGTTCTAATGAACCTGTGCAGCAAAAAGCAGCAACTCAGAACACGTCGGCTAAGAAGGCGGAGCGAGTAGAAGGTACACGTCCGGCTCGTTCAAATAGTGTTCCATCATCTAGCGCTAAACCATCAGAGACTCAGCCTGTATCTACAACACATATTACTCGTTCGGTGGCCAGATCGCCTGCGCTAGTAAGTATGAATAACGAGCCAATACCGCATAAGCGCCGTCGTCGCGAGCCTACTGTAGACAATGCAACGCCTCAGATAGCAGCTAATCAAGAGCAAACTGCTGCGAAGTATGCGAAAAAAGCACCTAAGCCAGCAGCTCAGTCCGCTGATAAAACAGACACTAAAGCCAAAAATCCGCCAGAGCGTAAGCAAGCAGCGAAAGTTACGGCTCCTGTAAAAGCTAGAAAATCAGCGAAAGCGACAGAAAGTCAGGCTGCTAAAACCAGTCAAGCGGCTTATAGTAAGGTTACTGCTAATAATGTGAGTGACAATAAAGGTCCTGTACCATCGAAGCGTCGCCGTCGCCAGCCAAGTATTGAAAATGCCTAATATGGATAACAATACGGATAGTGCTAGTTGGGTTACCTGCTATGTAGGCTTGGGTAGCAATCTCGCTAATGAGCTGGGTTCACCAGCAGAGCATTTGCAGCAAGCAATTGCAACGATGCGAGAGCATGAGCAGATACGTGAAATTCAAGTATCCTCATTTTATGCATCGGCTCCTATGGGACCGCAGGATCAGCCTGACTTTGTCAATGCAGTTGTTGGATTCGAGACCACGTTGACAGCGCTTGAGCTGCTTGCATTTTGCCAGCAGTTAGAGTCGCAAGCCATGCGTGCACGCATACGACACTGGGGCGAGCGTAGTCTCGATGTCGATATTTTATTGTATGGTAACGTGCACATCACAGAGCCACAATTAAGCGTACCGCATGTTGGATTGACTGAGCGTAACTTTGTACTGATACCGCTCCGAGAGTTGGCGCCAAACTTGATAATCAAAGGTGCGCCGATCGGTGATTATCCACAGAGTGCAGATTGGACAGGCTTAAAGTTACTGGCAAATAACGCATGATTTTCAAATGTTAGAATAGTCGTCGTTAGCATTGTTAATGACTGATAAACAATATTAATGAGTAGCTGCACAGCAGAATAATTGAGGGTCATATGACGACGTTATCTACTTTAAATAAATTTAAAAAAGAAGGTACTAAGTTCACTTGCTTGACGTGCTATGACTCTATGTTTGCACGGATGATGGACAAGGTAGAGATTGATACCATTTTGATTGGTGATAGTTTGGGCATGGTCGTGCAAGGTCATGACTCAACGCTGCCCGTGACAGTCAACGATATGGCTTATCATACTGCCAATGTTGCCCGTAGCAATAAACACGCTCTGATACTGGCTGATCTACCGTTCATGAGTTATGTGACACTACCAGAAGCGATTGCTAATAGCCGTAAGCTGATGCAAGCAGGCGCGCACGTGATCAAAATTGAGGGCGGTAGCGAGCTCTGTGAGTTGGTCACGACATTAGCACAAGCAGGCACACCCACTTGTGTGCATCTTGGTCTGACTCCGCAATCAGTCAATGTATTTGGCGGCTATAAAATTCAAGGTCGCGGTGATGAAGCGGCTGATAAACTGCTTGCTGATGCCAAAGCAGTGGTTGACGCTGGTGCTGCACTGCTAGTATTAGAATGTGTACCTGCTGAGCTTGCAAAAGCCGTGACAGATGCGGTTGCCGTGCCAGTCATTGGCATTGGTGCTGGTGCAGATACTGACGGTCAAGTCTTGGTTATGCATGACATGCTAGGTATGGCTCATGGCCGTGTGCCACGCTTTGTTCACGATTTTCTTACAGATGAGCGTAATACTGCGCACAGCATTGAAGGGGCATTTGCCCTTTATCAACAGTCGGTACGTGAAGGTAACTTCCCTACTGAACAGCATCAATTCAATTAATAGTTAGTTTTACGATTATAAATAGAAGAATATTTAATCATGCCTATTATCCATCATCATATCTCAGCACTGCGTGCCGCTTTACAGTCTTATCGTGGTCAAAAAAATGAGAATCAAAATAGCCAGCCACGCATCGCGTTAGTGCCGACGATGGGCAATTTGCATGATGGTCATCTTGAATTAGTGAAAATTGCCAAGCAATATGCGGATATCGTGGTGGTTAGTATTTTCGTCAATCCTACTCAGTTTGGAGAAGGAGAGGACTTTGAGAGCTATCCTCGCACGCTCGATGAGGATGTGGCTAAGCTTGCGACAGTGGGTACAGATTACGTGTTTGCTCCTAGTATCGAGGAGATGTACCCAGTATTACCGCCACCGACCTCCGTTCTTGCTGGTGCTATTACGACTCAGTTATGTGGACAATCGCGTCCAGGACATTTTGATGGCGTTGGTATTGTCGTCTCTAAATTGTTTAATATCGTACAACCAGATATTGCTGTTTTTGGACAAAAAGACTATCAGCAATTAGCAATTATTAAGCAGTTGGTACGTGATCTAAGTTACCCCATTCATATTATCGGTGCACCTATTGTGCGTGCTGTTGATGGTTTGGCACTATCATCGCGGAACCAATACTTAAGCGCTGCTGAGCGTCAAGTAGCACCTATATTACATCAAGCGTTGCAGTATTTAGCAATGCAGTTAGAGAGTGGTGAGCAGAGCCAGCAGGGCGTTCAATTATTGCTAGTAGAAACGCAGCAGCGTATTACTGACGCTGGTTTCACAATTGATTATTTAGAAATAAAAACTGACACGCTAGACTCGGTTGTTAGTGAGACTGCCATTTTTAATGTAGAAAATAAAAACTTGATTATTCTGGTTGCTGCTTGGCTAGGACGTGCGCGTTTGTTGGACAATCAATTAGTGACAGTAGGTTAACGCTGTAATTCCTTTATAGTGGATTGAGTATACAAGGCGATTTGTTAGGTGCAATGGACTAAGGTAAGCGGATTATGGATATAAATCAAGGCGAAAACAACAATCAATCTGAGTCGGTAGCAGGTAAAGTAGCCACTGACAAGCTCAGTATTTTAGTTGTATCAGGTCGTTCAGGATCAGGTAAAACCTCGGTATTGAATATCTTAGAAGATTTGGGATATTACTCTATTGATAATCTACCGTTATCGCTATTGCCTAATGCCGCGCATAAGTTGGTGAACGAAAGTGGTATTCGCCGTATTGCACTCGGTGTCGATATCCGAACGCCGCGTGCCGATCTGTCCAATTTTGCAGAGACGTACGCATCGCTAAAAGAAATATATGGAACACAAGCAGTAAAAGTCGTTTATGTGACTGCACAAGAAAGCACATTGATAGCACGTTTTAATGCGACTCGACGGGTACATCCTCTGATGTCGCAGGATATTGATAGTGATAATGCAAAGCATATCGCTTTTAATTTGCCAGCGGCTATCAAAAAAGAAGTTGAGTTATTAGAGCCAATTGCGGGTCATGCCGATATTAGAATTGATACCAGCACGCTGAATATCCATCAATTAAAAGACAGTTTGCGCGAGCATACTGGTGTCGATAATCAGATAGTCATTAATTTGCTGTCTTTCGGTTTTAAATACGGCAGTCCTATTGATGCTGATTTTGTATTCGATGTGAGAATTTTGCCGAATCCCCATTGGAGCCCTGAACTACGTACATCGACAGGTTTGGATGCTGAAGTGGCAGCGTTCTTTGCAGATTATCCAGAAGTCGCCGAGATGACCAATGATCTCGAAAAGTTCTTAACACGTTGGCTACCAGATTTTTTACACAATAACCGCCATACGGTGACAGTGGCGATTGGCTGCACTGGTGGCAAGCACCGTTCAGTATTTATCACTGATAATTTACAGCGTCGTCTTGCTGATGTTATGCCGAAAGGCGTAAAGGTGCTGGCTAAACATCGCGAAAAAAGTCGCTGGTAATAGCAGCAGACACTATTCATTTTATTATTTATTATTTTGGAAAGCTTTTATGATCGACTGGAAAGAACAGGATATGCGCGTCTCGCGCACAGAACTCAAAAAAGCCCATGAGCGCTTGCAGCAGTTATCGATACCACTTGCTAGTTTGTCAAAAAAACAGCTAAAAGCCTTGCCTGCCAGTGATTATTTTATGGCAGAGCTGATGGCACTAGCTGATATCACTAGCGCCAATGCTCGTAATCGTCAGACTAAACGAGTTGGCAAGCTTATGATTGAAGAAAATCGCCATGAGCTGATTAAGGCACTATTCGATTCATACTTTCCTAAAGAGCAAGTTTCTAAGATAGAGAGCTGGTATGAGCGTCTAAACATCAATGATGAAGGTACGCTCAAGCAGTTTGTCAAACAATACAAAGCTTCTGAGCACCATAGTATGTATCAGCTATTGCTCTGGATTGAGTATGCTAAGCATACAAATGATGATGAGCTAATGTCAGAGTCAAAAGCAGATTTGGCCAGTTATATTCGTGAAGTGGCTATACTGTCACAGCTAAAAAAATAACGAACGTATAAACTTGATAGTCAGGCTTAGTTTATAGACACTACCATGTTTATAGACCTACAGGCTAGCCAAAATATTCAAACAGCAGTACTGAAATGCAAAAAAGCCAATCATTATATGATTGGCTTTTTTGTATGGCTTAATCTCTCTTTTATCTATATATAATAGATAGAAGCTATACTATTTTTTCTTTTCAGCACGAACTTTATCGACTAAAAAGTCAACGATCTTAGGTACAGTAGCGTCTTGACCACTGATGACATATTTACCTTGTACCACAACCGTTGGTACACCTGATACTTGATAGCGTTTAGCACCAGCTTGTGAGCGACCAATTTTTGTACCAACAGCGAATGAATTATAAAGGCTGTTGAATTTTTTCTCGTCAACACCTTGTGAACCATACCATTTGCTTATTGACTGTTGGTCAAACAGTTTTTTACCATCTTTGTGGATTGCATCAAACATGGCATCATGTGTTTTGCTTTCGAATCCTAATAACTGCGCTGCATAGAAACCACGAGCATTGGTTTCCCAAACAGGATTCATTGCTGCTGGAGTTTTGAAGAAGGCAACATCTTTATCTTTGTTCTTTGCCCATTTTTCCATATGTGGATTCAACGCGTTACAATGCGGGCAACCGTACCAAAAAAACTCACGAACAATGATAGCATCACCGCTAATTTTTTCTGGATTGTCTAGCACGCGATAGTCTTTTCCAGCGACATAATCAGCGGCTTGTGCGCCTGTAGTGGCAAGACCAATAGCCATGGCTAGACCAGTCAGTGTGATGACACGTTTCATACTTTATCCTTGAGATGTAGAGACTTAGGGTTTGTTAGTAGGCTTCTATAGCTATAGTTTTGAGTGTATAAACGATATAGCGTCGAGTATAATCTAACTATAATAGCGTATCGACTATGATAATGTAAAATGTGTGTACTTGTGAATCTGATTCTTAACCAATGGTTGTAAAGCTGTGAGCTATTATTTAAGGTATATTGCTTATTGTTATATACCCTCATCATTATTGATCTTTATGGCTTTTGATCTTGTTCTTTAGAGTCTGACCGTCTGAATGGTATGCTGCTTGAGCTTATTACCAAGGATGGCTACCTAAACGATTTAAAGTAGTGATTGGCTAGAGTTTGTGATCACACTTCACAATCGGTGACGATGTCCTCACAACAAAATTGCTGCTCGCATGCTAATATTAAACGCATAATTGCGTACTGTACATGATAATGACAATAAAGGAAAAACGCTATGAGTTCAGCTCTATCTTCCCAGCCTTCTTTGAATGAGCAAACGAATACCACCGTCAATGATACCCATGCTAATGCTATCAATGTCGATCCTAGCGAAGTTGAAAAATTTAACAACTTGGCCAGTGAATGGTGGAGCAATACGGGCGCGTTTGCAACCTTACATGAAATCAATCCATTACGCTTAAATTGGATAGAAGAAAATGTTAAGCGCAGTTATCAAAGCCATGATTCTAGCAAATCAGCTGAGACTGGATTAGCGGGCAAAAAAGTGTTGGATGTCGGTTGTGGCGGCGGTATATTGTCAGAATCAATGGCACGTCGTGGCGCTGATGTGACGGGGGTTGATTTAGGTACTGAAAATTTAAAAGCAGCAGCGTTACATGCAGAGCAGAGCGGCTTAGAGGATATTCTACGATATCAACATATCCCAGTAGAGACCTTAGCACAGACGCATGCAGGTCAGTTCGATGTGGTGAGTTGTATGGAAATGCTTGAGCATGTTCCTGACCCGAATTCAATTGTGCAGGCTTGTTTTGATCTGCTAGCACCAGGTGGGGTTTGTGTGCTTTCGACCATTAACCGTAACCCCAAGTCATACTTGTTTGCTATTGTTGGAGCAGAATATGTACTGCGCTTACTCGATCGTGGTACCCATGATTATGCCAAGTTTATTACCCCAGCCGAATTAGATAAAATGGCAAGCAATGCTGGATTTGTGCGTAAAGACATCATTGGGTTGCATTATAATCCATTGACCAAGCGTTACTGGCTGGCACAGAATGTCGATGTCAATTATATGATTGCTGTGCAAAAGCCAATGGCTTAGATCTCTGATACTGTGTTCGGTTGCTTTTGTGACATCATATTTTATTAATCTTGTTATTCACCTTGAGAGTATTTGCTATGGCCCAATTTGTAAAAGCAGTGTTGTTTGACCTTGATGGGACCTTAATTGATACTGCTGCTGACTTTGTCCGTATCATCGGTAAGATGAGCCTCGAAAACAACTGGCAAGCACCACCTGAGTTGGAGATACGTGAGCAGGTTTCTGCCGGTGCCTCAGCGATGGTACAGTTGATGTTACGACATAACGAGCAACTCGATGTCAGTGAAGAAACCTTGCTTGATTTTCGTCAGCAGTTTTTGGATGATTATGAGGCAGATATATGTGTCGATAGCTGTGTATTCGCTGAGTTAGAGGAAGTACTTACAGACCTCGAAGCGAAAAGAGTGCCATGGGGTATTGTGACCAACAAGCCGCGTTATTTGGCAGAGAAACTATTAAACACAATGCAATTGGACGAACGCTGTGCTGTGTTGGTCTGTCCTGATGACGTGTCTCGCCCAAAACCTGATCCAGAACCTATGTATATGGCACTCGAAAAGCTAGGTATACCTCGTGGTGCGGCTGGCTGTGTGATTTATGTTGGCGATCATATACGCGATATCGAATCTGGCAATGCAGCTGGCATGCCGACGATTTTGGCAGCATATGGTTATATCCCGCCGCAAGATCAAAAAAATCTAAAGAAGTGGGGCGCAGACTACATTACCGAGACACCTGAGCAATTAAGTAAATTGCTGCTGTCATCTGGTAAATTTGATTATTTATAAATCATTGAGCAAAGGTATGGATGTAAATAATATCCAATAAATAACTTTGAATCAGACAATGTAAGAAAATATCCCAACCTATTAAACGATAAGCAGTGAGCAATTACATGAGCGCAAATATTGACCAATCGGCTGACCAACAAGATATGAAAAACACCAAGCAACCTTTAACTCATGATGATATTCGTTGTTTTGTGCCATCTGATAACTGCTTAGATGGTAAAACTATTTTGGTGACGGGTGCCGGTGATGGTATTGGTCGAGTCGCTGCACTAACCTACGCTCGCTATGGTGCGACGGTGCTGCTGCTTGGACGTACTAGTAGCAAGCTGGAATATGTGTATGATGAGATAGAGAGTTTTGGTGGTAAGCAACCAGCGATGTTACCGATGAATCTAGAAGGCGCAAGTTATGCTGAAATGCAGCAGCTAGAAGGGCTGATCGATAAAGAGGTCGGTCAGTTAGATGGCATCCTACATAATGCAGGTGTGCTCGGACAGCTGACCCCCCTTGAGATGTATGACATCGATACCTTTGCTCAAGTCATGAAAGTCAATTTCACCGCGACTTTTATGCTCACCCAAGCGCTACTACCACTACTTAAAGATGCGGATAATGGCTCTATTGTCTTTACCTCTAGCACAGTTGGTACACATCCTCGTGCATTCTGGGGCGCTTACGCACTTTCAAAGCAGGCGGTAGAAGGTATGAGCGATATCTTTACTCAGGAGACGCAAAACACCACGAATCTGCGTTTTAACTGTATCAATCCTGGCGGTACACGTACCAACATGCGAGCCCATGCTTATCCAGGAGAAAGTCCAATGAGTCTAAAAACACCGGAAGACATCATGGCAGGCTATGTCTGTCTAATGAGTGATGAGAGTATTGGCGTACGCGGGCAAGTGGTCGAGCTGCAACCAAAAGATTAGCAGGGTGATTTTTGCTCGGGAATGTGGTTATTTAACACTTTTATACATGACTTTTGAACCTAGTAGTAGGTTGTAATCAATTATAAACAACCCCATCTATCTGTTATTAAAGTGATTTATAATATCTAATGATAATAAATAGGATGGAGTTATGGCAGGTGGTTGGTCAAGAGATGGTGCTGAGCACGAACAGATGGATGCGACCGTTAATGATGCATTAGAACGGGCACGACGTTCGTTGCCAACGGGTGTTAGTGCAGAGCTTTGTGATGAATGTGGCAATCCCATTCCAGAGGCAAGACGGTTAGCAGTACCTGGTATCCAACACTGCGTAGGTTGTCAGACAGAACTTGAACAAGAGGCTCATGCTGCTGAGATATTCAATCGGCGTGGTAGTAAAGACAGTCAATTACGTTAGTAAAAAAGACCCTGCTATATAAAATAGCAGGGTCTTTTTTTGTATATATAATTTGATCTAATTACGTATTCTATTGCTATGAGCTATACAACCATAGCCATCAGCTCGTGATCACAGGTATCCCAATCTATAGCGGTTGCTGATAATTCAGGTTTGTATTTAATCGCTACATCTTCTCTAGCTGTATTATCATTTTCGTCTAACTGCAAAATTATTTCTATTCGACTATCAATCTGCACGCTGGCTGTGCTGGTCGTCAGACTATCAGGGGTGAAGTTGATCTGTAGCCAACCCTCAGTAGTATTGACAACTCCTTTGATACGTAGCCAGTTGGGTAACTTTAATAACCAATTATGCAAGTTATCGGCATTTAGCCTATAGTGTGCGGGTAATCGCCAACCTGCCAGTAGTATGTCTTGTTGCTTTTCATGATAGCGGTAAGGTTGATCGGTATCTATGTTGCTCTGATCTTCGTCGCTTTCGGTTGAAAGCTCAGATAACGGTGACGTCGATATAGATCCGCTACGAGGCTGCAAGCCCATAACAGATTTGGGGGGGTGAGCGATATTTATTTTACGTTGTTTCGAAATTATTTGGCTAGAATTGCTCAGTTGATCGTTCAATGCCAATAGGTAAGTATTTTTAATATCAGATGTGGCTTGCTCAGACGGTACCCAGATGATCTTTACTTGCGAATTTAGCTTGGCTATCCACTCCACTAAGGCGTGTCTGTCGCCATCCTGCAATTGATCGTAACGATTAATCACCAGTGCATCTGCATCACGGACATGCGCTTGGAAACCTTCTTGAGTACGATACTTTTCTTGTTGCCATTGGCTGCCACTGAGTACTGTTATCACGGCTTGCATTTTTAGCGCTGTTTGCCAATGTGGGGCACCGAGTTGATTGATCAGTTCACGTGGATGAGCAAGCCCTGTAGGCTCAATGAGCAAGCGCTGTGGATGGTGCTCACTGAGTAGCCGGCTGATAGCTATTTGTAAGGGCAGCTGACTGGTACAGCAAATACAGCCACCATTGACTTCACGAATGGCAATTTTTTGTTGTTCAAGATTGCTGTCTTGTGAGCTTGCTAGTAGCGCGCCATCAATACCGATACGACCAAACTCATTAATCAGCAAAGCCCAACGCTCATCGGTAGGCTTTGTAGCCAGTAATTGATTGATTACGGTCGTCTTTCCGGCACCCAAAAACCCTGTCACTAAGGTGCAGGGTATGTTTTGAAAAATAATAGGTTTTTTCACAGAGATACTCATCATATAGGCCGTGTTTATGAGTAAGCAAACACGGCCTATATTAAAAGAAAATTATGTCAGTCAAAGGTTACTCACCCTTGACGGCTTCAATGTCTGCTTCGTCAGGGACGAATACATAGCCCACACCCCAAACCGTTTGGATGTAGCGTGCTTGTGAGGGATTGTCTTCGATCAGGCGACGTAAACGTGATACTTGTACATCGATAGAACGCTCCATTGCACCCCATTCTCGGCCACGTGCAAGGTTCATCAGTTTGTCACGGGTTAATGGCTCGCGTGGATGCTGTACTAGAGCTTTTAATACCGAAAACTCACCTGTCGTTAAGGTAACAACGTTGCCGTCACGTTTGAGCGTACGAGTCGATAGATCTAGTGTCCATGGCCCAAATTCAACCACTTCAAGCTGATGGCTTGGTGCTCCAGGTAACTCACGGTTTTGGCGGCGCAATACGGCTTTGATACGAGCTAGTAGCTCTTTTGGATTAAATGGCTTAGGCAGATAATCATCAGCACCCGCTTCGAGTCCTGCAATGCGATCTGCATCGCCACCTTTAGCAGTCAGCATAATGATAGGGATGTCGCCATTGTCTTCGCGCAGACGTTGGCAGATACTAATACCGTCTTCGCCTGGTAGCATCAAATCTAACACGACTAAAGAAAACAGTTCGCGCTGCATTAATTTGTCCATCTGACTGCCATCATGAGCAGTACGAACGACAAAACCATCGTCTTCCAGAAAGCGTTGTAACAACGAGCGCAGACGTGCATCGTCATCGACGACTAAAATACGCTGAGTCAAAGTGTCGGGGCTGGTATTATCAGGCATACAGGCATCCTCTTATAAAAATTATTATTAGCAGAAAATATACATAAAAACATGTGTAAAAAATTATAGGTAAAGCAGTCTCATTATCTAACTTCTGGTCAGGAGCAATATCTTCATTTAATTGAAAACTATTGTTCAATGTGCCAGAACATACCGATATTTTAGTTATTGATACTTTAGTGTATAAGATTGCACAACTAATTGCATCACTCATAAGGACAAATGCTGTATGCGTTTGTTTAACAAGGCGACAGAACCTATGATATTAGGCGATTTCTGCTATAAAACACGTGATAAATAACGAAAAGATAAAAAGGATTTTTATTCATGCAGCTTTTGCTATAATGCAAAACTACATTTCTCAACGATTGATACGTATATGAGTAGCACTGATACCTTAACGCCATCTCAAACCTCGACAAATGCAAAGGTTTTGGATGCAACCACACACGCGAATATTCACGACAAGCTTGCTCGCGCGCTTGGCATTAAGACTGCTCAAGTCAATGCGTTTGTCAAACTTTACGATGAAGGCGCGACTGTTCCGTTTATTGCCCGTTACCGCAAAGAGAAGACTCAGGATCTTGATGATGCTCAATTGCGAGCGTTAGAGAAGTCTCTCAATTACGAGCGTGACATGGCCACTCGTCGCCTAAAAATTACTGAGCTGCTCAGCACACAAGGTAATTTAACCGACGAGTTGCAGATGCGTATCGATAATGCGACGTCTAAGCTTGAGTTAGAAGATATCTATCTACCATATCGTCCACGTCGCCGTTCACCTGCTGCTAAAGCACGTGCTGCTGGTCTCGATGTTGCTGCCCAAGCGGTGCTAACACAAGAGATTACCCCAACAGAGGCACTAGCAGACTATCAAGTACAATCTAGCATTACCGATGATAGTGGTAATGAGATTGACGTTGATTTCAGCGATATCGAAAAACAATTGGCTGGTGTACAAGCCATCATCGTTGATGAATGGACGCAAGCGCTAGATTTGCTAGACAACTTGCGCAGTGGTTTTGCCAAGACGGCCAGTATCGTGTCGAGCGTTGCTAGTGATGAAAAACGTGAAGTCGGTGAAAAATTCAAAGATTACTTTGAGCACAGCGAAAGCCTAGCTCGTCTGCCTAATCATCGCCTATTAGCGATGCTACGTGGTCGCCAAGAAAACGTCTTAGGTCTGAAAATTGAAGGCGAAGACGCCCCATTTATTGAAAAAGCTATTAGCCATTTCAATGTTGATGCTACTGCACCAGCCGCTCGCCGTGAGTTTTTAACAGAAGCGGCTAGCAGCCTATGGAAAGACAAATGGCGTCCGCATATTGAACATCGCTTATTGACTGAAAAACGTCTGACTGCTGAAGCGGATGCCATTGATGTGTTTGCAAACAACCTGCAGCACTTATTAATGTCAGCGCCTGCTGGTCGCAAAGTTATTTTAGGTGTCGATCCTGGTATTCGCCATGGTGTCAAAATGTCGATTGTCGATGCTCAAGGCCATGTCATGCTAGACAGCGAAGACAAGCCTGTTGTTTCAACCGTCTATCCATTTGCACCTGACAATAAAATGGGTGAAGCCAAAAAAGTCATTGATGAATTGTTAAGCACTTATAACGTCGATCTAGTGGCTATTGGTAATGGTACGGCAAGCCGCGAAACAGACGCGATGATTAAAGAGATTTTAGCAGCCAATTCTGAGCTAAAAGCCAAAGCAGTTATCGTTAACGAGTCGGGTGCATCTGTCTATTCAGCCAGTGAGCTGGCTAGTGATGAGCTTGGCAATATGGATGTTTCTGTACGTGGCGCGGTATCTATCGCTCGCCGCTTGCAAGATCCGTTGTCAGAGCTCGTTAAGGTTGATCCAAAAGCCATTGGTGTTGGTCAATATCAGCATGATGTGAATCAGACTCAGCTAGCAGATAGTCTAGATAAAGTGACTCAAGATAGTGTAAACGCGGTTGGTGTCGACGTGAACACTGCTAGCCCTGCTATTTTGGCCCATATCGCTGGTTTAAATCGCAATGTCGCCCAACAAATAGTCACTTATCGTAAAGAACACGGTGCCTTTGACAGTCGCGAGTCATTGAAGAATGTACCACGCTTGGGTGCTAAGACCTTTGAACAAGCAGCAGGCTTCTTACGTATCCATGATGGTAGTAATCCACTTGACGCCACTGGTGTGCATCCAGAAAGCTATGCATTGGTCGATAGCTTACTTGCGCAAACGGGCAAAGCCTTGCCAGAAATTATCGGTAATGATGGAATATTAAATACTATCGATGCTACTGCAATTGCTGCTAATGATGACAATATCAGCATAAAAGCAATTTTAGACGAACTGGCTAAACCAGCACGTGATCCACGTCCTGAGTTTAAGACGGCGAACTTCCGTGATGATGTAAATAGCATCAAAGATTTAGAAGAAGGTATGCAGCTTGAAGGTGTCGTGACCAACGTGACCGCTTTCGGTTGTTTCGTCGATGTCGGTGTTCATCAAGACGGTTTGGTTCATATTTCACAGATGGCCAATGATTTCGTCGCTGATCCCATGAACCGTGTCAAGCCGGGCGATATCGTGTCAGTACGTGTCATCTCTATTGATGAAAAACGTGGTCGTATTGGTTTCAGCATGAAGCCTGAGTCTGAAAAACCAGCACGTTCAGCAGCAAAACCTATTGTTAAAGAAACTGGCTCTGATGAGAAAGTCAGTCGTCCTCGTAGCAGTCGCCCAAATAGCAGCCGTCCAGCTGCTGACAAGCGACCAAATAAGCCACGTAGCGAACGTCAGGACAAAGGTAGTGCTAGCAATAGTCGTAGCAAAGCGCCAAGAGCTGAGAAAACTGAAGCGCCTGGCAAATTGGGTACCCTCGGTGCACTGTTGCAAGAAGCTGGTGTAACCAAAACTAAGAAATAGCCTAATGGGCAATTAAGTTTTATAAGACAAAAAAAAGGCAGCCATTAGGCTGCCTTTTTTTTGTCTATCATTTATGTCATCCGCAAAAATAAAGTATTTTAAGATTATTTAGACGAGTGGTTATTAATACATTACCGCTGTCTTTTACTTTTGGAAGCACAACATAAGATTACGGCTTTACGTAATTCGTTAGCTAATATTGCCTAACTATCTGATGATAGGTTTTTGCATGCCTGGCTGTTGCATGCCTGGCTGTTGCATGTCTGGCTGTTGCATGCTTGGTTGTTGCATGTCTGGTTGCTGCATGTCTGATTGCTGCATGTCTGGTTGTTGCATTCCTGGTTGTTGCATTTCTGGTTGTTGCATTTCTGGTTGTTGCATGTCTGGTTGCTGCATGTCTGGTTGCTGCATGTCTGGTTGCTGCATGCCTGGTTGTTGCATGTCTGGTTGTTGCATGTCTGGTTGTTGCATGCCTGGTTGTTGCATGCCTGGTTGTTGCATGTCTTCTACTTGAGTAGCCATGCCTGCATTGCTATTGGTTCGCGCAATAGAAATAGTTTGAGTTTCACTGATTTGAAATGGGCTAGATTCAGCAGCAGCGATCTCACTCTCTGCACTTTCAACATTAGCTTGCATAGCGCTATCAGCAGCCGCTTTTTGCATGTCTACTGGTTTCACATTTGCAGGTGCTGCCATTGCCAAACTTGGGAGAGTCAGCGCTGCACCAATAAGTAGCGATAGAGGTAAAGTACGTTTTTGCATGGATTAATTCCTTGAATTACAAATTTAATATGCCAGTTCGAAGTAGTCTTATTAAAAACTCTTAAACTAACCAGTGTTCAATATTATTTCGCACAACTTGTTTTGTATAACATAGATCTATTTATAATTTTAAATATATATATTTAGTATAGTTAACAAATAATATATAGGTAAAATAAAATCATGATAACCGCTACGTTGGCTATCATGATTGAGTAAGATGATATTATTAACTGACTATTGACCAGTCATAAACTCTGTAGAGGAGAATACCAATTAAGCTCACATTAATTCAGTAGTACATAAATTAATAGTCTCACAGCTTAATGTTTTCATGTGACATCGTGCAATGACTGTATTTTTGTTGTTGTAATGGGCCATGTATTGGTAGTTGCGATGTATTTTTCTCTTCTTTAAAATCGTTATAAAATTCTAAAATTAAAAAACCATACCTTGATATCAAGATACGGTTATAAGAGTGCTAAAAATAAAATTTCTTATTAGCTATCGTTATTTCAAGAGAGTTGTAAGACAAAGAGACTAGGTAAGATTGCTACAGCTACTAACTTAAGCAGGCTTCATGCTATATCTCTTCTATATAGGGTTAACGACATTAATGGTCGACGACTTCGAAACTCAATCCTGCATGCTCTTCTAAGCGAGTAAGTAACTGATCACCCATCGCAGATGCTGGTGTCCAAAAACCACCACCAACAGTCTCTTTACTGACATCTTGCGCCAAACACAGTGCCGCTTGAGCCAGCATACGTGAGGTGCTACCGTAGCCAGGATCTTTATCACCTGTGACTTTGGTGTTGACCGTGTGTTTCTTGGTGGTTTGACCAAAGAGACGAATATCAAAATAGCCATTTTTCTGCTCTTCTTTAGACGGGCCAGAACCTGATTTAGGCAATACATGTTTGGATAATAACTCACGGCTCGGCGTAATCATCATGGCCGTGGCAAATCCAAACAACCCTGCGCTCAAGGCATAGCTTGATAGCTGACCTTGCACCCCATTTTTCATCCACATCGCTTCGTCATATTTAAAACCACGACCATATTCATAGCCGAGTAGCTGATTGCTACGATGTACGATACGAGTATTTATACTTGCCATCACAAAAGGCGCCAGCCAGCGCTTATGCTCACTATCGTATTCTGGCTTGCTCACATTGTCTTGGCGCACGTTTGGCGCATCTGTATCATCATTGAGTAAATAAGGGTTTGCTACCTGCTTACGACGTGATTTGTCTTTCCCGACTTCTTCAAATATAGTCGCCATTGAGGCAATGGTACCGCCCGATAGACCACCTTTTGCCGCTTTTACACGCATGTGAATCACATCGCACGCTTCACCAAACTTCTCTTCTGCTTTTATTTGTGTAAAGTAGACACCCAAGTCTGATGGAATAGAGTCAAATCCACATGAGTTGATGATACGAGCACCACTTTGTTTTGCTGCATCTTGATACTTATCCATCATGTCTTTGATAAAGATGGCTTCACCAGTGAGGTCGACATAGTCCGTACCATTAGCGCTACAAGATTTAATCAGCGGTTCACCATACTTAAGATAGGGGCCAACGGTAGAGATGATGACTTGGGCTTGTTTGGTCATCTCATCGAGACTCGCCGAATCATTACTGTTAGCAATAATAATATCTACTTTGCTTTCCAGCTCCGACTGTAGCTCATTCAGTTTTGCTTCGTCACGACCTGCTATTGCCCACGTGACGTTAGCCCCATTTGCATCTTCAGCATTGGACAAAAACTCTGTTAAATAATGTGCGGTAATTTTCCCAACGAAGCTGGTTGCACCGTATAGAACAACCGCGTAAGGACGGCTTTCACTGCTGCTTTGTAGCGTGTTATTTGAGGTTTCCGTATTGGTATCCATATTTATTATCCTTAATAGGTTAGGTTATTTGATGAGCCATTTTAAAATGAATGGTTTCTTGATGAATGACTTAGTACAACTAAGACTAAGCCAAACTATCCATAGAAGTTAAATGTTTATCTGACTATGGCTATCATAATTGGCATTTGTGTTTTGCAAAAAACGGTCACTGGGAGTAATGATGACGAATGAAAGGTATTTGCTACTTACTGTTTATAGCAGATTATATGATGAAAGTGGTAGCGGATAAAAAGCCACTCACCCTCTCTATACACAAGTCCTATAAATCTAGGAAAAAATGCCAAAATGCTAAGGTTTGCTACAAAGATTACATAACTTGCCGTTTTTATTACCAAAGTGAACGTTTTTTGAAGAGGAATATTGCTAATCTAAGGTCGTAAGCAGTTATCACTAATACTAAAAATATCATTAATACTAAAAACAAAAAAGGGAATATCAGATATAGCAGGACGAATATGAATAATAGCTATTGATTGTACTGGTCGATATTAGCCAGTTTTAATTGATACTTATCATAGGAGTCTTATGTCTGATTTTTCAATAATTATTTAAGGAGAAGGTTATGTTTCGCTGGGCTATTATTTTTGCTGTAATCGCATTGTTGGCAAGTTTTTTAGGTTTTGGCGGTGTCGCTGGACTGTCTGCTAATTTGGCATATATTTTCTTAGCTGTGGCTGTCATTTTGTTCATCGTCGCATTCATAAGCCGCAAGATGTAATAACTGATCATAGAATATTAAATAAAAATAAATCGTTGAAAAAAAGTCCTCATATACTATGAGGACTTTTTTATTGCCAGTTTTCTTGGAACTGTTTATTTAAATATTAAAGTATTCAAATATCAAAAATTATTCACACATCACTATAGGCGTTTAGGTTGAATAATATGTTCCATACGTTTGGCCAGACGGATATCATGGCTCGTAATGCCGCCTGTATCATCTGTGGTCAATCGTACCTCTACCACGTTGTAAGTATTACGCCATTCAGGGTGATGCTCAAGTGCTTCAGCATGGAATGCCGCTTGATTCATAAAGCTCATAGCTTCAATGAAATCGCTAAAGTGATATGTTTTCACGATAGCATCGCCATCACGCTGCCAGCCCGGTAAATCTTCTAACTGCAAATCCACTTGTTTATCAGATAGACTACTCATATTAATAACCTTTATTGTTATGTTGAATTGGTTTATTAAGAATTATATTAGATAATATTTTATACAATGCAATTGACGATATAAAATAAATTTAAGAGTGACTTATTCTATCAATCATTATAAGACATAAACCGTTATTATATTTGTCATCTTGCCATATATTTAAAGATAAATATACGAGCGCAGACAACAAATAAAAAGAAGATTAGGTTGGATTCTTACTCAAAATATATATGCCAATACTGGGTTGTATAGTCAGTTTGATATGATTTCGATACAGCTAGATCAATCACGAATGACGATGTAGCAGGTTTATATAAATTTGACTACAGCAAGTCTTTATATTCAGGATGCTTATTGATGTACGACGATACAAATGAGCATTGCGGTACCACTTTCTTATCATTCTTACGTGCATAATTGAGTGCGTGCTTGACCAGTGCTGATCCGACACCGCGTCCGCCTAAAGCTTGCGGTACGATAGTGTGATCATAGACCAGTTTGCCATTTTGCTCTTGATAGCTTATATAGCCAATATGACCGTCAATAGCGGTCTCAAATCGTTTGGCTTCTATGTCGTGGCTAATTTTCATAGGTTGTTCAGCAGTTTGATTACTCATAGCTACTCTCCATTATTATTAAGTGTCATTATTGTTAGTTATCGTTTGTGTCTATATTTCTACTTCTTATTATGCGTATTTTGTTATTTAATCTATAGCTCTTTACCGTAAGGGTAGATAGGGTAAATGTTAAGAGTCATTAGAATGACTGGTTATGTATGTCTATATTGGTCATGTCTTACAAGTAAAACAATGCTTGGCGCATGACAGGTGGAAGGTATTTCCCTAATCCACGGATGACTGGAGCATCATCTTGTTTTTCTTTGGCAGCATGAGTCGATTCAGTAGCTTGCGATTGTAAATATACTTGCCATTCCTTGGCGCTCGGTTTGCTAAAGTGCCGTATGCGACCGATGACCTGACGAAGCTGGCGACCAAAACGCCCAGTGTTGTAGGGTAGGTCGTATTTTCGGCATATGTCCTGTACTTGCGGTGATATGCGAGCGTAGTGGTTGGCTGGCATATCAGGAAAGATATGATGCTCAATCTGATGTGATAAATTGCCGGTCAAAATATGGAATAACTTGCTACCTTGGATATTACTAGAGCCGAGAATTTGCCGTATATACCAGTCACCTTTGCTTTCATTGGTATCAAGCTCAGTATAAATATGTGCTTGGTCTGTGAAGTGGCCACAAAATATCACTGCCCATGTCCACAAATTGCGCGCCATGTTGGCAGTGATGTTACCGCTCAAGGTAGTCATCGCACTACGTCGACCTAACGCCAGCCCTGCTATAGTAGGAAATGCGATATGGTCTTTGCTGACCTGCCTTGCAATTTTGGCAAATAAACCACGAGACTTTGGTTGCATGATCTCTGTGAGCTGCGGCGAATCAGCATATTCATCAGCACTAATTTGAATATCATGAAAGGCGACTGCCCACTCAAACCCCAAGGCCAATACCATGGTACTGAACAGGTTATAGCGGTCACTAGGTGTCCAAGGTTGCTCGTCAGTCACGCGAATTAAGTGATAGCCGACATCATGGTCACGGCCAACAATATTGGTAAACGTGTGATGCAAATAATTGTGCGAATGCTGCCATAGTGGGGCAGGACAAACGATGTCCCAATCAAATTTTTGACTGTTGAGATACGGATGCTGCATCCAGTCATATTGCCCGTGCATGACATTATGTCCAAGCTCCATATTGTTCAAGATTTTACTGAAGCTCAGTAAAGAAGTACCAAGTAGCCAAGTAGCGACCAGACTTCGTTTCGATGGCATGCGCCCAGCCGCTGCCAGTAAGCCACGCGAGATAATTTCGCTATAGACCACGGTGGCATATACACGTTGAATATAATGAGCATCATCGCTACCCAATGAATTCATGACACTTTGATATAGCGTGTTCAATTCATCGGCTAGTGCATCGCTTTGGTCTTTTGGTAATTGTGCACCCGTTAATGTTGGATAGCGCTTTTGTTTTGATTGCATATTCGTGTCTGTCGAAAATGCAGATACGGCAGATTGTGCAGTGAACATAGGCGGTAATAAACGCATAGAAACTCCTTAACTAAGGCTATTAATATCGAATGTCATAGGGTTGGTTTCATCAAGTGTCTAGATATTATTGGACAATCTAATTCATAGTCTTCAATCATCTTAGATATCTAATACTACGTCCGTCATGGCAATATTGATACAGGTTTGAATCGACTCATAGCCATTGCTACTTATTTTTCCCGTCTCAATATTTTTGACCACGCCGCTGGCTTTATTACAGCGACATAGCTGACAAATACCTTGCCTACACCCATAACTGAGAGTTATACCTGCTTGCTCGGCACCGATGAGCAATGTCGTACTGGTATCGAATTGTCGCTGTCGACCACGCAAGTAGACCGTTTGCATTGCTATATCGTTTTTTGCATTATCATTGTTGCCAATGCTAGCAGGCTCGTGTGACAGATTGCCAAAACGCTCGAATATAATATTGTCGCGCAACGAGCGTTTATTTGCTAATGAGTCCATATCTAACGATGTTATTGTTTGAACAGCATCATATAGTCCGGCTAATAATGCCTGCGACCCACAAACAAATATCCGAGTATCTGCTAATGGCAAACTAAGTGCTAACAAGCTTTCCGCGCTTAGATGTCGCGTACCTGCCAAATAACTATCAGGGTCTTCTGTATTGATAAAGTGATAAGTAAAGTTTGGATAACTGTCTTTTAATTGCTGCCAATGCTTCAAAAAAGGCGTCTCTGCCAGTGGCATGTGACTGTAATATAACAACGTGACCGTATGGCTTTGCGATAAGGCTTGTGTGATAAGACCTAGCATTGGAGTAATGCCGCTACCTCCTGCTATGAACAGTAGCGATGAAGGTGCAAGAAGTAAGCGGTTAGCACTTTGTGTATCAAGCTTTGCCTGTGCTAAGGTGAAGGCGCCGCTGGGCAAACTACTATCGAATATGGTGCCCAGTGGTGCTTGCTGTGTTAGATAGTTGGATACCAATCCTTGAGGTTTGATGGCAATGGTAATGATAGGCGACTGTAACTGTTTATTTTCACTACTCTCACTATTGTCGATGTCCGATTGCAAATATAAGGGTTGTTTTGGTAAGCCTACTAATGAGTAATGGCGCTGATGGTAAATGGCGTCAATAACGGCCGTTAAATTGATATGTTGACCACCATGCCAACCGCCGTCTGAATCAAGTACTTGCCGTTTAAAAGCATGATTGCCTTCGAACTGAACCACAATCAAATCGTCATTGAGAGCCTGCCGTGCAATCAACCGTAATTTAGGACGGGTCAACGACCAAAACGGATGCAAACGTGACCCAATGAAGTCAACAAACGCACGTTGGATAATTTCAGGGCGATAGCTAGTGGCCATAAACTCATTACCTTGTTTGATGCTTTTTAGAGATGAATATCATATGTTTTATAATCAGGTCTAATGACTTAGGTTTAATACTTCAGGTCTAAGGCTTCAGATTTAGAGATATCGTACTGAGTGTATCTCAAATCAAATGACGTTACCTTATTAAGATAAACTAATATTCTAAAGTCTATTCATTAATTTTTCGAAAGGTTTGATGCTATTTTTTGTGGTCTTTATAAAGCAGTAATGAGTCAAAATGTTAAACAAAGCGTTCTGATAATAGGTTTCGTTGATGCTTTTAGGTAGAAAGCGTCATGCTAAATGCCAAAAGCGGCAAAACAACCGCTAAAACAATCTGTTGGCTTGCAGGGTATGCGCCACAATGCGATAATGGCTTATAATTTGTAACCCTGATTTTGAGGTGCGGCACACTTGGCATCATTGCCGAGTATGATTTGCTTGCCTCTTCTATGCAGTCTATCGGAGTGTTAATGGCTCAATATATCTACACGATGAACAACGTGTCAAAACTTGTTCCACCTAAGCGTGAAATTCTAAAAAATATTAACCTATCGTTTTTCCCAGGTGCCAAGATTGGTGTATTGGGTATCAATGGTTCAGGTAAATCGACCTTACTACGTATCATGGCGGGCGTTGACACTGAGTTCAGTGGTGAAGCACGTGCACAAGCTGGTACCAAAGTCGGTTATTTGCCGCAGGAACCACAGCTTGATGACAGCAAAGATGTACGCGGTAACGTTGAAGACGGTATGCGTGAAGCGTTAGATGCATTGGCTCGTCTAGATGCGATCTATGCTGAATACGCTGAGCCTGATGCTGATTTTGATAAGCTTGCTGAAGAGCAGGGCAAGATGGAAGACATCATCCAATCGTGGGATGCGCACAACTTAAACAATCAGCTAGAAAAAGCGGCCGATGCGCTACGTCTGCCACCATGGGATGCGGATGTTAGTAAGTTGTCTGGTGGTGAAAAACGCCGTGTGGCACTATGCCGTCTACTATTGTCACGTCCTGATATGCTATTACTTGACGAACCGACCAACCATTTGGACGCCGAGTCTGTTGCATGGTTAGAGCAGTTCTTGCAGAACTACAGCGGTACCATCGTTGCTATTACCCATGATCGCTATTTCTTGGATAATGTCGCCCAGTGGATCTTAGAGCTTGACCGTGGCCATGGCTATCCGTATGAAGGTAACTATACCGAATGGCTAGAGCAAAAGAACACGCGTCTAGAGCAGCAGAACAAACAAGAAGAATCGTTTGCTAAAGCGCTGAAAAAAGAGCTTGAGTGGATTCGTAAAAACCAAAAAGGCCAACAGGCCAAGTCTAAATCTCGTGTACAGCGTTTTGAAGAATTGAACTCAACAGAGTTCCAACAGCGTAATGAGACGGCTGAAATTTACATTCCACCTGGTCCACGTTTGGGTAATAAGGTTATTGAGATTAATGACATCTCGAAATCATTTGGCGATCGTTTGCTTTATGAAAACCTAAGCTTCAACGTACCAGCAGGTGCCATCGTAGGTATCATTGGTCCAAATGGTGCGGGTAAAACCACGCTATTTAACATGATTACTGAACGCGATACGCCAGATACTGGAACCGTGGATTTGGGTGAAAGTGTTAAAGTTGCTTATGTCGGTCAGGTACGTGATCACTTAGATGATAGCAAAACCGTTTGGGAAGAAGTATCTGACGGTCTTGATATTATTACTGTTGGTGAATACACCACGCCAAGTCGTGCTTACATTGGCCGCTTTAACTTTAAAGGCTCAGATCAGCAAAAACGCGTTGGTCAGTTGTCAGGTGGTGAGCGTAACCGTCTGCAATTAGCAAAAACCCTAAAGCAAGGCGCGAACGTACTATTACTCGATGAACCATCAAACGATTTGGATATTGAAACCTTACGTGCACTAGAGGATGCGATTCAAGTATTCCCAGGTACGGTAATGGTTGTGTCGCATGATCGCTGGTTCCTTGATCGTATCGCTACCCATATCTTGGCATTCGAAGAAGAAGGTCCAGTTTGGTTCGACGGTAACTACTCTGAGTTTGAAACTTATCGCAAAAAGACCATGGGTGATGACGCCAGTCCTAAGCGTGCTAAGTATAAGAAAATCACGAACTAGTATGAATGCTTAGTGTTTTGAAATCAAAAAAAGACCTCTAATTGTTAGAGGTCTTTTTTTGTGCTTGATCTACTAAATATAGCTAGGAGCCAATTAGCGTTTGCGCCCAAATTTACGCTGCTTTTTATTACTAATTTCAGTAATGGCATGGTTAATTTCATTCTCGTCTAAGGTAGCGACTTGCTGCAAGATTTGCATCATATCAGGTGTTAGGACGTATTTAGCATGATGGGCAATGTCATTGATACGGTGATCAAATGTCAGTACGCCAGTCTCTTCATCCTTTTGTAAATAATCAAGACGTGTCAAAGCACCAATGAAACTTGTGAATAAAGCACGGTCAAAGAAGTCAGGAATGTCGTCTGCATATAGCACAGATAATCGCTGACCCAGCAGATGACACAGATCAACCACTTCATTTTCGGTCAAATTACCTGAGCCTTGCTGAGCAAGTAGAGCAAGTGTCATAAAGTAACGCTCAAGGCTTTGGCCAACTGGAGTCGCGAGTACTTGTAGCTGCTGATAGGACTTACTATTTGATTCAGGAACGCTAAGTATGCCGTCGCCCAATTCAACGATTAGTCCATGAGAGAGTAGGCTATCGACCTTTTTATTGAGCGTATCTGCTAAGCCATGTGCTGGATAATATAAGAATAGCTCACTTTGTAGGAACGGATACAGCTGCTCTGCAATACTATCTAGACGACTGCGTTTGATGCGACCATTGCGTGCAACTAGCGCTGACAAAAATGATAGCAGAATGAAGACATGCAAAATGTTATTACGGAAATAACTGAGCAAGGCAGCTTGCTTACCGACAACCTGAATGATATCACCTAGGATATGCGGTGTGCGCTCGATCAATTTGAGCTTAATACCATAATCAATGATTTGCTGCGGGGTCATGTCCGTGATGACGGTATCATCCGAATAAGCAAGCTGCTTAGCCAAACCTTGATAAAGCTCGATTTGCTCTCGGCAGCTGTTTTCATCTAGTGCCGCTTTGGGTGCTGACAATAACACTAGCGACAACAGTGATACAGGTGTGACCACAGCGGCTTTATTGATATGCTGCATAATTTTCACGCCGATATTATCGACCATTGCACTGGCTTTCTCATCGAGCGGGGTATCGGTACGGTCAGACGGTAAGCTGTCTGCAGACACATCAAACTTTGTCATAAATTCAGTGAGATGTAGTGGCGTCCCAAAGCTTAAGTGTACGTTACCGAAGATACGCTCAATTTTGCGACCTACCTTGAGCAGACCAAGCAAAGATTCAGATTCTTTGGGCTTGCCTTTCAGCTCACCAACATACGTGCCACCTTCCATAATACGTTCGTAGCCGATGTAAGTAGGAATGAACACGACAGGTTTATTGGTTTTACGCAATTGACTGTGTACTGTCATTGCAAGCATACCCATCTTAGGCGGTAGCAGACGACCTGAGCGTGAGCGACCACCTTCGATAAAGTATTCGATAGGGGTATTGCGCGTGATTAACGTGTGCATGTATTCGCGTAATACAGAGGTGTATAGGGCATTACCACGGAAACTACGACGGATAAAGAACGCCACGGCACCGCGTAACATAGGTCCTAATACTGGCACATCAAGGTTATCACCCGCAGCCACATAAGGAATACTCAAACCGCGTTTATAAATAACATAGGACAGTAATAGGTAGTCAACGTGGCTACGATGGCACGGCACATAGATGATTTCGTAGTCAGTTGCTAGCTCTCGTACTCGTTCAAAATGGTGTACTTCTACGCCATCATACAACTGCGTCCACAACCACGTTAAGAAGCGGTCGAATACTCGAATGATAGGATAAGAGTAATCATTTACCATCTCATTGGCATAGCCTTTTGCTAAGCTTCGTGCCTCGCGGGTAGTCGTGCCTTTTTCTGCCGCTTCCGCTTCTATTGCATGCTTGATAGCTGGCGAGTACACCAGTTTATCTACCAAATTGCGTCTGTCTGACAAATCAGGGCCGAGCATGCTGGCACGTTGTTTGTCTAAATAAATCGAAAGCTGCTGCTGCAACATACGCACCAGTTCGCGATTGCTATCGGCAGTCGCTACCAACGCGTAACTTGGTGCATCGTCAGTATCTTCCTTTATAGAAGCATCTTTTACAGAGCTATCTTGTAGGTCAGTGGCTAGCGAATCAAAAATAGAAGGCCCTTCTACATCGCCTTTGAGGCTATTATCGATAAGGGCGCGCAAATCTTGCGGTGGATGAAACTGTACAAAGGTATCACGTCCCATGACCCCAATATTAAATAACTGCTTAGTAATGCTTGGGTCTTCCCAGTTATCAGTAGTCAACAGCTTAAACAGTGAATCTTCTTTTTCTGGCGCACGTCCCCATAGGATAGAGACAGGGACCAAACGCACTTTTAGCTCTGGATATTGCAGTACAGCCGATACCAAGCGCGACAGGCGCGGTGATAACTGACTGTCTTTGGCACCTGGATGATTTAAAAAGATGATAGCCGCATTTTCTTTAATATTATGCTCTGCATCGTATACCCCAACCAATGCTGGCGGTAAATTGTGCTCTTGCGTCTGCAGATCGATCAAAATACTGTTGGATCGGGAATAGTCTTGTAGAACATAAAATCTTAATGTCTGATCGTCAGCATCAAAATCAGGCAACTCACCTAATAGTTTAGGTTTGACGGCAACGTCGAGCATGTGACCCGATAACTTGCGATATAGCTGATTGATCGGAGCACCCGAATAGGACTTGGCGGCGATTGGATTGACGTCAGTATTAGAGCCGCTGTCAGTAGTGACCGGCGCTTTAAAAATCCGTTTTTTTAGGAACTTATTCTTTAAGAAACTGGGTATCATAATGGATATCAAAAGTAGTTAAATATATTGCGCTTATGATGCCATAAAAGCCATCAAAGCGATATATAGTGTCTGTATATACTACTAATATTCATACGGGCTGTTTACTATCTTGTGAGCTAGCTGCATACGAAATACACTTAATTATTTGAAAAATAAGATCTTTAGCATAATAATATTGTGGTATAAAATACGATAAATACTATTTCTCCTACTCAATAACTTCACTTAATGATATGAAAGTATTATGACCCCAGCAATCAATCTTGCCAAAAAACGTGGCCTTGACTACCAATTGCATGAATATACTCATGACAGTAATGCGGCTTCTTTTGGCTTAGAAGCTGCCGAAAAACTCGGTGTAGATGTAGCACAAGTTTTTAAAACTTTGGTAGTAGCGACCGAAGTGGGTACGCTCGCTGTTGCTATTTTGCCAGTAGACAAGACTTTAAACTTTAAAAAAATGGCCAAAGCTTTATCCTCTAATAAAGTACTGCCCTGCAAAAAGGTACAAATGGCAGATCCCAAGCAAGTAGAGCGTAGTACAGGCTATGTACTGGGCGGTGTCAGTCCACTAGGACAAAAGAAACGCTTAGCGACAATCATAGATATCTCGGCTGAAGCGCATACAACGATGTATGTGAGCGGTGGTCGCCGTGGTTTAGAAATTGAGCTGCCACCTCTACAATTAGCTACGGCTCTATCGGCACTTTTTAGTAACATTACTGATGATTAAAAAGCATTGTCGCTGATATCAAATAAGTTTATCCTTTTGAGTGTTCAACAGACTCCAATCATTTAAGTCCTACCTTCACTTATATTTTATAAGGATATATTCATGCCACATTTAACCCTGCAAGTGACTCCTAATGTCAGTGTTCCTCACGAAGAATCATTGCTTAAGTCTTTGAATAAAGCGCTATGGGATACTGGACATTTTGGTAAACCAACGGATATCAAAGCCCGCATCGTACCTCTTGAGACTTTTTTGGTAGGTGTTGAGGATGATGAGCAAGCAAATGGCATGGTTTATGCGAATCTAAAGATGATGGCTGGTCGTGATATTGCGACTCGAAATCAACTTGCTGAGCTATTGATGACAACGATAGAAGAGCAGCTAAGCGCAGAGCAGTCAGGGCGAGCAGCACTGCAAGTATGTGTAGAAGTGGAAGAGCTTAGTGCGGTATATCACAAAAAAATGCTAGGTAGCTAGAAATTGGCTATCGGTTAATTATTTTTAGTTTGAGAGCACTGATTTTCATCAACCACAAAAAAAGCGCCTATATTTAGGCGCTTTTTTATGAATGATCTATTAACTTTGTAATCTTAGTCTTAATTTTAATCTAGGAAAGCAAAGCTTTCGATTGGCATTGCCATCATGCTTTCGCTTGGTGCAACCATACCTTCGGCGTGACCTGAGGTACGTGGTAACAGTTTATCAAAGTAGAATTCTGCCGTTTGGATTTTGGCTTTATAGAACTCTGGGGCTTCTACGCCGCCATTTTTGAGTTTGTCATGAGCCACTGCTGCCATACGTGCCCAGTGGTAACCCATCATTACATAGCCTGAGTACATTAAGAAATCGTCCGATGCTGCAGAGATAATTTCGCGGTCTTTACGTGCCATTAGCATCAAGCGTACGGTCAAAGTATTCCACTCAGCACATAGCTTGGTGAGTGCCCAAACAAATTTGCGCATATCTTTGTCTAGTGCATATTCACCACACCATTTCATGATGCTTGAAGTATAGTCGCGAATAATTTTACCTTTTGACTGCAAAATCACTTTACGGCCTAATAAATCTAACGCCTGAATACCGGTTGTGCCTTCATACATGGTGGCAATACGGGCATCACGAGCAATCAGCTCCATACCCCATTCTTTAATATAGCCGTGACCACCGTAAATTTGCTGACCATGTTTGGCCGCTTCAATACCAAGCTCGGTCAAAAAGCCTTTTAGAATTGGCGTGTAGAAGCCAAGCTTGTCATCCCATTTCTCAAACTCTTCGTCATCACCATTAATGATGCCTTGCGCCATCTTGTCCGCATAGCGTGCTGAATGATAAATCATTGAGCGGCCGCCTTCGGCAAAGGCTTTTTGAGTCAATAGCATGCGGCGTACATCGGCATGATTGATGATGGCATCAGCCACTTTTTCAGGCTCTTTAGTGCCTGATAACGCACGCATAGAACGGCGATCTATCGCATAAGGTAGGGCGTTTTGGAATGACAGTTCAGTATGTGCTAGACCTTGGATACCAGTACCGATACGTGCCGTGTTCATAAAGGTGAACATAGCTTTTAGGCCTTTGTTCGGCTCACCAATCAGGTAACCGATCGCATCATCAAAGTTTAGGACACACGTTGCTGATGAGTTGATACCCATTTTGTGTTCAATAGAACCACAAGTGACACCATTACGCTCGCCAATCTCGCCTTCTGCATTTGGCAAGAATTTTGGTACGATAAATAGCGAGATACCGCGAGTACCTTCTGGTGCATTTGGTAGACGTGCTAGTACAATATGCACGATGTTTTCTGTTAAATCATGCTCACCGCTTGAGATAAAGATTTTGGTGCCGCCAAGCTTATAAGTGCCGTCTTCTTGGGGAATGGCTTTAGATTTAACCTGACCCAAATCGGTACCGCATTGCGGCTCAGTCAAGCACATGGTGCCCGCCCAAGTACCTTCAATTAGTTTATGCAAGTAGGTCTCTTTTTGCTCATCAGTACCGTACTGCAATATGGTATTGATACAACCTGTTGATAGACCAGGGTACATTGCCCATGGCCAGTTAGCCGTACCAATCATTTCAGCTTTAATTAGGTTTAACGAGGTTGGTAAGTTCATACCGCCGTATTCTTCTGGGTAAGAAATACCTTGCCAACCGCCTTCTACAAACTGGTCATAGGCATCTTTAAAACCTTTAGGCGTAGTCACCACACCATTGTCAAAATGACAGCCTTCTGCATCAGCCGGTTGATAAAGGGGGGCAAGCACGTTTTCGGCAAAGTCAGCCATACCTTGCAAAATCATATCGATTGTTTCAGGGTCAGCATTTTCGCCATTGTCCAAATCTTTATAATGCGTTTGAAAGTCAAAAACATCATTTATCAAAAACTTGATATCACGTAAAGGCGCTTTGTAAGTTAACATAGTTGCTCTCTTTAATTTGTTGATGTCGATTTATAGGTGAGATATGCGTTAAATATAAATGTGTTCAGAAATGGGTTGGTTAAGGCAGTTTCTTCGATGCTTTTATTAGCTGATATGTTCTATTTGATAACGGGCAGTGGTGTATAATTTTTCTTATTATAAATCTTTCTTGGCAACAAATACATATTGTATAAATAATATTCATGAGTATTCTGTTAATTAATAAAAATTATTTATAATTAATAGTTTTTTGCTATGAATTAATCGTCATGTATCTGCTGAAAACTTAGATTCCTTATACTTCTAGGTAAGCTTAGCTTTTTGTAAAAGTCATTCATAGAATATCATCACATACTTATTAACCGCCATTGTGTTAATAACGTTACGTTATTTCGTAAGGACAGGGTTTCATGGTTGTATCCAAACCAATGTTGTCGCTCAAGCGACGGGTTGCTACCCTCAAAACTTTTATTATAAATCTGATCAGTAATGAGCTTACGCATTTAACAGCAGTCCACAGAAGCTTTCGACCGTGGCATATTCCATTATTTTCTGCGCTAACTATTAGCTTTCCTGTCTTTGTGGGTGCTTATTTTGAGGTGCTATCGGCAGGCATTATCAGCTCGTTAGGGGCGATGGTTGTTTTGAACTTGCCCCTAGTTGGTAAGCTGCCATATCGCTTGGTCACTGTGATGGCTTGGGGATTCAGTATGTCGCTATGCTTTGCACTTGGAGTGATAACGCAGCAGATTCCTATTTTAAGATTGCCTATATTTACTTTGATGGCATTTGGTATCATTATTTTCGGCCGCTATTATCAACAGCCGCCACCGGGAGGGCTGTTTATTATGATGGCAGGTGCAGTGGCATTATTTATGCCTATTCCGCTTGCTCAACTGCCACATACCGTTGGCCTTATCATGCTTGGTAGTGCATTCGCAGTGCTGATATCATTGCCATATTCTTTGTTTTTATTGCTGACACGTGAGTGTAAACCTTCGCCTATCTATACTTATCAGGCAGATACTATTAGTGAAAGTGTGATTGTGGCAGGGTTTGTGAGTTTGTCGCTAATCGTTGCAATGACCCTAAATATATCTAATCCTTATTGGGCGGCAGTTAGCTGTTTTATTATTATTCAAGGGATACATCTGCGTACAATATGGATTAAGCAAGTACATCGTTTGCTTGGGACATTGGTGGGTGCAGGGCTGGCCAGTTGGATGCTGTCTTGGAGTCTACCGATATGGGGAGTCGCTATTGCAGTATTGATTATGATTTTATGTATTGAATCCTTGGTTGACCGTCATTATGGCTTAGCCGTGATATTTATCACACCACTGACCATATTTATTGCAGAATATGGTAGCGGCTTACCGCATACGTATCAACAAGTCACCTACGTACGTCTGGTGGATACCGCCATTGGTTGTATGGTGGCTCTGGCTGGCGGAGTAGTAATGCACTCTACCAATTTACGTGTGCCATTACGACGTATGGAAAACTGGCTATTGGCACGTTTTGGATAAAAGCTAGATAAGAACTGGATAAGAACTGGATAAGAACTGGATAAGAAAAAGGCGTATAAATTGAATTTATACGCCTTTTTTATTGGTATAGCCTGTGTCTTTTATCTTAACGACCATTTAAGGTATTTGTGGCTTGCGTCACATCAACGGTATGACCCGTCCAACGCTCAAAGCTTAAGGCCGCTTGTCCAATCAACATGCCGTAACCTTCTGATGTCTGCGCGTCACGTGCCGCAAAATGCTGTAAGAATGGTAGCGTGCGACCGTACATCATATCGTAAGCATAGTGGCAGTTTAAGTCATTATCCAGTGGCAAGGTATCGCCTGACAGACCGATAGAAGTGGCATTAATAGTGATATCAAATTGTCCGGTCAATTCACTGGTCGCACAAGTCTCAATACTGTGTTTGCCAATGGTTTCACTCGCGGTACTTAGCTCATCTACTAAATTGGTCGCCTTGCTCAGTGTGCGATTGGCAATGGTTAATGCCCCAATATCTGCTTGAATCAATGGCAATACCACGCCTCGCGCCGCACCGCCTGCACCAATGAGTGCCACACGCGCACCTTTTAATGGCCAGCCTAAGCTCGTGATATGATTGACCAGACCTTGACCGTCGGTATTGTCACCATAGAGGGCGTCAGCGATTGGTGTGCCACTCTCTAATAGTGCTTTATTCAACAGTAGCGTATTGACTGCGCCTGCGACTTTGGCATGCTCAGACAGACCGCCACGCGCCACGCAGCAGTCATAAGCGATTTGCTTAAATGGCACCGTCACGTTGGCACCGACACCGCCACCATGAAAAAACGCTTCGACCACTGCGGTAAAACTGGCAGCATCGTCAGGGCAATACTGGCGCTGGTAGCTGATATCAATAGCTGCTTGCTCTGCAAATAGCGCATGGATTTCAGGGGATTTACTGTGGGCAATAGGATTGCCAATAACGATAAAATGCTGGGTCATATATGGTCCGCGAGCTATAAGAGGCAAAAAAGCATTAATAAGAGAGTCGTTGAAGCGCTATTATCATAAGGGATAACGCGATGTTTGACAAACCGAGGCTTTCGTGAATAAATGCTTGAATAGATGGCATTTTTTTATGCGTTAGGTATTTAACAAATATGTACTCTCTAGGAGTGTTATCCGTAACGTAAAGGGTGGTCAAGTATCAAGCAGTTGGGTAAACTATATGACACGCCCTATGTAGTCATTCCACTATAAAAGTATGACAGCGTTAACCTCGCTTGAAGTATCACATATACATCTACACTCGTTTGCCTTGTATTACTTTTAAATTGAATCGACTATAGTGGTTGTTACATTATAAAAAATTGGCTTTGAAAACGTGAAGCCATAAAAAAACATTATTCATTAGCAGCGGCATATTTGCTTGCGCGCTAATATTCTTTTGAGATCAATCTGAAAGTGTGAGTAAATTGCCCATGTGGAATAATAGCCTACAGACCTTTTTGGCCAGTACGATAATGGCAGTTGGTGTGTCGTTGAGTGGCTGTAATAGCAATACAGATAATGACCAAAGCGTCGATGCAGGAGCCAGTGAGCAGGCAGTCACTGATACGACTTCAGCAGATGATAGCGCTGCAACAAATACTGAGGTAGAAGCTGGAACGGCTCAGCAAGGCACACAAGTAAAGTATGACGTCTCGGCATGGGGCAACGAAAGCGTCAAATCAATCAACGTCGGTGACTTGGATGGTATCCAGTCGACTTTTGGTAAAGTTTTGAGCACTGATGAAAACAGCTTGGACTATGCCAGTAATCCAGCTGCCAAATATCGTTTTATGGATACCGAAGCGCCTTACTTAGACGTTATTGATTCTGAAAAGTATCTGGAGATGGGTTGGTATTTTGCAAATCCTACCGACTCTGATGAAGAGAAAGAACTGAGTCAAAATCATGCCAAAAAGGCCTATCAGCTCGCACGCAAGTTGATGGGTGATGAGGGCGGTAATCTCGTGGCTGATATGCTCAATGTACAAATTATCAAAAACAAAACCATCGGCGGTCAGAAAGTAGAGCTGGCGAAATGTGAGTTCTACAGCTGTATGCTGGTCATCAATAAAGCAGATGCCCAAACAGATAATAGCTAACTCATGATAGATACGATGTCAGTGCCGAACGGCTGGGTATGTCTGTACCCACAAGACAACAGGGTAATCGAAGATAATGGGGCGATTGACCCAACGGTAATGATGTCTCTAGATAATCGCGGACTGGCATACGCTGATGGGTTCTTTACTACTATGGGCGTCATCGATGGGTTGATACTGTGGTCAGACTATCATTATCAGCGGCTTGTCTCTCATGCCAATGCGTTGCAGCTAAATATAAACAGCGAAGAGCTATTAGCAGTATTGCAACTGTACGCCCAGCAATTACAGCAAGGAATGCTCAAACTGGTAGTAACCCGCGCTACGCAGGATGTGCGCGGTTATGGTTATACACCTAGTGCAAATGGCAGCGACTGTGAGATGTGGCTAAAGGCTGCGACCATGAGAGTCACTACGGCGCTGCAATTGTCTTTGCCCGATGGGAGCTTGGTACCCATCCAACCTAGTGCCTCTGCAATATGTTTGTCCTCTCAGATTGCTTGCTTACCGCCACCGCTGGCAGGTCTCAAAAGCCTCAGTCGTTTAGATAATGTCCTCGCTAGTGGTGAGCTACAGCGTATAAAAGCTGAGCCATTGGCATCTGAACTTGCTTCAAAACTTAGTGAAGGACTGCTGCGCGATATGAGCGGGCAGTGGGTTGAGGGCACGATGAGCAATGTATTCTATCAATTGGCAGAATCACCACTATCAGAATCCGAAACCACTTCTAGCGCTCATGAAGATAATGAAAATTACCTAACCACTGGCCAGTGGTATACGCCATCTATGACGCAATCGGGTGTCGCTGGCGTTATGCGGCAAGTGATTATCGATGCACTATCTACGACGGAATATCCAGTTGTGATAAGGTCGTTACAAGATGAGGATTTGCCCAAATTGACGCAGTTATTCTTTTGTAATGCATTACGCGGCATCATGCCAATGAATAATCTGACATTATTATCTGGTGAGGTTGTGGATTTTCAATCCGTTTAACTATTATTGAAAAATATTGAATTTGGTATCGATAAAATCATCGGGATATAAAACCACTTGCTCATTTCTATACATCTTTTGCGCTTTCATCAGAGCATCTTGCTCATCTTCAGCATTTACTTCCACGATATTACTCAGCGTTTCCACAATCTCTATTTGAAATTTTTGTGCTGCTTTCTCATCTTTTTTCATCGTATTCACTTCCATTTCTCACAAATAACTTCAGTCATCAATGCCAACTAGATTAGCAAAAGCGCTCAACAGAAGTGATCGTCTTTTGTTACGTGGTCTTGTGTCTTAAAGCAAATCGATCAATGCTGCTTATCTAACAAGGAGATAAGTCAATGTATGAAGTTTATGAAGATGAAAGTATCCCGCTACAAATCCGTCGTTTGATGGTTTTTGATGAAATCTGTAAATTAGCGAAGAAAGAACCTGATGAAATTATTCATTTATCAAAATTTACTCAGTTATCGCTAGGAGTTATGTATCTAAAGGATTTCAAGAAATTTATAGCCTTTGGTGGTGTGTTTGAGTATGCACAAACACCCGAAGAAGTTATTGAGCAACGTATTCGCATTTTTCCTAACGATGAGCCAGTAAAGTGTGCGCTAACTGTTAATTTAAAGCAGTTTACTCGCCCAGTTAGTACACCTATACAATTAGTATGGTATTGGAATAAATATGTAAAGAATAGAATGCATGCTTATGTTGACTATCGTGAAGAAATTTTTTTTCGGATAAATGATGAAATTGATTCGGATTATCCACCGCATAAGTTTCATGACCGTCTAGTTGCGACAGCTCGTCTGCCACTATGGGACGATAGAGATGAGTTAATTGCAGATGTATACCGTGACAATCAAGGCGAACCTAGACCTGAACGTTATAATGAAAGGCGTCTGATATAATTCGAAATAATTACTATGTTATACGAAACTCATAATCAAGTTACCACTTATAGTTATAGCTGCTAATAAATTTTAGCGGCTGTAATATTATGATCTTGATACTGTGTTTATATGACGTATCAGCCTTCTTACATAAATCATCACTAGCCTTTGCGGCTCCGTCAATTGAAGTTAATGCACTGGTACTTTCTCAAGAAGTCTATTGAGTGATGCATATCTCCAATAACGTTCTTCATAATTGATCGTCTTTTGTTAATGAGTATTGCGTACTGATGTTAATCGATCAATGATTGCATTCTATCCAATATTATCTAACAGGGGATAATAAATGCGTACTACATATGAAGATAAACGAATTCCACTACAAATTCGTAGATTGATGATATTTAATAAAGTTTGCTGTGCAGCGAAAAGAAACCCTGATGAAATAATTCACTTACCTTGTTATTCACAGATAGCATTTAGTATTGTTTATTCTAAGAAAGATAAAAAATACACAGCATTTGGGAGTGTGTTTAAGTATGCGCATACCCGTCAAGAAGTCATCGAACAAGGTTTAGATAAGCGGTTTCATGAAGACACTATGATGTGTGCAATTACAACCGAAAAACAAGCTTTTACTAAAGCTTCTCGCACTCCGTTAGGGCTGCTAATGAGCTGGAATAAACAGGTAAAAAATCGAGCTTATACTTGTATCGATGGCAATGTGAAGAACTTTTTTAAAGTAAATGATGAGCTAGAGCTAGATTACCCTCCTCATAAATTTTATGGTCGTTTGGTTGCTGCCAAGGATTTGCCATTATGGGATGATACGTGTTCTTAGTATGATTTTCGATAGTGACCACGGCTCACAAATTCAATAATGCCTTTATCTCGTAATACTTGTAATTGCTGACGGATTTTATCTAGAATGTGATTATTCTCAGGGTGTTTGCATCTTAACTCGTCAGCAAAAGCATAAACTTGCTTTAGCGAAAAATGAGTATCGAGTCTATCGATACACTGCCAGATATCGAGTGTCCAACCACGAGAAGCAACAGACTGTTTTCGTAAAAACAAGGTTTTTTGAAATTGTTGGCTGACATCTTTGCGTGGTATGACTTGCTGATTTTTGACCAAAAATACTTTGCCTGATTCTGGTACTTGGCGTAAGTCGATATTACAGCCGACCCAACCTGCGCGTTTGGCAGTCGCTGATAACGGCTTACGCTTGATAATAATATCTGGCTTAAAGAACTGCTTAGGGATAATTAAAAAGTTATTGACGGTATATTCTTTTGAGTACGTCAGGAAGAAAAAATTGGGATTGTCTTTACTGTTGATGCGTTCAATCATCGTCTTATAAGCACCATCGTTAATAATGTTACTTAATTTAGATTTTTTACTTTTTAGCTCATATTGCTCATTACAATTTCCGCAATAAAAATCGGCGACAGGTTTGTTATTAGCGAACTCAGCTAGAGATTGGACGCTACAATTGGTGCAGTAACCGTTTTCTTTCACCCATGCTTCACTGAGTACACGAACTTTTTGAGATTCAGAGTGATAGTTTTTGGCAAGACTTTGATTAAAATGTAGGTTCATAGGATGTTTTCATTCTTGATAGATAAGCTCAGAATACTGAAAAAAGGGTATGAGTATTAAGCCATATAAATGTGTATCAATAGCAAGATAATTCACAAGCTAAGCAAATACCATTGAAAATCGCACGGTTCAGTGCTAAATTCTAGCAAACATCTGCCTCGCGAGTTGCCATGAGCACGCCTACACCTGAAACGCCTCCTGAACGTCCTAATAATGAGCCATCGAATAAAAAAGATAGCAGCGTTGAGGAGCGTGTCGATACCACACTACCAGACTCGCAGCCGGTAGTGGATAGGGTGGAGGATAAGCCCGCGACTAATGTTTCACTGATCAGCGGAGAGAGTAAACCGCGTCAGTATAGAGTGGACAATCAATCGTTCTTTATGCAGCGTGGTTATCAGGTATTGCTCGTGCTTGGGCTGATTGCTGCTTTTTTCTTGGTGATGGTCTATCAGACATTGTTTGGACGTATCGAGCAGCCTGCAAAAAAGGTTACGATTGAGCAGGGTCAGACTTATTATGGTCTACTGCCGCAGTGGCAACAGCAGATTCCGCTGTTTTCTGCCAGCGTGGCCAAGCTTTACATCAAGTCGCAAGTCGATGCGCCATTACATTCGGGCATTTACCAGTTACCAGAAAACCCTACTATTGCCGAAGCGCTACAAGTGCTCGCACAAGGTGCAAAAGCGGCGATGGTAAAGGTGCAAATTATCGAGGGTAAAACCTCTAAAGACTTGTACCAAACACTACGTGATAATGATGGTATCAAAAAAGAGGTACTGACTGCTGATAGCGACAATGCCAGTATTGCCAAAGCGTTGGAGTTAGACGGCATCTTGCCAGCGTCGGTCATCAATGACAGTGATCCTATCGTCAATCACAATCTCGAAGGTTGGTTTGCCCCTGATACTTATTATTATGGTGAGGATACCACTGATAAGCAGGTACTGACGGATTTGTATAAGCGTCAGCAGCAAGCGTTGACCGAAGCATGGGAAGGTCGTGCGCCCAACTTGCCTTATAGCACACCTTATGAAGCGTTAGTAATGGCATCTATTATCGAAAAAGAAACCAGTGTGGCAGAAGAGCGTCCATTGGTGTCGGCGGTATTTAGAAACCGTCTGAATCAAGGCATGCGTATGCAAACTGATCCGACCATTATCTACGGTATGGGCAGTCGCTATGACGGCAATATTCGCCGCAAAGACATCAATGAAAAAACGTCTTATAATACCTATCAAATTGATGGCCTGCCACCAACACCAATCGCGCTACCATCAGCGGCTTCTATCGAAGCAACTTTGCACCCTGCAGACAGCGAAGCATTATATTTTGTAGCGACTGGTACAGGTGGACACAAATTCACCAATAGTCTGGCTGCACACAATCAAGCGGTAAAAGACTATCTAAAAGTCATGCGGGAAAAGAAAGCACAAGCAGCATCACAGTAAATTAGTCCGTCTCTCTTTTAAAACCTATCATTTACTGAGTGTTATGTAATTATCTACATAACGCTCATCAATGACATAAGGTCATATCATGTCAGCACCTATGCAAGACCATCTATCTCAAACAACCTTATCCAAACAAACCCATGACACCATGCCCAATCAAGGATGTTTTATCAGTTTTGAAGGTACCGAGGGTGTGGGAAAAACGACAGCAATTGAACAACTATGCTTACGATTAGAGGACAGTGGTATCCCGTATCTGCGCACTCGTGAGCCAGGTGGCAGTCCATTTGCAGAGCGTTTACGAGAGATACTATTAGACCCTGCGACCGATATTAATGATGATACAGAGCTATTGCTACTATTTGCCGCCCGCTGTGATCACCTACAGCAAGTGATTATACCCGCACTACAACGTGGCACATGGGTGATATGTGACCGTTTTACTGATTCAACCATTGCGTATCAAGGCTTTGGTCGTGCGCATGGCGATGAGGCAGTACGAGCCAAGATTGATGCGCTCATCGAGCAGTTTGTGCCACAGCTACCCGAGCTAACACTATGGTTAGATTTACCCGTACTAGAGGGTATGGCACGCGCCAACAAGCGCAGCGCTGCAGATCGTTTTGAGCAACAAGCGACCGAGTTTTTTACTTGGGTACACACAGGTTTTGATGTACTTGCCACCCAGTATCCTGAGCGCATACAGCGTGTTGATGCATCAGGTAATGCCGATGAAGTGGGTGCGCGTATATGGTCAACGGTACAGGATAATCTAGATATTAAATAGCCGTCCGATTAAGGAAATTCTGAGCTTCCAGATTTTGACTGCTTTCGATATTTGATTACCTTCAATAATAGGATGATTGTCAAAGTCATTGCCATAAAAAGCCCCAACATTACGTTGGGGCTTTTGTTTTTTTCGAACCATTAATATAGTCGGTAAATAGCCACTCAAAAAGTGGTCGTCATGGTTTATTTACTGGCTATTTACTCTTTGTTCTCTACCTTGCTATCTAAGCTCGTTGGCTTGGTATCATTAGCAGTTTCGATGTCAGCACTTGTGGCATTGTCTTGACCAGAGTCAGGTAAGCGATTTGGATCAAGCGCGCCTTTCTTGGTCTTAGGTGCATTACCATTACCATTGGTATTGCTATTGCTATTGCTAGATACCTTAGTTTTGGAGACAGCGGTTGAGTTCGCTGACATGACCCCTTTATTAGCAGATTCGTCTTTTGGTTCGATAATTTTGTCAGTAGTCGTTGCTGGCGACGTTGGAGAGTCTTTAGACTCAGCATCGATGCTTGAATGATTTGATGAGTCACTAGCGGTGTTTTGCTCAGTGCTTTTCTGCTCAGTGCCTTTTTCTTTGTCACTATCCGTCGCTTGCTCTGCTGCATTAGCACTCTCATCGCTCGGCTCTTTCTCTTTACGCTTTTCCGGTGCTTTTGAGCTGGATTCAAAGTTGGCATCTGCCGCCATGCGAGCTTGCTCTTGCTTCGGTGTCACATCTACTGGCTTAGGTTGCACTTCATCTTCTACTACTAGCGAGATGAGCTTGCGATCGCGTGGTACGATGCCATCGAACTTATCAGTAATAACGTGCAACTTGCCTTCTTTGTCTATGGTATAGAGCGGGACAAATTGTTTGTTATCCGCTTTATATTGTTCAAAGCTGTAGCTATCAGTGATGTTTGTAATTTTGATACGTGCCTTTTTAGACAGCATGCTGGCAAGCTTGGTATAAGTTGCATCTTTGCCGAATAGCCACTGCGATTGAAAGCTCGACTGCTTGTCTTCACGTTCGCTTCTGGCCTTTTCATCGCTGAATTTGAGACGATATAATTTGCGCTCACCAAATTCATGACGATAATGAATCTCGGACAAGGTATTCATTTCTTTGTCCATACTCATGGCAAACAAACGCCCAATACCGATAAGATCAAGGTGATGATCGGCATGGTCAGAGATGGGATTACCAAAATAAGTACGCAAACCACTCATGCGTGCACGGGCAATGTTGGTATAGTTGTTGTGCGCAACGATGACATCAAAGCCTTGGTCTTTTAAAGACGTGGCTATCAGTAGTGCGATAGGGTTTGAACCGACGATAAGAATACCGTTGGTCTCAGGCTCACGGACGCCAAGCAAGTTGCCGACCACTTTTGAGCCCAAGCCCTGAATCATAACGGTACCAATGATGACCATAAATACTAAGGGTACGAGCAGCTCAACGCCTTGAATATCATACTCTTGCAAGCGAATCGCAAACAGTGATGAAATAGCTGCCGCGACGATACCACGTGGGCCAATCCAACTGATCATCAGTTTTTCGTTGGTCTTTAAGTTTGAGCCGATAGCCGATGCCCAAACAGACAGTGGACGCGCCACAAACATAACGATAGCGAGTAGCACCAAGCCTGCAAAGCCCACACTCATTAAGCTTGCCAGTTCTACACGTGCAGCGAGAATAATAAAGAGCACAGAAATCAGTAGAATAGTTAAAGACTCGTTGAACTCTAGAATGGTCTCACGTGGGAATTTTGGCCAGTTTGCTAATGCCACACCCAATACTGTAACGGTCAATAGACCAGACTCATGCTCTAAATGGTTAGATATTGAGAATAGAACCAAGACAAAGGCAAGGGTAAAGACATTGCGTAAAAACTCAGGAATCATATGGCGGCGCATGAGGAACGCGAGCAGCCAAGCGCCCGCCATACCCATTGCTGTCGCCAACACAACGATTTTAGCAAACAGTAATATACTGCTGGCTTCGCCGCCAGAGATAATATATTCATAGACCAATACCACCGCAATGGCGCCGATTGGATCGATGATGATACCTTCCCATTTTAGGATGTTAGATATCGTCTTATTCGGGCGCACACTGCGCAGTAGCGGCATAATGACCGTTGGGCCAGTCACGCAAACCAGCGCACCGAATAGCAAGGCGATTAGTGGATCGACATCAAATAGTAGATAGGTCGATAACGCGACGATAGCGATGGTAATAAGTACACCGACCGATACTAGCATTTGCACAACAGTACCGTGTTGCTTAATCTCATCGAACTCCAAGGTCAGCGAGCCTTCAAAGAGAATAATCGCTACACCCAAAGAGATAAAGGGGAACATCAGCTCCCCCAATACCAAGTCGGGATCGAAGATACCCAGTACAGGGCCGACGATAATACCAATCAGTAATAAAAATAAAATGGACGGTTGCTTTAAGTACCAAGCCAACCATTGGGCGGCGATGCCAATCCCAACCACGCCAGATAATAATAGGGCGGTATCCATAAATTGATCCTTTTATAATCTTGTCATATTTTATATCTATCAATCGCTCTTTAGCACCTATCTATAGAGGCACATTTTACAAAAGCTGAACGACAACAATGGCCAAGTGACAATAATGGTTAAGTGACAACAATGACAACCATCATGAATCATAACGTGAGCCAGATATGATATATATACTATAAAGTAATAGAGACAAACGCATTCCTAGACAAATAATGCCCATCTCAAGAAATACAATTAGCAGTGTCAACCTTGCTTGTGCTACTGGCTTGGCTTACGAGCAGTAGTACCTGCACTTGTTTTACTGTTATTCAAATTTTTAGAAATGGTATAAGCGTCTCTAGACATGCAAAAGATGAAAAATAAGGGTGATGATAGCCAATTCTATAAATATATAGTCCGTAATAATAATGGCTATTAACCTACATTTTTTATAAAGTTATTAGGCTTGCCATCATAACATGATTTTATTTCATACCTACTAAGGCTGAGCTTACCACGATACAGTTTATCCACTATGACACTGCCACATCGTCAACTATATAAAGGTATTGCTTGTACTCGACTGTCTTGTATCGATATTATAGTGGGTTGATTGTAGTATTGAGCAACCACAACAGGATATAGAACCATTATGAAATAACCAATCCTTGGGTTATCCTGAATTACTGAAATGATAGCAAACTAACGTGATGGCTTATCATAAAGTAGCGGCATTTATCATGCATGTAGTTTGTATCGTGAATCCACTCTATGAAAGAGTTGCAGCAACGGTTGCCATGCAAAGGCAATAAAATATAGATATAGCATGCAGACAAGCTAAAAAATATTAAGATGGCTTAAGCTAAAGTCACATTTTTTACCTGTCTTATAATGGCTCTAGAGAATAACCAGAACCAATTTATTAACATTGACAATAATAACAATCATGATCACTCATATGGAGGATGGTATGCGTACAGATATGTCTACAGCACAATCTAAATTGAATATGCAGCATTGGTTACAGCGTAGTGCGTTGGCGCTTGCTGTTAGTACATCTATGCTCGTTGGTATGACCGCCACGACTATGACCAGTGCTCAAGCGGCGGTCAGCACGGCAGACTTCTCTGACTTGGTACAACAAGTGACCCCAGCAGTCGCCCGTGTGAACGTCACAAAAACGATTAGTGAAGCTGAGCTTGCCAAGGCACAGACAGCTGAGCTGCTACGTCAGTTTTTTGGCGATCGTCTAAGTATTCCTGAACAGGCTACCATGCCCGCGATTGAGCATGCTTATGGCACAGCTTTTTTTGTCAGCTCTGATGGCTACATGCTGACCAACCATCACGTGGTGGAAGGCGCAGATAAAATCACGGTCACGCTGAATGATAGAACGGAGCTAGATGCGGTTTTAGTCGGTAGTGATGAGCGCTCAGATGTGGCAGTGTTGAAAGTCGTGGGTAATAAATTCCCACCTCTCCCTATCGGTGACTCGAATGCGCTGAGAGTAGGGGAGCCTGTACTAGCGATTGGTTCACCATTTGGTTTTGATTACTCGGCATCCGCGGGTATTGTCAGTGCCAAGTCGCGCAGTTTTTCGCGTGAGACCAGTGTGCCATTTATTCAAACAGATGTGGCATTGAACCCCGGTAATTCAGGTGGTCCATTATTCAACCAGCGCGGTGAAGTTATTGGTATCAACTCGCGCATCTTTAGTGGTACTGGTGGTTATATGGGGCTGTCATTCTCGATACCGATTGATGCGGCAATGGATATCTATCAGCAGCTAAAAACAGATGGCGAAGTAGTGCGTGCTTATCTCGGTATTTATCCTCAAGATATCGATCGTAATCTAGCTGAGGCTTATAAGCTAGATCGCCCTCAAGGTGCTTTATTGACACGTGTGTCACCAGACTCACCGGCACAAAAAGCTGGTCTAAAACCTGGTGATATTATTTTGCAATATAACAATGTGCAGATTATGCAGGCCTCAGATTTGTTAAATCTGCTCAATAGAGCCAAACCAAGCGATGCATTCCGTGCACAGATTCAGCGTAATGGTAAGCAGATGATGGTCAGTGGCCAGCTTGCGTATGCACCCGATGATGTAAGAGCTCAAGGCGGTGATCAACAGAATGACGATGTACAGCTGGGCTTACGTCTACGTAACTTGACTGTTGATGAGCAAGCTGAAATCGCCGTGGATCATAAAACAGGCATTTTGGTGACGACAGTTGACCCTACTGGGCTTGCTGCACGTTCAGGTATATTAGCAGGAGATGTAATTACCAATTTTCATCAAAAACCGATTAAGGAAGTGACTGACTTTTCAGATGCTATTTCATCGCTACCTGAAAAAGGCGTAGTCACGATGGAAGTTATCCGTCAAGGTATCCCTGCGATTATCGGGTTACGGATTGAGTAATCAGTAAGGTAGCGATAATCAATGCATTATGAAAGAGAGATCAAGTGCATTTCGCTTGAAGTCGCTTATATACAGCGATACTTGGTTGTCTTGGCTCTCTTTTAAATTGAATGATCGATACGAGAGATACTATTAAAAACTGTATGAGTAAACAAATTGTGACAGTGAGCGTCGATAATTGTACTTGTCTATCGTAGAGACTGACCTCTATAATGGCTGATTTTTTATCCCATGATTGAAAGTGTGTCTTTAGCGAGATAGAAGATTGTTTCGATAGATAGTCACTTTGTTGGGTTAAACGCCCCATATTATGGTTGTTATTACAATCGAAGCACGCTCTTATAAACTATTACGACCTATGATAAACGTACGCATGGGGTGATTTATTCAGCACACCATGCGCTCTAATATAGGATTGATTATAAGCTGTTTGATAGGCTCATACTGTTACATAACCATCAGGTAATTATGACTGACCATGTTTTATATATACTAGGTATCTCTACGTCAGCAGCATTGCTAGCGTACATCGTACTGTGGTCAATATTACAAACGTTCAATGCTAATCCTACCAAGCGATTTTTGCGTATTTGGGTGAAATTGATACTCTATTACGCAGCCTATACCATGCCCGTTTGGATCGTATTAATGGTAATAGGTTGGTCGCAGAATATGCTACCAGTATTGGCAGCGTTGTCCGTACCATCATTGCTGTTAGCCATATTCGCAACGGGTATGTATTTTTATACCGTGGTGGTGCAGCCTAATTGTTTACGAGTAGAGCATCATGCCGTTGATTTAAATTTATCAAAACCACTGACCGTCGCTGTGCTAGCTGACTTACGCATTGGGATATATAGCGGTAAGCCGCGACATATTCGCAAGCTTGTTGCCACTATCAATGCTTTGTCAGCGGATGCTGTACTGATTACAGGCGATTGGCTGTATTATCCAAGTGCAGATTTGGTCGGGCAGCTCATGCTGTTTAAAGCGGTCAATAAACCTGTCTATACGGTGATGAGTACGTCGGATTTGTGCTATCAATCGATTAATACGACCAAGCAAGGTCAGCCGCTATTGGAAGATACGTTGGCCAGCACCTTCGATGTACTTGATATCAGTTATATTGGTCAGCAGTGTACCTCGTTGCCGCTTAAGACTATGGATATGGACACTGCAAATAGTCAACCATTTAACCAAGATATTCTTAGACAGCAAGATAGTGATGCCAATTCAGTGGTTGCAGCGCTCTGTGGCTGGCAAGATATCCCTCAGAGACTCGCTGATATTGATGACTCAAACACGGCTGCAAAAGCAGTACTTGGTGCTGAAATCGTTAATGCTATCAATCCTGTTATTATTTTGGCTTCACGGTTTGATAGTCTCAGTGACTTGCCCAAATCTTTACAGCCGCGACCGTTATTGATTACGGGCGCTGCGAAAGCCACTCAAGAGAACAGTTGGTGGGCACAAAAAACCCAAGACGTGCAACAAAGCGATGAGCAATCGACATTGTCAAATAATAGTCGGTTGGGTAAGCAGCGAGGATTGTACCAACATGCCAGTGCGCAGATATTTGTCAGTAGCGGTATAGGTACGCGAGGACTGCCTTTTCGGTTGTATCGCCCCACTATCGATGTGTTGACAATTCGTTAATATGTGCCAAAAGCCTTATAAGTACTAAGCCATTGCGCTAAACTGAATGTTAAGTAATAATGTCAGTATTGATGTGCTTTTTTGAGCGCTATATTGGCATTATAGGACAAGAGAAGCGACATGTTATTTGCTGCATAATAACCATATTGACCGTCAATTGATTGATAGCGGTCAAATTAAAATATGCTACACTAGCAGGCGTTTTTATTATTAAATTTTTATTGCTGAATAAGCCTTATCAGTCATTGGCAAACATAACGTCAATACGGATTTGAGCACATCATTATTTATATGGCGGCTGCTTTTGCAGTAGAAAAATATTTATCTTAAAAAGATTCTTATTTTAGAAGTATATTTGTTTTAGAAAGACGTTTATTTTAGAAAGATATTTAGCACTACCATCAGGCAAGACATTGCTAATTGCGTTTATGGTTACACATACTATTATGTACCATCATAAGCATGAGAATTGGCTCTTGCAAACGACCTATCATGTGACAGCTTTGACAAAAGCTAGGATAATACAGTAAGGCACGGTTATGAGCACAGCATACGACGAGATCAAAACCCGACTACAAGGCTCAATGGTAGCTTTGGTAACGCCCATGCATCCTGACGGCAAGGTTGATTATAAACGTCTGGCAGATCTCATAGATTGGCAGATTGAACAGGGCACCCATTGCTTAGTTGCTGTTGGTACCACTGGTGAGTCAGCGACATTGTCTATGCAAGAGCATAGCGATGTGATTCGCTACTTTGTACAGCATGTCAAAGGTCGTGTACCGGTCATTGCTGGTACAGGCGCCAACAATACAATGGAAGCCATCAAGCTGACTCAAGATGCAGCCGATGCTGGTGCAGACTGCGCATTGCTCGTAGCACCTTACTATAACAAGCCACCTCAAGAAGGTTTGTTCCAACATTATAAAGCCATCGCTGAAGCAGTGAACATCCCCCAGATGCTTTACAACGTACCAGGACGCACAGTCGTTGATATCGCCCAAAATACCGTTGAGCGTTTATGCGATATCGACAATATTGTGGCCATTAAAGATGCGACCGGCTCTGTCAGCCGCGGCGAGCAATTGATTAAAGCCGTTGGTGATAGGATGGTTGTGCTGTCAGGTGACGATGGAACTGCGCTAGAGTTGATGAAATTCGGCGGTAAAGGCAACATCTCAGTGACGGCCAACGTCGCACCGAAAGCGATGAGCGAGACGTTTACGGCTGCGCTCCGTGGCGACTTTGACGCTGCTAATAAAGTACATGATATCGTCAAGCACTTACATCGTGACCTATTCATCGAATCAAGCCCTATCCCAGCTAAGTACGCCTTACATAAAATGGGCATAATCGATAAAGGCATTCGTCTGCCATTGGTTTGGCTAGCGGAGCAACATCATGCGACTATTGATGAAGCATTGGTTCGTGCTAACTTAATATAGATTCGTTTGAATTTGCTATAAAATTGAGCATTATAAATGACTAAGTCAGTCACTGATGATAGGCTTAGCAATATCTATATGACCTCATACACACGATAAGCCAAATAAGCAATTATTGCTAACTCAGAGAGATAATATGATGAACAGCTCATCAAAGACCACAAAAATATTCCCTGCGATGCTGACCTTGATACTAGGAAGTACGCTAGTATTGAGCGGCTGCCAAGCGACTAAAAACTTACTTGGTAAGCGTGACAACGGTAGCTTAGAGTATCAGCAAAGCAAAAAGCTTGCGCCAATAGAGCTGCCAGCTGCTAAAGAAACAGCACCTTTCGTACCCTTATACGCCACACCTGACGCAGGTGCAAATACGCTAAAACTAGCGAACGAATCTGGTAGCCAGTATAAATTACCACAGCCTCAGCGTGCTGTAAGCGGTCTTCCGAATTAAAACTATTTCCCTATTTTTACCGTTGGTTTTTTATACTCGTTAATTCAACTATTAATACCGTCATATAAAAACTAGCGGTAGCTGCGCGTTTTTACCACATAAGCTTGAACGAACAGGAACTCTCATAATGCAAAAGCAACAACTGCTGTATAAAGGTAAAGCCAAATCTGTCTATGAAACAGAAGACAATGATCTTTTGATTTTACATTTCCGTGATGATACATCAGCGCTTGATGGTAAGCGTATCGAACAGTTAGCACGCAAAGGTGTGGTCAATAACCGTTTCAATGCTTTTATTATGCAAAAGCTGGCTGATGCTGGCATCGAAACGCATTTTGAAAAGCAATTGTCTGAAGACGAAGTATTGGTCAAACGTCTAGATATGATTCCGGTTGAGTGTGTCGTACGTAACTTTGCTGCTGGTAGCTTGGTTCGTCGTTTGGGTCTAGAAGAAGGCCAAGCATTGACGCCATCTACTTATGAGCTGTTCTATAAAGACGATGCGCTTGGTGATCCAATGGTCAATGCGTCACTGTCTGTTTCTCTTGGTTGGGCAACTGAAGCACAATTAGCAAGAATGGAAGAGCTGACTCATCAAGTGAATGATGTATTAAAAGCACTGTTTGATGCAGGCGATTTGATACTGGTTGATTTCAAGCTAGAGTTTGGTGTATTCCATGATCGCATCGTTTTAGGTGATGAGTTCTCACCAGATGGTTGCCGGATTTGGGATAAAGTCACCAAGAAAAAATTGGATAAAGACCGTTTCCGCCAGTCATTAGGCGATGTGATTGAAGCTTATGAAGAAGTGGCCAACCGTATTGGTGTGCCATTAAGCTAAGCAAATTAACTCTGACAACATAAAATAAAAGACTGAGCTATACGCTCAGTTTTTTATGGCATCATATTAATGTCGGTTCCTAGTAAGGACTCGAATCTTTGGCTGTAGCCCAAGTGATTCCAATGGGTATAGGTTTATATATTGAATCAGTATACATCTGAGTGTACTTGATGATTACTAAGATTCACCGCTAACCGCTTAGTGACCTTTGCTGTCAAATTCGTAGAAACAAACTTGGAGAATTACTATCTTAAAATAGTCTGATTAATTAAAAGAAGAAGAATACTCCCGTTCTTTTTTCATAAGCAACTTGGAACAAATCATTGAGATTTCTAAGTAGTATATTTCTTGGATTTTTACCAAGATAACACTTCATAAAATCTTCTAAATTTTTTAGCTTATCCTCTAATATTTCTTCGGATTCGTAGTCATCGATCATCAATCCTAATTTATCATTTAGTTCAGTGAAAAATCCTATATCATATAATTCATCAAATTCCTTCTCATTCAAATTATATTCAATTAAATCATTATCTGTACATTTATCATAATCTAGTCTTTGCTCCGCCTCTTTTGAGGTTGGTACGACTATTAATCTGTCCTTCATAGCATTAACTCTCTATTTGCTAACGTTTTACCGCGACATCTGTCATCGGAACAGTCGAGGAGTTTTGTATCCTCCATTTTAGACGGTAAAAAGGTAGTGATTTAACGTCATTATGGAAGCATGTTCAGTACGCTATACAGGCATCGAGCGTCTTTTAATAATTATAAAGGTAGTACAATGAATTCTGAAAACCGAAATATCGATGTTAATGCTACTCTTCGTTCGCTTAGCTCACTTAAATCTTCTGTGTATGACAGAGACCGAGATAAAGCATTAGCTATGATTAATAATATTACCAATCAATTAACTGATGAACCTCATAGTAAGCGTTGTGAACGTTGTAACTCAGTACTTGAACACCCTCATACTGGATGCTGTATATATTGTTGGGAGAAACTTACGAGGATTAAGTAATAATTGATGCTGACCATTTATTATAAAATCCATTAAGTGAAGAAGATAGGATAATGCAAATTTTTAATTTGAATTCTATTTTCTCAGGTAGTTCCAATAAGGCATACCCCAATGGAACCAGTTATCTCACTCCTCAAACCTATTAATAGACTACTTAAAATAGACTGGATTTGTGGAACTACTCAAAACAGACTGCGATTTTTATCTGTTTATCAGTAATACTTAATGATGAAATCCTCTTTATCCATAAGTATTGATGCTTACCACGCACTATCAATATTAGCCTTTTGGACACAGGTTTATAGCTTAACTCGTATAAAAATCAAACATAGCATAAACATTGTCCTCAATACCTTATCTTAATTTCATGTTAATTTATTAATACTTGTTTATTAGTATTTGGTCGTATCAATTAGATTATAAAAATAAGAAAAGGTTTCGCTAATGTCTACTGCCTCGTCAACTGTTTTAGCACCTGACTGGTTTACGCGTCCAACTTGTGTAGTCGCTGCTGACTTGGTTGGCAAAGTGCTCTGTAGAAAATTGATAGATACCGATGGCACGGTGAAAGTATTGCGAATGCGTATCTCAGAGACCGAAGCCTATATCGGTGAAAGTGACCCTGCCTGTCATTCCCATGCAGGCACACGAACGTCACGTACTGAAATCATGTATGAGCAAGGCGGTGTGTTCTATGTCTATTTAACCTACGGCACACATCATATGCTTAACTTAATCAGCGGTACTGCAGAGTCGCCAGAGTCGGTGTTGATACGGGCTGGGTTTTTGACAGAGGATAGTGATCGTCTAGTTGACGAGCAACTACTTAGCTCAGACAAACAGCTTAGCCACCCCAAGCAATTTTCTGGTCCTGGAAAATTAACCAAGCGATTGCAAATTGATCGTGATTTATATGGCAAAGTGATTGGTCCGGCGTCAGCTGTTTGGATAGAGGATGATGGCTGCCAGCCACCAATATCGCTGCGCCCACGTATTGGTATTGACTATGCAGGTGAAGCGAAAGACTGGTTATTACGTTATGTTTGGACTTACCATCCTTCTTTATCCAAAAAATAGTATCGCCTGTAGATTAGACAGTTTATCTTGAATGTATTTCATGAGATTAATGTAGAGAGGATAGACGATATGTATAAGCTCACAGTTTTTATCCCAGAATCTGCTTTAGAGCAAGTGAAGTCTGCATTGTTTGCGGCCGGTGCAGGTACCATTGGTAATTATGAGCAATGCTGTTGGCAAGTGAAAGGTATGGGGCAGTTTATGCCATTGGCAGGTAGTAATCCGAATATCGGCGCGCACGATAGACTCGAAGCTGTTGAGGAATGGCGAGTTGAGATGGTCGTTGCTGAAGAGGTTATTGGAACTGTCATCGCTGCGTTAAAAGACGCTCATCCATATGAGACACCGGCTTACGATGTGATAAAGGTCTTAGATTTTTAATATTAGGATTGAGGGCATGTCCTATTCTTGCGTAATAAAACGAAAAAAAAGGTCAAATATACCAAGAGCTGGTTTATTTGACCACAGGCATCATTAACTTCTTGATGCCAAAAGTTTATACTCGTATCTATGTTGTAAAATACGAATGTCATAAATAGTCGTGCTATAGAAAATCAGTCTTTTTTAACTTGAATGATATTTAGATTGGGATAGCCAAGTAGTATTTCATAATCTTGTGAACCACGTTTTGCTTCGATTTCAAACACACCGCGATTATTCTTTTCTTCAAGCTCAATATCTTTTACACGGTAGCCCATTGCGCTAACTTTTCTGACGGCTTGTTGTTTGATAGCTGGATAACGTGCTTCTCTTATAATACTGTCTTCGACATCATCGTTTTTATGATGTTTACTGTTTTTATGCTTACCGTTGTCTTTATATTTGCCCTCTTTACCATTAGATGACCATGATTTTTTGTCTGAACTGATAAGCCTCAAGTCAGGATACGTATACTTAAGCTCATAGGCTTGTTTACCTTTAATAGCATAAGCAGTAAGTATTTGATTCCCTCGATAATTGCTAGCTTGAATATCTCTGACATCATAACCATTGCGGCGTAAGTCTTGACGTAGCTGCTGACTAACGCGGTTGACGTTATTGTTACTCGTATTGCTATCACGGTATACAGGGCGATTGTCATAAGGGGAAGCGATAGTGGTACAGCCGACCATCGTGCCCAACAAAGCAACTGCAAGTCCTGATGAAAGAATCGTCTTTACGGTAGAGCGTTGTAGTGTTCTCATAATGAATCTTCATATTGTTTGGTAGGGCAAAGCGACTGTGTACTTTTAACTATGTATTTTTAACTTGGTATGCTTAATTTGAAAAATTTGACATCTAATATATTGGTACTCACTAGTGTAGTGTAGAAAATACCTTACCTAGCAACTACATCCTAATGGTTCAGCTAGTAGTGAAATATTTACTTACATTATCAATCATAAGGTATAAAACTTGGTGTTAGATGTCATTTACGTTAAGAAGTTGTAAATGAGTAGAATTTGGATACATTGTTGATGGGTTCAAAGCTAAGCTGTTGAGCGATATCAGCCAAAGACAATAAATTAATAAGATACTCAACCAACAATAAGAGAAAAAGATGCCACTCAAACTTATTTTGTTTTCAGGATTTGCAGGTGCAACGGTATTTATCGGTGGACTATTGGCCAATATGTTTGACCATCATATCAAAGACAGTCCGGTCAAATCGCAGTTGGTTCACACGTTAATGTCCTTTGGCGCAGGTATTATTTTGTCTGCACTAGCATTAGTTTTGGTACCCAAAGGTATGGATGAGTTAGGTGTTTGGGGAGTGATGGGATCATTTTCATTTGGTGCTATCTTATTTATGTTGATAGACCGAAAGCTAGCATCGTCAAGCAGTCAGCAGGCAACGTTACTAGCGATGATGATGGATTTTGTGCCAGAGTCTATTGCTTTGGGTGCTGTTTTCGCTATCGAACCACAAATGGCACTGTTGTTAGCTATTTTTATTGGTTTACAGAATCTGCCTGAATCTTTTAACTCGTTTCGTGACTTAGTGCGCAGCGGTTTCAGTGTGCGAAAAACATTGGCCATATTTTTTGGTTTAAGCTTTTTTGGGGTTATATCTGCCTTAGTCGGGCATTTTTTGCTGAGTCAGCATCCTAATATTACTGCACACTTAATGACGTTTGCGAGTGGTGGCATCCTTTATTTACTGATTCAAGACATCATTCCTGAAAGTAAGTTAGATAATAATTATCTGACGTCACTGGGTGCCTCACTAGGGTTTTTGGTCGGCGTAGTCGGTGAAATGGTCATTTAGCCATACAAAAGCAAGACGAAATAGCTCATTATTAAAACGCGTGTAAGCATATGCTTACACTCAATGACGCTTATGCGACTTAACATCAGGTTAGGAATTGGGCATTATAGTCACACGGCATTAGGAAATGTGACTCAAGGATTGAGTTGACGGCATTAAGGATAATGACTGACTCATTAACATCAGGATGATAATAATGAGTGAGGTAAGGACACATAACCTTTGCTGATAGCAGCAGTTAATGCTGTAGACGTAGTAAATAGGGCAGGATGCCCAGTATCACAATATGCTGAAGACTATGCAAGGATGTATAGGAAACGGTCGTGATAGGTAACATGGATAGTTAACAATAAAACCGCATAACAATTAATTGCTATGCGGTTTTATCGTGTCTGGACATTGAGAAAACTTATTAAGCTGAAGGAGGAATGGTTTTTTATCTGTCTACTTGTACTCAATATATCTATCAAGCTCTACAGAAATCATCAGCCAATAAAAAGCCGCATAGTTTATATGCGGCTTTTTATTTTTTATAATGAAAATAAATTAATATTTATTTTCACGGCGCCAGTCATCTACTTCGCGCTCGGCGTCGTCTTTGGCATGACCATAACGCTCTTGTACACGGCCGACTAACTTGTCACGGCTGCCTTCAATATGCGTTAAATCGTCGTCAGTTAATTCAGCCCATTTTTGCTTTGCTGAGCCTTTTAGCTGATTCCATTCACCTTTTAGCGTATGTTCATTCATTATTGTATTCCTTATTTTATTGAACGTTTTTGATTACTTTTTCATTACATCGTGTTTTTAACTAATCTTATTATTGGTTATTTTTATAATTATCTAATCACAAAAGCAGTTGGTTTTTATTAGTATTGACTGCCTTGTGGTAGTAAATATAATCAGTTTTGACAGTGGTGTCTGTACATCCAATGTTTATAGTGTTGCTTAATTATAATGAATGGCATAGGTCTGTTACCTATACCATCATTGTGTCAAAATCGCGCTCACTTGTGTTTGCAATACGTAGTAGCTACCAAGCCTTTTTTTGTGAAATTATGATTTTAAAGCCGTTTAAATTTATAAAATCACTCTGCTGCATGCTACATAATTAGAAGAATGTAGATGGTAAGGCAGCTACAATGCGGTCAATCATACGAATAACTTTTAACTTTGATATTATGGCGTAGGATTTTTTAAAGTGGCCAAATATGTGTGATAGCGTTTGGTCAGCTTTTTTAATCGAATGCGATCAGCAATGAGCGAGAATATCGGCGAAGCATCGGGTTTAGGTAGCTTGCCTTTACCCATACGCTGCAGTTGGCGCTTGATCACTGCCATAGTAGCAACAGCGCTTAAGGTTTTATCGCGCCATTGCACGACTGGATTATGAGCGCTAATGGTTTCATCTTTTTTCCAATCATTGGGTAACGAAGGGTTCATTGCGAGAGCGGTGCCCATACCAACGATATCAATCCCTTGTGCGAGTACATTTTCTGCAACGGCTAAACGTCTAACGCCACCTGTGGTCATCACTGGCATGGTAGCCACTTGCGCAATCTCTTTTGCAAAATCTAAAAAATAGGCTTCTCGTTGTAGTGTTCTGCCATCTGCCGTACTACCTTGCATAGCAGGACTTTCGTAACTGCCCCCAGACAGCTCGACTAAATCTACCGCCAGTTCATTCATAGCTAAGATAACCACTTTTGCGTCGTCTGCATCAAATCCACCACGCTGAAAATCTGCTGAATTTATTTTAACCCCGACCGCAAAACTGGGTGACACTTCAGCACGAACGGCTTTAATGATTGTAAGTAATAAGCGCATACGGTTTTCAATTGAGCCGCCATATTCATCTTGGCGCATATTGGTCAGCGGTGATAAAAATTGAGAAATGAGATAACCATGCGCGGCATGAATTTGGACGCCATCAAACCCCGCCTGTTCGGCTCTGACTGCTGTGTTTACGAAGCGTTGAATGAGCTGTTCAATATCTTGCAGCGTCATGGCTCGGGGTTGGCTAAATAAGCCAGAGTGCTTTCCCAAGTCGATGGCCACATCAGAAGGCGATAATACGTCACCTCTCATTGCTGCATACACTTGGCGGCCAGGGTGGTTGAGCTGCATCCAAACGTGTGTGTTGTTTTGCTTGGCAGCCTGCGCCCATGCTGTAAAAGGAGCAATATCGCTGTATTTATCTAATACGATACCGCCAGGGCCTGTCATCGCACGGCCATCCACCATGACGTTACCAGTGATCAAAAGACCTGTGCCACCTTCAGCCCAGCGCTGATATAAAAGCAATAGATCGGTGTCAGGAATTTGTCCTTCATCCGCCATGTTTTCTTCCATAGCAGCTTTTGCTAAGCGGTTAGGAAGGGTAGCGCCACAAGGCAATGTGAAAGGGGGAAAAACAGATGATGTCATGGTGGCAACCTAAAAATTTCGTTTTGTGAAGCACGAGTTCTACTACGGATTTCACTATAGACTTATGGTTTAAATGACTATAACCTTATAGTTGAAATAATATCTATCGGCGTGTGGCCGTCATCATCACATTTTTTCGGCGTAATAGCACTCAAGGTAAATTACTGGTGTGTCGATTTAATTATTTATCGAGTAAGTAAATAAAGAAGGATGCTTTTTCATTGACTGTACTAGCGCAATATTCAGATGTACCAACAGAGTCTAAACGCGAGATGGCGAAAGCCAAAACACGCCGTGCATTACTAAAAAGTGCATTAAGACTGTACAGCTTAGAGGGCGCTCAGGGTATGAGTATGAATAAAGTGGCCAAAGGTGCTGGTATTGCGCAGCCAAGCTTTTATAACCATTTTGATAGCCTAGACGCGCTGCAAAATGAATTGAGTGCTCAGCTAAAAGACAATTATTTATCGCCCATGCGACTGGCGTGGGTCGATATGCTCAAAGATTATGATGTATTAAGTAAAGCGCAGTTCAACGAGCGCTGTCAGCAATGTTTGGTGATGATTTTTGATTCGGCCTTTCAAAACATTGCACTGTTTCAGCATTTGTTAGAGGATCGCCCGCGGTTTACTGCCAATATAGAAAACCAGTCTTCGTTAAATAACGGATTGGGCAATTTAGTCATCGAGATACAAGAAGAGTGGACAGAGATATTTATTCAAGGATTGCAGCTATCCAATCGCTCGGTTGAGCGGACGGCTATCAATCTTTGTGTCGATATGGCAGCGGCACAAGTACACGAGTTGATACTGGGCTGTCATCAGCAGCGCTACTCAAGGCAACAAGCAATTGATACATTAAGCAGCAGCTTCGATGCGCTGTTCGCCAATTTTTTGCACGGAAGCAATCAGAGCAAGTAACGATAACACAGTAGTGATAATGGGTTTTTAGGTTTAGTCATTAAACTTAATCATTAGACTTAATCATGATTTTTGGTGATGACGTCTGGTAATTATGTCCACTCATGACGGTTATCGTGAAAACTAGGATGAATAACACACAAAAGGAAGAGTGATTATGTCTACAGCAACAGCTACATTAGTTACGGCCAATGAACAAACGCATTTTAGAACTTGCACATTGTGCGAGGCGATGTGCGGTGTTGAGATAAAGCATGATGGTGAAAAAGTATTATCGATTAAAGGTGATAAAAACGACCCTTTTTCTCAAGGTTATATTTGCCCAAAAGCCACAGCTTTACAGGATTTGCATGAAGATCCTGACCGTTTGCGTCAGCCTGTAGAGAGAACGGCCGATGGCTGGAAAACCATCAGTTGGCCCGAAGCATTGGATAAAGTTGCTGCAGGTATTCAATCCATACAGCAAAAGTATGGCCAAAATGCATTGGGGGTGTATTTAGGCAACCCTAACGTGCATAACATGGGTGGCATGCTGACTATTAAGCAGTTGCTTACCAGCTTGAAAACACGCAGTCGTTTTTCTGCCACCTCAATCGATCAATTGCCACACCATATTGTCAGCATGCATCTATTTGGCCATATGCTACGGATTCCTGTGCCTGATGTGAATCACACGCAATATATGCTCATTATTGGTGGCAATCCGCTGGCTTCTAACGGCAGTATCATGACCGCCCCGAATATGCGCCAAAAGCTAAAAGACATCAAAGCTCGCGCGGGCAAAGTGGTGGTGATTGATCCAAGACGTACAGAAACTGCTGACATCGCTAGCGAGCATCACTTTATTCGCCCTGCGACAGATGTATTGCTGTTACTAGCGATGCTGAATGAAATATATGCACAAGGCTATGCTAAGTTAGACAGCAAAGTCGCTGCTTTAGCACCTGAGATTGACCGACTTGCCTTGTTTGCCAAAGAGTACACGGCTGAATCTGTAGCAGAGATTACTGGTATTACTGCATCTGAAATCAAACGTATCGTCAAAGAATTTTGCGAAGCGGAAAGCTCGGTTTGCTATGGCCGAATGGGTATTTCGGTGCAAGAGTTCGGCCTATTGAGCCAGTACCTGTCTATGGTCATTAATATCGTCACAGGACGCTTAGATGAAGTGGGCGGACTTATGTTCCCTAACCCTGCGGTGGACGTTGTGAATAGCTCTGGCCCAGGCTATTTGGGTAAACGTCACAGCCGCGTGAGCAATTTGCCTGATTTTAATGGTGAGTACCCTGTGGTCGCGATGGCAGATGAGATGTTGGTCGAGGGCGAGGAGCAGTTAAAAGGATTCGTCACCGTTGCCGGTAATCCTGTGCTGAGTACCCCAAATGGTGAAAAGCTAGACGAAGCGCTGTCAAAACTAGAGTTTATGGTGTCACTGGATTACTTTGTGACCGAGACCAGTCGTCATGCCAATATTATCTTGCCGCCTGTATCGCCACTAGAGCGTGACCACTATGATGTTACGTTTAACGGTTTTGCAGTGCACAATGTCGCCAAATACTCGCCAGCTTTGTTTGAGAGATCAGAAGAGACGAGACATGATTGGGAGATTTATTTAGAGCTGGCAGATCGTTTGGATAAAGATGCGCCAGAAGCAACGCAAAAGGAACGTGCAGCGATAAAAGCATTTGGGCCAAAATTTGTTTTAGAGCAAGGTCTAAAGTATGGGCCTTATAAAGAAGTCACACTAGATGTGCTGATGGAAAACCCGCATGGTATCGATTTAGGGCCATTGCACAGTATGTTGCCAGATGCTATCAAGCATGCAGACAAGCAGATTCATCTTCATGTCGATTTTTATCAAGCAGATTTGGTACGGGTGAGAGAGATGGTACAGCAGTATAACGATAATGAGATTTTGCTCATTGGCCGTCGTCATGTTCGTAGCAATAATTCATGGTTGCACAATAGCCATCGATTGGTAAAAGGCAAATCTCGTTGTACATTGATGCTGCATCCTGACACAGCGGCACAGCATGGTATCGTTGATGGTCAATCTGTAAAAGTCACCTCACGGATTAGTAGCGTGGTCATTGCAGCAGAAGTGACCGACGAGCTAATGCCCGGCGTAGTCAGTATTCCGCATGGTTGGGGTCACGGTCGCAAAGGCGTTAAGCAGCAAATTGCTCAAGCACATGCCGGGGTGAGTGTTAACGATTTGACTGATGACACTTTGATTGACCAGTTAAGTGGTAATGCGGCCGTTAATGGCGTACCAGTACAATTGGAAGCCCTTGAATCAGTAACAGATGACACATTGGCTACGGCATCATAAACCTTGATGGACAGTGCAACAGCTTAATAATTGTTCTAAATTAAAAAGAAGGCGCTTACTATTATAGGTAAGCGCCTTCTTTTTTTGCACAATATATTAATATGCCGATCATCTGATTAAGTACTCATACCGACAAAGTCAAAATCAACGCTAGGGGTTTCGCCCTGTATCAATAAGCTAATGGCTTTTGCAGAACCACAAGAATGGGTCCATCCCAGCGTACCATGACCAGTATTGAGCCATAAATTGTCAAAAGTCGCTGAGGCGTTATGACTACCATGTTTGACTTGACCGCAGTGTGCGCGACCAATAAGGGGCACGTTCGATGGGGTCATCGGGCGCAGTCCTGTCCAATATTGCACAGAGTTTGCAATAATTCCTTTGGGGAACAACTGCTGCACGCGGCGAGTAATGGCTTCACAGCGCGTAGCATTTAGGTCTAGGTTATAGCCATTGAATTCAGCCGTACCAGCCACTCGTAATTTGTCACCCAATCGTGAGGTGACTAGCTTAAACTCATCATCAATTAAGCTCACAAAAGGCGCTAAATGTGGAGCCCGCGGGTTGACGGTATAAGTGGCAGAATAGCCTTTTGCTGGAAATATTGGCGCGTGTATGCCCAAAGGTTTTAGCAATGACACGCTGTAGCTGCCAAGCGCCAACACATAAGTATCCGCAGTAAAGGTCTGGGCATTTTCACCTGTTGGGCGAATGGTAATACTGTGCACGTGCGGACGCGCAGAGTCTGTATCGGTATTGAGTGCTAAAATCTCGGTATCATACAAAAACTGCACACCAGCATCGATGCAGCGCTGCGCCAAACGTTGAGTAAATAAATGGGCATTGCCAGACTCATCACGACTGGTATAGGTTGCTCCAGTTAGCTTATGAGCAATTGGATAGAGCGCTGGCTCTAAATTGACGGCGTTATTAATATCAATCACGTAGCGCTCACAACCGAGCGCTTGCATGCGCTCGGTTGGTTCGATGGCAGAATCAAACTCTGCCTGATTGGTATAAAAATGCATGATGCCGCGTGTTTGCTGTTCGTAATCAATACCGATATCCGCACGCAGCTGCTGCAAAGCATCTCTAGAATATAATCCTAAGCGTACCATTTGTACAAGATTGGCATCGGCTCTATCGGCGCGGCACTCTTGCAGAAACTGCATCGCCCATTTTAGTTGTGCTTTGTCGGCGCGCAAGCGATACAGTAGCGGGGCATCTTCTTTAAACAACCATTTGAGTGCTTTCAACGGAGTCGCAGGGTTGGCCCAAGGCGTGGCATGCGACACCGATATTTGACCACCATTTGCAAATGAGGTCTGCAAGCCTGCTGCGGGTTCACGCTCAATCACAGTCACATCATAGCCTGCTTGACGAAGATACCATGCGGTGGTCACACCGACCACGCCTGCTCCAAGTACTGCAACATGTGTCATAGGGTTCTCTACTGTGATTGTCTAATGGCTTGACATCAATGGGTTAAACTTCTAACACCATGGATAGGCAAGTTTTTATTTGGCGCGGGCAACATCAGCTTGCAGCGCGGCTGGCAAGTCTAGTGGCGTTAGTGCGCTATCAACAAGGTATTCTGGACGAGTAATGACCAATGCTTCAAAACCTTCGGCATTAGCAATCGCATTGACCACTTGGATTTTATCGATTTTATCACCCGCAGATGGTAGCTCACCAACGCCTTTCACATAGTGCAAAAATGCTTTGGGTGCTGATTTAAAATAAATACGAGCGATGACTTCTTGACCCAGATAGCAGCCTTTGTCGTAGTCCATGCCGCCGCGCTGATGTAGACGCAGCTCTTGCGGTTGGAATTCACCTTGAGTGGTAGCTACGATCCAATAGTTACCAGTGGCAATACTGCATTGCGTCCAAGCTTGTGTATCCTCAGTCGTATTATGGTCGTCTTTATGGCTAAAAGTTGGTACATTATCAAGGACACAAGGATAAATTGGCGTCGGCGCGCTGGTTTCAAATTTAGAAAATGCACCATATTTTTTAAGGTGGGCTTGTAGAGCATCCGCGCAGTCGCTACTTATGACCACATCATATTGCTTTTCTGCTTGCTTCTTAATCCAAATACCAAATTCAATACGGCCCTTTAAATTACCAATGGCAGCAGCTTGATAGCTAAGCCCGAGCTTGGTGACATCACAGGTCAACTGTCCTTGAAAGAACTTTTCGGCATCCTCACCTTGAATGGTTAATTGGGCAAACTTTGGTAATATCGATGCATTTGAAATTTGAGTCATTATTATTATCCTTTTAATGTCAGTGTATTCATTAAAGATATCGGTTTGGGAGTTAATTGATAAACGTGCATGCACATAAAACTAGATGAAGCTAAGAAGAGTACCACAAAAAACACGGTCATAAAAAAGCTCGTGGTTAAGTGGTAAGTTAAGCGTTAAATTGGGCTCAGTACCCAGTTTTCAACCGTACAAATTGGTTAAAATTGTCGAGTTACGGTACAATGTTAGCTCTAGAATAAACTTAATTTACAATGGCTGCCGAGGAAATTATGAGCTTACCCAATTGCCCAAAATGTGATGCTGAATATACGTATGAAGATGGTGCGTTACTGGTATGTCCGATGTGTGCTCATGAATGGACGGCGGCAGAGTCTGATGCTGCGCAAGCTGAAGAGCAAGATGCAGTTATTCGTGATGCAGTGGGTAATGAGCTACAAGATGGCGATGCCGTGACTGTAATCAAAGACTTAAAAGTCAAAGGCTCTTCAATCGTGATTAAAGTAGGTACCAAGGCGAAAAGTATTCGTCTATTGCCAGATGCGACCGATGGTCATGATATCGACTGTAAACTTGATGGCTATGGCCCGATGAAGCTCAAGTCTTCTGTCGTTAAAAAAGCCTAGCATTTCAGATATGCTTGAAAGATTAGATAATAAACAAATATAAAATCAACGACAGTCAAAAAATACAGAAGCTATTAAGACATAGAATTTATAAAACATAGAACCTATAAGTAGAGAATAACTATGAGTACCAAAAACGAACAGCTTTTTGTACAAGCCAGCAAACATATTCCAGGCGGCGTCAACTCGCCAGTCCGCGCTTTTGCAGGGGTCGGTGGTACACCAATCTTTATGCACCGCGCCAATGGTAGCAAGATTTATGATACCGAAGACAATGCCTATATCGATTATGTTGGCTCTTGGGGCCCAATGATTTTGGGTCATGCACATCCAAAAGTTATTGATGCGGTTAAAAAAGCCGCTGATGATGGTCTTAGCTTTGGTACGCCTACACCGTTCGAGACGACAGTTGCAGATAAAATTTGCGAAATCGTTCCTAGTGTTGAAATGATTCGTATGACTAGCTCTGGTACTGAAGCAACCATGAGTGCAATTCGTCTAGCACGTGGTTATACCCAACGTGACAAAATCGTTAAATTTGAAGGCTGCTATCATGGCCATTCAGACAGTCTGCTAGTAAAAGCAGGGTCGGGCATGCTTGATATCGGTGAGCCAACGTCAAAAGGCGTGCCTGCTGATTTTGCCAAGCATACGATTACGATTCCTTATAATGATCCGCAAGCGATTAAAGATTGTTTTGAGAAATGGGGCGAAGAAGTCGCTTGCGTTATCTTAGAGCCAATCGCTGGCAACATGAACATGGTCATTCCAACACAAGAGTTCCATGATACGTTGCGTGCAGAGTGTACTGCCAATGGTGCCGTATTAATCTTTGATGAAGTCATGACTGGCTTTCGCGTTGGTCTTGGCGGCGCGCAAGCACACTTTGGTATTGACCCTGATTTAACTTGCTTTGGCAAAATCATCGGTGCAGGTTTACCTGTTGGTGCTTTCGGCGGTAAAAAAGAAGTCATGTCTTGCATCGCGCCACTTGGCGGTGTCTATCAAGCTGGCACGTTATCAGGCAATCCACTCGCGATGCGTGCTGGTATTGCGATGTTTGAAGACTTAACGGTAGAGGGCTTCTATGATGAGTTAGCCGCGAAAGTTGATCGTTTAGTAGACGGTTTCCAAGCGGCGGCTGACAAGCATGGTATTGACCTTCGTACCAATAAATTGGGCGGCATGTTTGGTATGTTCTTCGTCAGAGACAATGCGACCACTGTGCCTCAGAACTTTGATGACGTGACAGAGTGTGACATGACGGTGTTTAATGCTTTCTTTCATGGCATGCTAGATCGTGGTATTTACTTGGCACCGTCAGCTTATGAAGCAGGCTTTATGTCTATCAAGCACAGCGATGAAGATATTGATGCGTCGATTAAAGCGGCTGATGAGATATTTACTGAAATGGCCAGTGCTTAATTTATTCTGACTCAACGTCATAAGTAGCATTGATCAAAGCAATAAAAAACCAGTACCTTTTAAGGTACTGGTTTTTTATTGCCATCTATTTTTTATTGCTACTTATTTTCTAAAGTCATCTATTTACTTTTAATGTTTTTAATATCGGCGTCTAACTGCACACGTCGTTGTTCTGTATAAGTGCTCAAACAACCATTGAGCGCCATTGGATAAGCACTACCGCCACGGACAGAACTGGCAGAAAACTGACAAGCTTTGTCTCTAAAATCAATCCATGCCAATTGCACCGTTTTTAATTGTTGTTTCTCAGAGCTGTTAAGTAAGCGCTGAAAATCACGGTAAGATTGATTCAATTTTTTGTCTTCTACTGCTAGCTGAGCTGCAACACAGTTGTTAAGGTCGGCTTGAGTACGGGCCTTATCGCAGGTAGTGGTTGCTGCAGACGCTTGAGCACTGACAAATAGTCCTGTTGACAATAAAGCAAGACAGCTGACTTTTTTAATATGACTCATGATAAACATATAATCTCGTTATTTATATTATTTTTATTAAAAGGAAATGAGCATAACATGGTTACATCTCAGCTATGTCTCGAATTTATGAGGGATTTGGTAAATGTGTGTATGTGATTGCACCTATGTTTTTAGGCTGATTCAGCTAAGTTTTTGACCTATATACTGGTCATAAAAGTCGATACATATGGCCCAAAAAATACTGCTAATAACAGAGCCCATAAAGTGACTCAGCCGCTTAAAAAATCGTTATTAGAGTGTGCTATGCTGAGAAAAACATACTCAGCAAGGACGCTAACTCATGACTACCAGCACCAATGATATGCCTAGCAGTAATACGCCACCGTTATGGCAAGCCTCGTATGAGAAACACGGACTAAGAAATAATCTAGATGTGCTAGAGGGCAAGCACAACCTGCTAGATTTATTGCAACCCAAGATAGATCAGCATAGTGATTCTGTGGCTTTTAGTATGGGGCCTGCCACGCTTACCTTCGCACAATTGGATATTGCCAGTCGCCGCTTTGCTGCTTTTTTACAAGCAAAAGGAATCAACAAGGGCGATCGTGTCGCGGTACAACTACCCAATATATTGCAGTATGCAGTCGTGCTGCTTGGCTGTTTGCGCTCAGGCACCGTACTGGTAAATGTCAATCCGATGTACACCCATTATGAATTGGCACACCAACTGACGGATGCTCAAGTTAGCGTGCTGGTTGTCCTTGATGGAATGACAGCCGCTTTCGATCAATTAGACGATGCAGTGAAATCGCAGCTATCACTGGTGGTACATTGTTCTGTCAATCCGAATGCTGAACCTACTGATAACGATATTGCCTTACTTACCCAACTTGAAGCCTCAGCTGATACTACTCGTCAATCCAGCCAACCCAATCAAACCACAACCGATAATGCTACAAACGATATCTCAGAGCAGAGTATAAGCTTTGCGCATATTATAAATACATACCACGCTGAGCAATATCAGCCTGTGACTATCGAGCGTGAGGATTTGGCATTATTACAATATACGGGCGGCACGACTGGTAAGCCAAAAGGTGCCATGCTGACACACTATAATGTCATGGCTAATATCTGTCAGTGTTATGCGATGTTTGGTAGGGCGATTGAAGCAGGTCGTAATGAGCAGATCAAGATACTGAATCCTTTACCGCTTTATCATATTTTCTCATTTACCGTTTGCGGTTTGCTCGGTATGTATGGTGGGTGGGAGGATATATTGGTTACCAATCCACGTGACATCGATGGGCTAGTCAATACTATTGAGCAGCATCGTCCGCATGTCATTCCTTCTGTGAATACCTTGTTTATTGGTATGCTCAATCATCCAAAATTTGCAGACCTTGATTTTAGTCGATTGGCATTATCAATCGGTGGTGGCACCGCCATCATCAAAGCGGTATCTGATCAGTGGCAACAAGTGACGGGCATGATGATTCATGAAGGTTATGGGATGTCTGAGACCGCACCGGTTATCTCATTCAATCCACCAGGGATTACGAGTTTTAATGGTAGCGTTGGTCTGCCGTTAGCAATGATGAATATCAAAATCATTGGCGAAAATGGTGCTTCATGTGCGATCGGAACACCTGGAGAAGTCGGCATCAAAGGACCACAAGTGATGCAAGGTTATTGGCAAAAAGATAATACAGATACCTTTACTAAAGGTGGGTATTTCAAATCTGGCGATATTGGCGTCATGGATCATGATGGTTTTTTGACACTCGTCGATCGTAAAAAAGACATGATACTGGTCTCAGGATTTAACGTTTATCCTAATGAAGTAGAGGCCGCATTAACTGAGCATCCAAAAGTGCTAGAAGTGGCCGTCATTGGTGTCGAAGACAAACACAGCGGTGAAGTACCCAAAGCTTTTGTGGTTAAAAAAGATCCAAGTTTAACGGCTGATGAGCTAGTGGCTTTTGCTATTGAGCGTTTGACTGGCTATAAGCGTCCGCAGTCTTATGTGTTTATCGATGAGTTGCCTAAGACAGCAGTAGGTAAAATATTACGTAAGTCTTTGCGATAAATAAATACGTCATTTGACTGATTAGAATGAAGTAACACGAATAAAATCTTCTAAACAAACAAAAAACTGGGCTGCTATTTTTAGCAACCCAGTTTTTTAATGCGTGCTGTATACAACGATTGAACCTTATCGTGCTTTATCAAATTTGCGATCCTTCAGGCTCAAGTTACCGCGCACCACATCGCTATACATTCGGAAATCACTGACAAAACTCTTTAGAGGAGATTTAAAAGAGGCTGGTTTGTTTTTTTCAAAGAAAAAATGTCCGACCCATGCGCAAGCATATCCAGCAGCAATACCTTTGAGCAATGGTTTGGGCGAACGGGTTTTGACAGATTTGGCCAATCCTAATAATCCAAAACTGCTACCTGCGAAATGCAAGCGACGGCAAGCCATGTTTTGATGCTCATCCAAATAGAAATCATAAAATTTCTGCTCAGTTGGTGTATTGTTTTTAACTACTGCTTTCTTGGCATTGCTGTTGATCTGCGTATCAGCAGTTTTGGCCATGTTCTGTGTGGCAGTTTCTTTCATTTTTAGCTTCCTTGCTAGTGGTGTATGCCATATAAAATTAAGGCAGACTTTAACATTGGTGAGTAAGTTGCTTTCTATTTAGATGCAGATTATAGGTGATAGTCTATTTACAAACAGACACCAAGTCACTGTTATTTATTATAATATTAGTGGCTTTCAATGTAGCAAACCAATATTATTAACACAAGCAATAGATGCTAACTGTGCCTCCATTACTGTATATATGGTGTCATAACACGTTCACTGTGGTTTTGTGTCGCTTGCCAGTGTTTGGCATAAATGCTTTAATGGCAAAAATACCGTCTATTCATATGGATAGCCTTATTTATGCATCTGTATTTTTTTACAGATCATTCGCCTGATTTTTGATAAGTATTCTTTTTCCTTTATCTAACATGGTAACGACCCCTCTTATGCCTATTGACTACCTTACGAATCCACCGCTTGCTGATGACGAAATGATGGCAGCCATTGATATTGGTTCCAACAGCTTTCACCTAGCCATTGCGCGTCTCGATCATGGTGAGGTGCGAAAAGTAGTCTCTATGTCTGAAAAGGTGCAGCTGGCCGCCGGATTAGATGAAAATAAAATCCTAAGTGCGGCAGCTGAAAAACGTGGCCTTGAATGCCTAAGTCGCTTTGTGGCGCGCTTGGATTCGGTACCACCTGAGCGTATTCGTATCGTCGCGACCAATGCGCTGCGACAAGCCAAAAATGCAAACGACTTTATTGCACGTGCCAATAAGATTTTGCCCAAGCCTATTGAAATCATTGCAGGACGCGAAGAGGCTCGATTGATCTATTTGGGGGTCTCGCATACCAATGCCAGTAGCGATAAACGCTTGGTAATGGATATCGGTGGTGGTTCGACAGAGTTCATTATTGGTCAAGAGTTCGATCCACTATTGACTGAAAGCCTACAGATGGGCTGTGTGTCTTTTACGCAAAAGTATTTTTCTGACGGATTGATTACCAAAGAAGCCTTTAATAATGCCATTTTGGATGCCCGCAAAGCAGTGTTGGCGATCAATGGGCGTTATCAAAAGACGGGCTGGAGTAGCGTGGTTGGCTCTAGTGGGACGATAAAAGCGGTGCGTAACGTCCTTGTGTCCAAAGGCTGGGCTGATGAGCAAGAGTGCATCACTTATAAAGGTGTCAAAAAACTAGAAAAACTACTGCTTAAAATTGGCAACGTTGATGATATTGATTTAGAAGGTGTTAAAGAACATCGTAAAGCGGTATTCCCAGCAGGAGTAGCTGTGCTGCTTGCTATCATGGATGTGCTGGGTGTAGAGAGTATTACTTACTCAGATGGTGCACTACGTGAAGGGGTGATGTACGACATGCTCGGCCGCTTTGTGAGCGAAGATGTACGTGATCGCAGTGTGATGGCATTGATTAAACGTTATTCAGGCGACAAAAAGCAAGCCAAGCAAGTGGTCAAGACCAGCCGTCATTTATTTGAGCAAGTAAAAGATAAGCTTACGCTGACCAACGATGACTGTGACTTGCTCAGGCGTGCGGCCTTCTTGCATGAGATAGGACTAGCGATCAGTCACAGCAGCTATCATAAACACAGTGCGTATCTGCTCGAATATTCAGATATTCCAGGGTTTTCGCAAGTCGATCAAAAACGAATGGCGCAGTTGATGCTCAATCATCGTCGTAAGCTCAAGGCGGATATGCTTGAGCAGACGTGCACTATCGGTGGTGATCAGCTCGTCTATCTCTGTTTGCTATTACGTCTGGCAGTATTGGCGCATCATAGCCGCAGCGATTATGAGTTACCCGAATTAGAGTTAAAGGTCATGGATGATAACTGTTGGCAAATTACCGTTATTGATAGCAGTGAGCACTATGCTTTCTTATTGTCCGATCTCCGTACTGAAGCGGATCAGTTCGCCAAGTGGGGCGTGAAGCTGAGCGTGGTTGAAGCTTAACGCTGATAGAAATTACGGTTGTAATTATTAAGCTAAAGATTCGCGTAACAAAAGCTGCTCTGTCGGTAATGTTATGCGATTTAAGATGTGCTACTATAGCCTCTATTGAGTTTACAACTGTACTTTTATTATCTGCAAACTCATTATCTGTAAACTGATAACGATGCCATTGTTAAATATAATTATTAAAGGGAAAGGTCTATGAGCACTGTCTGGGATAGTGTGCAGCTTGCACGACACGCCAAGCGTCCATTATTTATGGACTATGTTAATCAGCTGTTTACCGAATTTGATGAGTTGCATGGTGACCGTGCTTATGCCGATGACAAAGCCATACTTGGTGGCTTGGCTCGTTTTGACGGTCAGCCTGTGATGGTAATTGGTCAGCATCGTGGTCGCAGTACTCGCGAGCGTATTGCTCATAACTTTGGTATGGCCAATCCTGAAGGTTATCGTAAAGTTATTCGTTTGGTCAAAATGGCTGAGCGTTTTAATATTCCGGTGATGACCTTTGTAGATACCCAGGGTGCATATCCTGGCATCGGTGCAGAAGAGCGTGGACAAGCGCAAGCCATTGCAGAGAGTATCGCAGTATTTTCTAGCCTAAAAGTACCTATCATTGTCACGATTATCGGTGAAGGTGGTTCAGGTGGCGCATTAGCCATCGGTGTGGGTGATAAAGTAAACATGCTGCAAAACAGTATTTACTCAGTTATCTCTCCTGAAGGGTGTGCGTCTATCTTATGGAAGACCGCTGAAAAAGCACAAGATGCTAGTGAAGCATTGAAATTAAACGCCATTAACTTATATCAAATGGGCTTAATTGATGCTGTCATTGAAGAAGGTGAGGGTGCTCACGTGCAACCGCAGCCAGTCATGACCGCATTGAAAGCACTTATTGCTGAACAGTTAGATGAGCTTAAAGATTTAGATGCGCATGATCGTTGTGAGCTACGCTATGAAAAGCTCAAAACGTTTAACTCTGAAGTGATGTTGCCTGCTTAATAAGCTAATACTGTACCAACCTAATATTAAACGTCACGAATACGTGGCTTTTCATATTAGAGTTTGAGTCTTAGTGCTAAAATAAAAACGTGTCATTTAATGGCGCGTTTTTTTGTGGCTGTTAGGGCGTGTCTTCAATTCACTCGATAGTCATCTAAATGGGCTAAAAATGGCTAAATCTTGCCAAACATCGGCAAATAGTTGGTTAATATCCCGATATTATCTGCACTATTTTTCTTGTTTGACGACAATTTATCTCATTTTTATCACCATTTTTAAAATGAAGACACGCCCTAGTATATAAAGCACCTAACGTAGTCTAGAAATTAACGTAGGTGCTAATTTATTAGTATGACTGTTAACGTATAAATATATAACCACTCAATAAATAAGGCTGACTATGACTAGTAGTGCAATCCTTTCTTACTCTATTGAGTCAATCGCTGAATTACCCGTTGATGATAAGCTAGCCGCAGCATTATTGAGCAGTTTGGCTGAGTATGGTGAACAGCTGCATGGTCGACGACTTTGGCTAGCATGTAGTGGTGGGCGTGATTCACTGGCATTAGCAGCGTTATGTGTGCAGCTCTATCAACAAGAGAAATTGCCGTTTTTACCGCAGCTCTTACATGTAAATCACGGTCTGCAAGCGGATAGTAACGCTTGGGCATCACATGTCGCTGATTGGGCAGCGGCTCAAACGATACCGTGTCATATATTACGTGCGCAAGTGAACGGTCATGACGAGCAGGCAGCACGGCAAGCTCGCTATGACGTCATGCGCGCACATATCAATCAAGGTGATGTTTTGCTACTGGGCCATCATGCTGACGACCAAGCAGAAACCGTATTGATGCGATTGATTCAAGGCGCTGGCGTGAATGGTCTATCGGGCATGCAGCCGTGGCGCGTACAAAGACAAGGCGGGCAGCACAATATACTATGGCGACCTTGGCTAACTATTCAGCGTGCCGGCATTAGCGCCTATGCTCAGCGTCTACAACTGCCCTATATTGATGATCCCACAAATGACACAGGTGATAACGTGCGTAGTGGATTACGCCGTGACATCATGCCAGTATTGGCGAGATATAATCCCAATGTCGTTGACAATATTGCTCGTAGCGCGCAGCTATTGAGTGAAGCGCAGGCAAGTATCAGTGCACAAGCAGATGCGGATTTACAGCAGACAGCAGTTGCTTCATTACAATTGCCATCTGTACAGCAAGTCCTGAGTATTGATAAATTGCACAATCTGCCACTGTATCGCCAACGTCAATTATTACATTATTGGTTGGGTCAAGATGAGCCATTACCGCCGGCTAAGCAGCTCGTAGATGATGTATTACTTCTAAGTCAACGTGATGACCACGACCATCAGACGGAACTCTTTTGGCAAGGTCGTCAGCAGTCTTATACTATCCGTCGTTATCGGCATCAGCTTTATCGTCTAAGCAATGAGTGGCTGACTTGGCTGAGATTGCCGCTTATTGAACAGAGGCGAATACTAACTCAAAGTCTTTCGCCTGATATCGCTGTTGAGCCACACGACTCCATTACTTTGCGTAGTAGTCAACGTGCTATCTGGCAGTTGCAGATTCCGACGGATGCGTTGGTGCGATTTTTACTAGACGGTGATAAAGGCGACGCAGTACACGATACAGTACTTCCTATCTTACAAATCGCCCCATTGCACCGCAACCAACGCCTGAAGACAGCGTTGGCATCGCGTCTACAATCTGGTAAGAAACTTTATCAAACACTGGGAATCCCATTATGGCTACGTGAAAGTTTGATCGTGGTTAGTATTATTTGGCCAAATGAAAAAGATGAGCTGCCTATAGAATTACCCTTGTTACTAGTCTCTCCTTTTGATAGCTGGGCATTGAGCAGTGATAACTTAAGCAATAAGTATTCGAGTATTGCAGATAAAGTTATCCAGTTGTCCAAACTGTTAAAAAGCAGTGTGAATATAAAAGAGATGCTGTAAAAATGCGACAAAACTTGTTCTAAATACGGGATGAAGGTCTTTCAATTTACTGGGTTTTTTAGAGTCTGGTTCCTATGCTGACTTGTTCAATTTATCAAACAGCCCTAGTGGCAGTATGGTAAACTGAATGTCATTTTGCATAAGCTTATGTTAGTTTGAGTATCTTTGAATTTTTGAGCAGGAGACACATATGTCAGTATTAGATAATAAAAAAATCAGCTTTATCGGCGGCGGGAACATGGCACAAGCGCTTATTAGCGGGCTTGTGGGCTGCGGCATCAAACCAAATCTAATCACAGTCGCTGATCCTAGCAGCGATGCACGTGAGCAATTATCTGCCAAAGGTCTAAACACTGTTGATCCAATGGCTGATCCTAAATCTGCTGTGATCGATGCTGATATCGTGGTACTAGCAGTAAAACCACAGATGATGAAAGTGGTCGTTAGTGCCTTCGCAGATGTATTAGACACTCAATTAGTCATTTCAGTAGCGGCAGGCTTGTCGACTGATCTTTTGTCAAATATGCTAGGCGGCTATAGCAATATCGTTCGTGCGATGCCAAACACGCCTTCTATGATTCAAATGGGTGCTACTGGCCTTTATGGTACAGATAATATCTCAGCAGAACAAAAAGCATTGGCAACTGCTGTTATGGAAGCATCAGGCTTGGTTATGTGGGTCGAAAACGAAGAGCAGATGCATGCTGTAACAGCGGTATCAGGTTCAGCGCCAGCCTACATGTTCTACTTCCTCGAATCGATGATTGATGGCGCAGTGGCGTTAGGGTTAGACAAAGAACAAGCTTCAGCACTTGCTATGCAAACCATGATAGGTGCTGCAAAGATGGCGATGGAAAGTGATGATGCGCCTGCTGAATTACGCCGCAAGGTTACCTCACCGAATGGCACGACCCAAGCTGCGGTTGAGTCAATGCAAGCCAATGAAATTGGTCGTCAAATCAGCGAAGCCATGAAAGCCTGCTCTGATCGCAGCCAAGCGCTTAGTGAAGAGATGAGTAAATAGTTAGACAACACCCAAAAATACGATTGCTGGTGTCAAAATCTTTTTAGTCTGCAAGATGTAGTATTGATATTCGTCTCACTGGCTAATTATATTTTTAGGCGTGATATTACCTATATGTCAGGTGCTTATTTTTCCAAAGTTAATAACGCACCTGACTGGTAATATAGTCGGCTCCATATAATTTGGATACAAGGAAGGCGAGTGAAAGTACTACAAGTCGTAGACTAAGCGAGTCTGACACCGTATCCAATTTATAGAAGGTTGACTATACTAAGCATCTGATAATGACATTCGTCATCCTCTAACCTGTTAATAACGCCACATTGAGTAGCACTTCATGAACAACATGTTATTTCAAATCTTTGATTTGGTCACCACCTTTGCAATGATGTTGGTGTTTATTCGCTTTATGCTACAGTTTGCAGGTATGGATGCGAGCAATCCAATGATAGCCCCTGCTTATAAAGCGACCCATATTGTCGATGTTTTTGGACGTATTTTTCCAACGGTTGGTCAAGGTCGTATCAGTATTGCAGCGATTGTACTGATGTTTTTGATTCGTCTGATTGATATCTCTGGAAAGGCAGCACTGACCCATAAAGGTATTGCGCCCGTACCGTTATTTTTCACTGGTACTGTCAGCTTGATTTTAGATTTTTTGCGTATGTGTCGCTACTTGGTTATTGGTTCAATTATCGTCAGCTGGATTGTCGTGTTTACGCAATCTCAGCATCCGATTATTGGCATAATTATGAATCTTGCAGAGCCGATATTGGAGCCGTTTCGCCGTATCACGCCAAACATGGGCATGCTTGATTTATCACCGATGATAGCCTTTGTTGCTTTTATTTTGCTAGAAATGTTTATTGGCGGTTTGGCAGCGAGCTTCCTACCTATGTTAGGCTAAGCCAAGTTTCTTAAGCTAAAAGCTACATTGTCGAAAATACAATACATAAAAAAAGGCGCTCTATAAGACATAGAGCGCCTTTTTTTGTCACTGATAAAAGTCATCAGTATATAAATACATCAATCAGTCGGAATTAGATAAAACGATTGGGTATCAGTTGGGCTTGAGCATTGTCAGGGTGCGGTACATCAGCAGCACGCAGTGTTTGGGTAATCCAGCTATCGGCTGCCTTGACTGCATTAACAAGTAAGTCTCCCATTGCTAAGCGTCCAGCGATAAAGCTAGCCAGCGAGCAGCCTGAGCCATGAAATTCGCCTTCTAAGCGTGGCAAAATGCTTTGGTGCACCATTTCACCCTTTATATATAGATACTGCTCAATATCACCGCTATCAAAGTCATGTGACGTTTTTACCAATACGGCATGGGTACCTTGCGCGCATAGTTTTTGTGCTCCGATGTGCAAGTCCTGCTCACCACTTAATGCGCGTAGCTCGTGCGTATTTGGTGTGATTAGAGTGGCGTAGGGAAGAAGCGCTTTAAATGCAGTCACTAATGTCTTCTCATCGCCTAGGCTACCACCGCTATTGGCGACCAATACTGGGTCCAATACAAAAGGTGTCTCAGCAGCGATAACCTGCTCAGCAAACAATTGGGTCAACATCGCGATATTATCAGTCGTACCAAGCATACCTGATTTGATGACGCTAACAGGCAGATCATCGAGCACCGCTGTGGCTTGGTCTTTTACCAAGCTTGCGGCACAAGCCTCAAAGCCAAATACCTGTTGCGAATTTTGTACGGTGATTGCAGTACAGGCAATGGCGGCATGAGCACCTGCTTGGCCAACGGCTTCAATATCGGCTTGTAATCCAGCACCACCGGAGGGATCCAATCCTGAAAAGCAAAGAACCACTGGTCGCATAACACTTCCTTTGATATATTTTAAAATGAATAATAAATACTATAGCCATACACTGCTAAAAAAGCCATAGTAGGTGAGAGATTGTATCGTTGAGTTCAAATAATTTCGATACAAGGAAACCGAGTGTAAGCTATACATTGGTATGGTTAGCGAGGATGACGATGTAGCAAATTTATATGGGTTTGACTGTATATTGAAAATTCATACATCGATTAAATGTACCGATAAATAGTAAATGAGCGCGTATTGATTGTCTCAGACCTCGTTTCTGCTGGTTTTTAGAGATGCTTTAGTCGTTAAAAAAGGCATAAGACGATATAAACAAATAAATATCATAAAAATTTCATTAATTAGCTAGACAATGCTTGCAATTCTTTTTGGTTTTGCTATAATCATCGCCCACGGGATAAGACGTATTATCAGCAATAATACTATTTTTTAGAACTTAAAAAGTCTTAAGTCGTTTGGTGAAGTGGGTGAGTGGCTGAAACCAGTTCCCTGCTAAGGAACCATACGTTTGCGCGTATCGAGGGTTCGAATCCCTCCTTCACCTCCATTTATAGTGTTGTTTTTAGAGTAGCATCGCAAAAATTAGTTGTTAGTCTTTATAAGTTAAAAATTAATTTTATTTTAATGAATAAAGATGTTGACACAAGCGATATTATCTATATAATGACCAACCTAATTTACTGCAATTGTTATTAACAACGCAGTGGATGATGTGCAAAATACGCGCCTGTAGCTCAGTTGGATAGAGCACTTGGCTACGAACTAAGGGGTCGGGAGTTCGAATCTCTCCAGGCGCACCATTTGCATACTAGCTTATTTTAAGCTAAAAAATTAAATCAATCGCCTGTCTTATGACAATTTGGCGGTTTTTTTATGTCTGTTACTTTTGTATTAATACTTCCTGCCTTGATTACATGCATGACCAGATAGCATCTGAGGATAATGTACGATACAACCGTGAATTACGGTACAATGGAGCCATTATTCACTGCTTGCTATGAGCTTGTACCATGTCAAAAAGTTTATCTAAACGCACACCTAAAGCAACCACCAAATCAAAGCCGCAACGTAATGCTCCTATGCAGAAAATACCTGATGAAGAGCCAACGATCGCTAAGCCCACTACGCGTGTGGTGGCGGTACTCTACGATGGCATGTTGATTTTGGCATTGTTGTTTCTAGTGGGGACGATGCTGACCGTAATTGGCACACTGCTGACCATGAATACAGGTACAGACTCTTCTCAGGCCCAGTCGTTGCCAACTTGGTATCAGAACGTCATTATGACGCCGTCTTTTGTACTGACGCTCGTGGCGTTCTATGGATTGTTTTGGCGTCGTGGTGGGCAGACACTGGGTATGCAAACTTGGCGATTAAAAACTGTGAATAACTCAGGTCACTTACTGACATGGGGACAGTCATTTAAGCGTATTTTGGCGGCATGTTTGATGCCATTGCTGTTTGGTATTATCGGTAGCTTAATCGGTGGGTCGCGTGCGATATTATTAACCAGCGCCTTATTAGGTTGGGTTTTTAATTACGCATTTTGTTTGTTTAATCGTCGCGGTTTAGCAGTGCAAGACATGTTATCCAACACCATAACTCTAAAAATGCCAAAAGTAGCACACGAAGGGTTATGGCGTGGTTTTAGAAACCGCAAGCAGTCGCAAAATAAACCGTAATATATAACCATGATATATATAGCTACGTATTACTTATTATGTATTGGTATGTGCGAGCAATCACGTCAACACTTTATAAGTTGACGGTTTGAATCAGCCATCCGGTATAGCCCACAAAAAATAGCATTAACATGGCACCAGAGGTTCGTCCAAATGGTCGATTGGTGACAAAAGCAAATCCACAAAGTACCACCAGTAATACCGTAATCAGACCCATGGCCATCACGTCACGTGAAAAGATCACTGGGTTCACGGTGATAGGGGCAATGACGGTTGCCAAGCCAACCACGGCAAGGGTATTAAAAATATTAGAACCAATAATATTGCCCAGTGCCATGTCATGTTCACCTTTACGAGCAGCAGACAAGCTAGAGACCAACTCAGGTAATGAGGTGCCGACTGCAACAATCGTCAATCCAATGATCAACTCACTCAGTCCCCAAAATGTTGCGACCTCAACTGCGCCCCAAACAATGGCTCTTGAACTGGCAACCAACATCAACATGCCTAAAAACAAACTGCCCAAGCCTCTTATAACGCTGGGTTCTTCATGTTTGGTACTCGCATCATCGTCAGCTATGACATCGTTATCATGTTCATGGTTGCCTTCTCGAATGCTCAATACGATTTGAGTGGCCAATACCAATACTAGCAATACCAATAGCACGATACCATCAGCTTGGCTGAGTGAGCCGTCACGTAACTGCCATGCTGCAACAGCCGTAATCATCAGCAATATAGGCAAGTCGCGCTTGACGATGGCCTTACGGATGATAATAGGGCTTATTATTACGGTTGCGCCCAGTACCAACGCAATATTAATAATATTAGAGCCATAAGCATTACCGAGTGCCAACTCAGGGCTGCCTTCTAATGCAGCTAGTACCGATACCACCATCTCAGGTGCTGATGTACCAATACCCAAAATAAGCACTCCAATCAGGAAACTGGGTACTCGAAACTTTTGTGCCAATGCTGTCGCGCCATCGATAAAAACATCAGCGCTCCAAACCAAAATTGCTAGACCAATCAAAATTGCAATGACTGCCAACCACATTTAGATAACTCCTTCGTTAGGGATAAAAATAGATATTGGGTTTTGAATAAGCTTACATCATATAAAATGGCATAAAAAAAAGCTGAATCACAATCTGGATTCAGCTTCGATATAAGTACAAGTATTTTAATGGGATTTTGACAACCACGGCAACTGTATGACAACGTATTTACTCATACTTTATGTAACAAGCTCTTAAGTGATTTTCTTAAGCCACTTGTACAGGAATGATGTTTGCTGTGTCTTTTACGGTGTTGTCTTCATTACAATAAACCAGTTTTGGCTGATAAGTTTCTGCTTCAACCTCATCAAAATGAGCATAAGCACAAATAATCACGATATCGCCCAAATCAGCCATATGAGCTGCAGCGCCGTTTAGTGAGATGATGCCTGAACCTGCTTCAGCACGAATCGCATAAGTGCGAAATCGTTTGCCATTGGTAACGTTATAGATGTCGATAGATTCATTTTCGCGCAGACCTGCAAGGTCTAATAAGTCGCCATCAATACCGCAAGAGCCTTCATAATGAAGCTCTGCATGTGTGACGCGGGCACGGTGCAATTTGCATTTAAGCATATTAAGTAGCATGGATTGCTTCCTTAGCGTGATGAAAGTAATAAGTTAATGAGGGCAAATCTACCCAAAAAAAAGGCAGTATCGCCAAACCCTTAGCTGAATGAGCAGTGTTGGGTAAGTTATTGATTAACTGGGCAGAATTGGGATCAAAATACATCTGCCAGAGTAGGCGGTATCATACCGTGTTATTCAGGTAGTTTGAAACCGTTTATCTGAGAACGCGCGCGTTCAATATCGCCATCTAGCAGTAAGGGTAAAGCTTCAAAAGCAGCAGTTAAGGCGCTATCGATACCAATTTGCTCATCAGGAGAAGCTTTAGAGAGGACATGTCCACTGACCTTAGACTTGTGACCAGGATGACCAATACCCACACGCAATCGATGAAAATCGCTACCAATATGCGGTGTAATATCACGCAAGCCATTGTGACCACCGTGACCACCACCTGTTTTTAATTTAATGCTGCCAGCTGGAATATCGAGCTCGTCATGAGCAATGAGCAACTGGTCGTTATCAATACCATAAAAATTGACCATCGGCACAACCGACTCACCAGACTTATTCATAAAGGTGAGAGGCATTAGTAAGCGCACATCATGCCCATGAATTTGTCCACGCCCTGTCACTCCATGGAATTTTTTATCAGGAGAGAGAGTAATATTGAACTGTTGGGCCAAATGATGGACAAACCAAAATCCTGCATTATGACGCGTAAACATATACTGCTGACCAGGATTACCAAGACCGACAATAAGCTTTATGGCCATAAAAACACCTTGCTTGAATTTAATAAATGAGTGGTAACGTCCGAACGCATAAACGTTGAATAAATAATATCCGTATTATGCTCAAATCGTACTTACAAAAACAGCAGGAGATATTCATCACCTGCTGTTTTTTGACTAAAAGAACCGAGAATTATATAGCAGATAATAGATCGCTATATAGAAGTCGATTATTACTCGCCGTCTTTGCTGTCTTCGCTTTGCTCACTAGCAGGTACGTCAGCTGCGTCAACTTCTTCAGCATCTGCATCAACTTCTTCAACTGTTGGTGGCTGCATGTTAACGATAGTACGGTCATGGCCGTCTTCTAGCTCAAGCTCATGAATTACAACGCCTTCAGGAAGTGTAATGTCTGATAAACGGAACAAATCACCGATTTCCATACCAGATACGTCTACTTCTAAATATTCAGGAAGTAGTGATGGGATACAGATGATTTCGATATCAGATACTAGTGTAGATAGAACACCAGCAGCAGCAGTACCTGGAGCATCTTCACGACCAGTGAAATGCACAGGAACATTCATGTGGATTTTTTGACCTTTTACAATGCGCTGAAAGTCAGCATGCATTGGGAAGCCTTTGGCTGGATGACGTTGCAAGTCTTTGATAACTGCTTGATGCTCTACGCCGTCAACATTGATAGTCAAAATGTGTGAGAAGAACGCTTCAAATTCAAGCGATTTTACCAACTCGTTGATTTTGATAGAGATAGAGGTAGGCTCTTCGTTGCCACCATAAATAATAGCAGGAACTAGATTCTGCTTACGTAGGCGGCGGCTCGCACCTTTACCTTGTTGTTCAGCAGAACGATCAACTGCGTTTAGCTCAAAATGGTTAATGCTCATGGATATAATCCTATAAAAAGAATGATGAAGTGTCTGGTCATAAAAAAGTGGATTTGCGACCAATCCACTAATACGTGATGATAGCTAAGCATTGTCAGTGATAGTTACTACCAAAAACTCTAAGCTTAGCCATTTGCTTGTCATAACGATTTTTATGATAGTTATTATCATGGTCGTCGTTACTTCACAGCATGATCAGCACTTTCGATAATACCAACCTGATTGAATAAAACAAACGGGCGGCACAGGCGCGCATTATACGTGATTTTGTAGTAATAATAAAGACCTACGAAAAATGGCTATGTAAAATTATTAAGCAAAAAAAAGCGCCAAGTAATGAAACTTGACGCTATTTTTATGACGAGCAACACTGTTAAGTGTTAGCCATCAAACATTGCGCTAATAGATTCTTCGTTATTAATACGGCGTAGACTTTCAGCCAGCATTGGCGCGATGCTTACTTGGCGAATTTTGCTACATGCTTTTGCCGCATCAGACAGTGGAATCGTATCAGTCACAACCAGTTCATCTAACGCAGATTCACTGATGTTTTTCAGTGCATTACCCGATAGAACAGGGTGAGTAATGTAAGCTAAGACGCGACGTGCGCCGTTGGCTTTCAGTGCTTCAGCGGCTTTACATAGTGTGCCTGCAGTATCGACCATATCATCAACGATAACGCAATCACGGTCACGAACGTCGCCGATGATATGCATCACTTGTGATTCGTTGGCACGAGCACGGCGCTTGTCAATAATTGCCATATCGGTATCACCCAACTGCTTGGCCATGGCGCGTGCACGCACAACACCACCAACATCAGGTGAAACAACCATGATGTTGTCATAATCTTGTTTTTGTAGGTCGTTCAATAGCACAGGCGTGCCGTAGATGTTGTCTACAGGAATATCAAAGAAACCTTGAATTTGATCTGAGTGCAAATCAACCGTCATTACGCGATCGATGCTAACGATGTTTAGCATATCAGCGACGACTTTAGCAGAGATAGGTACACGAGCTGAGCGTGGACGACGATCTTGACGAGCATAACCAAAGTAAGGCATGACAGCAGTGATGCGACCAGCACTAGAGCGACGCAAGGCGTCAGCCATCATCATGATTTCCATCAAGTTGTCATTGGTCGGTGCACAAGTAGGCTGCATGATAAACACGTCTTTACCGCGCACGTGCTCTTTGATTTCCACGGCAATTTCGCCATCAGAAAAACGCGTGATGTCAGCTTTACCAAGAGGTATGTGAAGATGATCGGCTACGGTTTTTGCTAATTCTGGGTGGGCATTGCCCGTAAAAATCGCCAAATAAGGCATGACAGAAGTCCTATTGATTGACTCAAGCAGAGACCGCTAAGCAGTGTCAAACTGCTCAAATTCAGAAAAGAGTGGTGAAAAGTTTTGATGACTGCTATTACAGTAAAAAATGGCAGGGGTAGCTGGACTCGAACCAACGGATGTCAGGATCAAAACCTGATGCCTTACCAACTTGGCTATACCCCTGTAATGTCTAGGCTGTGTACGTCCGATTTCTAGCAGTAACTTTTAATAATTGTCACTTCTAAAATGGCGTTACGACCTTTCAGTTATCTACAAAACGGATAAACCGTTTAATATCTAACTTTCCCCTAGCGGCGTTCATTGCGAACTATACCGAAACTGGGATGGCGTTGTCAATGGTAATACCATAAGTGACGATTTATAATTCACTTATAATGTATACATATCAAACACTTCGAACTTAAAAATGGCAGGGGTAGCTGGACTCGAACCAACGGATGTCAGGATCAAAACCTGATGCCTTACCAACTTGGCTATACCCCTATTTAGGCGACCTATTATAAGTAATTTTTCAGATTTTGCAAGTCATTTGCGCCTTTTTATGGCTTTTATTCGTAATGAGGTGATTTTGGTAAGTAAGTGCCGAAAATTGAAGTGTTAATCAAAGTGATTATAGGGTTGTGTAAATGGATTTCAGCAGGGTGAGTCTGATGCGTAATTCTTGATATATATGTACTTTTGGCGTAATGGAAATACTTTAAGGGTGTCATATATAATGTGATTTAGGAAAAATCTCTAAACTCAAGTTCTATAATTTCCAAGATAGCTTACAATAGAAAGTAACTAAATATAGTTATGTAAATAGCCAGTGAGGAATGTTTTTTTGGATATAAAACAGTGGTTTATTCAACCAACACCGAAGCAATTTTTTTATACAAGTTTAATTTACGCAATAGTGTTTCCAGTGATAGGTATTTTGAGTGCTAACTCTATAGTTTCAGCTTTTATGCTTTTCTTTTTAGCTTTATCTGCTTTAATAACGCGAAACTACCTTAAGCCTAGTATTTCGAGCAAAGGATATAACATTGTCACTATTCTTGTACCTTTTATTATAGTTATTGGACTTATTGGATCTTGCCTTACCTCCAGTATATTTTTTACAAAAATTGTTGAAGATAAAACTAGTCTAGAACAAGTGAGTGGCACTATTCCAGATGAGCCATTTGACAGTCGAGTAGGTAAACACACTTCATCATCATTACTCATTAGAGATACAAGGCTACATTGTAAACATCATGACCGTGATAATTGTAGTAAAGTTTATGATTACTCTGGACAAACTGCGGATATTCTTTATCAGCCAGGCATCTGGATCGGTAATGTTGTATATGAAATCAGTATTGATGGCAAAAAACTATACAAATACGAAAATCAGCGCGCTGATTTTAAAACAAAACAGCGCACAGATCATCGTCAATGGTTTTTAACGTTTATGTTATTTGGCATTCCTAGTTACTGGTTTTATAAGCATGATAAGCGACTCAGAAAAGCCACACCTAAAATATCTATTGAAGAAGAGCAAGCATTAAAAAAACATCAAGAATTGGCTAGTAACGAAATGGGTTGTGCAGGTGCAGTTGGTTTTTTTATATTCTTTCCTATAGTAATTTTTGCTGGCTTGGCAGGCATAATGCATTTCGCTATTCAGAAATTTGGTTTATCGATGATATACTTTGGTATAGCTGGGATGTGTTGGTATGTGATAGGTATTTTATCGAAACCAAGCTCAGAGTTGTAAATAATAACTAGCTACAAGCTCCCAACCAAGTACCCATTACAAGGTGCTTCCGCAATCCACTTGGCTAAAAGTGCTTTGTCAGTAGTCACGCTTGCATCCAAAGGTAAAAACACTGCGCTACCAGAGCCAGTCATGCGTGCTGTACCCAGTACTTGCACCTCTAACCCTTGCAAATAATTAAAAGCCTCTTCAACAGCAGTTGCGAGGCTCGTCACCACTGGCGTAAAAACATTGTGATAGGGCGCAATAAGAGCCTGCAAATAATCATTGGACTGGTTTTTAATGGTTTCAGTCGATAGGTGCGTGATGTCTCGCTGTAGTTTTGGGTGCGCGAAAAGTTTGGCGGTATTCACATGAGCAGCAGGCGTTAAGATTAAATACTGCTGCTTTGGCAAATCAATCGCTGTCAGTTCTTCACCGATACCCATCGCAATCGCATCCTGACCAAAGATAAAGATTGGTACATCTGCGCCAATAGAGGTAGCAATGTTGATAAGGTCATGCTGATTAAAATTAAGCTGCCAAATCTCATTTAATGCCAATAAGGTAGTGGCAGCATTGGAAGAGCCGCCACCTAATCCTGCGCCCATTGGTAAATGCTTATCTACAGTGACAGCTACTTGTGCCAACTGCTTGGGCAAATGATTCGACTGCATGGCAGCAGAGAGCAATGCGTGTGCTGCTTTAAAAATGAGATTGTCTTCTATGCTGGTCGTTATCGCTTCTGCGCCAGTTAATGTCAGTAGTTGATGGCAAAGCTTCGTAGCTTCTAACGCGTTATCGCTAGTATCAATGACCACATCACTGTCTACTGAAAAATGTAAATAATCGCCCCAATCGAGCAGACGAAAGACTGTTTGCAAATTATGATAGCCATCAGCACGCTTACCAGTAATGTGCAAAAATAAATTAATCTTTGCAGGTGATAAGCGGGTGATAGTAGAGGCAGACGATGCGGCTATATTTTTAATCATAATGTACAGTCATAAAGTTTTCAGCCATAAACGGCTATCTTAATAAGCAATGGTGGCTTGATGGGTAATTGCTCTCATTAGTAAGTGATTAGCGATTGATAATTTAGTGATTGATTGTCATCACGACCTTGTTACCTTGAGGCTGCACAGCGCTGATTTTACTCGGTAGTTTGTCAGTACCCTTGTAAGTGAAGCTTGCTGTCCATTCACCATTAACTGAGCTGATTAAGCGCTTTTGGGCATCCATTTCTGGTGCACTATCTGAAGGTGCTGGGTGGCCAGATATCCAATAAGGCATTTGTGAGATAGGAGCCTGCCAGCCGGTTGCTTTTTTCAATAGAGTCTCAGGATCGTTGGCTGTCAATGACCCTGTTTTTTCACTGACTAGCGTGGCGGTTTGACCATCATATTCGATATTGGTTTTACCGATACCTAGCGCGCCAATCAGCTCGATAGCAAAGCGGTCTTCTTGTTGTCCCCACGCATAAAAGGCACTGCCACCTTGAGCACCTGTGGTGTCATTAGCAGGCATCGTTACACCAATTTTGCCAGTAATATTAAAGGTTTCAAGCTTTTGTGGTTGCTCTTGTATAGTCGTAGTTGGTTGGTTGGTAGTCGCACTCGCTGTTTTTAACGACTGGCAACCAGACGTTATCACGAGCGCCGCCGCCATGGCTGTGAATAGAGTGACTTTATTAAGCTTATAAGAAGTGGCTACTGCTGACATGATGTTTCCCCAATAATGAACAAATTTACAAAGATATTAGCTTAAATGTTATTTGTTACTCAGTTATGCGTGGCTGTTAGCTTCTTATAAGTGCCTTGTAATTAAGTGCTCTGCAATCGTAGAACTGCTATGCCTACTATCAAAATGATTTGTTGACCATGCATCTAATACAGCTGTATGCGGTCATTGATATTATGCTGTCCGAATGAAAAGCGTTTCTGCAAATCTGTGAGTAGTGTCTCGACTCTGGCATTATTGCCTAGGCCTTGATACGCACGCAGCAGTAAAGCACCTGAACGTAGCGTAGGCAATACGTCATAAGGCGTTTGTAGGTAGTCGATCACTTGCTGGTAGTTTTTGTTAGCCAGCGCATTGCTTGCTAGGATATTGAGTGCTTGTAGATGTAGCTCATTATCGTAACGTGGGTCATCATAGTGAATTTTAATGATAGCTGTCGCAAGCGCAAGACCTTGCTCTGAGCTGCGTTCGTTAGCCAGTAGTAGCTGTGCATAACTGAGCTTATAAGATAGATTGCTAGGATCTAAAGCCTGTAAGTGGTTGAGTAGGGGCCGTTTTACGATATAGTCTTCTTTGTCATCGAGGAGCTGGGCGCGTGCAAACAAGAGCATTTCATTATCGGGATAATTACGCGATGCTTTAGTTAGCAGGCTCAGGGCTTCGTCAGGTTTGTTTTGCTGCCATAAGATATCGGCTTGCATCACAAACGTGTCAGGTGCAAATACTTCAAAATCTTTACGCAGCTTTTCTAAGACTGACATTGCCGCCTTAGTATTGTTATTGAGTAATTCAAATGCGACGACTTTTCTACGAGCTTCTAGCACCAAGTCTTCTTGCATGACGCCATTGAGATAGTATTTGGCTTGTTCAAATTTCTGCTGGCGCTCGGCACTGATACCAAGGTAGTAATAAGCCTGATTAAGATAAGCGGGTGTCTTTGCCAGCATATTGAGTAACTGATCGGCACTATCATATTTTTCGATATCCAAGCTTACTAATGCTGCTAGCAAGGTAATCTCGGCATCATCATTGAAATGCTTATGCGCTTCAATCAGTAACTCCCACGCTTTTTGGCTTTGCTTTAGGTCCAACAAATAGCGGATTTCATACAAGTATAAGTTCTTACTGTCTGGGTTACGCAGCCGTGCTTGGCTGACATAATTGATCACTGTCTCAGCAGTGACGATTTTGCGCAATATATCAGCCTTTAAAGTAATAAAGGGCACATAATCAGGTTGGCGTTCTAAAGCGCGATTGATATGGACAATGGCATTTTCAGGCTCATTAAACTGGTAAAGCAAGCCTGCTTTTAATACGGACAATGAGGCGTTTTGCTCACTATCTAACGGCTGTAGCGCGGCAAGTAATTCGCGCTTATCTTCATCATCGTTTGGATAGATACCGATAAGGATTTCGCTTAGGTCTGCTCGAGGATCGTAACGCAAGATACGATTCAATGTCTCGCCAGCTAGCAAATAGTCGTGTGCTCGTAGCGCCAAATGCGCCACATAAAACCAAGCAGGCACGTGATCGGGGTTTTGGTCTTGCCATGTCTTGGCAAATTGTAATGAATCCTCAACCCGCTCATTACGTAAGGACAAACTCAGTGCTCGCTCAAACACTGCCGTTGCATCTTCTTTAAAAGATTGCTGCTTGTAGATAGTAATCGCGCGTCTCTTGTCATCACGATCTGCTGCAAACTCGGCATCTAGCAGCGCATATAAACTTGGCTCTTCGAGATCAGATTGCCATAAGCTTGCTGGGGCTAAGCCATTAATATTGGCAACCTTGCCTGTGGGCTGTATGCTTGTCTGAATAGTTGTTGTAGTATGACTCGTCGCATGGTTATTCGATGCATTGTTGCTGTATGCATTGTCGTCTACGATAGCTGCTGATACGCTGGGTCCAGTAGTCTGCAATAAGACGTTAGAAGAGTTTGCGTATACAGAAGAAGATCCTAGGCACAGACAGACGGCCAACGATAATGTTAGCTTATAGTGTTGCCATAGACGTTCAATAATGTCATGCCATAAAGCATGAAGGGTAGATTGGGCGTCATGCGCAAGTTTTGATCGAAGTAATGACCCGAAAAAAATCATAGATAACCGTATTTGCCCGTTATTTATCTATATCGATAAGTAAGCTATTTTTTAATTATTTTAAACTAAATATTGGTAACGAGTACCCATAGCAAACATTATAAGAGTAGATAGCTGGTATAAACAATAGTGACCGTGTTACTCAGGTAGTGGCATTAACTATTCTATTGATAGCTATTCAGGAAAGCATGGCTCTTTGACTGTCTATGTCGATAATCCGTTATCAATATTAGTCAGAATATTATGGAAATATAACAAGTTAATACAAAGTAAGCGAATGATTTGTGAGCATTTTTTAAACATTTGCTCAAATTCAAACATTGGCTTTACCAATCGTATGAGCAGTTGATTTGTGACAGGTGTGCCCAGATACAAGCAAATAGTTATCATCGGTAGGCGAGTGTTAATTAAAGCTGGCAATAATGATATAATAAACGGTTTTCAGATTATTTCTTTTAACGCTGTCACCCAAAACTGTCTTTTACAAATAATAAGATAGAGCGGCTGGCAGATGAGCATCATTTTTATGGTCTATCAATAATGAGATTAGTGGTCATTGGGGTCAATCACAAAACTGCACCAGTCGCTCTACGAGAGCGCTTGGCGCTAGTAGGTGACGATGTGAATGTCGCGCTCAAACAGTTAGAAGCATTTACAGATGGTAGTGTGATTGTCTCTACCTGTAACCGGACTGAGATTTACGCCCTTGTACCACAAACAGCATCGCAAAATCCGATCTTACCGTCGTTAGGTTCATCATCGTCAGAATCCCAAACAGATGAACCTACTGGGCAGGAAGTGGCTAGTAATGCTTTTACCAGCAGTAGCAAGCTCTCATCTGCCGCTATCAGTGCTCATATTATCAAAATTAAAAGTTGGCTGGCTACTTTCAAGCAGCTGTCACTGTCTGAGATTGACTCGTATCTCTATGTGCATCGTGATACGCATGCTCTGACCCATTGGCTCAGGGTCGCCGCAGGGCTAGATTCTATGATATTAGGTGAGCCGCAGATACTCGGTCAAATCAAGCGCTCGGTACACCTCGCACAAGAGCAAAAAGTATTGAGTAATCAGCTCGGCTGGGTCGTCGATCAAGTATTTGCGGCTGCTAAGCGTGTGCGTAACGAGACCAAAGTAGGTGCACAAGCGGTATCGCTCAGCTTTGCAGCGGCCAAACTCGTCACGCAAATATTTGATGATTTGCCTAGCCGCACTCTATTGGTCGTGGCAGCAGGCGAGATGAATAGATTGGTCGCGACACACATTGCTGGGCTTGGGGTCGGGCGGGTTATCATTTGCAATCGTAATCCTGAACGAGCGGAAGCTTTAGCGGCTGAGCTGCGCAATCCTAATCGCCGTGTGGAAGTCAGAACATTGCAAGAGCTACCGCAAGTGTTGGCAGAGGCTGATATTGTCAGTAGCTGTAGCGGCAGTATGGATTTGTTGATTGATAAAACCATGACGTTGCAGGCGCTCAAGCGCCGCCGCTATCAGCCAATGTTGATGATTGACTTAGCAGTGCCCCGCGATATTGACTCTACCATTAGCCGCATAGATGACATCTATCTGTATTCTGTCGACGATCTGCAGCACGTGATTGCTGGTAACATCGAGCAGCGCAGACAAGCAGCGGTAGATGCGGAGCTACTGGTCAGCCAACTGGTCGTTGAGATGGATCGTAGTTTTCAAGTGCGCCAAGTCGGTAAAGACATAGAGCAGTACCGTGCACGTACTCAGGATCAAGTAGACAAACTACTGCATGACTCTATCGCTCAGCTACAGCAGAGTGATGCCAGTCCTGAAGATATCCTCACCGAGCTGTCACGCCGTCTGACCCAGAAACTCACACATGCACCATCGAAGCTGATGCGTAAAGCTGCTCGTGAAGGTGACAGCGAGCTGTTAGACTTTGTGGTAGCAGGCTTGAACGAGTCACATCGCGGCCGTCGATAGTAGCCATTCCTTTATCAAAAAATCATAGATTCGCCAGTGCACGCATTGCGCGAACATATCGTTGTCAACCTGCATTATCAGTGCTAATATCGAGCTGTCATAAGCATGTTAAGCGATGATAATCTGTCGGGATACGCTAGCCGCTATTCTATAAAAACCTTAGCGCATTTATGCTGGCTCAGTATCTATTTATGTCATTCATCATCCGAGACCACTATAATTAGTCTACCACTGCGTAGCATTTATATTGGTGCATATGTTTTGTACGGTTTTGTCTCAAGTTAATAAAATAAATGCATGCAAGACACAATCATCAACGGCAATAGCACTAGGATAAAGCGCTATATCGTCAACCCTGCGTCGTACTCCCGATTATTACTCGATATTATATCCAAATGAATATTAGCTATAGTAGTCTCTAGCAACATTGCTATTTCACTATAAAAGTATTACTGCTTTAACCTCGCTTGAAGTATTAAACATACATCTACACTCGGTTGCCTTGTACTACTTTTAAATTGAATCAACTATAGTCTCTAGCAATAGTGCTATTTCACTATAAATAGTATTTGGCTAGGGTGGCATTTAGATTTTTGCACTTAGACTTTAGTATCTGCATTCTAATATTGAGGTTTTAGTGTCTGGAGCTTGCTGTAGCTACAGCTTAAGAATTATTAAATCATCTAACAATAAACTAGGAGCGCCCTATGACTGCATTACGTCAAGATATTGATCCAAACGGCTTATTAGAATACTCAGTGGTCTATACTGACCGCGCCCTCAATCACATGTCAAAAGTCTTTCAACAAGTGATAAATGACCTATCTAGCGACCTAAAATCAGTTTATAACGCTGATGCAGTCGTGATTGTTCCGGGTGCTGGTACTTATGGTATGGAAGCGGTTGCGCGTCAGTTGGCAAACGATGAAGATTGCCTCATTATCCGTAACGGTTGGTTTAGCTATCGTTGGTCGCAAATCCTAGAAAAAGGCAAAATTGCCAAATCGACTACGGTCTTGACTGCTCATCGTGCAGAAGGCGATTCTCCAAAGCCGTTTTCACCTGTCGATATCGATGAAGCAGTGGCAAAGATTAAAGCAGAAAAACCAGCAGTGGTATTTGCTCCGCATGTCGAAACCTCATCAGGGATTATTCTATCAGCGGACTATATCAAAGCCTTGAGCGCGGCCGTGCATAGTGTTGGTGGTTTACTGGTTATTGACTGTATTGCCTCAGGTTGTGTCTGGTTGGATATGCAAGATTTGGGGATTGATGTCCTTATTAGTGCCCCGCAAAAAGGCTGGAGTAGTACGCCATGCGCTGGCCTAGTCATGCTCAGCGATGCTGCTATCAAAAAAGTAGACAGTACAGAGTCTGATAGCTTCAGCTTAGATTTGAAGCAGTGGTTAAACATCATGCGTGCCTATGAGAATGGCGGTCACGCCTATCACGCGACTATGCCAACCGACAGCTTACGCCAGTTCCGCGATACCATTCTGGAGGCTAAAAAAATCGGCTTCGATACATTGTGTGATGCACAATGGGAGCTGGGCAATCGCATCCGTCAGGTCTTTGCTGATAAAGGTATCGAGAGCGTGGCAGCTAAGGGTTTTGAAGCACCAGGTGTTGTCGTAGCTTACACCGATCGTGATGACATGCATAAAGGCAGTGCTTTTGCGGAAGCCGGTATGCAAATCGCCTCTGGTGTCCCTCTCAAAGTAGGTGAGCCGGATAACTTTAAGACCTTCCGTTTAGGGCTTTTTGGTCTAGATAAATTGACTGACGTTGATGGCGCAGTGACGCGTTTTGAGTCAGCACTCGATAAAGTATTGGCTAAATAAGCCCAAATAATACGTTGTTTTTGAGATAAGAAAAATACTGAGCCACAGAATAATACTGGGTTCAGTATTTTTTTACCTTTTTATTATATTTTATAATATAATGTATTTATGTAAAATAAATATAAGACTGGGTAATCAATATGAGTATACAAATTGACTGGCAGGCCTTTACACCAATCTCCTTAGTGGGTGGCCTAATACTAGGTCTGGCGACGGTCATACTGCTACTGGGTATTGGACGTATTGCTGGTATTAGCGGCATATTCTCAAGCCTGCTAAAGCCCAAGCGTGTTGAAATGTGGCAGGTGTTATTTATCGTTGGTCTAGTCATCTCGCCAGTACTATATAGTCTGGGAAGACCGTTACCCGATATAGACATCAGCACTTCTTTGCCGTTGTTAGTCGGCGCGGGATTGTTGGTTGGCTTTGGGACGCGTTTGGGATCAGGCTGTACCAGTGGTCACGGTATCTGTGGCAATGCACGCTTGTCTCCACGCTCTATGGCAGCGACGGCGACCTTTATGTTCTTCGGTATTGTGACGGTTTATATGGGTCGGCATGTCTTAGGTTTAATCTAGGTAGAGTCATAATTATACGTATAGGCCGTAGTATGTTGCATAGACAGCATGCTGCACAGACAGCGCTTAATAGTATTCATAAGAAATGATAGTGAGAGACAACGATGCTAAGAAACATAATTGGATTACTGGCAGGATTATTATTTGGTTTTGGACTGCTGATATCTGGTATGACCGATCCTGTGAAGGTACAAGGGTTTTTGGATGTCTTTGGTGCATGGGATATTTCCCTTGCATTAGTCATGGGTGGTGGATTAATCGTGGCAATCGTTGGTGTGCAATTGGCCAAGCGTCAGCAGGCGAGCTGGATTGGCACATTGATAGAGATGCCAAGCAAAACCGTTATTAATAAAAAACTCCTTATTGGTGCGATGTTATTTGGTATCGGTTGGGGTTTGGTGGGTATTTGCCCAGGACCAGGAATCGTACTGCTTGGAACAGGACAATGGCAAGCGTATGTATTCATCCCTGCCATGATAGTTGGCATGTTGGTTTATCAATGGGTGGAGCCAAAACTTGGCTGATATAGTTAGCTCTTTATAAATTGGATACAGTGTCAGCCGCGCTTAGCCTACTATAGTCACAGGACTTTAAAATGGGTACAAGGCAGCCGACTGCAGATTGTACAAGTAGTACATCTAAGGAGGGTAACGCCGTAGCGGTTTAGTAGTTCACCGACTATACTTGTAGTACTTTTACTCGGCTTCCTTGTCTCCAAATTACATTGAACCAACTACAGTATAAATAGGCTAGCGCTTAAAAAAGGGTCAGCCTAATATGATTAAGCTGACCCTTTTTATAAAAGACATTTTACTTATAAGAAATGTTTTACACTTTCAAAACGCTATTTCGCACTGACCGTGACTTTCGGGGTTTCGTGTGCCAATGATTTAGCCGCTTGTCGCAACTCAAATTTCTGAACTTTGCCCGTACTGGTCTTTGGTATTTCAGCAAAGATAATATATTTGGGTACTTTAAATCCCGCTAAATGCTGCCTGCAATGTGCCATTACGGTATCACGCTGCAAGGTGCTATCAGCATGAATCTCGATAAAGGCAACGGGTACTTCGCCCCATTTTTCATGTGGTGCAGCGACCACAGCGCAGCTTTGAATCTCAGGCATTTTATATAGGATGTTTTCCACCTCGATACTGGAGATGTTTTCACCGCCTGAGATGATGATGTCTTTAAGCCTGTCCATAATTTTGATATAACCATCAGCGTATTTGACGCCCAAATCACCCGTGCGAAACCAGCCATCAGCAAAGGCTTCTTCGGTGGCTTTACGACTTTTGAGATAGCCTTTCATCACCATATTACCACGTAGTGCTAGCTCGCCCATCTCTTCACCATCGGCTGCGACAGGTTCAGTCGTACCTTGTTTAAAGACCTCAAACCCAGTCATCAGGTGTGAAGTCACACCCTGTCTTGATTTCTTTTGCGCACGTACAGTGACATCTAGCTCATCCCATTCTGTTTGTTCGGCACAGACCGTCACTGGCCCATACACTTCAGTGAGACCATAAACATGAGAGATGTGAAAACCCATGGCTTCCATTGCGGCTAGCATGGTTTCAGATGGCGGCGCACCGGCGACCCAACCATTGACTTCATGAGTAATCGTCTCTTTATATTCAGACTTACCACCTGCGATCATATTGTGTACCACAGGCGCTGAGCAATAATGGCTGACTTTGTACTTGGCAATTAGTTGTAAAATCAAATCCGCATCAATATTACGCAAGCAGACGTTGATACCGGCACGCTCAGCGATGGTCCATGGAAAGCACCAACCGTTACAGTGAAATAACGGCAGCGTCCAGAGATACATAGGGTGCTTCGGTAGGTCCCAATCTAGAATATTGGACACAGCATTGAGCGTGGCACCGCGATGGTGGTAGACCACACCTTTAGGTTTGCCTGTGGTACCAGAGGTATAGTTCAGCGCAATCGCATCCCATTCGTCTGATGGTTTTTCCCAGTTGTCCAGACTGTCTGAGCTGGCAACCAATTCTTCATAGCTCATTTGCCCAAATCTATCGACTTTGAGTGCCGCATCTGTTGCATGGATGACGATTAGGTTGGGAAAGGTTTCGTCGATAATCTCGGCATATTCAGCAAACTCACTGTCCAAAACCAGAACTTTGGCTTCGGAATGTTGTAGACAGAAAGTGAGTGCATTGATATCGAGTCGGGTATTCAATGTACAGAGTACGCCACCTGACATTGGCACACCAAAGGCGCATTCAATCATCGCTGGCGTGTTCGGAATCATCACTGCCACGGTATCGTTTTTATCAATGCCCAACTTACGCAGCCCATCGGCTAACTGCCTGCAACGATTATAGGTCTGTTGCCACGTTTGGGTGAAGTTATTGTATTCTAGGTCGTCATAGATGATGGCGGTCTTGTCAGGATATACCTGCGCACTGCGAATGATAAAATCAATAGGGGTAAGCGGTTGATGGTTGGCTGCATTTTTGCCAAGACCAGTATGGAAGTCTGTCATTGTGATAATCCTTTATCGTATGTTTGAGATTTTCTGAGATAATGCCTTAGCCGATCGACTTTATCAGGGCATGTCATCAATTGAAAGTCTTTGTATTTTTGTCTACATAATCTAATCGATTAATCCAATCGATACTACGTCTTAATATCTAACTATTATAGACAGTCGCCATCGATAATTGGACTGGTTTTGTCGTGTTTTTTAACCGAATACTAGGGAGTCAGCTACTAAGCAGAGCCATTTAGTATGGTAATTAATAAATGTCCACTCATCAGTCGTTTGTCTGCGTAGCTGATGATAATAGCGGTGTGGTACGATATCAGTAACGTTAAACCCCGCAAGCCATTCATAAGGAAAATGATATGACCGCCAGCCGCACTGCCGCGCCGATTGAAACTGCCACTACCAATGAACATTACCCGCATTTATTTGAGCCACTCGATTTGGGTTTTACCACGCTCAAAAACCGTCTAGTGATGGGCTCTATGCATACGGGTCTTGAAGATCGTTTTTATAATTACGGCAAGTTGGCGGCATATTTCGAAGAGCGTGCCAAAGGCGGTGTGGCGATGATGATTACTGGCGGTATCTCGCCCAATCGTGAAGGGTGGTTGCTCCCTGCGGGTGGTACGATGAATACAAAGGCCGATGTCATCAATCACCAACGCGTGACCCGTGCTGTGCATAAACATGACAGCAAACTCATCATGCAAATCTTGCATAGTGGTCGTTACGGTTATCACCCCTTTGTACTGTCATCAAGCCCGATTAAATCGCCAATCTCACCATTTAAACCGCGCAAGATGAGTATTAAAAACATCGAGCAGACGGTAAAAGACTATGCCCGTTCAGCCAAGCTTGCTAAGCAGGCAGGATATGACGGTGTCGAAATCATGGGGTCAGAAGGATATCTGCTGAACCAGTTTTTATCGCGTCATGTCAACAAGCGTAAAGACATTTATGGTGGTGACATCGAAGGCCGTATGAAGTTCGCCGTTGACGTGGTTAAAGCGGTTCGTGCTGCTGCCGGTGAAGATTTTATTATTTTATTCCGCCTGTCAGTGATTGACTTGGTCAAAGACGGCAACGTCATGGATGAAGTCATCACGGTGGCTCAAGCGCTAGAAGAAGCGGGCGTGACCATCATGAATACTGGTATCGGCTGGCATGAAGCGCGTGTCCCAACTATTGTAACGAGTGTGCCACGGGCTGCTTTTGTTGATTTTACTGCTGAAATTAAAAAGCACATCAACATTCCAATGATGGCAGCGAACCGTATCAATATGCCAGAAACGGCTGAAGAAATCGTCGCGACTGGTCAAGCTGATATGATTCAAATGGCGCGTCCATTCTTAGCTGATGCACATTGGGTCAATAAAGCCAAAAATGGTCAAGCAGACCGTATCAATACTTGTATCGCCTGTAACCAAGCCTGCCTAGACCATACTTTTGAAAATAAACGTTCGACTTGTTTGGTCAATCCACAAGCCTGTTATGAGACTGAACTGGTCTATAAGAAAGCGAAAAAACCGAAAAAAGTAGCAGTCATCGGTGGCGGTGTCGCTGGTATGTCAGCGGCGCATGTGGCAGCACTGCGCGGTCATGAAGTGACATTGTTCGAAGCAAAAGATGTCTTAGGCGGTCAGTTCAACTATGCCAAAGTCATCCCTGGTAAAGAAGAGTTCTTTGAGACCATTCGCTACTATATCAATGAGCTTGAGCACTTGGGTGTCGACGTAAAACTGAATACCAAAGTCAATAAAGACATGCTTGAGAAAGCTAAATTTCATCATGTCATCGTTGCAACAGGTGTCGTGCCTAGAAGCTTAGAAGGAAAGCTTGAAGGTGCGGATTTGCCACAAGTGATGAGCTATGCTGAGCTGCTATCTGGTGAAAAATCAGTTGGTAATACAGTTGCCGTCATCGGTGCTGGTGGTATCGGCTTTGATGTGAGTGAGTATCTGACTGCCAACCACGGTAAATCGCTTGATGAGATCGGTCCTGATGGGCTAAAAGACCCAAGCTATCGTCCTGAACCGCAGTCCATCAGCGAGTGGCGCGAGGAGTGGGGCGTGACAAATGAGGTTGACTATCAGAGTGAGGGTGGTTTGGTTAAGCCTAAAGCCATCAAGCCAATTCGCCAAGTTTACCTCATGCAGCGTAGCAAAGGCCGTTTGGGTAGTGGTTTGAATAAAACCTCTGGTTGGGTGCATCGTGCTCATATCAAATCACATGGCGTCATCCAAGTCGCTGGTGTGCAGTATGATAGAATCACTAACGAAGGTATTTGGGTCACTAACAGTCAAGGTCAAAGCCAGCTATTACGTGTTGATAGCGTCGTGGTCTGTGCAGGTCAAGAGTCAGTCGTTGAGCTGATGCCAAATGTCGGTGATGCACCAGACGCGCAATATCACTTAATTGGCGGCGCTAAGCTCGCGGCTGAGCTAGATGCTAAACGTGCTATTCGTGATGGGGCTGAGGTTGCTGTTGGGATTTAAAGATTAGATCAAAATAAAAAGGCGGCGAGGTTTTTTACCTTGCCGTCTTTTTTGTATAAAAAATCTGCCTATTTGGAAATGTTCAGCAAAATCTGTTTTTTAATTAGAAAACCTAACTCACCTCACGTTCTAATATAATCCCGTCAAAATACCCTCGCATACCACAATGCAGCCTTCTATATTGATCATCCACATCTCTTAATAATAATTGAGTCTGGCCTTTATAAGTCGCTGGATATAAACGCAGCTCAACGTTTTTATCTGATTGATCATCATTGATGACCCAATGGTTTTCTGACCATATGGCTTTACTCTCTCCCAAATCACAGGTATGAGCATTGGTAAAAATCAAAATGCCCTCGATAATGGAAAGATAAGGCTTATTAGCGACACTATGAATCGATACGGTGTTTGTTGCCTCTCCTGAATCCTCCCAACGCTGCGTGTCTGAATTGTATATTGAGATTTGAGATTTTTGAGAAAACTCACCGAATGCATCTTTGCTCGGTAAATCAGAACGACTTAACTCATCTGAAAAATACCAAGACACACCGTAATTGGTTTGCTCTTCGATATACTCTTTATACTCACGTATCAGACATTCTTCACTTTTACAGGTATTACGTTGAAAATTTAGCCACGTGCGTTGATTGGCAATGAGCCTATCTTTAAAAGCTTTGCTGTCTTCATAGTCAGAAGAAGTGGCAAGATTGCTTTTATACTTTTTTGCCATGGTGTCATCAAGTTTAGAAAGCTCAGGACTGTCACAAACGGTTTTTTCTACCCAGCTAGCCGCTTTGTCGCAATCAAAACTTGCTGCATTTGCATAAGTGGAGAGTAGACAAGCGCCTAAAATACTGATGGTAGTGATGCGTAACTTTTTCATATTATCCTCGTTTCTAGCGCTTGATTGTATTTTAAGAAAGCTATAACTGCGATATACGTGTCATCATCACTTTCTACAAAAAATGAATCAGCCTAGCCTGCCTCACTTATCTACCAACTGCCAATATTTTCCATCGAAATCCAAGGATCAATAGGCTCTAAGTCTTCGCCACTTTGTAGCAGCTCAATCGAGATATTGTTAGGGTCTTTAACAAAAGCCATATGACCATCTCTAGGTGGTCTTAATATCTCGACCCCTGCTTGTATAAAGGTGTCACACTGCGCGTATATGTTGTCGACTCTAAAGGCAAAATGCCCAAAATTATCGCCATTGGAATACTCTTTTTCATCCCAGTTGTGCGTTACCTCAATCTCTGGCGCACCCTCATGTGTTGCTAAAAAATATAAGCTGAATCTGCCAGATTCAGAGTCTCTCTTTCTTAGCAGTTGTAAGCCCATAAGATCACAATAGAAAGATAACGTTTCTTCTAATTTGTTGGTTCTAATCATTGCATGTAAGTACTTCATAAAAATGCCTTAATGTTTTTTTCATAAAAAATGGAGTAATGGTAGGGTGCTTGTCATTGATATTTATTACAGTCAATGCTTGAAGAGTATTCAGCTTTTTTAATATCGATAGCATTATCACCACTCATCCAGTTTCTTTTATCTTTCGGTATTTGTTTGTTATTCAAATAATTTGCAAATTCTAGAAAGCTATCAATTTCAAACCTATTACCATCACATACATTAATAAAAAAATAAATGAGATCGTCGCCTGTCGATGTTTCAAAGTCTGTAGTTGATCCATAAACGTAGGGTTTTTGGATATACCAACTGTCAAGAGCCGTCACTTTACCTGCAATTTTTTCACCTTTATAAGTTAAGTAATAGTTCTGACTAGAGATATACCGCAGTTTTAACTTACCCAAGATTGGAGGTTGATAAATCTTATGATTAAGGAGCCATAAAGTAAGAGGTATAAGTATGATTAGAATGATTTTTTTTGACAATTTATAGTCTTATTATTGTATGGTTTGATATGAGTAGTATTTAGAGTGTACTGCTTTACTCCCCTAAGCTATCTTCAAGATCACCTAATGTGAGACCAGTTTCTTGGGTACTATAGATAGTGATACCAGTATCGTCGATTTTATCATTCATGACCAATCTACCAATGCGATTGCTGGCTTCTTGGTTGCCTTGATCGGCAGCCTTTTTATACCATTCAAAAGCTGTGTCATAGTCTTGCGGCACGCCATAGCCACTCTCGTAGAGACCACCCATATTAAGTTGTGCTAAGTCTAACCCTTGATCAGCGGCTTTGGTATACCACTCTAAAGCCTTATTATAGTCTTGCGTCACGCCGTAGCCGTTTTCATAAAGAGTGCCAAGATTATTTTGGGCATCAAAGTCTCCATTGTCAGCTGCCAATGCAAACCATTCAAAAGCTGCGTCATAGTCTTGCGGCACACCATAACCGTTCTCATAGAGACCACCCATATTAAGTTGTGCTACACCTACCCCTTGATCAGCAGCTTTTTTGTACCATTCAAGAGCTTTATCATAGTTCTGATCTACGCCCTTGCCAAAATAGTATAGTGAACCTATATTATTTGGAGCCTCAAAGTCTCCATTATCAGCTGCTAACAAATACCATTGCATTGCTTTTTCATAGTTTTGATCAACGCCTACTCCATTTTCGTACATAACACCAAGATTAAATTGAGCATCAGAGTACTTCTGGTTAGCAGCTTTTTGAAACAGTTCAAAAGCTTTTTCATAGTTCTGAGGAACTGAGTCGCCTTCATAGTAGGCTGCTCCAAGTTCATATATTTCAGCAGCAGTGTTTTGATTGGAGAGTAGCTCTGTATTTGATGATTCTGCTGAGCAAGCAGCAGTTATCAAACTACTGGATAGCATTGTCGCTAGTAGTAAAGACTGAATTGAAGAAGCAAATTTTCTTTGATACATCGAAGCTCTGGTAGGAAATACTATTGAATTGGCTAATTCGGACTCACTTGCTCATACGTTTTGCCTTCTGATACTGGTATGCAATCGACTTCTTTTTGAGACTCGGTAGGTTTACAGTATCTCATCGTCTTAGTATATTGATATACCCTATCATAGACATGCTCACCTTCTGCTAGTGGCGTGAGGTATACACTCCCCATATTTATTGACACTGGTATATTAATATCCAAAGCTGGCGTAGGTAAGGTCATGCCATCGACATTAAATAAGCGGCGCTGATACCCGTCGCCTTCAACCATGATATCAGCGTATTCATAAATGAATTGTAGCTGTTCTTTATTGCGCCTGTGTCTTTTATCATCTGAGACAACCATAGGTGGCAAGACAAACTTGCCTGTGCTGTCAGAAGTCGTTTGATGTTCATCCGTTAAGTAAATACTTACATCAGTAACAGGTTGCTGAGTGACACTATCTAGTAATTGGCCTGAAAGTGCTGGGGTGACGTAGTAATCAGTAGGCTCTGGTATCAAGCACGCACTTAATGGGACCGTTAGTACACCGATGAAGGCAAATAGTTTATAAGGCTTCATTTGTAACTCCATCTGGTAGTGGCATGCAATTGACATCTTTTTGAAATTCATTAGGCTGACAAAATGTCATGTCATCAATGTACTCAGTTTCCAGATCGTTAATATCCACACCTTCTGGTAGCGGCTCTAAAAACACCTTACCCAAATGAATATGATATGGTACTTCTTCGGTATACTTGACTTCTAAAAATTTGAAGCCAGAATTGCTAAAGACTTTTCTTCTATAGCCTTCTTTATATAAATCAAAACCACCTTCAGTCATGAGGTTTATCCCCCTGCCAGTATCAGAGGTGGTATAATCTTCTTTATAAGAAGGTAGTCTAAAGTACCCATTATGATCAGTCATTGTTGTATCTGCACTGGTTTGAAAAAGAGAAACGTTTTCTATAGGCTTATTGGTGGTTTTATCCAAGACTTGCCCAGTAATAATTGGGGAGGCATAGCCATAGATGTCCTGTCCTGCTGAGCAACTTAGAAGGCCTAAAGAGAAAAATGTACCGATAATTAAACCGCTCGATTTGCTAAATATGCTCATAAACGTGCTACCTTATTATAAAGTAAGTTGCGATATCGCTAATAATCCAAGTACGTCTTCTTCACTAGCGACCACTTTATCGTCATAATCCTGTGGATTCTGTTCAGCATATTTCATTAAATCATACTCACTACCTGTAGCAGTGTATGTGCCATTTACTGCTTGTAAGATAGTAGACGAGCCTTTATGAGTTTTGGAATAATGCTGCCCGCCATTGACCAGTAATATCTCATGACCTATTTCATGTGCAAATACTCTTTTGAAAATCTTATCAGCGCTACTTTTCTGCCGGAATCTCCATACTTGCTTACCGTGCGAATCAATGAGTAGCAAATATCCAACATTATAATAAGTCATCCTTGATGCTTCCCAGTATCTAGAGCGTCCAGATACACTATTGGTGTTAAAGATAATATTCATTTTAGGCATGCTATTACGATCAGTAATTTCACACTTGGTAAATACTTGAAATTTCTCTCCATGAATATCGATATCAAGTCGTTTGTTTTTAATTGTATTGTGCTGACGGCTCCAGTAGCGGCTGACTCCTTGCTTAACCAAACTCTTAACCTCACTGTTAGTCAAATAATCAGACATCTTATCCCTAGAGATTATAGATTCTTTGTTTTGATTTTGAGTGTGATTGCTAACTACCCTGTCAGGGACTATATCCCATTTCAATTCAGATATACTGACTCTGAGATTTGCAACTATGCGCTTTGCTTGTTTATCTATACTAATATCTATCCAATCTTGTTTTTTAAACTTAAAAACAACTTTTTCTATATCGCTAGCTATAGTATTGCTACTCAAATCTGTAGCAGACACTTTTAGAACGACTCCAGCTAATAGAGCCTTGCTAGCATAGATATCACCAATAAAGCCATCCCACTCTAACGTAACAATATCATCTTTGTTAAAAGTGCCAGATTTGGATGCTAGGGGCGTTGGTGTCCCTGATACATCCAGCTTGAAGTTTTTGAATGAACCACTCTGTACTTTGACTTTGATATATATTTTGTCATATTTATCAGGAGCTGCATTTCTTGATGATTGTCCATGAGGTCCTACATGGTTACGTGCTTTAATACCATAAGGAGCAAACAAGTTATGATTTAAATAGACATCCTCAATACTAAAGTAATTATCGCTATCACTCCCTTGATTCACATCACCATAAGTCGCCATGTATTGCTCAGGTTGTTCAACTCCCATTACATCAAAACCCGACTCCGAAAACGCTTGTTGACTAGCAATCAGCTTTGAGCCGCAGCTGGTCATATCGCCTGCACGAGCAACAGGCGCACCATCCACTATATAGGACGGGTCACCCGTGATAATCGTGACGACTTTTTTGCATTTTTTACAGACAACTTTGTCGCCCTTGCGAGCGATAGGAATACCATAATGAGTGGTTTGTGATGAGCCAGTTATTACTGTACCGCCATGTGTGGTCTTTGCGCCAACTGTGATATAGGCTGCCATAGTGCTACCTTGCTTGAATGACCAAAGTTTAGACTCTTATAGCGAATCTATTATTTGCATGACATTATAGATGGCTAAAGCATTTAATATCAAACTTAAGTTCATCAGGAAATGTAATGCATATAGCAAGCTTGGTCTGCGCACAGTATAGAAGCGTTTGAACGATTGACTTTGCTAAAGGTTTGAATATTTTGTCCAGCATGAAAAACGAGCAAAAATCTAACCTTCCATCTCACCAATCAACCACTCAGACACGTCATTAATTTGCGTTGCTACATCAGGATGCGCTGTGCCTAGTTCATCGAGCTTAGTTTTTACGTCATTGCGATTGTATTTGCTATCAGTCAGAGTCTCCTTTAACAGATCAATCAACTCAACATTTAGCGCATCAGAGAAGATAACGACTTCACGAATCACTGCTTGTTTTACATCAAGGTGCAAATCGATAATGCCCCAATCAAAGCGTGTCTCGATATGATGGGTAAACTCAGGAGTCTTGCCAAAACGCCAATCCCAATCCGCCATTTGCTGATAGTATTTATTCAAACTAGGCTGCTTAGATAGACTGGCTTCATCTAACGCTTCTATTGGTGCAGTGTCGCCGTAATATTCACAAAACGCCTCAATAATCGCATCAGACAGCGTGTCATGATTGATGTCTTTATTAAACTCAACCAAGTTAGCCACACGAGCACGCACGGATTTTATACCTTTGGCTTTTAGCTTAAGTGGATGCGGATTGAGATAATCGCCCAGCTTTTGCATATTGGCATTGACGAGTAATGTCCCGTGATGAAAGCTTCGATCCGCTGCATGTTTAAAGGCGCTACCTGAAATTTTCTTATCACCCACTTGCATATCATTGCGTCCAGATAAGTCTGCATCTATGCCTAATTTTTTCAGCGCATTGATGATGATGGTAAAGTTCGCTGCTTGGTCATAGTCGTTTTTAGGAGATAAAAAGGTAAAGTTGGTATTGCCCAAATCATGAAACACTGCACCGCCGCCACTCTGACGCCGCGCCAAAAATACATCATCGGCTTCCATTTTGTCGATTTTGCATTCTACCCACGGATTCTGCGAGCGTCCGATGACCACGGTCTCAGAATTACGCCATAAGAATAGCGTGTGCGAGTCGGGATTGAGGGTATTGAATATCCAATCCTCGGTTGCAAGGTTAAACCAAGGGTTGGTCACGGCAGATTTTAAGATACGCAGTTTCATTATTCATCCTTTTGAGTAGAAGATTATTTATTAGGTTTTATAAATTGGCTTTTATAAATAGCTACTGTCATTTTTACCGATGCGAATCTTTAATTCAATGGCTGTGTAGTAGATAAGATTGCTAATTAAAGCCAGTATTGCTAAAAATTAATACTCCATCTATAGGCTCTACCATATATCAGAAAATAAATATTTGTTGATACAGCAATGACTGGCATGGCTGTTTGCGTTTAGTTGTATTCACAGGCTTGATCTTCAATAAAACATCATCTAGAATATGTTTCAATGTACTAGAACGTAAATACAATAACTCTATAATTAAAAACTCATCAATAAGTGATTAAACATAACAAGGTTCAAATATGAAAACAGAACATACAGCAGCTGGTTACGGATTACATCAATCAATCCTGCCCAACGACGATGGTTTATATGGGGAGTTTGGTGGCAAAATTGGACATCCTGAGCTTGCCAAAGCCATGGCGGAAATCGAAATAGGCTTTCGTGAGATTATCAAAGATGATGACTTTATCACTGAGATGAAGCGCCTGCGTGAGACATATGTGGGTCGTCCAAGTCCTATTTATCATGCGCAGCGCTTAAGCAAACATTGCGGCGGGGCACAGATTTATTTTAAGCGCGAAGACCTCAATCACACGGGCGCGCATAAGATCAATCACTGTTTGGGTGAGGTATTATTAGCCAAGAAATTAGGCAAAACCAAAGTCATTGCTGAAACTGGTGCGGGGCAACACGGTGTAGCACTAGCAACAGCGGCTGCGCTGATGGGTCTGGAGTGCGAGATTCATATGGGTGTCGTCGATATTGAAAAGGAGCATCCCAATGTCAGCCGTATGAGAATTTTAGGAGCCAATATCGTTCCTGTATCACGCGGGGCAGGGACGTTAAAGGAAGCAGTGGATAGCGCTTTTGAAACGTATCTAAATGAGCTTGATACCAGTATGTTTGCCATTGGCTCAGCATTAGGGCCTGCACCATATCCAGAAATGGTGAGCTATTTTCAGTCCGTTGTCGGGCATGAGGCACGTGCGCAATTCATAGCAACGACAGGTCAGTTGCCTAATAAAGTGGTTGCTTGTATCGGTGGTGGTTCCAATGCTATCGGTATGTTCAGTGGGTTTTTTGATGATGCAGGTGTAGAAAAAATAGGCGTAGAACCAGCAGGAGAGGGTTTGGATACGCCTAATCATGCAGCGACCATGTCGTTAGGGGTCAAAGGTGAAATTCATGGTTTTAAATGCTATGTATTGCTCGATGAGAAAGGTGAGCCAGCCCCCGTGCATTCGATTGCATCTGGTTTAGACTATCCTGGTGTTGGCCCACAGCACTCACATTTACGAGATCTCAAATTAGCGACTTATGAGTCAGCCACAGATGCAGAGTGCCTAGAGGCATTTATGGCATTGTCTCGGCTTGAAGGTATCATTCCAGCTTTGGAGTCTGCACATGCTATTGCCTATGCGATGAAAATTGCTAAGACTATGTCAGCGGATGAGACCATTTTGGTTAATTTATCAGGTCGCGGTGATAAAGATATCGACTTCATTTTAGATAAGGTAAATTTATAAACAAAAGTGAGTGATGAGTATAGAAAAATAATCCCTTTTAAGCGATTAAAAAGTTATCATCGTGGTATTTTTTTACGATATAACCTTTTTACGACTGAGACCTTTTATAACGGTACATTTATCATAAATGACCATTTCTTATAAATAGAGAACAGCCGTTCCATGTTTGATAGGATTGTTCCATGACTAACCGCGACCTCATTATTTTCATCACGCTGTCTTTTATGTGGTCGCTGTCTTTTATATTTTATCGCGTGGGCGTGCCGGAGTTTGGCTCGTTGACCTTTGCCAGTTTACGGGTCATATTTGCTGGGTTGGTCATGCTGATTTTTGTATTAATTAGCAAGAAAAACAGAGAGGGCATCCGCGAAAATTGGAAAGTGTTGGCGCTTGTTGGATTATTCTCCGCTGCAGTGCCATTTATGCTGTTTTCTTTTTCAGCCCAATCTGTAAACGCTGGTGTGTTGGCAGTGCTCAATGCTTCTGTACCGATGCTAAGTGGATTTATCGCCAGTACGTTCTTTAAAGATAGGCTGTCAAAAAAGCAAATTCTTGGCCTAATCATTGGTGTTATCGGTGTGGTAATTTTGATGAGTGAGAGTTTGTTTGGTGGGCAGAATGCGACGTCGGGTTCGAGTCTGTTGCCGATGGGTTATGGGTTATTGGCCTGTGTTGGTTATGCGCTAGGGGCGAACATTACTAGGAATTACTTGAATGATGTCTCTCCAGTGGCGATTACCGCAGGGTCACTCATTATTGCCAGTGTGATTATGCTGCCGGTTGCAATATATGAGTTCCCTTATGGCAAGAGTATCAGTGCCCAGGCTTGGGCTTCTGTTATCTGTATTGGTGTGTTTTCTACTGCCATTGCGCTGATTTTTATGAATCAATTAATCAAAAGTATCGGCCCTATGAGAGCGACGAGCATTACGCTAGTGATTCCAATTTTTGCGATTATTTTGGGCTATTTATTACTGGGTGAAGCACTGGATACACCTGCCATTATCGGTTCGGTGGTGATATTGTTTGGGACGTATTTGTCTTTAGAGTTATCTGTTACTAGGATGATAAAGTCGTAAACTATGCATGTAATAATGTGGGTGTTTTGACTTTATTGGGCATTGTCATCCACACAAATAATGCCATTCAAACAATTTCTATTTTGAGTGTCGGTCCATGGCGACGATAGGTCTAATGCTTTATGCAATTGATAGGGTGTGATGTTTCGCTCATCTATTTCACGACCGTTTTCATCTTTGTCAGGTATAGGGTATCGCTTAAGACGTTCGGTATCGGATTGATCCATAAATATTAAAAAGTTTTGCACATTTTTAGCCAGTTTACTATCAGAGCGTTGAGTCAGCTGCACCATCAGTTGTTCGTTATCTAAGTCATAGAATTCGCGCATTTCCTCATCTGTCCACTGGGTGTTCTCTGACCCAAAAAACAGTAGATAACGATAACTATTAAACAATACGTTAGCATCGTTATAAAAGATACTCTGTGGATAATGGTGCATGAAATCTTCCCAGAAGACGGTACGCTCTACCAACTCCTCAAAAGAAAAAGCTATCGCTGCATCAAACCAAAATATTCCTTGATTGTCTTGAGCCATTCGCTGGACGAAGGCCGCTTGATCCTCTGGTAGATAGGGGCTGAATGTATCTGCCATAGCCGTTAGGTCGTGATGAAACTCATAATCACCTTCGCCCAAATAGCGCACACTGACGTCAGACCTACTCATGATTAAACTAACCAAATATCGAACATGAGGGTTCACTGCTTTTAATTGTGTCACTGAAACCTTTTTACCTTGTTCAATACTACTCATCAAGTCATAAAATGCGCTGTTATCTATATCACTATCAACGCTCAGAAAACGGGTATACATCGCCTGATATTCTGCTAACCACTCCAGTATCTCAGCGTTATTGGCCACTGGTAAGCAAGCGGTTAACTGGTGCTGAACCGCATGAATGTCTTCGATTTCATTTTTATTGTCGATTTCATTTATCGTGTCATTAAGCTTGCTACAAATCAGCCGCTCTTTTAATGTTTCTTCCGATAGCTCCACCAATGCTTTAGTGAGTTCTTTTGGCGTCTTCGCTTCTGCGACAGGCTGTGTGCTTTGGATGGTCGTTGATTGTGCTTCTGATGAGGTCGCTTTATCTGAGGGAGGCTGGCAAGCGGTAAGGGCAAACACTAAGCTTGAACCTATAATGAGCGGTAATTTTTTGTTTTGGATAAGTGATAACGACTTCATTTTTTATTTCTATACCTGTAGCAGGAAAGAGTGAGTAGGGCATGTCCCAACAGTCTAACAGACCCTAATAAAACAGCCATCTTGTATTTTATTTTAGGGCAAGCTCACAATCTTCTAAATTCTCATAAACGTTTTTGTATGCCTCTCTGTCGCTATAAATATCAATATTTGGGTTCTGGTGCCAATCAAGGCTGAGGTTGCATTCAAACTGCGAATACGCTTTTAGATTTGAAGGTTTGCAGCTTGACGCTTGCTCGATAGATTCAGTGTCGAGTTCCCAAACTTGCAAGTCGCCTTCAAGCTGCATCGCTCCCTGCATAGCAGAAGGGCAGGCATAAGCGAAATCTGATGAGACGTCTAGGCTATCAAGGTCTATCTGGTCAGTGCAAGAAATACCATTTAGGCAATCTCTATCATGCCGCACATCCCAAGGAGAGGGTATTTGTAATACTTGGTGTAATTGGTAACGCACTTTGGACCAATCATGTATTTCATAACCATCTTCATCTGTGCTGGGTACAGGATATTTAGTCTGTCGTTCGCTATCGGGTAACGCTAAGAAGCCAAGAAAAAGCTGAGCATTTTTGGCTAATATACTGTTGGGACGTCTGGCTAAATCAAGCATGATTTTTTTATAATTAGGTTCCATAAACCGATGTATAGCGTCATCTGTCCATTGTGTATTGTCTGCGCCATAGAAAAGCACATAGCGATATAAGTTCAATAAAATCTTGGCATCTTGCACAGCATAGCCATTTGGATATTGCTGTATATAATTTTCCCAAAATGTTGCACGTTCGACCAACTCCTGAAAAGTAGTAGTCACCGATGCATCCATCCAAAAACTCTCTTGATTGTCCTGTGCCATACGTTGGATAAATGCTGCTTGGTCTTTTTGTAGATAAGGTATAAATATGTTTACCATCGCTAGCATGTCATGATCAAATGAAAATAGACCTTCTCCCAAGTCACGGAATCTCACATCGCCACCACTTTGTATTAGCCCAATCAAGTATTGTGCACGTGGGCTTAGGGTTGCTAGCTGCTTTGATGTTGCACTTTCTTCATAATATAAGTCATAGACAATGCTGTTAAAGTTTTCATCGTCTATATCAATATCACCTACTAAAAACTGTTTATACATTGACTCATAACTGCTCAATAATGCCATTACTTCAGCATTGCTGGCCGTCGGTAAGCAAGCATCGAGTTGCTTTTGAATGGCGTAAATATTTTCAATTTTGCTAGTACCATCCACTGTTTGCATTGTCTGATTCAGCTGTACACAAGTTTTCGCATCTACGCCTAAGCTCTTTTTACTAGGCTCAGGTTTCTCTACGACAGTTGGTATGTTTGACTCCTCAACAGCTTGTGTTTGATCTGATGGGATATTCGAGGTTGGCTGGCATGCAGTGACAGTAACAGTGATAACAAGCAGTAAGCTTGCAACTATGATGAATGACACTTGATTCTTTTGCACAGACTACATCCTCTTAACATGCCGTAAAATATAAATATTTATAGTTTAAAATAAGTTCTCATAGACAAATAATAGAACTATTGTTTGCCTGTGGTGATTTTACCCTTTAATAGGCTGTCGAGATAGTAGGTATTGTCCTTTATTAAATAAATATAAAGCAGTGTTTCTGTTTGTAAAGTTTACTTGAATAATAACGGACACTCCCTATAAAGATAACGGTCGTTCAATATGCATCTTTGCTTAGCGAATAGGCAATAATATATTCTATTGACCCATTACTATTGATTCAATAGCTCGCAATTTTTCACAGTTCTAAGCCAGTTATTTGCGAGCACTTTAACTAATAGTTGAGAACTCTAATGAATAGTCGAGCACTTTAATTAGTAGTAATGAACCTCATAATAAAGAACACCAATTTATAACGACAAACATAATAAGGCATAACATGGCACACGATAATTTATTTGAACCCGTAAAAATGGGCACGCAAACGCTAAAAAACCGTATCATTATGGCACCGTTGACGCGCCTGCGTTCAGTTGAGCCGGGTGACGTACCGACTGTACTTGCTAGCGAGTACTATTCACAGCGTGCTAGCTCAGGGCTTGTGATTACTGAAGCGACGCAGGTTTCTTTTCAAGCAAAAGGCTATGCAGGTGCACCTGGCGTTCACACCCAAGACCAAATCACCGCATGGAAAGCCATCGTTGATAATGTCCATGCTAAAGGTGGCAAGATTGTGGTACAGCTATGGCATACCGGTCTAGTCTCGCATGAGAGCGTACAGCCGGATGGCAAAGCACCAATCTCTGCCTCTGATGTCCATGTCGGTATACGTACCTCGTTGCGTGATAGCAACAACCAAGCCATTCGTGTTGAAGCGACTACGCCACGCCCAGCCACACTTGATGAAATCAAGCAAGTCATCGCTGATTTTGCGCAAGCGACCAAAAATGCTAAAGAAGCAGGTTTTGATGGGGTTGAGATTCATGGTGCTCATGGTTATCTATTGCATCAGTTCTGGGTTGAGCAAACCAACCAGCGTACTGACGAATACGGCGGTAGCCGTGAGAACCGTGCGCGCCTAACACTAGATGTCATCGACGCCTGTGTGGATGCTTGGGATGCTGATCACGTTAGTATCCGTATCTCACCGCTTGGAACATTTAATAATGTAGAAGCTGGCTATAACGAAGATGAAAATATCTGGCTAATCGAGCAGATTAACAAACGCGGCATCATGTATTTGCATCTATCAGAGCCTGATTGGGCTGGTGGTACGCCTTATAGCGATGGATTCCGTCAACGTGTCCGCGCTGCTTTTGATAACTTGATTATCGCTGCTGGTGGTTATACTGCCGAAAAAGCAGAGAAAAATGTTAAAGCTGGCTACATCGATGCCGTTGCCTTTGGTCGCGATTATATTGCCAACCCTGATTTGGCCGAGCGTATTCGTGAAGGTGCTGCGCTAAATGAGCAGCATCCTGATAGCTTTTATGGTGGCGGTGCTGAAGGTTACACCGACTATCCGTTTTTAAACCAAGCGTAATATATAGTCGGTGAACTACTAAACGGCTACGGCGTTACCCTCCTTAGATGTACTACTTGTACAATCTGCAGTCGGCTGCCTTGTACCCATTTTAGAGTTCTTTGACTATAGTTAGTTCTATATAACTGACAATCGAAAGCCACCAGACAATTATCGTTTGGTGGCTTTTTTTGTGCATCGTGATAAATGAATTTCGGCTACTTGAGCTATTTAATAAAATTACCCGTTTGATAATCTCGAAACGTTTGGCGCAGCTCTTCTTGCGTGTTCATGACAAAAGGCCCATAACCTGCCACTGGCTCACCAATAGGCTCACCACTGAGTAGCAAAAGTTTGATAGGGTTTGGTGTCGGTTCTTCAGAGATGGTAATAGAGCAGTGCAGCTCAATGGTATCAGTATCAGGTGCTTGCTCATCTTGCATATCAGCACGATGTTGCGTGGGTGCCTCAAACTGAATCAGACTGCCTGCGCTCACAGGCATATCATTTACCCGTAGTTCGCCTTCTTGCACTAGCAGCAGCGTATTGTGCGTATTGGGTATTTGCAGCGTCGTTGAACCAGAGGCATGGAGCTCGATATTCCAAACATTAATGGGCGTAAAAGTACTGGCTGAACCTGTTACTCCTTGCCATTCGCCAGCGATGATAGCGGCTTTGCCAATAGTGGTTTGATTATTAACATCACTATCGTCGCTGTTATCTATCAAGTCAACGAGAGGTATCTCCGCCCGTTTGATGCTTTGGTATTTTGGATGGGTTAGTTTGTCTGCGCTCGGTAGATTGACCCACATTTGTACCATACTAAAGACGCCACCACGCTGCCCAAACGCTGCTGAATGGAACTCCTCATGCATAATGCCGCGTCCTGCGGTCATCCACTGCACATCACCTTCTAGGATATCACCGCACCCACCGGTCGAGTCTGCATGGCTGATTTCGCCCGAATAGGCGATGGTGACCGTCTCAAAACCTTTATGTGGATGTTCTCCAATACCATGTGGCTGTGACTTATAGTCAGGGTTTGGCTCAAAAACGGTGGGCACGCCATAATCGAATAACAAAAACGGGTCGGTATGCGTATAGTTAAAATCGGCATTGTCATCGAGGTGGTTAATTAAGGTTTTTACATAAAAGCCATCACCCACCCAATACGGTGCTTTTTTAACATGAACGTTCTCAATCGGACGCATGTATTACCTCGTAAGACGAAATATATTTTTACTACTGGTGGAGCAGTGATACCAAGCGAGAGAATTATTACCTATTTCTATTCTAGCAGTTATTGAACCTTTATTGAGTTAAAAGGAAACTTAAGTAGAATAAAAAATAAAGTCGCAATAATGCTTGCGTGTTCAGTAGGTTTTAAAAACACGCTCTAATGCATGATAAAAAATATTGAACACAACTGATTGTTAAACCGACTAATAGACAAACAGATGAGTTGTTAAAAAATGAATCGTTAGACAATCTCGCCACTGACGAAACCGCTTGCCCACGCCCATTGGAAATTATAACCACCAAGCCAGCCTGTGACATCGAGCACCTCACCGATGAAATACAGACCATCTTGCAAGTTACTCTGCATAGTCTTTGAGGATACTTCGTCTGTTTTGACACCGCCGCGCGTGACTTCAGCGGTACGATAGCCCTCGGTACCAGATGGCTTAAGTTGCCAACCATTTAGACTCGCACCAAGCTCTGCCAAACGCTCATCTTTAATATTAGCAAGCTCGGTATCTTTTATATCTTCCCACAGGTGAGTCTGTAGCGCGGTCAGTAGCTTTTTTGGTAATGCATTGTCGGTAAAGTCCGCCAACACCGTGCGAATCAGCTGCTTGGGATGTGATTTTTTATGAGCCAATAAGAGCGCTGTCGTATCTGTCTCTGGTAGCAGGTTAATACTGATGGTTTCACCTGTATGCCAATAGTTAGATAGTTGCAGCATAGAAGGACCGGACAGTCCACGATGAGTGAACAGCAGCGGTAATTTAAAGGAGATACGCTCGTTGCTAGCAATAACTGGCAAGCTAATACCTGACAATGCTCGAATCAGCTCACCTGTTTTATCAGTGAATGTAAAAGGCACGAGACTAGCATCAGTCGGTATGAGTGTATGCCCAAACTGCTGTGCCACCTCGTAGCCCAAGCCACTAGCACCCATGGTGGGGATAGATAGTCCGCCAGTAGCGACGACCAATGACTCACAGCTATAGCCTGTTTGTGGCAGCTTGGTTTGATTGGCGGTATCTTTTCTTTCTTGCTTTTCTTTCTTGCTGAGTTGCTTGGTTGTTAGCAATTGAAAACGAGCATTTTTGTCGTTTTCGACAGTTTGAACGCTTTCAATTTGAGCATTCAGTTTGACTTGGACGCCTGCTGCTGCACACTCATCAAGGAGCATGCTCAAGATATCTTGTGCAGAGTCATCACAAAACAGCTGACCGTGCTCACGCTCATGGTAAGGAATTTTATGCGCCTCAACCATACCGATAAACTCCCAACTGGGATAACGGCTGAGGGCTGATTTACAAAAATGCTGGTTGGCACCAAGGAAATGCTCAGGCTCGACGAAGTAATTGGTAAAGTTGCAGCGGCCACCGCCTGACATGAGGATTTTTTTGCCTGCTTTATTGGCATGGTCTAATACCAGTACGCGGCGACCACGGCGACCCGCAGTGAGCGCACAGTATAACCCTGACGCGCCAGCACCGATAATAATGACATCGTAGTGGGCGTATTGTGATGTATTGCGTTGATTGCTCATTGTGGTCTCATAAAATGATAGGGTCTGTACACTATAAAATCGCTACAGGTATCAACTTCGCTCACTATCTAACGATATCGTGGGCACTCAGTTTTCTTGTATCGATCATAGGGTGAATTGACTATAGATATAAAATAGTAAAAATAAAGCCGATTGCTTATATTTAATAAAATCGTGCTTTAAAAATTGTGCTTTAAAAGAGTCAGTCGCTCTTAGCGTTCGCTTTAGAGTAGCTATTGTCCATATTTTATTTAAGGTTACAAGGATTAAATAGCTTATTGCCCTGTCCATAAATTTTATCATGTATGACCAATTATACAGCTGTACAGTGATATTGTTATGAATGGCAGTCGATGCCTTGCAACCATCCGGCTTATTTGTCAAACTAACCTTACGTGTCACGCATTATGGAAGATGGCTCTTATTACCTGTACAGACGGTCATTATTGACGATTGGTACAGGTCATAATAATTAAAAAGGATGACTATTATGACTCAGAAATCATTTCCCCTTGCAGCCGAGTTCATCGCTGCTGCCAATACGACAGCTGAACAATATCGCACCGACTATCAGCAGTCTATCGAATCCCCTGAATCTCATGATGCCTTTTGGGCGAAGCGTGCAGAGCTGATTGATTGGATAAAAAAACCCACCAAAATCAGCGACGTTAATTATGATTTAGAGGATTTTCGAATCAAGTGGTTTGAAGATGGCGAGCTGAACATTTCTGTCAATTGCCTAGACCGACACCTACAAAACAACCCTTACAAGCCAGCGATTATTTGGGAAGGTGATCATCCTTCCTTACATAAAATCATTTCCTTTAAAGAGTTGCACGAATCGGTCTGCCGACTGGGTAACGCAATGCGTAAGCTTGGAGTCAAAAAAGGCGATCGCGTCACCTTATATATGCCGATGATACCGGAAGCGATGGTGGCCATGCTGGCATGTACGCGTATCGGTGCCGTGCATTCAGTGGTCTTCGGTGGATTCTCTGCTGAGAGCTTGGGTAATCGTTTGATAGACAGTCGCTCAAAACTGGTTATCACTGCTGATGAAGGTTTGCGTGGTAACAAACGTACACCGCTCAAGGCGAATGTCGACCGTGCACTCGATATGGATGGCACTGATAGCGTGACCAACGTCATTGTCGTCCATCGTACGGGCAACTCCGTACCGATGAGTGGTCGCCGCGACCTTTGGTACCATAGCTTAGTAGATGGTGAGTCGCAGTATTGTGAGCCTGAAGTGATGAATGCCGAAGATCCGCTATTTTTACTCTACACATCTGGCTCGACTGGTAAGCCTAAAGGTGTGTTGCATACGACTGGTGGCTATATCACTTATGCGCTCTCTACGTTTCGAGATGTTTTCGATATCAAAGATGACGATGTCTACTGGTGTACAGCTGATGTAGGATGGATTACAGGTCATACTTACTTAACTTATGCACCGCTCGCCAATGGCACAACGACAGTGATGTTCGAGGGTGTACCAGAATATCCAACATGGGCACGTATCGGCCATATCATTGATAAACACAATGTGACGATCTTATATACCGCGCCGACAGCGATTCGAGCGATGATGAAGGAGGGAGATGCCTTTGTCCGTGAGTCTAATCGTTCTAGCTTGCGCTTGCTCGGAACCGTTGGGGAGCCGATCAATCCAGAAGCATGGGACTGGTACTATCATGTCGTCGGTGATAGCAAATGTCCAATCGTTGATACGTGGTGGCAGACGGAGACTGGCGGTATCTTAATGGCGCCGATACCAGGGGCGGACGCACTCAAACCGGGTGCAGCGATGAACCCTCTATACGGTATAAAACCAGAAATCGTCGATAGGGATGACACTATATTAGAAGGCTCTGCTGAAGGTAACTTGCTGATTAATAGTAGCTGGCCGGGACAAATGCGTACCATTTATAATGACCATGAGCGTTTTTTAGAGACCTACTTTAGCGATTATCCAGGCTATTATTTCACCGGTGATGGTGCGCAGCGTGACGAGGACGGACATTACTGGATTACGGGGCGTGTCGATGATGTGCTCAATGTTTCAGGGCATCGTCTAGGCACAGCCGAGATTGAAAGCGCCGTGGTCGCACATCCTGCCACGGCTGAGGCTGCGATTGTCGGTATGCCACATGAGATTCGAGGCACGGGTATTTGCGCCTTTATTATTCTAAAGTCAGGTGAGAAAGAGACAGAGTCACTGAAGGCTGAATTGAATCGACACGTGCGCTCTGAGATTGGCCCCATTGCCAATTTGGATACGATTCATATCGTCAATGTGTTACCAAAAACGCGTTCGGGTAAAATCATGCGCCGTATCTTGCGTAATCTAGCGGCAGGACAGTATGTCGGTTTAGGTGACTTATCCACCCTTGCAGACAGTTCTGTAATTAATCAGTTGGTTGAGGTAGTCAAAGCTGAGCGTGAAGAATAGTCACAGCTATATCCTCGTTAGGCAATTAAAAAGAAGCCATGTTATAGAAATAGCATGGCTTTTTTACGTAGACGATATTGATATGAATAGATTTTAAAGGTTCAATGCTATTTAAAAGCTCAATGCTATTTAGCCGTGCATCGACTAACAACAAACTGTTATTTTTATAAATACTATTTTCTGAACACTTACTTTATAAGGCTTTCTGTCATTATGACTCATCATTCTTTAAATCCGACTGAGACCACTTCACCTAAAATCGCTGTCATCGGCGGTGGTTTGACTGGGCTGTTTACCGCCACATTATTGGAGCGTGCTTTTAGCCAAGGTAAAGACAAAACCTTAATACCTAACATTACTATTTTTGAAAAGTCTCGCAGTGTTGGACGTTTAGCCACTCGTTATCGTACCGACAGTCAAACTGGTAAGAACTGGCAATGGGCATTTGGGGCACAGTTTTTTACGGCTAAAACAGCTAGCTTTCAACATTTCATTGCGCCTTGGCTAGAGTCGGGTTTATTGCAACCATGGTGTGCACAAGTGGTCAATCTAACACCAGCAAACGATAGCATTGAGTCATCCGATCTCCAAAGCAAAGAGCAATGGAACATCACGCAAGCACGCTATATCAGTACCCCCAAAATGACCAGCTGGGGACGTGAATTGGCTGATGAATTGCAGCACACCACGATAAAATTTAAAACCCGCGTTGCACCGCTGGCTCAATATGACAGCTCTCTAGCAGAAAAGGTCGATAAAAAAACAGAATTATTTGACGATACTGGTGCTAGTCTCGGTTACTTTGACTGGGTGATTTGTACTGCACCTAATGGTCAGGCAGCCGAGCTGATGGCAGATAGCAACTTTGCTGCGCAATCAAAAATTACTGAGCCACAGATGCAGGCTTGTTATACGTTGATGTTGGGGTGGCGTGATATTGCCGCATTACCGAAAACGCTAAGTAATCTAGCAGCACAGCAATGGGATGTTGCTTATCTGAACAATTCTATTCTCGATAGAATATTCATCGAGCATCAAAAGCCTGCTCATGATGATCTGCTACCCAGTGTTACCATTCATGCCAGCAATCATTGGTCAGAGCAGCATGTCGATGATGATATCGAGATCGTCCAAGCACAATTGCTACAAGCCGCACAGCAAGCATTAAACTGGAATGAGGAAAGCGCACCTAGCCAAATAGACAGTCATCGCTGGCGTTATGCGGCAACGGTGGTTAATGACAACAACGATAAAGATGCGTCAGGTATTTTAGTCGATGAGACGTATCAGTGGATTGTCAGTGGTGACTGGTGTACACAGGGTAATATTGAAAGCTGTTATCAAATGGCACAACAGACGATTGAGGCTATTTATAATCTTCGTAAAGTAATATAAGAGTGAAGGAGTTGCTCATTGACCAGTGAGGTCTATCGGCATATTCAAGATATTAAATATGCATTTAAATGATCTAAACGCATTCGATAGAACTAATAGACCACCTCATGACGGGACGGGTAACGTCATAAGAGATTGATGAGTGTTGCATTACTAAAATTATGTATATTAAAATTAATCCTTAAATTAAAAATAATGCTATTAAAACCTCTAATAAACAGATATATTTACCTATGGTAATATATGGAATGGTATAAAGCTAGAGGTGAATAAAGTGCTGATAGGAAGTGATTTAACCCGCGTGATGCTCGAAAATGGTTGTCAGGATATATGGTGTGCGGTAGATGATAATAGCGATGAAGATGCTATGAGAGATCAAATCGAGAATGATTTTACAGCGAGAATTGTGTCTTGTGACAATGAAAAATTCTACTGTACGGCAGGTATGGCATGGTTATGTGCTGTGCCAATCAAAGTGTTGCCAATGACGTTAAGTGATGTGAAATTCGAAATATCGTAATGTATGCTGTATCAGCTCAACAGGTTTATAACCTGTATTAAGAACCCACCATTAAGTGGGTTTTTTAATTTAGGGCAGAAAAGATTCTGATAGGAATTTTATAACCAAAATGCTCAGATGGTTATAAAAGGGCACTGTATGGATATAAATAGTAAAAATTTCTATTAATGAATAAATGTGGACAAAAAAGAGCCCACAAAGGAGGAGCTGTGGGCTGAGGAAAACTGATCGTGTAGTAATAATTATAATCACTACAAGGGCAGTGATTGGACGTTGTTGTTATTATAAAACTTCTACTATCTATCTCTAAGATTAAAGGAATAGCAGGTAAATCAATAGGTAGGTGTAGTTGCTTATTTATTTAAGTGTACAAGTGTTTTATTGGAATGGCTATCATAGCGTAAACAGTCACTGTTTGGCTGTTTTGGTTACATGATATTACGTTTAAAAGGACATTCGGAGGAGGTATGGGATAAACCATACTGCTGATATGATGTCGAATAAAGGTAGATGCTTTTGTGATTTTATGCGCATTACTAATAAATAGTGTTAATAATTCGTAGTTATATGACGATTAAGGATGGATTTTAATATAATTAGTAACTGAGTAGCTAAAGAGATGGCATGACGACCTGCCTGAAAAATGCTAAGCTATCTGCCATTATTATGTCTATATGAAACTGGGTTTGCCATGACTGAAAATACGCATTTGCATACGCAGGAGCCATCAAGTACGCAAAATACCAAGAGTATTTTTAACTTGCCCAATAATCTGACGATTGCGCGAATATTAATGATCCCGCTATTTGTCGCCATTGCTTATTGGCCACCTTCCATGGGTATCGGCATGCCAGCCATCTCAGACAATGTGATTGCGCGAGTAGGCATGAGCGAGTTTAGCGATAGCTTAGTACGTCATTTATTATTGACGGGCGTTTTTATTATCGCTGCGATTACCGATTGGTTAGATGGCTATTTTGCGCGTAAGCTCAATGTGATGTCAGCTTTTGGGCGATTCTTGGATCCCGTCGCTGATAAACTGATGGTCGCGGTAGCGCTTATCATCTTAGTACAATGGCATCCCAATATCATAATGGCGATCGCTGCCATCGTGATTATCTCGCGTGAAATCGCGGTATCTGCATTGCGTGAGTGGATGGCAGAGTTGGGTAAAAGTACCAGTGTGGCTGTGTCTTATGTGGGTAAGCTTAAGACAACATTCCAGATGGTGGCGATTACCGTGCTATTGCTCAATTGGGAGTCACTTGAAACCATTGGCTATGTGTTGATGGTAGCAGCTGTTGTTCTAACCCTATGGTCGATGATGATTTATCTAAGAGCCGCTTGGCCATATCTCAAGCAGAGTGGTTAAGCCATATTATTGATTGTAGTAGCATAAAATTTAGATAAAAACGCCAGTCGCATTAGCCACTGGCGTTTTTTGTTATCTAGTGTTCGCTTATGGGGCGATCGATTTATTTTACTCTTTGATTGTACATACTGTTGATATATACTCAAAATTAGTAAACAAAACATAAGAAAATTGGCCGAAGTATGACGAGAGGTCATTCAAATAAGGAAATAGGCATGACATCACATCAGAAAAAGTCGGGCGCTGCCGTATTACTATTGGCATTATTGACAGGGTGCTCTTCAGGCTCAAATATGCAAGAGCAGTCCACTTCAACTATTCAGCAAGAAAAATCCATTCAAACAGACTCTGTTGCAGAACGTTCTATTCAGGATGCTGCTGAATCAGAACGCTTAGGTACCAAATGGGGCGATGATGTTAACTCAGAGGTCACTACTGTTGATTTGCGCCGTACCAATCCTGAGCCTATTGAGCAAATGCAGGTTCGTTATGCAGACAAATCCTATACTGGCCGTGCTGTAAATAGCATGTCATTACTGGCTGGTAAGGTGGAGTTTTCGGCGGCAACCGATGCTGGAAAATTATCGCTCTATCGTAATGCTGGCAACTACTACCTTCAAGGTCAGGCGGGTCAGGCCTATCGTTTGGTATATCATAACAACAGTGCCAACACTTATGAAATCGTTGCCAGTGTCGATGGTCTAAATGTACTGGATGGCAGTGCTGCCAGTCGCTATGACAGTGGCTATGTATTAGAGCCAAATGACGATTTGGTAATTGAGGGCTTCCGTAAGAGTCAGAGTTCGGTTGCTTCTTTTATATTTAGTAAGCCAGATGATGCTTATGCTGCCAATACTCAGTCAGGCTCTATCAGTAATACGGGTGTAATTGGGACGGCTATTTATGAGCTGTATGATCCTACTAAGCCAAAGCCTCAACAGCCACAAGCCTATCCAGCAGACAATGGCTATGCAAAACCGCCACAATAATTATAACTTTTATTTTACTGTGAAATAAGAGACAAACTACCAAACATAAAAAACGCCAGTCGCATTAGCCACTAGCGTTTTTGTTTTTTCTATTTATGATTTAGCCAACTTATACCATTTACAAAAGTTAGAGTAGCAAGGAAAACGAGTGCAAGTACTACACATTATAGACTAAACAAGTTTGACACCGCTAATCGTATTTTTTGGGATTGGTATTACAGCGTGACTGAGTTGTTTTCACCTAAGTTTGTCGCTTTCTTACCATCCATTACCGCAGCGGTGGTCATCTTAAACATGTTAACCACTGAGCTACCGCTTAGCCAGTATTCTGCACCATGTGGTACGACTTTAATTAATTGTATATTTGGATCCTCTTTACCTTGCTCATAAAATGCATTGTAGATCGGTGACCATAGCTCATCGAGCTTTTCTTGGTCTTCGACCAATTCTGCCTTACCATTGATAGAGACATAATTCTTAGCATCTTGACTGACGTAGGCCAAGTTGACTTGCGGATTTCTTTCGATATCTATGACCGTTTCAGTGGTCTTATCGCCGATGAACCAAATTTCTTTTGCACCGATACTAGTTTCGCTGGTTGTCATTGGGCAGGCATGTAGATGGTCTTCATGAGTGCGTGTGGTCATCATGGCAAATTTGATGTCTTTTACCAGTTCTTGCACTTTATCGATATGGTCTTGTCTACTCATAGTAAATTTCCTTTTCTTTATAGTATTTGATTAATAGTTATGAAGTTTTTGTTAGGTAGGTTTCTATTTATTAATTTTTGGCTTTTTGATAGTTCGTATTTAGAATACCGACAACCAGTAGTCTATTTATATAGGTTGCCAGTAATACGATGTGAAAGTTTGTAAGGAGTATAAGGGTTAAGTAAAAATTGTGACGTTATACTCATTTCACTATGAAAGTGTTACTGCGTTAACTTCGCTTGAGGTATTCAATGTATAGTTAATCCTTTATAAAAGAGCTACAGCGTTAACCTCGCTTGAAGTATCACATATACATCTGCACTCGGTTGCCTTGTATCTCTTTTAAACTGAATCCACTATACATCTACACTCAATTGCCTTGTACTGCTTTTAAATTGAGTCGGCTGTATGCGCTCAAGCTTTCTGCTCTAAAAAAACGGTATGCAATATGATGTCGCAGATAGAAGCCCAGAAAATAGCTCAGAGAGAAGGTCAAAGGGAAGAACAAGGCAATTATTTGCTAACCGTTTGCGAGTTCAATAAATGCGCTTTTCGGCAATTTATCTTGGTTTAGACCTGCTTATTACAGGGCTTCTTGTTATAATACGCAGACCATTTACTTAGCATGGCAGAGATGCCTTGATCTTACGGATTATGCCTTTATGATGACCATCGCCGGACAACCGTTTCTTACCGATTTTCAGACGCAGCAACTCATCAGTCAGTTCCAGCAAAAAACCGAGCTCAATGTCAGTCAAATAAGTACCCAGCAAGTGTATGTGCTATCACGCAAGCTCGAAGGTGATGAACATAAAAAGGCGTTAGACCTACTCGCTGTTGACAGTGCGACAGTGCTGACTGGCCCGCAGGACAATCAATTACAAGTCATCGTTGGTCCACGTTTTGGCACGATTTCGCCATGGGCAAGTAAAGCGACTGATATCTTTAATAACTGTGAAATTGAAATCAATCGTGTTGAACGCGTGGTTGTTTATACGTTAACAATTGATAGTGAAGCAGGCGAAAAACTACCAGTAGACGCTGAGCAATTATTGTTTGACCGTATGACGCAGAGCTTGGTCTATGATTTGAATGATTTGAACAAATTGTTTGATGATGAGCAGCCAGCATCATTGAATCATATTGACGTCATCGGACAAGGTCAGTCAGCATTAGAGTCTGCCAATACCCAGTTTGGTTTTGCATTATCAATTGAAGACATTGATTATTTGATGAATGCTTATGTCAATGAGCTAAAGCGCAATCCAACTGACGTTGAGCTGATGATGTTTGCACAGGCCAACTCAGAGCATTGCCGTCATAAGATTTTTAATGCTGAGTGGACAGTGGACGGCGAAGTACAGCCAAAATCATTGTTCCAAATGATTAAAAATACTTACCAGTCGAATCCACAAGGTATCTTGTCTGCCTATAAAGACAACGCTGCGGTGATGGCAGGGTCTGACGGCATGCGTTTTTACCCAATTCCGACTGACGCGATGGATGCAAATTCTGCCCATCCTTATGACTTCCATCAAGAAGCAATCGACATTCTGATGAAAGTCGAAACGCATAACCATCCAACGGCTATTGCCCCGTATGCGGGTGCAGCGACGGGTGCTGGTGGTGAGATTCGTGATGAAGGCGCAACAGGTCGTGGCGGTAAGCCAAAAGCAGGTTTGACAGGCTTCCACGTATCACACCTACATATCCCAGAGCTCGCTGAGAAGTGGGAGCAGTCAGGTCAATTGAGTACTCAGGCTTATGGCACGCCAGACCGTATGGCAACCAGTCTTGAGATTATGACTGAAGCACCATTGGGCTCAGCCAACTTCTCAAACGAATTTGGTCGTCCTAACCTATGCGGTTATTTCCGTAGTTTCCAATTAGATACGTCAGCGGCAAAAGATGGCAGCGAGATGCGCGGCTATCATAAGCCAATCATGCTGGCAGGTGGTTACGGCAATATCAAACGCAACCTCATTGAAAAAAATGCCATTCAGCAAGGTGATTTGTTAATCGTCCTTGGTGGCCCTGCCATGCAGATTGGTCTGGGTGGTGGTGCGGCATCTTCAGTTGATAGTGGTTCACTCGATGAAGGCTTAGATTTTGCCTCAGTTCAGCGTGACAATGCTGAGATGGAGCGTCGTTGCCAAGAAGTGATGGATCGCTGCTGGGCACTAGCGGGTAGTGATGTCGATGCGAGTAATAATGGTAAAGACGGCAACCCTATCGTGTCATTGCATGATGTGGGCGCTGGCGGTATCTCTAATGCAATGCCTGAGTTGGTCAATGACCACGAGATGGGCGCGGTACTAGATCTGCGTAAAGTTCCATCGTTAGAAGCTGGCATGTCGCCAATGGCCATTTGGTCAAACGAAGCGCAAGAGCGTTATGTCCTCGCGATTCGTCCAGAAAGCGAAGCCCAATTCGATGCGATCTGTGCACGTGAGCGTTGCCCATATGCTATCTTGGGAACGGCCACGGATGTGCGTCAGCTAGTCGTTGATGATACATTGCTCGCTGAGCAGCCTGTCGATATGCCGATGCAAGTATTGCTAGGTGGTACGCCGAAGATGAAGCGTAGCTTTGAGCGTTCTGAGCGCACGTTGCCAGCACTAGAGCTTGGCGATGTTAATTTAGCTGAATCTATTACTGATGTGCTGCGTCATCCAACCGTCGCTAGCAAATCATTCTTGATTAGTATCGGTGACCGCTCTATCACCGGTATGGTGGTGCGTGATCAGTATGTGGGTCGCTATCAAGTGCCAGTATCTGATTGTGCTGTGACAGCGTCAGGCTTGATTGCGCTAGATGATCAGGTGATGAGCGGTGAAGCGATGAGTATCGGTGAGCGTACACCAGTTGCGCTAATCAGCCCTCAAGCGTCAGCACGACTTGCAATTGGCGAAGCGATTACCAACATCGCTGGTGCGCGTATTGCTCAGTTGTCTGATATCACGATGTCAGCGAACTGGATGGCAGCATGTGGCGATGATGCAGAAGATGCTGCATTGTTTGACGCGGTCTATACAGTCGGTGAAGAGCTGTGCCCAGCACTGGGTATCGCGATTCCAGTTGGTAAAGACTCGCTATCGATGCGTGCCAACTGGACTGACAGCAGTGAAGCAGGTGAGACGGATAAATCAGTCGTATCACCAATGAGCTTGGTAATTACTGCCTTTGCTCCTGTGGTTGATGTGGCAAAAACGCTAACGCCTGAGCTAATCAATGGCGACAGCGCGTTCTACCGTATCGACTTGTCTAAAGGCAAGCTACGTTTAGGTGGTTCAATCCTTGCGCAAACGCTGAGCCAATTGGGTAATGATTGCCCAGATTTGGCGCAGCCAAGCGATTTGGTCGACTTCTTTAACTTTGTCCAAGCGGGTAATGCACAAGGCGTCATCAGCGCCTATCACGATATCGGTGATGGCGGTCTATTGGCGACCATCGCTGAGATGCAGTTCACCAGCCGTCAAGGTATCAAGCTGTCGTTAACTGATGATAACTTACTCGGTCAGCTGTTCAGTGAAGAGCTAGGCGCAGTCATCCAAGTATTGCCAGAAAACGTCGCTGCTCTCATGCAATTGGCAGAAGAGTTTAACGTTGCTGATATGCTGAGCCTCGTCGGTCAAAGCTCAGAAGAAGACAGCTTACTTATCCAAACGCCAACGCTCATGGGTGATGATACTTTACGCTTTAGCCGTACTGAATTACAGCAAGCGTGGACTCAGGTCAGCTATCAAATCGCGCGTCGCCGTGATAACCCAGCGTGCGTACAGCAAGAGTATGACTTGATTGCTGATGCTAGCCATCAAGGTCTGATCGCTGCGCCGAACTTTGATCTCAATCAAAAGGTTGAAGAGCCATATTTAGCCAGTCGTGAGAATAAACCAAGAGTCGCTATCTTGCGCGAGCAAGGCGTCAATGGTCAGACGGAAATGGCAGCAGGCTTTACGCAAGCTGGCTTTGAAGCGGTCGATGTACACATGAGTGATCTGCTCAGTGGCCGTATCAATCTACGTGACTTCGACGGTCTGGTCGCTTGTGGTGGCTTTAGTTATGGTGACGTGCTCGGCGCAGGCTCTGGTTGGGCGAACTCTATCTTGTTCCATGACGAGCTACGCATGCAGTTTGTCCGCTTCTTCGCCCGTCCTGATACCTTCTCACTAGGTGTCTGTAACGGTTGTCAGATGATGGCTCAGTTAAAAGACCTCATCCCAGGTGCAGATAACTTCCCACGCTTCATCGCCAACCAGTCAGCTCGTTTTGAAGCGCGTACGGTCAACGTAAAAGTTGAGCGTACCAAGTCTATCCTGTTCAAAGGCATGCAAGACAGCATCTTGCCAATCGCTGTGGCGCATGGCGAAGGCTATGCCACACTAGATAACAACGAAATCGACGGTATGGCAAAACACGGTCAGCTTGCGATGCGTTATGTCGATAGCCAAGGTCATCCAACTGAGACGTATCCGCTCAATCCAAATGGTTCGGTCGGCGGTGTCACGGGTCTGTGTAGCACTGATGGTCGCGTCACGATCATGATGCCGCATCCTGAGCGTAACCTAAAAGCTTATAACCACAGCTGGAAACCAGAAGAGTGGGATGAAGACGGCGCGTGGATGCGTATGTTCCGTAACGCTCGTGCTTGGTTAAGATAGGCTAGTTTGAGTTATTTTAGATAGCTGTTTTTTAGAATAAAAAGGTGGGCTTAGGCTCACCTTTTTTGTGTTTAAGATTTGAGTGTTTGGAGATAAGGGCTAGCGTTTGGCTCGTTTTTTCACAAGTATAGGTAATGACACCCATGCTAAAATTGCAGTCAATAAAGATTAGAATTAAGCAAAGTAAGGAAGATTAAAATGTCAGGAATTACAGATATCAATGAGCTATTGAATTCGATGCAGCCAGAACTGGTTGATGAGTTATTTGTGTTTTGTACCGTAAAAGGGGAACTAGCAGAATACGCAAACTTAGCACCAATCGCGACGTTTGTAGAGCCAGAAGGGTTGACTTTGGTGCTAACAAAAGACAAAGCTGATGAAGCAGGTTTACATTACGAGGGCGTGTTTCGACAAATCACCTTAACGGTGCATTCAAGCCTAGAAGCGGTAGGTCTAACCGCAGCCGTGTCAACCAAACTGACCTCAAAGGGTATCAGTGCCAATGTGATAGCTGCCTATTATCATGACCATATATTTGTATCGGATGATAAGGCAGAGCAGGCGCTATCGGCGTTAAAAGAGCTGAGTAATATATAAAATATTTTGACGTCTTAAGTTGCTTCGTTATGATCGACTAAGTTAGTTTAGAATATTGTTTTAGATAGCTGTTTGTTAAAATAAGAAGGTGAGCTTAAGGCTCACCTTTTTTGTGTTTGGGATTTAGGTTTTTATAAATAGGGAGCTAATCCTGCTTTTTGCTACTATCTTGGTCGTCCACTGGGCGGTGGCTAAGGCTAGAGGCGTTCCAACATTCGAGCGACCATCTCTAGCCAAGCCTCCGCAGCCCAGTGACCAACCAAGTATATCCGCTGCAATCAGGGCTAAAACTCGCTTCTGAATGACCATTTTATGATAAATTATTCTGAGATTTAATTTAACGGTGGATTGAGTGAACCCTACGAATTATAGGGCTAAAATGTATGCTCTAATCTTATAATTCAAATAGCTACTATAAAACTATATATGTAGTTGGCAATAATACTTAAAACTATAGTTCCAACTATGGATAGAGCCCATATTTTATTTTTATGACTGTTCAAAATCTCTTTTTTATATTCTACTGTTCTATTTGTCAAAACAACAAAAGACTTAGAAGGGTTAATGAATTCTTGTACAATATAGATAAAGGCAAAAAACAAAACTGTTATACCTACAAATACACCGAAATCCTTTATCAAAGAGGAATTTAATATATTAGAGTTAGTTGTTAAGTTATTTGCGACAAAATCTATTTTTTGATGAAGTGTGTTCATGTCTTTAGGTGCTTTCTCGAGAGTATCAAGATATTTTACATTTTGAAGACTTTCATGCTCACCTATATTAACGAGTAGCACTATCATGAATAAAGTAGCAAAAATCATTGTAAAGAAAGAACTATCAAGTCTTATAAAAGAAAATATAGATCTAGTTATTTTTTTAAAATTCGACTCTTTTATCCATATTTCGTTGAATGAATTTTCGATTATGGCTAGCATGTCATCAGCCCATGTACGCTCAGTATGATTTAACTCAACTGCTATAATTCCTGATGTATATTCTTTATTTCTAAGTGCTAAATCAAATATACTTCTAGCGTAATATCTTTTTTCATTTGTTGATGTGCTGAAATTTATATCTATTTCTTGTTTCTCTGGTATTTGTTTATTTGGAAAATGTATAAGTATTCCAAACTTAAAGTTTAAATCTGTGCTAATGAGGCTCAAACTTTCCGAAAAAGTCTTGAAGGCTTCTATTGTATTAAGTTTTCTTCTTGTATTGTCTTTATATCCTATTGTCGCTTGGAATGAAACAAGCTCATAATTATTTTGTTGATCGAGTCTTTGTTTTATCAACTCAATTAGATGAGTAAAGTAATTGTGATTAGCATCAAATGGAATAGTAAAAACTTTATCTATTGATTGAGGTTGACCTAATAGACTTGATACGAAATTACCTAATTGCTCATTCTCAACTGTTAGAACTATTTCTTGATTATTATGTTCTACCCTAAGTAAGTTACTCATTTGTCTCTCATTAATTAATTTTCATACTAAGTATATTGAATCTGACATAGAAGTGCTATATATAATCATGATATCTCATTATTATAATTGCCCTATTTTTTTCAAGAATGAAGGATATTTCGAAAAAATCACCCTAATAGAATCATCACTTCTTAAAATAAGTTTATTATATACAAAGTGTTAAGAACGATAGGTTGTCTTATAATGTTGCTTTCTATAATAGTCTCGAGCAAAATATATTTTATTTGTCTTTCCACTAGCGCTCCTCAAATTCATTTCCTAGCCTCAGCAATCAACTCATGAATCTTAGCACTTTCCTTTAGCACGCAAGCATCATAGGCAGAGAGCGGCTTCAATTCCTGCTCTTTTTCCTGATCTTGTTTGGCTTTTTCTGCTAAATACTTTTCAAGTTTTTCGGCTTCAGAATTACTCATCGTTTATCTCTCTTATCACTTTTTAATATAAAAAAAACGGCACTGAAATCAGTGCCGTTTTATCAGTCGTGACAATTTAAACCCTCACCACGACTTCTCAAGTACTGACGCACCACGTTATCAATCCCAGCTTAAAATCACCTTGCCGCATTGCCCACTTTCCATGATATCAAAGCCTTCTTGAAAGTCATCAATGTGCATGCGATGGGTAATGATTGGTGTCAAATCAATACCGCTAATCAGCATTTGCTCCATCTGATACCACGTCTCCCACATCTCACGACCATAAATACCTTTTAGGGTTAACGCCTTAAAAATAATCTTGCTCCAATCCACCGTAGTGGTGTTAGGCAAAATGCCCAAGAGCGCAATTTTAGAGCCGTTATACATATTACTAATCATTGAGTCAAAAGCCTGAGGCGAGCCTGACATCTCAAGCCCAATATCAAAGCCGTGCATTTTTAACTCAGCAATGGCGCCTTCGATGGTTTCACCTTTGGCTGGGTTGATGGTCATCGTCGCGCCCATTTTTTTGGCAAGCTCTAGGCGATAATCGCTGATATCGCTGACCACGATATTACGCGCCCCTGCGAAGCGGCAAATCGCTGTTGCCATAGAACCAATCAGTCCCGCACCCGTAATCAGTACATCCTCACCAAGGACAGGAAATGAAAGGGCAGTATGCGTGGCATTGCCAAAGGGGTCCATGATAGCTGCCATCTCATCGCTGATACGCTCATCGAGTTTGATGACATTGTCGGCAGGTATCACCAAATATTCGGCAAATGCGCCATCGCGGTCAACGCCCACGCCGATGGTGTTTTCGCACACATGGAGCTTACCACGGCGGCAGTTACGGCAATGCCCGCAAGCGATATGACCTTCACCTGTGACTCGATCACCCACTTCAAAATGCTTTACACCATCGCCCATTTCGCTAATGATACCAACGTATTCGTGTCCGATGATCATCGGCGTCTTGATGGTTCTTTCTGACCACTCATCCCACTTATAAATGTGCAAATCTGTACCACAAATAGCGGTTTTTTTAATTTTAATTTTAACGTCATTGATGCCAACCGTAGGTTCTGGCATGTCTTGCATCCAGATGCCTTTTTTGGCATGGGCTTTAACCAGTGCTTTCATACTTTTCTCTTATTTAACGGTGTTGTGCTTAATGTTTGAATTTAGATCAATACCGAACGACATTTAATCAATCACTTTCATTTGCTTAGCAACTTTGATAAAGGCGGCGATACACTGGTCTAGCTGCTCGCGAGTATGGGCGGCAGAGAGCTGGACACGAATGCGAGCTTCGTTTTTGGGTACGACAGGGTAGAAGAAGCCAATCACATAAATGCCTTCTTCAAGCAGTGCATCTGCCATTTGCTGCGAGACATTGGCGTCATAAAGCATCACCGCACAAATTGCCGATTCGGTGGGCTTGATATCGAAGCCCGCGTCTTGCATTTTTTTAACAAAATACGCGGTATTTTCATGCAATTTATCTTGTAGGGTATTGTCTTGCGAGAGCATCTCAAACGCTTTTACCCCAGCGGCAGCTACCATAGGAGGAATGGAGTTTGAAAACAGATACGGGCGTGAGCGCTGTCGCAACATCTCAACGATTTCTTTTTTACCCGTGGTAAAGCCGCCAATAGCACCGCCAAATGCCTTGCCCAAAGTACCAGTGATTAGCTCAATATCTCCACGTAGATCAAACAATTCAGTCACGCCGCCGCCAGTGCGACCGACCACGCCTGCTGAATGTGACTCGTCAATCATGACCATGGCATCATATTTTTGTGCCAACGCATAAATCTCATCCATTGGCGCTACGTTACCATCCATTGAAAACACACCGTCAGTGACAATCAAACGAAAACGCTGTGCTTGCGCCGCTTGTAATTGAGTCTCTAAATCTTGCATATCTGCATTGGCATAGCGATAACGAGCCGCTTTACACAGGCGTACACCATCAATGATTGAGGCATGATTTAGCGAATCAGAAATAATGGCATCCTCAGCGGTCAGTAGTGGCTCAAAGGCACCGCCATTGGCATCGAAACAAGCCGCATAAAGAATCGTATCTTCGGTATTAAAAAACTTAGAAATCGCCGCTTCTAATTGCTTATGCAAATCTTGCGTACCACAAATAAAACGCACAGATGACATACCATAACCTGAGTCTTCAATGGCTTGTATAGCCGCCTTTTTAATCTCAGGGTGATCAGACAATCCAAGATAATTATTGGCACAGAAGTTAAGCATCTCACGACCATCGGCAATCTTGATGAGCGCATCTTGCGGGGAGGTGATCACACGCTCGTTTTTATACAGTCCTGCTGCGCGTATGTCGCTGATTTCTTGTTGTAGGTGTTTCTGAAAGTCTTGATACATAAAGATTCCTTTTTTTAATATTATTAGCGTTTGTATTGATAATGCAGATATTAGGACTGCTGATAGAATCAAACTATTTACTTATTAGTACGGACTACCCACAAATCTCTAAATACTGACGCACGACATTATCCATGCCTTGCTCCAGCGATTCAATCGTAAATGCATGACCAATCGACACCTCAGCGATATCACTAAGCGCGAGCAGATCGGCTAAATTTTCCAAATTCAAATCATGACCCGCATTGACGCGGATACCGTTTTGATTGGCTAGGGTGATACAGTCGCTAAAGCGTTGCTTAACCTCATCGAATTCAATATTGTCATCGCTCTTACCATTACTGTAAGCGCGCGCCCATTCTTCGGTATACATCTCGATTGTCTGTACATCGCTCTCGATGACTGCTTTGATTTGTTCGATATCAGGGTCGATGAACACCGCACAGCGCGTACCGAACGCTTCCAGCTCTTTGCTCAATATTGATAAAAACTCGTGATGTTTGATAATGTCAAAGCCATGATCCGAGGTCAGCTGATCATCACTGTCTGGCACGAGCGTACATTGATGCGGTTTTACTTCACGGATAATCTTTAAAAACTGCTCGTTTGGGTTGCCTTCGATATTGAACTCAATCTCTGGATAGTCCTTTAAGAATGCACTGATATCATAGACATCTTGGTATCTGATATGACGCTCATCGGGTCTCGGGTGTACGGTAAAGCCTTTGACACCTAGGTCAATCAGCTTCTTCACGAAGTATAATAGGTTAGGGTAGTCAGTACCGCGAGAGTTACGGATCAAAGCCAATTTATTCAAATTTACGCTAAACAATGTGCTCATAGTATTTCCTTTTTCATTGTTGTTATGGATAGATTCTTGGTTATTAATGGCTAATAAAAATCGTTGGTATCAGCATACTTCTTATTCAATGCCTTTAAAATAGCATAAGTCTCTAAATCTACTTCGCCTGTTGGATTACGGGGTCGAAAGTGCAGCTGAAACGCATAGACGACATCGCGACTGGCTTTGTCCCATTCGTCATTGCTATTGATTTGATAGCCATAGTCACGAAACTGCTGCTTAATCTCAGGTATCGTAGCCGCTGCAAATGCGTCTATGTCCATAAAAGAAAATTTATCAGCATCCTCATACCAAGCGCCGATGCCATATTGCTTATACAGCTGCTGCCAAGGGAACTTGGCACCGGGGTCTATTTTGCGCGAGGGTGCCATATCAGAATGACCGATGATATTCTTTGGTGAGATGCCATATCTTGCCGTGATATCTTGCACCAGCTCCGCGACCTTTTTAATCTGTAACTCATCAAAAGCCACATAATGGTCATAAGGATGATATGCCAGCTTGCCGTCTTTTAGGGCATTCTGATACTCAGGCGCAATCCCTGCATTGACGATTTCTATGCCGATAGAGGTATCGTTCAAGATGGTTCTACCTGCAAAGCCGCCATCACCGGCATGCCAAGCGCGCTCGTTTTCTGGTACTAAATTATAAATTTTATCATCGTCATTATCTAAAATAAGATAATGGGCGCTGACCTTGCCTGTGGTCAGTGTTTTTATAGATCTGTCATTGTCTGAAACCGTATAGTGCAGCACAATGGTTTTGATACGTTCGCTTTTTCCAGTGGCTTGATAGGTTTTACTATCTACGATGTAGCTCTTAGTGGTCGCGACGGGAGAGGTCGTGGTCACGCAGCCAATCAAGGGAAGTGTTAGGCCAAATGCTAAGAAGATGTTTTTTACCATGAAATGCTCTGTGTAGGAATGATGTCTTTCCAAAGGGTAGTTCAGATTGAAGTATTTAAGATGCTATTAAATGTTTATAAGCATTTAAATAGTCCTTCCAGTTATGCAAGATATGGTCATAGCCTAGCTTTTCAGTATTACCATGAGCAGGCATATAACTTATGAATCTTTCCATATCTACAGGGTAACTAAAGTCAGCATAAACTTTATTGATTCTATCGTAATCAGCACTACTATTTTCTCTATTTTCATAGAGCCAAAGTAAGAGAATGTATCTCCATTTACTACTTACTGATTTCAGCTTACAGGCTGCCTCACTAGATATTAAACTTATAGGTTTGATGTCAGTATCTATATAAAAACTGTCTAACAACAGATTAAGAGCCAATTCTAATAAGCTCTCATCATTAGGGTACTTAATTAATGACTTATCAACAATGTCAGCTAACTCTCTTAAATCGATTAGCTCATACCCTATAGCAAATCTGATTTCTTCTGCAGATAAAATAACGCTATGTTCTTGTAAAAAAGAAAAGGGAATATTAAGGTCTTTCATAATGATTCTAATCTCTAGTTAGTATTGATTAACTCTTAACCTTCTTAGCCAAGACCTTTTTCCAACTCTCTTCCAAACACTCAATCGCGAGCCATGGCTCAATCACATTAGCATCGTATTTCTCTTTAGAATTGGCCAGTTGCCACAGTGTCTCAAGTGTCGCAAACGGATAGGGACGCTCAATTAAATAAACTGGCAAATCCGCATCAATTAGACCATCATGCACGACTTGGAAGTACCAGCCAGAGATACCTTGTTTGCTGACCCATGCTGCGATATTTGGCACTTTGGTAAACTGTCCGATCTGATCATTGATCTTGTAGCAGGGGCGTCGCGGCTGGACGATGCGTAGCTGGACACTATCGCTAGTATCAGTATCACCATACTGAAAAACGTCGCCAATACATACGGCAGATTCGGTCATTTCAGGCAGACCATTGACGGCTTCGGTCGTGAGGTTTTCGCCCAATGTACCAACGCGTACTTTTAGGCTGAACGCTGCATTGATTTTTTCATAAGTCGCAGGTGCTAGTTGATGCACCGCTTTTAGCGGGCCACCATGATGTTTGCGATCGGCTTGCTCATCAGTGGCGAGGCCCATGAAGTTGACCGCGACAGGCGCTTTAATTGGCGCTTTGTCAATGGCACTCAGTTGCTCACGGGTGAATGGCATGGACTTGCCAGCACGCACACAGGTTAGGGTGGCAATATGTAGCGGCAGGTCTTGGTTAAAGTCTTTTGGGGTTTGCTCAACTGTTGGCGTGACTGATGCTGCGCTCATAAGGTTTCCTAATATACAAAGAATTAGCAGGCGAGGACTGTCTGATATCCATTTTATTATACGGGTTCGCCACCTCAGAGGTCACACAAAAAAAGACCAGAATAATCATCTGGTCTTTTTGGTAGTACATTTTTCAATGTTGAACGATTGTCGTAATCAACAGTCTTATTTGTTTTTGTTGCGACGACCCGCAGTTTTCTTTTCACGTGGTACAGCGACCAGCTCAGCCAATTGCTCAGGTGATGACCATAGGCCTTCTAAGTCATAGAACTCACGTGCTTGTGGCGTCATCATATGGACGACAACAGCCCCCAAATCGATCAACGTCCAATCAGAGTCGATACCGCCTTCACGGCCAAGTGGCATAAAGCCCGCTTGCTTAGCTTCAGCGCCGACACTGTCAGCCATTGCGCGTACGTGGCGCTTAGACGTACCATCAGCGATGATGATGCGCTCTGTTACGTCAGTCAACTCTTCTACATTCATTACAGTGATGTTCTTTGCTTTCATATCATCTAGAGCGCTTTGTACAATGGTCAAACATTCTGTTAGGCGTTCTTCAGTCATGGTGTTGGTCATAAATTTTAATCTCTTGAATCGTAAATATTTAAAATAAAAGGGTCAATCATCAATTTGCATTGGTTGTCATTGTCCAACGGAGCATATGTAGCCAGTCACGTATACAGACATGGTGGGCAAAATGACAAAGATAAGGCGATTTTAACGGAATTGAGCAGCAGAATATAGCTGATGGGCGATAATATATTGATAAACAGCAGGATTTAGCCATTTAGCTAATGGATTAAGTTCAGTATTGCACATGATATCATTTATTGGTTGCAAAGATGTGATTTGCGTTTCGGCAGTGTGCTTTATATTTAATACGTGAGGAATTTTCTGAAGTTTTTGACGTACTTGTGTGCTTGATACGGCTGTCACAGGGCGCGGGTCTATATAAATGTGACCTTGATAGTTACTTTGTAGAGCGCTGTTATTTATCCGTGCTTGAGCGTTGGGCATTATCAATTCAGTCGGTGAGTCGATTACCAAACATTGCAGCGCCGCCGGTAGTTGTGACTGCAATTCAGCCACATCCTGCGCTATGTGATTTTCGTCTACTAAATTTTTCGTATTTTCGGCAAAACTGTTATTTTCAACATCAACATCAACATCAACATCAACATCAGACAGGCTGTCACGATTAAAAATCCACAGATTGACATAGTCGGTCAGCTCAAGTCCTTCTTTCCATTTGGTCAAACTCAGCGCACTGTCCATGCCGATGATGAATATTAAACGGTCATGCGGATAGCGTTGTCGTAACGTGCGCACGCTATCGATGGTATAAATAGGTGGTGCTTGCCAAAGCTCAAGCTCATCTATCTGTATCGGGGTATTAATTGTCGCCAGTTTTAACATGGCCAAACGATGCTTGGGATCGGTACTTTCTTGTTTAAAAGGTGAGCGAGCATTGGGCAACAATGACACATGCAGCTCGCGCTGTTGCTGCTTCGCTAGCGGTAATAAATGCTGATAGACGTACATGGCTATTTGCAAATGACCTTTATGCACAGGATCAAATGAGCCACCAAGATAAGCACGGATGGCAGGTGTAGGGTGTTGAGTCTGTTTATGGTTAGTCATATTAAGCATAAATTGTTGGTCATATTAGATATAAATAGGTCAAATGGCTGGTAAGAAAAACGTGATAGTGGATTCAAAAGAAACGATAGCGCTATTGTAGTGGGCGGGTCAGCTTCTGTCATTAAAACGGTAATAAAAAGCCGACTATCATAGTGACAGTCGGCTTAGTTGTATATTGCTAATCACCAAAATTTTAATCAGCAAATTTCTTATCAATAAACAGTGTGACGATTAAATCAAATCGCTATGCGCTTGAATAGCAGTCAGTGCGATGGTATAGACAATATCGTCGACCAATGCACCACGTGACAAATCGTTTACTGGCTTATTCAAACCTTGTAGCATCGGCCCAACACTGATGACGTTGGCACTACGCTGCACCGCTTTATACGTGGTGTTACCCGTATTGAGATCTGGGAAGATAAAGACGTTGGCTTGTCCGGCAACGGGTGAATCAGGTGCTTTTTGTTTACCGACACTCATGACCGATGCAGCGTCATACTGTAATGGGCCATCAACGGCAAGTGTTGGTTCACGTTCACGAACGATTTGGGTCGCACGAATAACTTTTTCGACATCCGCGCCTGTACCTGATGAGCCAGTAGAGTAGCTGATCATTGCCACTTTTGGTTCGATACCAAACGCTGCCGCAGACTGGGCAGATTGGATAGCGATTTCAGCCAGCTCTTCCGCCGTTGGGTCAGGGTTGATGGCGCAATCACCATACACCACGACTTGCTCAGGTAACAGCATAAAGAAGATAGAAGATACCAATGAGTACTGCGGTGCCGTCTTAATTAACTGGAATGCTGGGCGTACGGTGTTGGCAGTGGTATGTATGGCGCCAGAGACCAATCCATCCACTTCACCCATCTGTAGCATGATAGTACCTAAGAACACGGTATCTTCAAGCTGTTCAGCAGCGACCAGTTCGGTCGTTTTGCCTTTACGACGCTCAACCACAGCAGCGATATATTTGTTCATATCAAGCGTGTCAGGATCCATAATCTCAATGCCTTCTGGCAAGATTAAGTCGCGATTTTTGGCAACTTGTTCCACTTCGCTGCGTTTTGCGAGCAGTACGCAATCAGCGATGCCGCGGCTTTGACAGATACAGGCAGCTTCTACCGTACGTGGCTCAGCACCTTCTGGTAATACGATGCGTTTCTTAGCGGCTTGTGCTTTTTTGACCACTTGATGACGGAAAGCGGCAGGCGATAGGCGCGGTTGATGGTCATGGCTAAAGTATTCTTTAATCCAACTTAGATTTAAGTGTGCGGCCACATAGCGTGTGACTTCTTGTGCGCGCTCAATATCATCGTTTGGAATCTCAGCACTCATGTGCATCAAGCTTTGTACGGTCTCAAAGCTATCTGTTTCAACACTCATGACAGGAATACCTGTTTTGAGTGCAGATTGCCATAGCTCAGCGACGGTTGAATTGGGCGAGACACCACCAGTCAGTACCAGACCTGCTAGTGGAATGCCATTGATACAGGCCAGTGCTGCGGCGAGTAATAAGTCATCACGATCGCCAGGTACGACGATGAGCGTACCACGTTTGAACACTTCATCAACGCGTGCGACTGAGCGAGCTGTCAAACTAATATGATTGATACGGCGTGTCTTTGCTTCACCGACATTTAACCAAGTGGCATCCAACTCTGCAGCGATATCCCACGTACGGGGCACTGACAATGAATCACTAAAAGGTACCACACCGATTAGGCGGAATCGATCGGTATCAAAATGTGGTGACAGACGTTGCACTTCTTGCATAAAGCCAGCATCCAAGCTGACCATGGCTTCACCCGGTGCGACTGGCTGAGTGTCAAAGGTATTTGGCACATCATGCACACGCATCAAGATGCAGCCTAAAGTACGCTCATGCGCGATACCGCCAAATTCACGAGCATGCACATCGAGCTTATCGGCTAAATGGGCTGGGTTTTTGGTATCGACCGTACTAACAAAGATGATTTTGGCATCTAAAGCGTGGGCAATAGCACGGTTGATTTGTGATGCATAAGAGGCTTCAGTAGTGGGTACTAGACCTTCACAAATCACGACGTCTTGGTCATCACCGATGCTATGGAAGTTTTCGATCACTTCTTCCATCAATTCATCAAGATTGCCATCACCAATCATACGCTCAACGCGCTGACGGTTGATAGATTTAGGCGGTGTCAGACCAAATGCATGCATGGTTAATGCGCTTGAGCTGTCTAGGCTGTTTTGCTTATCGAGCGTATCATCTTGCAGAAATGGCTTCATAAAACCGGCTTTAACGCCGTTATAATCGAGCGCACGAATGAGACCGAGCGCTGCTGATGTCAGGCCGATACCGCGACTAATAGGTACAAGTAAAATGGTTTGCATAGCATATCCTACTATTTATTTTATTATATCCGTGAGAGAGGTGTTGCTGACTGGCTAAAATGATGGCTGCTGCTTTCGCTTGCAGTGATTGGTCAGTAGCGCCGTTACTTAAAGGCTTATGTCATATAAAAATATTTATACGACATAAGCCCCTAAATAAGCATCACTGTAATAGCCGGGCTATTTTCTATTTTAGACCTAATGCTTGACGCGTTTCTTTAGCGATCTGGCATTCTTCATCAGTTGGGACAACCCATAGCTCGATGCTACTACCTTCGTCTTGGAAGCTGCCTTCTGCACCACCGACTAAATCATCATTTTTTTCAGCATCAAACTTGATACCGAAGTGGCGCATAACATCTAAGATGCGAGCACGTGTGGTCGCTGAGTTTTCACCAATACCACCAGTAAAGACGATACCAGTAAAGTCAGGTAGCGCACAGCTTAGGCTGGCTAGGTATTTACCGACACGATAGCAGAACATCTCGATGGCGAGTTGAGCATCTTTATGGCCTTCATTCGCTGCTTGTTCGATCGTACGCAAGTCATTCGACAGACCTGAGATACCCAATAAGCCACTTTCACTATTGAGCATAGTATCGATTTCTTCTAGGCTCATACCCAGTTTACGCTTGAGATGAATGTGCAAGCTAGGATCGACGTCACCACTACGCGTACCCATCATCAAGCCTTCAAGTGGCGTCAGACCCATACTAGTATCCAAGCTTTCACCGTTATAGACGGCAGTCGCTGAGCAACCATTGCCTAGATGAGCGGTCAGCCAACCATGTGGACCTTTGGTATCTGTAATTTCGCTAGCACGCTCTGAGACATAAGCATGTGAGGTACCATGGAATCCATAACGACGAATTTTTTCTTCTTCGTATAGGGCTTTTGGAATTGGATAGCGATAGGCAACTGGCGGCATCGTTTGGTGAAATGCAGTATCGAAAACGACCACTTGTGGGATGTCAGGATAAATGGCTTCAACCGCTTCAATACCCAAGGCGTTTGCAGGGTTGTGTAGAGGTGCTAAGATTTTTAAACGTTTTACTTCATCAAGTACATGTTGGTCGACACGGACGGCTTTTGAGTACTCACGACCGCCGTGAACCACACGATGTCCTACAGCGACAAAATGATATTGCTCAAGCAGTGCTAGGATTTTTTGAAGAGCCAATTCATGACGACCACCAGGGATGGTAATCTCAAGTTTTTCACCGTTTAAAGTAGTATGTTTAATACGAGCGGTATCAAGCCCCAAGTTTTCGGCAAGACCGGTAATACGAGTGGATTCGTCTTCGCTGATTAGCGCATATTTTATAGAAGATGAACCACAGTTGAGAACCAAAGTAGGGTTGATAAGTTTTGATCTACCGGTATTACGATCATTAAAGATGGGGGTGCTATCGCTCATGCTCTATCCTTAGATTATGTTTTTTGACAAGGGGTGAATCATAGCGGATTAATTTCCGCCGAACAAACAAAAATCAGCAGACCTTTCATAAAAATGAAATAAGCGATATCACGCTTACAGGTCTACCAATAAATCCCTACTCGTCACTCTGTTTGGTTGCTTCTAGCAATCCATCAAAGCGATATTTTCGGAGTATAATGTAACACAATTAGTATCTTATACCACAGTAACTATAAGGTTTAAGACTGAACATCGTCAAGCATTGTTACACCTGTGCACCGAATATAGCCATCAAACAGTAAGTGCTATAAAGGCAAGATTGCCCGCAATAAAAATTGTAAGAAAGTTTTTCAAAATGTGTTTAGCCGTGTTTTGCACCATAAAACTGCGCTCCACAAACCATAATTGCCACATAAAATGCATAAATTTCTCAGAACTCACCAAATAATATGCACCAATCATTATCGTCATAAGCTGTATTTACACATGATAAAGTTAGCAAAATTATTGGTCAATCGCCCTCAAGAGGCTTACCGCCTGACTGATACAATGCTATGCTTACATAGATTATAATATTTTGAATATTTCAGTCGTAAACGTCCTGTTTTCAATCATATTCACACTGCTGCAAGGTTATTGCCCTATGCTTACTATACGCCGCGTTTCAAACACTGAGTGCAATTCTCATTTATCTATTAACACCAGTCGCCGTGCCGTCTCCGCATTGATTATCGGTAGTGCAGTCATGTTAGGATTAACGGGCTGTGGGCAAAAGGGCGACCTCTATTTAGCCGATTCCAACAGCTCAAAGGTGGCAGGGTCAGAGATGTTGTCTAATGCTGGAGAGTCACAAGGTGCTGCATCGGCAAGTAATGATGAACAGAACGCTCGCTATTTAGAGCAAGTGCTATCAGATGTGAACGAAGACCCTAACGATTATTAATTGTTTAAGAGCATCAATAATTCCGAATAAATTTACCTGATTTAATGAGAGACATAACCACAATGACTACAGTAACGACCCAAACAGAACAAGGGTTATATATTAACCCTGAAGCCTTAACTGCTCATTTGCCTGCGCTGAATTATCGCAACGACGCTCTACATATGGAGCAGGTCAGTATGACTGAGTTGGTCGATTGCTATGATACGCCATGTTATGTCTACTCAAAGCAGGCGATATTAGATGTTTATCAGGCTTACACCGATAGCTTTGCCAGTCTAAAGCATCAGGTTTGCTATGCCGTTAAAGCCAACTCTAATCTTGCTGTACTTGGCGTGTTAGCACAGGCGGGTGCAGGGTTTGATATTGTCTCACGTGGTGAGTTGATGCGAGTATTGGCGGCAGGCGGTGAAGCTGCGCGCGTTGTATTCTCAGGCGTTGGTAAAACTTATAGAGATATCGAGTATGCACTCACCCAAGGCATCGGTTGCTTTAACGTCGAGTCTATTAGCGAGCTGGCTTTAATCAATGAAGTGGCACAGCAACTCGATAAATCAGCACCTATATCTCTACGAGTCAATCCCAATGTCGATGCCAAGACTCATCCTTACATCTCAACTGGTTTAAAAGACAATAAGTTCGGTATCACGCACGAAGACGCTGTTGCTGTCTATGAGCAAGCCGCTGCGTTGTCGCATATCGATATCGTTGGTATCGACTGCCATATTGGCTCGCAGTTGACGGAAGTAGAGCCATTCGTTGCTGCGCTAGACAAAGTAATCGAGTTGATACACACCCTCCGTGAAAAAGGTATTGAGCTGCGTCATATAGATTTGGGTGGTGGTTTAGGGGTGCGCTATATCGATGAGACGCCTGTGTCTATGGACGAGTTTGCTGCTGCATTATTACCAAAACTAAGCGAGCTTGGACTGACGGTATTCTTTGAGCCGGGCCGCAGTATCGTTGCCAATGCTGGCGTACTATTAACGCGTGTCGACGTGCTAAAGCCTACCGAACACAAGAACTTCGCTATTGTCGATGCGGCAATGAACGACTTGATTCGCCCTGCACTGTATCAAGCAGAAATGGCCGTGATTCCAAGCGTGTTACCGAGCAAAGGTATCGATACGGATGGTACGCAACCGTGGGATATCGTTGGTGCAATTTGTGAGACGGGAGATTTCTTAGCAAAAGGTCGCTTGTTAGCATTGGAAGCAGGAGATACATTGGCCATCACTGGTGCTGGCGCTTATGGCTTTACCATGAGCAGCAATTATAATTCGCGTCCACGTGCTAGCGAAGTGATGGTGTCTGATAACCATCATCAATTGATTCGTCCGCGCGAAACCATTGAATCATTATATGAAAATGAAACATTGTGGCAGGCGCAGTAAGGTTATTAAAGACGAGCCAAAACTATCACCGTATTTGATGATTGAAGAGAACCCATTGTGATAATGACAATGGGTTTTTTTATGACTGGATTTTGAGGAAGTTGTTTTTTAATTAAAGCTGTCTTTTAATTGCAGGCATGCCTTTATTGGAAAGCAATACCATTCATAAAAATTAGAGTAGCAAGGAAAACGAGTGTAAGTACTACTCACTGTAGACTAAACAAATTTGACACCGCTAATCGTATTTTTTGGGATTGGTATTATTATGATTGTATCTGACAGCGTGCTAAGATAAGCCATACATAAAAATAGGATAGGATATCAAGGGTATGCTAATAGAATTTACTAAGATGCATGGTCTGGGCAATGATTTTATGGTCATCGATTTGGTGACTCAGCGCTTAGAATTAACCAAGGATTTGGTACAGTTATTGGGTGATCGTCATTTGGGTATTGGTTTTGACCAGTTGCTCGTAGTCGAGCCACCGATGCGTCCGGATGTCGACTTTAGCTATCGTATTTTTAATACCGATGGCACTGAAGTCGAGCAGTGCGGTAACGGTGCGCGTTGCTTCGCTCGCTTCGTACAGGCACGCAAACTGTCATTTAAACAGCGCCTACGTGTTGAGACGGCAAGTGGGATTATCACGCTGACCACAGACCGTTATGGCTGGGTAGAAGTCGATATGGGCAAACCCAAATTTGAGCCAGACGAGATTCCATTTAGCCCAAGAGCCACTACTAAAATCCAAAACGCCTACCATTTGGATGTTAATGGAACACCTGTACAGCTCTATGTTGCCAATATGGGCAATCCACATGCAGTTATCAAAGTCGATAATGTGCTCGATGCTGAAGTTGAAACCTTGGGTAAAGCCATCGAATCGCATCCTGCGTTTCCAGATCGCGTCAATGTCGGCTTTATGCAGGTGATGAATCAACGTCATATTCGTCTACGGGTATTCGAGCGCGGCGTTGGTGAGACTCAAGCCTGTGGTACGGGTGCATGTGCTGCAGTGGCGGTTGGCATACGTGAAGGCTGGTTGGATGAAGGCGAAGAAGTGCGCGCACAGCTGTATGGCGGCAGTATGATTATCAAATGGCAGCCGGGTTATTCAGTCATGATGACAGGTCCAACGGCCTTTGTTTATGAAGGCGTGTTTAGCCCAGATGGGCTAATGGCACAAGCGGGTATCAAGCCTAATTCTGAGGGCTAAACTCGGATGGCGAATAGGTAAATGCTATGGTCATCTCTAATAGGGCTATGTCCAATAAAAAAGGTCAGATAGAGCCAGCATCGGGTTCAGAAGTACAATCAGCAGCGTGGCTGTCAGACACACTGGCAGCCACTACAGAGTCGGACACAGCGTTACGTGAGCTGTTAGTACCAGTGCATCATTGGTTAAATACTTTATCAGTACGTAATCACTCGCCGCATACCCTAACGGCTTATTTTGCTGGCTTGAACCAGCTGGCGCTATTTTTACGTGGCAAACGGCTGACATGGACGCGTTGTGACAAGCGTCAATTAGCCCAGCATATCGGTCAGCGTATCGATGAAGACAAGCTTGCACTTGCTAGCGTCCAGCAGGAGCTGTCGGCGATTCGTCATTTTTATGGATGGCTCATTGAAGAAGGGCTAGCACGTATCAATCCAACCACTGGCTACCAGCTTAAGCGTAGTCCTAGACCATTACCGTCTATTGCAGACGTAGATTTGCTCACTCAATTACTTGACCAAGAGATTCCTGATATTCCAGAGCAAGCACGCTTATGGTTACGGGATAAAGCCATGTTTGAATTGCTCTACAGTAGTGGCTTACGTGTGGGTGAGCTAGTAGCGCTAGATATAGCGGACGTAGATTTATCCGACTTACGCGTACGTGTGACGGGTAAAGGCAATAAAACACGACTAGTACCATTAGGTATAAAAGCAGCAGAGGCAATTACGCGCTATCTGCCACATCGTAATCTATGGGTAGAGCAAATGGACACGGCATTGTTTATCAGTGAAAAGTTGGGTACCCGCTTATCAACACGGGCAGTGCAGCAACGTCTAAAAGTTGCCGCTACTCGTGCTGGTATTTCACAAAATATGTATCCACATTTATTGCGGCATTGCTTTGCATCACACATGCTGTCAGGTAGTGGTGACTTGCGCGCTGTACAAGAAATGCTGGGTCATAGTGATATCAGTACTACGCAAATTTATACCCATGTTGATTTTACCAAATTGACCCAAGTCTATGATCGTGCCCACCCGCGAGCCACTCATGCTCAACGCGACGATGACTCAAATCAAAAATAAGGTGTGTTGAATATTCAACACACCCTAATCATAATTTACGCTAAACGATGACAGTCAAAGATAGGCATTTTTTGGCGTCCTTGCTGTTGGGCGTGCTGATCTAATGATGCCAATACCATGGCGTAGTGCTTGCTGTCTTCTGGATCAGTAGCTTCATTCAATACACTATCATCGTAATGGTTGATAACTGTACCATCATAAGCGGTAATCGCCGTATGTCCCCACGTCTGACGTATATCACCATTCTTATAGATATGGTCGCCACCTTGTGCCGCCCCAATGACCATACACTGGCTGTCTAAAGCACGTGCCTGTAGCAACAGCGACCAATGGGCTTGCCCTGTTAGGTAAGTAAAAGCAGAAGGTGCGCTCAGTATGTCAGCACCTGCTTGACGTAGACGCTGTGCCAATGCAGGGAAGCGCAAATCAAAGCAAACCATCATGCCCAATTGATAGACCGTATCATTTGCTTCGATTGGTGTAATCACGGTTTGCGTTCCTGGCTCGAAAGTGGCTGCTTCGTTATAGCTACCGTGTTTATCCGCTACAGTGGCTGTAAATAGATGAATCTTGTCATAACGTGCCGCTCGCGTGCCATCAGGTGCAAACAACTGACTGACTTGGCGTAGTCTGCCATCAGGGACGACAATACCATCAGGTCGATAAGGGCAGGGTAGCGAGCCTGCTAATACATAGACACCATAAGTGCGGGCATAGTCCGCTATCATCGCTGATAGATCGTCAAAGCGCTCTGCAGTGGCAAACTGCTCACCCATGCTACAGCAGTTCTCTGGTAATACGACAAGTTGAGCCCCTTGCGCACTTGCATCAATAATTGCAGATTTTATAGTAGCTAAGTTTTGCTCAATATTTTGTTGGCTATTCATTTGAATGGCAGCAGTGGTAAATTGATTATTCTGTTTACTATTCATGGTTGCAGTCTCAGTTAATTTTTAAGTTAGTTCAGTTTAACTATTTTTCAGTCGTGTGTTTCATGACTTTTCTTATAAAATTTATATGATGATAAACCGATTTTTGATATTAATTATTTAGCAGTTAATGCTGAAATGCTAATATTTATAGGCTTTAATAAGAAAAGCGTAACAATTGTATCTGGCCAGAGTGTAAATTATCATAGCAAAATTGCGTCAAAAAATGCTATCGTCATGTCCTAATAACGTTAAACCACTGGTTTGACCAAAATATTTGTAGAATATTATCACTACCGGAGTGTAATAAGCCGCCCATGAGTATGTCGTTCGGATTGGCGACCACGCTAAGCACCTCACAGAAACTGACACCGCAGATGCAGCAAGCCATTAAATTGCTGCAGCTCTCTAGTCTTGAGCTCGCGCAAGAGGTTCAGATCAAGCTGGATAGTAATCCACTGCTTGAACGTATCGAAGATGATGACGATGAATACGAGCATAGCGGTGACGATATCATAGACGAGCTTAGCGATTCGCTGACATTGGATAGCTGGAATCAAAGTGCTGGCACTGAGTCATTTACTGCCAAATCTGACAGCAATACGACTACTTCTGACTATGATAATGAACTTAGTGATAGCTTTGATAAGTTACAGCAAGCCAATATCGATGATGGTGCCATAGACAATTATACGATGGATAGTGACGATTATAGTAGCTTTGATAATAGTGCTGATAGCAGTAACTATGCATCTGCGGCTACTAGTTCAGGGAGCAAAGGTGACGATGACTTCGATAGCTATCAAGGCGGCACGTCTGCCACTATCCAAGATCATGTGCGTTGGCAGCTGAACTTTAAACATCTATCAGAAGCAGATATGTTGATTGCCACCTATCTGATGGACTCTATGGATGATATGGGTTTTGTTCGGCTTGATATCGATGAGTTGTTGCAGAGCTTTGAGACCATGGCGAGCTTTTATCAATGGGATGAGTCTGTTGAGCAAGATGAAGTACTGGCCGTATTGCGTATTATTCAATCTTGCGACCCACTCGGTGTTGGGGCACGGAACCTCAGTGAATGTCTAGCGATTCAACTGTCCAAGCTTGATAGTAATACCGAGTCTCTAAAAGAAGCGCAAGCACTTCTATCTGCTAGCGAATATTTAGTCAGTAATAATATCAAAGCACTGACCGAGCAGACAGGGCTCGCAGCTGAGAAGATCACACCTGCATTAAATCTATTACGCAGCTTAAATCCTTCACCAGGATTATTATTCCATAGTAGTCAACCAGATTACGCACGGGAGCCAGACAGTTACGACATTCCTGATGTGCTGGTCACGCCTGTCCGTCGCCAAAGTGGTAATACCACTGCAGGGGCCGATACGCAAGAGGATGGCTGGCAGGTACGGCTCAATCCTGACACCCTGCCGAAGCTACGAGTCAATCAAGAGTATGCCAACTTAGTAAAACGCGGTGATGATAGCCCTGACAATCAGTATCTGCGTGAAAACCTCACTGATGCGCGCTTGTTTATTCGCAGTATCGAAGAGCGTAATCAAAACCTATTAAAGGTCGCCACCAGTATTGTGCGTTATCAGCAAGAGTTCTTACAACATGGTGCGACTGCCATGCAACCACTTATCTTAAAGGTCATTGCAGAAGAAGTTGATTTGCATGAATCCACCGTGTCACGTCTGACCACTAGCAAAACCATCCTGACACCCCAAGGGTTGTTTTCCTTAAAGCATTTCTTTTCATCACATGTGAGTAGTACAGATGGTGATGTTTCATCGACCGCTATTAGTGCCATGATTAAGCAACTCATCGCCGATGAAAATCCGAAAAAGCCATTATCAGACAGTCGCATAAAAGACAGTTTATTAGTTGAGGGCATCGATATTGCCAGAAGAACCGTCGCCAAATATCGCGAAGCAATGAATATCGGATCATCTACCCAGCGCAAACAAAAATATTAAACGATGGAATTCAATAAGTTATAGGCACGCTCGTATATTGATGACTATATTTCAGATGGAATATAAAAAATAAAATTTTTTGATTATATAGAAACATGATGGAAACAACAGGTATTGTTACACTTAATTACAATTTAATGGCTTGCTACTATCCTAATTTCATGACAAATTAGAGTCATACCAACAACGAAATCTAAGTGTCGATTTAGCATATTTATAGTAGCAATCAGGAGATGATGAAAGGATATATAGGCATTTTTCTGGATGTACTGCTATAAAAGATAGTAGAACGATTGTTGGTAAAGCAGGGTGATAAAAGCAGGAATGCTACTTCATCTGTTGACTGTAAGTACAATCAAAAGGACAATAATATGAATGTTTCTATCAGTGGTCACCATATCAGCGTTACCGAAGCTATGGACATGGCAGTTCGTGAAAAGCTTGAGAAAGTAGAGCGTCACTTTGATCAGATACAAAGTATTAAGGTGATATTATCGTTAGACAACAGCGGTTCTAGTGATGGCGGTAAAAAAAGCCATAAAGCTGAAGCGATACTGCGAGTCTCAGGTCAAGAAATGTTTGTTCAAGCGTGTGAAGATGATATGTATAAAGCCATCAACGAAATGGCAGACAAACTTGATAGACAAGTGCGTAAATATAAAACTCGTCAAGAGCGTAAAAAGACTCAGGGTGCTGGACGTGATGAACGCTATGAAGACTTCATGGTCGATGATGTAGCACCAGCCGTTTGATTCGATGAAGTTTGGTAGATATCGTATTTAATAAGTATCGGCTGACTAAATAATAATAAATAGTATAGATAGCCAATAGTATAGCTAGCCATATGATTTACATTTGATTCTACTAAACTGAAGTCAGAATACACAAAAAGGAAAAAGGCCTCAAACGTATCATGCGTTGAGGCCTTTTTTAGTACTAATATCAAGAAATAAGAGTATCAGTAAGTCTATTCATTAATCAAAACTACTGATAGTCTTTTTGAGAGTTTGGTCATAAGCCAAATGAAACCAGTATTTTATTCAACAAACTAAGCGAATTACACTCAGTCTATTTAATCTACGATAAGTAAACTGCAGTGACTAGCCGCCACCAACTGCTTGTACTACTTCGATGTTCATACCCTCAACGATACGTAGCTGACTCAGTTCGCTCTTTGGAATAAGTTCACCTTCTACTTCTACAGCATAGCGACCTTGGCTAAGTCCAAGCTCATTGATGACCAGTTGTACGGTCTGATGAGTGGTCTGTAGTTTTTTGCCATTGACACTAATGTTGCTCATTATATGCTCCTAAATGATGTAAAATTCTTTTGGACAGCACAAGTACCAACCGCATTACATTTGCTGCTTATATTATTTTTGAGTGTTTGTTTTGAATGCTGATAGCGCCAGACACAACCAGCCTGCAATCATTAGTACACCACCGATAGGCGTAATCGCTCCAAACCAAAGTGGTGCGCCAAGTGTCATCGCACACAGACTACCAGCAAATATTATAATGCCAATCTGTAACAGCCAAGCGGTCGTTTGAGAGACGTATTTGAGACGTATCAACAGACCCACCAGCAATAATCCGATCGCATGTACTAACAAATACAATGTTGCCGTATGCCACCACTCGAGTTGCTGAGGACTGGCTATATTTTTCAAACCATGCGCCCCAAATGCACCTAACGCAACGGCGATAGCCATATTAATCGCTGCAATACCTACCCAATTTAACATGGCACACTCATATTATTTAAAAACGGTCGCTACTACAAAATAACGGCTATTGAATATCATCCGGCAAGATAACGCTATCGATAGTCATTGCATCACGGATTTTATCCATGGCATTTTTCTCAATCTGGCGAACACGTTCTGCCGAGATAGAGTAGACGGCTGCTAACTCATGCAAGGTTGATTTTTGTTCAGAGAGCCAGCGTTGCTCAACGATATCACGCGAGCGATCGTCTAAGGTTCCCATTGCCGCTATTAATGCTGAAGAATTGTTTTCTTCCCAGTCAGCTTCTTCTAACTGTTCAGCAGGATCAATACCATCTTCTAAGAACAATTGCGGTGCATAGCGCCCATCATCGTCATCGCTCGATTGCGCTTCAAACGAGGCATCATAGGACGTAAGTCGTGACTCCATCTCTAACACTTGCTTGCGAGTGACATTTAGGTCATTTGCAATCGCATCTGCTTCTTCTAGTGTCAGCTGATTGTTGGTCTTTTTAAGACTACGCAAATTAAAGAATAATTTACGATGTGCTTTGGTAGTCGCGACTTTAACGATACGCCAGTTGCGAATCACAAACTCGTGAATCTCAGCTTTAATCCAATGCACCGCAAAGGATACCAAGCGTACGCCTTTATTAGGATCAAAGCGTTTCACCGCTTTCATTAACCCCAGATTACCTTCTTGGATTAAATCGGCTTGTGGCAAACCGTAACCTGAGTAACTGCGGGCAATGTGAATCACAAAACGCAGATGTGACATGACGAGCAGCCGTGCCGCCTCCACATCACCTTCGTCATAATAGCGATGCGCCAGCTCTTGCTCTTGTACTGGCGTCAAGATTGGAATTTGATGAACGGTATTGATATACGCACCCAGATTGACCCCAGGCGCTGAAAGATGCGTTGGCATCGCTGGTACCAAATCACGAGTACTGGTATCACCTAGCGCTTCCGCATCATAAGGTGGTCGCTGTGCCGCAGCTTTTAATGCTGCATCACGTGCTTCGTTTTTTACAGGTGCTGCATCGTCTTTTTTACTCGTTTTTGCAGCATCATTAGAAGTGTTAGCCATATTCTTGACCTTGATTAAATAGTGACGCAAATAGTAAGATAAAAATATTTATAGTTGTAATTGTAAAGGATAGCGACGCTTAGTTGCTATCAGTTTTGGTAATGATGAAGTGATATATTGTATCGAAACGCTGTGATGATATGCTATCAGCTGTTGGTTGATTGGTAACGCTATTAATGGTCAACAGCAGTCGATTGGCCGTGTCTGTTTGCTTACTTTGTCGACAGAAAGCAGCGATATCTGCTTGTGAATTGGCATCAGTGGCGACCACATACAGTGATTCACCAGTTGCGACATCGCGTAATGCTACTTTGGTTTTCAGAAGCGGCATTGGACAAGCAAGCCCACGTCCATCGACGAAACGTACAATGTTAATAGAAGATTGCTTAGCATTTGCTTCGTTATTTAAATCAATATCGTTCAACGACAATAAGGCCAACAAGTTATTGATATTTTGTTGCTCAGCACCAGAGAATTTTTCTGATAAGTTTATGAAATCAGGCGCATGGGTGATGGTGGACTGGCTATCAACAGACATAAAACAACCCTTATAAATACCAATACTTTGGTTTGTAATACTATTTGTATTCTCAATAGTTGGCTTTCAAGCATTGTTGATTTTAAGACTTTTTTATTGAATACCTTGTGCTTGATAGCGACGTAAACCTATTGTTGTAACTGTCATTATAGCAAATAGCTAGGGTGCAATTGAGTTGAATATAATCAACTCAACATTCGGTTCATTAGAATTACACAGTCATGTTGCGCAATAATGACACGCTGCTTAGTTATTGGTAGTCGTACACGCCGTAGAATTGACCTTATAGGTACAAGCTCGTATAGTCGAGAAGATGTTGTCATCACTTAACTGCATAGGATAAGCATTTGTATCACTCTAATAGACAATCGATGCTTGATAGCACAGCCATGAATCACTCAAATAAATATGTGGTCGCCACACCTTCGTTTGGGTGGGTATCGCTGTTGTGCGAGCGAAAAAAGGGCGCTCTGTCTATAGCGATATCGAGCATGTTTATATTAGGGGTTTCAACAGCATTATTGATGACCACAACGGTTGCCAATAGTAGTGAGTGGAACAGTAGTAATAATAGCAGCACCCAAACGTCACAATACAATTATAACTCATGGCAATCCACGGACTCCGAAGATTTAGACTTGCCTAACTTGAGAGGTCAGGGCTTGAGCTTCGCTGAGCAGTATCAAAATAAGCTACTAGGCGAATGGTCACTACGAAATATCAATGGTGGCGTTAAGATGGAGCATGATCCTTGGATTCAAGAAACGCTCAAAGACATGACTTGGCGTCTGAATGCTCAAGCACGGCAGCAAGCGTTAATGGGCTTGGTGCTTATTGATAATCCGAGTATCAATGCTTTTGCAGCACCAGGCGGTGTCATCGGTCTAAATACAGGCACTATATTGGCTGCCAGTAGTATGGACGAGCTTGCTAGTGTGGTAGCGCATGAAGTGGCACACATTAGCCAGCATCATTATGAAAGTGGTGTGGATGATCGAAAAAAAGCATTGCTCATGCAAGTAGGTGGCATGCTAGCAGCAATTGCTGCATCAGCAATCGATGGTGATGCGGCGACAGCCGTTTTGATGGGTAGTCAAACCGCTACGATGAACAGTAGCATGGCATTTAGCCGCAGTAATGAGCGAGAGGCTGATCGAATAGGGATGCAAATCATGACTCAAGCGGGTTATGACCCAAGAGCCATGCCGCGGTTTTTTGCCACCATGAATCAACGAAGTCAGCTCAATAAAGTTGAAAACCAGTTTTTGCCAAGTTTTATTATGTCCCATCCACTGAGTAATGAGCGTTTGAGTGATTCACAAAGTCGCGCGCAGAGTTATCCTTCATTATCATTAAACCAGCAGCAACGTCATCAGGCATTGTTTGATTTGCTCTATTGGCGTGTGCAGATTACTGGTAAGCATGCTTCTGAGACCGTATTGACGACTGCTGCAAAGAATAGTGTCGGTGCTAAATTGGCTTTGGTGCACTGGTACAGTGAACAACAACGTTTTACAGATGCTAACAAGCTACTGGCTGAAATCGATGTATTGCCAATGACACAGCGTCAACTGTTAGAGCCTTTATTGTCAATTACCCACAGCTATATGCTAACGGAACAAGGTAAGTGGTCAGAAGCGGCACAAATTTTAGAAAGCCAGCAGCGCATCTATCCTGAGCGTCGTGATCTACGACTCTACTTAGCAGAAGCACTCACCAATGGTAACCAGCCGACACAAGCACAAGCATTGCTCAAACCACTAACCGAGCAACAGCCAAGCGATCGTTATGCTTGGCAAAGTCTACAACTGGCCAATGAAAAGTTGGCAAAAACAACGACATCACCGCAGCTGGCCAATATTGCCACCATCAATGCGTTACGTTACCGCAGTCAAGATCAGCTATGGAGTAATCGCTACGAAAGTGCGCTCATATCGCTGACCCAAGCCAAGCAACTGACAGAGCGATTACAGAGTACACCACAGGCCAATAGTGCTCGGCCGCTATTAGCCAATATTAATGCAGAACTCAAAGCAGTAAAAACCGCCAAAGACTTTAAGCCTTAGGCGGTTATTTTTACAGACAGATCTACCAATAATAGGTGCTAGCCTTGTAGGGCATCTTTTACCATCTTAGAGATAAGGGCTGGATCTGCACGGCCTGCCGTTTTGTTCTTTAGTACACCCATCACGCTACCCATATCACGCATAGACGTTGCACCTTGCTCAGCGATTTCAGCATTGACTAAAGCAGCCACTTCATCATCGTTCATTTGTTTGGGCATAAACCCATTGATGATATCAATCTCAAACTGCTCTTTGGTCGCTAAGTCATCACGGTTGTTTTCTGTAAAGATAGTGAGTGACTCTTGACGCTGTTTCAATTGCTTTTGTAATACTTCTAATACTTGTGCGTCATCTAGCTCTATCCGGCGGTCAATCTCAATTTGCTTGATGACTGCTTGTACGTTACGCAATACTTTAACGCGCTCAAGCTCACGCGCTTTCATAGATACTTTGATGCTGTCTGATAAAGTTTTTTTGAGTTGACTCATTGTTATTATCCTTATTTGTTAAGAGTTATTTATTCAGATTTTGTGCAATAATAATAAAAATTGTAGCATAAAAAACGCCACTGATATCAATGGATAACAGTGGCGTTAATGTAGCACTTGTACTTAACTAATCTTATTATGGATTAGTACATACGAGTAGTACGAATAGTTTCGCGTTGTAATTTCTTTTTATAACGCTTTACGGCAGCAGCTTTCTTACGCTTGCGTACTTGCGTTGGTTTTTCATAAAACTCACGCTTACGTACGTCTGACAATACACCAGCTTTTTCACATGAACGTTTGAAACGACGGATAGCGATATCTACTGGTTCGTTTTCTTTAACCTTAACTGCAGGCATGAAGACTCCTTGATTAGGATGAGATATAAAGGCATTAGTTTGGCTGTGTATTAGTATTTAGTCGTAATATCTCAAGATTACAGACATCAGCTCAAACTAGGATAATCTTGTACATGAGCACAAGGGCAGGTATTTTAATAAAAAATAGCAAGTAAGTCAATGAATTTGTTATATTAATCCATATTTATCATTAAGTTGCACAGTTTTTTGTAGATATAGAGTCAGTTTATTAGACAGCATTAATAGTTTTAGTTAAATAAGAGTGACTATATAAGTGTGCTAGATAGCATCATTATAAATAAAAAACCCTACTGTCTATAACGGTTTAGGTGGAGTTTATGCTATGATAATTCCCATATTATAGTAAGCCTATGAACCGTTTTGTGTGTATTTTATTGAGGATGTTTGAATGAAAAAGACAGTATTAAATACAGCGTTAAGCAGCGCATTTATCGTCGCTTTTAGCTTTGGTGTTAGCGCTTGTGGCGGCGAAGAGCATGAAGAAGTAATGGCAGTAGATCGCGTTGAAGAAGCGGCTGCACTTGCGATTGAAAATGCACCGGAAGCTGAAGACATGAAGTTTCCAGAAACAGCACCGATGCCTGCGGCTGATGCAACTGCTACGGAAGCTGATGGTACGGCACCTGCTGAAGAAGGAACGGCTGCTACTGCTATGGCAGAAACAGCGACTACAGCAGAAGCAGATAGCGCCGATGCTGACGCAGCTGCTACTGACAGCGCCGAACCTGAAGCTGCTGCCGCTGAATAAGCATGGATTTAATGGTCATTTGGGCTGCCAGGAGTGATAAATAAGCTTTATAAGCAGCCACCAATATAAAATATAGTATAGAGGTGTGATCATGATGAATAAACGACAGCGTATAAGCAAGCTTACGGTCTCTGTTATCAGTATTAGCGCATTATTAGCACTGAGTGCTTGTAGTGGCGAGGATACAAGTATTGAAAAAGCATCTACTGCCAATGAATCTACCGATACTACTGTAGCGGTCGATGACACACCAGTTTCTGAATCTGAAGTGACTGAGTCTGAAATTGCTACGCCTGCACCAGAGACTGAATTAGAATCTGTCGAAGCGCCTGTTACTTCAGAAGAGTCGGTAGCAGAAGTTGCTGCTGAGCCTGAAGTATTGGCCGCGGATGCAGGCGCTAAACTATATGAATCAAACTGTCAGGTTTGTCATGCTGCAGGTTTACTCGATGCACCAAAATATGGTGATAAAGCCGCATGGGCAGCGCGCCTTACCAAAGGCAAAGATACGCTACACATGCACTCTGCGAAAGGCTTTAATAAAATGCCAGCGCAAGTCACTGATAAAGTAAGTGAAGCTCAGGTTTATGCGGCTGTAGATTACATGATTGCAGCGGTTAGCTGATATTGACCATTGAAATTTGCTAAACTGACCGTCATTGTGACTGACAATGGCGGTTTTTTTGTGCACGTTTTTTCGCACATAAGCTAAGGCGAAAAACGCTGCAAAAAATAACACGCAGACAAAAGTATAAAGGCAAATATATGAAAGTGTTGGGTTTAGAGACCTCTTGTGATGAGACTGGTCTAGCGATTTTTGATAGTGAGCAGATTTCGAGCGACAATCAAGGTTTGGTTGGTCAGGTGCTGTATTCACAAATTGAGCTACATGCCCTCTATGGTGGCGTCGTGCCTGAGCTCGCTAGTCGCGATCATATTCGCAAACTGGTGCCTTTGCTCAATGAGCTGTTAGATCAATGTGATATGAAAAAAAGCGAGATTGATGCGATTGCCTATACCAAAGGGCCTGGACTCATTGGCGCATTGATGACGGGTGCATTATTTGGGCGTAGCTTGGCTTATGGCTTGGATATCCCTGCGATTGGTATTCATCATATGGAAGGCCATTTGTTGGCACCATTAATGGGTGCAAACCCTCCTGCGTTTCCTTTTGTGTCATTGCTCGTCTCTGGTGGACATACTTTGCTCATTGCTGCACGTGGGGTCGGGCAGTATGAGATATTGGGTGAGTCGATAGACGATGCGGCGGGTGAGTGCTTTGACAAAGCCGCTAAGATGCTGGGCTTGCCATATCCTGGTGGTCCCAATATCGCCAAACTGGCCGAGACAGGCAATCAAAATGCGTATAGCTTGCCAAGACCAATGCTACATCGTGGTTTGGACTTTTCCTTTAGCGGTATGAAAACAGCCGTGCATAACCTTATCAAGGATACCCCACACTCAGGAGGCTCAGGAAATAGTGCCGAGAGTAATCCACAAGTACGCGCTGATATTGCGGCTAGCTTTCAACATGCAGTGGTTGATACGCTGGTAAAAAAATGCGTCAAAGCACTTAAGCAAGTAGATATGAGCCGCTTAGTCATTGCTGGTGGCGTCAGTGCCAACACTCATTTGCGTGAAACGTTAGAAGCTGAACTGGCCAAAATAAATGCAACGGTGCACTATGCACCGCCTGCATTATGTACCGATAATGGGGCAATGATTGCTTATGCCGGTTACGAGCGCTTGCAAGCAGGGCAGTCGGATGTTTTGGCCGTTAGCTGTGTGCCACGTTGGCCGATGACCGAATTGCCTGCGGTATAAAGATGCTATTGATTGGGCCTCATGTCCATGTTGATGCTCATGAAAATTATCTAAAGTAAGGATGAGCTATGCAGTGGATTGCGATTGGTTTGGGCGCCGCATTTGGCGCGTGTTTGCGAGGGTGGCTTGCGCGCTTTAATCCGTTGCACCATTGGATACCGCTCGGTACATTGGGCGCAAATGTCTTGGGTGGACTGCTGATAGGGCTAGCGCTAGTATGGTTCGGACGAATGGGTACTGGCTTATCTGACAACGTGAGACTGTTTGTCATCACTGGGTTTTTAGGCGGCCTGACGACCTTTAGTACCTTTAGCGCGGAGGTTTTTACCTTTGTGAATGATGGCCGTTTGCTAGCAGGATTGGCGCTTATCGGTTTACATGTTGGGTTAACATTACTGGCAACCGCGCTGGGGTTTTATTTCTTTAAGTTGGTTTTGTAGCCGTTGATAGATATTAATCGTTTAGTGGTTTGCTAGAAGCAGTTCACCAATAACAGTGTATTTTGATTGTTAATATCATTGAACTCAATCTATAAAATAACTATTTGACGACGCAACGAATCAAAGCGAGCGCTTGTTGCTTTGTCCCTGATGCCACTAAGGCGCTGACCAACTCGTCTGAGAAAAATAAAGATTTTCGTAAGACAGAGTCATGCCATACGTCCACCTCACACTCTTGTGCAGTAGTATTCAGTTGAATATCATCATCGGTTGGTTCCCATATAGAATGCGTGGGTAGTTTTGGAGCATAAGAGTTTTCTTTAACCCCTTTACTGTCTTCAGTATTTAGATAGTCACGCGTCTCTGCGATATTAATAAAGTAATAAGGCGTCTGCGATTTTAGTTCCTCTGTCTCAATATCATAAATATATACTTGACTAAAATGCGTAGCGCCTAGCGTGAACTGATTGATGATGTCATAGCACTGTTGACTAAATAGTAAATAGCCATTTATTATTTTAAACATCAACTCATCCGATTTAGGCATTTCTCTTTCAGGATAAATAAAGATTTTTTTAGGCATATTATCTTCACTGATATATTCACCCTTGTACCAATTTGTTCGAAACTCTAAACCTTCGCTAATAATTCTTTTATACTCTTGGTCTTCAGCTTTAGTCCTTACACCAGATTTTTTCTTCTTTTCAAGATTATAAAATTGCACAGCATCGAAAATAGCTGGTAACGTTGCATCGATATCATAAGTTTCTGTCACATCAAAATTGTTATAGTTGCATAACCATACTGCTTTAGTATTAAACATAATTGCTTCCTGATTGTGCATAGGATGCACACTATTAAGTACACTGTAACTATTTCAATGAATTAGACCGATGATACCATTAGCCTACAGCCTAAAATTCAAGTCCTCACTAGGGAACCATCATTTACCATAACATTCGTTACGATATGAAAAAGTGACTAATATTTTATAACTATAAGAAAGTAATCAGTAATGAACCTACAACGGCTTCACTATCCCTTCTAGTAAATTCGCAAACCCTTGCATGTATGCTGTGTCTTGGCTTGAGGTACGCGTCGCTGCATACAGCTGACAATGTACACCTACACCCAACTTCCGCGAGACGACCCAACCTTTTTTCTCATATTCCGCGACGACCCAATCAGGCAATGCAGCAACTCCGCGTTCACTAGCGACCAGCTGAATGAGCATTGCTGTTAGTTCTGTGGTACGAACATTCTCAAAGCTCACCTGTGCAGGCGTCATAAAGTTGGCGATAATATCGAGACGCTTGGCCTCTACTGGATAAGCAATTAAGGTTTCTTCAGTCAAATCACTGGGTTCAATAAATTCTTGTGCTGCCAAATCATGCGTGGGCGACAGTACCAAGCGACTCTCGTACTCAAACAGCGGCTGATAACTGATACCGTCTATCGGTAAATCACTGGTGGTAATCAATAAATCAATGTCACCTTCCATGAGCAGATGATGCGGCTCAGGTTCAAACCCTGTGGCAAAATCCAGCTCTACATCTGACCATTCACGACGATAATGATTGAGTATCGGCATGAGCCAATCAAAGCAGCTATGACACTCAGATGCTAGGCGTAGTCTACCCGCTTGACCATGTGCTAGGCGCTTAAGGTTGGATTTAGTGCGGGTAACTTGTGGCATTATACTATCTGCCAATGCCAGTACTGTCTTGCCAGCAGGGGTAAAGGTAAGCGGGCGTGTACGACGATTGACCAAGTTGATATCGTAGTAGTTCTCTAGCTCTTTCAACTGATGTGAGACCGCTGAAGCTGTGACATGCAGCTCATCGGCAGCAGCAGCGAGTGAACCATGCGCTCGTAGCGCGGTTAGGGTGTTGAGGTGACGGAGCTCTAGCATAAGATAACCTAACCGCGAAGGTGAGAAAAATTCATTATAATAGATATAGCGCTGACTTTCATTCAAAGCTTGGTATTAATAAACAGTGCCAAACTAGCGATGTCAGATTGGCAGCGGTAAACTAGCGCCTACGTAACAGCAACTGCGAGATGATAACCAAGATTAAAGAAGCAGCCAGTAGCAATGTACCGATAGCATTGACTTCTGGTTTGAGTCCTACCCGTACCATAGAATAAATTCGTAACGGTAAAATCTCATAGCTTGGACCAGTGACAAACGTTGAAACCACCACATCATCCAATGACAACGTAAAGGCGAGTAACCAGCCTGCCATCACCGCTGGTAAAATAACAGGAATGAGCACGGTACGTACCATCGTTGACTCATTGGCACCCAAGTCGCGTGCCGCTTCCATCAATCGCTCGTCTAGACTACTCAATCGCGCAAAAACGGTAATCACAACAAAGGGCAGACAAAAAGTAATGTGAGCCAATAGCAGCGAGACAAATCCTAATTGCAGACCAATTAATAAGAATAGCGCTAATAATGAGATGGCCAATACAATTTCAGGTGACATCATCAGTACGAACAGCAGCCCGTTTAGCAAGCCTTTACCACGGAAATTATAACGGTGTAGTGCCAAAGCGGTGAGCGTACCTATCAAAGTTGAGACGGTCGCAGCGACCAGCCCTAATACGATAGAATGCCAAAATGCATCTAGCATGGCTTGGTTATTAAATAGTGATTCATACCACTTTAGGCTGAAGCCGCCCCAGTTGTAGCCAATCTTTGATTTGTTAAATGACATCACCACCAAAACAATGATGGGTAGGTATAGCAGGGCATAAATCAGGCTGAGGTAGCCTTTGGCTGCGATACTGCCAATTTTCGTTGTACGCGAATGAGACATTAGGCCACCTCACTGAAATCAGTCTTGCCAATGCGGCGACTACTGGCGCGATAGGCCAGTAACAGCACGGCCATAGCGAGGGTCAATAATACGCTGGCTGCAGCGCCAAATGGCCAATCGCGCGCATCCAAAAACTGGTTTTTGATGATATTTCCGACTAATAGGTTGCGTGAACCACCCAAGATGTCGGCGACATAGAACATTCCCATTGCTGGCAGCAAGACTAAGAGCACTCCTGAAATGATGCCCGGCGTCGTCAATGGTAGTACGATATGCCAAAAAGTCTGCGTCTTGGAGGCACCCAAATCTTGTGATGCCAGTAGCATGTCCTGACGCAAGTCAGTAAACACGGCATATAACGGCAATACCATAAATGGAAATAGTAAATACGTCAGACCAGCTATCACTGCACCTTGTGTATATAGGATATCGATAGGAGTATCGATGACGCCTATCGCAAGCAGTGACTTATTGATTAAACCATTATTGGCAAACAGCAACTTGAGTGCATAAGTACGCACCAGAGAGTTGGTCCAAAACGGTAGTATTAATAGCATCATCAGCAGTGGTTGCCAACGGGTTTTTGCTCTAGATATAAGCCATGCAAAAGGGTAGCCAAGTAATAAGCAAATGATAGTCGTGATGCCTGCCATCCATAATGAATGAATAAATACGCCAAAATAGAGCGGATCAATCATGCGTGCATAGCTGTCGATACTGACGGGTAGGCTAATAAAAGCACTGCTATCGCGGGTCAAAAAACTGACCGCGATGACCAAGATATTTGGCAGTAGCGCGAATATCAGTAACCAACCCCAAATAAGCCATAGCGTTGCGGTACGAAAAGGACTTTTGCTGCCTAAGCTGTGACCTGCCATTAGCTGGCATCCTTTTGTACGCTTGTATGGTCTCCACCTTTATTTGGCTCAGTAGAGTCTTCTGGCAATACCCATTCCCAGCCGTCTACCCATGAGACTTTGACAGCTTCGTTCAGCTTATAATCAAAGCTTGGGTCATCTTCGTCAAAGAATTCAGAGGCTTTAATAATATGACCGTTTGCTAGCTCAATAATCGAGTCGAGCGTGCTGCCTTTATAGTTACTTTCAATCACTCGGCCAAACAGTCCAACATGTTCGTTATCTTGTGGATCGTAAACTCTTAAGTCTTCTGGGCGCAGGAGTAAGTTTACGATGTCGCCGACTTGCACATCATTGGCAAAATTAGGACGGCGTAAATTACGTAAGCTGGTTGGGCCATCTTGAGCTTGTGCCTCGCAAACTTCTACTTCAATACGTCCATTGGTAAGTTTGCCATCACGATCTGGCTGATTGGGATAGACACCTTTTACTTCTGCTTTAAATAGATTGGTCTCACCGATGAATTTGGCTGTGAACAAATTAGCAGGCGTTTCATAAATCTCGATAGGCGTGCCGATTTGCTGAAAGGTGCCGTCTTTCATCACTGCGATACGATCTGACATCGATAGCGCTTCTTCTTGATCGTGGGTGACAAATACAAAAGTGATGCCCAGCTCACGTTGTAGACGCTTAAGCTCAGACTGCATCTGCAGACGCAGTTTGTGATCGAGCGCAGATAATGGCTCATCGAGTAACAGCAGTTTAGGACGATTAATCACGGCACGCGCAATGGCAACGCGCTGCTGTTGACCACCCGATAAATCTTGCGGTTTACGATTGGCTAAATGTTCTAACTGCACCATTGCGAGCATCTCGCGTACACGTGTCTTAATCTCATCTTTCGGTATTTTTTTAAGTTTAAGGCTATAAGCCACGTTTTGGGCGACGGTCATATGAGGAAACAACGCATACTGTTGAAACACCGTATTGACCGGACGCTTATCCGCAGGCAACCCTGCCATCTGTACACCATCTAAATGAATGGCACCAGCGTTTGGCTGCTCAAAGCCTGCAATCAAGCGTAGCAAGGTTGTCTTACCGCAGCCTGAAGGGCCAAGCAGTGTCAAAAACTCACCATGTTGAATGTCGAGGTTGATGTCTTTTAATACTTCAGTTTGATCGTAGGTTTTTTTTAGACCAGTCAGTTGCAGCAGCACCTTGTCATCATGAGGTGATGCAGAGGTTTTGTGCGTATTGAGCAGCGGGATGGTCATAATATTTTTCCTAAGCATCTAACATCGCAGTATGGCCATTCATTTAGGATACTGTGGTCAAAGTCATTTGGTGTGGGTGTAAGCTATGGGGATAGATTTAGTCTGGTTGCCACGTATTATAACAAACCCTTGATATAAATTAATGCAAGTTCATCATAAGTTACGTGAGTGACAATACTTGAGAGACAAAGGTATAGTCAATCCACTATAAAAGAGTAATAGCGTTAACCTCGCTTAAAGTATTACATATACATCTGCACTCGGTTGCCTTGCCTCTCTTTTAGATTGAATCAACTATATGATAGGAAGGATTTTCATTATGAGCTTTTCAGTTCTAATTGCTGGCAAGCCTATTTAGGACATTTGGTAAGGAGGTTTTAGTTCTATGATTTGGGTCAGCTAGCAATAATTACGTCATATAGCGACATTAATACAAAGTTTTTTATCATTTTTTAAGCGGTATTCCTATACAATTACTCTGTGGTAGACCAATATAATTGGCCTGTCAGTACCTAATAGTGACTAGTCAGTTATTTAGTCGATTTGTGTTTGAATATAGCCAGTTAAATATGACTTGGATACTAGAGAGGTGAGCAAAATTACTACAGATAGTAGACTGAGTGAGCTTAATTCTAGATCCAATTTAAACAGCTTATAACTCTAATATTATTGATGATAAAGGATATCTTATGCCGAACAATACGCGCCCAAAAACAGGTCAAGAAGCCCTTGAGCTTTTGAAAGAAGGAAATGCACGCTACGTTGATAGCTTGAGCAATACTGATCCGATGATGCAAAGGCGTCCGGAGTTGGTCAAAGACCAAGATCCTTTGGCTATTATTTTGGGTTGCTCGGACGCACGTGTACCGGTTGAGATTGTATTTGATCAAGGCTTGGGTGATTTGTTCGTGATTCGAGTCGCTGGTAACGTAGTAGCACCATCACAGATTGGCTCGATTGAATTTGCGGCCGAAAAATTCGGTACCAAGTTGGTTGTCGTGCTTGGACATTCACATTGCGGTGCGGTTACGGCCTGCGTAGAAACCCTCATTAACCCTGAAACAAACTACTCGCCCAATTTGCAGTCCATCGTAGATCGCATCCGTCCAAGTGTTTATAACCTGCATGAATTGGCGACTGCTAATGGTCAAGACGTCGATGCCGACGAGCTAGTTGATCGCTCTATCCGTGCCAACGTACGTATGTCGGTTAGCCAACTTAAGCATGGCTCACGTGCACTAGAAGACTTGACCAATAGTGGTCAGTTACTAGTCGTTGGTGCAGAGTATGATTTAGAGACAGGCAAGGTACGGTTCTTAGACAGCTAATAAATCATCTAAATCGGCCATATCAAATAGGCACTATTACAAAATCCTCTCAATCCTTTCGTGATTTTTTATTATGATAAGAGAGTCAAGCGCGTAAAAAGCCTTTACGCGCTTGTTTTTTTAACTCTATATTTTGTCAATATTAGGATAATTATGTCTCTATCAAATAATGGCTCAGCCACCGATAATAATAACGAATCACTTATAGCTCAGCCGACTAGCAGCGTAAATACCGATGGTGTTCAGCCTATTTCAGGTCAGACGACTGGCTTTACATTCAACCATACGATGCTACGGGTAAAAGATCCTGCCAAGTCATTAGCGTTCTATACGGGCGTTCTTGGAATGACGTTGCTAGCAGTAAAAAAATTCCCTGACATGGGTTTTGATTTATACTTTTTAGCCAAGCTAACGGAGAGTGAGCGAGACAACCTGCCTGCTGGTGATGATTTAGAAATCTTTGCATTTCGTCAGCGCGGTATCTTAGAGTTGACTCATAACTACGGTACCGAAACCAAAGCTGATTTTAGCTATCATGATGGTAACCAAGATCCACAGGGTTTTGGTCATATCTGCTTTAGCGTGCCGAGTCTGGATGAAGCGGTGGCTTGGTTTGATAAAAATAACGTCGAATTCAAGAAGCGTCCAGAAGATGGCAGCATGAAAAATATAGCATTTATCAAAGATGTCGATGGCTACTGGATTGAGATTGTACAAGCTGACTTGATGGGCTAAGTTTTAAGCGTTTGAAAGCTTTGAATATTTGATAAGTATTCGTTGCGAATACTTATTAATAAATACAATGATCGATATGACCAACCAAAGGAGTGACACCTAGATGCCAACCTCTGAGGCAGAAACGATAGCAGGTACAGAGCCAACGACCGCTGCACTAACGTATCAAAGTATTATTGATTCTGCGAATGGCATATTTATTGGTTTTGTCGAGCGTATTCCGTATTTTGTCGCTTCGATTATCGTTGTCTTAATCTTTTGGTTTTTGTCGATACTCTTCAAAAAAATCGTCTATAAAATATTAGGCAGTCGCAGACGGCATCAGAACTTGGTCAAAGTATTTCAGCGAGTAGGTGGTGCTTTAATTATCTTCGTAGGCTTTATGATAGCTATGGTGATAGCTGTTCCAGAATTTACTCCTGCCAAGCTAATCGGTGCACTTGGTATCGGTTCCGTCGCTATTGGTTTTGCGTTCAAAGATATTTTTCAAAATTTGCTGTCTGGTATTTTGCTACTCATCTCAGAGCCATTTCGTATTGGTGATCAGATTGTCTCAGGAGAGTATGAAGGGACAGTTGAGGATATTAAAATCCGTGCAACCACCATAAAAACCTATGATGGTCGGCAAGTCGTTATTCCAAACTCTGACTTATATACCTCAGCGTTGACGGTCAATACCGCCTATAAGCAGCGCCGGTTACAGCTGGCAGTGGGTATTGGTTATGAAGATGATATCGAAGCGGCAAAAGCTGAGATTTTAAAAGCGTTGGATAGGGCAGATAGCGTGTCAAAGAAAGCTGAGCCGAGCGTGATTGCGACAGGTTTTGGAGATTCAACGATAGATTTGATGGTACGTTGGTTTATTGAGGATGGCACGCAAGCTCATAAAGTTGCCTCTATTCACCAAGTATTTGTAGAGATTAAACTCGCGCTAGATGCAGCAGGTGTAAATATTCCATTCCCGATTAGAACGATAGACTTGAGTGACTCATCAGTGATGACGATTGTCGATAAGCTCAATGAGCAAAAAACCATTAATGTGGAAAAGACAGCGGCAGAGTAATCAAGCTATCATTAATATACATAGACGCTAGTTCCCATAATAAAAAACCGCCATATCAAATGATGTGGCGGTTTTTTTATGCTGATCTACTGGCTATCAGTATAAAGATTTATTCATCTTTTGCTCTAAAGTCTGTATGGCATGACTTACAGCTCGCACCAACTTGACTGAATGCAGGCTTGATATCATCCATGCTAGTGGCTGTTTGAGCGGCAGCACTTAGCTCAGCAGTAACTTTTTGGAAGTTATCAGCTTCTACACGGAAACCATCAGCATTAGACCAAACGGCTTCAGTCGCATTACCCATGTCTTCTTGGTTTTCGAAATGGCTCCAAGGAGTTGTAGAGTCTTCTGCTAAAAATGCAGCTTGCTCTTTAACGACGTCAGCATCAAAGGTATCTGGTGCTTTGGCCATATCACCCATGACGCCCATTGCATCACCCCAGTTTTTCATGCTGTCTTGACGGGCTTGTATATCAGGGCTAGAGTCAGACTCGGTTGCAGTGCTACAGGCTGTTAGACCTAAGGCGGCTGCCATTAATGTAATACCGAAGATAGATTTCAATGATTTGTTAGAATGAACCTGTGCCATATAGATTACTCCTTTAAATTTGGCTAATAGTATGCGTATTTGCAAACGGTGGCTTTGATACTGTGGTCAAAATCAACTCATAATTACCTGAAAGCATGTCCGCTTATCAGTGATTTTTTAGAAATTTAATCTGTATTGTAACCATTATTTGCGTAGCTATGGTTAAAATAGTTGTTATACCATCGTAATATTCAAAGTGATGATGATAATCTAAACCATATCATTGAGTTGACTAACATGCTCTACATCGTGGTTCTAATCAACCATATTGATTTCAAATAAATGGCGGTTTGTATCTCTGTGAAGGTGATAAGCCCCATATGATAAAGGTCAGCTATAGCAGCTGACCTTTATTTAAATATACTAGACAATAATCTAGTAGACATTACTCATCTTTATTATATTCACATAAGCTATAGAGTCAACCACTCACGTGGCTTTAGATAAACGTCAGTCAACTCAAACTCCGGTGAGCCTTCCGTAGGCTCGAAGCGGTAGTGCCAACTCGCCAGTGGTGGCATACTTACTAAGATAGACTCAATACGGCCATTGCTTTGTAGTCCAAATAGCGTGCCGCGATCGTAGACAAGGTTGTACTCAACATAGCGGCCACGACGATACAGCTGAAATTCACGCTGCTGTTCAGTATAAGGCGTGTCTTTACGCTGCTCAAAGATAGGTGTGATACCGTCAAGATAGCCGTTACCCACTGCTTTCATAAAGTTAAAGCAGGTCTCAAAGTCCCAACCACGACTCTCAGTATTGACATCATCATAAAATAAGCCGCCGATACCGCGCTGCTCGTTGCGATGACGTAGGTGGAAGTACTCATCACACCATTGCTTAAAGTCAGGATAGACGCTGTCACCAAACGGTGCGCACAGATCGTGGCAGACTTGATGCCAGTGGACGCAGTCAGCCAGTACTGGGTAAAACGGTGTCAAATCAAACCCACCACCAAACCACCAAATCGGCGCTTCGCCCTCAGCTTCAGCAACGAACAAACGAACATTGGCATGGCTAGTAGGGACGTTAGGGTTTTTGGGATGCACAACCAGTGACACGCCCATGGCTTGAGCTTTGCGGCCAGCGATATCGGGATGGCGCGCCGTAGCTGAAGCTGGCAGGTTGTGTACATGAATATGGCTGAACATCACGCCAGCTTTTTCAATCACGTCGCCATCTGCTAGTACGCACGAGCGACCACCGCCACCTTCAGGGCGTTCCCAGTTATCAGGGACAAAGGTTGCATTGCCACCACCATCGCGCTCTTGCGCTTCTAGTGCTTGACAGATACGTGCCTGCAAATCGACTAAAAACTCACGCACTCGTGTGATGTCATTATTGGTCGGTGTTACCACTGATTCTGATGGTTCTGATTTATTATCTATATTTGGAATACTCATAAAATATCTATTTATTCAGGTGTATTGCAGTATTGAAATCTTTATCCAATAAATGTCCCATACGGTCACGCTTGGTCGCGAGGTATTCAGCATTCATATCATTGACCCCTACCAATAATGGCACGCGTTCCACGACATTGATGCCATGCTCAGTGAGATAAGCAATCTTGTTAGGGTTATTAGTAATGAGTCTGACCGCATCAACACCGATATGAGCGAGCATCGGCCCACACATGTCATAAATACGCGCGTCCGCAGGCAAGCCTAACATCAGGTTGGCGTCTAACGTATCATGACCTTGGTCTTGAAGGGCATAAGCACGAATCTTGTTAGTGAGACCAATACCGCGACCTTCTTGACGCAGATACAAAATAGCACCACAGCCAGCCTCTTGTATGGCTTGCATCGCCGAATTAAGCTGCGGGCCACAGTCGCACTTCAATGAGCTAAAAGCATCGCCAGTTAAGCACTCAGAGTGTATACGAATCAAGGGAGCTGGTCGCTCTGATTGCCTCGTTGTATCTGGGTCGACCACAGGCAGCCCGACGGTCAGCATGACATGCTCTTGACCGTCTTCGTTTTCAAAGATATGAATATCGAACTCGCCATAACGAGTCGGTAGTTTGGCACTAGTAATAAATTGATATGACATTAATGTCCTGCATAAGCCGGTAGTTGTGGCAGTAAGGTCTGTATTAGCAGTAATAACGCAGCGATGTCATCCTAGCTGTATTATGATAGTTAGGATGATAGCAGTATAATCTGTTCGTAAAACATGCGTGCTGATTGTCTTTATTATAAAAACACACAAAGTTCACAGACGATGCACGATGATTAAAGCGACCATTAAAAAAAAATGCTATTATGCCATACTATTTTGACGGATACAGTGACAAGTCTTTACCCTTACATTACTATGTCGTCACGAACATTCGATATTGATGCAAAATAATAAGGCATAATATCAACCCTTAGTATGGAAGCGCTATCTATTATGACGGCGTGTTTGTTGTTAGGCGCCGCGTAGGTATAGATACGTAGGCGTTGCACGAATAATTATATGGTCAGTTACATCAATAATGATGTAGATATTATTGACGTCGCTTAGCTATAGTTATCTTTATACTCTAAAGCACGTCTTGTCAGCAGATTGGTAGGTATCGTACGGTTTATGCAGCAGTCACCTCATTCCCCACAGTCTCAGTCCGTATCTGCGTCAGCCATTGAATCCGCTGCCCAGCTGTCAAATTTGCAGCAGACTTACGCTGTCATTCCGCGTGTGCGTCCAAATACGCCACTACTTGATAGTATCGATGCGCCGTCTGATCTAAACGCGTTTACAACCACTCAGCTTATTACCTTGGCGGACGAATTACGACTGTTTCTGTTGTATTCAGCCGGTCAGAGTGGTGGGCATTTTGGTGCCAATTTGGGCGTGGTTGAATTGACCATTGCGCTACATTATTTGTTAGATACACCGCAAGATCAGATCGTTTGGGACGTAGGTCATCAAGCCTATGCTCATAAAGTATTGACTGGTCGCCGCGAGCAGTTAGGTACTATTAGATCGAAAGATGGCTTAACGGCCTTTCCAGAGCGTGCAGAGTCTGTTTACGATACCTTTGGTGTTGGTCATTCATCGACTTCAATCTCAGCGGGTCTAGGCATGAGCTTAGCGCTGCGCTATCAAGGCCGTACACAAACAGTGGCCTGTATTATTGGCGATGGTGCGATGACAGGCGGCATGGCATTTGAAGCCATGAATGACGCAGTACAGCAAGACGCTGATTTGCTAGTCATCTTGAACGACAATGATATGTCGATATCTTGCTCTATTGGTGGATTTCCACGGCATTTAGCTATGCTATGGGAATCAGGATATCAGGTCGATATCTCTGAGGCAGGCGAGCCTGTTCTGCGTCTTCGTCCTGATATGCAGGGATTTGATCGCCGTAAGCGCCACAAAGAAATGCGCGATGTCCCGCAGCTAGAAGACAATTTATTTAAAGCGATTGGTTTTACCTATTTTGGTCCATTTGATGGGCACAATATCCCTGAGCTGTTGCGTGTATTGTCACTTGCCAAGCAAGTATCAGGTCCAGTACTGGTTCATATTTACACCACCAAAGGTAAAGGCTTTGCGCCAGCTGAATTAGATCCCGTCGGCTATCATGCGATTAGCAAACTGCCTGTCGAAGATGATGAAACAAATACAAAAGCAGCAGATACTTCAGTAGCAAAGGCGTCAGTAGATAAGCCAGCGCTCAAGTATTCGCAAGTTTTTGGCCAGTTTTTGTGTGATAAAGCAGCTGAAGACGACAAGCTACTTGCCATTACACCTGCTATGGAAGAAGGCTCTGGAATGATCGATTTTGCTCGTCATTTTCCAGAACGTTTTTTTGATGTGGCGATTGCGGAACAGCATGCGGTCACGTTAGCAGCGGGCATGGCAACTCAAGGTGTCAAACCGATTGTCGCGATTTATTCAACGTTTTTGCAGCGTGGCTATGATCAGCTGATTCATGATGTTGCGTTGCAGAATTTAGACGTAACATTCGCTATCGACCGAGCAGGTTTAGTTGGTGAAGACGGCGCAACGCATGCTGGTGTATTTGATTTTGCATTTTTACGTTGTGTGCCTAACATGGTGATTGCAGCGCCAAAAGATGAAAACGAATGTTACCATCTGCTCAATACTTGTTATGACTACGAAGGATGCACGGCTGTGCGCTATCCACGTGGTGTGGGTACGGGCGCGACTATCGAACAGCCAGCACAAATTTATAAAATCGGTGAAGCTGTGGTAGAGTCAGTATTAGGCCCTAATGATGCGGCGAAAAAGCTCGCATTATTGGTATTTGGTACGATGATGACCACGGCTCAGCACGCAGCAGAAGCTATCGTCAATGATGATGCAGAATTAGAGTATCAAGTGCATGTGGTGAATATGCGCTGGGTAAAACCTTTAGACACTGGATTATTAGAAGCACTATTGGCAAAAGGCATTACTCATATTGCAACTCTAGAAGAGCATGTAATTACTGGCGGCGCGGGTAGTGCGGTCAATGAGTATTTGCTCAATGAGTCAGCTGCTTTTAAGCGTACTCGTCCAGTTATTGCTAATATGGGCATTCCTGATCGCTTCATTGCGCACGGTTCCCAATCTGAGCAACTGGCTGATTGCGGTTTGAGTGTCGACGGTGTGAGTAAGCAGCTTCTTCAGTTATTGTCATAAGCCATGTTGCTATAAGCTGGGTTGTTATAAATAGTATGGTCGAAATTGATTTAAAGTTAACGATATTAGTTTGAACAGATAAAAGCTCGATAGATAGAGCTAACGCCTGCTTAGCCGTAGGTGCTGACTTTTTTACAACTTGCGCAGTTTGTGATGACCACCAAAATATGGGTTGGTTTGGCGAACGTAATGGTTTTTTCGTTTTTATCGAACAATTTTAGTATAATGCGGTTGTCGTTTATAAGTTTTCATTTATAAAAGACACGTTTTTTTAATCGCATAGATGTGGTGTGATGCGGCTAGTCTAATCGGCATGTTGTGGGCACAAAGTTAGTCTTATTTTTTATATTCATTCATCAAGCAAATAGGTTATTTATGGAACCCATGGTCGTCATCGCAGCGCGTACTGCTGAAAAAGTTGGTAAAGAGATTTTATATGCGCATCAAAACCGCCACAAAATCGAATTGGATATCGAGTCGAAAGGACTTGATGGATTGGTCACACGTATTGATCGTTTCAGTGAAGAGCTGACGATTGAGACGCTAAAAGCCAGCTATCCGAATCATTCGTTTTTGGGTGAAGAGTTTGGTATGCAAGAAGGTCGCGGCGAAGACGCTGACTGGTGCTGGATTATCGATCCGCTCGATGGCACCAAAAACTTCGTTCATGGCGTACCGCAGTTCTGCGTATCGATTGCTGTACAGCATAAAGGCGTTACTCAACATGGCGTGGTCTATGATCCAGTCCGTGATGAGATGTTCTCTGCTAGCCGCGGTAAAGGCGCGCGCTTGAACAATCGCCGTATGCAAGTGAGCGAACGAAAAACGCTTGATGGTGGCCTATTTACTACGGGTCATCCGCTTGAGCGTAAGCGCAATGGTGAAGTGATTTCTTATGCGAAAGAGCATTTTGAAAGCCTACAGAAAGTCTCTGAAGCGGGTGGTCAAATTCGTCGTTTAGGGTCTGCAGCATTGGATTTATGCTATGTAGCTGCTGGTCGTTTCGATGGTTATTTCGAGATGTCTATCAAGCCGTGGGATATCGCTGCTGGTGAGCTTATCGTCACTGAGGCACGTGGTGTGGTTGTCGATCATACAGGCGCGCACAACTCGATGACTTCAGGTTCTATTTTTGCTTGTAACATCAAACTGTTGAAGCCGTTGATGCAAGTAGTCGTTCCGAGTTGGGGCGAGGCTGTATAAGTAGCAATACTTAAAAGTATTGACAATAAAAAGCTGGTTCCGTTAAGGAGCCAGCTTTTTTGTTGTCTCATCGCTTTTACTGCCGACGGTTATACCCTGAAATTCAAGCGTCTTACTGGTCGTTTCTAACAGCGTCAATTCTTCTTCTATCAGCGCGAGCATGTCTTGTACGTGAGGCAGGGCCTTACTGCAAGCTGCAATACCGAACTCAATCTTATCTAAATAACTGGCTAAGGTAATGTTCATCGCTTGTCCGTTGAATACGATAGAAGCCGGATATAAAGATTGCAAGCGCGCACCATTCCAATATAGAGGTTTCTCAGAACCAGGTACGTGGGAGATAATGAGGTTAAAAGCCTGTTTTTTCGGGAATAGACCGGTTGCTAGATTGATACCTTCCCAAGCGTAGGCGATAACACTATAGTTGATAACTTGTGCTTGGTTCATACGGCGAAAGCGGCGCTTACCACTGTTCATACTACGATGTATGAGCTGTATCCGACGCAATGGATCGTCTAAATGAGTGCCTAGGTTGGCCAATACAAATGACAGCTGATTACCCGATACGCTGTTATCTGTACGCAGCGACATAGGTACAAAGGCAATTAGTGGCTTACTAGGTAACGCATCCATCGATATTAAATAGCGACGGATAGCACCAGCGCAAACTGCTAGAACAACATCATTTCTACTTATTTTTAATCTGTCGGCAATATCATTAAAGCGCTGAATATCATAAGACTGCGCTGCAATACGCCGTGATGCAGAGATACGCTTGTTCAAAATACTCATGGGCGCATCAAAAGTGCCGACATAGCCATCATCGCCAGAATTTTTGAGATTGTCTAGCAATTCTGTGAACACAGGCTTGATGGTAGATATCTGCTCTTTAATAATGCGTCTGATAGATCTTTTCGAAGGGAGTATGGCGTTGACGTGGTTGCGATGACGTGCCATTAAAGACCAGATTGGCAGTGTCACTGGTTCAGTGGGTGACTGCGATAAAGACTTTTGAACGAGGCGCATGGCAGCAATGCCATCTACCAAAGAATGATGAATTTTGAAATATAAAGCAAAACGTTCAGGATCCCCTTCGTTTTCTGGCTGAATGCCTTCAATCACGTGGCACTCCCATAAAGGCATCGCGCGATCCAAAAGACGTCCATGCTCTCTTGAGACATACATGAGCAGCTCGCGTACCCGTGCAGGTTTTGGTAGTGCAACATGATGAAGATGATGCTCGACATCAAAGTTTTTGTCTTTTTGCCAAAATGCCATATGCTCCAATACTTGATTAAAAGGGAAGCTTGGCGGTACATCAGAGTCTTGCATTTGTTTGACCAGCTGATAGACAAAGTCGCTATCAGCCGCATCTGGTACTTCAAATAAAAACAAACCACCCACATGCATAGGTTGTTTACGCGACTCAAGAAGCAAAAACAATTGGTCGACTGCTGTGAGAAGTCGCATAATAAATCCTTTTATGACGATGTGTTTAGTTAAATTTAAAAGTGGGACAAAGCGATTAAGCATAAGTGTATAGGTAATACTTAAAGTAAGGTTAACGCTGTCATAGTTTTATTGTGAATTGATAGTACGTTGAATGAGAAACTATCATTGGTAGGTATTCAATGAAGCCAAGTATTTAATGAAGCTAAATATTCAATGAAACAGAGATTAGGTTATGTTGAACATCTACCACTAGTCGCTGCCAATAGTAGAATGTTCAAAATCCCTAAGTGCTTATTTACGTCTGACGTCGTTTTTTCTTATTGTTTTATCATAGACTTTGAGACGTGTTGCTAGATGTTTTACTGAAAAAAGTATCCGGTTTGTGGCGAGCTAGCAGTTGCCATTTTACGTACCGGCATACGACCTGCTAAGAATGCTGCGCGACCAGCCCACATGGCATGCTTCATAGCATGTGCCATCATGACTGGGTTTTGAGCATTGGCAATCGCAGAGTTCATCAGTACACCATCACAACCAAGCTCCATCGCAAGTGCTGCATCAGAAGCAGTGCCGACGCCTGCATCTACCAGTACAGGTACCTTAGCGTTTTCAATAATCAAGCTAAGCGTATGACGATTGAGTAGACCAAGACCTGAACCAATCAAACTGCCTAGCGGCATAATAGCGACACAGCCCATGCTTTCTAATTCTTGTGCGACGATAGGGTCATCTGACGTATAGACCATCACTTCAAAACCATCATCAATCAATACTTTGGCGGCTTTTAACGTTTCCATTACGTTTGGATAAAGCGTTTTTTCATCGCCCAATACTTCAAGCTTAACCAAGTTATGCCCACCCAATAGCTCACGCGCCAGCTTGCAAGTACGAATGGCAGTTTCGGCATCAAAGCAGCCTGCAGTGTTGGGTAATATGGTGTACTTATCAGGTGAAATTACATCCAGCAAGTTCGGCTCATTACTGTTCTGACCGATATTGACTCGGCGAATAGCAACCGTGACAATCTCTGCTGCTGAAGCCGCAATAGCAGCACCAGTTTCGGTCATGTCTTTATACTTACCAGTGCCAACCAACAATCGTGAAGAGAATGTACGACTGCCTACAGTAAACGTATCTTGTGAAAGTGGTGTAGGGCTGGTAGTAGAAATAGCGGCTTGTTGTGACATAAGGATAATCCTAATAGCGGGCGAACAAAGGTAACAAACGAAGAGTTGGTTCGATAGTAAAAGTTATTCATCGTAGGCAGTAGTTTATGGCAGGCGACAGCTTCTCATCATGATGATAAAGACAAGATAGGGAGCATCCAAAGTCGGAGCCTTGCTACTCACGAAAAACAAAATGTTATTATAACAAACTCATGCGCGCTTACAGACAATCTTTACCCAGTTTAACGATTTAAGCAACCCGTGTCTTTTATCATCAACTTTATCAAGGCATACGACAATATGTACAGTGGCATCTATAGTAGGGGCGTATATAGCAGTGATATATATAGAAGTGGTACTTATGAATCATACGTTGCGACGGGCTATGTGCCGTAATACTGTTGAGTAGGGGTTAGAAGGGTGTACATGTCAGAAGGCTTCAGTGGGTATTCGATATGGGCTACAGAATGTTCTAGAAGCAGATAAGACGTTAGAGGATCTAAGTAGAGAATATTGTTGCTAGTTATATAAGTGCTAACTTCAATCAACTATTAAAACGATGCGCTATACAGATATAAAAAGTGTACAGCGCATCATATTTAATTGAGTCGGGATGCACTATTGGCTATTTAGCAGCTTCGTCATTTACCACGGGTTGACTGCTTTGCTCAGTGTCTGTTTCTGCCGGAGACTCTGTAGCAACTGCTGCAGCTTTTTCATTCGCTTTGCCTTGACGACGTGCCTCTAGCTCAGATTTGGGTATCCAAGCCCATGTCATCTCAACCACGATTGGGTCACGGTTGCTGTCAGACTCACGGTCATGAATCACGCAAGGTATAACCATTTCACCTTTTGGCGTATTTAAGATATCTAAGCGCTGCTCATCAGATAAACTGGCTACCGCAGCAATTTGACCTTTTTTAATGGGGCGATAAAAGTTAACCGAATAAGACTTAATTAATAGCACGCGGTCAGAGGGCAGGTTTAAACCCAAGATAAATCCAGTGGCCGTTTCAGCCAATAAGGTAATGGCCACTGCATGAATGGAACCAATGTGATTCTGTACAGACTTGGTGTTATTTAAACTGACAACCACCTGATTGGGATTGACCGTTTCATAATAGACGCCTGTCGTGCCGACATATGGCACGACTTTGCCAAAGGCTTTGGACAAGATGCTCGATCGTGCACCGGCAGGCAAGTATTTAGTCACTGATAACAGTTTGGTGAATTGGTTGCTGATTGGCTTGAGTGTGCTGGTTGGCTTGTCGACTGGCAATCTTGTGTTGTCAGATATTTTAGCTGGCAATTTATTGGTCAGCTTGGTGGGGAGTTTTTTTAATAAACCTGACATACAAAATTCCTTAACTTAGATGCGTTGAATGAGATTTTGAGTATTAGCGTGTATCATCATAGCGGAAAAATACAGAGTATTATGTAAGCCGCTATATCACTATGTTACATTAACTGCTGATGTCCGACCATTATTAGAATGAACTGATGCGCTTATAAAACAACACTGATATGGAGATATTTTGGACACTAGAAATAGTTTGGCTAGCAGCAGTGTTGTTGTAAATAATGCTGCTAGATGGCATGTGAAGCGTCACGCTATAATGACACCGTTTTAGCGTACTTTATTTATTTTTCTCACGTACCCCTTATATGCTGGATAACGCTATGCCCGACACATCAACTCATAAGCCAATCAATATTATTTATACAGGTGTTGCTGGTACGGGTAAAACCTATCGATTGCTACAAATTGCTAAGCAATATACAGACTACCTACCTCGAGCCAATCCTAATGATTTATTAGTACAGCTGTTACAAGCGCTCAGCTGGCGAGATGTCGTCTGTCTAATATTCTTAGATTTGCAATCCAAAAATCAAGACTTGGTCAAGGTGCCTGAAATTGTCAGTCATGAGTTTTTTGTCGCCAAGGCATCGCAGAATGAGCGAGAGAAACACTTAAACAGTACGGCTTGGTCTGTGCTGCAAATGCATACTCCTACTAGCTCAGACACCGTAAGTTATAAAAATCGTGCTGGCCAAGCTTACTTTGATAAAGACAACAGTGGCGCATGGTATTTATTACCAGAGAGTAGGGAGTTATTAACGGGTTTATCGCAGCAATTAGAAGAGTTTCAGCAGGCAAAGCGCGACAATGGCACCAGTCAAAACCAAGCTTTCAGTCAGCAGCGTTTTAGCATGGTAAGTTTTCATCAGGCTTATGGTTATGAAGAGTTCGTTGAAGGCATTCGTCCTGTGATGGTGGCTTCTGGTCAGTCAAATAATGCTAACAACAGTCCATCTCAAATGAGTTATACGATTCAAGATGGGGCATTTTTAAAGCTATGTCAACGCGCGGCAAATAATCCCAAACAGCGTTATGCCATGCTGATTGATGAAATCAACCGTGCCAACGTGTCACGAGTATTTGGCGAACTACTCAGTCTAATCGAACCCGATAAACGCACGGGTATGGCAAATGCCATGACGGTGAATCTGGCTTATTCTGGACGTACTTTTAGTGTCCCTGACAATGTCGATATTTATGCGACCATGAATACCCAAGACCACTCTTTAGCACCACTAGACATGGCGCTACGTCGTCGCTTTCGTTTTATTGACTGTCCACCACAGCCTGAGCTATTACCGATTATCAGTCTTAGTAAAAGCTCAGAAACGCTTGATACAGCAGAACATAATGAAGCCGATACCATAGACTTGGCCAGACTATTAACAGGTTTAAATCATCGCATTATTCAGACGTTAGGGGCGGATGCGCAATTGGGTCATGCGTTCTTATTTTCAGTGACGACCCTTGAGCAGCTACAAGGCGTACTAGTCGAACAAATTATTCCGCAATTGGCGCAAGCAACGGGCGGACAAATTACTATGCTGCAATATATTTTTAAAGATGAGCAGCAGCCAATAAGCACACAGTTTATTCAAGATGGCCAAGCACTGATGACAAACGAGTCAAATGCTCAGGTCGCCAATCAAAATAGTCTAGCTGCACAAAATAAGATGTTTTCAGGGCATAACTTATTTCTCGATCAGTCAGTCAATACAGGTAGCTATAGAATTAATAGCGACCTTATTGCCAAGATAGGCGAGTTTATAAAACCTGCCGTTTTCCAGCGTTTATATTAATTGGGTTTTCAGAAATTGATAAATAGCAATGGAAGAAATCAGAGCATCACAAGCAATAGTATTAATTGTAGGAGTATTGGAGCGCCTAATGCTAATGTTATCACTGTATTTGAGCATCAGCGCCTAACGGCTGATAGTTTCTTACAGATAGCTGATTTTCACTGGCTGATGGCACAAGAATTCTCGGTGTTCAGCATCAAACGTCAGCAAGGGCAGTGGCAGCTGAAAGTCGGGCACTATATCGGTATCATTCTCCTGCCTAGTGGTATGGTACTCGAGATATTGCCAAAGCTTAATCCGTCTATTCAAGACAGCAATCTCGCACAAACCCGTCAATGGGTGCAAGGCATGATGTCTGATTTGATTGGTAATAGTGATCGAACCCGCAATAAACTGCCTCATACAAAAAATTTAGGCCAGATCAGTACTCAGCTTACGTCACTACCGATAGCCGCATTGCCTTTATCAGATTGGCTGGTCACGCAGTTTTTGCAGCGATTGACACAGCACCAACCGACCAAGCATTATCAGTCGCAAACTCACAACCAAGCATCGCTACAAGGTCGACTACTCATCAAAGAGCAGCTGCGCCATAACAGCATGCAGCCGCATAAGTTCGTCTGTGAGAGCAGTGTGCTGAGTCAAGACATGCTAGGTAATCGATTGATTAAAAGTGCTTTGGTGCTATTAAGTCCACTAGTAAGTCAATCAATGGCACCTAAATCTTTGCAAGCGTGGCAACCAATACCTGTGCTCAGCCAACATGAGATGCAACGGCTCGACTCGATGTATCATCAGGCAAAGCAACAACTAGCAGTGCTGCCACTTCACATGCAAAAATTACAGACGATGCAGCAGCTGGTGGACTTGGCTTATTGGTTATTGCAACAGTCAAATACCGAAACGGGTCACATGATTGATCCCAATAAAGCATCCAAACATAAACAAGTATCACCACGATTGTGCCTATTGATTGACATGAATCAAGCCTTTGAGCAATGGGTCAGTCAGCGTGTCGCCTCAATGTTTAGCCAAGTAAGTCCGAATTATAGACCACTATATCAAGCGCAAAGCGTCTGGCTGAGTGATACAAAAGGGCAGGCCTGCTTGTCCATACGACCTGATTTACTTATATATAAGACAGCGATTGATACTGATACTCATGCCGATACCCATACCCACCAAGGTCAGGACAATACAGGAGCAGCTTCTCACATTAGCCCGTCAGGTAGCTATAGTCATGTCATCGATATTAAATGGAAGCATTTATCCCACGCAGCGAGCATTAGTGCCAGTGACGCTTATCAATTGACCAGTTATGCGCAGGCTTACCAAGCAGATCAGGTCTGGTTGGTCTATCCTGTACAAGGTGATGAGAGACAACCGATAGCACTTAGTCAACGGTCTCTGAATGATCAAGATATTGATAATAATATGAATTCTGCTCAGTTATGGATCATGCCATTTAATGTCTTTACTGGAACGATAAACGAGCGCTTGTGTTCGGCCTTGAATCGAGTATAATGGCGCTATCGATGGTTAGCGCCGTCGTAGGAAAGACTTTTTGTTTAAGCTGTTTTGATGAAAAGTAGGTGTTTTTGAAATAATTTAGAAATTTTTTAAATTAATCAAAAATAAGTGTTGACACTACCACCGTTTCCGCTTAATATGTGCACCTCGATAGCGAGGAACATTAACGAGTTAGCAGTATTTCTGATAACAAGTTAAGCAACAAACTATCGTGATAATAGAAATTTTCGGAGTGTGGCGCAGTTTGGTAGCGCATCTGGTTTGGGACCAGAGGGTCGTAGGTTCGAATCCTATCACTCCGACCATCTATTTTTAAGAGCCTTACAGGCTTTTTTTTATGTATAATGGTTTAGTTTCTGGTATATTTAGAACTGACTTTAATGTATAAAAGTCCTCTAAGAGCGCCTGTAGCTCAGCTGGATAGAGCATCTCCCTTCTAAGGAGGTGGCCGCAGGTTCGAATCCTGCCAGGCGCACCATTTAGCCTGAAAATTTTGCCTCATCAGGCAATAGTTATGGCGGTTGTAGCTCAGTTGGTAGAGCCCCGGGTTGTGATCTCGGTTGTCGTGGGTTCGAGTCCCATCAGTCGCCCCAATTTTTTTCTGCATTACTCTTCTTTAGTATTTCAAGTTCTACCTTTTTATAAACCCCATATAAATAATTAGCCTATGCCTCTTTTGGCAATTTTTTGCGTCTATAGAATTTGTTTTAATAACAAGTCTTCTGTATAAGCGACCTGTCTCTGTGCCTTTTTTATTATTCCTTAATGGCTCTTATATAAGCCAATAAAGATAAGTTTTTAAGTTGTGCATTATGATAAGGTTTTAAAGACAGCTGTTATATACGATGCGACTGATTTTATATTATAGAAGGGGTAACTGATGGATGCATTGAGTGTACTGTTACAAAATGTGCATTTGTTCGAAACCAAATATTATCGCCTGAATGGTACTGGTAATTGGTCTTACTCAATCACTCGGCAAGATACGATTTTATTTTATTTGGTCATGTCTGGTAGTTTTTGCATTGACGTTGGTAATGGTCTGCGGCAGGCACATGCTGGTGATATGATTATGATTCCTAATGCGCATAAGCATGTCAGCTACGCGTTGAACCATCATGGTGATGCTGCAGAATCGTTGGATGATTTACTACCTAATTGTAAAAGTAATACGCTTGAAATCAATGGTAACGGTGATCCCAATTCATCTTTGATATTGATTGAATGCAAATACGATAAAGAAATGATCCGTCCCTTATTATCTGTACTGCCTCCCATTTTGCCTGAAATTAATGATGCAGCCGATGGTAGGTTCGAAGTCATAGATGTCGAGATTAAGCTCTTAACACTAGAAGCTGAGAGTGAACGCATGGGCAAGACTGCGGTTATCAATCATTGGGCAAGTATTATGATGATTGAGTGCTTACGTGTGTATATTGAAAGCCTACCTGAGGCCACAGAAAACTGGCTCAAGGCAATGAAAGATCCATTTCTGACCAAAGCATTGGCCGCGATGCATGAAGACCCAAGCCAAAGTTGGACGATTCATAATCTCGCCGAAGTAGCGGGTATGTCACGCTCAAGCTTTGCACAACGTTTCAAAGATACAGTTGGGATGCCGCCGTTGACCTATCTGATCGATTATCGCCTGCGCTTGGCGGCACGCTATTTGCGCTTACAGCAAAACAGCATCAGCCGTATCAGTTCACTGGTTGGCTATGCGTCAGACTCGACCTTTAGCCAGGCATTCAAGCGCGTTTATGGGGTGTCCCCTAAAGTGTATCGTCAGCAATATCAAAAAAGAATACTGGCTTAGCTTGCGATCACTGTACTCATTTTTGTTAAAAGCGTTAAGGGCACCACTGTGCCTTTAGCGCTTTTTTTATGTTTAACCATGATGAATGAGATGTCGATAGAGAATTTTTATCTGACTGTTACGCCTGATGTTTTGACGATGTATGGCTGACAATGTGCTCATGTTCAGGTACTATGGAGTAATGAATTATCTAGGCGTACGTGCTTATTTTTAGCGTATGATATTTCACTGTATGGCAGGAATATCGTATGGTCTAGATGATGTTTATTTTTGCTGCTGATGGTATGTTATGACTGAACCGACCGCAAAGCCAAGTGCACAAGCCAATAACCAAAAAGGCTCTGCTGCCTCTGCTAAAAAACAAAGCAATATAAGTACAAGTAACGCTACGGACAAGGTTGAGGATAACCCATGCCTGGTAGAAAGTACGGAACAAGACAACATAGTCGAGCCACTTGATAAGGCAACATTACTAGCGCTGTTTACGTTACCAAATTCAGAAGAAATGGCAGCTGAAGGGTCAGAGACAGAAGTAACGTCTAAAGCTTCATCTACTGGACTTGCTCATAGCCATTCGACGACGCAAAAACCTGCTGACAGCCAGAATAATATCGCTGAACAACGAGTGGCGCTCTATCAGGCTCAGCACGAGCGTACCCGACTGCTATATATGGCTTCTGCCAGCACACGTCCGACTTATCTGGTACAAACGCTCAAGCTACAGTTTGCAGAGCATCAGCAGTATTTACTCGCTCAACAGCTTGATAAGCGTGGTCTGATGGATACGGATGGGTTAGAGCGTCTTTGGCAGCAGTTACATGTGGTTGATGATATCATCGCCGATATTATCCGTCATATGCCAGCCCAACAACCAGCAGGGTGGCAGCTGACTACCCAAGATGGTCGCAACCCGTTATGTTTTGCAACTGTAGGTAAGCTAAAATATGGTAAACCTATTCGTGATCAAGGCAGTCTTAATAGCTATGTGCTTGGCCACTTTGGTGTGAGTAGCTTTACCTACGACCGCGGCTATTATATTGGGCATGTCGTTGGTTACTTATTTAGCTGTTATTTCTGTGCTCATTTGTCTATCAGCTACGGTGTTACAGCACTCGGTCAGCAGGTCGTTGCAGATTATGATTATGCCAGTCTCGAGACCCCGCATATGGTCAGGCTGCTGCAAGGGTTGGATGGATATTGTAAAAAACGTATCTATCAACTGGCGGTTATCTGTGCGCGATTAAGTGTGTTTGCCAGTGATAAGCGCATCGAAAGAATGTTAATTGCAGAAGTAAATGATTTCGACAAAAAACTGCAACAACAGCATTTAGATGTTCTGCTATTGCAAGGCATAATGCCAGATAGTAGCGACTCTACGCCACTTCTTTAAGTTTTGACTCTCTCAAATTTATCGTTAGATATTATTATTGAGTATGGCTATATTATCCTTTGGCGCTCTACTTTAACTGAAATTGCCAAAGATTTTGACTGGTTGGAGCGAGCGTTAAGGCTGTACATTTAAGCCAATCTTTGATTATAAAATATCTACTATAGCTGCTTCTCTAAATTTTACCTTAGCTTTCTTAATATTTGCTTACTGTTGTATATTATTGACTGAGTCACATTTTTACTATGGTAAAACCAGTCATCAAGCTATAGTGGGCTTTCTTTGAACAACCATTATTATCCAAAAGTTATTGTTATAGAAATTAGCCATTATGCTACTTACTCTTATCAAGAGTATCAGCACAGAGGTATACTAGAATAATAACGTATAGACGGGACGCTTGACTATTTAAATGAGTCATCGCTCAAAATCAATCAATAAGACAATTATTGGTTGATATTTTTTATCAAGAGATAAAATAAAAGCCGTTATATAGAGTCTTTACGTTATAAAACTTTGTATGAGACAGTCATTTTCAAATAATTTGGATACAAGAAAGCCGGTCTAGGTTTTCCTCATCAGTCATTAAAAGTAGCAATCAAAGGTAGCCATTCATGTCAATCCAAACGTCAACATCAGCCGCAATACTAAAGCGTCCGGCTAACAAATCTTATTTGCTTGCATTTACCGTTATGGGTGCTTCATTAATGGCTGGATTGTCAATGACATCCATGAGTGCGCAGGCCGCTGGCTTAGGTGAGTTGTTCAGTAACAGTAATACCAAATCAAAGTTTTTGCCCGTTGATAAAGCTTTTCAAGTGGTGAGTAGTACTAAGGTGACATCTAAAGGCACGCGCTTATCGATTAATTTTGATATCACACCAGGCCATTATGTCTATAAGAATAAATTAACCTTGAATTTCCCTAAAGGCGTGAGCGCTACACCGTTTACTTTTAGTCAATCCCCTGTCTCAATTGATGATCCGACCTTTGGTAAGGTACCTGTATTTACGCAAAGAAATATGGTGGCCACTACGATGCTGACCACGAATAATGGTAAAGGTGCTAAGAATGTGCCAGTTGTGATTGGATGGCAAGGCTGTGCCACGGCAGGACTGTGTTATCCACCAGAAAAGGTAAAAACCACCGTCGATATCGCTGTTAGATAGTGAGTAAGTCGATTTAACTCTTGGTCGTAAACATAGTCATAAACATATAAATCCGCTACATCGTCATCCTCGCTAAGCATACTAACGTATAACTTGCACTCGGTTTTCTTGTATCGAAATTATTTGAATTCAACTATAGAATATTGGTCATAAATAGGTAGCCATTCATGTCGATTAAGGCAAAAGAAAACCCGTCATCGCTAACGCTAAGCCGTCCTGCTAAGAAGTCCTACCTAATAGCATTTGCGATAAGCAGTAGCTCATTATTCGCAGGTTTATTGCCTACTGGTGTAGTGGCTACTGGGTTGGCAGCGACGTCCATGACGACGCAAGCAGCTGGATTGGGTGACTTGTTTGGCAATAGTAAGAGTGCGGCGCAGCCAAAATTCCTACCAGTCGATGAAGCATTTCAAGTCATTACGGATACTACCGCCACGGGTAGTGGTACACGCTTAGCCATTAATTTCGATATCACGCCTGCGCATTATGTTTATAAAGATAAAATCAAGTTAACACTGCCTGATGGAGTGACAGCAGCACCGTTCACCTTTAGTCAGAAGCCTGTGCTGATTGATGATCCTACCTTTGGAAAAGTACCTGTATTTGATCAGATCAATATGGTCGCAACCACGACTCTGACGAATAAGAGTGGAAATAATTTAGACAATGCCGCTGTCGTTATCGGTTGGCAGGGTTGTGCTAAGGCAGGACTATGCTATCCACCTGAAAAAATTAACACGACTATTAATATCGCTGCTACAACGCCACAGTCTGTAGGAGGTAGCACTGATACTTCTAATGTTGATTTAGCAGCTGACGTTAGTCTGGCAGCTGGTTCACAGGTGTCTGAAAATGATATTGATACAGACAATGCTGAAGCAGGGCAAGCACAAGCAGATGATGAGGTTATTGATTATGCCTTGCTAGATGAAGGCTCGCTAGACAGCGAGCTGACAGCGACTAATACTATTTCCGGAGCAGATGGAGAGACCACGGCTAACAATGCTAACGCTCAAAGTAATACAGTAGCTCCCGCCAATAGTGTCGTCGATAGCGATCCTTTTGGTTTAGGAACGCATCCTGGATTGGCACTGATTTTACTGTTTTTAGCAGGGCTTGGCTTGGCTTTGACACCATGTGTATTACCTATGCTGCCTATCGTTGCCAATATTGTCGCTCGTGAAGAGAACCCAACGGTTAAACGTGGCGTTATCTTAACCACCAGTTATGCCATCGGTGTAGCGACTGCGTATGGTATTTTGGGTGCTGTCATTGCGGTGTTCGGTGAGTCATTGGGCATTATTGGTTGGCTACAAAACCCCATCATCCTAATCAGTTTTGCGATCGTCTTCGTTTTACTAGCGCTCTATATGCTAGGGGTGTTTAGTGTCCGATTGCCACGAGGCATTAGTAGCAAAATGCAAGGGTTGAGCCAAGCAGGTGATAGTAAGCTTGGTAGTACAGGTGGTAGTTTGGTCGCTGGCTTCTTGTCAGCTTTAGTCGTATCACCTTGTGTCTCTGCACCATTATTCGGTGCGCTGCTAGCGGTGTCTACTATTGGTAGTCCGTTGCTCGGTTTCGCTGCTTTATTTATGCTTGGGTTTGGTTTGTCGGCTCCGCTTATTCTAATCGGTGCAACTCAAGGTAAAATCATGCCGAAAGCTGGCGAGTGGATGAATTGGGTCAAGCAAGGTTTTGCCTTACTACTATTTGCTGTGGCGCTATTATTAATTGAACGAGTCTTTATATCGCCAGTGATGCTGATAGTGTGGGCACTATGGTTCATGGTAGTAGCAACGTGGGCATGGAGCTGGTTGGGTAAAGGTCGAATGCTCACGCAAGCATTAAGTTTGCTCGCAGGTATTTGGGCAGCTTGTTTGATGGTAGGTGCAGCGTTAGGTAACGATGATAGTCTACATCCGCTTGCGTCATTGAGTGCGGCACCGATGACACAATCAACGACGAGTCAGCCAGCTGCTAATAATGTAACGGATCAGACTGTCACTACTTTGGCTGAGTTAGATGTCATTATCGCTGCCAATCCAAAAGTCATAGTAGATGTCACCGCTGAGTGGTGCATAGAATGTCGTATTATGGACAAGAATTTGTTCCATAATCGTCCTGTACAGATGCAAGACTGGCAATTGGTCAAACTTGATATCACTGAGACTACGGCTGACTCTAAAGCTATCTTGGCACGCTATAAGTTATTTGGCCCACCTGCTTTACTGTACTATCAGGATGGTCAACTGGTCAATCAACAAGTAGGTGAAATTGGTCGTTCAGAGTTTGAGCAGACATTGACGATGCTTAATAATTGATCATTAATAGTTCATATTTAATGGCTCATACTTAACAATATGGGTAAGTCTTTTGCTAAGGCTTAATAATCCGAAAGAGCCAATATACTATGGTGATAGTATATTGGCTTTTTTAATGTGCTTAAGAATTGTCTATCATAGTGAGACTAAGCACTTGGTTTAACATCTTTTATTCATATCTACATTTGTATTATGAAGCGATAACGCTAGTATAATATCCATATTTTCATTACAATAAAGCAACAATGCTAAAGACGCATTTCCAATGAGATTTTTGGACTTTTATACCTGAATATCATTGGTCTTGTTCTATTTTAGCGATGACGCTAATGGTCATATTCATTACTTCATATACTTGCTGGCGATGATGCCAGTGAGACAAAGGATACTTATGTTTCCCCATATCACTGCACAGCGCCCATCTATGCCTCTTACCAAAGCGAGAAAAAATATCTTACTTCAAACAGAGAAACATCATCTGAATATTGCTATCGGAATAGCGTTAACTTGCTTGACAGTGCAGGTGCATGCTGCCGACAATACGCAAAATTATAATGAGTTGCCAATACCAGAGATAGCATTTGAATATGAAGATTCTGAAATACCACAAGGTATAGATGAGCAGTCAACAAAATCAGATACGGCTGAACAAAATCGCAAAGTAGTGAGCAAAGAGTTTATTGCTGAGCAGGCGAAGTTGTTTTTTGATTGTACTCAAGTGCAGAACAGTGCCGCACGTTTGGCCTGTTTCGATAAAGTGGCTGACCAAGGTAAAACACCGAGCTACACCACGACCAAACAGCCTGTAGATTTGGCAAAAACCTTTCAAAGTACGATTTCAGGCAATCCACAAGTGGTATTTGCTGAGGATGAAACGGCTATGAGTGGTACGACGGTTGAAGATGCAGATACTATTTTAGTGAGCAATCAACGACTCGCAAAAAGCAACTTGGAGAAAAACAACAGCGTAGAAACAGAAGATGACACTAATAGTGAGGCACAGATTTTATCAAATATAGGTGTCACGCAGACTGATATCGAAAGATATACACCACTGAGCTTATCTTATGATTTAGATAAAAATAGTGAGCGCGGGACTTGGACCGTAAGACCGTATCGACCGACTTATCTATTACCGCTATTTTATACTTTTGATCCTAATTTAAACCCAAGCACACCAACGCGGAACACAGAGTCTTTCACTTCTAATGATGTAAGGGAATCTGAGCTAAAGTTCCAGATATCTTTGAAATCTAAAGTTGCAGAAGATTTATTCGATAGCAATGCTGATTTATGGTTTGGTTATACACAAGAGTCGCATTGGCAGGTCTATAACGAAGATAACTCACGTCCATTCCGTGCGACTGACTATCAGCCCGAAATATTCCTGACTCAACCTGTCGCCGCCAATCTACCATTTGGCGGGCGTCTGCGTATGTTGGGTGCTGGTGCCATTCACCATTCTAATGGACAAGATGATCCTTTATCACGTTCATGGAACCGTGCTTACCTGATGGCAGGCGCAGAGTGGGGCAAGCTATCGATCGTACCGCGCTTATGGGCTCGAGTAAATAACGAGAGTAGTAGTACGGATGACAACCCAGATATTGAAGACTATATGGGCTATGGTGATATCAAGTTCTTATATGATCTGCCTGATCAACAAAGCTTGAGCGGAACCCTTCGCTATAATCCAGGCACCAATAAAGGCGCGGCTCAAATAGATTATATTTATCCATTGTCAGAAAACGTTAATGGTTATGTGCAGCTTTTCCAAGGTTATGGTGAGTCTATCATAGACTACAATCATGAAAACACCTCTATCGGTTTCGGTATTGTGCTGAATGACTGGCGCGGTTTTTAATAGCTTGTCTACTTACGGTAATTTATGCGGCGATTAGCGCCTTACCAAACTGGGCTATGGCTGGCAGAGTATTTAGATATACGTTGCCAGTTATGCCGTGTTTATCGTAGTTCACCATCGTCTCAACTGTTACAAAGCCAATCAAGGCTAAATAGTAATGATGCCCTAAATACCAATACAGTATTTAGATCTTCAAATGATAAATCTCTCTCTGCCAAGTTGATGAAACAGGCTTATCGTCTCTTAAATAGAGGGCTACTGTGTGCTCACTGTCATCATAGTATAGCGTGGTTGCCTAAGCCTTTTGAGGTTGATATTTCTGCTGACACCTCACTATCTGTTAAGGCCGCCACCTATTATGACTATCCGATTCGTCAAGCTATTAGAGCCTTTAAACATCACGAAGATATAACCAAACTGCCAATACTGCTGCATGCCATACGTCAGTTACCACGGCCGCGTGGTTGTCATCAGGGTAATAGCGTGATTGTCGCCATGCCAACGACCGATCAACGATTAGTAAAACGTGGTTTCGATCCAGTAAGTATTTTATCGGCACAACTGTCCAAGCATTGGCGGATACCATTGTGGCAAGGCGTCATGAGAGTTGACGATACTATTAGTCAGCAAGGACTGACGCGTGCTGAGCGCTTAAGTAATTTAGACAATGCCTTTATATTGATAGAAAATCCACCCGTCAAACGCTTATTACTATTCGATGATGTTGCGACCACAGGCGCCAGCTTACAAGCGTTAGGACGTGTACTGTCTGTACCAAAAGCAACCACGTTAGATAACCAAAGTCATAACAACTACCTACTGTCTGCCTATGCTTTAGCACATGGAAGTCAACCTTAACAGCTATTTTCACTACTAGAAATATACTAATATGTTGCTAATTTGTTACCTTAGCGCTATATTGTGAAAACTGTATATAGTAATTTGTTGGCTATTAACAAAATATTTCTCTTGCTACTAAATTAAGCCATATAACAAAATGACGAGTCCTAGACAGCTTGTACTGTTGACGCATCCGTTACTACTTCCTTATTAAGTAGCAACCAAGAATTATGGAATAAAAATTGCAGGTTCTATGTTCTATGAACATAAAAAGTTTGGCGAAAACGATATAAAAATACGAGTCTATGATTAACGTTTTCAGCGAAGCTTAGCATCGCCATCAGACAGACAACGGCCGTTATAAATAGGGATTTGATGTGAACGCATCTACAAATAGTCTACCAATCAGTTTACGAATGAACAGCTCCGGATTTACTCTGATTGAGCTGTTGGTAACGATTGCTGTGCTTGTCATTATTGTTAGTATTGCCGTGCCTAGTATGAATACTCAGTTTGCTAATCAGCGTGTGAAGTCTACTACTTCGACACTACTTACTGCATTGAAAGAAGCTAAGGTCGAAAGTATTATCCGCCGTCAAGATATAACGGTTATATATGATGACACTGTTAGCCCTCAGACGATTACACTGCAAGCTAATAATGTCGATATCTCTAGCTACGATATCAGTGACAGGAGTACGGTAACTCAGACGATTACACCGTCTACTGTAACCAATATCGTTTTCAAACCAAATAAGACAATAGATAATAGCGCGACAGTCCTATATACGATCTGTGATAGCGGGTCTGATAATGAGACACCTAAACAAGTAGAACTCACTACAATTGCTAATGTTAATACTATGAATGCTGGGAACTGTTGATGAATACTAAAAGCACGCAAGCAGGCGTAGGACTAATAGAAGTGATGGTGTCATTACTGTTACTAGCTGTGGCTGTTTTAGGATTTAGTGCCATGCAAATGTCAGCGATAAAAGCAACAGATGAAAGCCTAATGCGCACACGCTCTTTGACTATTATGAGAGGAGGTGCAGAGACAATGCGCCTTAATCCAAGTGGTATTAGTGCTTTTAAAACTGCCATAAATAGTTCTTCGGATTCGATAAGTATTGACGGTGTTAGCATAACTAAGGACAGCTGCATAAAAAATACAGATACTGTGCCCGTAGCAGCAGACAGTTGTACTATTGACCAGCTTGCAACGCGTGATGGACTGTTGATGAAATCTTATGCAGACCAAAATGATATTAATGTTGGTATGGTTCCAGGCGGTTGTCCAGATACATCGGGCAACCAAGAACGTCAGTGTTTTGTAGCTAGTTGGGGAGACACAACCGTTGCGTTAGATAATACTGCAGAAGATGCATGCGCCAACGCAAATGGTACTTATAAGAATGGTGCAGAGTGCTTTATTATGGAGGCTTACTGATGATATCTTCTCATAACCGTGAATATAGCCATTACAATCAGGCAGGTTTTACTTTAATAGAGCTAATGATCTCCTTAGTTCTTGGTCTAATAGTATCTGCTGCTGTTATTCAAGTTTATATAATTAATGTAAAAACCAGTAGTATCCAAGCGAGTGGCAGCGAGTTACAGGATGCAAGTGTATTTGGGCTACAGCAGCTAGAAAAACACATGCGACTAGCGAATCTTGGCAACCCCTCTACTCAGATTGATAGTACTACTGTAAACGGTGGCATTGTATTAACAGGTGCTAATCTTGGTATTACAGCAGCGACTTATAGCGATACTGGTTATTTGACGAGACGAGCTGGTGATAGCGCTAGTGGTACTAATGGTTGGACTGGAGTTTCAAACACTACTGTAGGCAGTGATCAACTAACCATTCAATATACTAATATTACAGGCAATACCTTGAGTGACTGTGAAGGATCAGATGTTGCGGTGAATGACATTGTAGTAGAACGTTATTTCTTACGTCAAGCGACAGGTGCGAGCAGTACGGGAGTTATTAGAGACTTAGTCCTAGCCTGTGATGCAGGACGTGTTAATCAATCTGGCGGCATAGATGATTCGATGGCAGGAACAGATTCACGTCAGTTCGGTCAAGCAGGTCAGGAGTTCATCGTTAATGCCGATCAGTTTAAAGTTTTATTAGGTATACAAGAAGTTAGTGGCGCTAATGCCGGACAGGTGATGTATCTACCAAGCAGCGCATATCTAGCTATCACGACAGATAAGCCAGCAATAACAGCTCTTAAGGTAGGCATTATCGTACATGGAAGCACGGCTGTATTAGGGAGTGCTGACCAAGATGAATTTATCTTATTAGGTCAAGACAACAAGCTAAAGACAGATGCTAATCGTACGAAGCAAGTACGTTCGACTTATGAGGCTACGACTTTACTACGTAATGCACGTGTAGTAAATGTCAGTACTAGCTTATCACCCTGAGTAGAGAGACCAAAAATGATTCATTACCACTATCCATCAAATTTGAAAGCAAAAAATGTCGATATCAGTTTGACATATCGAAGTACTGAGCAAGGTGCAACGCTGGTAGTGGTTCTACTATTTCTGGTTCTTATAATGTTGGCAGGGGCTATAGCGGTTAGACAAAGTAATACAGATCTTAAGATTGCGACCAGTGATCAGATTAATACTATTTTATTACAGTCATCTGATAGTGCTAACCAAAAACTAGAAGCGATGGTTAATGGTAGCACAACATCTACTGCTTATAAATCTGTAACTAGTGTATCAGGAGTATTTGGTCATTTCTTATTGAATGAAGAAAATTCAGAAAATGAGTTTATCTACTGCTTTAATCCTCGTACGAAAAAATATCTGACGGCAAATGCAACAGTGAGACAAGCTGCTGGTGGTTACTGGAGTAGTTTGAATAATGGCATATGCGATTATTCAAGTGCAGATGGATATACTAGCGCAAGACAAACTGTTGTTACGCAAGTAAGCGTAACAACAACTCCTACTGCTGATGATGCAGAAGCATTTGCACATATGGTTCTTGGCAAAGAAGTTGAGGATAAAACAAGTGAAAAACATCAGTTTGATATTCGAGTTACTTCCGCTTTGCCATCTTATAGTGAGCCTGTAGATACAGAGGGTTCTTGTTTTGCAAAAACAAGCATTAGCGCTAATGTAGCGTCAGGAAAAAACTCACTAAATGACTGCATGCTAGCGGCTACGACACCAAGCAAAATGCTATATGAGCAAGCGGATGTTCAGAACGTTTCTTCTGCTACCTTATGTATTCCATTTGGTACAGGATCAGGATCACTGGATACTCAGTGTGTTCTCTCGGTGACACCTTAGCACATCAATTATTGGCTCTAATATATACAAGGATAAAAGTCATGAAACGACTTGGCAACGTACTACCTGATTCTGAGAAACTTGAGTTACCCTTAAAGTATTTAGTCGTTATTATGGCATCGATGATGGCGATGCCTGTGTCACAGGCAGATGTAGCCGGAAAAAAAATCGGTGATTTAGAGATTTATAAAGCAGCTGAAGGTGGTAAGACTACCATTACCATGATGCTAGATACATCAGGTAGTATGAATTCCCAACTTTTCGTTTCCGCATGTGATTTACCTTCTGGTGTTTCTTCTTCTAGCAGAGGGTCAGAAACTTCTAGTACTATACCGTCATACTCAAGAAACTATTGTGAGACTGCAACCACATACTTTTATAAGAAAGATAATAAAGACCGTTGGTATCGTTGCGGAGATGATAATGGTTTAGGTAGTACAAGTACAAGTTCTTGTAAGACTCAAATAACAGCTCCATCGGTTAGCGGATATGTAGTTACAACCCAAGGGAGTAATACATATTATTCTCGAAGTAGTAAGTACTATGATCGCCTGACACGTCTTAAAGATGCTATTTTTGCTTTAATGGATAGTAGTAAGCTAGATTCAAGCAAGGTTTCTATTGGCATTGGTCAGTTCTCTGCACAAAGTGACCAGTTTAACAACTATACAGGTGCTGACGGTAGAAGTGGCAAGGTACTGGTACCTGCAGCATTAGTAAACGATGCACAGCGGACTCTGATTAAGACCTCGATAGCAGGCTTAGTAGGAGCTGGGGGTACCCCAACCGCAAATGCTTATGCAGAAGCCGGTGCCTACATGTTAGGTACTAATACCCTATATACTAGTGGTGGTGGCATTTATAGTGGTTTTGATGATTCTGTTACTACTTCTAAAACTAGCAGCAACTATATTAGTCCACTGTCATCTCCTTCTAGTTGCGATGGGCGAGGGATATACTTCCTCACAGATGGTAATCCTAATGGCGCACCATATCCTGAAACAGTAATGAGTAAAGTGTTGAACATTAGTAATCTTTCAATACCGTCAGATTCACTACCTAGTGGTAGTGAGTCTAACAATGGTATGCCGGCAGTTGGCGCATTTGCTAGAGCTCTACGCGATCCGACGATCAATCCTTTAGGTACGGATAGAGATATTTATACTGCAGTTGTTGGTTTTGGCTCAGTGTTTGATATTGATAAAACGACAGATGCAGCAAAACCGATAGCGAACCGAGTTATTAGAAATCTATCTTATACCAATCCAAAAACTGGTGTAACAGCCAATCGTGACTTTTACAACTGTGCAAATATTACAGATATTGATGCAAAGAATGCTTGTAACTGGGGTGAAAAATCTCATAATGAGTTGCCTGGTGTAGGTGGCTTCGGCGAGGGTGGTTTCTTCTCAGCACAGTCTACAGATGACATTGTCAATAGTATTATCACTTTCGTTAGTGACTTAAACCAAAATTTACCTTCTACTTCATCAGGTACTATCATTATCCCTGATGATCCATATCGTGCTGATAGCCAGCTTGCGGTTGCATATTATCCAACATTACAGCCTAAGGTCGCTGAAAACTCAGTGATCTGGAATGGCAACATGAAAAAATATAGCTTAAATGAAGGTACGCTATATGGTCAAAATAACAGAAAGCTGTTCGAAAATGTAGCAGGAGAGTTAGATCCTGACACACAAGATCTATGGTCAGATAGAGATTACTCTAATGCTAATAGCAGTGTGGAATCTGGTGGGTTTTATGCACGACTCAATACACCAACTACAGGCGTCTCTACAGTCAGATCACTGTACGTAGAAGATCTGAGTAGCACTACTGTGAATACTACTGATGCTGATGCTACGGTATTGAGAAAATTCGGTGTAAACAGTGCAGGCAAAGTCACTTTAGATAATGTTCTTTTATCTAGTACTACATTTAATGATTCAGCAACTTATTCTGAAGATACTTTAAGAAAGTTACTTAACTTTTTAGGATTTGATACTCTTCCTAGTACAGCGACGCTTGTCAAAAACATGACATTGACGACTGCTAACGCTTCAGTACCGATCAAAGTTGTTGGTGCAACAATACACTCAACACCAGCTTCGGTATCTTATTCTGCCACTTTAGATGCTGATGGCAAAGTAACAGACCAACGTGATGATTATGTGTTATTTGGTTCTACTGAAGGTGGATTGCACTTAGTAAATGCTGACGATTATAGTGCAACAGGGGATGGTGGCAGAGAGAGATTCGTTATTATCCCAAGAGAAATACTAAAAGATTCAATTAAGTCAGCTGGTCTCGTTAAAGATGCTACTAAAACTGATATAGGTACACCAAATTTCGGTATTGATGCGCCATGGTTGGTTACTACTGATTATCAATATGATTTTCCTAACTTAAGAGTTGATATTGATACTACTGGCAATAAAGGTGCCTTTGCTTATGGTGGCCTACGCTTAGGTGGTGAGGCTTTTTATGGTATTGATATTCACGATCCAGACAACCCTAGTATGCTGTTTTCTATTACTCCAGCGACGACAGGTTTTAGTAGAATGGGACAGATATGGTCAAAACCGACTGAAGCAAAAATAAAAACTAGCGAGACTGATACTGGTACGGATGTGTTGGTGTTTGGTGGTGGCTATGATACGTGTTACGAAAACGAAGGTTTTCAGGTTGGCGTCATCGATACAGCACTAGGTACTTGTTCGAATAAATCTTCAGCCAAAGGTAATGCGGTTTATATCATTAATGCCAATACAGGAGCATTGATATGGTCTGCTTCTAACGACAGTACTGCATCAAGAACAGTTAGTAGTATGAAAAACAGTATCGTCGCTGGTGTTACTACCCTAGACCGTGATAATGACGGCTTTATGGATCATATCTATTTTGCAGATTTGGGTGGACAAATATTTCGTGCAGACTTTACCAATGCAGGTGCTGTAAAACCAGTTACATCGGGGACAGCATCGCCTGAGAGCTCGTTCACTAATACGAGAGTTACCCGTGTACTGAAAAGTGCATATACAGGGACTAATACAAAATATAACTATCGTTTTTATGAACGCCCTGTTGTGAGCTTTTATCGTAACTCGGTGACCAACACATTATTTGCTTTAGTGAATGCTATCTCAGGTGATCGCAGCTCACCTTTATCTAAAATACGTGATAATACTAAATCTGACAGACTATATGGCATCATTGATGATGATGTGACCAAAGCGGACAACATCTTTTATGCAAGCGATTTTGCGACGACCAGTGGTAATCAGGATGTAGTTGACTTGAGTGACGCTCAGTTATCTGCTTTGCCATCAGCTCTCGGTACTCAGCCAACTGATGGTTATACCCTGAATCAGAAAAATGCAGCGATCAACACTATGAGAACAGGTGCAAGCCAAGGTTGGTATTATCCACTCAACCGTTTTGATGGTTATAACAACGTTAGATATACCAAAGGCATAGGTAAGTCAGAAGTCATCAGTAACTTCCTATATACCACCGTATATAATCCAGACATGAGTTATGGAACGACAGATTCTTGTACAGCACAAATCGTTGGTGGCTCAGAAAGACAGCTGTACTGCTTACCTTATGGTATTTGTACAGATGCGACATCTAATAACGGTACGGGAGGATTTGCTAGAGCAGGCCAGGGTATCCAAGAGCTAACACTAGGCCCTCGTAGTTCAACATTGTCTAATCAGCGTTTACTTATTGGTACGCAAACACTGACTGAACGTACCCAAGATAGAGTTGATTTTGGTACTGATTCGAGTAAAGGTGGTGATAGCCCTATTGATGAAAGCCAAAGTCTGACAGTCGCTGACCAAGTTACTGGTGATGGAACAGCTGGTGAGAACATCTTCAATGATCGCTTCACTCTACAGCCAAAAACGTGGTACGAAGTAGATTAATAGGGTAATCGCATGAATATAAGAACTTCAAAATACCAGTCAGGATTTACTCTTATTGAGCTTATGATAGTCATTGTAATAGTGGCTATCTTAGCATCGATCGCAATTCCATCCTACCGACAGTATGTCGTGAGGAATGCTGAATCGCAAGCTCAAGCACGTATGCAGCAGTTAGAGATAGAGCTAAACCGTTGGCGTGCTACTGCACTGACCTACAAAGGCTTTCAACCAAGGAAATTGGCAAGTGACGGGTCGATCAGTCATGGCTATGATGATACAGTTACTAATACAATAGTATATGTCCCAGAAGGCAGTGATAATCTAGACTTTGATTATCGGATTACCCTCGTAGATGGTAGTACAGGAAATAGTTTGGCACCTACGAGTACTGCCTACTCTACCGCAGGTAATTCATGGCGTATGTTAGCAGAGCCAAATGCAGCATTTGAAAACTCAAACGCTCAAATTATTATGACTACGAGTACAGGCGTACAGTGCAAAAGTACAGATAGAACGGTTACTAGCGCATCGACCGACTGTGGTACTGGAGAGGAGAGCTGGTAATGTCTGTAGTTAATAAAACATCTAAGTACTCTTTGATACAGCAGCGAGGCTTTACTTTGATCGAGCTGATGATAGTTGTTGCTATCATTGGTGTACTAGCTGCGATTGCTTATCCAAGCTACCAGCAATATGTTCTCAAAACAAAACGCACTGATATGATGAGTGAAATGCAAAATATCGCCTCAGAGATTGAGAGTCGTAAACTGGCTCAAGGCAGTTACAATGCCATTAGTGCTGATATCCGTACAGACTTTGCTATCGAATATCCTAGACAAGGCACCGCGCTATACGATGTTACTATCAACCCGGATCCTTTAACAGCCCAATGGTCAATCAATGCTACTCCAAAAGTCAATACTCAGATGGCTAACGATGGCAGTCTTAGTTTAAATAATCAGGGTATCAGATGTCGTGTGATTGGTTTAGATGCAAAATGTGGCACAGACAGTAGCTGGAACGAATAAGTAAATTGATAGCTTGTATGTTTTTATCTGATATAGATTAAATGTGTTCAAAACATGGTAAAAAGCCACTCTAGATATATCTTCTATCTAGAGTGGCTTTTTTATTAGGCTATGTATGAGAAGAAATTTACCGTCTGACAAAAAGTGTCATGCTAATTTACCTGATACACTTAAATGTCACTTAAACTGACAATTTTCAGCAATTTAACTGTAACAATAGAAAGTAGACAAAAATTGTCATTAGGCCATATAGGTAAATATCGTCAGTGTATGAGTGATTCCTCTTATCCTTGTAGACAGAATAAATACTAACCAAAGCCCTTTATCAACATTGGTTAATATACTATCAGCCAAGCCTTTATGAGATATGGGTAAGCGATATCTACATAGATAAGCGCCAGTAGAACAAACATAGTAGATATGACTAATGAGGTTTATTCAATAAAAATTCAGCATCAACTAAAAAGTTGGCATGTTACCTGCAGCATTAATAACAATACAGTTAGACGAGTGAATTACTCACTTAAACTAGCAAACCATTATTTATAATAGATAACAAATGATAATGCCAAACAGCACATCAGTCGATTTGTTATCACCTTACTCTAAAGGACATACTATGAACGCTAATATCCAAAAAGGTTTTACCTTAATCGAACTAATGATCGTTGTTGCTATTATCGGTATCCTAGCTGCTATCGCTATCCCTCAGTACCAGAATTACATTGCTAAGTCACAAGTATCACGTGTAATGGGCGAAACTTCATCTATTAAGACTTCTGTTGAAAACTGTGCATTAGCCGGTAAACAGACAGGTGCTACTGCCTCTGCTACCGTATGTGGCTTAGAAGATCTAGGCATGACTGCCTCTAACATTCAAGGCGCTGCTATTGGTGGTGTTGCTGCTTCAGGTTTACCTGAAGTAAATATTACATCTACAGGTACAGCCTCTATCGTTGCGACTTTTGGTCAAAATGCTGCCGCTAACTTGAAAACTCAAAAGCTTGCATGGCAACGTGATGTTAATGGTACTTGGACTTGTAATACTGACCTAGGTACTGATAAAGCAAAATATCTTCCAACAGGTTGTACTGGTACTAACGTAACAACTGTATCTTAATCTAAGTATTTAGTAACTAGCAATAAAGATAAGCTAAGAGAAATCTTAGCTTATTTTTTTGTAAAAAATTTAACACAAATTAAAATGGTTTAGTCATGATACTTAATAATATAAATAAAAAGCAATTTTATGCTGTATATATTTTCAAGCTTTTATTTATATTGGCCATCGTTACTCTGATCGTCTATTATTATGTGAATACATCCGCTCGTAGTCAGCTATGGCTAAAGACCTACCCAATAAGAGCCGAACTGTCTGTCGCCAATATCAACTGTAGTGATGGTAGTCCTGCATGGCTGGCTGATATGTTAAAGTATCAAACCCGCCATAATAATGCTCCCGCCAATCAGATTGCCTATATTGATTCAAGAGATAATTTATATCACTGCGAAAATGGCTATATCGGTCAGTATCCGCTACTATCAGATAGCGTCACAGAGCAGACGCGCTTTCGTTATGCTAGCATAACTAAGCTATGGACGTCAGACGCAGTGTTATCACTTATAAAGAATGGAAAGCTATCGCTAGACACTAAATTGCACACAATCATCACCGAGATTGATTCACCAAAAGATACGCGTATCAACGATATTACTATCCGTCAGTTATTGCTACATAGAGCTGGTTTCGATCGTTATAGTATGTTTGGTCAGGATATGTTTGGTATCGGCAAGGATATTTGCCCCAATCATCTAGATGGTCTGAATGATATTGAGCTTGGCTTTGAGCCTGGCCGCAAAACCAGCTATTCTAATTTAGGCTATTGTTTATTGGGTGAAGTGATTAGTCGACTAAATGATCAACCTTATACTGACGTTATCGCTCAGCAGTATAATTTTGCTGACAGCACATTGCAGTTTATATCTGATAAGCCGCTGGCTGATGAAGTCACTTATAATTATGTTGAGACAGGATTGACAGGCTACGCTGATATCTATACAGCTTTTGATTATGATGCGCTGGCATCAGCGGCAGGACTATCGGGTAATGCAGTCGACCTTGCTGAACAAGTGCGTACTATGGCACGTAGGCCTGCGCCTAATATCACATCATTAAATGCGGATGTGTCATGCGATAGCAGTCAGATAGCAGAAGAATGTTATGGCTATGCGATGCTCTCTTATAAGCCTAATCCTCAGTCTGCAGCTGTATATTATCGTGATGGTAGTTTATTAGGGCTATCAACCTTAGTTGCGATAGATGAGAGCGGTAGTGTGGTGGCATTACTGAGTAATGGCACGCCAAATAATAGAGTGGATAATAATGTTAAAATAAAGATATATGAGCATTTGAATCGCTAAAATCTAAGGCCAGAAAGACCGTAGCTTTATTTAGAAAAAGAGCTATATATTAATGGCATACGTCGTGCACTATTGGGGGTAACCCAAATAAAGTGATATAACTATTATGACTACGTCTAAAACCACCCAAAATCGTCACTCTTCGACTCAAAGTGGGTTTACACTTATTGAGCTGATGATTGTTGTGGCTATTATTGGTGTATTAGCAGCCATTGCAATACCTCAGTATCAAATTTATGTAGGTAAAACACAGGCGAGTAGAGTTATCAACGAGTTAGGATATTTGCGTCTCACTGTAGAAGAGTGCTTGCAAACGGGGGCAATAGTGATTGGGCTAGATGAAAAAGAATGCGATCCACGAGCATCAGCATCTAACCTAATAGTAGGTGGCTCACAAGTGGGCGTTATATTGCCCAGTAATATGGGCGTGGCACAGATAACGAACCCACTGACCGTAACGACTAGCATTACTGCCATTGTATCCGACCAAGTCAACCCGAAATTGGCAGGTAAAGACATTGAGTGGCTACGCACTAGTAATGGTTCTTGGAGCTGTAGCAGTAATATTGAAGCGTTATATTTACCCAATTCTTGTAGCTATAATGCTAACTTATAGTTTTTTTGATCAAGAGTTGTTATTCATCATGTAACAAAAAACCACCTAACAGCATATCGCTATTAGGTGGTTTTTTATTGCCTCAAGACAGATGAAGCTGTCTTAAAGAGTTATTCTATTTCTCTAAATACTGAATCTTACCTTCCACACCATCCCACTTTGCCGCTTCTGGCAACTGATCTTTCATCTCAGTGATATTCGGCCACTTTTGCGCCAACTCTTCATTGAGCTGGGTAAACATCTCTTGGCTTTTTGGCACTTCATCTTCTGAAAAGATGGCGTTGGCAGGACATTCTGGCTCGCATAGCGCGCAGTCGATGCACTCATCAGGATCGATGACGAGGAAGTTTGGACCTTCATAAAAGCAGTCCACAGGACAGACTTCTACACAGTCGGTGTATTTGCAAAGGATGCAGTTATCTGTAACGACAAAGGTCATAGTGATGTCTACCTGTTATTGGCTTAGGGCTAAATAGAATAGATTAAAATAAAGCGTATTTTAACGCCTTTACGCCTAATTGACAATTCCCTTTAATGACTAATGATTTTCTTTAGATAATATAGCAAATCATGAGCTTGCTTGGGGGTTAGGCTATCAGGATCAATGGCGTGCAGTTCATCTTGCAAGCTAAATAACTGATTTTGTTGTGGAATAATATCTATGCTTGGATTTTTACCATCAATACTTATGATTGCCTTGTCTGTTTCAATATCATAAACCTGTTCACGTTTATCCTTTACTGACTTAGCTAAGTCATTTTTATCATCAATAGGTCGTTCTTTTTCTGCTTTTAGATTATCTAACTTTACATTATCTGCCGTTAAGTTATCTAATAAGTAGCTTTTAGCGTCATTCAGCACTTGAGTGGGGATGCCAGCCATTTTTGCTACATGTAGTCCAAAGCTAGAGCTTGCAGCGCCTTCGCGGATTTGATGCAGTAGTAGCAACTGTCCATCGATCTCACTGGCCGCAACGTGCACATTGCGTATGCTAGCTTGATCTTTCTCATTATTTTGCGCCAACTGTGTTAGCTCAAAGTAATGAGTGGCAAAGAGTGTCAGGCAGCCAATTTCTACCAATCGATTGACACAAGCATGGGCGATGGCGAGTCCATCTGTGGTGGCCGTACCGCGTCCCACTTCATCCATTAATACCAACGACTTATCCGTTGCTTGATTGAGGATGTTAGCCGTCTCAATCATCTCCACCATGAAGGTCGACTTGCCACCTGCCAAATCATCGGCTGAACCGATACGTGTAAAGATACGATCGATATCACCGATATGAGCACTCGCTGCTGGTACAAAGCTACCGCAATGAGCGAGTAGGACTATCAGTGCGGTTTGGCGCATATAAGTAGATTTGCCACCCATATTAGGGCCAGTAATCATTAATAGCCGCTCAGCGTTTTCATTGCTGCCTACTGTTTGACCAAGAATACAATCATTGGCAACGAACTGGGTAGTGTGTTTCGCCTTACTTTGAGTAACGGTATTCGTTGGCTGTAATGCTGCTTCAACGACGACATGGCGTCCTTGTCTGATATTGATACTGGTCTGATTGCTAGTATTTATAGTGTGTTCTGAATCGTTACTCATCACTGGACGCTGCCAGTTATAATTTAACGCGAGCTGTGTCCAATTACATAGCACATCTATCTGCGCGATGGCGGCGCTAAGCTGTTGTAGGTCAGCTAAATGACTGCTCAAGACGGTTAATAGTTCTTGATACAACTGTTTTTCCCGAGTTAATGCCAATGTTTGTGCGCTTAGATATTCTGTCTCGACTTCTTTTAATTCATCCGTGATAAAACGCTCGCTGCTTTTGAGCGTTTGCCGACGGATAAAATGTGCCGGTGCATTCTTCGCCTGCATTTTGGGCAATTCAAAATAAAAGCCACTGACTTTATTAAAGCCAACTTTTAGACTCGGTAGTTGACTATCCTGACGGGCGCGCTCTACCATTTCATCCAAAGTAACTTGGATATTGTCATGTAAATGGGTCAGGCGATCAAACTCTTCATCATAGCCAGTAGCAAGCATGCCACCATCACGAATATGAGCAGGTGGTTCTATAACAATGGCTCGCTCAATCAGCTCGGCTACGAATTGTATGGCAGGTAACTGAGCTGGCAATTGCTGCATAAGCATAGGCAATAGACCAGCGTGCTCATGGCTAATGCCTGATTCATTGAGTAAGGTAGTCAGTTGATCACTACTGGCGATACCCTCGGCAAGTTTACGCAAGTCGCGGGGCTTAGCGCTCATCAGACCGATACGACTACTGATTCGCTCAACATCACCGATGGCATGTAGCGTCTCGCGTATGCTCGTGACTAGTGTATGCGCTGTTTCGTTATTTGCTAATGTTTGCTCTGAGTTATTTGGCGAATGTTCTGTATTTAAGAGATTGGTTATTGCATCCAAGCGTAAGTTGATACGCGCATGTTGACGGAGTGGGCGCTTCATTTGTTGTGCTAGCAATCGTCTACCCATTGGAGTCTGGCAGTGATTTAATACGGATATCAATGAAGTTCCATTGCTGCTAACAGGCGTAAACAGCTCAAGATTCTGTTGGCTATTGGCATCGATAATTAAGTAATCATCATTGTATTCGACGATGAGTTGATTGACTTGTGGCACGTGGCGTTGCTGCGTTTGCCACGCATAGTGAATAAGCGCTGCACAGCTAGATTGAGCCAGTGGTGCATCACTAATACCCAATCCATCGAGACGTTGTACCTCAAATTGCTGGCATAAGGTCGAGCTGGCATGCTCAGGATGAAAGTCATTGGCAGCGACTTCTATAATGGGGCAGTCAAGATTTTGACGTAACCACAGCATCCACGCTGCATCAGTGCCACCAATACTATCGCTGAGTGCTTCACTAATGATGCATTCACTAGGAGCAAAGCGTGCGAGTACCGTCAGCATTTGAGTTTGCAAACCTGCAGTATCATCGTTATCTGCACTGAGAGTTTGTGTGGTTAAAGTCCCAGCGGCCAAGTCCATTTGGCTAATAGCAGCTTGTAGAGGCTGTTTGCTATTCGCCCTAGGGATGGAAATATCAATGGCGACGACCGTAGGCGTATGGTTTGGCGCGATTAATGCATCATCTGTAATCGTCCCTGCTGTCAAAGTCTTAACCACTTCACGGCGCATGATACCGCCAGCAGCAGATTTGCTTTTGTCTTTCTTTTGCTTATCGCCCATCGCAGGGGCATTATTGCTAACATTGCCCGTGGTTGATTCGTCAATTTGCTCACAGACAACAACCGTCTGCCCAGCAGCGATTAATCGTGCCATATAGCTATCGGCAGCATGGAACGGCACACCTGCCATGGCAATCGTGTTGCCTGCTTTATCCGTACCGCGACGAGTGAGCGTGATATCTAATATTTGTGCTGCGCGCTTGGCATCGTCAAAAAACAGCTCATAAAAATCACCCATCCGGTATAGCAGCAGCGCTTGTGGATAGTTAGCTTTCATGGTTAGATATTGCACCATCATCGGCGTATGATCGGCCAAGTTATAAACGCTATCGCCTATCATTAGATGGTCAGCAGTTAATGGCTCAGAGCTATCTTGAGCGCTAACTCTTTTTGACGCGGCATCTATTGATGGGTTAGGTTTTGAGGTATTAGAGTTTTGAGCGGATGGTTTAACGGTCATGCAGAGTCTCTTATAGTTTTAAATACAAATGGTGCTTAAACATTAAATGAATTTTTATTGATGATTTTCAGTAAATGGGCATTGGATAAGCAGGGTTAAATATTAAATCTAGGTATCAGATCAAAGAATAAATGAGAAAAGTATTAGATAATGAGTTCTTATGATTTTGGTTGAATCGTACTAAAAACCTTCGTTTACAATGGGTCATAGCGGGTGAATTACACCCTAATAAATTCAATAGATTTGAGTGCGCAAGCATCATTTTAACACGTCCTACTGAGCTTTTATGTTGGCAAATATCTACTCGTTGCCCTTGTATCCATCAGCACCATAACCATATATAATGGCGTCACACTTAATTGGGCAATACTTCATTAGGCGATACTTCATTGAGTGGTATAGTCAAAGAACTACTAAATAGCTACAGCGTTACCCTCCTTAGATGTACGACTTGTACTATCTGTAGTCGGCTGCCTTGTAGCTGTTTTAGACTACTTTGACTATAGTTAGCCGGATAATGGCAAGGCAGCGAGCTAAGCGTTGGCTAATGCGCACTAATTATCGAATATTTCCATAGGTCAAAAAATTATGTTATCAAAGATTATAGGCAGTGTTGTTGGCACTAAAAACGAGCGTGAATTGAAACGCATGCGTAAAGTGGTCAGCAAAATCAACGCACGAGAGGCCGAAATACAAGCCCTGTCTGATGAGCAGTTACAGCAAAAAACCGCAGAGTTTAAAGCACGTCATCAAAACGGTGAGAGCTTAGATGCACTATTGCCAGAAGCTTTTGCCGTCTGCCGCGAAGCATCATTACGTGTTAATGGTATGCGTCACTACGATGTGCAGCTGATCGGTGGTATCACCTTGCACGAAGGTAAAATCGCTGAGATGAAGACCGGTGAAGGTAAAACCTTGATGGGTACCTTGGCTATGTACCTAAATGCGATCAGTGGTAAAGGCGTACATCTGGTCACGGTCAATGATTACTTGGCTGCGCGTGATGCTGAATTAAACCGTCCGTTGTTCGGATTTTTGGGGATGACGGTTGGCGTCATTTATTCGCAGCAGCCGCCACAAGAAAAAATTGCCGCTTACCAAGCCGATATTACTTATGGTACCAATAACGAGTATGGTTTTGATTATCTACGCGATAACATGGTCTTTAAGTTAGAAGAGAAAAAACAGCGCGCCCTAAACTTCTGTATTATCGATGAAATTGACTCTATCTTAATTGATGAAGCACGTACGCCTTTGATTATTTCAGGCCAAGCCGAAGATTCGTCACGTATGTATGCGCTGATTAATACGATTATTCCGGTCCTTATTCGTTCAAAAGATGAAGAAGCCAATAAGAATAACGAAGAAGAAGATTTCTGGATTGATGAAAAGAACCGTCAGATTGAGATTAGTGAAAAAGGCTATGAAAAAATCGAGCGCTTCTTAATCGAAGTCGGTGAACTTGGCGAAAATGAAAGCTTATATAGCCCAAGCCGTTTGCCATTATTGGCTCACGTACAGGCAGCTATTCGTGCGCATCATGTGTTTGTCAAAAACGTTCATTACATCGTTGATGAAGGCGAAGTGGTCATCGTTGATGAAAATACTGGTCGTACGATGCCTGGTCGTCGCTGGTCAGAAGGTCTGCATCAAGCAGTAGAAGCCAAAGAAAACGCCGAAATTCAAGCAGAAAACCAAACGCTTGCGACCACCACATTCCAGAACTACTTCCGTCTTTATGAAAAGCTGTCAGGCATGACTGGTACGGCTGATACCGAAGCGGCAGAATTTAAGTCTACATATGATCTAGATGTCATCGTTATTCCAACGCATGAGCCGATTGCTCGTATTGATATGGATGACCAGATTTTCTTAACCAAGTTAGGGAAATACAAAGGCATCATCCGCGAAATAAAAGAGATTCAAGCCAAAGGTGCACCAGTATTGGTTGGTACGGCGACGATTGAAGCCAGTGAAGAGTTGTCTTATTTATTGGATCAAGAAAACGTCAAGCATAACGTTTTGAATGCCAAGCAGCATGAGCGTGAAGCTGAAATTATCGCACAGGCAGGTAGCCCAAAATCTGTCACCATCGCGACCAATATGGCAGGTCGTGGTACCGATATTATCCTTGGTGGTAACTGGCAGTCGTTTATTGAAGATATTGATTCTGTCAGTCCTGAAGAAATGCAGCGCCTAAAAGCTCAGTGGCAAATCAAGCATGACCAAGTGGTAGCAGCGGGTGGCTTGCATATTATTGGTTCTGAGCGTCATGAGTCACGCCGTATTGATAATCAGCTACGTGGTCGTGCTGGTCGTCAGGGTGACCCTGGTATGTCGCGCTTTTTCTTATCGTTAGAAGATGATCTCATGCGTATCTTCGCAGGCGATCGCGTTGTGAATATGATGCGTGCGATGGGTCTCAAAGAAGACGAAGCCATCGAACATAAAATGGTCTCCAAATCGATTGAGAACGCGCAAGGTAAAGTAGAAAGCCGCGATTTTGATGCCCGTAAAAACTTGCTGAAATATGATGATGTTGCCAATGAGCAGCGTAAAGTCATCTATGGTCAGCGTGATGATTTATTGGCAGAGATGGATTTGCTCGACGCTCTTGAAGTGATGCATCGTGAAGTCTACAACGCGATGATTAATCAGTTTATACCACCGGGATCTATCGATGACCAATGGAATGTCGATGGGTTAGAGGATGAGCTAGAAGACGAGTTCAAAATCTCGATGCCGATTAATGATTGGCTTGATGAAGATCGCCGCTTAGATGAAGAAGGGTTGCGTGAAAAAATCGTCCAAACAGCATTAGAGCGTTATCATGGTCGCCGTGATCAGATGGGTGAACAAGACGCAGCTCAGCTTGAGCGCCACTTTATGCTCCAGAGTTTAGATAAGCATTGGAAAGAGCATTTGACACAGATGGATCAGCTACGTAAAGGTATTCATCTACGTGGTTATGCACAGAAAAACCCTGAGCAAGAATATAAGCGTGAGTCGTTTGAGTTATTCCAAATGATGCTTGGTGCTATTAAGTCTGAGACCGTACAAGATTTATCACGTGTACATATTCCAACCAAAGAAGAGTTAGAAGCGCTAGAGATTCAGCAACGTGAAAATGCCGCTCATATGCAAATGCAGTTCGAGCATGATGGTGTTGATAACTTAGATAGTAATGGAAATAGTAACGAAAATAGAGCCACCGGTCAGGCGCAAGCACAAAGTACTGCTTTAGGTGGCGGCGTTGCAGCAGCTGGTGTAAGTGGCGCTATAGCGGGCAATGTTGATGGTGAACCAAATCCATATGCTGGCTCAAACATCAGTCGTAACGCACTTTGTCCTTGTGGTTCAGGCCTCAAGTACAAACAATGTCATGGTAAAATCTAGTCTTCAATTATCCATAAATATATATTGAAACTGGGTATTTGAGCATTAGTAGTGATGTATTAGTCGCGTATTATGAAAGGCCCTTATCTAAAGCGGATAGGGGTTTTTTCATATTTGCTAGGGCGTGTCCTCATTTCAGAAATGGAGATAAAAATGTGATAAATCGCCGTCAAACGAGAAAAATAGTGTAGATAATATCGAGATATTGACAAACTATTTGACGCTGTTTGGCAAGATTTAGCCATTTTTAGCCCAGTTAGATGACTATCGTTTGAATTGAGGACATGCCCTAGTATCATTCTATAATTTTTCGATAGTAAGGCTGACTCGGTTAAAATTCTCAGTTATGCTGTATTGGTTGCTTACAAATTCGGCATAGGCGTGGATTTATCGAAAGGCTATAGTGTTTAACATGTTTATTTGGGAGTGTGTTATGAGTGTAGAGTTATTAAAACGGTTGCGTGGCTCAGTAGTGATGACTGCGCTACTTGCGGGCGCTCTGTCCATCAGTGCCTGTCAGCAACAGTCAGAGACAGATATCGACATGGAGCACGGTGCTGATACTGAAGAAACAGTACCAATGTCTGCCGAGCCTGCTGAACCTAATAATATAATTATCGATACATCAGATACGTCTGTAGATGAAGTCGAAGAGGGCACCGTAATTTTAGTAGATGAAGATAGCGATAGCGACGTTAACTAGACATCATCAGTGCAAAATAAGACAATCATAACTGTTATGATGCGCTGTTAGTATAAGTTTTCCCTAATTGCTGTGTATAAAGTTCGCTAAAATTTTTAATAAATGTATCCCAGAAATGCATCATGCTGTATCAAGAGCATCGACGATAGCAGTCAAAAAAAGCAACGTTATCGTTGCTTTTTTTATCTCTAATTTTTGGATAGTCACGCAGAACGTATTTATTTATTTATAAGTCGTACCAGACTCATGCTCTAAAAACCCTTCTTCTGCCACATCTAATTCTTCATGCTTAAGCGCTACTTGAATAGTATCGACATGCTTATGTATGGTCTTGCTGATATCGACTTCTTGGATAACATAAGTATCTTTGGTAATAGTGGCCACTTGGCGAGATAAGACTATTTCGATAGGTTCATCACCAATTTCAATTTGCTTACCGTTGACAGTGACGACGGCTTTGCTATCAAGTGATGGCTCAACATGACGCAGTATGTCCTGCTTATCATAATCACCAGATAATAGATCCTGACTGTCTGCATCATGGTATTCAGTACGAATAGTAATATACTCTTCTACGAGCTCAATAGGCACATCAATGGTTTTAGTGCGTGCATGCTTGGTGACGGTTACTTTGCCCACATCTAGACGTTCTTTATTAATGACAGGGCGTTCTTCTAACAGCTCTAAGTAGCCAGTTTTTTCTCCATTGATGAGATCTTTTTGGTTGCGGTCTTCATTAGATAATGTGGCTTGCTCTGGATAAGCACTATTTTTTTGAAATCCATCATTATTATTGGTAGTCATCATAATTTCCTTATAATTGGGCAGTATTTATAGTTATACAGCTAATGAAGAGTCAATATTAAGAATTTTGGTTGATTTAACGTTACCACTAACTTTATCAAACTCATTAGCAAAAAAAGACCAGAGACATGCTCTGATCTTGATTTATTAAGTAAATATCTTTAGTTGCTTATTACTATCGTATTTTGCTTTGGAGACACTTTTGGTCAGAGCCGAGCAAAGATACAATGGCTTTGCATATTACATACCGCGAGCACGGCGTACATCTTCTGCAGTGATGCCATCACGGTCTATAATGTTACCTTCGCGGTCGACTACATTACCGTCGCGGTCAACATCTAACTCTTCACGCTGAATGGTTTCAACGATGGTTTCAGTATGACGTTCAGTCGTTTTACCAACATTTACTTCTTCAGTGACATAAGTTTCTTTACCGACACGAGCACGTTCAGCCTGTAGCTCAACTTCTACGGTCTCATTGCCATTTACTTCACCGATACGGCGGTCTGTTGGACGATCCACATTGGTACGTTGGATGTTGGCGTGTTCTTCTTCTAGCTCAACATCGACATTGCGTTCTTCAGTCACGACATGCTTACCGACTTTGACTAAACCTGCAACGATGCGGTCTTTATTGACAGTTAAACGTTCTTCTAATAGTTCTAACGTATTTGGTGCATCATAAGCATGGTCTTCGATTTCCAAACGTTCAGCAACAGGAACGGTATCAGCGACAAATGCCTGACGATCTTTTTGATACTGATCTTTATAGCTGTATTGATAGTCATGGTCATACACTTCCATCGCTTCAACTTGTGCTTGCGTTAAGCTATCGAAAAATACATCATCTCCAACGATACGTGCTAAACCTGCTGGTACTAACACTTCTTTTGAGCTGAACCAACCGCCTGCATCGACGATTAAATAACGGATACGACCAGTTGTATCTTCTACTAGGGCGCCTTCGATTTTACCGATTTTTTCTTCATTGACACCATAGGCAGTTTTGCCTGTTGGGTCATAATAGTCGTCACCGATAAGATCATGGTGAGTTGCTTGGATGTCTTTTAAACGAATTAGCTGGCTCATTGTTGTATTCCTTTTTTATGAGTTAATTACTGATAGTTATTTTAGAAATATCATATTTTTGAAAAGTTATTTTTATAATAAAACGTGTACTAAGTCATTAGGAAATGCTTCTACGTTGACTTGAAACAATCCTAACATCATGATTTTTGATGAGATATATGAGCAAGGTAGCAAAGTGTGCACTTGAAGTAATTGCGTGTAATAGGCTGTAAGTGGCATAACATAGCTAGGGGTATAAGTTAACGTGACTTTACAGAGAGCAATGTTCTATGCGTGTTGAGAATTGATAGACACAAAAAAACCGCAGAGTAATAAGCGCTGCGGTTTTTGAATATTAAGAAAATTAGTAAAAATTTAAATTTATCAACCTAGGGCATGTCCTCAATTCAAACGAGTGTTCTCTAAATGGGCTAAAAATAGCTAAATTTTGCCAAACATCGTCAAATAGTTGGTCAATATCTCAATATTATCTGCACTATTTTCCTCGTTTGACGGCAATTTATCTCATTTTTATCACCATTTTTAAAATGAGGACACGCCCTAGTTTGAACCTGCTAAGTCATTAACATGCTCAAATTTCAGGTAATTTTAAATACTAGGCAAGTTCTATTGCAACAGCAACGGCTTCACCGCCACCAATACATAGCGTAGCAACGCCTTTTTTGCCGCCTGTACGCTTTAGAGAGTTAATAAGCGTGACTAAGATACGAGCGCCAGAGCAGCCTACTGGATGACCCAGTGCACAAGCACCACCTTCGACGTTGACCTTAGCATGTTCAATTTTTAGCTCGTCCATAGTAGCCATGGTCACCATTGCAAAGGCTTCGTTGATTTCCCATAGATCGACATCTGCCACTAACCAGCCAGCGCTAGCCAATACTTTTTCAATCGCACCGATTGGGGCAATTGTGAATTCGCTAGGATGACGAGAGTTAGAAGCGGTCGCAATGATACGCGCTTGGTAATCCAAACCTTCAGCTTTTGCTTGAGACTCTTTCATGACGACAACGGCAGCAGCACCATCAGATATTGAGCTGGCGTTTGCGGCAGTAATAGTACCGTCTTTTGCAAAGGCAGGACGTAAGGTTGGGATACGATCAGCATTGGCAAGTGCTGGTTGCTCATCAGTATCAACGGTTTGCTCACCTTTGCGGGTCTTAAAGGTAACGGCTTCGATCTCGTTTGCGAAGTGACCATCTTTGATAGCGGTTAGCGCACGATTCAACGATTCGATAGCAAATTCATCCATTTGCTCGCGTGTATAGCCTTTTTCATTTGCCATTTCTTGAGCAAAGTTGCCCATGAGCTTACCAGTCTCAGCATCTTCTAGACCATCTAAGAACATATGATCTTTGACTTCTTTGTGTCCCATACGATAGCCGCCACGCGACCCTGGCATAAGGTAAGGGGCATTGGTCATAGACTCCATGCCACCAGCAACGGCAACATTGAAGCTGCCTGCTTTGATACCGTCATGTGCCTGCATCACTGCTTTTAGGCCTGAGCCGCATAGCTTATTAATAGTGACAGCACCAGTAGCATCAGACAGACCAGCTTTACGCATGGCTTGACGTGCAGGACCTTGTCCCAAACCTGCTGTTAAGATACAGCCCATGATAACTTCATCAATACTATCAACACTCACACCTGAGCGATCAACCGCAGCTTTGATAGCGGCAGCGCCAAGATCAGTTGCGCTCATGTCTTGCAACGCGCCTTGGAAGCCGCCCATTGGTGTACGTGCGCCGTTTAGAATTACAATTGCATCATTTGACATTTTTATTATTCCTTTTTACGTATTTTAAATGAGAGTATCTTACGTTGAGTAAAATCAAACATTTACTAATGATCAAACGCTGATAATCTAGCAGGTTTTGGACTTGCTTACGCTAGCTCATCTAAGCGAATGCGTACTACTTTATCAGTAATAGTATCTAGCTTTTCAATTTTTTCAATTGCTAGATTCATCTGACTCTCGACCACAGGTAGCGTCAAGATAATCACGGGTACTTGACCCACTTTATGCGCAGGCTTTTGCAAAATCGCATCAATATTGATACCAGCATCACTTAAAATGCGCGTGATATCCGCGAGTACACCTGGATTATCATTAGCATGCACACGCAAGTAGTAACCAGTGGTCATCTGCTCGGCACGCAAGATCGGTGTATCTGATAGCTGCTCAGGGATAAAGGCCAAATGCGGTACATGATGGCCATGGTTATTTTGATTATTGCTACTTTGGTCGTCATTGTCTGTACTACCCAATACGCGAACCAAATCCATGACATCGGCCATGACAGCAGAAGCCGTCGCGCCAGCACCAGCACCATCACCACAATAGAGCGTCTGCCCAAGTGGGTGAGAGTTGACCAATACGGCATTTTTTACGCCATTGACGTTGGCGAGTAGCGCATCTTGTGGAATAAGTGTTGGGTGTACACGTAGCTCAATACCAGCGGCATTATTGTCACCTTGGCCATCACGGCGTACGGCAAATCCTAAATGCTTGATACGGTAGCCAAGTTCTTCCGCATAGTTCACATCTTGTAAAGTAATGCCAGTGATACCTTCACAGTAGACTTTATCAAACTGTAATGGAATACCAAAAGCAATAGAGGAGAGTAGGGCTAATTTGTGCGCCGCATCAATCCCTTCAACATCAAAAGTTGGATCTGCTTCAGCATAACCCAGCTCTTGCGCTTCGTTCAGTACGTCTGCAAACGGGCGGCCTTTGTCACGCATTTCAGTCATGATAAAGTTGCCAGTACCGTTGATGATACCTGCAAGCCAATCAATTTTATTGGCAGCGAGTGCTTCACGCATCACTTTGATGATTGGAATACCACCTGCCACGGCTGCTTCATAAGCAACATGGACGTTATTGGCTTCAGCAAAAGCAAAAATCTCATTGCCATGCTCAGCCAACAGCGCTTTGTTTGCAGTAACCACATGCTTGCCATTTTTAATAGCGTGCATGATGACATCTTTGGCTAAGGTCGTACCACCGATCACTTCGATCACGATATCGACATTTTCGCTCGCAGCAATTGCCATCAAGTCACTGTTTTGAATAATATCGGGATCAATATCATCACGCTGACGGCGCGTACCCACTTCGGTAATAATAATATTGCGTCCGCTACGGCGTTTTAGCTCATCTAAGTTATCATTAATTAGATTGATCACGCCCGTTCCGACGGTGCCCAGACCAAGTATCGCTAGTTTGATGGAATTGCTCACAGTATCCTCAAGAGGTTAAATATAATGAACCAAGTATAAAGCCATTACGAGTCAAATTTGCGAATAGTATTCAGCGGATTTTGACAGTAGTCGTATTATCACGGCGCCATTATAGTTGAATAAAAAATGCTCAAATAAAAGTATGCTGCAGATTTTTCATAGCACTTTATCGTATCATACCGACAAGCAGTTGTGACGTCTATACAATGTCGCAATCGTTATACCGTCTATTCTAGATAAGTCAGACATGTGGTTAGGTTTGTTCCATCTACTATGTGTCGTACTTTCACTCGCCTTGCCTATATCTGAATTATCTCGAAACAACGATAAGTGTCACAAATCATTAAATCATCTGATAAATTTTAGTTAGCGCCAGCTGCTTCAGCCAATTGTGCTGCAGGTAAATAGCCGCCAATTTGTTGTCCTGCTTCAGTAAAGATAGCTGGAGTACCACGTACACCAAGTTTGGTACCAAGCGCCATATGCTCTTGCACAGGATTGACACAGCTAGGCGCTTGAATATTGGCACCTATTTTTGCCTGATTCATGGCGGCGTGACGATCTTCACTACACCAAATCGCTTCCATCTTTGGCACGGACTCTTGGCTGCGTGGCCATGCTAAATAACGCACTTCGACACCGCGTGCATTGATGTCATCTATTTCTGAATGCAATTTACGGCAATAACCACAGTCGGCATCGGTAAAGGCATAAATGATAGCCTTCGTTGCGCCTTTTGCTGGATAAATAACCATGTCTTTTTTATCGACTGCTTTCAGTGCTTCTTGGGCTGTAGTAGCAACCAAGGCAGCACTAATATCGACAGGAGCACCTTGACCTACCGCGATGATTTGCCCTTGAATAATGTGCTTACCAACTTTGTCAGCAAAGAAAGGAGGTAACCCTTCTGCGGTTACCCAATAAATCCCGTCCATATCAGTTGGTACTGCTGAAATAATTTTCTCTTCAATACCAGACGCTTTCAAATTCGCTTGCAACGCATCTACCACGGTAGCATCGTTACCCGTTGATGTTTCAGTAGCGCTGACGTTGGTCTTTGTATTATTGACCACACTGGTATTGCTGGTTGCATCCGCTGCATTGTTTGAACAACCTGCGGCCACAACAACAAGCAATGCGCTCATCATAAAACGTGACAAGTTACTTTGAGGAAAGCGCTTACGGGCCAAGGTGTTTTTTACAAAGGGAAGTGGCATATGGGTGTCCTGTCGGCATCGAGCCTAGTCATAAATTTTTTTTGAGAAAGAAGAAGATGAAATTACATATATGATAGTGCATGAAAATCCCCTTAAGATTTTGAATATTAAGGAGATTTAGGGAAGCATTGGTCATGTAAGGTAAGTGGTAATGTTGTCTATATTAACATATTTATGGTAAATAACAGCCACAGGCTATTGGTCTATATCGACTATGATTATAGTGCTATTGATAAAGGCAGACTCAAAAAATCAGATACATTTGTACTATTTAATATCTATGCTTGTATCGCTAGGCTATTAATATAGGTGGTTTAAGTTAGGGCGTGTCATCAATTAGCACATAAATATATTTAGTGGCCTTAAAATGGCTAAATTTTGCTAAACATCGTCAGTAATTTTGCCAATATGTTCGTATTAACGGCAATTTCTTCCTTGTTTATCTACAATTTTTCTCATTTTAAGCCTCACAATCTAATTGATGACACGCCCTAGTTCAGATACAAGGAAGGCGAGTACAAGCATCATAAATAGTAGGTTGAGCGACCCTGATACCGTATCTGGCTTATATAAGATTAACCGTAGCAGTATTTAACATTGTTTTTATCAGACTCTATATAATAATATGCTTATAGTTGTTTACTTCACAAAATTCATAATAAGGAACACACATGGCAGGCGCCAGTTTATTACTCTTACTTGATGACATGAGCCTATTGATGGATGACGTAGCTGTCATGACCAAGGTAGCTGCTAAAAAAACAGCCGGTTTGGTTGGAGATGATTTAGCACTCAACGCTGAGCAAGTAACTGGCGTTAGACCAAGTCGTGAATTGCCTGTCATCTGGGCAGTGGCCAAAGGCTCGTTCGTCAATAAGCTTATCTTAGTACCAGCTGCACTACTCATCAGTTATTTCATTCCTTGGTTAATCACACCTTTACTCATGATAGGTGGTCTATACCTGAGTTTTGAAGGGGCTGAAAAGGTTATTCATAAATTTTGGCCAAAGCTATTACCACATGATGAAGTACATGAAGCACGACGTGCAGCAAATGCGGATGATAATGTCGATATGGTCGCGTTTGAAAAAGAGAAAATCAAAGGCGCTATTCGTACCGACTTTATTTTGTCAGCCGAAATTTTAGTTATTTCTTTAGGCGCCATAACCGCAGCAGGAGCAGGTATCTTAGAAAAAGGCATTGTGCTTTCTATCGTTGCTATTGTTGTGACCATTGGTATTTACGGTCTGGTTGCTGGTATTGTAAAAATTGATGATGCCGGTTTACATCTGATTGAAAAGCCAGATGCTAGCGATGGTACTCGCAAGCTTGGTCAGTTTATGTTGTCTGCTGCGCCAAAGCTAATGAAGTTTTTATCGATTGCTGGCACGATAGCTATGTTTTTAGTGGGTGGCGGTATTATTGCCCATGGTATTGCACCTTTAGAGCATTTTTTAGAAGGTATTGTGCATCAGATAGGGGTACTAGAAGGTTTGGTCACTATGTTGTTGCATGGCATTCTTGGATTCGTAGTTGGTGCCATTGTTTTATTTATCATCACTGCCATCAATAACGTGCGCGGTGGTAAAGAGTCTACTGCTCATTAAAGTTTATAGATTCTAGCTAGCAGGCAATAAAAAGCCCCGCATATAATATGCGGGGCTTTTTACGTTTAGAGTAACTAATGACTATTAACTGTCTGAGTTATCACTATCCAGCTGTTCTGCTTGCGTTGGCTTCTTATGATCCGTCTTAGGCTTACGAGTGCGAGCCTTTGGGACTTTAGGTGTGGTTAAGTTGAACATACCTGTCTGAGGTAATAGTTGCTCAGCCACATTTTCGATCATGTTTTTATAACTGGCTATCGTGGTTTTTGACTTTGCCGCCTGAATTTCTTCTTTAGTAGGTTCCTCTTTATTAGGTTCTTCTACTTTAGCTTCAGGTGCTGGTTCGATAGCAGTGTCAGCCGTCGCTTCATCACTTGTGACACTAGTCTCTTCGGAATCTACGTTTTCAGCAGCTGGCTGGTTGGTAGATTCTGATAAGGCTTGATCTGCCTCTAGCAGCTGTTCGCTATCAGCACTGACGTCATCCGTTTGAGCCTGACTGGCTAGCGCATTGGCCTCTACATTATGAGCATCTACTTCGTTCTCCGCTTTTTCAGAGACTGCTTGCTCGGTATGAGTATCAGCCGCTTGTTCAGTCGGTAAACTTAACACTGCTGGCTCCTGATAATCAGGGTGCTGACCACGTGGATCATTGCTAGCACGTTTGCCGATTGCGCGAGGTTCAACGTCTGTTTTACCTTGCGTGGCTGCAAACTGACTGACCGCTTGGGTCATCGTTTCGAAGCGTGCTAGATAGTCGGCTGCTAATGGCTGATAGCCGTAGTTGCTAAAGTTAAAGCTCTGAGTTGCAAGCTCGTTACTATCGATAGCGCTTACGGTTGCACTATTATCAGAGCTCGGTACTTGCGCCATATGCAAAGCAACTGTCTCGATAAAGCAGTTGATCACGCCATCTGTAGTTAAGCGAGTCTGTGCTTCTGGCAAAGTTGCACGAATAAACTCACCAACTGTACCGCGAATAGCTGGCACGCTTACGACTGCTTGCTCGTTGACTTGAGGCTCTGGCGTCACCGGTGATTGTGCCTGTTGACTAAGCACAACACGTGGATCGTTACTGGCTTGACCAAACTTTTCAGCAGTCACGTAGCGTGACGCAAACAACGCTTCATGTGTCAGCTCAAGTGCGGAGTTGCTCTTGGTGCTGTCATTATCATTGCTACTACTATTACTAGCCTCTACGCTAGGGCTAGTAGTCTGAGCGCTTAGAGCTTTCTCAGCATTGTCACCCTCATTACGGCTCTTAGTAGTTTCATCAATAGCAACTTCATCAGTAGCAGATTCATCAGGCGTATTCGCTTCCTGAGACTTATCTACTACTGGCGTGCTATTTGCTTCGGCAACTACTGGCTTCACAGTGTCAGATGCGCTGTCTGTATCACTTTTGGATACTGACTGCTCATCTACGACAGGTTTTTTAACATCAGTGTTAGCATCAGTTTTCGCAACGTTGCTTTGGATATCATGGCTATTGTCTTTAGCAGTGCTATCAACTTTAGCTTCGCTGACTTCTACAGCATTATTATCCGTCGTTTTTTCAGCCGTTACTTTAACATCAGCATCTTTTTTATCAGCGCTTCTGCTATTAGTCTGCGGTTGAGCATTAGGCGCTTTGGCTACTTCATCTTTCGCAACGTCATTTGCTGAGTTTTGCTTTTCAGCAGGTTGAGGTTTGGCCTGTGTTGACTTACTGTCATCTAACGACAGATGCACAACTTCTGATGGCTTAAGCGCAGCAGGTGCTTCGTTGACTTGTAGCACGACTTCGTTAGGGTTCTGATTACGGCGCGTATTGGCTTGGTTTCTACCGCCGTTATTACTTGCCGCTGCTTGCTGATTATGTTGTTTAACATTGTCAGCCGTTAGTGTTTCACCGCGCTCTAGCTTGCCACGTGAGCCGCGCTGGGTGTGCGATTTACGTTTGGTGCGAACTTGCTCCTCTGATGTTTCGCTTTCTTTGTCATCAGTAGCGTTACGCACGTTTGCATTGCGGTTACTGTTTTGGTTATTGCTATCTTGACGATTGTTGCGATTGCGATCATTCGTACGTCTGTTGTCATGTTGACGTTTGTCCTGATTGCTCGACTGTTTGTCATCAGCATTATTTGTAGCACTATCTGACGTGTTGCTATCAGCATCGGTGCTTACATTATTGCTAGTCTCATCTGCCTGCTCTTTCCTTTGACGCGGCTTAGAAGATCTAGATTTGCGTGGCTTACGTCTTCTTCTGTCTTCATTGTTACTTTCATCGGTGTCGCTGTCAGAGGTACGACGATCTTGCTGACGATTGGTGTCGTTGTTTGACTGCTGCGCATCATTCTTCTGATTGCTGTGCTGATGATTTGCTTGCGCAGGGTTAGGGTTAGTTGCAGTAGTCAGAGCACTGTTATCAGTTTGTCCAAATGAGCCTAAGCTTTGTGCACCAGTATTTACAAGCGCTTCAATAGCTTCCGCTGCATCACTACTGCTCACGCTAGGGGTTGTTGATGCTTGTGGCGCTTGAGCAAATAGATTTGACAACCATGCTACGGCTTGTGGCTGTGCAGCCGTCTCAACATGCGCAGGAGCTGGTACTTGAGCCGCTACTGGAGTGACAGGTGCTGCCACACTTTGGCTTTTGCTAGCTTGGGGTGCACGTGCAGATGAAACATTCGTGGCACTTTTATTGTTGCGATGATCGTTGCTATGCTCAACGGTATTGTTTGGCTTATTATTAGTAGACTTATTGTCTGCTGCTTGACGTGGCTGGCGAGTAGGCTGTTGTTCTGGACGCTCTTTTTCAGCCGTTTGCCAGTCAACTTCATAGCCCAAATCGCTATGTTCTTGGGCAGTATCTGTAATACGCTCATAGCTCGAAGGTGCAAAACCATCACGGTTGAAGTGCAGTTTGAAGTTTGGTGATTCTAAATGCGCGTGCGGTAATATCGTGATGCGAGTGCCGCTGTCTTGCTCAAGATAGACCAAGCTGTCGCGTTTTTCATTTAATAAGAATGCTGCGATGTCTGTTGGGACTTCTGCTTGTACTTCACCTTGGCGTTCTTTAAGAGCGATCTGCTCAATTTGACGCATGATAGATAGTGACAATGAGCGCAAATCACGAATCATACCGTTACCATGGCAGCGTGGGCAGATATAGCCAGTTGATTCTTCTAGTGAAGGACGTAGACGCTGACGGCTCATTTCCATGAGACCAAATTTAGAAATATCACCGAATTGAACGCGTGCACGGTCATATTTGGTGGCATCAATCAGACGTTTTTCCACTTCTTTTTGATGCTTGTTGTCATTCATGTCAATGAAATCAATGACAATCAAACCACCCATATCACGCAAACGTAGCTGACGAGCAATCTCATCGGCTGCTTCTAGGTTAGTGTGGTAAGCGGTCTCAGCAACATCTGAACCTTTGGTAGATTTTGCTGAGTTGATATCGATAGAGACCAATGCTTCCGTTTGGTCAATAACGATTGAGCCACCTGAAGGCAAACGAACTTCACGTTGATAGGCGGTTTCGATTTGTTTTTCGATGTTGAAGCGCGAAAACATCGGCTCATAATCGGTATATTTACGCAATTTTTCAGCTTGTTTTGGCATTACTGCATCGATAAAGCCTGCCGCTTCAATGTAAGCGTTTTCGTTATCGATCCAAATTTCAGCGATGTCATCACGTAGATAATCACGAACGGCACGTGTGACAACGCCCGCTTCTTGGTGAACCAAGCGCGGCGAAGGATATTTTTGGTTTTGTTCTTGGATAGCCTGCCAGATATTGAGAAGGTGGTTCAAATCGTGTTGCAAGTCTTCTTGAGTTTTACCAATACCAGCAGTGCGAATTATGACACTCATACCTTTTGGCAAATCAAGATTACTCAGCATACGCTTCATGTCTTCACGAAGTTTCCCTGAGATTTGACGTGAGATACCACCGCCGCGAGGGTTGTTTGGCATCAATACCAGATAGCGACCTGCTAATGACACATAGGTCGATAGGGCAGCGCCTTTGTTGCCACGCTCTTCTTTTTCAACTTGGACGATTAATTCATCGCCTTCTTTGATCAGTTTTTTGATATTTTCGTCACGTGGGTTACCGCTTAGATATTCAGCAGAGATTTCACGAATTGGTAAAAAACCTTGACGCTGTGAGCCATATTCGACAAACACTGCTTCTAGAGACGGCTCGACACGAGTCACATGACCTTTATAGATGTTAGATTTTTTTTGTTCACGGGTACGGTTTTCTAAGTCGAAATCGTACAGATGATTGCCTTTACATAAGGCGACACGAATTTCTTCGTTTTGAGTAGCGTTGATCAAAATGCGTTTCATATTTGTATCCTATGAGTACGCATAACAACGACGAGACGGGCTTTAGGGCGTAATGGCAAGTATGGCTAATGTGTTATTAGCATTGGTAGACGTTAGTCAACGGTAGAACGTAAATGATGTATTTTATAAAGCACTTGGGCTTTTTTAATGGCTTATTTTTACCTAAAGCATGTTAGCAGTGCTAACGTAAATATAAATCGTATAGGGTGTAAGGCTATTTATTCATATCTTATTATTGATAGGCTTGGTTTAAATATTCATGCGTTAGCATACTATTAAATCTTCATTATCAGTAAGTTCTGTTGGTAGCGATGTCAGCACGCTTTGTAAGAGCAGTCGACGGTCAGTTACGGGCTTAAAAATATTGAAAAGATATATCGCTGTTGCAGTCAATCCATCAAAGTCTAGCAATAATATCGCTGTTATGAGTACTATTATATAAAATAGTTATTCAGCAATTATCTCTCTAGGTAAAGCAATTGGTCATTCTTTATTTATCGTTCTTTCTGGTATAACGTCAATAATATCTTGGGTGTTTTAAGGTTAGGCATCGCGGCTTTGGTTATTAGCGGGGCGTACTTGGCAAACAGAATAAATGACCAGGCTATCGGCGTGGTGCTGTATTTACATTGTTATCGTCATCTGTTTGACCACCAATACTTAGGCAGCTATCGATATACTTTTCGATCCTAATGCTAAATCACCCATACTTGCTCAGCTACGCTCGCATAAAGGACTATCAAAAAATGTCATTGTTATGCAGGTTGTGAGTCAATGTAGTGTTATTAGCGATTGATAAATAGGCATTTTGCCAAATTTATTAATGCTGAATTTATTAACACAAAGGTATTTAGTGTCACTATTTAATGTTATGGCACTGCATAAAAGTCAGTGCTGTTCTTTCAATTTATGGGCTAATATCTAAAAATATCGGTAATGGATATTTTTAAACAGATAGTACACCTTAAAATTAGATGAAACGTACAATCTTGGCAGGGTATATAGCTTATACCTTGTTGCTAGCAAGTAGCAAAAATGGTGGCCAGCTATCTGAAACAACAATGATTATTGCCGCAGTCTCTGCTTAATTGTCACTCAACATGCTAAACTATAGCAAATCTTTGTGTAAATACCTAACTAAAAATGACGAACTCAAAAATGACTGAAGACGCACCTACCCCCGAAGCTCCTGCTATCTTTAATAGCAAAACACGCCCGCAAAGCGCTGACGATGAAATCAGCAACTTTGGTAAGGTTAATTATCTTGAAGTAACACGCCATCAGCACGACCAACGCTTGGATAATTTTTTGTTGAACCGTTTAAAAGGTTTGCCAAAACCGCATATCTATAAAATGATTCGCTCTGATGAAATACGTGTCAATAACAAACGCTGTAAAGCACATGATAGAGTGCAACGTGAAGACGTGGTACGTATCGCACCAGTGGTACTCGCTACTCGCGAAAAACCAATCATTAGCACTGAGTTTGCTAAGAGTTTATTAGCACGTGTGGTTTATGAAGATGAAGGGATGCTAGTGCTGAATAAGCCTTCTGGCATCGCCGTTCATGGCGGTAGTGGTTTGGACTTTGGCGTTATCGAAGCCATGCGTGAAGTGACGGGTAAAAAATACCTAGAGCTGATACATCGCATTGATAAAGATACATCAGGTCTGTTGATGATTTCTAAAAAACGTTCAGCGCTAAAAGCATTGCAACAGCATCTAGTAGACAAAACAATCCAGAAGCATTACTTGTGTATCGCAAAAGGCCAACCAGCACTAAACGAGCAACGTATTGATGCGTCATTACTACGCTATACAGTCGCTAGTGGTGAACGCCGCGTCAAAGTAGATAAGCAAGACCCACAATCTAAAGAAAGCCAGACAGATATTGTCGTTCATGGTCGTTTCATGATTGCTGATCAGCCAGTGAGCTTGATCGAAGCCAAGCCATTAACGGGTCGCACGCATCAAATTCGTGTGCATTTGGCTCATATTGGCCATGCTATTTTAGGTGATGATAAATATAACGTACATGACAAATCAGGTGTTCATCGCCTGTGCTTGCATGCATGGCGTTTAGATATCCCAGGTTATGAAACTATTACCGCACCGCTACCAGATGATATGGCAGACTGGCTACCAGAGCAGATTACATTGCCTGAGTAAGTAGCACAGCTCAATAAATGCTTTACCTGTTAAGTATCCATCCTAAACGTCACGAACTCTTATTTTTTCTAATAAGCCGCCGTGACGTTTTAGTATCTAAACTTTATTATCACTATTCGCTAAGGTCTATTCATGAGTGAACAATCTGTAGCCAGTATTATCGTCTCTGACGAAAATGCTTCGTTATCAACTAATCATCAGCTAGCAGATAAAACGCTGATTATATTTGATTGGGATGGTACATTGATGGACTCAATTGGTTTAATCGTTGAGTCAATGCATGCGGCAGGGCAGGCGCATGGCTTTCAGACGACAGATAAAGCCGTGCAGGACATCATTGGCCTTAGCTTAATGAATGGCATTGAGATTTTGTATCCGCAAGCAAGTGAGTCGCAGAAGCTAGCTATTCAACAAAGCTATGCAGATTATTATATTGCAAACAGTCACAGTACGCCGCTTTTTGCTCCTATAGAAAGTATGCTACAGATACTACAAGCGCAAGGTAAAAAACTAGCGGTTGCTACCGGTAAAAAGAGAAAAGGCTTAGATCGTGTGTTAGATGCTTCAGAGAGTCATCATTACTTTGTGGTGACGCGCTGTGCCGATGAAGCAGGCTCAAAACCTGATCCGCAGATGCTTATCGATATTTTAGAATATACACAGCAGCAAATCGCTAATGCCGTATTTATCGGGGACAGTATCTACGATATTCAAATGGCAACTCAGCTAGGCATGACTAGCATAGCGGTGGATTATGGTACAGCATCTAGTGCTGAGCTCGCCGCGCAGCACCCTACTTATCAGGTAGATACACCAGAAGCACTGGCCAAAATCTTATGTGGATAATGTCAGTTTCAGTGGTTTAGTTATTTGATAACGTAGCGATAACATAATTTCTGTGATAATAAAAAAGGGTTTATCGATAATAACGATAAACCCTTTTTTTACGGAAAACTATGATAACTATTTGCTCTCGTTTTCAGCACCTTCTTTTTCAGCATTGTCTTTTTCAATAGCGTCTTCTAGCTCTTCGCCTTCTAATAATGCAAAAGAGGACTCAATAATTTTGTCTGCATCAAGCTGGTACTCATACCAGTTGCCCATTATTCCCGCCAACTCATCAAGGCCTTCTTTTCTCAAAGCTGAAAATAGCTGAATGGTGCAATTCAGTCCCAGCTCCTTTAGCCTTTTACGCGTATTCAGTAGAGCATTCTTGGACGCGCCATATTTCAGTTTATCTGCTTTGGTCAACAAGATATGAACCGGCAGCTCGCCATCATTTGCCCAACGTAGCATTTGCTCGTCAAAGAATTTTAATGGATGACGAATATCAGTCATCAGTACCAAACCGGCAAGGCTTGAGCGTGATACCAAGTACTCTTCTAGCTCAACCTGCCACTCTTTTTTCATCTCAAGCGGCACCGCTGCATAGCCATAACCAGGTAAATCAACTAGGCGTCTATCGGCATCACCGATACTAAAAAAGTTAATCATCTGCGTACGTCCAGGTGTCTTAGACGAACGTGCCAATTGGCGCTGATTGGTCAAGGCATTGATAGCCGATGATTTGCCCGCGTTTGAACGTCCGGCAAAAGCAACTTCTAACCCCATGTCAGGTGGGCAAAGACGAAAAGTAGGTGCTGACATCATAAATTCAGTTTGTTGAATCTTCTGACGGGATTTGGTGTTGAACACCGCATGTTCGGCGGCGACATCTGTAAACGGGGTATTCATAAATGGCTCATTAATCTTAAAAAATTGGATACGGTTATAAAATTTGATTTAGCGGGTTGTGAAAGCGGTGCATTCGACAAAAGACTGAGCAACGCTGTGCGTTGCAATTTTCAGTGTCTATAGGTTGTAAAAGCAGTCGTTTCAAATTACTGACCATTCTATACTATTAGTGGTCTTACTTATTGAAATAACTGCGATTAGCATCATATAAATAGCAACATAACATTAAAGTCATGGTTACAAGTTATCGCTATACCAAATGCATTACCAAAGTGAAACTCGATTTATCTATATTTAGATGACATATATTGTTACAATATTCAATAAGATACAATAAATGGAAGACGTTTAATAGGAAGAGTGATTAAACGAATAAGATAGCAAAAGGGGTGTTATATGATTTCAATCACCACGCTTTTTAGCCAAGCTCGCCGTGTTTTAGTAGCTAGTGTTTCGACATTAGTACTAAGCACCGTCGTTATGACTAACGCAAACTCTGCTGATACCGCCACGACCTATAATAACTCATGTGCAGCCTGTCACGATAGTGGGGCGCTAAATGCGATTAAAAAAGGTGATAGTGCGAAATGGCAGCAACTTATAAAGCAAAAAAGTATGCCAACGCTGATCAATTCAGTCAAAAGCGGTATGATTCAAATGCCTGCTGGTGGTCTTTGTGATGCCTGTAGCGATGATGACTATCGTAAGCTTATTGAGTATATGAGCAAGTAATAGATGCGGGAATAAGACAAAGTCATACCAAACAAAGCGCTGGGTTTTACGACCTTTATGCGCTTTTTATTTTTTGTGAGTATCTTAGCGTGCTTTGTTAGAAAAACTGACTGATGTGACGATTAAGTAGGCAAATGCTACAAAGTCTTGCTATAATAATCGAAAATAAACCCTGATGTTAGTAAGTACTTTCAGATTGTTTGTGGCCAAGACCTTAAATCATATACTTGCCTCGCTAATTATAAGGCAGTTTGTATCAGGTATCTTATTAGTACACTCATTCTCAATAATACTTACACCGAGTTAGTAGGATTTGTATCAATGAAAAAGTTAATCGCTGCTGCCAGCTTATGCGTTGCAAGTTTCAGCGTACAAGCTGCTATTATTGTTCCTGAACACGACGTCAATGCTGGTAAGCAAATCGCAGAAACCGTATGTGCTGCCTGTCATGGTGCTACTGGTGTTAGTGTTGTCCCTGCGCAGCCTAACTTAGGTGGCCAAAACGTCAAATATCTTTATAAACAGCTGGTCAATTTTAAAGCGGGTTACCGCAAGAATGGCATCATGCAATCGCAAGTTGCAAACTTATCGCAGCAAGACTTGGCCAATGTGGCCGGTTACTATGCTAGCCAAGCACCTTGGGGTGTTGGCTTTGGTAATCCTGCAACCAATCAAGCAGCCTCTAAGTTATTCTTAGGTGGTGACAAATCACGCGGCGTTATCGGCTGTGCGGGTTGTCATGGACCAGATGCTGCTGGTAATACTTGGGCAGCATTTCCAAAGCTAGGCGGTCAGCACGCAGAATACATATCTACTCAGCTAAAACTCTTCCGTGCCGCTGGTCGTGTCGATGATATCGACAGTGATGACCAAAAGCGAGTCAACGATGCAGCGAAAGAAGGCGAGATGGGTATGATGCAGACAGTTGCGTCGAAACTATCAGATCATGATATTCGTATCTTGTCAGACTACGTCAGTGCTGTTCACTAATTTATTAATACTTTTTACGAGTACGTAGTAGATGCTTCGTAAGTGCCGCTACTGATCTCTAGACCGTATAGCCGTCATTGTTTTATTATTAAACCCCGATTTCGGGGTTTTTTTATAACTATTCATCCCTTATATTATAGGGGCAGTATATATACAGGTGCTCTTCCTTGTACCGTATAATTATAAATTATCGTTATTCACTTTACATCAAACTCAAAAAGTATGATTAGCCGTGTCAAAGTCATTTAGCCTGTACTGTATAGCGCTTGCACTCATTTTTCTTGCTACTCTAATTTTTGTGAATGATATTAGCTCGTTTGGATTTAGATTATGATGATCCGTTATGCCTCTTACTTTATCGCAGCCCTGCTACCGTTACTCTTGTTTCGTTGGTTTGCACCTGCATCTATTGGCGAGATTGATTTCTGGCTACTTTGGTTACTAGCAATGGTACTGGTATCATTGCCAGTCATTTATGCTGAAATAGCGTTGGCCTATCGTAGTGTTGAGGCACCATTAGCAGGGATGCAAAAGCTGACTCGTGAAGCAGATGCCAGTCCAATCTGGCGTAGTTTTGGCTGGTTGGCAGCATTGGTGTCTATCATCATCGCAGCATTGATCGTATCTGGTGCAAGCTCTGGCATATTAGGTGCATTGACTGACCTGAATAGTGCACCTGATGTGCCAAGCTTTGCAGTTGCTGCGGGCTTGATGGTCATCGCTCTATTGTTGAGTTTAGTTGGCGTTGCTCCTTTAGCGATTGGACTGGGGTTGATGGTTGTCGGTTTGGTACTAGGTGTGGCCAATGGTCTACCTAATATCGACTTTGCGATGACTGATATTAGCTTAAATGAATGGGCACGTGCAGTAGCCTTAGCACTGGTGAGTGTGGGTGCAGGGACAGGCTTGTACTGGTTCGGTCAAAATCTAATAACCAAACAGACGGCAACCGCAGTAGACACAGACAATTATAATGCGCAAACGCCTGCTCGCAGTCGAGTGACAGCTGAGTATCGTGCAACCAAATTGGTACTACCGATTTGGATATTGCAGTTAATCGTTGGTGTGGTTGCACTATTAATTAGCGGCGTGTCATTACCACCAATTGGACAGCTGTTATATTGGGCAGGGGTGCTGTTCGTCGCGAGTTATCTGCTACATTATAGTACGCAACAGTTGGCACATAAGTTTGGGCTACTGGTCAGTTTGGGATTGACGTTGGTGCTAGCACTCGTGTTAGTAGTATCTATTCCAACCACGTGGTTGGTCGGTATTTTAGTCATTATTAGTAGCGTGGCAGTATTGCTGTTATCGATCTTTGCAGGGTGGCAGATGAAAATCAGCCATTTGCGTAAGTCATTGAACTTTGGTAATGAAGCACTGTATAACTTATGGCGGATAGCGATACGTTTGGTTGTGCCACTCGCACTGCTATTAGCATTGATAGGTTGGGTGATGCAGTGGATAAGCTAACAGCTGATCAAGATAACGGTATTGATAATAGCGACGTGCTGCCGTCAGAACAGACCAAGTTAATGACTGTATATTTGGTATATGCTGAAGATGAAAAGCGTCAGCATTACTTAGCGTTACAAGTCAACTGTGATACCAGTTTGTATGCTGCGCTACAGCAAGCAGGCTGGTTGGTACAGTTTCCAGATTTAGCAAGGTGGTGTGATGAGGTTGCTGATATTGTTACGCCGGCTGCTAAACGTTGGCATGTAGGTATCTATGCACAAAAGCAACCGCTTAGCTATCGCTTACAGCCTTTTGACCGTATTGAAGTCTATCGAAGCTTAAGCGCTGATCCTATGTCTCAGCGCAAAAGTAAATCTCGTGGTTAAGCATTTAAGCCTGTCACTATTACGAAGCTGGAAGGCTTTCTATACCTTCGATACGACTGACCAAACCATTATCATCAAAATAAATAACTAAGTGTTGGCTAGCATTTTTGACATCAGCAATACCTTTGCGGCTGCCTTCTGTCCCTGCTTTATAGTCATAAATATAATCCCAACGCTTAGGTTCTAGAGTGTCTCTAATGGCTGGGCTACCAAGAATATAAAGTACTTGGTTTTGATTCATGCCTACTTGTAGATTTTGCGCTTGCGCCTGAGTAATAGCAGTGCCTTGTGGCAAATCAATCTTATAAACACTCAATAGTGAGCAGCCAGACATAGCGACAGTAGCGCTAAGCATACTGGTGATGACAATCTTGCGTAATGTGCTTGTACGGCTCAACGGACGAAAAGTTAATGTCTTTATCATGGTAAGATGACTCACAAGAAATGAATTAGGCGCGGCCAAAGCTGGTTGGTGTTAGTCTGACCGACAATCTTGGACAAATGATACGTCATTTACTTGCAATTTCCTACCACTTACGACATTATTTACCAAACACTACCTGAGTAGTGTTATCATTTATATTTTAAATTCATATACTTGCATAAACATTTATTGAAAAATAATAGACTAATAATTCACTCAGAATAAGTAAGTTTACTGTTCTTAAAATGCTTCATATATTATAAAAAATAATCGATAATGATTATTTATCTCATATTTTTGGTTCTTTATTTGCTAAGACTGTCACAGTCAGAAGGGATATTATGGCTTCTTTTACCAATCAAGATTTACGTAAAGCCGGATTAAAGGTGACGTTACCTCGTATCAAGATTTTAGAGCTGCTGGAAAGTGCAGCACTGCATCATATGAGTGCAGAAGAGGTTTATAAAGCGTTGATTGAGCAAGGCGAAGATGTTGGCCTAGCGACTGTTTATCGAGTGCTCACGCAATTCGAGCAAGCAGGCATCGTTGAACGTCACAACTTTGAAAACAATTTGTCAGTGTTCGAAATTACCCAAGAAGGCCATCACGATCATTTGGTTTGTGATGTTTGTGGAAAGATTGTAGAGTTCCACAATGAGGTAATCGAGGAAGAGCAGCTAAAGGTTGCAGAAAAACATGGCTTCAAGCTGTCAGGTCATTCATTGGTGCTATATGGTATCTGCGATGAACAGGAATGTCAGGATAGTATCAAATAACCATCTTTGATTTTTCATCACTCCCAAAAACCAATCGTTTCTCAGAGCTTATAAAGATCTTTGAAATAGCAAAAAGCCCTCATTATTAGTAATGAGGGCTTTTTTGTGGTAAATAGTGCATATGATCTAGCAAAGACAACGTTGCCACCTCAAGTAACTAACTAATAGCATTTAGGTGATATTCAAAGACAAACTGTCCGCACCTTCATCTAGATTACCTGTACCATTTTTGCTATTCAGCTTAATTTGAAGGCGTAAGTCGTTAGGCGAGTCAGCATGGAGAATGGCTTCTTTATACGTGATTTCTCCTTGCTCATATAAGTCAAAAAGTGCCTGATCAAAAGTCTGCATGCCGCTATCACGTGAGCGTTTCATGACATCTTTAATCTCATGAACTTCGCCTTTACGGATATAGTCACTGATGAGCTGTGAGTTCAATAGAATCTCAATAGCAGCGCGGCGTCCCTTACCATCAGGTGTTGGTATGAGTTGCTGCGCGATGATTGCTTGCAAGTTAAGTGACAAATCCATGAATAGTTGGTTGTGGCGATTTGCTTCAAAGAAGTGAATAATACGGTCAATAGCCTGGTTGGCATTGTTAGCGTGCAAGGTTGCAAAAACCAAATGACCCGTTTCTGCATATTGGATGGCGTAGCTCATGACTTCACGGTTACGAATTTCACCAATCAAGATAACATCAGGCGCTTGGCGCAAGGTATTTTTTAGACCTGCTTCAAACGAGTGAGTATCTATACCGACTTCGCGCTGAGTAATGATACATCCACGATGTTGATGGACAAACTCAATAGGGTCTTCGATGGTGATAATATGGCCGTGAGAGTGTTGATTACGATGTCCTATCATGGAGGCAAGCGTGGTGGATTTACCAGTACCCGTTGCGCCCACAAGTAAGATGATACCGCGTTTTTTCATTGCCAGCTCTTTTAGCGCTGGTGGTAAACGTAGCTCTTCGACGGTTGGAATTTTATTTTCGATTTTTCGTAAAATCATTCCTGCCATATCACGCTGTATAAAGGCACTGACACGAAAACGGGCTTGTTGTGCTTCATCGGCAATAGCAAACTGACACTCGTTGGTTTCTTCAAACTCTTTTATCTGACTGGGTGTCATGACACCTTTTACCAATCGCATGGTTTGCTCTGAGTTTAAGGGCGTTTTACCGACAGGCAGAATTTTCCCATTTACTTTCATGGAAGGTGCTACATCAGCGGTAATAAAAAGGTCAGAGCCATTTTTATTGATCATTAACTGTAATAGTTTATCAATGTCCATATCGTACCTGCATTCGATGTAACTCGATTAAGAAAATGTCTGAAATCATGATTGAAAGATCGCTAATGGTAAATAATGAAAATAATGCTACAAAAATGCATCAGGCTGTTTAGCATAAGGACGGGCAACGTCTTTACTGATTGTACCTTTTGACACTAGATTTTTAAGTGTCTGATCTAGCGTAATCATTCCATCACCTGCACCTGTTTGGATAGCAGAATACATTTGAGCGATTTTATTTTCACGTATTAAGTTACGAATGGCAGGAGTACCTAGCATGATTTCATGTGCTGCAACACGTCCACCTGCCTGACGGCGTAGCAGAGTTTGCGATATCACGGCTTGGAGTGATTCTGATAACATGGCACGAATCATGTCCTTTTCTGCTGCAGGAAATACATCGATAACGCGGTCAATCGTTTTTGCCGCCGAGCTGGTGTGCAGAGTACCAAATACTAAGTGACCGGTTTCTGCCGCAGTCAATGCCAAGCGAATGGTCTCAAGGTCACGTAGCTCACCAACCAGAATAATATCCGGATCTTCACGTAATGCAGAGCGTAGAGCAGGCTCGAAGCCTAAAGTATCACGGTGAACCTCACGTTGGTTGATCAGACTCTTTTTAGATTCGTGGACAAATTCGATAGGGTCTTCGATGGTTAAGATATGCTCTTTACGGCTTTCATTGATATAATCAATCATGGCCGCTAGTGTTGTTGATTTACCAGAACCTGTTGGACCAGTGACCAGTACCACACCACGCTTTAAGTCTGATATGCGCTTGAATACTTCGCCCATACCTAGATCTTCCATGGTTAGAACCTTGGAAGGAATGGTACGAAAGACAGCGCCAGCACCGCGATTTTGATTAAAGGCATTTACCCGAAAGCGTGCTAGATTAGGAATCTCAAAAGAGAAATCCGTCTCAAAGAATTCCTCAAAGTCTGCACGTTGCTTATCATTCATAATGTCATAAATGAGCTGATGTACGACTTGGTGAGTCATGTCTGGCATATTGATACGTGTCATTTCACCATCGACACGAATCATGGCAGGCATACCGGCTGAAATATGTAAATCCGATGCTTTATGCTTGACGGTAAAGCGCAGCAAATCTTCGATGCTTAAGTTGTTTTTTTCAGCCATAATCAGGTATTCCTATCAATCAATAAGGGTAGAACAAACGAGCATAAAGGGGTGTGGTTGATAATCGACAAAAGACCTATCTTAGGTTCACTATACGAATAAAACATAATTTAGTGCTTTTACCATTACTATTATATTCAGTAGCATATGTTAAACCATGTAACAATATAATAACAAGACTGATGACATTTAACCATCTACTACGCTAAGAAACTGTAAATTATCCATTTACCCCCGTAGTTTATAGATTTGAATTCATTTATAGTTGAATTCAAATAATTTCGATACAAGGAAACCGAGTGCAAGTTATACATTAGTATAGTTAGCGAGGATAAAAATACAGCGGGTTTATATGGATTTGGACTAGATATGAAATTATGACTGTAAAAAATGCCACCATGACCAATAATAGATATTGGTACAAGAATTAAAAATCATGGATTTAAAAACGGATCAAATTACCCTTGCGAGTGGTACATGAATAAAACTGAGAATAATATGGATAATTCAAACCTTATTGAGAACTGGCAACAAGTCAGTCAGCAGCTACAACAAGCATGTGATAATGCTAGAAGACAATCTGATAGCGTTATATTGTTAGCTGTTTCCAAAACCAAGTCAGCCGATATGGTTTCTGCTTTGGCCCAAAAAGGACAACGTCATTTTGGTGAAAACTATCTACAAGAAGCCCTAGAAAAAATTAATGTGTTGAAATCAAAACCTGAAGGTAAGGGAATTGTTTGGCATTATATTGGTAGTATCCAGCGTAACAAGACTCGCGATATTGCTGAATGTTTTGATTGGGTGCAAACGGTTGAGCGCGACATTATTGCCAAGCGTTTAAATGATCAACGTCCAACTGAACTGCCACCACTTAATATACTGATTCAATTAAATATCGATCATGAAGAGAGTAAATCAGGCTGCTTACCAGAACAGCTACCTGAATTGGTAAACACTATTAAGGCATATGAGCGTCTACAGTTACGTGGTTTGATGATCATTCCTGCGAAGTCAGATACCGATGCATTTGCTCGTACCAAGCAGTTATTTGAAGAGATTAAAGAAAAGCATCCAGAGCTAAATGGCTGGGATACACTGAGTATGGGTATGAGTGGCGATATGACGGAAGCCATAGCCAATGGTTCGACGATGGTGCGCGTTGGCACTGCCATATTTGGTGCACGAGCTTAATCTTAATTTACCCACGCTAGATAGTAGGTAGGGTATGTCATCAATCATATGACGAAAATAAAAATGCTTTGACTGATGACACTATCCTAAATTCATTAGGTGCTATTTATCAGGTGCTATTTATTAAACAATCTCATCGATTTTGGTCACGAGCATTTGAGTGATTTTGAGATTGTCGGTCGCGATAATCTCAAACCTATAATTGGCATACTCGACAGTGTCCGTTTTCTTTGGAATTTTGCGTAGCATATACATCATAAAACCACTGAGTGTCTCATAGTTTTGACTGCGGGGCAGATTAACAATATCTAGCGCACGAACCACGTCCTCAATAGGCGTCATTCCATCGATTAACCACGAGTTATCCGTCCGCTGCACAATAGGCTGCTCTTCTAGCGTTACGAGCTCACCCATGACGATGCTCATCACATCCTTGAGCGTGATGACACCTACGACTAATCCATACTCATTAACGATTACGGCAAAGTCAGCACCAGTAGATTTGAACATCTCTAACACTTCAAATAAAGATAGAGTATCGGGCACAAAGAGGGCAGGCATCAGTAGCTCTTTGCTCGTTAAGCTAACTTCTTGTCGGTTAAGCACTAACGCGAGGAAACTGCGTGATTCTACATATCCCACAATATGTTCTAAATCATCGTCATGACAAACCAAGAATTTATTGTGGGGTTGATCAATCATCACCTCGACCACTTTTTCAGTACTTGTCTTGGTATCAAAATAAACGATATTTTCGCGCGGGTTCATCACTGAAGTCACCGTACGTTCTTGCATATCAAAGATGTTCTCTATCAAATGATGTTCTTGTTTCTTAAGTACACCAGCTTCAGCACCTGCATCCATGACCGCGTAAATATCTTCTGGTGTCATGTCATCCTGACGTGTGGTTGAGACACCTAGCACTTCAAAGAGGAGGTTGGCTGCGCCATCGAATATCCAAATAACGGGTTTGAAGATGAAAATCAATAACATCATGGGTCGTACGAGTCGCACCGCAATAGTTTCAGTGTTTGACATCGCAAAACGTCTGGGCATCAAATCAGCCAATAGAGAAAACAAACTGGTGATTAAGACAAAGGCTATGACTGAAGCAACTGCCTCATTATTGAATAACATTAATAAGTAAGGACTGATGGCTGATTCACCCACCGCCCCAGCCAAAATAGCAACAGCGTTCAAAACCACCTGTACGACAGTGATAAAGCTACCAGGATTGTCCTGCATTTTAAGGACATCCAAGGCACGGACATCCCCTTCTTTTGCCATGATTTGCAGCTTAATTTTGCGACCCGCTGCGATAGCAATCTCGGCAGCAGAGACAAAGGCACTTAGAGCCAGTAATAGAATAAGAAAGACACTAGCAGTTAGCAAACTCATGACATACTCGGTAAAAAAGGATAGGGGTTAATAATAAAAGTGGTAATTGATGTTAAAAAAGAAGTGATAAATATCGAAAGGAAGTAATGGTTTATAGAAACTCAACTTATAGAACCTAAAAAAGCTGGGCAAGCACCCAGCTAATCATTAATCAATTCAGTTTTTTGTAAAAGATGAGGCTATCAGCGCCGCCTAACTCTTAGATAATAGAAGTTAGGCAAATAAAGAAGCTGAATATTGTTTAACCTTATATTGCTTAGCCTTTGATTGACCATTTATTTACTAATGGATAGCGGCGTTCACGACCAAAAGCTTTGTGGCTAATTTTAGTGCCAATCGGTGATTGCAGACGCTTGTACTCGCTATTGTCTACCATTTGAATGACCTTTGCGACCATCTCAGCATCGAAACCTTTATTAATAATATCTTGATAGCCCATGTCTTCATCGATATATGACATAAGGATACTGTCTAGAATATCGTAGTCAGGCAAGCTGTCTTGATCTTTTTGATCTGGACGCAATTCAGCAGATGGTGGACGAGTAATAACTCGCTCAGGAATGACAGGGGTATCTTCTAAGCGGTTGCGATAGCTGGCTAATTTATAGACCTGTGATTTATAAACATCTTTTAGGACGTCAAAACCGCCTGCCATATCACCGTATAACGTCGAGTAACCAACAGCCAATTCAGACTTGTTACCAGTGGTGATGACCAAGTGACCAAATTTATTAGACAGTGCCATTAGAACCACACCACGCGCACGTGCTTGGATGTTTTCTTCGGTGGTATCTGCTGGTGACTTGTTAAATAGAGGTGCTAGGGTATGACGGATACCTTCGACAGCATCAAAGATAGGACAAACGGTATAAGACACATTCAAACGACGTGCCTGTGCTTGTGCATCTTCTAAGCTGATTTGCGATGTATATTCGTAAGGCATCATCACCGCATATACCTTGTCAGCACCCAACGCGTCAACTGCGATACATAGCGTCAATGCTGAATCAATACCACCTGATAGGCCAACGATAATGCCAGAAAATCCTGAGTGGTTTACATAGTCACGTAAGCCCACGACCAATGCTTGATACATCTCTGATTCACGGCTCAATGTCAAAGGTGCTTTGGCTTGGCTATCAAACTTAGCTGTTTTGACATCTAAAGTCGCTAGCAGTAACTGATTCATAAAGCGCGGTGCTTCATGTGCGACGCTACCATCAGCTTGTACGGCCATAGAGCCACCGTCAAACACTAAGTCGTCTTGACCGCCAACGGCGTTGACATAAACGATAGGTAAATTGTTTTCACGGCTGCGTTTGGCAAGCATGGTTTTACGGTTTTCTTGTTTTTCGATCTCGAAAGGTGACGCATTTAAGCTAACAACCAGATCGGCACCTTGCTTTTTCAGCTCAGCAATTGGGCCTTTTTCCCATAGGTCTTCACAAATAAGTAGGCCGATAGTGATGCCTTTATAATCAAACAAGACTTGATTACGACCTTTATCAAAGTAACGACGCTCATCAAAAACGCCATAATTTGGCAAGATTTGCTTATGATAAAAGCCCTTCTGATGGCCATTGTGTAGGATAGCAGCAGAGTTAAACGTGCCATGATGATCGACATGTGGATAGCCGACAATCATCACGATATCGTTGATATCACTTAAGCTAGATAAGGCGCTTTTGACACGGCCTGATAAGCTTGGGCGTAGTAACAAATCTTGTGGAGGGTAGCCAAGCAAGGCTAGCTCTGGGAAGATAATGACATCTGCACCTTGCTCGCGTGCTTCTAATGCTAATGTACGCATCTTTTCGGCATTGGCAGTGATATCACCAACCAAGAAATGTGATTGGGCCAAAGCAAAAGTAACGGTGTCTTGTGGTTTCTTAGTCTTGTTGGCCTCGGTTGAGGGGTTTGTATTGGGATTATCAGTGTCTTTTGACATTTTTATTGTTCCTATCGATATATTATTTAAAATTTGATGGGTCAGTATTGATTTAAAATAAAATCAAAGTAAGTCCGAAATTAACTAAAAATAGCACTTTTTCATATCGAGTTCTAATATTGAACCTATATGATGAGCTTAAATTACGTGTAGGCTTTTATATGACGTTGGCAAAATACAGTGCTGACGAACGCTTACGCATAATATCCAAAATTATGACGCCGCTCTAAAGGTTAGATCTTATGATAGTCTATAGAAGGGCGATAAAAGAGGGTTGTGGCATATAGTTTGAAAAATACTGTGTCTGTATAACGGTCAAAATAAATAAGGCCAAACAAACTTAACTATATTGAAAAGCTTAAAATAATGACTTTAGTATAACATCAATTGTCGCGACAAATAGAACGCGCCAGTGAATTACCTTTCAAGGTATTGCTTTAAAATGTGAATGTAGAATCAGTTATTAATGTATTGTTTTTACATACTAAACCCATGTATTGGCTTCTATCTATTCGTGTCATCATCTAGTAAGCTTACGCATAGAAAGTTGTAAGCAAAGATTACAACATAGCGTTATAATAGTCATCGTATTTTGTTGCATAATAAGCGATGATAATTGCTTTGTTTTTATCTCACTTTAGTCAAAATTATAGCCAATATCTATGTTACGGTATCCTATGATCTAACGATCTCAAATTAGATTTTTACCCATATATTTATGTTGGTGATTGAAAACCCTCGCTAATGAATGCAATTTATGTACAACGTCTATAATTTGCGGTTCATCTCACATTTATAAACTCGTCAGCGAAATCATAATAGGTCTTTGCTGTCTGTACTTGGTTTATACGCTATGATTGAAAATTGGACAAAAGAGTTTATTATTCAGCGCTTACTGGCCATTACCTTATTGGTTGTGCTGTTTGTACTGTGTTTTCAGGTAATACAGTTTTTTATCGTGCCAGCACTGTGGGCAGCGATTTTAGCGTATGTGACTTTTCCTGTTTATAACTTTTTTTATGAAAAAGTAAAGCTGAGCCCTAATGTCAGCGCTACCATCATGACGATGAGTATCTCGTTAATGATAGGTGTGCCACTTGTCATTGGGGTGTTTATCCTACAGCAAGAGGCGCTCAGTTTAATTAGTAATTTGATCTATCGTATAAAGGTCGGCTATTTAGATGTGCCTGATTCTGTTAAAGATTTGCCTATCCTCGGTCAGCAAGTCAAAGATGTACTATGGAGAATCAATAAAAACCCTGAAGGGACGTTAGAGACGTTTCGCCTTTGGGTGCAGTCACATTTATATTATGGCAAAGTCGCCTTTGATGTGGTGTTTAGCGGTCTTGCCAAGTTAGGCATGGCACTGATGACGTTGTTTTTCTTTTATCGTGATGGTACCAGCTTGGTTCGCCAAATCCGTCAAGCACTGCGTAACATCATTGGCAATCGCATTGATGGTTATATTGACTCTGTGGGTACGACCACGCGTGCGGTGGTTTATGGTATTGGTTTGACAGCATTGGCGCAGGCAATACTTGCAGGTGTTGGCTATTACTTCGCCAGTGCGCCAAGTCCGATTTTATTGACTATTGTGACCTTCATTATCGCATTGATTCCATTTGGCACACCATTCGCTTGGGGCGCTGTCTCTATCTGGTTAATGAGTCAAGGTCATACGACAGAAGGTATTGGCTTGGCACTATGGGGTGTGTTAGTTATCAGCTGGGTTGATAATCTAATCCGTCCTATTGTGATTAGTGGTGCGACCAAAATTCCTTTTATTATTATTTTTATTGGTGTGCTAGGTGGTTTAACAGCTTTTGGTTTTGTTGGTCTGTTTATTGGGCCTGTGGTATTGGCTATAGGACTTGCCGTTTGGCGTGAATGGATATCGCAGCATAAAAATGAGATATTTGCGCCACAAGAGATAGAACTGTCTGATGACGACGTATTGCCACCAGTGAACGAGTCGCAATAAATAACAGCGACTCTATAAGCGAACAGTCATTATTTGACTACGTTATAAAAATGATGAAGGATAGGGTGAATACTATTAATCATATTACTATTTTGGCTGATAGCAATATCGCCAGTTTGGACAAGTTTTTTAATGCCACTACACTTGGCCAAGCATCGGAGCAAGCTGTAGATATCATCACCGTCGCGGGAAGAGATATCACTGCGTCATTACTTGCAGAACTGCAACCTGACATTTTTTTGATACGTTCTGTGACGCAGGTGAATGAGGCATTGTTAGCGAATAACGACAGTGTGCAGTTCGTTGGTTCTGCAACCATCGGTACGGATCATGTCGATCAAGATTATTTAAGGCAGCGCCATATCACTTTTGCCAATGCTGCTGGCTGTAGTAAGCATTCTGTCGCGCAGTATGTACTGACAGCAGCATTGACGTTGCGTCCGCAGTATTGGCAGCAGCCAATTACTCTGGGTATCATCGGACTGGGTAATATTGGGAGTACGCTTGCCCAGTATGCCAATGATTTAGGTTGGCAAGTATTAGGTTATGATCCATTATTACCAAAATCGAAGCTCAATAACGCCAGTTTAGAGCAAGTGCTTAGTCAAAGTGATGTAGTCAGTCTGCATGTGCCTTTAACAGATGAGAAGAATGAGGCGAATCCTAGAGGCAGCGATTATCCAACACGGCATCTCATTGATGCAGAGGCATTGGGCATGATACCTGAGGATACGATGTTGATTAATAGCGCGCGTGGGCCTGTGATTGAGGCAGATGCGCTGGCAGCAGATATTGAACGTACTGGGCGACAAGTAGTGCTCGATGTCTTCGAGCACGAGCCTCAAATATCTGAGCGACTATTATCCAAGCTTACCTTCGCCACCCCGCATATCGCTGGCTACACGGTAGAAGGTAAGCTGCGTGGTACGCAAATCATTTATGATGCGCTATGTGAGAAACTGGCCGTTATACCTACCCAAACGATGCATGCGCTATTACCGCTTAACTTATTTCTATGGTCTGAATTAAAAGCACATCCAGACAGATTGATAAAGTTCTATGATATTCAGCAAGATGATGCCTCATTGAGAAGCAAAGAAATTGATGGGCAGATAGATGGTGCTGACTTTGATGGTTTGAGACGTGATTATCATTTACGTCGTGAATGGCAGTTTTAAAAAATTCAAACACCCAATTACCAAACCGATTATTTATCAATCGCAGTAGATCAAAAATGACTCAAGCAAATAACATTTCTTCGCAGCCTATTACTTCTAAGTCTATTAGTTCTAAGCCTATTAGTTCTAAGCCTAGCTATGCACCGACCATGACATTGGCGATGGCGCAGCAGCGTGCGCAGTTTATGAGTAATATTCGTCAGTTTTTTGCCAAACGACAAGTGTTAGAGGTGCAGACACCGCTACTGTCGCAAGCGGGTAATACGGATACTTTTTTGCAATCAGTTTCTGCACAGGTCACGTATCAAGACAAACCTCAAACCTATTATTTGCATACGTCACCCGAATTCGCTATGAAGCGTTTATTGGCCAGCTGGCAAGTACCTATTTATCAGATTTGCCCTGTTTTTCGAGACAATGAAATAGGTGTGCGGCACAATATCGAATTTACGATGCTCGAATGGTATCAGCCAAACTATAGCCTAGATGATATGGCGACTGAATTGGGCGAGCTATTAGAGGTGCTTTATGGCAATGCGGTCGTCATGAGCCATTACCGTTATGTTGATGCTTTTATGGATTTTGTCGGTATCCATCCACTAACCGCTAGTCTGGCCACACTACAAGCAGTAGCAGAAGATAAAGGCTTAACAGGTTTTGACTTTAATAGTGAGTTGAGCAGTGCAGTAAATACGGAAGAAGACCGTCGCCAGAGCTGGCTAGATTTGTTATTTAGCCATGCGGTTGAGCCAAATTTAGGCCATGATCTACCAACGTTGATTATAGAATATCCGCCAGCGACCGCCGCATTGGCAAAAACAGCTTTAGACAAAGACGGTAATAAAATTGCCAAACGTTTTGAGCTCTATATTAATGGCATTGAGATTGCCAATGCTTATGATGAGTTGGCAGATGGACAAGCGTTAAGAGAACGCTTTGAGCAAGATAACCAATTGCGTCAGCGTCATAACCTGCCGCAAATGCCAATCGATGAGCATTTACTAGCGGCGTCTGATGATTTGGTACCCAGTAGCGGTATTGCAGTTGGTATAGACAGACTGCTAATGGTCATCGCAGGAGCCAGTAGTCTAGAGGAAGTGATTCCGTTCCCAAGCGGTTTGGCATAGTTTTCTACGGAAGATATTGTTACTTTCTTAATAATTTATTTTCAAACGACAGTCATAAAAAAGCGAGTAAGCCTTTCGGCTTACTCGCTTTTTTGCTTCAATAATTATAACTTTGCGATAGCTTCATCAATGGCTGTCTCACCATTTTGCATGCTAAAGACGGTCTTGATGGTATTGTCTGCCTTTAATACAGCTGCCAAAGTAGTGGCGACATCTTCAATCGAATTTTCGCCTGAACTGTCATTATTGACAGTAATTTTACCATTTGCTTCACGCTCTTTTAGCGCGCCTGCCTGTACGATGGTGTAGTCCAAAGTGCTGTTGTTGATTAACCATTGGTCAGCATAGTGTTTACAGATATAGTATTCTTTTAAATCGGCAATTTTATCCCATTTACTGGTATCTAACGAGAATACCGTGCTGAGCATAATATAGCGTTTGATACCTTTGTCTTGCGTCGCTTGAATAGTCTTAACCGCGCCATGTAAGTCTACTTCTAAGACATCTTTGCCACCTGACCCTGCAACAAAATAAACAGCATCAATATCTTTATCAATTTGCTTTTGAATCGCGTCTTTCTCAGCTGTAATGTCTAAGTCTAGCTGGCTATAATTATCATCTTTGAATAGCTTTTCTTCCTGACGGGTAGTACCAATCACTTGATGGTCGTCAGCCAATAACTGCTTAACCAAATCAGTACCGACTCGACCGCTTGCGCCAATTACTAAAATCTTCATAATCATTCCTATTATTATTTACGTTATTTTTGTTCAAAAACTGATGTTTAAAAGCTAAATATAGAGTAACAAAAAAATCGGCACGCTTCGTTATGAAGCGTGCCGATTTAATAGTGTTTGGTTATCAATGTATACGGTTTGCAAGATATAGCTATTCCACTATGAGTATTACGGCGTTAGCCTCGCTTAAAGTATTAGATATACCTCTACACTTGGTTGCCTTGACTCTCTTTTAAACTGAATCAACTAGGCTTTTAAATTGAATCGACTATAGCTAAAAACGTATAACCGAAGAGTAGGATGTCTTAAGATTAACGCACCAATTTATTTAATCCATCAGCAAACGCTTTTTTATCGCGGTCACCATAAGGTTTTTGTCCGCTCATCTCTTGTAGTTCTAATACGCCAGTACCACGCATGGTATCCATAAAATCGCGCATATTGAGCTTTTGCTTGATATTATTTTTATCGTAGACCACACCGCGAGTGGTCAAAACCATGCCGCCCTTGTCCAAAATATCATTGGCTAAGGGTATATCGCTGGTAATGGCCAAGTCACCTGGCTGTATTTGCTCAACGATATAATCGTCCGCTTTATCGAACCCTGACGGCACCACTGTCATAGTGAGCAGTGGTGACTTGCGCAGTTTAATCGACTGGTTGGCGACGAATATCGCCATGGTTTGTGTGCGTTCAGCCGTTTTGATAATCAAATCTTTGGCAATTAGTGGTACTGAATCCGCATCCACCCAAATCTGCATTATTTCTTAGCCTTTTCTGTTTTCGACTTAGCGTTGATAGCTTTATTTGACTTACTATCTTCAATAGCCAATTCTTTACTTTCTACAGTATTGTCAGGGTCAGCCGTGGTTAGACTCGATTCCACTTTTGGCTGGCTATCAATCGGAGAGGGTTTTTTCTCAAGTCCCATCTTATTAGGTAGAGTGGCAACGAGCTTGGCTAAAGCAGGCTCTAAATTGGCCACATCATTTGGCATCAAAGTAATATGCGCAATTTTACGATCGTCACGTTCTTCTTTGTGGTAGCTATGATAGTGCGCACCATCTATATTTAGCACGGCGCTGATATCAGGGTATTGACCCAAGATATTGAGCATAATCGCTGGGTGTACATTATCCGTATCACCCAGTGGTAGGTTGACGACTGCGCGAATATGGTTTTCAAACTGACTGGTAATGGCGCCTTCAATACTCCAATGCCCAGAGTTGTGTACGCGTGGCGCAATTTCATTAGCAAGTAACGCATCATTACCACGCGCGTCTTTGGTCACAAATAACTCCAGTGCCATGACACCAACATAGTCTAAATGGTTCATAAGGGTGGTAATAGCATCGTTCGCTTGCTTAAGCAAATGGCTAGTCCCAACGGCAGGGGCTTGGGTTTTGGCTAAAATACCATGGTGATGATGGTTTTCGACCAAGTCATAGCAACGAACTTGACCGTTTTGCGCACGTGTCGCAATCATAGATACTTCACGGCTAAAGTTAATAAATCCTTCGGCAATCAATGGTGCTGGCGTTGGCGTGAGTGAGCCTTTTCCAGTGACTGCGTCTTTGAGATCTTGCCAAGCAGCTTTAATATCACTGTCTTGTTTGATAACGAACTGACCTTTACCATCATAACCGCCGCGGCTAGTTTTTAAGACGATAGGCAGCCCTAGTTCATCACAAGCTTGCTTTAATTCGGCTTCAGAATTGACAGCCATAAAGGGTACGGTGGCAATATCAAGCGAGTTGAACATCTGCTTTTCTTTTAAGCGATCTTGCGCAATATCAAGCGCAATCAATGGTGGAAACATGCCTTGCTTGCTACCAGACTTCGATAAGGCAGTAAGCTGTTCGACAGTTGCTGTAGGCGTGTTTTCAAACTCGAGCGTAAAAACATCAGCGGCTTCGATAAATGCTTCTAATTGCTCACTGTGAAACACGCGACCATAGAGGCTAGCAGGGCAGTCAGCACTGTCTTCTAAAAACACACATTGGTAGCCTAGGGGCATGGCTGCTTCGGCAAGCATCATACCAAGCTGACCACCGCCTAAAATACCGATGGTACGAATGGTTTGGGTAACAGGATAAGCATTTGCTGTAGTCATGGCAGGCTCTTTGAATAAAAGTGAATAAGGTTTGTGTATATTAAAGTTTAAAAATCAATGGGTAAAAATAGGAAAAGGTGCACTGTATGCACCTTATATCTAGTAAGATTTTCTTGAAAATACAATGTGATAGCTTTTATTTTTGGGCTACCAATATTAAAGACTCTGCTATAAAAGCCAGTCAGTCTATACGCAACTAGGCATTGATAATACCTGGCGTTGGACTAGCAAGAATGGTTTCAGTTTGAGACTGTCGCATCTGATCTAGCTTAATAGCAATCGTGTCATCATGCAAGGCCAAGACTTGAATCGCAAGTAGAGCGGCATTATAAGCACCTGCTGAGCCAATCGCTAATGTTCCAACGGCGACACCTTTCGGCATTTGCACGATAGACAGTAAGCTATCCCAACCGCTGAGCATAGATGACTTTACAGGAACACCAAAGACAGGTAGCGGCGTTTGGCTGGCACACATACCAGGGAGGTGCGCCGCGCCGCCTGCACCAGCGATGATAACTTGTAAGCCGTTACCCTTTGCATTTTTGGCATAATCAAACAGTCTATCAGGCGTACGGTGTGCCGAAACCACTTCGCACTCAAAAGCGATATCAAAATCTGCCAGTAATTGTGCAGCGGCGCTCATGGTCGCCCAATCAGACTGTGAGCCCATGATAATACCAACTTTCGGTTGACCAGCAGGAGAGGTGATAGGTCCGTTTTGCTCAACAGTGTTAACAGTTGCCGATGTGGTGCTCATGCGTTGATATCCTCAAAAAGACCATCATACAAAAATTTAGTCGCCTTCGTAAAGCCAAGTTTACGGTTTAATACGATAGAGGTATCAATATCGCTAATATTACGGGTTTATATGGATATTTTCATCATGGCGATACTGTATGAAGTTGCTGGCTCGTAATGGTAGCGGCTGCTCGGTATCGAGCTGATAGCAGGTAAGATAGCCACTGTCTACTGCCGCCGAATAGTCGGTACAGGCGACTTGTTGGCTCAGTGGTTCGGGCATACCAGTTAACCAATAATGTCCGACAAATACAGGTTTATGCGTCTTTAGGGCAAAGTCGATGTTTTCGGCCATTGCATCTTTTGGTATTTGAGCCATTGCTGATGAAGGCGCACGAGAAATCTCATGCAGTGTGCGCGACTCTAACTCATCAAGCCACCACCGTACCCGCACACGTGAGCGTTCAGTACCTTCCTTATCGACCATGACCAAACCATCAGGCAGAGGGGTTTCTACACCTTTTAATACGCGCTCTAATGCGTCGAATGGAGCAGTGTTTTCTTTGGCGGTGGCGATTAAGCCGTGTGGCGTTAGGCAGTTATTATCGGTCAATGATGGTTTTAGCATCGCCATACTATCTACATCCCAACAGGCATGCACAAAACAAGCGTAGTCAGTTTCAATCCACAATGGAATTTCATATAACCGCTGTAGCCAATATTGATGGCTCTCTGAGCCAAATGGTAGTTCGGCTAAGAATGCTTCATGTTGGCGTGTATGCACCTCATTGTGCGAGCGCAGATATTGAGTAGGACTATCAGGATCAGGTGTGGCAAAAGCCAGCGCATTGTATTCATGGTTGCCCATTACCGCATCAGCCACATCGGCATCTAGCATGGCAAAGACAATCTCTAATGTCGCGACTTGCTGCGACCCGCGGTCGATTAAATCACCGATGAACAGGGCTCGACGACCTGCTGGCGGTATAAAGCACTCACCATTATGAACATACCCTAACTGTAGCAGCAGGCCGACCAGTTTATCTGCATAGCCGTGAATATCACCGATAACATCTATAATCATAATTAACTATCAAATCTTAATATATATAAAGTCGAAGAATACGAAACTGATAAGGCTAGGATAACTACTTTCTACAATGATTTCAGAAAGCTACTATCGTTAAGAGCTATTGTCTTCAAAAGCTATTATCTTTAAAAGCTATGGTAGTTAAAAGTAGTCTTGTGTCATTGGTTATGATCTCCAATCAAAAAGCTATTTATTTAGAAACTAGGAGACAATAGCGCATTGATAAAGTGTGATAATACCCGTGGCTCTAGTACAATCGTCGCTATTACTCCAAATGCTCCACCCCACAAATGTGCCATGTGATTGATATTGGAGCCACCGCGTTTGTCTGCATATATACTATAGGCGACATAAGCGACTGCAAATAAGATAGCAGGGATAGGAATGACCGCAAACAGATAGATTTTTTCCCAAGGTGCTAGCAAAATAAAGGCGAACAATACGGCGGATACACCACCCGAAGCACCAAGACTTAAGTAGCTGGCATTTTTTTTATTCTTAAGGTAGCTTGGAATCATCGCAATGATAATGGCCAATATGTAGAACACCACAAAACCGTAACCGAATAAGAATGACCGATACAATCCTTCAATCGCGCGACCAAAAAAGTACAAGGTAAACATGTTGAAGAGCAGGTGCATGCTATCGGCATGAATAAAACCATGCGTCACAAAACGATCCCATTGACCATTATTTACCGCTGGTGGATAAAAAATAAGTCGATTGAATAACGCTTTATTTTGCCATGCTAATAAGCTGATAATAACGGTAATTATAATGATAAGGGTCGTATGATTGAACAAAGGAAAATCCTTAGGCCGCGCCTGATGTATGACAATGTTATAAATGGCAGTATTATAAATGCTGGCAATGTTCAAAGCCTAAGCGTTACGGCTGAGTAAAAACCTACATATGACCAATAATTAATGATTAAATGTCGAATATTAATAATGAAGTCATACTAACAGTAGTTATGATGATACGAAAACTTATTGTGTGACAAAACAATGCATTTTCAGGCTGTTATAGTGAATAATATAACAATGTATCAGGCAGAATCAGTAATGCTTCGTATAATGACAGTAACTAGTGCTAACAATGATGACTGATAATAAATAAGACTGATGGTGACAGTGCCATCAATGATAGAAGTATGCTAAAAATGACGTCAGTCAGCAGACAAAACCAACACAAAAACTCAATTCTTTTACACGTATAAAGCGAAGGCCGAAAGAGGCAATAATCTATGAGTATTATCGACCAGTTAGAAAAAACCGTTACCCCAGCTGTACTAGGTCAGAGTGATAGCAAAGATAGTGTGGCGCATGTCAGTCTACTTGAGCAGTTTTATGCCATTTTAGCCGCGCGTCTCGCCTTGCCTCAGGTTTACTCGCAATTACTTCGCACGGATCAATTGCTATCGACCAACAATGGCACAGAAACGACATTGTTTAAGCAGCTATGGCAAGATCATGAGATACAGCAGACTATCATCCAAGAGCTCGCCGCTACGCATCATATTGATGAGGCTATGACAGCAGAGTTACTTATCAATTCATCACCACTGGCTTATCGTGAGCTAAAAATATTGGCCAATGGGCAGTTTTTACCAGCATTTTTGCAGGGTGAGCAGGCGGCGCTGCGTCAGTACTTACCGATATGGTCAGCACCTATTATCACCGCCAGTTCAGGTCTGAACAACGAGTCAGGTTCAAAAACAATAGCGGAAGTAAGTCCTGTATTAGAGATTGATACTGTTTTAGATAAATTTGATAAGCCCGATGTAGAGACAAGCGCAACAAGTGCAGTGACAGCAGCTGATATAGATAGCACTGAGACAGAAAGAGCAAATGATGATCTTAGCGCTAACTTGGGTGCCATCCATGCCAACCCGTCAGCACATCATTTGGCAGAAAATAGTAGCATCAAGCAAGCCAAAGTTCGTACCCGTAACCAACGCAATGATTTACTGGTAAAGGTGTTTTTATTAGTCCTAGCCATTGCTGCTATGGCGCTGGCCGCTTGGGCGTTATTAATCAAGCCTAACAACGTACCACCTGTAGAGCCCATTGCGACAGTACCTGTTGTCGCAGCGCCTGCACCACCTGTAGAAGTATTGACGCCAGTTGAGCTAACTGTGGGAATGGATAATAGCGGAGGACTCACTAGCTGTAGCGCCGTCGTTGGTGATGAAGCGCTACAGAATGCATTGCAACAAGCATTTAATACCAGTTTTGGTCAGCAAGCGAGCACTTGTGAGTTGACAGTGCGGGCAGGCGTCGCCAATAGTGTGGCGAATCTACCGACGGAGATGCTGCCTAATATTTTAAACATGCTCAGAGCGGTACCATTTGCACGTCTAGAATTACAGAATGATCGCCTCACGTTAGCAGCGCCAGATAGTACTTTATTACAACGGCTGGTCACGGACATCCGCACATTAGCACCAGCGATGCTAATAGAAAGCAAGGAGCCACTGCCATTACCTGACAATGGCAATAATGGCAACAATGACAGCGTGAACGGTATGTCAGGAATGAATGAGATGGGTGATCAGTTTGTAAACGGTGAGGCTGCTTTAAATAATCAGTATGGTAACGGTGATAGCAATGGCGGTTTTGGAGAGTTCCAAGCAGCAGATGACAACACTGGCGATCGTATGTTGCCAGCCCCTAATAGTGGTATGAACAATAATGCTATGAATGAGTCTGTTAATAATACTCGTAATATTCCTAGCAATACGCCTACGAATAGCCGACCATCAGGTCCTTTTTCAGAATCAGAAGTAGACGAGATGGCAAGTACGATTATCATGGCTGAGCCTGCCCAAGTTAGGAACTAAGGGGTTTGATAATAAGCGGTGTTTGATTGTTCTCATTCTATGATTAACAATTTAGGTGGATGAGCAATATGTGGTGGTATGAGTTTCTCGTACCACCATTTTTTTATCTAAGGTGCTGTGTGATACTGGATATTGTGTGATATAGGTTTATATGTGACAGTGGCGACCTTACCTAACGTATCATTCGCACAACAACGTGTTGATTGTTAAAGCTGATTTAATACTTTTATAATAATGAAAAACTGAATCTACTCATCAAATTAGGATGATGCTAACTATAGTTGATTCAGCTTAAAAGAGAGACAAGGCGGCCGAGTGCAGATGTATATGTAATACTTCAAGCGAAGTGAACGCTGTGACCCTTTTATAGAGAATTAACTATATTGTGGTTTCTATCTATCATCAAAATCTTATCTAACAATATTTTTAAGTATTTTAAGCCTATAATCAGGTATTAATAAATAGGGAGTTATATTATGGATATTACCAGTCATTTGACCCGAACAGTAAGTCCAGCAGTATTGGAGGATGATCGTAGCCCAGCTAAAAAAAATCTACTTGAGCAGTTCTACGCTATTTTTGCTGCCCGCCTAGCGGATAATGCTACCTATGACCGTTTTGCCAATGAGAGTATTACTCGTGATGATCAAGAGTTCTATGATCGTGTGTGGACAGACAGCTCGCAACGTGATCAAATCGCTCGTGAGCTAGCAGGTAAGCACAATGTCGATGCGACAGCCTCTCGCGGACTCATTGCTATGGCCGCGCCACTTGCTTTTCATGAAATAAAAAGCTTGGCAGGTACCACGCCTGTACCACAATTTTTACATGATAATCTAGACAGCTATCAGCACCACATTCCTACATGGGCAAGCGCTGTCTTACCAGTCAGTACCTTGGCCGCTGAGCCTGCGGTTGAAGTGCCTGTTTCTAATACAGCTACTACAGAACCATTGCCACGTGAAGACGAGCCAAAAGACAGCTTTTTGAAAGCGCTACTACCAATTATTGGCTTGATTATTTTGGGTGCATTGGCTTGGGCCTTACTACGTGGTTGCCAAGAAAACCCCGAGCCTGTCGCTACACCAGCGATGGCGCAGCAAGTTGCTGGTGTCAGCAATGTAGAGCTTGCTTCATTGCGTATTGCCACTGATGAAAACAGCGAATTGTACGCTTGCCGGATGAGCGTGGGTGATGAGACGTTGCAGACCAACATGATGAATGCACTCACGGCTGCATTTGGTGATGAAGCCAATAAATGCCGTGCTGATGTCGATGATAAATTTGCGATAGATATGCCGGCCACAGCTCAGCTGACGACCATTTTGCCTATTCTCAAAAATGTTCCAAATGCGAGCATGCTGATCGAAGGCGATACTATCACCGTTAATACGTCTGATGTACTAGCACTGGACCAGCTGATCGCTGACTTAAAAGCAGCTGCTCCAGCCATGAAGGTACAAGCAGAAAGACCGTTAGACTTAAAAAATGAGATAGAAAGTAGTTTGTTTGCTGCAAATAATGCTATGAAAAATCTTGGTGACAATCCCGATCCAAGTGATGTGGCTCGTGCGCTAAGTATTCAGGTTATCAATTTTACTGTAGATGACGCGACACTTCCTGAGGTCAATAAAGAGTTGCTTGACCGTGCTGCTAAAATTATTAGCGAAGCACCGGATATAAAACTGATGATTGTCGGTCATACAGATGGTCAAGCATCAGATGACTATAATAACCAGTTGTCTCTTGCACGTGCTGAATCTGTCAAACAGTACTTGGTTTCTAAAGGTGTTGATGCCAATAAACTCACAGTAAAAGGCATGGGCGAATCAGAACCTATCGCTGATAACTCAACCGAACAGGGTCGTTTTCACAACCGCCGTATTGAGTTTGTCGTTGATGATCAGTCTACTGGTGCAAACGATGGAATGATTATTGGTAATGATGCGCTTGACCCAGACTTGAATCCACTGGATAGTGATAACGATGACTTATTGCCTGACGGTGATGATGCGACTCAAGGTACGGCAGTAGATCCAGCCAATTAATTGATATCAGTTCGATTAAAACGCTATTGATGATAAAAAACCGCACCTTGATAAGGTGCGGTTTTTTAATTGGTTGTTTATAAATTATAGATAGCTATTTATAGTCAGTAGGATCTTTTGGCTCATTGGTATTATTAGATGTTTGCTCATCAGCTTGAGGATTAAAAAAGGCCTGAGTCACATTTTGCTTGGCCTGTTGCCAATACTCAAACTGCTGGCAAGTAGATTCCAGATCCCCTTGCCATACTGGTATGTCACCACACATGGTTTTGATGCGGTTTTGATTGGGATAAGGTAGGTCTTGAGCTGCTTGAGCCGCTTCATGTGCTGCGACTCGATCATTGCAAACCAGTGCAATGTCACACCCTGCCTCAATCGCCGCCTTTACACGTGCACTGATATCGCCTGCTGCTTGGGCACCTGCCATGCATAGATCGTCAGAGAACAAAACACCATCAAAATCAAGCTGATTACGAATGATGTCTTTTAGCCAAATTTTAGAAAATCCTGCTGGCTTATCATCGACTTGTGAAAAAATAACATGGGCAGGCATTAACGCATCAAGCGATGTGAGCGTTTGCGCAAAAGGCTGCATATCACTATTCATAATCTCGTCAAGACTACGTGTATCGATGGCCTCAGCCACGTGTGAATCAGGCGCAACTGCACCGTGTCCTGGGAAATGCTTGCCTGTGGTTGCCATACCTGCCGTTTTCATGCCGCGCATAAACTGTGTCGCTAGGGCAGTGATCGCTTGTGGTTCATTGTGAAAGCTGCGATCACCAATAACTTGACTGATACCATCTCTATCAAGCACTGGTGCAAAACTGAGGTCGATACCCACGGCCAATACTTCTGTCGCCATTAGATAGCCACAATCATAAGCAAGGCTCAGCGCAAGGCTAGGGTCTTGGTTGAATAATTCACCAAGCTTGCCCATCGCTGGCAAAGGGGTGAAGCCATGGCGCAGACGCGCGACCCGACCGCCTTCTTGGTCGACACCGATTAATATATCAGGGTTGTGATAGCGTATGTCATCGCACAAGGATCGCACTTGCGCAGCATCGGCCACGTTTCGAGCAAATAAAATTACTCCGCCAACTTGTGCCTGTTTGAGTAAACTAACATCTTCAGCAGTCAGTGCGGTACTATCGATATCAATCATTAAGACGCCGTACATTGCGTAATCCTTATGGTGTTATATATTGTTATATGATGGGTAGCGCTAAAAGTAGCAAGTGATGAATCAGAACTGTCTTATTATGACAGCTATTATTAATTGAGCATAATGTGGCACAGGTATCGACTCAAATAAATTTTTGGATAGCCATTAGAGCAGTACCAACATGTCCAAATAATGATGCACAACAAATATCATAGAAAGTTTGGTATGTGCAGGTGTAGCGTGTAATATTGCTTATACAGTTTGAGACAGTCGAACCATAATGCTCATGATAATATTGATTGATTTTGAACACTATTTGAACATTGTATTGGCAGTTTTTGACAAAGTTTAGAGGCTATTATTAGGACGCTGTAATCGTAAGATGTCTACCAAGCATTATCAGTAACAAATATTTTAACGTACAGAAGAGATGAAATTTATAGGTAGCGAGATATTTAAGCACTTTTGATCTTTATAAAACAAATAATATTATTAACGCAAAATAACTAGGGATATATGATGAAAAAACAACCAGCACAGTGGTTACTCAGTGCAGCGTCAGTGGGCATCGCTGGTATTATTCTTACCCAGAGCTATGGCACGGCAGTCGCCGATACCAACACTGAAAGCTTCGTACAAACTCCCGAACAAAAAGTCACCACTCGCCAAGTAGCGGCATTGCTGGACCGTAGTCATTATCTGAATCAGCCGCTCGACAGCAAAACGGGTAGCGAGATTCTGTCCATGTATATTGATAGCCTTGATCCAAACCATACGCTATTTCTACAGTCTGATGTCGACGAGTTTAAGAAAAAATATGCCGATGACTTCGGTGCTCGTCTCAAACAGGGTGATTTATCTGCAGGCGTATATGTTTTCGAGCGATATCGCAAACGTTCAAATGAGTATTTTGCGATGGCAAGTAAAATGCTAAAAACGAAGATCGACTTGACTGGCAATGACACCATTGTGCTCGACCGTGAAAAACTCAATCATTTCAAAACCAAGAAAGAGCAGCGTGATTATTGGGCGCGCCAGTTAAAGTTTAGTTTAATGAGTATCACACTGGGTCAAGAAGACGAAAAAGCTAAAGAAGAAGTGTTTTTGAGTAATCCAGATATTACGCGTGGACAAGATCTGGTTCGCAATGATCAGCGTACCCCGAGCGAAATTTTACAAAACCGTTTATCGCGTCAGCAAGAGCAGTCAAAACGCCTTACCAACGATGAAATCATGGAAACGGTCCTAAATACAGCAATGCTGACTTACGATCCACACAGTAATTACTATGCACCTATTCAGGCGACTGAGCTACAGATTCAATCTAGTTTACAACTAGAAGGGATTGGCGTTTCTATCCGTCCAGACCGTAAAAATCCAGATTATACCCGTATTGTCACTTTAGTAGATGGCGGTCCAGCGGCTAAATCTGGACAAATCAAGCCTAATGATTTGATCGTTGGTATCGCAAAAGACGGTGAAACCATGACCGATGTGGTTGGCTGGTCAACGCGTGAGATTGTGAGTTTAATTCGTGGTAAGCGCGGAACCTCAGTGACTATCAAAGTACGACAGCCTAATACTCCTGATGCTAGCGCCCGTAACGTCACGGTCGTCCGTGATATTATTAAACAAGAAGAGTCAGGTGTTACCCATCGCGTTGTAGAAGTACAGCGTCCTAATATTGATAAAACACCAAAACGCATTGGTGTTCTTGAGATTCCAAGTTTTTATCTGAATTATCAAGCCCGCCGTAACGGTGAAGATTATCGTAGCGTTAGTATTGATACTGAAAAAGCATTAAAAGAGCTCAATAAAGAAAACATTGATGGTTTGGTTGTTGATCTACGTAATAACCCAGGTGGCTCATTAGATGAAGTTGCTAGAATGCTTGGCTTCTTTATTAAGAGCGGGCCGATGGTACAAATTCGTGACAATCGCGGCAATATTCAAGTCTACCGTGACGATGATGGTGGCGAGCAACTTTATAGTGGCAACATGACGGTCATTACCAACTTAGCATCTGCATCAGCCAGTGAGATATTTGCGGCTGCTATTCAAGATTATGGTCGTGGTCTGGTCGTCGGTAGTACGACGACAGGTAAAGGCTCTGCCCAAATTCAATTGGATAGTTTGGCGCTAGGCTCAGCCACTTTAACGCAGCGTAAATTTTACCGTATTACTGGTGGTAGTACGCAGAATAAAGGCGTGGTGCCTGATGTTGAACTGGTCAATATCTATGATGATGCTACCTTTGGTGAGCGCGCACAGAAAAAAGCCTTACCGTGGGATACTATCAAAACAGCCCCTTATAAGCCTGAAGGCAAGTTTACCAACGATACATTAGCGACACTCAATCAACAATCCAAAATCCGTCAAGAGCAAAATCCACAGTTTGTTTATTTATCAGCGCTAAATGATATTCGTGATATGGAAGATGAGAAAAAACCTATTCAGCTAGATATCAATAGTCGCCGCGCCAAAATGCAACTGATTGAAAAACGTTCGTTGGAAGCTGAGAACAAACGTCTTATCGCAACTGGTGAGCGTCCTTATGCCAATTGGAATACTTATCAAGCGGCAATGGATGCAAAATTTGAAGAACGCAGTCGCATGAAGGCTAGTGAACGTCCAGAGTTACCTGAAGACGAAGCCTTCATCGATGAAGCTGCTTATGTCATGCTGAGCGCTGAACCGAAAGCGTTGCTTAGTCCTCAAGAGAAGCTATAAATAACAGTGCTGTGAATGACAAAAATGTATGATTCAATCCATGTAAGCATATGCTTACATGGATTGACGTTTATACCTCTTACTAACCATGGGTCAATCTGCGATTATAACTGTACGGCACGGCTGAACGAAAAGGTTCATTGGTACTAGGGATTGGTATCTTACAAGTCGCATCAAGGATAGGTGGTTTGCTGGTTAGGGATGATAGGGCTGGATGCCCGAATAGTTACAAGATGCCCCGGGATTAGGTATCTTATAACGATGACATGGATGGTTAGTGATAAAAGCCGCATAACGCTTGTCGTTATGCGGCTTTGTTACGTTTGGAGGATAGTAATCGATAGATTTTGGCTGAAGACCTATTGTACGGTATACAGTCTCAGCAGTATTTATTATAAATTGTGGGTATAAAAACAATCAAAAAAAAGGGTCAGTAGCGATGGCTACTGACCCTTTTTAAATGAAACGATAGTCACATTGGTAACTTATCGCCTCATCCTTTCTTACTTTTCTCTAGAAGAGATTAGTGCTCAACGCCACCAGCACCATGTACATGGCCATGGTTTAGCTCGTCTTCAGTTGCTGCACGTACTTCTTGGATTTCAACATCAAACGTCAAACGCTTACCAGCCAATGGATGGTTTGCATCAACGGTTACTTCTTCGTCGTTTACAGCAGTAACGGTAACTAGCATTACTTGGCCACCAGCTTCTGACTGAAACTGCATACCAGGCTGGATATCTTCAACGCCTTGGAAGTTGTCACGTGGTACGTGCTGTACAGCTTGCTCTTGATACTCGCCGTAACCATCAGCAGGTTCAACAACTGCATTGACTTGTTCGCCAGCAGACTTACCTTCTAGCTGTTGCTCTAGGCCTGGGATGATGTTGCTATGGCCATGCAAATAAGCAAGTGGTTGACCTTCTGGTGATTGGTCAAGAATGTTGCCTTCGTCGTCTTTTAGTGTGTAATTGAATTTGACGGCGGTATCTTTTGCGATAGTAGTCATAAATTATCCTAAATATATCTGTGTAAAAAATTAAATACGGTTGCAATAAACCTAAAAAATCCAATTAGCAGGCCAAATAGCCACGTCATGAGTCAATTATCATCAGTTTATTAAAGTAACTTTAGCAGTTAGCATCTTTAATTGAGATGGCACATATAACTTTCAAGGTAAAAATAAGAAAAAATGCCATTTAATCTTAATAAATATCGCATTTTATCTAAATAAACGCTGTTTTAAGCAGTTTAGGGTGAGCTATCGGGTATTCGTAGTTTGGCGGTTGCGTTTTTGGGTAAGGGCTTCTAACATAATGATAAAAACAAGGATGAAAAAAACGATGACTTCTGTTACCAATACTGCAAATAACCAATTCATAGATAGTAATACCAACAATAATGATGTGAACAATACCAACGTAATCGCTGATATCAGTTATCGCTTCAATTTTGATCGTTTCTTTGAGCATTTGATCGATGTGTCGCTGAGCTTTACAGCAACGGCTAATTCTCCTCAACTTTGGTTGCCAGCGTGGATACCGGGTAGTTATCTGATGCGTGAGTTTGCACGTAACATTACCACCGTGCACTATCAGGTGTTAGATAGTCAAGCAACGGATAGTGGCATACCACTTGAGACCTATCGTGCGCAGAAAATAGACAAACATACTTGGCAGCTACCACAAGTGCAGGCAGGGCAGACAGTAGAGGTTCACTATGAAGTGTACTGTTATGATCTATCGGTACGTACTGCCTATGTTGATCAGCAGCGCTTATACGGCAATTTTACCTCGCTTGCACTAGCAGTTGAGGGGCAAGAGCATACGCCTGTCAATGTGAGCTTACTCATTCCGGCCACGTTTTTTACAGATAAAGAAGAAGCGCGTGTCGTTCTAGCATCTGGTTTGAACTTTACCCATCTAAAACTCGACGGTCAGCATGCTTACGGGCTACAAGCAGATAGCTATCACGAGCTGATTGATTATCCTTTTGAAATCGCAGAACAAGATAAGTTTGATTTTATTATTCAAGATAACGAACATCAGACGCTACACCATAGTTTTTACCTCGCTGGTAAGCATAACGCCAATATGGGCAGATTGCAGCAAGATATTACTCAGATTTGCCAGACGTATTTAGGCTGGCTAGGTGATGCACCTTTCCATGATTACACATTTATGACGTTTGCCAGTGGTCAAGATTACGGTGGCCTTGAGCATATCAATTCTACCAGCTTGATCACCCCGCGCCGTGACTTGCCAAGTATCAATGAGCCAAAAATACCCAATACAGATTATCAGCGCTTTTTGGGTTTATGCAGCCATGAATATTTTCATTCATGGTGGGTTAAGACCGTACGTCCTGATGTCATGCTTGAGGTTGATTTGCGCCGTGAGGCTTTCACGCCGTTACTTTGGGTGTTTGAGGGTTTTACGTCCTATATCGATGACTTTATGTTGCAAGCATCAGGTGTGATTGACAAAACAAGCTATCTCAAGCTATTGGCTGAGCAAATCAATCGCTACTATCAAACCGATGGCCGTGCGTATCAAAGTGTCGCAGAGTCGAGCTTTGATGCTTGGATTAAGTTATATCGCAATGACGAAAATACGGGTAATGCAGGTATCAGCTATTATAATAAAGGGGCACTGGTTGCGTTATGTTTGGATTTGACGCTGCTACAAAAGAGCGATGGTCGCTATCGTTTGTTTGATGTGGTCAAGGCCTTTTATACTCAAGCCAAGCAAAACGATAACCAACGTGTTGGCATCAGTAGTGCTGATATGGGTGCGGTCATTGGGCAGTTTATGCCATTAGCGGATTGGGAGGATTTTGAGCATCGCTATGTCAACGGTGTTGAAGAGTTACCGATTGAAGCGCTGTTGGCTGCCAATGGTACTAAGATGCGTACTAATACCAAAGAGACTTCTGATAAGCATGTACCGTGGGGTATGCGTTGTACTGAAACACCCGCCGGATTAAAGGTCAATCGCGTGCAGCGTGATAGCGTGGCTGCCAGAGCTGGGATTTCAGCGCACGATATCATTGTGGCGATTGATGGCATCAAAGCCGATAGTAGACAGTTGGCATCGTTTAGTAGTGCTGCACAGAATGTTGAATGTTACTTGTTTCGCCGTGATGAGTTGATGTGTGTCAACGTACTGCCAAAAGCAGCTATGGAAGTAACACCGTCAGCCAGTGCTGATGGTAGTACGAATAATATTACTGAAAAAGCATTCCCGCATAAAGTAAGCTTGCACTTAGCAAAAAATGATACATCGTCAAGAGCCAGTGATGAGCATTCTTCAGATAATGCGGGCTGGCAAGCGTGGCTAAATGCGATAGAGCGTTATCAGAATCAAGGGCATTGAGTTGAGTGCATTAATTTAAGGTTATTGATTTTAGCCACTCTGCCTAAGTATTCAGTTTGAGAATTCATAGAAAATAAAAACCTCTGCTAAATGATTATATTTAGCAGAGGTTTTGCGTCATACATTATCAGTATATTTTGAGGTTTTCTTAAAATATCAGAAGTAACTCAGTCTCTAAGAGTCAGGTGCTTCGGCTTTTACATCTACTTCCTCTTCACCAAGTTCATCTTCCGTACTTTCATCAGCCTGAGAGTCTGCAATCCAATTTTGCATCCGTTTGATTTCAGGTTGCTGAATGTCGATGATATCTTGCGCCAGTTGACGCATTTCTTCATCAGTACCATATTTCAGCTGGATGTTCGCCATTTCTACTGCGCCCAGATGATGTGGTAGCATGCCGCGTGTGAATGCCATGTCAGGGACGGGATCGGCAATACCCAATACCATTTCACCATTCAAGACATCCATACTTCTAGCATAGGCCTGTTGCATCGCTTCGGTATTGGGTTTAGGTTTTGCTGTATCAGGGTGGCTGGCAAGCCATTTATTCAAAATATCGATTTCAACTTGTTGAGCGTCAATAATTTCCTGAGCAAGCTGACGTACTTTTGCATCAGTACCGTATTTCAGCTGAATTTTTGCCATGTCTATCGCCCCACGGTGGTGCCCAAGCATGCTTTTAGCGAATGCAGTGTCAGGGTCGTTGTAACCCATACCGATCATCATTTCATCATGCATTCTAGTCATTGATTTTGTATAGTCTTTAAGCACATCAGTCATTTGGCTTTCGTCAATGATGTCTTCATTTTCTGCTAAATCATTAGCTTCGGTTTCATCTTGAGTCTCTGCTATATCAGTCACTGGCGTGGTGACTTCTTCGTCAGTGGCTGCTTCATTGTTTTCAGTTGTCGGCTGACAGGCACTCAGTATGAGCGCAGCAGAAATACTGGTGGCCAACAATAAAAAACGATGAGAAGCAATCATAATGTATTCCTAGAATAAAAATTTAATAATAAATGAATGAAACCTAATAAATGAATGAAACCTATTACAGACAACCACTCATGTTTCGAAGCTTAGCAGATAAACCTTACCCGTTCGAGACGCTATGTTTAATGGGTCGTAAGCTAACTAATTTATAAACAAAAAACGCTATATAGTTGATTCAGTTTAAAAGCGAGTCAAGGCAACCGAGTGTAGATGTATATGGGATACTTCAAGCGAGGTTGACGCTGTCACTCTTTTATAGAGGATTAACTATAGGTTAACCGAATATCCCCAACTGCTTACAGCGCTCACTATCCAAATGAACTCGTATAGACTCACCAACTGCCAAATCGCTCAACTCAAACCCTGCCACTGACCAGCGTATCAAACGTAAGCAAGGTAGCCCAACGTGCGCAGTCATGCGTCTTACTTGACGATTTTTACCTTCATAAATAGTCAACATCAGCCATGAGTCTGGCACACTTTTACGCTCACGTATCGGTGGGTCACGTTGCCAGAGCAGCATCGGCAATTCATCTTCACTGACATGTTTAATCTCAGCAGGTAAGGTTTTGCCATCTTTGAGAATTACACCTTTTTGGAGCTTACTAAGCTGCTCAGGCGTAGGGATACCTTCAACTTGTACTAAGTACGTCTTGCCTTGTTTGCGACCAGCATTTGCTTTGGGTGGATGGGTAATCGCTTTGTTAACTCGACCATCATCAGTCAGAATCAGCAAACCTTCTGAGGTCGCATCAAGCCTACCAGCCACCCGCAATGATTTGTCCGTAAAGTATTCCGATAGCGTGGCATGGTTGTTATTACTGTCATCTCTGAACTGACTTTGCACGCCATAAGGTTTATTGAATATTACGAGACTAGAGGTCGACATAAACAGCTATTTCCTAAATATAAATGAGTCAGTATTACTTACTATTCAAATGATGATACACCTTAACATTCAAAATAAAAATGAGCACACACCCTAGGTATAATGTGTCCCGCTGAAAAATAAGACGGTACGAGCTAAAGGCTTCCATTTCATCTATATTCTGATAGGTTTGTCATGTTTTTTTGAATACTATATATTTTTCTAATTAAGATAAGCGTCTATTATAAAGTGTTTTTCTATTGTTCACAGGGCCACTCATGTTTTTTGCTGAGGTGATTGAGGGCGTAGGCTGTACGACGGTAACCAGAAAAGGGCTCTACAATATAATCGTTCCAATACAACTTGGATATGCTATGAAAGACCATAAAAAACACCTCAACGCCTTAAGGCAGTTGAGGTGTTTTATTTACTAAGACTTAAACTTGCTTAATCACTTCTAGATATAAAACCCAAAAGCGATTGAGCTTAACTGTCTAAGTGCAATCGCTTAAAATTACAGCGATGCCAGTGTTTCGTTGAACAAAGCACTTGGACGCATGGCTTTCTTAGCCAATTCTTCATCGGCATAGTAGTAGCCTTTGATGTCTACAGGCTTGCCTTGAGCTTGGTTAAGCTCTTTAACGATAGCCTCTTCGCTGTCTTTAAGCTTTTGCGAAAATGGTGTAAATTGTGCTTTTAGCTCGCTATCTTGATCTTGCGCTGCCAGCTCTTCAGCCCAGTACATGGCCAGATAGAAGTGACTACCGCGGTTGTCTAATTCACCTGTTTTACGTGATGGTGATTTGTCATTCAACAGCAGTTTTTCGGTCGCTGTATCTAGTGTGTCAGCCAATATTTTGGCTTTAGCATTGTTGTCGTTCTCTGCTAAATGTTCCAAAGATACGGTCAAGGCTAAAAACTCACCCAATGAATCCCAACGTAAATGGTTTTCTTCTACGAGCTGCTCAACGTGTTTCGGAGCTGAACCACCTGCACCTGTTTCAAACAGACCACCACCTTTCATTAGTGGTACGACTGATAGCATTTTGGCACTGGTACCTAGCTCTAGAATTGGGAACAAGTCAGTTAGGTAATCACGTAAAATGTTACCAGTGGCAGAGATAGTATCAAGACCACGAGCAACGCGCTCTAGGGTATAACGCATGGCACGAACTTGTGACATGATTTCGATGTGTAGACCTGTAGTGTCATGATCCTTCAAGTATGTCTGAACTTTTTTGATAAGCTCATTCTCATGTGGACGATATGGGTCTAACCAGAAGATAACAGGCGTGTCTGATTCGCGCGCACGGCGAACAGCCAGTTTCACCCAATCTTGGATAGGGTCGTCTTTAACCTGACACATGCGCCAGATATCGCCTTTTTCAACACGTTTTTCGAGTAATACTTCATCAGTATCTACGTCAACAATACGTGCGATACCAGCATTGCTCGACTCAAAAGTCTTGTCGTGTGAGCCGTACTCTTCTGCTTTTTGCGCCATCAAGCCAACGTTAGGGACCGTACCCATCGTCGTTGGATCAAAGTTACCATGCCATTTGCAGAAGTTGATCATTTCTTGATAAATACGGGCAAAGGTAGATTCAGGCATAACGGCTTTGCAATCATATAGTTTGCCATCAGCGCCCCACATCTTACCGCCATTACGAATCATAGCAGGCATTGATGCATCTACGATAATGTCGCTTGGTGAATGGAAGTTGGTGATGCCTTTTGAAGAATCAACCATGGCCAGACGTGGGCGATGCTCTTGGCAAGCATGCAAGTCTTGCTCAATCTCTTCACGCTTTGAGGCTGGCAAAGTTGCAATTTTGTCGAACAAATCAGCCATACCGTTGTTGACGTTAATGCCTAGTTCGTCAAACGTAGCGCCATGCTTTGCAAAGGCTTCTTTGTAGTAGATACGAACCGCGTGACCAAATACGATAGGATGTGACACCTTCATCATAGTGGCTTTTACGTGTAATGAGAACAGAATACCGGCTTCGCGGCAATCTTCCATTTCACGCTCATAAAAGTCTAGCAATGCCTGCTTGCTCATGACCATTAAATCAATTACTTCTTTATCAAGCAAAGCAATCTTAGGTTTCAAGATTTTATTGGTGCCGTCATCAAGTAACAACTCCATACGTACGGTACGAGCTTTATCTAAAGTGATAGATTGCTCGCCATCATAGAAGTCACCGCCATGCATGTGTGACACGTGCGTGCTTGACCACTGTTTCCACTCACCCATAGAATGCGGATGCTTGCGAGCATAGTTCTTGACGGCTTTAGGGGCGCGGCGATCTGAGTTACCTTCACGTAATACAGGGTTGACCGAGCTACCTAAGCTTTTACCATAACGGCGACGCAGTTCTATTTCTTCGTCAGTCTGTGGATCTTCTGGGAAATTAGGTAACGCAAAGCCTTTGCTTTGCAACTCTTTGATACAGGCTTTAAGCTGCTGTACAGAAGCACTGATGTTTGGCAGTTTAATGATATTGGTGTTTGGATCTTGTGTCAGACGACCAAGTTCAGCCAAATTGTTTGGTACGCGTTGCTCTTCTGTCAAATATTCTGGGAATTCAGCCAATACTCGCGCTGCAACAGAGATATCAGTTGTCTCAACAGCAATCCCTGCTGTTTTAGTAAACGCTTCGACAATAGGTAAGAATGAAAGGGTTGCTAGAGCAGGCGCCTCATCAGTTTTTGTATAAATAATTTTTGACATTGTAATCGGGTATCCCTTTAGTTGTCGTTAAAAATAATACGTACACATAAATTCGAATATCGTTGGATCATACTATGCAATAACGAATTATGTGGTTAGATCAAGTACATCATATGTAGTCTCAGAAATGTTGGAGACCATTTAAATTTTTCTTTTACGCACGGCTATTAGCGTTCATCAAACAGGCCTCTTAAAACAGTACGGTGCTTTGATTGTCTGTCTGAAATGGTCTGAAGGGTGAACTGCTGACTTCATATTATAGTTAATCCACTATAAATCGGCTATGATGTCAATCTTGTATAATGAACTAAGTATACTGTTTTCGCTCATATCCTATGTATCTGAATTATATTAAGCTAATAACAACCTTATTCTACCAGTCATCAGCTTCGATATCATCTTTTCCATGCAACTACTGTCTTTTCATTGGCTTTTATAATGAGATGAAGGATAAGATATCAGCACCATTATAAAACATAGCCACCTCTATTATAGTAGGTGGTTTTTTATTGCATATAGATGAAATTTTGCAAATTGTGACAGCAAACTATCAAAAATTTGCTAGGCTAGGTCACTAACCAATCGGTTATCGATAAATATATAGCGACTATAATAATGACAAAGAGTATGAGTTTAGAATACGCGCTGATTAATGATACCAGTTGGCAGAGCCAAGCAGACTGGCAAATACCAGATACACCCTTTATGTCATTTGCCTTTTGGCAAGCGCTGGCAGACACGGGTGCGATAGGTGAGCAGGCAGGTTGGTTGCCAATATTTATTTTGGTGCACCGTGTTGCCAATTATGCTGATAGTGAAAATAGCGCAGATAGTCTAATAGACAGCACCGCGGAAAACGTATTGCAACCAGTGGCGGTATTACCTGTATTTATAAAGGGTCATCATCGCGGCGAGTTCGTGTTTGATCATGCATGGGCGGAAGCCTACGCACGCTACGGCATTGATTATTATCCGCGATTGGTCAGTAGCGTCCCTTATACACCGATTACGGGTCAGCGCTTATGGTTGGCCACAGGCGTAACCTTAAGTGAAGAAGTGATAAAAACAGCTATCGCAGGTGTTGATGATATTGCTCAACAAGTAGGCGCATCCAGCTGGCATGGACTGTTTGTTACGCCTGAACTCGCCTCTATCGCGACTGCAGCGCTGCCGACAGATATCGATATAGAGCAGGCGTTAGCCGCTCAAGATAATTGCTTAGAGCCAACCGCAATTGAGATGCCTATATTAGAGCGTCAAGGCTGTCAGTTCTTGTGGCAAAATAAAGACTTGCTGCAAGACAGTCAGCCATTCGCAGATTTTGATGCATTTCTAATGACGCTAAAAGCCAAAAAACGTAAAACCATCCGTGCTGAGCGTCGCAAAGTTGCTGAGCAAAGTATCAGCTGTCAGCGTAAGTGTGGAGCGGATATTACCGATGCCGATTGGAAAGCATTTTATCACTGTTATGTGATGACGTATGCGGTGCGTGGTCAACAGCCTTATCTGACGATAGATTTTTTTATGGCATTAGTACGGAGCATGCCTGAGCATTTGATGCTCGCCCAAGCATTAAATGCTGATGGCGAAATCATTGCTAGCAGTCTGTTCTTGTACGATAGTGCTGACAGCGACAAGGCTGATGGTGATGTTGATAATAATGCAACCTTATATGGTCGTTACTGGGGTGCGCTGGGTGAGTACGACAGTTTGCACTTTGAGCTGTGCTACTATCAGGGTATCGAGTTTGCCATTGAGCAAGGTCTGACGTATTTTGATCCAGGTACGCAAGGGGAGCATAAACTGATTCGTGGTTTTATCCCGACAACGACGCACTCGCTGCACCGTATTTATGATCCACGTTTTGTACCAGCGATTGCAGATTTTTGCCGCAAAGACCGTGAGCATATGGCGCAGTATCGTCAGCAGGCATTTGAGGCCTTGCCTTTTAATGCGGACAATATGCCAGAGTTTGATACGGACGATTAGCGTTAGCCCTTCTTATTTAATACTTCACAATTAGCCGTTAACTATGTCCAGTACTCAAACGTCTTGTTTTAGCAATCCGTCACCTCCTAGTGAGCTACTACCGTGGCTCAACGCCAAAGGCTCTCTCACTGCCATGTTGGAAGTAAAAGCAGGGCAGCCTTTGCGTGTAGAGCGCAGTTTTGAGGGCTATCGTCAGCTGTCTCTGATACAAAAGCAACAATTGGGTCTGCAAGGGTCAGCGCTTAATCGTCCGATGTTGGCTTGGGTGCGTGAGGTGCAGCTTTATGGCAATGATGAATTACCATGGGTAGATGCACAAAGTATCTTTCCGCTATCCAGTCTAAAAGGCCGCGCACGCCGTCTACAACAGCTCAAAGGTACACCTATTGGTTATGTGCTATTCAAGCGCAGCCGAACACTACCTAATCAGCGATTTATTCAGCAAACGGCCACAGGTTGGCAACGGCAAACCCGTTATGATTGGTATGGCCGCACGCTAATGATCAGTGAAACGTTCCTGCCTGCATTTTCATCTAGCCACGCTTAAAAATATTTTATGCTTATATACGTGTAAAACGGCCTGTTGCCAGTAATCCATAGGAGGTAAATCCTTTATTTTATTGGCTATTTATCTGTGTTATATGGTCATTTAATTCCCTCATCTTAAGGTGAGGTTTTTTTGCGTTCGCAGCACAAATTTTCATGTTACACTTAATCTTTAGCGATGATATCGATGCATACGTGTATCGAATTTATTGCCGAATTGGACAGCTTCATGGCGGGCCACTTGCCTGCATTTATTCTTATTTTAATCTCTGCTAATAGACCCCATTCACAATAATGGTCATACCATAAAACAGATTGCCGAAAAACAACAGACTGCTGAAAAACAGTGCAGAGGTATCACGCGTACTTCTAGCGGCATTGACGCAGTAGTTGTTTTATTGTGGGCAGGCTATAAGCTTTTTTCAAATGACGTTTTTTCAATGACAGTCACTACTTAGGACATTAAATATGTTTAAAAATATCTCTCTTCAAAGTTTTGATCCAGTACTTGCTGAAGCGATGGCCGCAGAAAGCGTTCGTCAAGAAAACCACATTGAGCTTATCGCTTCTGAAAACTACTGCTCACAAGCAGTGATGGAAGCGCAAGGTACTGATCTAACCAACAAATACGCTGAAGGCTATCCTGGCAAGCGTTATTACGGTGGTTGTGAGCATGTGGACGTTGTAGAGCAACTAGCCATTGACCGTGCGAAAGAGTTGTTCGGTGCAGAGTATGTGAACGTTCAGCCACATTCTGGTAGCCAAGCAAACTCAGCGGTATTTTTAGCATTGCTAGAAGCCAATGACACAGTATTGGGCATGAGCCTAGATGCTGGTGGTCACTTGACTCATGGCGCACACATCAACTTTTCAGGCCTGAACTATAATGCTGTACAGTATGGCTTGGTAGATGGCACAGGCTTGATTGATTATGATCAAGTAGACGCTCTAGCACGTGAGCACAAGCCTAAAATGATCATCGCTGGCTTTTCGGCATACTCACAAGTGGTCGATTGGCAGCGTTTCCGTGACATCGCAGACGAAGTAGGTGCTTACCTGTTAGTTGATATGGCTCACGTTGCAGGCCTAGTTGCTGGCGGTGTTTATCCAAGCCCAGTACCATTCGCTGATGTCGTAACTACTACCACGCATAAAACCCTACGTGGCCCACGCTCAGGTATGATTTTGTCTCGTGATGAAGTACTTGCCAAGAAACTAAACTCAGCTGTATTCCCGGGCAACCAAGGTGGCCCATTGATGCATGTTATCGCAGCGAAAGCAGTTTGTTTCAAAGAAGCATTGGAAGACAACTTCTCTACTTATCAGCAGCAAGTGGTGAAAAACGCACAAGCGATGGCAAAAGTGGTTCAAGAGCGCGGCTATGAAGTCATCTCTGGCGGTACTGAAAACCATCTAATGCTGATCAGCCTCGTTAAGCAAGAAATGACGGGTAAAGAAGCGGACAAATGGCTTGGCGAAGCTCACATCACTGTGAACAAAAATGCCGTACCAAACGATCCAAAATCTCCGTTCGTAACGTCTGGTATCCGTATCGGCACGCCAGCGATTACTACTCGCGGCTTCAACGAAGCACAAGCAGGCGAGTTGGCAGGTTGGATTTGTGACGTACTAGACAGCCGCGGTGATGAAGCGGTCGCTACTGAAGTACGTGGTAAAGTAGAAGCGATCTGTGCAGAGTTACCAGTTTACGAAAAAAACCAGTAAGCTTAACTCTGTACTGATTTAGACAGCGCTTATTAAGCGTTGTATGATAAAAAACCGCTTAGCTTTTGCTAGGCGGTTTTTCTTTTTTAATAAAAGGATAATTCAATGACGCTACGTATTCATGCCCTGTACCATGTTGATTTTGAAGAACTTAGCTATATTAAACAGTGGGCAGATAATCAAGGTCATAGCATTACTGTCACTCGTTTCTACGAAAATGATTCATTGCCTTCTCAAGACAGTTTTGATTGGTTGATTATTATGGGCGGGCCAATGAGCATTCATGATGAAGCTGACATTGAATGGCTAGCGGATGAGAAGGCCTTCATTCAGCAAAGTATCGAAGAGGGAAAAACAGTAATTGGTGTTTGCTTGGGGGCGCAGTTAATAGCGGATAGTTTGGGGGCAAAAGTTGCTCCATCAGGTATAAAAGAGGTTGGTTGGATGCCAATTCAATTAACCAAACAAGGGCTAGAGCATCAGCTACTAAAAGATTTACCAAAGCACGAATTTACGGTTTTTCATTGGCATGGCGATGGTTTTGAGTGTCCTCGAGGTGCGACTGCAATTGCAAAGTCAAACGCTTGGGACAATCAAGGTTTTATCTATCAAATGCCAAAACATAAAGAGTTAGGTACGTGGGTGCTTGGTTGGCAATGTCATTTTGAAGTGACTAAAAAGAGCATGGTGGACATGGTGTTGCATGGGCAGGATTATATCCAAGATGCCCTGACTGACTATCCTCACACAGTTCAAGCTAGTGATGAAATCATCGCGCTAGGGGACACGCATATTGCATATAACAATGCATGGCTTTCTACAATGCTAGATAATCTAGTGAAGTGTGGTTAAGGGTTTGTAGACGATAGAAGTTCAGTATAAGTGAAAGGACTGAAATTTCAGAAAAGTAAGATGCTGAACCTTTTAGTTACCAGCTGTACCACTGAATCTACTACCGACATTTTTCGATAATTATCGTGAGTTTGACTGAGTTCGGCTGTCAGCTTTAAAGCGCTAAGTTGATGTTTAATTGAGAAAAATATGCAAATGTTTTTGTTTATATAAAATTATTAGTATATAGTCGACATTGAACATTTAGTAATAATACTGATACAAAGTATAATAAATAATTACACTTTGTATCCGTATCGCTGTAAATGATTATATAAATATTATTTTCACTGAAGGAATTTATATGAAAAAACAATATTTAGTCGCAACGATTCTATTACTTAGTACTACTCTTGCGCAAGCTGCAGAACAATCAGGTCTAGCAGCATTTGGTGCTGGCCTCGATGCCTTTATGGCCAATATATTTGGCTGGTTCGTCGATCTTATTTTCTTTTCAGTACCTCTTGGCGACGTAAGCTTTCCGCTAATTGTAGGTTGGTTGTTAGTTGCCGCATTAGTCTTTACCTTTTACTTTGGCTTTATTCAGTTCCGTCATATAGGCTTGTCTTTAGATATTGTCAGAGGCAAATATACTGATCCAAACCCTGCTGTCAAAGAAGAAGGTGAGGTTAGCCATTTTCAAGCACTAGCTACTGCTTTGTCAGGTACGGTTGGTCTTGGTAATATTGCAGGTGTCGGTGCAGCACTCGCTATTGGTGGACCTGGTGCTACCTTTTGGATGATTATGGTAGGTCTGTTCGGCATGGCGACCAAGTTTGTAGAGTGTACGCTAGGTGTTAAATACCGTACGGTACTACCATCTGGCGTCGTATCAGGTGGACCTATGTACTACTTAAGCCGCGGTATGGCTGAACGTGGTATGGGTGGGTTTGGTAAGGTGTTAGCCGTCGGTTTTGCCCTTATGTGTATATTGGCCACTTTTGGTGCTGGTAACATGTTTCAGGGTAACCAAGCCTTTGCAGTCATGAGCTCTACTTTTAGCATTCCAACGGATTACAGTATATTCTTTGGTATTGGTTTAGCGTTTTTAGTCGGTATGGTTATCATTGGTGGCATGCCGCGCATTGCAACCGTTACCGAAAAAGTCGTACCTTTTATGGCTTTATTGTACATCACGATGAGTGTCATCGTACTGGTAGCAAACTTTAATCATATCGGCGCCGCATTTGGCGAGATTTTCACGGGTGCCTTCACGGGTGCTGGCGTGGCTGGTGGCTTTATTGGCGCGTTAATTCAAGGTTTAAAACGTGCAACTTTCTCTAACGAAGCGGGTGTTGGTTCAGCCGCTATTGCTCACTCAGCGGTAAAAACCAAAGAGCCTGCTACAGAAGGTTTAGTAGCGCTATTAGAGCCTTTCATTGATACGGTTGTTATCTGTACTATGACGGCGCTCGTTATTACTATCTCTGGGGTGAACACTGTCGCAAACTTGCAAACCCAAGCGCTCACTGGTGTGGATCTAACCCGTGCTGCCTTTATGGAAACGGCGCCTATCTTCCAGTATTTCCTAGCTGTCGCGGTATTATTGTTTGCTTTTTCAACGATGATCTCATGGTCATATTACGGTCTAAAAGCTTGGACTTACCTCTTTGGTGAAGGTAAAGGCGGCGAGATGATATACAAACTTATCTTCTTAGTCTTCGTTGTTATTGGTACCATCGTACAGTTTAGCTTTGTTATCGACTTCTCAGATGCGGCTCTGTTCGCTATGGCGATCTTTAACATCATCGGTCTATACTTCTTGATGCCAATTGTGAAAAGAGAGGTTAATTCTTTCATAGCTCGTGTGAAAAGTGGTGAAATTAAAAAGTATAAATAATGGGTTTGATTGAACATTCTATTGTAACTTGATAATTAAAAAAGCCCGCCAAGATTAGTCTTGGCGGGCTTTTCGATGGCGAGTATTGGTTAAATTTTCATTAGTGGCTAGATAGAGGCGTTACACTATTAAATACCTGAAGATGCGTTGTATTCAATCTCAACTCTAAACGAGAGTTTGCCTATAATCTACCCAATAAAAAATAAGCCTATCGTAAATTAATCGTTATAAAAAAGCGTACTACTTGCTCACTTCTTTTCAGCGAATGCGCGTTCTGTATCAATATAAAATTGATTACCGTCTTTTTTTATTAGGATAATGCCTTTATTGAAAGGTTTTATAGCACCTTGGTTCTGCGGAATAATAGCGATATTATTATCGAGATATCCTAATTGCGCGTCTTGTTTCACCCTGGTAATGTCTTCTGTAAAAGACCATACACTATCCTCTGAAAATTTTGCTTTGTTGTCTGCTACAGCTATAAGGTTACCTTGCTCATCTTCTAATTTAAGCGTAATAGCAACATCTGTATCGATATCCAAAAAATTAATATACGTTAAATCTAGAAACTTAAGATCATTAAACTGTACTGGCACAACCTCTTTACCCAGTTTATCTACCAAGCCTACCTGAGTATTTTTGGTGACGACAGCTACACCATTGATAAAAGGCTCAACCTTATCGTATTTAAAGGGGACAACGGTTTTATTTTCAGTATCAATAAAGCCCTATAATCCTTCTTTTTGGGCTGGAGCCAAACCTTCTTTAAATGTATCAATATTATCGTATTCGAAGGGAACTATCACTTGGCCTAATGTGTTAATAAGTCCGATCTTATTTTCTTTGACGACTTGTGCTACATCTTTATTAAAATGCCAAGCATCATCGTACTGTAGAGGGATTATGATAGCTCCTGTAGTATCTATAACACCTGATTTACCGTTTTTGGTAACCGCAGCAAGGCCTTCATTAAAGTCTAAGGCACCCTCGTATTGCAAAGGAATAACAGCGTTGCCAGTTCTATCAATAAAGCCATATTTGCCGTCTTTTTTAACCCGTGCTAAACCATCAATAAATACACTGGCCTCATCGTACTGTAAGGGTGAAATAACAGTACCTGATCTATCGATGAATCCATGTTTATCTGCTTGAGAGACATGTATGATACCGTCGGCAGTGTAGGAAATATGGTCAAACTGCACGGGCACAATGACTTTTCCTGTATTATCTATAACACCTTCTTTTTCTTCTCTAGTGACGATGACTAATCCTTGATCGAAGCTCTCCATATAATCGTATTCTGTAGGTATAACCTCATATCCTGATCTATTGATAAGGCCAAATCTATCATCCTTCTCAACGCGTGCTAGCCCTTCATTAAAATTTTCAATAGCACTGTATTTTGTAGAAGTGACTCTATTGCCACTTGGGTCGATTAGACTCCATTTGTCTCCTTTGACCACCCGAGCTACACCGTTATCAAAGGAATAAGCATGATCATACTTCTCTGGAATGACAAAATCTCCTTTCTTATCAATAAATCCATAGTTATCCTCTGAGGACGGATAGTATTCTATCATTGATACGCTGGCTAAACCCTCGCTAAAAGAGGTTGCATAACCATATTTTAGAGGGATGATTTCATCACCCTGTTTATTGATAAAGCCATATTTTCCAGCTTTTTCGACGAGGGCTAACCCTTCAGAAAAAGAGTTTGCATAGTCATACTGGATAGGGATAACAATCTCTCCAGTTCTATTAATAAAACCCCATTTATCACCTTTTTGAACGCTTGCCACGCCTTCAGAAAAAGAGCTAGCTTGACTATATTGTAGTGAGACGACTTCCTCTCCAGTTTTATTGATAAACCCGCTGTTACTGTTTTTCTCAACCATGGCTAAGCCTTCAGAAAAAGACTCAACATTTTCATATTGTAATGAAGCAATAAGTACGCCATTTTTATTGATAAAGCCCCATTTATATACCGTGGCAACATTTGCTAATGGGCGAGACGTCGCAACAGCTGCGAGTCCTTCTTGAAAAGATCTAGCCTTATCATATTGTAGTGGCACAACGATTTGACCTGAGGTATCAATATAACCATGTTTGTGATAAAAATATGGACGTTCAAAGGTAGAGCGTATAACGACAGCAAGTCCTTCGCTTAAGCAATCAACACTATCGTAGCCTGCTACAGGAGGTTTCTGACATATCTCTATAGATGAGTCATCTGCCCACGTTGGCACTGCGCAGAACACTGTCGTTAGAGCGAGAACGATAGATGGTTTGGATAAGGTAAGGTGTAAGCTCATAAAAATATATAATAGTCGTCATTAGTTTGATAATAGGTGAGTGGCTAAATTAAGTCTAGAGAAATGTATAGGCGTATCTAAGTCAGTTGCATGTTTTTTACTGCAATTTATCACCATTTTTAAATGAATAGGTGCCATAGAGCTTGAGCTGGGTATAAGTTTTGATAAATAACATCAAAATATAGAAAATAAAAACCCCGATTATAAAAATATAATCGGGGCTTATTTATATCAACTCAGTCTAATCTTCTACTAAGTAGCCTACATAAACGGCAATTTAGTAAATATCTGCAATACCGTCGCATTAACAATATCGACGAAGAAAGCACCAACCATCGGCACAATCAAAAATGCTTTAGGCGAGGGCAGATATCGATCCGTAACTGCCTGCATATTGGCAATCGCTGTTGGCGTTGCACCCATACCGAAGCCGCAATGACCTGCCGATAGCACTGCAGCATCATAGTTTTTACCCATCACTTTAAAGGTGACAAAGTAAACGTATAGAATCATCACAAACGTCTGTACTAGCAATATAATCAGTACAGGGCCTGCCAAGTCTGTTAATTCCCATAGCTTTAATGACAGCAACGCCATGGCTAAGAATAGGCTTAATGACGCATTACCAATCACATCGATAGCACGATCGAACATATCAAAGTTAAAAATCATCGTTAATGAATTACGAAGAATCACACCGCCTGCCAGTGCCCATACAAAGGTAGGTAGCTCAAATGAGGTACCTTCAGCAACGATGGTCATTAAATCAGCAAATGCTAGAGCACCAGCAAATAGTGCTAAAGTTTCGATGGTCGATGATGCGGTAATCAGGCGAATGTTATCGGGCTTTTCAAACATCTCCTGATTATCGCCAGCTTCTTTTTCACTGTGTTTGGTACTGTATAAGGACTGTGCACCTGCCACTTTTTCAACATCACTTGGGTTAGCATTTGCGGGTGCGGGTTTTAGACCAAGTTTATTAATCAATCGACGTGCCACAGGACCACCAACGATACCACCTGCTACCAAGCCATAGGTAGCCACTGCAATGCCGAGGGTAGTTGCGCCCACCACACCATACTCTTGCTCTAATACAGCACCCCATGCACCTGCCGTACCGTGACCGCCTGTCAGTGCGATAGAGCCTGTGACGAGTCCGAGCAATGGATCCAGCCCTAAAGCGCTTGCCATTGTCACGCCAACCACGTCTTGCAATATAATAAATACCGACACCACGATAGTGAAAATTAGTAACGGTGTACCACCTGCTTTCAATCGACCAAAATCAGCACTCAGACCGATAGAGGCAAAGAACATCAGCATGGTCGCTGTTTGTAACCCTTGATGAAAATTAAAACTGTAGCCCCAAATAAAGTTAAGAGTATACACAATGACCGCAGCAATCAAACCACCTGCTACTGGTTCTGGAATATTAAAATCTTCTAAAAACTTGACTTTTTTGACCAAAAATCGTCCAAGCAATAGTACCAAGGTGGCAAAGATTAGGGTGTAATAGCCATTTAAAGTAATTTCCATAGGTTAATCCTTTCTATAAAACTAAATTAACCTGAATTTGGGATAAATATGGCTTTATCTCGAATTCAGGCTTGTTTGATGATTTATCGGCTAGGCGTCATCCGTAGACGGCATGATCACCCACAATTGCGGCTTGCCAAAATCTGTGTAGGCATCTTCTATGATGCTTTTGAAGACATTAAAATCTTCCGTGTCTATTTTTTTCACCGATGTTAGATCTAACATTAGGTGTGTCACGTCGCTGTCTGTTAAGCAATCCCACGCACTATCCCAATTGTGTGAAAAATAACTGGGAAAATCACAGGCATTGGCTAGATTTGTTAATAATGTGGTTTTATTTAGTACTTCGTCCGCCGCTATGGTAACAGCCTGTGTCGGAATGCTAGCATCTAGTGCTGTAGCGTTTTGGTTACTATTCTTGTCTATATAATGGATGGCGTGGCTCATATTATTTTACGTCCAGTTTGCGAAAGCTATCATAGTGGTCAACGGTTAAGTAATAGACAGTTGGTGGATTGCCACCCGTGACGATACGTCTTGCACCGCGATGGGAGATGCCAGGGGTCGGCACGGTATATTCACGATAGTAGCCTGTTGATTGTGTTGGTAGCTGTCCCTCACGATTATAAAACGTCGTGCCATCTTTGTTAGGATAAGGAAATGGTCCGCCTTGCTTGATAAGCGTGATGGTCTGATCTATTTGCGCATCACCTGTTACCGCAGAGCTAGATGCTGGATTTGAGTTGTCAGAGTACGTTTGAGGTATCGTTGTAGGTTCTGTGCTATCCGCAAATAAAGTGGACTGTAAGTCATCAAAGAAGTAAAAGGCGACCGCGATAATGGCGATGAGACTAAATAGCGTAGACAGCGGGCTTTTTTTATTTTGACGCTGGTTTCTAGTATTGCGACCAGTATTTTTTCGGCTATTATTGTTCTTAATAGAGTTGTTCTGCCTAGAATCGTTCTGATTGGCATTGTATGACGTGCTTCTAGTGTTATCTGTATTTCCACTTTCTTGAATGCTGAGCGAAGCAGGGGTTACTTCGGTTGCTCTCAACTGATTTTTGTCATTACGTTCACTATTGAAGTAGACTCTTTGTCCGACCGTTATCGGCTGCGGCATTCGCGCTTTGCTAATATGAAAAAATACGTCTTCACTTTGATCGTCGACATCAATAAAGCCATAGCCTTTATCTGAATTCCAGTGTTTGATTTCACCACTCTGCATGAGTCTACTTTCCTATCGCATGTTTGTATTATGGTGCAAAATTACGATTGCGCCGCCTGTATAACCTATTCATCCCTAATAAAAAAACGTCAGCAATAGAGCTGACGTTTTTTGTTAATTATACGGTAAGTAAGCAGATAAGTGCTAGGTTGAGACGCTATCCGTTAAGCGCGCGTCTCACCGTGGCCATACACGATCCATTTTTGTGAGGTCAGACCTTCTAAACCTACAGGACCACGAGCATGAATTTTATCCGTTGAGATACCAATTTCGGCACCCAACCCATATTCAAAACCATCTGCAAAACGGCTAGAGGCATTAATCATAACGCTCGCCGAGTCGACTTCACGAATAAAACGTTGCGACTTGGTATAGTTATCCGTAATGATGACATCGGTATGATGACTGCCATGGGTATTGATATGTTCGATAGCTTCGTCAATACCTGACAGGACTTTTACCGCTAAGATAGGGGCTAAGTATTCGGTATCCCAGTCTTCGGCAGTCGCTGCAGATAGATGACCTTTGAGCGTAGCATTATCATTTAGGATGGCTTGCGATTTGTCATCAAGACGCAGTTGCATGGCATCGTCAGCAGCGATGATAGCTTCAGCAATTTTTGGCAATAGCTCATCGGCGACTGACTCATCGACTAGTAGTGTCTCCATGGTATTACACGTACCATAGCGATGCGTTTTTGCATTGACGCTGACTTTGATAGCGATTTCAGCATCTGCATCGCTATCGATAAATGTGTGGCAATTGCCGTCTAAATGCTTAATCACAGGCACACGGGCATCACGGCTGATACGTTCAATCAGTCCTTTGCCACCACGTGGTACGATGACATCGACATAGTCAGTCATGGTGATGAGCTCACCGACAGCGGCGCGATCAGTGGTTTGTAGAACCTGCACACTATGCCCAGATAGATTGACCTTTTCTAGACCTTCCAAGATACATTTGGCGATGGCTTGGTTAGATTCAAAAGCTTCAGAGCCACCGCGTAGAATAATGGCATTTCCTGACTTTAACGCCAGTGATGCTGCTTCTAGCGTTACGTTAGGACGAGATTCATAAATCATACCGACCACACCGAGAGGCACACGCATCTTACCCAAATGAATACCTGATGGCTGATAGGTCATATCTGTGACTTCACCGATAGGGTCTGGTAGTGAGGCCACATCTTTTAGACCTTGTAGCATGCCATCAAAGCGCGCATCATTTAGCTCAAGACGGTCAAGCAATGCAGCGTCCAAATCGTTGTTTCGACCATTGTCCATATCGATCTTATTGGCCGCTAAAATATCTGGCTTGGCGGTTTTTAATACATCATGAATCGCCATAAGAGCGGCGTTCTTATCACCAGTATTGGCAGCAGCAAGGGCACGAGAGGCTGCGCGTGCTTGTTTGCCGACAGATTGCATATATGCAGTAATGTCTGTGGTATTCGATTGACTCATAAATTATTTTCCTTATGGTTATAAATGTTTTAAGCAGATAAAAGCGCCCAAAAAGGCGAAAATTTGGCAAAAAGTGACATTTGAATGCTTATCCAGCATTATGCTATTTAACATAGAGCAGATGAGGTCGATAGTAAAGTTGATTTTGTGAACAGCGCCCGTTTTATAAAGCGTTTATGAGCATTACCTCAGTGTTATGCTGCTCGTTTTACGTACGTACATTCATAACATGAGTACTGTTAAAGGTTGGTTAAAAATCAAATGCATCGTTACATGTTTTTAACAGAACTGCGTTGTAAGTACTAAGGTAGCGACGATCGATCGTCAGTATAGTGAGTGCTAAGACTAGAGTTTTTAAGAATATCCATATAAAGCGATCGATCAGATGGTTTTTATCGATAGCTAAGCATGAACTATAACGGAAGGAGCATTGATATGACTACTACAAATGATAATATCGAAAAAAACGGAACGGCTAAAAGTTGGCTAACGATAGGGTTGGTGGCAGCTGCACTGACGTTGAGTGCCTGTGGCAAAAAAGATGAGGCACCTATGGAAACTGAGCCAGCGGCTGATGCACAGACGGCAGTAGAGGATGATGCGGCTAGTGTAGGCAATGGCGATGATATTGCAGTTGCTAGCGCTGATGATGGTATGGCAATGGACAGTAATGACGACGTAGCAGTAGCGACAGCAGATGATACAGAGATGTTGGATGGTACTGAAAGCGAAGAGCATGTTTCGACATACTGATTTTTAACGTGCTAAGTTTTGGTGTACTAAGTTCGGGCATATTGATTTATGACATACTAAGCAGCTATCACTTATTGACATCAGATATTGAAAGTGGGTAAACAGATAACACAACGCCTAGTACGTGAAAGTGATAAAATAAGGCTCAGTACTGCAAAGGCAGGCTGGGCTTTTTTATGTCAGCTATTCAGTGGTTTATAAATGCTGAGTGGCGTGCTGGTTAAACGCAGGATTTGCCTTTTTACTGTATAATAAGAGACAATGTGTCAATTTTTCTCTTTGTATAACGAGTTATAAGCTTATCATGACCTTATTAAGGTTTAATGTTTATACTCCACACCACGATTTGTTATGTATTTTCATTCATATTTATTGGAAGTCTGCTGAACCATGCTTGATATTGAAAAAAATCCGACTCGGCCTATCGCCTTAGATTTACAAGACATCCATAAAAGCTATGGCTCATTGGCAGTGCTAAAAGGGGTCTCTCTTACCGCATATGATGGTGATGTTATCTCAATTTTGGGCTCATCTGGCTCAGGTAAATCCACCTTATTGCGCTGCATTAACTTGCTCGAAAAGCCCAATCAAGGTCGCATCATTATTGGTAATGACGAGCTCATGCTAAAGCCTGCCAAATCAGGTGAGTTGCAGGCGGCAGAAATCAAGCAATTAGAACGTTTGCGTGCGCGTGTGGGCTTCGTCTTCCAGAACTTTAACTTGTGGCCTCACAAAACGATTTTGCAAAATATTATCGAAGGGCCCACACAGGTCTTAAAAATCAAAAAAGACCAAGCGATTAGTGATGCTGAAAAGCTGCTAGATAAAGTAGGTCTACTTGATAAAAAAGACGCTTACCCAGCGAACTTGTCTGGTGGTCAGCGTCAGCGTGTGGCTATCGCACGTGCACTGGCTATGCAGCCGCAAGTGTTATTGTTCGATGAGCCAACCTCTGCTCTAGATCCTGAATTGGTCAATGAAGTGCTCGCTGTGATGCGTGAGCTGGCAGAAGAAGGTCGCACGATGCTCATCGTCACGCATGAGATGCGCTTTGCCCGTGAAGTATCAAGCAAAGTAGTGTTTTTACATCAAGGTGTGATTGAAGAGATTGGCACTCCTGAGCAAGTCTTTGACAATCCTACTTCTGAGCGTGTTAAAGACTTTATGGCGTCACATCGTCAGAACTAGGCATTCATCGGAGCTAAGTATTCATCAAAACTAAGTGCTAGACAGTCATTAAGTGAGTGTCCTTGTAAAAGCTCTAACAATCAGTTGCGTATATTTGTGACTATCTGAGAAGCCATGATTCTTTACTCAAAACAATAGGATGGTAAGCCTCTTACCATCCTATTGTCGTTTTAAATATAAAATTACGGATTGGTAAGTATCGTTGACCGTTTATTACTCGTTAATGACAGTCGGTATGCAAAACGTTTGTTTTTGATATTTTACTCAGGTATTATCAAAAGGCGTACGAGTGGCTATCTATGACGGCTGCTTGTCTATATTGCTTGTCTGACAGGGACGTCAGAGAACAGAATATCAGAACCCTACATTAAAACCCCATCAGAATTTAAGGAATGTATGATGTCGAATTCTCGCCTATTGTGGTCGTCGATGACCGTTACTGCAGCATTGATGTTGAGCGCTTGTGGTCAATCCTCTAACGAAGCCGCCGATACCAATGCTGACGCCCCTGCAGCAGAAACGGCTGGCAAGCCCATTCGTATCGCTACCGAAGGTGCTTATCCTCCTTTTAACTATACCAACGCTGACGGCACTTTATCAGGTTTTGATATCGATGTTGCCAATGCCTTGTGTGATCAAATGCAAGCCAAGTGTGAAATCGTGGCTCAGGATTGGGATGGAATTATTCCAGGTCTATTGGCACAGAAATATGATGCCGTTATCGCAGGTATGTCGATTACGCCTGAGCGTCAAGAAAAGGTGGACTTCAGCGAGCCTTACTTTGCCAACACCATGGTATGGCTGACGGATAGTGCTGGTGGTTTCGACCCTATGTCGATCAAAGATTTAACCCTTGGTGGTCAACGTTCAACCACGCCTGGCGCTTATCTACAAGATAATTATGAAGGCAAAGACGGCAATACCGTGCAGTTATATGACAACTATGACAATGCTTACTTGGATCTAAAATCTGGTCGTAGTGATGCGGTATTGGCTGAAAAAGTTTCTGCCAAAGCATGGTTAACGGATAATGCTGAAGGCTTCGGTATTGTTGGCGATGAAATTGATAACAATGACAATATTGCCATTGCTGTCCGTAAAGGTGATGCACTCAAAGCTGATTTTGACAAAGCCTTAAGTGAAATCCGTAGCAACGGTGAACTGGCTCGTCTTGAGCAGGCGAACTTTGGTCAATAAGCTTTAATGAATGAGCTTTCATACATCAGTCATGAGTGACTACCGGCTAGTAACTATATTAAGGAACAACGAGAATGACAAATTCAATGACATCATTAATGGGTAAAAAAGCATTGTGGCTGGCTCCACTAAGCGCTGCAATGCTTATGCTGGCAGGTTGTAACAATAGCTCAGCACCAGCAGAAAGCGCTGAAACTGATACGGCTAGCGATGCACCTTTGAATATCAAAATTGCGACAGAATCAAGCTATAAGCCATTTAGCTATACCGATGCTGATGGCAAACTGATCGGCTATGAGATTGAGCTAGTCGATGCGTTATGTGCGCAAATGAAAGCTGAGTGTGAAGTTATTTCTCAAGATTGGGATGGTCTAATCCCTGGCCTAAATGCACAGAAATTTGATGCAATCATCGCTGGTATGTCCATCACGCCTGAGCGTAAAGAAGTTGTCGATTTCAGTGACCCGTATTTCCATAGCGGTATCATCCTTATTGGTAAAAAAGGTGATGATTTAAGCGTTGAGTCGCTAAAAGGTCTACCAATCGCTTCACAGCGCTCAACCGTGGCGTCGCAGTATCTACAAGACGAGCATGCAGATGCTGATATCAAGCTATATGACACTCAAGACAATGCCTATCTAGACCTGACTTCGGGTCGAGTACGCGGCATGATGTCTGATAAAGTGACAGGTATCGACTGGCTAAAAACAGACGCTGGTAAAGACTATGAAGTCAAAGGTCAAGAAATCAGTACCGATGATGATGCGATGGGTATCGCGTTCCGTAAGGGCGATCCATTAGTCGCAAAATTCAATGCGGCATTGGCTGAGCTAAAAGACAATGGTACCTATGATCAGATCACTGGTAGCTATTTCGGTACTAGCTCAACGGCTGCAGCGCAAAAAGCAGTAGCAACAACTGATAGTGTCGAAGAAGCGCCAGCTGATGCGATGGCTGCTGCAGAAAAATAATTACTGAAGAAAAGTGATTGCTAAAGAAAAACAGCCGCAAGCGACTACTGATGTGTCTCACCGTTTATCACTATCCTTAGCTGATATAAGGGTGAGGTCATAGTACTGCGAACAATAGTATCGTGAGCAAATACAGTACCGTGAACAAATACAGTACCGTGAACAATAGCGCCGTGAATCGGTAGCGGTGAGCAATATTTCTATTAACAAACTCCAAGGATGATCATGAACAACCATTTTGACCAACACAATGCAGTCACGAATGCATCAGTTATCAATGGTATAAAGGCACGACGATTTTCAGTGCCTTTAGTGACGATGGCTGCGCTTTTAGCTTTGGCAGGCTGTAGTAATGGTCAAGATGATGCGAGTGATGATGCCACTCAAGTGACTGCTGATGCAGAAACGACGGGTGAGGTGCTACGTATTGGTACTGAGGGTGCTTATGCTCCTTTTAACTATACCAATACGGATGGTACCCTTGGTGGTTTTGATGTAGATATTGCCAATGCTCTCTGTGCCGATATGAAAATGACTTGTGAAATTACGGCGCAAGATTGGGACGGTATTATTCCTGGTCTAAAAGCGGGTAAGTATGATGCGATTGTGGCGGCTATGTCAGTTACCCCTGAGCGTGAGCAACAAGTCAGTTTTACCGAGCCATACTTTAGCAATACGTTGGTTTTTTTAGCCAAAAAAGACAGCAATTTTGATCCTAGTAATAATAGTGATATCAATGCAAACTCTATCGCTGCTCAGCGCTCGACTATCTCTTCGCAGTGGTTTGAGAAAGCGTATCCAGACGCTGATATGAAGCTGTATGATACGCTCAGTAATGCGTTTTTGGATTTGGGTTCAAACCGTGTTGATGCAATGGTGTCTGATAAATTGCCAGCGCTAGAGTGGCTTGGTTCAACATCAGGCAGTCAGTATGCGCTCAAAGGTGAAGAGATTGATATCAATGACAACTTTGCCATCGCGGTTCGTCCAGGTGATGAGCTACAAGCGAAGATAAATCAGGCGTTGGCCAATATCAAAGCAAACGGCACTTATGATGATATCAATAACAAGTATTTTGCGCTGCCAGAGACTAGCGCTACAAAAGCAACTGAGACTGATACGGTAGCGGAACCTGCTGAGCAAACTAAGTAGCTTGTTCAGTGATTTGTTCAGTGACTTATTGACTTATTGACTTATTGACTTATTCAGTAATTCGCTAAATACTCTATTGAGCGCGTAGCTATAATCTGATGTAATAGCCGTTTGAATGGTCATGTCTCATAAACTAGCGTTTGATTTAATCAGCAAGAAGGGTATTGCCTTAATGGTAGTGCCCTTCTTTTTTTCTAAAAAATAGTTGGATATTCGCTATATTGACTGCTTGGTTTATAAAAGCAGTCCTGATTTGACTCGTTTTTAAGAAGATAAGTGCCTATTTAGGCACTGCTTTTACCTGTGAGTATTAACATAGCTTGCAGTGAATATGATAAAATCAGCCCTCATTTCTACCGTGTCAATTTTCGCAGTAATTTTCGTATCATTTTGACGTCAATATATGACGCAAAGTGCCCATACCTAATTTGGTATAAAATACGATTATTAGCAGCGCTCAGCTATTGATGCTGATTCTTTTAACTCATATTTTGCAAATTGCTAATATAAAGAGACAGAGTGGATAATTGTGTTTGATTTACAAGGATTTGGCGCGCTACTACTGAGCGGCGCTACCGTCACCATCAAGCTTGCCGTGACCAGTTTAATTATTGGTATGGCTTTGGGCTTGCTTGGTGCGACCGCTAAGCTGTCTAATGTCTGGCTGCTACGTAAGCTCGCGACGGTATATACGGCGACGATGCGTGGTATCCCTGAGTTGCTATTGGTGCTGTTCATCTATTATGGCGGCTCGATACTGCTGATGACGATTCTCAAAAAATTCGGCTATAACGAATATGTTGAGATTAGTGCTTTTTGGGGTGGCGTCATGGCGCTATCGATTGCTTTTGGCGCTTATGCGACTGAAATCTTTCGTATGTCGATTCAAGAGATACCCATCGGACAACGTGAAGCGGCGCAAGCGATTGGTATGCGTCCTTTTCAGACGTTTTATCGCATCACTTTGCCACAAGTTTGGCAGATTGCGTTGCCAGGATTGGGCAATTTGTTTTTGGTCTTACTCAAAGATACCGCATTGGTATCGGTCGTGGGTCTCAAAGACATTATGTATCAATCATCACGTGCCGCTCAATCAACGCAGCAGCCTTTTACTTTTTATATGGCAGCAGCGATTATTTATTTGGGTCTGACCATGCTGATTACTGGCTTTATGATGTGGCTTGAATGGCGCGCCAATCCAGCAGCACGCTATGCTAAAAAGCTGAGCCGTCAGTCCACTCATCGTCAATCGACCATAGGATAAGGGGAGAGATACTATGGATTGGAATTGGCAGGTCATTTTTGATAATATTCCTGAGCTATTAGAGGGCGCTGTGTTGACCGCACAGCTGGTCGTTGTCTCCGGTATTATTGGCCTATTTTTTGGTTTAATTTTAGCGCAGCTACGCTTGTCAAAGAGCTGGCTAGTACAAATATTACCCTTTTCTTATATCTTCTTTTTCCGTGGCACGCCGCTACTGGTACAGATATTTTTGATTTATTATGGTTTGGGTCAGTTCGAGGCAGTACGTGAGTCATTTTTATGGGAACCCGTACTTAGCCAAGCGTATTGGTGTGCCATTATTGCTTTCACACTAAATACCAGTGCTTATTTGGCAGAAATCATTCGCGGTGCCATTCAGACCATTCCTGTTGGTGAGTTGGAAGCGGCTGATGCGATTGGCATGTCAAAGTGGCAGAAGCTGACGCGTATTACGTTGCCTCGTGCCTTTGGTATTGTGATTCCAGCCTACAGTAACGAAGTCATCTTTATGCTCAAGGGCAGTGCATTGGCATCTACCATTGCCTTGATGGATATCACAGGGGTTGCGCGTACGATTAGTGCACGTACTTATACCTTGATGGAGTTGTTCTTCGCCGCTGGTATTGTGTATCTGCTGTTGTCATGGGTGATTTTGTTTAGCTTTAGATTGTTTGAAAAAAGAATGAATCGCCACACAAGTTATGTACCACCAGATGTGATGACCAGTACGATTCCATAGGTTCTAAAGTAAACTCTATATTTACTGTTTTTTGCACGTAATGGCTATTGATATCTTTGTGTGAAAGGCTTATAACTGTCAACAATAATAATCATTGTGAGAGCTATTATGAGTCAGTCATCTACTGCGATTGGTAAAGTGGTTTGCGTTGGCCGAAACTATGCCGCGCATGCCCACGAACTGGGCAACGAAGTGCCTAAAACACCTATATTATTTATGAAGCCTGCTTCATCAGTGGTGACCATTGCTCATCACTCGACCAACCAAACCGTTCTGCGTCCAAACTCCGAAACCTATGGTGATACACACTATGAGGCAGAGCTGTGTATTCAGTTATCAGCAGATCTATCTGCGGCTACTATTGAGCAAGCCAAGCAAGCGATTGGTGGTTTGACAATTGGGTTGGATTTAACGTTACGCGATTTGCAAAGTAAACTTAAAGAAAAAGGCCAGCCGTGGGAGCGCTCAAAATGCTTTGATGGTGCGTGTGTGTTAGCAGATTGGATCGACCCAGAGGCCTTTGGTGATTTCAGTCACGTAGAGTACCAGTTGTATATCAACGATACGCTGACGCAGGATGGTGACAGTGCCTTGATGCTGTTTCCTGTATATGATTTACTGGTCGAAATCAGTCATGCTTTTAGCCTACAAGCAGGCGATGTGATTATGACTGGTACCCCAAGCGGTGTTGGCATATTGCACGCAGGTGATGCATTAAAACTTAAGCTAGGCGCTCATGAGTGGCAAGCAGTAGTAGAGTAACTGCCTCTTTACAACGCAACCTTTCAATACACCCCTGCTATTAAAAAATCCTAAGTCATGACTTGGGATTTTTTGTTTTATATCATGGACAAAATATACTATCAAATGAGATTACCGAAAATACATGGTTTATTAATAAAATTTTTTCTTCACTTTTTATTATTAAATGTTTGTGATTAGAGTCATACCATTATGACGGTGTCATCAAACCGTCATCTAATATTCAACGTATTGTCATAAATGCTGAGTAAGATAGCGGCTACTTCATATTTTTTTGGTACCACTAACCACGGTACCACTACTCTTTTTATGACAATCCAGCCGAATAGCAAGGTGACTGATAATGACTCTATCAAACAACAATCAAATAAATGATAAGCAAAATCTCGCTCATGAAGTCGTTGAAGATTCTAATCCTACCAATAATATGGATTTTCAAACCATTATCAGTCGTCGCTTAAACCGCCGCAGTTTATTGAAAGGTGGTACAGGATTAACCGCTGCCGCCTTTTTTGGTACATTGCCACTAGTTGGTCATACTAAAGACGCCAATAGCACCATGACTATCCGTAGTGGCGATGATGCCGCTGTACCAGCACACGGTGATCGAAGCCGCCCAGAAACATTAAAGTTCACCGCCGTGGCGCATTCGACCGCAGCAGAAATGAGCGTGGCTGAAGGATACAAGGCAGAAATGATATTGCCACTGGGCACACCGCTCATGTCGGGTATCGAGGATTGGAAAGACAACCGTGAGCAATCTGCTGAATCATTTGATTGGCGCATGGGTGACAATCATGATGGCATGTGGTTTTTTGGCAAAACAGGTAATAATTACGATGTCAAAGCCTCTGAAAGCGGCTTGCTAGTCATGAATCATGAATACGTGAACAGCGCCGAATTAAGTCCGTTTGGCTATGATGTAAAAAAAGACAGCAATGCTGAGCCTATTTTTCAAGAAGTTCGCCGTGCTACTGATGTGCGCCGCGAGGTAAATTGTCATGGGGTGGCGGTGGTTGAGATGAAGCGCCGCGTTAGTGGTAAGGGTTACGAGATGGTTCGAGACTCTAAATATAACCGCCGCATCACTAGTAGTACTCCATCACAGCTCACTGGCCCTGTTGCAGGATCTGATTTGGTCAAGACTAAATTTGACCCTACTGGCCTGAAGACACGTGGTATCAATAACAACTGCGGGGCAGGATTGTCGCCTTGGGGTACTTATTTGACCACCGAGGAGAATTTCTTAGGGGTGTTTGCACGCGGTAAAGATGCCAGCCAACTAAGTGCTGCCCAAAATTATGGCCGCGAGCGTTATGGCGCAAAAGAAGACCATGCTACGTGGGGTTACTTGTGGCATACACCAAAAGCAGCAGACGCTACCATGGCAGATGAATTCGCACGCTGGAATATGACCGTTGCAGGTAAAACAGCCATTGATGATTACCGTAATGCGTTTAATACCTTTGGCTATATCACCGAAATTGACCCGTTTGATAAAAATGCCATGCCGCAAAAGCGTACAGCTTTGGGTCGTTTCGCTCATGAAAACTGTGCGTTTGCACCTGTTAAGCAAGGTCGCCCTGTTGTGTTTTATATGGGTGATGACTCACGTGGTGAGTATATTTATAAGTTCGTGTCAAAAGCTAAGTGGTCTAAAAGCGATATCGGTGGTGGCCTAAAAGCGGGTGACAAATACATGAACGAAGGCACGCTGTACACGGCAATCTTTAATGAAGATGGTAGTGGTACATGGCAGCCGTTGATTTATGGTCAAAATGGATTGGACAATACCAACAGTGTATTGCCGTTTAATGGTCAAGATGACGTACTAGTCTTTGCACGTGCAGCTGCCGATGTGTTGGGTGCTACTAAGATGGATCGTCCTGAATGGGTATCTGTTAGCCCCATTACTGGCGAAGTATATGTGACTTTGACCAATAATAAAAACCGCGGCGTCGATGACGATCAGCCTGTATCAGCCAGTAATCCTCGCAGTTATAATGTGAACGGTAAAGCCGCTGGTAATGATAATGGTCATATCATCCGCTGGGCCGAAACAAATGGCGACCATGCTGCGACCAGTTTTGAGTGGGATATCTACCTATTTGCATCCCCTAGTGACAAGTCTGCAGAAAACTTATCTGGATTGAATGCCAATAATGATTTGTCTTCGCCAGACGGTTTGTTTTTTGATCCACGCGGCGTATTGTGGATTCAAACAGATGATGGTGCATATACAGACACGACCAACTGCATGCTTTTGGCTGCACTGCCTGGTAAAGTGAATGATGGAACGATAAAGTCAGCCTCGACAGGGCAAGAGACCCGTATGGGCTTGGCAGCGACTGATGACACTCTTAAGCGGTTTTTTGTGGGTCCTGAAGGCTGTGAAGTGACTGGTATTACCATGACACCAGATTTTAAAACCTTATTTATTAATATTCAACATCCTGGTAATGCTTGGGGTGCGGTCAAAGGTGGTAGCACGCCGAGATCTGCTACGGTCATGATTACTAAGAATGATGGTGATGTGATACTGGCAGAATCGTTCTCGTAAATCATTCGTGCCATATCGAGCTGGTAACAGACCCTAAGCGTTTTACCAAAAAAAATCTCAAGCGATGGCTTGAGATTTTTGTGTTTGGGCACGGCATAGTCAAAGAACTCTAAAGTGGGTACAAGGCAGCCGACTGCAGATTGTACAAGTAGAACATCTAGAGAAGGTAACACCGTAGCGGTTTAGCAGTTCGCGGGCTACATTAAAAAAACAAGCAACATCAACTGTCTATCAATCCTTTCCAACAATATTTCCTAACAATTAATACACTTCAAAATCCAATGATTTCTTCTATTTACGCTGTTTAAAGATTAGTATAGAAAACTATCCTTTTCGCTAAATGTGCCAACACAATGAACGCTATGAGCAACATGATGAACCCTCCAAATTTGCGTTATAAAGATCGTGTAAGCGATAGCATTGGTCGTGACAACAGTGATACTATCCGACACGAACTTGAAGCACATTTTATACCAGACAACAGCGAGCCACTGCACAGTGATTTGTACGAGCAGATAGACCAACTTGAAGCCATTGACGTGGATGAGTTGGTCAAACTATTGGCCGATGGTAGTCAAGAAACGGTAACGAAACCCGTGTCTTTGACGGATTTTTTTGAAGGCTTAGCACAGCTTGCAACGGTTGGTGTGGTAGAGGTGACTGATATTGTAGAAGCCATTCACCGCGAAGTGATTTTGCGCCCTCTAGGTCGTTTTAACGAAAACCATCTAAACAAGTGGCAGCGCGGTATCACTGGCCGCATTTATGGCACGATACGTCATGTCATGCTGATGGTGGGTAATAATCTGGCATCGGTGCTCAGAGTATATAAAAACATCATTATGCAAAAGACATCTCAGCCATTGCCTGAGTCCTTAAAAAAACTGGTCAATGTATTAAATGGCGTCATGGGCGATCATTTGGTCAATAGCCAAAACCCGCTCGCCATCCCGATGGTGTTGTACGATAAAGACGGCAACCCGCAATGTGAATTACTGTCAGAACATGGAAAACTGCCAGAACGTGAAAAACTATCAGGGCGCGTGGTCATCCTATGTCATGGTCTATGCATGAGCCATTTGAGTTGGCAATCACAAGAGGGTAATGGTCTTGGTAGTGCGATTAGTCTTAGCCAGCCTGATACCACGGTGCTATATCTTGATTATAATACGGGTCGGCGTATCTCACGCAGCGGTCGTAAGTTTTGCCGAATATTGCAAGAGTTGGTCGATGATAACCCTAATATCAGTCAGATGGATTTGGTTGGTCATAGTATGGGCGGTTTGGTCTCTCGCAGTGCGCTGTTTTATGGTGAACAAGATCATTTAGATTGGGTGAAGCGAGTCGGTAATCTCATCACCTTAGGCTCGCCACACCATGGTGCCGTGCTCGAACGTATTGGTAATTATGTGCAAGAAATCATCGCTAAACTACCGTTTGCAGGTTCGCTTGCAAAGCTAGGTGACATGCGCAGTGCTGGCATTATCGATTTGCGCCACGGTAGTATTCGTGATGTTGATTGGAAGTCTTTAGAAGGTCGCAGTGTTTTGCCGCAAGATTTTCGCCATCCTACCGGTTTGCCCAGTGGTATCAAAACCTACTTTGTCGCCAGTGCTTTAGTCGAGACGCATTACGATTCTAAGATGACAGACTTGTTAGGTGATGGTCTTGTATCAGTAGCCTCTGCGCTAGGTGAAGATGATACTGAGCATACGCTGTTTGTGCCAGATGGTCATAAAGCAGTGTTTTATGGTGTGAGCCATATGAATTTAATCAATAGCAGAAGAGTGCGTGAGCAAGTGGTTGCGTGGTTATTAGATAATGGTCAACGTGACTATACCGGTGAAGATCGGATATATTCTTATCCTAGGAGTTGGGATGTGGCGGTGTAGAGAACTATGGGTATTATTTCGAGTTATCTACGCTATCTGTACTGCGCAATGACGTTTTTGTCTTTTAAGAAAGTACTACAGAGAAATTTGTCTTTACTGTTAGGCGGCGCACTCATAATCACTAGTTGTGCTAAGCCAAATGTACACGACCCTAACGCTCAAATTAAAGTAGATGTAAATGGTGATAATTATGTCATTCCCTTAAACCATATTGTCAGACCAGATACAGGTAGTTATGCTAGTTTTGAGACGGATATGGGTCTTAGCTATTTTTTCTGGCCTAGTGGTCGAGGGCTAAACAACAATGACAAAGACCCAAACGTTTTGGAACATGACGACGATATCATAAGATTTAACTGGACAGCGATAGGTTCAGGAATTGTAGGCAACGATATGCCTACGAGAGTTGAAATTATAAAGGAATCGAATCATAGAGATATTACCCAAGATAAATTCAACTTAGAAGCCTATGTCGATATTAGTGATGATTCAACCTTATCTTATACAGGACATGTTTATCCAAATTCTCCTTCTACTTTTCGATGTTGGATAGCGGAAAATGAAGACCAGAACAGTCTTTGTCAAATGGAGTACCTACATCCTGTTTATAACAATAATATTCTGATCCACTTTGACGCAAAAAATCTTTCAAACTGGAAGGCAATCAACACCATGGCGATTGATTACATGGAAAAATGGCATCAAGATTAAAGACAGTTCAACATCAAAATAGTTATCTCTCTTTATGATTTAAAAACAAAAAACCCCTTAAGCATTACACTTGAGGGGTTTTTGTATTTCTATAAAGGCTAATTTATAGTAAGTAAGAAAACTTATTCAGCAAATATTGCTGCCACATCACTCTTATTGAATTTGTAGACCTCACCGCAGAATCCACAATCCATCTCAAACGTGCCGCCTTGCTCTTCGACGATATCTAATGCCTCTGCTTCGCCAACTTGCTCAATGGCCATCTCACATTTTTCGCGTGAGCAGGTACAACCAAATGATAACGGGGCAGGTTCAGGTGCCACGATGTTTTCTTCATGATACAAGCGATAGAGAATCTCGTTAGCATCGAGGGTTGTCAGCTCTTCGGCCTTGACCGTACGCGTTAATACAGACAGACGTATCCACAAATCATCATCGATACCAGCATCTTCGTTTTGCTCGACTTCATAAGTCTCTGCGGCAGTACGAGGCAGCATCTGTACCAATATACCACCCGCTTGTAGGCCATCAGACGCCAAATTAATCAACGTTGGAATCTGTGCCGATTGCTTTTGATAATGTGCCAAGCAGTCAGCCAAATTGTCATGGCTGCGCTCAACGATGCCTTGATACGGCTCGCCACCTTCAGGCTGAATATTGATAAACAATACGCCTTGTCCCGGTTCACCTAGTTCAGCAAAGGCTTCTTTGGCATGGATCATATTGTCCCACGCTTGTACTTGCTCATCCGTCTCAGCTTTCCAGCTGGCAAGCGCACGGATGACACCGTTTTGATCGCACTCTGCCATTGCCCAGTTGAGCAAGCTGTCGCTGTCTGATGATTGCAACTGAATGGACAAACGACCATTTATTTTAACGGTACTGATGAGCAAACTGGCAGCGGTCAACATTTCACCCAATAAGCGTTTGATGGCTTCGGGATAAGGCTTTTGCGCAATCGTGCTCGCGTAGCTGCGTGATAGGCGCACCACATCACCACGTACGGGAGAGTCTTCGATAAAGAAGCGTTGGCGCACGTCGTTGTCATGGTGGTTGCTAGCAGCTTGGCTGTCCGTATTTGGGGCTTGAGTGTCTTGTGTCATAGGTCATGTGTAGTATTAAGAAGTTGTTTGCTTTATGGGGATTCATCGTGATTTATCAATCATTTCTCTCATACAGTTTGCACATATTTATGGTTTATCGTCAGTTTAAATATGACCAAATATACATAATTTTGATATAAGAAAACCACTCGTAGGTATTATCTGTATAGCATAACGTTAGGATGAATCTATAAAAATTAATCGTCTTGACCGACATGCCTATAGGTATATGACAGTGATGAGATTTCATGCACCTACTGAAACATGCATATGTGAAAAAATGAATCCTTTATTAAAAAAGTTTACTACCAGCATTAAATTTGTTGTACAGTAACATTCAGTTGCATTGTGATAAACAACAGCAACAACTGTATGGATACATGGTAACTAGGTTAGGCAATAAGCACTATGTTGTCCAACACTCATTAAATCTCGTAATAATGTGATAAAGGATGTTCTTCATGACTTACTTCTTCTCTAAACCGTTGACTTTAGCTGCTCTAGTGGCATTAGGCCTAACAGGCTGTAATAACAGCAGCGACACTAGCACTGACGCGCCAGCAGATGATGCAGCAGCGACAGAAACCATGAATGGTACGCTACAAAAAATTAAAGACTCTGGCACCATCGTTGTCGGCTATCGTGATTCTTCTATTCCTTTTTCATATGTTGCCGATGATCCTAATCAGCCTATGGGCTATGCACATGATCTAGAGATGAAAGTGGTTGAGGGTATTAAAGAAAAACTCAACATGCCAGATCTAGAAGTTCGTTATAACCTAATCACCTCACAAACTCGTATTCCTTTGGTCCAAAATGGTACGGTCGACTTTGAGTGTGGTTCAACGACCAATAACGTCGAACGTCAAGAGCAAGTGGCTTTCTCTAATGGTTTCTTTGAGATTGGCACCCGTCTATTGACCAAAGCAGATTCTGGTATCAATGACTTTGAAGACCTAAAAGGTAAGCGACTAGTGACTACCGCTGGTACGACATCAGAGCGTTATATTCGTCAGTACAACGACGAGAAGAAAATGGATACCGATATCATCTCTGCTAAAGATCATGGCGAAGGTTTCTTGATGTTAGAAAGTGGTCGCGCTGATGCGTTTATGATGGATGATGTATTGCTAGCAGGCGAAAAAGCCAAAGCTAAAAATCCTGATGAATGGGTTATCGTTGGTACGCCGCAATCGTTTGAGATTTATGGTTGTATGATGCGTAAAGACGATCCTGAATTCAAAACAGTTGTAAACGATGCGCTGAACAAAACCTTTAGCTCAGGCGAAATCAATAGCATCTATGACAAGTGGTTCTTAAACCCAATTCCACCAAAGAACGTCAACTTGAACTTTGAGATGTCAGACAACCTAAAAGCACTTATCGCCAATCCGCATGATAGCGATCAGCCAAAAGTAGCAGCAGCACAGTAGTATTTGTCCTTCAATCTAGCTTGCTTACGTGTTCAGATCGAACTTATCGCTCATCTGACACGTAAGTTTTTCAATCGCTGTTCGGAGAGACAATCATGAATTATAGCTGGAACTGGGGTGTGCTCTTTGAGCATACGGGTATTGGCAACGAGCTGTATATCCACTGGATGATTACTGGTCTTGGCTGGTTATTACTGATTGGTAGTATTGCTTGGACCATTGCGATGGTCGTCGGTACTGTCTTCGGTATTATGCGTACCTTACCTAACAAAACAGCTCGTCGCATTGGCACCGCTTATGTGACCTTTTTTCGTAATATTCCGCTGCTTGTGCAGCTATTTTTTTGGTTTTATGTGGCACCTGGTTGGTTGACACCAGCGCTACAAGAATGGTGGTTTAGAGATCTGTCACCGAATACATCCGCGATGCTCTCAGCCAGTATTGGTTTAGGATTGTTTACAGCAGCTCGTATCGTAGAGCAAGTACGTACGGGTATCGAGTCGCTACCAAAAGGACAGATAAACGCAGCGTATGCACTAGGCTTTACTATTCCGCAAGCTTATAAGCAAGTACTGCTACCACAAGCATTCCGTATTATCTTACCGCCGCTTAGCTCTGAGCTGACCAACTGTTTTAAGAACGCCTCTGTCGCCTCATTAGTCGGCGTCATGGAGCTCATCAGTCAAACCAAAACTATCAGCGAATACACACAGAATAGCCTTGAGATTTATACTTATGCGACGATTATCTACCTCGTCTTCAATCTCTCACTCATCGCTATTATGGGTCTGATCGAGCGTAAATTAAGAGTACCAGGGCTTATCGCAGGGAGTCAGAAATGAATATGATGACCGAACTTGCGACCGCGTATCCAGGCTTAATGGGTGGCATGATTACCACGCTAAAAGTCCTGTTTTTGGCTATTATCGGTGGTATCAGCTTAGGTACTGTATTAGCGCTCATGCGCTTGTCAGGTATCAAAGTGTTAGAGATTCCCGCCAAGCTGTATGTTAATTATTTTAGATCCGTGCCGTTACTGTTGGTGCTACTGTGGTTTTACTTTGCCGTCCCGATGATTTATTTTTGGGTAGCGGGTAAGTATCTACAACTAGATGCTGCCTTTGCCTCTTGTGTTGTCGCCTTTATGATGTTCGAAGCGGCTTACTTCTCAGAAGTCGTCCGTGCGGGTATTCAATCTATCGGTAGTGGTCAAGTTAATGCAGCTAAAGCGCTAGGCATGACTTATGGGCAGACGATGCGTCTGGTGATTTTGCCACAAGCCTTTCGCAAGATGCTGCCATTAATTTTGCAGCAGTGTATTATCTTATTCCAAGATACGACCTTAGTATTCGCTATTGGTCTGACCGACTTCTTCCGAGCGGCATACGTACGTGGTGAGCTAATGGGTCTATTGACGCCTTATATCTTGGGCGCTGGTGCCGTGTATTTTGTCTTGAGCTTGGCAGCTTCGGTAGGCGTACAACGCGTACAGAAAAGGTTAAGGTTTTAATAAAGGACTTTTAAGCGTTAGAGTCGATCAATGCATCATTATTTGATTGGCTCTAATGCTTTCAAAATTTAACTGCATTTGTCATTAATGTATCGTTGATTCAGTTTAAAAGAGAGACAAGGCAACCGAGTGCAGATGTATATGTAATACTTCAAGCGAGGTTAACGCGGTCACTCTTTTATAGAGGATTGACTATATTTTGATTGAATGCAATTTGGCAAGATTAAGAACAAGGCTAGGAGCCAACGATGAATAATGCTAAAACGTTTATAAATGACTTTGGTGGACTGGTCACAGACAGTGGTCATGCTAGCAATGAGATGGTCGTTGAGATAGATAGCGTTAGCAAGTGGTATGGCGACTTTCAGGTATTGACTGACTGTACCGCTCATGTCCATAAAGGTGATGTCGTCGTAGTCTGTGGTCCATCGGGTAGTGGTAAATCGACCTTGATCAAGACCGTGAATGGGCTAGAGCCCTTTCAAAAAGGTAATATCATGGTCAACGGTATTTCTGTCGGTGATCCAAAAACCAACTTACCTAAGCTACGTAGCCGTGTCGGCATGGTGTTTCAGCATTTTGAGCTATTCCCTCATTTGACTATCATTGATAATTTAATGGTTGCGCAAATCAAAGTATTGGGCCGCAAAGAAGCGGAAGCCAAGCAAAAAGGCATGGCTTATTTAGATCGAGTAGGATTGACCGTTCAAGCCAATAAATATCCTGCTGAGCTATCAGGTGGTCAACAGCAGCGAGTCGCCATTGCGCGTGCGCTTGCGATGGATCCCATAGCAATGTTGTTCGATGAGCCAACCTCAGCACTCGATCCTGAAATGATTCAAGAAGTGCTCGATGTGATGGTAGAGCTGACTCGTGATGGTATGACGATGATGTGTGTGACGCATGAAATGGGTTTTGCCAGTCAGGTAGCCAATCGTATTATCTTTATGGATGAAGGTCATATCGTTGAGAACTGTAGTAAGGATGAGTTTTTTGAAGGCGCGAAAAGTGAGCGTGCACAGCAGTTCTTATCGAAGATTTTGAATCATTAAATAGATTCTGATTTACGATTATTTATAGCTCTGTTTCTAACATAAAGACATGTTCTAAAACTTATTTTTCTTTCCACTGCTAATGGTTATACAAAGCGCCCTATTAAAGACAGTTAAACACTATCTTTAATGGGGCGCTTTGTATTCAGTTTCTTTTGTATAGCTATTTGAAAAACGACTTGGAGCCTATGATGTTCACCCCCAAAGCATTTAAAGAGGAAGACTTTGAGGCTATAAAAGCCTTTATCAAAGAGCAGCCTCAGGCGACTGTCATTGTAAAAACGAATACAGGACTAGATGCTTGCCATATTCCGATGTACTGGCAAGATGATGGCAGTCAATACGGTTGTCTATATGGGCACATTGCCAAAATAAATACTTTGAACAATAATGACAATATTGATGCACCATGGCTGGTTATATTTCAAGATGCTGGTCATTATATCAGTCCCAATTGGTATCCAAGTAAATCAATAACTCATAAAGAAGTACCCACATGGAACTATCGTAGCGTGCATATCACAGGATTAGTTCACCTGATAACTGAGCCTGAAATGCTGATTGAAATCTTAACGAAGCTAACCACAGATTTTGAAGCCAATCAACCTATTCCATGGTCACTTGATGATGCGCCAGAAAACTACATTCAAGCACTTTGTCGAGCGATTGTTGGTATTCGCATCAATATCACGGATGTTCAAGCACAGTTTAAACTTAGTCAAAATAAGACTGCTGAAAATAGAGCAGGCATAATCGCAGGACTAGGGCGACTGCAAACAGAAAAGGCAGATGAAATGGCTAAGCTCATTGGATAGACAAGTTTGAGAAGATAGTGTTTATGATATTGACGGATTTAATTTTACTTAATGATATCAACTTAATTAGGATTGACTATGATGTTAAAGCGAACTGTTGGCATACTACTGTTTAATGAAGTAGAAGTATTAGACTTTGCAGGACCTTTTGAGGTGTTTTCGTTAGCTAAAAATGCTGCTAACAGTAAGTATTTTGACGTTATCACTATAGCTGAGAACCAAGCGCCAATATCTGCTAGGAATGGTCTACAAGTTATTCCTGATTATGATTTTATCAACCATCCAGACATTGATGTATTAATAGTCCCTGGTGGTTATGGTGCTGAAAAAATAGAAATACTTAATAAAGTAGTGATTGATTGGATCAAGACTCAAGCAAACTTGGCAGAGCTTACACTTTCAGTGTGTACTGGAGCTTTACTATTGGCAGAAGCAGGTTTACTGGCTGGTAGGTCAGCAACCACGCACTGGATGGATCTGGATAATTTAGCATCCTATCCTGATATCGATGTGATCTCTCATATTCGTTTTGTAGATGCCAGTGATGATACATGTAATATTGTCACATCAGCGGGAATAAGTGCAGGCATCCATGCAAGTCTATACTGTATCGAAAAACTAATAGATAGTGAAACCATGCGTGCAACAGCACATCGCATGGAATTCGATATTAACTAATTAAGTGAGTTTTGGATAGATGAGTGCATGGCTGTTTACTGATACAATAGCGGTCAATGTTTTTGATAATTAAAATAATTCATAAACCGTATTGGAGTTCATATGAGTGTAGAAAATCCATCAGTAGCATCATCTAAAGGTATCGTCATTATTGGTGCAGGTTTGGCAGGCTGGCATGTGATTGATGCCATTCGTGCAAAAGACAAAGACATTCCAATTACGTTGGTAACTGCTGACAGTGGCGATCGTTATCATAAACCAATGCTGACTATGGCGATTAGCCAAAAGAAAAGTGCGGCAGATTTGGTCAGAGCCACTGGTGTTGATGCTGCAGAAGCTGCAAACGTTAAGCTACTTGCCAACACGCAGGTTACGGATGTTGATACGACCACTCAACAGTTGCAATTGATCTCTGCACTGCGCTCAGATCCAGCCAACACGGATTATGCCACGATCAGTTATGGTAAGTTGGTACTGGCGATGGGTGCGCATCCTATCTTTCCAAAAAGCTTGCCAGAGGATTTAGTCTGGCATGTTAATCATATTGAGCGCTTTGGACAGCTGCAAGAAAAGCTAGCCACTGGCAGTCAGCACGTCGCTATCGTCGGTGCGGGTATGGTCGGTACGGAGATTGCAGAAGATCTACTTAAAGCTGGTCATCAGGTGACGCTCATTGATTTAAACGATGCGCCACTATCACAAATGCTACCGCCAAAAGCGACGGCTCGTATCGCCCAAGCGGTCAAGTCGCAAGGGATTAACTTTTTAGGGGGTTATCAAGTATCTGGTATTACTCGTATCAGTGATGATAGTGATGGAAAACTACAAGTCACTTATGAGGCCCTAGCATCAGCATCAAACAGTATGAATGCTGAGCCAATTGAACCGCTCATCGTAGATCATGTGATTGCCAGTACAGGTCTGACGGTCGATGATAAGCTGCCTGCTGCTGCTGGCGTCGAGTTCAATCGCCGTACTGGTATCGTGGTAGATGCGCCAACATTGCGTACCAGTACAGCCAATATTTATGCGATTGGTGACTGCATGTCTATCGATGGCGTGCCGTGTCGTTACGTCGCTCCATTACGCGCGCAGGCTGCTACCATTGCCGATGATGTATTGGGTCTAGAGCATAATGGCTATGAGCATAAACCGCCCATGATTCGCCTGAAAAACAAAGCAATCTCTGTCATGGTGACAGGTGTGCCACAAGCGACTGGCAACTGGCAGGTCAAGACGGAAAGTGATGAAGAGCTGGTCATGGACTTGCTTAATGATAGTGATGAAGTTAGCGCTACGTTGACCATTAAGTTACCGCCGAGCGTTAGAGCTTAGAAGATTAAACCCCTGCCGTTCAAATATTCAATACGGTCATGTTGAGTCAACCTTAACACCTAAGTCTTTTAATGTTGCGCTGACTCTTCATTTGAATCATTAAGCCAATGGTACTAGCCATAGTATGATTGGCTTTTTTGTGTCAACAATTTGCCATATTTTTATGATAGTTTTAGTGAAGTACCTATCTTTTATAAGATAAAGGTTTAATTAAATGATACGCATTGTATTACTATGATTGACAGCTGTTTGTTTACAACGGTATAGTAGTGACAATCTATATAAGACCTATTCAAGGAAGAATAACGGGTCTACAGGCTATCAATACGTACTATTTATAAATGACCAATACGATAAAAAGTAAAACGAAAGGACTCGTTATGACGCAAACTCCTGATTTTTATGCGACTCACATTGATTTTGATACTATTTTAAATAGCATTCCTAGTATTAATATGGGCGCACGCTCAGCAAATGCACCGCTTACCCAAAGCTATGATAAAGGCCCTGATGTGCCGCTCATTGAAGCGACCATCGGTGACTTTTTTGATGCTATCGTATCCAAGTATCCAGAGCGCGAAGCTTTGGTTTCTTGCCATCAAAATATCCGCTGGACCTACCGCGAGCTACAACAGCAAGTCAATCAGCTGGCCAGTAGTATGATTGAGATGGGGCTTGAGATTGGCGATCGTATCGGTATCTGGTCACACAACAATGCTGAATGGTTGCTCATGCAATTAGCCACGGCGAAAGTCGGTGTTATTCTTGTCAATATCAATCCCGCCTACCGTACCTTTGAGCTGCAATATGCCTTGAATAAATTGGGTTGCTCAGCGCTTGTGCTTATGCGTCATTTCAAAACCAGTGATTACGCCAGCTTAATCCGAGAACTATGCCCTGAGATTTACCATAAAGATTATACTCAACTTGATTTGGTCGAGATTCCGACGATTGAGCGTATCATTTGGATTGATGAGCCTGACAGTGAAGAAACCTTTGGCTTTATGCAGAAATTCTCTGCATGGATGGCGGAAGGCGATGCCAGTGATCCACGGGTTGCAGAGCGTCAAGCCCAGCTCAAGAACACTGATGCCATCAATGTGCAGTTCACCAGTGGCACGACTGGCACGCCAAAAGGGGCAACTTTAAGCCATCGCAATATTCTTAACAACGGCTATTTCATCGGTGAGGCTATGAACCTTACGGAGGAGGACAGGCTGTGTATTCCAGTACCCCTATATCATTGCTTTGGTATGGTGCTTGGTAACCTAGCGATTCTCACGCATGGTGGCTGTATTGTTTATCCGAACGATGGCTTTGAGTCGCTGACCGTATTGCAAGCAGTCGAAGAAGAAAAATGTACAGGTCTACATGGCGTGCCAACGATGTTTATCGCTGAGCTTGACCATCCGGAGTTTAAAAACTTTGATTTATCGACTTTGCGCACTGGCATCATGGCAGGCTCTAGTTGTCCGATCGAAGTCATGCGCCGTGTCATCGATGAGATGCACATGAGTGAGGTTACCATTGCGTACGGCATGACAGAGACCAGTCCAGTATCTTGCCAGACCAATGAACACACGCCGCTTGATAAGCAAGTATCGACTGTTGGCCTAGTGCAGCCTGCGCTTGAAGTGAAAGTTGTCAATACGGAAACGGGTGAGACTGTAGCCCTGGGCGAGACTGGTGAGCTACTCACACGCGGTTATTCAGTGATGAAAGGCTACTGGGGCAGCCGATTTAAAACTCGCGCGGCTATCCAAGATGGTTGGATGCATACGGGTGATTTGGCAACGATGGATGAAGATGGCTACGTAAAAATCGTTGGTCGTAGCAAAGACATGGTGATTCGCGGTGGAGAGAACATCTATCCTGTCGAAATCGAAAATTATCTTTATCGTCATCCGAAGATTCGTGATGTGCAAATCGTCGGTATTCCCGATAAAAAGTATGGTGAAGTACTCGCGGCTTGGATTATCCCTAAAGAAGCAGACAGCTTGACGGAAGAGGAAGTTCGCGAGTTCTGTAGTGAGCATATTGCCCATTACAAGGTGCCGACTTACTATCGTTTCGTGACTGAATATCCGATGACCATCACTGGAAAAATTCAGAAATATAAAATCATTGAACAAATGAAAGAAGAGTTGGGTTTATAGAAATTTAACCATTCTTATCTGTTATTTTATGAATAAGATATATGAGTAAAAGCTAAAATAAAGCATAAAATAAAAAAGCCACTCGCATTTACGCATTAAAGAAAAGGGATGTCATGAGCGCTATCATAACCAGTAAACTGAGTCCAAACGCCGCTGAATTTCAGCAAAACAGTGCCGCCATGCAAGTGGTGGTCGATGACTTATATGGTCACCTGCGTAAAGTCGTGCAAGGCGGTTCAGAGCGTGCACGTGCCAAGCATTTAGCCCGTGGCAAACTCTTGCCTCGTGAGCGTGTCGAGCGTTTGCTCGATGTAGGTACGCCGTTTTTAGAAGTGGCACCGATGGCAGCGCACGATATGTATGGCGAAGAGATTCCAGCGGCGGGCGTGATTGCGGGTATCGGTCGTATCAATGGTACCGAGTGTATGATCGTTTGTAATGATGCCACGGTAAAAGGCGGCACGTACTATCCAATGACGGTCAAAAAACATCTGCGTGCGCAAGAAATCGCGAAAGAAAATAACTTGCCTTGTGTCTATTTGGTAGATTCAGGTGGGGCTAATTTACCCAACCAAGATGACGTATTTCCCGATAAAGAACACTTTGGTCGCATCTTCTTTAATCAGGCTAATATGAGTGCCGCAGGTATTCCACAGATTGCTGTGGTCATGGGCAGCTGTACGGCTGGCGGGGCTTATGTGCCAGCGATGAGTGACGAGTCTGTTATCGTCAAAGAACAAGGTACGATCTTTTTGGGTGGTCCGCCATTGGTCAAAGCAGCAACGGGTGAAGAGGTCAGCGCAGAAGACTTGGGCGGCGGTGATGTGCATACCCGTCTGTCAGGGGTCGTCGATCACTTAGCACAGAGCGATACTCATGCGTTGTCAATTGCGCGCAACATCGTTAGCCATCTAAATCGTCCTGCGAAGCAAGTGACTAATCAAATCAAACCGCGTCCACCACGCTATGATGCCAAAGAGCTATATGGCGTCATTCCAACGGATAAACGTAAGCCATTTGATATCAAAGAAATCATTGCTCGTATCGTCGATGACAGTGCTTTTGATGAATTCAAATCACGCTTTGGCACGACGCTAGTCTGTGGCTTCGCTCATATTGAAGGGATGCCAGTCGGTATCATCGCCAACAACGGTATCTTATTTAGTGAATCAGCGCAAAAAGGTACGCACTTCATTGAGCTATGTTGCAAGCGCAAAATTCCATTGGTATTTTTGCAAAATATCACAGGCTTTATGGTTGGTCGCAAATATGAAAACGAAGGCATTGCCCGTCATGGTGCCAAAATGGTCATGGCAGTCGCCAATGCAAAAGTGCCAAAGTTCACGGTCATTGTCGGTGGCTCATTTGGCGCTGGTAACTATGGCATGTGTGGCCGCGCTTATAGCCCGCGCTTCTTATGGATGTGGCCAAATGCGCGCATCTCGGTGATGGGCGGCGAGCAAGCAGCATCGGTATTGGCAACGGTTAAGCGTGACAATTTTGACCGTAAAGGCGAGGTGTGGAGTGATGAGGATGAAGCTGCATTTAAAGCACCAATTCTCGATATGTATGAAAAGCAAGGTCACCCATATTATGCCACTGCACGTCTATGGGACGATGGTGTGATTGACCCTGCTGATACCCGTCATGTATTGGCATTAGGGTTAAGCGCTGCCTATAACGCACCTATTGAAGAGACGACTTTTGGTGTCTTTAGAATGTAAACGTTCTAAAGTCTTCCCATAATAAGCTACTACTGCGTTAACCTCATTTGAAGTACGGTTTGTACATCTACATTCGGTTTCCTTGTATTAACATTATTATGGATTGACCAAGAGTTTATTTAAGTATTTACATAAAAAATATAGAGAAAGTTATGCAGAAAGATAGTGATAAAAATTATAAAAGCTTATTGGTTAAAGTCGAACAGCACGTTGCTACGGTGACGTTAAACCGTCCTGAGATACGTAATGCCTTTAACGATGAAATGATTGCTGAGCTGACTGATGCATTCAATAAGCTTGGCACTGATGATAGTGTGCGCGTCATTGTCTTAGCCGCTGCCGGCAAGGCATTCTGTGCAGGTGCTGATTTGAATTGGATGCGTGCTATGGCAGATTATAGCTATGAGGAAAATCTAGCGGATGCCGATAAATTGGCGCAAATGCTTAAGACTATTTACGAGTGCCCTAAGCCAACAGTTGCGGCTGTTCAAGGCGATGTTTATGCCGGTGGCATGGGATTAGTGGCTGTTTGTGATGTGGCCATCGCTGTCAAAATTGCTAACTTCTGCTTAAGTGAAGTGCGTTTGGGATTAGCCCCTGCGACTATCAGCCCTTATGTCATACGAGCACTAGGTGCTAGAGCGTCGCAGCGTTACTTCTTAAGTGCTGAAGTATTTGATGCCAAAAAGGCACGTCAGCTTGGTTTTATCCATGAGCGTGTTAGCGAAGAATGGCTGGCTGATGAGGTATCCATATTTTGTAGCAAAGTTGTCAAAAACAGTCCTGATGCAGTCAAAACCTGCAAGCAGCTATTACACGATGTCACTGGTGCGCCCATCACTGATGAGCTGATTGCTGATACGGTCAAAGGTATCGCTGATATCCGCTCATCCGAGCAAGGTAAAGAGGGCGTGCAAGCCTTTTTGCAAAAGCGTAAGCCCAATTGGTTGACGGCAGATGAATAATGCACGAGAGATAAATGAGTAAATAGATAAGACATCAAATAAAAACGATAACACACAGGGATAGTTATGTTTTCTAAAATTCTAATTGCCAACCGTGGTGAAATTGCCTGCCGAGTAGCCGCGACTGCCAAGCGTCTGGGTGTCAGCACCGTCGCTGTCTACTCTGATGCGGATCGTGAGGCTAAGCATGTGGCTGTCTGTGATGAAGCCATCTATTTGGGCGGTTCGGCGCCGAAAGACAGCTATCTTAAAGGCGATGCGATTATTGCGATAGCGCTTGAAACTGGCGCACAAGCGATCCATCCGGGTTATGGGTTTTTAAGCGAAAACGCTGATTTTGCGCAAGCCTGTCAAGATGCAGGTTTGGTATTTATCGGTCCATCAGCTGATGCTATCCGTGCTATGGGCGGCAAGTCTGAGTCCAAGCGTTTGATGGAAACAGCTGGCGTGCCATTAATACCGGGCTATCACGGTGACAATCAAGATGCAGAATTTTTGCAGCAGCAAGCCGATAGTATTGGCTATCCTGTCTTGATCAAAGCCAGTGCAGGTGGTGGCGGTAAAGGTATGCGTATCGTGGAGCAAAGTAGCAATTTTATTGACTTGCTAGACTCATGTCGCCGTGAAGCCATTATCAGCTTTGGTGATGATAAAGTGTTGGTTGAAAAATACGCCTTAAAACCGCGCCATATCGAAATCCAAGTATTTGGTGACACGCATGGCAACTATGTGCATTTGTTTGAGCGTGATTGTTCCGTACAGCGCCGCCACCAAAAAGTATTAGAAGAAGCGCCCGCACCGGGTGTTGATATTGCGATGCGTGAAGCGATGGGCACCGCTGCCATCGAAGCGGCTCGCGCGGTCGATTATGTTGGCGCAGGCACGGTCGAGTTTATCGTTGAGCAGCGCGAAGATTCTATGAATTTTTATTTTATGGAAATGAATACGCGGTTGCAGGTTGAGCATCCAGTCAGTGAAGCGATTACTGGTGTCGATTTGGTCGAATGGCAGCTGTTGGTAGCCGCAGGTCAGCCATTGCCAAAAACCCAAGCCGACCTAACTATCAACGGTCATGCAGTTGAGGCACGTATCTGTGCTGAAAATCCTGACAATAGCTTCTTGCCCGCGACAGGTACATTGTTTACGTATCAAAAACCTGAACACAGCACCTTTATGATTGATAAAAATGGTACTGGCGTGCGTATCGATGATGGCGTGCGCGCAGGTGATGTGATTAGCCCATTCTATGACTCTATGATTGCCAAGCTCATCGTTCATGCGCCGACTCGAGAGCAAGCGTTAGCCAAGCTCGATCGAGCACTTGCCCAAACGCGTATTGTAGGTTTGCCGAATAACGCGGCATTTTTGCGCTATATTTTAAATACAGAATCTTTTAGCAAAGCCAATCTCGATACTGCATTGATTGAGCACGAGCGTGATGCGATTTTTAATCAGCAGCCTTTAGCTTTATCGACGCTGGTTGTGACCGCCATTACTCAAAAGCTTGCGAGCGAGATGGCAACGCAAGAGTCAGATATCGATCCATTTAGCAAACCTACTGGCTTCCGTGCTTATAATGATTACACTCGCTCATTTAGCTTGGTTTATGATAAGAGTGCTTATACGGCCCGCCTGAGTAATTGGCACAATGCAAATTGTTCTGATAGTAAAAAGGGCAGCGATAACCTCAGCAGCTTTACGCTCGTTATTGAAAAAGAAGTCGCGAATACACAGGATAATAGCAATATCAATGTAGCTGCTCAGACTGAAACGGTTTATGAAGGTCAAGTGGGCTATGTCAGTAGTGACGAACACAATCATACGTTATGGTTAGATGGTGCACGTACTAGCGCGCAAAGCTGGGTGCATAATGAGACCGTTTATGTGTTCACAGACAGTGGCCGTGACGAAATTACGCTTGTTGATATCATGGTGCACGTAGGCGAAGAGTCCGCAGCGGTCGGTAGCTTAAAATCACCGATGCCAGGACAGGTTGTTGCCTTTAAAGTAGCGGTTGGCGATACCGTGAAAAAAGGTGAGCCACTGGCTGTTATTGAAGCCATGAAAATCGAACACACAATTACTGCACCAACGGATGGTGTAGTGGCAGAATTGTTATTTGGCGCAGGTGATTTGGTCGCTGATGGTGACGAGCTATTACGCATCGATAGTGAAAGCGAATAGCTGACCAAGCCTAATAAAAAAGCCTCACAGAAAGGCGAATAATAAAAAGGATGATAAGTATGAGCCATTCGTATCCAAGCCATGTCACCATCGTTGATGTCAGCCCGCGTGATGGACTACAAAATGAGTCAACGACGGTACCGACTGAGGTTAAGCAAACGCTTATCAATGATTTGATTGCGGCAGGTGTCAAAAAGCTGGAAGCGACCAGTTTTGTTTCGCCAAAGTGGGTGCCACAAATGGGCGATAACAGCGAGTTGCTCGACGCACTAGCGCCGACACGGCAGACGGAGGTTTGCTACTCGGTACTGGTACCCAATATGCGCGGTTTTGAAAATGCCATTTTGCACCGTCCTGACGAAATCGTTATTTTCGGCTCAGCCAGCGAAACCTTTAGCCAAAAAAACATCAATTGTAGTATTGATGAGAGTATCGAGCGTTTTGCGCCAGTGGCAGCGGCTGCAAAAGCGCAGGGTATCAAAGTACGCGGCGTTATCTCTTGTACAGTCGGCTGTCCTTATGAAGGTGACATTGACCCAAGCCAAGTAGCGTATGTGACAAAGCGTCTAGTAGAGATTGGTGCTGAGCAGATTGGTATTGCCGATACTATTGGAGTTGGTACACCGCTCAAAGTGCAACGAGCATTACAAGCTGCATTAGAATATGCTGATATCTCTATGCTATCAGGGCACTTTCACGATACTTATGGTCAAGCATTGAGCAATACGCTAGCCGCACTACAAATGGGCGTCAGTGAGTTTGATACCTCGGTGGCTGGACTGGGCGGCTGTCCTTATGCCAAAGGCGCAACTGGTAATGTCGCAACTGAAGACGTGGTTTATATGTTGCACGGTATGGGTATCAGAACCGGTATCGATTTAGATAAATTGGTCGTCGCAGGCGAGCGTATCAGTGCGTTCTTAAAGCGTCCAAATGGTTCAAACGTGGCACGTGCCTTAATCAATAAACGCCATCAATAAACGTCAGTCTTAAACAGCATAGTCAATCCACTATAAAAGTATGACAGTATTAACCTCGCGTGAAGTATTCAATATACATCGACACTCGGTTGCCTTGTCATACTTTCACATTGAATTGACTACGACTTCAAAAATGACATTATAAATACAGTTACAGTGGTTTTAAAAAACAGATTGAAATTCGAAATTTAAAAATATCAAAACACAAGGAATGGTTATGAGTTTACCTGGATTGAATTTTCAGCTTGGCGAAGATATTGATGCCCTACGCGATATGGTACAGCAGTTTGCAACCAATGAAATCGCTCCACGTGCAAGCGAAATCGACAGTAGCGATGAATTCCCAATGGATCTATGGCAGAAGATGGGTGACATCGGTCTACATGGCATTACCGTTCCTGAAGAGTACGGCGGCTCTAACATGGGCTACGTCGCACATATGGTTGCGATGGAAGAGATTAGCCGTGCTTCGGCATCGGTGGCGCTGAGCTATGGTGCGCACTCAAACCTATGTATCAATCAAATCAAACGTAATGGTAGTGAAGCGCAAAAACAAAAGTATTTGCCAAAGCTGGTCAGCGGTGAGTTCATCGGTGCATTGGCAATGAGTGAGACGGGCGCTGGCTCAGACGTCGTTAGTATGAAGCTCAGAGCTGAAGAAAAAGACGACAGCTATGTGTTGAACGGCACTAAAATGTGGATCACGAATGGACCAGATGCGGATGTGATGGTGGTCTACGCGAAGACCAATCCGGAGCTAGGCGGCAAGGGCATGACGGCCTTTATCGTTGAAAAAGGTATGGAAGGTTTTGGCACAGCGCAAAAGCTTGATAAGCTTGGCATGCGTGGTAGTCATACGGGCGAGATGACCTTTAACAATGTGACCGTACCAAGTGAAAATATCTTAGGTGGTCTCAATGAAGGCGTTAAGGTATTGATGAGTGGCCTAGATTATGAGCGTGCCGTATTGGCCGCAGGTCCTATTGGTATCATGCAAGCCGTGATGGACAATGTGGTGCCTTATATCCATGATCGTAAGCAGTTTGGTCAAGCGATCGGTGAGTTCCAGCTTATCCAAGGCAAAGTCGCAGACATGTATACGATACTGCAAGCAGGTCGTAGCTTCTTATATACGGTCGGGAAAAACCTCGATATGTTGGATGCGCGCGGTGCCGGTCATAGTCGCGAAGTGCGTAAAGATTGCGCCAGTGTGATCTTATGGTGTGCCGAAAAATCCACCTGGATGGCAGGCGAGGGCATCCAAATATTTGGCGGTAACGGCTATACCAATGAGTATCCACTTGGTCGCTACTGGCGTGATGCTAAGCTGTATGAGATTGGCGCAGGCACCAGTGAAATCCGCCGTATGCTAGTTGGTCGTGAGCTATTTAACGAGACCAAATAAAGCGAGACTAAATAAAATGTAACCACGACTTAAAAGTTAACTTTTATCGAATAATTTTATTTTAAAATCTAAAAATGTGCTACGTTATATGTCTTATAGCGTGGCACTTTTTAATGACTGAAATAAAAGAATTTTACAATGACCCATACATCACATACCAAGCTAGCCTTTAATAACATAGCTTCCAACAAGACAGCTTCTCATTTTCTCACCAATATAAAATCTATCGGTATTTATAGTCTATTAGTCACTATGTTTGGATTGTTTACGATGACAGCGAGTATAACGCCTGCACAGGCAGAGCTGGTTGATTTGTCTAGTCCTGAACCCGTTATTCAGTTTGCTGGTCAAGATGCTAGCTGGTTGAGACCACCAAATTTTGATCAAGTTGTTCGTTCTATGGATAAACGCTTAATTAATTGTACGTATTATATCGATGGGGACGATTTAAAGCCTTGTGGAGGAAGGGTTTTCAAAATGGTTTTTTCCTTAAGCATTGTTAAGCAAGGTAGTATCAGAAGCGTAAAAGTGATTGAGAGTAGTGGTATGAAAACTATAGATGCTGCTTTTGCTAGAGAGCTTAAGAGGGCTCGTTTCAAGCCTTTCTTAATAAAAGGAAAGGCTGTAGCGGCAAACATTAAGCTACCGATTGTATTTACAGCACCATAACTATCGTATTTAAGTCAAAAAAAGCAGGACGACTAAGATGTACTGCTTTTTGATCATAACTTATGAAGGCTAATAACACATACCACTAGCTACTTAATACGATCAAAATAATGCGTGAGACTACTTATATCATGACCCGTAAATCACATACCAAGCTAGCCTTTAATAGAGATTCTCAATTATTAACCAACATAAAATTTATCGGTGCTAATAGCCTATTAGTCACTATGTTTGCATTATTTACGATGATAGTAAGCACCACGCCTGCACAAGCAGAGATAGTTGATTGGTCTGAATTAGAGCCAGTTACTCAAGTCTCTATTAATAATGCATCTTGGGTGAAAATGCCTATGTTTAGAATCGAACCTCATTGTATAAATACTATGAGTACGGGCACCAAACTCAACCTTTTGTTAGATGTATCGGTTGATAAGCAAGGCAAAATTACTAGTATGAAAATCATAAAAAGCAGTGGTAATCGATGCTTGGATAGAAGTGCTATCCAACAGGCAAAAAGGGGCCGAATGAAGCCATTTATGATTAAGGGGAAAGCAGTAAGAGCAAGGTTTAGATTACCTATTGAATATACAGCACCATAGGCAGTAATAGAGAATTCAGATTTTTTTAAACCAAAAAAAGCAGTACGCCTAAGACGTACTGCTTTTTCTATTCTAACTTTATAAAATACGACAATGCATGTCAGTTATTTACTATGATCGAAATATCGTGCCAGACCATTTAATAATAGATCATCACGCAGACGTACCGGACGGTTGACGTGCTGCGAGATAATGGCTGCATCACCACCCGTCATGATAACTTCAAAGTTGGGATGGCGATGGCTAATCTCATTGATGGCACCGACGATTGATAATAGTATGCCGCGATGTACCGCATCTTGTGTGGTCACACCTTGGCTGACACTGTCGAAAGTCCCGTTAGAGATGGTGATTTGCTTGGTACCAGAAAACAATGACTCACGTTGCAGGTAGATACTGGGAAAGATATAACCGCCCAAATGCTCAGCATGATCGATCAAATCAATGGTCACTGCTGTACCGCAACCAATCACACATTGACGCTTTTTCTTATCGACTGCGCCTAGCATTTGTAGCCAGCGATCACAGCCGAGCTGCTCATCGTTATATTGACTCTTCATTAGCGGGTGAGCGGCGTCGACATGGACGAATTCAAACGGAATATTAAGCCGGCTTAAGGTCTCTGATACCTTGGCATTCAGCTCGTCACCTAGTACAGATGAGATACCAATAAAGTCAGGGGCAAAACGCTCAAAGCGATCCGTCAGACCCATTAGCAATTCGGCTGGTGCCTGCAAATGTTGTTTGGCATCATGTGTGACTATCTGACCGATATCATCGGTGAGCCAGTATTTCAGGCGGGTATTTCCAAGATCAAGCCAGAGCATAAAATTCCCTTTATATACAGTGAAGCAATTATCAACATCCTATCCTGATAGCTACTGCACTTTAGTGCTCGTTGATTAAACGATTAAGTCGTTTGAATAACGTCAATGCGTCCGGTGAAAAGTGCAGAAATCTTACCGTTATCTTGGCGCAATTGCAAACATCCATGTGTATCGATACCACAAGCGTAACCCGTGAGTATATTGGTTTGACCGTTATGCTCTTGGGTCACACGTAATCGCAGTTCGCTTAGTGCATCCATCGAGTCAAACTGCTTTAAAAAGCTGTCCAGATAATAACGATGTCCCGTTGGTTTTTCTATACTTAGGTGCTCAAAGCGCGTCATCGCAGCCATTAGCGCTTTACTCATTTGCTGATAAAGCACACGTAAGCTCGGTAGACTGGCAGCCTGCGCTTTTGGCTGTAGTGTCTCAACAATATCTTGTAAGCTAATCGCTTGATAACTCATGCCTTCAGAGGTTTGCGCAGTTAGCTTTGGCGTGGATTGGACATTGAGACCCACACCTATCACCAAACCAACCAGTTTGCCTGCTTGCGATACGGGTTCAATCAAAATCCCAGCAAGCTTATTAAACGGCAGTGTCTGCTGGTTTAATTCCGTGTTATGCACATCAGCGCTATCTAAGGCAGATTGGCTTTGAGACTGATTTTGACTTTGACTTTGACCTTGGTAAAAGCCCAAATCATTTGCCCACTTCACGCCGATTGGCGTCAGTCCTTGCATTTGTAATTGCTCGTTTAGCACTTGGATGACGGGCATTTTTGCCAGCTCTACACCGATAATTAGTGACAGTAAGCCACTAACGGGTATGTGAACAGGATGATAGAGCGATAGGTAGGCATTGCCACGCGGTGATTGCCATGAGCGCCCGTGTTGTCCGCGACCAGCGCTTTGGGTTTCAGCGGTTAGCAAGTGCATCTCGGCCGCATTTAATGTGCCATTCTGTACATCAGCTATTAGCTCGCTATTGGTAGAGGCGCTACTGGTAAGATGGCGATGATTCAGCTCAGGTAAATGCTCAAGTGTTAATGACTCTGATGCAGAATCAGAGGATTGGCTATATGTCGGCATAAGTTTATTCTATTTGAGTAATGTCGCTGGGATAATTTTTGATATACTGGGCGGTTTTCGATAGAAATGAAAGTTGGTTAGGTTAGATAGCATAAAGATCGGGTTGCGATTTGGCAAATGCAATTAATAGTATTGATAAGCAAGATAGAAAATAAAATTTGAAAAACAAGCGTGATAAAAGGTTAATTCGATGATGCTATATGTGTGGTTTGTGATTGCAGGGGCGTTTGCTGGCGTGAGTGCTGGATTGTTTGGTGTTGGCGGCGGCATGATTATCGTTCCGGCACTGGTATGGATTTTTACCGCATATGATTTTTCGCCAGAAGTCGTCACACATTTGGCGATTGGTACGTCACTGGCGACCATCGTTGTGACCTCGATTAGCTCACTTACTGCTCATAATAAGCGCGGCGGTGTACGCTGGGAAGTATGGCGAAAAATGGCACTGGGTCTGATCGTTGGTAGTCTGGTGGGCGCGGGTGTTGCGGATATGATTGACGGCAAGGTACTACAAGCCATTATCGGTATTGGTGCGCTTTTGGTTGCGATAAAGATGCTGTTTTTCTCTAATAAAGAACAGTTGGGCAAGCCGTTACCTTCTGCTGGTGTCCAGTTTGGTGCTGGTACAGGCATTGGTATGGCATCGTCTATCTTCGGTATTGGCGGTGGTAGTTTGACCGTGCCGTTTTTGAACTGGGCGGGATTACCGATGAAACAGTCAGTTGGCACTTCAGCAGCGTGCGGTCTACCAATTGCACTGGCTGGCGCAGCGGGGTTTGCATGGTTCGGTCAAGACGTGGTCAATCTGCCTGAGGGCACGATAGGATTTGTGCATATCACGGGATTTTTATGCATCTCAGTGGCTAGCTTTGCGATGGCAAAAGTCGGTGCCAAGCTTGCTCACGTATTGCCTGCGCTGATGCTTAAGCGTGCGTTTGGCGTGTTGTTAGTGTTTGCTGGTGGACAGTTGTTATTGAGTGGGATTGGGGTGATTTAGAGATACCAATTGTTCGATTATTTCAGATGATATTATTTTAGGGAATATGAGTGGATGCATTAATAGCGGGTGTTATCGGTGTGATAGCTGGAGGAGGAGTTTCGTTCGTAGCAAATTACTTTTTGAATGTTCAAAGGTATAAGCAGGATACTAAAAGACAAAGCTCTGACCATAATCATAATCTTGCTAAGCAAAAAACTGAGTATGATTACGAGCGACAAATTTTCCTAAGACAAAAGTATGAAGATTTGGTGTTTAGGCTTATTGATTTTACTAATATTCTGAAGACTATTAGTTCGCAATTATCTCAATTAGAAAGTGGAGCTAATATAGATACTGCTGAGTTCGATGAAAAAGGTGCAAAAATTGAGATAATCACTGTTTTATATTTTCCAGAACTAACTATTGATTGTGAATGTTTTTTAGCGGTTTCACGTAAGCTTTTTTGGGCTCATGGTTATAATGGTAGTTCTGAAGATGTTGATAGTAGAGAAGTATTGCAAGTAAGTTTTAATAAAGCCTTTGATACACTATACGATAAGATTAAGAACCATATTTCAGAATATACTTAACAATGTATATACCCTAAAAAATCACCCCAACTTCAGGTAGAATAGCCGCCTATTTTTGCTGCGTTTATTGATCCTTTATGCGTCTAAAACCTCTAAAGCCAACAAGGCTTTAAATATCTTAGATAAACTTGGCATGTTGTATAGTCGATTCAATTTAAAAGTAGTACAAGGCAACCGAGTGTAGACGTATATGTGATACTTCAAGCGAGGTTAACGCTGTCATACTTTATAGTAGAATGACTATAGCAATGACAAACCTTTATAAAGCTAGTGTGTAAACCATGAGACATGATTAGTATGAAAGCTGCAGAAAAATACCGCCGTGTTTTCGGCTCAATGAGTCATCTAAAAGACCAGATATCATGGACGACTGGCCTCTCTAATATGGTAGAGTTTTTGGCATGGGAGCCAAAGCAGGTTCTTGGTATCACTAAAAAGCAATATGTGCGCCAAATCATTGAATGGGCAACCCATCCTGAGCTTACGGGCAAAAATATAGAAGAAATTGAGCAATCAATCATTAAAAAGCTCAATACAAAAATGACTGAGTCTGAGCAGTTAGAGACCTATTCAACGCAAACGATGGGCATCTGTAATGTAAGAGAAGCCGTTCGCCGCGTAAAATTCTTTTCTGAAGACTATCTCAATAAAGAATTCGATATATTTTTGAGCTTGTGTAGTGATGTCTACTTAGATTTATTTTATCAGCAATTTATCAACTTTGAGCCAAGTGGATCATGGTCGACACATGGTAACAGCGGCATGTTTGAAAACAGTACAGAGCTAAAAGCGATGTATATGGATAACTTAGCCTATAACAATCAAGCGAACGTGCTGGTAGCAAATGAGTTAAAGCTCACTGGTCAGAAAAACCCAGACCAAATCCTAAAGTACTGCCTAATGTATGAGCATCTATTAGAAAAAGGCTTTATTGAGCAGGGTACAAAGTTTCTACTGTTATTTATCGGTGGTGACGCGCTAAAGCAAAACAAGCAAACGCTCGTAGACCGAGAGCTGGCGTTATGTCATAAAAGACCGAGGAAGTATCAGCATCTACTAAGAACAGAGCTGTTAGAAATAGTCGAGCATTTAGAAGTGGCAAGTATCTCTTGGTCCGCTCTTATTGAGTTTAACAATCGATATTTAGTAGAAAATGACACCTGCCAAGTGGAACAAAAACTGCTGAAGGGGTTTCATCAAAGCCTTGAATCAAAATCGTTTATGCAGTTAGCTGTTTAACCCTAAAAACCCACCACAATTTAAGGTAGAATAGCCGCCTGTTTTTGCTAAGTTTACTGATTCTTCATGCGTCTAAAATCCCTAAAGCTGGCAGGCTTCAAATCCTTTGCCAATCCAACGACTTTTACCTTCCGTCATGGCATCACCGCCATTGTCGGGCCAAACGGCTGTGGCAAATCCAACGTGATTGATGCCATTCGCTGGGTGCTGGGTGAGACCTCTGCCAAGCAGTTACGCGGTGGCGCGATGAGTGATGTCATCTTTGCTGGTACGCAAGACAAGGCTGCCAAAAGTGTCGCCAGTGTCGAGCTGACGTTTGAGCATACGCAAGATGAGCATACCGGCATTCGTCATGAGTTTAACCTGTACCAAGAGCTGTCCGTTCGTCGTCAGGTCAATAAGGATGGCCGCTCGGATTATTTCATCAATGGCACGCGCTGTCGTCGCCGTGATGTGGTCGATGTGTTTTTGGGTACGGGACTTGGTGCGCGTAGTTATGCGGTGATTGAGCAAGGCATGATTGGACGTATTGTCGAATCTAGCCCCATGCAGCTGCGTGAGTTTATTGAAGAGGCAGCAGGCGTCTCACGCTACCAAGCACGCCGTGAAGAAACACAAAAAAAACTAGAGAAAACACAAGAAAACCTAGCACGTCTGCATGATATGCAAAGCGAACTGGTTAGCCAACAGAAACGCTTGTCTAAGCAAGCCGCCAGTGCGCAACGTTATGAAGAGCTGGCGTTGACGCTGGCTGATATCAAGCAACAACTGGCCATTCAGCAGTTGTATCAAGCCAAGCATACGCAGCAGCAGCAAAAGATCGCTCATGAGCGCAGCACTGCCGAAGTCGCTACATTGCAAGCCGACTATGAGACGTTAAAAGCCCAACAAGATAAGCTCGCCACCCACATTAACCAAGAGCAATGGCTCAAGGATGATGCCCAAAGCGATCACTATCAGCAGCAGCTAGGCTACCAACAAGCTGAGCACGAGCTGAGCGATGCCAAATCACAATTGACCGTGATTAATCAGCAACTCGCGAGCTTGGATCAGCAGCGTGCGCAAGCAGTGGGTGAGATAGATCGATTAAAAGCCGAGCAAGCCGAGCAGCAGAGTATATTAGAGTCGTTACGCCCACAGCTCACTGAGTTGACGGGTAGACGTGATACGCATAAGCGCAATGAGCAACCGTTACAACGCGCATGGCATGACGCGCAAAACCAGCTATCACGCTTGCAAGATAATTCGCGCATGCTTGAACAGCAGCAAGCCATTAATAGCCAAGCACAAAAACGTCATCAGCAAAACCATGACAAATGGCAGCGCCGCCAGCAAAACTGGCAAAATCTATGGCAGCAATTACAGCAGTCATTATCAGCATCTAGCAATAATAAGGGTTTTGATAAAGAATTTGATAAACGCTCTGATGAACAAGCGTCAGCGGATGCACAAAACCTACAGCAGACATTAGAGACGCAAGTTGCAGAGCTGAATAAACAGTTGCAGCAGATAGAGCGTCAACAAGACAGCATCGATGAGCGTCTGTCGGAACTACAACCGCAAGCGCATGATTTACAGCAGCGCTTGAATACGCAGCAGCGTGAGTTGAGTGAGCATGAGAAGCGTCACGCGGTATTGGCCAGTGAATATGATACCCTGCATCAGATATTGCATCCAAAACCTACGCTGCAAAACCAACAGCAAGCCTCTGTCTCTACAGCAGGTAATCTAGAAGCTAGTTCGGAAAGCAATGTTGTCAATCGCTATAACGAATTGGCTATCACCACCTTGCGTGAGCAGATTGAGCTGAGTGAAAAAGGGCAGCAGCACGCCGCGCTACTCGATAGTGTCTTGGCATTATGGCTAGACAGTCATGTACTGTTCTCTAACCAATCCAATCAATTAAACGTTGACAATACGAGCGGTGATATTGAGAAAGCGAACAGCTTATGGCACGTGCTTGAGAGTGACCTAGCGGATATCGTTACTTATCAAACAGCACAAAATGAGCAGGCTAATACAGAACATAAGTCTTCAATAGAGAGTGGTCATAGCTTGTGGTTACCTGCTAAAAATGAGGCAGCTACAACGCCATTTATCAACCATTTACCAGACAGCTTAATTGATAGAGTAATGCCATTATCACAGCTGATTAAGCAGCCAGTATTGGCGCTTTGGCAGCAGTGCTATGTATATATTGCGCAATCAGAAGCAACCAGTCAGCAGACGCTTGAAGACTTTGCCAATATCTTAAAAGCGTTGCCATCGTCAGCTATTTTGTTAACCGCAGACGGTTGGCTGATCAGTCGTCAGGGTACAATTAATCTGAGTAAGTTTATAGGTGAGCAAGATAGTCAAGGTGAGAGCAATAGCCAGTTTTTAACACAGCGATTGCAGCAGCGTAGCCGTTTGCAAGCACTAGAAGATTTGCTAGATGAGTTTGAAACCAAAATACAAGCTACGCAAAAGACCATTGCAAAGAATCAACGTGACTATGATGCGTTAACGGTCAATATAGAAGAAACCCGTGCACAAGCAGATCAGCTCACCCGTGATAAACATAAATATCAGCAGCAGCTAACGACTCAGCGTGCCAATGCTGATCGTCTACAAGCAGACAGCCAGCGTCTCATGGCGGACAAATCTGCCCTTGAGCAAGAGCAGTTAGAGTTAGAACAAGAGTTAAAAACGCTCACTCATGAGCAGCAAGATATTCAAAGTCAGATAGTAGCGTTAACGCCGCAAATATCTGATGCCCGTGCGACCAGTCAGCAACTACAGGCTGAGCGCAGTGAGCTAAATCGTACACGTCAAGCCGATGATGATGCATGGCAAGCATTGCAGCTGCGTATCCAACAGAGCGAGATGCGCTTAGAGCACAGTGTCAGTAGCCTTGCGCGCGCGACGGCGCAATATGACCAATCGCTACAGAGCGAACAGCAGCTAAAAGCAAGTCATCAGAAGCAGCAGGATAAGCTACCAGACTTGCAAGCAGCATTACAGACGGCGCAGACAGCACGAGATAAGCAGCAGGTGCTGTTGACCGAGCGTGATACCGCATTGGCTGCGCTAAAGCAAGACTATGCTCAGCAGCAGACAGCGTTGGATAGCGTGCAAAATACGCTACAAGTTCAGCAGGGTAAGCTTGCGAATCATGCCACCGAGTTGGCACTAAGCATGGCGCGTTTGGACGATGCGAGCACTCATACTCATGACGCTTTAGAAGCATACTATAAGGTGAGCCATAAATATAAAGCGGTATCAGAGCTAGCCCAGCAGCAACAAGTGATGAGCGTCTCAAATCTACTTGCTGATTTTATCGCGCATGATCGTCGTGTGCGTCCAGATAAAATCGCTGAATTAGAATCTGAACGCGCCACGCTTGAGCAGCAGCTTAGCAAAATCGGCCCTGTCAATTTGGCAGCAGTGGCAGAGTTGGATGAGGTCAATGAACGTCTAGAGCCATTGGCGCAGCAGACAGCAGATATTGCGGCTAGTATGCAGACGCTGACAGCAGCGATTGAGTCTATTGATGAGACGACTAAAACCCTGTTTATGCAGACGCTAGATGCCGTTAATACCGAGCTTGCCAATTTATTTGCCAAAGTCTTCGGCGGTGGTCAAGCCAGTTTGACGTTGAACACAGACGATATGCCAGCCAACATCCCTGCTGACAAGCACAAGTCAGAACAGTGGCGGGCAGGGCTGACCTTAATGGCACAACCAAAAGGCAAGCGTAATAGTCGCCTAGCTGTGCTGTCAGGTGGTGAAAAAACCCTCACCGCGTTGAGCTTGATTTTTGCGATATTCAAGCAGCATCCCGCACCTTTCTGTGTGCTCGATGAAGTCGATGCGCCACTTGATGATGCCAACGTCGAACGCTTTACCAGTTTGATTCATGAGCTAGCAGATGATTTGCAGTTTATTTTTATCAGTCATAACAAACTGACGATGCAGATTGCTGACGAGCTAAAAGGCATTACCATGCCAAGCGCAGGTGTTTCTACGTTAGTCAGTGTCTCGTTAGATGAAGCCGAACGCTATATTACCGAGTAGCTCAAATAACTGATATAGTCAAATCTATATAGATCCGCTACATCGTTATCCTCGCTAAGCATACTAATGTATAACTTGCACTTGGTTTCCTTGTATCGAAATTATTTAAATTCAACTATAACTGGCAGGCCACTGCTAGTGGTATAGTTGAAGTTGAGATGGTAACGTTACGCAAGTATGTCGGGCTGACGGTAAACGATGACTATATGGTGACGAGCTTAATTAGCCATGCTAGACTATTGCCATTTGTCGCCTCTTGTGTATTCCCTTTTGTCATATATTAGGATGTATTTCTCATGACCGCTATTCAGTTTATATTGATCGCCATTGCCGCATTTATCATGCTTGCAGGGCTGTTTATGGTCATTCGTAGTTTTAAGCGCCGCAACAGCGCTGAAGCCATGGCGGTCAACTATGATAAAAACGGTATTCCCATCATACCGCGACATGAGCGTAATCTCGTGGACCAGCCAGATCTTGATGACACCGTCGCAGGCGAGACCAGTATTGCACCTGATCGCAGCTATCTCAATGCAGTCGTCGAAGAAGAGACGTTGACTCAACCGCATGCCCATTTCGATGTGAATGTCGATGCACAGCAGATGGCTGGACATAACGATATCATCAGTGAATTAAATGATGATCACAGAGATATGGTTGAAGATGACAGCTATGCACGCTGGCAGGATGAGCAGCAGAATACTGAGTTTGCAGCAGCATCTGAGCAGATAAATGCCGAGCAAGAGCCTGATGCATTTTCTAGCTTGATGTCGGCGACAGACAGTCTGATGCCATCAATTGATACGGTAGAAGAGCCGAGTTTTGATGACAATAGCCCGATTCTCGATCAGCATTTATCAGAGCCTGTTGACGAAGCGCAAAATGGTCCATTGATTAATGCTAAAGACAACATCAACATCACTATCTTGCCGCACCAATATCGTGATCGCCCAACCGCGATTATCCGTGGCCGTGATTTATTGAAGTTAATTGATAAATACGGTCTGCGCTATGGCGCGATGAATATGTTCCATCGCTATGAGAAAAAAGACGGCACAGGTATGCTGTGGTTTAGCATGATGGGTATCACCGATAGTGGTATCGCGCCTTTTGATCCGCATAGCGTGGCGACCAATACCTATCATGGCGTGGTGGTATTCTTATCTTTACCACATCCGCAAGCGCTGCGTAGCTTCGATAGTATGATGAGTATTGCTTATATGATGGCCAGTGATTTAGACGCGATTATGCTAGATGAAGAGAACGAACCAATCACCTCTGAGTATAAGCAACAACTACGTAATCAAGTTCGCGACTATGAAGGTTAGAAGCTTGAAGGCTAAAGGTTACAGAAAGTAAGAGCTGGTTAATAGTAGAAGTCATATAAAAGGCAAATAGCGATTGACGTTATTTGCCTTTTTTAATGCGCTTTCATTTCTGCAAAATGCTAGAGTCGGTTCAAGATATAGTTGATTCCAAATATTTTCGATACAAGGAAGCCGAGTGCAAGCTATACATTAGTATGGTTAGTGAGGATGACGATGTAGCGGATTTATATGGATTTGACTATAATTTAGATACAAGGAAGGTGAGTGAAAGTACTACACATAGTAGACTGAGCGAGCCTGACACAGTATCTGATTTATATGGGACTGACTATACCGAGTCTCTCACAAACTTGTTATCATATTGGCATCTTGAATTGCAAAGAAAAGACGCTGACTATGACTGATTCTATCGTACCGACCGCTGCTCAAACTGAAACTACTCAAAATGCTACTGCGCAAATCGTTGCCCAAATGCGCACACTTATCGACGCCATTAAAACACACAACTATGCCTACTATGTACTCGACAATCCTATCTTAGAAGACAGCGAGTACGATCAGTTGCGTCGCTCTTTGGTTACATTAGAAGAGTCACATCCAGAGCTGATACAGCCAGACAGCCCCATCAATCAAGTCGGTGATATGCCGCTATCTGCCTTTACCCAAGTGACTCATGACATCCCCATGCTGTCACTGGGCAACGTTTTTGACTATGACGAATTACATACGTTTATGCGCCGCGTCAACGACCGTCTAAATGATGCGCAAAAAAATCCTGAGTATGAGATGGAGCTAAAGCTCGATGGATTGGCCGTGTCGCTAAAATATGAGCATGGAAAATTTGTACAGGCGGTCACGCGCGGTGATGGGCAAACGGGCGAGGATATCACCCAAAATACCAAGACCATTCGCAACTTGCCACTTTGGCTCGCGGATGCTGCTGACATCGAGTTGCTAGAAGTGCGCGGTGAAGTATTGATGCCAAAGGCAGGGTTTGAGCGTCTCAATCGCTTAGCAGAAGAGAGCGAAAATAAAACCTTTGCCAATCCACGCAATGCCGCCGCTGGTAGCTTGCGCCAGCTCGATCCCAGTGTGGCAGCCAGTCGTCCACTCGCATTCTATGCTTACTCTATCAATCAAGGATTACCTGAAATTATCGAAACGCAGTCAGCAGGCTTGGCGTGGCTAAAAACCATTGGCTTTACCGTTAGTGCGGTAGAAGTGGTCGCAAACCCACGTGCGGCACAGACTTACTATGAGTCAGTGATTGAAGCTCGTGCCGATTTGCCGTTTGAAATCGATGGTATGGTGATTAAGGTAAATAATCTGTCATTGCAGCAGCAACTTGGGTTTCTATCACGCGAGCCACGCTGGGCGACTGCTTATAAATTCCCTGCCGAAACGGTCATGACACGTCTAAACGATATCGAATGGCAAGTCGGTCGTACTGGGCAAATTACGCCAGTCGGTAAGCTCGAACCTGTCAAAGTCGGCGGCGTCACCGTCAGTAATGTCACTCTACATAACTTTGGTGAGATTCAGCGTTTAGATGTGCGTGCAGGCGACATGGTCAGCGTCCATCGTGCTGGTGATGTCATCCCCAAAGTCACTCGCGTTTGGCACGACCAGCGCTCAGCAGACTCAAAACCAGTGACACTGCCGTCTACCTGTCCTGTCTGCGACTCTCCTGTGATCCTACCAGAAGACGAAGCATTGGCACGCTGTACTGGCGGCCTATTTTGCCCCGCGCAGCAGCAAGAAGCCTTGATTCACTTTGTCTCGCGTCGTGCGATGGATATCGATGGGCTTGGCGCGAGTTGGCTCATTAGCTTCTTTGAGCATGGCTTGGTCAAGACAGTGGCAGACATTTATCAATTGCACACTCATACAGACGAGCTCGTCACGCTAGAAAAATTGGGCGAAAAATCAGTACAAAATATCATCAGTGCTATCGAAGCCAGTAAGCACACGACATTGGCTCGCTTTATTTATGCACTTGGTATTCGCGGTGTGGGTGAAGGAACCGCACAAAACTTTGCACAGCAATTTAAGGATCTCGATAGCCTGATGGCTGCGAGTATCGAAACCCTGATTAAAACCCCTGACGTTGGCACTATCACTGCCGAGCTGGCTTACGAGTTTTTCCGTGCACCGCATAATATTGAAGTGATTAATTCATTGCTTGAAGCAGGTGTCTATTGGGATAAGGTCGAGCAAAAAGCTGCTGGAGACTTGCCACTTGATGGGCAGACGTGGGTGATTACGGGTGCGCTTGAAAAAATGGCACGTGATGAGGCCAAGGCCAAACTGCAAGCGTTAGGTGCAAAAGTATCAGGCAGCATCTCGGCAAAAACCACTGCGCTACTAGCAGGAGATAAGGCTGGCTCGAAGCTCACCAAAGCAGAAAAGCTAGGCGTTAAGATAGTGGGTGAGGAAGAGTTTTTAGAGTTGGTTGGGGAGTAGGGTATGAATATTGATGATTTTAAAAAACTAAAATTAAGTAACACTGATATAGAAGAAATAGAAGGACTATTGCAAGTTACACGCGAAAATCCTAGCGGTGAAATTTATGCTAAAGCACAGACTGTAATTGGGGTTTTATTATTAAAAAATAAATATAATCAAGAGGCTGTTAATTATTGGGATAGTATAAAGTTAGCTGATAGCGCAGAATTATATGCTAAAGCAAAGTTTAATATTGGCTTAGAGTATAAAAAGAAAAACTTATATCAGCGGGCAATAGGGAGTTTTGAAGAGATAAATCAAGAATATAGTAAACTATATTTTTCGGCGGCTTCTTATCAAAAAGGAATTATACTTAATTATATTTATAATAATTTTGAAGATGCTTTGAAGCTATGGAATAATATAAAAATAGAAGATACTAAAGAAGGCTTTGCGGCTGCTCAATACCATATAGCTAAAGTATATGAAACAAAAAAAGATAATTATATAAAGGCATTAGAGTATCTTAATAAAATAAATAAAGATGATTTCTTAAATTTTTATAATTTAGCAGTTTTAAATATAGCTAATATAAAAGCGTATAAATTTAATGAATATAAAGAAGCAATTATTGTATTAAGTACCCTTAGTGAGAAAACAGAAGATGATATACGTATCAAAGCAGATTACTTATTAGGAAAATTGCACTTTGAATTAGAAAAATATGAAGAAGCAGAAAAGTATTTTCAATTATCAAAGAAAGGAATTCCTTATGAGTCTTTATGTTTCATAAGTATTTGTAGATTATTGATGAACGAGGATACGTTAAGCTTTGGAGTAAAGTTGACTGAGCTATTTTGCTATACAAGAGACATCATAACTTTGCTGAAAATCGAGTTTGACACTAAAGTAAATAATTTAAAGTCATTAGAACGAAAGTTAGCACATTATACAAGTACGGATATTTGTAATAAGTTAATGAATGATAGCCTTGAAGAAACTTCACCAAGCAGCTTTCGGTTAAATACGATTAGTAACGTTAATGACCCAAGTGAAGGACAGGTTTTGCGTAGATATTTAAGTAATTACGACCAAGAATCTCCTTACAATTTAAAATTAGATGATAATTTGCATGCCTTTATTGGCTGTTTTACTTTTAATCACGATAGCCTCAATCAATTTAGATTATACGGAAAAACAGATGATAAGGAAGCTTCAGGTCTTAGCTTAGTCTTTTCCAAAAGATTTTTTCAAACTGAGGAAGATTTAAGTTACGAGGAAATATTATCTTCTCAAATTAATAATAAAGGAGAGAGTTTCAGTACCAAGGATATAGATAGTGAAACTAGTAGATTTAAAGCTATAAGATGTATTTATATAGATCCGAAATCTGGGTTTGTTCAGATAGCTCATCGCAGTCGAATTACTTTTTATCGTGAATTTGAAGAAAAAGATAGTCCTGAACAAAAGTGGGTGGAATATAAAAAAATAATTGATGATAAAAATGATAAACTTTCGAAGTTATTAGAATCCTTAAGAAAATGTTATAAAAATACAAAGCAAAACTTTAGGGAAGATTATATAGAAAATTTAGAGCTAGTCGAAGATATATTGCTGCCTTTAAATTATATTATAAAGCATTCAGCCTTTCAGGAAGAGCAGGAATGTCGAATGATATACATAACATCGCTTAAAGACCCAAAAGTTCAAATGAGTTTTGGGAAGTTTCTATATGTTAATTATGAAATAAATGTAAAAGATAACTTAGATAAAATATATATCGCTCCTGCTGCTGGTCAATTTCAGCCCTACTTAGCAAAGTTACTTTGTGACACCGAAGTTAAAATCGAACTCTCAAATAACCCTTACCGTCAGACTTAATATCTTTTAGTAGCGTGTGTGATATAGGCTAAAACACACGCTATTAACTTTTACTCTACCATCTCACTATGCGCCTTAACATCACCTTTCTTACCATCTGGCACAATCACGATAGGTAGCACCAGCCCTTTCGCAAAATCATCAGAAAATACATAATCGTAACTACTGGCAGCGATGTCGGGCGTGGTATGAATGATAAGTGTCATGTCTTTGCTATCAGTTAGCTCATGCGAGACATAGGTCTCGCTCAGCTGATCCAAGGCTTTTGATAATGCCTCATTGCTTGCCATACTCACCGTCAGATTATGCTGCGCCGTAGTATTATCCACTTTGAAGTAATCCGCATAATCCTGCACATTTTGACTATCGAGCGCAAACGGATACTGATAATTGGTGATATCAGCAGGTGCTTCACCGCTCGCGACTAGAGACCAGTCGACAGTATTCTCCGCTACTTCTGAACTTTCTGCGGTCGTGACGGCAGCTTCAGAGGTTTGGTCAGTCGTCTCAGCACTGTTGCCACAACCTGATAACGCCCACATACTGGCCGTCGTAATTATCAATGTACTCATTAAGCGCTTAACCATCGACGTATCCTCTTGATTGATCATCATCGTATTGTATATATGCGCTATTTTGACAGCTTTCGTTATGGTTCTCTAGAGAAATGCGGTAAACAAACAATTGTTATACCAACATCCATAAGACAGGCAGGTTATATAAATAGCCAGATTATATAAATAGCCAGGTTATATAAAAATGCGCCTAAAAAAACAGCCACCTTATGATGACTGTTTAATGTGTATTATCACTTTCTACTTATGATTATTTTACTAGATTTGGCAGCTGACGTTATACTCTGTACCATCTGCCCATTTGATAGCGAAGATACCTTTGTCTTCTTTCATGTGCCATGCATAGACCGCGTCTGGGCTTGAATCATTGACATAGCTTGCGACATGATCTTGCGCATCACCATTTAAGATAACTGGCTGTGACGCCCATTTTACTTTAGGCAATGTCACGTTTAGCATGACTTGTTTCTTATTAATAGATTGTTTTGCTGTGATGATGCTGTCATCAGTACAAGTATAAGGCGCTGGTGCCATACGATCGTAAGCGGCACTAGGCATGGTCTCTGATGCAGTTGTGTCTGAATCAGGCACGTCTGATGTATTTGGAGTAGTCGGAGCAGTAGTCGCACAAGCGCTTAATAGGGCGAGGGCAGGTAGGGCTGCGACAATTTTGGTAAGGGTGTTCATGGTTTTCTCCAAAGATATAGACGGTATCATGTAATTATATTTAAGTATGCGTTAAGCTTATAGCCATATAGTACCCAAAACGAACTCAGGTAAATGTTAGAAATTGTTTGTTACATGTTTGCTTTGTCACACAATTGCTGACTAATGTAATGTCTCATTTTCAGTGTGTCGGAAGACAATTAAAGCAGTAGATGATACGGGCTAAAACCAATCTCACACGCATAAAAAAGCGCCTATCGATATATGAATCGATAGACGCTTTTTTGTTTTACTTAACATGCTCTGAATTGAGCATGCATTTCTATATCATGAACGCTACTTGGCTTTGCGCGGTGGCAGACCCGTATGCTGGGTTTGGAAGTTGCCCTTGCTGACCCGCTTTTTGGTATTTTTGCTGGCTGTGGTTTTACCCGCAGCGCCTTGAGCTGATGAGGCATTGCTATTTGATGAGTTACTGCTACGCTTCACCGAGTCATTGCCAACACGACTGTTCTTTTTACGCGCTGATTGATAGCTGTCTTGCGCTGCATCGCGACCTTCTAAACTGGCGTTAAACGGTGGAATCAAGCAACCACGGTTTTTACCAATCAAGTCACTACGTCCCATGTCTTGTAGTGCTTTACGCAGCATTACCCAGTTTTTTGGATCATGATAGCGCAAGAACGCTTTATGCAATTTGCGCTGCTTGCCAGATTTGACGATATCCATGTCACCTTCATCACGACTGACCTTATGTAGCGGATCTTTGTGCGTGTGATACATGGTGGTCGCCGTCGCCATCGGGCTAGGATAAAATGCCTGTACTTGGTCAGCACGGTAGCCATGACTCTTGAGCCAAATAGCAAGATTCATCATGTCTTCATCTTTGGTGCCTGGATGCGCCGCGATGAAATAAGGAATCAGATATTGCTCTTTGCCTGCTTCTTGGCTGTACTGCTCAAACATGGCTTTGAACTTATCGTAGCTGCCCATGCCTGGTTTCATCATTTTTGATAGCACGCCTTCTTCAGAATGCTCAGGGGCGATTTTTAGATAGCCACCGACATGATGACTGACCAATTCTTTGACGTATTCAGGGTCTTTAACGGCCAAATCATAACGTAAACCAGATGCGATCAGGATTTTTTTCACACCTTTAATGTCACGCGCTTTGCGGTATAGTTTGGTCAGATTGCTGTGATCGGTGATTAGGTTTTCGCAGACGTCAGGGTATACACAAGACGGCTTACGGCAATTCTTCTCAATCGTCTCGTCTTTACAGCTAAGGCGGTACATGTTTGCCGTTGGGCCACCAAGATCCGATATCACACCCGTAAAGTTAGGTGCCGTATCACGAATGGCTTCTACTTCGCGCAAGATAGAATCTTCTGAGCGGCTTTGAATAATGCGGCCTTCGTGCTCAGTGATCGAGCAGAACGTACAACCACCGAAACAACCGCGCATGATATTGACCGAAAACTTAATCATGTCATAAGCAGGGATACGCGCATCGCCATAGCTTGGGTGTGGCAGACGTGCATACGGCAAGTCAAAGACGTAATCCATCTCTTCAGTTGAAAGTGGCACTGGTGGCGGATTCAACCACACGTCGATAGAAGTATGCGAATTACCTGCACCGCTGCTGTGACGCTGTACTAGCGCACGGGCATTACCCGGATTGGTCTCAAGATGCAAGATACGGCTAGCATGCGCATAAAGCACTGGGTCAGATTTGACGTGCTCATAATCAGGCAGACGAATGACGGTTTTTTCACGTGGCGGCATTTTTAGCTTATGCTTGCGCGCCGTCATCGGCTTATTGTTTCTGCCCTCTGCAGTATCAAAGCCACGCATTTGTACCACTTGCGTCTCTTCATCCACTTGGTCAGCATTGATGATTTTATTGGTGACAGGTTCAGCGACGAAACCCTGATACTGCGATGACATTGAAGACATGGCTTGGCCAACAGGCGAGTCGCTCGGTTTTTCTTGCTCGATAGAGCATTGATCGACGTCTTCGGTCATGACGTAAGGGTTGATAATCGGATCAACACGACCGACGGTATCGACATCATTACTGGCGACTTCGGTCATATCATCTTGCCAATGGCGGCGTGTTGGCGTCAATAGATATGATGTACCACGCAGCTTGCTCATTTGCTCAAAGCTATAGCCTTTAGACAAACCATGTACCACATCGACGATGGCGCGCTCAGCATTACCGTACAATAAAACATCGGCACGGGCATCCATCAAGATACTACGACGGACTTTATCTGACCAGTAATCATAATGAGCGATGCGGCGTAGACTGCCTTCGATACCGCCTAGGATAATGGGCACATCAGGATACGCTTCACGGCAGCGCTGGCTGTAAACGATAGCGGCACGGTCAGGGCGTTTATTGGCCACGTTGCCTGGTGAGTAAGCGTCATCGCTACGGATTTTACGGTCAGCGGTATAGCGGTTAATCATGCTATCCATGTTGCCTGCGGTCACGCCGTAAGCATAGACAGGTTTGCCCAGTTCCATAAAGGCGTCTTTGCTCTTCCAATCTGGCTGAGCAATGATACCGACGCGAAACCCTTGCGACTCTAATAGACGACCAATGATCGCCATACCAAAGCTTGGGTGATCGACATAAGCATCACCTGAAATGATGATGACATCACAGGCATCCCAGCCCAAATCATCCATCTCTTTGCGACTCATAGGCAGATAGGGCGCAGGCTCGTAGCAGCTCGCCCAGTGTTTGTCGTAATCGAAAAGAGGTTTTGTGCCTTGTTTAAAGGCGGTGCGGGCGATGGTATCGGCAGACATGGGCGGACCTGTTGAATAGAAAAATGGCACTAAAAAAAGCCGTTATTCATTAAAAATATTAACGGCTCATTTAAAAGCGCTCATTTTAACATGAATCCAACTCACTATGCGACCTATTCTATGATGGGCGATTAATGATAAGTTATTGATAGTGTGGAATAATCTATAAGTAAAAGGTTCCTAAATTATTAGAAACCTTTTTGATTTAACCCTTTATTCTTGATTTACCCTGTCATAAGTACAGAAAACTGATTACTCTAATAGCTGAAACGGAAAGGTAACCACGTCGAATGCTAGGGCAAAGGGTAGCAGTACAAGCTTCTGCGCTGTATTTGCACCGCTACTAGATACGTGGCTCTGCATGGTTTTTGAATAAAAACTCACCATATAAGGCTTAGATAAAGGACGGTAATTTGACTGGATCATGCTTAGATTACTAACCTGCGGATAGATAGCGCCTTTGACAGGGACGCTGAAGCAAAAGCGCTGGGCATTGATGCGCTGATCACTGGCTGAGGTACATTCTTTACCACTGTTTTGCAAAAAGAACTGATAGTCAGAGCGCTTAAATTCGTCTTTTAACTTGGCATAAGAAAGCTTCATCTCTCCCTGAAAATACCCATCATTATTTGGCACATAAAAATTCATGTCGTTATCGACTTGGATGTTTTTAGGTGTCAAGCTACTTAGCAAGCTGATCATTTCTGTCCCACCTTGGGTCAGTACATAGCTGTTCTTTTCACCGACGATAACCATGGACGCGTTTGGCATTTTTGGCAACGCTTGAGCAGGACGTCCAAAAGCAATGATTTGATCTTCAGATAACACATTCTTGGTGGTGCTCGTGCTGGTATGACTGTCACTGTCTAATAATGAGCTAGTGGCACAGCCTGAGGTCGCTAGCAACGCCGCCAGTGAGGCACCCATAACCACTGCTTTTGAGTTGAATTTGGCTGGTAATGCAGTGTGATGCTTATCGCTGTTACTGGTGCTTTCTAGTTTGTCTGCAGGTGTGCCTTTATGCTGAGTCATACTCTATTTCCTTGTCTATGATGATTGACTATCGACTATTAATATTGGTTCTTTGTTTGATGGTTATTATCAAACTTTCGTTGATATGGTACATGGTTTAGACATGCCTTATCTACTCATTATTCATATTCTATTGAACAAAATACTTTGGCTACTGCTAATGAAGTAGAACAGAAACTAAGTATCAACTTCGTACTAGGCATCTTATTTTTATCAGTCCACATCTCGGCGTTTATTTGATGCTAGATGAACAATTACAGGTCTGTTTCGATTAAAGGGTGCTCTTTTTTTAGAGTAGCTATTTTATTTTCCCAATGCCCAAAGTACGTTTTGGCATGCGCTTTGCTTTCTCTTTCGTAGAGTCTATTGATTTAGATAGGCTCATAAAAACAATACATATATAAATACCATAAAATCGATAATTGTTTGGAGAGATAAAGTGAAAGCATCCTATTTGAGTTTGGATAAGGTATCTGTTTTATGTAAATCCTTTTGCTCTAAAGTACTGTTGATGAGCGCGGTACTGTTTGGGATTATGTCTAGCGCAGCGGCTGCTGAAGAAGCGACTCTGACAGTGGCGCAGTTACTTGAGTATCAGAATATTGCATGGATTATTTGGGGCGGAGTGCTAGTGTTCTTTATGCAGGCAGGATTTGCATTGCTAGAGAGCGGATCGGTACGTGCGAAGAACACTGTCAATGTCATGATGAAAAATTATACCGATATGTGTATCGGTGGTTTGGCCTTTTATTTGGTTGGTTTTGGGTTGATGATGGGCACCAATGACTCAGGATTCTTCGGTACAGATCACTTTATGCCAGTGAATTTGTCCAATATGGACTGGGCATTGATGTTTTTCCAAATGATGTTTGCTGCCACAGCCGTTACGGTAGCGAGTGGGGCAATGGCGGAGCGAGTATCCTTTGTGGGCTACGCGGTAGCTGCATGTATTATTTGCTTGTTCATTTACCCTGTCTTCGCTAGTTGGGTATGGGGTGGTTATTTCGGTGGTACGGGCTGGCTAGCTGAGCTTGGGTTCATTGATTTTGCTGGCTCTACGGTTGTCCATTCTATCGGTGGCTGGCTGGCACTGGCAGGTATATTGGTCATTGGCCCAAGATTAGGTCGTTTCGCACCTGATGGTACACCGCGATTGATAGCAGGTCATAATATGACATTAGTTGCACTTGGTGGTTTTATATTGTGGTTTGGTTGGTTTGGGTTCAATGCTGGTTCCACACTATCTATCACTGGTAATATCGGTTTAATCGCCGTCAATACATTCGTAGCAGCGATCAGTGCGGTAGTGAGTTATATGCTCATCTCAAAAGCATTGAACAAAGCCATTTTACTCAGTGATAGTGTCAACGCCAGTTTGATTGGTTTGGTATCCATTACCGCAGGCTGTGCGACAACGACGCCTATCTTCGCCGTTATCATCGGTGCAGCTGCCTCCGTGATATACATCTTATCGACACAAGCGTTATTGAAATTAAAGATCGATGATGTGGTCTCAGCCGTTGCGGTTCATGGTTTTGGCGGTGCATGGGGCACGCTCGCGGCTGGATTGTTTTATTCAGACGACTTATTTAATTTATCACGTGTGGGTGTGCAATTACTTGGTGTGGGTGTGGCGCTAGTCTGGGGCTTGGGACTGGGACTCATCATGTATAAGTTGATTGATGTCAGCTTTGGATTAAAAGCCAGTCGCTTGCATGAGCAGCGTGGCCTAGATTACACCGAGCATGCAGAGATTGGCTATCCAGAGTTTCAAAAGCAAATGTTTGATGCCAAAAACTTAACAGAGCGACATCTATAGGAGAAAGCTGATGAATATCGACACTCAATCAGTAAATCAAACCGTGTCCGCGATGGCAGTTGTACTGGCAAGATATCTACACCCCGAAGAGGTAAAATTACTGACAACTCAGTGGCAACAGTATTCGACGGTATCTGTAAAGATGATGCAGCAGTGCGTTTTAGATGCGACGCGACGCTATCCTGAGCTACAAGAATACAAGTCTGATATTCGTAAAGGGTTTTGGAATACGATGCAGACAGACCATCAGCAGATGGCCGAAGAGAGGGGTAGTAGAGTAGTAATTGATGAACAAAAATCTGTTTCTGAGTTGCTTCAAGCATTTTATACGGTGATGGAAGCAATTGGCCATCAGTTAGCCGAGTCAGACAAGCGCAGTTTTTTCCATATCATGCACCAAACTGTCTCGAAAGAACGCACCTTTAAAGGGCATTCTATCGACATTAATCAGTTCTTGGAAGGTGCACAGCCAGTCGTACCTGACAATGAGCATATTTTGAATAATCTGATTCAGCTTGCTTATATTTGTTTGTGCGATATTGCTGGTCCTGTAGAAGCAGATGAAATACTATTTCAGGTCGCAGAAACTGCCAAGCAAAGTCATCCAAGGGCAGTGGTCGAAAAGCTTTTTTAATATTTTTCAATATGCATTTAATGTTTTTTCAATATGAGATTGGGGCGTGTCTTTAGTCGCTTGATTCGATCTACAATCATGACATCTATTTATTAATTATGACTGATCAACCATAATTAATAAGTCATGAGCAATCAGTCATGACACGCCTTGAAATTAATCTAACGTAATCTTCGTGCCACTCTTAGTGAAGTTCATCACAAACTGACTTTTAAAGTGGCGGACGTTATTTTCATAAGTTAGCAAGCCTGTGGTGAAACGATGGTATTCGCTCATGTTTTTGGCATTGACCATCAACATAAAATCCGCATCCCCTGATACCTCATAGCAGCTCATGACCTGTGGCTGTGAATGCATTAAGCGCTCAAATCGATGCTGCATCGACGTGTTGGAGCGCGCCATTTCTATCATTACCACCGCCGTCAGTCCATAGCCGACCTTATTAGGATCGACAATAGCGACCTGCTTGGTAATCACGCCATTATTCGTTAACGCTTGGATACGGCGCTGCGCCGTAGCGATAGACACATGGACACGCTCTGAGACAGTTTTTAAAGGTAGCGTGGCATCCTCTTGTAGCAAATTCAAAATGGCTTTATCAATATCATCTAGAACGTGGCTCACGGTATTTTCTCCAAAAATTCTACAAAGAACACTGCTAAAAATCTGTTATTAAACCTATTATCACTATAATTCAAAAACCGATAAATAATTGAATTATTAATAAATTTTTAGATAATTTTACTCATATAAAGATAATTATAGACATAATATCTCGTAAGGCATAAGTAAAATAGAACCTATCAACCAGTAGTTAGCCACGGACCATCACTGTGCTGACCATTGATTTGTTTAACGACTATTGTTTTACGGTGCTGCTCATGTCTATTTCTATATTATCTAATGCGTTCGCTAATACATTGACAACCACAGTGTCGCGCATACCTTTACCTGCGATTTGGACAGCGGGGAGCACTCAGCAACGTACGTTAATATCGGGTGTGGTGTTGGCCGTATTGTCCAATGTGTTATTCGGTATTCTTTACGCCTATAGTAGCTTTTTAGCGCCATTGTCAGGGACGCAAGTTTTTATCTGGCGGATGCTTGGGATGTGGGTGGCACTGGTTGGTTATTTGATTATCAGTGGTCGTTTAGGGTTACACATTGATAAGTTAAAAGCATTACGTACGGCAAAGCAGTGGGCTTGGCTGTTATTACCGACGCCTATATTTCTCAGTCAATTTTGGCTATTTATGTGGGCACCAGTCAATGGTCAAGGTGTACAAACGGCCATGGGGTACTTCTTATTTCCGCTTACGATGGTGTTATTTGGTTGCCTATTGTTTGGCGAAAAGTTGAGTCGATTACAGTGGTTGGCAGTAGGCTTTGCGGCATTGGGAGTCGGTAGCGAGATTGTACGTACGCAGAGCATATCGTGGGCGACGCTTTGGGTCTGTGGCACGTATCCGGTCTATTATATTTTACGTCGTCTACAGGGTATCGGTGCGGTGACTGGACTGTTGGTAGATTTAACCATTTGCGCGCCGTTTGCATTGGCTTACTTATTGCTTTTTGCGCCGAGTAGTTTGGGGTTGGTGAGTGGTTCTGCTTTCTTTATCATGATGATTGCTGGGCTAGGTGTACTGAGTGTGTGGGCTATGAAAACCAACGTCGATGCCAGTCAAATGCTACCTGTAAATGTCTATGGCATGATGAGTTATCTGGAGCCTGCGCTATTATTTGTCTTAGCGATCACTGTATTGGGCAACTCATTTGAGTCAGCGATGATTTACAGCTATGGTTTGATTTGGGTCGGCATTGCTTGCTTGATTACACATGGCATTCGTCAATTGCGCCAAGCTCGTAGAAATATCCAATCTTTGGCAAAAGAGCCGATCACGTAAGAAAGTGAGTCATTTACTAATTAAACAATAGATAAATAAAAAATGGACGATTCAACATAACGCTGAATCGTCCATTTTTGTATTAGATTAAACTGACTTCGTTTAAGGAGGCTATCGTTAATTCAATGTAGAGGTGGTACAAGGCAACTGAAAGCAGATGTATATTAAATACATCAAACGCTGTTAACGCTGTAACACCTCTATAGTGGATTTGACTGTATTAATCTAAATGTTGTTTAAAGCCACGTTGCTTATCACGTTCCCAGTCACGATCTTTCAACGTTTTACGCTTGTCATGTTGTTTCTTACCGATGGCAAGACCAATCTGACATTTCACCAGTGAGTTCTTCCAGTAGCAAGACAACGGTACGCAAGCATAACCTTTTTGGTTGATTGCCCCAGCTAGTTTTTCGATTTCACGGCGATTGAGGAGCAGCTTACGAGTACGAATGCTATCTGGGCTAACGTGCGTTGAGCTCGACAGTAGCGGCTGAATGTGCGCACCAAACAGGAAAGCTTCGTTATTGCGAAATATCACATACGCTTCAGTAATGGTCATCTTACCTGCGCGAATGGCTTTGACTTCCCACCCTTGTAGGGCAAGACCTGCCTCAAATGATTCTTCAATAAAGTATTCATGGCGTGCCTTTTTATTGGCACAAATCTGATTATCAGGTTTTTTTGATTTCTTTGACATGGTTTCCTCGTAAGGATTTCTAAGAACAACATCGTGTCCTCACCTATAATTCCTCATCCTGATCCGCTTGTTTTACATGTTTTTTATGTAAAAAATAAGCAGGATGAGTCGAACCAACCATTGTAGCAAAGCCTCTGATAAAAATGTAAGTCAGCTGTTAGGACAAATGTAGCAGATAAGTATTAAGTTTGAGCAAAATTTGCTAGCATATAGTCCAATATTACCGACTATGTTAGCCATGTTATGAGCCTTCCTGATTCTCCCAATTCCTCAAAGTTACACACCAAAATTTTATATCCAGGTACTTTTGACCCTATTACTAACGGTCATGTGGATTTAGTCACACGTGCTACCAAACTGTTTGATGAGGTCGTTATTGCGGTTGCCTCAGGGCATCATAAAAAGCCATTGTTCAACTTTGAAGAACGTGTCGCTTTAGTTGAGACCGTATTTGCTGACTTGCCACAAGTATCCGTGGTTGGCTTTGAGGGTTTACTCGTCGACTTTATGCGTGTTCAAGGAGCTGCTGCTGTCTTGCGCGGTTTGCGAGCCATGTCAGATTTTGAATACGAATTTCAGTTAGCCAATATGAACCGTGAGCTTGATGAAAATTTTGAAGCGGTATTTTTGACGCCAGCACCGAATTATTCATTCATTTCATCAACCATGATTCGTGAAATTGCCAAGCTTGGTGGCGACGTCACTAAATTTGTACCTACTTGTGTGTCTGATGCCTTTACAAAAAAACTGGTGATTCAATACAGCTAGCCTTTTAATAGGCCGACAGCTGCAGCATATAGGCTAAAAACCAACCGTAAGGAGCCGTTCATGGCACTACTGATTACTGATGAGTGCATCAACTGTGATGTGTGCGAGCCTGCGTGCCCCAATGAAGCGATATCAGAAGGGGATGATATTTATGTTATCGACCCTGACTTATGTACCGAGTGCGTCGGGCATTTTGATGAACCGCAGTGCGTGGTTATTTGTCCGGTTGACTGCATCCCTCATGATCCTAATCATGTTGAGACAGAAAGCGATTTGTTGTCTAAATACAAACGCATTACTGGTCAATAAATAGCCCATACATTATTGATGGTATTTGGGTTCGAAGCGCTTTAGGGACAATATAATGACGATAAAAGCAAACCAGATAACGAGTGATTTTGATCAACAACACCTCTGGCATCCATATGCTAGTCTGCCACCTACTTATCCAAATATCGTTATTGATCGTGCCGAAGGTATTTATATCATTACCGAAGACGGCACGCGCCTTATCGATGGCATGTCGTCATGGTGGGCAAGCGTTCATGGCTATAATCATCCCAAATTGAACGATGCTATTATCAAGCAATTGGGTAAAATGGCGCATGTGATGTTCGGCGGTTTGACCCATCAGCCTGCCATCGATTTGGGCAAAAAATTACTGGCTATTGTACCGACTGGACTGGATGCAATTTTTTATGCCGATAGCGGCAGTATTGCGGTGGAAGTGGCTCTAAAAATGGCGTTGCAATATCAAGTGGCTGCCAAGCGCCCAGCCAAGCAGCAGTTTGCCTCTACACATTCTGGTTATTATGGTGACACGTGGCATGCCATGAGTATTTGTGATCCTATTAACGGTATGCATAGCCTATATGGGAAGCAATTACCAACGCAGCATTTTGTCGCAGCACCACCGTTGGGGTTTGAGCGGGCTTTAACGGAATCTGATCGCGTTGCCCTCACAGCATTTTTTGATGAGCACAGCGATAAGCTGGCAGGTTTTATTATCGAGCCGATTATTCAGGGCGCAGGCGGCATGCGTTTTTATAGTCCTGAGTATCTGCAACTGCTGCGTCAACTGTGCGATAAGCACGATGTACTATTGATTGCTGACGAAATTGCCACTGGTTTTGGTCGTAGTGGTAAGTTATTTGCGTGTGAACATGCGGCTATTAGCCCTGATATCATGACCATTGGCAAGGCGCTGACGGGTGGCTATATGACTTTTGCCGCAACGTTATGTACCCGAAAAATTGCCGATACCATTCATAATAGTGACTATCCCGCATTGATGCATGGCCCAACCTTTATGGGCAACCCACTTGCTTGTGCGGTTGCGTGTGCCTCGATTGATTTGATTATGTCTTATGATATTGAAGCGCGTACTGCAAACATGCAACGCACGATGGAGCAGCAGCTAGCACCAGTTGCGTTATTAGAAGGTGTTGCTGAAGTACGTTGTTTGGGTGCCGTCGCAGTCATTGAGTTACGTGACGCTGTTGATATGCCTATTTTTCAGGCTTTGTTGATTGAGAATGGTATCTGGGTCAGACCATTCGGTAAGTTGGTGTATATCATGCCGCCTTATGTCATTATTAATACTGAGCTTGTGACTTTATGCCAATCGTTACTACATGTATTGACAATTTATCTGGCACAAGTTTCGGGTTCCGCTTCAAATATTGAAGTTTAATAATAAAACCCTGTTTTATATGCTAGTCAATTTTTTATAAGGTGAGCTATGAGTGTTCTATTTGTCTCAGGTATCGATACCGATATCGGTAAAACTTATGCCACTGGCATCATTGCCAAATCGTTAATTCAGCAAGGCGTCAACGTCATCACTCAGAAGCTGGTGCAAACTGGCGTGACGCTGGATGCCAATACTGGCGAGATGGGTATTGCTGACGACATCATTACGCATCGCCAACTAATGGATATTCCGCTACAGCCATGTGACCTTGATTTTACCACTTGCGCTCATCGCTATGAGAAGCCTGCATCACCGCACTTAGCCACTCGTTTATCAGGGGAAGTGCTAGATCCTGAACTGATTACTAATGCCACCAAACGATTGCAAGCTGAGTATGACTTGGTATTATTAGAAGGTGCTGGTGGATTGCTCGTGCCAATCACGGAGCAGTTATTGATTTTGGATTATATTGCTACTCAAGGTTATCCCATTATTTTAGTCACTTCTGGTCGTTTAGGTAGTATCAATCATACGTTGCTGAGTTTAGAAGCAATAAAAGCACGCGGGTTGTCTGTACATAGCGTTGTTTATAATCATATCCATGATAATGCTGACAATACGGATGCTGAGATTGCGAATAGCACCATGGATTTTTTGCAAAATTATTTAGCTGCGAATTATACCAAGGCTCATTGGGTACAGATACCGTCTCTAAAAAACAAAGTGTCTGTTAATACAGAGACGCTTAATACTGAAATGCTTAATACCGAAACGCTGTCAGAAAATGACTGTTTATCTTTGCCCAAAGGTTTTATTTGACCTATTTGTGCTGAGGCTAAAAATAAATCCAAAAGACGTTCGCACTCTGCCATAAGTTTGTTATACTAGCGCGCTTGGTAGACTAGGCAATCGCCGCTGCACACTGGCAACAGACATGCAGGGGAGGAAAGTCCGGGCTACATAGGGCAGCGTGCCAGCTAACGGCTGGGCAGGGTAACTTGACGACCAGTGCAGCAGAGAGTAGACCGCCTTTGGCTTATATGAGTATCGCAAGATGTTCATGTCATCGGTAAGGGTGAAAGGGTGCGGTAAGAGCGCACCGCGTGGCTGGCAACAGTTCACGGCATGGTAAACTCCACGCGTAGCAAGACCAAATAGGCATCGGCATGGCGCGGCCCGCGTTCGATGCGGGTAGGTTGCTTGAGCGTACGAGCGATTGTACGCCTAGAGGAATGATTGTCCACGACAGAACCCGGCTTATCGGTTTACCAAACCTTTTTCAATGGTTCAAATAATATTAAAAAGCTCACTATTGATTGTTAATGATGGTTTCTTAATATTCGGCCAATTTTTTTGGAAAAAATGCTTATTAGGGGTTGACGATAGTCATCTGCTTAGGCATAATAGCCAACCTAAAATGGCGATGTAGCTCAGCTGGTTAGAGCGCATGACTCATAATCGTGAGGTCAAGAGTTCAAGTCTCTTCATCGCCACCATTTATAGATACTTTAGTTAGTGTCAACTAAAAAACCAATCTTTCGAGATTGGTTTTTTTTTGCCTAAAATAAACGATGGAAGTATGCCTCGATGGTTATGTAAACTTAGTGTTTGGTTATTATTACTTACTGATTTATTACTAAATCATAGGCTTATCTGTTTAGAAACAGATTAATTGTTGTAACTTATGTCATGCTTAATTATCATAGGGGCTGTTTTCGGTAAAGTCCTGTAACGCTATGTCTGTACAACTGCCCCCTTATCGTCCTATTAAGCATCGCAGTGGCCTCAAAGTCATGGGTGCTGCATTTCATGCATTGCTCATGCGTGAGCTACAAACACGCTTTGGTGGCTATCGTTTGGGGTATCTTTGGGCACCGCTTGAAGTACTGTTTCAGGTGCTTATATTTTTAGTGATTTTTGGTGCTATTCGTGAGCGCTTAGTACCAGGAATGGATTTCTCCCTGTTTTTAGTAGCGGGTATGGTTCCTTTCCGTATGTTTCAAAAAATAGCAACAAGAGCACTGGGGGCTGTTGATGCGAACAAAGGTTTATTGATGTACCGATCAATTAAGCATATTGATGTAATTATTGCCCGTTCATTTTTAGAATTAGTCATCTATTTTTTCACTTCTATATTACTACTCGCAGGCCTAGCTTTCTTTGATATATATGCCAATTTAGAAAATTTGCATATTGTTTTGTTCTGTTGGATAACACTTTTTATATTTAGTTTTGGTGTTGCTCTAATCATGATGGTGATTGGTTACTATGGTGGTGAAATTAGTAAAGTGATTACAATATTCTTCACAATACTGTATTTCACCTCAGGGATTATTTATCCGATTCATATTATTCCCGAACCTTATTTTAGTTATTTGCTTTACAACCCCTTTATACATAATATTGAACTGATAAGACATGCGCTCGCACCTAACTATCCAGTCTCGCATATTGATATTGGCTACTTCTTGAAATGGATGTTTGCAGTGAATTTTTTAGGGTTATTACTTTATAAGTATGCTGAACGCGATATGATTCGCTCTCGTTAAATGTCATTATGTAAGTTATATAAAAAGGTAAATAAATGATTGAAATTAGAAATGTTTCTAAGTCATTTATGACCAAGAAAGGTCGGCACTATCTGTTTAAAGATTTAAATCTGACCATTGGTGATAAACAGAGCGTTGGCTTATTAGGCCGTAATGGTGCTGGTAAATCAACGCTACTGCGTATTATTTGTGGTCTTGATGAGCCAGATCATGGAGAAATTATCACTGATTCGTCGATCTCGTGGCCAGTGGGTGTGGCAGGTGGTTTTCAAGGAAGTTTGACTGGTCGTCAAAACGTACGCTTTGTTTGCCGTCTATATTCAAGTGGTCCTTATATTGACGAAAAAATCCGTTTTGTCGAAGAATTTGCCGACATTGGTAGTTACTTTGATATGCCCGTTAAAAGCTATTCGTCAGGTATGCGTGCTCGCTTAACGTTTGGCTTGAGCTTGGCCTTTGATTTTGACTATTATATGCTTGATGAAGCGGGTGCCGTCGGTGATGCTGCTTTTCGAAAGCGTAGTGAAGAGATATTAGCTGCACGTCGTGCACAGGCAGGATTTTTAATAGTGTCGCATAATATCGGTGATATCAAGCGAAACTGTGATATTGGTATTGTGTTAATGGATCAAACAGCACACGTCTTTGATGATACAACAGAAGCGATAGAAGTTTATGAAAAGCATATCCACAAAGCAAAAAAGTAAGATCGTTAGCTTCTCGCTGTTTATTGGCCTAGTGATTCTCCCTTGGGTGCTCGTGATTTTTTATGTCATGACGTTTGCCCATCCACGATTCACTTCGACCGCTAATGTAGTAGTCAAACAAGTTAGTGATGCGAATGTATCTTCTGCTGGAGGAATTTCAGCCCTGTTAGGTGTGAACAGCACAAGTAAAGAAGACGCGACTTATTTAACAGAGTACATTCTGTCTAATGATATGGTGAAGCGTCTTGATAAAAAATTCAAGTTCCGTGAGGCTTATCACGTTGACGGTTCAGATCCTCTTAATGAGATAAAACCTGATGCCACGCAAGAAGAATTGCTTGAGTATTTCAAAAAGCGGGTTCATATCGATTTAGACGAACAAAGTTACATTCTCTCAGTATCGACAGAAGCGTTTGATGCAAAGTATGCTTTTGAGCTTAACAAGACAATCCTGAGTGAGTCTGAGCAGTTTGTAAACCGTATTTCACAGGAAGTGGCACGTGACCAACTGGTATTTGCAGAAACACAATTAGATGAGTCACAAGATCGTTTGAATGAAACGAAAGAGCAGCTATTAAACTATCAAAATGACAATGAAATTTACGATCCACAAGCCAATGCACAAATTGTTAATCAGCTGATTGGTAGTTTACAAGGGCAGCTGAGTTCATTACGTACGGAAGAGCGTCAATTGCTCAGCTATTTGAACCCAGATGCACCGCAGGTTGTGTCATTAAGAAGTCAAATAAAAGCTGTGACAGAGCAGATTACGCAAGAGCAAACCAAATTGACGTCACCAAATACCACCAAGTTGAACCGTCAAGCCATACAGTTTGAAACCATCAAGGCTGATGTTGAGTTTGCGACTGAGCTGTACAAATTGTCGTTATCGTCACTTGAAAAAGCTCGTTTAGAAGCCTTCAAAAAGATGAAAAATTTGATTGTGATTTCAACGCCATATGAAGCTGAAGAAGCATTGTATCCACGCCGTGGCTATATTATTTGGACATCGCTAGCATTGCTATTAATATTCTATGGTTTTGTGCGCTTAGTAATGGCAGTTGTCCGTGACCATCGCAGCTAAATTTGATCAAGGCAATTTTGACAAACCAGATATCAGTAATGATCGATAGATCAGCAAAGGAATACAACGCATGAATACGAAACCACGTTTTATCGTGATAATGATTAGTTTGGCGATGGCCGCGACGAGCCTGCCAGTCATGGCGGCAGATAGCGCTGCTAGTCAGATAGCTGGATCTAGCTTTGGTACGAGCAATAACACTAGCAACGCCTCAACACAAGCATTCTCTGGTAGTGTGCCTGCTCAGGCAACGATGCAAGAGGCAGTGAATGCAGCGAGCTTGCCAAGTCAGTCAGTTATCAATACCACGCGTCCTTATCAAGATATTAATACTCAAGATATGATGTTTGGTGAGCAGCTGTTTCGCGGTGCATTCTCGACCACTTCTGGCTCTACTTTTAATGACAGCTATGTGATAAACCCCGGTGACAACGTTCAAGTAAGGATGTGGGGTGCCTATCAATATGCAGCTACTACCACGGTTGATCCACAAGGTAATATATTCTTGCCCAATGTTGGTCCAGTACGCATCTCTGGTGTACAAAATGGTAATTTGCAAAACGTAGTCAAAAGCGCTGTCAGTCGTATTTACCGCTCTAACGTCGGTGTCTATGCTTCACTAGAGCAAGCACAGCCAGTGAAAGTATTCGTTACTGGCTTTGTCAAACAACCTGGTTATTATGGCGGTTTGGCAGCAGATTCAGTATTGTCTTACTTAGATAGAGCAGGCGGTGTTGATCCAACACGTGGTAGTTATATCGATATTCAAATAAAGCGTAATGGTCAGATGTTACAGCAAGTCAATTTATATGATTTCCTATTGGCGGGTAAACTACATTCATTCTCATTTCGAGATGGTGATGTGATAACGGTCTCTCCGCAAAAGAAAACCTTTGCAGTTAGTGGCCAAGTTCAGAACGAATACACTTTTGAGTTTGATGTAAACGATTTGACCGTAGGTGATGTGTTACAAGTGGCTAGTCCAGCAGCGAATGCCACCAATGTTAGTATTACCCGCAGCGCAGGCCGTGCGCAGACAGCAGAATATTACTCATTAGCTGATGCTCAAAACGTGCCTGTTTATAATGGGGATCAGATGGTAGTCACGTCAGATCGTTATGCGGGTACCATTGCTGTTCAAGTTAAGGGCGCGCATACGGGGAACGGTGCGATGGTGGTACCCTATGGTGCTCGCCTAAAAGATATTATTCCACAGTTGCAGCCCAGTCCACTAGCGAAGCTACCAAGTTTGACTATATATCGCGAATCTGTGGCTGAGCAACAAAAACGTATGATTAATGAGTCGCTGGATCGCTTAGAAGAGCTAACGCTTGCGACGCAGTCGACCACTCGAGAAGAAGCGGCCTTGCGTCAAGATGATGCTGCTTTGGTGAAAGAGTTTGTGGCCAAAGCACGTAAAGTACAACCTGATGGTCAGATAGTCGTTGTACCAAACTCGTGGCAAGACATCATTCTGCAGCAAGGTGATATCATTGAAATACCTGCACAAACATCAGTGATTACTGTCAATGGTCAAGTACGAGCACAAGGTGCGCTAACTTTCAATCCAGATTATACCGTTGGTGATTATGTTGCTAATTCGGGTGGTTTCTCTGATAACGCTGATGCTAAAGATATTCTAATTATTCATCAAAATGGTGCCAGTGAAGTTGTCAATACAGCTTACCGTATCCAACAAAGTGATGAAATTATGGTATTACCGAAAGTCAAAACTAAGCGTGTGGAAATTGCACGTGGGTTGTCGCAAATTGTTTATCAACTAGCCATTGCGGCTAAAGTTGTCCTAGACCTATAACGGCAAAAGCTAGTTGTATTGGTCGATGTAAAATAATGACTAAAGGTATCAAAGATGGTAAAGAGCGCAGAAGATAAAGTCAGGACATCAGTTGTATCTGCCTCTGATACCACATTGTATTTGTCATCAGCCCAGTATCAGCTGCCAAAGCAACTGGCTGTTGTGGGAAAGGGCATACGTCATAACAATGTGTTGTTGCCACATATGCTACAAGCCGATATTCAACGATGGTACCCGTGGTCGGGCGTGAAATATGTATTAAATGCTCGGCTATCCCAATGGTTACCTGCTCAAAAAAATCATCTATTATCGCCGTTACCGCAAGCATTTGTGGGCTGGGGCCATAAGAAAAGTTATCAGCGGGCCGACAAAGCTGCGAAAAAGCAGCAGCTTTTAACCCTCAGTATTGAAGATGGTTTTTTACGCTCATTAGATTCGGGTACTAGTAGCCGTCATGGTTTGAGTGTGGTCGTTGATGATGTTGGTATCTACTGTGACCTGACACAGAATTCACGCCTCGAGCAGCTGATAATTGAGCGTACTAAAAACGCTACTATCGATAATAGTGGAACAGAGGAAGCGCGTGCTCAGCAATTGATGGCACGTATTTGTAATGAAAAAATCAGTAAGTATAATGCAGTTATTGATTGCCCTTTATTAGACGACTTGGTTAGTCAAGAAAATACAAACACGCTAAAAGCACCTCTAAAGTCGCATATCTTATTGATTGACCAAGTGGCTGGTGATGCTTCTGTTAGAGGGGCTGGTGCTAACAAACGTCAATTTAAGCGAATGCTGAAAGCCGCTTGCCGCAATCATCCTGATTCTCATATCTGGATAAAGGCTCATCCCGCATCAAAATCAGGATACCTGACCAGTCTCAAATTATCCAAAAACGTTCGTCTATTAACGCAATCGCTTAATCCAATTGCACTGATTGCACAAGTAGATCATGTCTATACCGTCAGCTCACACATGGGTTTTGAGGCATTGATGTTAGGGAGGAAAGTGCATTGTTTTGGGGTCAACTGGTACAGTGGTTGGGGTCTCACCGACGATAGCGGAGCCCCCAAGCATTTGCTTAAAGAGGTTGAGCGACGCCGTGGAATGCTTGCCAGAGCATCAGTGAATACTAGGAAAAAACCAGGCTTATCATTATTTTCTACAGCGTCTAGTAAGAGATGTAATACAACGTTAGAAATGCTTTTTAATAGCGCTTATATTGATTATAGCCACTATGTAGATCCAGCGACAAAACAGGCTTGCACCATCGATGCAGCGATTGATTGGTTGGTGACCAATCGTCATTGGCAATTACGTCTGGAAGGTGATTTGACAGTATATGAGTTTAGCCGCTGGAAATTACCTTTTGTTAAAGATTTTATTAATCTGCCACGTACAGCATTATTCATCAAACCAAAGCCACGACTGAAGAATCTACTGCATCCAGATCATTTTCGTGTCAATTATCAACGACCTTTACTGGTATGGGGCTTAGCCAAACGCCAGCAAGTACAACGGAAGCGACAGAAAAAGTTAGCAGTGCAACCTTCTGAAATGTCTTCTATTTACTGTATGGAAGATGGGTTTATTCGCTCAAATGGTCTAGGTGCCACACTACTCGCGCCATTGTCGGTAGTCATAGATAAGCAGGGTATCTATTATGATGCGACTCAGCCATCAGATTTAGAAACATTATTACGTAACTGCGAAACGCTAAATCCATACCAAAACACACGAGTAAAACTGTTGCAAGAGAAGCTACTTACTCAGCGCGTGAGTAAGTACAATGTTGGCGCTGATGCTAACCACTCTGATAGCCAGCATAGCTTATGGATGCAGGAAGCAAAGTTATCGGGCAAACACCGAATTCTCATTATTGGTCAAGTAGAGGATGATTTATCGGTTCAATATTGTGGTTCAACAATCAAGACTAATAGTGGTTTGATAGATCGAGTATGCCAAGACAATCCTGATGCTTATCTGATTTATAAGCCGCATCCTGACGTTGAAGCAGGGCTGCGAGCAGGCAAAGTAGCGGAAGCAGGTTTACGTCAAGTAAATGCGATCGCCTATGATACGGCCATGCCTGACTGCTTAGAATGTATCGATGAAGTGCACACTATTAGCTCGTTGACGGGTTTTGAGGCATTGCTGCGTGGTTTACAGGTTACCTGTTATGGTTTGCCGTTTTATGCAGGATGGGGTTTAACGACGGATATTGATGCCAAGTTATCACCCAAGTCTGAATACTTAGAAAGGCGCAAAAGAGACACAGTACTGACGCTCGAGCAATTGCTGCATTGCGTGCTCATCTGTTATCCATTATATCGTCTGCCGAATGGCTATGGGCTTGCGCAAGTAGAGCAGGTTATTGACTATCTATATCCACCTAAAAACGAACATCGGCTAGAAGATAGTTGTAGTCAAGGTTCTCAGACTACAACGCCTAGCAATATAGATCGTTCAATTCAGACCTCTAACTCAGTGGTATCGACTTTGACCACACAAATCAAACGTCATGCAGCCACACGGTTTATGCAGCAGCGTCATCGATTTCAGCAGCTCGTGCGTAAAGTATTACGTTGATTGGCTTTGGCATCGTGGCATAATTCCGCTGCGACAAGCAGATCGTTTTTCGGTATAATCTCTTATTGCCCACGTGCTTTCATACAGTTTAACGATCACTCTCGTTTTGTTTCTTACTCTTTCACTTAATGGTAGCCCAATACTATGGCAGCTTCGATGTCTCACTTGCTTACTCATCGACATGTATTGCTGTTACAAGGAAAAATGGGCGGATTTTTCAATCGCTTTTCAACATTTTTGCAAACCCAAGGCATTAAAGTTAGCAAAATCAATTTTAACGCAGGTGATGCTTTCTTCTATCATCATGATAATACCCATGAATACACTGGAACATTAGCGCATTTCTCTTCTTGGTTGCAGCAATTCATTAAAGAAAATGCTATTGATGCGATTGTGTGTTTTGGTGATTGTCGCCCACATCATACGCAGGCTGCCTGTATCAGTGAGCAGTTAGAGACCTCATTTTTCGTATTTGAAGAAGGGTATCTGCGTCCTGACTATATCACCTTGCAAGAACATGGAATCAATGGCTATTCACGCTTAAATATAGAAGATATCAAAGCACTAAAAAAGGCCAATGATCAGCCGTTATACACACACAATCGTTTTTATCGGCTGAGTATCGCTGCTATTGTTTATTATATTATTGCTTGGATGTACAAAAGCCGCTATCCACACTATTCGCACTACCGTGGCATGACAGCATGGCAAGAAGCGATTGCTTGGCTGAGAGCACCATGGCGTAAGTTGCGAGATTACGTACCTGATAAAAAACTGCAACATAGATTGACTAAGAATGAAAGCAATAATTACTTTTTGATTAGTTTGCAAGTGCATAATGACTCACAGATTACGCATCATAGTGATTATCGAGATGTGGTACAGTTCATTGATGAGTCTATTGCAAGTTTTTCAACTTATGCTGATAAGCAGCAGTTGCTGGTACTTAAACATCATCCGTTAGATCGTGGTCATCGAGACTATCGTGAGTTAGTATCTAGCTTGGCAGTGCGTTATCAAGTAGCTGACCGTGTTTTTTATGGTTGTGATATGCACTTACCAACTTTGATGAAACATAGTATTGGTATGTTGACTATCAACAGTACTACGGGTTTGCAGTCGGTATATCATAAAAAACCAACCAAGATCATGGGACGTGCGATTTATAATACGCCTAAGCTGACTGATCAAAAACCACTTAGCGATTTTTGGCAACGGCCTAAAAGCCCGGACAACGAATTTTATCTAAGATTTCGTGAATATTTGATAGAACAAACTCAGATAAACGGTGCTTTTTATGGTAAATCACCATGGATGTATAAATATTTGGGCCAAGCGGAAATTCAACCTGTAGAGAAGAGCCACCCTAAATCCAATATATCTCAATAGCCTTTACTTTCGATTGATTGCGAGTCGTTTGGTAGATTGTTATCACCACAGAAGACAATATAGTCCTAATAAGTACCATACTTTCTCTCTGTATGGTTATCAGCTCGTAACTTCACTTGTAAATCATCTCTCTACTCACAAAATCGCCTTACTTTGTAGTGGAAAACTGCTAGAATACTCTTTTACATCTGCACGTAAGTAATAGCCTATTTGGCTATTGATTTGAGATAGCAGTTTTAGTGTATGAGCTGATTTAAGCTATTTTCAGCAATACGCAATTATGATATCGCTTGCGTTCAACAGTATTTATTCTTTTAGTTTCATTATTCTATCACCCTTAATCTAGTAGGCGCTTTGTGACTGCATTAGCCAATATTCGTAACTTTTCAATCATTGCCCACATTGATCATGGCAAGTCGACACTTGCTGATCGTTTTATTCAGATGTGCGGTGCCTTGCAAGATCGCGAGATGCAGGCGCAAGTACTTGACTCCATGGATATTGAGCGTGAGCGCGGTATCACTATTAAGGCGCAATCGGTAACGTTGTTCTACGATCATCCTAATGGAGAGCGTTATCAGCTTAACTTTATTGATACACCAGGACACGTCGACTTTTCTTATGAGGTATCGCGCTCATTAGCGGCTTGTGAAGGTGCTCTTTTGGTCGTTGATGCCGCTCAAGGCGTAGAAGCGCAGTCAGTAGCCAACTGCTATACGGCAGTTGATCAAGGCCTAGAAGTCATGGCTGTACTGAATAAAATTGATTTGCCACAAGTTGAGCCTGAACGCGTTATTCAAGAGATTGAAGACATCATTGGTATTGATGCGGTTGATGCACCGCGTGTATCAGCCAAGTCAGGTTTAGGCGTCGATAAGCTGCTCGAAGCATTGGTTGCGTTTATTCCAGCACCGACTGGTGATCGTGAAGCTCCGCTACAAGCCTTAATCATTGATTCGTGGTTTGATAACTATTTGGGTGTGGTGTCATTGGTTCGTGTGCGCGAAGGAACCATACGCAAAGGTGATAAGCTCTATATTAAATCAACTCAAGAGGCGCATTTAGTGGGTTCTATTGGTGTGTTTACGCCAAAGCCTGTAGATACGGGTATTCTCGAAGCGGGTGAAGTTGGTTTCATTATTGCTGGTATTAAAGACATTGCCGGCGCGCCTGTTGGTGATACGATTACCCACGCTAAAACGCCTGATGTCGATCGTATTCCGGGTTTCAAGCAAGTAACCCCGCAAGTCTATGCTGGTATGTTCCCAGTGGAGTCTACAGACTTCGAAAAATTCCGTGAAGCCTTACAAAAACTGCAAATTAATGATGCATCGCTATTTTTTGAGCCAGATACTTCAGATGCGCTTGGTTTTGGTTTCCGCTGTGGCTTCTTGGGTATGCTACACATGGAGATTATCCAAGAGCGTTTAGAGCGTGAATACGACTTGGATTTGATCACTACCGCGCCTTCAGTAATCTACGAAATTGAGAAAAAGAACGGTGATGTTATCTATGTAGATAACCCCTCACATTTGCCTGAGCCAAATAACATTGAAGAGTTTCGTGAGCCAATTGCTCGCTGTCAGATCTTAGTGCCGCAAGAGTACTTGGGTAATGTGATGACTTTGTGTATTGAGCGTCGTGGCGTTCAGGTTGATATGCGTTTTATGGGTCGACAGGTACAGCTGATATTTGACATTCCAATGGGCGAAGTGGTCATGGATTTCTTTGATCGCCTAAAGTCGGTTTCACGTGGTTTTGCCTCGCTTGATTATAACTTTGAGCGTTATCAAGTCGACAAACTGGTCAGAGTGGACGTGTTGATTAACGGTGATAAAGTCGATGCCTTAGCGATGATTGTTCACGAAACTCAGTCACGTTATCGTGGTAACGCATTGGTTACTAAGATGAAAGAGCTGATTCCACGTCAGATGTTTGATGTGGCCATTCAAGCGGCTATTGGTAGTCAGATCATCGGTCGTAGCACGGTGAAAGCCATGCGTAAAGACGTACTAGCTAAGTGTTATGGTGGCGATGTTTCGCGTAAGAAAAAGCTACTATCTAAACAGAAAGCTGGTAAAAAACGCATGAAGCAAGTGGGTAATGTGGAAATTCCACAAGAAGCTTTCTTGGCTGTATTGCAAGTAGAGTAAGTATTGAATATTCATTGTTAGTATAAAACTTACAGTGATTATTACAATTAACTGATAAATAGCAACCGTTAAAGCAGCAGCTCGTTAATAGGCAAACTAGTATGGATTTTGATTTCAATTTAATTTTAGTGCCGTTAACCGTAGTCTTGGGTATAGTTTGGCTATTAGACAAATTGGCACTCAAACAACGCAAAACTCGTGGGCGTGGTCAAGAAGGTTTGCTAGTACGCTGGGCTTATGATTTTTTCCCCGTATTAGCAGTGGTGTTAATTGTGCGCTCATTTTTGATTGAGCCTTTTAATATTCCATCATCTTCTATGGTACCGACGTTATATACGGGCGACTTTATTGCTGTAAACAAGTATTCTTATGGTGTGAGACTACCGCTAACTTATAATAAAATATTAGATACAGGCTCGCCTGAGCATGGTGATGTCGCTGTATTTCGTTACCCTGAAAATCCTAGTATTTATTATATTAAGCGTGTAATTGGGTTGCCTGGTGATACTGTCAGCTACAATCAAGGGATACTTGCGATTAACGATGTTCCCATTGACACTCAGCCAGTAGATTTTTCGGCAAGTGCTGAATTGACTTCACAGCTTTATCTGCCAGGACAAATTGCTCCAGGACAAGAACTGACCGAAGAAAGTGCAGCTGCAATGGGTCAGCAAGAAGAAGGTGAGGCGCAGTACTTTGAAGAGACGCCAGGTAAGAACAAGCATCTTGTTCGCTACTTGACTGGTATGAACAGTGCTCAGTACGCACCATTTCTACAGCAGCAGTCACCAGAAGTGGTTAGCTCAGAAGGGACGGAATGGCGTATCAATGTGCCAGAAGGTCATTATTTTGTAATGGGTGATAACCGTGACCGTAGTGCGGATGGTCGGTTTTGGGGATTTGTACCTGATGAGAACTTAGCGGGCAAAGCAGTTTATATTTGGATGCATAAGCCACCAGGACTTAACTTACCAACTTTCCAACGCAATGGTGCTATTAATTAGGATGGTAAGAATCTCTATTGGTTGATTTTTCGATAATAGTTTTGTGCTAATATTGTTGCTATCTAATAAACAGATACCTAATGTTTAGGTATTCACTATAATAGCAACTTATCGTTAGAGGAATACAATAATGCAGCAATTATCTGGATTGGCCGCGCAGCGAGGCGCTAGTGTGACAAGCATCGTGTTCATCATTATGGTGTTAGGCATTGCTGCTAAATTGACCGTTGCTATCGTGCCAGCTCAGATTGGTGATTATCAATTGACCAAAACCTTAAGCGCACAGCTCCTAGAGTCAAATAATAACAATGAAACTGCTAAACAGTTTGTTGAACGCGTTAATAGACAGTTATCTATTAATGCTGACTATAACACTACAGCAGAAGAGGTTTTTACTTTTACTGATAAGAAAACTGGTCAGTTAGCCATCTACAAGCAATATGCAATAACCAATAATTTCTTTAGCAATATTGATATCGTCAATCGTTTTGAAGGTGATATTGAGATGGCAGCAGCAGAGTAATTGAAAGAGGTGTTAATATCCTCTGAAACTTTCCTTATAACCTTAGTCGATAAATATTATGACTAAATCCGTAAAACAGAAGGGATAACCACAAGCCACGCATGAAACCAACTTCGCAGCATTCCCAAGCGGTTCCTACTCCTCAACAAAATAGCACGTCTGTCGACACGCTTGTTGTTAGCTCTGAATTTATTCAGCGGCTAGCGGTATTAACGCGTAAGTTGGGCTATGTGTTCAACGACTTGAGCCTTCCGAAACTTGCATTGACGCATCGCTCATTTGATAGCAAGAAAAACTATGAGCGTTTAGAGTTTTTAGGCGATGCCTTGTTAGGTATGATTGTCGGTGAGGCTTTGTATCATCGCTATCCTAGCCAAAATGAAGGTCGATTAACTCGTATGCGTGCAACGTTGGTACGCCAAGAGTCACTGGTCATCATTGCGCAAAACTTAGAGCTCTCTAATCATCTCATACTAGGAGTGGGCGAGAGGAAGGGCGGTGGTCGTAATCGTGCTTCTATATTGGCTGATGCGGTAGAGTCCCTAATAGGTGCTATATATTTAGACAGTAAAGATATGGACATTACACGAGATTGCGTGCTTTCTTGGTACGGAGATTTAATTGATAATGTCAATGATCGAAAAGCATTGAAAGATGCAAAAAGCCGTTTGCAAGAGTGGCTTCAATCTAAGCAGTTTGACTTGCCCCATTATGAACTAATGGAAACGCGTGGTAATGCACCGTATCAGATCTTTGTTGTACGTTGCCATGTTAATATTAATAATTGTCCTGACATTACTGAATCTGGTGAGAGCCGCCGTATCGCTGAACAAAAAGCAGCAGAACTTATGATTAATCAGCTGCACAAACTTCCAGGCTCAGTTAAAAAGCGTACATAATGCATATTTAGAGATTTTCTACTAACTTAACTCTAAAAGAACAACTCATACTAAGTGACGTTTTAAAAATTGCTGATTTGCTATCTTTTAAACGTCACATACTTTCAAACCTCAAATATTTCCCAACCGACAACGGTTTCCCTTTTTTAGTGCTGATAAAATCACTTCACCATTAACTGCCGTTTGACAGGTTATAAAACTTACAGGATCACTCTATGAGCAATCATGCTGATTTGCCATTAACTAATGAAGATAACGCTGAAAATATGACTGAAAAAAAAGACATCAACTTAAACCAAGACAATACTGATATAACCGATAATGGTATCGATCACTCAGAAGATGTTACATCAGAAAATGATACGGCAATTGAAGAGTTCTTTTCGCCTAGTCGTCATGAAGGTATGGCTGATAACTTTAAGACAGGTTATGTTGCTATTGTTGGACGTCCAAATGTCGGTAAATCGACACTAATGAATCATTTGTTGGGTCAAAAGCTGTCTATCACATCGCGTAAACCGCAAACGACTCGTCATCGTATTCATGGCATTCTGTCAAATCACGAGATGCAGGCCGTATTCGTCGATACACCAGGTATTCATCGTAATGAAGTGCGTGCTATCAATGAGCGTATGAACAAAGCCGCCGTATCTGCATTAGTAGATGTTGATTTGGTACTATTCGTTGTTGATTCAGACCAGTGGCGTGACGATGACTTATTGACTTTGCAGAAGCTCGGTGAGACTGATTTAACTGTGGTATTGGTCATTAATAAATCAGATACCTTAAAAGATAAAGGTAGTGTATTGCCACTTATCGAGACTTTTAATGCCAGTTTTGATTTTGCTGACATTGTTCCTGTATCTGCTCTAAAAAATCAGAATCTAGACCGCTTAGAAGAAGTGATTGCGTCACATCTACCAGTTGCGGCACCTATTTATGATACTGAACAAATTACCGATCGATCAGAGCGTTTTTTAGCCAGTGAGATTATCCGCGAAAAAATCATGCGTAGTTCGGGCGACGAAGTACCATATGATTTAACGGTACAGATTGATGCATTTAAAGATGAGCCTGCACATACTGATCCAAAAACAGGTCGCCCACGTAAAGCTTGTACTTTTATCGATGCGACTATTTATGTTGAGCGTACTGGTCAAAAAGCGATTGTCATTGGCGACAAAGGACAACGTATCAAGCAGGTTGGTATGGATGCTCGTAAAGATATGGAACAGCTTTTCGACAAAAAAATTATGCTCACACTATGGGTGAAAGTGAAGCGTGGTTGGTCTGATGATGAACGAGCATTAACCAGTTTGGGATATTAATTAGACATTAGCACTATAAAGGTTTCTGTATGTGTTAGATGCTGAGGTAATAAAAAATGCGTAACGAAGCACTAGTTGGTTACTTATTACATCAGCGTCCCTATCAGGAAAAGCGCGCTTTATACTATTTGTTTTCTCAGCAGCATGGTGTGATACATGGTATTGGGAAAAAAGGCGCGCCATTATTTATGCCGCTACAACTTTTTGCTACCGGCAAACGTGACTTAAAGACGTTCAGTCAAATCAATATCACATCACAAATTACCACTTCAAGAAGTATAGAAGATAAGGGTAATATCGCTGCTACCCTAGAGTCAGTCCCTTATGGAAATATCACTGGCCAGCAGCAATACTCTGCACTGTACCTAAATGAAATATTGTGGCGGTTGTTACCTACTGAAGATCCTATGCCTATATTGTGGCAGCATTATCAAGACAGTCTACATCAGCTTAGACAGCCTTTAGGTACCGATGAATTACGATTGTGTCTGCGCCAATTTGAGTCTCACTTATTTAACGAGTTGGGCTTTAGCTTAATTTTGACCCACGATAGTGTCCAAGATATTATCGAACCGAATTGTTCTTATCGCTTTTTACCTGATGTGGGGTTTATGCCTGTCTTACAGAATGAATCACAGTCTGAACATTTAGAAAGCACCACTATGAAAACTGTATTCATGGGTGCTGAATTGATAAAAATGGCAGAGTTGGGTATTACTAAAGCGACTTTGAGTTATTGGTCAAAGCTATATCGACACCTCATCGATCACTTGCTCGATTATCAACCGTTGCAGAGTCGTTTATTATGGCAGCAGCAGCGACGTTATCAATAGTTAAGATGCTCTTTGCGTCATATTATCTATAAAAGTTGTTTCCCTCAAAACACAGGCTATCTCACATATTGTTTTAGAACTGTGATTAGGGAATGACTTACCCTTTGTTTTAAGTATATCTCTGTTGCCGATAGTATACTATTCCTTTAAAAGTCCCTATTCAACTTAATCATTCACTATCAAATTGTTGTAGATGAGCTATACGTCAAAACCACTAAAAAGCGTCGTATGCCTGTTTGGCTAACTTTCGCATTTGGTAGGGTGGTTTTCATTAAGTTTTTGCTTTATATGGCCTGTTTGACTAAACGATATGAGGTATGTGGTCTTATTATAGTCAACGGTTGGACAATATTTGATATGACCAAAGTGCCCTCGAGGCTTACCACTATCACCCCAAAATTTAGTGTAATGGCGTCTGGCGCCCACTCTTAAACTTAGCTTACTGTATTTAGGGTTTAAGGGTTGCTGAGAGAGTAGGGAATCTATTTGGTTATCAAAATGCTTGTTATTATTTTCGTCTATAAAGAGCAATAATGTTGTGTCGCTATCCCGGTTACAGCGACCTCCACTATCAGACAAACAGACAATCACATTCTGCCTTCTAATATAACTCTCAGCCTTCGCTAGGGTCAGCGAGCTTTCTAACTGACTCTTAATACGCTTGGCTTCCATATGTGCTAATTGTGTTTGTATGAATGGCACGGCAATCGCCACCAGAATCCCTAAAATAACGATGGTAAAAATAAGCTCGACAAGCGTAAAACCTTGTCTATCTTTAAAGATGTTTGTCTTTGTTGTGACTTTATCAAACGTAGATTTGTCAGAAAATGACATGTGAAGTCGCATTACGAAAAAGATAAATCCCTTATGGACGTACTTATACTGAATTAATATCAACAAAAGTGATAAAAACGCAAATAGCTTTCTATAACTTGATAATATTCTATATAGCAGTGTCATAAGGTCTTATTACCTATAGTGAGTAACTTATTTCAATAAAACAATCTCGCTTTTTATCATTGGCTGTTCAAGTATTTTAGAAAGACCTTATAAGAGCATATAGCTTCAGTATTTTGATCGCATAAAGACTTAAAAATAGGTTGGGATTTAACATAGACAGAATAATGTTGGCTATCCTAATATATACAGAATATATGTCTACTGTCAAAATTTGTTTCAATTAGTGAATGACAGGTTTTAATAATAGAGAAAAATTACTTACCGTATTAAAATATGCTCAGGCAATAGGTGCTATTAGGTTTACTATCTATGGGAAACTGACATACAAAAGATAGAATGCGTAAGGCGTGTTAGTTCTAGGTAACTCCAGCAAGCTATTGTGTTTTAGTTACAACATTATCGTGTAATAATGTGTAGCTCCTTAACGAAAAAAGTTGTAAACTGAATCGATAATCGCTAAGCTACTCCTTAATTGGTTTTGCTTTGTCACTTGAAATTCGTAAAAGATGTCTATTTGAAGCATCTTGAGAAACGGTTTTGCTTAATGCATCACTAAAATTATCCTTTGGAGGAAGTCCATGAAATTGAATAAAATAGCTCTAGCATTGGTTGCAGTAGCAGCAGCACCTTTAGCTGCTAACGCTGGTGTAACGATTAGCCCATTATTACTAGGTTACCATGTTACTGATGATATCAGTGATACAGCTGACAAGCAGCGTGATATCCTTCGTACCGGCAAAAACTTGCAAGAAAACACGGATCGTGATGGCAACTCTAACGGCGGCGTAGCTAAAGAAAGTAGCCTATATACTGGTGCTGCTCTAGGTATCGAGCTTACTCCTTCTACTCAGTTCCAAGTTGAGTATGGTGTATCAAACGCTAATGGCGAAGCTTCTGAAGATTCAGCTAAATCTGGTGCTAACCGTTTTGATGTTGAACAAACCATGCTTTCTGGTAACTTCTTAATCGGTACTGAAGAGTTTACTGGTTATACTGATAGCGCATTCAAGCCATATGTATTGGTTGGTGCTGGTCAATCTAAGATCAAAGTAGAAAACCAAGAAACTTATGTTTCTGATGTAACTGGCGAAACAGTTACTGCTGGTACTGAAGTATCAAGCTCTAAAGATACTATCGGTAACCTAGGTCTAGGTGCTATGTATCGTATCAACGATGCTTTAAGCCTACGTGGTGAAGCTCGTGCGATTCATAACTTTGATAACAACTGGTGGGAAGGCATGGCTTTGGCCGGTCTAGAAGTTGTACTTGGTGGCCATCTAGCACCTACAGTAGCAGTACCGCCAATGCAAGAGCCAATGGTTGACACTACTCCAGTAGTAGTAGTTGAATCTGATCTTGATTCTGACGGTGATGGCGTACCTGATAGCATCGATGCATGCCCAGGCACTCCAATGAACGTTGTAGTTGATGAGCGCGGTTGCCCAGTACCAGTAGACATTACTGATGAACTGAAAATGGAACTACGTGTATTCTTTGATAACGATAAATCAGCTATCAAAACTCAGTACCAGCCAGAAATTGCTAAAGTAGCAGAGAAGATGCGTGAGTATCCTAATTCTACAGCACGTGTAGAAGGTCATGCTTCTAAAACTGGTCCTTCAGCACGTTATAACCAACGTCTGTCTGAAGCTCGTGCCGTTGCAGTTAAATCTATGCTAACCAACGAATTCGGTATCGCTCCAAACCGTTTATCAACTGTTGGTTATGGCTATGACAACCCAATCGCTCCAAACGATACTGAAGAAGGTCGTGCTATGAACCGTCGTGTTTATGCCATCATCACTGGTGACAAAACAATGACTGTTGAACAAACTAAAGATATGGTTGTTCAATAAGTAATAGCCAATTGGTTATGTGATTAAATATATAGTTACAAAAAAAGCTGCCCACTGGGTGGCTTTTTTTTATTTATGTATTGAGAAAAGTGAGTTATTACATAAATTTATGAATCAATAATGTTATACTAGCTGCCCAAACATTCTGTAAATTGACAGAATGTACATTAGCATAGCTATCTGTATGATGAATTTATCAGTGTAGATTCTTGATTATATTGAAATTATTTGACTAACAGCACTTATAGTGCAGTCGTCTAAAAGTAAGTATTCAATATCTATCTGGTTGATGATAAAGGTTTATCCGGCGGCGCTTACTGCTACTGCATTTTTTAAGACGAAACGAGCATTTTATATGGCGAACGATATCAAACACCTGCGTAACATTGCAATTATTGCCCACGTTGACCACGGTAAAACAACTTTGGTTGATAAGTTATTACATCAGTCTGGTACTTTTGGCGACCGTGCAAACATTGCTGAACGTGCAATGGATTCAGGCGATATTGAGCAAGAACGTGGTATTACTATTTTGGCTAAAAACACAGCTATCCGCTGGACAGATCAAACTGTAGATACCGAATACCGTATCAACATCGTTGACACCCCAGGTCACGCCGATTTCGGTGGTGAAGTTGAGCGTGTTATGTCAATGGTTGACTGCGTATTGCTAGTTGTTGACGCTGTTGATGGTCCAATGCCTCAGACTCGTTTTGTAACGCAAAAAGCGTTCGAGCAAGGTCTAAAGCCTATTGTTGTTATCAATAAAATTGACCGTCCTGGTTCGCGTCCTGATTGGGTAATGGATCAAATCTTTGATTTGTTTGATAACCTAGGTGCGACTGATGAACAGCTTGATTTCCCAGTTGTTTATGCTTCAGCATTGAACGGTATTGCAGGTCTAGATGCTGATGATTTGGCTGATGACATGACGCCACTATTCAAAACTATCGTTGATGTTGTACAGGCTCCACAGGTTGATGCAGATGCACCATTCCGCATGCAAATCTCAAGCCTTGACTACAACAGCTTTGTTGGTGTTATCGGTATTGGTCGTATTCAGCGTGGTAAAGTTAAACTTAACACGCAAGTAACTGTCATTGATAAGCATGGCAACACGCGCAATGGCCGTATTCTAAAAATCATGGGCTATCACGGTCTTGATCGTATTGACGTTGAAGATGCACAAGCTGGTGATATCGTTTGTATCACTGGTATTGATGCACTTAATATCTCAGATACGATTTGTGATCCAGCTAACGTTGAAGCATTACCAGCGCTAACAGTTGATGAACCTACCGTATCAATGAACTTCCAAGTAAACAACTCACCGTTCGCTGGTCGTGATGGTAAGTTTGTGACGTCACGTAATATTCGTGAGCGTCTTGATCGTGAATTGATTCATAACGTAGCACTACGTGTAGAAGACACGGAGTCTCCTGATAAATTTAAAGTATCAGGTCGCGGTGAGCTTCACTTATCTGTACTTATCGAAAACATGCGCCGTGAAGGTTTTGAGATGGGTGTTTCAGGCCCAGAAGTTATCGTTAAAGAAGTTGACGGTAAGCTACAAGAGCCGTATGAAAACGTTGTGTTCGATATTGAAGACGAGCATCAAGGTTCTATCATGGAACAAGTTGGTCTACGCAAAGGCGAGATGACTAACATGGAACTTGATGGTAAAGGTCGTATGCGTATTGAAGCGACTATGCCTGCTCGTGGTCTGATTGGTTTCCGTTCTGAGTTCTTAACACTGACTTCAGGTAGCGGTATCATGACTTCTAGCTTCTCACATTACGGTCCACAAAAGATCGGTGATGTTGGTGGTCGCTCTAACGGTGTATTGGTTTCTATGACTAAAGGTGTTTGCCTAGGCTTTGCACTATTTAACCTTCAAAAACGTGGTAAGTTATTTGCTGAGCCACAGCTTGAAGTTTACGAAGGTATGATTGTCGGTCTAAACTCTCGTAACGATGATATGACAGTTAACCCAACAACTGGTAAACAGTTAACCAACGTACGTGCTAGTGGTACTGATGAAGCATTGACATTGACACCAGCGGTTAAGTTTACGCTTGAGCAAGCACTTGAATTCATTCAAGATGATGAATTGGTTGAAGTGACACCTAAAGCGATTCGTATCCGTAAGCGCTATCTGACTGAAAGTGAGCGTAAGCGTCACGGCCGTGGTAAAAAAGGTGCTTAATATCAATAAGTGAGTTACTTAGTAATTCATATCATTGATGTTTGACACTGAAACTCAATGTTAGTGAAAATTTTCTGGCATTGAAGCAGTTAAAAGATCAGCAGTATAAGGTGAGCGATTAGTGCTTCACTTTATACTGCTTTTTTTTGTGTTGTAATTTTGCAAAAATAGAGACAGAATAACAAACAGTAGCAAAATATTCATTTTTTGTTATAAAAGCTAAAGTTGAAGTAATTTTTAGACAGTGGTCTATTGGTAAATAAATTTTTAGGAGAAAACAATGAGTATGGTATCGGAGTTTAAAGAGTTTGCGTTAAAAGGTAATGTGATGGATCTAGCAGTTGGCGTCATCATTGGTGGTGCTTTCGCAACCATCACAACTTCTCTCGTGGCAGACATTATCATGCCTATCGTCGCCTTTATATTCGGTGGCGAAATTGACTTCAAAAACATGTTCTTAGTATTAGGGGACGCACCTGAAGGTATTGCGATGACCTATGATGCACTTAAAGAAGCGGGTGTTCCAGTATTAGCATATGGTAACTTCGTTACGGTGCTTATTAACTTCCTGATTTTAGCGTTTATTATCTTTATGATGGTTAGAACGGTAAATAAAATGCGCCGTGCTGAAGAAGTAGAGGAAGTGGTAGAAGCCATTGTGGAACCTTCAGAAGAAGTGCTATTACTTCGTGAAATTAGTGCCAAGTTAAGTAGTACTGATATCTCAAAATAAAGTCATTTAATAGGGCAGTTAAAACAAAAAAAGGCTAACGTTACGTTAGCCTTTTTTATTGTCCATTTACAAACACATTATCTGTAACATTTATATATGGTTAAAAATGTTTGAGAATAACTATTTATGGATTAACGATTACATAGTCGTTTGTATTAATCAAAATTTCTGATGGTTGGTCGACGACGATACGTACGAGGTTATTATCATTTGCTTGTGACTTATAGTAGTTGTCTTCAGCAACAGAGCAACCTAAGCAACGGCCCATCGCGTCCCAAGGCTCGACGAATAGCTTCTGCTGCGCTTGATCTGCGTTACCACCGATTAGTGAGAAAGGTAAGCTAACGAGATAGAGTGCAGTACCAGTAACTGCACCTATCAGTTGTAGAGGCTTACCTACAGTAGCATCCGCCACCATGGTTCCGTAGGAAGGCCCAAAGTCAGTTTCATCAATCTCTATTGCGGCCAAGGCTGGCTGCATGCTAGCGACCAACAGACTTAAGCTGGTAGCAACAGTAAAAGCTTTTTGCTTAACTGTGCGTTGTTTCTTGGCTTTAACAGTCATAACGATATCCTAAAGTTCACAATTGGTATGATTAGTGGCTGCTGATATTTCGATAAGAAAACATCTTGGCAGCGATAGGTAAGCTAAATATTACAGATAAATAAACCGTATGCACTATTTATGTAAGTGTTATTACTATTAAAGCAAGATGTACGCTAATAAGCAACAAAAATGCGCATGATATAACGGCCTTAATGAAAAAATATGAGACATTCAAATGAAAATACTACGCTGTTGATTGTAGATCGAAACGGGTAGGTAAAATTACTGAAAATTATGGTTAACCCATTGGTTGACAATTAGAACAGAACACACTGGCTCGGCCATTAAGCTTGATATTCTCAAGTGTTGTCTGACAATGTGGACACGCTTCACCTTGTCTGCCATAAACATTTAATGTCTGCTGAAAGTAACCTGTTTGACCGCTAGCAACGGTAAAGTCTCGTAGTGTCGAACCGCCAAGTGCTATCGCTTTTTTTAGGATAACTTTAATGTGATCAACTAAAATGACAATCTGATCATACGATAATTGATGAGAAGGTGTGGCCGGGTGAATACTTGATAAATATAAGCTTTCTGTGGCATATATATTCCCTACACCGACTACGACTTGCTGCTCCATAATGATTGACTTGATAGGGCGGGAGATAGGCTGCTTTTTTGATTTGGCTTTATTTTTGACTGTGGACTCGGCGTTTTCACTAGATACGTTTGTACGTTGAATCAAGTGGTATAGATAGTCCGCAGTAAATTCATCTGAAAGGGGCTCAGGACCTAGGTGGTCCAATAGCTTGGCGCTATAATCTTGGTACCACAATACCGAGCCAAATCGTCTTGGGTCATAATAGTGTAGCTGAGATTTGGTATTATCAGCATTACTGAACACTATTACTAAATGGTCGTGCTTGCGTTTATCCGTGCCATAACTATGCTGCTGTAAGCTACCTGACATGCCTAAATGAATTAAAAGCTGTCGAGGTGCTAGCTTATCAGATTGCACCACTGAGCTACTATCATTAGATGACGCAGGTAAAAAGTTCAATATTAAATACTTTGCTCGGCGCTCGACACTATCTAGTGTGAAATTAACCAAAATATCTAAGTCATCGGGCATCGCCCAGCGTAGCTTCGGCTGGAATATTTTTACATCGATAACCTGTTGCCCTAGTAATGGCGCTAGGCTAGTTTTGGTTGTTTCTACTTCAGGCAATTCAGGCATGATATTTCTATAACAACTTTATGATTAAGTGAATATGTATAGTTAGGCTTGTATTTAAACGACGGCGCGGCGAGCATGTAAGATGCCATGCTGTTGCTCTAATTTAGCCAAGAGCTTAGACAAATGAGCCAGTCCCGAAACTTCAATATGAAATTTCAAAAAGGCAATATTATCGTCATTACTAAGTGTCTGAACCTGACGAATATTGACGTTTTCTTTATCAATAATTTGTGTCAAGTCACGCAATAGCCCTCGTCTATCATAAGCCTCTACATGGATATCAACGGGCTGATAACGACCAGACTGCACTCGCCAAGCGGCTTCTATCGCACGCTCAGGGTCTCGCTCGATGAGACGCGAATACTCAGGGCAGCCACGATTATGAACACTGACCCCTCGTGACAAAGTAATGTAACCAGCAATTGGCTCACCGTGAACAGGGTGGCAGCAACCTGCTAAATTAACTTCAATATTATCCAGACCGTCAATGTGAATCTTATAGGCATCAAGTTTGCCAGTGTCTCTATTATCTACACTAGGTATAAAGTCTTCAGGAGGCCTTTCAGGCTCTAGATGTAGCTGTCGCGAGATATGGCTGGTTAACTGGTTTAGACCGATATCACCGGTGACCAGTCCGACGATAATATCGTCGGTAGTATTGGCATTGAAATGCTGAAGATAATCGTTCAAATCGATACTATTTGGATGTACCGATAGTCGTTCCAGCTCTTTGCTGAGCATTTGACGACCAATCTCAATATTCTTATCACGGTCTTGTTTGTTAAACCATTGTCTTAGTTTTGAGCGTGCACGGTTGGTGTGAATATAACCGAGCGAGGCAACCAGCCAATCGCGATTGGGTTCACGTGATGCCTTAGTGATGATTTCAACTTGTTCACCCGTTTTGAGCTGATAGGTGAGCGGTACATAGCGTTGATTGACTCGAGCAGCTTGCGCACGATTGCCAACTTGAGTATGCACGTAGTAAGCAAAATCAAGAACGGTCGCACCTTTTGGTAATTCGGTAATATCACCATCACGGCTGAAGATATAAATACGTTCTAGCTCATCAAAATCAACGAGTTGTTCTTCTTCGTCGAGTTCTATCTCATCTAGATCCTCACCTGTTAACGACGATGACCGTAGCTGATTGCGTGTTTCATTATTAATAGATAAAAGCTGACGCAGAGAGCTGATTCTTTGATTAAGGTAATTATCCTTTTTATTCTTCAAACCTTCTTTGTAGTTAACATGCGCGCACATGCCAAGCTCTGCTTCAAAATGCATCTCATGTGTACGAATCTGTACTTCGAGAGATTTATTTTTCGCAATCACGGCAGTATGTAGCGAGCGATACCCGTTAGATTTTGGATTGGTAATATAGTCATCAAACTGTTCAGGGATATAACGCCATAATCCATGGACCAAACCTAAGACGTGGTAGCAGTCTGAAGGGTTGGTAACCAGTACTCGCAATGCACGAATATCATAAAGCTGATCAAAGGATAGGCCTTTGAGCTTCATTTTTCGGTAAATCGAATAGATGTGTTTAACCCTTCCAGAAACCTCACCTTCGATGTTGGCTTCTGCCAACGCTTCATTAAGTTTGTCTTGCACGCGCTGAATATAGGATTCACGCTCACTGCGTTTTTCGGATAGTAGCTTAGCAATCTCTTTGTAGCGATCAGGCGCGAGATAACGAAAAGCTAAATCCTCAAGTTCCCATTTTAGTTGTGCGATACCCAGTCGATGCGCCAATGGAGCATAGATGGTCATGACTTCACGTGCCACACGACTTTGTCTGTCTACACTAGAAAAAGTCAGCTCACGCATGGCAAAGGTACGCTCAGACAGCTTAATCAGTACGACGCGTACATCATTGGTGACAGAGATGAGCATGCTATAAATATTGGATAGTTGATCACGCTGGTTATTGACGAAGTGATCTTCTAAGCGTTTATTGCTCTCGATAATTTCAGACAGCTTACCCATTGCCAAGGCATCTTTGACTAAGGTGGATATATCAGAGCCAAAGTTTTTTTCTATCTCAGCGAGGCTAATGATAGATTTACGTGCACTACGATAGAGCATGGCAGCAACAAGCGCATCTTCATCTTGATAAAGATAGGTCAATATGTCGGTCATGCCAATACCAGTGACATAAGCGCCCGAGCGTTCAGACTCGCTAGTATTCATATGATTGCGAATAAATTCACAAGCAGCGTGCAGGTTAGGTACAGAGTCTTGACCAATACGTTTGGCTACATTGTCCAGCCAAGTAGGTACGTCGATATTCACCTGATCCAAGTCAATAGCTTCAAGCTCTTCTTCAGAAAGTGTCGTATTTTCATCTAACAGCGGGTTATCAGAATACTCGTTCTCAAGCTTTGGATCATGGCTGTGAAAAGCATGTAAGGCCGAACGATCAAAAGTGGTATGTAGCTTATGAGTTGCTAGCTGGTATTTGATATCGAGCGGGATTTGGGCATAGCTATTGGCAGACTGATGAGAGCGTTGGCTCGCAACCAGCTGGGCTGCAAGCGTTGCACTATCGGCTTGTGTGGTCTGTCCATCCACTAGCGGTAATCCTTCACGAATTTTTACCATAGCCGACTCCTCTTAGCTATTTTGAATTGAGTATAACCCCGTCTACTGTACACACATTTCAAATTTGTATTTTCATAAAGTATTAGATATAAACCAATACGACTGCTAAAAGGCGATTTTTAGCAGCTATAAAATGCGTGTAAAATATATAAAGCTATGAGTATGAACGTTTACTAAGTTCTGATTTTCTAAACATAGAAAAGTTGTTTACTATTATCCCATTTTGAGATGACAAATCAAGCAAGGCTATGTAATGTCTGCTGTTAATCAGGGTAAATAGCTCGATTAAAAAGAGAAGATTAAACGGCTACTTTTTCAAAGCGAGCGATTGATTCAACATGACCAGTATGGCAGAACATATCCATCACGCCAGCATGTGTCAGACGATAGCCTTGTTCTAGCAGCGCTTTGGTATCACGGGCGAGGGTCGCAGGATTACAAGAAACGTAAACGATTCGCTCAGCATTAAATTTAGGCAAATACTGCATAATCTCCCACGCACCAGAGCGCGGTGGATCAATTAGTAGCGCATCAAAGCCTTGGTTGGCCCAAGGCTTATCAGTGCAGTCATGTGTCAAATCTTGGCTATAAAACTCAGTATTGTTGATGCCATTGCGACGTGCGTTATCTGCTGCGCGTGCGGTCATGGCTTCGCTTCCTTCCACACCAACCACTGAACCTGTCTCACCAACGAGTCGCGCTAGCGGTAAGCTAAAGTTACCCAAGCCACTAAATAAATCCAGTACGCGTTCACCTGCTTTTAGGTCTAATAAATCGCAAGCGAGCTTGGTCATTTGACGATTCACAGATAGGTTAACTTGAGTGAAGTCAGTCGGGATAAATTCAAAGGTCAAATCGTACTCTGGCAGTTGGTAATACAGACGGCCAAACTGTTGGCTCATGTCATCAGCATCCGTCAAGGCAATGCGTTGGATACTATCAGCCCCTTTAGACTGTAGATATAGCTGCCAATTACGTGCCGCAAAAAATGCTTTTAGCTTTTCTACATCATCGTCTGATAATGGCTCTAAGTTGCGCACGATAAGGGCAACTGGCTGATTGCCATCTGGCAACTCAGGTATCTGCTCACCCATGGCCAATTCGAGCTGAGCAATCTTATTACGACTCTCTAATGTGCTGATCAACGCTTTTAAGTTTTCAATCTCAAAACCAATTCGTGGGTCTAAGATATGACACTCATTTAACTCTGCTAAAAAGTTGCTTGAGCGCTCACGGAAGCCAACCAAAGCCGTTTCTTTTTTGGTGACATAACGCACACCTAGACGTGCTTTGGTACGATAGCCGAGTCGATCACCAACGATTGGTGCAAGCCAGTTATCAGGCTCTACATTGGCTTGGTGCATTAGCATTTCAGCCAGTACAGATTGCTTAAAGTTGATTTGTTTTTCTGGCTGCCAATGCTGCAAGTTACAGCCACCGCAAACGCCAAAATGTGGGCACGGTGGTACGGCACGTTCAGGATTTGGGTTGGCAGTGATGCTGATTGCATCGCCTTCCTCAAAACTGGCACGGCTATTGGTTATTTTGACCAATGCGCTTTCACCTGGCAGCGCAAAACTGACAAAGATTGTTTTGCCATGCTTGTCTTCAGCATGACCATCGTCAACCCCAAAACCATTGCCATAGATAGCAACACCGCGACCATCATGCGACAATCTATCGATGGTAAAAGGAATCGGTTCTGCATCTTTTAGGCGACGACGTGTTTTTGATGATGGCTTAGATTTTTTCTTATTTGGTGGAACGACGATGGTTTGTCTATCGTTAGTTTGTGGCGCTGCGTCAGATGCTGCTATAGACGTTTTTGAATCGGTGGGTTGCATAAACCTGCCTTAATAATAAATGATAAATAACAAAGAAATAAGAGTAAAAGCGACTGCTTAGAATGCGGTGTTTTTATGATACGGGTGCAGATGACCAGTCTGCTATGAAGGCTTGATGACGTACGCTGCCATCTGCTGGGGCATATTGTACTAAATAATCATAGCTCTGCTGCTGCCAAGTATCAAAGTCTTGTGAGGATAATTGCCCTGTTAAACGCAACCAGCGCAGATAGATGAGCCACGTATTCATGACGTCAGACTCGCAATAGGTAGATAGCGCTTGCCAATTCCCATTAGTGACCAGGTCACCAACCATGCTGCCATCAATATCAGTTTTGCCGGGTAGGCCATAAAGGCTTGCGACGATGTCCATGGCTTCGCGATGGCTAGCACCGTACTGACTGAACCTATCCATCAAATCAAGATGACGAGTGTGGAAGCGGTTAGTGTAATTATCAAAGCGCATGTTTTTGATACGATCGCCTTCTTCAAATAACCATGGTGCTGACAAGTCATACTGCATGGCACGATATATCAGTACAGGGATATCAAAACCTGAACCGTTCCAACTGATCAGTTGCGGCAGTTTTTTAAGATCACTAAATGCTCGAAAGAATTTAGTGAGAATCTCTTCTTCGCTGAATTTATCTGCGGTCAACGAAAATAAAGAGAAATTACCGTCTTTGATATATAAAGCAGAAATACAGACAATACGCTGTAACGGCAGGCGCATAAAATCGTGCCCAGCTTCTTGCATGCGAAGAGCTGTCAAAGCACTTAGCGTATCTGCATCATTGAGCTCAGCCAACTGTGGATAGATACGGCGCGCCGCATCGGTATCGGCGACAGTCTCGATATTAAAGACTAGTATAGGGTCGGAAGGTCGGGCTTGTGACATAGATAATCCTGACTATTTATCAATGTATCGTTAATCCACTGTAGAAGAGGGATAGTATTAACCTCTCTTAAACTGAATCAACTATATTGAGTAGCGTTGTCTATTCGCTACTTAACTTCTAGGCTGTTATCGACATTGCTAACATCAACATCGCTGTCAACAACATTGTACAAACCCGTCGATAAGTAACGATCGCCACGATCGCATACGATAAAGGCAATAACAGCATCAGGATTTTCTTTGGCGACTTGTACCGCTGCCCATGCTGCTGCCCCTGAAGAAACACCTGCGAAGATGCCTTCGGTTTTGGCCAGTTTGCGCATATAAATCTCTGCGACACGCTGATTAATATCCATGACTTCGTCGACTAAGTCCGCATCGAAAATACCAGGCATGTAAGCAGCAGGCCAACGACGGATACCTGCAATCGCAGCTTCTTCATCAGGCTGTAAGCCAATGATTCTGATATCAGGATTTTGTTCTTTCAGGTATCGTGAGACACCTGTAATAGTACCAGTGGTGCCCATTGAGCTAATAAAATGCGTGATTTTACCCTCAGTTTGCGCCCACAGTTCAGGTCCTGTAGTGAGGTAATGCGCCTGACTATTATCAGGATTATTGAACTGATCCAATACAATGCCTTCACCCGCTGTTTGCATTTGCAGTGCTAAATCACGCGCCGCTTCTATCCCTTCATCAACCTCGATTAACGTTGCACCATAGGCAATCATTGCATCTTTACGTTCTTGGGTTGAGTTGGTTGGCATCAGTAGTGTTATTGGATAGCCACGCATCGCCGCGACCATGGCCAATGCAATACCAGTATTGCCGCTAGTCGCTTCAATCAGCATGTCACCAGGCTTGATTTCACCACGCTGTTCTGCTTGATAAATCATGTTAAAAGCAGGACGGTCTTTGACAGAGCCAGCAGGGTTATTACCCTCAAGCTTGGCCAATAACGTAGCGCCATTGGTTAGTTGCTCTGTCTCAGGTAGGCGTTGCAACTTAACCAACGGCGTTTGACCGACGCAATCAGCAAGTGTCGTCACTTGAGTAATATAGTTAGCCTTTAACATAGCCGGAGCGGACATAAAGTATCCTTATTAATTTTAAAATTGATTTTTGAATAACAATGTATTTCTTAAATATAATTTTAGTTTTTGAGTCAAGATGTTAATACGGTTACTATCAAGGTAAGCTAATGATTTAGTAGTTGATTGCATTGTGACAATCACAAAAAAATGGCAACCGGTAGAAAGTTGCGTCATTATATCATTTTGTTTTTGGCTACGCTGATGGCATCAACAGATTTTGGTAAATGAGTGGTGTCTAAAAATAGCTAGACAGCTAAAAGAGAGTTACACCATAACTATAGTCATTCCACTATAAAAGTATTACTGCGTTAACCTCGCTTGAAGTATTTAATATACATCTACACTCGGTTGCCTTGTACTACTTTTAAATTGAATCGACTATATCCGTAATTAGCCATATCACCTTCATCGATTAGAATCTATAAATGCTGTTAAAATAGCTGAAATATTTATAAAGTTTATTCTTAGGCAAAATAGCTTGCCGCTGCTATTGATATAGTCGGTTCAATATAATTTGGATACCAGGAAGCCGAGTGAAAGTACTACAAGTCGTAGACTAAGCGAGACTGACACCGTATCCAGCTTATAGAGAATTGGCGATACATAGCAAAAACCCCCCAGTAGAGAGTGACGATAGCATGGCATACAAAAAACGTTTTGATACTAGCAGTGCGTATGACCAATTAATCATATTGGTGTTTTTACCAATTTGTGTGTTGGCAGCCGTCGGCGGTATTTTGGTGTTTTATGAAACCATGCGTGCCAGTAATTCAGAGCAAGGTGTCTTGGCTGAGGCCGTGCTTATTCGTTATACACCAGTAATTGCAGATCTCATTCCTGAGTTATTAGAGCAAGAGCGAAATCAAGATATTAGCGAAATTTACGTAGGTAACACGCCGCAAACCGTCATCACAAAGCTTGAGGATATCCAAGATAAATTGGGTCGTATGCAGTCCGAGCAGCACGTACAGCGCATTGCTATTATTGATGAAAACAATCAAGTACTCGCAGCAGTCGGTTATGGATTAAATGAAGCGTGGCCTGCAATAGATACCAAAGCAAAGTTTTTATCACAAGAGTTAACACCTATTGGTACGGCTTATGGCAGTGTGCTGGGTGAGTTCGAAGGGCAAAGACTGTGGTTGCTCGTCGATATGGACAATGAGCCGCTGTATATTGCGCGTTATCGTATTGCAATGGCGCTAGTGATTACAGGTTTGTTCACTATTTTAATTCTGTTGCTCAGTTTAAATATTTATTCAAAGCGCTGGATAGCACCTATCTACGAGCTGCGATTACAGCTACAGCGCACCCATGTCGACAATCTGTATTATCCTATTCCGGTTGAATCAGATGGGGAGCTAAATCTGTTACAGCAAGATTTGGTTAGGACGTTGCGCCGCTTGCATATGAGCTTTCAGGAGCTTAAGGACCATGCTGAGCAAACCGAAGACGATTTGCGTCTAGCATTTGATGAGATGGAGATGCAAAACATCTCTATTCGTAATGCGCGTGATGCGGCCATCTCAACCAGCCAAGCCAAGTCAGCATTTCTAGCTAATATCAGCCATGAGTTGCGTACCCCCCTTAATAGTATCGATGGTTTTATCAATCTGCTGGCACGTCATGGTGAGCTGAACCCTGAGCAAGACTTGTATGTGCAAACCATACGTAAGTCTTCTGCGCATTTGCTTGCATTGGTAAATGATGTTTTGGATTTCTCCAAAATTGAAGCGGGTAAACTGGTCCTCGATCGACATGAGTTCGATCTCTATGACACCATCTATGATGTGGTTGATATGCTCTCGCCAGTCTCAGCAGAGAAAGGCTTACGCATGGCCGTGCTCTTTTATAATGATGTGCCGATGCGTATCAACGGGGACGCCCTGCGTCTCAAGCAAGTATTGACCAATATCGTGGGTAATGCGATTAAGTTCACCGATAGTGGTGATGTGGTCGTACGCGTCAGCTTGGACGATCACCGCGACAACTACTTAATGATTAGCGTACAAGACAGTGGCAAAGGCATTTCTTTAGAAGATCAGAAAATGCTGTTCCAGAGCTTTAGCCAAGGCGATCCATCCATCACTCGTCAATACGGCGGTACAGGATTGGGACTGGTCATATCTAAGCAGCTGACACGATTGATGGGCGGCGATATTGGTTTTCATGATAATGCACAAGAAAACATTGCCAATCAAGGCGCAACGTTTTGGTTTCGTATGCCAGCACATGTTGATGTGTTAGAAGCCGCTACTGGTCAGACAATTGAGCTACCAGTGTTGGCACCGCTGGCAAGTGAGACCGATGAGTTTAATGTGTTGGTATGGATCAATCATACGGCGTCTATCCAAGTCCTCAAGGCTAGCTTACAGTATTTACCGATTACCCTTACTCAAGCTAACTCATTGCCGGGTGTACTTGAATCATTAAAAGAACGCGGCAACTATTGGGATTGGGTCATCGTAGATGATGATACACAAGACGATATGATGGCGCTGCTAAAACAAATTCGCCTACATTATCAGGGCAAGCTTGCCGTGTTTGGTTATCAAGTGGCGGCTGACCAAGCATTATTAAATCGCTATCATGCCAATATACTTTATGAGCCGTTAGATAAAAGACAGCTCTATGCCATGCTAGATACGCAGAAACGCAGTGTTCCAAAAAACCTGCAAGAGCCACGTTGGAAAGGGGTGACGGTACTGGCAGTCGACGATCATCTACCTAACTTACTGGTGCTAGATGCTTTGTTGAGCGAGCTTGGTATTCAGGTGGTGACAGCGAGTAGTGGTTTTGATGCCATAGAAATTATCAGTAAGCAACAAACCAAACATACCAAATCATCGAAAAATGATAAGCAAAGCTTGTCAAATAAAACGCAGATATCTAAAGCAGAAGCTCGCGATGAGGTGAACAAAAAATCAAACAGTGCGCTTTATGAAGAAGCAAATACTGAAGATAAAGCGGCTACTCAGGATAAAGGCAGTATTGATTTAATCTTTATGGATATTCAAATGCCGCGCATGTCAGGGCATGAGGCAGCACGCCAAATTCGTAATATTGAGAGTGATGATAACCGTATTCCTATCATTGCTCTGACGGCACATGGATTGGCTGATGAGCGTGACAAGCTCATTGCCAGCGGCATCAATGACTATGTTGGTAAGCCTATTAGCCAACCGCAGTTACTGCAAGTGCTACAGAAATGGCTTGGGCGTACAACAACATCAGAATCGATGCTGCTACCTGACACCGATTTACAAAGTATTGGTTTGAATGAAAGCGATTTGTCAGAACAGGGCTTAGGCGCTATCGATCCGGTAATCGGTCACTCGATAAGCAATAATGCTCAATCTAGCGATTGGCAAAATAGGGAGATTGAAAACCAGTCAACTTGGCCTGCTGATTCGACCGTTATGACTGGTCCCATGTCAAAAAGTCATGAGATTACTAGAGATGGCGTATCTGATAGCATAAATCCGCAAAAGATTACGCGTCCTTTATCATTGAAGAAAATTCGTGATGACTACCTGCGAGATAGTCAGCCTCGTGACGATCATAGACGAGAACCACCGCGTGAGACTCAGCCTCGTTATGAAGGATTACACTTAAACAAACATGGACAAGTACCACTACTATCTGCACCAAATAAACTGACAGGTAGTTCCCATGATGAAGTAAGCGCTCGTACAGATTCGGCAGCATATGAACAAAGCAGAAAGGGTCTAGACGGCAGTAATTATCCCAGTAAACATAACCTACATGATGGTCATGTTGGGGCTAACGATATTGACGCTTCAAATATTCTAGATTGGCAAGACGCGCTCAATCGCTCAGCGAATAAACCTGATTTGGCTGCCAAGCTCATTATTATGATGCTTGACACCATAAATGATGAAAGGCAGGCATTAACTCAGGCATGGGAAACAGGGGATCGCAACATGCTGGCGCAAATTGCCCATCGCATATTAGGTGGCAGTCGTTATACAGGGGTACCGCAGTTACGTCAGGCTAGTCAAGATCTAGAAGATAAATGCTTATTAAATGTACAGCATACCACTCCCGCCCAGTTTGCTATGCTTGAGCCGTATTATGAGGCGTTAATAACAGCGTTAAATAATTTGCAGATGTTAGATTTATCTGGCTATCCTCAGCTTAATTATCATCGTTTAAGTGAAAATGATATGACGTGGAAGATGATTTAATCAAATAATAAGATAGGTCATTAATTATAAAGTCTGTGGTTTTTTGATGAATGATTTGTTGATAGCTCCTGAGCGTTTTCTATATGACTCTTTACATATATAGTCGGTTTAATATAGTTTGGCTACCAGGAAAGCGAGTGAAAGTGCTACAAGTAGCAGACTAAACGAGACTGTTATCGTATCTAATATATGGAGGATTGAATATAGTACCGTCGCAGTCAGTTATTGCTGCGGTAGGGTAGAGATAAGCCTGTTAATATTGAGATCTGTTGAACATTAAAATATTAGCGCTATATTTTATTCATTAATAAGGATTGTTATGAGCCCAATTGCAACTGATCAATATGAGACCTTAAAAGTTGATATCACTGATAATATAGTCACGGTGACTCTGAATCGCCCACACAAAAAAAACGCCATGAGCTTCAAAGTTGTCAGTGAATTGATAGCATTGGCAGACCGTATTAGCAAAGATAAAATAATACGAGCGGTTATTTTAAATGGTGCAGAAGGCACATTCTGTGCAGGTATAGATTTAGGTGATTTAAACCATCCGAAAAACAAAGCATTTGCATTTTGGGAACTCATAAAACCATGGCAAAGTTCCTTCCAACGCGTTTGTCTTGCTTGGCGCGATGTGCCCGTACCAGTGATTGCCGTATTAGAAGGTTATTGTATTGGTGCAGGGCTGCAATTGGCGCTGGCTTGTGATGTGCGCATCAGCCATCCTGATTGTCAGCTGTCTATTATGGAAGCTAAGTGGGGCTTAGTTCCAGATATGGGCTTGACCCAATCAGCGTTTGGCGTGGTAAGAGAGGATGTACTTAAAGAGTTGGCCATGAGTGCCCGTGTTATCGATGCTAATGAAGGCAAAACATTAGGGCTTGTCAGTCATTGTAGCGAGACACCACTTGAGCAGGCTCAGCAGCTTGCCGCTGAATTTGCAGAGCGCTCTCCTGATGCCGTACTAGCCAGTAAGCGCATTATTAATGCTATGCATCAGCAGCCAGCGACAACTTTATATAAAGAAAAAGTATGGCAGCTCAAAATGATGCTCGGCCAAAACCGCAAACTTGCGCTCAGAAAAGCTAAGCAAGCCAGTACTGCATTTGGCAAACGTCAGTTTCGCTAAACGATTTTTTATTGAATAAATCATTGTTTATATTTTAGGTATTCATTATATAGTCGATTCAATTTAAAAGTAGTACTAGGCAACCAAGTGTAGAGGTATATTAAATACGTCAAGCGAGGTTAATGCAGTAACACTTTTATAGTGGAATGATTATAGTGATTAGCGATTGTTTTATTAACATTATACTACTATTGAAATACAAGCAGATGGTGCGATATAGCACTGTCTGTTTGTACAGTTGTATGTAACTATACACTATTGTTGTTAATGGTCTTTGCTGTCAGTATTAAGTAAGGGCTAAAACAGTGGAAGTATGAATAATAAAATAAAAATCACTATATAAAATGGCCTAAATATGTCTGCTCAAAAATCTTCCCTGCCTAACAAACCTATCGCTTCTGAGCGCGTACGCTCTGCTGATTTGCCCGTGGCATGGATTATGATGCTCGGACTTATCGTCGCGGTAGGGCCACTGTCTATCGATATGTATCTGCCAGCACTACCGTCAATGGCAGATGACTTCGGTGTTTCCACTGCCTTTATGGCCAACTCTGTCCCAGCCTATTTTTTGGGTTTGGTGTTTGGTCAGCTGTTTTACGGGCCGTTTAGTGATCGTGTTGGTCGAGTAAAGCCGTTATATATAGGCATGACGTTATATGTCATCGCCTCAATCGTCTGTGCGACCACTGATAATGAGTATGTATTATTTGTTGGGCGTACGATGCAGGCACTTGGTGCTTGCGTTGGAGCGGTGGTTACTCGTGCAGCGATTCGTGACCGTCTGACGGCCAAACAAACAGCAAAAGCATTTTCTATTATGATTTTGGTGATGGGGTTGGCGCCAATATTAGCACCATCGCTAGGGGCATTATTTTTACAGTTTTTTAGCTGGCACTCTATTTTTTGGTTTTTGGCAGCTTTTGGCACGCTGAATTTACTACTCACTAAGTTTTTCTTTTTTGAAACACTGACTGAAGAAAATCGAAATGTACGCCCTGCAAAAGAAGTGCTTAGTCAGTACTGGGACTTATTAAAAGACAAAACATTTAATTATCCAGCGATTGGTGGTGGTTTGCTGATGGGAGCCATGTTTGTCTACATTAGCTCAGCTTCTGAGTTGATTATGGATACTTATGGCGTATCAGCGACGCATTTTGGTTGGTTGTTTGGTATGAATGCGGCGGGCTTTGTGGGTCTTACCCAGCTGAACCAATGGTTGACCAATCGCTTTCGCATTCTAAGTATTTTACGCTTTGGTGCGATGATGCAGGTTATTTCTGCGGGCGTGCTTTTCGTCATAGGACTATTCTTAGGGACAGATGCTTGGTTGCCATTAGTGCTGGCCTGTATTTTCTTCTGTATCTCAGGGTTAGGTTTGACGCAGCCAAATGCCTCTGCTATTGCACTTGCTTTCCAAAAGCGCCGTGCTGGTATGGCAAGTGCACTGCAAGGCTCATTGATGTTCTCAGTTGGTATTTTTGGCGGATTACTATTAAATTTATTTCCGGTCAATCCAGTCCTGAAAATCGGTATTGCCATGTTTGCATTAATGGGTCTTGGTTGTTTCTTGATTTGGCAAATCGATCGTAACTTAAACTTGGATGATGCTGAGTAAGCTAAAAGTTTAAATTTTTTGCGTTATATCTCAAAAAGCACTGATATAGATATCCTATATCAGTGCTTTTTTTTGTTTATTTTACTGCTTGAGCAAAAAATATTTAATATTTGTAATTAGACAATGAGAAAGTTTAATGAGTTTATTTATAATATATTTACATTTTGTTATATATAACAAATTATTAACAATTTCTAAACATAGTTATTGCAATCATAAATTTAGATAAGTATTATCAGTACGTAAGTTTCTGTAAGTAAATATTACGAATATATTGTATAACCTTGCTAAATTATTTTTCACTGAAATGTATAACAACGTTAAGCGTAAAGGGTAGATTATGATGCAGTTATATCGAGTGTTACCAGTTGTATTGAGTGTCGGCCTATTTGGCTGTGGTAACTCTTCCACTCAAGAAAATACTAATTCTACTGGTACACCAGTAACGGAAAGTAAGGATAACTTTGTTAGTAGTCTGCCTGATACAGCGCCAACATTAAAGGTTGCGATGACTGGTGATTTACCACCTTTCTCATTTCAAGATGATTATGGAAATATGCAAGGCACTGACGTTGACTCTATTAGAGCTATTGGGGAAGAGCAAGGCTTTAAAGTCGAGTTTTATAAAGAAACTTGGCAAGATATGTTCGACAGTGTCGAGTCAGGAAAGCGTGACCTAGCGATCTCAGGCATCTCTTATAAAGATGATCGCGCAGTAAGATATGGATTATCAACGCCTTATTTCTTCAATCCAGCGACTATTATGTATTTAGAAGGTAAGTTTGATATCAAGGGTTTAGACGATATCAAAGGCTTGAAGACAGGTACGCTAGAAGGATCTAAAGAAGAAGATACTCTAAAAGAAATGGGTAGCTCAGTTGAGCTAGTCTCAAGATCTACGGCATTTTTGGCTTACCAAGATTTGATACAGGGTAATACTGATGTTTTCTTATACGACATGCCAGTCTTACAATATATTGTAAAAGGTTATCCAGAGCACAAAGTTACGATCGTACCTTACGAAGCTGCAGATGCGCCTTCAGCACAGCAAGTAGTGTTAATGGCAAAAGAAAATACTAAGCTCATTAAGACCGTGAACGAAGGTATTGCCAAGCTTAAAGAAAAAGGAACATTTAAAGAGATTGAAGAGCGCTGGTTAGGTGAAGCCGACCCTGCTGATAAAGACACCTCTGACATCACTAATAAGCAATTGAACTAAGGAATTTTGAAGATGGCAACTATCTCGAATGTTGACAACAAGCGCTATCAAGGTCTGATTGTTTCGATTGCACTGTTTTTATCTCTAATCGGTGCTTTGTTAGCCTTTACTTTTTATACTTCAAGTTTATTAGAAAGAAACACCGCTCTAATTGATCAAACCAACCAAGTTGCTAATAGTGCACAGGCGGTAATTAAAGATCTTTTTGATTTAGATAACAGTTATGGTGAGGATACCAATTCTCCACATATACAACGTTCCCTAAGCCGTTTGGAGCAAAATACTGCGTTAATTACTGGCTCTTTGTCTGCTATCGAGCAAGGTGGAACGATTACTGACGCTGATGGCAAAAGCTATGATTTGCCAAATATTGACAGCAATGCACAAGTAAATATTGCAGCAGCTGATGAGCAGTGGAAAGCATTAGAGCCTAAGATTCAGACATACCTAAAAGATGCTGATAATATCATGGTGTCCTCAGAAGATGATCTGGCTCAAGCAGTTGAGCAAGCAAAAACGTCAAGTTTATTTATCAATGACTCTTTAGATAATCTAACCAAAGACGTGTTTAATAGTGCAGAACGCCAAGCAACGACGATTCGATTGATTCAGCTACTTGGTGTTGCTGCTATTTTCACATACTTCTTAATCTTCGTATTCTTCTTTGTACGTCGTTTGCGTGAAACGGATGCTGAAGCATTCGCTGCTCGTCGCGAAACGCAAGAAATTATGGAAACGGTAAGTACAGGTCTATTCTTGCTTGATAAAGATCTGAATATTGGTCAACAGCATTCTAAAGCATTAAATGACATTATCGGTTCTGATCAGTTATCAGGAGAGAACTTTACGAATGTCTTGCGTGGCCGTATTTCTGATAAAGATTTGAAGACCACACAGCAATTCATTGAGCAGCTCTATAATCCACGAGTCAAAGAAAAGCTGGTGAATTCTCTCAATCCTTTGCATAAGGTGATGTTGCATAATGCGTCTGGAAGTAAAGCACAGAATAATCGTTTCTTAGATTTTAAGTTTTCACGTGTTTATGACGATAAAGACATTGCCCGTATTTTGGTCAACGTCAATGATGTATCAGATGCCGTTTACTTAGAGCAGCGTCTAGAGAAAGAGCGCTCACAAAATGATATGCAAATTGAGATGTTAACCACTATCTTGAATGTAAATCCGAAGATTATTAATGAGTTCATTGTTAATACTCAGATGCATATCGACAAAATGAATAATATCTTGAAAAACCCTGGTAGCTCACAATACGAGCTTGAAGGAAAATTAAAAGCTATCTATCGCGAAATGCATAGTTTAAAAGGTGAGGCGTCTGCGTTAAAACTACACAGCTTTACGAAGATTGCGTCTGATGCGGAAGATAAACTGCACGCATTACAGAACCAAGGCCAGCTTTCTGGTAATGATTTCTTACCATTGGCAGTACATTTAGATGACTTATTAAGCCTGTCAAATACCATCGCGACGTTAGGTGAGCGTATCAACCGCTCAGCACCGAAGACGTCACAGCCTGTAGAAGAAGCACCTGTATTAGGTGATGATATTGCAAAAAATAGCACACCAAAAACAGTCATGGTTGAGACGTCAATAATATCAAACGATTCAATCGGTAATGTAGATATCGATGGTGGTCAGGATATCGATCTAGATAGTGACGAGGATGATAGTCTTTTGTCTTTTTATGAAGCGTTCGTAAAAGATATTGCCGAAAGACAAGGTAAGCAAGTGCAAATAAAGAGTAGTACACTGGCGCAAGTGCACATACCAGAACGTATAGCAAAGCCATTCAAAGAAATGAGTATTCAGCTACTACGTAATGCTGTGGTGCATGGCATCGAAGCACCAACGGTTCGTCATTCGACTGGTAAGGCTGAAGTAGGAACCATTGATCTAGAAGTACAAAATAATGATTCGAACTTCATGCTGATTGTACAAGATGATGGTCAAGGTATTGATTATGATAGCATTCGTACTAAATTGAGCGCAGAGGGTCGTTTCAGTGTTGAAGACGCCAATAAGTTGACTAAGGGTCAGTTGCTTAAGCAGCTATTTTCTTCGGGATTTTCTACCAAAGATGATGCAGATGAAGATGGCGGGCGCGGTGTCGGTCTTGATATTATCAAAGCGAAAGTAAAAGATTACGATGGTAAGCTTAATGTGAATAGTGAACTGGGTCAGATGACGCGGTTTGTTATTACATTGCCTAAAGCTTAATTAAAAACAGCAGGTTCTATTGTCAGGGACGACAAGCACTTCATTAAAGGTAATAGATTAGTTATGCATAAGTTAATGATTGTTGATGATTCAAATATTATTAGAAATCGTATTCAGCGCGCATACGATTCAGGGCAGTTTATGCTGGTTGCTACAGCGACCAGTGGTGTACAAGCCATAGAGAAGTTTAATATTCATCGTCCTGATGTAATCACGATGGACTTGACCATGCCACAAATGGATGGACTCGAATGCATTGAAAAAATTATTGAGATTGATCCGGATGTACGTATTTTGGTAGTGTCAGCACTATCTGACAAAGCCACTGGTATTGAAGCATTGTCGTTGGGTGCCAGTGGGTTTTTGTGCAAGCCTTTTTCCGAAGAAGAGCTTGTAGAGTCTTTGTATGAATTGATGCAAGACTAAACCCTTTAACGACTTAAGTAGATGTTATTATGAAAGAACAAAAGCTACAGATTTTTCTAAGTATTATTACTAACTATTTTAATCAGTTTGGGGGCGATGATCTTATCGCTGATACCCCATATTTATTAGAGAACAAACAACCAAAAGTTCATGATTATACGGGCGTCATCGGTATATCAGGTGGGCAAAAAGGCGTGGTGTATTTTTCGGCAACCCGTCAGTTATTGTCCTCGATATTGGATAGTATGGGTGAAACGGACAAAAGCGATGAGAATTATATAGATTTGGCTGGCGAAGTGGCCAATACTATCGCAGGTAATGCGCGCAAAGAGTTTGGCTCAGAGTTTCATATCTCTGTACCACTTGTGTTTAAAGGCTCTCCGCAAAGTATTGTGTTGCCAAGCAACGAGCGTTCCTTTATTATCCCCATCACTTGGCACTCACAAGTTGGCGAGATTGTGGTTTGTTTGCAAGATTAACGACACTGCCGCGTAATAAAGACGGATATTAATATATTATGGTTAAAGTAGAAAAACTAGGTGTGTTTCTTAGCTCGATCAATGCGTTTTTTGCACAGATTGATGGCTCGGAAGTATCTATTGATACCCCTTATTTAAATCATAACAGAAGTGCTATTGGTTATGATTATAGTGGTGTGATTGAAATATCTGGCCCTCTCGAAGGCTGCGTGTACGTGAGTGCGCCAAGCGTAATGTTGCGAGAGGTGTTAAAAGTGATGGAAGAGCCTGATTCCTCAATCGCGATGATGAAAGATTTGCTAGGTGAAATGGCCAATACAATTTCAGGTAATGCTCGTACAGAGTTTGGTGCGGAGTTTATTATTTCTCCACCCCATATTGTAGAAAGTGCGCCTAGCGTGTCTTATTTACCTAAAGACCGTCAAAGCTATGTGACGCCATTTACTTGGCGTGGTCATAAAGCTGTGATAGGTATTTGTATTGCATAACTTAATGTAGCGCAAATCATATACAACCAAAATAATAATTAAAAATCGACACATCTGTGTCGCTTTTTTTGTCTATTAATATGGTGATATCTCACTTTTACTTTACGGGGTTATAATGATAAATTACTGGCGATTACAGTAAGTTATATGATAAAATACTGCGCAGCTATTTTATAATTTGATTTATAGTTTAGGTTTGAGGGTATTTCTGAAATCTGATCATAGCTTCTTTTTTAAACCAACCAATGACACACACATCATGGCAAAGAATTGCTGGGTGTTTGGCGACTTGATTAATTTGCAAAAAAGTTAGTGTTGTCTCAATAAGCATTAACCGTTAGCAGATGCGTATCGCTAAATAGGCAGTTTTTGTGATGTGGAGGCATAACCCAACCAATAGGAATTTCACATGGCTACAAAGAATCCAACCAAAATCGAAATGCGCGACTTACTACAAGCCGGCGCTCACTTTGGTCACCAAACACGTTTTTGGAACCCAAAAATGGGACCATACATCTTTGGTGCACGTAACAAGATTCACATCATCAACTTAGAGCACACAGTAAAAGCGTTTAACGAAGCATTGACTTACGTAAACGGCCTAGCTGCTAAGAAAAACAAAGTATTGTTTGTTGGTACTAAACGCGCTGCAAGCGGCATCATCCGTGAGCAAGCTGCTCGCGCTGGCATGCCATACGTTGACCATCGCTGGTTAGGTGGTATGTTGACTAACTGGAAAACTCTACGCCAGTCAATCAATCGTCTAAAAGAGCTTGAGAAGCAAGCAGAAGACGGTACTTTCGCTAAGTTAACTAAGCGTGAAGCGTTAGAGCGTACTCGCGATATGGAAAAACTTGAGCGTTCACTAGGCGGTATTAAAGACATGGGCGGCCTACCTGACGCAATCTTTGTTGTAGACGTAGATCATGAAGCGATCGCTATCAAAGAAGCTAAAAACCTAGGTATCCCAGTTATCGGTATCGTTGATACTAACTCTAGCCCAGATAACGTTGATTACATCATTCCAGCTAACGATGATGCTATCCGTGCTGTGACTTTGTATGTTACTTCTATGGCTGACTCTATCATTGCTGGTAAAGAATACGCACAAACTCAAGCTGGCGGCAAAGCTGAGCAAGAAGCACCTGCTGCTACTGAAGAAGCTCCAGCTGCAGAAGAAGCTGCTACTCCAGCAGAATAAATAGCTGACCCGAAGGGTTTAATGTTGTAAGGATAACTTGATAGTACCGCTATCAGCATCCATATAATGTTATTAACAGCGTACAAGCTTACAATAGGCATGATGTAGTTTTACTCGTCATGCCTTGTTGTTGATGGATAGCTCATTAATAGACGAGTATTATCGTCTATACCTTCTGTCGCTATATACAGTTCCTGTGATAACGACATAACGAACGCTTTCCTCACGACAAGAGCGACATCGTACAACTTGATTGTATAGTTAGATAGTAAAGCAACATCAGCAAAAGTTAAGCACGATAGTTGAATTCAAATAATTCTGATACAACGATGTAGCGGGTTTATATGGACTTAACTGTACCTCACATAACAATACTAAGGTGACTCTTATGTCAGAAGTAAAAGTATCTGCCAAAATGGTAAAAGAATTGCGTGACCGTACTGGTCTTGGCATGATGGAATGTAAAAAAGCGTTAGAAGAATCAAACGGCGATGTTGAAACTGCCATTGATAACTTGCGTAAATCTGGTCAAGCTAAAGCAGCTAAAAAAGCGGGTAACATCGCAGCTGACGGCGCAATCATCATCGCTCAAGGCGAAAACAAAGCATTCTTGTTAGAAGTTAACTGTCAGACTGACTTCGTTGCAAAAGACGAAAACTTCAATGCATTTGCAGAGCAAGTAGCTAGCATCGCTCTAGAAAACAACGAGACTAATGTTGCTGCTATCGCTGAATTACCATATGGTAATGGCCAAAGCGTTGAAGAAGCACGTGTATCACTAGTACAAAAAATCGGTGAGAACATTCAGATCCGCCGTGTTGAAGTACTTGAAGGTGCAAACATCGCTGCATACCGTCATGGTCTACGTATCGGTGTAGTGGTTTCTTTCGAAGGCGGCGCTGCAGACACTGGTAAGAACCTTGCCATGCATATCGCTGCATTCAACCCTGTTGCGGTTGATGACGAAGACGTTGCTGCTGATTTGTTAGCACGTGAAAAAGACATCATCGAAGCGAAAGCTCGTGAGTCTGGCAAGCCTGACAACATCGTTGAAAAAATGATCGAAGGTGGCTTACGTAAGTACCTAGAAGAAGTTACTTTATTGCGTCAGCCGTACGTTATGGACAACGATAAAAAAGTTGGTGACGTATTAAAAGCTGAAGGCGTAAAAGTACTTGGTTTCAAACGTCTAGAAGTTGGCGAAGGCATCGAGAAGAAGCAAGAGGATTTTGCTGCTGAAGTTGCGGCTACCCAAGCAGCTAACAAGTAAGTTTTTACATTGGGAATGACTATGTATGTGGAGTAAAATTTTACTCAGCATTCGTAGTCTGACTCTATCACCTATATTATAAGAGGTATAGCCAAATCCATATAAATCCGCTACATCGTCATCCTCGCTAACCATACTAATGTATAGCTTGCACTCGGTTTCCTTGTATCGAAATTATTTGAATTCAACTATAAGATAGAGTCTCCAAGTATAAAAAAGCCCGTTAATCAATTAACGGGCTTTTTTATGTCTGACTCTTTGTACATCATATTTATCGTTTAACGTAAGGCAGCATAAGCAGAATTGGTATAACTGGCATTGTTACTACTGGTGCCATAACTGACATTTTTTAGACCCCCGCTCGTATTATTATTTTGGTTGCTAGCGCTCATACTCGCACCAGACAGCCCTGAGTCATTTTTATATAAGCTATGGTAGCGACTCATGACTTTTTTAACATAGTTCTGTGTTTCTTTAAAAGGAGGGATGCCACCATATTTATCGACGTTTCCTTCACCCGCATTATAGCCTGCGACTGCATACTCAATTCTATTGTCAAAACGGCGCATGAGCCAAGCGATATATTTGGCTGAGCCTTCAATATTATCAGCAGGGTTCCAAGGGTTACTCACTTTGAAACGGCGAGCTGTCGCTGGCATAAGCTGCATCAGACCTTGGGCACCGACTGGTGAACGCGCGTTTGGATTAAAAGCTGATTCTGTATGCATCATTGCTTTCATGAGGGCAGGATCTACGCCATGACGTTGGGCAGAGTCACGAATATAGCTATCATAAGCGTTGCGGGTGCCACTGTTGCTAGCAGCGCTGCTACCGTAATCATTATTGCTGCTATAACCGTTATTACTGCCATCATACAACTTAGAGCTTTTGTAGTAATTAACCTGCACTTTTTTAGTAAATTGATCAAAATTACCACTGGGATTGACGTTAGTCATTAATACTTTCCCACTTTTATCCTTATAAATCGTTATGTTCTCAGCTTGAGCATGAACGGATAAAGTTGATAGAACAACAGTGGTCAAAAAAATAGGAGACAAGCAGCGAGTCACTAAGGTTGCAACGTTTATCATAGGGTTATCACTTTTTATCGAGTAATAGCAAATTACTTTGCCTATAGGCGCTTCGTTTTTCGCATTTAAGCGGTTATTGGGCTTGTCGGATTTTATAGCTATAAGGAATATAGCAACCTAGAAAAACCACGTTTAACTAGAAACCACTCGTAATAGATACAAAAAATAATAGTTGTTTACTATAGCATACAATAACTTTTCAACGCATAGGATTGTCAAAATAAGATGTAAAAATAGAGGTTATATCTTGGGATAACTTTAGAAAAATCAATATGCTATGATTTTTTATTTTAAGCAAGTAGGTCAGTATTTATATCGCTTTATACCCATGAAAAATTGGCCCTAAAAGACCGCTCAGATAATTTGAGCAATGGACTGCTGAGCAAGAGACTGCTGAGCAAGAGACTTTTGAGAAAGGAGCTATAGTCATTCCACTATAAAGGTATTACTGCATTAACCTCGCTTGAAATACTAGATATAGATCTACAGTTGGTTGCTTTGTACTACTTTTGAATTGAATCAATTGTATTTAAATACTGGAAAACAGTAGGGGCTGTCCTAAATAACTAGTTCAGCCCCTATTATATTATTGAGGATTTAACTGATGAGTGCGCTGATGAAAATAGGTACCCAGATGGCTGTTACCAGACCGTTTACTGCCAACCCAAATGCAGCATAACGCCCAGCAGTATGACTGATTTGCCAAGCTTCTACAGTACCAAAGGCATGAGCAGCTAAGCCAAGCGCTAGGCCTTTGGCACGGTCATCATCGATACCACGAAACAAAAAGCGCGCTAAAGCCCCACCGATAAGCCCTGAAACAATAATAATTAAGTTCGCTAAGGCAAGGGGAGCTCCAATCAAATCGGCGACACTGAGACCAATCGGCGTGGTGACTGAACGTGTCGCAAAAGCGAGTATGGTGTCGTGGCTTAACGAAAACAGATACGCCAATGACATGGGTAATAATGCACCCACGAGACTCGCAATAGTGACGATTAACATGAGTTTTTTGACAGGTAACCCTTTAAAGCTCATCGCTGCCAAAGGCACTGCCAATAATACGGTGACATACCCTAACAGACGATCAAATACGGGCTTAGCCGCACTATAGTAATCGTTGTAATCCCATTGCAAAAGGAACAAGAATAAAAGAACAAGTGCTAATGCGGTAATCACCATTGGCAGCCATGAAATCTTACGTGCCAGTAATCGAGCAATGACATGCGCTGCCAAGGTTAGTACGATGGCTGCTAGGGTCGTCACAAATAAACTGTCAAAACTCATACCTTTTCCTTGTTCATATTGCTCACAGCTATTATTTGTGCTCTTCAACAGAGGTAGTGTTAGTACTAACATTGTCGTTTAGCCAGCGATTGGAAAGAATCGCCAAGCCCCACAGTGGAATCAGTACACTGATAATCATCGTTGCCATCACGCCCCATAACTCATCACCTAAGGCAAAGAGTAGCAATCCTGCACCAGCAGAGACGGGCAAAAAAGCAAAACCACTATCGACCAATAGGGTATTACTGGCTTGCGTTAGCCAGCTTGGTAAGCCTTTGAGTAATCGCCAGGCCATCAAAATACAAAACATAGCGACCAGCCCGACAATATTGGCGGCTTTTTCGATGCCTGCCCATTGGCAGAGGATAACGGCTGATTCACGGACAAGGATAACCATCGCTAAAGTCAGGATGATTGCGAGCCATAGAGGCATATTAGAGAGATGAGTAGATTTCATAAGAACTACTGGCCAAGTCAGAGATAAATAGAATGAGCGCAAAGTTAGTACAGGTGATAACGCCGTAACTAAGCGTGTCCTATCTATCAATGTTTGTTGAATGTATAACAGGCGATTATATACAGAGTAGACAAACTAATAAAGTCTATAAGGTAATACGGCGCTTTGTTGTTTGGACTGAATATAGTCTGCCCACTATAAAATTGCTAGGGCATCAACTTTTATTAGTCTACAAACTGCCTCAGCCGTATATGAAATTTAAATATATACGCCATAAAAAAGGATGATACCAATGGATATCATCCTCTTATTGTCTATAACTTAAATGCTTAAAACATTGTTTTAGAATTTAGCTATTTCGATAGATTTTCTGCTTCAGGATTCAGCGCATCAAATTCGTCAAACGCTTTTTCTTCTGCTTCAGTCATTGTCTGCTCTTCAACATCATCAGACTGCTCAAACTCTTCAAGTACAGGCATCAGTAGCGTTGCTTGGGCAAGCGGCAGCACGTCTACTGGATCTAGATCCGCTTGACCAAGTAGTTGTCTCAATCTATCGCTTGGCAAGCGAATCGTTAAGCACTCATGACCACTGTCATCATAGGTTTCTTCTTGAATCACGCCGAGCTCGTACAAGGTGTTTTTTAATTGCCCTGCATGATAAGGGAGCGTCAAATCAAACGTGGTCAGTGTACCCGTGAGTAACTGCTGCACGGCTAATGATAATTCTTCCATGCCCAAGTTCTCTCTAGAAGAAACATAGACGCGGTTAGGTTCACCTTCGCTAGCATAGCCGATACGTGCAGGCTCTTCAGTTAAATCGATTTTGTTGTAGACATTGAGTACTGGCACATCATTATCAATTTCAGCTAATACGTCTTTGACCGCCTGAATTTGTTCATGCATGTCCTCGCTAGAAGAATCGATGACGTGTAATAATAAATCTGCTTCTAGCGTCTCTTCTAATGTAGCATGAAAAGATTCGACCAACTCATGTGGTAAATGACGGACAAAACCTACCGTATCGACCAATACCACACGGCCCACACCTTGCCAATCTAAGCGGCGTAGCGTTGGGTCGAGCGTTGCAAACAGCTTATCAGCAGCATAGATGTTTTCATCGACCAAACGATTAAACAAAGTGGACTTGCCGGCATTGGTATAACCGACAAGCGAAATGGTCGGCACGTCTGATTTTTGGCGACGGGCTCGACCTTGCGCACGTGTCTGTCTGACTTTCTCAATTCTACTCTTAAGCTGCATGACGCGCACTTGTAGCAAGCGACGATCCGTTTCAAGCTGAGTCTCACCTGGTCCACGCAGACCGATACCACCTTTTTGACGTTCCAAATGCGTCCAACCACGGACCAAACGTGTCGATAAATGATTCAATTGCGCCAGCTCAACCTGTAGCTTACCTTCATAAGTACGGGCACGCTGAGCAAAAATATCCAAAATCAGACCAGTACGGTCTAACACACGGCATTTGACCAACGCTTCGATATTACGCTCTTGTGAGGGCGATAAACTGTGGTTAAAAAGCACGATATCTGCATCATGCTCGCGCACCAATTCTGCTATCTCTTCTGCTTTACCGCTACCAACGAAATATCTGGCATCGGGACGTGCACGCGAACCTGTGACCAGTGCCAAGCGATCTGCACCGGCTGAGTCTGCCAATAGCTCAAATTCACCCAGATCGTCAGGATCTTGAATTTGGCGGATGTCTAAATGTACTATAATGGCGCGTTCGCCACCTTCATGTCTTTCAAAATAATCCAAAGAGTGTCACCTATTTAATAAAGTAGATATATCGCTATTATCAATTTAATAAACGTTTTAACAAACGTCGAAATAGCTTTTGTATGACCTTCTATATGTGGTCTTATCACTTGATGTTAAAGCGTATTCGTCTAAATATCGATATTTTTATGTTACAGAGTAGGTGGCTGAATAAAATACCAACAAAAGCGCTTGATAACTCAGTGAACAAATCATCACTGAGTTCATAAATTTTGTTATACTCACTGCGTTTATTTAAGATATACAATCATATATTTTTAACCACGAGGGATACAGATGAGCCAATCTAAGTCAGGCTTTTCACTCAGACAGCAATTCGGTCGCGGTAAACAAATCGCTGGCATGACCACCACTATCGCTGGCGGACTGCGTGCTGCTCAACGTATCGGTGCTTTTAGACAGCCACCACGCGAAACGCTACCGCGCTATATCCAGACCTTTTGCCGAAAAATGGCAGGCTCTTTTGGTGTAAAAGTCATAGCAGTCGAGCGAGTAGAGCAGCATCATGGTCTGTGGGTATCTAATCACGTGTCGTGGATGGATATTCCTGTAGTAGGGACGTTGAGTCCAGCCTTTTTCTTATCCAAAGCAGAAATCGGTGATTGGCCAGTATTTGGTAAGTTGGCGCATGCAGCAGGTACGGTGTTTATTGAGCGTGGCTCCGGTGATTCAGGATCAGTTGCGGCACAAATTGCCAACTTCCTAAGCAAGGGGTTTTCGGTTATCTTTTTTCCGGAGGCAACCACTACCGATGGCAAAAAAATCAAGCGTATCCATGGCACACTATTGCAGGCAGCGATAGATGCTGATGTTCCTGTGCGTCCTCTCGTAATTGCTTATGTCAATAAAGATGGTACGTTGAGTGAAGAGTTGCCTTATTATGGCAAACTGACGATGAAAGACAGCTTAAAAAAGGTGCTCGATAGTAAGGACGTGACGGCTTATGTACTGCCACTTGAACCGATAGATCCTAAAGGCTTGAATAAGAGTGAGCTCACCAATATATTGCAAGCACGTATGCAAGAAGGCTTGGCTGAACTACATTCGCGAGTACTGACAAAAGCATCTCAAGAAAAACTGGCTCAAGAAAAAGTATCTAAAGTATAAGTTTTCTTAAGTATCAGGCTTGCTTGAATTGATAAGTGAGCAGACACAAAAAAGGCGCAAATAGCAGTGATAGTTCTCGCGATTTGCGCCTTTTTCTTTTATATAGCTATAAATCAGACTAAGTTAAGGTGATGGATTAGGATGCTGAGTATGTACCGCCTCAATCGCTTTTAATACATCTGAGCTTAGCGTCAGATTGGCACTATCGATATTAGATTTAAGCTGATCGAGCGTAGTTGCCCCAATGATATTACTAGTGACAAACGAGCGTGAGTTAACGAAAGCCAAGGCCATTTGCGCCATATCTAAATCGGCATCAGCAGCTATTTTGGCGTATTGCTCAGTGGCTGATATTGCCTCTTCATTGGTATAGCGGGCAAAGCGATCATACATGGTCAGACGAGCACCTGCTGGGCGCTTACCATCAAGATATTTACCTGACAATACACCAAAGCCGAGGGGAGAATAGGCAAGTAAACCAACATTCTCACGATGAGCAATCTCCGCCATATTGATTTCATACAAGCGGTTTAATAGACTGTAAGGGTTTTGGACGGTAAGAGGTGGTATTAAACCATTTTTGTCCGCTTCCCAGAGATAGCGCATAAGTCCCCATGCAGTATCGTTCGATAGACCATAAGCACGAATGCGACCTTTTTTAATCTCATCGTTCAATGCTTGAATGGTCTCTAAAAAAGGCGTCAAATCATCTAGCGGTTGCGCTGCCATCTCTTCAGTATAGCCAAGCTGACTAAAAAAGTTCGTTTGGCGTTCAGGCCAATGCAGCTGGTAAATATCGATATAGTCTGTTTGAAGACGTTTAAGATTGTCATCAATAGCGCCACTGATCTGCTCGGCGTTAAAACGTGTTTGCCCATCACGTAAAAACCCCATAGGAGATATTTTGCTGGCAAGAACGACTTTGTCACGTTGTTTGGTTTTATTAAACCAAGTACCCATAAAGCGCTCTGTGTCGCCTTGCTTGTCTTTATCTGGTGGTGATGGATACATTTCCGCCGTATCCCAAAAGTTCACACCTTCGCTCAATGCCATGTCCATTTGCTCATGCGCTTCGGACTCAGTGTTTTGCTGTCCCCATGTCATCGTACCTAGACAGATTTTAGATACTTTTTCATCGATTTGTGGCAGTTTTTGATATTGCATGTTGTGTCCTTATTATTGTATTAGATGAGCTTTATGCCAGTCACACCAGGTGGTGTCACTTTAAATATTTTTACTTTAAACAGCAGCGATTGCCCGGCAAGTGGGTGATTGAAGTCCACTTCTACTTGGTCGTCGTCGATGGCGCTAATTGTACCAGGCAAAGTATTTTTGCCTTTGTCTTCAAACTCAACCATCATGCCAATCTCAGGATTGTCAGCGATCAGTGCAAATTGAGTACGGCTAAAGTGCTGAATATTATCAGGATTCCAATCGCTAAATGCTTGCTCTGGCTCAAGATGAGCGGAGCGTGTATCGCCAGCGCGTAGATTCATCAGTACTTGCTCAAAGCCTGGTAACAAGCTTTCATCACCAATGGTCAAAGTTACAGGGGCATCGCGGCTAAAAGTAGAGTCAATCACCGTACCGTTTTCTAGTGATACTTCAAAATGCAGCTTTACAAGACTGCCGTGAGTGATACGGGTGTCTTCATTGGGATTGATAAATTGTGAGTCGGTCATAGTTAGCAGCCATCTATTGCGGAATTGGGATATTAAATCAAAAAATAATATGAGAAATGATAAGTCATCTGACAGATTATGTAAGCGTAAAAAGTGTAACGCAAATAGTGTACTATAGTCGGTTAAGGACGTTTTAAATACCAGAAAGGCGAGTGAAATTACTACAACTCGTTGGATGAGCAAGTATGAAAGCGTATCTGATTTATATGAGATTGACTACGTATTTAACGCATTTAAGAGAGAGCGGGCATAGCGATGGCTAGTAAACAGCAGGGGCAAGTTAAAAAGTGGCAAGACGATAAAGGCTTTGGTTTTATCCAAACGGAGAATGGTGACTCTGTATTCTTTCATATCAATGAGTTCAAGGCGCGTCGTCGTCCTGAGATTGGTGAGCAAGTAGTTTTTACGCTTGGGCAAGACAATCAAGGACGCATGCAAGCAAAGGATGTGCAAGAGCTTGATTTCGTACAGCAGACAATGGCAAAAAAGAATAAGCAAATCCGTCAGCGCAATCATAAGCGCAGTGCCCAAGCTGATTTTGAAGCAGGGCAAAAGAAACGATTGTTTTTAGGTGTCGGGTTTTACGGTGTCTTAATCTTATTGGCCATAATGGATAAACTGAATTGGTTGGTGGTTGGCTGGTATGCCGCATTGGGCATTATCACCTATGCGATGTATGCCAAAGATAAAGCAGCAGCCCAAAGTGGCAACTGGCGTACACCTGAGTCGACGCTGCATCTACTCAGTGCGCTTGGCGGCTGGGTAGGGGCAATGGTTGCGCAGACTTATCTACGCCATAAGTCACAAAAGGCCGAATTTCGTGCCGTGTATTATTTGACTGTCGTCATTAATATGGCAGGATTGTTATTTATGTTGGCAGGTGGAGATATATCATTCTTGAAAGACTTGCTAGATTCGTTAATATAAAAGGACAGCAGCTTGCTAAGAAAGAGTAAGCCAAAGAAAAGGTGGGTTACGAATGCGTAACCCACCTTTTTTATTTATAAACCTAATTAGGTTTGTACAATTATTTGAAATTATACTCGTGGCATTTCACGCTTCTTTTCTAAGAACAGCATATCAATGACAATCATTGCAACACCGATACTGATGCCCATATCTGCAATATTAAAGATAGGGTAATGCCAGACATCGGCGTTATGTACATGGATGAAGTCGATGACGTGACCATGTAGCAGACGATCGATTAGATTACCAACTGCGCCGCCTAGTACCAATGCTAAGCCTGTAGATAGCAACTTGGCTGTGCGTGGCGCTTTAATCAAATAGCCGATTAAGAACAGTGACATCAATAATGCCAATCCTGAAAAAAACCACTTCTGCCAACCGCCAGCATCCGCCAAAAAGCTAAAAGCAGCGCCATAGTTGTATGCCAACGTCCAGTTAAGAAATGGCTCAATCACCGGTACTGGCTCATGAAAAGTCAGCTTGGTTTCAGCCAGCCATTTCGTCCACTGATCAATGATAACCACGACCAATGATAGTAAATACCACGTAAAGGCGCGACTACCATTAGCGAGAACTTTTGGTGTTTTCGTCAGTCGACCCTTGGGCGTTGATGAGCTACCCGTCGTCGCATGAGCTGGCTCAGGCGACTTATTGGTTTTAGTATTTGGCTGCTTATTTTCCGCTGGTTCTGTTGAGTTAGGCATAATGACGTACCTCGCCATCACCGCTGACGTTGGTCACGCAGCGTGCGCATAACTCAGGGTGCGTGCTATCTGTACCGATGTCATCACGGATATGCCAACAGCGTACGCATTTGGTACCAGCGGCGGCACTGATATCTACCACTAAATCTGTAGATTCTTCTGAATTACCTTCAGTTTGAGCTTCTGCATTTACTTTTTCAGCAGGTGCCTCGCTCATTGGTTTTAGGGTGGCGCTACTGGTAATGAGTACAAAGCGCAGCTCTTCGCCAAGTTTGGCTAAGCTCTCATGCATCGCACCATCAGCATATAAGTTCACATCAGCAGATAGATTGGCATTGATGATTTTCTCACCACGTGCGGTTTCGATGTTTTTATTCACCATATCTTTAGCGCGCATAATGCGTTGCCAGTCATCAAGACTAATAGCACTTAGCTCAAGAGCTGGGAACCCATACCAGCCTTCGGTAAAGACATAGCTATCAGCACCGTGCAACACTTCCCACGCTTCTTGGGCAGTAAATGACAAGATTGGTGTAATCCAGCGAATAAGCGCTTGAACGATATGATAGATAGCCGTTTGCGCAGAGCGGCGCGGCTGACCATTAGTCTGTGTCGTATATTGACGATCTTTGATGATGTCTAAGTAGAAGCTACCCAAATCTTGCGAGCAAAACGCGGTGATATGTTGAGTGACTTGGTGAAAGTCCATTGCATCATAAGCGCTGATGATTTGTGCTTGTACTGTCTGTGCGCGCTCAATGATGAATTTATCAAGGCTAACCAGTTCATTGATATCAACACTGTTGGTCGCTGGATCAAAGTCATCGGTGTTGGCAAGCAAGAAACGTAGGGTATTACGGATACGGCGATACATATCGATCGCACCTTTAAAGACTGTTTTACCTGCGCTCATCTCATAACGATAATCACTAGAAGCAATCCACAAACGCAACATATCCGCGCCTGTTTTATTGATTTCTTCTTGCGGGGTGATGATGTTGCCAAGTGACTTACTCATCTTACGCCCGTTTTCATCGACCACAAAACCATGCGTCAATACTTGCTTGAATGGTGGGCGCTCGTACATGGCTTCTGAGGTTAGTAATGACGTCTGGAACCAACCGCGATGTTGGTCAGAGCCTTCTAGATACATATCAGCTGGATTGGTCAACTCATCACGCTGATCGAGTACCGCAAAATGCGTCGTGCCTGAGTCAAACCATACGTCTAAGGTATCAGTCGCTTTGTCATAGTCAGCCGCTTCTGCGCCTAAGAAATCTTCACAGCTCGCATCGAACCAAGCTTCAACGCCACCTTCATTGATTTTTTGTGCCGCGACTTCCATCAGCTCAAGCGTGTTTGGATGCAACTCGCCTGTTTCTTTGTGAGTAAAGAAGGTAATTGGCACGCCCCATGTACGCTGGCGTGAGATACACCAATCTGGACGACCATTCATCATAGATTCGATGCGGTTCTGGCCCCATGCTGGCGTCCAGTTGACTGAAGGAATGTCAGCAAGCGCACGATCACGTAGGCCTTTAGCTTCCATACTGATAAACCATTGAGGCGTTGCACGGAAGATAATCGGTGACTTATGACGCCAGCAATGTGGATAGCTGTGTTCAATTTTGGTATGGCTGATTAAGTGACCATTATCTTGTAAAGCGGCAATGATTTGTGGATTGGCCTTATAGATGTGCTCGCCAGCGAATACAGCTGCGCTTTCTAAATAAACACCAGTACCGCTCACTGGGTTTTCAACTGGTAAATTATATTTAAGACCAACGATATAGTCGTCTAGACCATGACCAGGAGCCGTATGGACTAAGCCAGTACCACTATCAGTGGTCACGTGATCACCTAAGATAAGCGGTACTTGGCGGTCTTCAATCAATGGATGCTGGGCACGTAGGCCTTCAAGCTCGCTTCCTGATACCGTCGCTAAGATGCCTTTATTTTCTAACTTAAGCTCCAGGACTGCCGTTTCGACAAGGTCGGTGGCCAATAAAAAGTTGCCTTTTTCAGTCGCGACGACACTATAGTCGCTGTCAGGGCTGACGGCGATTGCTTGGTTGGCAGGTAACGTCCAAGGGGTCGTTGTCCAAATGATGGCGGCGATATTGCCTAAGTTAGCCAATGCAGCCACTTTGTCAGTATCGAGTACATCAAAGCTTACGTAAATAGCATCTGATACTTTATCTTGGTATTCGACTTCTGCTTCTGCAAGCGCAGAGCTACAGTCCAAGCACCAGTTGACGGGTTTCATACCGCGAGTGACGTGACCATTGTCATAGATTTTGGCCAATGCGCGTACGATATTGGCTTCTTGATGGAAGTTCATGGTCAGATAAGGATTGTCCCAATCACCAAAGATACCCAAACGTTTGAAGTCTGTTTTTTGTAATTCAATTTGAGTGCTCGCATACTCACGGCACAGACCACGAAACTCTGTTGCTGAGACCTTTTTGCCGACTTTACCGACCTTGGCTTCAACTTTTTGCTCGATTGGCAGTCCATGACAGTCCCAACCGGGTACGTAAGGCGCATCAAAGCCTGATAACGTTTTTGATTTTACGATAATGTCTTTTAGTACTTTGTTAACCGCATGACCTAAGTGAATCTGACCATTAGCGTATGGAGGGCCATCGTGCAAAATATATTTAGGCGCACCGATACGTGCTTGGCGAATTTTGCCATACACATCGTCTGCTTCCCAAGCTGCCAGCCAATCTGGCTCACGTTTGGCAAGGTTTGCGCGCATCGCAAACGGTGTATCTGCGAGGTTTAACGTGTCTTTGTAGTCGATAGATTCGGTCATAAGTAGTGTCTTTATCTAGTTATATAGTAAAAAGATGGTCATACAATTCAATATGTAAAACGACGATTTTTAAATCTGTCAGGACGACTAACGCAATCAAAGCCATCTATTATAGGGTAAATCACTGATTAAAAATAGGGCGTATGAGGGTCTACTTTGAGCAGGAAAAGGTGTGTTTGAAATTTAAAAACCCTGTTTGATATGCATAAGTGGTCGCATTTTGTATCAACGTGCTGCAATTGATTCAAAATGCTTAAGATATTCAAGGCACAAAGTGAGTAATCACAGAACAAAGCACGGCTAAGTTGTAGCAATCGTCAACTGCTCTGCCAATGTGGAAAAAGTGTTTGTTGCATGTTTAAAGTTAAGACTAGACTGCAAATGATAAAGATGCTCATCAATTAACAAAATAAGTCTTTGTTCGTCTCTCGCTTCAATCGCTTTTACAATACCTAAATGCTCATCTTCTGCACAATTAGAAGAACCAGCTTCATTATATAAACCAATAATCAAAGTAGTGCGTAATGTTAGCTCGGTTAAAAACTTTTCTAGCACGTGGTTCTTCGCAATAGTCGCTAACTGCATGTGAAACTCTCGTGATAAGCGCAGTTCTACAGGTTTGTTTCCTTGAGATCGTGCTTCAGCCTCAGCTGCGATAATACGGCGCATATTAGTAATATCTTGTGAATTAGCGTTTTTGAGCACACTGCAAGCTAGAGTGCGCTCAATAGTACGACGAGCTTCGAAAACATCTTCCGCTTCCTTAGGAGAGGGTGTTGCAATGAATGCGCCTTTATTAGGTTGTAGTTGTACGACATGCATAGTAGCAAGGGTCGAGAGTGCACGTCTAACATTTGCCCTATTGCAGTTGAACAAGTTGCTCAGTATCTGCTCACCAAGTTTCGTTCCGGCAGGCAGGCGCTGTTCTGATACTGCAGACGTGATTGAGTTAATGATCGCCTGTTCTGGCATCTCATCAATTTGAGTTGTTAAGTTTTTGGTTTTTGATGTATTCATAGCCGGAATTATAGTGTGCTCTCTTCTTTTTAACAACAATAATGAAGTTACCTATTGTATTGTTAACAAAAATAATTAACAATAATAGTTAACAATGTTTTGTCTTTTAATATTAAACACAATAAAAAAGTGAGTATTTATGAAAATTCTAGTAATGAACCCAAATTCAACAGCCTCTATGACTGAAAAGATTGTGGCTAGTGCTCGTGGAAAAGTAAGCACTGGCACCGTTATTATTGGTGCTTCTGGAACGGATGCACCTGCCTCTATTCAAGGTCACTATGACGAAGCGATGTCAGTGCCAGGTTTGTTGTCTCGCTTACAACAAGCTGAGTCTGATGGCGTCGATGGCGTCGTAGTAGCTTGTTTTGATGATCCGGGCATTGGTGCATGCCGCGAGGTTTTTTCAGGACCGGTCTTAGGTATTTGTGAAGCGGCGGTAAAGGCGGCAAGTATGATTTCCACTTCGTTCAGTGTAGTGACGACACTGCCACGTTCTGTGCCTGTAATCGAAGCGTTGATTCATGGATATGGGTTGTCTCACCGATGCAGACGCGTACGTTCTGCTGCCATACCGGTTCTTGCACTAGAAGAAACTAATTCAGGCGCCCGCGAAAAAGTTCGTGATGAGATTCTCCGTGCTGTAGAAGAAGACAATTGCGAAGCGGTGGTATTAGGCTGTGCGGGAATGGCTGATTTAACAGAGTGGTTGACGAAAGAGACAGGAATTCCTGTTATTGATGGAGTAACGGTTGCAGTACGTATGGTTGAGGCCTTAGTCGGCTGTGGTCTGAAAACTAGCAAGGTTGGTGCTTATGCGCAACCCATCAAAAGTTAAATTAAGGATAACCGAGTATGTATTAAGTCATTAACAACTCGAAGCTAAGAAACTTGTAACCGAACTATAGATTTTTTCAATAAACTTTTTAGGGAAGGAGAAGGTAATGGAAAATATAAAAGGTAATACAGTAACGCCAGGCGTAGACTCTGTTGAACATAAGGCCATTGGTCAAGAGAGTCTAGCACCTCAAACCACTCGTATCATGGGCCCATGGTCTTATTTATTTGCATGGCTGGGTGGTTGTGTGTCTATTGGTACGTTTACCGTCGGATCAGGTCTGGTCGGTACGTTAAACTTATTACAAGTTGTCTTAGCTATTGCGATTGGTTGTACAGTCATTGGCGCTGCATTAATGATTAATGGTCGCGCTGGCCATAAATATGGCATCCCATTCATGGTGCAGTGTCGTTCGGCTTTTGGTTTTTCTGGTAGCCGTATTCCAGCCTTAGTACGTTCAGTTCCAGCTATTGTGTGGTTTGGTTTTCAAAGTTGGATTGGCGCAGGTGCACTGAACTTAGTGTCCGATGCTTTGTTTGGTTATAGTAATCTTGTCGCATTCTTTATTGGTTTTCAGTTTTTACAAATTGGTTTATCCGTTCTTGGCTTCCATGGTATTAAATGGCTTGAAAATATTGGGTCGGTCTTTATTATCGGCTCATTGATTTACATGTTTGTTAGTGTTATTAACAAATATGGTGATGCGATATCGAGTAATCTTATTAATGTGGAAGGAACATGGGGGGCACCGTTTTGGGGTGCAACGATGCTATTCTTGGGTGTTTACAGCACAATGATGCTAAACGTGTCAGATTACTCTCGAGAGTTAAGAGAAGATGTTGGTTTATTTCGTCAAGTGGCAATTTATGCAAACTCGATATTACCAGCAACACTTTTCATGGGCCTAATTGGATTAATGGTGACCAGTGCCACGGGTGAGGTTGACCCTATCAAAGTATTTTCTAGTGCGGTAGACAATAAGCCATTACTCATTATTACCATGCTATTTATTGCTTTTGCACAGGTGACTACCAATATCTTGAATAATGTGGTGCCACCAGCTTATGCTTTGATGGATATTTTTAAAATTAAATATAAAACCGCTGCTGTACTTGTAGGACTAATGGCCTTTGGTACGTTTCCTTGGGAGCTTGTAAAAGATGAATCCGCAGCAGGTTTGAACTTATTTATTCAGACTTACTCAGCATTTTTAGGCCCTTTATTTGCTATTTTAGTGGTTGATTACTATTTCCTTCGCAAGCAAAAACTGGATCTTGATAAGCTCTATGATGAAAATGGTCCTTACAGAGGGGTAAATATGGCTGCAGTCATTGCTATGGCTGTAGGTATAGTCGTCGCCTTAACTTTTTCTAGTGTCTCTTGGTATGCGAGTTTGATTCCAGCTGGGGCTATCTATTGGATACTAATGTTAAAAATGCCTGCCGCACAACGTTTTATGTCGTAAGAAATATAGGTTTGGTGCAATAAAGTATTGATAAGAGCCTGTTTATCTGTGAGATAGGCAGGCTTTTATTGGTAAGTATGGATATATGCTAATGAATGCGAAGCGGCTTAATCCTATTAAGCATTAAAAAATAGACGATAACCACAGTCGTAACTTCAATGACCAAAGTGGCTGAATCCCTGTCAGTCCTTGCGTCATCTCACCATCTTTTAGAATGACATACGAAGGCGTGACTTGTCCTTGCCAATCATTAAAGATATAACCTTCTTGGTCGTTTACCGTTGTAAAGTTAAAGTTTTTTTCAGTCAGGTAACTCTGCAACTCTTGGTTAGACCCTGATTGAACGGCGATAGCAACAACAGGATAGTTATTTGCGGCGGCCAGCTTGTTTATCGTTGGAGAGGTGAAGCTACAGACTGAACACCACGTACCCCAAAAGTATACCAGTGTCGGCTGCTCGTGACTCAGCGCGGCTAAATCAACCGCTTGTCCCTGATAGTCCATCAATTGCAACTGCGGATTGGCTGGCATAACGGGTTGTCGCCACCAGTTGACCGCTGTATAAATCACGACAAACATTAGACTATATAACAGCACCGTTTTAACGATGGACAGTATTTTTTGCTTTGGTGTTTTTTTAGCAATATCTTTCTTTAAGGTATCAGTCGTCATAGTGGCGGCTTTTTTTGTCCTATGTATTTTTGGTAGATAAAAATAAACGGCTGAGAGGTCAGCCGTATTATTCACAAATTTGATTACATAGTTGTTAATAAGTGGTTTCTCTCATCCACTTGATTAAGGCTTTTGTGCGCGATCCTGTAATGGATTGCCTATAAGTACGCTGCCTGAGTTTTCGCGGCGTTCTTCATCAGTCAGTTTGCTGGTTGGAATTTTGGCTTTCTTCTTCCATTTTAGACTAAATAAATCGTCACGGCGGTCAATCAGGTTATGAACTGAGCCTTCGTTACGCACATGGGTTAGTTTGTCTAAGTTCACATCAGAGAAAAACACCATTTCGGTATTGGCCGTGGTTTCCGCCATGATCGCATCATGCGGGAATGCAAAATCTGATGGTGAAAAAATAGATGACTGAGCATACTGAATATCTAGACTTTCTACCTGCGGTAAGTTACCAACTGAACCACAAATCATCACATAGCATTCGTTTTCAATAGCGCGTGCTTGGGCGCAATGACGCACACGTAAGTAGCCGTTTTTCGTATCTGTCCAAAAAGGCACAAACAAAATATCCATGTCATCAAGTGCTAAGAGACGAGCAAGTTCTGGGAACTCAACATCATAACAAACCAAGATGCCAATGCGCCCAGCATCAGTATCGAACACCTTAACTTCATCACCGCCTTCGATGACCCAAGCGCTGCGCTCATGTGGCGTGATATGGATTTTGCGCTGTTCTTCAACCGTACCATCACGGCGGCACAGGTAGCTGACGTTATACAAGGTGTCATCTTCATCTAGTAAAGGCATAGAGCCACAGATGACGTTTACGTTGTAGCTGACTGCTAGATGCGATATCTCGTTTTTGAACCACTCGGTATATTCTGCCAAAAAGCGAATGGCGATGTTCTGATCTGTTGACTCGCATAGACCCATCAATGGCGCATTGAAAAACTCTGGCAAGCAGGCAAAATCTGAGTTGTAATCAGCCATGATATCGACGAAGAACTCGACTTGTTGTAGTAGCTCTTCTGGTGACTCTACTTCACGCATCTGCCACTGGATACCACCGATACGTACTTCAGACTTACGGGTGTTTGGCTTGTAGTCTTTTGGCTCATAATAAATATTGGCCCACTCAAGCAGGGTAGCAAAACCTTTAGACTGAGCATCATCTGGCAGATAAGCAGTTAGGATACGCTTGACGATAAAGCCATTCGATAATTGGAATGACAGCGCAGAGTCATGGATTTCACGAGCTGCGACGGCATCGATATAGTCGCCAGGGGTGAGGTCTTGATGATTATGATAGTTAGGAATACGACCACCGGCCAAAATCGCGCGGAAGTTCAGCTGACGACACAGCTCTTTGCGCGCATCATATAATCTACGTCCTAAGCGATAGCCACGATATTCTGGATCAATCAAGGCATCTAGACCATAGATAGCGTCGCCTTCTGGGTTGTCTCTAATAATCTCTTTTTGACCAATCAAATCGTCATAAGTATGTGGGTTAGAAAACTTGGCATAATCCACGCGCATAGAGAGAACGATACCGATCAGCTGATCATGATCAAACATTGCAATCTGCCCTTCAGGAAAGGCATCAATCAACGTATGGATAGTGGTTTTTGACCATGCGCCGCCTAAGTTGACATAGACACGGTCCATCAATTCTTTTAATTGAGGGTAATCTTTTTTCTTGATCTCAGCAATCGTTAGGTGAAGGTCATCTAGTTTTTCTATCTTGCTCATAATGTTCCTGTTTTGAATATTTATGGGTATTAGTCATAGCTAATAGGGCAGCGTAAATTCTGTATTAACCTGATACGTGGTCAGTCTGGCCGAGTGTGCTATTTGTCATATTTTAACTCGCCTTCCTTATATATGGATTATCTTAATCGAGTTTAGCAGTCACGTTGGCAAGTTTTTATATAAAAAAGTGATAAAAACATTCCAATCGCAAAACATTACCGTTACAATAATTTATCATTGTATTTACAATAAGTTATGCGTGTATTTTATCTTATTTTGCCTGTTAAATTCAGCGTTGCCACAATGGTTTTTAAAGTTGATAGCGCTTAAAAATGATTGTTTGAAAATGACGATAGGAAGTCGCAAAATTTGTATGTGACTATTTTCACTATCGTTTATTACTATTTTCAGGTAATACGTATGAAGAAAACCTCATATTAATTCGATATCATTTTTATATAGTATTTCTTACTTGGTAGCTTAGTCGCTTTATGTCGCTCGTTATCATAGCAAGCTACACAAGCAATGACAGTCTAACGTGGTAACTATTTGCTACGTTTTTGTGAGTCAGTATCTTTTTATTCGGGCATCGTTTTCTTTTGCTTGTTTTGTTTAGCCGTATTTAAACGGCTTTTTAGGATTTTTTTATTATGCCCTTAAGTCACACCGATAAAGTCAGTACGTGGGACGAGATAGAAGACTCAACTCTGGTCCAATTGGTTTATGTCAGTAGCCTGACGATTGCCTCACGCTTAAGCGCCTCTATATTTGACGAAGTAGAAAGCCATGCACGTGACTATAATCAGCAGCATGGCATCACCGGTACGCTATGTTATGGTAGTGGCCACTTTTTGCAATGCATCGAAGGTGAGAAGGCTCATGTATATGCACTAAAGCAACGCATTTTTGCAGATAGCCGCCATAAAGATGTTGAGGTGCTGCTCTTACAGACCATAGAACATCGTAGTTTTGCTGACTGGCGTATGCGTTTGCTGTTTTTGGAACGTTGGTTATGGTCACCAGCAACCAAAAATCAGGCCACGCAATTGTCACCATATCTGCCATTCGCACCGCATGGCTGGTCCCCTGTCCGTACTGAGCAATTTCTGCATATTATAAAAACTTTTGATAGCCCGCCACATGTGAAAGCCGCAGGTATTACTTATAATGCACTTGGTAATATGTTTCGCCATATCGCAGCGCCGCATCAAGCCTTTTTGATCATTCAAGGGTTTTTAAGTGTATTACTCGTGGTGGCGCTGATACTACTATATCTATAAATTATCGCTTTTATAAGCCAAAAAAAGACGCTAACCTTCATGGGTTGGCGTCTTTTTTATTGAGGATAGGTTAAACGTTCAGCATGCCCTCACTCACTCACTCAGGCAAGCAGCCCACTACATATCAAAAATCTTACCGCGGTTCATGATATTGTTAGGATCAAAGACTTTTTTGACCTCTCGTAAATAATCAATCTCGGTCTCGCTGCGACTATAACTCAGATACGGTTTCTTTGTCATGCCTACGCCATGTTCAGCAGATACCGAACCACCATATTTTTGTACAGTCTCAAATACATACTTATTGACAACCTGACACTCTGCAAAGAAATCATCTTTGCTCATATTCTCAGGCTTTAAGATGTTGAGATGCAAGTTGCCATCACCAATATGACCGAACCAGCACACCTCAAAGTCAGGATAGTTACTGCTGACAATGTCATCAATCTCAACAATGAACTCAGGCACATAGCCTATAAGGACAGAGACGTCATTCTTATAAGGGGTGAATACTGAAATGGTCTCAGAGATGTATTCGCGAAGCTTCCACAGCTCTTCAGCCTGTGCAAGGCTCTGGCTCATGACACCATCGACGACCCAACCTTGCTCCATGCAGTGCTCAAATATGGCCATGGCCTTGTCCATAATTGGCTCATAAGGCGCTTCGAACTCTAGTAGCGTATAAAACTTGGTACGCGACTCGAATGGCTCTTGTACTTGACCATGTGCCATCAGTTTATCAATCGCCACATCGTCAAAGAACTCAAACGCGGTCAAGTCAATCTTCGCTTGGAATGCAGATAGCACGTTCATGACATCGTTAAAGCTGTCCATGCCTAGCACCATGACGTTTAAGTCTTGTGGCTGACGCTCCAGCTTGATCTGGGCATGGGTAACTAGACCTAGCGTGCCTTCGCTACCAACAAACAATTGGCGCAGATCATAACCAGTCGCGTTCTTCACCATACCGCGATTAAGCTGCAAGATGTCACCTTTACCAGTGACAACAGTCAGTCCCATAATCCATTGACGGGTCATGCCATAGCGAATGACTTTGATACCACCTGCGTTGGTACCGATATTGCCACCGATTTGACTGGAGCCTGCTGAAGCAAAGTCGACAGGGTAGTACAAGTCTTTAGACTCTGCGAACTGCTGCAACTGCTGAGTGATGACGCCGGCTTCGACTTCAACTATCCGATCGGCTGGATAGAACTGTCCGATACGGTTCATCTTATCCATACTGACGACAATCTCACCATTAGCGGCGACTGCGCCAGCTGATAGACCAGTACGACCACCACTTGGCGTTAGGACGACGTTGTGCTCATTGGCAAGTAGGACGATAGATTGCACTTGCTCGGTAGTTTTCGGAAAGACGATGGCGGCAGCGGCAGGCGCAAAATGCTTGGTCCAGTCTTTGCCCCAATGCTCTAAACTCTCAGCGTCAGTTTTGATTTGGCTGGCATCAAACTGATGAGTCTCAATCAGAGTACTTAAAATAGTTTGGACAGCTGCGGTATGGGTTTCAGGTGTGCTTTGGCTAGATAAAGAAGTCATGGTCAAATCTCGGTATAAACAAGCGCTATGTATAAAGGGGATTATTATATCGCTAAATTGATAGAAATATACTTATCATAATTGTAGTGACTTACGCATTGTTGTGACATCCGCACCTTTAGGTAAGTGTGTTCAACTCAGTAGGCGTTGGTGATTGTGGTAATTATAGAGTGATATGATGGCATGTGCATGCACAAGCGTAAATAGTATAGTAAAGAAACTATTCGCTAATGTTCAATACATACTAATAAACACTGAAGGATATAATTCACTATAGCATAAAAAAAATTCAGGATAGATAATCAATAATTCATCTAATCTGCTAACATCGGCGTCGAATTTTGTGTAAGATATCTAGACTGTTTTCGTTTCATCCATCATAGATTATCGCGCAGATAATTTTAAGACAATTATAGGACAGTTCCCACATGGCGTTATCACTACAAAAAGACAAAATCCGGTTTTTATTGCTTGAAGGTCTACATGCTAATGCTCTAAAAGTATTGGAAGGCGCTGGCTATCATAACATCGAAAATATCAGCCAAGCTTTAGATCAAGATGAGCTCATTGAAAAAATTAAAGATGCTCACTTCATTGGTATCCGTTCGCGCACTCAACTGACACGTGAAGTGCTGGAGCATGCACACAAGCTGATCGGCATTGGGTGCTTCTGTATCGGTACCAACCAAGTAGATTTGGAAGCGGCTCGCGACCTAGGTATTCCTGTCTTTAACGCGCCATACTCAAACACCCGTTCGGTGGCTGAACTGGTATTGGCTGAAGCTATTATGCTGTATCGCGGTATCCCTGAAAAGAACGCCACCGTACATCGTGGCGGCTGGGGCAAGTCTGCAACCAACTCACATGAAGTACGTGGTAAGACCATCGGTATCGTTGGCTACGGCTCTATCGGCTCACAGCTGTCTGTATTGGCAGAAAGCTTCGGCATGAAAGTCATTTATCATGATGCCGTGACCAAATTACCACTAGGTAATGCCGTGCAAGTAAGTAACTTAGAAGAGTTACTATCAACTGCCGACATCGTGACATTGCATGTGCCTGATGTACCAAGCACGCGCTATATGATGAAAGCTGAGCAGTTCGCCCAAATGAAAGAAGGCAGCTACTTCATCAATGCCGCACGCGGTACTTGTGTAGAGATTGATGACTTAGCCGCTGTACTTGAGTCTGGTAAAGTATTGGGCGCCGCGATTGACGTGTTCCCGAAAGAGCCAAAATCTGCTGACGAAGAGTTCGAATCACCACTGCGTAAGTTTGACAATGTTATCTTGACGCCGCACATCGGTGGTTCAACGCAAGAAGCACAGGCTAACATCGGGCTAGAAGTGGCAGATAAGTTTGTTCGATATTCTGATCAAGGTGATACGGCGACGGCTGTTAACTTCCCAGAAGTATCTGTTCCGTTCAAAGAAAACTCGCATCGTCTGCTGCACATTCACAAAAACGTACCGGGCGTATTGTCACAAATCAACCGTCTGTTCGCTGAAGCAAACATCAACATTCTAGCGCAAAGCTTAATGACTGAAGGTGATGTTGGTTATCTGGTGATGGATGTGGATTATAACGATTCAAGTGCCGCTCTAGATCAGCTAAAAGACGTGGAAGAGACTATCCGCGTACGTATCTTATTCTAGTATAGTTAATCCACTATAAAAGAGTTACAGCGTTAACCTCGCTTGAAGTATTACATATACATCTGCACTCGGTTGCCTTGTAACACTGATAATTTGTTATAAAAAAAGAGAGGCTCTAATAAATAGAGCCTCTCTTTTTTGTTTAGCCTGAAGTAAGACTGTTTATTTCTTTTTGGCTTGATTTGCTGCATCGGCTAAACGTTGTGCTTCAACCTTAGCGGCTTTGCGTTTCTCTATCACATCTATCACGTCGCTACCGATGTGTGCTTCACCACGTTTTTTGGCCAATTGCATTTGGTGTTCACGTTCACGAAAGCGGGCTTTTTGCTCTTCAGTCGCTTTATCGATACAATGCGGGCATGACTCGCCTTTAATGTAAGCACTGCTTTGCATCTCTTCTTGAGTGATAGGCATGCGGCATGCGAAACATTGCTCGTAGCTGCCTTTTTCTAAGTTGTGATTGACCGATACACGGTTGTCAAAGACAAAGCAGTCGCCTTCCCACATAGAATCGCTAGCAGGTACTTCTTCTAAATACTTTAGGATGCCGCCTTCTAAGTGATAAACCTCTTCAAACCCTTGCTCACGCATATAGGCAGTGGATTTTTCGCAGCGAATACCACCTGTGCAAAACATAGCGACTTTTTTATGCTTAGCTGGATCCATCTCTTTTGCTACGTATTCTGGGAACTCACGGAAGGTCTCCGTATTTGGATTGACAGCATTTTTAAAGGTACCGATTTGCACTTCATAATCGTTACGAGTATCGATCAGAATGACATCAGGATCAGAGATTAGCGCATTCCACTCGCTTGGTTTTACATAACGACCAACCGATTGCAAAGGATCAATGTTTTCGACGCCCATAGTGACGATTTCTTTTTTGAGCTTCACCTTAGTACGATAAAACGGCTGCTCATTGGTATACGATTCTTTAAAAGTAAACGTGCCAATCGCTTCGATACTACGCAGATACTCGAGGACGTTATCAATACTTTGGCGCGTGCCAGAAATCGTACCGTTAATACCTTCAGCGGCAATTAACAAAGTGCCTTTGACGTCGTTATCGAGCATGGTATTTAAGATCGGCTCACGGTATTGCTCAAAGTCAGCAAAGCGTGTGAACTTGTAGAGTGCTGCAACTACGATATTGTTAGTGACACTGTCGTAGGCGGGTGCTGCTTTGTTATCAGTTACAGTGCTGTCTTGGGTATTACTCATGTTTTTCTCCTGCTGGCTAGGTCGTAAACCTAGTGCGTTGGGTTAACAGTCTGATTCAAATAAACACGCTATTGTGTCATCCTCGCTTGATGTACTCTGGGTACAATCTGCACTCGGCTTTATTATATCGCATTCATTTGAAATAGACTTTGTCAGTTCAAAATGGGTTATAACACTAGCCTAATTGTGGAATTGTCTAATGCGCGCGTAGTGTAGCAAATTTTGGTAAGATTTTGAATAGTTTAAGAGTTGCTAGCATCGTTAAGTGTATACATAACCCATTGAGTGATTTACTTTAAGCAGTGATAGTTTTTAAGCGTTTATCTTATGAGTAGAGCTTGCTATATTAGACGTTTGCTCATCATTTTGGTTTACTTTATTTTCCTGTGAAAGCAATTAAGGGTCTTTACTCTAGCCGTCATTATCGAAAATAGATTAATAAAATTCATCGTTCATAGAGCTATAAATTGTGCAAAATTTGTGACGAGTAGAGAATAAGAGATTGCATGCCAAAAACAAAACCTAATAAAGTTTTAAACCTAATTTGTCCTCATGAAAGTTGTCATGAGTCGTTTGCTGTCCCTTTAATCGAAAAAGGAATACTATTTTGTCCACATTGTAATCACAGTCTTTTGACGGAGAAACCAGTTGATGTAGATCAAATCAACAAAGTAAGTATCGTTGAAAATAGAAAATCTAAATCATTTTTACATCACTGGCCCTATTTCGCATGGCTGTCGCTATACGCAATTCTTTTAATTATGGCAAAAATATATAGTTGGACGGATATCATGGACTTATATCTGATTGCGATATTTCTTGTAGGTTCCATAATATTTGAGAGGTATAAATCTCATTATAACAGTGTGTTATACCGCCTAAAACATAATGAAGTTGAGTTCAAGGCTGGTGTTGATACCTTATTTAACATTAAAAGGTTTTCTGAAATTAATACTGATTATGTAAATAATGAGGGTGTATTAAACCATAGTAAGTGCCGATTCAATAAAGTAGAAATGCCAGTTCTAAAAAACTGTCCCCATTGTAAGTCGCAAATGGTTGTAAAATTGAAGCAGATGGTTGATTGGCAGAAAAACCTTTACTCTAAATACGATATTTATCGCCCAAAAGGAGTTCCAGATAGTGAGTACTGCAGTGTCACAAAGCGTTATGTATCGAGGGATACCACACTGTCTAATATATTCCTATGCTTAAATTGTCACACTCATTATAGTTGGCTATATATTTCAAATGAGCATTCAACCATAGATGAGGAAGATGCACGACAATTATGCAAAATGTAGGCGTAAAATCCAAGATTTAAAGGTGGCTATCAAATAGACGTTATCGTTCTTCATTATTGTGGAATGTAGAATAGTAAGTCTTGTCCTAATCTACCTTCCGATCGGTATGAGCATGGCGGTAGAATATATCGATAAAACCAAAGCCAGCACACCGGTGAGACTAATAATGAGTGTTAAAGCTGACAAAAGCTTTGATGGGCGTTGTAGTGTAATAACCGCAAGTATTAAACACACAACAGGAACTATCGACCACCATTCAATGGTACTAAAAACAAACTTAGTATAAGCTGTTTGTTCGACATCAAAGCTTATCCAAAGTGAGGTAAAACGTTCAATGAATTGCGGTTGTGCTATGAAGTAGATAAAAAATGACTGTATTGTGATACAAGTCATGATAAAAATCCAAAAAATTACTTTTTTCATAATATGGTTCAGTACTGTTGAGAAGTAATATTAAAGGGTGTAATGCCTTAAATATAAAAAATCCAGCTCAAAGGCTGGATTTTTTATTGCTAAAATAAATAGCTATAGATTTACTTACTCTGGAACCAAGTATCCGCTTTGCTACGGGCACTAGCAATGTCTGAGCTTGATAAGTTCAATGCCAACTGACCAATCTTACCGCGAGCTTTGTTGCGTACTTTTTCATCTAGCATGCCATCACGGGCAGCCAAGTCATACCATTTATAAGCATCGACCAAATTCTTTTGCTTTTCATCTAACAAAGCAAGCGTATAGCTGGCACGGTTATCACCACGCATGGCGGCTTTTTCTAACCAGCCACGGGCTTGTTGTAGGTTAGGCTGTACACCTTCGCCACGCAAATACATGATAGCAAGGTTCAACTGAGCAGGAGCAACGCCTTGCTGAGCTGCTTTGGTATACCACTGAACGGCTTGTTGGGTGTTTTGTGCAACACCTTCACCTTTCTGTAAGCGCTTGGCTAAATAGAACTGAGCATGGTCATTACCTTGGGCAGCACGACTAGATAGCTCGCTGATTGGCATTAGCTCAAAACGTGACGTATCAAGTGGTACGTTTGATATTAACTCAGCGTTGGCAAGACCTGCACAAGAGAACAATGCAGTAAACAACGCAGCTTTTAATAATTTCATAGCAGCTCCAAAATTAGGCAGTTAATAAGCAAAAGAGTTGCACCGCTAAAGAGGTTTAGACGGCGATAACAATTAGGTGACATCCAGCGAGACTAACTGACCTAATTATTAGCAATATATTTAATGTTTGAGGGTTGGTTAACCTTAACTGACATGATAAACGGTCGGAATTAGGGCGTGGCCAACATTGTTTTGCTAGCTTAACACCCAAGTTTACGAAACTCAAATACTAATTACCTAAGTTAACGGTAGTTTACCCAATATTGTTTGTAACAAAATCATACAGTTACTCAGATATCAATATTTTGAGGCTAAGAGGCAAACGTCTGCATCGTTAATATTAACCTGATGTACGTTTAGTTACTCTGTAAATAGCGACGTCTGCTAACAGGTTGGGAGCTTGTCGAATCAATGCTTTCATCAGTGGCGTATGGCCTTTTTCAGAGTCACTGACGGCAAAGCGATTGACAATATGAATGTCATGCTTGGCACAGAGCTGCTCAAAATCTTTAAACGTACACAGATGAATGTTTGGGGTGTTATACCATTCGTAAGGTAGTGCCTCTGACACAGGCATCATACCTTTCAGCCCTAGATGCAGGCGGTTTTGCCAGTGGGCAAAGTTAGGGAAGGTGATGACGGCTTCGCGGGCAACACGTAGCATATCAAGCAATAGCACATCAGGCGATTTCACGGCTTGCAGCGCACGGGCCATGACGACGGTGTCGAAACTGTTATCAGCGAAGCGCGATAGCCCATCATTGAGGTCTTGCTCGATAATAGACAAGCCTTTTGCGATGCCATCGTTGATTTTTTCTTCGTCAATCTCAAGTCCGTAGCCAGTCACACCGCGATTTTGTTGTAGGTGAGCGAGTAGTTCGCCATTACCACAGCCCAAATCTAGTACATGCGAGTGCGGGGCAATCCAACGCTCAGCCAGTTGATGATCCATTCTCATGAGCGGTCTCCTTTGGCGGTATTTTTGCCAGAAATAAACGGTGCAGTCAAAAACCCTCTAACCGCACCCATATAACGTGGAATATCGAATAAGAAAGAATCATGGCCATGCGGCGCATCAACATTGATATAGTTGACGGGTTTGCCAGTGGCCATTAGCGCATCGACAATCTCTTGTGAGCGCTCCGGTGCAAAGCGCCAATCAGTGGTAAATGAGACCACTAGGTATTGGCATTGAGTATGAGCAAAGGCCGCTTTGAGTGCAGACAGCTCTTGCTGACGATCATTTTCGATTTCATCTAGCGTCGCTACTGCATCTTCTAGCTCAACTTGCGTACTGTTCTTACTAGATTCGACGGAAGCCGCGATTGAGTCTTCAATGTGCGCTGCTGACCCTGTATGGTCTTGTGCTACGGCTGATGGATAGTCACGCGTCGGATCAAAATAATCTAAGGTTTTAGTCATGAGCAAATAAGTATTGGCATCGAAATTTTCGCTAAAACGTTCGCCTTGATAGCGTAAATAGCTTTCGACTTGGAACTCGACATCGTAGCCATACATAAACTTGCCGGATTTTAGATCACGACCAAATTTTGCCTTCATTGCATCATCGGTCAAATAGGTAATATGACCAACCATGCGCGCCAATATTAGCCCGCGACGAGGGTAGGTGCCTGCTTGTAAGTAGCGACCATCTTTGAAATCAGGGTCAGACAATATAGACTGACGTGCTACTTCGTTAAAGGCGATATTCTGTGCGGAGAGCTTTGGCGTACTAGCAATGACGACACAGCGTTTGAGTCTCTCTGGATAGTCGACTGACCATTGCAGTGCTTGCATGCCGCCCATCGAGCCGCCAACAATGGCGTGCCACACCTCAATACCGAGACGATCTGAGAGCATGGCTTGAGTTTTCACCCAGTCTTTAATGGTGACGAGTGGAAAGTCAGGACCATAAACAGGTGGTTCGCTGTCGTGACTATTAGTACTGCTACTATCTGACTTGACACTTTCTGGATTAATAGAGGTCGGGCCTGTCGAGCCGAAACAGCTGCCGATGTTATTCACGCAGACCACATAAAATCGATTGGTATCGATGGCTTTATTAGGGCCAATCATATTGTCCCACCATCCTGCCTTCTTATCATCGGCACTATGCAGTCCTGCCGCATGGTGACTGCCAGATAAGGCGTGGCAGATAAGTATGGCGTTTGATTTATCGCTATTGAGCGTGCCGTAAGTCTCGATGATTAAATCGAATGAGGGTAAGGTGCGATTGCACTCTAAAGTCAATGGCTCAGAAAAATGAAAAATCTGGGGCGTCACAATTCCGACTGAGCCCACCGTGCCAGCTGCACTGGTTGAGTCAATTGAATCAGATGTATCTGTGGGGAACTGGTCACTGGTATTATCAGGGCGTGCGTTCAAAGCTACCTCGCAAGACAACAATCATCAATAAAATAAAAATGGCAACACATCGACAGACTGTTGTGCCGATATTGTCTTACCTACACTGTGTTTATAATGCGCCTGCCTATTGTATGGTGATGCGCATATGAGTACAACCTTCGATCTAGGTCTTTCGCACTCGGCTGCCTTATCTTTCATTTAAACTGAATCAACTATAGGTGCGTAATAGCTGGATAACAAACAAATAGCAACTGAGTATCAAATTGTATAAGTACCCTTTTACCCTGCGTTATTAATGGATAAAATGCTACACTAATAAGGCATTTATTTAATAATGACTTAATAATCTTTCACCTGAACTCTTTTTAATTAACCTAATAAAATAGTGCTGCTATGAAACCTAAACTGCCACCACGTATTGCCGTCCTATTAGTGAACCTAGGTACCCCAGATGAGCCAACAGCACCTGCTGTACGTCGTTACCTAAAACAGTTTTTGTCAGACCCACGTGTGATTGAGATTCCCAAATTTTTATGGGCGATTATTCTCAACTTGTTTGTATTACCCAGCCGTCCTAAACGTGTGGCAAAAGCATACGCCAGTATCTGGGAAGGCGACTCGCCGATTCGTAAGATTTTAAAAAGCCAAGTTGAGATGTTAGAGCCACGACTAGCCAATACTGCTGCGCCGTTTCGTGTGTCTGTGCATCCTGCGATGAGTTATGGCAATCCTGGTTTGCCTGATGTCATGGATGCGCTACGTGGTGAAGGGGTTGATCATTTTGTTATTTTGCCATTATTTCCGCAGTATTCAGCCTCTTCAGGCGGCGCGGTTTATGATGCACTGACGAAGTGGACACTGAAGCAACGTAACTTGCCGAATTACACGATTGTCAAAGATTACTTTGCGCATCCGCTTTATATCCAAGCATTGGCAGATTCTATTCGTCGTTTTCAAGCTGTACATGGTAAGCCTGAAAAGCTGATGTTTAGCTTTCATGGTATTCCGCAGCCTTATGCTGACAAAGGTGATCCGTATCCCAAGCGTTGTAAATGTACTGCAGCACAAGTCGCTCATGCGCTTGGTCTGACAGAGGATGAATGGATTATTAGTTTCCAGTCGCGTTTTGGTAAGCAAGAGTGGGTCAAGCCGTATACTGATGTGGTACTAGAAGATTGGGGCAAGTCTGGCGTGCGCTCAGTACAAGTGATTAGTCCGGCATTTTCAGCAGATTGCTTAGAGACATTAGAAGAGCTGGCGATTGAGAATCGTGAGAACTTTCTCCATGCGGGCGGGCAAGAGTATCATTATATTCCAGCCTTGAATCTTGATGATGCGCATATTGATTTGCTTGAAGCGCTTAGTGCGCCATTGGTTAAAGGTTGGGCAGGCACACTGGATGGTTGGGCTTAGTCTTTAAATTTGACGGCTAGATGTCGTTGATATAACGGCTATAATGAATAAGTCATAAAAAATACCGGACATGATGTTCGGTATTTTTTTGTATGTGTCATATCAATAGAATAAAGTTGAGATTTTTTGTTACTGGTATGTAACAATGTGCCAAGCAGATTTTTGTTTTGTGCTGTTTGCTATTTTTACATAGTTGCTTAATTTTATATTTGTACCACTTTATTTTTGAGGATAAGCATGTCTAGCTTGAACGATTCACTGAACCCTATATCATTGCAAAAACCTAACGGCCAACCACCGAACTTACCGCCAATGGATGAATATGGTAATTTGTTGCCACAGTTATTAGCAGAACCACGAGTTTGCCAAGCAGGATGGGGTGTAAACTGGATTACCAAGGCATTTGCAATATTTAAAGATCAATTCTTATTGTGGTTAGCGATTGGTGTTGCTTACCTAATCATCGCTGTCATTGGTAGTAGTGTCCCTGTGATAAACTTTATTTTCCCTTTCATATCTTTTGTATTTGTTGGTGGAATCATAAAGGGCTGTGCTGACCAAGCTACGGGCAGAGAGTTAAAATTTGATCATCTCTTTTCGGCCTTCAATACTCATCTTATGCCATTAATTGTTTTATTTGTACTGTATCTAGTGGCTATGATTGTCATGATGATACCGATGCTGATCGTATTCGGCAGTATGTTTGCATCCTTAGCTCAAGAGTCAAGTGATGTTGCGATTGTAGGCATGGCGATAGGGACTTTATTGGTTTTTTTACTGTTATTCCCTGTATTAATGGCCATTTGGTTTGCACCTGCTTTAATTGTACTTCACGACATTGAACCTGTTCGAGCGATGAAAATGAGCTTTAAAGGCTGTTTAAAAAACATTCTACCGTTTTTGGTTTTTTGGATAGTTGCTCCCATAATTATGATATTAGCCGTCATCTTTACATTGGGACTGGGTATTCTAATACTGCTCCCAATAGGTATGATTACTTATTACACCAGTTATCGCGATGTGTGGACCGATCAGCCGTTATCAGCGGCGTAAGTCATGTTTAGTGAAGGTGGTTTTTAGCAAAATCTAATCTATTTTATGATCGATAAAAAAGCACGCTTAATATAATTAAGCGTGCTTTTTTTTGACCAAAGTGTTGTATTAACAGCCGTATTAATTGCTAAAAATCATCATCGTTGCTACGTTCAGCCGCTTCTCTATCAGCGATATCCATCGCATCTGGATAATCGCTGTCATCAAGATTGTCTTGGACTAAGATCTCATCGACACGCGATTCATCAATATTTTGACGATGCACAGGTGTCAGTCCTTGGGTCGCACCACTGCCTGCTTCGGAGTTATTAAAACCTACACTGTTATCAATCGCATCATCGTTGTCGGTGGTATGCAACATCGGATTGTCTAAATCAATTTCTTGGCTGTTGTCATTGAGGTTTGTATCGCCTTCTATATGATCCATTTCTTCTGGTAATGGGCTTTTAATGTTATCCATAGTGCTTTCCTTATTATTATTGATCATTGTGATTTGTCTTATTTATCATGATCAGTGTGACGCGTTATGGGTATCACTGATAGTATTAAGGTGTCACAGGATGTTCAGAAAATGTAAGGCACAATTTATAACATAAGGCGCAATTTATAAAATGAGGACACGCCCTAGTAAGCAAAAAGGCCACCGAAATTCGGTAGCCATTTTTTATACTTTAATGAGCGTAGTGTTGCTAGCTTGATGAGCTACTATGCACCCACTTTAGTATTTACCCAACGTATCAACGAGTCAGGGGCCACTTGTGCTAGTGTCTGGAACAACTTAGCTGGCAGGCCGACAGAGTAATGCGTGCTTCTAAGCTTGCGATTAGGACTTGTGGTGAGTTTGCATAGGGTTTTTGCGACATCATTGACGTCTAGATTGATGCCCAGGCGATCAATACTGGTTACTTCGATGTCCGCTGTCATGTCAGATTTGACCCATAGCGGCATGACATCGATAACCTTGATGCCCAACTTTTCATACTCGATATTAAGTCCTTCCGTAAGACCTCGTACAAAGAACTTACTGGCAGCATAATTCGCAACTTCAGGCTGACCATAAATAGCAGACGCAGACGATACATTAATGATTTTGCCGTTTTTATTATCGGCTAAATAAGGTGCCAGTTTATGACAGCCAATGAGTACGCCTTTACAGTTGACGTCAATGAGAGCCAGTTGCTCATCTAGGTTAGTCGTCGGTAATGCGCCAGTGACCAGTACACCAGCATTATTAACCAACGCATCGATACTGCCAAAATTATCGATCATCTGAGTAATAGCATTGTCCCATGAGTCAGGCTGAGTAACATCAAGCTGACCCGTTATCACACGCTTTTGTTTCAGCGATTTTTTAAATGCTTTATCGGTAATCGCCTGTTCAAGCGTAGTGGTGTTAGTAGCAAATAGCCCAACATTATGGCCTTTTGCCGCCAGCTTTTTTGCTGTTGCCAGACCAATGCCTCGTGATGCGCCTGTAATCAATATGTTCATAGTCATTCACTCAATAGTTATTCAGATGCTGTAAATTAAAAGTTAATGCCAGACGTCAATACTGAGCGACAACACTAACAGGATGGCCACAATTGTCATTGTTTTTGGTGTTTGCATTTCAGTATAGCAAACTATAGCTCAAACACTACAGCAGTACTGATTTGATACTCTGCGATGGACATATGGCAATACTCACATGATGAGAACTATATCGTGATGACTTCTAATAGAATTTAATTGCATCACAAATTAATAGGTATTATTTGCCGCTATTGTCGATTCAGCACGGTAAATTTTTGCTGATTGCTTGATATGCTGTCAAACGTCGATAATTTGAATCGCCACAAGTAAATCAGCGCAATCATATAGATGACGTTCTCTGACAGCTCTTCGACGACCTCGCCAAACTCATGTGGGAACATAATCGCGTTTTCACCCATGTACTGCAGCACAGCTAATACAGCAACACCCAAATATAACGATTTTGGGACATTTTTCAGAACACTCCAAAAATAATGCCGCGCACGGACTAGCAATATAAGCGTCGCCACAATGATGACCAGTAATACCCTGTCTTCCCACCAGTCGTAAGAATAGCCGAGCAGTATAAAGTCTTCTGGTACCAATAAATCAGACAAATAACTCAGCTCTCTACGAATAACACTGAAGAAAACTAAAACAGAGGCAAGCCAAAAACGGCGGCCCTGTAGGACGCGGCTTTGTACTGAATATTGTAAGCAGCGTAGCAAACATAAAGTTAAGATAATGGCTTCACCAATTTCGATAATACTATTTTCAGTGATAATGGTGGTCTCCTGATTCATAAAATACAAAAAGTGAGCCCATGGGCTCACTTTAGAACGAAAATTATTTGGCTATATATAACTCAATAGGCCGCTACTATAACGCCAAATTTGACCTGATGTTGTTAATTAATATAACTAATCGGTCATAATGCATTGTTAATTTAGGTAGCCTAATGCTCTTAAATTTAAATATAACTAGCAATTGTTGTTATTGATTATGGTTCAGAAAACTTGACTGGTAGTAGGGTTAGAACAAAGCTTCCATGCGTAGTAAGGCAGAAGGGTAATGGTCTTTATCTTCGTCTTTATCATTGTAGTAATTTAGCTCTGTCTGTACATAAAGCCACTCGCGCCAGATAGGTTGGCGGTAGCTAACAGCAGGACCATAACTGTTTATCCCTGACTTATCACTCTCAAAATAACCGCTGGCAGAGACACCATAGGACAATTGTTTTTCATGGCCTAAATAATGGACTTGTCTGAGATCATTATTCCAATCTTTACGCTCGTCATCATCTTCATTGCGATAGCGAACGGTAGTGCGGTTGTTGATAAATCGATTATCGCTTTTGCCATATTGTAGTTCTAGTGCGCCTTTGGCATAGTGTTCACTATCGAGCCCGTAGCGATAAAAGCTATCGGTGCTGATGTCCAGCTTTTTACCTTCGTACCAGTCTTTGTCGATACTTACTTTGACATAAGGATCATCGATTGAGCGAACCCCGACATCGACATCTGTTTTGACGCCTAACTGTTCTTCGATTTCATCATTAAAACGTGACCAACGCAGTGCAATAGAGGCGTTGTCTTCTCGAGTTTTTCGAGAGTCGATAAGTCGGTCTCCATTGTTGATAGCTTGATAAGTGTCACCAGTCGTGCTTTGTTTTAAAAAAGTATCGTCATCCAAATCTTCATCACCGATAATCAGGCTTAACCGTCTTTCTAGCACAGGTAACTGCAAGCGGCCACGAATCCTAGGTTCAACGGTGACATAGCTACCTGTTTTGGGGTCATTAGCCCAACGTGTATCTAGCACTACTCGTAAGCTGGCTTTGGCAGGCTTTTTTGGATCGGGCTCTCCAAACCAGCCGTCCATTTTATGTGCCCATTCATGCAATTGGTCTTGAACATCTTCACGGCGTTCATCTGTCCAACCTGGCTCTTCTTGTACTGATGGAAAAGGTTGCTCGACAAGTTCTTCAGTAGGTTGATAGCCAAGTTGATTAAGAGTCTCATCGCGATTGGGATCGTTATCATTAGATGACGAAGCCGTTTCTGTATTTACAGACGCTAGCAATTCTGAATCTGTAATGGGCGTAGCATCCGCCCATACTGGCGTGCATAAACCTAAACTGGCAATTATATAAACGGTACAGGTGTTAAAGTTTGCTGGTTTCGTCATGAAGGGTTTCAATTGTTTTGGTCTCTGAAAATGGTAAACAAAAGTATTATGCCATAGGTCGTTAATTATAGGGAGGTTGTGGCTAGGAATGTTCTACTTCTGATGAGCGAGGGATGACTTTTACTTATAGCTGCATAGCAAGGGAGTTTATATTTCGTGATGAAGAAAGGAGCTATTGCTGATATCAAAGCATTACTCAATAGGTCTTCGAATGTAAAAAAGGCTAAGCAAAATGCCTAACCTTTTTTATTAAAGAGTACGTAGAATAAATTCTATGCTGCAATTATTAATGCGCCTCATCCCAGTTCTGACCACTATCCGTCTCAACCAATAATGGCACTGCAAAGTCCACATTCCAGCCTTTTTCAACCGCAGTAACTGTCAATACATCTTGCATCGCATCAGTAATCAACTGGCTAATCTCATCGACCTTATCACCATCGACTTCGAACACCAATTCATCGTGGACTTGTAGCAGCATCTTGGCTTGATCTTTTGGCAATACCTTATCCACGGCAATCATAGCAAGCTTGATTAAATCTGCTGCTGAGCCTTGAAGTGGCGCATTAATCGCAGCACGTTCAGCACCTTGCTTGACCATTCGGTTACTGTGGGTGATATCAGGCGTATAGAGTTTACGGCCTAATATTGTCTCGACATAGCCTTGTTCGTGAGCGCTGGCACGAGTATTGATCATATAATTTTTGACACCCGGATAGCGATCAAAGTACATGTCGATATAGTCTTGCGCCTCGTTGCGGCTCATTTGCAATTGCTTGGCAAGTCCAAAAGCACTCATACCGTACAGTAATCCAAAGTTAATGGCTTTGGCATTACGGCGCTCAGTTGACGTGACGTCTGCAACATCTTTGCCAAGCACTTCAGCGGCAGTTGCAGCGTGAATATCCAACCCTTCGTTAAAGGCATGCGTTAAGTTATTATCGCCTGAAAAATGCGCCATGAGACGCAATTCAATTTGTGAATAATCCGCTGCGAGAATCATGCGGCCTTCTGGAGCGATAAAGGCTTGACGAATTAAGCGCCCAGTTGCGGTACGAATAGGAATGTTTTGCAAGTTGGGATCAGTCGAAGACAAGCGTCCAGTGCTGGTCAGTGCTTGATGATAGCTGGTATGCACACGATCAGTTTCGCTATCTGCCACATTATCGAGCGCGTCGGTATAGGTGCTTTTTAGTTTAGACAGCCCGCGATATTCCAACGTGATATCGACCAATGGGTGATCGATTTTTGACAATACCGCTTCACCAGTAGAGTACTGGCCTGATTTGGTTTTTTTACCACCAGCAACGCCAAGCTTTTCAAACAACATCTCACCTAATTGCTTTGGTGAGCCAAGATTAAACTCTTCGCCAGCGATTTCATAAGCCTGTTTTTCAAGTGCGATAATTTCTTCATCAAAGCGCTTTGATAACTCATTTAAGAATGGACGCTTGATTAAGATACCGTTTGCTTCCATTTGGCACAGTATCTCTGCCGTTGGAATCTCTAACTCATGTAGCAACTTGGCATTATTGGCATCGTTCGCTAGCTCGACGCTAAATACCTCAAATAATTGATAAGTAATGTCGGCATCTTCACAAGCATAGTCACTGGCGATATCAATGGCGACTTGATCAAAAGTAACTTGTTTAGCGCCTTTACCAGCGACGTCTTCATAGCTGATGGTCTGCGTTTGTAGATAATGACGTGCCAAATCGTCCATGCCATGACGAGTAGCGGCAGCGTTAATCACATAGCTGGCAAGCATGGTGTCCATGGCCCAGTTATTGGGTTGCTCATGAATGGCACCGAGCAGATCGATATCATAATGACTAAGAATATGGGCATCGTATTTTAGGTGTTGCCCAATTTTACCGATATTTGGGTTTTCCAAAATGGGCTTTAAGCGTGTCAAAACGGTATCACGGTCGAGCTGTTTGGCCGTTAGCTCGTCACCTTCTAGACTATGAGTAAGCGGAATATAATACGCTTCATGTGCTTGCACAGCAAAGGATAGACCGACGATTTCAGCTTGACGCCAATAGATGCTAGTGGTCTCAGTATCAATGACAAAATGCGGTACAGACTCTAATAGCTTAACCAGACTCTCAAAAGCTGGTTCGTCGAGCACTGTATGCCATGCTCTATCATGCACTTTGCTATCTTGGATATTCTCAATACTGCTTGATTGTAGTGACTTGGCTACTTGCGCTTGTGATTCGGCATTCGCTTGACTGTCAGCGACGCTTTGCGAGCCGTTGCCATTGGCGGGGTGGTTTGGGTGGTCAAGAGACGCTAGCTCGTTTCTAAACTCAAGCTCATTATACAGTTCGCGTAATTCGTCTATATGAGCACAAGGATCGGTATTGATTTTCAAATCATTCCAGTCTTGACCGATACCCAAGTCTGTCACGATGGTGGCAAGCTTTCTATTAAACGGAATGTCATCGGCGTGTTCAATCAAACCTTTGGCACCGCGACCTTTGATAAAACCAATATGCTTTAACATATTGCCGATATCGCCATACTCAACGAGTAGGTCTTTTGCCGTTTTTTTACCGATACCAGGCACGCCTTTGATACCGTCTGAGGCATCGCCCATTAGCGTCAAAAAATCAATCATCTGGTTTGGGTTAATGCCAAATTTATCAATCACGGCTTCTGTATCAGTAATTTTACCAGTGAAGCTGTCTTCTAAAATAACGCAGTCATTGACCAGTTGCATCATGTCTTTATCGCCAGTTGAGATGACGACATGATGACCTTCAGCGACAGCACGGTGCGCAAGTGTACCGATGATATCATCGGCTTCTGCACCCTCGATACGCAACAGGGGAAGACCTAAGGCGGTGACCAAACGATGGATATAAGGAATCTGCTCTACTAGCTCTACGTCGATGGGCGGGCGAGCTGCTTTGTAGTCAGCAGACATATGGTGACGGAAAGTCGGTGACTTGGTATCGAAACAGACGGCCATATGCGTAGGGTGATAACGGCGCATCAGCTTGAGCAGCGCATTGAGCGTGCCACGGATGGCATTGGTTATCAGGCCTTGCGAGTTTTGCATGGTCTTTGGTAAGGCATGATAAGTGCGAAACAGATAATAAGAGCCATCAACCAAGATAAAAGGTGGTTGGTTTTTATCGACGTGACTGGTGTCCATCGTCGCTACATTGGGCATGGTCTCAAAGTTTGGTAATGCGGCAGGATCAATCGCTTGATGGGAGTTGTGGTCACTGTCGGTGATGGAGTCGGTCATAGGATCAGTCATAAAGGTCACTTATCAGCTATTAGATAGAAATATGTGCTTATTATAACGATAAAATCAGTGTGTGCCGAACTGCTTAACCGTTACGAGATGTTCAATATCACCTATTGATATGAATGATGCGCGTGGTACGACAATTGGTTTGGCCATAAAAAAAGAACCCAGCGTGAACTGAGTTCTTTATTTCGTAGCTTATCTAACAGTCTAACAGTCAAACAGTTTCAACAATCAAGCTGATTAACCGTCGAGCTTGTATTATTTTACTTCTGAAGTCAATTCTACATCGATGTTGCCACGTGTTGCTTTTGAATACGGGCATACCTGATGTGCTTTTTCAACCAGTTGCTGAAACTCATCAGCAGACAGTTCAGTGTTTTCACCAATGACATGGATTCTAGCTGCTAGCTTATAATCATGTCCTTCGCCTTGTAGTAAGTCAACTTCGATCGACGTCTTTGAATCAAACTTTGCTTTTTCCATTTGCTTAACAGCACCAAGTGCACCATCAAAGCAAGCGCTATAACCTATCGCAAACATCTGCTCTGGGTTATTACCTTCCTTTCCAGAGCCTGGTGACACCATGTTGATGCTGAGATCGCTATCGCTCAAGCTGGCTGAACCTGCACGGCCGCCAGTAACAGTTGCTTTAGTAGAATATAAAGTTTTCATAATGCATCCTTTTTTGTTATCAATTTTTATAATTAAACAGTAAGTTTTAATTTGTCATTTAGCATAACAAACCATTGACCTAGCTATATAGGTCAGTCGTAAGTATATACTGTGAATTTGTAATTTTGATGACTATTGATTGAATTTAAGACACGCACTAATTATTTTTTATCGTTAAAGCGTATTCAATGGAAAATAAGACGTAGCGATTATCACTTGCTAGATAGCAATCGACTGCTCGGTTGTGCAAATCAGTTGAGTCAATAAGTTGTTCAAATCTTACGTGATTATATGACGTTAAAAGTTTTCCCATATGCTTTATTTGACGGTTCGGCAGTATTTTTTGTGCGCTAATTCTGCACCCTGACGCTAAATCCGCTACAATATGCCCATTATTTATTCTATTTATTCAGATTACTGTCTAAAAGACAGCCTTTTTGAAGTTAAGGTTGAAGCCAAAAATTATGAGCGTAGATCCAAAGAAACTAAACAAAGAAGTCGCCAAACGTCGTACCTTTGCCATTATCTCGCATCCCGATGCTGGTAAAACCACCATGACTGAAAAACTGCTATTGTGGGGGCAGGCGATTCAGGTAGTAGGCGAAGTAAAAGGCCGTAAGACGGATCGCCATGCTACCTCAGATTGGATGAGTATGGAGCAAGAGCGTGGTATTTCTATTACCACTTCAGTCATGCAGTTTCCGTATCAAGATCATATGGTCAACCTACTAGATACACCAGGTCATGCTGACTTTAGTGAAGATACTTATCGTACTTTGACCGCTGTAGACAGTGCGTTGATGATGGTTGATGGGGCAAAGGGTGTCGAAGAGCGAACCATCAAGCTGATGGACGTGTGCCGTATGCGTGATACGCCAATTATCTCATTCGTTAATAAGCTCGATCGCCAAATTCGTGAGCCGCTTGAGCTGCTGAGCGAAATCGAGTCGGTTCTGAAAATCAAATGTATTCCAGTGACTTGGCCTATTGGTATGGGACAGGATTTCGTTGGTGTGTATCACTTGACTGAAAACAAAACCTACTTTTACCAAAAAGGTAATGGCGGCAAGATGACGGTCTCTGAGACCCGAGAAGGTTATGATTATCCTGATATCCGTGAGCGTCTAGGGACGTTGATGTTTGATGCCTTTGAGGAGTCGCTTGAGCTGGTACAAATGGCGCTAGAAGAGTTTAGTGTTGAAGCATTCTTGGCAGGCGAGATGACACCAGTATTATTTGGTACAGCGCTGGGTAACTTTGGTGTCAATATGGTACTTGATACTTTGGTTAAATATGCACCACCACCCAAAGCGCATCCGACCAATGAGCGTGAAGTCGCCGCGACTGAGACCGACTTTAGTGGTTTTGTCTTTAAGATACAGGCCAATATGGATCCACGTCACCGTGACCGCATTGCATTCTTGCGAGTTTGTTCAGGCAAGTACGAAAAAGGCATGAAGCTAAAGCATGTGCGTTTGGGCAAAGACGTACGTATTGCTGATGCCTTGACCTTTCTAGCAGGAGACCGTGAAGCGTTAGAAGAAGCGTATCCAGGTGATATTATCGGCTTGCATAACCACGGAACCATCTCGATCGGTGATAGCTTCACAGAAGGTGAAGAGCTGAACTTTACCGGTATTCCGCATTTTGCGCCTGAATTGTTCCGCCGTGTGATACTCAAAGACCCGCTAAAATCTAAAGCGCTACAAAAAGGTCTTCAGCAGTTAAGTGAAGAGGGCGCAACACAGGTCTTTATGCCGCAGATTAACAACGATTTAGTCTTGGGTGCAGTTGGTGTGCTACAGTTTGAAGTGGTGGCGCATCGTCTCAAAGAAGAGTATAAAGTTCAATGTATCTTTGAGCCTGTATCTATTGCAACGGTACGCTGGATTCACTGTGATGATGAAGTGGCACTGGCCAAGTTTAAGAAAAAAGCCCATGACCAGTTATCGCTCGATGGTGGTGGCTATCTGACGTATCTTGCACCGTCACGGGTTAACTTGCAATTGATGCAAGATCGCTATCCAGAAATCACTTTTAGTAATACTCGTGAGCATTAAAATCCATTATCCCTCGATATGATTCATCTCTAAAGACACGCTAGCCGTGTCTTTTTTATTATCTATAGTTTATGTACCAGGCGTTCAAAAACTGGTAATTTTTTAAAACACAAACAGTGTTCCTACAATAACTCATTATTGTTACGGTAAAATGTTAAGCAATATTGTATGTTTATGAAAGAGGCTATATGAACGCTACGAATCCGTTTAATATTAATCATTCATCATTATGTCTGCGCTCATCGATGAAAGCGAGTCATGCACGTCTGATGGGTCTATTGGCTAGTGGTTTTTTGCTAGGGGTCGTCGCTATACCTGCAAATGCAGGTAATCTCATTAGCAGTACCGATTATTTGAATTATGAGCTGCCAGAAAACATACAAGCACAATGTGTAGAGCGTGATAACTGTCCAGAGATTGATATTAAATATTTGAATACCAATCATCGCTGGATAAATGATACGACGAATGAGCGTATCAATGCGTTAGTCGTCAATAGTAAACCTACTGAGTCAGTACCCATCGAAACGAAAGGCAATCAGGCAGCGGTAAACGCAGCGATTGATGACTTTGCTGGCTCACAATTTATAGATATTCCTGAAGGCAGTTCATGGGCTTACAGCTTGATGGTTACGCCTGAATATTTAGGTCACGTGAGTGATTTTGAATTGTTCGAAATTGACTCCTATGTCTTTACTGGTGGTGCTCATGGCATGCCTTATAGTGAATATTTAGTATTTGATCTAAGCACCAAAAAACAAATTAAACTTGATGATATGCTTCAATCAGGTAAAAAATCAAAGTTCGAAGCACTTGCATACGATTCTTATAAAACGTGGGTTAAAACGGTGGACGACGATGTCAGCAGTTATGAAAAAAACTGGCCGTTTACATTGAGTGATAATATAACGCTGACGGATGAAGGTATCGACATTCGGTATCAGCATTATTCTATTGGTCCATATGCTTATGGTATGCCCGTATTAAGTATTCCATATAGCAAGCTTGACGGTATTATCAAGCCTCGTTTTATCATTAAATAGCGCAAATAGATACGGTATTATTTATAACGGTTAACATCAAAATCGCTTTAAAAATTGGCAATAATTTAGCTAAAATCATTTGAAATTTAATAGAAAAATAAGGAATAGCATCATGACAAACAATATAGACAGCGGAAACCCGACACCATCAGCGAGCACTTGGCAGCTTAATGCATTAACAGAAGCGCTTGGAGAATTGACCCTGACGGTCGATGACAGCCTATCTATCGGACGTGGCAGTGACAATGATGTGGTACTCGGCAGCAAGCAAGTATCGCGCAATCATGCCGTGCTCAGCGTATTAGATGGTCAGTTATATGTAAAAGACTTGAACTCATCAAACGGTACGTTTATCAATGAGCAGCGTATCGAAGGCAACCAGTCAAGCCTATTGCAAGTAGATGACACGATTGGCTTTGCCAGCTTTAGCTTTCTAGTAAATGCGCCTGTGACTGCTGTAGAAGAAGAGTCGTTAGCACCTGTAGCGGCAGAGGATGCAATGGATAGCATGAATACTGCTGATGACAGTAATACTGAAGCTGATATCGTTGAGGCTACTGCCAAAGCAGATGAGTTCGAAGAGTACATTATTGAACACCCAACCATCGATGAACCTGTGGTGAAAGAAACAGGTATTGAAGCTATGCTGCCTGCTACAGACGAAAGTGTTAAGACAGTAGCTGTCGATACAGCGTCAGAGGTAGCAGTAGAATCAACAAATGAAACTCCTGATGCTAGCGTGCCTACAGAGAATGCCATCGAAACAGTTGAATCAGCCCCACAAGAGCCAATTGTCAAAGAAACAGGTATTGAGGAAGTCTTGTCTGCCGCAGAAAGTGTAGAGTCTGCACCAATTGAAGATACCCCAGAGCTTATAGTAGAAGCAGCACTAGAAGAGCCAGTAGTCGCAGAAGAACCCGTGATGGCAGAAGAAGTGGCTGAGCAAGAAGTAGTAGTGACAGAGCCTGAATCGCCAGTAGTGGACGAGAGTGAGCCATTAGTAGAGCAGTCGGCTGTACATGAAGAAGTGGTAAAAGAAGAGGCCATATCTGAAGCGCCAGTGAATGAAGAGTCAGTAGTCGAATCAGAGCATGATAAAACGACGACGACTGAGCTGCAAGAAGAAGCTGATCCTGATGTGTTGCGTGCTAAGCAAGCAGCCACTGCACAGTTTTCCGGTACAGCCAATCTAGGGCAGTCTCGTGATCTTGGTACCGAAGGCAATAATGCAGCAGATCAGGCAGTCAACAATCCAGCCAATGCAGGACACATAGAGAAGAAACCAAGTGGTGGTTGGTTTATATGGGTATTTGTTGCCATTCTCATTATTGGGTTAGCGTTATGGTTGTTTAATAAAGGCGTCGTATAACTAACAGTCGCTTATACAACACTAGCCAGATAGCTCATATCTGTCGCGGTTAAGCTGTAAAAGCGAGTTTCTATAGCGTCAGCATTCAGTAGAGTGTTGACGCTATATTTTATCTATAGTCAATCCTCTATAAATTGGATACGGTATTAGGCTCGCTTAGTCTGCTACTTGTAGCACTTTCACTCGGCCTCCTTGTATCCAAATGACATTGAACCGACTATACCTTTTTATTGTTTCTATTCTTTTTATCTTTTGCCAATATGTTGCTAAGAGAGCCTTACTATGATGACCTTTGAAGAATATCAGTCTTTTAAAGACCGTGGCTTTAGTCATGCACCACTGGTAAAAAAACGCCTAATGGATTCGCAGACGCCAGTATCTGTATTTTCTAAAGTACGCGATCTGAATGGTTCAGCATATTTGTTTGAGTCAGTTGTAGGCGGTGAGCGCTGGGCACGATATTCGATGATTGGTTTGGGTAGCGATCTGATTTTGCAATATACAGATGGCAATATGACGGTCAAAAGAAACGATCAGACTGATGTAAATGTAGTAGATGATCCATTTGATTATATTCGTCAGCTGATGGCTCAGTATAATATGCCAACGGCAGCCGATATTGCTATGCTACCGAGCTTTAGCGGTGGTTTGGTAGGTTACTTTGGCTATGACATGGTACGCGTCATTGAGCCAAGCGTAGGCCTTTCTGACGCACCCAACCCCATGTCGATGCCAGACATGTGGTTGATGCTTTCGATGAGTGTGATAGTTTTTGATAGTTTAGAAAATACGTTATCTATCATCGTCTATGCTAATTGCAATAGTGAAGATGGCTACAGTAACGCTATCCGTGAACTAGAAAAAATTGAAGAGAAGTTAGCAGAGATGCCAAACTTAAGCGCACCAGTGATGCCGACGCCAACGTTTACCTCACAAACAGGCGCAGAGAAGTACTGTAGTGACGTCGATAAGATTAAAGACTATATCTTAGCAGGTGATGTTATGCAGGTGGTTCCTGCGCAGCGTTTGACGGCTGACTATACAGGCGACTCACTGGCTATCTATCGTGCTCTACGGTTTTTGAATCCATCACCTTATCTGTTTTTGGTGCATGGCTACACCTTAGACGATCACAAGCGTTTTGATATTATAGGGGCCTCACCTGAGATATTATCACGTATCGAAAATGGTAAAGTGACGGTGCGACCATTAGCAGGCACTCGTAAACGTGGGAAAAACCAAGTAGAAGATGAAGCGCTCGAGCAAGAACTGCTCAATGATAAAAAAGAAATTGCTGAGCATTTGATGCTTATTGATTTGGGTCGCAATGATATTGGCCGCGTTTGTGAATACGGCAGTGTTAAGGTGACCGAAAAGATGTTTATTGAGCGCTACTCACAAGTGATGCATATTGCTTCTAACGTTGAGGGGACGATATTGCCTGACAAAGACGCACTGGATGTCTTTTGTGCGACATTCCCAGCGGGTACCTTGACAGGGGCGCCCAAAATCCGCGCCATGCAAATCATTGATGAGCTAGAGCCAGTACGTCGAACGGTCTTTGGTGGTGCAGTAGGGTATTTGGGCTGGCATGGCAACATGGATACCGCTATTGCTATCCGAACGGCTGTTATGCGTCGTGGCAAAATCCATATCCAAGCAGGTGCGGGTGTCGTCGCTGATTCTATTCCAGAAGCTGAATGGGATGAGACTAATAAAAAAGCACTCGCCTTGTTAAAAGCGGTAAAAATGGCGTGTAATGGTTTGCACATTCGCTAGTTAAATAGCCATCTGTTTGGCAAAAACAAATGCTTTGAATAAAAAGCCAATTTAATGCCATATCTTTATTTATAAAAATACTAATTTAATCAATAGCTTAAATATTTTTATTAAAATAATTGAAAAAAAGATGAAAAAGAGCTTGCGCATCTCAAAATATTTGATAGAATAGCCACCACTTTAAGAGAACAAGCCGACTTAGCTCAGTTGGTAGAGCAACTGACTTGTAATCAGTAGGTCGCCAGTTCGATCCCGGCAGTCGGCACCATCTCTCTTAAAGTAGCTTTTTATGAATATGTCTTAAACTAAAGCCATTTTTGTTTAAAGCAACCTAAGGTGGGATTGGGGAGCGGTCAAACCCAACAGACTGTAAATCTGTCGCGAAAGCTTCGAAGGTTCGAATCCTTCTCCCACCACCATATTTTCTAAGTTTGTCATAGCGCCAAGCATACTCTATATATTTAGAGACTCTCGATTAGAGTCATTTAGAATAAGAGTAAATGCGGGTGTGGTATAATGGTAACACCTTAGCCTTCCAAGCTAATGACGCGGGTTCGATTCCCGCCACCCGCTCCATATATACACCATCGCAAAAATTATCAATAATAAATCACGATAATCAGTTTATGATAACTGTGTCGTGATATTTTTTTAGTAAATCTACAATATTATTTTTACTGTAGTTATTAAAAACATGCTCATATAGCTCAGCGGTAGAGCACTCCCTTGGTAAGGGAGAGGTCTCGAGTTCAATTCTCGATATGAGCTCCATTTATTGTTTAAGCTTTTTGTGTTTGCTTTGCTATTTTAAACAGCGTTGCATCGATATCGAAAGCATAGGATATTGAACATTATAAATACAGTACAGCAATTAATGATTTAAGGGTGACACTGAGGTGTTGCCCTTTAGTGCTGTCAATTTATTAATAAATACTAAGTTTATTTGTAGATGAGCTACAGTAAGATAAATTAGTGCAACAGCGATGTTATATAATAGCTAGCAATGTTCAATAGATTGAAAAGTAAGTATAATATTTATCTGTATGAAGTTGAAGCGCATAGATTTTAGCAAGATTACAGAATAGTTTTAGTAGATAAACCATAGCGTCAACGGTTTGATGGTCTTACCTGCATCATGAGCCGTCAAACAGCTATTCACTGATCTTTGATTGATAAAGATTCACCAAAAAAAAGAGGAAATACCCATGGCAAAGGCCAAGTTTGAACGTCTAAAACCGCATGTCAACGTTGGTACCATCGGAC